>NZ_JBRKQA010000001.1:0-3226776 GCF_053005225.1 Roseibium sp. RP-7
ACCCACTTGGACCAAACGCGCAGCGCGCCAAGGACAAACAAAAAAACAACGCGGGATGGAGCAGCCCGGTAGCTCGTCAGGCTCATAACCTGAAGGTCGCAGGTTCAAATCCTGCTCCCGCAACCAACAAATAACCCGGCCTCGCGCCGGGTTTTTTGTTGGTAACGGATACAGATTTTAAACTGACCAGCGCCCCCACAAAAAGCGCTATGCCCGACGCCGAAGGCCACAAAACGCCCAAAGCCACATACCGAAACAAACAAATAACCCCGGCAGAAAAACTGACCGGGGTTTTTTGTGCCATTATGACAGGGCCGGGCGAAAGAACGGAAACCTAGGCCGTTTCGGAGAGAACCTGTCCCAGTGTTTCCACCATCTCGTCAATCATGCCTTCTTCTACAATCAATGGAGGCGAAAGGGCGATGATGTCGCCAGTCACGCGGATCAGCAAGCCCGCCTCGAAGCACTTGACGAAAACCTCGTAAGCACGTTTTCCGGGCGCGTCCTCGCGGGAGTTGAGTTCAATGCCGGCAATGACGCCAACAGTGCGGATGTCCTTGACGTGTTTGGCGCTCTTGAGCGTATGGATACGGTCTTCCCAGGCGTTTGAAATCTCCGAACCACGGGTCAGAAGCTTATGTTTTTCGTAGATATCGAGCGTGGCAAGGCCGGCGGCGCAGGCAACCGGGTGACCGGAATAGGTATAGCCGTGGAAGAGTTCGATTGTTTCGGCCGGACCATCCATGAAGGCTTCATAGATCGCGTCTTGCGCGAAGACCGCTCCCATCGGAATGACGCCGTTGGTAAGACCCTTGGCAGTGGTAAAGAGATCCGGTTTCACGCCGAAGAAATCGGATGCGAAAGGGGCGCCAAGGCGTCCGAAACCGGTGATGACCTCATCGAATATCAACAGGATACCGTGACGGTCGCAGATCGCACGCAGTCGTTCCAGATATCCCTTGGGCGGGATCAGGACACCGGTGGAACCGGCGACCGGTTCGACGATAACGGCCGCGATTGTCTCCGCCCCATGTAGCGCGACGATCCGTTCCAGATCGTCGGCTAGATGTGCGCCCCACTCCGGCTGGCCCTTGCTGAAGCTGTTGTGTTCGGGAGCATGGGTGTGCGGCAAGTGATCGACACCGGTCAGGAGCGACCCGAAATGGCGGCGGTTGTTGACGATGCCGCCAACGGAAATTCCGCCGAAGCCGACACCGTGATAACCGCGTTCGCGACCGATCAACCGGGTTCGGGAAGCGTCTCCCCTGGCGCGGTGATAGGCGAGCGCCATCTTCAGGGCCGTGTCGACGGATTCAGACCCGGATCCGGTAAAGAAGACATGGTTGAAGCCTTCCGGCGCAACCGACTTCAGACGTTCTGCAAATTCGAAGGCAATCGGATGGCCCATCTGGAAGGAGGGCGCGTAGTCCAGTTCGGACAGCTGCCGGGCGACCGCATTGGTGATCTCTTCATAACCGTGTCCGGCATTGCAGCACCAGAGGCCCGCAGTGCCGTCGAGAATGCTGCGGCCGTCGTCGCTGCGGTAATGCATGCCCTTGGCCGAGACCAGCATGCGTGGAGACTGCTTGAACTGACGGTTCGCGGTAAACGGCATCCAGTAAGCGTCAAGCGGCTGGTTGGATCGAATATCTGTGTTGTTGTTGACGATGTTCATGTGTGCCTCCTCGGTCGGTCGCACTAGAAAGCACTGATTTTGACAAGCCGAATAGTCTGTTTCTTGCAGACATCAAGGTATTGAAAAGACGCATTTTGAATGGGAAACTGTTTAGGATGATAAACACACTAAACACCGATGACTTCTCACGCGACGTCGGATTGCGCCTGCGGGCGATCCGGGAAGCGCATGGCTATTCACAGCGGGAATTGGCCAAACGGGCCGGTGTCACCAACGGTTTCATCTCTCAGCTGGAAGCGGCCAAGATCAACACCTCCCTGAGCGCGCTGAAACGTGTTCTGGACGGTATACCGATCGGTCTTTCCGAGTTTTTCGCCTATGAGCCGGAGCGGCAGGAGCAGGTGTTTTTCGGCGTCGATGAGCTGACCGAAATCGGCAAGGGCAACATTTCTTACAGGCAAGTCGGCAACAGCCTCTTCGGACACGAGCTGCAGATGCTTTACGAAGTTTATGAAGCGGGTGCGGATACAGGGCGGGTCATGCTCAGCCACGAGGGCGAGGAAGCCGGTATCGTCATTGAGGGACGGCTTGAAGTTACCGTCGGCGAGCAGAGAAAGGTCCTCGGACCTGGAGATGCCTACCTCTTCAAGAGCTCGATCCCACACAGGTTCAAGGCACTGCGAAACGGCCGCTGTGTCGTTGTCAGCGCCTGTACGCCGCCGACGTTCTGACCCTACGCTAGAACAGTCCGAGCTTCTTCGAATTCGCCTTCCATTGTACCAGACGGTGGCTCGAAGTCGTCTCGTTGGCCCTGGCTGCAATGTCGACCATCAGGCTGAGCGCGGCAACGATCCCGATTGTCGATTCCAGAAAGAGGCCCGTTCTGGAAGGCGCATAGACGGCGGCATCGGCGATCTCCCTACTCCAGTGGCAATATTCGTCCGAAACCACAATCACTGATCGGCCCTGGCTCTTTGCCAGCCGGGCGAGCTTCAGCGATTCCGATGCATAGGGCACGACGTCCACCAGGATAAGGCATGTTGTGGCGGCCGTTTCCGGACCGTGATCAAGCCACTCGCCCAGCATGCCGTCATGGGCGGACAGGAAATGGACATTCTTTCGCGCGAGCGCCATCCGGCGGGCGAAATCCTCCACTGTTCCCCGGATCGACTGAAATCCCGTGGCGTAAATCGTCTCGGAAGCCGAAACCAGTCGGATGACCTCTTCCCAGTTATCGCCTTGCGTCTGGTTGAAGACGTTGGTCAGTCCCTGGACCTCGGCTTCCAGCGTCTCGACGAACCGCAAAGGGATGTCCCCGTCGGTGACGAAGGAGGCCGTGGTGACCGAATAATGTTCGCGCAGCAGCTGCTTCAGCCCTTTCATGCCGTCGCATCCGAGCCGGCGCAGCAACCTTCCGACGGTGACCTCTGAAACCCCCGCCTTTTCCGCGAGAGATTTTCCGGTTTCCAGTCCGAGAGATGAAATATTCAGGCTGACAAACTGCGCAAGCCGGGCCTCCTGCTTGGGGAGTTTGGGTGTTTCATCCTGCAAGCGTTTGATGAATTCATCGAATTTCGCCTGAGGGAAGGAGGAGAAGCCGGCTTCCATTTCAGTTCCCAAAATGACAGAAAAATAACATTTGACAGAAATGTCATAATTCAATCTCCTTTTGGACGCAAGCCCGTTCACCTCCCAGAAACGTGGCAGCAAACCAGAGGGTTCCATGACTAACAACACGCTGAAGAGAGTTGCCAAGGCAACACTTGGCGCAGCGGCACTGGTGGCTGTTGCCAGTGCTGCGCAGGCCGAGGAAGAACTGAATCTCTACAATTGGGGCGACTACATAAATCCGCAGGTTCTGACCAGATTTACCGAGGAGACGGGGATCAAGGTGAACCTGGACACCTATGGCTCCAACGAGGAAATGCTTGCGAAGATCCAGGCCGGCGCCACCGGTTACGATATCGTGTTCCCGTCGGTCCATATGCACGACATCATGTTCCAGCTTGGTTTGCTGGAAAAGACCGGCATCGGCAGCGATCCGGCTTTCAAGAACATCGACCCGCAGTTCATCCGCGCGAAGACAGATCCGGACGCGGAATACTGTCTGCCGTATGCCTGGGGCACAGTCGGCATCGCCTACAACAAGCAGAAAGTGGCCGAAATGACCGGCTGGAAGGATTTCTTCGCCCTGGCTGACAAGGGCGAGAAGATCATCCTTCTCGACGATCTGCGCGAGACCATCGGCATTGGTCACATCATGAACGGCACGTCGGTCAATTCCACTGATGAAGCCGAGATCAAGGCTGCGGCAGATTACATTCTGGAGCGCAAGAAGAACGTCACCGCCTTTACCTACGACAGCATTCCGCTGGTCCAGTCCGGCGATGTGGCGGCGGCACACTGGTATGTCGGCGCGAACATTTTCGTGCAGCAGGCTCCGGACGTGCTCGCCTACGTCATCCCGGAGGAAGGCGCGACCATGTACCAGGAGGATATCTGCGTCCTGGCCAGCGCACCGAACAAGGACAACGCAAAGAAGTTCCTGCAATTCTATCTTCAGCCGGAAATTTCCGCGCTGAACGTACAGCAGCAGCTGAATGGCACCCCGAACCTGCCGGCCCGGGAGCTCCTGCCGCCGGAAATTGCCAACAACGAAAGCATCTACCCGCCTCAGGACGTGATGGAAAAGCTGCAGATCTTCGTGGACCTCGGCCGCGACCTTCAGCTTTACAACAGTGAATGGACGCGCATCAAAACGGCACAATGAGTGCGGATGCGGACGACCGTCACGACCAGACTGCGCGGCCACGGGCCGCGCATGTCGCCTGACGTTCCGAGGGGGTAGAATGCAAGGAATTTTGAGGATCGAAAGCGCCTCCAAGAGCTTTCAGGCTCCGGAAGGTGGCGTCATCCGGGCACTGGACAACGTGTCCCTGACAGTGGCTCACAACGAGTTTCTGACGCTGCTTGGCCCGTCGGGCTGCGGCAAGACCACCTTGCTGAGGGCGGTCAGCGGGTTTGAGGATCTCGACGGTGGCGAGATCTACATAGACGGCCAACCGGTATCGGATCAGCCGGCACACAAACGACCGGTCAACACCGTCTTTCAAAGATATGCGCTGTTCCCGCACCTGTCGGTGCAACGGAACGTTGCCTACAGCCTCGAGGTTAGAGGCGTCGCGAAAGCGGAAATCAGACAGCGTGTCGGCAGCATGCTTGAGCTTGTCGGCCTTGCCGGAATGGGCGCGCGCAAGATCGGCCAGCTTTCCGGTGGGCAGCAACAGCGAGTGGCCCTTGCCCGCTCGCTTGTGGCGCGGCCAAAAATTCTTCTGCTGGACGAACCCCTGTCGGCGCTGGACAAGAACCTGCGCCACAAGATGCAGCAGGAGCTGAAGACCCTGCAGCACGAACTTGGCATCTCGTTCATCTTCGTCACCCACGATCAGGAAGAAGCGCTGGTGATGTCGGACCGGATCGCGGTGCTGAACGGCGGCAACATCCAGCAACTGGATGCGCCTGAAGAGCTCTACCGACGTCCAGCGAACGAATTCGTTGCTCGCTTCATCGGCGAAAGCAACCTCCTGGACGCGACAGTGGTTTCGGTTGCCGGTGCGCGTTGCGACGTCGTTCTGACCGATGGTACCGTCATACGCGATTGTCCGGTAAACGGCCTGAAGCGAGGTGATCCGGCTAAGGTGTTGATCCGGCCGGAAAACCTTCTGGCGGACCTGGGGCAAAGCGGTTCTGGCGAGCGGGCGGGACACGAAATCTCGGGCACCGTCAGCGAGAGCTTTTTCGCCGGAACCGATTACCGTCTTGTCCTTTCTTGCCAGGGGCTGCCGCCGGTCAGGGCATCGCTTCGGGCGGGACCTGGCACGTCGCATCACACCATCGGCGAACGGACTTCGCTGTTCGTGCCGCATGATGCCGTGCACCTCATTCCGGGAAATGGAGCTCCGGCATGAGCAGGGGGCACAACACACTGGAAAACAGGAGAAAGCTGACGCTGTTTGGCCTCTTGCTGCCACCGTCCGCCTTTCTTACGATCTTCTTCCTCGGGCCGCTCACCATCATGATCGTCTATTCCTGGCTCACACCGGGTCTTTATGGCGGCGTTGAATGGAAATTCTTTCACCTGAACTACGGCCGCATCCTGGGCTGGGCCGACACCAAGTACGAGCGCTTCGACCCGGTCTATATCGAGATCTTTCTGCGGTCGGTGAAGCTGGCGGCAACCACTGTCTTGCTCAGCCTCATCCTCTGTTACCCGGTCGCTTTCTGGGTGTCGCGGATGTCGGACAGGATGAAAAACCTGGTCATCTTCCTGATCACGCTGCCTTTCTTCATCAGCCTGATCGTGCGTCTGTTCGCGTGGGTCCTGATCCTGCGGCCGACCGGTTTCTTCAATCAGGCGCTGATGGGCCTCGGACTGATCGATGAGCCGCTGGAAATCATCTTCACAGGCACGGCGGTGGTCATCGGCATGGTCTATGTGTTCGTGCCGTTCATGTTCCTGCCGCTCTATGCCAGCATCGAAAAGCTGGACCACAGCCTGATTGAAGCCTCGCAGGACCTGGGTGCCAACCGGCTTCAGACGTTCTTTCGCGTGATCCTGCCGATGACCCTACCGGGCATCGTCGGTGGCTCAATCATCGTTTTCATCCCGAGCCTCGGGAATTTCATCGTGCCGTCGCTTCTCGGCGGGGCAAAGGTGGTCATGATCGGCAATCTGATCGAGCAGCAATTCCTGTCGGCGCGCAACTGGCCCTTCGGAGCGGCGCTCGGAATGATGGTGATGGCCGCCGTCCTGGTCCTGCTTCTCTACTACATCCGCATTGTTACCCGTGAAGAGCGGCGCTCCGGCGGATCGAAGGTGGCAGAGGAGGTTGCGGCATGAGGCGCAAGATTTCCTGGCGAAACCTGTTCCTGTCGGTCTACGGATGGCTGTTTCTGGTCTTCATCTACGTGCCGATCCTGTTGATCACGGCGTTCTCGTTCAACTCCAACCCGGTCAACATGATGATCTGGCAGGGGTTTACCTTCGACTGGTACCGCACGATCTTCGGCTTCCCGACGGAACTGAACGAGCTGACGCTTTATGTGGAATCAACCGATCAGCTCTATAACGCGGTCCTGAACAGCCTGACGGTAGCCCTTATCACGACGGCGGTGTCGACGGTGCTCGGAACGTCGGTTGCGTTGGCGGTCGCCCGCTTCCGGTTCCGCCTCAAGAATTTCTACCGGGCCCTTCTGTTCATGCCGATGATCATGCCCGACATCATCCTCGGCATCGCACTGTTGATCTTCTTCGTGTCCTTCGGCTTCGGTCTTGGCCTGCACACGATCATCATCGGCCACTGCACGTTCCTCAGCAGTTACGTGTTCATCGTGGTCAGCGCCCGCATCGCGGATATGGACGACAGCCTGGAAGAGGCATCGGCGGATCTGGGGGCCGATGGCTGGAGGACATTCCGGCGGGTGACCCTGCCGCTGATCGCACCGGGTGTCATCGGCGGTGCGATGCTCGCCTTCATCATCTCGATGGATGATCTGGTGATCACCTATTTCATCTCCGGCGTCGATTCCACGACCCTGCCTGTTCACATCTACGGGATGCTGCGCAGGGGCATCAAACCGGAAATCAATGCAATTGCCACGGTCATGCTGGTGTTTTCGTTCATCATCGCATCCGTTGGCCTCTACATGCGGTCCCGCAAGAAATGACGCAGAAACATAACTCCAAACGTGCCCGCGACCTGGGACTTCCCATGCCGGGCACTCCGGGTCCGCAAAACGCGATTACCGATGTCGAAGGGGTGCTTGTCGGCTATGAAACGCTTTCCTCGAGGCTGACACCTGCGCTCGCGAGCAACGGTCTTCCCGTGCAGACCGGCGTCACGGCAATCCTGCCCAGGGGGCGGACATCGACACCGCGTCCGGTGTGGGCGGGGCTGCATTCGCTCAACGGCAACGGTGAAATGACCGGCAGTCACTGGGTCAAGGACGCGGGCTATTTCACCGGCCCGATCCTGATCACCAATACGCACAGCGTAGGCGCTGCGCACGAGGCCGCCGTACGCTGGATGGTCGATACCTATCGCGATGCCTGGGAGAACAACCACCTTTGGGCGATGCCGGTTGTCGCGGAAACATATGACGGTGTCCTGAACGACATCAATGGCCTGCATGTACGGCCGGAACACGCGGCAAAAGCCCTCGAAAACGCGACATCCAATCCGCCTGCCGAAGGCAATGTCGGCGGTGGTGCCGGCATGATCTGCTACGAGTTCAAGGGAGGAACGGGCACCGCCTCACGGCGTATCGAAGCAGGTGGCAAGCCCCACACGGTCGGGGTTCTTGTGCAGGCGAACCACGGTCTTCGGCCATGGTTCAAGGTGCTGGGACAGGCCGTCGGGGAAAAGATGATGGAAAACCGGTTGCCTGGCTTCAAGGCGGAGCGTGGCTCTATCATCGTGATCATCGCAACGGATCTGCCGCTGCTGCCTTCCCAGCTCGACCGTCTGGCCCGCCGCGCGACCATCGGCATTGGCCGGGGCGGAACGCCGGGCGGCAACAGCTCCGGCGACATTTTCCTTGCTTTCAGCACGGCCAATGAAATGGATCTGCCGCAGCTCAGCGGGCCGTGGAAATCCATGGTGTCGCTGAACGACGATCTGCTCGATCCGGTCTACATGGCTGCAGTGGAGGCAATCGAGGAAGCTGTCCTCAACGCCATGCTGGCGGCCGAAGACACGCCAACCGCAAGGCCCGCAGGTGCGGTTTGCCGGGCGATCGACGCCGAAGCCCTCAGAGAGCTCTTCGCACGGGTTTGAAAGCCCCGCCGGCGCCGATAGGTGCAAGAGATCGGCGGGGCTGTGGTGCCGTCTATCGACCGACCGCGTAGGCCTGCATCAGGCGCGGGGTCGCCGCTGCCTTCAGGACGCCGTCAGCGCTGCGCTTGGCGGCGGTCAGCCGGCCAATGGTCCAGTTGCCGGAAACTTCCACCGAATGCCCGCGGGCCCGCAGCAGATTGATTGTCTCGGAGCTGAAATTGCCTTCCGCCATCACGTGCCCCGGCTGACGCTGGCGCGGGTGGAACGACGTCGGGAAATGGGTCGTGTGGAACAGCGGCAGATCGATGGCTTCCTGCAGGTTGAGGCTGTGATGCACCAGCCGCAGGAACAGGGAGAGCTGCCACTGGTCCTGCTGGTCGCCGCCTGGTGTGCCGAACACCATCGCCGGTCGCCCTTCATGGAAGGCCAGGCTCGGCGTCAGCGTGGTGCGCGGGCGTTTGCCGGGCGCCAGGCTGGTCGGCAGGCCGTCTTCCAGCCAGAACATCTGCGCGCGGGAATTCAGGCAGAAGCCGAGCGCGGGAATGATCGGAGAGGATTGCAGCCAGCCGCCGGACGGGGTCGCGGCAACCATGTTGCCCCAGCGGTCGATGATGTCGAGATGAACCGTGTCGCCCCGCCGCTCGGAAAGATGCGCCATCGTCGGTTCGTAAAGACCCGTGTTGGCAATGCCTGCGCGCTCGATCACGGCCATGTTGGCAGCCACCTGGTCTTCGAAGCCCGGCAGAACGCCAGGGCGTAGGTCGAAGGAAGCGGTGTCGGAAATCAGTTTGCGCCGCGCATCGTTGTAGTCGTCCGACAGCAGCGTGCTCATCGGAACGTCAACAAAGGCCGGATCGCCGTAATAGACCTCGCGGTCTGCATAGGCGAGCTTCATGGCTTCGGTCACATGGTGGACGAAGTCGGCACCAGCCGGGTCCATTGCGCCGATGTCGAAGCCTTTCAGGAGCGCCAGCGCTTGCAGGAGCACAGGCCCCTGTCCCCATGGGCCGGTCTTGGCAACGGTCCAGTCGTGATAGTCGCTCAGGAGCGGATCTTCGTAAGTCGCACTCCAGGTCGCCAGATCGTCGGCGGTCAGCACACCCTTGTGCTTGGCGCCCGAACCATCCATCACCTCGGCGGTTTCCAGGAAGGCCGCTATCTCCTCGGCAATGAAGCCGCGGTAGAAACAGTCCCGTGCCGCGTCGATCTGCTTCTCGCGGCCGGATTGGCTTTCCGCTTCGCTCAAGAGCCGGGTCCAGGTCTGGGCCAGAACCGGGTTCTTGAACATCTCGCCGGCTTCCGGCACGTTTCCGCCAGGCACCCAGGCCTCGAAGGACGTCGGCCATTCTGTCTGGAAGAAGTCCTTCAGCCCGCCGATGGTCGCCGCTGCACCCGGCAACATGGGCTGGCCGTTTTCAGCGTAATAGATCGCAGGCTCCAGCACATCGCGCAGGCTCAAGGTGCCGTGGTCGCGCAGCATCAGCATCCAGCCGTCGAAGGCACCCGGAATGACGGTCGACAGCAGGCCGTTGCCCGGAATGAGATCCAGCCCCTCCGCCTTGTAATGGTCGATGGTGGCTCCCGCCGGGGCAGGTCCCTGGCCGCAAACGACCTTGGTTTCGCCGGTTCCGCCCTTGTGGAAGATCACCGGCAAATCGCCGGCAGGGCCGTTCAGATGCGGCTCCAGAACCTGCAGCACAAGCCCGGTCGCAACGGCGGCGTCAAAGGCATTGCCGCCTTTTTCCAGGATGCTCATGCCGACGGCGCTTGCGATCCAGTGGGTGGAAGTGACGACACCGAAGGTGCCGGTGATTTCGGGGCGGGTGGTGAAAGTCGGCATGAGTTACTCTTTGGGTTTAAAAAAAACGGGTCAGCTTTCGCGCGGGTCGAGAGCGTCGCGCAGGCCATCGCCAAGCAGGTTGAAACCGAGAACGACCAGGAAGATCGCCGCACCCGGCCACCAGGCCATCCAGGGCGCCTGGGTCATGAAGTTCTTGGCAACGTTCAGCATGGAACCCCAGCTCGGTGCGGGAGGTTGCTGGCCGAGGCCGAGGAAAGAAAGGCTCGCTTCGGCAATGATCGCGGTGGCGACTGTCAGGGTCGCCTGGACCAGAACCGGAGCAAACACGTTGGGCAGGATGTAGCGGGACATGATCGCGAAATGGCTGAGCCCGATGGCCCGGGCCCCTTCGACATAGTCCTCTGTCTTGACCGACAGCACCTGGCCGCGTGTCAGGCGCACGAAGATCGGCATGGCCGACAGGCCGATGGCGATCATGGCGTTGCTGAGGCTCGGCCCCAGGAACGCGGCAAGCGCAATTGCCAGAATGAGAAAGGGCGTTGCCAGAAGCGCATCGGTGACCCGTGAGATCGCCTGGTCGATCCAGCCACCGAAATAGCCCGACAGAAGACCAAAGGGCACGCCGATCAGCACGGCGATCAGCACGGACACGACGCCCGCCATCAGCGAGGCCTGCGCGCCCCAGATCATGCGCGAGAGGATATCCCGGCCGATCTCGTCGGTGCCGAGCCAGTGGGCGGCGGATGGCGCCTTGCGCACGGCGCTCCAGCTGGTTGCGGCCGGGTCCGCAATGGGCAGCAGCGGCGCGGCAACCGCTATGCCGATGAAAAAGGCGACGATGATGAAACCGAACAGCGCGCTCTTGTTCGCCTTCAGCTTTTTCCAGGCGCGGCTTTCGAGGCGGATGGTTTCCTCGGCCGGATCTGCGGCGGTGGTCACGGCGCTCACAGGCTGCTCCTCATGCGCGGGTTGAGAAGGAAGTAGAGAACATCGGCAATCAGGTTCATCAGGATGAAGCCGGCAGCCGTGCACATGACGATCCCCTGGACGACGGCATAATCGCGAGTGAAGACCGCATCGACGATCAGCTTGCCGAAGCCCGGAATGGTGAAGATCTGTTCCGTAAGCACTGCTCCTGCCAGCAATTCGCCAAAGAGCAGGGCACTCAGGGTGACGATGGGCAGAAGCGCGTTGCGGAACGCGTGTTTCAGGATGACCACGTTCTCTCGAAGACCTTTGGCACGGGCGGTGCGGACATAGTCGGCCTTCAGGACACCCAGCATGGCAGAGCGGGTGTGCCGCATCAACGTGGCCGCCAGTGCCGTGCCCAGCACGAAGGCTGGCATGATCATGGTCTGGAGTGATTTCAGCGGATCGACGAAGGGCGATTCATAGCCGGAGGCCGGCAGCCAGCCCAGGTGAACGGAAACCAGCATGATCAGCATGATGCCGAGCCAGAAATTCGGGATGGAAAGGCCGGACAGCGCCACGAAATTGGCGATGTAGTCCACGGCGGTTCCCTTACGCACCGCGGACAGGATGCCGGCCGGAATGCCTATGGCGAAGGCGATGACCATCGCCATCACCGCGAGCTGGATCGTGACCGGCAGCTTGTCGGCAATAAGCTGCGTCACCGGCTGGTTGGTCCGCAGCGAAATGCCGAGATCGCCCTGCAGCATGGCCTTCATCCAGGAAAAATACTGGTAGAGGATCGGGTCGTTGAGCCGGTATTTCTCGCGGATGAACGCCAGCACTTCAGGATCGCGTTCTTCGCCGGCAAGCACGAGCGCCGGGTCGCCGGGCAGCAGTTTCTGCAGCACGAACACGAAGACCGAGACCAGAATGAGCGTCGGGATGGCGATGAGCAGCCGGCGTACGATGTAGGACAGCATTCAGGCAAAATCCGTTTGGATCGAGACCCGGCAAGAGCCGGGTCCCGTCATGCGTCTGGTTATTTGAACTTGACGTTCTCGAGGCGGATCATGCCGTCAGGATAGGCGGTGAAGCCTTCCAGCTTGCCGGACAGGGCCCAGATCCAGGTCGGGTGGTAGAGATAGACGATCGGCAATTCGTTGATCAGGATATCCCGTGCCGCGTCATACTTGGCCTTGCGCGTGGCGGTGTCATTGCTCTGCCGCGCCTCGTCCAGCAGCTTGTCGACTTCCGGAATGCAGACCTTGGAATCGTTGATCCCGCCCTTGCAGGTCATGAACTGGTGGATGTTGCCATCCGGATCGACACGACCCGACCAGCCCACCTGGCTTGCCTGGTAGTTGCCCGCGGACTGGTCCGCCAGCAGGCTGGCGAATTCCATCGACTTCAGTTTGACGTTGAAACCGGCTTCCGCCGCCATCGACTGAACAACCTGCATCATCTGCGTCTGCACGGGGTTGTTGGCCACCTGCACTTCGACGTCGAGGCTGTCATAACCGGCTTCCTTCAGCAGGGCCTTTGCCTTTTCGACATCCCGTGCCGGAACCGGATAGTCCTTGTCGTACCAGGGGCTGGTCGGCGGGAACGGCTGGTTGCCGGGTGCAAAGGCGCCTTCGAAGACAACCTGGTTGATCGCGTCACGGTCGAGCGAAAGGCTGAAGGCCTGGCGGATCTTCGGCTCGTTGCCGAACGGGTTGTCACCCTTCTCGCCGTTGTTGAGGTTCACCGTGATGCCCTGGTAGCCAAGGCTGACGGCTTCCGCGAAGCCGAGGTTGGCATCGCCCTTTACCGAGGCGACGTCGGTTGCAGCAAGGCGTTCAAGCATGTCGATATCGCCGGAGCGCAGGTTGGCGAGACGCACGGTTGTATCGGGGATCGGCAGGAACGTGACGGTGTCGAAGTTGATGGCATCCTTGTTCCAGTAGTCGTCGAACTTGGACAGAACAATGCGGTCCTGCTGGACGCGTTCAACGAACTTGAACGGGCCGGAACAGACCGGGTTGTTGCCGAAGTCGGCCCCGGCGGCTTCTGCGGCGGTCGGGGAAACCATCATGCCGGCGCGGTCGGCAAACTGGGCCAGCAGCGTTGCATCCGGCGAGGCGAGGCTGATCTTGACTTGCAGCGGGCCGGAAACTTCCACGCCTTCGATGGACTTGACTTCACTCTTGCGGCGGCTTTCCGGAAGGGTCTTCGAGCGCTCGATGTTGGCCTTCACCGCTTCCGCGTCAAAGGGCGTGCCGTCGTGGAAGGTCACGCCTTCGCGCAGGTCCATGGTCAGAACCTTGCCGTCGTCAGACCAGGTCCAGCCGGTGGCCAGCTGCGGGATGATTTCCAGATCCGGGGTGATGTCCACCAGCTTGTCGCACAGCGAGGTGTAGACGATACGGCCGACAAAGGTCCGGGACTGATCGGGATCCAGCACATCGGCATCGTCCTGCAGGCCGATACGAAGATCGGCGGCTTGGGCGGCCGTGGCCAGGGTCGTTGCGCTGAGCAGCAGCGCGGCAAGGAAATCCTTACGCATGTTTGTACTCCTCTCGGAAGGGCTCGATTTATGGTCTTGCGGCCGTCGTCGGCTCTTTTTGTTGACTTCGGGTCCGGAACAGCGCGAAGCGCTTTTCCGCATTGGGGCTCCTTGGCGGTTCCTGAACCGGGGGCTGGGCATCGTCTGCAATCTTTTCCCAGTGGTGACAGGCGACGGTCCGGTCACCGGCAACATTGGCGGGCACCGGTTTCTCCCGGCTGCAAAGGTCGGTCGCGTGCGGACAACGCGGATGGAAACGGCAGCCTGAAGGCGGATCCAGCGGCGAGGGCACGTCGCCCAGGAGAGCGGCCTTCATCGACCGGCCATGGGGTGAGGCAATCGGGATCGCGCGCATCAGGGCCTGGGTATAGGGATGCAACGGCTTGTCGAAGAGCGCGTCGTTCGGCGCCAACTCGACGATTTCGCCCAGGTACATGACAGCCACCCGGTCGCTCATGTGGCGGATGACCGCCAGATCGTGGGCGATCAGGACCAGCGTCAGGTCGAATTCCGACTTCAGGTCTTCCAGAAGATTGATGACCTGGGCCTGCACCGAAACATCCAGTGCCGAAACGGGTTCATCGCCGACGATCACCTTGGGACCGCTGGCGAGCGCCCGGGCTATGCCGATGCGCTGGCGCTGACCGCCGGAAAACTCGTGCGGATAGCGGTTGGCAAAGGCTGGACGCAGGCCGACCTTGTTCAGAAGCTCGGCGACCTTCTGCCGCCTTTCGGTACGGGTCAGCGCCGTGTGAACCTTCATCGGTTCCTCGATCAGCGCGCCGACGGTCATGCGCGGATTGAGAGAGGAAAACGGGTCCTGGAACACGAACTGCAGATCTTTCCGCAACCGGCGCATTTCCTGTTCGGACAGGGCGGAAATGTCGTTGCCGTCGTAAAGAACCGCACCGTCCGACGGTGTCAGCAGGCGGACGAGAAGACGTGCCAGCGTGGATTTTCCGCAGCCGCTTTCTCCAACGATGGAGAAGGTTTCTCCACGTTTGATGGTCAGCGATACACCGTTGACGGCACTGACCGAGGTTGCCGGTTTGAAAAGGCTCTTGCGGCCGCCGAAACGCTTGGTGACGGCGCGCGTCTCGATGATCTTGTCCCGGGTTGGCAGGCTCATCCGGCAGCCTCCGCAAATGCGCTTTCCAAGGGGGCGTAATGGCAGGCGGCCCGGTGAGATGGGCCAAGTTCGACAAGTGCCGGCGTTGTTTTGCAACCGGTTCCGGAAAAGGGGCAGCGCGGTGTGAACCGGCACCCGGACGGCATGTTGTCGATGGCAGGCACCATGCCGCCAATGGTTGCCAGCCTGCCGGACCGGGGCCCGACCGACGGCACGGAGCTCATCAGGCCGATGGTGTAGGGGTGTTGCGGATCGTCGAAAATTGCGGCGACCGGGCCTTCCTCCACCGCGCGCCCCGCGTACATCACACAGACGCGGTCGGCGATTTCGGCGACGACGCCCAGATCATGCGTGATCATGATCAGCGCCGTTCCGCTTTCCTTCTGCAGGTCTTCGATCAGGTCGATGATCTGCGCCTGGATGGTCACGTCCAGCGCGGTGGTCGGCTCGTCGGCGATCAGCAGAACCGGGTCGTTGGCAAGTGCCATGGCAATCATGACGCGCTGACGCATACCGCCGGAAAGCTCATGCGGGTAATCGTCCAGCCGGCTGGACGCGGCCGGAATCTTGACCCGCTCCAGCATTTCCAGTGCCCTTGCGCGGGCCTGCACACGGTTCACCGGGCGATGCCGCAGCACGATTTCCGATATCTGGTCGCCAATCCTGTAAGACGGATTGAGCGAGGTCATCGGCTCCTGGAAGATCATGGAAATACGGTCGCCGCGCAGGTCGGCGAGCGCGCGCTCTGGCAGGGCCAGAAGGTCCTGCCCCGCGAAAGTTGCCGTGCCGGACATGACCCTGGCAACACCTCGGGGCAGCAGGCCCATCAGCGACAAGGCGGTCACCGACTTGCCGCAGCCGCTTTCTCCGACGATGCACAGGGTTTCGCCCGGACGGACGGCAAAGGACAGCCCATCGACGATGTTTGCCGGGGCACCCTTGAAACGGAGCGAGAGGTCCTGAACCTCAAGAACGGGGGCCTCAGTCGGCATTTGCCGCCTCGCTTGCACTCTGGAAAAGGAGACGCTCCTGCAGCGCCAGCAGGTGGGTGCGCATGGTCTTTTCCGCGGCGATTGGGTCCCGGTTGGCAATGGCCGCGATGATGTCGACATGCTGAGCCCGGTACAGCGTCAGGGCATCGTCGGTTCTCAAGGCTTCGCGCACATGGCGCCAGGCGGTGTCCTGCCGGACCCGGTCCACAACGTCGAAAAGTGCCAGGAACAACGTGTTGCGTGCTGCGCGTGCAATGGCCCGGTGCAGGGCGCTGTCCCAGAGTTCGCGGCTGTCCATGTCCTCGGCCTTGCCGACGCGGTCCGCAAGGTCGCTCATGGCGGCAATATCGGAAGGCGCGGCGCGCAGCGCGGCCAGCCGGGCCAGCACCGGCTCGATCTGCAGCCGGACTTCCATGACCTCGAGCATGTTGGAGTTTTCGTGCAGCGACAGGATCTGCTTTTCCGGCTGTGCAGGTTCGCTGCCGATGAAGGTTCCCGCTCCCTGCCTGCGCCAGATCTTGCCTTCGGTTTCAAGCACTTCCAGCGCCCGGCGTACGGCCCTGCGGCCGACACCGATGGTTTCGGACAATTCACGCTCGGTGGGAAGCTGTTCCTCGCCCTCAGCCGTGAGCTGGTCCACGATGATCCGAAGTCGTTCCAAGGCCATGCTGGAGTTGCGCTGCGAAGGTTTGTCGGTGCCGCTCATGCCATACCAATTCGAACCAATTTGAATTGGTCGCATTATTGGCGCGATATTTTTAGCTGTGCAAGTAGTGCATTTTGCCAAGATGTGCCCGATACGAGTTTCGGACCGGGCTTGAGAGTTCTGGAATTTAAAGGCAGGGCTTCAGTCATTCATTGTGTAAATAACTGTATAATATAAAGAAAAATATCAGTGAGGCCTGAAGTGAACACCTTTTGGAAAAGGCTTTGCGAGGTGCTTGCCTGAAATTTGTGCTGGGGAACAAATTTTAATCGGTTCCGCTATTTTCGTCAGGTTATCTCCTGAGGCGAAACTTTGTATTGCATCCCCTTCCTCATGGGGTTGATTGTTGCTTGGTTTGGGAGAGAATTTGTCATTCTTTTCAAGAAAAAGAGTGATTTTTGATGCTCTGGCTCCCGGTTGGCGAAACTCCTGAAATTGGTTCATAGGAACCGTTTGTCGCCGTCGTCGCTTGTGGCGAAATTTTATGCGTGGCTGATCTTTGAGCTTTGCGGCGATTGACAAGATTTTTTTCTTCGGCGATCCTGATATCGAAATAGCGGCAATCGTTCAGCCGCATGGCAATTGCGCCCCGATCTGTCGCAGGTGACCACCTGCGGGTCGGGGTTTTTTTATGTTCAGCCCCCGCGGTTTGCATCGTTCGGCTGAAGGGCAGGGTAATACATGGCCTTTGGTGAAATACCTGTTGGCGTTCTGTTTTCGAAATCCGGTTCCTATGCCGCGATCGGGCAGGAAGGCTATTGGGGTGCCCGGATCGCCATCGATGAAATCAACGCTTCCGGCCTGTTCGATTTCCGTTTCCTGCGCGTGGATGGTGACCCGAAGGGCTCTGCCGAAAACTACGCCGTGGAAGCGGACAGGATGATGCGGGAGGCCGGCTGCCGGCACATCATCGGCACCCAGACCTCCTCCTCCCGCAAGGAAGTCTTGCCGGTGATGGAGCGTGGCCGCGGGCTGCTCTGGTACACCACGCCCTATGAGGGCTTCGAAAGCCACGATCGTGTGGTCTACACAGGCGCTTGCCCGAACCAGGGCGTGGTTCCGCTTTTCCGCCACATCGTTCCGGAATCCGGCCGCCGCGCTTTCCTTCTCGGGTCCAACTACATCTGGGGCTGGGAAACCAACCGCATCGCCCGCGAACTTCTGGCCGGGTGTGACGGCGAAGTTCTGGGCGAGCGTTATGTCGCCATTGGCGACGAGAACATCGACCATCTGATCGTTGAAATCCGGGAAAAACGGCCGGACTTCATCTTCAACAACCTGATCGGCGAAAGCAGCTACGCCTTCCTGCGCGCCATGAAGAGGCTTGCGAAGGAAGATCCCGCCTTTGCGCCGAACCGCTGCCCGATCCTCAGTTGCAATCTGACGGAAGCCGAGCTGCCGATCCTGGGGGCTGCCGCCGAGGGTCTTGTGTCCACCTCGACATACTTCGAAACGCTGGACACGCCGGAAAACGAGGATTTCCTGAGCCGGCTGGAGGGCCTGCGCGGCCCGGATGCGTCGATTTCATCCATGTTTGTCGGACCCTATGAGGCCGTCTGGCTGCTCGCCCGCGCTATCGAGGCCTGTGGTTCGGATGCACCGGATCATGTCCTGGCGGAATTGTGCCGCCGGCCGCACCGGACGCCGTTGCGCGACATCCGGATCGATCCGCAAACGCAGCACGCTTACCTGCAGCCGTTGATCGCGGTGGTGGAAACCACCGGGCCCGAGCGCATCCGCTCCCGGTTCCGCATCATCGAAAAGACGTCCGGCCCATTGGCGCCGGATCCCTATCTGGTTCACTATGACCCGCTGGAAAGCAACGCCGGTACATCTGGTGATACACCGGTACCGGACAACGGCAATTCGCCGAGACTGAGGCTGGTGTCATCATGAGCAGCCTGTTCCGCACACCGAGTTTTCGCGGTTGGTCCGCGACTGTGCTGCACAAGCCGCATTCCGACAGGGATGCCGTCTGCCGCCAGCTCGACCGTCTCGGCATTGCGGTGTCGACCGCCTGGCCGGAACTTCCCGAGGAAGCAAGGCAAGCCGATCTGGTGATCTTCGACGCCGACGCCGGTCATGATGCCCAGTTCCCCTGGCCGGTTGAGGAACACCCGATGCCGATGATCGCGCTGATGGGCAGCGAGGCCCCCGGGCGGGTCGAATGGGCCATCCGGCGCGGTGCCATTGCCCATCTGAGCAAGCCCATCGCCTCCAGCGGTGTTTACGGTGCGCTTGTCGTTGCCACGCGAACCTTTGCCATGCGCCGCGCATCGGAGGAAAGGATCGCGAAACTGGAAGCCCGCCTTGCCTGTCGGCCTCAGGTGGCCGAGGCCATCCTGCTTCTGATGCAGCACCAGGGCAGCGACGCCGATACCGCCTACAAACTTCTTCAGGACATGGCGATGGCGAGCCGGCAAACCATGGAAGACGTTGCGCTTGATCTGCTGGCGCGTTCAGGAGGGCAGAATGCCGGCCGACGTGAAGCCTGAAGCGATGCCAGACACCGTGAAAACCGCCGCCCCCGAAACCCCCAAAGGCGTCTGGCGCCGTCTCCTGGAAAGGAAACTCGCCGTCTTTGCCCTGGTCCTGGTCGGCGTAATCGTCGGGGCCGCCGTCTTTGCTCCCTTTGTCGCGCCTTTCGACCCGGCGGAACAGTTCTTCGAAGGGCTGACCCTGGAGGGCGCGCCTTTGCCTCCGGGCGAAACCTTCTGGCTGGGCACGGATCTGCTCGGGCGCGATCTCCTGTCACGTCTGATCTACGGCGCGCAGACGTCGCTCATCATCGGGGTTGTCGCCAACGGGATCGCCGTTGCGGTCGGTGCCTTTGTCGGCATCCTCGCCGGTTTTTTCCGTGGCTGGGTGGAAACGGTGCTGATGCGCTTCACCGATCTGATGATGGCCTTCCCGGCGCTGCTGCTTGCCATCACGCTGGCGGCCCTGTTCAGACCATCGCTCTGGATCGTTGCCATGGTGATCGCCATGGTCAACTGGGTGCAGATGGCGCGTGTCGTCTATACCGAAACCAGGTCGCTGTCGGAGCGTGAATTCATCCTGGCCGAACGGGCCATGGGCGCAGGCCTTTTCCGGATACTATTCCGCCACATCCTGCCGCATCTTCTGTCGACCATCGTCGTCTTCGGCACGCTGGGCATCTCGACGACAGTGCTGCTGGAGGCAACACTCAGCTATCTCGGCATCGGCGTACAGCCGCCGACCCCTTCCTGGGGCAACATCATCTACGAAAACCAGACCTATTTCACCTCGGCGCCCTGGCTGGTGTTCTTCCCGGGTATCGCCATCATCGCGCTGGCGCTGGGCTTCAACCTTCTGGGCGACGCCTTGCGTGAGGTGCTCGACCCGACACAGAAGGGGAGGCACTGATCATGGGTGGTTATATTCTGCGCCGGGTGTTCCAGTCCGTGCTGATCCTCATCGGCATCACCTTCCTGACCTTCGTCCTGCTCTATCTGATCCCGGCCGATCCGGCCCGCCAGATCGCCGGCCGCAGCGCCACCGCGCAGACGGTCGAGAACATTCGCGAGCAGCTTGGTCTTAACCTGCCGTTTTACCAGCAGTACTTCCGTTATCTGACCGGGCTGCTGCAGGGCGATCTCGGCCGCTCCTACCTGCAGAAGACGGAAGTGGGCGCGCTCATCTGGTCGCGTCTGCCGGCAACGCTCCTTCTCATGGTCGGCGCCATCGTCTGCGAACTGGCGATAGGACTTACCATGGGGCTCGTCGCAGCCCTGCGCCGGAACACGGCGACAGATACGAGCCTCATGGTCCTTTCCTTCGTCGGGGTTTCCTCGCCTCAGTTCGTGATCGGCATCCTGCTGCTCTACGTCTTTTCGGTGCAGCTCGGCTGGTTCCCCATCGGCGGTTACGGCACCTTCATGCACATGGTGCTGCCGTCGTTGACCCTCGGGTTCCTGGGCGCCGGCTGGTACTCGCGCATGATGCGCTCGTCCATGATCGACGTGCTGCGCCAGGACTTCATCCGCACGGCGCGCGCCAAAGGTCTGAAACGCTGGCAGGTCCTGTTCGGCCACGCCCTTCCCAACGCCTTGCTGCCGATCATCGCCATGATCGGAATCGATATCGGTCTTTTCATGAGCGGCATCGTGGTGGTTGAAAGCGTGTTCGGCTGGCCGGGCATCGGCCAGCTCGCCTGGCAGGCCATCCAGCGTGTCGACATTCCCATCATCATGGGCGTCACGCTCGTGTCCGCATTCGCGATCGTGCTCGGCAATTTCCTCGCCGACCTGATTGCACCCCTGATTGATCCGAGGATCAAGCTGCGCTGACGCGCGGCAACCGCCGGAAAACCGCCTTCAGAGCGGCCCGGCATATCACCGTAAGAACCGGAGGTTGGACTATGAAGAAGACAGTATTGGCAGGGGCTGCCGCCCTTCTCGCCGCCACCGCCCTGACATCGGCATCCGCTCTGGCGGACGACATCAAGCAGGGCGGATCGATGATCGTCACCTACAAGGACGACGTCTCGACGCTTGATCCGGCAATTGGCTACGACTGGCAGAACTGGTCGATGATCAAGAGCCTGTTCGACGGCCTGATGGACTATGAACCCGGCACCACCAACCTGATGACGGACCTGGCCGAGGACTACACGATTTCCGATGACGGCACGGTCTTCACCTTCAAGCTGCGCGAAGGTGTGAAGTTCCACAACGGCCGCGAGATGACCGCGGAAGACGTCAAATATTCTCTCGACCGTGTCACCAATCCGGCTACCCAGAGCCCCGGTGCCGGTTTCTTCGGCTCCATCAAGGGCTTTGATGCCGTGGCTGCCGGCGATGCCACCAGCCTGGAAGGTGTCACCGTCGTCGATCCCTATACGGTCAAGATCGAACTGTCCCGTCCGGATGCGACCTTCCTGCACGTGATGGCCATCAACTTCTCGTCCATCGTGCCGAAAGAGGCCGTGGAGGAATTTGGCGCCGACTTCGGAAAGCACCCGGTCGGCACCGGTGCGTTCTCGCTGGAAGAATGGACGCTCGGCCAGCGCCTGGTGTTCAAGCGCAACGAGGACTACTGGCGCGCAGGCGTGCCCAAGCTGGACGAAATCACCTTTGAAGTCGGCCAGGAGCCGGTGGTTGCGCTTCTGCGTCTGCAGCGCGGCGAAGCCGATATTCCGGGCGATGGCATTCCCCCGGCGAAGTTCCTGGAAGTGACCAAGGACCCGCAATACAAGGACCTGATCATCGAAGGTGGCCAGCTGCATACCGGCTATGTCACCATGAACGTGAAGATGCCGCCCTTCGACAAGCTGGAGGTGCGCAAGGCCGTCAACATGGCGATCAACAAGGATCGCGTCGTGCGCATCATCAATGGCCGCGCAGTCCCGGCAAACCAGCCGCTGCCGCCCACCATGCCGGGCTATGACAACGAGTACACCGGATATGCTTATGACCCGGAAGCCGCCAAGGCGCTTCTGGCCGAGGCCGGTCTGGCTGACGGGTTCGAAACCGAACTCTATGTCTACAACACCGACCCGAACCCGCGCATTGCCCAGTCCATCCAGGCCGACCTTGCCGAAATCGGCATCAAGGCTGAAATCAAGGCACTGGCCCAGGCCAACGTGATCGCGGCAGGCGGCGAGCCCGACCAGGCACCGATGATCTGGTCCGGCGGCATGGCCTGGATCGCCGACTTCCCGGATCCGTCCAACTTCTATGGCCCGATCCTGGGCTGTGCCGGCGCGGTCAAGGGCGGGTGGAACTGGTCCTGGTACTGCAACGAGGAGCTGGACAAGCAGGCCACTGCTGCCGACAGTATCACCGACCCGGCGAAGAAGGTCGAGCGTGAGGAAGCCTGGCGCAAGATCTTCATCTCGGTGATGGACGACGCTGCCTGGGCGCCGGTGTTCCACGAGCAGCGTTTCACGATGCGGTCCGAGCGGCTGGGTGGCCCCGACGCCATCTTCGTCGATCCGGTCCACATTCCTGTCAACTACGACTACGTTTGGGCGAAAGATGTGCAGTAACTGCAAGGCCGCTTACACGATCCACGCGGCACAGCACCACTTCGGTTGGGACAACTCCAATGCCCCGGCCGAAACGGTGGCACCGGGCACGGTGCTGGAATTCGAATGTCTCGACAGTTCGGCCGGGCAGCTCACGCCTGAAAGCACTGTCGCGGATGTTTCGACGCTGGATTTCGGCAAGATCAATCCGGTCAATGGCCCCATCTATGTGGATGGGGCCGAGCCGGGCGATGCGCTGGTGGTCAAGATCCACGAGTTCAAACCTTCCGGCTTCGGCTGGACCGCCAACATTCCGGGTTTCGGTTTGCTGGCAGACCAGTTCAAGGATCCGGCCCTGCATATCTGGTCCTATGACAAGGACAAGCTGGGAACCTCGGCGTTTGCCCCGTTTGGCAAGGTGCCGTTGAAGCCGTTTGCCGGTACCATCGGTGTCGCTCCGGCGGAAGCAGGTCTTCATTCCATCGTTCCGCCCCGGCGGGTCGGTGGCAATCTTGATATCCGCGACCTTGCCGCCGGAACAACGCTCTACCTGCCGGTGGAAGTTGCCGGAGCCCTGTTCTCCATCGGCGACACCCACGCGGCGCAGGGTGATGGCGAGGTCTGCGGAACCGCTATCGAAAGCCCGATGAACACGGTGGTCGAGCTGGACCTGATCAAGGGTGCCAATCTCAAGATGCCACGGTTCGAAACCCCGGGCCCGGTGACCCGCCATCTCGACGAGATGGGCTACGAAGTCACCACCGGTATCGGCAGCGATCTCTTCGAAGGCGCCCAGGCAGCCGTTTCCAACATGATCGACCTCCTGTGTGCCCGTCACGGCTACAGCGCGGTCGATGCCTACATGCTGTGTTCGGTCTGCGGCGATCTCCGGATTTCGGAAATCGTGGACATGCCCAACTGGGTGGTCTCGTTCTACTTCCCGAAAGTCGTGCTTCAGTAACGCAGCCGGGCGGCGGTCACCGCCGCCGCCCGTTTTCCAGAGTTCAAGAAAGACCAGGGCGTCCGGATGTCCAGCCAGTCAGACCATGTAGCCGTTGCCGAAGACGTCGTTCTTTCCGTAAGAGATCTGCGCACGGACGTCGCGACGCCTTCCGGCCGCAAGACCGTGGTCAAGGGCCTGTCGTTTGACCTGAAGCGCGGTGAAACCCTTTGTATCGCGGGCGAATCCGGATCCGGAAAGTCGATCACGGCTCTTTCCATCATGGGACTTCTGCCGGAGCCGATGGCCCGGGTCTCCGGTGGTGAGGTGCTGTTTCAGGGCAAGGATCTGATCAAGCTTCCCGAGGACGCCATGCGCCGCATTCGCGGCGGCGACATTGCCATGATCTTCCAGGAGCCGATGACCTCGCTCAATCCCGTGCTGACGGTTGGCCGACAGTTGCGTGAGGCGATCCTGGCGCATCAGGATGTCTCGGGTAGTGAAGCCAACAAGCGCGCGCTGGCAATGCTGGAATCGGTACGTCTGTCGGAGCCGGCACGGCGGCTGAAACAATATCCGCACGAGCTTTCCGGCGGCATGCGCCAGCGGGTAATGATCGCCATGGCGCTGGCCTGCAATCCGAAGGTGCTGATTGCCGATGAGCCGACGACGGCGCTCGACGTGACGATCCAGGCACAGATCCTGCAGCTGATCCGCGACTTGCAGCGCGATTTCGGCACGGCGGTAATCATGATCACCCACGACATGGGCGTCGTTGCCGAAATGGCCGACCGGGTGATCGTCATGAACCACGGCAACATCGTGGAAAGCGGCACGGCGTCAGACGTGTTCGAACGTCCGGCGGACAGTTACACACGGCACCTTCTGGAGGCCGTACCCAAGCTTGGCGCCATGACCGGTGTCGACAGTGCGGCCCGGAAAAAGGACCAGCCCGAAGCACCGGTCCTCGAGGTGGAAGACCTTGTCGTCCGCTTCGACCTGCATGGCGGCCTGCTCAATCGGGTGACATCCCGTGTTCATGCGGTCGAAGGCGTTTCTTTCACGCTGGCACCCGGGGAAACCCTTGGCCTCGTCGGAGAAAGCGGCTGCGGCAAGTCCACCATCGGCAAGGCGCTCATGAACCTGGTGCCCTGGGAAGGGAGCATCCGGGTCGCCGGCCAGCATGTCGGCATCGGCAGCGCACAGGAACAGCAGCGCCGCAGGCGCGACATGCAGATGATCTTTCAGGATCCCTATGCCTCCCTCGACCCACGCATGACCGTCGGCGAAATCGTCGGCGAACCACTGGTGATCCACGGTCTGGCGCGGGGCAAGGACCTGAAGGACAAGGTGGCATCGCTGTTCGACCGGGTCGGCCTTCCGGCCGATGTGATCACCCGGCATCCCCACGAATTCTCCGGTGGACAGCGCCAGCGCATCTGTATTGCCCGCGCACTGGCGCTTTCGCCCAAGGTCATTGTCGCGGATGAAAGCGTCTCGGCGCTCGATGTTTCGGTGCAGGCCCGTGTTCTGGATCTTCTGCAGGAACTGCAGGAGGATCTCGGCCTCTCGTACCTGTTCATTTCCCACGACATGGCGGTTGTCGAGCAGGTCTCGCATCGGATCGCGGTCATGTATCTCGGCCAGATCGTGGAGATGGGAACACGCCGTCAGGTGTTCGAAAACCCGCAGCACGACTATACCAAGCGACTGTTGAAGGCCGTGCCGATCCCCGATCCCAAGCGCCGGCGCACCGTTTTCGATGTTCCGACGGGCGAAATCCCATCACCGGTGCTGCCGCTTGGGCAATCGGTCGAGCGGGTCCGTTACCATGATGTCGGCGACCGGCATCTGGTGGCTGTCGCCTGAAGCCGTAGGAACCGAGCGTGGGGCTGGCGGCGCTTTACCTCGCATGCATCCTGCGAGAATGCACTGCAGGCATTACTCCCCGGCAAGTTCCTCGATGATGGGCGACGGCATGAAACTGTCGTAGAAGGCGTTCAAGTCGACCGGAGCCACCGCGAGGCAGGCGTTCACAAGGCGTTCGATCTCTGCGCGACTGGCGACGCGCGCACGTCCTTCGATAAGTTCCCTGTGCAGCCTTTCCAATGCCTGCCACTCTTTCGTTCGGGCAAGTGCCTCATCGCCGACAAGCGCGTAGAGAGTCGCGGGCTGAGCCTTGCCCTTGAGTGTAATCGACCCTGCTTCCAGAAGTGCCATGGCCTTGCACGCGGTGGCAGTTGTTTGCGTCAGCAAAATAGGCCAGCCGACCTGCTTGCAGGCTGTCTCGACTCTGGAAGCAACGTTGACGGCGTCACCGATGACCGAGTAGTTGAACCGCGAACTCGAGCCCATGTTGCCAACGCAACCAGGTCCGCTGTTCAGGCCGATGCCAATGCGGATGTCGCCCAATTTATGGGGTCCGGACTTGAAGCCGAAGGCATCCCGGTCGTTGAGTTCCTTGACGATTTTTATCATGTCCAGCGCAGCATGGGCGGCCTTGACCGGATGATCGGCAACGTCAAGCGGCGCGTTCCAGAACGCCATGATTGAATCGCCAATATATTTGTCGATTGCGCCTTCCCGTTTCTGGATGCATTCCGATAGTGGAGACAGCAGACGGTTCAGGAATGCGACCACGTCTTCAGGAGGCAGCTTTTCGGATATCGGCGTAAACCCCCTCACGTCCATGAACATCATCGTCATGTCGCGGATTTCGCCTCCGAGACGCAGCGTGTGAGGCTGCTCCTCCAGCTTTCTGAGCAAATCCGGTGCGAGATAGCGCTGGAACGCCCTTCGGACAAACCGCTTTTCCCGCTCCGCGAAGGCAAACATCAAGATTGTGGTCAGAAGAAAAATAAGCCCGGAAACCAGCATGGGGAAGACCGGATCCAGAAGGAGGCCATAGCTGGAAAAGGCAAACCAGCTTCCGCCGCTAACTGCCGCGCTCAGGACGGCGCCAACGGCAGCCGATGGGATCGCGCCCGTTGACGGCAATATGGCACCGATAATGAGCGTCACGATGAACAACGCCGCGATTTCGGCTCCTGTCGCCCAGTCGGGACGGTTGAGAAACGTGTTCGACAGGATCTGGTCAATGATCTGCTGATGCATGAAAACACCCGGAACGCTCTCGCCGAGAGCCGTGAGCCTGATGTCTCGCAATCCGGCAGCCGACGATCCGAAGAGGATGATGTGGCCCTCGATCAGCGGGGCCAGCTCCTCGTCCGACAGGTTCAGAAGATCCCGCGCAGAAAGATAGAGAGACGGGTCATTGCGCGAATAATAGATCAGCAGATGGCCATTGGCCGTCACCGGAACCTGGAACTCTCCAACCTTGAATTCAGTCATGGCGAGTGTTCCTGCACTGAACTCGCCGCTCGCTTCCGAAGTCTTGAGAACAAAGGTTTTGTCGCCAAGTGCGACACGAAGCGTCTCAAGTGCCAGGGCCGGATATATTTCACCGTTCGTGCCGGCGATGAACATTGGAACCTGGCGCACCACCCCGTCGGAATCCGCCTGCCCAAGGGAAATCGTACCACTTCCCTCCGCGACAGCCTGATAGGGCGGCAGGCTCATCACGCTGCCTCTGATCGGGTCGAGGAGCGGTGTCGGATCTTCCCCGAGGACGACGTAGGCAGCCTTGGCATCGGGCAGTCCCATTGCCGATCTCGGTTCGTTGAAAAACCCGAGGATCGTCGGTACCCCGGCCATTGATTGAACGAAAACAGCATCATTGTCGGGTATTCCCGAGAGCAGTGGCTTGATCTCGTCGCGGCCGGGCCAACCGCGTTCTTCCAGCTCCCGCAAGAACCCCGCCGGTCCCGTCCGGTCGGGCTCGGAAAACACCATGTCAAAGGCAGCGCAGGCGGCTCCCAGGTTCTGAATACGCTCCAGAAGTTTGGCAATCTGCGTACGCGGCCACGGCCATTGGCCTAGCTGCGCTATCGACTTCTCGTCGATGTCGATGATCCGGATCGGTTGCCCCAAAGCCTCCCTCGGTTTGAAACGCTGATAGGTGTCGAAGGTGATCCAGCGCAGGGACGCTATGAACGGGGGATCGGACAGGCGTAGTTCACGGGCGCCGAAAAGGAGGATCAGCGTCAGACCCAGGACGAAAACGTGCCTGTTGCGTAGCAAGTTGAAAAGCGTCTTTCCCACCGGCATGCCCCTGACCGACAGTGCTGTTCGGGAGCCGCGACACCGTTCCCATGTCTGGTGTCCACTCTACGCTAGAATACGCGTTTCTGAGAAAAATAGACCTTGACAAAAAGAACAATGTTTGAACCAGGAAATCGGAAACGATTCGTCTATTGGTTAAGGATGTGGTAAGATCTCATCGGTCGGGCCGGAGTGGGAGCTATGAGGTTTGCCCCGGTTTTAATAGTTTTATCGTTATCCATCTTTTATTCGTCGGTGTCCTTGGCCGACAAGGTTGGCATAACTGTTGATGCAAGAAAGACCGTCAAAGCGACGGGGGGAGGTGACCCCCGCATCTTGGCATCAAACACATCCATTTTCAGGGACGACCGGTTGCGTGCCAATTCCAGCGGAAACGCACAGATCCGGCTGATCGACGGCACCAAGATTGTTGTCGGTCCCAATGCGGATGTGAAGATCGATGACTTCGTGATCACGGGTCAGACTGTTAGCAAGCTTACTGTTAGTGCAACGCGCGGCGCCTTCCGCTTCATCAGCGGGCGCAGCAAGTCTTCCGCCTACAGCATACGGACACCGAATGGCACGATCGGCGTGCGGGGCACGGCTTTCGATGTGACAATCACGCCTCAGGGAACCAATGTCGCCCTGTTGCGCGGTGCGATCAACGCATGCGACAGGAGCGGGCGCTGTCAATTGGTCCGAAACCGGTGTGACTATGTCCTTATCGGTCGGCGCGGGGTGAAACAGGATCGGCTGAATTCGGATGCACTCAGAAATCGGTCGAAGTCACTCTTTCCGCTACTCGTAAATGAGTCGAACCTGAACAGACAGTTCAGGCAGCGCGGATCTGGATGCACCGTGAAAAATGCGAGGCTGGCACCCGATCGGGTTCCCGAGCAGCAACCCAGGAACATTTTCCGCGCCCTCTTCAGTCCGCGACAACCAACCGAGAACCTGAACAGCCCCGAGCGAAGCAGCCCCGAGCCGAACAGCCCAGGTTCGAATAGCTCAGAGCCGAGCAATTCCGTTTCCAGTTCGCCAGAACCGGCGACACAATCTGGCGGTGCGCCTGCGAGCGCTGGCGTTCCCAACAATCCGGGCAACGGCAATGCTGTCGGCAATGCGGGAGAAAGATTCTCCGGCGGCTCTCGCGGAAACAGTGCAAACGCACCCGGCCAGAGCAGCGATTCACCGGGCAGGAGCGGCAGCACACCGGGAGAAAACAGACAGGCCCGCAACCAGGCTGAACGCCGCAATAATTAGCCTTTTATCAGGCGGGCGGCGCGCCGATGGCATCCGGATGGGCGTCCTTGAACGCGTCGAGCGCTTCGGCGGCAGCAGCAGCACGCAGAATTTTCGGAAATCCGGAAACATCCACACCCCAGCGATTGGCGTTATAGAGCTGAGGCATCAGGCAGCAGTCGGCCATGCTCGGCGTTTTGCCGTGGCAGAACGGACCGTTGTCATCCAGAAGGTTCTCGAAGGCGGCAAGGCCCTTGCCGATAAAGCGCTGCATCCAGGCTTTCTTGGCATCATCGCCACCGCCGGTCAGCTCCGCCACATGACCAACAATCCCGAGATTGCAGACCGGGTGGATTTCCATGGCAATGGCATAGGAGAGCTGACGCACCCGGTACTGGCCGTCGACATCGTCCGGCATCAAGGTCGAACCGGGTGTGGTTGCATGCAGATATTCGATGATGGCCAGCGACTGGGTCAGCGTCTTGCCGTCAACGATCAGCGCAGGCAGCAGGCCCTGAGGGTTGAGAGCGAGATAGTCATCTTCCAGATGGGCGCGGGTCAGAAGGTTCACCGGCCGGTAGTCAACATCGAGCTTCAGCAGATTGAGCGCAATGCGCACGCGATAGCTCGCCGAGGACCGCCAGTAGTCATATAAAACAATATCTTTCGCCACGAATCCCTCCCAGCAACACGGTGTGCATTGATACACTTATTTGGCCATGAATTGGCAAGTCCGTGTGCGCGGAACGGCATCAAAAGCCGATTTTTTGCTGAGCCGGTGAAGAAGCCCTTGCCGTTATCTTTTCTCTTCTTCTGTAGGTCATCCCGGGTCTCGCGATGCTCGCCCGGGGTGACTTCGAAGTTTGCGGCCAGGTTCGCAGGTCAGGACAGGACAAGGTCCTTTTCTCGGGCAGCAGGCGTTTTGCGTGTCCTTGCTGGTGAGGGCTGCGGAACCGCCGGTGCCTTGCCTTTCTGCGGTTTGCCGGCGACATAGACCTCGTCGATGGCCCGGTCGTCGCCCAGCATCTGCAGAACGAAAAGCTCTTCCGCAAGGGTCGAAGCGCGCTCCATGCGCAGGGCCATCGCCTCGGTTGCACGGCTGTCCAGCACCACGATGTCCGCTTCCGTGCCTTCGTCCAGGGTGCCGATCCTGTCTTCCAGGCCGAGCGCGACGGCATTGCCGCGGGTGATCCAGTGGAAGGCGCGGAAGGGATGCAGTTTCTGGTCCTGCAGCTGCAGGATCTTGTAACCCTCGTTCAGTGTCTGCAGCATGGAATAGCTGGTGCCGGCGCCGATGTCGGTGGCAATGGCGTTGACGATGCCCTTCGAGCGCAAGCCTGCATCATCGAAAAGACCGCTGCCGAGGAAGAGGTTCGACGTCGGGCAGAACACCGGTCGGGCGCCGGTTTCGGCCAGCGCATCAATCTCGCGCTGTTCCAGGTGGATCGAGTGGCCGAGCAGCATCTTGTCCGACAGGAGGCCGTAGCGCTGGTAGACATCGAGATAGTCGCGGGCTTCCGGGTAAAGCTCCAGCGTGTAGGCGATCTCGGTTTTGTTTTCCGACAGATGGGTCTGGACGAAGCAGTCCGGATGCTCGGCAACCAGCGCGCCGGCCATCTCCATCTGTTCCGGAGTTGAGGTGATCGCGAAGCGCGGCGTAATGGCGTAGCTCGCACGCCCTCGTCCATGCCATTTGGCGATCAGGTCCTTCGTGTCGTCGTAGCCGGATTGCGGCGTGTCGCGCAGCCCGTCCGGGGCGTTGCGGTCCATCAGCACCTTGCCGCCGATCATCCGCATGTTGCGCTGCTCGGCTTCCTCGAAATAGGCCTCCGCCGAGGCCTTGTGAACCGAACAATAGGCAACGGCCGTCGTGGTGCCATGGTCGGTCAGCAGGTCGAAGAAGCGGCAGGCCATGGCGGCAGCATGGCCTTCATCCGCAAAGCGGGTTTCTTCCGGGAAGGTGTAGGTGTTCAGCCAGTCAAGAAGCTGTGCCCCCCAGGACGCGACGATCTGCACCTGCGGAAAATGGATATGGGTATCGATGAACCCCGCCATCAGCAGTTTCGGCCGGTGATCGATGATTTCCGCATCACCCGCCCCGGCAACCACTTCGCAATAGCTGCCACGCCGCAGGATGAGGCCGTTTTCGATCAGAAGCGCACCATCCTCGATGTAATCGAAGGCGGAGGTGTCGTCCGGGGATTGCGGCTCGGCTGAAAAAGTCAGCAGGCGGCCACGAAGCAAGAGACGGTCGGAAGGCATCGAGAAAGGTCCCGTTTGTCGGAGTTCGGGGCGGAAGATCCGCCCCGAAGTGGTTTTAGGTCTGGTTCATTCGCCCGGGCTGACCTGGGCAGTGGCAATCGGCTCGGCTTCCGGCTCTGCCGCGTCTTCACGGTGGAAGATCGGGTAGATGAACAGGAAGGCGGCGGCGATCAGGTAGCCGAGGCTGACGGTGGTAAATTCCGGCCAGTGAAGCGTTGCCGAATGGATGATCCCGACCGAGGCCATGGCAAAGGCGGCAAAGGCGAAGCCACCGGCATTGCGGAACTTGCCGTCAATGACGCTGGCAACGATGGCGCCCCAGATGAGACCCGTCAGGATGGCACCCTGGCTGAGGGCGAGGTGACCTTCGTAATGGGCGCCCTGCTGCAGCAGCGCTGCGGTCAGTTTCGGATCGCCAAGGGCCAGCATGCCGGTGGCCCCGGTCGCGCCGAGCGCGCCGATCAGTGAGCCCCACTTGATGATGAGGAAGCTGGAGACGTGCGGCATCATTGCGATGGTGACGGCGGCCATATGGTCGGTACGCACGGCATGGGCGGTGTTGGTGATGAGGCTGAGCGCGACGAACACCAGGACGGGGGCGGCAGCGGCCACCGGGATCAAGTTGTTCAGGAAGGCAAGCAATCCGAAAAAGGCCGCCAGCGGAATGACCGCGCCGACGCCGATCACGTATCCTGCATGAGCACCCATGCGCTTGTAGGCCGGATGGCCGATATAGGCGGTCGTCGGGAAGGGCGAACCGAACAGCGCGCCGATCATGGTGCCGACACCGTCGGTGATCTGGCAGGTTGCCACCGGATAGTGGTCGCCTGCGGCTTCCGCGCTCTCCACGTTGTTCATCGTTTCGATGAAATTGTAGATCTGCACCGGCACCAGCACCAGGAACAGCTCCGGATGGTTGAACAGGTGCTGGATCCCGGCCATCAGGTCGCCAAGGTAGGGAACGGGCGGATAGAAGCCGACGCCCTCGAAGCTGATCGTCGATTGACCGGTGGCCAGCGCGACCCCGGTGCCGACCATCAGGGCCAGCAGGCCGGCCGGAATGTTGAACGGCAGGCGGAACCGGCCGACGAGACCCCACAGGATGATGATCATCGAGGCAAAGCCAATGAACGGGTTCTCGAACACCGTTGCCAGCGGCACGGTGCCGATGAACACCAGGGCGATGCCGCACAAGGTGCCGAGCATGCCTGCACGCGGGGTCACCTTTTTCAGCCAGGGACCGACAAGCGCACCAAGGGCCGCGACGATGCCGCCCATGAAGCCCGCGCCGATGCCGACCTGCCAGGCAAGAACCGGATCATTGGTCGCCCAGTAGATCGGTCCGATGACGCCGAAGAGATAGACGAACATCACCGGTGTCGAAATGCCGTAAGGCAGCGCGGTGACATCCCGGCCATGCTGTGCGGCGGCGCGTTTGGCCAGCAGGACATAGGCAGCGACACCGGCCAGGATCGCAATGGCGGCACCCGGCACGATCTTGCCGTAGACAATGTCCGCCGGCATCTGGAATACGAACTGGCAGATGCCTGCCAGGACCATGAGGTTTACGAGGTTGTCGGTGAACAGGGCCCAGAAGGCGCTGAAGTCCCCCCTCGAAAACAAAGTGTAGTCGTTCCTCCCAACCCGCATGTCGGGTCTCCTTTCAGGGTAAGACAGCCGTCCTGTTCCATCTCCCAAAGGACAGGGCAGCCGTTGTTTCACTGCGCGGCCTCCAGCAGCGCAGCCTCCTCCGTATCGCCGGCAGCTCTTGCGCCCGAGGTCAGGGCGGTCAGGACTTCTGCGGCGACAAAAGCGGCGATGATCTCGGGGCGCTTGTCCCGGCTGGCGGTTGCGCCGATCGGGCAGGTCAGCTGGTCGATGGAAAGGCCATTGCAATGGCTGTTGCACCAGGAGCGCAGCTTGGCGCGTTTTGTGGCCGACCCGATCATGCCGACGTAGGACGCATGGCCGATCTCCAGCGCGGCCGACGTCAGCAGGAAGTCCAGACCGTGGTCATGGGTCAGCACGATAAAGGCGCTGCCCGCAGGCGCATTGTAGATTTCGACTTCCGGAATGGCCCGCAGGCGCATGTCGACACGCGCCTGGCATTGCGCCAGCTCTTCCTTGCGCATGTCGACCAGTACGCAGTGAACCGGGGCATGCTGCAGCAGGTTGGCAATCGCCCGGCCGACATGTCCCGCGCCCATGACATAGACATGCGGCAGCGCATCGTCCTCGTCCCGCAGGCGGCTGATGACTGCCTGCCGTTCGGCTTTGCGCATGCGTGCAAGTGATATTTCCACCCGTCCGCCGCAGCACTGGCCGATTTCCGGGCCGAGCGGCAAGTCGAGCCTGGAGGAAAGCGTGCCGTCGGCCAGCATCGAACGGGCCTGGGTAATGACGATGTGCTCCAGTTGGCCGCCGCCGATGGTGCCGAAGAGGCTGTTCGGGGCAACGAACATCTCCGTTCCGGCTTCCCGAGGGGACGATCCTCGAACCCGCGTCAGCACGACACGGACGATCGGGTGGGCTGAGCCGAAGAAGCTTTCGGTCTGGCTGGAGCGCATTGTCATGATTTACTCCCGGGTTTTCAGCCGCTCGATGGCCATCAGCACCCGCTCCGGCGTTGCCGGGGCATCAAGGCGCGGGCATTCGCGGTAATCGGCGACACTGGCAACGGCCATGGAAAGCGCCTCGAAGACGGACACACCCAGCATGAAGGGCGGTTCGCCCACGGCCTTGGAGCGCTTGATGGTGCGTTCCTTGTTTTCCGACCATTCGGCAAGCTTCACGGTGAACTGGCGTGGCCGGTCGGAGGCGAGCGGGATCTTGTAGGTCGACGGCGCGTGGGTCCTGAGGCTTCCGGCCTGGTCCCACCACAGTTCTTCCGTCGTCAGCCAGCCCATGCCCTGAATGAAGGCACCTTCCACCTGACCCTTGTCGAGGATCGGGTTCAGCGACTTGCCGACGTCATGCAGGATATCGGTCCGCTCCACCCGGTATTCACCGGTCAGTGTGTCGACGGAAACTTCCGAGCAGGATGCGCCATAGGCGAAATAGTAGAACGGACGGCCCTTTCCGGCGGCGCGGTCCCAATGGATCTTCGGCGTCTTGTAGAAGCCGGCAGCCGACAGGTGCACACGGGCCATGTAGGCCTGGCGGACAAGATCATTGAAGGACACCAGTTCGGACCCGATCTCGACCATGTTGTTATGGAAACGGATGGTTTCCGGTTCCGTGTTCCAGCGCTCGGCGGCAAAGGCGACCAGACGTTCCTTCAGCTGTTCGGCCGCATTCAAGGCGGCCATGCCGTTGAGGTCGGAACCCGATGAGGCAGCGGTTGCCGATGTATTCGGCACCTTTTCGGTCGTCGTCTTGGTGATCTTGATGCGCTCGAAATCCACCTGGAAGGCATCTGCCACGACCTGGGCCACCTTGGTGTTCAGGCCCTGGCCCATTTCGGTGCCGCCATGGTTCAGGTGGATCGATCCGTCATTGTAGATGTGGATCAGCGCGCCGGCCTGATTGTACCAGGTGGCTGTAAAAGAAATGCCGAACTTGACCGGTGTCAGCGCAATACCCCGTTTTAGTATGGAGGAACGGGCATTGTGCTGCGTGATCGCCTCACGGCGGGCCTGGTAGTCAGAGGAGCTTTCGAGTTCTCCGATCAAGCGCGGCAAGATGTTGTCCTCGACCTCCTGGTGATAGGGGGTGAGGAGACGGCCGTCGTTGCGGTCGCCATAGAAATTGGCCTTGCGGATCTCCAGCGGGTCCTTGCCGAGCGCATAGGCGATCTCCTCGATCATGCGTTCGGCGGCAACCACGCCCTGCGGCCCGCCGAACCCTCGGAAAGCAGTGTTCGAGACCGTGTTGGTTTTCATCGGCCGGCTGGTGAGCCGGACATTCGGATAGAAATAGGCATTGTCCGCGTGGAACAGCGCGCGGTCGGTGACCGGCCCGGAAAGGTCGGAAGAATAACCGCAACGGGCCGCGAAGGTGCCGTCGACAGCCTCGATCCGGCCGATGTCGTCGAAGGCAACGTCGTAGTCGACCACGAAGTCGTGCCGCTTGCCGGTGGCGGTCATGTCCTGGTCGCGGTCCGGGCGGATCTTTACCGGGCAGTTCCACTTCTTCGCGGCGATGGCAGCCACCGCGCAGAAGAGGTTCATCTGGCTTTCCTTACCGCCGAAGCCACCGCCCATGCGGCGGACGTTGACCGTGACCGCGTTCGACGGCACGCCGAGCACATGGGCAACCATGTGCTGTGCCTCGCTCGGGTGCTGGGTCGAGCAGTGGACAGCGACGTCGTCGTCCTCACCCGGAATGGCAAAGGCGATCTGGCCTTCCAGGTACATGTGGTCCTGGCCGCCGATCGTCATCCGGCCCTGGATGCGATTCTTCGCGCTGTCGAAGGCAGGGGCGATGTCGCCGCGTTCCAGCTTCAGCGGTGCGGTGACATGCGGATAGCCGGCATCCATCGCACTGACGGGATCAAGCGCATGCGGCAGGACCTCATAGTCGATCTTTGCCAGTTCGGTGGCCCGCCGGGCAGCGTCGCGGCTTGTTGCGATGACGGCAAACAGCGGCTGACCATGGAATTCCGTCTTGTCGACCGGGAACACCGGTTCGTCGTTCTGGCCCGTGGGGCTGATGTCGTTGCAGCCCGGAACGTCGGCCGCCGTCAGCACTCCGATGACACCGGGAGCTGCCAGAACCGCCTCCAGATCCATTGACTTGATCAGGCCGTGGGCAACCGTGGACGTGCCGAGGTAGGCATGCAGGGTGCCCTGCGGTTCGGCAAGGTCGTCGCAATATTCTGCCCGGCCGGTAACGTGCTTTTCCGCGCTGTCGTGGCGGCGGTCGGTATGGACAGCGCCGCTGATCGACTTCTTGGCGTCCGTGATGATGTCGTGTTTCATGTGGTTCGCCTCAAAACTCAAGCAGACAGCAGATCGACCGCTTCCGAGGTCGTTTCGTCATGGGTCAGGAAGAAGCGCTGCAGCAGGTTGCGCGCGGCAGTCGCCCGGTACTCGGCCGAGGCGCGCCAGTCGGAAAGCGGTGTGAAATCGGCTTCCAGCGCCTTGCCGGCAGCCAGGAACGCAGCTTCCCCCCAGGGCTGGCCGCGCAGCGCGGCTTCTGCTTTGGCGGCCCGCTTCGGCGTGCCGGCCATGCCGCCGAATGCCAGGCGGCAATCGGTGATGCGGCCTTCGGAAACGGTCACGCAGAAACCGGCGGCGACAGACGAGATATCCTCGTCCCGGCGCTTGGAAATCTTGTAGGCAGCGTGAAACTGGCCGGAACGGGGTCGCGGGATCAGGATGCTCTCGACGAATTCGGAGGGCGCCCGGTCCTGTTTGCCGTATTCGATGAAGAACTGCTCCAGTGGCAGGCTGCGCTGCGTGGCTCCCTTGCGCAGAACGATTTGGGCCCCGAGCGCGATCAGCACGGGCGGCGTATCGCCGATCGGCGATCCATTGGCGATGTTGCCGCCGATGGTGCCCATGTTGCGCACCTGTTGGCCGGCGATCCGGTCCCAGTAGCTTTTCAGATGCGGAAAAATCTCGCAGATGGTCGCCTGTGCTTCCGAGTAGGTGACGCCTGCACCAATCTCCAGCGCTGTGTCGCTCAAGGTGACCGATTTCAGCTCTTGAAGGTGGCTGATGAAGACGGCCGGGCCGATGGGGCGCATGAACTTGGTGACCCAGAGACCGACATCGGTGGAACCCGCAACAATGGTCGCCTGCGGAAAGTCTTCCAGAACGGCTGCGAAGTCGGCGACATCCGCCGGAAGGATCGCCTTGTTGTCGTCAGGGCCGGTGACGACACGGCGGCCGTCGGAAAGCGCTGCCAGCCGTTCGGTGATGGTTGCCCGTTCCGTTTCCAGGAAATCCTGCGCCGGCGAGCCGTAGCGGTTGGCGGCCATGGCGGCGGCAATGATTGGCTGATAGCCGGTGCAGCGGCAGAGATTGCCCTGGATCGCGCTTTCGACTTCCGTTTCTGTCGGTTGCGGATTGCCCATCCACAGCGCGTAGAGCGACATGACGAAGCCTGGGGTGCAGAAGCCGCACTGGCTGCCGTGGAAATCGACCATCGCCTGCTGGATCGGATGCAGACCACCGTTTTCTCCCCGCAGATGCTCGATGGTGACCACGTGGCATCCATCAAGCGACGCGAGAAACCGGATGCAGGCATTGACGGTCTCATATTTCAGAACGCCGCCGGCCAGCCGGCCGACCAACACTGTGCAGGCCCCGCAGTCGCCTTCCGCACAGCCTTCCTTGGAGCCCGTCAGCCGGCGTTCCAGGCGCAGGTAGTCGAGCAGGGTCTTGTCGGCAGGCGCATCCGTGACAATCACGTCGGCGCCGTTCAGCAGAAACCGGATTTCTGTGCGGTGGGTCATCGCGTCCTCGGGCAAAGTCTTCTCTCAGCCGAGGACGGTACGCTTCAGGACACTTGCAAAAAATCCGGTGATTCCGGAAATTCTTTCAACAGATCATTGAAAATGGCCGTGCGATACTGTGGCTCGGGAAATGCGACCAAAGTCGATCATGAGAACGAGCGCCCTGTAATCGCACGAGAATTCAAATCCGAGGCAAGAGGCCATGTCCTATCTGGAATCCCTGCGCGTCTTCACACGCGTGGTCGAACTGGGCAGCATCACATCCGGCGGACGCGACTTGCGCCTGACACCGGCGGTTGCCAGCAAGCGCATAAAGGAGCTGGAAAAGCATCTCGGCGTGCGGCTCTTCAACCGCACCACAAGGTCCCTCACGCCGACCGAGGTCGGCAAGGTGTTCTACGATTATGCGGTGAAGGCGCTGGAATCCATCGAAGACGCGGAAGCCGCGGTCGCCAGCTTTTCCGATACGCCGCGCGGGGTCATCCGGGTCACGGCACCGCTTGGTGCCGGCCGGCGCATCATCGCCCCGCTGGTGCCGCGTTTCGTTGAAAAATTCCCGGCAACGGAAGTGCATATGCGCCTGTCGGACCGCAAGGTCGACATCCTGTCCGACGGGCTGGACGTCGCTTTTTTCATCGGCACCCCGCAGGATTCCAATCTGAAGCTGCGCAAGATATCCGATTGCCCCCGGGTGCTCTGCGCGGCTCCGGAGTACCTGGAAAAGCACGGTACGCCCCGTACCCCGGATGATCTCCTGAGCGACGAGCATAATTGCCTGCTGCTGCGCTACCCGCGCTCGCCGGAATATTACTGGGTTCTGCAGACACCGGCCGGGCCGCGCAAGCTTCAGGTTTCCGGCAAGATGGATGCCGACCATGGCGACGTTCTCACCGACTGGGCCTTGTCAGGATACGGCATCGTCAACAAGCCAAGGTTCGACGTAGCCCAGCATCTGGAAAGCGGCCGTCTGGTGGAGATCCTGAAGGATACGCCGCCTCCCCCCACCATCTTCGGCTGCCTCTATCCGCACAGGCGCCTTCAGGACCCGAAGATCCGCCACTTCGTGGATTTCGTGATCAGCAACGCGGATGTGGCCGGGTAGGGCCTGACCCTGTTCAGTCTCTGCGGCGGGTCTGAAAGATCCGCGCCGACATGTCCCTTGCCGGTGCGATGACCTGTTGCGGATCCAGTTCCTTCTGCCAGTCAAGGCTGACCGGCGAAATCCTTGCAAGGGCTTCGGCAAAGGGGGCCGGGTCCTTTGCAGCTGCCGCGACAAGATCCTTTGCCTCAGCGCGGGAAACGCCGTTCCGGGCGAGAACGAAACTGGCGGTTTCGGCCATGATTTCCGGGTTTGACGCCAGCGTTGCGGCGAGGTTGGCCTCATGCGCCTGCAGGCTGGTGGCAAGCTCTTCTGCGTGCACCAGCGCAGCGCCTGCGGCCAGCAGCATTTGTGGCAGGAAATGCCATTCCAGCGGCCACGCTGTCCCGTCGCGCTCCTCAAGGGGGCTGGCGGCAGCGGCAAGCCCGGCCTGGGCGGCAATCGCAATGCTGTTGAGCACCTGAATGGTCTCGGCCTGCACCGGGTTCGCCTTTTGCGGCATGGTCGAGGATCCGCCACCGGTCCCGCTGGAAACTTCCGCAATGTCCGTGCGGCCGGAAAGCGCCAGGTCTCCAGCCATCTTCGCAAGGGCGGAGGTGATCTGTTGCAGCCAGCCCGCAAGCGCCAGAATGGGCGTCCGGTTGACGTGCCACGACGGGCTGTCTTCAAGGCCGAGTTCCAGTGCGAGCGCCGCCGAGACTGCGGTTCCATCCGGAGCGATTGCGCTGTTGATGCCTGAGGCGCCGCCAAACTGGACGCGCAGCACGGCGGACCTGAGCGCGGGCAGGGCATTTTCTGCATCTATCAGCGGATGCGCCCATTGCGCGATCCGGTAGCCGAGGGTGATCGGTGTCGAAACCTGGCTGCGCGTACGCCCCGCCATGAGCTGATCCGCATGGCGCTCGCTCTGCCGTTCCAGCGTATCGACCAGTTTTTCCAGTCGAGCGCCCAGGATCTCCAGCGCCACTTTCGCCTGAAGGACCAGCGCCGTGTCGATGACGTCCTGACTGGTCGCGCCCCAGTGCAGCCAGGCCCCGGCGTCGGCGCTGAGCTGCTTGCGCAGTTCCGCCACAAGCGCTGGAACGGGCACGCCGGCGGATCTTGTACCGGCCGCAAGGTTTGCGGGCTCGATCTTAGCGTCGGCGAGCTTCTCTGATATCTCCCGCGCGGCCTGCGCCGGAATGATCTCCAGGCGCCCCTGTACGATAGCGAGGGCGCGCTCGAAGGCGATCATATGCGCGACATCGCTGCCATCAGCGAGAAGCTTGGTCAGGTCACCGTCAGCAAAGAGGGAGGAATGGATCTGGCTGGAAAATAGCGAAAGAGGCATGGCTCGGCAGGGTCTCTGGATGGGCCCTTATTGAGAGCCAAGTGGAAAGGCGGGTCAAGCCGCCTTCAGCGGCAGACACAGGATCTCGCGCGCCTGCTGCCAGGTCGCGACGGGACGCTCATATTTCTCGCAAAGATCCGCCGCCCGTTTTACAAGCGCCGCATTGGAAGGGGCAAGCGTGTCCCGGTCGAGGCGGATGTTGTCTTCCAGGCCGGTGCGGGTATGCCCGCCTGAGGAAATGCACCACTCGTTGAGGGTGAACTGGTGTTGGCCGATCCCGGCGGCACACCATTCGGCGTCCGGTACCAGCCGTTCAACGGTCTTTATGTAATAGTCGAAGACATCCCGGTCGACCGGCATGGCATTCTTCACGCCCATGACGAACTGCACATAAAGCTTGCCGGGAATACGCCCGTCGCGGTTCATGGCAGCCGCCTGATGAATGTGGCTCAGGTCGAACGCCTCGATCTCCGGTTTCACATGATGGTTGCGCATCTCGCTGGCAAGCCAGTCGACCAGATCCGGCGGGTTCTCATAGACCCGGGTCGGAAAATTGTTGGAGCCGACGGACAGCGACGCCATGTCGGGCTGAAGGGCAATCATGCCGCCACGTTCCTTCCCGGCACCCGAACGGCCTCCGGTCGAAAACTGGATGATCATGCCCGGGCAGTGTTTTTCCAGCCCTTCCTTGAGCCGCGCGAACTTCTCCGGATCCGAGGATGGCGTCTCATCGTCGTTGCGCACATGGGCGTGGACGATGCTCGCACCGGCCTCGAAGGCAGCCTGCGTGCTTTCCACCTGCTCCGCAACGGTGATCGGCACCGCCGGATTGTTTTCCTTATTCGGCAGCGATCCGGTAATCGCGACACAGATGATGCAGGGCTTGGACATGTTTCACGCCGCTCCGGTTTCGCTTGCGCCTGTCCCAACAAGGAGCGGCGATCGTTGCATAAGCCTCCCTCATCCTGAGGAAGCGCTTCAGTGCTGTCTCGAAGGATGGGCCGCATACTTTGAGTGCGCCGCCCATCCTTCGAGACGCTTGGCTTGGCCAAGCTCCTCAGGATGAGGAAGAGTGGTTTGTGCCCTCTCAGATATCGAAGAACACCGTTTCGTCCGGGCCTTGCAGCTTGACCTCGAAACGATAGACCGTCTTGCCGTCGCGCTCGGTCTTCCGGGCGATCAGGGTCTGGCGGCGCTTTTCCCATTCGATCAGGTTGATCACCGGGTCGGCCGCGTTGGCCTCGGTTTCGTCCTCGAAGTAAAGGCGGGTCTGAAGCCCGACATTGATGCCGCGTGCGACGATCCAGAGGCTGATATGGGGCGCGGAAACCTTGCCGTCCGGCAGCTTGACCGGGCCTGGCTTGACCGTGTCGAACCCCCATTCGCCGGTGTCGAAATCGGTGATGACACGGCCCCAGCCGCGAAACCCGTCTTCCACGTCGCCGGCATGTTCAGGATGGGCGTAAATGCCCTCGCTGTTGGCCTGCCAGGTTTCCAGCATCACGTCCTTGATCGGCGAGCCCATGCCATCGATGACGACACCTTCCACACGAATGCGCTCACCCTTGGCATTGGGGCCTGCGATATCCCATCCCAGTTCCTGCCGATAGATGTCGAAACCGGCGGCGCCTGGCGCGAGGCCGATGTGAACGTAAGGTCCGGCCGTCTGGGAAGGCGTTTCCTTCAGATAGTCGAGTTGCTGCGTCATGATCAGTTTCCCTCCGGCCGGTTTTCAAACAGGGTCGAGCGGCGTCCGCGCAGGACGATGTCGAACTTGTAGGCGATCGTGTCCAGCGGGATGGTGGCATTGAGGTCGAGCTTGGCGACCAGTTGCTCAATGGCCGCCGGATCGGGAATGGTGTTCACGATCGGGCATTTCGGAATGAGCGGATCGCCCTCGAAATAGCATTGGGTGATCAGACGCTGACAGAAGGCAGTGCCGAAGATCGACATGTGGATATGGGCCGGCCGCCAGTTGTTCACCCAGTTGCGCCAGGGGTAGGCGCCCGGTTTGATCGTGCGGAAATAGTAGTAGCCGTTCTCGTCGGTCAGGGTGCGGCCGCAGCCGCCGAAATTCGGGTCGATGGGCGCAAGATAGGTGTCCTTCTTGTGCCGGTAGCGTCCGCCCGCATTGGCCTGCCAGATCTCCACCAGGGTGTTCGGGATCGGCTTCGCGTTCTCGTCCAGCACCCGGCCATGCAGGATGATCCGCTCGCCGATCGCACTTTCACCCGCCTTCGCGTAGTTGTAGATCAGGTCCTTGTCGAGCGGGTCGATGTCGTTATGGCCGAAGGTCGGGCCGGTGATCTCGCTGACGTTGTTTTCCAGGCTGATCATCGAATATTGCGGCGAGCGCGACACGCTGGTCTTGTAGTCCGGCGTATGTGCAGGCGGATGCCACTCGCGGTCCCGCTGATAGAAAGGTCCGGGTTTCAACATCGATTTTCCTCCGTTAACCGCCTGTCGCGGTCAGCTTCTGGCCGCTGCGTTCCATTTCGGCGTAAGTTTCCTTGGCGATCTTGAGCGCCTGGTTGGCACGTGGCACGCCGGCATAGACCGCCACATGCTGAAACGCCTCGAGCACGTCCTGCTTGCTGGCGCCGGTGCGGGCGGTTGCCCGGATATGCATGGCAATCTCCTCGAAATTGCCGAGTGCCGCCAGAAGGGCGAGCGTCAGCATCGAACGCTCCCGCGGACTGATGCCGTCCGACGCCCAAACCGTGCCCCAGGCACCCTCGGTGATCAGGGTCTGGAATGGTTCGTCAAGTGGCGTCTTGGCGGCTTCTGCCCGGTCGACATGTTCATCGCCAAGCACGGATCGCCTGACCTTCATGCCGGTTTCAAAACGCTCAGACATGGAGGTCCTCCTTCAGGAAAGTCATGAGATGGCCGGCAAAGACATCCGGCTTTTCGACGCAGGGCAGATGGCCCGCACCGGAAATTTCAACGTAGCGGCTGCCGGCGATGAGGTCCGCCGTGCCGCGCACCATGGCCGGCGGGCTGGCGAGGTCCTCGCTGCCGCCGATACCCAGTACCGGCAGGCGAAGTCCGGACGTGCTGTCCGTCAGATCTGCGCCGGCTATTGCTTCGCAGCAGCCGATGTAACCCTCTGTCGGCGTGCGAACCAGCATGTGGCGCCAGGCCAGGCATTCGGCCGTCTGGCGGAAATCTTCCGAAAACCAGCGCTCCAGAATGGCATCGGCAAGGCTCTCGATGCCGCCTGCACGGATCCGGGCAATCCGGTCTTGCCACATGGCGGCTTCGCCCATTTTCGCGCCGGTGTTGGACAGTACCAGACCCTTGATGCGTTCCGGCTGCCGGTGCGAAAGGAGCTGACCGATCATGCCGCCGATGGAAAGCCCGACAAAAACACAGGAGCCGATCTGAAGGTGATCGAGCAGCTGTTGCGTGTCGCTGGCGAGATCGTCCATGGAGTAGGGGCTCTCGGGACAGGAGGACAGCCCGTGACCGCGCTTGTCGAAGCGGATCAGCCGGAGGCCTGTTTCCGGCAGAAGGTCGATGACCTTGTCCCAGAGCCGCAATTCCGTCCCGAGCGAATTGGCGAAGACGACAGGCGTGCCGTCCGGGTCGCCATCTTCGCGCCAGTGAATGTCGGCAGAAGACAGTCGCGCGATCTTCATCAGTAGGGCAGTCCCACATAGTTCTGCGCAAACCACTTCTGCGCGGTTTCATTGTGATGCAGAGACTCGATTTCCGCCCGCTGCATCTTCAGATCGAAATCCGACTGATCCGGGAACCGGTGCAGCATGTTGGTGGTCGCCCAGCTGAAACGCTCCGCTTTCCAGATCCGAGCCAGGGCTTTCTCCGAATAGGTATCGATGCCGTGGCTGTCCTTGTCCTGATAGTAATGCACCAGACCCTCGTAGAGGTAATGCACGTCGGAGGCAGCGGTGTTGAGGCCCTTGGCGCCGGTTGGCGGCACGATATGGGCGGCATCGCCGCACAGGAACAGACGACCCCAGCGCATCGGCTCGCACACGAAGGACCTGAGCGGGGCAATGGATTTCTCGATAGAGGGTCCGGTCACCAGCTTGTCGGCAACCGCTTCCGGTAGCCGGCGTCTCAGTTCGTCCCAGAACTTCTCGTCGGTCCATTCGAAAATGTCGTCGCTGACATTGCACTGGACGTAGTAGCGCGACAGGTTTTCGTTACGCATGGAGCAAAGCGCGAAGCCGCGTGCCGAATTGGCATAGATCAGTTCTTCATGCACCGGCGGCGTCTCGGACAGAACGCCCAGCCAGCCGAAGGGAAACACCTTCTCGTAGTCCTTGCGCACGGTGTCGGGAATGGTCTTGCGGCTGACGCCGTGGAACCCGTCACAGCCCGCCACGAAATCGCAATCGATGCGCCGCGCGCTGCCGTCCACGGTAAAGGTGACATAGGGCGCGTCGGTGTCCGCATCGCGGATCTCGACCCCCTCGACCTCGAAAATCGTCTGACCGCCAACCGCATCGCGGGCGTCATAAAGATCACGCGTGACTTCCGTCTGGCCGTAGACGACGACATTCTGGCCGATCAGCTTCTGGAAGTTGATGTCGAACATCTCGTTTTCGTACGAGATGCAGGTGCCGTCATGGACGAAGCATTCCTTGTCCATCCGCTCGGCCACGCCTGCCTCGCGCATCATGTTGACGAGACCCGTTTCCAGAATGCCGGCCCTGATGCGGCCAAGCACATATTCACGCGTCTTGCGCTCCAGAATGATGGTCTCGATGCCCTTCAGATGAAGAAGCTGCCCGAGCAGCAGGCCGGACGGTCCACCGCCGACAATGACAACCTGAGTTCGCATCCGATCCTCCCTTGTTGAATTGATATTGAATGATCAAAATTGGGAAGTAAAATGAGATATTCGGCTTCTTTCTTTCCAAAATGAGAAATTAAATGATCGACCGACGCATCAAGTTCCGGCACATCCAGTGCTTCGTGGAGATTGCGCAGGAACGCAGCCTGAAACTGGCTGCCGACAAGTTGAATCTCACCCAGCCGGCGATCTCCAAAACGCTCAAGGAACTGGAAGACATCATCGGCGCCAGCCTGATGACGCGAAACCGGGCCGGCATCGCGCTGACCAAACAGGGCAAGGTGTTTTTGCATTTCGCGCAGATCTCTCTGGCGAGCCTGCAGCAAGGCCTGGACGGGGTCGAGAAGGAAGGCGAACACGCCCGTGCGACCTTGAAGGTGGGCGTTCTGCCGAGTGTCGCGGCCAGCTTCATGCCCCCGGTCATCAAGGAGTTTTCCGAACTGGCACCTCATGTCATGGTCCAGATCATGGACGGCCCGCACGGCTACCTGATCGAACGGCTGAAGATGGGTGAACTCGACCTGGTGATCGGCCGGCTCGGCAGGCCGGTTTCCATGGAAGGCGTTTCCTTCACCCAGCTTTATTCCGAGCGGGTCGATGTGATCGTCCGGGTCGGGCACCCGCTACTGGAAAGACCGGACATCAAGCGTATCGTCGAATGGCCCGTGCTCTATCCACCGGAAGGCGCGGCGATCCGGCCTCTGGTCGAGCGCTTCATGATCGCCAACGGGGTCGGCGAGATCCCGAACAAGATCGAAACGGTCTCGGGTGCTTTCGGCAGGGTCTATACCCGCCGGACCGACGCGGTCTGGATCATTTCGTCCGGCGTGGTGCAGAACGAAACCGCCGACGGCCACCTCGTCCGCCTGCCGTTCGACACCGACATGACCAAGGGGCCTGTCGGCCTGATGACCCGTCCGGACACCCAGCCGGGAGCCGAGGAACAGGTCTTCCGGCTGGCGGTTCAGACCGTGATCGAGGAGCTGGGGCTGAGTTCCTGATCGTGTGGTGACGCTTACATCCGCGCGGCACACCCCGCCAGAGCAGCGAAATCGTCATCAAGCAGATGAACCGGAATGCCGGAAACCAGCTTTTGCTGGCGGCCCTTCGCGCAAAAGGCGTTGATGAATTCCGGTTCTGCCAGGAACCTTGCCAGGCTTCGGGTGACGCCGCCTGTCAGCACGATGCCGCCAAGGGACAGGAACACCAGCGAGAGGTCGCCAATCACCCGGCCGAGAAATGTCACCCATTGCCGAGCAGCGGAAACGCATAGCGGATCGGATCCGGAATTGGCGCGCTCCGCAATGTCAGCCGGTGACAGGTCGCGCGGCGACAGGCCCTGCTCGAGACAGTACCACTCATGAATTTCCTTGAGACCGCTTCCCGACAGCGCCCGTTCGACGGAGGCGCGTCCACGGTTGAGCGCGAGGTAATTCCAGAGCCGAAGTTCGTCTTCGGTTTCGACCGGCAAAGTCGAGTGGCCGCATTCACCGGTGCCGACATGAAATCCGGCAGGTGTCTGAAACAGCGCGGCAGCATTGAAACCGGTTCCCGCGCCAACGACGAGGCGCGTGGCGTTGCTGCGCAGTTTCTGGCTCGGTTCATAGACGGGCTGAAGCCGCTCCGTTGGGACCTTGTCCAGCGAATAGGCGAGCGCCTCGAAATCGTTCAGGAAGGTAATGTTCGCTCCGCCCAGAACCTTGCCGATGCAGTCGGCACTGAAGGTCCAGGGATGGTTTGTCATGCGGATCGCGGGGCCATCGATGGGGGCTGCGATGGCGATGACGGCAGAAGCACAGGCCGGTCGCCCGGCTTCCGAAAGATAGGTGCCGATGGCCGCTTCCGGTGTTTCGAAATCCGCATTGCGGAACCGCGCGATGGTGTTTTCCAGAACGCGGCCGTTTTCGACCAGTGCCAGCCGGGTGTTGGTGCCGCCGATGTCGGCGGCAAGGCCTCGTTGAATGCTCATAGGCGATTACCCGATGCAATGTCGAAATAGGAAATCTTGGAAAGGTCGAAAGCGATCGGGACGCGCTGACCGGCGGTGACCGGCGCATCCGCCGACAGCCGGGCAACGGCTTCCGTTCCGCCAAGTTGAATGACCGCATAGGTGTCGGCGCCGGCCGGTTCGACCACATCCAGAAGGCAATCGGCGCTTTGCAGGCTGCGGCCGTCGATGCCACCGGACCGCAAGCCAAGATCCGTCATCGCCTCCGGGCGAAGGCCGATGGTGAGCTCTGCCGTACCGCCGGCGGACAGCGTTTCCGGCCCCGGACCATAGTCGAACAGTTCCAGCGGCGGTCCTTCCGGCGTCGGGATCTGCAGCCGGAGATGGTCGCCCTCGCGTGTAGCGGTGCCGGTCATCAGGTTCATGGACGGTGCGCCCATGAAGTCCGCGACAAAGGCATTCACCGGCTTGTTGTAGATCTCCTGCGGCGTGCCGATCTGCTGGACCACGCCGTCTTTCATCACCACGATCCGGCTGGCCAGCGTCATGGCTTCGATCTGGTCATGGGTGACGTAGACGATGGACGCGCCTGTTGTCTGATGGATGCGCTTGATTTCCGTGCGCATGGTCACGCGCAGCTTGGCATCGAGATTGGACAGCGGTTCGTCGAACAGGAACAGTTTCGGTTCGCGCACAAGGGCCCGGCCCATGGCGACACGCTGGCGCTGTCCGCCGGAAAGTTCTGCCGGGCGGCGGTGCAGCAGGTGTTCGATCTTCAGAAGATCCGCGACCTCGGCCACCTTCCGTTTCTTCTCGGCCTCTTCGACCTTTCGGACTTCAAGGCCGAAGCCGATGTTGCGTTCCACGCTCATGTTGGGGAACAGGGCATAGGACTGGAACACCATGGCGATATCCCGGTCGGCCGGTTCGTCGTTGGTGCGGTCCTTGCCGGCAATGCGGATGGTGCCGGAGGTAATGTCGGTCAGTCCGGAAATGCAGCTCAGCAGGGTCGACTTGCCGCAACCGGACGGTCCGACCAGGACAAGAAACTCACCGGGCGCCATGGAGATATCGATGTCCTTGAGGACATTCACGTCCCCGTATCTCTTCTGCAGGCGGCTGATTTGGAGGATGGGGTCTTGCGGCATTGCGGCGTTCATTCCTTGTCGGTCTCCTGCTTTGGTCAGCCCTTGACGGATCCGGCGACCAGTCCGGAGACGATGAATTTCTGGAAGGCGATGGCGAGGATGGCTGGCGGCAATGTCGCCAGAACGCCAACCGAGGCGATGACGCCGTAGTCGGTAACGCGTCCGGCGGAGAAATCCGCGATCGCCACAGGCAGGGTCTTCGCGCTGAGATCGTTGGTGAAGATCAGGGCGTAGAAGAACTCGTCCCAGGCCACCAGGAAGGACAGCATGGCGGTGGCGGCAATGGCCGGAAGGGCCAGTGGCAGCACCACCTGCCGGATGGTGTAGGCGGTTCCGGCACCTTCCATGAAGGCAGCCTGCTCCACTTCCACCGGCAGCACGTCGATATTGGCCTTCATCAGCCAGGTGGCGAAAGGCAGCAGCATGGCCGTATAGACGATGATCAGCGTCACCGTGTGGTTCAGCATGCCGAAGCTGCTGAAGGTCGAATAGAGCGGCAGCACATAGGTGATCGGCGGCATCATGATCGTTGCGAGAAAGGCGAACAACAGGACCATCGACGCCTGTCTTCTGGAAAAGGCATAGGCAGCCGGAATGGCGAGCAGAAGCGCGATGACGGTTGCCCCGCCCGCTGTCAGGAGGGAATTCCGGAGTGCGCTCAAAAACCGCTCGCCGTTGCCGCCTTCAAGGCTGAGCAGGCTCGTGTAGCGGCTGAAGTCAAGTTCGGAGGGGATCCAGCGCAGCGGTACCTCGGTCAGGTCGGTCGGCGCGCTGATGCTCATGACGGCAAGCCAGAGCAGCGGGCCTGTTGTGAAGGCTGCCAGCAACAGGGCGCAGCCATAAAGCAGGATGGATTGAACGAGCGAGCGTTTCATGCCGCGCCTCCCGCCGTCTGCCGCTTGGTCGCGGAATAATAGAACACGATCAGAACGGCGCTGATCCCGGCGACCAGCACCGCATAGGAGGCCCCGCTGCCGCTTCTGAGGTAGTTGAAATATTCCTGGTAGACGTAAAAGCTCGCGGTCTTGGTGCTGTCCGCGGGGCCTCCGCCGGTCATCACGTAGATGATGTCGAAGACGCGGAAGGCCTCGATGGTTCGCAGCACCATGACAACCATCAATGGACCGGCGATCCAGGGCAGGGTGATCGAACGGAACCGTTTCCAGGGCCCGGCACCTTCGATGGCTGCCGCCTTGTTGAGGTCACCGGGCACTGTCTGCAGGGCGGCCAGTGCCACATAGGCAACCAGCGGAAAGTTCTTCCAGACATCTGCCAGGATGACCATGTTCATGGCGGTCGCCGGATCGCCGATCCAGCTGCGGTAATCGGAAATGAGGCCCAGCTGGAACAGCAGGGAGTTCAGCGCGCCATAATCAGGGTGATAGATCAAGCGCCAGGCAACGGCGTTGACGATGGTCGGCACCGCCCAGGGCAGGATGATCAGAGCCCGAAGCAGCGTCCGGCCGCGGAATTCCTGGTTGAGCAGCACGGCAACCGCGACACCGAGAATGCCTTCCAGACCCACCGAGACGATGGTGAAGTAAAGCGTCCTGAAGAGGGCGTCCTGAAAATCCGGGTCGGTAAGCGCGTAGACGTAGTTTTCCAGGCCGATGAAATGCACCGGCTCGGGAAGAGCGGAAATGCGCGTGTCGGTGAAGCTCAGCCACAGTGTGTTGGCAAGCGGTATCAGCGTGACCAGCGCAAGCAAAGCCAGGGCCGGCGCCAGAAGGATCCATTTTTCACGTTTCTGGCGTCGGCCAAGCATGGTCAGTCTCCCGTCAGTCGCAAACTTAGCGGATGCGCTTGACGCGGTCTGCGGCAGCTTCCAGCGCGTCATCCACACTTGCCTGGCCGAGCAGGACCTGATGGATGTTCTTCTGGAGAATGTCGGAGACTTCGGTGTAGGACGGCACCAGCGGACGCGGATACATGACAGCAATGGATTCTTTTGCCGCCGCGATCAGGTCTTCCTGACCTTCGATCACCTTCGGTTCGGAATAGGACGCCTTCCAGATCGGCAGACTGAGCTTGGCATAGTTGTCCTGAACGTCCTTCTGGGTCAGGAAGGAGATATAGGCCCAGGCTTCATCCGCATGCGGGCTGTTGGCGGGAATGCCGAGACCCATGGAACCGTTGACGCTGGAAGCGGTTGACTTGCCTTCGACGCCTGGTGCCGGAGCTACCTTCACCTTGCCGGCGACCTTGCTTTCCTTCGGATCGTTGGCGAGGGCATTCATGTAGGTCCAGTTGAGGGCGAACGCCGCTTCGCCGTTGGAGAACACCCGGCGGACGTCTTCTTCGAAATATTCGCGTGAAGACGGGTTGCTCAGGCCTTCGTCCAGCGTTGCCTTCATGAAGGAAACGGCATCTTTGGCACCGCCCGCGGTAAAGGCCGGCTGGCCTTCATCGAAGAACGCGCCGTCATTGGCCGCCGTCAGCGTGGTGAAGTCGCAGATCATCGCTTCGGACTGGGACCAGCTCCAGACCAGCGGATATTCGACAATGCCCTTGTCCTTGATCTGCTTGGCCTGTTCCGCCAGCTCGGCCCAGGTCTTGGGCGGGGCGGAAATGCCAGCCTCTGCCAGCATGTCGGCATTGTAGAAGAGGTATTTCGTATCGAGGATCCAGGGCATGCCATAGCGTTTGCCGTCATATTCGACCGTCGTCCAGGCACCGTCGAAAACCTTGTCGGTATAGTCGGCCGGAATGCGGTCCGTGACATCCTGCAGGAAGCCGCGCGTTGCGAATTCGGCCGGCCAGATCACGTCGAACAGGACAACGTCATACCCGTCATCGCCCGCACCTGCCGCTGCAATGATCTTGTCGTGCAGGGCTTCATAGGGAACGAATTCGAGTGCAACCGTGACGCCGGGATTTGCTTCCTCGAACTTGGCAGTCATCGACTTGATGTCGTCTTCGCTATAAGCCGCCTGGCTCATGAAAAGTGCATTCAGTGTGGTGTCGGCCAATGCCGTCGTGGTCATGGCCAGGGTCGCGAAGGCGGACCCCAAAATCATCTTTCCAAACGTGTTCATCTCGCCCTCCGGTTTTTGTGTAGGCAAAGCATCCTATGTTCGGTTTTTTTATTTTGTCAAATTGATAGAAAAAATAATTTCTGGTCTATTGGCGCCATGAACGACAGTGCTCCGATCCCCGCATCCTTCCGGACCAGCGGCACAAACCTGACCCGCGCCAAGACGCATAATCACCGCGTGGTGCTGGAAGTCATCCGCACGCGCGGTCCGATCGGTCGCACGGAAATATCTGAAATCACGTCGCTTTCCCGCCAGACGGTGCAGAACATCGTCGGTGAGCTGGAAAGCCGCGGCATTGTCGAGATGCACGCTCAGAAGGCCAGGGGGCGCGGCCATCCTGGCATGACGGTGCAGCTCAAGCCCGATCATGCCTACAGTCTCGGGTTTCATGTCGATCGTCTTTCTGTGACGGCGATTGCCTGCGATCTTCTGGGCAGCATCGTCTGGCAGTCGGCCGCTCCCATGGCCGCTGCCACGCCCGAAGCAGCCAACAGCCGGATCCTGTCGATGGCAGAAGAGTTCCGTGCTGCGCATCCCGGTATGGCCAAGTGTCTGTTCGGCGTCGGTCTTGCCGCTCCCGGCCCTTTCGAAACCGGATCGCAGACCTCCAGCGGCACCGATGCCACCACTTTTTCGGATTTCGGCTCGCCGGAAAATCTCGCGCAGCTTCAGTCGGCGATCGGCTTGCCGGTGGTCCTTCAGAACGACGCGTCGGCCGCCGCGCTGGGCGAGCATGTTTACGGGATCGGCCGCAGCTTCAACAGCTTTGCCTTCATCCAGTTCGGCATGGGGCTTGGCGCCGGCTTCGTCCTGAACGGCGCACTCTATCCGGGCGCGACGAAAAACGCCGGCGAAATCGGGCACGTTGTGATTGACCCGACAGGCCCGGCCTGTTCCTGCGGCAACACCGGCTGCCTGGAACGGTATCTGTCACTCAACGCGCTGTGCGAAAGGCTTGGCCTGGAGCCGACGGAACCAGGCTCCGTTGGACGGATCGAAGCCTTGTTCGCCGAAGGAGATCCGGCAGTCCTCGGCTGGATAGCCGATGTCGCGCCGCTCATGCGCCAGATGATCAACATGATCGAGATGATGCTCGACCCGGAAGCGCTGATCCTGGGTGGCATCATTTGTCCGGACTTCCTCCAGGCGCTGCTCGACAGTGCCTCCCCGCTACCCCGCCGTCTCGACGGTTCGCTTGAAGAAGACAGGATCCGCATCGGTACGTCCGGCGCAACAGCGGTCGCCCTCGGTGCGACGGCCGCCGCCGTCGATGCGCTCTACGCCCCCTCGGTTTCGCACCTGCTGCTGTGAGAGCAAACCTCTATGGAAGCCCTCATGCTGAGGAGGACCGTCAGGTCCGTCTCGAAGCATGGGCGGCAAATCCCGAACAGGCGGCCCATCCTTCGAGACAGCGCTGAAGCGCTTCCTCAGGATGAGGGGAGGAAGAGGTGCCGCATTGAAGATTGTCACCCCGGACAAGTGCAGCGCAGATCCAGGGCCCACTCTCTGGGCCGCTTGCCGAAGTGGTCGGATCTCTACAAAAGCCTTCGCTCCCAACCATATCTCTGGACATGAGCAGGCTCCGGGTCACCCTTCGGTCGCCCGGGGTGACAACCGGGATAGCCGCAAAGCTTCGTCAATCGGGACCGGTTAGGATGCGGGTACGGAATGAGCGGTGGGTTCGCCCCTAACTCAGCCCCAGCATCTTCCGGATCTGCTCCTGGTCGGTCTCGCCGCCGGCGAAGTCGTCGAAGGCCTTGTCGGTGACTTCGATGATGTGGTGCTCGATGAAGGGCGCGCCTTCCGCGGCGCCCTGTTCTGGCGACTTCAGGCAGCATTCCCATTCCAGAACGGCCCAGCTGTCATAGCCATGTTGGGCGAGCTTGGAGAAGATGCCGGAAAAATCAACCTGGCCATCCCCCAGGGACCGGAACCGGCCCGCGCGGTTGACCCAGCCCTGATAGCCGGAATAGACGCCCTGGCGGCCGTCCGGATTGAACTCGGCATCCTTCACGTGATAGGCGCAGATGCGCTCGTGATAGATGTCGATGAACGCCAGATAGTCGAGCTGCTGCAGCAGGAAGTGCGACGGATCGTAGTTGATCTGGCAGCGCGTATGACCGCCGAGCGCCTCCAGGAACATCTCGAAGGTGGCGCCGTCGAAGACGTCCTCGCCGGGATGGATTTCATAGCCGACATCGACACCGTTTTCGTCATAGACATCGAGGATCGGTTTCCAGCGTGCTGCCAGTTCCTTGAACGCTTCCTCGATCAGCCCCGCAGGCCGTTGCGGCCAGGGGTAGAGATAGGGGAACGCCAGTGAACCGGTGAAGCTGACGGAAGCAGTGAGGCCAAGCCGCTTGCTGGCGATCGCCGCCTTTTTCATCTGGTCGACCGCCCAGGCCTGCCGGGCCTTCGGATTGCCGTGCACTTGGGATGGTGCAAAGCCGTCGAAGGCCAGGTCATAGGCCGGGTGAACCGCCACGAGCTGGCCCTGCAGATGGGTCGAAAGCTCGGTAATCTCGACGCCGGCGTCCGCGCAGATGCCTTTGACCTCGTCGCAATAGGTTTCGCTTTCGGCGGCCTTGTCGAGGTCGAACAGGCGACTGTCGAAAGTCGGGATCTGAATGCCCTTGTAGCCGAGATCCGCAGCCCATTTGGCGATTGCGGGAAGTGAATTGAACGGAGCGTCGTCTCCGGCAAACTGGGCCAGGAAAATCGCGGGCCCCTTGATCAGTCCAGCCATGAATATCTCCTTAGAGTGTGAGCTCACGTGCCTTCAGGTGCGTATGAAAACCTGCTGAAATCGGCGGTCTTGCCTTGCCCGGTGATGTCGAAGGCCAGCATACCAACAAAGGCGCCGGTAAAGGAGCCGTGCTCACCGCGCCCGCCTTCATCCGAGATCACGCTGGCATCGAGATCCGGTCCGAAGGGCGTCCAGTCGCGGCCTTGCTGGCGCCAGAAGAATTGCTGGCGAGCACCATCAACCTCAACGGCAAGCTCGACCGGTCCGCCGCCAAGCGCGACCGGGTCTGCCGGAAACGACATGCGTCCATCCGGCCAGTCGCCGGGGCAGGAAAGCAGCGTCAGGCAGCGGCCGAGCTGTTCCGTCCAGCTTACGGCCAGAAAATGGAACTTGTGCCGGTTGTAATAGGTCGTCAGTCCGGCGGCCTGCTGGTAGGTCGTTGGCGCAAAGTCGGTGAGCGTGGTTTCCACGCGGTAGCCGAGGTGCTCCTGGCGCCGGGCAACCAGCGACTGCTCGTACCAGCTGCCGATGCTTTCCCGCCCGACGAGGCGCAGGGCCGTTCCCGTCAGGGTGAACAGCCGCTCCGGATAAGGCGTGCGCAGCCATTGGAACTCCGGCGGCAGGATTTCGCCAGTGAAAACGCGCTCCACCCGTTGAGGGGGACGAGGTTCTGTCGCCGTCAGACCCGGCACCTCAACCTTCGGAACCATGCCGCCGTCTGCCAGGTAAAGCCAGCCGTCCTCCCGCCATTCGCATTTCTGGATCGCGGTCTCCCGTCCCAGAGGCGAGAACCGTCCGGGCAGGGGCCGGGAACACAGATGGGTGTGGTAGACGTCGCCATCCGGCGTTTCGACAATCTGGCCATGGCCTGCCCGTTGCAGCGGCGCGTCCGGATCGTCCTTGGCGGTGATGAGGTGGGTTTGCGGGTGAAGCTCGTACGGCCCGTCGATGGACCGTGACCGGGCCGTGGTAACGGCGTGCCCGTAGCCGGTGCCGCCTTCGGCGACCGTCAGGTAGTACCAGCCGCCGCGCTTGTGAAGATGTGGACCTTCCGTCAGACCGTGCGGGCTTCCGGAAAAGATCTTGCGGATCTCGCCTTTCAGGCCTTCCGTTTCCGACCATTCCTGCAGCAGGATGCCGTCGAAGGCCGGATGGCGCGGATGCCCGCCGACGGAATTTGAAATGTGGTTCCATTGCAGGACCAGGAACCATTTGCGGCCATCGTCGTCATGAAACAGCGACGGATCGAACCCGTGTGAGCTGACGTAGATCGGGTCGCTCCACGGCCCCTCGATGGAAGGGGCCGTGACGATGTAGTTATGTGCGTCCTTGAAATTCCCATCCAGCCGTTTGACGTCCGTATAGACCAGCCAGAACCGTCCGTCCGCGTAGGAAAGACACGGTGCCCAGATGCCGCCGCTGTCCGGATTGCCGCGCATGTCGAGCTGGCTTGCCCGGCTGAGGGGCCGGCAGGCCAGATCCCAGTTGACCAGGTCTTTCGACCGGTGAATCTGGACGCCCGGATACCATTCGAAGGTCGAGGTGGCGATGAAATAGTCATCGCCCGCACGGCAGATCGAGGGATCCGGGTTGAACCCCGGCAGGATGGGATTTCGGATCATTTCCGGCTGGGTCCTTTCCGTTCAGCCGAGGCCGCCCACAGGTTGATATCCGCCTCGCGGGTGGTTTCCTCGATCAGCTTCAGCTCCTCGTCGGAAAACTGGAGATTGGCGACAGCTCCGACGCAGTCCTTTACCTGGCTGCCCCGGCTCGCACCGATCAGGGCCGTTGTGACCCGTCCTTTGCGCAGTACCCAGGCAAGGGCCATCTGCGCCAGCGTCTGGCCGCGCTTTTCGGCAATGTCGTTGAGAGCCCGGATGGTGGCGAGGTTGTCTTCGCTCAGGAACTGGGTCTTCAGCGATTTGCCCTGGTTCGCCCGGCTGTCATCCGGAATACCCTTCAGATATTTGCTGGTCAGCATGCCCTGGGCCAGCGGCGAGAAGGCAATGGAACCGATGCCGAGGTCGTCGAGCGTATCCAGAAGGCCGTCCTCCTCGACCCAGCGGTTGATCATGGAATAGCTCGGCTGATGGATCAGGCACGGTGTGCCCAGCTCCTTCAGGATGGCTGCGGCTTCCCGTGTCCGTTTGGAATTATAGGACGAGATGCCGACATAAAGCGCCCGTCCGGACCGCACGATGTGGTCGAGGGCCATCATGGTCTCTTCCAGCGGTGTGTCCGGGTCGAAGCGGTGCGAATAGAAGATATCGACATAGTCGAGCCCCATCCGCTTCAAGGACTGGTCGCAGGACGCGATCAGGTATTTGCGGCTGCCCCACTCACCATAAGGCCCGGGCCACATCTCATAACCGGCCTTGGACGAAATGATCATCTCGTCCCGGTAAGGCGCAAAATCCGTCCGCAGCAGTTCACCGAAGGCGGTTTCCGCCGAACCCGGCTTGGGGCCGTAATTGTTGGCAAGATCGAAATGGGTGATGCCGAGATCGAAGGCGGTCCGGGCAATCTCCCGTTTCTTGTCGAGCGGCGTGTCGTCGCCGAAATTGTGCCAAAGGCCGAGCGAGATCACCGGCAGTTTCAGGCCGGATTTCCCGCATCGGCGGTATTCCATGGTGTCGTAGCGCGTTTCCGCTGCTGTCCAGGTCATAGGCTATCCCGTTATATTAAAAGGCCTTTTGCCGCCTGCGGGTCCAGGGCTTCCGGGCGCTCGCAGGTGGTTTTGATGTCAATGAAAGTCCTACTCTCGCCAGAAGCGAGAATCGACGTCATCACATCGACAACATGCAGAGCAAATTCCAAAGAGCAACGGTGCGGCCGATTTTCCAGTATGGCGAGGGCCATATCGGCCAGGCCTGCCGTGCGGTAATTGGCGTGGCCACGGTCGTTTGATTTGGAGAACGGATGGTTCCAGGCTTCCGACAGGGTCACGAAACTGCCCTTGTCCGTCATGCGCACTTCACCACCGAAGAAATTCGGATCCGGCACATGCAGCGTGCCGGAACGGCCGTAAAGCTCCATGTTGGAATGACCGTGCTGCCACACGTCCCAGCTGGCGCAATAGGTGATCTGGGCGCCGGACTGGAACTGCATCACCGCGTGGATGGTCGTCGGTGTTTCCACCTTGATCTTTTCACCGTTGCGCGGCTCGGAGGTGATGGTGCGATATTCAGATCCGGCGGAACTCATTGCGCAAACCCGCTTCACCGGTCCAAGTAGCTGCACCAGGTTGGAAACGTAGTAAGGCCCGAGATCGAGGATCGGGCCACCACCCGCCTGGAAGAAGAAGTCCGGGTTCGGGTGCCACATTTCCATGCCCGGGCTCTGCACGAAACAGGTGCCTGACGTCACCTTGCCGATGGCGTCACTATCGATCAGGTGCCGGGCAAGCTGGTGTGCTCCGCCCAGGAAGGTGTCGGGGGCCGACCCGACCCTGAGGCCTTTTTCCTTCGCAATCGCGGCAAGGGATTCGCCCTCTTCCAGGCTGAGCACGAACGGCTTTTCCGAATAGACATGCTTGCCGGCTTCCAGCACGCGTCTGGAGACTTCGTAGTGAACGGCCGGAACCGTCAGGTTGACGATGATGTCGATATCGCTTGCCGCCAGCAGGCCGTCGACGGTTTCGGCTCTCAGGCCGAATTCCTCGGCACGTGCTTTTGCGGCAGCTTCATTGATGTCGGCGCAGGCGCGCACCTCGATGCCCTTGAAGAGCGGAGAGAGGCGCATGTAGGCGGCCGAAATGTTTCCGCATCCGAGGATGCCGATGCCAAGTGTCTTGCTCATGGGGTTACCTCAGTAGGTGCGGAAGGCCGCAACGGAGCGGGTGGCGAAACGGTCGAAGTCGGAAGGCTTGTCGTGTTCCATGACGAAGAGATCGACCCCGACGCCGCGAAGCGTCGACATGATGCCCTTCCAGTCCATGGTGCCCTGGCCGACGTCGGCCCAGCCGTCCTCGTCGGCACATTCGCCCTCTGGCGCTATGTCCTTCACGTGGGCCGTGGTGATGCGGCTGGCGTATTTCTCGATCCAGTCGAGCGGGTCCTGATTGCCGCGCACGATCCAGGCAATATCGGCTTCCCATTCGATGGAAGGGGCGGCCTCCATCAGGATGTCCATCGGCAGGCGGCCATCGGCGCAGGCATTGAATTCGAAATCGTGGTTATGCCAACCGAACCGCAGGCCGGCATCGCGGATCTTTTGACCGATGGCTTCCAGCCGCTCGGCGATGGACTGCCACATGGCCGCATCCGGAATGCGTTGCTCGGGCGGCACGGCGGGAACGAAGATCCGCTCCATGCCAAGGGTCTGGGCAGTGCTGATCACCTTGGCGAGGTCGTCTTCGAACTGCTCCATCGGAAAGAAATGTCCCGACGGCATCTTGAGACCCTGGGCGTCGAGCATGTCGCGAAAGGCCGCTGGGTTCTCGTAGTTTCCGCCGAACCCCTCGACCTGGGTATAGCCGAGATCCGCAAGCCGCTTGAGAACGCCGTCCCATGGGGTGAATTCGCGGGCTGAATAGAGCTGGAAAGAAATATCCATCTTGATTGTCCTGAAGTGGTTAAGGACCGGCCTAGAGCCGGGATTCCGAGGTTTTGTCGAAAAGATTGGCGCGGGCGGGATCGAACCCGACCGTGATTGCGTCGCCGTGCCGGATGTTCGCCTGGCCGTCCATGCGCACCCACAGCGTCTGGTCGCCGGTGGTAAAGCGGACGAGCGTATCCGAACCGAGCGGTTCCACCAGTTCCACCTGCCCGTCCAACCGAACGAGCGCGGTGTCTGCTTCCGAGCCGCTGACCATGTGTTCCGGACGGATGCCGAACCAGGCTGCGCCTGCTGCAGGTGGGCCGTTCTGGAAGGTGTATCCGTCAAGCGAGAAGGTCTTTCCGCCTGATGTGAACCGGTAGTTTCCGCCGGCTTCTTCCAGCTCTCCTTCAAAGAAATTCATGGTCGGCGAACCGATGAACTCGGCCACATACTTGTTGGCCGGCCGGTTATAGATCTCGTTGGGCGAGGCCAGCTGCAGGATCTGGCCACCACGCATGATGGCAATCCGGTCGGCCAGCGTCATGGCCTCGATCTGGTCGTGGGTGACGTAGATCATGGTGTTGGACAGCTTCTGGTGCAGCTGCTTGATCTCGACCCGCAGGTCCGCCCGCAGCTTGGCATCCAGGTTCGACAGCGGTTCGTCGAACAGGAAAACGTCGGCATCGCGCACCAGAGCCCGGCCGATGGCGGCACGCTGGCGCTGACCACCGGAAAGGGCGGCCGGCTTGCGGTTGAGCAGCGGTTCGATCTGCAGGACCTTTGCAGCCCGGTTCACCCGCTCCTGGATTTCCGCCTTGGGCAGACCCGCGTTCTTCAGGCCGAAGCTCAGATTCCCGGCGACGGTCATTTGCGGGTAGAGCGCATAGGACTGGAACACCATGCCGATGCCGCGCTGGGAAGGCTCCTCCCAGGTCACGTTGCGCCCGCCGATGAAGATCTGCCCGCCGGTCACGTCCAGCAGCCCGGCAATGCAGTTCAAAAGGGTTGATTTTCCGCAGCCCGAAGAGCCGAGCAGCACGAGAAATTCACCCTGGCCGACATCGAGGTTGAGATCCTTCAGAACGTCCAGGCTTCCGAAACTCAGGGAAAGGTTATTGATGGAGATACTTGGTTCCATGGGTCGTCTCGTTAGCCTTTCACCGCACCGGCGGCGATGCCGCGCACGAAGAGTTTTCCGGAGATGAAGTAGATGGTGAGGGGAACGAGGCCGGTCAGAATGGTCGCGGCCATGTTGACGTTGTATTCCTTCACCCCTTGCGTGGAATTGACGATGTTGTTGAGCTGCACCGTCATCGGATAGAGGTCCGGCTTGGTGTAGATCACGCCGAACAGGAAGTCGTTCCAGATGCCGGTCACCTGCAGGATCATGGCGACAACGAAGATCGGCAGGCTCATCGGCACCATGATCTGGAAGTAGATCGCCCAGAACCCGGCCCCGTCCACGCGCGCCGCCTTGAACAGTTCCTGCGGCACGGAGGCGAAATAGTTGCGGAACAGCAGCGTCAGGATGGGCATGCCGAAGATTGTGTGCACAATCACCAGCCCGGTCAGGCTGCCGTAAAGGCCGATTTCCCGCAGCATGATCACGATCGGATAGATCATCACCTGGTAGGGAATGAAGGCCCCGACGATCAGGATCGTGAAGAAGGTTTCCGAGCCCTTGAAGCGCCAGTTGGCAAGCGCATATCCGTTTACCGAGGCAATCGCGATCGACAGGATCACGGACGGGATCAGGATTTTGACTGAATTGAAGAAGCCGCGTGACAGGCCATCGCAGTTGAGGCCGGTGCAGGCTTCCGCCCAGGCCTTCACCCAGGGCTGGAAGGTGATCTCCACGGGAGGTGAGAAGATGTTGCCAAGCCGGATCTCCGGCATGCCCTTCAGCGAGGTGACGATCATCACGTAGAGCGGCAGCAGGTAATAGAGGCAGACGACGATCAGCGTGCCGTAGATCAGGATGTTCCTGCGGGACAGCGCCTTGCGTGGCTTGCGGCCGGCGGGGCCTTCGACCATCCGGCTGCCGGATGGCGTGCCGTCGCCGTGGCGGAGTGCCCGGTCGGGGCCGGCTTCGGCCGGGCCGGCATCGTATTTCATTGAGCCATTGAGGAGGTGGGGCGTCTTGGTCATTTGCGCTTGCCTCCGAATTCGAGATAGGCCCAGGGCACAACGATGATGACGACCGTCAGCAGCATCATGGTGGAAGCGGCAAAGCCCTGGCCGAGGTTCTGCGACAGGAACATGGCGTCATAGACGTATTTGGCCGGAACTTCGGAGGAGATGCCGGGCCCCCCGCCGGTCTGGGCGACGACCAGGTCGTAGACCTTGATGATGCCGGAGGCGATCAGCACGATTGCGGTGATGAAGATGCCGCGCATCATCGGAATGACGATGAACAGATAGGTCTTCCACATCGGGATGCCGTCGATCTTGGCGGCCTTCCAGATGTCCTCGTCGATCCCCCGAAGACCCGCCAGCATCAGGCACATGATCAGCCCGGTTCCCTGCCAAAGGCCGGCGATGAGGATGCCATAGATGACGATCTCGGGATTGTAGAGCGGGTCGAAATTGAAACTCTCCCAGCCGAGGCTGCGCACCACGTGCTGGATGCCGAAGTCGGGATTGAGAATCCACTGCCAGGCAAGACCCGTGACGATGAAGCTGAGCGCGAAGGGATAGAGCAGGATTGTTCTGAACGTGTCCTCGAACCGGATCTTCTGGTCGAGCAGGGCCGCCAGCATGAAGCCGATCAGCAGCGAGAAAATCAGCGAGAAAGCTCCGTAGATGGCCAGGTTCTCGATGGAGATCAGCCACTTGCTGCTGCTCCACAGCCGGTCGTACTGGGCAAGACCGACGAATTTCTCACGCGGCAGAAGCTTGGAGTTGGTGAAGGAATAAAGAACCGTCCAGGCGGTTCCGCCGATGAAGACCACCACTGCGGTGATAATCATCGGAACCGCGGCCACCTTGGCGCTGATGTTCCGATGCCACCTTGCGGGGCGCGTAGCTGCGGCCATGCCGAAAACTTCCTTGTCGAGACGTCCAGGGTGATGTCGGGCGTTCCCTGCGCGGCGGAGCGCGCAGGGCTGGAGGACGCCGCCTGGCCGCTGTCCCGGTAAAGTTGGGACCGTGCGGCGCAGGCGGCGGGCCTTTTTCCGCTGTTAGTCGGCGTTGCCGACGATCGACGCGAACATCGACTGTGCGTCTTCAGCGGTCATGGACGGGTTGTTGAAGAACTCGACGAAGAGGTCGTTCACCTGAGTCAGGCTGTCGGCAGACATCAGCTGGTCCGGAGACTGGATGACATTGCCTTTGGCCAGGATGTCGAGGCCCTTCTTCATGCAGTCGTTTGCAGCCGCCAGATCGACGTCGCCACGCACTGGAAGCGAGCCTTTCTTCAGGTTGAAGGCAACCTGGGCTTCCGGGGAAAGCATGACCTTTGCCAGTTCGCCCTGGGCTTCGGTGATGGCCTGGTCGTCCACTTTCGGGAAGTAGAACGCATCGCCACCGGTCATGATGACCTCGTTGACGCCAAGGCCGGGCAGGCAGGTGTAGTCCTCGCCGGCAACCTGGTTGGCGACCTGGAACTCACCCTGCGCCCAGTCACCCATGATCTGGCCTGCGGCCTTGCCGGTGATGACCATGGTGGTGGCATCGTTCCAGCCCTGGACGTTGGAGTCCTTGGACATGTCGCGAGCAGTCGCGGCGGCCTGGAAGACCTTTGCCATTTCCTCACTGCCGGCAAGCTCTGCATCCTTCTCGCCGAAGATCTTCGTGTAGGCTTCAGGTCCGGCGAGCGCGGTGAGAAGCACCTGGAACGCCAGTGTCGTCTGCCAGGGCTGCTGCCCCATGGCCAGCGGCACGATGCCTGCCTCCTGAAGCTTGGGTGCTGCGGCAGCGTATTCGTCCCAGTTGGTCGGAACCGCCAGGCCGTTGTCCTCGAACACCTTGTTGTTCAGCCAGAGCCACTGCTGCGAATGAATGTTGACCGGAACGCAATAGATGCGGCCATCCAGCGTGCAGCTGTCGAGCAGGCTGGAGGGATGGATGACTTCTTTCCAGTTACCTTCCTCTGCAATGTCCGTGAGGTCGCGCATCAGGCCGGCTTCCACCAGTTCCTCTGCCTGGCGGCCATGGTTGAACTGTGTTGCGCCCATCGGATCGCCGCCGGTGATACGGCTGATCATGATCGGGCGGGCAGTGCCGCCGGAGCCAGCAATCGCACCGTCAACCCACTTGTTGCCGGTCGCGTCAAATGCCTTTGCGAATTCGGCAACCGCAGCCGCTTCACCGCCTGAAGTCCACCAGTGGGTAACTTCCAGGTCGGTCGCATTCGCGGCCGTTGCTGCACAAAGGGCGGTCGTTGCTGCAAAAACTGCACGTAGTGCTTTCATCATTTCCTCCCATCGAACGTGAATTGTCCGATTGTCCTCACCATGCGGCCTCCACCGCATTTTGTAATCGATTACATTTTATTGTATGCTATATGTAATCGATTACATTCATCATTCTCGGGAAACGGTCTTGTGTCAACCCGGAATGTCGGATCAGACAGTTTCGAGGACGAGCCCGCCGACATGGCGGCAGGCGCCCAGGCTCAAAAAAGAGAAATACCGGAGAAGGCCTTGGCCCAGAAAATAGCACGAATTCAAGATGTTGCCAAAGAGGCGGGCGTATCGACCGCAACAGTCAGCCGGGCGCTGAGCAATCCTGAACTTTTGACAGAGGCAACCCGCGACATCGTCTTCGCGGCGATCCGCTCTACCGGTTACCGGGTCAACCGTGCAGCGCGTAACCTGCGCACCCAGCAGGCCGGAGCCATCCTGGTTCTGGTACCAAACCTCGGCAATCCGTTCTTTTCCCAGATCCTGGCCGGGATAAGTGCATCCTTCGGCAACCGTGACTATTCGGTCCTGATCGCCGATACCAAGGACCATGCGACCAGTGGCAAACACGTGGTCGACTACTTTCTGGACGCCCAGATCGACGGCATGATCTGTCTGGACGGAGCGATCTCCCACCAGGAATTGCAGCTGTTCGAAGACAACGGCGTCTCCGGCAAGATCGTCTTTGCGTGTGAATGGGCGCACGACGTGGCGTTGCCTTCCGTGCGCAGCGACAACGTTCGCGGGGCGCAACTGGCCGTCCGGCATCTGTATGACCTTGGCCATCGCAAGATTGCCCATATCACAGGTCCGCAGGAAAATGTTCTGACGCATGCCCGGCGCGAAGGCATGCTGGCCGAACGTGCAAGGCTGGAGCTGCCTGCCCGTGAGGAATGGATCATTCGGGGTGACTTTTCCCTGGAATCCGGCCGGATGGCCGGTGAGAGGATCCTGGCGATGAATGATCGGCCAACGGCGGTTTTCTGTGCCTCTGACCAGGTTGCCTTCGGGCTGATTTCGACCCTGACCGCAAACGGTGTCCGCGTTCCGGAGGATATTTCCGTCGTCGGGTTCGATGATATCGAGCTGTCGGAGTTTTATGTCCCGGCACTTACAACCATTCGGCAGGATCGGCGCGCGCTTGGTGCCAGGGCTGTTTCCCTCCTGCTGGATTGTATTGACGTTGCGCACACCAAGCCAGACGTCGTGATGGAACCGGTAATGGTTGATGTAGAGCTGGTAGTGAGGGCCAGCGCCGTGCCGCCGGTTTGTTGAATGGCGGCCCTGTTGCCCATCGATTGTGGGGTCGAAAATCGAGCCCGCAAGGTTCAGGCAGGCATGCGGTTGTATTTCTACAGGCTTCGCGAATTCGATGTAGGCGTCGATCAGCAGTGAATCTAGCCTGCAGCATAAATCATGCAACTTAACGTCGGTGTGAAAAGAAAATCTAAGGTTGAATCGAATACATCTTTCTTGCTCGCAGTCAGGTCATGTGTACCGGTCAATTTATTGGCTGAACGAATTTGCTAAGTCGGTAAATTGTTCCTACTAGGCAAATATTGCCCGAAACTGATTTCAGTTTAATTTCGGCGTTATTTTATTTTTATTTCGAAGATTAAATTAGACTACATATTTATTGTAATTTATCGCGGTGGTTTAGCGTTTAGTTAACTTGAATATGTCACTCTAGATAGTACCGTCAATTTTTGGGTGATAAAAATGCGTAGTTTGGCTTTTGCCTTGGCATTGTCCCTTTGCACTTTTTTCTTACACACTGACGTGTCGTCGGCACAGGGCCCGCTAAAAGTCGTGGGTACTGGTGATGGCCTTGAAATGCTTCAGGGAATCGGTGCGGGCTTTGTCGAAAATCGTCCCGATATCAATCTTGAAATTCCACCGAGCATTGGCTCGGGCGGCGGTATCGCCGCCGTCAGCTCCGGCACGGAGCGCCTGGGCCGGGTCGCACGTCCCTTGAAGGACAGCGAGGTGGAATATGGCCTCGTTTACCTGCCGATTGCAAAAATCCCCAGCGCAATCTTCACGCATCCGTCCACTGGTATCGATGCTTTGACCAGTGAAGAACTGGTCAAGCTGTATTCCGGTGAAATAGTCAATTGGTCTGAATTGGGCGGTGCCGATCTGCGTGTTCGCCTCGTCCGCCGTGAAGATGCGGACAGCACTTTACAGGTTTTGAAATCGTCGATGCCGGGCTGGGCGGAAATGGAATTCTCGCCGCGCTCGAAAACGGCCCTTACCACCCAGGAAGCGATTTCCAGCGCGCGCGAAGTCGAAGGCGCGATTGCTTTCGGTCCTTATTCGAAGCCGCTTGAAGACGGACTGTCGGTGCTCAAGATCGACGGCCACCATCCAACCGAGCCGGGCTATCCGAGTTCCGTGACCCTCGCCTTGATCTACAAGGAAGGCACGCTGGACGAGGAGATGAAGGCCTTCATCGACTACGCCCAGTCGGGTCAGGCCCACACATTGATCAGCAACTACGGTGGCGTACCCGTCGGTAGATAACCCAATTGGTCCACATGATGCGTCACTCGTCCCTTCTCTGGCATTATACATACGGCGCCGTTTTCACGGCGGTGTGTGCATTTGCCGGTCTTATCGGACTGGTGGCTTTCCAGCTTGAAGACAGCATGCAACGTCAGGAAGCCGAGCTTCTCGAGCTTTCCCGCGCGCGTCTCGTGGAAACCCTGTCCGCCGACGTGAAGCTTGCCGGGACCCGTATGGAGTTCCTGTTTCAGGACAGGCTTCGGCGCATAAATGCGTTGTCGGAGAGGGTGGATACCGCCAAGGCCGTTGAATCACGCAATGTCGTGGCCATGTCGGAACTGCTTGGCCCGGCGGCGAAACTGGCGGATGTGGACGGCATCGTCGTTCTGGATGAAGAAGGCCATGTGATCGGCGCCTCCTCCTATTCTGCGGACCTCGTCGAACTGGGGTCCAAGATGCAGGGGCTGAGCTTCTTCAACGAGGTCGCCAAGTCGCTCAAAGACAGCTTTCCGGGAGAGAAGCTGACCTATTCCGGCGTCTTGCCCAAATCCGAAACGGGTGTCTTCGTGCCGGGCGATCGGGTCAATGAAGTGTCTCAGATCGCGTTTGTCCCGGTTTTCGATGATTTCGGCTATGTGATCGGTGGACTTGTCGCGCAACGTTGGCTGCGGCCGGAAGAGCCACTCCTGGCGGATCTGGCAAAAATCAATTCCTTCGAAATGGCGATCGTTTTCGACGGTCAGATCATTTCCACAGCGAATTTCACCGGAAACTATTCGGATCTTACACGCTCGAAGGAAACGCCGAACATCACCCTGGACGGTGGGCATGTCATCGAATGCGGTGTCCCGGTCGTTCCCATGACTGTCTGTGCGCTGACGCCTATCGCGGCGCTGACCGAAATCCAGAACAAACTGACCCGCATCGGCACCGAAGAAGAAGCCAAGCTGCTCCGGCGGCTGTTCCTGTTCGGACTGATCGCGCTGGTGGCTTTTGCTGCAGTCGCCTTTCTCATGTCGCGGCAGATTACCCGGCCGCTGACCAAGATCACACGTGTATTGACCGGCATCGCAGCGGGCGACTTCGAAAGCAAGGTGGTTGGCACCGAGCGGCTGGACGAAGTCGGTGACATCGCCAGATCGGTCGTTTCCTTGCAGCGATCTGTCAAGGAACGCGACGCCTTGCGCGAACGCGTGCACGAAAAGAACTCCATCCTGCGCTCTCAGGAAGCCCAGTTGCGCGAGCAGAACGTTCTCTTTGATGCTGCTCTCAACAACATGTCGCACGGTCTGTGCATGTTCGACGTCGATGGCAGGTTGATTGTTTCGAACCAGCGCTACGCCGAATTGTTCGAAGTCGAGCCGGGCAGGATAAAGTCGGGTATGACGGCTGCTCAGCTCGCAACGCTGCAGAAAGTTGATGCCGTCGAAACCGGTGACATGGCTCTGCACGATTCCCGGATCGGGGACCACAGGTATTCAGGTGGCTCGCAAAGCACCGAAATGGTGAAGATCCGCTCGGGCCGTATCGTCCTGACCACCCGCCAGCCGCTGGCGGAAGGTGGTTGGGTGGCGATATCCGAAGACATCACCGAACGGCAGGAAGCCCGTGACCGGCTGGCGTTCCTGGCGCGTCACGACCTTCTGACACAGCTGCCGAACCGCATCGAATTCCGGGACCAGCTGGACATGCTGTTGAACCAGCAACTGGTCAAGGGGGGCGAGTTCGCCATTCTGTGCCTCGACCTGGACGAGTTCAAAACGGTCAACGACAGCCTTGGGCACCCGATTGGCGACGAGCTCTTGCGGCAGGTCGCGGAGCGTCTGCGCGCCCTCATCGGCCGAAAGGACGTTGTCGTCCGCCTTGGCGGCGACGAATTTGCGATCCTCACCGGTCTGCCCTGCAGGCTTGCTGATGTCGAGGAACTGGCGCAGTCGGTCATCTGGGAGATTTCCCAGCCGTTCCAGATCACGGACCATGAACTCGTAATCGGCGTCAGCATCGGCATCACAATCGCGAGGGCCGACGGCACCGCAGGCGACGAACTGTTCAAGCAGGCGGACCTTGCGCTCTACCGGGCCAAGGAAGACGGCCGCAATACCTACCGCTTCTTTGAAAAGGACATGGGCACGGCCGTCAACGACCGGCGAGAGCTCATAACCGACCTCAGAACCGCAGTCGCCAATGACGAGCTGGAGCTTTACTTCCAGCCGCAATACACGCTCGTGGACGACCGGGTGTCCGGCTTCGAGGCGCTGGTGCGCTGGAACCACCCGACACGGGGCATGGTTTCTCCGGCCGATTTCATTCCGCTTGCCGAAGATACCGGCCTTATCACCCAGCTGGGCGAATGGGTGTTGAAGGAAGCATGCCGGATCGCGTCCAATTGGCCGGACCACCTCAGGATCGCCGTCAACCTGTCACCCCGGCAGCTGCGTGGCCATGCATTTGGTCCGGTGCTGATCGATGCCCTGACTCAAACGGGTCTCAAGGCCGACCGTCTTGAACTGGAAGTGACCGAAAGCGTGCTTCTGACCGATTCCGAAGACGTTCTGGATTCGCTGCACCAGGCCAAGTCGCTGGGCGTGAAGGTGTCCATGGACGATTTCGGAACCGGCTATTCCTCGCTCAGCTACCTGCGCCGCTTCCCGTTCGACAAGATCAAGATCGACCAGTCCTTCGTCCGCTCGATGGCCTATTCGGACGACTCCATTTCCATCGTGAAAGCGGTTATCGAACTGGCCAACAATCTCAACATGACCACCACCGCCGAAGGTGTGGAGACCAAGCAGCTTCTCGACATGCTGACCGAAATCGGCTGCACGGAAGCGCAGGGCTACTATCTGGGCAGACCCATGCCTGTCGCCAGCACCGAAGAGCTGATCTATGCAGGCGAACGGTCTCTGACAACCGCCGCGCAATAGTCGGCAAGACCGCTCGCTTTCAGGAGAGGCAGGTGTAGCGCTCTGGCGTCAGCCGGCGGAAACCGAGGTAAACGGTGCGGATGCCTTTCGGATAAGGTTTCCAGCAAGGGCCAGCAGGCCACTTTCTTCCTCCGCCACAAAAAACGGATCGGCGTAGAAGGTTGCCCCTGCGCCTAGCGCGATCTCCCGCATGGCGTCGACATGTGACGGCGCACCGGCCGAATAGACGACGTGATCGGGCGTAAGTTGTCCGACCAGTTCATGCGGGCGCGCCTTGCGCACCGTCTCGTCGTCGCCATCGCCTGCCGTCAGCGTGATCGGAATGCCCCGGCCTTGCAGCCAGCGTACCGCGTCGCGCATGTAGATCCCGTCCCGGGTTCTCGACCCGGCAATGATGCGGATTTCACGGCCGGTCTGGCCCAGGCTTGCAGCAACGGCAATCGACCAGATCGGTGCGAACCCGGTGCCGGTCGAGGTGAGCAGGATCGGGTTCTGCTGCCGCCGCAAAAACGCATTGCCGAACGGGCCTCGCAGCTTGACGGCATGTCCCTTGGCAATTTCCTTGCCCAGCTTCGACGATACGATGCTGTCCGGGTAGACCTTGATGTGAAATACAAGGACGTTCTCTTCCGCATCCAGGTTGAGCGGGGTCGTCGGGCTGTAGTCACGTGGCGGATATCCTGCAAAGGTCGCGCGCAGATACTGCCCCGGCAGCCAGGGCACGGGCCGCGCCGTCTTGACCCGAACTTCCAGGTATCCGTCCTTGATCGGCCGAATGCTTTCCACCGTTCCCTTTGTGGTCTTCACCAGCGGCACCGGGTCATAGGCGATCTCGGCATCGCCTTCCAGAACGGAAAGGCATCCGAGCACGGTGTCCTTTTCCCGGGTGCCCATGTCGTCGATCTGCCCGCTCAAAACGCGGACCCGGCAGGTTTCGCATTGGCCGGAACAGCAGTCGTGCGGGATGACGAGGCGTCCGCCCAGCCCGGCGTCGATCAGTGTATCGCCGACATTGGCCTTGATGGCCTTCCCGTTGATGGTGACCGTACAGGTGCTTTTCGACATGGGTGATTATATCCGTTGAAAGAAACGTCCGGAAAAGACAGGAAAGGCGGGAAGGGCAGGCCTCAATTGAAGGTCAGCCGCACGGGACGGGAATGGCGGGTGTGGCGGGTCTGATTGTGGTCGAAGGCAGAGACCCACATGAAGAGACCGTCCGTCATGGCAAGGTCCTGGCTCTGGCCGGTATCCATGTCCCGGACGACTTCAAGCGTCCAATGGTCGTCCTGCCACCTGGACCCACCCAGCAAATCTGCCCGGCTGCCGGCGTATTCACCCTCGATGAGAACCCCCGGAATAACCGTCCCGACCGGGATTTCCGCATCTTTTTCCGGCGAGTACGGCACGCTTTCGTTTTCGAACATCCACCACTGCGAGCCCTCGTCTTCGCTCCCTTCCGTGGAAAGATCGATGGTGCCCATCAGCGATGTCATTTTCTGATAGTCAACCGGGAGCCGGCGAACGCCGACGGTCCCGTGGTAGTGGGTCACGGGATCGCCGATGTAGTTGTAGACGTAGAAAGCCTTGCCTTCGTCGGGATTGTAGCCGGCGCTGTAGCGGCTCTTGCCGGCGGCCTGGGCTTCGTTCGGTTCCACCGGCGTCGCGAAATGCATGTCGTCGACGCGTCCCAGCATGCCACCACGGGACGCTTTCCATTGCCACACATCCACCAGGCTGCCGTCGGTCGTGTAATGCAGGCCGCGGTGGTTGAAGGCCGCCGGTTTGTCACTCAGGGGCTTCGGGCCCATGTGGGTGGCGCCACCGCCGCCAAAGGTGTCGGTGGTGGAAAAGGCAACCGAGAACTTGTCCTCGTAGTAGGCGGTCTCGTCGGAAATGTCGGCCCGGTTGTTCAGCATGTGCCAGCCGTCTTCACGCTTGATCAGCGGATGCCGCTTCAACGACCGGTTCTTGTCTTCCCAGCGGAAGGCAAACGCGATCTTGTCCCCCACCTGTACGGCGCGCACCTCGACAGTCGATTCACCTGTTCCGTCCAGATTCGAGCCTTGCTGTGTTCGGATGAAAACAGGGGCCGCGTCCTGCCAGACGGGATCGTCCAGCGTGCCGTCCAGCTCCGGCAGGGTGGTGCCCTTGGCAACGACAAGACTGTCGCGTGTGCCGAAATCGAGGCTGACGGCGCCAACAAGCACGATTGCGCCCAGGGCAGTCGCCAGGGCCAGCGGGTGACGGCTCATGCCCGGGAAACGTCGCAGCGCCTGCGGACGGAACAGCCGCAGCAACTGGGCAACGCCGCCATAACAATAATGCAGCACCACATGGGCAACGATATAGGTCAGCACCACGAGCGCGGCCGTGTAATGCACCGTCACCCAGATGCCACCATGACCGATGTAAAGCAGGACGCCCGTTGCCGACAGGGTGAGCACGGCCCCGAACAGGATCCAGTAGGCGATGACGTTGACCGCGGCCAGGCGCAGCTTGGTGCTGGCGGGAAGCGTCAGCACAACGATCTTCTTGGAGGAAATGCGCCGTTTCAGGCGGCCAAGCGTCATATAGGCCGCATAGGCAAAGATCACCGCCAGAACGAATATCGCCGACACATAGTGCCAGGTCCAGATTTCACCCTGTGGCAGGATCGGTTCGAAAAGCTTGGAGAACCAGGCGTGTTCCGCATCCGCCGACAGACGCATGCCCGTCAGCAGGCTGGTGACGATCGCGATAACCAGCGTCCAGTGCAGGAGGATCGTGCCGATGTCGCTGCGTAACGGAGGGCTGCGGTCCTCGGGTCTTTTCGCCGCGCTATCCGCGCCATTGGCGCGCCGGCCTGTTTGGGATTTCTTGGATGAATTGGACGATGAAGGCAGTTCCAGGGCGTGATCAGTCACTTGGTCCGTCAACTTTTCCTCCAGGGCCGCCAGCAATGCGACCGGGTTACCGGCATAGGTTGTGCAACCGGATGTCGGGAAATTTCAAAGCGCTTTGCCTAAAAAATATCACATTTTAACAAAAGTGAAGAAAAAATGGCGAATACAACTGACCTTAAACCTATCCGGGTGGTTTTGCGCATGCTTAAAAATCTTCCTCTTGGGAAAAAATTCAAATGACTGAAGAACAATATTGGCGGGAAGGCGCGTGATCGTGAAAAAGAAACGATCATGAAGAATGATCGGGAAAATAGAGAATTGATATTCCAATATATAGGTAGAATATCAGGTGGATCGTTTGAAAGTTGCTTTAAATTTGTGCAGCGCAACGGCACGTCTTCCTGAATGCTGCTTTTCCCTGGGCTTATGCCGGAATTAAGCGGATCAGCGAAGTCGGTCCGCCGTTAACGCAAGTGAAATGGGGTTGCGGCAATGCGGGAGTAAGCCTGCTGCCTCTGGCATGAGCACTTTGATGCAAGTCATACGAACGCAATCATTTCTCTCTTAACTTCATTTTGGTTGAAGCAAGTTGGGTGCCGGGCAACAGTTCAGGTTGTGTGGGATCGAAAAACCCGCCTAAGATGGTTTGCGTTGCAGCAGAACGGGTTTGGCCCGATGTGAGTTAATTTCCTTCCCAAGGGGGCGTTAATGCTGGTCTCCCACACACGGATTGTCGATATCGTTGGCGATATCATTCGCATTCAGGTGTCTTCTACGAAGAGCGAGTCGGAGGGGCGCCCGTGCCTGGGTGATCTGGCACTGGTCGATTCAGGCGATGGTGCGACGTCTCTCGCACAGGTCATCAACATCGACCGGGACATGGTTTCGCTGCAGGTCAATTCCGGTACCAAGGGCCTCGCCAACAATTCGTCCGTACGCTTTCTGGGTGAGCCGGCCAAAGTCACCTATTCCGACAATATCCTGGGCCGTGTGTTCGACGGTGCGGGGCAGCCGATTGACCGGGGCCCGGATCTGTCCAGCGACCCTTCCGTCCCGATCGGCGGACCGTCTGCCAACCCGATGAAGCGCGTGCTTGCTTCGCGCATGATCCGCACAGATGTGCCGATGATCGATATCTTCAACTGCCTCGTGGAAAGTCAGAAGATCCCGATCTTCTCGGTTTCCGGCGAACCCTATAATCCGTTTCTGGCACGTATCGGCATCCAGGCAGACGCCGATATCGTGGTGTTCGGCGGCCTCGGACTGATCTTCGATGACTATGCCTTTTTCCGGCAGCAGTTCGAGGATGCGGGCGTTTTCCCGCGCACGGTCATGTTCATCAACCAGGCGTCGGATCCGGTGGTCGAGCGCCTGCAGGTTCCGGACATGGCCCTTGCGGTTGCGGAAAAATTCGCCGTTGAGGAAGGCAAGCGCGTTCTGGTGCTGCTCACCGACATGACCGCCTTCGCAGATGCCATGAAGGAAGTCTCCATTGCGATGGAACGGGTGCCCGCCAACCGGGGTTATCCGGGCGATCTTTATTCCCAGCTGGCCCGCCGTTATGAAAAGGCCTGCGATTTCAAGGGCTCAGGCTCGGTCACCATCCTTACGGTCACGACAATGCCGGGCAATGACGTCACCCATCCGGTGCCGGACAACACAGGCTACATCACCGAAGGCCAGTTCTATCTGCACAGCGGCGTTCTGGATCCCTTTGGCTCGCTGTCCCGTTTGAAACAGCATGTGATCGGCAAAGTGACACGTGAGGATCACAACCAGATCATGAACACCATGATCCGCTTCTATTCCGGCGCACGCGATGCGGAGCAGAAGCAGTCCATGGCGTTCGAATTGTCGGAATACGACCACCAGCTTCTGAAGTTTGGCGGCCTTTTCCGGCGGCGTTTCATGGATATCAATGTCGCAATGCCCCTGGAGGAGGCGCTCGACCTGTGCTGGCAGACGCTTGCCGAATGCTTCCAGCCGGAACAGCTTTTGATGAAACAGGGGCTGATCGACAAGTATTTCCCGAAAAGCAAACCTGCCGGCGGAGCGTCTGACGAGGAGGCTGCCTGATGGCGAGGCTGGCCCTCAACAAGTCGTCTCTGGCCCGGGAAAGCGGACAGCTCTCGGAATACAAGCGCTTCCTGCCGTCTCTTGAGCTGAAGAGGCTCCAGATCATGGCCGAGCGCGCCAAGGCCAAGGAAGCAGCCGTCCGCCTGGAGGCGGAGTATGAGGAGCGTTTCAACGCTCTTGCGCGGTCCCTGCCGATGATGGCCAACAAGCATGTCCCGCTCGAAGGGCTCGTGGTGTTGAAGCAGGCCGTCGTCGGCGAGCAGAACCTCTCCGGCACCCGGCTGCCGGTCCTGGAAGATATCGAGGTCGAGACGAAACCCTATTCCCGTCTGGCGCGCCCGCATTGGGTCGACCCCTATGTCGCAGGCATGCAGGAACTGTTGCGGCTCAACAAGGAGCGGGAAATTGCCAAGGAGCGTATTGCCCGGCTGATCGAGGCCGAAGCGGTTATCTCTCGCAGGGTCAACCTGTTCGAAAAGGTGCTGATCCCGCAGGCGGAACGCAACATCAAGAAAATCCGCATGGCCCTGGCGGACGCGGAACGCGATGCCGTGGTCCGTGCCAAGATCTCCAAACGCAAGACGGCAGCGCGCGGCGCCGAAACCTCGGTGGCCGAACTATGACCATCGTCCCGCTCGTCAAGGTGAATCTGGTCGGCATCCTTGAGGACAAGGACAAGGTGCTGGAAGCCACGCAGGAATTCGGTGCCCTGCATCTGATCCCCCTGACATCGGCACAAAAGGAACTGGAAGCCGTTCCCGCAGGCCGGGGGCGCGAGGCGAGCGAAGCCCTGCGCTGGCTTATGGACAGCAAGGCGCAGCGTCGTCCTGTCACCCATCTTGACGACTTTGACCTGGAAACGGTGGTCGAAAAGACGCTTGCCAACCGCAAGGCGCTTCGTGACTGCGAAGACCGGGTGGCGCGCCTTGACCAGCGCATTCAGGATGTGGAGCCCTGGGGCGAATTCAGCTTTTCCGACCTGGCCGAAATCGGCGAGCACCGGCTGTGGTTCTACGTGGTGCCCAACGCCAAGATCAAGCTGATCGATCCTTCCGACAAGATCCTGGAGATCGTCCACCGCGGCAAGTACCGCAGCTACATCGTGTTGCTTTCTCCGGAAGAACCGGCGGCAAATGCCATGCCGGTGCCGCGCGTTCACGTGGGGGCCGAGGCGCTCTCGGTGCTTCGGCGTCAACATGAAGATGCGACCATCCAACTGGAAGAGCTGGAGCTGCAGCGTCAGGCTCTCACCAAATGGCGGTTCGTGCTGGCGCAGAACCTTGCCGCCGCTCGCGACCATTCCGCACGCCACAGGGCGTCGCTCGAAACAGCGGACACCGAGCAGGTCTTCGTGCTTCAGGCCTGGGCGCGGCGGGACCAGGTCACGGAAGTCCGCACGCTTTCGGACAGTCTCGGCATCGCCCTGCTGGTGACGGATGTCGAAGAGGCCGATGCGCCGCCCACGCTTCTCGACAACAGCCCGGCGCTGGAAGCGGGGGAGGATCTGGTCGAATTCTATCAGACCCCTGGCTACAGAGGGTGGGACCCTTCGGCAATCGTCTATGTTTCCTTCGTGATCTTCTTCGGCATGATCATGACGGACGCGGGCTATGGCCTGCTTCTTCTGCTGCTGTTGTACCTGTTCCGGGCGCGCTTCAAAGGTTCGGCGTTGGGTCGGCGCATGTTCCGGATGTCCGTCTGGCTGATGATCTCGACGGCGGCCTTTGGCGTGGCAACGGGCAGCTACTTCGGTGTTGCGCCTCCCGAAGGCACGTTTCTCGCGCGCCTGAAGGTGCTGCATCTGAAAGACGTGGACACGATGATGAAGATCACGCTGACCATCGGCGTGACCCATATCGTCATCGCCAACCTGATGCGCGCCTGGCACGAAACGAGCCTGAGCGGTCGCCTGCAGCCTGTCGGCTGGTGTCTGGTGGCACTCGGTGGCCTGGCAACGTTTCTGGGGCAGGGCACTTCCATTGCGGTTGCCGGCCCGGTCGCGGTGGTTGCTGGGCTTCTGCTGGTCGGCATCTTCGGCAGCGACCGCAAGGTGACATCGCTCAAGACCGGCGGCCTCAGGGTCTTCGATGGCCTCGCCTCGCTGGCCCGTATCGTCAACATCTTCTCTGATGTTCTCAGCTACATGCGCCTGTTTGCGCTGGGGCTTGCGGCAGCGTCGCTTGCCGAAACCATCAACTCGCTCTCGGGCCAGCTCAACCACGCGGTTCCTGGCGTCGGTCTGCTGATCGCCATCGCGGTTCTCGTGCTCGGGCACGCCATCAATATCGGGCTGGGGCTGATCGCCGGCTGCGTGCATGGCCTGCGTCTGAATGTCATTGAATTTTTCAATTGGGGTTTGAAGGACGAGGGCACGCCTTTCCGTCCGTTCAAGAAAGAGGAGACACGCCTGTGAACGAATTCGTTGTGGCTCTCGGATGGTTTGGGCTGTTCGCGCCGGTCGCCCTCGGCGCCATCGGCAGCGCCTGGGGCTGCGCCCTTGGCGGCAGTGCCGCGATCGGCGCCATGCTGGACAGCGACGGTGGTTATGGCCGGTTCATCGGTGTTTCGCTGATGCCGTCGTCCCAGGTGATCTACGGCATCGTGATCATGTTCTCGTTGCAGCAGCCCACCATTGATGCAGCCAATGGCGCCGCGCTTTTCGGCATCGGCCTCCTGTCCGGCGTCACCATGCTCTACACCGGCATTCGCCAGGGCGAGGTGCTCGCCTCGGCCATTCATGCTTCCAAGGCCAAGCCGGAAATCTTCGGCATTTCCCTCGCTCCGGCGGCGGTGCTGGAAGGCTTTTCGGTCTTTGCTCTCGTCTTCGCGCTGGTCCTGTCCGGCTCGATCCCCGCTTAGGGCCAGAAGGAACAGGAGGCGGCAATGGCCAAACATGACGCAGCAGACGACCTGGAGAACGCCGCTGGTGCCGGTGTCCAGGCGCTTATCGAACGGCTGAAGTCCGAAGGCGTGGCCGCGGGCCAGTCGGAGGGGGATGCCATCCTGGCCAAGGCCAGGGAAAAGGCGGAAACCATCGTTGAGGAAGCAAGGCAGAAGGCGGACAGCCTGCTGGCTGATGCAAGAGCGGAAGCGGCCAGGGAAAAGGCGGCGACGGAAGACGGGCTGAAGGTTGCCGCGCGCGATCTTGTCCTCAGCCTGCGCAACGAGCTGGGCGACCGCATTCAGCAGGAAGCCGGCCGGCTGGTGGCAACCACACTTGCCGACCAGGAATTCCTGAAAAACCTCATTCTGGCGATGGCCGCCAACGCAAAGGACAATGCGTCGGTCAGCGACGCTGAGCCGATGGAGATCGTCCTGCCGGAGAAGGTCGTCACCTTCGAGGAGTTGAAGCAATCGCCCGAGGCGGTCGAGCCGGGAACCCTCACCCACTTCGTGATTGCGCTTGCGGGCGAAGTGTTGCGGCAAGGGGTCACCTTCTCCACCGCACCGGGCTTTGACGGCATCAAGGTGAAGTTGACCGACAGGGACGTTTCCATCGATCTGACCGAAGAAGCGATCGCGACACTGTTGAAGCGGCACCTGCAACCGCGTCTCAGAGCGGTGATGGAAGGGGTGCTGCGCTGACATGAGCCGGCCGCACCAATATATCGCGCTGGTGTCCAGCCTGCCCCATCTTGGCAAGCTGTTCTCGCGCAAGGACGTGCCGATCTCGGGGTTCCGCTTGAAGCAGCGGCTGTCAATGCTGGAGCCCGCGCATGCGAGCCTGCTGCGCGAGATGGTAGAGGTGACGGCCTGGGCCGGTGTTGCCGGTTATGATCGCGACATCGATGTGATCCGGCGGGCAAACAAGGTTCTTGCCGATCTGGCTGCCTATCCGGATCTGCAACATCTTGTCGGGGCACGCATGGAAACGCGGACGCTGATTGCAGCGCTGCGTCGACGCCGGGATGGACAGGAAAGCGCCGGAGATATCGAGAACTGGGGCTTCGGCCGCTGGTGCGCACAGGTCAAGGCCAACTGGAGCGACCCGGCCTTTGGGCTCGGCCATTTCATGCCGTGGGTGGGCGAGGCTCACCAACTGATGCGGGCGGGCGATCACATCGCCATGGAACGTCTTGTCCTCACCCAGGTCTTCCGACAGATGGGCCATTACGGCAACCTGCATGAATTCGATTTCGAGGCCGTTGCGATCTACGTGCTGCGCTGGGTGATCGTGGAACGCTGGTCGCGCTACAACGAGGCCGATGCACGTGCCCGGCTGGCCACGCTCGTGGCGTCAGCCCTTGACGGCAAGACGGATGACGGCAGTCAAGCCGGCCGGCCGGATCTTTTCTCAGACTTCACTTCTGCCCTTGAGGGAGCCCCTTCATGACGAGCCATGTTCAGTTGCCCGAACCGACCGCGGAAATCGTCGCCGTGCAGGACGATCTCGTCACACTGTCGCCGCTCGGCTCTGCCCCTCTCATCAAGAACGAGGTGGTCTATATTATCCCCCACGGTCCCGAACGTGATGGCAAGCCGCGGGAATACCTGAAGGCCGAAGTGCTGCGCGTGCGCGGAAAGTCCGCTGAAGCACAGGTGTTCGAAAGCACTGCGGGCGTGCGCGTCGGTGACAAGGTGATCCAGAGCGGCGAGATGCTGTCGGTTGCTCTCGGACCGGGCCTGCTGAGCACGGTTTTTGACGGCTTGCAGAACCCGCTGGCCGATATTGCGGCCGAGCACGGCTTCTTCCTGCCGCGCGGGGTGCTCACCAACGCTCTCGACCAGAACCGCAAATGGTCGTTTGAACCCAAGGTGAAATCCGGTGATGTGGTCAAAGCCGGGGAAACGCTCGGCACGGTTCCGGAAGGCAGGTTCGAGCACCGGATCATGGTTCCCTTCGTCACGACGGGTTCCTGGACAGTGGACCGGATACGCGAAGGAACGTTCACCATCAACGAGGTGGTGGCAACGCTCAAGAACGATCGCGGCGAAACCCGCGACCTGACCATGGTCCAGCATTGGCCGGTTCGCCGGGCGATCCCGGAAGGGCTGGTCAAGGCCGGTCAGAGCGAGCGGCTTTATCCAAGCGAGCCGCTGATCACCACCTTGCGCCTGATCGACACGTTCTTTCCCATCGCCCGTGGCGGAATGGGCTGCATTCCGGGTCCCTTCGGTGCGGGCAAGACGGTGCTGCAATCGCTGATTTCGCGTTTCTCGGCGGTCAATATCGTGATCGTGGTTGCCTGCGGCGAGCGTGCCGGCGAGGTGGTCGAAACGATCACCGAGTTCCCGCACCAGCCGGACCCTTCCGGAGACGGCACGCTCATGGATCGTACGGTCATCATCTGCAACACGTCTTCAATGCCTGTGGCGGCGCGCGAGGCCTCGATCTACACCGGCATTACCCTTGGCGAATATTACCGGCAGATGGGCTATGACGTGCTCTTGATCGCCGACAGTACCTCCCGCTGGGCCCAGGCCATGCGTGAGACCTCCGGCCGGCTGGAGGAAATTCCGGGAGAGGAAGCGTTTCCCGCCTATCTCGACAGCGCCATCAAGGGCATCTACGAACGCGCTGGCGTGTTGCGGACCGCCAGCGGCGAGACCGGCAGTCTCACCATGATCGGCACGGTGTCTCCGGCCGGCGGCAATTTTGAGGAACCGGTCACCCAGTCGACTCTCGGCACGGTCAAGACCTTCCTGGGCCTCTCGTCCGAACGGGCCTACAAGCGCTTCTATCCGGCGGTCGACCCGCTGCTGTCCTGGTCTCGGTATCACATTCAGCTCAACGACTGGTACCAGAACAATATCGGCCCGGACTGGGTTCCCCGCGTTTCGGAGATGATTGAACTCCTGCGAAAGGGTGATGAGATCACCCGCATGATGCAGGTGACAGGTGAAGAGGGCGTCTCGACCGACGATTTCATCCTTCAGCAGAAGGCGCTGTTCCTCGACATGGTCTACCTGCAGCAGGATGCCTTTGACGATGTCGACGTGTCGGCGCCGCTCAAGCGCCAGCAGGAAACCTTCGATCTCGTCTACCGGATCGCCCGCACCGACTTTGCCTTTGACGACAAGGAAGCCGTCCGCAAGTTCTTCACCGAACAGACATCGCTCTTCAAGAACCTCAACTACGCCGCCGACGGCAGCCCGGACCGCAAGGAACTGCTGGAGAAGATAAAGGCCAATGTCAGCGCTGCCCCGACACATGTGACGGGGTGATCGTCGCGTATTGCGGGCGAGTAAGCCCCGGGCTTCGCGCTGCCCGCCCGGGGTGACGCGCTGGAAACGCACTTGGTTTTGAAGCTATTCCTGGTCCTCGAACACGCTCAGGATCTCTTCCAGCGGCTTCTTGATCTTGGCGACAGCCGGTACCGTGGCGTCTTCCGCGGGATGGCCGACGGCCAGGATCATGACCGGCTTTTCCGCTTCCGGTCGGTTCAGGATCCCGTTGAGGAATTTCATCGGGTTGGGCGTGTGCGTCAGGGTTGAAAGCCCCGCATGGTGAAGTGCGGTGATCAGGAGGCCGGTGGCGATGCCGACACTTTCGGGAACGTAGTAGTGCTTGTAGCGGGTGCCGTCGTCGAAGGTGCCCCAGCGCTGCGCGAAAATCACGATCAGCCATGGGGCGATGTCCAGATGCGGCTTGTCCGCGTCGGTGCCGATGGGCTCCAGTGCCTTGATCCATTCGTCGCCCGCACCGCCATCGTAGAACTTGCGTTCTTCCTCCTCGGCAGCCAGGCGGATCTTGTGCTTCAGGTCGGCATTGGAAATCGCCACGAAATGCCATGGCTGATGATTGGCGCCGCTCGGGGCCGTTCCGGCAGCGCGGATGCAGGCTTCGATGATGGAACGGTCCACAGGACGGTCCGAGAAATGGCGAACCGTATGGCGGGTGCGCACATCGTCATAAAAGTCCTGCGCACGGGCCAGCATTTCCTTGTCGTCGTAAATTCGCCGATCCGGCAGCGGCAACGGTTGGTAATCCAGGGCTGATTTGGAAATCATGTTTTTTGTCCATTTGCATTGCCGACCGGCGGATTCGCAAGGAATCCGGGCCGCGCAATCTCCTCCCACTATGCACCGTTAAGTATGGATCGACTGACCGGGCGTCAGGCAACTAAAAATCCGATCCACCGGCTTCACAACTTGAACCAAGCCCGCCTATGCTCGTCTTTGAAACGCCAAATGGCCTTGATGAAAAAATAACCTTGACCAGTGACATGGCACCTTTCTAGATTTTCTTGACCAATTGGTCAGCACTGTTCGTTGAGAAGGCAAAATGCCCCGGCGTCCGGATGCGGCCAAACAGCCGGAAGAGGATCAGGCGGCCGGGAACCGCTCCGAGGTCCGCACCGGTTAGGGTTTGAAGTTCCAGAGAAGGGTGAGTCCGACAGCGGCTCGCCCATAACCAGTAGGGGAATGGCAATGAAGGCATTGAAAAGTCTGGCGCTCGCGTCTGTCCTGGGCGCAAGCCTGGTGTCAGGTGCGGCCAACGCCGCGGACGAGCTGACACTGCAGCTTAAGTGGGTCACACAGGGCCAGTTTGCCGGCTATTACGTGGCCAAGGACAAGGGCTTTTACGACGAAGAAGGCCTGGACGTAACGATCAAGCCGGGCGGTCCGGACATTGCGCCGCCGCAGGTTATCGCCGGTGGCGGAGCCGACGTGATCATCGACTGGATGCCGTCCGCCCTTGCATCGCGCGAAAAGGGTGTGCCGCTTGTCAACATCGCACAGCCGTTCAAGAAGTCCGGCATGATGCTGACCTGCCTGAAGGAAACCGGCATCACCTCACCGGAAGACTTCAAGGGCCGGACACTCGGCGTCTGGTTCTTCGGTAACGAATATCCGTTCCTGTCCTGGATGAGCCAGCTCGGCATTCCGACCGACGGTGGCGACGAAGGCGTGACCGTTCTGAAGCAGGGCTTCAACGTCGATCCGCTGCTGCAGAAGCAGGCCGACTGCATCTCCACCATGACCTACAACGAATATTGGCAGGTCATCGATGCCGGCATTCCGGAAGAAGACCTGATCGTCTTCAAATACGAAGACCAGGGTGTCGCCACGCTGGAAGACGGTCTCTACGTTCTGGAATCCAGCCTGGACGACCCGGCAATGGTCGACAAGCTCGCCCGCTTCGTGAAGGCCTCCATGAAGGGCTGGGCCTATTCCGCCGAAAACCCGGAAGAAGCTGCTGAAATCGTTCTGGAAAACGACGCCACTGGCGCGCAGACCGAAAAGCATCAGATCCGCATGGTCGGCGAAATCAACAAGCTGGTTGATGGATCTGACGGCAAACTGGACATGTCTGCCTATGAGCGCACCGTGAAGTCCCTCCTGTCCGGCGGGTCCGACCCGGTCATCACCAAGGAGCCGGAAGGCGCCACAACAACGGTCGTCACCGACAAGATGTAACGTCAATCGGGCAGCCGGGGCGGAAATTGTTCCGGCTGCCTTTGCCTCATGCCTGCCAAGGCACTAAAAATTAAAGGTTTGAACCCAGACTGCTTCGCTGACAAAAGCTTGGGATTTTGAAAGCGAAATGCGCGATCTGTCTGGAAAAACAGACAAATTCGACCTGGTTCATTCCGCGGCGGAGACAGTATCCGACGAACCGCGCCGGATGACCGCGGGCGTTTTCGGCATTTCTTCCAGCCTCGTCATCATTTTGATGTTCTGCGCGGTGATTTTTTCTTTCGGCGCCGTGCTGTTCAAGGTGCTGGTCGCGGAGCGCGAAGCTGCGATGCGGGAGACCAAATCAGTCGCGCGTGTCTTCCAGAACCACAAGCAGTTGCTGTTGCGTGAAATGGAGCGCTACGCCGCTTCCAACGCCGCCTATCAGAATATCGATACCAATCTGTCGCCTGACTGGATCGAGGCCAGGTTCGGCGTCGACATGGCCCTGGATTTCGCCCACGACTACACAGTGCTTTTCGGTCCGGACAGCAAGGTCCTCTTTTCTTCCAACTTCCACGGCAAGGAGAGAGCGGAAGACTTTTCCAAGAGCGTCCAGACGGGCATTACCGGCACGCTGGACAGCATACGCGGCAATTACGTCAAAGCCTTGGTCCGGTCAGAACCAGGCGAAGTCCGCTTCACCGGGACTTTGGCCGACATTTCGGCCATCGACATCGTCGAGATCAACGATCACCCCTTCATCGTCGCGGCCTTTGCGATCGTACCGGATCCCGGTGGGATCGAAATGTCCTTTGGGCCGCCGAACGTTCTCGTCAACGCATTCGAGATCGATGCGGCGCATCTCAGCAATCTTCTGTCCAGCCTCGCCCTCGACAATCTGAAATTCGCTTCGGAAATTCCCGACGGAATGATCGGTACCCCGGTTCAGAACGGGTCCGGCACGGTGCTTGGTTATCTCGCCTGGTATCCGATGAGCCAGTCGTCGGGGATCATCCTGTCTTCGATACCCGTTCTCCTGCTGTCACTCGGGGTCATTCTGACGGTGGCCCTGATTGCCCTCCGGCAGAATGCCAACGCCAGGGCACGGCTGGCAGCCCGTGAACAGGAAGCCCGTTACGCCGCCAATCACGATTCCCTGACAGGCTTCGTCACACGCGGATATTTCCACGCCACAGCCACGAAAAGGCTTGCCTTGCGCAAGGATCAGCAGCGTGGCGCCTGGATCATTTATCTCGACGTCGACAACCTCAAGCAAGTGAACGACATCTACGGGCACACCGTGGGCGACAGCCTGGTGGTTGCTCAGGCCGAACGCATCAGATCGGTGCTCGGCCCGTTCGACCTGGTTGCGCGCAGCGGTGGCGATGAATTCCTGATCCTGACGGAGCGTTGGGAAACGCCGGAGCAGGCCGTTGAGGAAGCGGGCAAGCTGTTTGAAAAGCTGCGGCAGCCGTTCGACTATGAAGGCAAGCGCATTGAAACGTCCGTAAGCGCGGGTATTGCCCGCTTCCCGGACCACGGCCAGACACTGACAGGTCTTGTTCGCGCTGCCGATATCGCCCTGCAGCGCTGCAAGATGGAGCAGAAAAGCTCGTTCCGGATTTACGACGAGCGGATGGACGACCTTCTGCGCGAACGGCGCGAGATCCGTGTGGATCTTGATTCAGCCCTGCGTGAAGAGCAATTCGACCTGTTCTATCAGCCGATCGTTGACGCCCGGTCGGGCGAACTGGCCTTCTATGAAGCCCTGATCCGCTGGCGGCATCCAAGCCGCGGCCTGGTGCCGCCTGCAATGTTCCTGCCGGTTGCCCAGGATGCTGGACTGATGCCTGTGATCGGTGCCTGGGTGCTGGAGCGGGCACTTCACGATGCCTGCAGCTGGATGCAGACCGGCGTGTCGGTCAATGTCTGCACAAGCCAGATCCAGGCCACAGGTTTCGCGGACAAGGTCGAGGCACTGCTGCATAAATACGACTTTCCTCCGGAAAGGCTTGTTCTCGAAATCACCGAGGACCTGATGCTGGAGGAAAGCGCGCAGACGCGGAACACCATTCTCAAGCTGCGCGATCTTGGCGTCGGGCTTGCCATTGACGACTTCGGCACAGGATTTTCCAGCCTGAACTACCTGCACAAGTATCGCTTCGACAAGATGAAGATCGACCGCAGTTTCGTGTCGCGTATCGGCGAGGACGAGGAAGCGGACATGGTCATCCGCTCCATGCTGAGCCTTGCCCGGGTAATGGGCATGCAAAGCGTCGGCGAAGGGGTCGAGACGGAAGCTCAGCGCGACTTCCTGGTGGAGGCGGGTTGCGAGTTCCTGCAGGGCTATCTCTTCGACAGGCCGCTGCCGTTCAACGAGTTGATGCCGCCTGATCCTTTGTCGCGGATGGAAGGCATCCGTCGAGCCGGCGGTTGATCTGCCTGCTTGCAGCAATCCCTTTCAAGGTTCCCTAGACTGAAAAGCGAACAAAAAAACGCGGGCAAGGGAGGATCCTGCCCGCGTTGAAGGTGACCGCCGGAGCTTTGCCTATTCGGCTGCTTCCTTGACGGCCATCGGGTTGTTCGGGTGCGTCGTCCAGTTGGCGTAGTCCTTTTCGACGGGCTTCTTGGTGCGTGGGTCGATGCTGCCGGCCTCCATGGGCTCCATGGTGATGCAGCCTTCGATCGGGCAGACATTGACGCACAGGTTGCAGCCGACGCATTCCTCGTCGATCACCTCGAACTTGCGAACGCCGTCCACCATGTTGGTGATCGCCTGGTGGGACGTGTCCTCACAGGCGATGTGGCAGCGGCCGCATTCGATGCAAAGATCCTGATCGATCTTGGCCTTGGCGATGTAGTTGAGGTTGAGGTACTGCCAGTCGGACACATTCGGTACCGCGCTGCCGACAAACTGGTCGACGGACGTATAGCCTTTGGTGTCCATCCAGTCGCTGAGGCCTTCGATCATGTCCTCGACAACCCGGAAGCCATAGGTCATTGCGGCCGTGCAGACCTGCACAGAGCCTGCGCCAAGCGCCATGAACTCGGCCGCGTCACGCCAGGTGGTCACGCCGCCGATGCCGGAAATCGGCAATCCGTGGGTCACCGGGTCGCGGGCGATTTCGGCGACCATGTTGAGTGCAATCGGCTTTACGGCCGGGCCGCAATAACCGCCGTGCGCACCTTTGCCGTCGACAGAGGGAGACGGCGACATGATGTCGAGGTCGACACCCATGATCGAGTTGATGGTGTTGATCAGCGAAACAGCATCAGCACCACCCGCCTTGGCGGCCTGCGCCGGCTTGCGGACATCGGTGATGTTCGGTGTCAGCTTCACGATGCAGGGCATGCGCGAATGCTGCTTCACCCAGCGGGTGACCATTTCGATGTATTCCGGCACCTGGCCGACGGCGGAGCCCATGCCGCGTTCGCTCATGCCGTGCGGGCAACCGAAGTTCAGTTCGACACCGTCGGCTTCGGTTTCTTCGACGCGGCGGAGGATGTCGATCCAGTTCTGCTCCTCGCAGGGCACCATCAGCGAGACGACGAGCGCCCGGTCCGGCCAGTCGCGCTTCACCTGCTTGATCTCGCGCAGGTTCACTTCCAGCGGACGGTCGGTGATCAGTTCGATGTTGTTGAGGCCGATCAGCTGCCGGTCCTTGCCATGGATCGCGCCGTAGCGCGGACCGTTGACGTTGACCACCGCCGGATCTTCCCCAAGCGTCTTCCAGACGACGCCACCCCAGCCGGCCTTGAAGGCCCGGACGACGTTATATTCCTTGTCCGTCGGCGGCGCGGATGCCAGCCAGAACGGGTTCGGCGATTTGATGCCGATAAAATCAGTACGCAAGTCAGCCATGGTGGCTCTCCCTCAAATCGGTGGCGCCGAGCGCGTCAGCTGCTGCCGGGCGCTCAGGTTTCAGGCGCGCAAGTCTCAGGCGGTCAGGGCAGCGTTAATGCTCTCGGCGGCAATCTTGCCATCCTCGACAGCGGCAACCGTGAGGTCTTCACCGCCCAGCACGCAGTCACCGCCCGCCCATACATCGGCAAGGCTGGTCTTGCGGTCCGCATCAACCACGATGCGACCCTTTTCAAGGGACAGCGCATCGCCGAGATCCGCTTGCACCAGGGTCTGGCCAACGGCTTTGAACACCATGTCCGCAGGCAGGGTGATGACTTCGCCTGTACCGGTCAGGGAACCATTCTGCTCCTGGGTCCGCTCCAGTTCAATCGCGGTAATCGCACCGTTTTCACCGACAAGGCCCTTCGGCTGGGCCCAGGTCATGATCCGGACGCCGCTGGTCTGGGCCAGCTGCTGTTCGTATTCGGAGGCGTTCATCCGGTCCTGACCGCGGCGATAGGCGATCGTGACGTCTTCGGCGCCCAGCAATTTGGTCTGGACCGCAATGTCGACCGCAGTCATGCCGCCGCCGATCACCACGATGCGCCGGCCAACCGGAAGCTGGGAAAGATCCTTCGACTGACGCAGGTCGGCAATGTAGTCGACGGCATCGATCGAGCCGCTCTTTTCTTCGCCTTCAAGGTCAAGCGCATTGACGCCGCCAAGACCGATGCCGAGGAACACGGCATCATATTCGGCACGCAGGGTCGCAAGATCCAGATTGGTGCCGAGGCGCATGCCGGTCCGGACTTCGATACCGCCGATGGACAGGATGAAATCCACTTCCCGCGCGGCAAAGTCGTCGACCGACTTGTAGGAGGCGATACCGTATTCGTTGAGGCCGCCGGCTTTTTCGCGGGCATCGAACAGGGTGACGTCGTGACCGTGCACCGCCAGCCGGTGGGCGCAGGAAAGACCCGCAGGTCCGGCGCCGACGACGGCAACCTTCTTGCCGGTTGCAGCAGCGCGCGTGAACGGCGTCGAGCTGAACTCCGACATGAAGTGATCAGTCGAATACCGCTGCAACTCGCCGATCTTCACCGGCTTGCCTTCGGCAACTTCGCGCACGCAGACCTGTTCACACAGTGTCTCGGTCGGGCAGACGCGGGCACACATGCCGCCCAGAATGTTCTGGGCGAAAATGGTTTTCGCGGCCCCGGTCGGGTTCCCGGTCGAGATCTGGCGAATGAACTGCGGAATGTCGATGCTGGTCGGGCATGCCTGCATGCAAGGGGCGTCGTAGCAGAAGTAGCAACGGTCGGCTTCGACCTGCGCTTCGTGCTGGTCCAGCAGCGGGTGCAGGTCGCTGAAATTCTCAGCGTATGCGTCCTCAGGCAAGCGCCCGGCGGCAATGTCCGGGCCGGCTTTGGTCTGGGTCATGGAGATCTCCGGAAGGTTGGCGATCGTTTTCAAGGTGGCTTCCTTCGTTTGATGAGGAAGCTCAGGAAGCATTGGAAGAAAATTTGAACAGTTAGTCAAATTTTTTTTGGAATGATTAAAAACTTGAGGGAAAAAATCAGCAATAAAATTACCGGAAAAACAGCACCTTAACGCAAAAAAGGCGCTGTGATGAAATTTGCGCCATGGCGCAAAATCCGGCCTGACAGCTGCCTGTCACGGTGTATTGGCGGGGAAAACAGGACAGATCAACGCGCACGCACGCCAAAGAGCTCCGGCGCACCTGTGTGCACCAGAGTTGAAGCGGCCGCCAGGCAAACTGGTAGCGTTGGTTCCGGAACCGTGTCCGGTTAGTGCGAGTGGTGTGACAGGCGCAGGGGCGCTGTCTGACGGGGGCTTTGAACCCGTCCGGCCACATTCTGGAACGCGAGCACAAGACTGACTGCAACAAGAGTTGCAGGCCACAAGATCGATGTGACCAGAACTCCCAGCAGCCGCTTTGGTGTGCTCAGTCCGCTATCAAGCAATTCCGCAGACGACAGGATCAGAAACACCAGCGTAACGGCGCCATAGAGGACGGCTCCCATGAAGAACAGGAGATACATGTCGGTTACCCACCTTACATTTTACCCAATGCCGCATCCCGAGCCTCAATGCGGCGTCCTACCTCGCACATCACAAGGCAAATCTTTGGTGTAAATGTGGCCGTTTCGCTTCTGGGTAGGCATAGGTGCGCCCAAACTTTCGCCATCCAGGTCGGGCGGGTTAACCCGGAATGCAGCGCATCTCCTTGGGGAACTCCCGCTAACTGCATGGTTAACAAAAGGTTTCCGGATTTGCAGTGGTGGGAAAATGACCGGTTTCAGCCTGTTTTCGGAACCCTGCGCCTGTGGACATGTTTGTGGACAGAAAAGGAAAATTTTTTTCGATTGAGTACAAAGTGGCGGACGGATGTCGCCATATTTTGCTCCGGGTCGGTAAAGGGCTTGAAACCCACTGCGCACAAAAAGGCAGCGGGCTGAAGACATAATGATGCTTTTCAAGTGTCGCCGACTTGCCTACGCCAAACAGGAACGCATCACGGCAACAGAGTTGGGGCAGCGCCGATGGCCAAGCATTTCTTCTGGAACGAATTGAATGCCTCGGATTTCGCGGCGCTTGATCCCGAGCGGACCATCGCAATCCTGCCGACCGCCTCGACCGAGCAACATGGCCCGCATCTGCCGATCGCGACCGATGTCGCAATCGCCCAGGGAATGCTTGCCGAAACGCGCAAACAGCTGCCGGAAGATCTCGATATCCTGGTGTTGCCTGTGCAGGAAATCGGCAAGGCGAACGAACATGTCTACGGCCCGGGAACATTGTCTCTCGGGGCTGAGTTGCTGATCCCCGTCTGGACCGCCATTGGCCAGAAAGTGTCGGAAGCCGGCATTCGCAAGATGGTGATCGTCAATTCCCATGGTGGCAACACCGACATCATCAGCATCGTCTCGCGCGAACTGCGCGTGCGTTACGAAATGGCTGTTCTGGTGACGCATTGGGGCCGGTTCGGTCATCCGGACGGCATGATTTCCGCTCACGAGTCCAAATTCGGTATTCACGGCGGCGAGGTCGAAACGTCCTTGATGCTGCATTTCCGGCCTGAACTGGTCCGCATGGACAAGGCCGAGAACTTCGTCTCAAAAGCCGAAGAAATGCTGGAAAACTCCAAATACATCCAGCCGACCCCGCCCCACGCCCTGGCCTGGATCGCCCACGATCTCAACCCGGCGGGCGTCGTTGGTGATGCCTCCAGGGGGACGGCGGAAAAAGGAGCGGTGATCAGTGCTCATCAGGCCGCCGGTTTCATTGAGATGCTGCGTGACTTCACAGCCTATTCGCTGACCAACCTGTATAAGCCATAACGATCTTCGGATCTTAAACGGGCAGGTTGCCTTCCCGTTGCAATTCCTCCACCTGAGCAACGAGTTCCTGCAGCAGGAATTCGACGAACAGGCTTGTTGCCGCGTCCATCGAGGCTCGTGCCCGAGTAAACAGCTTCATCGGTTGATGATGTGTCCGGGCAACGTTCAGCGGTCGGAAAACAAGCTCGCCCCGCCGGCATTCGGCCAGAACGTCCAGTGGATTGAGCAGGCTGATGCCGATGCCGCGCCGGACAAGCTGGCGAACCGTTTCCGAGGAGTTCGTTTCCAGGATCGGCTCCACCGGGATCGGCACGGACGACAGCACCAGATTGATCACGTCCCGCAGGCTGGTTCCTGATTGGGCCAGCACCAGACGCTCCTGAACCACATCCACGAGATCGACCGGCCCGGTTTCCTGTGCCAGTTTGTGTCCGGGCGGAACCACCGCACCAATGGGAATGTCGAAGGTGGCCAGCGTCCGCAGGCCCGGCGTTGCGGCGATGTTGAAGCCGAGGCCGATGTCGACTTCGCCTGTCAGGACCGGATTGATGGTCGTCGTGCCGCCGTCACTGCGCAGCTTGATGTGAACGCGCGGGTTCTTCTCGATGAACTTCGCGATGATTTCCGACAACGGCCCCGAGGCTAGGCCGACGGTCGTCACCAGTGAGACCTGCCCGGCCTGCGGCATTTTCAGCGCCCGGATCCGGGTCTCTAGCCTGGCATAGTCTTTCAGAACGCCGCGGATATGTTCAACGCACAGCTCTCCAGCCGCGGTGAGCCGCAGCCCGCGCGGCAGGCGTTCGAACAGGGGAACGCCGAATTCCTCTTCCAGGGCAAGGATTTGCCGGTTGATGGCGGAGGACGACACATTCAGCCGATCAGCTGCCTTCCGAATGGAACCGCAGCGCGCGATCTCATCCAGGTAAAGCAGCTTGCGGGAGTGGAGCAGGGCCAAGAAGTGCCTCCTTTTTGTGCATGCGGCACAATTGATCGTCAGAAAAGATAGCGATGACAATAAGGCATCGCTGCAGGCGAATTTTGATGCTTTTCAACGTGCGCTGCAAGGGATCAAATATTTTCGGAAATGTGCGGTTTCACGGTAGTTTTGTTTTACTGGAGGGTACGAAATGACAGTTTTCCCATCTGCGAAGACGCTTCTCGCAGCGGTTCTTCTCACCGGAACCGCCACTCACCAGGCATTGGCGCTGGATGAGGTCAGCTACGGCACCAACTGGCTCGCGCAGGCGGAACACGGCGGGTTTTACCAGGCCGTTGCCGACGGCACCTACGAGAAATACGGCCTGAAGGTCACGATCGCGCCGGGCGGCCCGCAGGCCGCCAACGATGCGCTGCTGATCTCCGGCAAGATCGATTTTTACATGGGCGGGACGCTGAAGGGCTTCGACTACGTCAAGGAAGGCATTCCGCTGATCAACGTCGCCAGCATCTTCCAGAAGGATCCGCAGATCCTCGTGGCGCATCCCGATCAGGGCATCGACAAGTTCACCGACCTTGCCAAGCTTGAAACCATCTACATGGGCAAGGACGGCTACGTCACCTATTTCGAGTGGATGAAGAAGAACTTCGAAGGCTTCTCCGACGCCCAGTTCAAGCCTTACACCTTCAACCCGGCTCCTTTCATCGTCGATCCCAAGTCCGCGCAGCAGGGCTATCTGACCTCCGAGCCGTATGAAATCGAAAACCAGGCGGGTTGGGCGCCGAAAGTGTTCCTTCTGGCTGATGAAGGCTGGACGCCCTACTCGACCATGATCACCACTTCCAAGGCGCTGGTCGAGGAAAACCCGGATCTGGTGCAGCGTTTCGTCGATGCCTCCATCGAGGGCTGGTACAACTACCTGTATGGCGACAACGCCGCGGCAAACGAGTTGATCAAGAAAGACAACCCGGAAATGACCGACGGTCAGCTCGCCTATTCCCTTGCGAAGATGAAGGAATACGGCATCGTGGATTCCGGCGACACGGAAGAGAAGGGCATCGGTTGCATGACCGACGAGCATTTCAAGGCGTTCTTCGATACGCTGGCCTCGATCGCCGTCGTGGATGCCCCTCTTGACTACAAGCAGTCCTACACTACGGACTTCGTCTGCAAGGGCGTCGGCCTCGACCTGAAGAAGTAAGCCGGTTTGGCAAATCCATTCCGCTTCGCGCCACGGCGTGCGAAGCGGCCGCCTCCAGATGCAGAGTTGAGCATGGTCATCGCCGAACAGGGCAGCGCAGAAACGAAGACGCCGTCGGCCCGCAGTGTGAAATCGTCCCGCCCGCTGGTGGCGATGGATAATGTTTCGAAGGTATTCTCCAACGGGACGCTGGCCCTGTCCGGCATGTCCATGACGGTCCGGCCCGGAGAGTTCATAAGTTTGCTGGGGCCGTCCGGTTGCGGCAAGTCGACCGCGCTCAGGATCATCGCCGGCCTTGGCGGCGTATCGGAAGGCGAAATCGACTGGCCGAGTTTCCGCATCAACTCCAGAGGGCTGCCTGACGGCGACATCAGCTTCGTGTTTCAGGAACCGACGCTGATGCCCTGGCAGACCGTCTTCGGCAACGTCTACCTTCCCCTGCGCCTCAAGGGCATCTCGAAGAAAGCGGCATCGGAACGGATCATGACCGCGCTGGAAAGCGTAGGTCTGAAGGACTTCGCCGATGCCTATCCGCGCGAACTTTCCGGCGGCATGAAGATGCGTGTCTCCATTGCGCGTGCGCTGGTAACCGAGCCCAAGCTGCTGTTGATGGACGAACCCTTCGCGGCCCTTGACGAGATCACGCGCCAAAAGCTGAATGACGATGTGCTGGCGCTCTGGAAGGCGACCGGCATCACGGTGATCTTCGTGACCCATTCCGTTTATGAATCCGCCTATCTGGCAAACCGGATCGTCGTGATGAAAGCCCGGCCCGGCCGCGTGCACTCGGACTTTCCCCTGCACACCAGTCTGGAGCGGGATGCGCAGTACCGTACCTCCGAGGAGTACAGGCAGGCCTGCGCGGAAGTCTCCGCCATGCTGTCGGAAGCCATGGGAGGCGAGGAGCACTGATGACCGCACCAGCAAACGAAACACTGGCACCCGCCGACGTGCTGCAGGAACCAGACAGCGAAGCGCAGGTCGCGCGCAAAAGGCCGGCATCAGCAGCCAAGCTGCCGACAAAGGAAAGCGCGGCCGCTGCCAAGCGGCGGGAGCGTATCCTGACGGTTCTGGTGCCGATCTTCGTCATCGCAGGCTTGATCGCGCTCTGGCAGGTCATGGTCACCGTGAATGACATTCCCCACTACATTCTTCCCGGTCCGGGCCTGGTGGTGAATTCGCTGATGTCCGACTGGCACATCCTGCTGCCCGCCCTTTGGGTGACGACCAAGATCACGCTTGCCTCCCTTGCGTTGGCGTTGATCGGCGGTGGCGGCATGGCGATCCTGCTTGTGCAGTCGCGCTGGATCGAGACGGCGCTCTATCCGATCACCGTTATCCTGCAGGTCACGCCGATCATTGCGATCGCTCCGCTGATCCTGATCTATGCTCCGTCAACACAGGCAGCGCTTTTGATTTGCGCCTTTGTGGTCGCCTTCTTCCCGATCCTGTCCAACATGGTGCAGGGCCTGAAAAGCGTGGATCACAACCTCCTGAACCTGTTTGAACTTTACGGCGCCTCGCGCTGGCAGACGCTGATCTATCTGAAGCTGCCGGCTTCCCTGCCGTATTTCATGACCGGCCTTCGCATCGGGGGCGGCCTTGCGTTGATTGCGGCGGTCGTTGCCGAATTTGCGGCCGGATCGGCCGGTGCAGGCTCGGGACTTGCCTTCCGCCTTCTGGAATCCCAGTTCCGGCTCAATATTTCACGTCTGTTCGCAGCGCTGTTCCTGCTTGCCAGCCTGGGTGTGCTGATCTTCGCTTTGACGTCCTTCATCTCCTGGTGGACACTGCATCGCTGGCACGAAAGCAGCCTGAAGCGGGAAAACTGATGACACTCGACCTTCCCAAAACCGGCCGGTTCGCGCTGCGCACCGCAACCCTGCCCGCCGCAGTCACGCCGGGGTCGGCGCTTCCTGCGCGCGAGGGCCTGTCGTCGGCCGATCTGATCGTCGCAGACGGTCGCATTGAGGCCATCCTACCGGCTGGGGCAGCCCCTGCGGACATCGAAAGCGTTGATCTGCAAAGGCGCATGGTCTGGCCCTGTTTTGCCGACATGCACACCCACATCGACAAGGGTCATATCTGGGACCGGCAACCCAACCCGACCGGCGATTTCGACGGTGCACTTGCCGCCGTCAGGGCCGACCGGGAGGCAAACTGGACGGCCAGGGACGTTGAAACGCGCATGGACTTCTCCCTGCGCTGTGCCTATGCGCATGGGACCAGCCTCCTGCGCACCCATCTCGACAGCCTGGCACCGCAGCACCGGATTTCCTTCGAGGTGTTCGCCGACATGCGCGAACGCTGGAAAGACCGGATCGCCCTGCAGGCTGCCGCCCTGTTTCCGATCGATGCCATCGATGACGACGCCTATTTTTCCGACCTGGTGGAGGTCGTCGTGGCAAACGGCGGGCTGCTTGGCGGCGTGACCTTCCCGTTGCCGGATCTAGACCGCAGGCTGGATATCCTGTTTCGCACGGCTGCGGACAACGGCCTCGATATCGACCTGCATGTTGATGAGACCCAGGATGCCAACGTCCTGACGCTGCTTGCTATTGCGGAAGCCAAGCTGCGCAACGGGTTCGAAGGCGCGGTGACAGTCGGCCATTGCTGTTCCCTGGCGCGCCAGGACGACGACAAGGCCAAGGCGACAATCGACAAGGTGCGGGAGGCAGGCCTATCCGTCGTTTCCCTGCCCATGTGCAACATGTATCTGCAGGACCGGCACCCGGGCCGCACACCGCGTTCGCGTGGCGTCACACTGCTGCACGAACTGCGGGCCGCAGGCGTGCCGGTGGCCGTTTCATCGGACAATACCCGCGATCCTTTCTACGCCTATGGCGATCTCGACATGGTGGAAGTGTTCCGCGAGGCGGTGCGTATTGCGCATCTGGACCACCCGCTTGATGATGCGGCCAAGGTGGTCACCAGCCTTCCGGCCGACATTCTGCAAGTTCCCGAAGCCGGGCGGATTGCCGAGGGGCTGGGCGCCGATCTCGTCATCTTCAACGCTCGAAGCTGGAGCGAATTTCTGTCCCGTCCGCAGGCGGACCGCATCGTGATGCGGAATGGCATGGGCATCGACCGTCGCCTGCCGGATTATTCTGAACTTGACCCGCTGACGAAAGGCTGACCATGGCCGATTACGAGACAATCAAGGCCGAACTTGATGGCATTGCGGTTGAGGACAATCCGCGTCTGGTTCAGGCCAAGAGCCGTGACTTCTACTGGTATTCGCCGGTCCTCAAGGCCCAGCTCGACAACGTCACCGGAGATCTTCTGGTCTCGCCGAAAAATGAAGCCGAAGTCATAAAGGTTCTGAAAACGGCATTCGCCCACGGTGTGCCGGTCACGCCGCGTGGTGCGGGCACGGGCAACTATGGCCAGGCGATGCCGCTGTCCGGCGGCATCGTGCTCGATATGTCGAAGATGGACGAGGTCAAGGAAATCGCACCGGGCCGGGTCGTCTGCGGTCCGGGCATCGTCATTGCCAAGCTCGACAAGATTACAAAGGAACATTCGGGCCAGGAACTGCGCTTCCATCCTTCAACCGCGCAAACCGCGACCATCGGCGGCTTCATCGCCGGTGGCTCCGGCGGTGTCGGTTCGGTTCACTGGGGCGGCCTGCGCGATCTCGGCAACATCCTGCGCCTGCGCATCGTCACCATGGAAGCCGAGCCCCGGGTGATCGAGCTGTCCACCTGGGACCTGCAGAAGGTCAGTCATGCCTATGGCACCAACGGTATCATCACCGAAGTCGAAATGCCGCTGACGACGGCCCATGACTGGGTGGACGTGATCGTCGGCCATGAAAACTTCATGGACGCGGTCGTCTTTTCCGACAAGCTGGCACGCAGCAACGGTATTCTGCTGAAGGAAGTCGCCCCGATTGCTGCACCCATTCCGTTCGATTTCTTCACGCGGCACAAGCCCTGGCTGAAGGAAGGCGAGGCGGTCACCGTGCTGATGGTGGCGCCGCATTCCATGTCGGCAATGCTTGCGCTTGCGGAACGGATGAAGGGCGAAGTGCGTTTCCGGTCGGACGAAGTGGAAAGCATGAAGGGCATTCCGCATGTCTATGAGCTTGCCTGGAACCACACGACACTGCGGGCGCTGAAATTCGACAGTTCCTTCACCTACCTGCAGACGCAGTATCCGGGCCCGAACCACGTGGAGCTTGTGCGCAAGACCACCGAAATGTTCCCGGGCGAGATCTTCGGACACCTGGAGTTCCTGCGGTTCGATGGTCAGGTGCAATGTTCCGGCCTTCCCCTGATCCGCTACACGACGGAAGAACGGCTGGACGAGATCATCCGGCTGCACGAGGAAAACGGCTGCCGGGTGTTCAACCCGCATCGCTACACCCTTGAGGAAGGCGGCATGAAACAGACCGACCAGGTCCAGCTCGCCTTCAAGAAGGAGACAGACCCGGAGGGATTGCTCAATCCGGGCAAGATGATCGCCTGGGACAATCCGGACTTCGACTTCAATTCCGGCCAGAACTATCTTTTCCCGGGCCTTCAGGCCTTTGCCGAGGCCTGATCAGATGCGCGTACTTGTTCTCCATTCCCACCCGCAGGAGCACAGTTTCGGCCGTGCGCTCTATCACAAGACCTGTGAAAGCCTGGCGAAGGCCGGGCATGAGGTCGACGGCTGCAATCTCTATGAGGAAGGGTTCGACCCCGTCCTCTCCGCCCGCGACAGGGACATCTATCACACGGTCCCCGACAACCGGGAGCTGGTCGACAATTACTGCGAGCGCCTGCTGGCGGCGGAAGGTCTGGTCATCTGCACGCCGGTCTGGAACTTCGGCTTTCCCGCGATGCTGAAAGGTTACTTCGACCGTGTCTGGCTGCCGGGCGTTTCGTTTCATCTGGAAGACGGCACCTTGACGCCGACCTTGCGCCATATCCGCAAGATGGCGGCCGTCATGACCTATGGCGGCAGCCGGTGGCGGGCGTTTCTGGTTGGCGATCCGCCGCGCAAGGTGGTCAATCGGGTCATCCGGGCACAGATCAAGATCGGTGCACCGGTGAAATATCTGGCCCATTACGACATGAACAACTGCACCCCGGCCTCGACCGGTGCCTTTCTGGAGAAGGTCGGCAAGGAAATGGAGCGGTTCTGACACCGCTCCAGGCTGGCTGGGCTAGAACACCTTCGCCGCGGTCACTTCCACTTCCACCAGAAATTCCGGACGCGTGAAGCCGCCAACCACCAACAGGGTCGAGACCGGTTTCAGCGCTCCGGTGTAGCGGTCTCGAACGGCCATATAGTCCGCGAAATCTTCCCGCCGCGTGACGAAGCCGGAAATGCGGATGACGTCCTCGAAGCCCATCTCCGCTTCCTTCAGGATCGCGGCGATGGCGTCGAAGCAAACTTCGGCCTGACCGGTCACGTCCGGCGGGATCGTATCGTCCGGCCGGATGCCGAGCTGGCCGGAGGTCACCAGCAGGCTGGCGCCGGGTGGCACGTAAAGGCCGTGATTGTACTGCCCGAAGGGTGTTCGAACGGAAGGAGGATTGAAGGATTTCTTGTCGGTTGGACCGGCCATGAGCGCAGGTTCTCCAGAAATTGCATCTTGTCATGCATGTTCCGGTATAAGAGCCGGAAAGTCATTGAAAAAATGCAGCTTTTCTGAATTTACGATGGCATCGCGAACCAGTTATTCAGTACCAGAAAGGTGCCTTGCCGGGGCCTACTCCGGATACCAGAGCTTTGCCTTTTCCGCACCCCGTTCAATGATCACGTGACCGTTGGCAAAGACCCGGTAGCCGTGGCTCCAGTCGCCGTCCGGCCATTTGATTCGCACGTTGGCACGTTCCGCTACACCCAGGCCGAAGTGAACGAAGCCCATCTGGCCGGAGGCATGACCTGCCCCTACCTGGATGTCCTTCACCACGGTCCGGTTTCCCGTCTTCACGCTGATCTTGGCACCCACTGCGCGGGAGTTGGGTTTGCCCGGCTGGCGCACGTCCACAGCCAGCCAGTTGCCGAGCTGTTTCGGTTCTTCTGCCGTGCCCTGTCCGGTATTCCGGAACAGGCTCACCGGTCCGGATCGGTTGACGACAACGAGATCCACCAGTCCGTCGGCGTTGAAATCCGCCAGACCCGCCCCGCGTCCGCGCCGGTTCAGCGCAATCCCGGCGGTGTCGCCGGTTTCCACAAAGCGGCCGTCCCATTGGCCGAGCAAGAGATTGTCCGGGTCATAGGCCGCGAAGTCGGGCATGGCTTCCACATTGCCCTTGGCAATGAAGAGGTCCCAGAGCCCGTCATTGTTGACGTCCTGAAACTCGGAATGCCATCCGGTTGAGGGTTTCAGGTCTTCGCCCGCATAGGGCCGGTGCGCAGTAACGCCGAGGTCGAAGGCAATGTCCTGATAGACCGGCACGGTCTCGTCCGATTCCGGGTCGAGCTTCTGCAGCTTGGTGTCGCCCATGCTGGTGAGCGCAAACTCGGGAAAACCGTCCACATCCAGGTCGATGGACGCAATGCCCATGCCCCAGATCTTCAGGTGTTGCCAGCCATCGGACTTGCGATAGGGGCGAGGCGGCCTGCCGGGCGCAACGGCCCAGAGCTGCTCCTCGCCACCGCGGTAATATTGCCGGTCGTTCGAGATCCTGAGCGCTGGTTCGCCGGAGCGGTTCCAGTCGGTGAACAGCATCGACAAGCTGCAATATCCGGGCGACAGACGGGTTGCTTCCGCGTAGAGCGGGCTGCCGTCCTCCGCCTTTTCCGGCCGGAACAGGAAGTTGTCGTGACAGGTGCCCCAGGGCGAACCGGGGGCAGAACGATCGACATAATTGCCAAAGGCAAGCGTTGGATAATCGAGCCCTGGTTCGTAGGTGGCGGAAAAGGAAGTGCTCCATTCGCGGCCGCCGTCGAAGCCAAGGGCCCGGTTGGCAACCTCGAACGTACAGGCGCCCTTGCCTTCCAGGATCAGGTTTTCACCCAGGCGCAGCACGACGAGATCCAGGATGTCGTCGTTATTGATGTCGAGCGGATAGGCGCCGAGCACGCCGGTGGCCTGTTTTTCGTTGAGGCCTGTTTCCATAGCGGTGAATTTCAGCGCACCTGCCACACGGCTTTCGTTGCGAAAAAGCTGCGCCGGGTTCTTGCCTCCGGCAAAGAACAGATCCGGCTTGCGGTCGCCATCGCAATCGAAGATCGCGGTGCCGCCACCAACGAAGAATTCCCACGCACCGTCATAGGAATGCTCGACGCCCGCAGCTGAAGCCTCTTCAACAAACGAGGGAACGGGCGCAACGGAAACCTGACGGGTGTCGTCTGCCAGAGCCGGGGCCGCAAGGCTTACGCTCAACAGCGCACCGGACACGGAAAGGCTGAAAGGCTTCATTCCGCGATCTCCAGGCTGCGCAGGAAGGCGATGATCGTCTGCTGCTCTGTTTCCGTCAGACCTGCATAGGCCTTGCGGCTGTCGGAAGCAGCGCCGCCATGGGCCAGGATTGCCTCTTCCAGCGTCGTGATATCGCCCCGGTGCCCATAGGGCGCCGTGCTGCCGATGCCCCAGAGTTCGGACGTGATGAAAACGTCGCGCGCAACAAAGCGTTGGGCCAGCAGTTCATTGCCGAAGGTGTCATGGGCCGCATCGGCAATCGTGTGGCGCTTCAGGTCGCCGTAAAGGGGTACCAGCACCCGGCCCTGGTCATCGCGCGGCAGGGCCTTCACCCAGTCCAGCGTGCCGAGGTCAAGTTCGAGCGGTGCCTTCACGTCGCTCTGGCGCAGGGTACCGGCGGTGTCGAACGGGCCGGGATCCTGAAAGATGAGGCTTTCGAGCGGCAATTCGGGAATGTGGCACGAGCTGCAGCCAATGGTGCCGAAAAGCGCTTCTCCCTTTGCCGCCGCCTGCTGCCAGACATCCGGCAGATCCTGTTTTCGGGTGGGCGCGGGAAGCGTTGCCTGGAAAGCGACCAGCGCCGAGATCTGACCCGGCGAAATTTCGCCCGTATGGCCATCACCGTCGAAGTCGTCCGATCCTGTCCACTCGGCGCCGAACCGCTCGACCGCCTGTATGCCATGATGATCGTTGGTGGCGTTCACGCTGAACTGACGAAGCGAGGCAAAGACACCCTTCTGGCTGAAAGGTCGCAAGGTCAGGTCGTCGTCGATACCCTCGAGACGGGAAACGTCCAGTGTCCCGTCAGGAAAGGCGGTCAACTTGCCGAAGGAGACCCCCTTCGTTTCCAGGCTGACGGTTTCTTCCTGACCGCTTTTCCGCACCCTGGCCAGCAGATCCGTCCGCTGGCTGCGCAGGTCCGTGGTCATTTCCCGGGCAAGCAATTCGATCAGCCCGGCTCCCTGAAGCGCGACCGTGTTGCGCTCGTTGGAAAACTGGGGATCCGTGGTGTCGAAGTCGGCGCTTTCGAAGCCTTCGGAAACGAACACGTTTGCTGTGAACGCACCGGAACCACCGATTACAGGCTCATTGTGGCAGGAAGAGCAGGAATTGGCGTCCATTCCAGCAAGACGCTGGAACGCCTGCGGTGCCTTGCGGCGCACTTTTGTCGGCACGATAGCCCGTGTCGCGTCCGGCCGGCCTGCGCCATCCAGTGTGGTGAACTTGGCCTTGAACAGCTCTTCTCCAAGCGGCTGCAGCACGGTGATCGCATCTTCGCCCGATTGCGCCAGGGCGTCGATATCGACGTCTTCCTTGATGGCCCGTTCGCTCCAGGGTGCGGGATCGGCAAGTGCTGATGCAGGCAGGGTGATGCCGAGGACGAGAGCAGAGATTGCGAGCCGGGATTTGCCTGTCATGCCGTCGCCTCCTTGCGGTCGAGCCGGGCTATGCGGCCTGAGGGCGGAGTTGCGTTGCCGAGAAAATCCTTGTCGAGACGTTCCATCGACTGGGCGATCAGGCCGCTGCGAATGAAGTCCTCATTCCAAGGCATCACGTCCAGGGAGAAATTGTTCCTGAGATCGGAAACGAGAGCCTCTTCAAGCCCTTCCCACATGCCTTTTTCCATGAAGGAGAAGGCACGCATCGCAGCGCCGGTCAGCACCACGCGCTTGGGGTCGATCATCGCAATCACCCGGGCAAGACCATAGCCCAGAACCCGGCCTGCCTCGTGAAACGCGTTGCAGGCGTCCTTGTCTCCCGAGCCGGCCAGTTCGATCAACCGGGCAAGGCCGCTGACGCCCGCCTTGATGGTGCCCGGATCGGTGTTCTCCGGCAGATGCGAGGCAGCCCGCACCAGCGCGTAATCGGATAGATACGCCTCAAGGCAGCCCTTCTTGCCGCATCGGCAGAGCGCCCCGCCGGGCAGATGGTTGGCATGGCCGAACTCGGCGGCCGTGCCGCTTGCTCCCGAAAACAGCCGGTTGTCGAGGTAGAGCCCCATGCCGACACCGTAATCGAGCATGATCACGGCAAATGTCCCGCTGTACTTGTTCGGATCCGACCAGTGCAGCGCTTCGGTGATCATGTTGGTGTCGTTGGAAATGTAGCAATCCGCCCCGAAGGCTTCGTGCAATGGACCGACGACAGGGATCTTGCGCCCGGCAAAGGCGGGGCTCCAGGCAACGACGCCGGTTTCCGTTTCGACGACACCCTGTGCGGCAACGCCGATTTCCCGAACCCGTGACGGGCCGATGCCGGCCTCGTCGAGGAACTGCCTGATCGCGGTGATCAGGGTTTCGGGAAAGCTGTCGGCATCTTCGGTGGCACTGTCAAAATGGCTGCGCCTGTCGCACACCACCTCGCCGGCGAAATTCACCAGCGACAGGTCGATGTTGTTGACCGACAGACGGACGCCAACCGTATAGACCGCGTCCGGCTTGAGCTTCAAAAGGGTGCGTGGCCGTCCACGCGCCTGGGGTGTTTTGGGCTCCTCGCTCTCCAGGCTCAGGATCAATCCCTGGTCCAGAAGATCGGAGGTGATGGCCGTCACCGTCGCGGGGCTCAGCCGTGTCATCTGGCCGAGATCTATCCGCGCCATAGGGCCGTTCCGGCGCAGGGCCTGTAGAACAATACTTCTGTTTTGCCGCCGGATCTGATCCCGGTCCGCCTTGCGTGTCATGCTCGCTCAGCTCTTCCCAAGGTGTTTCCTCTGTCCCGGGTTTCTCCCGGTTTTCCTGCTTCTCACCGGGTGTGTCAAACCCCGCGGAACAGTGTTTTGCAAAACCATGTTGACAGGAGCAGCGCTTTCCTGCAACTTTTTTTCGGGCACCAAAAAAAATAACAATAAGGCTGTCCTTTCTGAAGGCGCCTCGAAAAGGCGCTTCGACACTGACGCATTTCAGGCACATCCGTCCGACGTGGGATGCGCCAACTGGAGGAAACATCGCAATGCGTAAAATCACCACTTTGCTGGCGGGCGCCCTGCTGTCCGCGACCGCACTGAACCTGGCCCACGCAGAAGACGTCATTGTCGGCGTGAGCTGGTCCAACTTCCAGGAAGAACGCTGGAAGACTGACGAAGCCGCCATCAAGGGCGCCCTTGAGGCAGCCGGCGCGACTTACATTTCCGCCGACGCGCAGAGCTCGTCCGCAAAACAGCTTTCCGACGTTGAGGCACTGATCGCACAAGGTGCGACCGCCCTCATCATCCTGGCGCAGGATTCCCAGGCAATCGGCCCGGCCGTGCAGGCTGCTGCCGACGAAGGCATCCCGGTTGTCGGCTACGACCGCCTGATCGATGATCCGCGCGCCTTCTACCTGACCTTCGACAACGTCGAAGTTGGCCGCATGCAGGCTCGCGCCGTTCTGGCTGCCGCGCCGAAGGGCAACTACGTCATGATCAAGGGCTCCCCGACCGACCCGAACGCGGACTTCCTCCGCGGTGGTCAGCAGGAAGTCCTGCAGTCCGCAATCGATGCGGGTGACATCACGATCGTTGGCGAAGCCTACACCGACGGCTGGCTGCCGGCGAACGCACAGCGCAACATGGAACAGATCCTGACCGCCAACGACAACAAGGTCGACGCGGTTGTTGCCTCCAACGACGGTACGGCCGGCGGTGTTGTGGCAGCTCTGACCGCACAGGGCATGGACGGCATTCCGGTGTCCGGTCAGGACGGCGACCATGCCGCTCTGAACCGTGTTGCAAAGGGCACGCAGACGGTTTCCGTCTGGAAGGACGCTCGCGAACTCGGCAAGGCCGCCGGTGAAATCGCCGTCAGCCTGGCCAGTGGCACCGAGATGGGCGGCGTCGATGGCGCAGCGGCCTGGACGTCTCCGTCCGGCACCGAGCTGACCGCCAAGTTCCTGGCACCGCTTCCGGTCACCAAGGACAACCTGACCGCGGTCGTCGATGCAGGCTGGATCTCCAAGGATGATCTGTGCCAGGGCGTCGAGAACGGCCCGGCTCCCTGTAACTAATAACACTACGCTTAATGTGCGGCCCCGGTTACTGTTAACCGGGGCCGTAATAACAGGGACAGCTGCTGCGAAAGCCGCTCCCCGGGATGGGCCACCCGATGCGTAAGCGTAATGGTCTCCAAGCAGGAGTAACCTCTATGTCTGACACCGCACTGTCAGGGCCCAAAAGCCCGACAGCACGAAACTTGTTTGCCGCATTGCAGCTGGACACACGGCTTCTCGGCATGATCGGGGCGTTCATCGTCCTGTGCCTGGTGTTCAATGTGATTACGGATGGCCGGTTCCTGACGCCGCGCAACATCTTCAACCTGACGATCCAGACCGTGTCCGTTGCCATCATGGCCACCGGCATGGTGTTCGTTATCGTCACCCGCCACATCGATCTGTCCGTCGGCTCCGTTCTGGCGACCGTTGCGGCGGTCATGGCGGTTGTCCAGACCGATGTCCTGCCGCCGCTGCTCGGCCTCGGCAATCCGGCTATCTGGATCCTGGCCATTCTGGCCGGTGTGGTTGTTGGTGTGCTGATCGGTGCCTTCCAGGGCTGGATGGTCGGTTATCTCGGCATTCCGGCCTTCATCGTGACGCTTGGTGGCCTCCTGGTCTGGCGAAACGTTGCCTGGTTCATCACCTCCGGTCAGACGATCGGCCCGCTCGATGAAACCTTCACCATGATCGGCGGTATCGGCGGCACCATGGGCGAAACGGGATCGTGGGTCTTCGGCGTTCTGGCCGTCGCCGTTGCGCTGTGGATGCAGGTCTCCTCGCGCCGCCGCAAGGCTGCACATGGGTTCCCGGTCAAACCCGGCTGGGCGGAAGTCACCATGGGTGTCATCACGACCGGGGCAATTCTCGGGTTCGTCTGGGTGCTGAATGCCTATGACATTCCCACCGCCCGTCTTGAGCGGATCTTCGAGGCCCGGGGCGAAACCATGCCGGAAGGCCTGGTCATGGGCTACGGCATTCCCTATTCGGTGCTGCTTCTGATCGTGGTAACCGTCGTCATGACCATCGTCGCACGCCGCACCCGTCTCGGACGCTACATCTTCGCAACCGGTGGAAATCCGGATGCCGCGGAGCTCTCCGGCATCAACACCAGGTTTCTGACCGTCAAGGTGTTTGCCATCATGGGCGGCCTCAGCGCGCTTGCAGCCGCTGTCGCGGCCGCCCGCCTCGGCTTTTCGACCAACGACATCGGCACGCTGGACGAACTCAGGGTCATCGCCGCGGCAGTGATCGGCGGCACCGCGCTTGCCGGCGGTGTCGGCACGATCTACGGCGCCATCCTGGGCGCGCTGATCATGCAGTCATTGCAGTCGGGCATGGCCATGGTCGGCGTCGACGCCCCGCTGCAGAATATCGTCGTGGGCACCGTGCTCGTCATCGCCGTCCTCGTCGACATCATCTATCGCAAGCGCACGGGAGACTGAGACATGGACGCGCCTCTCGTAGAAATGAAAGACATGTGCATCTCCTTCGGCGGGGTGCAGGCCGTGGATCATGTCTCTGTCGATCTTTATCCGGGTGAAGTCGTGGGTCTGCTTGGCCACAACGGTGCCGGCAAGTCGACCCTGATCAAGATCCTTTCCGGTGCCTACAAGGCCGACAGCGGCGAAATCCGCATCAACGGCAAGGAAGTGCACATTCACTCGCCGCGCGACGCGCGGGCGCAGAACATCGAGACCATCTACCAGACGCTTGCTCTGGCGGATAATCTCGATGCCGCGTCCAACCTGTTCCTCGGCCGTGAACTGACCTCGCCGCTCGGCTTTGTCGACGACGATGCCATGGAAGCGGAAACCCGCAAGATCATGGGCCGGCTCAACCCGAACTTCAAAAAGTTCCATGCGCCGGTGAAAGCCCTGTCGGGCGGTCAGCGCCAGTCGGTGGCCATTGCCCGCGCGGTCTATTTCAATGCCAAGATCCTGATCATGGACGAACCGACCGCCGCGCTTGGCGTGCATGAAACGCAGATGGTGGCTGAACTCATCCAGGAACTGAAGAAACAGGGCCTCGGCATCTTCCTGATCAGCCACGACATCCACGACGTCTTCCAGCTTTGCGACCGTATCGCGGTCATGAAGAACGGTCAGCTAGTCGGCACCGCCCGCACGACCGACGTCACTGATGACGACGTGCTCGGCATGATCATTCTGGGTAAATGCCCGGAAGGGGCGATCCCGGGTCCAGGTGCTCTTGTGGACGATACAGTGGTCGGATAAACCGACAGGACCCGCGGGCTCTTGCCCGCGGGACTTCCTCATGGTTTGAACAGATGGCCTGGCCCTGTTCGGACGGTGTGGACCCTCATGCCGACACCCGGTCACGGGCCATCGGCATTCTTTTTGATTGTTTTTGAGGAACGCACCTCATGTATATCGGCCTCGATATCGGTACCAGTTCGGTCAAAGCCATTCTTCTTGGTGAGGACCAGTCCCTGATCGCATCGGCAACCGCGGAGTTGACGGTCCAGCGTCCCCATCCGGGCTGGTCGGAACAGGACCCGGACAGCTGGTGGCGGGCTTGCGAAACCGTTCTGGACGCGCTCAAGGCGGAAGCGCCGAAGGCCATGGCCGCGGTGCGTGGCATCGGCTTGTCCGGCCATATGCACGGTGCCACGCTTCTGGATGCCACCGGTAAGCCGCTGCGCCCCTGCATCCTGTGGAACGACGGCAGGTCGGGCAAGCAGTGCTCGGAACTGGAAGCGGCCGAACCGAAATTCCTGACGCTCGGCGGCAACCGGGTGATGCCGGGCTTCACCGCGCCGAAGCTGCAGTGGGTGCGCGAGAACGAGCCGGAAATCTTCGCCAGAACCACCATGGTTCTGCTGCCCAAGGACTATGTCCGTTTCAAGCTGACGGGCGAGTACGTCGGCGAAATGTCGGATGCCGCCGGAACGCTCTGGCTGGATGTCGCCAGACGCGACTGGAGCGACGCGCTTCTGGCCGCAACGGGCCTCACCCGTGAGAACATGCCGCGCCTTGTCGAAGGGTCCGAAAGCTCGGGCACACTCAAGGCGGATCTTTGTGGCCGCTGGGGTTTCGACGCCGCTCCGGTGGTGGCCGGCGGCGGCGGCGACAATGCCGCATCTGCCTGCGGTGTCGGTGCGGTCGATCCGGGTTCGGCCTTTGTCTCGCTTGGGACCTCCGGCGTGCTGTTCGTGACCAACGACCGCTTCTCGCCCAACGTCGACAGCGCGGTTCACGCCTTCTGCCATGCCGTGCCGGACACCTGGCACCAGATGGGAGTGATCCTTTCGGCAACCGACAGCCTCAACTGGCTGGCAAAGGTGGTGAAGCGCAATCCGGGTGAACTCACCGGTCTGGTTGGCAATGTGGAAGGGCCTTCGCCCGTTTCCTTCATGCCTTATCTCGGCGGCGAACGGACGCCGCACAACGACGTCGACATCCGCGCCGGCTTCTTCGGCATTTCCCACGGAACCGACGATGCCGAACTCTGCCACGCGGTACTCGACGGTGTCGCCTTCGCGCTGAAGGACTGCCTGGAAGCGCTCAGCGTTGCCGGCACCGGGATCGAACGCGTTCTGGCGGTCGGCGGCGGGTCTCGATCGACGGTCTGGCTGGAGATCATCGCCAGCCTGCTCAATGTTCCGGTCGACGTTCCGGTGGATGGCGACTTCGGGGGCTCGCTTGGCGCAGCCAGGCTCGGCCAGGCCGCCGCGCTCGGTAGCACCGAGGGCATTTTCACCAAGCCCGCCCTCAAGGCCAGCATCGATCCGGTGCCGGCCCTCACACAAAGATATGCCGAAGGCTACGAGCGCTGGCGCAAGCTTTATCCGGCGCTCAAACAAGCCGGCTTTTAGGAAACATATTCAAGGAGATGACAACATGAGCACTGGGTTCTTCGGCGATCTTCAGCCGATCCAATACACCGGGCCGGCAAGCACCGAGCCGCTGAGCTATCGCCACTACAACAAGGACGAGGTCGTCCTCGGCAAACGCATGGAAGACCATCTGCGTCTTGCCGTGTGTTACTGGCACAGCTTCTGCTGGCCGGGCTCCGATCCGTTCGGCGGCGAAACCTTCAACCGGTCCTGGATGGCGGCTGGCGGCGATCCGATGGAACAGGCCAAACTGAAGGCGGACGTTGCCTTCGAGATGTTCCAGATCCTGGGCATGCCGTTCTTCACTTTCCATGACCGCGACGTTGCGCCGGAAGGCCGGACGCTTGCCGAAAGCAATGCCAACGTGAACGCGATTGCCGACATCTTCGAAAAGAAGATGGCCGACACCGGCATCAAGCTCCTTTGGGGTACGGCCAACATGTTCTCCAACCGCCGCTTCATGGGCGGTGCGGCCACCAATCCGGATCCGGACGTCTTCGCCTATGCCGCCGCACAGGTGAAGAACGCAATGGACGTCACCTATCGCCTCGGCGGTGAAAACTATGTGCTCTGGGGTGGCCGCGAAGGTTACGAGACCCTGCTCAACACCAACATCAAACAGGAGCTGGACCAGTTCGGCCGCTTCCTCAACATGGTGGTCGAGTACAAGCACAAGATCGGCTTCAAGGGCACGATCCTGATCGAGCCGAAGCCGCAGGAGCCGTCCAAGCACCAGTACGACTACGACGTCGCCACCGTCTATGGCTTCCTGAAGGCCTATGGGCTGGAAAACGACGTCAAGATGAACATCGAACAGGGCCACGCCATTCTGGCCGGCCACTCGTTCGAGCACGAACTGCACATGGCCCGTTCGCTCGGCATCTTCGGGTCCGTCGACATGAACCGCAACGACTATCAGTGCGGCTGGGATACCGACCACTTCGGCATGAACGTGCCGGAACTGGCGCTCGCCTACTACGAGATTCTGATGGCGGGCGGCTTCACCACCGGCGGCACGAACTTCGACGCCAAGCTGCGTCGCCAGTCACTCGACCCGGTCGATCTGATCCAGGCGCACGTCGGCTCAGCCGACGCGATTGCCCGCGGTCTGAAGGCCGCGGCAGCCATGATCGAGGACGGCCGACTGAAGGGCTTCGTCGATGACCGTTATGCCGGCTGGCAGAAGCCGGAAAACGCCGACATCCTCAAGGGTGGTTCCTCGCTCGAGACATTGGCCGAGCGCGTCCACAAGGCCGACCTGGAACCGCAGCCGAAATCCGGCAAGCAGGAATACCTGGAAAGCCTGGTCAACCTGTTCGTTTGAGGACTGCCTGCACACAAGAACGGAGGTCACGGGCACCGTGACCTCCTTAATTCGGCTGACCGCTTGGCTGGCAGACGGCCTCAGCTGCGCATTTCCGGTGAAGTCCCTTGTTTCGCGTCCTTGTTGCGCCTGCAGCGTTCGGAGCAATGGCGCACCTCTTCCCAGTCACGGGCCCATTTTCGACGCCAGGTGAAGGGGCGTCCGCAAGTGGCACAGAGCTTTACCGGCAGATCCTCTTTCTTGCGCATTTTCATGAGTTTGGCCCGAAAAGGTCTGCCTGGTCGGGATTGATCCGCGGTTTCCTGCCGCGTCGGGCTTTCTCCTGGCCGCGCATTGCAATCCCGCTTTTCCGGCTGCCGTGTTTCGATTGGATATCTGCCGCTGCCCCGCGGAATGCTTGTCCCTTCCGTACAGCCCAGACCTTGTCCCGCGCCTCGCGCGCCGCCTCGAGATAATCGACGACCGGGAAGGGATAGCATTTGCCCAGAACCTTGCCTGCGTTATCTGCCTTCCAGGGTTCGTGAACATGCGCGGTCGCAATGTCCTTCAACTCCGGCACCCACCGTCTAACAAACAGACCCTCCGGGTCCTGATCGAGACCCTGCTTCACCGGATTGTAGATCCGGATGGTGTTGATCCCGGTGGTTCCCGATTGCATCTGCACCTGCGGCCAGTGAATGCCGGGTTCATAATCGGTGAAAAGCCGCGCCAGGTGCAGGCCCGGTGCTCGCCAGTCCAGCCACAGATGATAGCTGGCAACTGCCATCAGCATTGCCCGCATTCGAAAATTCATCCATCCGGTGGCCGCGAGTGCTCGCATGCAGGCATCGACAAAGGGCAGGCCCGTCTCCCCTTTCTGCCAGGCTTCAAGCCGTTCTCGGTCAGGCTGGGCCGGTCGAAGCCCCTCGTAGGCGGGGTGCAGGTTGCGGAACTCCAGAGAGGGTTCGTCTTCAAGCTTCTGCATGAAATGGCAGTGCCAGTGAAGACGGCCCGAAAAGGACCGCATGGCTGCCTGCCACGTGCTGCGGCCGGGAAACTCCGAACCCTTCAGATCACGCTGGCGGCTCCAGGTCGCCTGGGTTACCTCGCGCAGCGACAACGAACCGAATGCCAGATATGGCGAAAGCCGGGAGCAGGCATCGAAGGCCTTGACCGGCGTTGCCATGGCCGCCCGATAAGGCTTGCCGCGCTGAAACAGGAAGCTGTGCAGAGTTGCCTGTGCAGGGGACCGCCCGCCGCGCTGCCGGTTCGGGCAATGGTCGTTGGGCAAACCCAGTTCCGATGCTGCTGGAGGCTTGCCGAGATCGATACCGGGATTGCTTTCGGCAAGTGGCGACAAGCAGGGCGGATCGACGGGCGCTTCTGCCATGAAGCGGTCCCAATGCGCGGCCCAGCCATCCCGTGTTTGAAGGCGTCGAATTACGCCGGTTTGCCGGCACTCCGTCCAGGGAATTCCCTGAGCCCTGCACCAGGCGGCAACACGCTTGTCCCGGGCAAACGTCCAGTCGTTTCCCGTCTCTTCATGTGACCAGAGCCCGGCAACTCCGTTTGATCGCAAGAAGGCACCGAGAACCTCGGTAACCTCGCCCGTGCGGATGACCAGCGGCTGGCCAACCGCTGCCAGGTCTCGTCTCAATTCGGAAAGGCATTCCAGCAAAAACGCATAGTGGCGTCCGGCCATGTCAGGCTGTTGCCAGAGGTCGGGTTCGATGACGTAGAGCGGCAGTACCGGACCGTGAAGGCTTGCCCGTTTGAGCGCTGCATTGTCCTCAATCCTCAGGTCCTTCTTGAACCAGACGATCTGGATGGTTTTCGTCACGACATTCTGTTCCCGTCCAGGAAGGCGTTCTTCCTTGATACGCGTGAACAGGGCGTTGGATTTGTGCCGGAAGCGTTTGTCAGAACCGGTTGAAGATCTGTGCGCCGTCCGGGTCTGACAGGTTGTGCAGGCGGTGTGCGGCATGGCGGGCGAAGCGATGGGTTACCGATTTCCGGGTGGCTGCCGCCAGCTTGTGTTCCGGTGCTTCGCGCAGGATCTCCGCCCCGAAGCCGTCGGAAACAATCAGCCCGGCCTCCTCGGGAAAGATCTCCAGCGGTACGTCCGGATGCGTCGCGAAATACAGGCGGTCGCAATGAAGGCGGTAGTCCGGCCACTTGGTATCCGCCCGGAAATCGGCGATCGAGGATTTGACCTCGACTATCCAGAGCTCATGTTTCGGCCCAAGCGCCAGGAGGTCCGCCCGCCGGGCGGAGGCAAGGGTGACTTCCGGCAGGCAGGCGAAATCGAGTTGTCGCAACAGCCGCGCGGCCCCGCGCCAGACCTTCAGCGCTGTTTCCGACTGACGTCCGTCCTTGAGCGGGTCATCCAGCTGAATCCGCCCCGCTAGTGGCTGATGATCGGGTTCCATGCGCATTTTGTTCCACATTTGTTCGTTTTTTGCAAGTTTTGCCGTTGGCGACATTGACCTTTCCTGCCAACTTGCGCGATGTTTCGGCGCATCGGATAATCCGGTTGGATCTTGTCACTCCGGGAGGGGGTAGCGGTTGAACGGTTTCACACGAAATGCCTTGTTGGGCGTTGCACTGGCGTTTGCGTGCGGGCCTGCGCTTGCAGGCAAGGGAGACCTGATGTTCCAGGTGCCGAAATCCGCACCCCTTCTGCAAGGGCGGGCACTGGATCTGCGTTTTGCGGATTTCGCGCAAGGCATATGGGTGCGGGAACTGCAGGATTGTCCGGCTCCACGGATCGACCGAAGCGCACCCGGCTCGACGCTGGCCATCTACCGTGGCCTTCTGGAAACCCCGGGGCGTATCTGCCAGGTCTATGGGGCTGAAAAGAGCGGCAAGATGACTCAGCGTGCGGCCATCAATTGCCTGCTGACGGATGGCGGCGAGGCGATCGAACTGGTCACCGTTCAGCCCCGTGGCACCGAAGGGCTCATGGTTCAGGAAGGCGAGAAGCCGCCGGTCCATTTCCGCTTCTGCGAGAAGATCGTGCCGATCCTCCAGTCGTCAAACAGCAACTGATGCCTTTTTGCCGGTTGGTTTGAGGGCGAGCAGCTCTCGCCTCAAGCGCCTGACAGCAAAAATGCCTCATCCTGAGGAGCGGTGGATCGGACAGAAATGCGGTAACAACCGGTTCGACCCTCTCACAGCAAAATAGCCGGAGCCGGATCAGATCTCCGGCCCGCTCCACAGGTTCGATTTCGCGGTCTTCTTCGGCGTGCGGCTTTCCGAGATATGCGCCGTCAGCGGGTCGAGCGTGCACAGGGCGTCATACTGGCTGAGGAACACCTGCCCGCTCAAATGCTTCAGGAAATCGGTCCGCTTCAGTCGGTCCATCACCGGTCCCTTCACCTCCGAAAGGTGGAAGGAAACACCGGAATCCGACAGACGGTGGTTGATTTCCTCAAGGCTCTCCAGGGCACTGGCGTCGATCTCGTTCACGGCCGGGCACATCAGCACCACGTGTTCGATATCGGGCTTTTCGGCTACCAGTGCATAGATCCGGTCTTCCAGAAACCGAGAATTGGCAAAGAACAGGCTTTCATCAACCCGTAGCGTCAGCACCCGGTCCCCCGTCACTACGGCGTGCCGGTCTACATTGCGGAAGTGCTCGGTTCCTGGCACGACGCCGACAATTGCCATATGCGGCCGGCTGCTGCGATAGAGATAAAGCGCGATCGACAGGGCAACGCCGGTCACCACGCCCGGCTCGACACCGAAGAACAGGGTGATCAGGATCGTCGCGGCCATGGCCGCGAAATCGCTCTTAGAATAGGCGAACGTCCGCTTGATCGCGCCGAGATCAACCAGCGACAGCACGGCAACGATGATGGTGGCGGCCAGAGTTGCCTGCGGCAGATGCGTCAGCAGCGGGGTCAGGAACAAGGTGGCCAGCGCAATGCCGACGGCGGTGAAGGCACCAGCCGCCGGGGTCGCTGCCCCGGCATCGAAATTGACAACCGAGCGGGCGAACCCGCCGGTGACCGGATAGCCACCGGAAATGGCGGAGGCAATGTTGGAGGCGCCGAGGCCGATCAGCTCCTGATCCGGCTCGATCCGCTGACGCTTCTTGGCTGCCAGCGTCTGCGCAACGGAGACGGATTCCACAAACCCGATGACCGAAATCAGCAGCGCGGGACCGGCAAGCGCCAGCCACAATTCGCTGTCGAAGGCTGGCAGATGCGGCACCGGCAGGCCGGAGGGAATGTCCCCGACAACACGCACGCCTTTCTCGCCGAGTTGAAAGACGGCGGACAGGATCGTGGTCACCGCTACGGCTGCCACCGGCCCGGCCTTGGTCAGGATATCGGCAAAAAACGGTTTCATTCCCATGCCGAGCAGCAGCTTCTTCAGGCCCTTGCGCACCCAGAAGAGGAAAGCCGTGGCCGATATGCCGATTGCGAAGGTGATCCAGTTGATCTCGCCAAGGTGCTGCAGGATGGAGCCGAGGATTTCGTAAAGCGTATGCCCGTTCGCCTTGACGCCGAGGATGTGCTTGAGCTGGCTGGACGCAATCAGCAGGCCCGACGCGGTGATGAAGCCGGAAATCACCGGATGGCTCAGGAGGTTCGCCAGGAAGCCGAGCCGGAACAGGCCCATGGCGATCAGCATCAGGCCCGACAGGAAAGCGAGAATGATGGCTGCACCCAGATATTCCGGGGTGCCCTGCCTGGCCAGTTCGCCAACGGCGGAAGCCGTCATCAGCGAGACCACGGCAACCGGCCCGACGGCCAGCGCTCGGCTGGTGCCGAACAGGGCGTAGGCGACAAGCGGCAGGATGGATGCATAAAGGCCGACTTCGGGCGGCAGACCAGCCAGAAGCGCGTAAGCAAGAGACTGCGGGATCAGCATGATCGTCACGATCACCGCCGCAACGAGATCGTTTGTCGCCGTTTCCCTGTCATAGCTTTTGCCCCAGTCGAGAATGGGCAGATAGCGCTTTAGGCGGATCATTTTTCTTGGCCTTTGTCGGGGCTGGTAAAAACTCGAGCCGGGAAACCGGCTCGAGTTGCAGGTTGGTACGATGGGCCCGTTTTCCGGGTTTGTTATGCTGCCGATACTTTTTCCGGCTTGGCCAGCCATTCCTTGCCGCGCAACATGGCACGCCAGTAAATGGGAGGCAGGATTCGCTCCTTCAGGAGCCATGCGGTGCGCGTTGGCTTGGTCCCGTCCACCAGCCAACGCGGGAAGCTCGGCAACAGCGTTCCACCGTAGCCGAACTCGGCCAGGACGATCTTGCCACGTTCAACGGTGAGCGGGCAGGAGCCGTAGCCGTCATATTGGGCCGTCGCGCTGTGCCCTGCGATATCGGAAACGATGTTTTCCGCGACCACCGGAGCCTGTTTGCGCGCAGCCGCGGCCGTCTTGGCATTCGGCGCATTCATCACATCGCCGAGCGACCAGATGTTGTCGAAGGTCTTGTGGCGCAGCGTGGACTGGTCGACATCGACCCAGCCGGCGGCATCCGCCAGCGGCGAGACGCGAATGAAATCGGGTGCTGTCTGCGGCGGCGTCACATGCATCATGTCGAACTCGACTTCCGCCTGGCGTGGATCCTTTTCCGGTTCCTTCACCTCGAAGACGGCCTTTTTGCCAGGCCCGTCGACGGCAACCAGATTGTGGAAGAAGTTCAGGCCGGCATCGTATCGCTTCACGTAGTCCATCAGCGCAGGCACATAGTCCTTCACGCCGAACAGTACACCGCCGGCATTCATGAACTGGATGTCGATCTTGTCCAGAGTGCCGGACTTCAGCCAGTGGTCTGCCGAAAGATACATGGCCTTTTGCGGCGCACCGGCGCATTTGATCGGCATGGGCGGCTGGGTGAACAGCGCCCGCCCTGCCTTCATGGTCTGCACCAGGTGCCAGGTGTAGGGAGCCATGTCGTATCGATAGTTGGACGTCACGCCGTTCTTGCCGAGGGTGTCGACAAGGCCTTCGACCTTGTGCCAGTCGAGCTTCAGGCCCGGGCAGACCACCAGCCGTCCGTATTTGACCACTCGGCAGCCGTCCAGAACGACGGCATTGTCCTTCGGTTCGAAGGCGGCGACTGCCGACTTGATCCAGTGAACGCCCTTCGGAATGAGGGAGCCCATGGTCTTGGCGGTGTCCGAGGCCTCGAAGATGCCGCCGCCGACCATCGTCCAGCCGGGCTGGTAGTAGTGAACGTCTGCCGGATCGATGATGGCGATTTCCAGGTCCGACTTGCGGGAAAGCAGACTGGAGGCCACCGAGATGCCGGCCGCGCCACCGCCCACGATGACGACGTCGAAACGCGCATCCTCGGCAGTTTCGGTCGGTGTGCGGCCGCCGTTGGCGATGCGCCGCACCACGCCAGCCATGTCGTAGCCGGCGGCCTTGGTTTTGGAGAGGATGTCGGAGAGCGGCAGCTTTTCGGCCTGGGACAACGACCAGAGCGTTGCCGAGCGCGTACCGGTCCGGCAATAGGCCAGGATCGGTTTCGGCAGGCTTTCCATCAATCGTCCGAACTCTTCGGCATCCGTATCGCCCACCTTGCCGGCAACGATGGGCAGATACCGCGCTTCCATACCGAGCTTGCCGGCAGCCGCTTCGATTTCCTCGAACGAGGGCTGGTCGGCACCTTCCCCGTCGGGGCGATTGCAGATCACCGAGCGAAAGCCCTGTTGTGCAAAGTCGGCCATGTCCTCGGGTTTTACCTGGGGAGCTACCGATATCTGGGAATTGATTGCTTTCATGGGTCCTGTCCGCCTCCTCCCGGCGATGAAGTCTCGACCGATTTTCTGCAGACGCCCGCCTCGCGTGGATACACGGGGATCAGCCGCCTGCTTCGGTTCTGCTAGAGGGGCCGTTCAATGGCCTCGATCAGAGGCCGTTGACCGGCACTTTCAGGAAGGTCTTGCCGCTTTCATCCGCGGGCGGCAGCTTGCCGGCGCGCATGTTTACCTGCAGCGAGGGGATGATCAGCTTCGGCATGTCGAGCTGGGCATCGCGTTCCGTGCGGAACTTGACGAATTCTTCTTTCGTCTTGCCGCCACCGACGTGGATGTTGTGTTCCTTCTCGGCACCCACCGTGGTCTCCCACTGGATGTCGCGGCCATTCGGGCCATAGTCGTGGCACATGAACAGGCGCATGTCGTCCGGCAGGGCCAGTACCTTCTGGATGCTGTCGTAAAGCGTTGCCGCATCACCGCCCGGGAAATCGGCACGGGCCGAGCCACCGTCGGGCATGAACAGCGTATCGCCGACAAAGGCGGCATCGCCCATCACATGCACCATGCACGCCGGAGTGTGGCCGGGCGTATACATGGCAAAGGCGGTCAGCTCGCCGATCTGATAGACGTCCCCGTCACGGAACAGGCGGTCGAACTGGCTGCCGTCGCGCTGGAACTCCGTGCCTTCGTTGAACACCTTGCCGAAGGTTTCCTGGACGACGGTGATCTTGTCGCCGATGCCCAGCTTGCCGCCCAGTTTCTGCTGGATATACGGCGCTGCCGACAGGTGATCGGCATGAACATGTGTCTCGATCAGCCATTCCAGCTTAAGATCCTTCTCGCGGATATAGGCGATGATCTGATCGGCATGGTCATAGGTGATGCGGCCGGCGGCGTAGTCGATATCCATCACGCTGTCGACAACGGCGCAGGCGTTGGAAGCCGGGTCCTTGACCACGTAGCTGATCGTGTTGGTGGCCGGATCGAAAAAGGGTGTGACGTCAGGTTTGACACCCATGTCGACCGGATAGTTTGAGTTGCTCATAACAATCTCCCGTTTGTTTTGCCGGCCGAGCCGGGTCAGGCTTTTGCGGGTTGCTGGCGATGGCCGAGGGCGATCATCCATCTTGCGGTCAAGATGCCGGCAACGATAGCACCGGCGGTCAGCAGAGGCTCCATGCCCAGACCCAGCACCGGAACGAGACCACCCGGACAGAAACCGCTCAGGCCCCAGCCGATGCCGAAAACCGCGGAGCCGCCGATCAGTTTGGCGTCGAGATCGGTTCTCGAAGGCAGGTTGAAGCCCTGTGCCAGCAGCGGCGTGTTCATCCGGAAGACCAGACGATAGCCGATGGCCGTGACAAGCAGCGCACCGCCCATCACGAAGGCAAGGCTCGGGTCCCAGGTGCCGGCCACATCGAAGAAGTTCAGGACCTTGGCAGGGTCGCCCATGCCCGAGATCAGGATGCCGCAGCCGAAGAGGAGGCCAATGGCAAAAGCGGAAAGAAGTTTCATGCCGTTATCCTCCAAAGACGTGGCGGGTCAGGTAGACGGTCACACCCGCGGTTGCCATGAACGTGACGGTTGCCACGATGGACCGTGCCGACAGGCGCGAGATGCCGCAGACACCATGGCCGCTCGTGCAGCCGGAGCCATAGGTCGTGCCGATACCGGTCAGAAAACCGCCGACCACCAGCAGCAGCGGGGAGGACGGCACGGTGATTTCCGGCAGCTGCCCGGTTATGCCGAGCATGATCAGCGGGCTGGCGACCATGCCGGCCAGAAAGGCGGCGCGCCAGGCCCAGTCCTGGTTGAACTGCGTGGTCAGAAAGCCGCTGGCAATGCCGTTGATGCCGGCAATGCGCCCGAGCACGGCCATCAGGGCAACCGTGGCAACGCCGATCAGCGTTCCACCCAGGAAACTCATAAGGGGTGTAAAGTCAGTCATGATGTGCCCTTGATTACGATATATTCAAATATATGAATATACGAAAAAAGTATCAAGGGGTAATTTTCGATCGCTTTTCCGGGAACGGGGAGCTGACACGCGAAAAACAAACTCGGCCATTGGTGCCTAACCCGCTGGAATAACGGCATCTTTTGGCGTGAAGCGAAGCCTGGATCCGAATATGTCTCGCAAGAGAATGGCGGCCTATTAGGACATTTTTGGGACCGCGTTGTGTGGAGGCTCAACAGTTCAACCGTCTCTAAACCAGCGCAAGGGGCTGGTCCGGAACGTGTTGCAGGCACCAGACCCGAACTGCTGCGATGGCGAGATTACTGAGCCTGCGGTGCAGCCACGGGCGTATCTTTTGCGGGAACCCCGGACGCAGCCGGAGGTACCGGACCATAGCTGAAGCCGAGCACGACTTCCGTCCCGTCCGCTCGCTTTCGCGTTATCGCGCCAGGCAGCAGATGGGCCGGATTGTCGGTCAGGTCCGGAGTTTCGATATCCGTTTTTGGACCGGAGAACTCGCCCATCGGGCGCAGGATATCCTCATGTACCACGCTACCGAGGTAAAGCGGATGCAGACTGCCCGCTTGCAGGATGGCATAGCGGCTTGGCCAGAGCCGCAGCACCCAGCGTCCGCTTTTGTCTGCGTTGGCGGAATGATCCTTGCGGATGAGAACGAGAGACGGTTGGCGACCGTTCTGGCTTCGAGGCAGGATCGGCAGGGAATCCGGCGGTGTCTTGCCTTCCACGAACCCGCCTGCACTCGAGAGGGACCATTTTGGTGGTTTCTGCCAGCCATCGGCTTCTGCAGCCTGGGCAAAGCGGTCCAGGGACCCGGTGTACTGGATCACCAGCGGTTCCTCGGTATCGCCATTCAGTTCGATCCGCTCAGCAGGCAGTGCCCGCCAACCGCCTGCAAGCCAGCCCGTTGCTGTCAGCGCTTCGGTGTTGGTGCGCGGCTCATAGATCTGAAGTGCCTTGTCATAGGTACCTGAAAGGTGCCAGGTGCCGAAGATGCCGAGCGTAGCAACGACGATGACGGCAAGTGTCGTCCGGCCGATCTTCTCGTTGTGGATCGGGCCGAACACGAAGGCGAAGGCCGAAACCATACCAATGCCGAACAACAGTCCGGCCAGGACGTCCGACATCCAGTGGGCGCCAAGGTAGACACGCGAAAAGCCGATGGTAATGACCAGTGTCGCGGTTATGGTGAAAATGCTGGCCTTGGCCCAACGGCTGAGATCGTGGGCGATCAACACGGCGCAAATGCCGTAGAGCACCGCGTTCAGCGTCGCATGGCCACTGGGGAAACTGTAGGCGTCGGCACCGGCATAAAGTTCGATCGGCCGCGAGCGATGCAGCATCAGCTTGAACAGGGGCACGAACATGGCGGTGCCGGCCATCGCGATGACGAAGCCGATGCCGCGTCGCCAGGCTTTCCTGAGGAACAGATAGGCGGCAACCGCAACGGTGACGGCGGTAACGACAATCCCGTCGCCGAGCGATGTCACGAACACCATGATCCGGTCGCCGACCGGCGTGCGCAGGCTGTCGAACAGGTTCAGGATGGCAAGGTCGGCCCGCACCATCGGTTCGCCGGGGGCGATTTCTCCGACGATCCAGAAGAAGGCCGGCAAGGAAATCAGCAGGATCAGCGCGGAGGCCAGCATGCCTGCCGAGCGTGGATGCGCGGGGTCGAAATTGCGCGCGATCCATTGGGATACCCGGTCCTGACGCCTGGCGAAGCGTTTGACGATGGCCGCATGGGTGTTGGGAAACAGCGGCAGGACAATCAGGATCATCCAGCGGCCGAGCATCACCGCCAGGAAGACGATGACCAGGAGAGCGCCGAGCACCAGGGCCAGCCGTCCGCTGATCTGGCCGATGGCATCAAGTGCGGAACCTGCAATGATCCCGGGGGCAATATGCACGATCGTCCAGGCGAAGGCGGAGGTGACGTTGACCACCGAAAAACGGGTGAAATTCATGCCGGCCATGCCGGCGATGCCTGGAACCACCGATTTTACACCAGGCACGAAGCGGCCGATAAAGACGCTCTTGCCACCGTGTTTCTTGAAGAAATTCTCGCCGCTTTCCACAATGTCCGCATATTTGTTCAGCGGCCACATGGTCTTGATCTTGTCCTTGAAGGTGTAGCCGATCCAGTAGGAGATCGCATCGCCTGCGGTCGCTCCCAGGGTCGTCCAGATGAACAGCGGCACGGGATCCAGCTTGCCGAGCCCGACGAGCGTTCCGGCGCCCACCAGCACCACCGTCGTCGGCACGAAAAGGCCGATCAGGAACAGCGCTTCGCCCATGGCGGCCAGAAAACAGATCAGACCTGCCAGGGACGGGTTTTCCGCGATGAAGGTCAGAACAGGATCAAGAAATTCGGTCACGGGGTCGGTCGTGTTGGTCGAGAAAAGTGAAAAACTGTCAAATGCCGGGTGCCTTCAAAGACGTGAAGCAAACGGTTACCGCTTCATATAGTTGCGCCTTCTTCCATCCGATAGCGAAAAATTGGAATCTCCTGCCATTCGGGAACATTGAAGCAAGAGATGGTTTTTTAAGTGCGGGTGTTTCAAGATGCAGCCAGTGCGTCTTTTCTTTTGAGGTCTTCATGTTTGAATCCGCCCGCCTGCCGCAGAACATGGACAAGAAAACCTTCAAGAAACTGGAGCCGCAGTTGCGCGAGGCGCTGCTGGCGGCCCAGCTGCCCGTTGTCGAGAAACAGCCGTTTTCGACGATGATCCTGGTTGATGGCCTGGATGGCGCGGGCAAGGGCGAAGCGGTTGCCCGGCTCTATGGCTGGATGGATGCGCGCCATCTTGTCTGCAACGCCTATGGCGAATTGATGGACGAGGCCCGGCTGCGCCCGCCGCTGTGGCGCTACTGGCGCGATCTGCCGCCCAAGGGCGAGACGGCCATCGTGTTTGGGAGCTGGTATCAGACCGTTCTGCGGGACTGGATCTACAAGAAGATCGACGAGGACGCCTTCGACAAGGCCTTGACCCGGATCCGCCGGTTTGAGGAAATGCTCGCCAACGAGGATGTGCTGATCCTGAAATTCTGGTTCTACCTGCCCAAGAAGGAACAGGAAGAACGGCTGAAGCACATCGAGAAAAAACATGCCGCGCGCCATGTGCTGGCCGATTGGGCAGCGTTGAAGCACCACAAGAAGGCGAGCGAGGCCGGCGAAAAGATCATTCTGGAAACCAGCAAGGGCTACGCGCCCTGGTTTGTCATCCCCTCGCAGGATCCCGAGTACCGCGATGCCGCGCTGGCACAAACGGTTGCCAATGCCATGAAGCTGAAGCTGGAGGACGGCGAACCGCATTCAATTGCCGCACCTCCCGTGGTCGGCGGGCTGAAGCGCGAAACGGCAGTCGACACCATCGACCTGACGGAAAAGCTGGAGAAGTCGGAATACGAAGAGCTTCGCGACAAGTACCAGAAGCAACTGTCCGATCTGTCGGACATGAAGTCCCTGTCCAAGACGGGTGTTGTTCTGGTGTTTCAGGGCAATGATGCCGCCGGCAAGGGCGGTGCGATCCGCAGGGTGATCCGTCCGCTCGATCCGCGCATCTACAAGGTTCACCCGATCTCGGCACCGACCGACGAGGAAAAGGCTCGCCCCTATCTGTGGCGCTTCTGGCGGCGCGTGCCGGCCAAGGGACATTTCGCCATCTTCGACCGGTCCTGGTACGAACGCGTGCTGGTGGAGCGTGTAGAAGGCTACGCCGGACACGACGACTGGCTGCGCGCCTACAACGAAATCAACGAGTTCGAGCAGGAACTCACGGACTTTGGCTACATTGTCTGCAAATTCTGGCTCGCTATTTCCGAGGACGAGCAGCTGCGCAGGTTCAAGGCGCGCGAGGACACTGCCTACAAGCAGCACAAGATCACGGATGACGACTGGCGCAATCGCCTGAAATGGGACCAATACGCCATCGCGGCCGGCGACATGATCGATCGCACATCAACCCACTATGCCCCCTGGACGCTGGTCTCCTCCGAAGACAAGCGCCATGCCCGGATCAAGGTTCTGAAAACGATCTGCGACCGGCTGGAGGAAAAGCTTTAGGAAGAAAAAGACTTCAAAACGACCCTCATCCTGAGGAGGACCGGTCAGGTCCGTCTCGAAGGATGGGCCGCTTGTACCGGATTATGCCGCCCATCCTTCGAGACAGCGCTGCGCGCTTCCTCAGGATGAGGACCGTTTTGCTGAAGGGACAGGTGAAAATGCTGCTCAGCAAGCATTGCCAGGCATTTGAACCCGTGTGGAATGGGCGGCGATCGCGCTCAACATTTCGACACTTTCCAGGACGCGTGCCACCGTTCTCAGAGAGCCCCAGCCAGGTAATCCATCGCCGCCTGCACTCCGCCCCGCCCATGGGGAATGCCCAGTTTCTGGAAGCCGAGTTCGATGGCTGACAACGTGCCGAGCAGCATGACGGCGTTGACGTGGCCCATGTGGGCAATGCGGATGCCTTTGCCGGACAATTCGCCGATCGTTCCACCGATGGTGACGCCGCAAACTTCCTTGGTGAAGGTCCTTAGCGCCGCCACGTCGCCTTCGTTGAACCGCACAACGGTGACGGAGTTCGAGCGGGCATGCGCGTCGGTGATGTTGAAGTCGACCGCGCCCTTTTCCGCCCAGACCGCAACCGCCCGCCGGGTTGCCTCACCCAGAAGGGCATGCCTGTGCCAGGTCTTCTCCAGCCCTTCCTCGAAAATGAGATCGAGAGCCTTGTGAAAGGCAAACAGAAGGTGCTCGGGCGGCGTTCCGCAGTATTTCTGGTAGTGCTCCGGCCCTTGCCGGAAAGTCCAGTCAGTGTAGTTGGTCCGCAGCTCCGCCGTTTCATGTGCCTTGTCCGCTTTCGGGCCGGCGGCAACAAAGGAGAGGCCTGGCGGGCACATCAGGCCCTTCTGCGATCCCGTCAGCGCCACATCGACACCCCAGGCGTCCATCTCGAACGGCATGCAGCCTAGCGAGGCAATGGTGTCGACCATGAACAGGGCAGGGTGTGAAGCTGCGTCGATCGCCTTGCGCAAGGCGGCAATATCATTCCAGACCCCGGAGGCCGTATCGACCTGAACCACCAGGATGGCCTTGATCTCGTGGGCGGTATCCTGTTTCAGCCGTTCTTGCAGGTGGGCAGGGTCGACCCCCTTGTCCCAGGCACCGGGCAGAACCTCGATATCGAGGTCCAGCACGTTGGCAGCTTCTCCCCAGCCAAGGGCAAAGCGGCCGGACTCCAGCACGAGCACCTTGTCGCCACGCTTCAGCGTGTTGCACAGGGCGGCATCCCAGGCTCCATGACCGTTGGCTGCGTAGATGTAGGTCTTGCCTTCGGTCCGGAACAGCCGCTGCAAACCGTGCAGGCAGAACCCGGTCGTTTCCAGCAAAGGGCCTTCATAAATGTCTACCGCAGGTCGGTGCATGGCCCGCAGGACTTCCTCCGGCACATTGGTTGGTCCTGGAATCATCAGAAATTCTTTGCCATTGCGAAGCGTCATGGCCGGGTCCTCGTTTGAAGGCAGATCCTGAACGGAAGGGGATAGGGCAGCCTTGGCCGCCGAAAGAATGTGTTGCTGTGAAAATTGCCCGCCTGCAGGCATCCGTCAAGACGCCAGTTGGTCAGCTCGCCGGATTAACATGCGCGATACGATGGTTTGTGCGACCGCGAAATAGTGTGGGAAAGAGAGCTTCGGACCGGAAACGGCTTTCACCCGGAAGCGGTGCAGGCAATAAGGGTTGGCAAGCTGCTGGAAACAATGATCTATTCGACCATGCCTTGTCGCGGGTGTGGTTACGTGTCTTCTGGTTGTAAAGAAAATGTCTTGTTTCCGTTAAGTAAATTCTCCAAGTTAGAGGCCGTTTGGTCTCGTCGTTTAGGCGTTGCAGCATGATCCTGGTTGAAGAAGGACAAAGCCCGCTGATTGTCTGCCTGCCCCATTCGGGCACGGAGATCCCGAACGCTGTCGAAAAAAGACTGAACGCCACGGGCCGTCTTCAGGCCGATCTCGCCTGGCGCCTGGAACGCGTGTTCGACTTTCACGGAGAGTTGAGCGCGACAGTGCTGCGCTCCACCATTTCCCGCTACGTTGTCGATCTGGACCGCGATCCCAAGACACCTGTCAGCGCTGCGCAGGATCCAGCGCGCGCCTTGTGTCCCGCCACCACGCTGGATGGCAAGCGCATCTATCAGGAAGGCGAAGAACCTGGCCCGACCGAGATCGAACAACGCACGCTGCTTTTCTATACGCCCTTCCACAAGGCCCTGCGCCGCCAGATCGACCGGCTTTTGCGAAGTCATCGCAAGGTGATCGTGCTGGATTGCCAGTCCATGCGTTCGAACATCAAGGGCGTGACCGAAAATGGACTGCCGCTGGTCAGTATCGGCACGGCGGACGGAAAGTCGTGTGATCCGGACCTGCGCAATGTGCTGGTCGGCTCGTTCAAGGGGCGGGAAGGGTATACGGTCAGCGTCGATGAGCAGACCCAGGGTGGTTTCATCACCCATACGTTCGGTCGACCGGACCGCGGCCTGCATGCGATGACGTTGCTGCTGGCACAACGCTCTTACCTGCGCCATGAATCACCGCCTTTCGAGCCGGACAAGGTGCGAATGGCCCGTCTGACGGCCGTCCTGCAGGATGCAATGACCCGGCTGGTGGACTGGACGTCGGTGGGCGGTGCTTCATCTGGTCAGAACCAGATTGAAAGCCTGCCCTTGCCGGTGGAAGAGCCTCTGGTGGAGACGATGGACGCTGAAGACAGCGGCAGCAACGCTGGCCCGGTTACCGACAATGCCGAAGCATTGACGGAAGGCGCGGCAGAAATCCCGGACGATATTTCGGCGGAAACGCCTGACGCGGCACCGGAAAAGGCGGAGATCAGCCCTGCCAATCCATTGACCCTGCCCAAGGTATCCAGCGCCCAGACGAGCAAGGTCGAGGACGGACCTGTCACGCCCTTGCTGGTGGCCGAGTAAGCTTTAGACGGTCAGACCACGTTCTTTTCGATAATCGGTGTTCCGGCAGCCAGCCGGTCGAACGCCAGCGGCGAGAGATCCAGCGTCTGATAGCCGCCTGTCACGACCAGTTCCGCAAGGCCGCGCCCAACCGCGGGTGACTGCTGCAGGCCATGTCCTGAAAACCCGAGTGCCAGATAGAACCCGTCCAGCCCCTGCACTGCGCCGACAAAGGCGTTGTGGTCGAAGAGGTTCATGTCATAGCAGCCGGCCCAGGCAGCCCCCGGCCGGATTGCCTCGAAAGCGGGAACGCGCGTTGCCAGTGTCGGCCAGATATGTTCTTCGAAAAGGCCATAATCGACGTCGAAATCGTGGCAGTCCGGATCGCGATCTTCAGGCGGCGCCGAACCGCAGATGTAACCGGTGCCTTCCGGGCGCGCGTAGGTGCCGTTCGGATCGATCAGCAGCGGAAAACGCTCCAGCTTGTCCTTGCATTCAAAGGTAAAGACGCAGCGCTTTTTGGAAACGATCGGAACGTCCATTCCGGCCTGACGGCAAAGCTCGGCTCCGCCGGAAGCTCCGGCGCAGTTGACGACGACAGGTGTCGACAGTCTCTCGCCCGTCGATAGCTCAACGCTCCAGCCGCCATTGCCGTCGGATGCCACCCTGGCCTTTGCGGCAATGTAGTCGACATCCAGCGACCGGGCCTTCTTGCGGAAGGCCTGCATCAGGCCATAGCCGTCGAACCAGCCTTCGCCTGTGACGCCATGACAGCCTGCGGCAAGGTCGGAAACCTCCAGCCAGGGAAACTTCGCCTTGAGACCGTCCGGGTCAAGAAAAGCGATGTCCGCGCCGAGCTGCTGCTGCAGGCGGTGATTTTCCTGAAGGATATTGAGCTTGTCGGGCGTTGCCAGAAACAGGTAGCCACCCTCGTGAAGATCGATAGCGGGCTTGTCGCCGTTCACGTTGAGCGCTGCTCCGATCTCCCGCAGAAAGCGGATGCCGTAAAGCGAAATCTCGATGTTGATGGCGCTGGAGAACTGTTGGCGAATGGACGCTGCCGAACGCGCGGAAGCGCAGGTTTCATAGGCGGGATCCGCCTCGATAACGACGATGCGTCCGGAAAAATCGTCGCGCATGGCCAGGTGGCAGGCGACGGACGAGCCCATGACGGCTCCCCCTACGATGACGACATCCGCAGTCTGGTCCGCCATGGAGCCTCCTCAAGCGCTGTCAGGAAAAACAACGGGCCTGCTGACGCAAACCCTTTTCAAGAGAACCGAACGAGAGACGGGCGGCTTGGCCGCCCGCGTCAAATGTCATGACTTCAGGGTCTTAGAAGAACGCCTGCAGGCCGGTCTGTGCACGACCGAGGATCAGCGCATGAATGTCATGCGTGCCTTCGTAGGTGTTGACCGTTTCCAGGTTCTGGGCGTGGCGCATGATGTGGTATTCTTCCTGGATGCCGTTGCCGCCGTGCATGTCACGAGACTGGCGGGCGATATCCAGGGCCTTGCCGCAGTTGTTGCGCTTGATCAGCGAGATCATTTCCGGCGCCACCTTGCCGGCGTCGAACAGCTGGCCGACACGCAGCGCTGCCTGCAGGCCGAGCGTGATTTCGGTCTGCATGTCCGCCAGCTTCTTCTGGAAGAGCTGGGTCTGTGCCAGCGGGCGGCCAAACTGTTCGCGGTCGAGGCCATATTGACGGGCGCGGGTCCAGCAGTCTTCTGCAGCGCCCATTGCGCCCCAGGCAATGCCGTAGCGTGCGCGGTTGAGGCAGCCGAACGGGCCTTTCAGGCCGGAAACATTCGGCAACAGGGCATCTTCACCCACTTCCACACCGTCCATGACGATTTCACCGGTGATGGAGGCACGCAGGGAAAGTTTGCCGCCGACCTTCGGTGCGGTGAGGCCCTTCATGCCCTTGTCGAGCACGAAGCCGCGGATGGCACCGTCATGAGCTTCCGACTTCGCCCAGACGACGAAGACATCTGCGATCGGAGCGTTCGAGATCCACATCTTCGAGCCGGTCAGCTTGTAGCCGCCGTCGATCTTTTCCGCGCGGGTGCGCATGCCGGCCGGATCGGAACCTGCATCGGGCTCGGTGAGGCCGAAGCAGCCGACAAACTCGCCGCTTGCCAGTTTCGGCAGGTATTTCTGGCGCTGTTCTTCCGAGCCGTAGGCATAGATCGGGTACATGACCAGCGAAGACTGCACGCTCATCATGGAGCGATAGCCGCTGTCGACACGCTCGATCTCGCGGGCAACGACGCCGTAAGCGACATAGGATGCACCGGCGCAGCCGTAGTCTTCCGGCAGGGTGACGCCCAGAAGGCCGAGTTCACCCATTTCGTTGAAAATGCCCCGGTCGGTCTTTTCCTCGCGGTAGGCTTCAATGACGCGCGGCAGCAGCTTTTCCTGGGCAAATGCGCGAGCCGTATCCTGGATCAGCTGTTCGTCTTCCTTCAGCTGGTCGCGCAGGTGAAACGGGTCCTGCCAGTCGAAGGAGCCGCCACCGGCCGGTGAGGACTTAACATTCGCGGGTGCGTTCATGGTCGTGTCTCCCAGGCCGTGATCCGGCCAATGATGTGCGGCCGCTAGACGGCCAGGGTCATTCTATTTCCTCTAGTCTTGCCTCAAATCCGTTTGCGTAAAAGCGAAACCTCGTCCATCATTCATGACGAAATGGAATGAAGTAGGGGAATTTGCCATGCGGCGCGCCTTCGTCCCGCCGGCAGACACGCTGATCGCGTTCGAATGTGCCGCCCGGCATCTGAGCTTTACCCGCGCCGCGGAGGAACTGCACCTGACGCAGGGCGCAGTGTCCAAGCAGGTTCGCCAGCTGGAAGACAGGCTGGGCGTCGAGCTGTTCCGGCGGGTTCGCCAGCGCATTGTCCTGACCGACGCAGGCCGGATCTACCTTCACGACATCCGAGGAGCGCTGGAACAGATGACCGCGGCCACGCGGCAGGTGATGTCCTATGCCGGCAGTGCGGACGTTCTCAACCTCGCGGTTCTGCCGACCTTTGGCACCCGCTGGCTGGCACCGCGGATTGCTGATTTCGGGCGCCGCTATCCGGATGCTGGCCTCAATCTGAGTGTGCGTCTGCAGCCGTTCGATTTCGACGAGGAGCCGTTTGACGGCGCCATTCACCACGGCGACCCGGTCTGGGCGGGGGCGATCGCCGAGCGGTTGTTCGACGAGGAAGTCATCCCCGTTGCCTCACGCGTCTTTCGCGATCGGCACCAGATCCGCACACCTGCCGATCTTGCCCGCGTGCCGCGCCTGCAGCTTGCAACACGCCCGCTTGCCTGGCGGCAGTGGTTTGATCTTGCAGGCGTGGAAACAGATGCCGCCTTCCAAGGCGCGCGTTTCGAACAGTTCGTCATGATCTCCGAGGCTGCGATCCACCACGCCGGAGCCGCGCTGATCCCGCGTTTTTTCGTCGAGGCGGAACTGGCCTCAGGACGTCTCGTCCGGCTTTTCGACCTCTCCCTGTCACAGCAGACGGCGTATTATTTCGTCTATCCGGAGGGCCGGACGATGCGGCCGGTGGTGTCTGCATTCCGAAAATGGCTGATGGAGGAAGCCCGCACCGCACGGACGCGCCGGGAAACAATGCTGCCGGGCTGAAGCAGGCGTCAAGACAGTGCGTCCCCACGACGGTTCCCCTGGACCCGACTTTTTAGTGATCGGCAGAAATTGAAACCGGCGGGCACATGGCCCACTTTTCAGCGGAACGATTGCACCTTGCCGGCGTTTTGCTCAAAGGCACCATTCGGAGAGACCAGTCCCGCTTTCAAACTGCCATAGCCCGGCCCCGGGTTATGATCTGCTGCCATGCCTGATGGCAATTTTCCCTGCTCGTGTAGGAAAGCAGCAGGTACAAGGAGACGTAATTGGAAAAGCACCATCTGCGCCTGATCCTCAATGGCAAGTCCGCCGGCCGTGACGATGTCCGCAGTGCGGTGGAGGCCGTACGGTCCATGGGCCACAATGTCTCCGTTCGCGTGACCTATGAGGCCGGCGATGTCGAGAGACTGGTTCGCGATGCCCTGCGCGATCACGAGAGCGAGCGGATCGACACGCTTGTCAGCGGCGGAGGCGATGGCACCTTGAACGAGGTTCTGGATGCGGCCCTGCATGATTTGCCCGAAGGGGAAAAACCTCCCTTTTCATTTGCGGTTCTGCCTCTTGGAACGGCAAATGACTTTGCCAATCACATTGGCCTTGATCCGGCGGACATCACCTCCTGCCTGAGGTTTGCCGTGCGCGCATCCGCCAAACCGACCGACATTGGCGAGGTCAACGGCTGTGTGTTCATCAACATGGCAACTGGCGGCTTTGGTTCACAGGTGACATCACAGACCGACCCGAACCTGAAGCGCGTTCTTGGCGGGGCTGCCTATCTCTTCACAGGTCTGCAGCGGTTTTCGGAACTTTCGGCCTGCGAAGCCCGTATCGAGGCGGATGATTTCTCCTGGGAGGGCTCGTTCCTGGCCCTCGCTGTGGGCAATGGCCGCCGCGCTGGCGGCGGCATTCGGCTGTGCCCCGATGCCAAGCTCGATGACGGCTTTCTCGATCTGACCATCGTTCCCTTCCCGCAGTCGGGCAAGGTGATCGACCTTTTGTCGGTGCTGCTGGACAGCGGCGTTGACGACATCAACGGCGGCCCGATCCAGCGCAAGGTGCGCAATCTGAAAATCGAGACCCAGCAGCCCGTGCAGTTCAATCTGGACGGCGAGCCGATGAATGGACAGTCCTGGCAGATTGGGATAAGGCACCACCAGATCGACCTCAGGCGCTGACGGTCGCCGCGCCCGGCAGCAGGCTGAAACGACGTCTTTCCGTCAGCCGTGCAAGGTGCGGGAAGGCGCAGGGCACGGCTTTCAAGAGACGGACAGCATGGACGAATACCAGCTCAAGAATTTCCTCAAGTTCGCGCCTGCCAGGCTGGGGCTGGTGCCGAAAAAACACCTGCTCGTCCACATTCCCAAGAACGGCGGCATGTCGGTGCGCCATGCCAAGGCGCTGGAAGGCAATCTGGTTCTTGCCAACCGGCGCCGCCTGAAAAGCAAGGCTTATGCAAACGCGCTGATGACCTTCATGAGGGATCGCGGGCTTCATCCAGGCTACGAACATGCCCGGCTGCGGGATATCGACCTTTCGGTGCGTGCCGGCACGGTGCCTTTTGCGGTTGTTCGCAACCCCTGGGCACGGACTTTTTCCAGATTCAAGTTCTACCTCCAGACAAGCGGATCCCACGAGGCGGAATTCGATCTGACGGTGAAGGGGTTCGAGGAATTTCTGGAGACGCGCCACGAGTGGGGCAAGGTTGATTTCTTCTGGCACCGCGCCTCGCTCGGCTGGTACCCGCAAAGCGACTATGTGATCGACGAGAGGGGGAAGGTTGCGGTCAATATCCTGCGTCAGGAAAAACTGGGTCCGGAACTGGCAAGATATCTCGGGGCAGATGACACGCTCGAACAGCGCAATATCTCCCGCAATGCCCGTGCCGACCAGGGAGAATTCTACACCGACAGGAATATCGGGATCGTCGCCGACTGGTACAAAACCGAAATCGAACTGTTCGGCTTCGATTTCGATACGCCGGCAACACGGAACGTCTTTTTCAGCTGACCTCAAGTGCGACAGTATTTTGTGTGCTTCAAGATGCGCCTTACTCTGTCCGGCTCCAGACGCTGTTTCCATCGATAACTTCCTTGGTTATCCCAAGTGCATCGCGGTGTTCCCGGCCGATGTCGATCGCCACATAGTCTCGCCGCGCGCCGATGAACCTGTTCCTGAATTGTGCGGTAAAGGCATTCAGGTCTGGGTTCATGTAGTTCAGCTGTTTTTCCGGATCGAGTGTCTCATCCATCAGCTCGGCACATCTTGCAGCGAAATCGCTGTGCAGGAAGGAGGGGCTGGTTCCGAAGATCGGCCGCTTCTTGTTGAGACCCTTGCCGAGATCCATTCCGAGGAATGTCCTGCGGCCGGGTTCATAATGATAGAAGGACCGGTAGCCCCAGTTCTTTTCCCGGGTCATCAGGCTGATCTGGCGAACGTCGCGTGTCATTGCCTTTCTGACTTCTTCGGGACGGACATCCCGGTTCAGCACCCAGTCGTCTTCCAGGTGGAAGCACCAGTCCGCAACCGGCTGTCGCCAGAGCCAGCGGATTGCTTTTGTAAAGTGAGGCTTGTCAGGCTTGCGGGTGACGACATTGGCAAAATGCTGTTTGCAGATCTCCTCGCAGGCATCAACCTCCACAGGTCCGCCTTCAAAGGGATCGATGTTGACGTAAAGCGTTCCGATCTCGAAATGCCTGAACAACCGCTGTGAAAAGCTTGCCAGAGTTTTCTCCAACAGCTCAGGCCTTGCCCCCGAAACGAGGAGTACGTCGATTTTCACTGCGTCTGTCATCAAACCTGTCTGCAAATGAAGCCGGAAATGACCACCGTTAATCCACCCGTGCTTGAAATCGCCTGAATTCGCCTGGCGGGTCGTTCCCGTCGCGGTTATGCCAAGCCATCAGCCCGAACGCCAGCGATCTTTGACCTGCGCGCTGCCATATCATTATGACTTTTGCTGTTGCCAGCACATGTTCAAAGCATTCGGAAGTCAGGGTTCTCTTTCTTTTGATTTTGGAACCGACTATAACGCCGGAATCTTCGGTGCGAATTGAGGTGCCGGTCGGACGCCAGCGAATGACCCACAGTTTGCGAACTCTCTCAAACACCAGCGCCGCAGAAATGAAACTCACGTCCGCATTGCTTCTTGAAGAAGCTCTCACGGAACTGGATTGAGACAAAAGAGTCCGATGCAAAAAACAGCTCTCATCACGGGGATCACTGGCCAGGACGGCGCCTATCTCGCAGAACTGCTGCTAGAGAAAGGCTATACGGTTCACGGCATCAAGAGACGGTCATCGTCTTTCAACACAGGACGGATCGATCATCTCTATCAGGACCCGCACGACCGTGATGTGAAGCTGCACCTGCACTATGGTGACATGACGGATTCCACGAACCTCATCCGCATCATGCAGGAAACGCAACCGGACGAAGTATATAACCTCGCCGCGCAGAGCCACGTTCAGGTATCTTTTGAAACCCCGGAATACACGGGAAACGCGGACGCTCTCGGTACCCTGCGCCTGCTTGAGGCCATCCGGCTTCTTGGATTGAGCGAGAAAACGCGCTTCTACCAAGCATCCACGTCTGAGCTCTACGGAAAGGTACAGGAAGTTCCGCAGTCGGAAACCACTCCTTTCTATCCAAGAAGCCCTTATGCCGCGGCAAAGCTCTACGCCTATTGGATCGTCGTCAACTACCGCGAAGCCTACGGCATGCACGCCAGCAACGGCATCCTCTTCAATCACGAAAGCCCGATCCGCGGCGAAACCTTCGTGACCCGCAAGATCACCCGCGCCGCCGCCGCGATCAAGCTGGGCCTTCAGGACAAGCTCTACCTTGGCAACCTGGACGCCGAACGTGACTGGGGGCATGCAAAAGACTACGTCCGCGGCATGTGGCTGATGCTGCAGCAGGACAAGGCGGATGATTATGTTCTGGCGACGGGCAAGACTACCTCGGTGCGTAATTTTGTGAATTGGTCATTCTCTGAAGTGGATATCGCGTTAGATTGGCAAGGTTCCGGGGTAGATGAAAAAGGGATCGATGCGGCAACCGGAAAGGTTGTTGTGGAGATCGACCCTCGGTACTTCCGTCCGACCGAAGTCGATCTACTGCTTGGTGATGCCACGAAAGCATTCGAAAGACTGGGCTGGAAGCATGATCGAAGTGTTCGCGATCTCATTTCGGAAATGGTTACAAGCGATCTTCGGGAAATGAAGCCTTAGCCTTAAATGCTTCAGGGATTCAGACTATAATGCCAAGAGTTTTGCTGACCGGCGGTTCCGGTATGGTTGGGAAGAATTTGCTCGCGCATGAGCGACCCGACAACTTTGAATTTATTGCTCCCGACAGCTCGAAACTCAATCTTCTGGATTTCGACCAAACCGAAGCTTTTCTGAAGCGAGAGAAGCCGGACATCATTGTGCACGCCGCCGGCGTCGTTGGCGGAATTCAAGCCAATATCGCGAGCCCAGTCCGCTTTTTGACCGACAATTGGAATATGGGCAGCAACTTGATTACGGCTGCTCGGTCTGCAGGTGTTCCTCAACTCCTGAATATCGGCAGTTCTTGTATGTATCCCAAGGATCAGGACACGCCCCTCAAAGAAGCTCAAGTCCTCAGCGCCTCATTGGAACCCACCAATGAGGGCTACGCTCTTGCCAAGTGTGCCGTTGCAAGGCTTTGCGAATACATCGTTCGTGAAACGCCAGAGTTTCAATATAAAACAATAATTCCATGCAACTTGTATGGACGCTTCGATAAATTTGATCCTGCTGTCTCCCATTTGGTCCCTGCTGTCATACGCAAAATTCATCAGGCAACATTTGCCAAAAACAAAACGGTTGAGATCTGGGGAACAGGAGAAGCGCGCAGAGAATTCATGTTTGCAGAGGACTTGGCGGACGCAATATTTTTCTTCTTGGGTAAGTTTGAGAAGCTGCCGACGGTAGCAAATGTTGGTGTTGGAAAAGACTTCACCATTAATGAATACTACGAAATAACATCTAATGTTATAGGCTATTCCGGCAAATTTACGCATGATCTGACCAAGCCGGTAGGCATGAAGCGAAAATTGCTAGATGTCAGCCTGCAGTCCGAAATGGGCTGGAAGCCCAAGACGAGCCTGAATGACGGTATTCGCCAGACCTACGAATATTTCCTGTCCCTTGGAGAATGAAATGAATTACCCACTTGCAAGTACAACCTGGGACGAGCGTGAATATGAGGCGCTTCAGCGAGTAATTGAGTCCGGCATTTTCACAATGGGGAAAAAAGTCGCTGAGTTTGAACAGGAATTTGCAAGATTTGTAGGCAGTAATCATGCAGTGATGGTCAATTCCGGCTCTTCTGCAAATTTGCTCATGGTTGCGGCGTTGCGATATAGGTCGAACGCACCCATTCTGCCGGGCACGGAAGTAATTGTCCCCGCAGTGTCCTGGAGTACCACCTACTATCCCCTTTATCAGTATGGGCTGAAACTGAGGTTCGTTGACGTCGATGCTGAAACTCTGAATTACGACCTGGAACAGTTGGAAGGGGCAATCACGCCCGCAACTAAAGTCATCATGGTTGTAAATCTACTCGGAAATCCCAATGACTTCACAGCTATAAACAAAATTGTCGAAGGCAGGGACATCTTGCTACTAGAAGACAACTGCGAGTCTTTAGGTGCACTTTTTGATGGCAAACAAGCTGGTACGTTCGGACTCATGGGAAGTTACAGTTCGTTCTTTAGCCATCACATCTCCACAATGGAAGGTGGCTTGATCACTACCGACGACGAAGAACTATATCATATTCTTCTTTGCCTTCGTGCACACGGTTGGACGCGTAACTTACCAAAAGAAAATCATGTCGCCCCAATGAGCGATAATCCATTCGAGGAATCGTTCCGGTTCATTTTACCTGGATACAATGTACGCCCTTTGGAGATGAGTGGCGCAATAGGGCTCGAACAACTTAAGAAGCTTCCAGACATGGTGCTTGAGCGTCGGAGGAATGCTGAAAAGTTTCGTGATTTGATGGAAAAGTACCCATTCCTGAGAATTCAACGGGAAATTGGCCAGAGCAGCTGGTTTGGGTTCGCATTCACCGTCAAATCAGACATGGGCTATGATAGAGGGCAGATCATTGCTGCACTGAACAAGTCAGGTATCGAAGTACGCCCTATCGTCGCCGGTAATTTTACAAAAAACCAAACGATGAAGTGGTTTGACTATTCAATTTATGGCGATCTCAAAAATGCAAATGATCTTGACCAAAATGGGTTCTTCATTGGAAATCATCACTTCTCGCTATCGGATGAATTTGAAGTATTGGATCGGGTTCTGACTGCGGTTGTTAACGGTCAAATTTAGTTTATTCTTGCAGAGAGTTGTAATTTGCAATTCAAGAAAAGAGATTTGGTTCGCTGGATATGTTTGAGAATCGTAATATTAAACAGCTAATCGAATTGTCCGCGAACTATCGTAGCGGTTTTGTCCTCAAACCTTTGCGGAGATATTGTTGATAAAAGCAGCTTTTGTGTCTTCGTCGGAAAATTGGGTTTGGACGCGTCAATTTCCCAATCTAGAACCAATCTGGAACAATGTTTATTTTGATTTTTCCAATAATTTGGAAAATTGTGATATACTCTTTGTGTTTGATGCATTACCAATAAAATATTGCGGCAAAATTAAAGCTCGAAAATGCGTGTTTATAGCTTCAGAACCGCAGAACGTGAAAGTATATTCTTCGAATTTCTTGAGACAATTTGACCTTATCGTGACGACTGACAAGACTAGCCAACACCCAAATGCTGTCTATCAGCAGCCTGGATTGCCTTGGCATGTCGGTGTTTGGAGCGAATTCAACCGATTAAGTAATCTTCCACTTACCTTCGATTTTTTCAGGGACTACCAACCTAAGAAATCTAAATTGATCTCTGTAATTTCGTCAGATAAGGCGTTTACGGAGGAACATAGAGCGAGATTGCGCTTTGTGGACGCTCTTAAGTGTCATTTCGGAGATAGAATTGACTATTTCGGCCGAAACATTTGCTCGTTTACAGATAAAATGGAAACTCTTTCACAGTATAAATATCATATCTCATTAGAAAACTGCGCAATCTTAGATTATTGGACCGAAAAACTCTCAGACCCTTTCTTAACTCTGACATACCCAATATATCACGGTTGTCCAAACGTAAATGACTACTTTCCAGAAGGCGCACTATCAAAAATCGACATTCGTGATACGGAAGAATCTATTTCTAAAATAGAGCATATTATTAACTCGAGTTTAGCTGAAGAATCCGAAAGTCTATTAAAAGAAAGTAGACGAAGAGTCTTGTTTGAACACAATTTGTTTTCTGTTCTGGCCAAAATAGCCATCTCATTAAATCAAGATAAATACGGAGGTTACAAAAAAATTGAGTCGGAAAAGTTTTTCATAAAGAATACCTCAACTCTCAAGCGATATCGGAAACGCCTATCGCGTAGGATTGTAAATTTATTAGGCGAGTAGCCAATTGTTGTTTGCAGAAAACAGTTCGATTAGATTAGTTGGAGTTTTTCTGCCAATTTTCCCAAACAAACTCATAGCACCATGTTCTATGATGTGTTTTCGAGAGTTTCTCTGTGAGCGTGTTCCGAAGTTCTTTTGCATTATCTACAAAATCATGAAACTGTACTTGTATATTTTCAAATTTTTCAATTAACCCCGACGAAATCATGTGATCTAGGAGTTGATATTCAGAACCTTCTATATTTATCTTGATAAGATCGACATTCTTGATATGTAAAGAGTCGAAAACATCTGAAAATTTCTTAACAGTCACAGTTTCGATGCCATTAGCGTCAGATTTATGTAGTATGGATGAGCCGTCACCTTCATTGGAGAGTGTAAATCGACCGTTCTCGTCAGATAGTCCAAAATTAAAACAATGTACTTTTGAGTTTTGAGTAAACCTTTTTTCACATTTCTCAAAAAACTCAACGCTAGGCTCGAACAAATAAACGTAGCAACGGTACCGAATGTTGATTTGGTTTGCAAAGTCACCTTGAAACCCTCCCAAATCAAATACGGTTGAATCCTCATTAAGTGGATATGATAATCTCAATGTCTCATCTCCCTTATCCCGAAACCACCGTTTTACTTCTGTAAGGGGCGCTTCATTCTCCGAGTTTTGAAGTGAAGATTGTTTACGGAAAAGAAATAGACGTTTTATCCAGCTTAGCATTGCGAAAAATCTTCCTAGCGTTGAGCTTAATGTTATTATCGGAGGATAATTGCACACAACTAAAGCCTGAAGCAATTGCCTAGAATAGGCCTTAGTGCGACTGCAAATTTTATACATAACCAAGAAATATGATCAACTATCCATTATACGCCGCGTTAAAATGGCCTTTTCAACAAATGTTTCGAATACGAGCGCTATTTGGTGACATCCGTATTTCAGTGTAACCTTAATGTGAAGAAAGTGGTATGTATGAGCCGTTGTCGACAGGTATTAGTTGGTAGCAATTAACGAAATGGCACGGTCGCATCGAATGAAACAGCTCAAAACAATAGACACCTATGTTGTAAACTTGGAGCGATCAGAAAAACGTAGATCTGAAATGTCTACGAAACTTGATGCATTGAACATTCCCTATGAGTTTTTTGATGCGGTTGATGGTCGAATCGAAAATCACCCCCTGTTTGTAAGATATAGTGAGCGTTCTGCGCTAAAGCATTATGGGTTCGAACTCGCGCCTGGGGAACTTGGTTGTTATGCCAGTCATTTCCTTCTTTGGCAGCTCTGCGTTGAAAAAGATAAGCCAATTCTGATTTTAGAAGATGACATTGAGTTCAACTTTAATTTCAATTCAGCATATGAGCTTGCTGTTCAAAAAGTTCACGAATACGGTCTCCTCCGTTTATCCGGACACAAAATCAGAAAATATGCGATCTGCGAGCAAATAAGAGAACTAAAAATCGTTCGTTTTAAGCGAGGTCCGCACGGGACATCGTCATATGCACTTTCACCTCTTGCAGCAAAGAAGCTGATTAGTAAGGCTGAAGTTTGGTACGAACCGGTTGATGTTCATTTGGATAGATTTTGGAGTCACGGCGTTGAGAGTTTCGGGATTCAACCCTTCCCTGTCTCGCACGTTGCTACTTCGGAGGCTGATTCCGAAATTTGGCAAGGAAAACGGCGCGGTAGTCGTCCAAAAGAATTCAAGAAAAATACTCGCTTCATTCGTTTGAATGACTCTTTGCGGCGATTTTTTGTAAACATTCCATATATAGGTCGTTGGAAACATAAATAGTTTTTCGAAATATCTGGAAAGAGACGTATCAGAGAAAGTATAAGTCAGTTGATTATTGTTCAAATAACTGGTGGGCTAGGCAATCAGATGTTTCAGTATGCTATGGGACGATCACTGTCTGAGCAGTCTAGCATGCCATTGAAATTGGATATTTCAAGTTACGAGAATTATAAACCTCATTCATTTTTACTTGATAGGTTAAACATAAAAGCTGAGATTGCTTCCAGAGAAGAAATTCATGAAGTAAAGAAGAAAAAGAGAGAATTTAAGTTTCCATTTACAAATCGCAGATCAATAAATTATGTGAAAGAAGAGGGGTTCACATTCAATCCCGAAGTGTTGAATTTGAAAACATCGACTTATTTTTCTGGATATTGGCAAAGTGAGAAATATTTTAAAAATATCGAAACCCATATCCGAAAGGAGTTTGTGCTTAAAAAAGAACTTGCTCAAAGCCGAGAGAAAATCCGTAAAGAAATACGGGCTTCCAGAAAACCTGTTTCTATTCACGTTAGACGGGGTGATTACGTTAGTAACGCGAAGGCAAACGCATTTCATGGAACGTGCGAACCTGAATGGTACGCAAAGGCAATACAAGAAATTAGAAAAAATTCAGCGGAGATTACACCAGTTGTTTTTTCCGATGACATTGATTGGGTTAAGAAAAATATTGAATTAGATTGCAATGTCATTTGGGTTGAGCCCAATGAAGACGGCCATGACTTCGAGGACATGTACCTAATGTCAGTCTGCCAAAACCATATTACTGCAAATAGTACATTCAGCTGGTGGGGCGCGTGGTTAAACCCTAATAAGGATAAGCGCGTAATTGTGCCTCACAAATGGTTTAATTCCCAATCGATGAAAACCATAGACTTGATCCCAACTGGCTGGGAACGCCTTTAGATCAGATGTCATCGCTAATGTATACTTCAATATCTGTTTATCTTATTGCTAGTGTCTCACAAACAACGCCGTCAATCTCTTCGTTGAAATCTTCTCAAACCTGAACCCCTGCTCGACCAGAAAATGGCACACGGCTGGCAGGGTGGGGTCTTTGGTGAGGCCGCGTTCGGGGCCGCAGTCGACGCAGATGTAGTGGACGCGGTCCAGGATCTTGTCGGCACCTTTCAGGATTTCCGGCTCGGCGCCTTCGCCTTCGATCTTCAAGAGTTTGATCGAGCGGATGTCGTTTTCTTCGCAGCAGTCGTTGAGAGTCGTCGTTTCCACCTCAACAACAGAGCCGTAGCCGGAAAATTCGATGAGGGAGGAATCGGCCGTGTCCGATTTCTCATAGAATTTGAGTGTCGTCTTTTCGTGCCACAGGGCGCGTTGTTCGACAGTGCCGCCCGGGTTGTTGAGCTTGCAGCAGGCGGCCTCGTCCCGGCCGGGCTCGAAGGCGATATAGCGGACGGACTTGCCTTCAAGGCGCAATCCGAGGCCGATCTCGCCTATGTTCGCGCCGCAATCGATGACAACGTCGCCGTCTGAAATCATTGCCGGGTCGATGAAATAGTCGTCCAGAAGGCCCTTGGTTCTCGGCTGAACACCGTAACGGTAGAAGCCGACGCGTTCGCTGTGAAGAAAGGAGATCTCCTGGCCCTTATCGTCCCGAACGCGGAAGACCGGCTCATCTGAAACAACCTTGATGTTCCAGCGCTTCTTGCTCCGCAGCGCATTCGAGAACGTGACATACCAATTGAAAAGCTTTGCGAAGGTCTGCCGGTTCGGGTGACGGACGATGAAATTGTATAATCTTTTTTTCTTTTTCATGTTCGCGCCTGCGTGGGTTGCCTTGCGGTAATCGGTGTCAGCTCTCGAAAAGCAGCGTGGAATAGGTCTTGCAAATGGCGTCTTCGGAAAACTGGCCTTCAAGGCGGCGTTTGCCACCGTCAACCAATGCATTTTCCTGATCCGGCTTGCCGAGCAGCTGTTTGACCGACCCCACCAGCCCGTCGACATCCCCGCAGGGCGACAGCAGCCCGGTCTTGCCGTGGTCGATCAGCCAGCTTGGGCCGGGCGAGGCGGTTGCGACAACGGGCAGCCCGGCGGTCCAGCCTTCCAGGACAACGTTGCCGAGCGGTTCTTCGTCGGTCGGGCACAGCAGGATATCGGCAGCTTTCAGGAAAGGCGAGGGGTCGCGTTGCCAGCCGAGAAAGTGGACGCGGTCCTGAACGCCGAGGTTTGATGCCAGGGCCTTCATGTCGGACATCAGCTCGCCGTCGCCGATCAGCCAGGCATGAACGGTCTCCGGCAGGCCGGCGACAGTTTGAATGGCAAGGTCGAAGCGCTTGCGTTCGACGAAGCGGCCAAGGTGGATCAGCACCGTGGCGTCTTCGGGCGTGTTGTAGTCCGCCCGGTCGACCGGCTTCAGATCCGCGGGCAACGGATCGACAAAGTTGCTGATCACATGGGCACGTTCCGCAGGCCAGCCCATTTCGATGGCCTGGCGAATGATCTCCGGCGTGTTGCCGATCAGGTCCTCGACATTGCCATAGGTGTGGAAGCCGTCCGGCCAGTCGCCAAGACGCAGGAAGGTGCGCATGTTCGGGCCGGGTTTCGGCATCCATTTGCTGGCCGGGCTCATCCAGCCCATGGTGGAACGCGCGCCGAATGCCTTGATCTGGCGAGCAATGTCCCAGCGGATGACATGGCGTTTCAGGTGCGAGCGGCTGAAGGTCATTTCGCGCACATCGCAGAGTCTGGCGAGGTCATCGCGCCAGGGCCGGTCCTTTCGGATGAAAGCGATCTGCTCCACGCCCCGCCGGGCAAGGGCGCCTGTCAGGCGCACGAAGAACCGTTCTGCCCCGCCATCAACGCCAAGATGAATGTGGGCGAGTTTTTTCGGCTGCATCTGCGTGTCAGTGACCATCGATCACATCGTAGTAGTTATGCGCCCGGCCCAGAAGTCCGCGCAGGTTGCCGGAGCCTTTCATGAGACGGATCAGGCCATAGTAGAAGAGTTTCTCGCCGCGCTTTCTGGCGAAGGGTTTCAGCACGAAACCGACGATTGTCGCCAAGAGGCCGAAGAACATGCGCCGCAGGCTTTTGGGAATGAAATGCAGGGCGGCTTTCAGCCGGCCTTCGCGCAGCACGATGTTGAACGCGCCGGAGGTTGCCGCCATGTGCATGCGGCTCAGCAGGCGGCCGGTGGTGACGCGCGAGGCCGGAATGTCCTCCTCGACAAAGGCATCATCCACCCAGATCATCTTTGCGCCGGCCGCATGGGTGCGGCGGAAGAAGTCGATATCCTCGCTGCCGAAGGTCAGGCGTTCGTCGAACCGCAGGCCAAGACCGTCCCGGGAGATGATGCGGCCGCTCAGCAACACGTTGTTGGTTGGCGCTTCGGTGATGATCGAGCCGGTCGGCCGCGGCTTCAGGAGCTGCGATTTCCACCAGTGCGGGGCCGGCTTTTCATAAATCCGGCGCACGGGGCCGTTGGCGACTTCGGCCTTGTGTTCCACGCAGGCGGCCAGAAGTTTCTCGATCCAGTCCGGTTCTGCGCGTTCGTCGTCATCGATCAGCGCCACCCAGTCCGGGGCGTGTTCCAGTGCCGCTTCCAAGGCCGTGTTGCGGGCAAAGGGGATGCCCTTGCGTTTTTCATGATGGAAGAAAACCGGCAGAGACAGCCTCTTCTTCACATCTTCTGCTGCAGCTCCTGTGAAATGCGGCACGGGATCGTTTTCCACAACGACGATCGCCATCTGCGTGTTCGCGGGCGCGATCAGATTGTCGAGGCTATCCAGGCACGCCTGCAGCATTTTCGGCCGCTGCGCGGTGCAAACGGCAATGACCAGTTTCTGGGTCATGAAGGGGTCTCTACCATTCCTCTTGGGTTGGGCAGGGTTTGGCGCATGTGCCTGCCGCTGTCAAAGGGTTTCGGGAAAAGCCATCTGAGGAAATTGACCTTTCCAGCGCGTCGGCCGCGCGCTAGGCTTCCCCTTCAACCCTTTGAGGGACCGTATGTAGCGGCCGTGTTCTGGGAGGAAACACATGAAGGGAATGATGATGCACCGTCCGCTGAAAATCGCGGACCTCATCACCTTTGCAGCGGATACCTATCCGGCCGGTGAGATCGTGTCCGTGAGAACGGAAGGCGACATTCATCGCACCACCTACAAGGAAACCGCCGGCCGGATCGCCCGGCTGGCTCATGGCCTGAAGGCACTCGGCATCGCTGAAAGCGACCGGGTGGCGACACTTGCCTGGAATGGCTACCGCCATTTCGAGCTCTATTATGCAATTTCCGGCATCGGCGCCATCTGCCACACCATCAATCCGCGGCTTTCAGCGGAACAGATGATCTATATCGTCAATCACGCCCAGGACCGGGTGCTGTTCGTTGATCTCACCTTCGCGCCGATCGTTGAAAAACTTCGGCCGCATTTTCCGGCAGATCTGCGGATCGTCATCATGACGGATCGTGCGCATATGCCCGAAACGACACTGGAAGGTGTGCTCTGTTACGAGGAAATCCTTGACGGACAGCCGGGTGAAATCGACTGGCCGGATTTCGACGAGGACCAGGCCGCCGGGCTTTGTTACACTTCCGGCACGACAGGCAATCCGAAGGGCACGCTCTATTCGCATCGCTCCACGGTGCTGCATGCTTACGACATGTGTGTCACCATTCCCCGGGTCCTCAACGAGGGCTCACGCATCCTGCCGGTGGTGCCGCTGTTTCACGTCAATGCCTGGGGCCTGCCTTATGGCGCGCCGCTTTCCGGCTCCAGCCTGATTTTTCCGGGCGGCGCACTGGACGGCAAAAGCCTGTTCGACCTGATGGACCGCGAAAAGGTCTTCTCCGCCTGGGGTGTGCCGACTGTCTGGATAGGTCTCATGAACGAGATCCGCCAGCGCGGCCGCATTCCCGAAGGCTTCGGCGATATCGTCGTTGGCGGATCGGCTGCCTCGCGCTCTCTGATCGAGGCTTTCGAAAAACAGGGCGTCAATGTCTGCCATGCCTGGGGCATGACGGAGATGAGCCCGCTCGGCACCCAGTGCAACCTGCCGCCGGAGATGGCGGATCTGCCGTTCGACCAGCGTATCGACAGGAAGCAGAGCCAGGGGCGGCGGATCTTCGGTGTCGACATGAAGATCGTCGATGATGCCGGCAATCGCCTGCCGCATGACGGAACGACCCCGGGCCATCTCTATGTGCGCGGCAACACGATCACTTCCGGCTATTACGAGGATCCGGAAGCCTCGAAACCCGTGTTCGACAAGGAAGGCTGGTTCTGCACCGGCGATATCGCCGCCATCAGTCCTGAAGGCTTCCTGACGATTACGGACCGTTCCAAGGACCTCATCAAGTCGGGCGGCGAATGGATCAGCTCGCTCGATCTGGAAAACATCGTCATGTCTCATCCGGGCGTGGCGAATTGCGCGGTGATCGCGATACCCGACGCCAAGTGGGACGAGCGTCCGCTGCTCATCGTTCAGCCGTCGGAGGAAGCGCAGCCGCAGAAGGAGGAGATCCTCTGCCATCTGGCGGAACGGGTCGCCAAGTGGCAGGTGCCGGATGACGTCGTCTTCGTCGATGCATTGCCGATGACGGCAACGGGCAAGGTGTCGAAACTCACCTTAAGAAAACAGTTCCCGGAGGCACCGCATGACGCCTGATCACTTGTTCGGCCTTGGCGGCAAAACGGCACTGGTCACGGGTGGCGCGACCGGGGTCGGCCGCATGGCCGCCGAGGGGCTGATGGCCGCGGGTGCGCGGGTGATGATCGCCAGCCGCAAGTTGGAAGCCTGCCAGGGGGCTGCCGAAGAGCTGAACGCGCTCGGCTATTCGGGAAAGGCCGAAGGCTTTGCCGGGGACGTTGCAACGGAAGAAGGTGTTGCGGCGCTGGTGGGCGAAATCGGCAAGCGCACCGGCAGCCTGGAAATTCTGATGAACAATGCCGGCACAAGCTGGGGCCAGCCGCTTGGCGACTTTCCCTATCACGCCTGGGAACGGGTGATGCGGGTGAATGTCACCGGGTTGTTCCAGCTGACGCAAGGCCTTTTGCCGCTTCTGGAAGCTGGCGCGAGCGACGACGATCCTGCACGGGTCGTCAACGTCGGCTCGGTCATGGGGGAAACGGCCCATGGCGACAGGGCCTACAGCTATGCGGCATCCAAGGCTGCTGTTCATCATCTGACGCGGATCCTTGCCAAAGAGCTGGCGGCACGGCGCATCACAGTCAATGCGCTGGCCCCGGGACCTTTCGTCAGCAACATGACGGCCTTTGCAACGGCGGACGAGAATGTCCGCTCGCGTGTGGGAGCCCAGGTGCCACTCGGCCGTGTCGGCCGGCCGGAGGATATCGCAGCCGCCATGCAATATCTGTGCGGGCGAGGCGGGGCCTATATCACCGGCGCCATCCTGCCCATCAGCGGTGGCATCAATGTGGAAACCGGGCCAGACCTCTTCCAGGAGGCCTATTGAGTGAGCGCTGATACGCTGTCACGCACCCTTGCCGCAAGCGAGCTGGAAACGCTTGTCGGAACGGAGGTCGGCGTGTCTTCCTGGTACCTGATCGACCAGGCCAGGATAGACGCTTTTGCCGAGGTGACGCACGACCACCAGTTCATCCATGTTGATCCTGAAAGGGCGGCGGAAACACCTTTTGAAGGTACGATCGCGCACGGGTTTCTGACGCTGTCGCTCCTCTCCGCGATGGGGGTTGAAGCCCAGCCGAAGATCAAGGGCGCAACGATGGGCATCAATTACGGTTTCGACAAGGTGCGTTTTCTTGCACCCGTAAAGGTGGGCAGCCGGGTCCGCGGGCGGTTTGTCCTCGCCCGTCTTTCAAGGCCGAAACCGCTAGAGGTTGATATCGTCTGGCAGTCGACGGTGGAGATCGAGAACGGCAAGCGGCCTGCGCTGGTCGCCGAATGGCTGAACAGGTTCTACCTGGAAGAAGAGGCGGACAAATCATGTTGAAGGCAAGATCCCTTCCCAAGGCTCTGCAGGGCTTGAGGCTTCCGGCTGTTGCGGCACCACTCTTTATCGTCTCCTGTCCGAAGCTGGTGATTGCCCAGTGCAAGGCCGGCATTGTCGGCAGTTTTCCGGCCCTCAACGCAAGGGACGAGCCTGGCGGTCCGGTTGTTCTGGAAGCCTGGTTGAAGGAGATCACCGAAGCGCTGGACCGGCACAACCAGGAAAATCCGGATCGGCCTGCCGCGCCTTTCGCGGTCAACCAGATCGTCCACCGGTCCAATGAGCGACTGGAGCGGGATGTCGAAATCTGCACGCGGTGGAAGGTGCCAGTCTGGATCACGTCCATGGGCGCGCGTGTCGAGGTGAACGAGGCGGCCCATTCCTGCGGCGGCATCGCCCTGCATGATGTCATCAACAACACCTACGCAAAAAAGGCCGTCGAAAAAGGCGCCGACGGGCTGATTGCGGTCGCGGCAGGGGCAGGTGGTCACGGTGGCCCGCAGTCACCTTTCGCGCTGGTGCGCGAGATCCGGGAATGGTTCGACGGCCCGCTGCTTCTGGGCGGGGCCATCTCCACCGGCGAAGCGCTGCTGGCGGCACGCGTTCTGGGCGCCGATTTTGGCTATGTCGGCTCGCCTTTCGTTGCGACGGAGGAAGCCAACGCGGACCGGACCTACAAGGACATGATGGTCACAGGCGGGGCCGAGGACGTGCTGACGTCCTCGCTCTTTACCGGACATCCGGCCAACTACCTGAAAGGTTCCATTCGCAAGGTAGGTCTTGATCCCGATCATTTGCCGGACGAGTGGGATGTCAGCGTCATGCCGGACGACAGTCCCAAGCCGAAGGCCTGGCGGGAAATCTGGGGCGCTGGTCAGGGCATCGGCGCGATCAAGTCCGTCGGGCCGGCAGCCGCCGTGGTCGAGCGCCTGGAAACCGAATACCGCGCCGCCATTGAGCGGCTGCGCGCCGATATCTGTTAGGGGGAAGTGATGGATCTTGGAATGACCGACCGGGTGCGGCCGCTGATCGAGCAGGTGCGCCAGATGGTGGAAACCGAAATCGCCCCTCTCGACCGGGAATATCACGAGGAAGTCGGCCGTCACCCGTCCGGTGATCGGTTCCGGATGACGGAGCGCCAGCTTGAAATTCTGAACAGCCTTAAGGCCACGGCCAAGGAACGCGGGCTCTGGAATTTCTGGCTGACGGACAGCGAAAAGGGCTTCGGCCTGACGACCGTGGAATACGCCTATCTGGCCGAGGAAATGGGCAAGGTCGGCATTGCCGCGGAAGTCTTCAACTGCAATGCCCCCGACACGGGCAATATGGAAGTGCTGGAGCGCTACGGCACCGAGGCTCACAAGGAAAAGTGGCTGAAGCCTCTGCTTCGGGGCGATATCCGCTCGGCCTACCTGATGACGGAACCCGATGTTGCCTCCTCGGATGCCACCAACATCGCGCTGACGGCTGTGCGCGATGGCGATGCCTGGGTGCTGAATGGCGACAAGTGGTGGGCAACGGGTGCGGGCGATCCGCGCTGCGCGCTCTACATAGTCATGGCCGCAACCGATCCGGACGCCCACAAGCACAGCCGCCATTCCATGTTCCTGATCCCGGCGGATGCCGAGGGCATCGAAGTGCTGCGGCCGATGCATGTCTTCGGCGCCGACGATGCGCCGCACGGCCACATGCATATCCGTTTCACCAATGTGCGGGTGCCGCAGGAAGACCTCGTGCTGGGTGAAGGTCGGGGTTTCGAGGTTGCACAAGGACGCCTCGGTCCGGGCCGCATTCACCATTGCATGCGGGCCATCGGCCAGGCGGAAAAGGCGCTGGAACTTCTGTGCAAGCGAGCCATGGGCCGGGAAGCCTTTGGCAAGAAGCTGATGGATCTTGGCGCCAACTACGACATCATCGCCAATGCGCGCATGGAAATTGAAATGGCCCGTCTGCTCTGCCTCAAGGCAGCCTGGGTGATGGACACACAGGGCACCCGTGCCGCGCAGCCGTGGATCAGTCAGATCAAGGTGGTGGCGCCCCTCACCGCCCTGAAGGTGGTCGACGAGGCCATGCAGGTGCATGGCGCCGCCGGCATCAGCCAGGACTTTCCGTTGGCGGCCATGTGGACACACCTGCGCACTCTTCGCTTTGCCGACGGTCCCGACGCCGTCCACCGTCGCCAGGTAGCGCGCACGGAGCTGCGGAAATATTCCAACGGGAAGCTGTGACGATGGACTTTCTCCAGCTTTCAATCAGGAGCGACCGCCACGACGCCTTACCGCCCCACCTCCTCATCCTGAGGAGCAGCCCTTGCGGCGTCTCGAAGGATGGGCCCCTTGCTCCAGAGTTTGCCGCCCATCCTTCGAGACAGCGCTGCGCGCTTCCTCAGGATGAAGAGGTGGGGAAGAAAGCGGCCGATGGACTGGTTCAAGGAATGGGTTTCACCACATGGGCGTCCCGCTCATGACCCCGGGCACGGACCTCGACCTCACGGCCTTAGGTAGCTGGCTGGAAGGGGCCCTTCCCGGCTTCAAGGGCCCGCTCAAGGCCGAGAAGTTCAACCGGGGGCAGTCCAACCCCACGTTCCGGCTCAGCGCAGCGTCTGGTGACTATGTCCTTCGCCGCAAACCACCCGGCGTGCTGCTGAAATCAGCGCACGCGGTCGAGCGTGAGTTCCGTGTGCAAAAGGCGCTGGCCGGGTCGGATGTGCCGGTCGCACGCGTGCATGTTCTGTGCGAGGACGACAGCGTGATCGGGTCTGCGTTCTACGTCATGGATCTCGTCCGGGGCCGCAATTTCGATGAACCGCGTTTGCCGGATCTGGATCCGCAAACACGGCGCGGCATTTTCGACGAGCTGAACCGCGTCCTGGCGGCCATCCATGGCATTGATCTGGAAGCGCGCGAGCTTGCCGATTACGGCCCCGGCGGGAATTACTACCGCCGCCAGATCGACCGCTGGACCAAGCAATACCGGGCAAGTGAAACCGGCCCTATTCCCGCGATGGACGAACTCATTGCCTGGCTAGACGCCAATGTGCCCGAAGACGACGGACGGCGCACGCTGGTGCATGGCGACTATCGCATCGACAACCTCTTGTTCGCGGTAGATGGGCCAGCCTGCGTTGCCGTGCTCGATTGGGAACTGTCGACCATCGGCCATCCGTTTGCCGATCTGGCAGCCTTGATCATGCAGTGGCAGCACCCGCCCGGGACCGAAGGCCGGGGGCTGGCCGGCGTTGACCGGAAGTCGCTGGGCATTCCGGAAGACCAGGACTTCATCGACGCATACTGCGCCCGCATGGGGCTCACCGGCATTCCGGGTTTCGGTTTCTACCTGGCCTTCGCCTTCTTCCGCATGGGGGCGATCCTTCAGGGCGTCAAGAAACGCGCCCTCGACGGAAATGCCTCCAACCCGGAGCTCGGTCTGAAGCTGGGCGAGAGCGTTCCGCACTACGCCGCTGGCGGCTTGAAGGCGGCCCGACAAGGCTAGACTCCCTCCAGAAAGCCGCAAGAGGCTCGTCCGGGGTGACAACTTGTGTGGTGGCGTATGCTTTTCCCCATCAACACCGCGCGCAGCGGCGCAGCTTGCCACCCTTGGTCACCCCTTCGCGTTCATCTCCGCAAAGGTTCCACCAGTTTCGGCGATCTGCCGCAGGAGAGCCGGGACTTTCCAGTAGTAGGCGTCTTCCTTGGCATACTCTTCGATCCGGCGAACCAGTTCACCCGCGCCGATGACATCTGCCGTGTGCAGCGGGCCGCCGCGGAAACGCGGGAAGCCGTAGCCGTTGAGGAAGACGGCGTCGATGTCGATGGGGCGAAGCGCGATGCCTTCCTCCAGAACGCGCACGGCTTCGGAAATCATCGCGGTCATGAAGCGGCTGACGATTTCATCTTCCGTGAAGCTGCGCGGCGTGACACCGGCCTTCTCCCGTTCCGCGTCGATGATCGCGAGCGCTTCCGGGTTCGGCCGGGAACCCTGATCATCGTAGATGTAGAAACCCTGACCGGTCTTGCGCCCGAACCAGCCGTTCTCGCAAAGTCGGTCGGCTATCGGAATATAGCGTTCCTCGGCGGGTCTGGTGGCGGCGCGGCGCTTGTTGGCGGCCCAGCTAATGTCGAGCCCGGCAAGGTCGGCCACCTGATAGGGCCCCATGGCAAAGCCGAAGCCGCGCATGGCCGTGTCGATCTGTTCCGGCGAGGCGCCATCCATCATCATGTAATCGGCGGCCTTCTTGTAGAAGGTCATGATGCGGTTGCCGATGAAGCCATCGCAGACGCCCGAGCGCACGGCGATCTTCTTCAGTTTCCTGGCCAGCGCGAAGCCGGTCGCAACCACATCGGCGCCGGTCTTGTCGGCAACCACCACTTCCAGAAGCCGCATCACATGGGCGGGCGAGAAGAAATGCAGGCCGATGACATCCTGCGGACGGGAGGTCGTCGCGGCGATCTCGTTGATGTCGAGATAGGATGTGTTCGAGGCAAGCACGGTGCCCGCCTTGCAGACCTTGTCCAGCGTCTGGAAGATGTCGCGCTTGACGCCCATGTCCTCAAAAACGGCCTCTATGACGAGATCTGCATCCGATAACGCGCCAAGATCCGTCGAGGTGCCGAGTTTCGCGGCCAGAATGTCGTCGCGGCCAGCTTCCGAAAGCTTGCCGCGTTTGACCGCACCGTCAAGGTTCCTGGTGATCGTCGCAACACCGCGGTCAAGTCCGTCCTGGTCGCGTTCGGTCAAGGTTACGGGCAGGCCGGCCAGCAAGATGGCAGTTGCGATGCCCGAGCCCATGGTGCCGCCGCCGATGACGCCGACAGAGTTGATCTCGCGCGCGGTCGCGGTGGCTTCGGGGATCTTGGTGACGGCGCGTTCGGAAAAGAAGGCGTGGATCAGGCCGGCCCGCTGGGGGCTTGCCATGCATTCCTCGTAGAGCCGGCGCTCTTCCTTCATGCCGTCGCGGATCGGCAGGTGGCAGGCTTCGACGGCATCGACGCATTTGTGCGGTGAGAACAGCAGCGGCTGGCTCTTGGCGAGTTTTGCCCGCATCGCCTCGATGGCGGCGGGATCCGGTTCGGCGGTCAGATCGCCCGTCTTGCGGTTCGGCAGATCACCGGCCAGAAGATCCTTGGCGGAGGAGAGGGCAACGTCACGCGGATCGCCTTCAACGATCCGGTCGATCAGGCCGTTGGCCAGGGCCTCGTCGGCACCCATAGGCTTGCCGCTGGTGATCATGTCGAGAGCCACTGCGATGCCCGCAAGCCGGGGGGCGCGCTGGGTGCCGCCGGCGCCCGGCAGAATGCCGAGCGTCACTTCCGGCAAGCCCACCTTGGATCCCGTCAAGGCGACGCGCGCGTGGCACGACATGGCAACTTCCAGGCCGCCACCAAGCGTGGTGCCGTGCAGGATGCAGACGATCGGCGTGGAGGCGCTTTCGATGAAGTTGCACAGTTCGGGCAGCCACGGGTCGAGCGGCGGCTTGCCGAATTCGCGAATGTCGGCACCGGCAATGAAGGTCCGTCCCTTCGCATAAAGCGCGATCACCTCAACGCCGTCGGTCTGCTGCAGGGTTTCCACTGCCTGCCACAAGCCGGAGCGGATCGCGTGGGAGGCAGCATTCACCGGCGGATTGTCGAGAGCGATGAGGCCGACAGAGCCGTTGATCTCGATCGAGACGACGTCGTTGATACCGGTTTCGCCGGTAGGGGTTTCCGTAGGCATGAATTCCTCCCAGGGCGCCAGTCGAGGCGCGAATTTTGGGCCGGATTGTCAGGTCCGGGCAGAGCTTGTCAAGGTGACCGAAGAGGGCAAGTGAAGTGTTCAGTCCTTCGGCGGTGCTTTCGGTGTGAAAGCACAGCGGTCAGGTTTCAGGTCGATAAGCGGGGTGCCGTCGAGGCAGTCAAGCCCGCGCACGATCAGGTTCGGACCATCGACGGAAACGAGTTTTGCCAGAACGGTGCCAATCGGGTTCGGCCGGACGGGCGAGCGCAGGGCAAACGTGCCAAAAATGTTGTCGCTATGTGCCGGGTTCTGGACGATGAGGTCCCGCCGGGCCTTGTCGAGCCAGTAAAGCAGTTCAATCCTGTCGTATTCTTCGATGCCCTTCAGTGCCGGGACCCAGGGCTCGAAAATCTCGATCCGGCACTCTGGTCCGTCCACCTTGCCCTGGCGCGGGCAATCCTTGCGGTCCTTCCAAGGGGTGTGGATCCTGCCGATGAAGAAGAGCCTTGCATCGTCCGGTTCCTGGATCGGAACCGAAATTTCATGCGGGCGGATATCGCTCATCGTTGTCTTTCCTGAATATATGCCGGAACACTGAAGGCGGCGCGGGTCAAGCGGACAACCAGCGGACGGCGCCGTGGCCGGCCAGGTCATAACCGCCGAGCGCCGCGGCCTTGTCCCGGAACTCTGACGTTCGTGCAAATTCGAACAGCATCTGAACAGGCGGGGTGAAAAAGGAGCGCCGGTCGATAAGCAGGTCGAAGCATTCCTCGGCCAGCGGCACGAAGGCCAGCTTGAAAGGTCTTGCCGCGGTTTCGATGCCGAGCGCGGCATCGGCTTCACCGGCGGCAACGGCCGACGCCGCATCGTTTTCCGTGTGGGCGGTGGCAGGGCCGGTGGTCAGATCTGCTTCGCTCAGGCCGGCATCGGCAAGCAATCTGGAAAACAGGAGGGCAGTGCCGGTGCCCGGCTGGCGCATGGCAACGCGCCTGCCTTTCAGATCGGCAACGGATCGAACAGTCGGTGCAGCTTCCCGGGAAACCAGAAGGCCGCGTTTGCGGGATGCCCAGCTGATCAAGACCGCGTCCTTCAGGCCCAGTTCGCTGACTGACGCGACATTCCAGCCGTTTTCTTCCGGCAGATGCAGGCCGGCAAGGGCGGCGTCTCCGGCGGCAAAGCGGTTCAGACCGTCTGCGCTGCCGTTGCACAGCATGGCCAGTCCGCAATCGGAAGCATGAACCGCCCAGTCCAGCAGGGGGTCGTGTGATCCGGCCAGAACGCCCGGGCGTTCCGGTGTTGCGGCGGCAGTCGGACCTTCGATCCAGGACCGCAGTTCGGCTGCGGGAAACAGGAGTTTGCCCGTGATTCGCCGATGCGGGATCTCGTTGGCCGCGGCAAGGTCGTAAACCTTGCGTTCCTTGACCCGCAAAAGGTCGGCCACTTCCTTCGTGGTCAGGAACTGAAGCTGCTGTGTGCCGGTGTCGTGCAAGGTGTTGCCCATGATTGATTCAAGGGACATTATCGGAGGAACTTCCGGAGAGACAAGACTGTCCGGAAAGACTTCGCCTGGTCGGTTTGACGGATAAAGGAAACCGTACCGCCCGGGCCGGATTTTTCTGACCTGATTTTTTAAAAAGTGGAATAAATTTCCTCAAAGTTCGAAAAGAGGAAATCTTTTATTTTTATCTTTTGCCGGATACGAGAGGAATTGTCTCACCTCGCGTGACTTGCTAATGAAGCTTTAATGAAGGCAAAAATGCCTCGTTCAAAGAAGCAGCAATGGCTTCCGGGGGTAACAAAAAGAATATGGATTACTTTCTACAGCAGCTGATCAACGGCGTGACGCTAGGGTCGATCTACGGCCTGATCGCCATTGGCTACACGATGGTGTACGGCATCATCGGGATGATCAACTTCGCCCATGGTGACATCTTCATGGTCGGCGCCTTCATCGCGCTGATCTTCATCGTCGCTTTCGGCATCACGGCAGGCCTGCCAGTGGCGCTCCTCATTCTGGCGCTGATCGGTGTCCTGGTCATTTCGATGGCCCTGACGGCGGCCTGGGGATGGACGGTCGAGCGGATCGCCTACCGCCCTCTGCGCGGCTCCTTCCGCCTGGCGCCGCTGATCACCGCGATCGGCGCTTCCATCACGCTTCAGAACTTCGTTCAGATCTCGCAGGGCGCGCGCAACAAGCCTCTGCAGCCCTTGATCTCCGGGGGCTTCACGCTGAGCGACGGCGGGCCGGACGGAACCGGCTTCATCGTGCAGCTGTCCTACACGCAGATCCTGATCATCGTGGTGACCGTTGTTCTGATGGTCGGCTTCACCTTCCTGATCAACAAGACCTCTCTGGGCCGTGCGCAGCGCGCCTGCGAGCAGGATCGCAAGATGGCGTCGCTCGTCGGTGTCAACGTCGATCGGACGATCTCGCTGACCTTCGTCATGGGCGCAGGCCTTGCGTCCGTCGCCGGCCTGATGTTCCTGCTCTACTACGGCGTGATCGACTTCTACATCGGCTTCCTGGCCGGCGTGAAAGCCTTCACCGCTGCGGTTCTTGGCGGTATCGGCTCGCTGCCGGGTGCCATGCTCGGCGGGTTGCTGATCGGCCTCATCGAGACCTTCTGGTCCGGCTATTTTTCGGTAGAATACAAGGACGTTGCCGCCTTCTCGATCCTGGCGATCGTGCTGATCTTCATGCCCGAAGGCCTGCTCGGCAAGCCGGAAGTGGAGAAGGTCTGATCCATGTCAGCAAAATCTGAGAACCTCTTCATGGTGTCGCTCAAGGATGCGGCGGCCGGGGGTGCGATCGCGCTTGCCCTGTTCGGTGTCCTGATCGGCATGAAAGCCGAGGTCGCAAGCGGCCTTGGCGGTCAGCTCGGCATTGAATACCGCTGGGCAGCCGTTGCCATTGCAGTCGCCATCGTCTTCGGTGGGCGGCTGCTCCTCAACCTGTTCGTCTGGAAGGCCGACAAGCCGGTCACCGAAACGGCGAAAGGTTTCCTGCCGAGCGCCAAGCCCCTTGCCAAACTCGGCAAGTTCGCGATGCCGGTGTTTCTGATCCTGGCTGTGGTCCTGCCGTTCCTGCTGATGTCGGCCTATGGATCGCGCGGGTCGCGCCAGTATCTCGACCTTGCCATTCTGGTGACCACCTACGTGATGCTCGGCTGGGGCCTGAACATCGTGGTCGGTCTCGCCGGCCTGCTTGATCTGGGATACGTCGCCTTCTACGCGGTCGGTGCCTATTCCTACGCGCTGCTGGCCCAGTATTTCGGCTTCTCCTTCTGGATCTGTCTGCCGCTCGCCGGCATCCTGGCCGCTTTCTGGGGTATCATCCTGGGCTTCCCGGTGCTGCGTCTCAGGGGGGACTATCTTGCCATCGTGACGCTGGCCTTCGGGGAAATCATCCGGGTGGTCCTGCTCAACTGGTATGACTTCACCGGTGGCCCGGACGGTATCTCCGGCATTCCGCGGCCGAGCTTCTTCGGTATCGAATTCGAGCGCGGCCCGGGCGGCTTCGCCGACACCTTTGGTCTGGAATACAATTCCATTCACCGCATCATCTTCCTCTACTATCTGATCCTGATCATGGCTCTGGTCACCAACTTCGTGACCATGCGTCTGCGCAAGCTGCCGGTCGGGCGGGCTTGGGAAGCCCTGCGCGAAGATGAAATCGCCTGCCGCTCGCTCGGCATCAACACCACCAACACCAAGCTGACCGCTTTTGCGCTCGGTGCGATGTTCGGCGGTTTCGCGGGTTCGTTCTTCGCCACCCGGCAAGGTTTCATCTCGCCGGAAAGCTTCACCTTCATCGAATCCGCGGTCATCCTGGCGATCGTCGTTCTCGGCGGTCTCGGCAGCCAGATCGGTGTCGTCATCGCCGCAGTCGTGATGATCGGTGGTTTCGAGTTCTTCCGCGGACTGGAAGAATACCGCATGCTGGTGTTCGGGCTTCTGATGGTCGTCATCATGGTCTGGAAACCGCGCGGCCTCATCTCCACCCGCATGCCGTCGATAACCCTCAGCGGCAAGAAGGCCAAGGGCATCAGTGCCGACCTCGTTCAGGAGGGCCACGGATGAGCTCCTGGGATACAAACCCTGTCCTGACGATCGAGCATCTGACCATGCGCTTTGGCGGCCTGGTCGCCATCGACGATCTGTCGTTCAATGTCGGGCGCGGTGACATCACCGCCCTGATCGGCCCGAACGGCGCCGGCAAGACCACCGTCTTCAACTGCGTTACCGGCTTCTACAAGCCGACCGAAGGGCGGGTCGTGATGAACCGCACCAACGGCGAGCATTACCTGCTCGAGCGCATGGCGGATTTCCAGATCTCTGCGAAAGCCAAGGTCGCCCGTACCTTCCAGAACATCCGCCTGTTCGGCGGCATGACCCTTCTGGAGAACCTGATGGTCGCGCAGCACAATCCGCTGATGCTGGCTTCGGGCTATTCGCTTGCGGGTATCTTCGGTCTGGCAACCTTCCGCAAGGCAGAGCGTCAGGCAGTCGAAAAGGCGCGTTACTGGCTGGAAAAGACCGCGCTCATCGACCGGGCGGACGCCCCGGCCGCTGACCTGCCTTACGGCGACCAGCGCCGTCTGGAAATTGCCCGGGCCATGTGCTCCGGTCCGGAGCTGCTGTGTCTGGACGAACCGGCTGCAGGTCTGAACCCCAAGGAAAGTGGCGAACTGAACGCGCTCCTGCAGTACATCCGCAAGGAGCACGGCACCTCTATCCTTCTGATTGAACACGACATGAGCGTTGTGATGGAAATTTCGGATCACGTCGTGGTTCTGGACTATGGCGAGAAGATCTCCGACGGCACGGCGGCCGCAGTGAAGGACGATCCGAAGGTGATCGCCGCTTATCTGGGCGTACCGGACGAAGAAGTCGACGCCGTGGAAGAGGAGGTCGGCATATGACAACCTCCAACCACCTCCTGGAAGTCAGGAACGTCGAGACCCACTACGGCAAGATCATCGCGCTGCGCGGTGTCGATCTGACCGTCGACCGGGGCGAGATCGTCTCCCTGATCGGGGCCAACGGCGCCGGCAAGTCGACGCTGATGATGACCATCTGCGGCACGCCGCAGGCCAGCTCCGGCCAGGTCATCTACGATGGCGAAGACATCACCCGCATGCCCACCCACCAGATCATGCGCAAGTCGATTGCGCAGTCTCCGGAAGGGCGGCGCATCTTCCCGCGCATGAGCGTGATGGAAAATCTGATCATGGGTGCAGAAATGGCCGGCAACCACGATCTGGAAGCAGGACTTCAGCGCGCCTTCGACCTGTTTCCGCGCCTCAAGGAGCGCCGGAACCAGCGCGGCGGCACGCTTTCGGGCGGTGAGCAGCAGATGCTGGCGATCGCCCGGGCCCTGATGTCCAACCCGCGTCTTCTGCTTCTGGACGAACCGTCTCTCGGCCTTGCACCGCTGATCGTGAAACAGATCTTCGATGCTATCCGGGATCTCAACCAGAGCGACGGTCTCACCGTCTTCCTGGTGGAACAGAACGCCTATCATGCGCTGAAACTGGCACACCGGGCCTACGTGATGGTGAACGGCAAGATCACCATGTCGGGTTCCGGAAAGGAACTGCTCGCCCGCGAGGACGTGCAGGCGGCCTATCTCGAAGGCGGAAGACACTAGGAGCGCGCTATGGGTATTCTTTATCAGACCAGTTTCGGCGTGTTTCTCGTCCTGCTGTGCTGCCTTGGCGGCGGCGCGGCCTGGATGACGGGACGTGCCTGTGCCAACACCTGGCGGCCGCTTTATGTGCTGTTCTGGTTTGTGTTCCTGTTGAGCCTGGCGATCAGGTTCCTGACCTTCGCCCTGTTCGACGGAACGCTACTGTCGGTGCACTATCTGGTTGTAGACTATCTCATTCTGCTTGCAATCGGCCTGGCGGGATGGCGGTATACACGCACCAACCAGATGACGACGCAGTATGTCTGGCTTTACGAAAAGACGAGTCCCTTCAGTTGGCGGTTGAAGACCGGCCAGACGGACAAATACGCCAAGGATTGAGAATTCCGGAGGTGCGTTTTCCGCACCGATGGGGAACCGGCTGGGAATGGACGAAAAACAACAAGAATCGTCCCTGGCCCGGCCAAAACGGAAGCACGGGCTTCCATTCCAAGTGGTCCAGATAACTGGAACCAGGGGAGTTGATGATGAAAAAGTATCTTTTGGCTAGCGTTGCTGCAGTTGCCGGTGTGGCCATGTCCACCGCCGCTTTTGCAGACATCGTGATCGCAACTGCAGGCCCGATGACCGGCCAGTACGCCTCCTTCGGCGCGCAGATGAAAGCCGGTGCCGAGCAGGCCGTGGCGGACATCAACGCAGCTGGCGGCGTCAATGGTGAACAGCTGGTGCTGGAAGTGGGCGACGATGCCTGCGACCCGAAACAGGCTGTTGCCGTTGCCAACCAGATGGTCGGTAAGGGCGTGGTCTTCATGGCCGGTCACTTCTGCTCGGGCTCTTCCATCCCGGCATCCGCCGTTTACGCGGAAGAAGGTATCGTCCAGATTTCTCCGGCTTCCACCAACCCGAAGTTCACCGACGAACGTCCGGGCCCGGGCACCTTCCGCGTTTGCGGTCGTGACGACCAGCAGGGTCAGGTTGCCGGTACCTATCTGGCAGAGGAATTCGGCGACAAGAACATCGCCATCGTTCACGACAAGACTGCCTATGGCAAAGGCCTCGCCGATGCCACCAAGGAAGTCATGAACGCTGCCGGCAAGAACGAAACCCTCTACGAAGCCTACACTGCCGGTGAAAAGGACTACACCGCGCTGGTTTCCAAGCTGAAGTCGGAAAACATCGACGTTCTCTACGTCGGCGGTTACCACACCGAAGCCGGCCTGATGAAGCGTCAGATGGTCGACCAGGGCATGAGCACCGTTCTCGTTTCCGGCGATGCACTCGTGACCGACGAATATTGGTCGATCACCGGCCCGGCTGGCGAAGGCACTCTGATGACCTTCTCTCCGGACCCGCGCAAGAACCCGGAAGCTGCTCCGGTCGTGAAGGCACTTGAAGACGCCGGCAAGACCGCTGAAGGCTACGCGCTCTACACCTACGCCGCCATCCAGGCTTGGGCAGCAGCTGCCGCAGCTGCCGGCTCCACCGAGTATGACGACGTTGTCGGCGCCCTGAACGACGGCGACTTCAAGACCGTTCTCGGCGACCTCTCCTTTGACGACAAGGGCGACGTCACCCTGCCGGGCTACGTCTGGTACGAGTGGAAAGACGGCCAGTACGACTACAAATAAGCCGTATTAGCTGCAAGGTTGATGCTTAGCGTCAGGCCCCGTCCGGCAGTTGCCGGGCGGGGTTTTTTGTTGCCCGCACGGTGCCCGCGTCTCCCTTGTCGCGCTATTTTCCGCATGACGCAGCCAGAGCATTCCGTGACGTTCTACGGCTATTGGTGCAAGTTGGCTTGCGCGAAACTCTTCTAGAGGCACAACAAAGAACATCGTTGTGTAGTAAAGATTGCCGAACCCGGAGAAAGATATTTCTTTCTTCGGGCGCTTCTTCTTGAGTAAAAAATACGGCTTCATACCGCGCTGCAAAATATTAAGTCGGCGCCTGACTAAAAAATATCCAAATTTTTTTCATAACCCCTTTCCAAAAGGCAGTAATTTTGTTTTTCTATGCGCGTTCGCACACATCGATAGCTCTTCAGGAACAGAGGTTACCTGGAGGTTATTGGTCGTGCGTCTAATAATAATGATAGAAGCTGACTTGGGGACACAATGGCGAACACACGGGGCGCTGCTGTTAAGTATGACAGCGTTCAAAAGAGCTATGACGGGGAAACCCTGGTCGTAAAGAACCTCAATCTCGATATTCCGCCGGGCGAATTCCTGACAATGCTCGGCCCGTCCGGTTCCGGCAAAACCACCTGCCTGATGATGCTGGCCGGTTTCGAACCGGCAACGCATGGCGAAATCTACCTGAACGACCGTCCGATCAACAACGTGCCCCCGCACAAGCGCGGCATCGGCATGGTGTTCCAGAACTACGCCCTGTTTCCGCACATGACGGTGGCCGAGAACCTCGCCTTTCCGCTTCAGGTGCGCGGTGTCGGCAAGGCTGACCAGCAGGAGAAGGTCAAGCGGGCTCTCGAGATGGTCGAGCTCGGTTCGTTCGGCAACCGCCGTCCGGCACAGCTCTCCGGTGGTCAGCAGCAGCGCGTCGCAGTGGCCCGTGCCCTGGTGTTCGATCCGGAGCTGGTGCTGATGGACGAGCCGCTCGGTGCGCTCGACAAGCAGCTGCGCGAGCAGATGCAGTACGAGATCAAGCACATTCACGAGAACCTGGGCGTCACCGTCGTCTACGTGACCCACGACCAGACCGAAGCACTGACCATGTCGGACCGCGTGGCTGTGTTCAACGATGGTGTCATCCAGCAATTGTCGACGCCGGACGATCTCTATGAAGATCCGAAGAATTCCTTCGTCGCCCAGTTCATCGGTGAAAACAACAAGTTGAATGGCAAGGTCGTCGAGATCAACGGCTCTGAGTGCCTTGTTGAACTCGATGACGGCACTAAGCTTAAGGCTGACAAGGTCAACGTGTCCGCCGTCGGCGACAGGACGACCCTGTCCCTGCGGCCGGAACGGGTGGAGTTCGACACCCATGACACGATGGACAATCTGGTCAACGGCCGGATCGAGGAGCTCATCTACCTCGGTGACCATATCCGCGTTCGCATGAACGTGGGCGGCAACGACGAGTTCATCGTCAAGGTTCGCAACCGCGGAGAAAAGCGCAAACTCGCCGTCGGCGAGACAGTCCGCGTCGGCTGGGCGCTGAACGACTGTAAAGCGCTCGATGCGGTTGTCTGAAATCGCCCGGCGGCCGGCAACCGGCCGCCAGCGACCACAACGGAAAAATCCGTTAAATCCTAAAAGAGGGAGCTAACTCACATGAAGCTCAAAACTGTAATTCTCGCAGGCACCGCTCTGGCATTTGCCGGCAGCGCGGCCATGGCGAAGGACATGACCATCGTTTCCTGGGGCGGCGCCTATCAGGCCTCCCAGAAAAACGCCTACGCCGATCCGTATGTCGCGGAAAACTCCGACATCAACGTGATCTGGGACGAGTCTTCGAACGAGGCTGTCGCCAAGCTGCGCGCCATGAACGAAGCCGGCAACATCACGTGGGATCTGGTCGACGTGGTTGCTTCCGACGCGATCCGTCTGTGCGACGAAGGCCTGGCACTGGAAATCGATCCGGACACCGACCTTGCCGATGCACCGGACGGTACCAAGGCTTCTGAAGACTTCGGCGACCTGCTGGTCTCCGAGTGCTTCATTCCGCAGATCGTCTACTCCACCACCTTCGGCTATCGTTCCGACATTGCGGAATGGAACGGCAAGGAGCCGGACGACATCTGTGACGTGTTCGATCTGGAAACATTCCCGGGCAAGCGCTCGCTGGAAAAGCGTCCGATCAACAACATGGAATGGGCTCTTCTGTGCGACGGCGTGCCGAAGGAAGAAGTCTACAACGTTCTTGAGACCGAAGAAGGTCAGGAGCAGGCATTCAAGAAGCTCGACACCATCAAGGACAACGTCGTGTGGTGGTCTGCTGGTGCGGAAACCCCGCAGCTTCTGGCCGACAAGGAAGTCGTGATCGGCTCCACCTACAACGGCCGTCTGTTCTCCCTGATCGAAGAGCAGAAGCAGCCGGTCAAGATGCTGTGGGACGCTCAGGTGTTCGACCTTGACGGCTGGATCATCCCGGCCGGTCTTCCGGAAGACCGCCTCGCCATGGTGAAGGACTTCGTCAAATACGCCACCGACACCCAGCGTCTGGCGGATCAGGCGAAGTACATCTCCTACGGCCCGGCTCGCAAGTCCTCGGCACCGCTGGTTGGCAAGCACGCCGACCTCGGCATCGAAATGGCTCCGCACATGCCGACCGACCCGAACAACGCCAAGAACACCTTCCTCTATAACTACGAGTGGTGGGCGGATTACCGGGACGACATCGACGCCAAGTTCCAGGCGTGGCTGGCCCAGTAATCAACTGATGCTGTTCGCGTTCGGATGAACGCGAACAGATGAGAAACCGGTCCGGGTGAGGCGATGCCTCACCCGGATCTTCCAACGGATTTGCGGAAGACTGTTTCATGAGCGATACCCACGCGGGCGAGGTTCTGACGACGCAAGACGGCAAGCCGCTGAAGGCGGCCCTTGCCAAGGCGCTGCGCCGCGAGAAGCTGCGCGCCCTGGCGCTGATTGCGCCCCTGCTGATTTTTGTCCTGCTCACCTTCGTTGCCCCGATCGTGGACATGCTGTTCCGCTCGGTCGAAAACGGGATCGTGGAAGACACGCTTCCCAAGACCGTCATCGCTCTTCAGGAGTGGGATCCAACCTCCGGCAACGTGCCCGATGAGGTTGTCTTCGCGGCGCTTTACGACGACCTGGTCGTCGCCGTCGAAGAAAAGACCCATACCCGCCTCGGCTCACGCCTCAACTACGAGGAAACCGGCGTTTCCAGCCTGTTCCGCAAGACAGGGCGCGGCGTCAAGCGCATGGACGAAGCCGGTCCCTACAAGGAACAGTTCATTGACCTGGACAAGGACTGGGGCAATGTCGAGACCTGGCAGGTCCTCAAACGGTTCTCGCCGCGCTATACGGCCGGCTATTTCCTGAATGCCTTCGACGCGCAGCAGACCGCGAACGGAATCGAACTGAAGCCGGAAGACGAACGGATCTACATGTTCCTGTTCGGCCGCACCCTGTTCCTGTCTATCGCGATCACCGTGTCGTGCCTGCTTCTTGGCTATCCGATCGCGTTCCTCTTGTCGGCCTTGCCGCTGCGTTCCTCCAACCTGCTGATGATCCTTGTGCTTCTGCCGTTCTGGACATCGCTTCTGGTGCGGACGTCGGCCTGGAAGGTGCTGTTGCAGCAACAGGGGGTGATCAACGACTTCCTTGTCTGGACAGGCATCATCAGCGACGCCGGACGCCTGGTCATGATCAACAACCAGACCGGCACCATCATCGCCATGACGCATATCCTGCTGCCGTTCATGATCCTGCCGCTGTATTCGGTCATGAAAACCATTTCGCCGTCCTATGTGCGCGCGGCCAAGAGCCTTGGCGCCAACGACTGGACCGCGTTCTGGCGGGTGTATTTCCCGCAGACCGTGCCGGGCATCGGCGCGGGTGCCGTGCTCGTCTTCATTCTGTCGATCGGTTACTACATCACACCGGAACTGGTGGGCGGAACGTCGGGCATCTTCATTTCCAACCGGATTGCCTACCACATCTCGTCGTCGCTCAACTGGGGTCTGGGCGCAGCGCTCGGCACGTTGTTGCTCGTCGCGGTTCTGGTGCTCTTTGTTGTCTACGACAAGATCGTCGGCATCGATAACGTGAAACTCGGATAGGTGGCGGCATGAGTGCACTTCCTCCCTACGCGTCTCCTCTCCAGCGGACCTGGTACTATACGTTCCGGGTGATCTGCGGGCTGATCTTCTTCTTCCTGATCTTCCCGATCCTGGTAATCCTGCCGCTCAGCTTCAACGCGGAGAACTTCTTCACCTTCACCAAGGCGATGCTGGCGCTCGACCCGGCAGGCTATTCCTTCAAGCACTACCAGGACTTCTTCACCAATCCGGACTGGCAGCAGGCGCTGACCAACTCGGTGCTGATCGCACCTGTCGCCACCATCTTGGCGACGGGCTTCGGCACCCTGGCGGCCATCGGCCTGTCCCAGTCCCATGTGCCCTACAAGTCCGCGATCATGGCAGTGCTGATTTCGCCGATGATCGTGCCGCTGATCATCTCGGCGGCAGGCATGTACTTCTTCTATTCGCGCATCGGCCTGCAGGGCACCTATTGGGGTGTTGTTCTGGCCCATGCCGCGCTTGGAACGCCCTTTGTCATCATCACGGTGACGGCGACACTGGTCGGTTTCGACCGCAGTCTCGTGCGGGCGTCGGCCAGCCTGGGCGCCAACCCGGTCACCACCTTCTTCAAGGTGCAGATGCCCCTGATCATTCCAGGTGTCGTCTCCGGAGCGCTGTTTGCCTTCATCACCTCCTTCGATGAAGTGGTGGTGGTGCTGTTCCTGGGATCCGCCGGGCAGAAGACATTGCCCTGGCAGATGTTCACCGGCCTTCGCGAACAGATCTCGCCGACCATCCTGGCGGTGGCATCCCTGATGGTGGCCATTTCCATCTGCCTGTTGACCGTACTGGAGCTGCTGCGCCGCAGGTCCGAACGCCTGAGAGGTCTGTCCCCGGGCTGATCCCGGACGGGCGCGAGGAGCGCCCCGCTGCTTTCAAGGTGAGCCGGTGGCGGAACGCCAGTCACCGGGTGGAGACAGGGTCTCCCGGTAGCAAGACATTTTGAATTTGGGCCTGGCGGGCCGGCTTCTTCGCGGAAGCCGGCCCGTTTTGCGTTTCAGGTCCCTGGAAACCGAAGCTCGAACGAACGGAAGGAGCCTTCAATGAGCAACGACATGATCCGCATTTATGAAATGAACAACGGCGAGAAGGCGTTTTCGCCCTTCTCCGCTGCCGAAATGGACAGCCGCCAGGCAAAACTCCGCAAGCTGATGGCGGACCGGCAGATCGATGCCGCCCTGTTCACCTCCTATCACAACATCTGCTACTACTCCGGCTTCCTCTATTGTTACTTCGGCCGCAAATACGGCTTTCTGGTCACACAGGACAAGGCAACCACGATTGCGGCCGGTATTGACGGCGGTCAGCCCTGGCGCAGGACCCACGGCGACACCGTGATCTACACCGACTGGCGCCGGGACAATTACTTCCACGCCATCCAGTCGCTGCTTGGGATGCCCAATCCTGGGGTCAAGCGCATCGGCATCGAGTTCGACCACGTCTCCCTCGACATGCTGAAGCTTCTGGAAGCCTCGCTTCCGGGCGTGGATCTGGTCAACATTGCCGCCGACGCAATGGCGCAGCGCACGATCAAGAGCGCCGAGGAGCACGTGCTGATCCGCGAAGGCACGCGCATCTGCGACGTTGGCGGTGCGGCTCTGGTGGAGGCGGTTCAGGCCGGCGTTCCGGAACACGAAGTCGCCATGGCCTCGACCAATGCCATGATCCGGGAAATCGCGAAGTCCTTCCCGTTCGTCGAGCTGATGGACACCTGGACCTGGTTTCAGTCCGGCATCAACACCGACGGAGCGCACAACCCGGTCACCAACAAGAAGGTGGAAGCCGGCGATATCCTCAGCCTCAACTGTTTTCCGATGATCTTCGGCTATTACACGGCGCTGGAGCGGACCCTGTTCTGCGAATATGCCTCCGACGAGCACCTGCGGCTTTGGGAGATCAACTGCCATGTCCACCGCGAGGGACTGAAGCTGATCAAGCCGGGCGCGCGCTGCTGCGATATCGCAAGCGAGCTGAATGACATCTACCGTAGCCACGATCTCCTGAAGTACCGCAGCTTCGGCTACGGCCATTCCTTCGGTGTGCTCAGCCACTACTACGGCCGTGAAGCTTCAGTGGAGTTGCGTGAGGATGTCGACACGGTGCTTCAACCGGGCATGGTCGTCTCCATGGAGCCGATGATCATGATCCCGGAAGGCGAAGCCGGAGCAGGCGGTTACCGGGAACACGACATTCTGATCGTTTCGGAAACCGGGGCTGAGAACATTACCGGTTTCCCGTTTGGACCGGAGCACAACATCCTGCCGAAACGATAAGGCGGCAAACTTTCTGGTGTTGGGAAGAACACTGGCGGCAAGGTGCGGGCATCTTGCCGCCAGTGACGGTCTCGAAAGGAACCCGTCGCAATGCAGCAAATGCTCCGGGGCGATCGCTGGACCCTTCAACAAACATCTTGGGTTACCCGGCAAGGCATGATTTAACCGGGCTATCTTCGAGCGCCTGCGGAGGGCTGAATGACCTCATCCGACACCATGAAACCTGCTCTGGCCAGCCTGGCCCGGACCTGTGAAGCGATCGCCAACGGGCGCTTCGACGAGGTCGAGGAGCTTTATCAGGTGATCACGGACGAGGGTGTCGAAGCTGATATCCGCGCTTTGGCGGAAACCTTTTCAGGCATGGTCGTGCAGGTAGAGGCACGCGAATTCCATTCCAGCCAGCTCATTGCGGAACTGACGGAAACCAAGCGCCAGCTGGAAGCGGCCGAAGCGAAGCTGCGCAAGGAAAATGCCGAGCTGAAAACCCGGCTGGACAAGTTCGAAGTCACCTACGACAAGGAACAGGCCCAGGCTGAAATCGAACAGGTGAGCGATTCCGACTATTTCCGTTCCCTGCAGTCCCGCGCCAAGGATCTTCGATCCCGGTACAAGTCCTGAACTTTCAAAACATCCTTCGAGATTGATCCGTGACCAAAATCATTTCCACTCATTCCTATCGCGGCGGCACGGGCAAATCCAACGTCACGGCCAACCTGGCCGCGGTGCTTGCCCTGCGTGGTCACAGGGTTGGCATTGTCGATACGGATATCCAGTCCCCAGGCATCCACACCCTCTTCAAGGTCGATCTGAACACGGTCAACAACACGCTGAACAACTACCTGTGGGGGCATTGTTCGGTGACTGATACGGCGGTCGATGTCACGGAAAACGTGGTCGATGGCGACGGCAACCCAACGGTGCCGGACGGTGGCAAGGTCTTTCTGGTGCCTTCATCGATCAAGACCGGTGAGATCGCACGGATCCTGAAGGAAAAATATGATGTCGAGGATCTGAACCGGGGTTTCGTCGATCTCTGCCGAGGCCTGGAACTCGATTATCTGCTGATCGATACCCACCCGGGCGTCAACGAGGAAACACTGCTTTCCATCGCTATCTCCGACGCGCTGCTTTTGATCCTTCGTCCTGACATCCAGGACTTTCAGGGCACCGCAGTCACATTGGAACTGGCGCGCAAGCTTGAGGTGCCGCAGCTGTTTCTGGTGGTCAACAAGGCTCTGGAAACCTTCGATTTCAACGAGTTGGCACAGCGCATCTTTTCCAACTACCGCACGCCGGTGGCAGCTGTCCTGCCGCTGTCGACGGATCTCATCCAGATAGGCAGCACAGGCCTGATCAGCACCCAGCAGCCGGATCACGGTTTCACGCGGGCGATCGAGACGATCGTCGATTCCATCGAGTGATTACAGTTGCAGGCCAGGTTAGCGGGTGGTCTCGGCTCAGTCCTGCATTTCAAACAGGCCCTTCAGGAAACTGTCGACGTCTCCAAGGCGTTTGTTGCGGTCGAACTCGAGCGCCTGGCGCAAGGTGTTCCAGGCTTGCGGGGACAGCCCCTCGATAGGCGCCGGCCCGAGACCTTCCCGCGCGACCTCGTCTATCGGCCGGAACTGGAACGGATGGCCGCCGGTCAGGATCTGGTACGTGATGCAGCCAAGCGCAAAGACATCGTCGCGGGGATCACGGTCCGCGCGCCGGAATTGCTCGGGGCTTGCGTAGGCCGAGGTCAGGCTATCCCGGATCGGATGGTCCGCACTGGCGCTTGCCGCTGCCGCCAAGCCGAAATCAAGGAGCTTGATCGTGCCATCCGTCAGCAGAAAGATGTTGCCGGGCTTCAGATCCGAATGAACGACGCCCCGGCTGTGCGCATGGGACAGACCTGCACAGGTGCCGCGCAGGACCCGGGCGCATTCGCCCAGAGGCAGGGGTTTGCCAAGGGCCCGCCCGATCCGGCGGTCCAGTCCCACGCCGTTTAGCTGCTCCATGACGATAAACACATCGGCCTTGTCGCGATCGAAGTCGTACACGGTGGTGATATTCGGATGTGCGAGTGCCTGAGACTTGCGCGCCTCGGCCTCCAGAAGCCGCACGGCTTCGGTGTCGTTGCGATAGTTCTCGTTCAGAAGCTTGATGGCGACATAAGGCTGGTCGTGAGCTGCCTCCAGGCGCCGGCGATCAACGGCTGAATAAACGTGCCCCATGCCGCCGCTCCCGATCTCGGTGTCCAGAATGAACCGGTCACGCAAAATGGAGCCGACACCAGCGCGTTTCACCTGGGGTGTCGCCAGCTTGTTGACGTCGAGACTGTCTCTTTGTCCGCCGCCGGAAACGCGGCGCGCGTCGGAACGAAACCGGGCACTTTTGAATTCGGTCAGATATTTGTCCAGTTTGCCGCTGTCGGCTGAAGGTGGTGGTTCTTCGGCGGCATTCGCGCGTCGACTGCGAAAGCCGGCGTAGCCCGCAACGAGTGAGGTCAAAATGGCCTCGTCCATCTTGCCCCGTGTCTTGTCACTTGCTGTCTCGTCACCCGTTGCCCCGGCTGGCTCGTTCAGCAATGGCAATGGCGGCAGGTTTGCAGGGGGCGTTGCTGCCTGCTCAGGTGCGGGTGCCGATACCGGTTCCTGCTGTGTGCCGTGAACAGCATGTGGACGTGGCGGACCGTCAATCACGTTGTAACCGGAATGCTTGGCATCGCCCGCCGGCAACTGGTTCTGCAGTCTCTGGCCGAGCTCAGTCGGAAGGTGGCCAGCTTCGACAAAATCCCGGATTGCCTGCCGCGTTTCATCAAGGGCGTTCGCTGATTGCTGTGCACCGGTCCACAGCTGCTTCGACAAGGCGTCATAAGACAGCTTGCCGGACACGAAGGCGGTTATCAGCGTGTGCGTGGCGGTGGTCGTGTCTGACGTCAAATCTGCTGGATCCCTGGCGACAATTCGGCCCGAAGCTTCTCTTGGCCCCGGAACAGGAGCAGCGCAAGCCGTTGGGGCGACAAAGGTAGAGCTGGGAAAACGCGTGGGGTATGGTTTGCCAGCCGACGCTCAGTATGCGCGCTGCAGTCGTTTTGTTCCAGTTGGCTTCGAGCATTTTTGCTTGGATGACCTGAGCGTTGATCGGATCGTCGAACGATCCGGGGGCAATTTTTGAAACGCCCATCCACCCCTGATAGATTACCCGAGCGGCAGGTGATTTATTGGCAAGGGATGGAAGAGGAATTGACTGCGCGCAACCTTGAAACCGGCTCTGCTACACCCTGACCCGCTGCAACGGTGTGTTGGGACCAGGGGTATGAGACCGACGGCAATATCGTGATCGCGCAAGTCACATTCGCCTTCATGTCAATTTGAGTGAAACTTACAATCATCAATAGGGGTTGATCGAAATGACCGGGGAAGACGACATCAAAGGCGGGATCGCCAGCTTCTCGATTGGCCTCGGAAACAAGGGGCACGGTGCAGTCCCGATCAAGCCGGCACCGCCTTTCAGGGTGCTGATCGCAGGAGACTTCGGCCTTGCGGCAACCGGCGTGGCTTTCAATATTACCGGCCAGGACGTCGAGGAAATCCTGGAACAGAAAACACCATCCTTTTCCGTCTCGGCGGTCAATATGCTCGGTTCGCATCCACCCGAGCTGGAAGAACAGGTCTCCTTCGCGCGCCTGAAAGATCTGGCTCCGACAAAACTGCTGCGCGGATTTCGCTTTGTGCGGGATCTTGAGGCGGCTTCCGGTGACCAGGATCAGCTTGCCGTTCATGACCAGCGTTACGACAAGATCGGCAAGTCGGCACTGGATGAGCAGAAGTCATTGATGGAAAGACTGCTGAAAGACGACGAATTGCCGGCTTCAGAGCAAGGCAAGCGTAAGGAAAACGATGCCTCGAACAGCAGCAAGGGAACCGAGGGGCTCGACGCCCTCCTGTCGATGATCCGCAGTCCGGAGGAAAAGGCTGCTCCTGGCGAAAGCGGCAGTGCTGCGAAAACCGCAGTGGACGCCTTCATTCAAAAGACGCTCCAGGAAACGGGCCAGGTTTCAGGTGCACCTGTCGAGGGGAAAAAGAAGGATGCGCCAGCCGATACGCTGCAGCAGGCACAGGCGCGTCTCTTCTTCGAGAGCCCGAAACTGAGCAATGTGCTGCTGAACTGGCACGGATTGAACCTGCTCCTGAGTGAAGTTCCGTTCGACCTGACGCTGGAACTTCATCTCCTTCAGCTCGATCACGATCTTGATGCCGTCGACCTGCAGGAGGTTCTGGGCGAAACCGGCGAGGCCCTGCAGGCAGAACTCTACGATATCGCGCTGTTTGCGAACGAAATCGGCCTTGGCCCACGCGACACGGAACGGCTGAAGGTACTTGCGCGGGAATGCGCCGAAAGTGACACGGTTGGGCTTGCCGCGCTTGCCGGGCACTTTGCCGGAGTACCGGGTGAGGAAGTTGCCGACATCGAAACGCCACATCAGTTGCTCGGCAAGCCGGGCTTCGAAGGTTTTGCAGGCCTGAGGGCCAGCGATACCGCCTCTCACCTGGCACTGTTCTGGAACGATGCCCGGTTGACCGCCGAAGAGGACGGTGCGCCGGCGCTGTTTGTCTCAGGTGCTTTTGTCGCCCTTTCCGAAATACTGGTCCAGCTTGAAACTGAAGTGTTTCCGCGGCTCCCCGTCGGCATGCCAAAGGATTATGATGCGCTGGAGCTTGTCGAAAACCGGTCGATGGGCGGTGAAGTTGCCATGGCAACACGGTTTGCCGTCGGTTCGGACACGGCACCGTCGCTCGCAATTGCCGGCATCAACGTGCTGGAGGGCGTCGCCAACAGAACCAGCCTCGTATTCCGTCGGGCCGTGACGGTCCAGCCCGGCGAAGACGGTCGGGGCGCGCTGGATCAGGCCCTACTGGTGTCCCGCCTGTTTTCCCTGTTCCAGGAAGCTCTCGGCGAGGCGGTGTTTGCAGGGCAGGATGCTGACGAGCGCGAGGCTGCGGTCGCAACGAGCCTGGAAGTCCTGAGCAGATCCCTCTCAGACAAGGTCACTTTCGAAGTGGAACGAATGGCGGTGGAAGATCAGGATCTGATCGGCGTAACGGCATTCGTGCGGAATGGCTGGGCCTCGGGCCAGCAGCATTCCTTCTATCTGCCGGCTTCCGGCGGCTGAGCATCTGTTTCCGTCCAAACGGTTATCACCGTGATGTCGTCCGAGGATCCGCCGGCCACAGCGCGCGAAACAAGCCGGTCAGCAAGACCGGAGGTTCCCTCGGTGGCCATCCTGGCCAGCGTGGTTTCGTCCATGCCTTTCAACAGTCCGTCGGTGCAAAGTACGAAAACATCGTCGGGCATCATCTCCAGCGTTCGGCGGTCAAGCTGAAGCGTGTTGTGGATGCCGACAGCGGCAGTCAGCCGTCCGGCTTTGTCGGCATGGTCCTCCGAGATGAGGAACAGTTGCTGCTGGCGCAAAAGGTAAAGACGCGAATCTCCGGCCCAGATGCAGCTGGCTTGTGTCCCGCTGATGATCAGGCTGAGAGTTGTCGTGCCTGAAATGTCTTGTTCGGGGAGAGCGAGAAAACCGGCGTAAAGACCGTGATTGACGTGGTTGAGCTTGGCTTCCAGGGCAATCTGCCGGGCTTCGTGGCTGCTCGGCGGCATGTTGGTCAGTTGCGAGATGGCGTGAACCGTCGCACGGCTGGCGACGTCACCCTCTCTGTGACCACCCATGCCATCGGCAATCGTGAAAAGCCCATGCGACGGGGCCGCAAAGTGGCAGTCCTGGTTGACCTTGTGTCGGCGTCCGCGCCGGGTCGCTGCTTCGGATCGTAGCAACGCAACAGCGGCAGAAGTGTCGACCGTATTCAAACGCACGTTTTCCCGAGTAAGGGCCGCAGGACCAGTCCGGGTTCGATCTTAACGCGCAGTCATTCTCCGGAAAAGAAGTCTCCGGTTTCCAGCTGGGCGCCGGTCATGTTCGTCTGGATGAGGTGGCTCGTCGCAGGGCCCGGATAGCTGTCTCCGGCAAGCAGACCGAACGCGAGCCGGATCGAGAGTGGCTGGGAAGCATGCAAAATTTGCTTATCCCTGGTCTCGTAGCCTTTCGCGTGGTGCGCCTTTATAAAATGTACAAGTTTCACGCCGAAATTGCGTGGCAGATGCTTTCATCGGTTGAAACCGGAGGCTGTCGGCTTTTTGCACTCCGGGCACTGATGCAGATTTGGGAAATGGCAATGACCGCAGACGTCGCAGAAATCACCATCGGCCACGAGACGGACGGCGACCTGATCGTTGTTCGTCCTGTCGGCAAGCTGGACACGCTCAGCGCAAAAACCTTCGAAACCTACCTGAAGAACCTGATCTCGGAAAAGCCGGCAACCTTGCTGATCGACATGGAGCAAGTGGACTACGTCACCAGTTTCGGGCTGAGATCACTGTTGATCGTTGCCAAGCTTCTGGCTCCTTCCGGAGACAAGCTGGTGCTGTTCCAGGTGAACCAGTCCGTGGTCGACGTCCTCAAGATCTCCGGCTTTCTGAAGATCATGCAGGTGGCGGAAAGCCGGGAAGACGCAAAGGCGCTGGCGGGTTGACCGAAGCTCACGCCCAGCAGCTTGAATTGAACAACGTCCGGCAGGGAACGGGATGGTGGATCTCGAGACGGTGACAGTTCGAAACGACCTGGAGGACCTGCCGGCGGTCTATACCGTGCTGGAGCGGTTCTGCACAGGAGCGGGCCTGTCCGACGCGGTCCGCCGTACCCTGTGCCTGGTCGTTGAAGAGCTGTTCGCCAATACCGTTGCCTACGGCTATCCGGATGGCGGCAAGGACCAGATCGCGGTCACGGCGGCGCTTGGGCCGACACACGTCAAGCTCGTTCTGTCCGACAGGGCGAGACCATTCGACAACAGCGGCATGCCGTCCGGTCCACCGGAAGCGGACACAGTCGAGGACATGGGCATTGGCGGTCTGGGCCTTTATCTGGTGCACCAGCTGGCAGATGATGTGGCGACCCAACGGATCGGAAACGTCAACCACACCACGGTCCTGGTGCCTCGCGCCAAGGATTGACGGGCACCTTGCTGCAAGGCGGTTCCCTCAGAAGGCAAATTCCATCATGGAGAAATCGTCCGGCAGGGGCGCATTGTCGTGGAATGTGGCCAGCCAGTCGTAGATGGCTTGAGGGACGGTTCCGTCCACGGATTTCGATTTGTCCGCGAGCTCGGCCCAGGTCAGTGTCCGGCCATCCGCATCCTCGATTTCGTACGTGCCGTCGCTGATGACGAGCAATCGGTCGCCCGGGCGAATGTCGAATGTACCGCCATCGAATTCCATATCTGGGATGGCGCCGATAACCATGCCTTCCGGCGTTCCGAGGCCGATGACGTCCAATCCCGATGCCGAAGGCCGCATGAGAATGGCAGCAGGGTGGCCGCCGGAGGCATAGGCCAGTTGCCGGGTCGAGTGCCGATAGACGCCATACCAGATGGTGAAGAACATGTTGTTCTGCCGTTCCATCGGAAAGGCATTGTTCAGTTTGGCAAGAACGTTTGCCGGGTCACGAAAATCGGTGCCCCCAAGCGCATTCGAGCGCAGCACGTTGATGATCGCGACAGACAGCAATGCGGCCCCGACACCATGGCCGCAGACGTCGATCAGGTAAATTGCGAAATGATCGTCGTCGAGGTCGTGATATCCGAACGAATCACCGCCGAGTTCGGTTGACGGCACCAGAAGCCAGTCCGCTTTCGGGGCTTCGGGACGCCTTTCCGGCAGGATGGAATAAACATAATTGCCGGCATCACGAAGCTCCGCTTCCAGGCGTTCCTGGGTGCGGGTCAGCAGGATGTTGTATTCGGCCAACTGGTCTTCCACGGCCTCGCCATGTTCGATCGTTGCCTCGTAAAGCAGCTTGAGGTCGTCATGTTCAGCGCGCAATTCCTCAAGTTCTCTGCGCACTCGCGCGAGTTCGCCAGCGGAAGTGTCTGGTTGGGCAGCGGCGCCAAAATTACTGGTGCTTGTCATGTTGTAAATATGATGCCTTTACGGACGCGCGGTGGAAACTCAAAGTTTAGAGTTCTGCTGCTATGTTAATGAAGCAGAAAACATTGGAGCAATCGCGGTTGATATATCCTTGGCAATGAGCGACACCGTATTGTTAAATACATGAATTATCGATGACACGAGTCCAATCGGCCAAAATTTCCAGCTTTCTCGTATAACAGAAGTGCATCGCTTTGAGGTGCAATTGACCACGCCAGCGGGGGAATAAAAATGCAGGCACCTTCTGAAGGCATATCATCAAATTCCGGTCTGCCGCAGATGATTCACCTGGATTTGGACATCAAGGATTTTTGCACCGACTGGACCCATTGCGATCTCATGTCGGGATACATTGCCCGGATGGTCAGCCACAACCGGCTGGATTCGCTCCTGTTTTCCAATCTCTATTCGTCGGCTTTGAACGAGCTGCTGGAAGCGGTGTACCGCACCCACGGCTCAGGCGGCAAACTGCAATGCGCGGTTCAGCGCGACGGCAATGTCGACAGGATCGAACTGACTTTCCCTGCGGACGAAGAAACCTACAAGATCTATGAGACCGCCATTGCGAAGGTCAACGGCGAGGACGCCGAAACGCTTTATCTGGAAGCGCTGTTTGCCGACGCCGAACCGGATGCGAGCCTGGGGCTCCTGGAACTCGGCGTCGACTACGGCGCCCGGCTTGCCATCGGACGGAGCGAAGACGGCCGCATGAGCCTGGTTGCAGAGCTCGTGCTTGAGGACGACACAGAATGATCGCTGATAATATGACACAGGCCTTTCAATGGACATTCAACGAGAACGATCAGGAGTTCTCGCTCCATGGCAGCTTGCGCCCCCAGCGGGCCGAGGAACTGCATGGCTGCTTTTCCGCGATGGAACAGTCCGTCGCCAAGGTGAGCGGAAAATTCTACGTCAACGTCAGGCGCCTGGTGCGCATGAACAACGTCGCCTTCCACGCATTTGCCGGCAAGATCCTGGATCTTGTGCGCAACCGCAGCGATCTGAGCGTTCATGTGACGACGTCGAGTGTCGTTGGCTGGGCAACGCGCAAGTTCGCCGTGCTGGAGACGATGTCCGACAAGATCACCGTCAGCGAATACGACAACGAGTTCTACCCGGGACAGTCCTTCGTCGAGGACAGTGAATTCATTCATGTCCTGCGGACACAGACCAAGCTTACCTGGCGCCATGAGAAGGAACTCCTTCGCCGCCACGGCCTGAAGCCGGGAATGCAGGTGGCCGACATTTGCTGCGGCATCGGCGATTTCGCCGTGCTCCTGCAAAAGGAGTTCGAGCCGGACCGGCTTGTCGCGCTGGACCATTCCAGATCCAGCCTCGACTACGCACGCCGTGTCGCCGCCGACTTCGGCATCAAGGGCATTGACTATGTCTTTGGCGATGCCGCGGACATGCTGCTGGAGGACAATCAGTTCGACTTCGTGACCTGCCGACATTCCCTGCAGGTGTTCGATCAGCCGGAACTGATCCTCAAGGAGCTCTACCGTATCTGCAAGCCGGGCGGCCGCATTTACGTGACCAACGAAAAGAACTCCCATTGCCTCGGCGAACCGAGATCGGAGTCTATCCAGTGGACCTATAACGAGGTCGCCAAACTCTGGCACCATTTCGATATGGATATCGAAATCGGCCCGAAATGCCGGCGCCTCCTGATCGACGGTGGTTTTGAAAACGTCACCATAGGCTCCTTCATGGTCACCAACACCGACGGCGACCCGCAGGATTTCGCAGACGTCATCGCCTCGTGGAAAAATCTCTTTGCCGGCAAAATGGCGCAGGAACGCGGCGACAGCCCCGAGTTCATCGAACGCTTCGCCAAGGGTTTTGATGATCATATTTTCGCAGCGCTCCACCCCAAAGGGTATGCGGGCTGGCCGATCTGGGTTGCCTCGGGGCGTAAGCCGCTATGAATGCACCGGTAAAGAGCCCTCAGAGTGAAAAGTCGATAGGTCGCTTTTCCCTGCGAAGCTTTCGCGCCAAGTTCATTCTTGTCGTGGGCGTGGCGGTGCTGTTCGATCTGGCGCTTGCCGGTGGCATCGGCATCTGGAACGTGCAGAAACTGTCCAGGGATGCAACGGAGCAGGTCGGTGAAGGCCTGACCACCGCGACCGAAGACTATCTGGAAACCTACATCGATACGACTGCGTTCCGCGCCGACCTTCTGATCGAGCGTGTTCATTCGGAACTTGCGACGCTTGCCTCGTCGATGCAGACACTGATCGACCACCCGGATATCCAGGAAGCGGTCGGCAACACGATTGAAGGCAGTTCGGAGTTTTCCTCCGGACTTGTCTACGACGAAAAAGGCGGCTGGTCGCAGAACACCGAGGGTGTTCCTTCCGCAGTCAGCGTCTGGGGTTACTTGCTCGATGAAGACAAGAACCCGCTTCCCAAGGCCGCAGATGAGCTGAAGAACAGCTCCTTCCTCAGCCTTGTCGGGCCTTCGATGATGTCGACAGGCGCTCCCAAGCTGCAGATCTATTATGTCGGCCCCAAGGACGCGTCGATCATGCGCGCGACCCCTTATTCGGAACAGGCGCAGACATTCGACCTGCTTTACCCCGGCCATAACGAAGGCGCGAACTTCTGGGATTTCTTCTTTCCCGGGGTCTACGAAGGTTGGCAAGGCTGGATCAAGGATCCGTCTTCCAAGCCGGTTGAATCCAACATCGTCACCACTGCTCCCTACATCGACGCGATCACGGGCAAGCTGATTGTCAGCTTCTTCCATCCCCTGTGGACGCAGGATCGCAAGGATGTTGCGGGCATGGTCGCGGTCGACATCACGCTCGAACAGCTGACTTCGCTAGTCGAAAGCCTTGAGATTTCGGAAAGCGGCTTCGGCTTCCTGACGATGTCCGACGGCAACGTGGTGGCAACGCCGAAAGCCGGAGAGGCCACACTGGGTCTGGTTTCGAGCGACGTCAGCGGCCAGGGTGTTACCGGCGTGAACCGGAACCTCAAGGAAAGCAGCCAGCCCGCCATCTCTTCCCTTGAACTCAGTGCCAAGGACGAGACCGTCATCAAGCACATCTTCCTTGAAAATGACGGTGAAGAGGTCCCCTATCTTCTGGTCCTCAAGCAGCTCAACCCGACCAACCTGTGGGACGGAACCGGCATCACCTCGGAAACGATGACGCTGGGCTTTGTCGTTTCCGAACGCGAGATCTACCAGTCGCTGATCGATGCCACCAACAACATCTCCGAGGCGACGGCCCGCATCCTGAACTACCAGCTGATTGCCTTCTGCGTCAGTATCTTCGTGGTGTTCGTTGCGGTCTATGCCATTTCCGGCCGTATCACCAAGGGCTTGTCGCAATTGGCCGCCGCGGCGCGCGCGCTGCAGAACAAGGATTATTCGGTTCGCGTTGCTATTCCGACCCGCGACGAGGTTGCGGCCGTGGGGCTTGCGTTTAACCGGATGGCGGAAGAGATCAGCTATCACACGGAGAACCTTGAAAATCTCGTCGAGGAGCGGACCAGGAAGCTGGAAACCGCGAACCATGAGATCGGCGAGCTCAACAAGCGGCTGAAATCGGAAAACCTGCGCCTCGGGGCCGAGCTGGATGTCGCCAAGCGCATTCAGGAAATGGTTCTGCCACGGTTGAGCGAACTGGAAGTCATCCCGCAGATCGAGATTGCCGCCTTCATGGAACCGGCAGACGAAGTCGGCGGCGATTACTACGACGTCCTGTTCGACGGCAGCCGCATCAAGGTCGGTATCGGCGACGTGACCGGCCACGGCCTTGAAAGCGGCGTGTTGATGCTCATGGTGCAGTCGGTTGCCCGTGCGCTTCAGGAGAAGGGGGACAAGGATCCGATTGCCTTCCTGGATGTGCTCAACCGCGCTGTCTACAAGAACATCACCCGTACCAATTCCGACAAGCACCTGACCCTTGCCTTCGTTGACTACGAGGACGGACAGGTCACCTTGTCTGGCCAGCACGAGGAAGTGCTGATCATTCGTGCCAATGGCGAAACCGAGCGGATCGACACGATGGATCTCGGTTTCCCGGTCGGGCTCGAGGCCGATATTTCACCCTTTGTGGCCACACTGGATCTTGCGTTCGGACCCGACGACATCCTGATCCTGCATACGGACGGGATCACGGAAGCGGAAAATGCGAAGGGCGAGATGTATGGCCTCGACCGGCTTGCCCAGAGCGCCCATGAAAATCGCGAAAAATCCGCTAAAGGTATTGCCGCGGCGGTCATTAATGATGTGAAGTCGCATATCGGCGACTACAAGGTATTTGATGACATCACTCTTGTTGTCTTGAAGCATAGGTAAGGCATGGTCGAGGATTTTGGAGAGACGGCTGCTTTGAACGGCGGAGACGCGAGACAATTTTGTCTCACGCTGATGGCAGAGCCGCTGGAGCTGAGCTGGCATCATTGCGGCCTGACATCGGATTTTATCGGGGAATATTTCAGCAGGGCTTGCGGCAAAGGCATCGATCCTGTCGATGCCCGCCACAGCATCAGTTACATGATCAACGAGATTCTGGAAAATGCGATCAAGTTCCGTCACGGCGGCGACATCGCGATTCACAGCTCGCTGGAAGAACAGACGTTTGAAATCCGGATCGTGAACCGGATCGACCAGGAAACGGCCGTCAAGTTTCAGGGTCACCTGAAAGCCCTGCTCGACCGCGAACCGGGAGAGCTGCTCCTGGAACGCATCGAGGAGAACGCCCTCAACCCGGACTCCTCCGGCTCAGGCCTGGGTTTGCTCACACTTATGAGCGACTACGAGGCCAAATTGGGCTGGTCTTTCGCGTCTGAGCGTGTAAGTGAAGGCGTTGAGTTGACGACATATGCTTCTTTGCGACTTTCCTGATCGCTGACATATTCCAAAGGAAGAAATCACAATGGAAATCAGCACGAACGATTACCGCGTTTGGACTGAAGGCTCCGCCATCCACTACGAAGGAACGATGCGGCTTTCAGGAACAGATGCCTACGCACCTATTCTGGACATCATGAATTCCGTTCTGGCGGCCAAGCCGGAACTCATCACCATGGACCTGACAAGCCTGGAATTCCTGAACAGCTCCGGCATCAACCTGCTCGCAAAGTTCACGATCGAAATCAGAAAGCAGCCGGAAGTCGGCGTTCGGGTTCTGGGCTCCAAGTCCATTCCCTGGCAGTCGAAATCACTCCGCAACCTGCAGCGTCTGCACCCGGCGCTTGAACTGACGATTTCCTGATCCCGCACACAGGCGCGTGAGGACGTGCTGATGCAAGCGCAACGGAAATGCCCGCAGACTTCCGGCCTCGGTTTCAAGAAGGCCGGATGAATTGCGCATGTCGCAGACCTAATATCCGTTCTCGTTGCAACAGGCTTTCAGTCGTCCCGCCAGTCTCCCGGACTTGATAGAGAAAATTTCGGCAAGGCTATCCTGATCACGGCGCAGGCCGCAGCTGGCGCTGTCAGCGCCGTGAAGGTTGCCTGTAAAGCGCCAGTCAAGTGATCGGGCAGGGTTTGCAATCCTGCTCAGAGACTCAGGCCATGAAGTTCCTGTCGCGGCGGTGCAGGGCTTTCCACCGCTCGTAATCCGCCAGGCCTGTTCCTGACTTTCCCGTTTCAAAAATCCCTTGGCCGGCAATGCGATCCGGCGGAATATGCCGGTTGATCCGCCGGCTCCCGTGCCGCGGGCAGCCCACTCCTGGCAGGACTGGCGGCATCGCTTTTTGGGGTGCCGTTTCTGTCCTGCTGCTTCTTGTCAGCGCCATCTTCCGGAGGCCTTAATGACCCTGTCCGCTGAAGCCGTCGAAATCCTGAAATCCGTCAGCACGGCGACACTCACCACGATCCTTCTGAAAAAGGGACTGCGCAACGTCTGGATCCGCGGGGCAATGCCGCTCGATCGCTCCAGACCTCGGATCGTCGGGCCGGCATTTACCCTTCGTTTCGTGCCTGCGCGTGAGGACCTGGCAACGCCCGCTTCCTGGGGCTCTCCCATTTCAACACGTGCGGCTATCGAGGAGATGCCGGAAGGATGCGTCGCGGTCATCGATGCGATGGGCATCCGCGACGCCGGTGTCTTCGGCGATATCCTGTGTGCCCGTATGCGCAAACGCAATGTCGCTGGCATGGTCACAGACGGCACAGTGCGCGATCTGGCCGGTGTGCTGGCGTCGGATCTGCCGGTCTGGTGCAGCGGTGTCTCGGCCCCGCCTTCGGTAGCCGGTCTAACCTTTGTCGGCTGGCAGGAAACCATCGGCTGCGGCGGTGTTGCGATCATTCCGGGCGATATCATTGTGGCAGACGGCGATGGTGCGGTTGTGATCCCAGCAGCCACGCTTGATGACGTGCTGAAAGAAGCCCCCGAACAGGAACGCATGGAGGCCTGGATCGTCGAGCAGGTCGACGCAGGTGCGAAGCTGCCGGGCCTTTACCCGATGAACGAGGAAACCAAAGCGCGCTACGAAGCCGAACGCTGAGGGGCGTCGGTTGCCGGAATCTGCATTCGATAAGGGAATCTGACGACGATGCAGCCCGGCTGCCATGCCTCTTCCGGCCAGACTGCTCTGATAACGGGTGCTCGCGCGCCTGTTGCCCTGCATCACGCCCGGCTGTTTCATGCCGCTGGTTGGCGTGTTGTTCTGGCCGATATGCCCGCACGCCCAGTCTCCCGGGCAAGTCGTGCCTGCGCACTCTATCAGCGTCTGCCATCGCCAAGGTTTCATCCGGAAGATTTCACTGATGCGCTCGAGGCGCTGATCGAACGCGAAAAGCCGTCCCTGATTGTCCCGACCTGCGAGGAGGTCTTCTACCTGGCGGCAATCCGGGAGAGGCGTGGCCTTGGGGCAGAGCTGTTCGCGCCAGGTCTCGACCTGCTTCAGACGTCCCACAACAAGCATGACTTCATCAAGCTGTGTGAAAGGCTCGGGATCGCCGTGCCCGAAACACGGCTGCTGACGTCTCGGGAAAATGTCACCGACCTTGTCAGGCAAGCCGAAAGCCTTGTGTTCAAGCCCGTCTGGTCGCGCTTCGCCGGTCAGGTCCTTGTTTCGCCAGCGTCCCGCAAGTTGACGCAAGTGGTGCCGAGCGCTGCAATGCCCTGGGTCGCCCAGAAACGGTTGGAAGGAGACGAGATCAGCGCCTACGTTCTGGCGCGCGACGGCAAGGTGCTGGCAGTGTCGATATACCGTTCGCTATACCGGGCCGGTGCTGGCGCGGGGATCTGTTTTGAACCGGTAACGGACCCGGCAACACGGGCTTTTATAGAAACATTCGTCGGGAACACCGGTTGGACCGGGCAGGTTTCGTTTGACCTGATGCGCCTTGAAGACGGCTCTGTGCGCCCGCTGGAATGCAATCCGCGCGCGACCAGCGGCCTGCATTTTTTCAAGGACGCGGCCCAGTTTGTCCGCACGCTTTTGCAAGGTGGTGACGAAATCTTGCCGGACGTAGCGGGCATTCAGGCCGTGCGGCTGGCCATGTGGGTCTACGGTCTGCCTTCAGCGCTCCGCTCACGAGGTTTTGCCCGTTTCCGGGAGGTTCTCGGTGCGGCCGGGGAGATCCTCGGAACCGCGGACGATCCGTCGCCGGGGCGTGCGCAAATACCCGCCTTGCTGGAAATCGCGACCATAGCCATGCGCAACCGGATTAGTCTTCAAAGCGCCACCACGAGGGACATCGAGTGGAACGGGCCGGATCAAAGTTCGATGTAGGCACTTCTGGGGGACGCTGCCGCACCTGGCAGCTCGCCCTCTTCAATTGCCTCGATATCCCTTCGTAAATAGTCGAGCGGTCCGATCAGAGGCCTTGCGTCCGGAAAGCGCGCCGCGTTTTCAAGCGAGGATTTCAATACGCGGCGGTCTTGTTCCAGAGCGATGCGGAACATCGGCTGGAACATCCAGGACTTGACCCGGTCGAGCAGTCCCTCATTCGGTCCGATCAGGCAACCGATACCTTCAACAAGTCCGTCGGCGGCCTGCCGCAAATGAAAGGTGGTTGCCAGTGCAAGGCCGTTTTCGCCCCAATATTCCAGCTCGGCGATACCGGGAAAGCGATACCGCCCGACAGTCCGCACCCGCCCGGCTTCCAGCAGCCTGCTGATCAGGCCGTGCTGCCGGTCCTCCCCGGTATAGACGGCCTCGACCCAGCCAGGCCCACCGGTGATATCGACCCGAACCCGATGCCGCTTGCTGCTGAGGCCGCGCAGCAGGCCCTTGTGGGTGAAGTGGGTATGGGTCGCATCGAGGATGTTTTCGGCAGCATCGATCAATGTCGAGTTGGTGCTGCTGCGCACGAGGCGCACCACTGTCTTTCTGCCTTCCATCGGGTGCAGGTAGGGTTCACCTGCGGGGTCTCCTTTGGAAAGAAAGACCACGCCGTCCTTCACGAAGGTCTTGAGGCCGGGAATCCGGTACCCCGGCACGTCGCCCATGTGTCCCGGAATGGCGGTGCAGCGTCCGCCGCCGTCAAAACGCCAGCCGTGATAGGGGCATTCGATCTCGCCTCCGACGACCTTTCCTTTCGACAGTTCCATCAGCCGGTGCGGACAACGGTCGGCCAGAGCCGAAATGCCGGATGCACTCTTGAACAACACCACAGGTTCGCCGCCGAATTCGACACGGGCCGGTCGGCGCTTCAAATCCTTCACGAGCGCCGCGGCCTGCCAGAAATCCTTTGATGAAGTCATAGGTCGAAGGCCTCCAGAAGGGGAATGCCGATGCGCGACAGAAGTTTTTCGAGGCTTCGCACTGCCAGTTGCCTGCGCCGGGACAGATGGCCCGCATAGACGGCGTTGAACTCGATTTCCGGTTCTGCCCCGCGCAGCCGTTTGAAGTGGCCGGCGCCCGCGCTCATGTTGAAAAAGAGAGTGTGCCGGTCTGCAATGTCCTGGCCTGCCGCCATGACCAGCCGGTAGAGACCGTCCTTCAGCGGCAGGCGGGTGTCGTACCCAACCAGCGGCTGCGTCAATGTGCGGCCGTTGGCAAAGAAACCGGCTACCGCCACCAACTGGCCGCTGTCATCGCGATAACCAAGCAGTTGGAACAGGCCTCTGCGGTGGCATTCCCGGATGTAGGTTGCGGTGTACTGCGGATTGAGCGGTGTGTACTTGTCGAGATAGAGCATCTTGTAGAGCTCCGCGGCACGGTCAAAATCCGAGCCCTCGAAGCTGTCGTTTTCCGCGAGCCGATAGGGCGTCTGTTGCATCAGCCTTGTGTCGTAGTGGCGGTTTTGCGTCGGCCGTCCTGGTGTTTGGTCACCGGAGTAGAGATAGATCCGTCGTGCCGCCAGAAGCCTGAACCCAGCTTGCCTGAGGGCGTTCATCGATGACAGATCCGCCCGGCCATTGAGCGAGCGGATGACAATGGCATGCTCCGGATGGCGCTGAGACAGGGTTCTGGCGATCTCGCGGGCTGCGGCTGCATCGATTTCCGGAACTGGATTGGTCGACAGCAGCCAGTTGTTCACCTGCACCTGTCGATCAAGCCCGCTGGCCGCGATCAGCGGCGCACAGGCCCGGATCAGCGGTCGCACCAGATGGTAGGTCAGTGGCGACTTCAGGAAATTGCGCGTTTCCTCGACTGCATAGTCGATATAGGCAGCGCTGGGTGAACAGATGTAGCACGTCGGCGGACGGCTCGGTTCGTTGATCGTCACCGGAAAACACCGCCCAGCAATCTCCAGCGAGCTGACACGCGTCGTGAGGTTGGCAACAAGATCAGGCATGGCAAAGTCGTTGCACAAACGCACGAAGGCATGAACAGTCTCGGGGGCGTTGCTCACACCTCCATTGGCCGACGTGTCCCGCATGACCGGATCCCGCGCTGTGGTCATGATTGAGCCTGCCGCCTAAACCGGCTTTCCACCCGCCGCAGCTTGCGGGTGCTTTCCAGGGGCAGCCTTTCCCGGCGGAGCGAAATTGCAGGTACGAGGCCCAGTGCGCTCAGGGTATTGCCAAGTGCCGCCAGGGCCGCTTCAGCGCTCGTCTCCACCACCTCCGGTGGCAGTAGCAGGGTCACCGATCCATCTGCTTCCTGCACAAGGCGAAAATCGGATATCTCGCGCGAGGCATCCAGAACCGAATTGCGCAGGATGTCGGGCGTAACCGGCACGTCCGTTCCCGCGTCACTGGTGAAGAGAAAGATATCGTCCATCCGTCCGATCACTTCATCAACCGTCTGAAGCGGTGAGCCACAGGAGCATGGTGTCGACGCCAAGCGCAGGAGATCGTTCATCCGGTATCGCGCCATGATCTGGAAATCGCGGCGAAAGCCTGTCACCAACGGAGTGACGAGATCGTTTGCGACCGGCTCGAACTCGAAAAAATTGGCATCCTCGGCAAGATGCAGGCGGCCATGGGCACATGTCACGGCGAAAAGGCCTTCGGTTGCCATGTAGATCTGCCCGAGGGGAATGCCGAACCTCTTTTCGACAACGACCCGGTCGATCGGGTCGAGCGTTTCCGCACCTGCATAAAGCTTGTGAGGGGCTAGACGGCCCGACGTTTCCGCCAGGTGCCGCAACACCCTCGGCGGCGCGACGATGGTCGTCGGATTGAAGGTTTCCAGTTCGTCCAGCCAGGAAGCGATGCCATGGCGCAGATCGAAGAACCGCAATTGCAGTTGCCGCAGTCTGGCCGGGCTTTCGTAAAGCGAGGAGGACTGCGGCAGGATGATCGCAACCCGTTCCGGATGCCAGAGAAAGCGGGGTAAGGTCTTGGCCAGAATAGTGCCGAGCCAACGGAACCGCTCTGGTGCGGTAATGGCATAGAGGCCGCGGTTGCCACTGGTGCCCGTACTGGCTCCGATGTTGATCCCGTCGATCTCGCCGCCCGCCTCCAAGGCCCGCCATCCGGCCTCGGCGGTGATCCGGGCCCTGTTGAAGGCCTCGAACCGGCTCATCACGATGGCTTTGTCGATCACCGGCAGTTGGTCGAGGCGTGGCGGCGCGTCGCGGTAGAAATCGACCTTGGGAAGCGACTGGCGCAGCCAGGCATCCAGCCGTCGTTTCTGCCAGTCTTCGAAAGCCTTTCGAGATCGGCCACTGCGGCCGGTCCAGAGCGTTTCGGCAAAGGCAATGCCAGATTGAAAACGCCCGTTCATTGCGGGACCTCCGGCAAATCGTATGGACTGTCGGACGGATCGTGGCACAGCAGAACGTCGCCGCCTTGCTCCCGGAAGGCGGCAACCCGGCGGCTGCTTGCGGCAAGTGCCCGGCGCTCCGAAGCGACAAGAGCCGCGGGCAGTCCGGGGGCCTTGCCGGGATCAAGCGCTGCCGCACACCACTGGGTATCGACCGCATAAAGCAATGGCACCGGCTGTGCGGCAAAGCAGATGCCGAAATGGCCTTCCGCATGACCGGGCAGATTGACGGCCAGCGTCTCACCATCACCAAAGAGATCAGCTCCTTCGCCAAGTCCATTGGGAGCGGGCTTGACCGAGAGTTGGTCGATATCGACGATCCGGCTGGAGAGATCCTGCGGCAGCAACTCGTCAAAGACGCCGTGGCGCAGATTGGAAAACCTTGAGCGCGCCTCGACACGAGCGTGCACTGCTGCCTTCGCATAGATCCTCGCCTTCGGGAATAGGTGAAGCGCGGCAACATGATCGGCGTGAAAATGGGTCAGCACGATGGCTGCAACATCTGCTGTGCTTGCGCCAAGGCGATCAAGCACGCGGGTGGGCTGGTGCTCTTCGATCAGCCTCGGCCGGAGCAGACTGGCATAGATCCGAAGCGGCAGACTGCGCCCAGAACCTTCCGTGACCCGGGGGCCGTAACCTGTATCGATCAGCACCAGTCCGGCGGTCGGGTGCTGGTGAACCCCATAGCGTACCTTGAAGCGAAGCGGGTGACGCCCACCACTACGGACCACCAACCGCTCAGGCGCGGAAACAAAAGCGCTGTTTGCAAACACCGGGGTCAACGGGCGTTCCCTTCGACAAGTGTTTTTGCAAGACCGCTTTCGAAGTCGATCTGCGGTCGCCAGCCCAGTAACCGCTCCGCCTTGGAAATGTCGAGGCTCTGCCGGAAGGCGAAGAGGCCGAGCGTATAGGGTGTCGCCAGAGGTTCGCCGGCGCCAGGCACAATCAGACTTGCCGTCTCCAGAAGCCTGGCCACCAGGACAGCCGGGGCCAGGGAGCGGTTCTGCCAGCGAACCGGAATGCCCTTGGCGGCACAGACACGCTCGACAATGAAACGTACCGGCAAAGGTTCGCCTCCGGAAATGTTGAACGTCTCGCCTTCGCATTCCGGAGAGGCTTCAAGGGCCGTCTCGACGGCTGAGAGCAGATCATCGACATGCGTCATGTCGATGGAGGCAGCTCCATTCCGGAAAACCGGCAAGGGCCGCTTCTGGGCTGCGGCGAGCAAACGCGGCAGGAGTGTCGTGTCCCCCGCACCATAAAGGCCGCGTGGACGCAGGTTGATCGGGCCAAGGTCGGCGCGGGTCAGCACCAGCCGTTCGGCCTCGGCCTTTGTCGCCGCATAAGCGTTGATGGGCGGCGGCAACAGCGCATCTTCCCGGACGTTCTCCTTGTCCTTCATCTCGAAATAGACGGTGGGCGAGGAAATGTTGACGAACCGCCGCACGCCAAGCTTTTCCGCAAGATCAAGCAGGTGGTTTGTCCCGGTGACATTCGCCGCCACGAAGGCGCTTCGTGGTCCCCAGGGCGCGGAGAGCGCCGCGCAATGCACTATGGCGTTGACCGGACCAAGAGGCGCGATCTGATCCTTGTCGCAGGGGTTGGAAAGATCCATGCGAACGACGTCGAAGCCCTCGGCCTCAAGGTGCTGACACTGCAACTCGCTGCGGCCGAGAGCGATCGGGTTGGAGCCTTTGGCGCGCAAATGACGGATCAGGGCTCCGCCCAGAAATCCCGTTGCTCCAGTGATCAGCAAGCGCCCCATGGTCAAACCTCAAGGGCCATGCCGCCGAAGGTCACACCGGCCGATGTCCCGAGCAACAGCACGCGCATGCCGGGCTCGATCCGGCCCTGGCGCCAGGCAATGTCGAGCGCGGTTGGCAGCGATGCTGCAATCTGGTTGCCGTGGGTGCAGCCGATGTCGACCACCCGGCTGCGCTCCATGCCGGTTTCCCGGATCATGTGCTCCAGCGCGAGCGGGCTTGCCTGGTGGGGTACGACGAGGTCGATATCCTGCCGGGCCCATCCGGCTTTCGACAGCAACTGGTCGACGAACTGCGGAAAGTGCTTGTGCGTGACACGGAAGAGGTCCTTGCCGTCCATGTGAAACACGGCACGCCGGGCGAAGGTCTCGCGATCCTTGTGAAAATCGAACCGAGTGCCTCCGGCCCCGATCTCGCATGCTGCATAGGCGGAAGGGTAGGTTCGCAGCAGCGCGGCTGCAATGCCCGGGCCATTATCGCCTCCTGTCGTCAGGACTGCTGCAGCCGCTCCGTCGCCGAACAGGGCGGCAACATCGGGCTGGTCTTCCCAGGGCAGTGCGCGCGAGGCGATGTCCGCGGCAAACACCAGCACCGACGTTGCTTGCCCCAGCGCAAGTTTGTTGGCGGCAAGCTCGAAAGCGGTCAGGAAGGAAAGACAAGTCGCATTGACGTCGTAGGCCGCCGCCGTGCCATCGGCAAAACCCAGTCTCTGCATCACCAGTGGCGCGGTTGCCGGCAGGGTCTGGTAGGGAATACCGCACGCACCGAGGATGAGATCGACGTCCCGAGGCGTTCGGCCTGCCTTTTCAAGCGCGGCTTGGCAAGCCGCAACCGCCAGATCTATCTGGCTTTCCTCTGCTGCGACAAACCGGCTTGAAACGCCGGACAGTTTTTGAAGATGTCCGGCAGGAAAGCCCAGCTGAAGATCGAGGGTTTCCGAGGTGACGGACTTTGCAGGCAAGGCATGTCCAGTGCCTGCAATTCTGACGGGAAGAATGGATGCGGCCTCCGTTTGCGTTCCGGTCCGGACCGGTTTCAGACAAGGATCTAAGTCACGGGCCGAAGACACGCAAGGAGGATGGGGCATTGGACCAGGCGGAGAAGCCGGAACCGGCTTGCCAGGAATTGGGGCAGCATTTCAAAACGCGGGCAGATCGCAGCCCCAGGAACCGGTCATGCCCTTTGAAACGCAGCCTGTGTTCCCGCGGAGCAAAGACGTTGATTATGCGGTGTCACGCCGAACCTGTTTTGATAGGTGCGGATGAAATGCGAAGCGGATTCGTAGCCGCAGGCCAGGGCGATCTCAGACACGGACCGTTCGGTCTGCAGCAGAAGATTGCGGGCACGCGTGAGCTTCTGGTCTATGGCAAATCGTTTCGGCGACACCTTCAGGTGTTTCTGGAACAACCGCTCGAGCTGCCGGGTGGAAATGCCGATCTTGCGGGCGATCTCGGATGTCGGCAGGTAATAGGGCGCGCTTTCGTTAAGCAGACGAATTGCCTCGGCAATATGCGGATTCCGGATCCCGTGCCGCGCCTGTAGAGAAATCTGCTGGGCCGCGTTGGCAGGCCGAACACCGGAATAGACCATCATGTCCGCAATCGCGACCGCCAGGTCCGTACCGTGGGCTTCGCCGATCAGGTGAAGCATCATGTCGGTCGCCGCGGTGCCGCCGGATGCGGTGACGAAGGCCTCGTCCGTGACGAAGACATTCTTGCACAACTGTACGTCTGGAAAGGTTTCCTCGAAACTGTCGTGGAACGACCAGTGAATGGCTGCACGGCGGTCGTTCAACAGGCCAGCCTTGGCAAGAATATAGGCGCCCGAACAGATAGCGCCGATCTGGGTGCCCCGGGCACGCTCGCGCCGCAGGAAGCTCAGCACCTCCGGCGCCGCCCGGTCGCCGACATTCTGACCGGAGATCAGGAACAGGCTGGAGCGCGCGGGCAACGGACCGAGGCCCTGATCCACGAGCGTCACGGTTCCGTTGGAGCAGACCGCCCTTTGACCATCGGGTGAGGCCAGTCGCCACCGGTAGATTTCCTCTCCCTGAAGCAGGTTGGCGATACGCAGCGGCTCCACCGCGCAGGCGAAGGCGATATGCGAAAAATCTTCAAGCAACAGGAAGGTGACGTCAGTGGTTCGGGACATGTCGCTTTTCTCCGGCCTCTGTCGCCTCTGGCCGATCAGGGCCTTTCGGGCGCATGTATTATTATTGTGTTGATATTGTACACATCATGTATACAAACGAGTCAACTGAATTCGGAATGGAGCGTCACATGCCCCCTGTACGCGGCACGGCAAAGTCGAATGCCTATGAGGATCTGAAACGCGCGATCCTGACGTTGGAGCGCAAGCCCGGCAGCCCGCTGGAAGAAACCGATCTGTGTGATCTCTACGGCCTCTCCCGGACCCCTTTGCGCGAGGTGCTGCAGCAGCTGGCCGGTGAAGGCTATGTCACGCTGCAGCTCAATCGGGGTGCGCGCGTTTCCGACATGACCCACTACACGCTGCGGGACTTCTTCCTTGCCGCACCGCTGATCTACAGTGCCGTGCTTCGGCTCGCCGCGCAGAACGCGACGCCGGTACAGATCGAGGAACTGCGTCAGGCGCAGAAAGAGTTCCGGGCCGCCATGGCAAGTGGCGACGTGATCGAACGGGCACTTACAAACGACCGTTTCCACCGCATCACCGGCCACATGGCGGGCAACAGCTACCTGCTGGCGAGCCTTGACCGGTTGCTGATCGACCATACCCGGATCGGCATGACCTTCTTCCGCCCCAAGTCCGGTGCGAAGGAAGATCGCCTCGAGCTGGCCGGCCGCCAGCATGACGAGATGATCGAGGCGATCGAGCAGGGCGACGACAACCGCGCCGCGGAACTGGCGCTGGAGCACTGGGCTCTCTCGCGTGACCAGATCGAACTGTTTGTCATGCCTGAAGGCCTGGAAGCTCCGCTCGGCATCCCACCCAAACTCAAATCCGCATGAGGCAGACACCGCGATGACCCCAATCATGAAGTTCGAAGGCATCTACACGCCCGTGGTCACGCCCTATGACGGCGAAGGCAACGTGGTCTGGGATGCTCTGGCCGCTGTTGTCGACCATCTTGTCGACAGTGGCGTGCACGGCCTGATTTCCGGTGGATCAACGGGCGAAAACTATGCCCAGACCGTTGAGGAACGTCTCGAACTGGCGCGCTTTACCGCGCAAAGGCTTGCAGGCCGCCTGCCTCTGATCGTGGGAACGGGAACCATGAGGACACCGGATTCCATCGCGCTGGCGGAAGGTGCCGCGGAGATCGGGGCCGATGCCATTCTGGTGGCAACACCGCCCTATTCGGTGCCGACGGAGCGGGAAAACGCGCTCAATGTCCTGACCATCGACCGGGCCGCCGATCTTCCGATCATGCTCTATAACTATCCGGGACGGATGGGGGTGAACATGGGCGAGGAATTCCTCGACCGGGTTGGCCGTTCGCGCAATGTCTGCGCCATCAAGGAAAGCTCTGGCGACATCAACCGCGTCCACCTTTTGGCACGCGACTACCCGCACATCCAGATGTCCTGTGGCATGGACGATCAGGCGCTGGAATTCTTCGCCTGGGGGGCACGCAGCTGGGTATGCGCCGGCTCGAATTTCCTGCCCGAAGAACATGTTGCCCTTTACCGGGCCTGCGCCGTTGAAGGGGATTTCAGCAAGGGGCGGCGGATCATGTCGGCAATGATGCCGCTGATGCGCGTGCTGGAACAGGGCGGCAAGTTCATTCAATGCGTCAAGCACGGGGTGGAAATGAGCGGGCTCTATGCCGGTCCGCCGCGCCCGCCGTTGAAGGCACTCAACAAGGACGACAAGCGCCAGCTCGATCAGGTCGTCCGGGTTCTGAAATCCACCATTCAAGACATCACGGCGGGAGAATGATCATGACCGACCTTCTGACGCGCGAGGAATACAAGGCGCTCGCTGCCGGCCTGACCTTGCCGACAAATGCTTTCATCGACGGATCTTACCGCCCGGCGGCATCGGGCAAGACCTTCGAGACGGTCAATCCCGCCACCGGCGAGACACTTGCCTCCGTGGCAGCCTGTGGTGCAGAGGATGTCGATTTCGCCGTGCTGAAGGCCCGGGAGGCCTTTGAGGACGGCCGGTGGTCGAAGCTGCATCCGTCGGACCGCAAGGACACGCTGATCCGCTTTGCCAAGCTCATCACCCGCCACCGGCGGGAGCTGGCCGTGATGGAGAGCCTCGACAGCGGCAAGACGATCTACGATTGCGAAACCGTGGATGTGCCCGAGACGATCCATTGCCTGAAATGGCACGCAGAGGCGATCGACAAGATCTACGACCAGGTCTCGCCCGCCTCCGATGATCACATCGCCATGATCGTGCGCGAACCGGTTGGCGTCGTCGGCCTGGTTCTGCCCTGGAACTTTCCGCTGCTGATGCTCGCGTGGAAAATCGGTCCGGCGCTGGCGGCAGGATGTTCGGTCATCGTCAAGCCGGCCGAAGAAACATCGCTCACCGCCCTGCGCATCGCGGAACTTGCCATGGAAGCCGGCATTCCGCGGGGTGTCCTCAATGTCGTTCCCGGCTCCGGTCCGGACGTCGGCGAACCGCTTGGCCGGCACATGGATGTCGACATGATCTCCTTCACCGGTTCGACGGAAACCGGCCGCCGGTTCCTGCGCTATGCCGCCGACAGCAACCTGAAGGAGGTCGTTCTGGAAATGGGCGGCAAGAACCCGAGCGTTGTCCTGAAGGACGCGGAAAATCTCGACCGGGTGGCTGCTCACGTCGTCAATGGCGCGTTCTGGAACATGGGCGAGAACTGTTCGGCAAGTTCCCGCCTGATCGTGGAAGAAGACATCAAGGAAGCTCTGCTGGAGCGCATTCTGGCCCATGCGCGGGAATGGACGATGGGAGATCCCCTTGATCCGGAGCATCGTGTCGGTGCGCTCGTCTCCAGCGATCATTTCGCCAAGGTCAGTTCCTATCTGGACAAGGGCGCAAAGGTGTTGATGGGCGGCGACAGCCGCGATGGCGCTTTCGTCGAACCGACCGTTCTGGAAACCGATCCGGGGTCCACCATTGCGCGGGAGGAGATTTTCGGTCCGGTCTTGAGCGTTCTGGCCGTAGGAAGCTTCGATGAGGCTATCGCGCTGGCCAATGATACACAGTACGGCCTTGCCGCCTCGATCTTCACCGGCAACGCCAGAAAGGCGCTGCGTGGTGCCCGGGCGATCCGGGCCGGCACCGTGACCGTCAATTGCTTTGGCGAAGGCGACATCACCACGCCGTTCGGAGGGTTCAAGCAGTCCGGTTTCGGCGGGCGGGACAACAGTTTGGCGGCACACGACCAGTACACCCAGCTGAAGACCATCTGGCTGGATCTGTCCGACGACGAGGACGAGGCCGTCGGATGACGAAACGGGCCGCCGACACTCTGCCGAACCTGCAAGGCCCGGCGGCCTGGAACACCATCCTGCCGAGACAACAGCCTGTGCAGCTGCTGAGCGAACAGATCAGCGCGGATGTCACGATCATCGGTGCCGGATTTGCCGGTCTGTCGGCGGCGCGGCGCCTGCTCCAGTCAGACCGAAATCTCAAGGTTGTCGTGCTCGACGCTTGCCGGGTTGCGGAAGGATCGGCCGGACGCAATTCCGGATTCATGATCGACCTGCCGCATGAGCTGACATCGGAGGATTATGCCGGTAACGGTGACGACAAGTCTCTGATCACCCTCAATCGAGAGGCAATCGGCTTTGCGCGTGGCGCGGTCGAGGACTACGGGATCGACAGGAACTATTTTGATCCGGCAGGCAAGATCAACGGTGCGGCTAGCATCAAGGCCGATCATCATAACCGCAGTTATGCCGACCATCTGACGAGCCTCGGTGAAAAATATGAGCTGCTCGACCGCCAACAGATGGCGGACCTGACCGGAAGCAGACACTACGTTGGCGGACTTTATACCCCCGGTACGGTCATGCTGCAGCCTGCCGGATATATCCGCGGACTTGCCGCCGGACTTCGGCGGGAAGGCGTGCAGGTTTTCGAGCAAAGCCCGGCCCTGTCTTTCGCCAGGGAAGGCGAAAGCTGGAAGGTGGAAACGCGATCCGGATCCGTTTCAACGGCAAAAGTCATCCTCACGGTCAATGGTCATCTGGAGAGTTTCGGTTTCGAACGAGACCGGCTGATGCAGCTGTTCCTGTTTGCCGTCATGACGCCCGAGCTGGACAGTGCGGCGTTGAAGAAACTTGGCGGCCAAAGCCGATGGGGCATCACGCCATCTGATCCGATGGGGACGACCTTGCGCCGGATCGACGCCGGGCAGGGTGGAAACAGGATCGTTACGAGAACCTGCGCTGTGTTGAAACCCGACATGCGGCTGACACCGGCAAGCGTGGAACGTGCGGCCCGTGTCATGCAACGCAAGTTCGACCGGCGGTTTCCGCAGTTGGCAGGGTTGAAGATGGAATACAAGTGGGCAGGACACCTTTGCCTGTCGCTGAATGGTGTCGCGGTCATGCGAGAGCTGGAGCAGGACGTGTTTTCCGGTTGCGTGCAAAATGGTCTCGGCACCGCACGCGGAACCCTGACCGGAATGGGCGCTGCTGATCTCGCGCTGGGACAGACCAGCAGCATCACCCGTCATTTCGGTGCTGAAGCTCGGCCGAAAAAACTGCCGCCACAGCCATTCCGGGAAATCGGTGCCAATGCCGTGCTGCGCTGGAAGGAATGGCGCGCGGCCGAGGAATGATCCCGGCCAGAGTCCGACCGGGCGTCAGTAGACCCATTCGAACACATAGCCCGAGATCAGTGACCCGGTAACGGCAAGCGCCAGGTAAAGCAGAAACGGTCGCAGTTTCAGCACGGGAAATATCGCAAGCGCTCCCCAGATGCTGACAACACCTCCGGAGACCAGAAACGCCATCGCCGCGCCGGGCGACATGCCGTTGTCGATGAGACCGCGGGTCAGCGGCAAGGCCGCATAACCGTCGATATAGGCCGGTGCGCCGACGAAGACGGCGGCGGGTATGACCCACCAGGTGTTCGAGCCAAGATAGGCTGCCAGCGATCCCGGGGTCAGAGCTGCATTCAGCGCATATTCGGCGAAGAAGGCGGGGATCAGGCAGATCAGGATCAGCCGTGTGGTTGCTGCTGCCTGCCGCGCGAAGGCTCTGCGCCGGCTGCTGTTGCGCCAGACACGCGGTTCAAACGATGTCGCGCCGTCACAGCACCGCGCCGTCAATTTCGCGGCGAGCCCATCAGACCGCAGCGCCGCTTCACCGCTTCGCTCACGCGTGAGCGCTGCTGTGACGGATCCGCCAAATACACCCAGACTGAAGGCCGCCACGGTCTTGCCGACTGCAAAGGTAATGCCGAGGGTCGCCGCCGTAGTCGCCAGCATAGCCGGATCGGTAATCGGCGAGGACAGCCAGAACGCCATGACCGGGGCAAGGGGAACCCCGGCTGCCAGCAACCCGGCCATCAGAGGCAGGATCGTCACCCCGCAGACCGGCGTAATCGCCCCCATGGCAGACGCCACGAGGACCGCGCGCATGAGCCGTCCTTCAAACGCGCGGCCGATGATCCTGTCGGCACCGCTGGCCATGATCCAGGCCGTGAGGGCTATGCCCGGCACGACGAGCGGAGCAACCTGAAGGAGACCCAGTCCGGTGAACAGGATCCCCTGTTTGAAAAACTGCGACCACAGCCAGACAAGCCCGGCGAGAAGGCCAGCTCCAACTCCGGCGGCAATTCTTCGGGATCCAGAAAACGTGGCTGTTGCCGTCTGTCCTTCCATGAAGGCCTCCAGTGATTGACGGCTTCAGACTAGGCGTGATCTAAGTATTGGTGAAACGAATATCTTAAATGTCAGATATTGAAAAATTGGATGAATAATCTCGACAGTGAACTCCTCCGAACTTTTCTGGCGGTCGCCGGGACGGGCAGCGTCACTGAAGGTGCCCGCCTGATCGGCCGATCACAATCGGCAACCAGTCTTCAGATCATGCGCCTTGAAGAGGTGATCGGGCGGGATCTGTTCGAGCGGACCGGCCGAGGCGTGACGCTGACGGAGACCGGGCAGCGCCTGATGCCGGTCGCAAGGGATGTGAAAGAACGGCTGGATGCTGTCCTGAGGGAAATCACCGCCGACGGTTTGCGCGGAAAGCTTCGCCTCGGCATTCCCGACGACCATGGCCAGGCAAAGCTTGCGAAGATCCTGTCTGCCTTCGCACAATCGCACCCGCAGGTGGAGCTTGAGGTAACCTGTACGATCAGCACCGATTTCCCGGAGCTGCTGTCCAGGGGAAAGATGGATCTTGCCGTCTACGAGGTTGAAACGATCGGCAGGAACGAAGAGGTGGTTTTCGAGGACCCGACCTGCTGGGTAATGTCGCGTTACCGGGATCTTCTGGCCGAAGAGCCGGTTCCGGTCGCCCTTTTCGACCGCGCCTGCTGGTGGCGTGAGGCGGCCCTCAAGTCGCTTGAGGCAAGAGGGAGGCCTTACCGGATTGCCTTTTCAAGCCAGAGCGTGGCGGGCGTAACGGCTGCCGTGGAAGCGGGTATTGCGATTGGGCTTCTGGGTCGGTCTACTCTCGCGGGCCACCTCAAGGTGCTTGGCAACGAGCATGGGTTTGCCTCGACACCCATGTCGAAACTTGTCATCGGCGTTGCAGCCAGCGCCAATCAGGATCTCGTCAGGACAATGAAGTCCGCTATTCGGCAGGCATTTTGAACCGCTCCAAGCCCTTCAGGGCAAGCTCAACCTGGTCATTCTGCCACCGTCGACCGTGTAGACCTGACCGGTGACAAAACCGCTTTCCTCCGCTGCCAGGAAAGCGACCAAGGCGGCAACTTCCTCCGGCTTGCCCGTCCGGCCAGCCGGGTGGATCTTGCCAATATCGCGCCGGAAGGCATCTGGATCCGGGGTCGCCTTGATGAATTCGAGATTGAGTTCCGTATCGATCCAGCCTGGTGCAACCGCGTTGCAGCGGACGCCGTCCTTGCCGTGATCGACCGCAACGGCGCGCGTCAGGCCGTGAAGCCCGGCCTTGGAGGCGGAATAGGCAGCGTGTAGCGGATTGCAGCCGATGCCTTCGATGGAGCCGACATTGACGATGCTTCCGCGTGTCTGGCGCAAATGCGGCAAGGCATGTTTGATCATCAGGAAAGGCGCGGTCAGATTGACCGCCAACAAGTGCTGCCAGTCGGCGAGCGACATGTCTTCGATCGCCGCTTCCTGCATCAGGCCGGCATTGTTGACGAGCACATCCAGCCTGCCGCCTTTCGTTACCACGTCTTCGATAATGCGGGCAGGGGCTTCCATGTCGGCAAAATCCGCCTGGACATGCTCAAACTCAGGATCCTCGCCGCGCTGGGCCGTGAAGACCCTGGCACCTTCATTTTGCAAGCGCCGGGCAATCGCACGACCAATGCCGCTTCGCCCGCCCGTGACGAGGGCAATCTTCCCTTCGAACCGCATCATGACACCGGTTTCCCGCCGTTGACCTCAACCAGCGAACCGCACATGTAGCGCGCAGCATCGGAGGCAAGAAACAGAACGACGTCCGCGATATCATCCGGCCGCGCCACCCGGCCAAGCGGAACGGTCCTGCCCAGTTCGGCAATCGCCGTTGCGGGGTCAAAGCCGCGCTTTTCGAACCCGGTCCGCAGCATCGGTGTGTCGACCTCATTCGGGCAGACAGCATTGATGTGGATGCCCTGGTGGGCATGGTCCCGGCCCATGCACTGGGTCAGCGAAGCGATCGCCGCCTTGGTCATGCAATAGACAGCGTGGTTCGGGCCCGGGTGAACACCCCAGCAAGAGGCGATGTTGACGATGGCCCCACCTCCGGCCTCCGCCAGCAACGGGATACCCGCCCGGCAGATGCGGAAAGGAGCTTCGACATTGACCCCGATCGACAGCGCCCAGTCCTGATCGGTGGTCTCGGTCACGGGACCACGGGTAATGACGCCGGCGTTGTTGATGATGATGTCGAGGCCGCCAAGTGCCTTGGCCGCGGTGCGGGGCAGTGCGTCTGCATAAACCGGGTCCAGCAGGTTTCCCGAAATCCGGACTTCCGCATCAACGGCATCGCAATTCCGGTCGGCTGCGGCCAGGCGTGCCCCTTCTGCCCGCAGCATGTCGGAAATGACTTTGCCGATCCCACCGGCGGCGCCCGTCACGAGGGCGCGTTTGCCTTTAAAGCGCATATCGGCCTCCAGTTCAGAAAGTAGCTATCGCCGTGCCGAACAGGGTCTCATCCGGTTCGACACCAAGGCCCGGGCCTTGTGGCAGGACAATGTGACCGTCCCGGATGCGCACGCCTTCGCCGATGGAATAACTGCCCTCGATCATGGGCTCCGCAAGCCAGACCCCTTCCAGCAGAGACGGCTTCACCGTGGCAGCTAAATGGGTGCAGGCGGCGGCGATGATGTCGCCGCCCCAGGCGTCGTCGCAGGTATGTGGCAGCGAGACGGCTTCGCAGATATCCCGGAACGCAGCCATCTGTTGCAGTCCGCCGATCCGGGTCACTTTCATGCCGAATCCATCGACCAGTCCGCGCCCGGCGGAACGGATGACCGTTGCCAGGTCGACACCGTTCTCGTCCATGTAAAGTCCATGGTGGATCTGCGGCCTGATCTTCTCCAGGTCCTCGATCCGGTTGCAGGGCTGTTCCAGAATGAACGGAATATCCGGGCATTCGCGACTGACGCGCAGCGCGTCTCGTGTGGTCCAGCCTCGGTTGCCGTCGACCGCAAGACGCATGCCGGATCCGGCGATCTTGTCCCAGACCCTGCGGATCGTCTCGATATCGCGCTCGACGTCCTTCCCGCTCATCTTGATCTGCAGGCGCGGGTAGCCTTCGTCCCGTTTCTCCGCGGCAATGCTGGCGATCTCTTCGGGAGCACCGACACCGGTTGCGTAATAAGAAGGAACACGTTCCGCAGCGACACCCCCGAGAAGGTCGGCAACCCTAAGGCCCAGATGTTTGCCGAGCAGGTCATGAACGGCAATGTCGATTGCCGCCTTTGCGTAGTTGTGCCCGTTGAGCTGGCCGTTCATGAGACGACCGATCGTCAGGGGCCGAACGTCCTGGCCAATCAGCGCAGGGGCAATCTGCTGCAGCGCCGCCTGCGCTCCACCGGAGTGCGCTTCGGCGTAAGTTGGGCCGACAGGGCAGGTTTCCCCCCAGCCGGTAAGCCCGTTGTCCGCGGTCAGCTTGACCAGGGTGGTCTGGAGAGACCAGACCTCGGCGTTTGCCATCTTGTAGGGGCCGCCCTTGACCGGCAGGTCATGGCGGAAGATCTCGACAGACTTGATTTTCATGAACCGCCTCGCAGGGCAGAAGAGAAAGCACGGGCAGCCCGGTTTTTGGCCGGTACTGCGGTTCAATAGTCCTGGTTCAGCGCATCTGCCGCCGGGATTTCACGCTCGCGCCGCGCGATGTAGTCGAGAAGGGCCTCGTTTTTGGCGGTCTCGAGAGCAGGCTCCTGATATTCGGACAGAAGCTTGCGGGCGATGCCAAGCGCCCGTTCGGTGATCTCCACTTCACCCTCGGCCTTCCATTGCTCGATGGAATTGTTGTCGAAGGTCTCCGGCATGAAGAACGCCCGCTGGAAATTCTCCTGGGTGTGCGGGTGCCCCAAGTAGTGGCCTCCGGGGCCGACGTCGCGAATGGCGGCAAGGCCTTCGTCGAAATCATCCCAGCGCGGGCCCTCCGCCATGCGGTAGGCCATTGCGCATTGCTCGGCGTCGACAATGAACTTGGCAACCGAGCAATGCATCCCGGCCTCGTTCCAGCCGGCCGCGTGCCAGATGTAGTTGGCACCCGAATGGATAACGGCGCTCAGCGTTGCTGCACTCTCATACCCGGCTTGCGCGTCAAAGGTCTTGGCACCGCCGAGCGATCCGGAGGTCCGCCAGGGCACATCGTAGAACCGCGCCATCTGCCCGATCATGAAGTTCATCAGGCTGATCTCGGGGGTGCCGGCCATCGGCGCACCGGATTTCATCGAGACCGTCGACAGATAATGCCCGTAAATCGCAGGTGCGCCCTTCCGGATCACCTGCGTGTAGGCGAGCGCGCTCAGGGCTTCCGCGTTGAGCTGGGCAACGGCGGGGACGACGCTTGCCGGGGTATTGGCACCGCCAAGCACGAAGGGGGAGCAGAGCACGGGCTGGTTCCGTTTCGAAAAGGCCCGCATTGCGCCCAGCATGGTCTCGTCCCAGACCAGCGGAGAATTGCCGTTGCAGTTTCCTGTCGTGACCGGATGGGTCTCCAGATAGTCCTCACCGAACAGGATCGCGCACATTTCCATGACATCTTCGGCGTTCTTCGGACTTGTCGTCATGCCCATGAAGGTCTTGTCCGAATGCTTGATCGAAGAGTAGGTGATGCGCAGGTGCCGGTGGCTGATGGGGTGGTCGTAGGGCTCCACGATGTGGTGGGCGCTGGAATGCAGGGCCGGCAGCATGTGGCTGAGCTTGTGGAACATGGCCAGGTCCGCAAGCGTTGGATTGCGCCGCTCATTATCGAGATCACGCAGAAATGGTGCCCCGGTCATCGGCACGAAGATCGAACGATCTCCTCCAAGCGGGACATTCTTTGCCGGATTGCGGGCATGATAGGTGAAGCTGGATGGGATCGAACTGATGAGCTCACGCACCAGCCCCCGGTCCAGGTAGACCCTCTCACCCTCGACCTTGGCGCCGGCCCGCTTCCAGTCTGCAAGGGCAATCGGATCGCGAAAGACGATTCCAACCTCTTCCAGGATTGCCATGGAGGCATCGTCCAGCTTTCGGATCTGCTCTTCGTCCATGGGTTCGCACAGGGGAAGGGTGCGCCGCAGACCGGGCAGCATGGTATGGTCGGGAGCGGTGCGAATAGCCCGGCGGCCGGCACGGCCGCCGCTGCGGCTGCGTTGGGCAACACTCATCTTGTTCTCCGGTAATCGGTTATTTTGACAAGAAGAATGCGCCTGATTTACCGCCCGACAGTGCCGAAATACGAACTGGCACTGCATTTTCCGACATTGTTGGAGAATAATCGTTTTTCATCTAAAAGAATTATCTGAGATCTGCATCAGTAGACCAGAATATACGCGCGTAGCATTTTCCGTGCCTGTCTGAAAATCAAAAATCATTCATAATAATGTTGCTGTGCACAATATCTGGGCAACCAGTCAACATTAAACATTTTAAATGAGGAATTTACCCATGGGGGTGGCCGAGCAGGGGCAGTTCGTGTTTTGCTATGTAAATGTCGCAAATGAGCATCATGGTTACAAAAAAACAACGGATGCTACGTTTGGGAAATTGGCAAGTGACTGTTTAAGAAGAACCGGAAGGGGAGACAGATGACGAAGTCCAAAGATGCCGAGATGCTCGAAAGGCTTGAAGCAGCGGCCCGCACGGGAGGGATCAGTAAACGTGATTTCCTTCGCTACTCTGTGCTGGCCGGACTGACAGCAAGCACCGCAACAGGCCTGTGGTCGACCGAGGCGAAAGCCCAGCCCAAGCAGGGTGGGACGTTCCGCTGGGGGATCCACGACGGCAACACCTCAGATTCTCACGATCCGGGCACCTATCTGACCCGCGTGATGATTTTCCTCGCCCACACGCACCGCAGCTACCTGACGATGATCATGGGCGACGGGTCGCTTGGGCCGGATCTGGCCGACAGCTGGGAAGCCAGCGAGGATGCGTCCGAATGGACCTTCAAGATCACTGAAAACGCCGAGTTCCACAGCGGCAGGAAACTGACGGCTGACGATGTCATCGCATCGCTGAACCACCACCGCGGCGACAAGACAACCTCCGCAGCCAAGGCGCTGCTGACGGATGTCACCGACATCACCAAGGATGGCGACTACACCGTTGTCGTGAAGCTGTCCGGCGGCAACGCCGACTTCCCATGGCTGATGACCGACTATCACATGGCGATCTGCCCGGCCAACGACGACGGCACGATCGACTGGCAGTCCGGTGACGGCACCGGTCCCTACAAGATCGACAACGGCGAGTTCGGCGTCCAGTTCAGCCTCAGCCGGCATGACGGCTGGCACCGTGAAGGCGCCTATTTCGACAAGGTCGAGCTGATCACCCTGAACGATCCGAACGCTCGTCAGACGGCACTTGTGACCGGCGATGTGGATGCGGTCTCGCTGATCGAGCTGAAGACCATGGGTCTGCTGCAGCGCAATCCGAACATCAAGATCCACAACATCCCGTCCGCGGGCGCGATCACGCTGCCGATGTTCTGTGACACGGCACCGTTCGACAATCCGGACGTGCGCAACGCGCTTAAGCTGGCCATGAACCGGGATGACATCATCGAGAAGATCACCTTCGGTGCAGCCACCAAGGGCAATGACTTTCACCATTCGCCAGCCCAGCCTTACTGGCCGGACGACATCCCGCAGCGTGATTACGATCCGGACCAGGCCAAGTCCCTGCTCAAGAAAGCGGGCGCGGAAGGTCTCACGGTCAGCCTCAGCACCGCGGACAGCGTCTATGCGGGTGCAGTCGACATGGCGGTGCTTTATGCCGAACACGCCAAGGCGGCGGGTATCAACATCAATGTCGTGCGTGAACCGAACGACGGTTACTATTCCGACGTCTGGCTGAAGAAGCCGTTCTGTCTCGTGTCCTGGGGCGCGCGTCCGACACCTGATGTCATGTACACGCTGGCCTACAAGAACGACGCGGCCTGGAACGAGTCTCACTGGAAAAACCCGCGCTTCAACGAGCTTCTGCTTCAGGCCAAGGCCGAGTTGGACGACACCCGGCGCGCGGAAATGTACCGCGAGATGGCGATGCTGGCTCGGGACGATGGCGGCACCATCATCCCGTTCTTCAACAACTTCGTTTACGCCAACAGCGCGAAGGTAGGCACGCCCGAGAAACTGGCTGCCAGCTGGGAAAATGACGGCGCGCGCGCCGCCAGCCGCTGGTGGTTCGAGTCCTGATTGAGGGGTTAGGCGGCGGCTAAGGCCGCCGCCTGCAATTTGGCCCTGCCCCGGACGCGGGACGGGCCGACCTGGACGGACAGGGCTCCTGCCAACGCAAAGCAAAAAGAGCTGACAGGAACCTGCCCGATATGTGTCCGGCGGCGCTATGTGCCGTGCCGGGCTTTCCTATTCTGGAGGGACAAATGGGGGACATCCTACAGCTGGTCCTTAAGAGACTTGGCTTAGGTGCGATCACGCTACTAGTGGTCTCTATCCTGATCTTTTTTGCAGTTGAACTGCTGCCCGGCGACATTGCCCAGGCCGTTCTTGGACAGGGAGCAACGCCTGAAACCGTCGCCGCCCTGCGAGAGAAGCTCGGCCTCGACCAGCCCGCGATCCTGCGATATTTCCAATGGCTCGGCGGTGCGCTCACCGGTGACTTCGGCGTCTCGCTCGTCTCTGGCGAGCGGGTCAGTGCCGCCATCAGCGACCGGTTCGTCAACACGCTTTTCCTGGCGACCTATGCGGCTGTCATCGCGGTGCCGGTTTCCATCGTTCTCGGCGTGATTGTCGCTCTCCTGCGCAATACCCTGTTCGACAGGGTCGCCAACGTGGTCACGCTGACATCGATTTCCTCTCCGGAGTTCTTTCTCGGCTACATCCTCATTCTCTACCTGGCGGTCAAGACCAACTACTTCCCCGCCATTGCCAGCCTCAGCGCGGACATGAGCTTCGGGGATCTGTTGCATCGAACCTTCCTGCCGGCGCTGACCCTGGTGCTGGTGGTGACGGCGCACATGATGCGCATGACACGCGCGGCGATCATCAACCTACTGGCCTCGCCCTACATCGAGATGGCGCGGCTGAAAGGCGTTCCGCCCTGGAAGGTGATCGTCAAACACGCTCTGCCCAACGCCTGGGCGCCGATCATCAACGTCGTCGCACTCAATCTCGCCTACCTCATTACCGGCGTGGTTCTGGTGGAAGTTGTCTTCGTCTATCCGGGCGTGGGCCAGCTTCTGGTGGACGCGGTTGCCAAACGCGATTTCCCGATCGTGCAGGCCTGCTGTCTGATCTTCGCGGCAACCTTCATCCTGCTGAACCTGGCAGCCGATGTGGGCGCGATCCTGACCAATCCGCGTTTGCGGCATCCGAAGTAAGGGCAGCGACATGAGCACATTCGTTATTGGCTACTATGCGCTGCTGATCGGGGCTTCCTGCCTGGCGGCCTATTTCAACAAGCGCAAGATCTTCATTCTTGTCTTTTCCCTGACGATGATCTCGTTCATCGCGGGGATCATCGGCGGCGCTCCGGCGCTCCGGTTCATCACTACGGCTGCCGGTCTTCTGGCACTGGCCGCCGGGACATCCTTCGCGTTCCGGGAATTCCTGATCATCATCACGCCCGCCGGTGTTTCCAAGGAGTTGCGGACCGCACCTCTCACGGCCGCCTTCGGCATGTTCGTGATCTTCACCTACGCCATCGCCGGGGTCTTTGCCCCCGTGATTGCACCTTTCGGTGAAGCGCAGGTCATTTCGTCGGCCTTTGCACCGCCGGATGAAACCATGCTTCTGGGGGCAGACCAGCTCGGCCGCGACATGTTCAGCCGCATCATCTACGGCGCGCGCAACTCTGTCGGCCTCGCGCTGCTGGCAACCATGCTGGCCTTCTTCATGGGAGCATTTGCAGGCCTGCTTGCCGCCACCAAGGGCGGTTGGTTCGATCAGCTCATCGGCCGTGTCGCAGACGTCATCATGTCGGTACCGTCACTGATCTTCGCCCTGCTGATGCTCAGTATCTTCGGCACCAACCTTGTGGTGATCGTGATCGTCGTTGCCGTCATCTATTCGCCACGCGTCTTCCGCCTTACCCGGGCGGTTGCCGGCAACGTGGTGGTGATGGACTACATCGAAGCGGCAAAGCTGCGCGGCGAGGGCACCTGGTACCTGATCCGCCGGGAAATCCTGCCAAACTCGACAGCACCACTGATCGCCGAATTCGGTCTCGAGTTCTGCTTCGTGTTCCTGCTCATCGCAGGCCTGTCGTTCCTTGGCCTCGGCATTCAGCCGCCGACCGCCGACTGGGGCTCCATGGTGCGTGAGAACGCGACACTGATTTCCTTTGGCGAAATGACGCCGCTGATCCCGGCGGCCGCCATTGCGCTTCTGACTGTCGCGGTGAATTTCGTCGTCGACTGGATGCTGTTCCGGTCTTCCGGCCTGAAGGAGGTTTGAGAATGGTGCCGAAAAAAGACGTACTGCTTCGGGTCACCGATCTCCGGATCGAGGGGTACTCGGACGAAAAATGGGTCGAGATCGTTCATGGCGTCAATCTTACCCTGCACAAGGGGGAAGTGTTGGGGCTGATCGGAGAATCGGGTGCCGGCAAATCGACCATCGGCCTCGCCTCCATGGGCTTTGCCCGCGACGGCTGCCGGATTTCCGGCGGTTCCATCGAGTTCGACGGCATGGAACTGACGACGACGCCGGAGAGCGATCTCCGGGCGTTGCGCGGATCGCGCATCGCCTATGTCGCCCAGTCGGCTGCTGCCTCGTTCAATCCGGCACACCGGATTATCGACCAGCACACGGAAGCGCCGATCCAGTACCGCATTCAAAAGCGGGTCGAGGCGCAGGAAGACGCCATGGAGCTTTACGAGCGGCTGCGCCTTCCCAACCCGAACGAAATCGGCTTCCGCTATCCCCACCAGGTCTCTGGCGGCCAGTTGCAGCGTGCGATGACCGCCATGGCCATGGCGTGCCGGCCGGATCTCATCATCTTCGATGAGCCGACCACCGCGCTGGACGTGACCACGCAGATCGAGGTTCTGGCGGCGATCCGGGACATTGTCGACCAGTTCAACACCGCGGCGATCTACATCACGCACGATCTGGCGGTGGTGGCGCAGATGGCCGACACCATCAAGGTGCTGCTCAAGGGCGAGGAAGTCGAAGAGGCGCCGACCGAGCAGATGCTCGGGTCTCCCAAGGAGGACTACACCAAGAGCCTTTGGGCCGTCCGCAGCTTCCAGCGGCCGCAGAAGCAGCGGCCGACCGAGGCGGGTGCCATTCCGATCGTTTCCGTGCAGGGAATTGATGCGGCCTACGGCAAGACCAAGGTGCTGGACGATGTCTCCTTCGACATCTATCCGGGCATGACGGTTGCGGTTGTCGGCGAATCCGGTTCCGGCAAGTCGACGACGGCACGCTGTATCACCGGTCTTTTGCCGCCCACCAAGGGGCAGATCCTGTTCAAGGGTGAGCCGTTGCCGCCGCGCTATCAGGACCGCAGCAAGGATCAGCTTCGCCAGGCGCAGATGATCTACCAGATGGCCGATACCGCACTGAATCCGAAGATCAGGATCAGCGAGATCATCGGCCGGCCTGCCCAGTTCTATGGCGGGCTGCACGGTGCGAAACTGAAAAACCGCGTCGACGAGCTTTTGGACCTGATCGAGCTGGACCCGTCAAAATTCTACAATCGTTATCCGCCGGAACTTTCCGGCGGCCAGAAACAGCGTGTGGGCATTGCCAGGGCCCTGGCGGCCGATCCGGCCTTCATCATCTGTGACGAGGTGACGAGCGCGCTCGACCAGCTCGTGGCGGAAGGTATCCTGAAGCTGCTCGATCGGCTGCAGCAGGAGTTCAACCTGGCCTACATGTTCATTACCCATGACCTGGCGACGGTGCGCTCCATCGCGGACGAGGTTGTGGTGATGCAACGCGGCAAGGTGGTGGAGCAGGGGCCGAAGGACGAGATGTTCACGCCGCCGCATCATCCCTACACGGATCTGCTGCTGTCTTCGGTTCCCGAAATGGATCCGAACTGGCTGACGACGCTTCTGGAAGAGCGCGGCACCGATGCCATTGGCGAAGCCGCCGACGTCTGATCGCAGGCGGTTTGCCTGCCTTGAAATGCAATCACCCCCGGAGGTCGCTCCGGGGGTGATTGAAACTCTGCCGACTTTTCGACAGGCGTGCGGGATCAGCCGACCATCAGGTAGCCGGAAAGAGCCATCGCACCCACGATAACGGCGTAAACGCCGACAAGCGCCGGCCAGGAGCCGCTCTGTGCCTTGTATTCGCGAATGAGATCGTCCCGGGTCATGCCGACCTCCAGAATTTGCCCAACTCTTGAGCGGGCTGGTGAATATTTGATCTGCCGGACAAATACGGGAGGAAAGTTAAGATTTCAATGAGTGAAAGCACGAATCTCCCTCCTATTTTTGCATAACTGTTCTGCGTTCCATTCACGTAAAGCATAGCAACTCGGTGAAACCGGGAGATTGCGGCCCAACCGGCTGACCGGCTGTAGCAAGAAAGACGCCTCGGGCCCTTGCAAGGTCCTGCATGGAGACGGTATCCGTCACGCCGACAGCGAAGCTGGAACGCCTTGTGGCGAACCGGCCGGTCCGGACAACCGGGCAACCGGAAATCGCTCCCAATCACCTGTCCGCGCGGCCCGAACCGGTCGCAGGCAACGATGGCGACGGAACCAGATGATCGAGACACCCTACTATCTGATCGACAAGGCGAAGCTGCTCCGCAACATGGAGAAGATCGCCTACGTTCGAGAGCGGTCTGGCGCAAAGGCCCTGCTGGCGCTCAAGTGCTTTGCGACCTGGTGTGTTTTCGACTTCATGCGCGAGTATATGGACGGCACCACTTCGTCGTCGCTGAACGAAGTCCGGCTGGGGCATGAGCGCTTCGGCAAGGAAACCCACGCCTATTCCGTGGCCTATGCCGACTACGAGATCGATGAAGTGATCTCCCATGCCGACAAGATCATCTTCAATTCCATCAGTCAGCTGGAACGGTTCGCGGACAAATCCGCAGGCATCGTGCGCGGGCTGCGCCTCAACCCGATGGTCAGCTCCTCCAGTTTCGACCTTGCCGACCCGGCCCGGCCTTTCTCCCGCCTAGGAGAATGGGACGTCGCCAAGATTGAAAAGGTCATGGACCGGATCAGCGGTTTCATGATCCATAACAACTGCGAAAATGCCGATTTCGCGCTGTTCGACCGCATGCTTGGCGATATCGAGGAAAAGTTCGGCGGGCTTTTGAGCCGGGCGCAATGGGTGAGCCTTGGGGGCGGTATCCATTTCACGGGGGACGACTACCCACTCGACCTCTTCGCCGACCGCCTCAAGGCCTTCGCCGAAAAATACGGCGTTCAGGTCTACCTGGAACCGGGCGAAGCCTCGATCACCCGGTCGACCACACTGGAGACGACGGTGCTGGACACGCTCTTCAACGGCAAGAACCTGGCCATTGTCGATGCGTCCATCGAAGCTCATATGCTCGATCTGTTGATTTACCGCGAGACCGCGAAGGTGACCCCCAACGAAGGGCCGCACAGCTACATGATCTGTGGCAAGTCCTGCCTTGCCGGCGACATATTCGGCGAGTTCAACTTCCCTGCCGAACTCAAGACCGGTGACCGGGTTTCCATTCAGGATGCGGCGGGTTACACGATGGTCAAGAAAAACTGGTTTAATGGCGTGAAAATGCCCGCGATTGCGGTCAAGGAAGTGGACGGAACAGTCCACGTTGCTCGTGAGTTTTCATACCAGGACTACGAGCAAAGTCTGTCTTGAGACTTGAACCCCGAACACCCCCAAGGTCCAAGGAAGGTATCTTTATCAAATGAAAAAGACTGTTCTCATCATCGGCGCCGGAGGTGTCGCTCAGGTGGTGGCGCATAAGTGCGCTCAGAACAATGATGTTCTCGGCGATATACATATCGCCTCGCGCACCAAATCCAAATGCGACGACATCATCGCAACCGTGCATGCCAAGAAGGCGCTGAAGCAGCCGGGTGTTCTGAAAGGACACGAACTCAATGCTCTGGACATTGCCGCCACCAGCGCGCTGATCCGCAAAACCGGTGCGCAGATCGTCATCAATGTCGGTACCGCCTTCCTGAACATGTCCGTCCTCAGCGCCTGTCTGGAGACGGGAGCGGCCTATATCGACACGGCCATTCACGAAGAGCCGGGCAAGATCTGCGAGACCCCGCCCTGGTATGGCAACTACGAATGGAAACGGGCCGAGGAATGCGCCGCCAAGGGCGTCACCGCCATTCTGGGCGCCGGTTTCGACCCGGGCGTCGTCAACGCCTATGCCCGCCTTGCCAAGGACGACTATCTCGACAAGGTGACCGAGGTCGATATCGTCGACATCAACGCCGGCAGCCACCAGCGCTATTTCGCCACAAACTTTGATCCGGAGATCAACTTCCGGGAGTTCACCGGCACGGTCTACTCCTGGCAGCAGGGCAAGTGGCAGGAAAACAAGATGTTCGAGATCGGCAAGGAATATGACCTGCCGGTGGTCGGCAAGCGCATGGCCTATCTGTGCGGCCACGACGAAGTGCATTCCCTGGCAAAGAACATGGACGGTGCGGACGTCCGGTTCTGGATGGGCTTCGGCGAGCACTACATCAACGTCTTCACTGTTCTGAAGAACATCGGCCTCCTGTCCGAGCAACCGGTCAAGACGGCGGAAGGTCTGGAAGTCGTACCGCTGAAGGTGGTCAAGGCGTGCCTGCCGGATCCGTCTTCGCTGGCACCTGAATACACCGGCAAGACCTGCATCGGTGATTTCGTGAAGGGCACCAAGGACGGCAAGGAGCACGAGGTGTTCATCTACAATGTTGCCGACCACAAGGAAGCCTATGAGGAAGTCGGCAGTCAGGGCATTTCCTACACCGCCGGCGTTCCGCCGGTCGCGGCCGCCATGCTGATCGCCACCGGGGAATGGGACGTGAAGAAGATGGCCAACGTGGAAGAACTGCCTCCGCATCCCTTCCTCGGCATCCTCAACCGCATCGGCCTGCCGACCCGCATCAAGGACGCCAACGGCGACCGCGCCCTGGAGTTCTAGGTCCAGGCCTTTTCCAGCCGGTCAACCTGCGCAGCCCCGGTTACCACCGGGGCTGTTTGCGTTACGGTCAACCGCAAACGGGCTGCATAGTGCCCTCAAGCCTCACCCACGAACAGAAAGCCCTCTTTCGCAAAAATATCCCGCAGCCTGCCTGCCCAGGCCGGTCTTCTGAGCGCCGCAATGACAGATTGCGATACTGAAAGTCAGGAGAATTGGCGCACCCGACAAATGGTGGCTCCCGTCACAGGCGTCATCTGAAACATGATATCTAACGATTCCAATCACTTAACATGGGCCGGGTTCGATACCAAGAGGCGATTTTGGTCTACCCCTTAAACGGCCTGTAGTTCCCCCACGATCCCTTTAGTGCACTTATGGTACCGCGTGCTTCGCCCCCTGAAGAGTGCGAGCAAAGGTTTTCGCCGAAACGTGCGAGTTCATGGGTCCTCCTTATTCGTTCAATAGGGACAGTGTTTGGGGAAGAGCCGAATGGATCTCTTCGATAGGCACGGTCATAAGGACGGAGAGGGGTAGTCGGACTGAAAACGTTATTGATTAGAATGAGTTGTCAGTCTGATGATTGCCCTTTCAGCGAAGGCTTAGAGAATGAGATTTTGCGGCTATGATTGAAAGCCGGGCGGTAATGGAAGCCGGTGTATCGCGTGCCAGCAGTTGAAGTGTCGGTTGACATCACCTTTGCCGAGTGCTGAAGATAAGCCATTGCTTTCAAATGGTTCTCACCCATGTCGTCGACGAATTTCGATCACCTGAAGCCTTTGAGCCCGGAGCTTCACAGACTGGGTGCGCTCGCAGAGCAATTCTTCTCCCAGGACGCAAACACTTCGCTGATCAAGAGCCGCCAGTTTGCCGAACTCATGGTGAAGGAAGTCGCAGCTATCACGGGACGCTACGACCCGGCGCTTGGTGAGACCACAAACGACCTTCTTCGTCGATTGACCTCGCAGCAGGTACTTCCAAGAGAAGTGTCTGACGTTTTTCACGCTGTCCGCAAACAGGGCAATCAGGCCACCCATGAGTTCACGGGCACTCCTGGCGAGGCCTTGTCGGCGCTGAAGTTCTGTAGATCGCTCGGTGTCTGGTACCGGCGTACCTATGGCCGGGATCCGAACTTCAAGCCGGGTCCGTTTGTGCCACCGAAAAGTTCGTCAGACATCGACGACGAGACCAAGGCGAAGATTACCGAATACCAGCAGAGGGTCGTCGCCGCTGAGGCGTCTCTGGAAAAGGCCAAAGCGTCTGCGGAAGACCTTGCCAAAGCGAAGGCTGCAGCTGAAGAACTCGCCAGACAGGCCCTGCAGGACAGCGAGGAGTGGGCGAAGACCGCGCTGGAACAGGAAGCGACGGCTGCTGAACTTGCCGAAAAGCTGGCCGAACTCCAGAAGAAGGCCGAAGCAGAACCTGAACAGCTCCAGATGGAGTTCAAACAGGCGGCCTGGCAAGCAGCGAGCAAGCTGGAGCTGGACGAGGACGACACGCGTCTCCTGATTGACGTTCAGCTGATCGATATGGGCTGGGAAGCCGACAGCAAGCAATTGCACTACGCCAAGGGCACCCGACCGGAAAAGGGTCGCAACCTTGCGATTGCCGAATGGCCCGCTGAAGGTGGCCGGGCAGACTACGCGCTATTTGTTGGCGAAACCTGTGTCGGCGTCATTGAGGCGAAACGGGAGGCAGCAGATGTTCCCGGCGTTCTGGCCCAGGCACAGCGCTATGCTACCAACTTGCGGCTGCAGCCGGAGAATATCGCCGAGGGCGGCCCCTGGCAGCACGGGCTTAATGCTCCCTATCGGGTACCGTTCATTTTCGCGACCAATGGCCGACCATTCATCCAGCAATGGAAAACCAAATCGGGCATCTGGCATTGTGACCTACGCCACGCCAACAATCACCCGTCCGCTATGCGTCAGTGGTTCACGCCACAAGACTTGCTGGCCAAGCTGGAGATTGACCTGGAAGCAGCCGTCGAAGGCATGGCAGAGAAGACCTTCGGCAAGGGAGCGCTTCGGCCCTACCAGGAAGACGCTATCGACGCTATCGAGAACGCCATCGGCGAAGGGCAGCGGGAAATCCTGATTTCCATGGCCACCGGTACGGGCAAGACACGTACCAGCATCGCGCTTATGTATCGGCTTTTGAAGCACAAGCGTTTCAATCGGATCCTCTTCCTGGTGGACCGCAAGGCGCTGGGCAAGCAGACGGAAGACGCGCTGCAGACGACAAGCCTGGAAGGGATGCTGAACTTCGCGCAGGTCTACGGTGTTGCCGGTCTGGATGACAAGTTACCGGAAAAGGACACCAGGGTTCACGTGGCGACCGTGCAGTCGCTGATTGCCCGGATCGAAAGCGGCGATGATGTCAGCAAACGTCCGACACCAGGCAGCTATGATTGTGTCATCGTCGATGAGGCCCACCGGGGCTACACGCTAGATGCAGAACTGAGCGAAAGCGACATCGTCTTCCGGTCTCTTGAGGACTACCAATCCGCCTATCGTCAGGTCCTTGATTATTTCGACGCGGTGAAGATTGCCCTGACGGCGACACCAGCGCTCCATACCCGCCAGATCTTCGGACACCCGGTCTACCATTACGGCTACCGCCAGGCGGTGATCGAGGGGTATCTGATCGACCATCTGCCACCAAGACGCATCACAACGGCGCTCGCCGAAGCGGGTATCCATTTCGAAGGCGGTGAGGAGGTCGAGATTATCGATCGCAAGACCGGTGAAATCGATCTCTTCGAATTGCCAGATGATGTCGAGCTTGATTATGACCTCGCCACCTTCAACAAGCGGGTCTATTCGGAAAACTTCAATCGGACCGTCTGCCAAGCCCTGGTGACGGAGATCCCTCCCGATAGCCCGGGCAAGACGTTGATCTTTGCCGCCCGGGACGAACATGCCGACGATGTCGTCAGGATCCTTACCGAAGAACTGATCGAGGAGTATGGCGAGAGCGCTGTGCCTAACGGCATGGTGAAGAAGATCACCGGCAAGACCGACCATACCCAGGACTGGATTCTGAAATTCAAGAACGATCCCTTGCCGAAATACGTTGTGACAGTCGACTTGCTCTCCACCGGTATCGACGTTCCGACAATCTGCAATCTGGTTTTCCTGCGCAGGATCAAAAGCCGCATTCTCTATGACCAGATGATTGGCCGGGCAACACGCCTCTGCCCGGAGATCGGCAAGCAGAATTTCCGGATCTTTGACGCGGTCGATCTCTATGCCGAGCTGCAGGAAATGTCCGACATGCGTCCTGTGGTCGTGAAGCCGGATGTGCCGCTGAAACAGCTGGTGTCCGATTTCTTCAACGCGCCAGACGATGACGACAAGACCCGAGTAGCCGGTCAGGTGATTGTCAAGATGCGCGGGCTCGCTGGCAGGATCGATGAGGAAACGCGCGAGAGCTTTCTTCACCACACCGGCCAGACGCCTGAAGCCGCCCTGGAAAACCTCTCCACCCGTCCGTCTGCCGAGCTCGCCACATGGCTCAAGGAATACCCCCGCGCTGTCGAAATTCTTGAGCGTAGGCCGGTACGGCAGGACAGGTCGAATGATGGTGTCGTCATCTCTAAGCACGAGGACGAGCTGCTGCGGATCGAGGAAATCTTCGGCAGGAACACCACGCCGGAGGATTACATTGAAGGCTTTGAACGCTACGTGCGGGAGAACATGAACAAGATCCCGGCTCTTATTGCCGTTACCCAGAAACCACGGGAATTGACCCGCAAGGAACTGTCCGAGTTGGCAGCCCTTCTGGATGATGAAAACTACTCTGAATCCATGCTCCGTGCCGCCTACGGCAAGGCGCGTAATGCGGACATTGCTGCCCACATTATCGGCTTTGTCCGCCAGGCAGCGCTGGGCGATCCGCTGGTTCCTTACGCGGACAGGGTGGATGCAGCAATCGAACGGATCGAGAAATCGCGCGAATGGAGCAAGCACCAGAAGAACTGGTTGCGCCGTATCGGACGGGCCCTGAAGGACAAACCGGTGGCGGACCCGACCCTGCTTGACCAGGGCGTTTTTGCCGACAAGGGCGGTTACACGCGCATCTCAAGGGAATTTGGTGAGGATGACCTCAGCGACGTCCTGCAGCAATTCAACGAGGCCATCTGGGGTAACTCCGCCGCTTGACCTCGCCAAATTTGTCCAACCCCGCTAAGGCTTGCAAGAACAACAACTGAATCCGTTTGGAACCCGTATGAACGCCAATGCCATCGTCCAGAAACTCTGGCGCCTCTGCACAGTCCTTCGCAAGGACGGGATCACCTATCAGCAGTATGTGACTGAACTGACCTATCTGCTGTTTTTGAAGATGATGGCTGAGCGTGGGCGCGAAGCGGGGGCAATCCCCCTGAGCTGCCGCTGGGGTGAATTGGCGAAGCTCAACGGTCTAGAGCAGCTGGACCTGTATCGGTCCTCGTTGGTGGCGCTGGGCAGCACAAGCTCCCGCATCGGGCAAAATGATAGACTGATCCTCAAGCCAACAGAGACGGCCGGGCGAGAAGACCTCGAACTCTACAGGGACGCGAGGCCGATCCCTGAAATGGTCCGGGCAATCTTCGACAATGCTTCTACTTTCATCCGGGAACCGAAAAACCTGACAACCCTGGTTACTGAGATCGATGGTCTTGATTGGTTCTCCGAGGAACGTGACCAATTCGGCGATCTCTACGAAGGCTTGCTGCAGAAGAACGCAGAAGAAACCAAGCGTGGCGCCGGGCAGTATTTCACTCCCCGTGTCCTGATCGAACTGTTGGTCCGGTTGATGCAGCCCCAACCCGGCGAAGTCATTCAGGACCCGGCTTCAGGAACAGGTGGGTTTCTTATTGCGGCAGACCGCTACATGAAAGCCAGAACGGACGGCTACTTCGATTTACCCGACAGTGGCGCCTGGCAAAAAGCTAACGCGTTTCACGGAATGGAGAATGTCGCCGGAACCTATCGCCTTCTGCTCATGAACCTTTATCTCCACGATCTGGCGCCAGAGCACGTTGCAATGGGCGATACCCTATCGGAAAAGGGCAAGAGCCTTGGCAAGGCCGACCTGATCCTGACCAATCCGCCCTTCGGTCCGGCTGGCGGGGCTCCGACCCGTGATGACCTGACGGTCACAGCCGCCGTCTCCTCCTATCAGCTGCCCTTTGTCGAGCACTGCATTCGCTCGCTCAGGCCCGGCGGCCGGGCGGCAATCGTCGTGCCGGACAACGTGCTCTTCGAGGACGGACGCGGCAAGGCATTGCGCCAGATGATGATGGACTGGTGCGACCTGCACACCATCCTGCGTCTGCCCACCGGCATCTTCTATGCCCAGGGGGTGAAGACCAACGTCATCTTCCTGACCCGTGGCACGACCGAGACCGGCAATACGGACGAAGTCTGGGTCTATGACCTCCGCGCCCAGATGCCGAAGTTCGGCAAGACCAACCAGCTGACCGACGACCACTTCAAGGACTTCGAGGAAGTCTTTGGCACGGACCCGAACGGCAGGGAGCGCGGAGACGATCAGGGCGAAGACGGCCGCTGGCGCTGCTTCACCCGCGAGGAAATCGCAGCCCGAGGCGACAATCTGGACATCGCCTGGCTGCGCGAGGCGGAGGAGGAGGCGGAAGAAGGTCTCACCGAGCCGGAAGACATCGCAGCTGCCATTCTAGGACATCTTCAGGCGGCTATGGTGGAGATCGAGGCGCTAAGCGCGGAGCTCGAAGAGGGTTCTGCGGAGGCGGCAGAATGAGCGAGCTGCCGAAGGGGTGGGTCGAGGCTGAAGTTGGCAGCCTTTGCGATCTCATCAATGGGAAAGCATTCAAGCCAACCGACTGGTCTCCAGATGGACTCCCCATCGTGCGCATCCAAAACCTCAACAAGCCAGATGCACCGTACAATTGCTTTTCCGGGGACGTCGACCCAAAGTTTATGATCGAGGACGGCCAGCTTTTGTTCGCATGGTCGGGGACGCCGGGAACCTCATTTGGTGCCCATGTTTGGCATGGTGGGATTGCTGTTCTCAACCAGCACATCTTCAAAGTGAATTTCGATGATGCGCATCTCCATCGACATTTTTTCAAGACCGCGATCAACTTCAAGCTTGAGGAACTTATTGGTAAAGCGCACGGAGGAGTTGGATTACGCCATGTGACCAAGGGCAAGTTTGAAGAAACAAAACTTCCCCTCCCTCCCCTGGCCGAGCAGAAGCGCATTGTCGCCAAGCTTGACGCCTTGAGCGTCTGCTCCTCCCGTGCCCGCAAGGACCTCGCCCGCATAGACACCCTCGTCAAACGCTACAAGCAAGCCGTGCTCTCCAAGGCCTTCTCGGGGGAGCTGACGAAGGATTGGCGTGACCAGAATACTGGTGCAAGCATTGAGCCGACCCTGTCTGCTGTACGGCAAGTTCGTTCAAAATCGAAAAAGCTAGCGCGGCGCAAACGTTCTATACAGACCCCTGATCTTCCTCTGCCAGCCGGGTGGTCCTGGATTTCACCAGACGAGGTGGCATCTAACGAGCCATACTCTATTGGAATTGGTCCATTTGGCAGCAATCTGGTGAAGGCTGACTATCAAGAAAGAGGTGTGCGCCTCATCTTTGTTCGCGACATTCGCGCTGAAAAATTTGACCTCGAGAATGCGGTGTTCGTAAGCTCAGAAAAGGCCGACGAGCTTCACCAGCATCAGGTATCCGGAAACGAACTGCTGATCACGAAAATGGGCGATCCGCCCGGCGACACGGCCATTTATCCTGAAGGTCAAGGCGTCGCGATCATTACAGCTGATTGTATCAAACTGAAGGCCCACCCACTATTGTCTTCAAGCGGGTACTTGGGATTGGCCATACGCACGACTTGGCTTCAAGAGCAGATAGCCTCGATAACGAAAGGTGTCGCGCATCAGAAGGTTAGCCTAGATCGCTTTCGCCAGTTAGCTCTACCCATTGCTCCTTTGGACGAACAAAAAGAAATCGTCCGCCGCATCGAAAGTGCCTTCCTGAAAATCGACAAGCTGGCGGCGGAGGCGAAGCGGGCGCTGGAGCTGACGGACAAGTTGGACGAGGCCATCCTCGCCAAGGCCTTCCGCGGAGACCTCGTGCCCCAGGACCCCACCGACGAACCCGCAAGCGTCCTCCTGGACCGCATCAAGGCCGAACGGGCAGTGGCGCCGAAGCCGAAACGGGGCCGGAGGAAGAAGAACTGATGGCTGCTATAAACCGAGAAATCTACAAGCGCTGGGTCGTGGAAATGTTGACGGCTCTAGGAACGGTCACACCGAAAGAGGCCTATGCGTGGATCAAGACCAATTGCCCGGTTCCTGCGGATCACCTGACAACGTTGGTAGCTAAAGGCGAGATCCGTTTTGAAAAAGAAATCCGTTATGCCCGATGGGATCTCCATCGTGAAGGCATCGTGGATGGATCGACTTACGGCATTTGGAAATTGAGCGGGCATCTATGTTAGCAAACATGTGATGGCTGGGAGGAAGGCACAGTGAGAAAACCGGGGTCCATGAGTGCGCTGGAAGAGTTGGGACGAGTGCGACTGTCCGAGAACTTCTACATGCGGGACTTTCTCTATTCCGAGATCTCGAACTTCTATGGCATTCCCAACATACCGCATCATCCGGATGTGGCAATCGAGGCGGGCACGAAGCTCTGCCGAGAGCTTTTGGAACCACTCCGCTCAGCCTTCGGCCATGTCACAATCCGCTCTGCCTATCGCGCTCCAGAGGTAAATGCGTTCGGCAATGAAAAGGGCCTGAACTGCGGCAGCAACGAACACAATCATGCCCATCACATCTGGGATTACCGCGATGCGAATGGGCGGCTGGGCGCGACCGCCTGTGTTGTGGTTCCCTGGGTCTGGGATCGGCACCAGAATGAAGGCGACTGGCGCAAGCTTGCTTGGTGGATCCATGATCATCTGCCTTACAACTCGCTCTATTTCTTTCCCAAGCTTTGGGCGGTGAACCTGAACTGGCGCCAACAGCCCGAACAGCGTATCGACAGTTATGCCGAGCCGAAGGGAACCCTCACCAAACCTGGAATGGCTAACCATTCCGGTGATCATGGGGAGAGTTACGAAGGATTTCCATTATTTCGTGATAGATAGTTGAGAACAATCGATGAAGCCTCCTGCTGACTATTCTTCAGAGGAACTGAACAACCTTATTTACAATTACCGGCGCCTGAAGAAAACCGACGATCCGTATTATGCTGAACTTCTCGACGAGAGCGGACGACGTACGGGCAAGGGACTGGATTTCAACACCACGATGCGTGCTGTCCTGAAGGCCGCAAGGGACGGAAGGTTCATCTCCTACGGCGAGCTGTCTGAAGCAAGTGGTGTCGATTGGTCGACAGTGCGCTACGCCATGAATCGACATCTCCAGGAGCTCATCGAGTACTGTCACCACCAGGATTGGCCGCTGCTCAGTTCTATCGTTGTGACCAAGGACAACCTGCAGACAGGTGCGATGGACGAAGGAACACTCAATGGCTTCGTAGCCGGATGCAAAACGGTAGGCTACGTTATCGCGGATCCCGAAGCGTTTCTCCGTGAACAACAGAATAAAGTGTTTAAGTGGGCGGCAGAATTCGAACAATTTGAAGAGCTTACAGAAGAGCCCCAGCAAGAAAAGAAAATGCATTCAAAAGCTGACGTATCCGAGGAGGCCGATAGTTCTGTAGCCGTCGAGAAAGGCGCGGAAGTGCCGAAAAAGGCGAAGATCTCGAATCCTATTGAAGAAGGCAATCGTGATCAGAAGGAAAACTTTGGCAAAGTCTTTTTCACCTACGTCTGGGGCGCTCCTGGAAATCCGGCGTGGCCATTGACCTTCGCCACCAAGGCAGCGCGAAGTCATGCCAGGGCGGTTTTGCAAGAAGGAGACATCGTGTTCACCGTAGGCACGCGCACTGACCCGACTGCCCCAGAACACAAGGGACGTGTCGTTGGAGCCTATCGTGTCTCGGACATGGAAGTGAATACGCGCGACTATGTCGACTTGTTGGATGAGGAGCGCAGAAGCGAAGATGCAATCGATAGATTCCCTTATGCGCTTCACCCACTGGAAGTTTGGGAAATCGCCGGTCAGGAAAACATGTTTTCAGAACTAGTCGGCCCATTGACCGGAAGACATCATCTTCAGGCCCGCGACAAGGTGATCGAGCTTGATGCATTGACCGCGGAACCGTTGCTGGCTCTTGAGCGGACCCCCGTGATGGTCGTTGAGCCGAAAACGATCCTTGGCCGCGGAAGAGTAGCGCTCAAAAACAGCAAGCTTGCTCCGAAACACGAAGGCGACTTTCAGGGCTCCTTCGGCCATCATGAAATCTGGTATGTCTATGTTCTCGCGTTGCGTGACCAACGCGGCAAGGATCTGGCTTTCAAGATTGGCTACGCTCACGATCCAAAGAAGCGTAGGGATGAACACAATCGGCCTTTGGCAACTGAAGTCACCGGATTGGAGTGGCACGTCGCTCTGAAGCAAGAAACATCAAGCGAAGATGATGCGCGTACCGTCGAACAGGCGCTTCTGAACAAATACCGGGAGCGCTGTCTACGGAGTAACGGTGAAATTGTCTCCGGTGTGACTGTGACGGACATCTCGCTTTCGCTCGCGTCCGTGTTGCGAGAGACCTGAAATCACACGCTGTCTACCGTGCAAAAGTCCAGTTGGTCGAGCGTTTTCGCCGCAGCCTTGGCTGCACTCTGTGGCAACAGCCGGGCATACTTCTGCGTTGTCATCACATTGGTATGCCCGAGCAAATCACGGATTTCGTGGAGCGTGTGCCGTCCGGACTGGGCAAGGAGAGAGGCATAGGTGTCGCGTAGTGTGTAGGTGGTCGCCTCGCCACCATAACGCTCGACTTTCCACGGCTCGTTGAGACCGGCCTTGTCCATTGCCCGTTTGATGGCCCTGCATTGTCTTCTGGGGCCGCCATTTATCCTGTCTGGAAAAACGTATTGATCACGTGCCTCAGCATAACGGCGAGACAGTATCTCATGAAGCACGTCGCTCATCACAAGGCCGGTCCAGAGTGGCGTGAGTGATTTGAGGCGCCTGACTTCGATGGTTCGTGTTTCCAAATCAATGTCGTCCCACGGCATCTGCAGCGCTTCACTGGGGCGGCAGCCGGTATGCAACAGGAAAACCGCAAGATCGAATGCGTCCTGAAGGTCCTGCCTGAGCGCTCCAGTGCGGTATTCAGCATCCGGCCAACGGCAAACTTGCCGGTTTGGGTCCAGCTGCTCGAAGAGGGCGATTATCTCTTCCTGTCTGAGGAAACGGGACTTCTTGTTCGGAATGAGCCGCTTGTCGGTCCTGGAGGTTGGCCAGTTCAGGTGTCCGGGTGTTGCGTACGCGCCTCTATGGAACCTTTCGGTCCTTCGTAGGATGCTGAGTTCGGCAATAATCGTCGCGGCGGCAATTCCCTCTGAAAGCCGCGCATTGACACAAGCCTTGAGATGACGATCGCTAAGATCGTGCAGCAACAGTTTTCCATCCCATTGCCACTGACGGCGTCGGTGGTAAGTCCGGTCTTTTCGGCTGACTTTTAGCTGCTCTCCAAACATGACACGGATGTTGCCCTCGATCCGGGAAGAATCCCGAAGCTTGGATCCGTAGTGCAGCCACCATTCCTGCACCGCCTTGCGCAACGTGATCGACTTCAGTTTTCCCATCTGGATTGAGTCAAGCTCACGACTCTTGGTGGCGACCTCGACCAGCAACGCTTCTTTCCGGTTGGTCCTCTTTGTCGAGCGCTTGATCCGCCTTCCATCGACGACGAAATCCATAACGTAGTATCTGCGCCCAGCAGGTCTGTAGACCGTCATCGTGCCTCTCCCGACTGTGACTGTCAGCAGCAGTTTTGCATCTCAAGTGACAGGTGTAAACGGGAAAAAATTAATGATTACAGTAGTTTAGTGTCGGGAAAGTGCTGAACTTGCCGCGACTTTCCGTTCTGAAAACAACTGCTGCCACTTGATTTTCATTGCGTCCAGGTTTGCGGGTCCTGAATTGAACCTGATGGCACGGATAGAAACCTGCACACATCCGGACTTCTTCGAAATTGCTGCATCCGATCAGCAGCAGCAGCGTTGCGCGTCATAATTGCACTTTCGCGCATTGTGACGGCTATGAACTTGTGGCTATAAATAATCTAATGAATTCAGGGGTCTTTGGGGGAGCTCGATTTCATCAACACCCTTTAAAGTCGAAATTCAGCTTTTTGCTGAGCGAAACACATTCGAATTTGGCGTTTACCTGCGATGACGATCCACGACACAGCATCAACCCAATCTTCAAAAAGCCTCTCGGATTACCTTGCCGATGCCCGCCGAAGGCTCGTCGAAACGGGCACCCGTAATCGTCTTGTTCACGTCAACCGGTCGGCAAAGAGGGCGAACGCTCTCAACATCATCAATGAGCGGTCAGACGACATCCACGAGCTTCTGCGCATCAAGGGTCGCAAGATGAAGTTCCTGGCCACCGGCAGTGACGATGCGGAGGCCGATGAGGGGCCGGATCTGTCTGTGGAAGGTGAGGCAGCGTTTGATGAAGGGCGATACCAGGATGCTTTTCTGGAGACATCGCTCGGGTCTGATGCCTTGCAGAAGAGGCTCCTGCGGCTTTTTGCTGACGCGAAGACTGCCGAGGAAGAGCAGGGCATCAACATTCTGTATCTGGCAATGGGTTTCTTGAAATGGTTCGAAGACAAGAGCTCGGCGGTTCCGCGTGAAGCCCCGCTCATTCTAATTCCTGTTGAATTGAAGCGAAACGAACGCGGCTCGTCATTCGACATCTGCGTCCGCGACGACGACATCGTCACGAACCTGCCACTGCAAGAACGTCTACAAAGCGATTTCGGGATTACGCTTCCAGAAATTGACGACAGCACAGAATGGGCTCCCGGCGCGTATTTCGACCGAGTTGAAGACGCTATAGAAGGCCGCGAAGGTTGGGGAATTGATCGCGACGGCATGCAGGTCGGGTTCTTTTCCTTTGCCAAACTTCTGATGCTCCGGGATCTGGACCCGGAGAATTGGCCTGAAGCGGCTTTGTTGGAGAGCACACTGCTTCGCGGGGTACTCAAAGAAGGCTTCGAAACCGAAGCTCCGCTTTTTCCCGATGGCGAGTCCCTTGATAGCCGTCTGAAACCTTCAGACATAATTCAGGTCGTGGACGCGGACGCCTCTCAAACGAAGGTCATTGAGGAGGTACGTGCGGGGCGTAACCTCGTGGTTCAAGGGCCTCCGGGAACGGGCAAATCCCAGACCATCACCAACATCATCGCATCGGCGATACATGACGGCAAAAGTGTTCTCTTCGTTGCGGAAAAGATGGCTGCCTTGGATGTGGTGCATAGCCGTCTCGTCAAGACCAATCTTTCAGATGCTTGTCTTGAACTGCATTCTAGATTTGCGAACAAGAAGGCTTTCCTCCATGAACTGGGGCGAACGCTGAATGCTGGTCTGGGTTCGTTTCCTTCGAGCGCTGATACCTCCAGTCTGGAAGAGATCCGCAATCGCCTCAATAGGATTGCTTCCACCCTTCATGACCGTGTCCCGGGACGCAGCTATACGCCGATCTCGGCTATGGCCCAGATTTCGCGCCTATTCGGAAAGAAGGTCCCTGCCCCTTCAATTGCGGTCGAAAACGCGGATACTCTGGATGACGATGCGGTCAATGAACTCGCTGAATTGATTTCCGCTTATGCAGCGGCGCTTGAGAAAATCGGTTCACCTGCTGAACACCCGTTCTACAGTGTTGAAAATCTGAACTTGCAGCCGACAGACCAGCAGCGTCTGGAAGTGAAAATTCGAGCCGCACACGACGGGCTGCAACGGCTGCAAGACACGGCTAACAATCTCTCGGAGGCGCTTTCGGTTTCAGCTCCGCAAACGCTGAAAGAGGCAAGAAATCTGGGGCAATTGCTTGGTTCGGCAGAGAACGCCCCAGTAGGTCACGACGATCTTGTCACCGCTGTTTTGCCACATGCGGATGACACGCGGCTGACTGAGGCCCTGGTCGCCGGGGCTGATTGGAAGAACGCGCAAGAGGCTCTTTCCCAAACCTTCTCCGAAGCCGCTTTCGCGGCTCCGGTCGAACACATGCGACATGGTTTAGCTGCAGGGCTGGGGTCATTTTTCTCACGCCTTTTTGGCCCCTATCGCAGGACATCCAATGAGTTCGCGACTCTGTTGAAAGGTCCTCTGCCCAAGACTGCGAGGGAGCGTGTTGCTCTCCTCGATAGTTTGGTCGCCGTCCAGAAGAAAAGAAAGGTCCTTGCGGAAGACGAGGGGTATCTGCAGGAAAAGCTTGGTGGGCTCTTTAGAGGCGAACGCACACGGTTTGCGGAACTGGTCGCCGTGGCCGCCTGGCTAAAAGCCCTAAAAAGTCTTGATGGTGAGATCCAGCTTGAAACCTGTCGAAAGCTTATGGACATGCGCGAAGACGCAGCCAAAGCCAAGATCAAACTTGAAGATGAAATTCGAGAAGTTGAAAGCAAACTCACTGAAATCATCAAGGAACTGCAGTGGCAGCGCTTTTTAACAATTGCTTTTGATGATGTCCGTTTCGAAGATTTCTCAGCATCGTTGAGCAAAGTTGCTCAGTCCATGCCGCTTTATTCTCAATGGGTGGATACTGCCCATAAAGTGGCGCGGTTAAATGAAAACGGAATGAGCGCCTTTGTGTCAGCTTTGGATGAGGGCAAGCTCTCTGCAGCAAGTGCTGTCGATGAGTTTCGATACGGCATCGCTGAAGCCCGATGGAACAATGCGCTCAAGACAGTTTCAGACTTGTCTGAACTCGCACGATTAAACCGCCATCAGCTTGTTGATGTTTTTCAGACGCTTGAAAAACGCCGATTTGTTGAGACTGCCGATCAGATCAAGTCGAAGCACTTGTCACAAATGCCCAAAGGGGCTGCTGGTCCTATGGGGTTCTTGCGAGCAGAAATCGCCAAGAAGACCAGACATCGGTCTATCCGCAAGATCATGGAAGCCGCTGGCGACATGGTACAGCGCATCAAACCTGTCTTTTTGATGAGCCCGATCTCCGTCGCCCAGTACTTGAAACCAGGCACGTTGAACTTTGATCTTCTGGTAATTGATGAGGCCAGCCAGGTGCGTCCGGAAGACGCGCTGGGAGCAATCGCACGATGCGGTCAAATCGTGGTCGTGGGAGACCGCAAGCAGCTTCCCCCCACCAGCTTCTTCGACAAACTGGCTGGCAATGCTCCAGAAGAAGAAGATGAAGACGCAATTCCGGAAACATCCGGTGCCGTCGAACTGGAGAGTATTCTGACCGCTTGTGAGGCGCGTGGTCTTCGGTCCGCAATGCTGGAGTGGCACTACCGCTCAAGAGACCCGTCACTCATTCAGGTTTCAAATGCCGAGTTCTATGAAAGCCGACTGGTGTTGCCGCCGTCTCCGGTGGAATTGGACGAAAATTTTGGACTGCGTTTCAATCGTGTTGAAGGCGTCTATTCAAGTAAGAGCAAAGGGAACGGACGAGCTGGTACAAACATCATAGAGGCGGAAAGGATTGCGGAAGCCATTACTAGGCACGCACAGCAGACGCCCAATCTGTCGCTTGGCGTCGTCGCTTTTTCAAAAAGCCAAGCGGACATGATCACGGAGGTTCTGGAGGTCCAGCGGCGAACGAACTCGACCCTCGATGATTTCTTGCGGGAAGGGCGTGCCGAGGACGTTTTTGTAAAGAACATTGAAAACGTGCAGGGAGACGAACGGGACGTAATCCTGATCAGTGTCGGCTATGGCCCGCACGAACCAAATGGCCGTCTGGCATCAATGAATTTCGGTCCGGTGAACGGAGAGGGTGGGGAGCGTCGGCTAAACGTGCTTTTCAGTCGTGCAAGGGTGCTCTGCGATGTGTTCTGCTCGTTCGACCCCGGCGACATTGATCCGCGCAAGGCAACTCGCGATGGTCCAAGAATTCTGAAAAGGTTCCTGGAGTTCGCTAAGTCTGGACAGATCGAAGAAGCCAGCAGCACGGGGTTCGGCCCAGACAGTCCGTTCGAAGAGGATGTTGCTGAAGTTATCCGGGGACTTGGCTATCCAGTTGACTACCAGGTCGGTAGCTCAGGCTTCCGGATTGACCTCGGTGTAAGGCACCCAGACAAACCTGGCCAATACATCCTCGCGGTAGAGTGCGATGGAGCGACTTACCATGGAGCCCTGTGGGCACGTGAACGCGATCGTTTGCGTCAGGCCGTTCTCGAAGGCCTCGGCTGGAAGTTTCATCGTATTTGGAGCACCGATTGGTTTCATCGGCGAACGGATGAGATTCAGCGTCTTCAAGAAATGTTGGCAAAAGCGATCGAGGCATCCGATGCAGTGCTGAAGATCGCTGGCGCGAATGAAGGCGGAATGCAGAAGGCAGAAGAGCCGGAACAACTTGTTTCTGATTTCACCGGTCTCGATGAGACTGAACTAACGGCTGCGAAGTACCGAAGAGCAAAAATCATCGTCGTTGATGCGGAGCCTCATTTAGTTCAGCCCTGGCGCATGGCTGGATACGTAACGTCCATTGTCGAACAAGAAGGCCCGATTCACTCAGATGAAGTAGCTCGACGAATTGCCTACGCTTTCGGAAAAAATCGTGCCGGTGGCCGAATTCACGATGCGGTGGTGTCAGCGTTGAAAATTGCGGCGAACAAAAAAAGCATCTGTCATGAGTCGTCATTCTGGTTCACTGAAAGTCAACGAGACGAACCGCCGATCCGGAGCCGCTCAGAAGAAAGTTCCCCCACGACCAAGGCTGAGTATCTCTCACATTTGGAGATCGAAGCAGCCGCGAAACTCATTCGAACGGAATGCGGAGAACTTGAGGAAGACGAGATGGTCAGAGCGGTTTGTCGGCTGCTGGGGTATTTGCGAGCAGGTCCTGATCTGCAATCGCGTATCCGGACGGTGCTATTTTGAAAATTACATCACTCGGATGGAGGCTTCTCTAGGCGAATTTCGCTCAATCCCCGGCGTTCAACACGTGCCAGTGACGTAGGATAAAATGACGATACCCGACTATCAGGATCTGATGCTTCCTGTTCTTCGTTACGCTGCAATGGGCGAGCAACGCGTTCCGCATGTGTCGGAAATGATTGCGGACGACCTGGGGCTGTCTGAAAACGAGCGAGAGGAACTTCTGCCAAGCGGTCGCCAGAGAATTCTGCACAATCGCGTTCATTGGGCAAAGTTTTACATGAGCAAAGCAGGGCTGATCGACAGTCCTGCGCGTGGAAGGTTTGTCGCTTCGGAAGCTGGCAAGCGATTGCTCGAAACCAATCCGGAAAAACTCAACACACAGGTATTGCTGCAGATCCCTGAGTTTGCCGAATTCTACCGCTCCAGCAATAAGCAAAACACGGGAAGTACAAGCGCCGGAACTACGCAAGACGAACCCGTGAGCTCCGAAACGGCAACGCCAGAGGAACAAATTGAGTCCGCCTATCGTTCGCTAAACGCGGCTTTGCGGGCCGATCTCCTTGACAGAATACGGGAGAATTCTCCTGCATTCTTCGAGAAGCTGATCGTCGATCTTCTCGTGGCGATGGGTTACGGCGGTTCGCACAAGAACGCTGCCGAACAACTCGGTCGAACCGGTGACGGTGGGATAGATGGTGTCATCAATGAAGATCGTCTCGGTCTCGATAGAATATACGTTCAAGCGAAACGCTACGCCGAGGAAAACACTATTGGACGTCCTGCGGTGCAAGGCTTTGTAGGATCTCTTGTGGGGTTCGGGGCCACGAAAGGTGTCTTCGTAACAGCTTCGAGCTTCTCCAGCGGTGCAATCAACTATGTGAAGAACTTGCCGCAGCGAGTGATCCTGATTGATGGGACGCGGCTCGCCGATCTAATGATCGAGCACGGAGTCGGGACAAGAGCCCATAGAACAATCCAAATTCAGCGCCTGGATGAAGACTTCTTTTCTGAGGATGGATAGGTGGGCTGCTGAGCCCAAGTGTTCCCTGTCGGGTATGCCAGCAGCCCGAGGGTGTGCGTTATAAAGACAGTTTCCGCGCAACGTCGGTTGCCTTGGGGTGTGTATAGCGGAACAGCATCCGGGGATCCTTGTGCCCGCTGATCATGGCGACTTCCGGAACGTTGAGACCCATTTCGAAGAACCGGCTGACCGCCTCATGTCTGAGATCATGAAATCTCAGGTCATCGAGTTCGGCTCGCGCTTTTGTCCGCTCCTAGGCCAGACGCAAGGCGTTGGCGGAGATCGGGAACACAAGACCGGTTGAAGTCGCACAATCCTCAAGCACCGCTAAGGCTGACTTGGAGAGCGGTATCGTTCTGGGATCTCCATTCTTTGTTTCCCGGATCTTTGCGGTCCGACTGTCCTTGTCTATGTCCGCCCATGTCAGCTTGAGGATTTCTCCTCGGCGCATTCCTGTCGCCAGGGCAAACTGAATGACTGGTTTGACAAACTTGTTGCGGCACTTGTCAGCGGCAGTCAGAAGAGCCTGGAGTTCCTTGGGAGAGAGCCTCCGCTCACGTGCCTTGCCGTCAGAGGGAACCTGGATGTTATGAACCGGGTTTTCCTTGAGAGGTGCGTCCCATTCCTTGCGGGCGACCTCCAGACAGTGGCGCAGGATAACGAGCTCCCGCCTGACGCTTGAAGGGCTCACAACGCGAAGCCGTTCGTCGCGGTAACGCGCAATGGCGGAAGAGGTGAGTTTGCTGATCGGAATCCGCGCAATGTCATGCTGCAGCAGTGTCTTGAGCCTGTACCTTTCGGCGACCTCGCCGCGCTTCCTGGGGGTGATTTCCTTCCGATAGCGAAAAAGCAGGTCGGACAGGGGTGGGGATTTTTGTGCACGTGGCATTATCCCGAAGTCTTCCCGGTCCAGGGCAACTTCTGTCTGTTTTGCCCAGAGCTCTGCGTCGGCTCTCTTGAGGAATGATTTTGTAATGGGCGCGTGGCCCTGACGGCGGACCTGGGCTTGCCAGCTCTGTCCGCGTTTTCGAATGGTAGCCATTCTCGTCTCCGTCACTGTGACACCAGTGTGACAGACCGATCTGAGTTGGCTTTCGAGGGTATCGAGTGATCTTCCAAGTAGTTGAAATTACTTGTCAAATCATGGCGCACCCGACAGGATTCGAACCTGTGACCTCTGCCTTCGGAGGGCAGCGCTCTATCCAGCTGAGCTACGGGTGCTCTTCGCGCGCGCAATGGCTGCACGGCGGATAGAGGGGTCTGATACAAGATCCGGCGATCCGGGGCAATCGCTTTCTGAAATTTTGGACAAGATATCGGCGGGGTTATCGGGGCTGGATGAACGCCGGGTTATCTGCGCAGCTGCCGGTGGTTTTTGGGTGCTCGAGCCTGGCTGGTTAGGGAGAAACTGGCCGGACAGAGTAGGGCGGGTCGCGTTTGACGCGGGAGCGCGAGGAAAAAATGGCCGCAGAGGTGATAGGGCGGCGGGGTTTGTGCGTAGGAAGGCCAGGACCGGAAAAAACAGAGCCCCATGACCGAGACCAACCACTGCCGTTCGCTTGTACTTGTGCTGGGAGACCAGCTGAGCCTTGACATGTCCAGCCTGAAGCGGGCCGATCCGGCCCACGACAGGGTGCTGATGGTCGAGGTGATGGCGGAGGCCACCTATGTGCGCCATCACAAGAAGAAGATTGCCTTCCTGTTTTCCGCCATGCGCCACTTCGCTGAAGAGTTGAAGGAAGCCGGCTGGACGGTGGATTACGTCAAGCTGGATGACCCTGCCAACAGCGGCAGCTTCAAGGGCGAGGTGAAGCGGGCCTGCGAACGCCTGCGGCCACAGCGGCTGGTGGTTACCGAACCCGGCGAGTGGCGGGTCTTGGAGGACACGCGCTCCTGGTCCGACGCTTTCTGCCTTCCGGTGGAGATCCTGACCGACACGCGGTTCTTCTCAACGGTGGCGGATTTTCGGGCGTGGGCGGACGGACGCAAGCAATTGCGCATGGAGTATTTCTACCGCGAGATGCGCCGTTCCACCGGCCTGCTGATGGACGGTGACAAGCCTGCGGGGGGCAAATGGAACTATGATGCGGACAATCGCAAGCCTGCGCAGCCGGACCTGTTCATGCCAGAGCCGAAACGCTTTAAGCCGGACGCTATCACGCAAGAGGTGCTGGACCTGGTCGCCAGTCGATTTTCCGGGCACATAGGCGACCTTGAACCATTCTGGTTCGCGGTGACCCGCAAGGACGCGGAAGAGGCCTGTGAGCACTTCCTGGCCGACATGCTGGCCGATTTCGGAACCTATCAGGATGCCATGCTGAGCGGCCGGAAGTTTCTGTTCCACTCGGTACTGTCGGCCTATCTGAATGCCGGCCTGCTGGATGCCAAGGTGTTGTGCCGGAAGGTGGAAGAGGCATGGAAAGCGGACAAGGTTCCGCTCAATGCCGCCGAAGGGTTCATCCGGCAGATCCTTGGCTGGCGGGAATATGTGCGCGGCATCTACTGGCTGAAGATGCCGGACTATGTCGACAGCAACGCACTTGGTGCCGACCGTCCGTTGCCCGATTTCTACTGGACCGGACAGACACGCATGCGCTGCCTGTCGGAAGCGATCGGCCAGACCTTGGAAGAAGCCTATGCCCACCACATTCAAAGACTGATGGTGACAGGCAATTTCGCCCTGCTGGCGGGCGTCAGGCCGAAGGAAGTGCATGAATGGTATCTGATGGTCTACGCCGACGCCTATGAATGGGTGGAAGCGCCCAACACCATTGGCATGAGCCAGTTCGCCGACGGCGGGCTTCTCGGCTCCAAACCCTATGTATCGAGCGGCAACTATATCGACCGGATGTCGGACTATTGCGGCGTATGCTCTTATGACGTGAAGCAGAAGACGGGGCCGAAGGCCTGTCCGTTCAATGCGCTTTACTGGGACTTTCTGGACCGCAACAAGGAGGTGCTCAAGGGCAATCCGCGGCTCGGTCAGCCTTACGCGTCCTGGCACAGGATGGGGCCGGAAAAACAGCAGTTACTCAAGGAAAGTGCTGCGGACTTCCTGAAACGTCTGTTTGAGGGGGAGGAGGTCTGAAACTGGCGCGTCCGCGTAAGCAAAAAACAGAGGCTATCAAGGGCTGTTTCGAGCCGGTTACGGCGGGATGAGGAATGTTACAAAAAAAACGCGCAGCCGTTAGACTGCGCGAATAAAGTTACTGTGCACGTGGCCCCATCGACCACGGCGGCAACTCTAGCGGCATCTTTCTCGATTGTCATTACCGTAAAATATTTTATTTTTTGATTCACTGTAATGCGACTGATCGTTATTCATACTGAGTCATATATGAAATAATGTGTCGTACAAATTAATTCATTAAATTCAGCGCTTTAAATTTGTCATACAATTTGGAAGCGCCGTTGCGGCAAGGAAATGTTGTCTTTCCTGCCGCAAATTTATTGGCAAATTTGCTTATATTCGGAAGAAATTTTCCCGGCTTTGCTGGAAAGTTTAACGCGCGTGATGCCTCTGCGGACAAAACCGAGCTCTTTTGCTGCCGCCCAGGTCACATCTATAACACGGCCCTTGGCAAAGGGGCCCCGGTCGTTGATACGGACCGTGACAGTCTTTCCGTTGGCAAGATTGGTCACATCCACCAGCGTACCGAAGGGGAGGCTCCTGTGGGCTGCGGTCAGTTGGTTGGGGTTTGCGCGTTCACCACTGGCGGTGGTGCCGCCGAGCTTGTACCAGGACGCTTTCCCGCATTGTTGATAGACGCCCGCCTGAGCACCGCTGACGACACCTGCTGCTGCAAGCAAGGCACCCGCCAAGGCAACGCGCGATAAGTGCCGCGCGAGAACAATTCTCTTCATGATAGTCCCCCTGGGGCAAGTGAGCCCGCCCCGATCGATCTTGAACACAGTTTCGTGACGACGCTGGTAACATTCCGTAGCGGCGCCTTTGCGTCGTCAGGGTGATCAAAATGTGGCAGTTTTCGGGGCAAATGAGGCGTTAGTATAAAATAAACATAAAATTTTAAATACATTTGCAATAGTCGCATTAATTTTTGATTTACTATAAAAATTCTAAGAGTTGTGGGTAGTTTTTCTGTTTCGGTTTTGCCAACTGAACTGTGTTAGTAATTTTTACATAGGAGCGGCGCATGTGTGTATTGATTAGCGCCATTTTAACGGCAATTTGAAAGGGCGGTCTGGTGCAAGTCAGCCATCGGTTCTTAAGCGACCGGCTGGAACAATCCGGTCGTGCGGAAAATAATACTCTTACAGGCTTCCACACGTCCCTGCTGGAGGTTCTTCCTCATGCTGCGGCCTATGTCGCGCAGGATGGCAGCGTCCTTGTCCACAACAAGCAGATGAAGGCGCTTTGCGCCGCAAAAGGTGTCTTTCCGGTGCCGGTCAGCCTGCCGTCGCTTTTGTCGGAAACCAGTTGGCGGCGGTGCGAGGCGGTTCTGTCGGCGGCTTTCAGCGGTGTTCCGGCGCAGGCGAGCGGGGCCATCCTGCTGCAGTCAGGCGAAACCTTCTGCCACCACATGATTTGCACATCCTTCGTCTCCCTCTCGGGCGAGCGCCAGGCCGTCCTGGTCCAGTTCGATCTGGAAGAACACGGCCAGGACGAGATCGCTACCCTGTCAGAGCCGGCGCGAAATGAAATCCGCTCCGCAAAGTCCGCAAGGGATCTCGATCTTCTGGAGCATTTTCCGGACGACGTTCTTGTGTTCGACGGTTCCGAAAGCCTCGATGAAATGGCGGGAAAGCTGCTGAAGCTGATCAACAGCGACTATGAAATGGACCTCTTGGCCGAAGCCCTGGAAAATCTGGAAGGCGAACTGCCGCAGACCCTTTATATTCCGGAAAATCGAAGCTTCCAGGCAGCAGGGTACGTGGCCGATCGCCAGATGTGCGAAGTGCGGCTCGTTCCCATTCCCGGTTCGGTGAAGAGTAAGCCGGGCATGGGTGCCTCAATGGCGGTTATCCGGCGCAATGTCGACTGCCCTCAGGAAACCGCCGAAAACAGGCGCCTGGCGTATCTCGACCCACTGACGGGCCTGGAGAACCGCCGTGCCTTTACCAAGGCCTTGAAACGTGAGCTGACCCGGCTTGCCGCAGAAGATGAAATCGGCCTCGCCGTTCTTTATATCGATCTCGACGAGTTCAAGAAGGTCAATGATCTTGGTGGCCACGACGCGGGTGACGACATGCTCCAGCGTGTCGCGGCTTGCCTGCGCCTGACCTTGGGTGAATTCGGTACAGCCGCCAGGATCGGCGGTGATGAATTTGCCGGCATGGTGCCGGTGGTCAACGAGGAAGCCGCTCTCGATATCGCCGAGGAAATTCTGGCCGGTTTTGACCGTATCCGCCTGGAGGTGGGAGACCGGGTGTTCACCATTGGCGGGTCCATCGGTGTGGCGTTCCTCGACAGCAATGTGAAGCTGCGTGAAGGTGATGCGGCAGCTCTTCTGGGGCTGGCCGACCGGGCATGTTTGCGCGGCAAGCGATTTGGCGGCCGTTCCGTGCAGGTTCATTCTGTGCAGCCGCAGGATTGCGAAGGGGCGGGTGGTGAGCTGGCGGACCTACCGGAGCCGGGAAGTTTCCGCGGCAACGAGCTGACGCTCTATGCGATGCCCATCGTCTGCCTGAAACGGAACAGGGCCTGCGGTTCTGAAATCCTTCTGCGCCTGCAGGGAGATCGTGCCCGGGGCCTCTCTTCACGTGCCTGGATCTCGGCTGCCGAACGCTCCGGTTTCATTGCACAGGTGGATGCCTGGACGCTGGACAAGGTGCTGGACGCGGCAGAACGCAATCCCGACCGTACCATCCTGACGATGAACGTCTCGGCTGAATCCGCCCGCGATCCGATCTTCCGTGACGGGCTCTATCATCGTTTGTCGGTCAATCCGCTGCTGGCATCCAAGCTGTGCCTTGAAATCGCGGAAAAGGATTTTCTGCGGGAGCCGGCGAGCGTTCAGGCGTTTTTCAAGTTCGTGAACGAACTGGGGTGCCAGACCGCCATTGACGATTTTGCCGGACACTGGCCGGTCCTGTCGCGGTTGACCAACCTGCGTGTCGAATGGCTGAAGCTTGAATCGAGCCTCACTCAGCAGGTGGTGGAAGAGCCCGCCAAGGCGGCCATCCTGAACGGGCTGGTACGCGCCGCCCACGAGCTCGGCATCAAGGTGATCGCCAAACATGTGGAAACGGCGGAAGAGGCCAGTCTGCTGAGGGAGCTCGATATCGAGGCGGCACAGGGCTTCTTTTTCGGTCGGCCAGAACCCTGGCCCGGCGGTTGAACGAAACCTGAAATCGTAAAAAAAAGCGGCGCAAAGCGCCGCTTTTTTGTTTGTTTGCCAGGGCCTTAGATGTCGAGGTTGGCCACGGCCAGGGCGTTTTCCTGGATGAATTCGCGCCGCGGATCGACCTCGTCTCCCATCAGTTTGGTGAAGATGTCGTCGGCGTCGTCCGCCTCGCGCACCTTCACCTGCAGCAGGGAGCGGACATTCGGGTCAAGCGTCGTTTCCCAGAGCTGTTCCGGGTTCATCTCGCCGAGACCCTTGTAGCGCTGCAGCGAGATGCCCTTCTGGCCGGCGGCGTAGATCTGGTTCAGCAAGGCGCGAGGCCCACGAATTTCCGTCGAGATATCCTTGCGCCGCAAGACGGCGGCCTTGCCGTAGATCTCGTTCAGATGGCCTGCGTGTGCTGCAAGGCGGCGTGCGTCCGTGGAGCCAAGCAGGGCAGCGTCAATCGTGGCGGCTTCCTGCACGCCGCGAACCATCCGTTTGAACACAAGGCTGCCGTCGTCCCGCGCTTCGCCGGTCCAGCCCCGTTCGAATTCGTCGGCCAGGATGTCCATCCGGCGGGCGATATAGGTGGCAGCTTCCTCAGCCTTGCCCTGATCGTCCAGGATTTCCGGTGTCAGCGCACCCGCAATCGCAGCCTGTTCGACAACATCGCGGTTGTAGCGTGAATGCAACCCGTCGAAGATGTCGGAAATGATCCGTGCGGTTTCGGCGACGGTACGAAGGTCCTGGCCGGTGCGAACCTCGCCGTTGGCAAGCGTCAGCGAAGCTTCGTCCAGACCCTGTCCGATCAGATAGTCTTCCAGCGCCTTCTGGTCTTTCAGGTACTGTTCGGACTGGCCGCGCTTGACCTTGTAGAGCGGAGGCTGCGCAATATAGATGTAGCCGTTTTCGATCAGCTCCGGCATCTGGCGGAAGAAGAACGTCAGCAGCAGGGTGCGAATGTGCGCGCCGTCCACGTCAGCATCGGTCATGATTATGATCTTGTGATAGCGCAGCTTCTCGACGTTGAATTCTTCCTTGCCGATCCCGGTTCCAAGCGCCGTGATCAGCGTGCCGATTTCGTTCGAGGACAGCATCTTGTCAAAGCGTGCCCGTTCCACGTTGAGGATCTTGCCGCGTAGAGGCAGCACGGCCTGGTTTTCGCGGTGACGGCCCTGTTTGGCCGAGCCGCCTGCGGAATCACCCTCCACCAGGAAGAGTTCGGCCTTGGAGGCGTCGCGCTCCTGGCAATCGGCAAGCTTGCCGGGCAGGGAGGCGATGTCGAGGGCGCCCTTGCGGCGCGTCAGCTCGCGTGCCTTGCGGGCGGCTTCACGTGCCGAGGCCGCTTCCACCACCTTGGAGACGATTGTCTTGGCCGGCGCGGGGTTTTCCTCGAGCCATTCGCTCAGGATCTGCGAGATCAGGTTTTCGACCACCGGACGCACTTCGGAGGAAACCAGCTTGTCCTTGGTCTGGGACGAGAATTTCGGATCCGGCACCTTGACGGAAAGAACGCAGGTCAGGCCTTCACGGCAGTCATCGCCGGAAAGGTTCACCTTTTCCTTCTTCATCAGGCCGGTTGCTTCCGCATAGCCGGTAACCTGCCTGGTCAGCGCAGCCCGGAAACCGGCAAGGTGAGTACCGCCATCGCGCTGCGGAATGTTGTTGGTGAAGCACAGCACATGTTCATGATAGCTGTCGTTCCACCACATGGCGGCTTCGACCGTGATGCCGTCACGCTCGGCCCGCATGTTGATCGGCTCCTCGATCAACGGATGTTTGGCACGGTCCAGATAGCGCACGAACGCTTCCAGGCCGCCTTCGTAGAACAGCTCCTCGACCTTGTCCTCAACGCCGCGCTTGTCCGTCAGGATGATGCGGACGCCGGAGTTCAGGAAGGCCAGCTCGCGCAGCCGGTGTTCAAGGGTGCTGAAATCGAACTCGGTCTTGGTGAAGGTTTCCGGTGACGGCAGGAAGGTCACCTCGGTTCCTTTTCTGCCGTTGGCCGGCCCAACCACCTTGAGCGGTGCCTGGGCATCGCCATGGGCGAAGGTCATGGAGTGTTCTTCGCCGTTGCGCCAGATGCGCAGTTCCAGCTTTGTCGACAGCGCATTGACCACGGAAACGCCCACGCCGTGCAAGCCGCCGGAGACCTTGTAGGAGTTCTGGTCGAACTTACCGCCCGCGTGCAACTGGGTCATGATGACCTCGGCAGCCGACACGCCTTCCTCCGGGTGCAGATCCGTCGGAATTCCGCGGCCATTGTCGGATACTGTAACCGATCCGTCCGGGTTGAGCGTCACGGTCACATGGTCGGCGTGGCCGGCCAGCGCTTCGTCGATGGCGTTGTCGACCACCTCGTAGACCATGTGGTGCAGACCGGAGCCGTCATCGGTGTCGCCGATATACATGCCGGGCCGCTTGCGCACGGCATCGAGGCCCTTGAGGACCTTGATGCTGTCGGCACCATATTCGGCACCGCCATTGGTTTCGGGGGTCGGGCTGCTCTCAGGCGTGGACGTGTCGCTCATGCGAATCAATCACCAATCGATTTATCTTTTCCACCCCCGTTATACGGGGTTCCGGCGGGGGTTCAACCACGTGCCGGCCATAGCCAAGCCAGCGAAGGGATTCTGGTGGAAAACCATAAGATTCCGGCGGATTTAAGGGGCCTCGCCTCGCTTCAGCAGGCGGCCCTGCTGCTCCCGGATCTCAAACACTTCGGCATCCGCCGGCAAAGCCTCGAAAAGGGCCTCGTCCGTACCGGTCATGAAGACCTGTCCGCCAAGGGAATCCAGCTTCGAAAACAGGGCCGAACGACGGTCAGGATCGAGATGCGCGGCGACTTCATCAAGCAGCAGGACAGGCGTCATTCCCGACACCTTTGCCGTCAGTTCGGCATGCGCAAGGATAAGGCCTATCAGCAGCGCTTTCTGTTCCCCGGTCGAGGATTGCGAAGCCGGCATCGCCTTGGCCGCGTGATGAACGGTGAGATCGCTCAGATGCGGTCCGTTGAGCGTGCGCCCGGCGGCCCGGTCGCGGTGTCGGCCGTCCTGCAGCATCTGGCGGTAGCGATCCTCCCGGTCGGAGGCACTCAAACCGGCGGTTTCCGCCTCGAAGGCACCGTCAAGGGAAACCGAAGCATGGGGAAACGGCAGGTCCTGGGCTGCCTGGCCGGCAATCATGCGGCTGAGCAGGTCGACGGTCTCTGCCCTGGCGATGGAGACGGCGGTGCCGAGCTCGGCGACCTGCTGTTCCAGCGCGCTGAGAAATGCATCGGAGCCGCCCTGATCGAGAAGGCGGTTGCGTTGACGAAGGGCGTTTTCGAAGTCGCTGACCCGGCGGCCGTGGGTCGGGTCGATCGCCAGCGTCAGCCGGTCAAGAAAACGGCGACGGTCGGAGCCGGGGCCGGTGAACAGCCCGTCCATCGACGGCACGAGCCAGAGCACTCGCATGTAGTCCAGAAGACTTTCCGAGCCGCGAACTTCCTCGCCGTCGATACGCACCTTGCGCCCGGAGGTGCCGGCCACCAAACCTGTGCCGATTTTGGTTTCGAACCCATCCAAGAGAACTGTTGCGGCAACACTCCAGCTGCCATCGCCGTCCTTGCGCGCAATGTCGGCAAGGGCCGCCCGGCGCAGGCCGCGGCCGGCAGTCAGAAAGGATATGGCTTCCAGAATGTTGGTCTTGCCGGCGCCATTGGGGCCGACAAAGGCGACCATCCTGGCCGCCATCGGCAGTGTCAGCGTGCTGTAGTTGCGGAAGCCGGTCAGCGACAGACGGGTCAGCCGCGCCGTCCGGTAATCTGTCATGACCCCACTTCCGCTACTGTTTGGGCGTGCCGGCTAGATCAGACCCGCATCGGCATGAGAACGAACAGGCAGTCGTCGACCGTGTTGTCCTGAATGAGGGTCGGCGAGCCGCTGTCCGCCAGACGGAACAGGGCCGTATCGCTCGAAAGCTGGTTGGCAATGTCGAGCAGGTAGCGGGAGTTGAAGCCGATTTCCAACGGATCGGCATCATATTCGACGGCAAGTTCTTCCGTCGCGCTGCCCGAATCCGGGTTGTTCACGGTCAGCACCAGGCGACCTTCGGTCAGTGACAGCTTGACGGCGCGGCCGCGTTCGGAGGAGATCGTCGACACGCGGTCGACGGCTTCCTTGAACTCGTCCCGGTCGACGCGCATTTCCTTGTCGTTGTTCTGCGGGATCACCCGGCCGTAGTCCGGGAAGGTGCCGTCAATCAGCTTGGACGTCAGGATGACGGAGCCGGTCGTGAGGCGGATCTTGGTATCGGAAAGCTCGACCTGGACATTGGCTTCCGGGTTCTCGAGCAGTTTCTGGATCTCGCCAACGGTCTTGCGCGGCACGATGATGCCAGGCATGCCGGCCGAACCGGAAGGCGCCGGCACTTCTGCCTGGGCCAGACGGTGGCCATCTGTTGCAACAGCGCGGAACTGGAGACCGGAGCCCGCGTCTACCGTGTGCAGGTAGATACCGTTCAGATAGTAACGGGTCTCTTCGGTCGAAATCGCGAACTGGGTCGCGTCGATCAGCTTGCGGATATCGGCGCCTGTTAGTGCGAAACCGTGGCTGAAGTCGCCCGCGGTCAGGTCTGGGAAGTCGGTTTCCGGCAGCATCTGCAGGGTGAACTTCGAGCGGCCGGCGCGGATTTCCAGCGTGGCGTTGTCGCTGGTGGTTTCCAGAACCACTTGCGAGCCTTCCGGCAGCTTGCGAACGATGTCGTAGAACATGTGTGCCGGAACGGTGGTCGCGCCCGGCAATTCAATCATGGCCGGAACGCTTTCAACGATTTCCAGATCAAGGTCCGTTGCCTTCAGGTTGATCGCGCCGCCATCGGCGCGCAGAAGAACGTTCGACAGGATCGGAATGGTATTCCGGCGTTCGACCACGCGGTGAACATGGGTCAAGGACTTGAGGAGGTCGGTCCGCTCGAGGGTCGCTTTCATACTCTCGTTCCGTACTCATGAAGCGCCTGGCTGAACTGCCGGGCTGATTGAATATTCTTGGCTCCGGTGTGGAGCGGGGTGGACGACACTGCCCTTAACCGGCTCCAAAAGCAAGGGGGCGTTCTGCCCGAACGCCCCCAATTTTGGTAGAATATCGTGTATTTTAACCTTGGTTTAGCGCGATCCGGGATCAGGCTGGCGGATGCCCGTTTGAATTCCGGCAGGCATCCGCAAAAGGCCCGTTTCCGAAGCTTGCCGCCTCAGGCGTCAAGCATGCGCTTGAGCAGTTCCAGCTCCTGCGCCAGGGCATAGTCGGCACGCGCCATTTCCTCGATCTTGCGGACAGCGTGCAGAACCGTTGTGTGGTCCCGGTTGCCGAACCGGCGACCGATTTCCGGCAGCGAGCGCGGGGTCATCACCTTGGCAAGATACATGGCGATCTGGCGCGGGCGAACGATGGTCCGGGTACGCCGGGCCGACAGCAGATCCGCCTTGGTGACATTGTAGTGTTTGGAAACCACCCGCTGGATGTCCTCGATCTTCACCCGGCGCGGCTCGCTGGAGCGAACCAGGTCGCGCAGGGTCATCTCGGCCATTTCCTGCGTGATCGGCTGGTTGGTCAGCTGGTTGTGCGCGATCAGCCGGTTGAGCGCGCCTTCAAGGTCGCGGCCGGAGGAGGCAACATGACGCGCGACATAATCCAGCACACCTTCCGGAACGTCGAATTGCGGGTAGGTCTTGCGGGCTGTATCGACGCGCGTGGCCAGGATGTTCCGGCGCAATGCGAAATCCGGTTCCTGAATACCGACCACCAGACCGCCGGACAGGCGTGAGCGGACACGGTCGTCGAGAGTATCAAGTTCGGACGGCGCGCGGTCTGCGGCCACGATCACCTGGCGAGCCCCGTCGATGAGGGCGTTGAGGGTGTGGCAGAACTCCTGCTGCACCTGTTTGCCGTGCAGGAACTGCATGTCGTCGATCAGCAGAAGATCGATCGTGCGCAGGTTCTCCTTGAAGGCCAGTGCGGACTGGGACTTCAGGGCGGCAACGAATTTGTACATGAAGTGCTCGGCCGTCAGGTAGAGCACCTTGCGACCGGACGCCCGTGCCTTTGCGGCCACGGCTTGCATCAGGTGGGTCTTGCCCAGACCGACGGAGGCATGCAGGTAAAGCGGATTGAATGTGACCGCGCCGCCGGCAGCAACCTGCCGGGCCGCAGCCAGGGCCAGATTGTTGGACTCGCCTTCGACAAAGGTCTCGAATGTGTATTTCGGATCGAGCGCCGCACCTTGCAGGACGTCACGAGCGTTGTCCGAGCTGGTCTCACCTCGGCCGAGAGCCGCGGTTGCCGCCTGGGCCCGGGTTACCTGTGCCGCGTCGGAAAGTGCGTCGGAACGGGTTTCTGCAGTCGCCGGCTTGCTGCCCTGGGGTGCTGCGAGGCTCGGCTTGGCAATCGGGGTCTGACGTGGGCGGATTGCGCCGCGTACTGTCAGTTCGATGCGGTGAACGTTGTCACATTCACGCTGCCAGAGACCCATCAGCTGATCGTTGTAGTTGTTCTGAATCCACTGCTTCAAAAACCGGGTCGGAACAGACAGACGAACGGTGCCGTCCTGATGTTCCTCGAGGTCTACACGTGCAAACCAGCTGGTAAAAACATCATCGCCCAATTCTGCGCGAAGCTGTTTCTTCACCCGTTTCCACTGTTCGGAGCCGCCTGCCTCCTGAACCTGCATGTTATCTGCCTCCTGTAAATGTGAAGAACAGTCCGCCACAGCCGTTCTTCGACGCCTTGCTGCTTTTGCAGCATTATAATGTCCCTTTTGGGACGGTTATTTATATGGCGAAGGAAAATCTCCCTTCACCTGACCCTGTCGATGGGCAGGGTAACTAACTTTGAATCCAGGGCAATCCGGCGGCCTTCCAGCCGGACTGGGTCCCACGGTGGCCATCCGGGCCGAGTGGGCCCTCGAAACCATCGGAGATATTGAAGCACTGCGTAAAGCCGGCCTGCGTCAGGGCGATCGCAGCTGCTTGGCTCCGTGCTCCGGAGCGGCACAAGAAATAGATTGGCGCGTTCCGGTCAAGTCCTTTTTTGACCAGAACATCAGAAACCGATTCCGCGAATGCCGGATTGGGTCCGGTCGACGGAAAGCTCTGCCATTCGGCCAGGATCGGCTCCTTGCCGAGCGGACGAAGGTCCGGCACCCCGACAAAGGACCATTCGGCCTGTGTGCGCACGTCGATAAGAGTTGCTTCCTGCTGCCCGGCAAGGCCGTCAAAGGCCTCCTGCGCAGTCACGTTTCCTGCATATCCACCCTGAAATTGCAAAGCCGCCCCCTTCAATAGCGTGACGCTATTGATCAAAAGTATTCTTCAAGATTTTCTTGAGAAAGAAGTAGGTTACTTCAGGCTAAATGCCTGAGTGTTCGAATACGCTAACGTATTCATTCCGTGAACTGGATTTGATGTGCTCAGCGATGGTCCGGTTTAACTTTTTCATTGTTTTCCAAGCACCGTTTTTAAGTTGGTCGCTGGTCTTACCCGCCAGCCGTATTGTTAATATACAGACCGCGACCGAAGGGGCAACAGCGGGTTTTTGCGAATGGCGGAAAGTGCCGGTTTCTCCCCCCGCGTCACTGTGTTTTTGGCCCCTGCTGGCGAGCGAGCAAATGTGTTTTACCGCAATGACTTTTCGCTCTGAAGCGCCCTGTCACATTTCAAAAACAACAATTTCAAAAAAAATTTCGGAACTGATAGCTTGACTCGTATCGAATCCGGATTGATCGCCTTCTCTCAATGGTACATGTGCGTAAATATCTGAAAAATAAACGTTTTTCCTGACACTATTATACTCGGTAGAAATTGCAATATTGCGCGTATGAGTTGTCAAATTTCGTCATCCACAAAATTGCGTGGCTAAAAAAAACCCGGCACTGTGGCCGGGTCTTTTTAACGGTCGTATGACGGGTCGGTTACGCGCTGAGTGCCTTGATACGGGCATTGAGGCGGGAAACCTTCCGGGAGGCCGTGTTGGCATGCATCGTGCCTTTGCCGGCAGCACGCATGATTTCCGGCTGCGCAACCTTGAAGGCTTCGTTTGCAGCGGCCTGATCGCCGGAAGCAATTGCTTCCTCAACCTTGCGCAGGAACGTGCGCACGCGGCTGCGACGGTCTTTGTTCGTGGCCGTCCGGCGGGCAATCTTGCGGGCCGCCTTCTTGGCCGATGGTGTGTTGGCCATGGGCTCTATCCTGATCGGTAATTGGGACTAGTGTCCGGTGGCGATCGGGACAAGGGAGCCAAAGCTGCAAGACCCGATCAAAAAACAACGGCGGCGGAAAACCGCCACCGATTGGGCGCTGCTTATAATCGCGCTTTCGGACGCCGTCAACGGCTTTATCGTTGAACGCCGTAGTTTATTTGTTCCGGAACTGCGGCGTACGTTTCTCGGTGAAGGCGCTCATGCCTTCGTTCTGGTCTTCCAGGGCAAAGAGGGCCTGGAACACGCGCCGTTCGAAGCGGACGCCTTCCGACAGGGTGGTTTCATAGGCGCGGTCGACACTTTCCTTGGCCATCATGACGACCGGCAGAGAGAAATCGGCGATCTTTTCAGCCGCTTTCAGCGCTTCTTCAAGCAAGTCATCCGCCGGAACGATACGGCTGACGAGACCGCTGCGCTCGGCTTCTTCCGCGTCCATCATGCGGCCGGTCAGGACCATTTCCATGGCTTTGGACTTGCCGACGAACCGCGTCAGACGCTGGGTGCCGCCGGCGCCCGGAATAACGCCGAGCGTGATTTCCGGCTGGCCGAACTTGGCCGTGTCCGCGGCGATGATGAAGTCGCAAAGCATGGCCAGCTCGCAGCCGCCGCCAAGCGCATAGCCCGCCACGGCGGCGATGATCGGCTTGCGGTTGCGCGAAACCCGGTCGAAGGGCGTGATCAGGTCCGTCTGATAGGCGGACGAAAAATTGTGCGGCTGCATTTCCTTGATGTCGGCACCGGCGGCAAAGGCCTTTTCCGAGCCGGTGATGACGATACAGCCGATCCGCTCGTCCGCATCGAACCCGTCAAGCGCCGTGCCGAGTTCGGCAACCAGGGCCGAATTGAGTGCATTCAAGGCTTTCGGCCGATCCAGAGTGATCAGACCGACTTTTCCGCGTTTTTCGACGCGGATGTTCTCATATCCCATGTTGCCCGCTCCCAGTGCTGGAAACCGCGGCGGGCCGGATGACCAGGTCTTTCTCGAGCCCGGCTCCTGGTGCCTGCGGTTTCCTGGACGTGTACTTCACCGGCAATGCCTACCCGAGGTCGGGCGGGTCTGGCAAGCTTGACCGATAGGACAAGTCAGCTCTGGCAGGCCGGACAGTGGAAGGTTGACCGGTTGGACTGGACCAGCCGGGCGACGGTGCCCTTGCAGCCCGGTGTTCGGCAGGCCTGGCCTTCGCGGTCGTAGACGGCAAACGAGTGCTGAAAGTAGCCAAGTGTACCGTCTGCCTGGGTGTGATCGCGCAGCGAGGACCCGCCCGCCCGGATGGCGTCTTCCAGGGTGGCGCGGATATTTGCGGCCAGTTCTTCCGCCTTTTTTGTCGGCCTGCCTGTTTTCGTCACCAACGTGCCGGCAGCCCGTTCCGGGCTGAGCCCGGTGCGCCAGAGCGCTTCGCACACATATATGTTGCCAAGGCCCGCAATCAGTTTCTGGTTGAGCAGGGCCGCCTTCAGCGGCGTCTTCCGGCCATTGAAAAGCCGCGCCAGTGTTTCGCCGCCAAGGTCGTTGCCGAGAGGCTCCAGGCCGAGCTCACGGAAAAAGGGATGGTCTGCAAGCACGGGACGGGCAATGAGATCCATGAAGCCGAACCGGCGCGGGTCATTGTAGACGATCCGGGCTCGCCCGCCGTCAATTGTCTCCAGATGGAAGACGACGTGGTCGTGTTTGGGGTCCTTGCTGCGCGCATGGGCAAAGGCGCCCGGCGTATCCGCGGAAAGATCGTTTTCGATCCGGAACGATCCAGACATACCAAGGTGCATGACCAGAACATCGCCGCTGTCGACATCGCCCAACAGGTATTTCGACCGGCGCGACAGCACGGTCAGCCTTCGTCCGGTCAAGCGGTCGGCGAAACCGTCCGGAAAAGGAAAGCGCAGGTCCGGCCGGTTCTGGTCGACCTTGGCAATCAGAGCCCCTTCGAAAGTGGGGGCAAGGCCGCGCTTGACGGTTTCGACTTCCGGGAGTTCGGGCATGAGAGGTCTGGTATCCGCTGTCATGGCAGGCTATAGGCCTGCGGCATATGGTTTTTGGTGGCCGGCACAGATAGCGCTCGCCAATGGCTTGTACTATGGTCCGGCGCACTTTGAAGATAGTTTCGAAACGGCAATCCGCCAGCTCTTTCAACAGGTGGCTTGTCCAACGGGTAAGAAGTGATCGAACCCGCCGCCGCCCGGCAGTCTTGTCGCGGCGCGGGGTGATCTTGGAGGCGCTTTCATGACGCAACAGGCACAGGGGCATTCGGCCAGGTCGAACCGCGCACCGGAAGAAATGCCGACCAGTTTCGGCTTCACCAAGGTTGCCGAAGGGCAAAAGCAGGCACTGGTGGACGATGTGTTTCACAAGGTTGCCGAGCGCTACGACCTCATGAACGACCTCATGTCCGGCGGCCTTCACCGGGTCTGGAAGGATGCCATGGTCTCGTTCCTGGCACCGCCCAAGACAGCTGCCTCCAACTGGCGGCTGCTGGATGTGGCCGGCGGAACCGGCGATATCGCCACCCGCGTGGTTCGCCGGTCCAACGACACGGCCCGTGCCGTGGTGTGCGACATCAACGAAAGCATGCTCGGCGTCGGCCGCGACCGGGCCGAAAAGGCTGGTCTGTCGGATCTCATCACCTTCAGCCAGGGTAATGCCGAGGAGCTGCCGTTTCCCGACAAGAGTTTCGATGCCTATACGATCGCCTTCGGCATCCGCAACGTCCCGGATATTCCCAAGGCGCTGCGGGAAGCGCGCAGGGTTCTGAAGCGGGGTGGCCGCTTCATGTGTCTGGAGTTTTCCGAAGTCGACGTGCCGATGCTCGACAAGGTCTATGACACCTTTTCCTTCAACGCGATCCCGGCCATGGGCCGCTGGGTGACAGGGGACGGTGACCCCTACAAGTATCTGGTGGAATCGATCCGCAATTTCCCGAACCAGGAACGTTTTGCGGACATGATCCGCGAAGCCGGGTTCGAGCGGGTCGGCTACCGCAACTATTCCGGCGGTATCGCCGCCCTGCATTACGGCTGGAAACTCTGATACATGGCCCTTCCCGTGATGCCTTTTCTCCGCCTGGCGCGGGCGGGTTTCGTGATGGCGCGCGAGGGCGTTTTTGGCCTCGTTTCGCTTCCGGACCTGCCGGCCGGGCCTCGGTTCGCCATTGCCATGGCGCGACTTCTGGAGCGCCGGTCGGTTCGCAACAAGCGGGCAGACCTTCGCCTGTCCGACGCGCTGAACAAGCTTGGACCGTCCTATGTGAAGCTTGGCCAGTTCCTGGCGACCCGGGCCGATGTGGTCGGCAAGGAAGCCGCACGCGAACTGTCAGCCCTTCAGGACCGGTTGCCGGCGTTCGATCATGATGCGGCCTGCGCCGCGGTAGCCGAGCAGCTTGGCAAGCCGCTCGATGAGGTCTTCGTTTCCTTCGGCGAAGCCGTTGCCGCTGCCTCGATTGCCCAGGTTCATCCGGCCGTGATCCTCGATCAGGACGGCACGGAGCGAAAGGTTGCGGTCAAGGTGCTGCGGCCGGGCGTTTCCCGCCGCTTCCAGCGCGATCTCGAAAGCTACTACCTCGTCGCCCGCCTGGCCGAACGGTTCCATCCGCCCTCGCGGCGCCTTCGGCCGGTTGCGGTCGTGGACACGCTGGCCCAGTCGGTCGCGATGGAAATGGACTTCCGTCTGGAGGCCGCGGCCCTGTCGGAAATGGCCGAGAACACCGCTGACGATCCGGGGTTCCGCGTTCCGGCTGTCGAGTGGCTGCGCACCGCCAAGGGCGTGTTGACCATGGAATGGATCGACGGCCGCAAGATGTCGGACGTCGAGGGCCTCAAGGAAGATGGCCATGACCTGGAAGCGCTGGGGGCTGCCGTCATCCAGAGCTTTCTGCGCCACACACTGCGCGACGGCTTCTTTCATGCAGACATGCACCAGGGCAATCTCTTCGTTGAGCCCGACGGCACCCTGGTTGCCGTCGACTTCGGCATCATCGGCCGTCTCAACAAGCGCGAACGCCGGTTCCTGGCAGAAATCCTGTTCGGCTTCATCACCCGCAACTACCGAAGGGTGGCGGAGGTGCATTTCGAGGCCGGCTATGTGCCCGCGCATCAGGATGTCGACATGTTCGCCCAGGCGATCCGTGCCATCGGCGAGCCGATCCACGGTCACGATGCCAGCGAAATCTCCATGGCCCGCCTGCTGACCCAGCTGTTCGAAGTGACGGAACTCTTCGAGATGAGCACTCAGACCCAGCTGATCATGTTGCAGAAGACCATGGTCGTGGTCGAAGGCGTGGCGCGTTCGCTCAATCCCAATCTCGACATGTGGCGGACGGCGGAACCTGTTGTCGGCACCTGGATCAAGGACAACCTTGGTCCGGTCGGCAAACTGCGTGATGCCGGTGATGCGCTGTCGGCACTGGCGCGCATCGCCAACGACATGCCGCTCTTTGCCGACAGGATCGGTCGGATGTCGGAAGAGCTGGAAAGGATGACACAGGGCGGCCTCAGGTTCGACGACGAGACCGCAGTAGCAATTGGCCGTGCAGAGGCACGTCACACCCGCTCGGGGCGGGTTGCCTTGTGGGTCATTGCCGCCTGTGCGGTCGTGGCGACCTACATGCTTTTCTGAGGCTCGGCCGGCACTCTGAAGGTTCAGCCGGGCATTGCGTCCAGCAATGTCTGTCGCGCGTCCGCGATATGGCGGGCCAGAATGTCTGCCGCCTGGTTTTCCGCGCGTGATTTCATCGCTGCCACCAGGTCTTCATGGTCCTTCAGCCACCTGTCGGTGAGTGTCGGCAGAACGCCGTAGCCGGCAATATGAATGCGGCAGGTCCGTCGAAGATCCTCGATCATTGCCAGCTCTCTTGGGCGTCTTGCAGGCATGTAAAGGCTCTTGTGAAAGGCCCAGTCGCCGTCGGCCCACCGGTCGGTTGCCGCGTCGATGCTGGAGTGGGCAAGGGCTGCTCCAATCTTCACAAGATCGTCTGCTTCCAGCCGCCGGATTGATTGCCGCAGGCAATCGGTCTCCAGAAGCACGCGCAGATGGTAGACCTCATCAATCTCCGCGTGGGTAAGACTGATCACTCGAGCCCGTCGATTGCGCTCAAGGTCGATCAGGCCCCGGGCGGCCATCAGCTGCAGGGCGTCGCGCACGGGAATGCGACTGACCGAAAAGCGAGCAGCAAGCTCTCCCTGTTTCAGTTCCTCACCCGGCCGGAAGATCCCGGAGACGATATCGGTTTCGAGCGTGGCTGCGATTTTTTCTGCGGACATGGCGCCTCCCGAAATTTCCAATAGAGCCTTGACAGCAGCCTGTAAATCAAAAATGTATAAATGTATACATTTTGGAGGAAGCATGAGCAAAGAGCACGGCTACACATCCCTCATCCACTGGACGGGAAACCGGGGCGAGGGGACGAAGAGTTACAGGTCCTATGACCGAACCTGGGAGATACGAACACCTGGAAAGCCTCCGGTCTCCTGTTCGAACGACCCGCTACTGGGGGGAAATCCCGCGCTCCATAATCCGGAGGACTTGCTCCTGTCCTCCCTGGCGAGCTGCCATATGCTCTGGTACCTGCATCTGGCAAGCGATGCTGGCATTGCCGTCATGGGTTACGAGGACGCGCCGGAAGCGACGGGGGAAACCGAGCCCTCGGGTGCTGGCCGTTTTCTGCGCGCTGTGCTGAAGCCGGTCATCACCGTGCCCAAGGGCACGGACCTGGCAACGGCCGATGCGATCCACCACGAGATCCACAAGGTCTGCTTCATCGCCCGCTCGGTGAATTTTCCGGTGAGCTTCGAGGCAACCTACGTGGAAACGTAGGAATTCAGGGCGGAGTGACGCGCCGAAGGGTCAGGTTGATCCGGCCGCCGTTTTTCAGAAGCGTCGAAGTTCCCTTCAACACGCGATCGATACCGTGAAAGGCCAGTCGAGCCTCACCGCCAAGTACGACGACGTCACCGGATTGAAGGCGGAAGGATTTGGTCGGATCCTTCCTGTTCACGCCGCCAACACGGAAGGTCGCAGTGTCTCCCAGGGAAACCGAGACGACCGGGGCTTCGAACATCTGTTCATCCCTGTCCTGGTGCAGACCCATGCGGGCGCTGGGATCATAGAAATTGATCAGGCAGGCTTCGGGTGGTGGCGCCGTTCCGGCAACGTCCATCCACAGGTGCGTCAAGGCATCCGGCATGGCCGGCCATGGCCGGCCGGTTTCGGGGTGCGCCGGCTGGTAGCGATAGCCTCGGATATCCGACACCCAGCCGAGCGGACCGCAGTTGCTCATGCGCACCGAAAAGGGCTTTCCGGTTTTCGGCATTACCGGCTGGAACAAGGGCGCTTCGGCGACGATCGCGCGAATATGTGCCAGAAGCTGTTCCTGGCCCTCGCGGTCGAAATAACCCGGCAGATAATAAAGCCCGCTCAGGCCGTTTATGGGAATTTCCTGCATGGTCAATTGTCGCCGGTTGTCAGTCGCCCCCGCCGCAACCGCTGCAGCCGGAGCTGCCACCGCCGCCTCCGTCACCGCTGCTGCTGGTGCCGCAGCCTGAGCTGCACCCGGAAGAATTTCCACCGGTCGATTTCTTGAAGAGGATGATCAGCACCACGGCGATGATAAACAGGGAAATCAGGAATTCGGCCGTGTGCATGGTGGCCCAGTGCCAGACCATGTTGCGCAGTCTCTCGATGAGGGTATCGCCTTGCGCCTCGCCATGGGCAAAGGCCAGCCTGGTGCCCAGAAGCAGTGACATGACGGCCAGCAGGGCGCAGTGGACGGCGGTGGGCGCATTCGCAACCTTCCCGGCAAGTCTTGCGAGCTGGTTCGGCCAGTCCGGCTTGCGGATGATCCACACATCCTGCGCATTCACGCGGACAAAGCCCGGTGCCTTGCCGAACCGGATGTCCTCCGGTGGCCAGATGTCCACAGGCGGGTCGCCGAATTCCGACCGGTAAAGCCGGAGCGTTCTTGCATAGGCCTGCCGGAACCGGACTTCCTGTTCCGGGCCGCCCTTTGTCGGCATGTGATGCAGTGGACCTTCGAGCGCTTCCTTGAATGGGCCCCAGTAATGTCTAGTGTAGGTCAGGTGCAGATGCCAGGCCTGGTCCACTTCGTCGCTCGGCGTCACGATGCCTTCACCAAGCCGGCTGAGATAGGCAAACCGCAGATATTCGACAACGACCCGTCCCGCAAAGCTTTTGCTCCAGCCATTGTCTCGGGCAAGGCGCGCGGAGAACGGGAAATCCGCTTCCACATCGTCCGGGTGGCAGGCTTGAAGCCGATTCCAGAGGCTGGGATCTTGCAATTCGGATCTCCTTTCCGCGTTGCCATTGCGGTGACGGGGCGATGTTAACCGTATTGTCCGCAAGGTTTGAGCAAAACCTCGCCTCCATGTGCCGATTGCATGTGGAATTCGCAAAGCTGACAATGCTGGTAACGATCTGGGAAGAAATATCGGCGAAGAACGGAAGGTCTGTGAAATGTCAGTGGACAGATGTCTTGCAGGCAAAGTTTCATCCACCTATATAGCGGTCAAGCTTCGCGCCAAATCATGAGCCTAGCGTTCTGGCGCGATGTCCGGGGGAACCCGGAACCCAACTGAGAGGAGCCGGAATGACGCCTTTTTGGGTCTATCCGGTTTGCTAGAAAGAGAGGCAGATATGGCAAAGGTCATTGGTATCGACCTCGGCACGACGAACTCGTGCGTCGCCGTCATGGACGGCAAGGATTCCAAGGTAATTGAAAACGCAGAAGGCGCCCGCACCACCCCGTCGATGGTGGCCTTCTCCGACGATGGCGAGCGTCTCGTCGGCCAGCCGGCAAAACGCCAGGCGGTCACGAACCCGACCAACACCCTTTTTGCAGTCAAGCGCCTGATCGGTCGCCGGTACAGCGATCCGACCGTCGACAAGGACAAGAAGCTTGTCCCGTTCGAAATCGTCAAGGCCGACAATGGCGACGCATGGGTGGAAGCCAACGGCGACAAATACTCCCCGTCCCAGGTGTCCGCTTTCATCCTTCAGAAGATGAAGGAAACCGCAGAGAGCTATCTCGGCGAAAAAGTGACCCAGGCGGTGATCACCGTTCCGGCATACTTCAACGACGCGCAGCGCCAGGCAACCAAGGATGCCGGCAAGATCGCGGGTCTTGAAGTCCTGCGCATCATCAACGAGCCGACGGCAGCAGCTCTTGCCTACGGTCTCGACAAGAACGACGGTAAAACCATCGCGGTCTACGACCTTGGTGGCGGTACGTTCGACGTCTCCGTCCTGGAAATCGGCGACGGTGTCTTCGAAGTGAAGTCCACCAACGGCGACACCTTCCTCGGCGGTGAAGACTTCGACATGGTTCTCGTCGACTACCTCGCGTCCGAGTTCAAGAAGGACCAGGGCATCGACCTGAAGAACGACAAGCTGGCCCTGCAGCGCCTGAAGGAAGCTGCGGAAAAGGCGAAGATCGAACTGTCGTCCTCTTCCCAGACCGAAATCAACCTGCCGTTCATCACGGCGGACGCTTCCGGTCCGAAGCACCTGACGCTGAAACTCACCCGCGCCAAGTTCGAGTCGCTGGTTGAAGATCTGGTCAAGCGCACCATCGAGCCGATGAAAGCCGCTCTGAAGGACGCAGGTCTTGCTCCCGGTGAAATCGACGAAGTGGTTCTGGTCGGCGGCATGACCCGCATGCCGAAGATCCAGGAAACCGTGAAGACCTTCTTCGGCAAGGACCCGCACAAGGGTGTGAACCCGGACGAAGTCGTGGCCATGGGCGCTGCGATCCAGGCCGGCGTTCTGCAGGGCGACGTCAAGGACGTTCTGCTGCTCGACGTGACCCCGCTGTCGCTCGGCATCGAAACGCTTGGCGGTGTCTTCACCCGTCTGATCGATCGCAACACGACGATCCCGACCAAGAAGAGCCAGGTGTTCTCGACCGCTGAAGACAATCAGACGGCCGTGACCATCCGCGTCTTCCAGGGTGAGCGCGAAATGGCTGCGGATAACAAGATCCTCGGTCAGTTCGACCTGGTCGGCCTGCCGCCGGCACCGCGCGGCGTTCCGCAGATCGAAGTCACCTTCGACATCGACGCCAACGGTATCGTCAACGTGTCCGCGAAGGACAAGGGCACCGGCAAGGAACAGCAGATCCGCATCCAGGCCTCCGGCGGCCTCAGCGACAGCGACATCGACCAGATGATCAAGGACGCTGAATCCCACGCCGATGAGGACAAGAAGCGGAAGGAACTGGTGGAAGCCAAGAACCAGGGCGAATCCCTGGTCCATTCCACCGACAAGTCCCTGAAGGACTACGGCGACAAGGTTTCCGAGGACGACAAGTCCGCGATCGAGACCGCGCTTGCCTCCCTGAAGTCTGCTCTTGAAGGTGAAGACCTGGAAGACATCAAGGCCAAGACCCAGGCTCTGGCAGAAGCTTCCATGAAACTTGGCGAAGCCATGTATCAGGCAGCTCAGGCTGACGCCCAGGCAGAAGACGGCGAGGAAGCCGATCCGAAAGCCAAGGCCGAAGACGATGTCGTTGATGCGGATTTTGAAGAAGTCAAAGAAGACGACGACAAAAAATCCGCATAACCGAAAAATACCAGCCAGCCGGGTTCCGGCTGGCTGGTCCAATCCTGGCGCCGGTCGCTCGACTGCCTGATGAAAGGGCACTTGTGCGCGGCGCCTTCGCCGTAATTGGCGCCGGCATTTGCCAGGCCGCCAGCGGTGCAACAACAAGACCGGAAGATCTTGATGTCGAAACGTGATTTCTATGAGGTGCTGGGTGTTTCGCGTGAGGCGGACGAAAAAGCGCTGAAAAGCGCCTACCGCAAGATGGCCATGCAATTTCACCCGGACCGCAATCCGGGCGACGAGGCCGCCGAAGCCAAGTTCAAGGAAGTCAACGAGGCCTATGACACGCTGAAGGACAGCCAGAAGCGTGCGGCCTATGACCGTTTCGGCCATGCGGCCTTCGAAAACGGTGGTTTTGGCGGCGGCGGTGCCGGCGCCCACGACTTTTCCTCCACCATGTCCGATATCTTCGAGGAATTCTTCGGCATGGGTGGCGGCGGTGGCCGCCGGTCGGGCGGACGCGAACGTGGCGCGGACCTGCGCTACAATCTGGATATCACGCTGGAGGATGCCTTCACCGGAAAGACGGTGGAGATAGAGGTTCCTACCAGCGTTACCTGCGACGATTGCTCCGGTTCGGGCGCAAAGCCCGGAACCAGCCCGACGACCTGCCGCACATGTGGCGGGGCAGGCCGCGTGCGTGCCGCGCAGGGCTTCTTCACGCTGGAACGCACCTGTCCGAGCTGTCAGGGACGCGGCCAGGTGATTACCGATCCGTGCGAAAGCTGTAGCGGCTCCGGACGCAAGACCCAGGAGCGCACGCTGTCGGTCAACATTCCGGCCGGTATCGAGGACGGAACCCGTATTCGGCTGGCAGGTGAAGGTGAAGCAGGCGTGCGCGGTGGCCCCGCGGGCGATCTCTATATCTTCCTCTCCATAAGGCCGCACGAGCTTTTCCAGCGCGATGGCGCCGATCTTTACTGCCGCGTGCCGATTTCCATGTCGACCGCGACCCTGGGTGGTCAGTTCGACGTGCCGACGGTCGAAGGGTCGACCAGCCGCGTGAAGGTGCCCGAAGGCACCCAGACCGGAAAGCAGTTCCGGTTGCGCGGCAAGGGCATGCCGATCATGCGTTCCAGCCAGCACGGCGACATGTATATTCAGGTCACGGTCGAAACACCGACCAATCTGACCCGGCGCCAACGTGAGCTTCTGGCGGAATTCGAGAAGGAATCCTCCGGTGAAAACCACCCGGAATCGGCTGGGTTTTTCTCCAAGGTGAAGGATTTCATCGATAATCTCGGTGCATAAGCAGTCTGCAAAGGGTGACGTATGCGTGCAATATGTGCGCTTGCCCATGGCATCTAATTGCAATCACTCCTATATTCCCCGCGTGGGGGATGTGAGTGAGGAAAGATGCTGAAACGCAATAGCTCGCGCCGGGAAGCTTTTCGGGAAAAGCTTGAGAAGGCAAGTGCCGTTCGGGCGAAGGTGCTCGATGAAGTCAAATTCATCCGTTCCTGGGCTCAGAACCCGCTTCGAACCGGTGCCGTTGCCCCTTCCGGGCCAGAGCTCGCCGCCAAGATGGCGTCCTTTCTGACACCGCGTCCCCATTCAAGGGTTGTGGAACTCGGGCCGGGTACCGGCGTCGTCACGAAGGCGATTCTGGACCGTGGATTTTCCTCCCAGCAGCTCAGGCTCATCGAGTATTGTCCGGAATTTTGCGAACTGCTGACCCGCAGATACCCCGGCCTGAAAATTGTCCAGGGTGATGCCTACGCCCTTGGCGCCACCCTTTCGCGCGCCGGCGATACGCTGTCGGCTGCGGAAGACCAGCGCCATTCGCTTGATGGCATCGTCTCGTCCCTGCCGCTGCTGACGCGACCGGAAACGGTCCGCAAGGCGCTGCTGGCGGAAGCTCTGGAAATTCTGAAACCGGGCGCGCCCTTCATCCAGTTTTCCTACGGGCTGGTCGCTCCGGTGAAGCCGGACAACCGCTCTGTCTCCGTCTTCAGTTCGGACTGGGTCTGGAAAAACCTGCCTCCGGCACGGGTCTGGGTTTACCGCAAGGCCCATTGAGGGCTCAGACGGCAGGGGACAGCGGGCAGGAAGCACTCCCATTTCCCGAAAAGCGCCCTAAACTTGCCCTCAGGCGGTTCACCGCGGTGCTACGCGCGAGCCGGACATTTGTAGGGTAGGTTCTGATGCGCAATCCGAAGATCCTCGTTTGCTCGGGCTCGGTCCGAAGCGGTTCCTTCAACGGCAGACTGACGGCGCTGGCCGCCAAGAAACTTGCAATCCTGGATGCTCAGGTGACGCATCTGTCGCTGAAGGACTATCCGTTGCCGATCTACGACGGCGATCTGGAAGATACGAATGGCGTTCCGGAAAATGCCAGGAAACTCAAACGCTTGTTCCTGGCGCAGGATGGCATTTTTCTGTCCTGTCCGGAATATAACGCCGGTATCTCGCCGCTGCTGAAAAACACCCTGGACTGGATCAGCCGCGTGAAGGAACCGGGCGATCCCTACAAGACCAAGGTCTTTGCACTCGGTGCAGCTTCGACCGGCGCGTTCGGCGGCATGCGCGGTCTGATCGGCATGCGCACCATTCTGGAAGTCGGCCTTGGAGCAATGGTCCTGCCGCAGATGGTGGCCGTACCCAAAGCGGCGGGCGCGTTCGACGACAAGGGCGAACTTTCCGATGAACGGGCAGGCGGCCAGCTCGACAAGCTGGTGGACGCACTTTTGCGGGCAACCCGGATCGAGATGTCGCACTGAGGCTTCGAATTGCCGGCCGAAATCGCCCTGAAAATGTGTGTCTTGAGCCGATTTCGGCCGGCTTCATAACCCGGTTTGACAAGGCCGCATCCCATTGACTGCTTGGAAATACCGGATTTGCCGCCTACATAGGGCGGCAGACAAGATGACCATGAAGATTGCCAAGAGGATTGAATGAGCGAAACGCGCGAACCGGCCCAGTGGCACGGTACGACGATCATGATGGTGCGCAAGGGTGGCAAGGTGGTGATCGCCGGTGACGGCCAGGTCTCCCTCGGCCAGACCGTGATCAAGCACACCGCCCGCAAGGTACGGCTGCTGGCCAAGGGCGAGGTTATTGCCGGTTTTGCCGGCGCAACCGCCGATGCCTTCACCCTGTTCGAGCGCCTTGAAGCGAAGCTGGAACAGTACCCCGGCCAGCTGATGCGCGCCTGCGTGGAACTTGCCAAGGACTGGCGGACCGACCGCTATCTGCGCCGACTGGAAGCGATGATGCTGGTGGCCGACAAGAACGTGTCGCTGGTGCTGACCGGTACCGGCGACGTTCTGGAGCCCGAAGGGGGTGTCATGGGTATCGGTTCTGGCGGCAACTATGCACTTGCGGCCGGACGTGCCCTGGCAGATACCGACTTTGACGCAGAAACCATAGCCCGCAAGGCAATGGCGGTTGCGGCGGAAATCTGCGTTTACACAAACGCCAGCGTGACGGTCGAATCGCTGGATACGGCCGAGTAAAGGCCGATGATTTCGTTTCGCCCCGTCACCGCCGAGGATTTGCCCATGCTGGCGAATTGGTTGGCGCGGCCGCACTGGCGGCAATGGTGGGGCGATCCGGACGAAGAGTTGAGCAACATCCGGGACATGGTCGAAGGCAGGGATACGACCCGGCCTTTCATCTTTCAGGAAGACGGCACCGACAAGGGCTATATCCAGGTCTGGTTTGTCGGCGATCAGCAGGGAAGCGCATTTGCGGCGGATTATCCCTGGCTGGAGCGGCTGCCGGCAGAGGCTGTCGGTGTCGACCTCTCGATTGCATTCGAGGAAGATCTGTCCCGGGGACTTGGAACAAGAACTTTGCAGGCGTTTGTCCGCCAGTTGCGCGAGGAAGGTCACGAACGGATCATCATCGATCCGGATCCGGCCAATCTCAGGGCCCTGAAGGCCTATCGCAAGGCGGGCTTTCAGGAGATCGAAGCGCTTCTGGGACGCACCGGCGACTGCCTGCTGATGGAACTCGTAAGTAAAGAAGGCGTGTCTTAAACAATGTCCGATTTTTCTCCGCGTGAGATCGTTTCCGAACTCGACCGCTACATCGTCGGCCAGAAAGATGCCAAGCGCGCGGTCGCAATTGCATTGCGCAACCGCTGGCGCCGCCAGCAGCTGCAAGGCCAGATGCGCGAGGAAGTTCTGCCGAAGAACATCCTGATGATTGGCCCGACCGGCGTCGGCAAGACCGAGATTTCCCGCCGTCTGGCAAAGCTGGCAAATGCCCCCTTCACCAAGGTGGAAGCCACCAAGTTCACCGAGGTCGGCTATGTCGGCCGCGACGTGGAGCAGATCGTCCGTGATCTGGTGGAAGCCGGCATCACGCTGGTGCGCGACCAGAAGCGCGAAGCGGTGAAGGCAAAGGCACACATGCTGGCCGAGGAACGTGTGCTGGATGCGCTGGTCGGCAAGAACGCAAGCCCGGCGACCCGGGACAGCTTCCGCACCAAGCTGCGTAATGGCGAGATGGACGAGAAGGAAATCGAGGTCGAGGTCCGGGCCCAGGCACAGATGCCGAGCTTTGATCTGCCGGGCATGCCGGGTGCCAGCGTCGGGGTGATGAATGTTTCCGATCTGCTGGGCAAGGCCTTCGGCGGCCAGACCAAGACCAAACGCACCACCGTTCGCGACAGCTACCAGCTCCTGATCAACGAGGAATCCGACAAGCTGCTCGACGACGACAAGGTGGTGGAAGAAGCAATTTCACTTGTCGAGAATTCCGGCATCGTCTTCCTGGACGAGATCGACAAGATCTGTGCCCGTGAAGGCCGTGCGGGAGCCGATGTCTCTCGTGAAGGCGTGCAGCGCGACCTGCTGCCGCTGATCGAAGGAACAGTGGTCTCCACCAAGCACGGACCGGTCAAGACCGACCATATCCTGTTCATCGCTTCCGGTGCATTCCACGTCGCAAAGCCTTCGGACCTTTTGCCGGAGCTGCAGGGCCGCCTGCCGATACGGGTCGAGCTGCGTGCGCTCGACAAGGACGATTTCCGCGCGATCCTGACCGAACCGGAAGCCAGCCTCATCAAGCAGTATGTGGCGCTGATGGAAACGGAAAAGGTCACGCTGAACTTCACAGAGGACGCCATCGACGAGATCGCCTCGATTGCGGTTGATCTCAATGCCTCTGTCGAGAACATCGGTGCCCGCCGTCTGCAGACGGTGATGGAGCGCATTCTCGACGAGATTTCCTTCACGGCGCCGGACCGTCCGGGTGAAGAGGTGGAGATCACGGGCAAATTCGTTCGCGACAACATCGGCGACCTTGCCAAGAACGTCGACCTGTCGAAGTTCATCCTCTAGGAGGCATGCGGAAAGACACCGGTTGAGCGCTTCGTGCGCGGCGATTTCGCCGCTTGCGGAGTGCGCGGACCGGTGGCAGCATGCGGCCCATGGTAGCTATCAGAAAAAGCAACGAGGAAGGCCACCGCCGGAAGTTTCTGGTCGTGGTCGACGAGACGCCCGAATGTGACCGGGCGATCGTATATGCCGCGAAACGGGCGGCCCGGACCGGCGGCGTCGTGACGCTGGTCTTCATCATTGCGCCTGGCGACTTCCAGCATTGGCTGGGGGTTGAAGACATCATGCGGGCGGAAGCCCAGGAAGAAGCCGAGGCAGCGCTTGCGAAAGCCGCCGAGCGCGTGCGGTCCGTTGCCCGTACCGAACCGGAATCGGTGGTGAGGGAAGGGACAAAGGCCGAGGAGATCATGGAGCTGATCGAGGCGGATGCCGACATCGCGATCCTGATCCTGGCGGCCAGCACGGGCTCTGAAGGGCCGGGACCTCTGGTGTCGTCGATTGCCGGAAAATCCGCGGGAACCTTCCCCATTCCGGTGACGATCGTGCCGGGTAACCTGGACGATGATTCCATCGCCGCGCTGGCTTGACGAGCGATCGCAGGGCTGCCGGATTCAAGAAGACGGCTTGACCAGGCAGGATCTGCACCTATCTAGTTTTTAACGGTTCCAAACTGCCGAGAGATACGTTAGAAACATTCATCGGCGTTTTGCGATGGAGGTGAGGCGCAAAACGAAGCCGGCAACATGGGCGCGACCTGAAGCGCAAGGACGAGACAAGATGTTCATTCAAACCGAAGCCACTCCCAATCCGGCGACACTGAAATTCCTGCCGGGACGGGTTGTCCTGCCGGAGGGAACCTACGATTTCCGCTCCAGGACGGACGCCGGGGTGTCGCCTCTTGCACAGAAACTGTTCGACGTGCCGGGCGTGGTCGCGGTCTTCTTCGGCCACGACTTCGTGACCGTGACCAAGGACGAAACCGACTGGCAGCACATGAAACCCGCCATCCTGGGCGTGATCATGGAGCAGTTCATGTCCGGACAGCCGGTCATGGCCACCAGCGAAGCGGAAAATATCGAGGAAGGCGAATTCTTCGAGGCAGGTGACGCGGACACCGTCAGCACCATCAAGGAACTCCTGGAAACCCGGGTGCGTCCGGCTGTGGCGCAGGATGGTGGCGACATCACCTTCAAGGGCTTCAAGGAAGGCGTGGTCTATCTGTCCATGCGCGGTGCCTGCGCCGGCTGCCCGTCATCCACGGCAACACTGCAGCACGGCATCCAGAACCTGCTGCGTCACTTCGTTCCGGAAGTCGAGGAAGTCCGCCCGATCTGATCGGAGCATTCCTGAAGAATTTCAAAGGCCCGGCCTCTTGTCCGGGCCTTTAATATTTTCGACTCCCATTCTTTGTGGAAGGCAAGCCCCCCTTTGGACTTAGGTCCAAAGCCCCGCTCGACTCGCGGGCCGGGGCGGGGTAGTGGCATGTGGGACACGAAAACCATGAGCCAAACCGGAATGCGCGTCCTCGCCATCGATACAGCCCTTGCCAATTGCGCCGCCGCCGTTCTCGACGACGGTGTCGAAACCGCGTGTTTCGAGGCGTGCGGCGAGGAGATCGGCCGCGGCCATGCCGAGAAGCTGATGGACATGATCGGTGAGGTCATGGCCGAGTCGTCCACCACCTTTTCCGAGCTTGACCGCGTTGCCGTGACCATCGGACCCGGCAGCTTTACCGGCCTTCGCGTCGGACTGGCGGTTGCCCGCGGCTTTGGTCTCGTGCTCGGGAAGCCGGTTGTCGGCGTAACGACCCTGGCAGCCATTGCCCGTTCCGCCGTGCCGGGAGATGATGGCGGTCCCGTGCTGGTGGCGCTGACGGGAAAGGCAGACGAGGTCTACTGCCAGCTTTATCATGCGTCCGGCACCGCTGCCGATGAAGCCGGTGTCCGCACCATCGCAGATCTTGCGGCGAACCTGCCCAAGGACATAAGATTGGCAGGATCGGCATCGGAAAAAATCGCGATGGAGCTTGGGCTTCCGGAAAGCGCGATATTGTCCCGCAGCACTTTCCCGGGTATTCGGGATGTCGCGGAACTGGGGATCTCCGCCGATCCTTCGAGGTCATCCCCTTCGCCACTCTATTTGCGGCCGCCCGATGCGACGCCGCAAACGAAGGGAAGGATAGAACGGCAATGAGCTTTTGGTGGTTCTGGACCCAGCCGCCGGTGATAGAAGAGGCGCTGGACGAGGATCTACCGAAGATTGCCGACATCCACGCGCTTTGTTTCAAGCACAAATGGAATACGGACGAGCTTGCGCGGATGAAAGCGCATGCGGGGACGATGTTTCTGGTGGCACGGCGGGCGAGCCCCTATGGCACGCGCGCACCGCTTGGTTTCCTGATCGTGCGCACCGTTGCCGACGAAGCCGAGGTCATCACCATTGCGGTTCACCCGCGCCAGCGCGGCCGCGGCATCGGCAAGAAGCTGATGGAAGCCGGCCTGTTTCGGCTCTACGGTGAACGTTGCAAACACCTTTTTCTGGAAGTGGACGCAGCCAACGAACCGGCTCTGCTGCTGTACCGGGCGCTCGGCTTCAAGGAAGTCGGCAGCCGCAAAGGCTATTACAGCGACAGTGGAGGAGACGGCACCGCGCTTGTCATGCGCGTCGATCTTGGTTAAGCGCTGTAGCGGAAACGGATACGGTATCGGAAACAGACAGCGGACGGCATCGCAATGGCGGAAGAGCGGCAATCAACGCTAGCGGACTTGTGCATCGAAAAAGGTATGCGCATGACCGAACAGCGTCGCGTCATTGCCTCCGTCATCGAAGCCGCGTCCGACGAGCACCCGGACGTCGAGGAACTCTACCGCCGCTCCGTGGCGATCGATCCCGGCATTTCCATTTCGACGGTCTATCGCACGGTGAAGCTGTTCGAGGACGCCGGCATGATCGAACGGCACGATTTTCGTGACGGCCGGTCGCGTTATGAAACCGTTCCGGACGAGCATCACGACCACCTGATCGATCTGCGCTCCGGCCAGGTCATCGAGTTCCGCAACGAGGAAATCGAGGCCTTGCAGGAATTCATCGCCAAGAAGCTGGGTTACCGTCTGGTCGATCACCGGCTGGAACTTTATGGCGTCCCACTCGATGTCCCGAAGGATAATCAGGGCGATGGCTGAGCTGAAGGCCGGGGTTATCATCTTCCTTCTGACGCTGGTCTCGCTGGTGCTGATCCCGCTTCAGTGGCTGGCGGTGAAGCTCGGGCTGAAGATGCAGCGAAAACTGCCCCAGCTCTGGCACCGGATCGCCACCCGGCTTGTGGGCATCAAGATCGAGCAGATCGGGGCCCCTGCCGTGGACCGGCCGTTGCTGATCGCCTCCAACCACGCATCCTGGGTCGATATCACCGTGGTCGGCTCGCTGATGCCTCTCTCCTTCATCGCCAAGTCCGAGGTTTCAGGCTGGCCCATTTTCGGCCTGTTCGCCAAACTTCAGCGCACGGTGTTCGTCAATCGCACCCGGCGCACGGAAACCGCCCAGGTTGCCGATGCCATCGCCGATCGCATGGCTGCCGGCGACGCGATGGTCCTGTTTGCCGAAGGGACCTCCAACGACGGCAATTGCGTCCTGCCGTTTCGCTCGGCCCTACTGGGCGCTGCCACCCGTGCGGTCGGCGAGGACGAAACCTCGAAAGTCTGGGTGCAGCCGCTTTCGGTCGCCTATCAAGGCTTCTACGGCCTGCCGATGGGCCGGGCCCATCGGCCGCATGTCGCCTGGTATGGCGATATGGAACTCGCCGGCCATCTGTGGGGCATCTTTTCGCGCGGTGCACTCGACGTGGTGGTGCGCTGGGGCGAGCCGGTTCTGGTTGACCGGACAACGGACCGGAAAGCCCTGACCCGCCGTCTGGAAACGGAGGTTCGGGCCATGACGATAGCCTCGCTGCTGCAAAAGCCGGTCGACACCGAAGATTTCAGCGAAATCGAGACACTCGAGTTCTTCTCAAACGCGGAAAAAACCGCTAAAGCTGGCGCCTGAATTTGCAAGGTGCCGTCCGCCGCCGGTCTCAGGCGCGGGTCCCGGGCATGAAGGACGGATCGATCCTGTGCCTGTGCCGGGTGAACTGCCCGATGAAGGTACCGACATTCACGACATCCGGCCGCCTGAAAAAGGCCAGCGTATCAAGGCCATGAGGAGCCCCACGAGGAGCGAATGACAAGCCGCCCTGAACAAGACATGGAAACGAACGTCACCGCCGTTTCCGCCGCCGATATGACAGACGCCCGCAAGGGCGGAAACACCCGCAAGGTGTTCGTGCGTACCTATGGCTGCCAGATGAACGTCTACGACAGCGAGCGCATGACCGATGTGCTGGCGCCGGAAGGATTCGAGGCGACGGACGATCTGGAAGACGCGGATCTTGTCATTCTGAACACCTGCCATATTCGTGAAAAGGCAGCCGAGAAAGTCTATTCGGAGCTTGGCCGCATCCGCAAGGTCAAGGAAGAGCGGGCAAAATCCGGCAAGGACATGATGGTGGGTGTCGCCGGCTGCGTTGCGCAGGCGGAGGGCGAGGAAATTTCTCGCCGGGCGCCGATTGTCGATCTTGTGGTGGGCCCGCAGAGCTATCATCAGCTGCCGTCCCTTCTGGAAAAGGCCCGCGCAGGCTCCAAGGTTGTCGAGACCGAGTTCGACATCGACGCCAAGTTCAATCACTTGTCGGAACGTGCCGAAAAGCAGGTTCTCAAACGCCCGCCATCCGCCTTCCTGACCGTGCAGGAAGGCTGCGACAAGTTCTGCACCTTCTGCGTCGTTCCCTACACGCGCGGCGCCGAAGTCTCCCGCTCTGTCGAACAGATCGTCAGCGAAGCCGAACGCATGGCCGCGGCCGGGGTACGCGAGGTCACGCTGCTGGGCCAGAACGTCAACGCGTATCACGGCACTTCGCCGGACGGTGCTGTCTGGGGTCTTGGCCGGTTGCTGCGTCGTCTGGCGGAAATCGACGGTCTGGACCGGCTGCGCTACACCACCAGCCATCCGCGCGACATGGATGATGACCTGATCGAGGCGCATCGGGACCTGAAAAGCCTGATGCCGTATCTGCACCTGCCGGTGCAGTCCGGGTCCGACAAGATCCTGAAGGCGATGAACCGCCGGCACACGCGCGATGAGTATTTCCGCCTGATCGACCGCATTCGCGAGGTATCTCCCGACATTGCGCTCTCAGGCGATTTCATCGTCGGTTTCCCGGGCGAGAGCGACCAGGATTTCGAAGATACGATGGATCTGATTCGACAGGTCGGCTACGGCTCGGCCTTCTCGTTCAAATACAGTTCCAGGCCCGGTACGCCCGGCGCAACCATGGACGAACAGGTGCCGGAGGACGTGAAGTCCGCACGGCTGGCCGCGCTTCAGGCGCTGGTTGCCGACCAGCAGAAGGCGTTCAACGCCTCGCGTCTGGGCATGACCTGCGATGTGCTTCTGGAGAAGACCGGCCGCAATCCCGGGCAGCTGGTCGGCAAGTCGCCGTGGTTGCAGCCGGTGCAGCTGGATGCACCTGAAGACCTCATCGGGTCGATACAAGCGGTGGAAATCGTCGACATCGGGTCCAATTCCCTGTTCGGGCGGCTGATTGCGGGGCAAGATGATCTTGGAAGGTCCGGACGCATCCCGGCTCCGGCGGCCTAAAGGAGACGTCATTTGACGCGCGACAGCCACTCTTCATCCCGCAAGTCTTCGGTACAATCCTCTGCGGCCGGTTCGGCCTCCGACATGACCCATATTGTTCTTGCCTTTGAAGATAACCGGCTGATCGGAGATCTGTTTGGGCAATTCGACCAGAACCTCGCGCTGATCGAGCAGCGTCTCGGCATCGACGCGATTGCCCGGGGCAACCAGGTGACACTGAAAGGCAGCCAGGTTGGCTGCGCCCAGGCGCGCACGGCTCTGGAAGCCATGTATCAGCGTCTGCTGCAGGGGCAGGAAATCCACCCGGGTGATGTCGACGGCGCGCTGCGTATGGCAGCGGCTGCGGAAGCGCAGCTGCCGTTGCCGACGCTGGAGCCGAAGTCCCGGCTGGCCTTCGCCCAGATCGCGACCCGCCGGAAAACGATCGTCGCCCGCACACCGACCCAGGATGCCTACATCCGGTCGATGGATCGGGCCGACCTGATTTTCGGAACCGGCCCGGCCGGTACCGGCAAGACCTTTCTGGCGGTTGCCTATGCAGCAGCTCTTCTGGAGCGCGGCGATGTGGCCCGTCTGATCCTGTCCCGTCCTGCCGTGGAAGCCGGTGAGCGCCTCGGTTTCCTGCCGGGTGAAATGAAGGACAAGGTCGATCCGTACCTGCGGCCGATCTACGATGCGCTTTACGAGATGATGCCTGCCGAGAAGGTCGATCGTGGCTTGCAGTCCGGCATGATCGAAGTGGCACCGCTCGCCTTCATGCGCGGCCGCACGCTCTCCAACGCGGTGGTGCTGCTCGACGAGGCACAGAACACGACCTCCATGCAGATGAAGATGTTCCTGACGCGTCTTGGGGAAGGCTCGAAGATGATCGTCACCGGCGATCCGAGCCAGATCGACCTGCCGTCAGGACAGATGTCCGGTCTGCGCGAAGCGCTGGGGCTTTTGACGGACATTCCGGAAGTTGCCCATATCCGCTTCAACGAGAAGGACGTTGTCCGTCACGAGCTGGTCGGACGCATCGTGACCGCTTACGACAACGCCTCTCGGGAAGAATCGGAAGCGCGCGAGCGCCGCTTTGCCGAGCGACAACGTGGTGCGGACCGCGACGGTGCCTCTGCGCGCCCTCGTGAAGCCGCAAATTCCTGAAAAGCCCTTGCCGACGATGCCAGACCGATTGCCTGATAGTTTTCAGATAGACCTGTCGATAGAAGCAGGCGATTGGCCGGCGGAAAGCCAGTTGGAGGCAATAGCTGCAAAGGCAATCACCGCTGCCTTTGCGGGGGCGGATCTGGAAGTGCTGGAGGGAACGGAAGTCTCGCTGCTGTTTACCGACGACGCGTCGATCCGGCAGCTGAACGCGAAATGGCGCGACAAGGACAAGGCAACGAACGTCCTGTCCTTTCCCGGCAGCGATCCGCAAGGCGACGTTTATGGCCCCCTTCTGGGGGACATCGTTTTCGCCTATGAAACCGTCGCGGCGGAAGCTGCAGACCTTGGAATTGAATTTTCCGATCACCTTACCCATCTGACTGTTCACGGTTTGCTTCACCTTTTCGATTATGATCATCAGGAAAGTGAAGAGGCGGAACTGATGGAAAGCCTTGAGAAGTCCATTCTGGCGTCTCTTGGCATCGATGACCCTTACGCGGACAGGCCACTTGTGGCCGACGGCGGTTAAGTGGCATCATGGGATGTGATGTTCTTGATTGATGGATGATGAACTCAATTGAACCGCAAAGTCCGGCAACCGGGCAGAAGCCTGCCAGCACCGGACAGGACCAGGACGGGGAAGACCCGCAACAGCTGAAGCCGCAGAAACCTGCGGCCTTTCTCGATCTTCTCAAACGCTTCCTGCGCTTGGGCCGCCAGTCTTCGAGCTTGCGCGAGAACCTGGAGGACGAGCTTGCTCGCGAGGGCGGTGATGCTGCCTTCTCGCCGGAGGAGCGAATGCTCCTCGGCAACATTCTCAGACTGCGCGAATTGCGCGTCGACGACGTCATGATCCCGCGTGCGGATATCGACGCGGTCGATCTGGAAACCAGCCTGAGCCGCGTCATGGAACTGTTCCAGACGAGCGGGCATTCGCGCATGCCGGTTTACGAAGAGACGCTCGACGATCCGCGCGGCATGGTCCACATCAAGGATTTGATGGCCTATATCGCGGAACGTGGCGCTTCGAACCGTCCTGCAACTTCTGTGGACAATGAAAACGATACAACCGGCTTTCAACCGTCCAATTCGAATGCGCCTGCGCGGAACGGTCACAACATGCCCGACCTGGACCTGTCCTGTGTCGACCTGTCGGTCTCGCTGAAGGACACGGATCTGCTGCGCAATCTCTTGTTCGTGCCGCCGTCGATGCCGGCGACGGACCTGATGGCGAAAATGCAGGCCGATCGTATCCAGATGGCGCTGGTGATCGACGAATATGGCGGAACCGACGGACTTGTGTCGCTGGAAGATCTTGTCGAGGAAGTTGTCGGTGATATCGAAGACGAACACGACGAGGACGAGGAAGCCATGCTGGCTGCCGCCGGCGAGGGCGTGTGGATCGCAGATCCGCGTCTGCCGCTTGAGGAACTCGACGAAGCGCTCGGCACGCAGCTGAACGACGGCGAGATTTCCGAGGACGTCGATACGCTCGGTGGTCTGCTCTATGTCTCCGTTGGCCGCGTACCGGTCCGCGGCGAGCTGCTGCTGGTGCCGGATGAAGTGCCCGGGTTCGAATTCGAGATAATGGATGCGGATCCGCGCCGCATCAAGCGCCTGAAGATCCGCCGCCGCCGCGCCGACGCGCGCCCGCCGGACCTTCGCCGCCGTCCAAAGCGGACCGATTCCGTTTCCGGCGAGAGTAGCCAGGACAGCGAAAGCACCAAGACCAAGGTTGCTGCGTCCAGCGGAAACGGATGAGCGGCCGGACGCTGAAACCAGCCAAAAGGATGCTTGCCAACGGTGCCGATGGCCCGTCGTCTCGAAGCCACTTCTTCGCGCGCCGTTGGTATTAACCCTTGACCCCACTGCGGCGAGCCGACAAATCTCCTGACCGCAAGTATGGGGAAGCTCTTTGATGCAATGGTTGTCACACCGCCTGTCGGCCCTGCCAAATACCTTTCTTCTGGCATGGGGCTGGCAGCGCCGTCTCTTGTGCGCCGCCTGCGGTGCGCTGACGGCCTTTGCGCTTCCCCCTTATGACTTCACTTTCGTGCTTCTGGTCACGTTTCCCTGTCTGGTCTGGATGCTGGACGGAGCGGTCGATCCCGCACCCGGCAAGCGGGTTCAGCGGTTTCGCACGGGCTTCGCGCTCGGCTGGTTGTTCGGCTTCGGCTATTTTCTCTCGGGTCTTTGGTGGATCGGTGCGGCGTTTCTGGTGGAAGCGGAGCGCTTTGCCTGGCTGATGCCCTTTGCCGTGCTGGCAATGCCTGTCGGACTGGCGCTGTTTACGGGCCTTGGGGTGGGACTGGCCGCGATATTCTGGAGTGACCAGTTTCGCCGCATCCTGGTGCTTGCTGCCGGCCTGACCTTGACGGACTGGCTGCGCGGCCATGTCCTGACCGGGTTTCCCTGGAATGCCTTCGGTTATGGCGTGTCCGGATCGCTGAGCGTGTCGCAGGCGGCGAGTCTTGTCGGGCTCTATGGTCTCAGCTTCTTCGTGGTTGCGGTCTTTTCGACGCCGGCCGTTCTGGCCGACGCTCGCCCGTTTCGCCAGCGCGTGACGGCCGTTGTCGCTGCCGCGGTTGCCCTGGCCGCGGTTGCGGGTTATGGCGCCGTCAGGCTCTGGCAGACGGCATTGCCCGTTGCCGATCTCGACATCCGAATCGTACAGCCATCGATCGATCAGAAAGACAAATGGCGGCCGGAGCTGCGCGACGAGATCTTTCAGACCTTCCTCGACATGACCGAAGCGCCGCTTGGCGGTGCCGCGCGCGTCGGACAGCCGCGCATGGTGGTCTGGCCGGAATCGGCCGTTCCCTTCCTGCTGACACAGGAGCCGGGAGCCTTGTTCCGGATCGGTCAGTCGCTCGGTGACAAGACCGAACTGGTGACCGGTGCGATCCGGGCCGAGCCCGGCATGAGAGGGGCTGATTACTTCAACAGCGTCTTCGTCATTGGCACCGAGGGCACCGTCCAGGGCATCTACGACAAGGTTCGGCTCGTGCCTTTCGGCGAATACGTTCCGTTTAAACCTCTGCTTGAATCACTGGGAATTTCTAACCTTGCGGGCCCCATGGATGGGTTCGAGGCCGGGTATCAACCGCGTGTACTGACTACCTCCGAAAGTTTTAGTTTTCTACCCATGATTTGCTATGAGGCAATTTTTCCGGGATCTCTGGACGGTGTTTCCAGAAGGCCGGACTTTCTGCTGAATGTGACCAACGACGCCTGGTTTGGCCGGACGCCCGGCCCTTATCAGCACCTCGCACAGGCTCGTTTACGTGCCATCGAAACCGGCCTGCCGCTGATTAGAGCTGCAAATACAGGCATTTCAGCGGTGATTGATGCCAAAGGTCAGGTGGTCGCGAAACTCGCGATATTCGAGAAAGGTCTGATCGATTCCAAGCTTCCGCAGAGACTAGACAATACTCTCTACGGCATTTTTGGCGATCTGCCCGTGCTCGTTATCTCGTTTCTTATCATAGTATTTGCCGGGCTTTACCAATACAACCGCGATTCGCGTGTAAATTGATATTTTTTGTTTGAGTTGAGTGAAGAAACTGTGATACAACCGTGAAATAGCCGATTGAAGGCTGCTTCATGTACAAGTGAAAGGTTGCGGGCAAACTTCGGTCTCTTGAGCCTGTGGGGGGATGTCAGGAGAGCTTGTGCAAACGAAAACGAGCGGGCTTTTTCCGCGAGAAAAAGAAAGAGCGACACAGATGCCCAGTAAAAAGTCTCCGAATCCGATCGATATTCATGTTGGCAGCCGCGTTCGGCTTCGCCGCATGATGCTAGGCATGAGTCAGGAAAAGCTTGGCGAAAGTCTGGGCATCACCTTCCAGCAGATCCAGAAATACGAAAAAGGCACCAACCGTATCGGTGCCAGCCGGTTGCAACACATCGCAACCGTTCTGAAAGTCCCGGTTTCCTTTTTCTTCGAAGATGCGCCCGGTACGCCTGAAGAGGCGGAAGGCTTCGGCGAAACGCAGCCGACCTCTTATGTCGTCGACTTCCTGTCTTCTTCCGAAGGCCTGTCCCTGAACAAGGCATTCGTGCGGATTGAAGACCCGAAAGTACGCCGCCGGATCGTCGATCTGGTCCGGTCTCTGGCTGGCGACGACTGACAAAATTCACGCGCGCGCTTGACGCGGCGAAGAACTTCTAAGATTGATGCAGACGGAGCGGCGATGACAATCGCCGCTCCTGTCATATTCATTCCCAGAAGGACGATCGCCAATGGCACGTCAGAATTACCTGTTTACCTCCGAGTCCGTCTCCGAAGGGCATCCGGATAAAGTATGCGACCGTATTTCCGATGCGGTTGTAGATGCCTACCTCAAGGAAATGCCGGAAGCGCGCGTTGCCTGTGAAACACTGGCAACGACCAACCGCATCGTGATCGCCGGCGAAACCCGCGGTCCGTCAACCATCACCAACGATTACATCGCTCATCTTGCCCGCATGGCCGTGAAAGATATCGGCTACGAGCAAGACGGTTTCCATTGGGAAAACTGCGATATCGCCGTTCACCTTCACGCGCAGTCCGCGCACATCGCCCAGGGCGTTGATGCTGCCGACAACAAGGACGAAGGTGCAGGCGATCAGGGCATCATGTTCGGTTATGCCTGCCGTGAAACCGAAGAATTGATGCCGGCTCCGATCCTGTTTTCGCACAAGATCCTGCGTCTTCTGGCCGACGTCCGCAAATCCGGTCAGGAGCCTGCGCTCGGCCCGGACGCGAAGAGCCAGGTCACCGTCCGCTACGTCGACGGCAAGCCGGTCGAGGCAACCTCGATCGTTCTGTCGACCCAGCATCTGGATCCGGCCCTGACCTCCTCCGACGTGCGCGCCATTGTCGAGCCTTACATCCGCACTGCACTGCCGGAAGGCTTCATCACCGGCGACACCGTCTGGCACGTCAACCCGACCGGCGCTTTCGTCATCGGCGGCCCTGACGGCGATGCCGGCCTGACCGGCCGCAAGATCATTGTCGACACCTACGGTGGTGCGGCTCCGCATGGCGGCGGCGCATTCTCCGGCAAGGACCCGACCAAGGTGGACCGTTCGGCAGCCTACGCGGCGCGCTACCTTGCCAAGAACGTCGTCGCGGCCGATCTGTCCGACCGCTGCACCATTCAGCTTTCCTACGCCATCGGCGTTCCGGAGCCGCTGTCGGTCTACGTCGACCTGCATGGCACCGGCCGTTGCGATGAAGCCAAGCTGGAAAAAGCGTTGCGCGATGTCATGGGCCTCAGCCCGCGCGGCATCCGCCAGCACCTGAAGCTGAACAACCCGATCTATGAGCGCACCGCCGCTTACGGCCACTTCGGCCGCGAACCTGAGGCCGATGGCGGCTTCAGCTGGGAAAAGACGGATCTGGTTGACGCGCTGCGCCCGCTTGCGGGATAAGCTGCGCCTACGCTGAACATGGAAGAAGTGAAGCAGATCGCCGGTTCAGTGCCGGCGATCTGTCGTTTTGAAGTTGAATTATGACTGACCGCTACGAAGGTTCCTTTTACGGCCGCCGCAAGGGCAAGCCGTTGAGCCCGCGCCGTGAGGCGCTGATGGAAAACGAACTGCCGCGCCTGGCGCTGGACCTGGCAACACCCGCTCCGGAGGATCTAAAGACCCTCTTTGATGCGGATGTCGACGAGGTGTGTCTGGAGGTCGGCTTTGGTGGCGGTGAGCATCTGCTTCACCGGGCCAGAACCAATCCGCGTGTCGGCTTCATCGGCGTCGAACCTTTCGTCGGCAGCATGGCCAAGGCCGTGAATGCCGTCGTGGGGGAGGGGTTCCGCAATATCCGCCTTTACGATGATGATGCCGTCAATGTTCTGGACTGGTTGCCCGAGGCAAGTCTCGACCTGGCCTATCAGCTCTATCCGGATCCCTGGCCGAAAAAGCGCCACTGGAAGCGCCGGTTCATCAACGAACAGAATCTCGATCGCTATGCCCGTGCCATCAAGCCCGGCCACGAGTTCCGTTTTGCCAGCGACATCGATACCTACGTCGACTGGACACTGCGCCATTGCCGCGACCATGCGGCGTTCGAATGGGCGGCGGAAACAGCGTCCGACTGGAAAACACCCTGGGAAGGCTGGCCGAGTACACGCTACGAGGCGAAGGCCATCCGCGAGGGGCGTATCGGACGCTACCTGACTTTCCGCAGGGTGTAGCGGCGCATCGCGGAGAACGGCGCGTTTGCTGCCGTTTATCGGGGGATTCCGGACTGGCGCCAACTTCTTTGAGGAATTTGGCCCGGCCTCTTGCCTTTTTGCCCCCTTTGGCGTTATACAGCCCGTGTTTCACCTCAAACGGCTTATCTGAGCACTTTGAGAGTGGGCCCGCCGGGGACCCGCTCTTTTTTGCTTACATAACCGGAAACCAACGAGTTCGAGCAGGACTGCCCTATGTAAATCGACAATCAGGTGCATCTGATGCTCAAGAGCCGGTAACGGCCGCCAACAGGAGCCAAGTGTGAGCGCACACGAACCGAGAATTGTGACGGAGCAGGGTCTTGATGCCCGTGTTGCCGCAATTGTGGAGCCGGTCATCGAGGACCTCGGCTACCGACTGGTGCGTACGAAGATCAGTGCTCAGAACGGCTGCACCCTGCAGATCATGGCGGAGCGCCCGGACGGCACCATGACGGTCGAGGACTGCGAAACCATCAGCCGGGCCGTGTCGCCTGCGCTCGACGTCGAAGACCCGATTAACCGGGCATATCATCTAGAAGTTTCATCTCCAGGTATCGACCGTCCGCTCGTGCGGGCCGGCGATTTCAATCGCTGGGCCGGCCATGAGCTGAAGGTCGAGATGGCCGTCATGCTGGATGGCCGCAAGCGATTCCGGGGCAAGCTCCTCGGCGCGGAAGACGGCAAGGCCAACCTTCGGCTGCCCGATGTGCGGGAAGGCGAAGAGGACACCGTGGCGCTGCCGCTGGAGAACATCGGCGAAGCCAAGCTGGTTCTGACCGATGACTTGATTACCGCAGCTCTTCAGGCGGAAAAGGCGGCGCTTGCCGCCCGTGGCCAGGATGACGAGCTGTCGCAGGACAACATGCCCAACTGAGCCAGAGGCTCTAAGGGAAAGAAGAAGAACGCGCCCGAACCGATCCTTGGCGCAAGAGGAGTGGAATATGGCAATCAGCGCGAACCGGCTGGAACTGCTGCAAATCGCTGACGCGGTCGCACGGGAAAAATCCATCGACCGGATGATCGTCATCAATGCAATGGAAGACGCGATCCAGAAGGCAGCCCGCTCCCGCTATGGTACGGAAACGGAAGTCCGCGCCGAAATCAATCCGAAGACCGGCGAGATCCGTTTGCAGCGCCTGCTTCAGGTCGTTGACACTGTCGAGAACGTTTCCACCGACATCTCTCTTGATGATGCACAGGCCCGCAATCCGGAAGCCAGCATCGGCGACTTCATTGCCGAGCCGCTGCCGCCGCTCGATTTCGGCCGTATCGCCGCCCAGTCCGCCAAGCAGGTTATCGTGCAGAAAGTGCGCGAAGCCGAGCGTGACCGTCAGTACGAAGAATTCAAGGACCGTGTCGGCGAAGTCGTCAACGGTGTCGTTAAGCGCGCCGAATACGGCAACGTCATCGTCGATCTTGGCCGCGGCGAAGGCATCGTCCGCCGCGACGAGCTGATCCCGCGCGAAATCTTCCGCACGGGCGACCGTATCCGCGCCATCATTTACGACGTTCGCCGCGAACAGCGCGGCCCGCAGATCTTCCTGTCGCGCACGCATCCGCAGTTCATGGCGAAGCTGTTTGCCCAGGAAGTTCCGGAAATCTACGACGGCGTCATCGAGATCAAGTCCGTTGCCCGTGACCCGGGTTCGCGCGCGAAGATCGCCGTGATCTCCAAGGACAGCTCCATCGACCCGGTTGGCGCCTGCGTGGGTATGCGCGGCAGCCGCGTCCAGGCCGTTGTTGGCGAACTCCAGGGCGAAAAGATCGACATCATCCCGTGGAACGAAGAAGCGGCAACCTTCATCGTCAACGCCCTGCAGCCGGCCGAAGTTGCCAAGGTTGTTCTGGACGAAGACGCCGAACGTATTGAAGTTGTCGTTCCCGATGACCAACTATCACTGGCGATCGGCCGCCGCGGCCAGAACGTGCGTCTGGCTTCACAGCTGACCGGCTGGGCCATCGACATCATGACCGAGCAGGAAGAAAGCGACCGCCGCCAGAAGGAATTCCTGGAGCGTTCGCAGCTGTTCATGGAAGCCCTTAACGTGGACGAGATGGTCGGACAGTTGCTGGCGACCGAAGGCTTTACCTCGGTTGAGGAAGTTGCCTATGTGGAGCTCGACGAGATCTCCATGATCGAAGGCTTCGACGACGACACCGCCGTCGAAATCCAGGCACGTGCGCGGGATTACCTGGCCGAACTGGAAGCAAAACTCGACGAAGAGCGTATTTCGCTCGGTGTTGCGGACGACTTGAGGTCGATTGATGGCCTGACAACGGCTATGCTGGTTGCCTTGGGCAAGGACGACATCAAGACGATGGAAGACCTCGCCGGTTGCGCTGCTGACGATCTCGTCGGCTGGACCGAACGCAAGGACGGCGAAACCAAGCGCTTCGAAGGTGCTCTTTCGGAATTCGACATGTCCCGCGCTGAAGCGGAAAACGTCGTGATGGCCGCCCGTCTGGCAGCCGGCTGGATCACCGAGGAAGAACTCGCAGCTCAGGCTGAGGCAGAAGAAGCCGAAGAAGAAGACGAGGCCGAAATGGCCGAGACCGTTGGAGAAGAGCCGCAGGGCGGCGCGATCCTGAACGGGTAACGAGAGAGGCAAAAGCCTCCTGTATGAAGCTTCCGGTATGGCCCCGGCCGATCGGCAGCTTCGAATTCGCAAGTTCGATCAACTTTTCTGCGCCGAAGGTGTTCGCACCGGAAAGCAGGTTGATCTAAAGGAGTGGCAGCGTGCCCAGGAAGAGTGAGCCGACCGAACGGCAATGTGCCGTGACCCGGGAGGTTCAGCCCGTCAGTGCGCTGATCCGGTTCGTCCTCGATCCGCAAGGCGAGGTGGTTCCGGATCTGAAGCGGGTTCTTCCAGGGCGTGGTGTTTGGATAACTGCCACGAAAGAAGTCGTGGCTGTTGCCGAAAAGGACCGGAAAAAGGTCTTCGGCAGGGGTTTTAAAGGGGAAGCCTCTGTCGAGCCGGGACTGGCGGATCGGGTTGATGCGCTCATGGAACGATCGGCGCTGCAAGCGCTCTCCATGACGCGCAAGGCCGGCGAGCTGGTAACGGGATATGCGAAAGTTGAAGCAGCTCTGCGGCAGGAAGATGTCGCCGGGCTGGTCCATGCCTCGGACGCTGCAGAAGACGGGGTAAGGAAGCTGGCGGCACTGGCTGCCGGCACTCAGGAACACGCAAACGGATGCCAAATCGTCCGTTTGTTCGATTCGGACCAATTGGATTTGGCATTGGGCCGGTCAAATGTGATACATGCTGCACTGCTTGCGGGGCAGGCGAGCGAAAACTTCCTGTCGCGGGTGCGTGACCTGGAGCGTTTTCGCAACTCCTCCGGGGCAAGCAGCGATAATGGCAACGCTTGAAAAGGCGGTTGCGCAGGACTGAAGGCAATATGAGCGATACGAAAAATCCAGGCGACAAGACAATCAGCGTTGAGCGTGGCAAAACGCTTGGCCTAAAGCGCGGCGGTGGCGATCAGGGAACTGTTCGGCAGTCCTTCTCGCATGGCCGGACCAAAGCCGTCGTCGTGGAAAAGAAGAAGCGTCGTGTTGTACTCCCGGGGCAGGAAGCGAAAGCAGAAGCTCCTGCGCCGACAACACAGCGCCTCGAGCGGCCGGCTGAAGCGCCGCGTACGCCGCCACAGCCAGATCCACAGGCGACCAAGCAGGCCCGCCGGTCTGCCTCCGGCCAGCGCCAGAAGGGCAACGGCAACGTTCTGCGCACCCTGACCAAGGAAGAAGCGGCAGCCCGTGCGGCAGCCCTTCAGATGGCGAAGGTGCGCGACGAGGAAGACCGCAAGCGCCGCGAAGAAGAAGACAAGCGCCGGGCTGTTGAAGCCGCGCAGCGTCAGGCCGAAGAAGAGGCCCGCGCCAAGGTGGAAGCGGAAGAGCGCGCAAAGCGTGAAGCCGAAGAAGCTCTCCAGGCTGCGGAACAGGCCAAGGCCGAACCGAAGAGCGAACCTGTCGCCGAAGCGGCAACGGAAGCTGCTGCGCCTGTGCGCAAGGAAGCAACCGGTCGCACCGTGGTTCGCAAGCCGGCTCACGCCGATGGCGGCAAGCCGCCCAGCCTTGACGACATGGGCAAGCGCAAGGCGCCGGAAGCTCCGGCCGCACGTGCGAAACCCGAGCGCGGAGAATCCGAAGAAGACGATCGCAACAACAAGAGTGTTCGTGCGGTCAAGCGCCCGAAGCAGGCTCCGGCTCCCGCCGCGCGTCCGCGCACTGGCGACGACCGCCGCCGCTCCAAGCTGACCATCTCCGCCGCCACCGGTGGCGACGACGGTCAGCGTGCGCGGTCTCTGGCCTCCATGCGCCGTCGCCAGGAAAAGGCGAAGCGCGGGCAGCAGCAGGTCGTGCGTGAGAAGATCATGCGTGAAGTCGTTCTGCCGGAAGCCATCACGATCCAGGAACTCGCCAACCGTATGGCAGAGCGCGCCGTGGATGTGATCAAGCTTCTCATGAAGCAGGGCCAGATGCTCAAGATCAACGATGTTATCGACGCCGATACCGCCGAACTGATCGCCGAGGAAATGGGCCACACGGTCAAGCGCGTGTCTGAAGCAGACGTCGAAGAAGGTCTGTTCACCACGGAAGACGAACCGTCCACCCTGCTGCCGCGTCCTCCGGTCGTGACCATCATGGGTCACGTCGATCACGGCAAGACCTCGCTGCTCGATGCGATCCGCAAGTCGAAGGTTGTCACCGGCGAAGCCGGCGGCATTACCCAGCACATCGGCGCCTATCAGGTCGATCAGGACGGCAACAAGATCACCTTCATCGATACCCCGGGCCACGCTGCGTTCTCGCAGATGCGTGCTCGCGGTGCAAAGTCGACCGATATCGTGATCCTTGTTGTTGCTGCCGACGATGGCGTCATGCCGCAGACCAAGGAAGCCGTTGCGCACGCCAAGGCTGCCGACGTGCCGATCATCGTGGCCATCAACAAGATGGACAAGCCGGAAGCCGATCCGAACCGCGTCCGCACCGAACTTCTCAGCGAGAGCCTCGTTGTGGAATCCATGGGCGGTGACGTGATCGATGTGGAAGTCTCGGCCAAGAGTGGCCAGGGCCTCGACAAGCTTCTGGAAATGATCTTGCTGCAGTCCGAAGTTCTGGAACTCCAGGCCAATCCGGACCGCAAGGCGGAAGGTATCGTCATCGAAGCGCAGCTCGACAAGGGCCGCGGTCCGGTTGCCACCGTTCTGGTGCAGAAGGGGACCCTCAAGCCGGGCGACATTCTTGTTGCCGGTGCCGAGTGGGGCCGCGTCCGCGCCATGCTCGACGAGAATGGCAACCAGGTGAAGGAAGCCGGTCCGGCCAAACCGGTCGAGGTTCTGGGCTTCCAGGGCACGCCGGAAGCCGGTGACATGGTTGCGGTCGTCGACAACGAAGCCCGCGCCCGTGAAATTACCGACTACCGTCAGCGCCAGATCCGCGAGAAGGCCTCCGTGGTCGCCTCCGGTACGCGTGGTTCGCTCGAGCAGATGATGAACCGTCTGCAGGAAACCGGCAAAAAAGAGTTCCCGCTGGTGCTCAAGGCCGACGTGCAGGGCTCCGCGGAAGCGATTGCCCATGCGCTCAACGAACTCGGCAACGAGGAAGTCGGCGCACGCATCCTGCTCTCCGGTGTCGGTGGCATCACCGAAAGCGACGTCACGCTGGCGCTCGCTTCCAAGGCTCCGATCATCGGCTTCAACGTGCGTGCCAACAAGCAGGCTCGTGAAGCGGCAAGCCGCGAAGGCATCGAGATCCGTTACTACAACGTGATCTACGACCTGGTCGACGACATCAAGGCGGCCCTGTCGGGCATGCTGTCGCCGGAGCGCCGCGAGACCTTCCTCGGCAATGCGGAGATCAAGGAAATCTTCCACATCTCCAAGGTCGGCAAGGTTGCAGGCTGTCTGGTCACCGAAGGTGTCGTGGAACGTGGCGCCAACGTTCGCCTCATTCGCGACGACGTGGTCATCCACGAAGGCGAACTGGGCACGCTCAAGCGCTTCAAGGACGAGGTCAAGTCTGTCGAATCCGGTCAGGAATGCGGCATGAACTTCGTCAAGTACCAGGACATGCGTCCGGGCGACGTCATCGAGTGCTTCCGCGTCGAGCAGATCGCACGGACACTCTGATCGAAGTCAGAAATCTAATTGAAACTGATGTCAGCGGCTTATTCAATTAAGCCGCTGACGTCGTATCTGGTTGCAGGTAACGCCGTCATGCCAAGGCTTCGCCGTGGCAGCCACGCCATCCGGGCAGTCTGGCCAATGTCTGTGCTTGGGGCACGGCAAAGGCGTGGATAGCCTGAGAAGGTCCGGGAACGGCACCCGAAACGTCGGGACGCATTGCGCTGCCAGAGATGCAGGAACAACAAAATGGCAAGACAACACGGACAGGACAGCCGCGGCCCCTCCCAGCGCCAGTTGCGCGTTGGCGAGACGGTCCGCAAGGAGCTGTCCGATATTCTGACCCGGGGTCGGTTCTCCGACCCCGATCTCGACGGGGTGATCGTCACGATCCCCGAAGTGCGCATGACGCCGGACCTGCGCCTGGCCACCTGCCTGGTGATGCCGCTTGGTGGCGTCAACGCCGAAAATGTCGAAAAGGCCCTGAACCGCAGCGCCAAATATCTGCGCGGCCAGGTTTCCCGCCGGCTGACCATGAAATACATGCCGGACCTGCGCTTCGTTCTCGACACACGGTTCGACGACGACGACCGCATCGGCACGCTGCTGCATTCCCCGGAAGTCTCCCGCGATCTCGAAGCGGACGAAGAGGACGGCGACCCAGCCAAGGACTGATTGCCACGCTGAAACCACGATTCACGGTTCAATTTGAAATTGCGTGAATTCGAGTTCTTAGCCCTCGGTAATTGTAGCCTCGCCGGGAAATGGAAAACTGAGTTTGTCTGGTCGGTCGACTTGAATGTGTGCCGTGTCTGCAAGTCACTTGATGTGAAAGAAGATGGCGCTCTTCAGAACTATCGCAGCAATCGCACTTGGTGCAGCGACCTCTGCATGTGTCGTGTTTCCCGTTCCACGCGTCCTCGCGCCTGAGGTTTCGGGCGTGCTGTTAAACGATGGTATGCCGGTTGCAAATGCAGAGATTGAGTTGGTGGCAGCATTGGCTCCATCAGACGCATCAAAAGATAACCCGCCAGGGTCAAGGCATGCAGTCACCAGAACGGATGCAGATGGCAAATTCAAAGTGGGGCATGCGACTTGGCGAAGGCGCATAAAGTTGGAAACCAGGTGACTTACTGTGACCACAACAGACTTGAAAAACTCGAGAATGATCGCTGACGAAAGCTGATGTCTTCAGGGTCTCGCTGTTGCGCATGGATGGTGGGGCCGACAGTCAGTGTTTCTTTTGTCGCCGTAAAACAATTGCAATCGTATTGAAACGCACTCATGGCACGCCAAAAACAATTCAAAAGAAAAAAGAACGCAATCAACGGATGGCTCGTGCTGGACAAGCCATATGGCATCTCCTCCAACGAGGCGCTTGGCAAGATCAAGCGGATCTTCTCGCCGGAAAAGGTCGGCCATGCCGGAACGCTTGATCCGCGCGCGTCCGGCCTCCTGCCGGTTGCCTTCGGCGAAGCCACGAAAACCGTGCCCTTCGTCATGGATGGCCGCAAGGTCTACCGTTTCGAGGTGACCTGGGGCGTGGAAACCAATACCGACGACACCGAAGGCGAGGCGGTTGCAACGTCCGACGTGCGGCCGAGTGCGGATGAAATCTCGGCCGTCCTTGGCGAGTTTGTCGGCACGATCCTGCAGGTCCCGCCGAAATTCTCCGCCATCAAGGTCGCCGGTGAACGGGCGTATGATCTGGCGCGTGACGGTGAGGAAGTCGAACTGGAAGCCCGCCCGATCGACGTGCACCGGCTGGATCTGGTTGAACGTCCGGATGAGAACCGCGCCGTCTTTGAGGCTGAATGCGGCAAGGGCACCTATGTGCGGGCCATCGCACGCGATCTCGGCCGCCGGCTCGGCAGCCGCGGTCACGTGACCGAGTTGCGCCGTTTGCTGGTCGGTCCGTTCGGCGAAGAGGACCTGATCGGGCTGGACGAAATCCAGGAAGCAGCCGAGGCGCTTGAGGAAGGCGCCGGCATTGAGGCGCTGGTCGAGGAGTTCGTCCTGCCGGTTCGCGAGGCGATGGACAATCTGATCGAGGTACCCGTTTCGCTCGATGACGCGGCCAAGATCCGCAAAGGCATGGCCGTGCTGCTGCGCGGCCGGGATGCTCCGCTCAACACGGAAGTCGCCTTTGCCAGCCACGCCAGCGTGCCGGTTGCCATCGGCTCAATTGACAAGGGCCGGTTCCAGCCGACCAGGGTGTTTCACCTGTAAATTCTGGTGTGGCGAAAAAACCTGAGAAACCTCTGGATTTTCGAAGGGTTTTCCGCCATATTCCGCCGCCATTGGGCACTGATGCTCAATTCGTCCGGACGGATCCTTTGCTGAACGACATCTCGGCTCTGGAAACATCCGGATCAGGCCGGTCTCCGGCATTTCAACGTGTCCGGTCAACGGACCCCACTCTTTGAAAGGAAAGAGCGATGTCGATTACTGCAGAGCGCAAAGCTGAGCTCATCAAGGAATACGCCATCAAAGAAGGCGACACCGGTTCCCCGGAAGTACAGGTCGCGATCCTCACCGAGCGGATCAACAACCTGACCGAACACTTCAAGGGTCATGGCAAGGATAACCACTCCCGCCGCGGTCTTCTGAAAATGGTTGCGCAGCGCCGGTCCCTTCTGGACTACACGCGCGGCAAGAGCGAAGAACGCTACAAGTCGCTGATCTCGCGTCTTGGCATTCGCCGCTAAGAACTCAGAACCTGAAAGCGCGGTGGGTGAGAACCCGCCGCGTTTTTGTATTGCGTGACGGCATTTGCCGGACGCAGCTCTTGCGGGCAAAACACTGATCCACTTCGGGTCTTTGTTCCGCGAAAGAGCTTTGAGTGTTTCAAATTCGAGTGGAACGCTCTATAGAGACCTCGTGACACGTCATGGGGCAGGATTGCCGGCTTCTTTCCGTCTTGAGCCGAAAGCAGCTCGTCGTCTTGCCCGTGACCTGTCCGCCGGTAACCGGCCCATACGGGGCCGACCGGGAATGTGTCTGCCATGACCGTGCTGTACCGAAAGCAGCCAAAGGCAGGCAAAGCTGTAAGGACAGATGATGTTTGATATTCATCGTGTAGAAGTCGAGTGGGGCGGACGCCCGCTCGTCCTCGAAACGGGCAAGGTTGCCCGTCAGGCCGACGGCGCCGTCATGGCGACCTATGGCGAAACGAAGGTTCTGGCGACGGTTGTTTCCGCCAAGTCTCCGAAGCCGGGCCAGGATTTTTTCCCGCTCACCGTGAACTACCAGGAAAAGGCATTTGCCGCTGGTAAGATCCCGGGTGGCTACTTCAAGCGTGAAGGCCGTCCGTCGGAGCACGAGACGCTGACGTCCCGCCTGATCGACCGTCCGATCCGCCCGCTGTTCGCAGACGGCTACAAGAACGACACCCAGGTGGTCATCACCGTTCTGTCGCACGATCTGGAAAACGCTCCGGACATTCTGGCGATGGTGGCTTCTTCCGCTGCACTGACCCTGTCGGGCGTTCCCTTCATGGGTCCGATCGGCGGCGCGCGCGTTGGCTACATCAACGGCGAATACGTGCTGAACCCGCTGGTCGACGACATGCCGGAATCCTCGCTGGATCTGGTTGTTGCCGGTACCAACGACGCCGTTCTGATGGTTGAATCCGAAGCCAAGGAACTGAACGAAGACATCATGCTCGGTGCTGTGATGTTCGGCCACAAGGGCTTCCAGCCGGTGATCGACGCGATCATCAAACTGGCTGAAACCGCTGCCAAGGAACCGCGCGAGCTGGTTCTGCCGGATCATTCCGAGCTGTTCGGCAAGGTCAAGGCTCTGGCCGAAGCCGAGCTTGTTGCCGCTTACAAGATCACGTCCAAGACCGACCGCAAGAACGCAGTCGACGCTGCCAAGGCGAAGGTCGTTGAAGCGCTGATCACCAACGCTGCCGAAGGCGAAGCCGTCGAAAGCACCGTTCTGGGCGAGCAGTTCAAGAAACTGGAAGCTGAAATCGTTCGTGGCGCGATCCTCGACACCGGCACCCGTATCGACGGACGTGACCTGTCGACCGTCCGTGCGATCTCGTCCGAAGTCGGCATTCTGCCGCGTGCGCACGGTTCCGCACTCTTCACCCGTGGTGAAACCCAGGGCCTGGTCGTTGCCACCCTCGGCACCGGCGAAGACGAGCAGTTCATCGATCTTCTGGAAGGCACCGTGAAGTCTCACTTCATGCTGCACTACAACTTCCCGCCTTACTCCGTCGGTGAAACCGGCCGCATGGGCTCCCCGGGACGCCGCGAAATCGGTCACGGCAAGCTGGCATGGCGTGCGATCAACCCGATGATGCCTCCGCATCACGAGTTCCCGTACACCGTCCGCGTCGTTTCCGAAGTCACCGAATCCAACGGTTCGTCTTCCATGGCAACCGTCTGCGGCACCTCGCTGTCGCTGATGGATGCCGGCGTTCCGCTGAAGGCACCGGTTGCCGGTATCGCCATGGGCCTGATCAAGGACGGTGACCGTTTTGCGGTTCTGTCCGACATCCTGGGCGATGAAGATCACCTTGGCGACATGGACTTCAAGGTCGCCGGTACCCAGGACGGTATCACCTCGCTGCAGATGGACATCAAGATCGACGGTATCACCGAAGAGATCATGAAGGTCGCTCTGGGTCAGGCCAAGGACGGCCGTATCCACATCCTCGGCGAAATGTCCAAGGCCATCACCGAGGCTCGTGCCGAGCTCGGCGAACATGCTCCGCGCATCGAAGTGATGAAGATCCCGGTCGACAAGATCCGTGAAGTCATCGGTTCGGGCGGCAAGGTCATCCGTGAAATCGTGGAAAAGACCGGCGCGAAGGTCAACATCGAAGACGACGGCACCGTCAAGATCGCATCTGCCGACGGCAAGGCGATCAAGGCCGCCGTCAACTGGATCAACTCCATCGCCGCTGAGCCGGAAGTGGGCATGATCTACGAAGGCACCGTCGTCAAATGCGTTGATTTCGGCGCATTCGTGAACTTCTTCGGTGCGAAGGACGGTCTGGTCCACATCTCCCAGCTGGCTCCGAAGAAAGTTGCCAAGGTCACCGACGTGATCAAGGAAGGCGACAAGGTCTGGGTCAAGCTCATGGGCTTCGACGAGCGCGGCAAGGTCCGCCTGTCCATGAAGGTTGTCGACCAGGAAACCGGCAAGGAAATCGAAAAGAAGGAAGAAGCTGAATAAGCTTCCGTCCGACTGACGCAAGATATGAAACGGGGACCGAAAGGTCCCCGTTTTTGTTTGTCTTGAAGCGAGAAAGGCTAGTCAGCCAGCCCGGGCGGCAACTGAATCGACGCCGTTCATCTTGGCGAGATAGCGGTGGAAGTCGACGCCAGAAAGCGGGCGCGAGAAGCTGTACCCCTGGATGAGCGAGCAGCCAAAGGAATGGATCAGCTCACATTGTTCGTGCGTTTCGGCTCCCTCGCACACGACTTCGATATGCAGCGAGCCGGCCATTGAAATGATCGCCTGAACCAGTGCCTGGCCGCCCACATCCCGCTCCAGGCCCATGATGAAGGTCCGGTCGATCTTGAGCGTGTCGATCGGCAGGCGCTTCAGGTAGCTGAGCGACGAGTAGCCGGTGCCGAAATCATCCAGGGAGATCTTGATGCCGAGGTTGCTGATGGCTTCCAGAATTTCGACCGGGTTGACGCGCTGGTCGTCGAACATCACGCTTTCGGTGACTTCCAGCTGCAGGCGAGCCGGGTCCATGCCGGTCTCGTCGAGGATTTCTCTCAGACGAGGCAGGAAATCCGCATCCCTGCACTGGCGCGGCGATATGTTGACGCTGATCCCGTCGAGCTGCAGGCCGTTACGGTTGCAGGACTGGAAGAATTCGCATGCCTCGCGCAGCACCTGTTCGCCAAGCGGCACGATGAGCCCACAGTCTTCGGCCACCTTGATGAATTCGGTCGGAGGGACGACGCCCAACTTGGGATCGGTCCAGCGTGCCAGGGTTTCGCAGCTCACCACGCGGTTCTTTTCATAGTCCACGATCGGCTGGAAATTCAGGTGCAGCTCACCCTTCTCGATGGCTTGCCGGAGGCAGATCTCGATCTGGCTTGCGCGGGCGGCCTGTTCATTCATGCGCGTGGCAAAGAACCGGTAACTGGCACCGCTATCGGCCTTGGCCTGCAGCATGCTGGTGTCGGCCTGCATCAGCAGCGCTTCCTCGTGTGTGCCGTCGTGCGGGCAGACGGTAATGCCGAGACTGCCGGCAAGCACGGCTTCATTGCCGTCTTCCAGTTTGATCGGGTCACCGATCGCCTTCAGAATGTCACGGGCGGTCTGTTCGATCTGCCAGCGGTCTTCCGGGTTCGACAGGATAATGGCGAATTCGTCGCCGCCCATGCGGGCCACGGTCTGGTCCGGACCGAGGGTCCTGGTTAGACGCGCGGCTACGGTTTCGATGACCTTGTCCCCGGCCTTGGGACCATAGGTTTCGTTGACGGTCTTGAACCGGTCGAGGTCGAGGATCATCAGCGCCGTCAGGTCGCCCATATGCTTGCCGCGCTGGATCGCCTGGCGCAAACGGTCCATGAACAGGCGCCGGTTCGGCAGACCGGTCAGAATGTCGAAGTTGGCATTCTTGGTTGCCAGTTCTTCCTGGCGCTTGCGCTCGCTGATGTCCGTGATGGTAGCGTAATAGGCGCGTTCCCCGCGCCATTCCGTCAACCGGACATGCTGCTCCAGCCAGATGGTCTCGCCATCCTTGCGGATGCCTTTGACCTCATAGGCGCGGGGCGCGCCTTCGCCGTTTTCACGCATGTTGTAATAGCTGCGCAGCCGGCTGTGCTCTTCCGGCGCATAGATCACCAGTGTGGGGGACTCGACAAGCTGTTCGGGTTCACCGGGGGCGTAACCGCACATTTTCAGCAGGGCGTCGTTCACATAAAGGATGCGATGGTTGGCATGAACCAGCACGCCGTGCATCGAGCCGTCGATCATGTCCTTGAACTGGGCATCGCGGTCACGAACGGATTCAAACGCCGCCTGGAACATGGTCGCCAACTTGTTGAATTCGAAGATCAGCCCGGGCGGCGGCGGCGACACCACCTTGTCCTGCCGCAGGCTCATCGCGTAGTTCAGCAGCCTGCCCAGGCCGGCCGTGGTGATGCGATTGACCAGAAGCGCGGCACCGATTGCCAGTATCGCCGTATAAAGCAGGAACGGTGTGAACAGCTGGCTGTAGGTTTCCTCGACCTTTTGCAGGGTGTCCACGGGCTGCTTGATCACGGTCGCAAGCATGTGGCCGTCCAGGCCCTGCATCAGCGGAGCAAAAACGAAAAGGTTCTCTCCGTTCAGCGCGTAATTGACGTCGTCAGGTGTAGCGTAGAGCCGTTCGGGAAGCACTTCCGTGGTCAGGTCACCCATGCCCGCCACAACATCCTCATGGTGATAGAAGGCGATATCTTCCACCCGTAACGCCTTGGCGAGGACGCCCGGCAGGGAGAAGGAATCGGTGATAGTCGTCCCGCCATAAATCCTGCCGAGGACTCGGCCGGTATCGGGATCGAGAACCAGAACAGAGAGCGCTGCAGTGATCTGTATGGGATCGGAATCATGGTCCGCGTAAGTTACCCAGATGTCGGGCGGCATGGCCGCACGTATCTTCACCGGCAACTGGTGGCTCAGGTCGATCAGGCCGAGACTGCCGTTTACCCAGCCGTCTTCACCCGGACGATCGATCAGGAGAATGTCCAGAACCGCGCTGGTCATCCCTTCGGAAGCGCGTTCAATGATGACCTTGGCGGTCTCCTTGTCGTTGTCCACCAAGGCCTGCCGGATATCCGGGTTGGCCGCGACCGCGCGGATCTGCGTTTCGAGTTTGTCCAGATGCTGGGTGAAGACGAGCCTTGCGAGTGTTGCCTTGGATTTCGCGCTGCGGGCAATTTCATGTTCGGCAATCGACAGGCTGCCAAGGTACGTAATCCAGAAGAGTGCGATCGCCGTTCCCATGAGGCCGAACGCAAACAGAGCCATGACAAGGCGGCTGAAGGGAATGGAAAAACTGACCTTCAACGAAGCGCTCCTGAACCGGCGGGCATCATCTGACAGGATAATGGGACGTGACGGGAAGCAAGGCGGGGCGGGGTCCTTCTCGGTTGGAACAACAGGTTGTTGCTGGTCTTGCAAGTACAAGGCACCCGGCGGCGGGTGTGGACAGCTTCGGGAAAAGACAGCTTGTGACGAACCGATGCGTCCATAAGCACAGTATCATGAAACCTGCCTCCTGTTTTGCAATTGTAAGAAAATACACTTGCAGACTTAAACGTAACTGCTCGAGGTTTACCTTTGGTGAATTGGAATGGTGAAGATGTTGCGACTTTATTGTCAATTTAACTTGCTGTTCATTAATAATGTCGCGGTTGAATATAGTAATATTTGACAGGAGCCATTTCTATTGAGCGCTGCTGTCCTCTCGCATGATCGGGCGTTTGCCTCCCCCGGCGAAACTGGTATACCCCCATCGTGAAGTGAATTGGGGTCGATTGGCCTATTGCGGAAGACGGAGCCACTTGATGGGGCAGATGCGCTTGGTAGTCGTTGGAGCCGGTGGTCGAATGGGCCGGGCATTGACGCGGGCGGTCACGGAAACAACAGGTGCTACCGTCGTCGCGGCGATCGAACGCGAGGGCTCCGAGTTTCTTGGCAAGGATGTGGGCGACCTGGCAGGAACAGGTTCCCTGGGCGTTCCCGTCACCGACGATCCCTTGACCGCCTTTGCCGCCTCTGACGGTGTCCTGGATTTCACGGCTCCGGCGGCAAGCCTCTGGTTTGCCGAGCTGGCCGCGCAGGCTCGCATCGTCCATGTCATCGGCACCACCGGTTGGGCTGAAGGGCAGGACGAACCTCTGAAGGCGGCTGCCCGCCATGCCCGGATCGTCAAGTCCGGAAACATGAGCCTGGGTGTCAATCTGCTGGCGAGCCTGGTGCGCAAGGCTGCCGCCGCGCTTGACGCGGATTTCGACATCGAGGTTCTGGAAATGCATCACAAGCACAAGGTGGATGCCCCCTCGGGCACGGCGCTGTTGCTTGGCGAAGCGGCTGCACAGGGCCGGGGCCTGGATCTGGCCGCCCATTCGGTCCGTTCGCGCGACGGTATCATGGACCCTCGCAAGACCGGCGACATAGGCTTTGCAACCCTGCGGGGCGGGTCGGTCATCGGGGAGCATTCAGTGATTTTTGCAGGTGAGGGCGAGCGCATCGAACTCACTCACCGGGCGGAAGACCGGCAACTGTTCGCCCGCGGGGCCGTCAAGGCGGCACTGTGGGGATTTGACCAGAAGCCCGGGTTTTATTCGATGGCCGATGTCCTCGGCCTGGATTCTTGAAGATACGCATTTAGCTTGAGGAGAATGGCATGGACCGCCTTCTTGTGCTTGTCCGTCACGGACAGAGCGACTGGAATTTGAAGAACCTGTTCACCGGCTGGAAAAACCCGGACCTGACCGAGCAGGGTGTGGCGGAGGCTCACAAGGCCGGCGAGCAGCTCAGGGATCTGAAGCTTTCCTTCGACGTTGCTTTCACCTCCGATCTGTCGCGTGCACAGAAGACGCTGGACATCATCCTGGAAGAACTGGGCCAGACCGGCCTTGAAACCTTCAAGGATCAGGCTCTCAACGAGCGTGACTACGGTGACATCACCGGCATGAACAAGGACGAAGCGCGCGAGAAATTCGGCGAAGAGCAAGTCCATATCTGGCGCCGCTCCTACGACATTCCGCCTCCGGGCGGTGAAAGCCTGAAGATGACCGCAGAGCGCGTTCTGCCTTACTACAAGTCGGAAATTCTGCCGCGCGTCCTGGCTGGCAGCCGCACGATCGTCGCCGCGCATGGCAACTCGCTGCGGTCGCTGATCATGGATCTGGAAGATCTTTCACCGGAAGAAATCCTGAAGCGCGAACTGGGCACCGGAACGCCGATCATCTATCGCCTCGATGAAAACGGTGGCGTGGTCAGCGTCCAGGATCTCGCCGACTGAGACCAGTCTGCATTGCCGAAATTCATGTCCCGCTGCTTCCATGAGGCAGCGGGACTTGTTTTTGAAAGGCAGCTTGCAGTCCGCCAGGTGCCTGCGTTGCCCGGGGCATTATCGAATGGGCCTTTGAAGCGGGCATGTACCGCCTGCAATCCACCGGCAATTTCTTTGCAAAAACAGTCCTGAATAGTGATTTGCATTCGATGTCTCTCCCATTTGAGGGAGGGCCGATCTGCCACGCCTCTATAGGCTTCCAGCCGTCGACCACGGTTGGAGCATTTATAGATGGCCGAATGCACGAAAGTTTCTTCCCGCTTGCAGAAGCTGGTGCGCAGATCAGGAAAATCGGGACGTTCGCTATTTCAGGCAACTGCAGTTTTTCTGCTCGGCGCGGTTTCGGCGCAGGCCCAGACAAACCTGACAGCTGAAGAACAGGCCAGGCTGGCCGCAGCCGACAGCGGCCAGGCACCGACTGCCACCGCGATCGAACTTCCCTTCGAGGAGCCGTTTGACGGCAAGGATCTGGCCGGGCACTGGCAGCTCCTGAATGCTGACAAGGACTCCTTCGTTGTAGAGAACGGCATCCTGCTTGCGCTTACGAGTGGCGGCAAGAACAGTCTACGAAATGCGGATACGAGCAACATCTTCGAGCTGCAAGGCGTGCCGCCTGAGGGAGACTTCGATCTTGCTATCAAGGGCAAGCTCGATCCGAAAACCGGTTACGACGAAGTCTGGCTGGGACTTCGGGAAAGTCCGGACAATTTTATTGCAGCCCATCTTTATGTGCTCACCAAGGGGTGCGGTCCTGCACTGTTCCTGCGGACTGTCGCCAATCAGCCGGTAATGCCGGAAGGAGAGCCGGTTTTGACCGCCGCCAACCACAGCCTGTTTGACGGTCCCATCATCAAGTCCGTTTGCGACAAGGCCGGCCGGCCTCTCGGGGATCAGATCCTGTCGAACCTGTTTGCAGAAGGTTTTGAGCTGACCCTTTCCAGAAGAGGGTTGCGCTACCGGACCTCCCTGACATTGACCGTTCCGGACAGAGGGGCGCAAAAGCCCGCCGGTCTCGAGACCGTTCACACCAACTGGATTGCCCGCATGGCGCCTTTCGGCAAACCGGTTTTCCTGCTTGGCCAGGGCAGCCGCGCCGGCAGCGGTGAAACGCTGGCCGAGTTCGACCACTTCAGCATCCGCCGTCCGCAACAATGAGCCCGGAGTTTCCCATGTCTGCTCTTCCCACTCGGGCGCGCGTACTGCGGCTCGTGGTTCCTTTCTCGCTCGCCCTTTGTGCAGCTTTACCTTCTCATGCTCAGCAAGGTGATGTCGCCGCCGCTGAGAACCTTGTGAGGCTGTTTTACGCCGAACATTCCAAGCGGTTCAACGACGGCGATACGCCGCTCCTGAACGACGCTCCGGCCGCAAAGGAGTTCCTCGTCGACGGTCTCGTGCAAAGGGAACTTCAGGGGATATTGCAATTCGATCCGGTCTATGATGCACAGGACGCGAGTATTTCCGATCTCAGTATCCGGCCTGATCCAGACGCTCCCCTCTTGCAGGGAGCTGCCCGAATCCAGGTGACTTTTACCAACTTCGGAATGCCGATCCGGCACATCTACACGCTGATAACCGTGTCGGACGGTTCCTGGCAGATCAACGACATCTATTCCGAAACAAACGACTGGTCGTTGTCTGATCTCCTGCAGTCCGCCGGTGTGGACAACAGATCGGATCCAGGTTCCGAGATCACGCTCAAGGGCAGTTCAGCGGCCGGGTCCACTGTTGGATCGGGGCAGACACAAGCTGCAAATGGCGGAGACGCTGTGGTACCCGGCATGGAGGAAGGAGACCTTCCCGGAAACGGCCTGTCCTCTGAAGGGAGCGACCTTCTGTTCGTTCTGGACGGTTCAGGCTCCATGTGGGGGCAGGTCGACGGTGTTGCCAAGATCACCACCGCGAAACAGGCGCTGACAGGTCTTATCGGTGACCTGCCGGCTCAGACCAACGTCGGCCTCATGGCCTACGGACACCGCCGGGAAGGGGATTGCAGAGACACCGAGATCCTGTATCCGGTTTCCAACTTCGATACCGAACGTCTGAAGCCGGTTATCGACGCGATTACGCCTCGTGGAAAAACCCCCATCGCAGCCGCCCTGCAACAGGCGGCTTCCGCCATGCCCGCCTCCAACCGGCCGGCAAACGTGCTTCTGATTTCAGACGGGCTGGAAACCTGTGGCGGTGACCCATGCGCCGCTGCCAAGGCATTGGCCGAGCGCGGTATCAACACCCGCGTCCATGTGGTCGGGTTTGACCTGACGCAGGAGGAGAACCAGGCCCTTCAGTGCATCGCCGAAAATGGCGGCGGCAACTATTACGCCGCCAACAATGCCGAAAGCTTCACCGAGGCCGTCAAGCAGGCTGTCGCGGACGCAGGCAAGGCAGCGGAACCTCCCGCACCGGCGCCGGAAGCTGAAGAGGTCGTTCCGGCCAGCACCCTTGTGTTTGAAGAAACGTTTGACGGCCCGGAGCTGGCAGCCAGCTGGCAGACACTGAATGGAACCGACAGGCTGACCAGGTTTACCGGAAGCGGCACCCTGTTTGTCTCCGCACTGGGGGGCGACACGATCTACGACAACAAGAACGCGCTGAACCGGCTCGTTCTTGACGAGCCGCTGCCTGACGGTGATTTCGACCTGAGTCTCAAGTTCAAGCTGCATGAACAAAGCGGTCATGAAAGCGTATCGGTGTCGCTGCTGGAGGATACGAACAACCAGATCGGCGCAATGGCCTGGATCTGGACAAAAGGCTGCGGTTCTTATCTGAACCTGTCCTTGACCCGCCTCTCCGGAGATCCCGAAGGCAAGCCTGAAGTATCGCGTTTCGATGTCAATCTGTTCAGCAAGCAGATCGTCAAGACCGTGTGCGACAAGGCGGGCAGGGCCTATGGCAACAAGGTTCTGGAATCGCTTTCGACCGATGGTGCTCTGCTGCGTCTGAAACGGCGAGGACGTGCGCTCTCCGCTGCCATCGAACTGGAATTGCCCGCTGCTGACGGTCAGGAGGGCGGCCCCTACGTCCTCGAGACCGATCCGGTTACCGTGCTGCGCCTTGCCGGCAAGCCGAGCGTGCTCGCCGGCCAGTGGAACAAGGCAAAGTCTCAAGAGAGCCATTTCGAATTCGACAGGTTTGCAATCGAGCTGGTTTCGCAATGAGGTCTCGTCCTCGCCGTGCTTGTCTGACCTTTGTAATCCCCTGGTTCCTGTCGGAAGCGGTCTTCGCGCAAGGTCCCGGGGTCCAGGCCCCAGGTGTCGAAGACCTCGCTTGTGCGGCGGGGTATGGCTGCCAAGGCGTTGCGTCTTCGCAATGCGACGTCCTGGCGATGCTGGGCTTGATGACCACGGGAGAGGCCCGGGACCTGTTCGCCCAGGCTAATCCCGCACGGTTTACGGAGGTGGCAAGAAACGCAGACTTGCCACCGTCTGAATGCCTGCAGGCTGCCGGTTCCGGTGTAGGCACCGGCGCGGGCAGCCTTTCAAATTCGGGTGCCGAGGACATCGACACATCGCCGAATGGCAGCGGTGCACAAGCCTTGCCCGACTTCGCAAGTCTCGACGGATTTTCCGAGACACCATGTCCGGGCAATGTGTCCGTCGATCCGATCTTCGTGCAGGGGCAACCGGACATCCGGGTACTCGCCTGTTTCAAGGGAGCGGACAATCGCTACAGCGAATGCGGCAAGGCACCCGCCCGTGCCTATTGTCTGAAATTCGGTCAGTCGGACGTTGCCTGTTTCGGCGACATCAAGCTCGTCGGCAAGGCCGCCACTGTCGACGCCTATTGCGAAGCTGGCGGGTGTCCCGCTTTTGGTTTCATTGTCTGCAAATAAGCGCCGTCCGGTGCCGGAACCGCATCGATGCTCACCCAAATGGGAGAGGCTTCAGCCGGACCGAAACGTCAGTCTTGCGTCATCGACATGTCTCGCCAACAAGACCGGAGACTGAAATGCGGAAGATTTGGATGATACTTTTTCTGGCACTGGGGACGAGTTTCCTGCTGCCAACCTTTTCGGCGCAGGCCAAGACGATCTGCACGATCCAGGCGGAGAGCGCTTTCAGCAAGGGTCACAAGACCCGGGCCGGTGCCGAGGCAAGAGCCTGGGTAAACTGGCAAGGCAAGATGAGGAACAGCCATGGCCGCCGGTTTGCCGTTTCCATGGCCCGGGTGACAAAAGGCTATCCCAAGTTCGATGGCACCCGGTTTAACCACAGGGTGGTGGTTCGCGCCCAGGGTTGCTACGTCAAAGGCGTTTCCTGCCTCACCGGCACCGGGATCACCCCTTCCTGCGAGTGCCAGAGCGACCGTCGTGCCGCCTTGAAGCAGGGATGTTCCGTCTACGCTGCTGGCAGGTGACAGGCGCTAGGAATTCTTCCCGAATGGAATGCGTGCGGAGGGTCTATTTCAACCAGCCGACAGGCCCGGCCATCAGCCGGGCCACAAGCTCCGACTGACTGTGCACGCCGATCTTCTGGAAACTCTTTTTAAGATGCCCTCGTGCCGTGCTGACCAGAATTCCCTGGTTGTCTGCAATCTGGTCCAGCGATCGTCCTTCGGCGATCTCGAGGGCAATCTCCGCTTCCTTGCCGGTCAGGCCATAGGCCAGTTCGATCAGGGTCTTTCGGGTTTCGGAGGTGTCTTCGCCGGTCTGCACCCTCAACAACAACAAGCTGGCAGGCCCGTGCCTTTGAAGGCTGGTCTGTTTGAGGGCGGCAGGAAAAAACTGAAAGCCGACAGGCTTGCCCTCATGGACAATCAGTCTTTCCCCGTTCTGGCGAGAAATGACTGCCGCTTCGTTTTCTGCCAGAAGCGACTTTACCCGCGCCTTCGCGGTTTCTTGAATTTGACAAGCGTCGTCTTGCGGCAACAGGCCCGAGAGCGAAGTTTCGAAGGCGCCGTTGCAATGCAGGAGGTCGTTTTGCCTGTCCAGCAGGGCAACACCGATCTGCAGCCGCTCGATCACGCTTTCCAGAAGAACGCCGAGCGTCGCGCTCATCATGACCTGCTTGTTCAGGTTGAACGCCCGTTCCCAGTGCGGCATCAGCCGGCTGATGCGCTCGTGCAGTTCCTCCTCGTTGACGTTCCCGGAGAGTTCTGCCTCATGGATCATCCGGTAGATGATTTCCGTCCATCGGCTGTCGTCGTCGATGGCGTTGTAACAGAGCTCGACAAGTTCATCCGGCTCCAGCTGCCGTGCGCCGGTTTCGCTGATCCGGTTGAGGATGTCCGAGGCAAGCTCTTCCACGCCGACTTCCCTGATATCGGCCTCAGGGCGTCTGTTTTTCTGGACCCAGTCCAGGACCCGTCCGCTGATCGAGAATTTGTCCTCTTCCAGAAACAGCGCCGACCGGGCTCCGTCGACACGTTCGGAGGCAACGTCCTCAATGCCAATCCGCGACAGGAAGCGCTCGATGGGCGGCAGGAAACCGCCGTCGCGGAGCATTGCATCTTCGCCGCCGAAGACGACAAGGCACCGCGTGCCTGGTTTCATCTGAGCGTCACGCGGCCACGACCACGCACTGAGCATGCCTTCGAAAATCTGCTTCCAATATGCGGGTGTCGGTGTCGGCCAGCCGTGCGGGTCTTCCAGGACCTGCTGAATGACACGGTGATCCGTACTCATGACATCGGCAAGGTGCCTACGATCCTTCAGGTGCGCGCCAAGGAAGGAATAGAGATGGTGCAGGGTCTGTTCGTCGGGCGTATCCGCGCCTTTCAGGCGGATTCGAACCTCGGAAAAAGTCTTGCCGAACAAGGCTAGCGTCTTCTGGTTGGGCGGCGGCGAGATGAACACGATGTGCCGGGCCAGGTCCGGCCAGGTCTTCATGACTTCCAGGGTCAGCAGGGCGGTGATATTGGGAACGACGATCAACCGGTCCTGCCAGGGCGTGTCCTCAAAGCTCCTCTCCAGCAGGTGCCGCATGTCTTCTACAGCCGATTTCCAGCCGTCTCGCGGATCCAGATGCCCGGCAACCGAGGTCTTGTCGAAACTCTTGCCGTGTCCCCGGATATCACCGGAGTGGACGTCCCAGCCGGAGGCACGGAATCCCGCTGCGAGTGGCTGCAGCATTCCTGAATGCGTTGGTTGGCTGTGGCCCAGGAAAACGGTTCTCTTTCCCGAATAGAGACGGCGCGTCACGTTGACGGGCCAATGACGGTAATAAAGCGAAGGCCCGTCAGGTCTCGGTAGGTATCTTGCTTCCATGCGCAGATCTCGTCTCAGAACCACATCTGCCCAATGTGTCAAAAGTCCCCTTGCAGACGCCCGCCGCGAGACTGCAGCAGAAAGCCGCCGTTGCAAATCTATGAAAATCCATAGGGTCTGGCTGCAAAAGCGGCGTTTCATGCCGAGTGCCCCTATTCGACGGTATTCTTGAGAGAGAACTTTGCGGCCTCGAACTCGGTCAGCAGGTCGGCGAGATGTGCATCGACCCGGTCCGGGTGCGCGTTGGCACCGACAAGCTTGTCCTGTGCCAGAAAGAACAGGACATCGTCGTCAATCACGAAGCCGACAGTATGATACCGCTCAAGCAGATCGAGCAGGGTGGTCTGAGTAGCAGGCGTCAGGATGCTGAGAACGGCAAGGTCCGCATCCGCTCCGGCATCGTTTGAACAGGAAACATGGAATGCCTCGTTGAAGGCGATGGACTCCGTCTTGATGTCCCGATCCAGAGGGCCCTTGTGGAAGAGGTTCTCCGGTCGCACTGCGGCCCGGACGCCTGTCTTGCGGCCAAGTTTATAAGCTCCCAGGAGGGAGTAGAACACGCCGAAGCCTCCTCTGCCGCCACGGGCGTCACGCCTCAGGGCAGGATTCGCCGCAAGGCCGGCTTCCATTTCCATGGCACCGATTGCGACCCAGAACGGCAATCCGTCGTTGCTGCTTGTGCCCCAGAATTCGCCATCGAATTGGGCACCGACAAAGGATCCGACCTGAAGCCTGGTCAGTTCGGGGACGCGGTCTTCCACGGCAAGCGCCCTTTCGGATTTGACCAGGTGCGTTCGGCGATCCGCGCCGTCCGATGTCATGACAGTGCCGAATTCGCGCACGCGCTCCATGAGCTTGCCGGTGTAGCTCCAGCCTTTCCTGCGTGCGAGTTCGACCCGGCGCTTCAGCTGTCGGCCGTCCCTGTTTTCAAGCTCCCCCGCCAGAAACATGAGCGCGAACATCACGGTCGTGACCGCAACAGGCCCAAACGGAAAGCCGTCCGTCCAGAAGCCCTGCACCATGGTCCACAAAAGGGCAAGGATCGCCCCTATCGGCAGCATGCGCCGGACCGGAGCAGGCAGAACAACACCTGATCGGATGTCGGAGACATCAGGGGTCTCCACGGAGATTTCACCCTTGATCGGGTCCCAGTGCGTGACGCGCCCACTCATGACGGCGCTCTTGTCAGGTCGATTGGCGGTGCGGCTTCAGCGGATTTCAACTGGTCTGCATCGAGTGCGAAAAACGCTGCCCGTTCGAAGCCGAGGAGCGAGCCGACCCAGCACGAAGGGATGGCATCCAGCAGCGTGTTGTAGCGATCCACATTGCCGTTATAGAGCCGGCGTGCGGCACTGATCTGGTCCTCGGTTTCCTCCAGCTGTTTTTGCAGTTGAAGGATGTTTTCCGTCGAAGTCACATCAGGATGATGTTCCGTGTATCCAAGGAAGGTGCTCAGCCCTGCGGTCAGGTCGTTTTCGGCCCGTTCGATGTCTTCCAGGCTGCCCTGCCGGACCGCAATTGCCTTCTCCCGCACGTCCAGAAGACGGTCGAAGACATGGTTTTCCTGACGGATGGCGGAGCGGACCGCGCTCACCAGCCCGGGAACAAGGTCATGCCGCCGCTTGAGTTGAACCTGAATGCCCGAACGCCCGTTCGCAACGGCATTTCTGGCCGCTGCAAGGCGGTTCTGCAGGTAGACGAACCCGCCAAGGCTCATGATCAGTAGGATGAAAAGCGTCGTCATGCATGTCTCCGGAAAATCCATGTCCGGAAGACAACAGAACAGTTGGGGTGACACGCGCCCTCTCCCATTTAAGGGAGCTTGAACACGTGGAAGGCACAGGACACTTTTCCCACATTCCTGACTAAGGGGAAATCAGCCCGTTGAGCAGCGCGATGGCAATTGCCTGTTCGCGGGTCGCGGCGCGAAGTTTTGTGCGGGCGTTCTTGAGATGAAGTTCGACGGTAACCGGCCTGAGGCCGAGCTTGTCTGCGATCTGCTTGCTGCGCAGGCCTTGCGCGACCCAAAGGAGGCATTCCTTTTCCCGCGGGCTCAGCGCGATGTCCCTGTGCTCGTTTTCCAGCGCGGCCTGCAGGCGCTGGTGCGCAAAGAAGGCTGTCAGGCGGAGCAGGTCGGCATGTTCTGAAAATATCTTCTCGATTTCGTGGCGCGGCAGGCTTGATCCGAGGTTCCAGCCACCAGCTCCACCAGGGCCCGCTTGCCGCACGATACAGGACATGCCGGCACGCATGCCGGTTTCTCCAGCTTCCTGAATGAGTTGGCGCTGGGCGGTGCACAGATACGGATAGTCCGAAAGATAGTCGATGCCTGTCCCCATAGGAGTAGTCGAGGTGCAGCAGTAGGCAAAGAAGGGGTCGATCCGCTCATAGGCGGCGGCGCGGTAATGAGAGGTCCAGCTTTCCGGAAAGGTGGTGAACATCGACAGACCGGCCATCGTGCGGTCGATGTAAATGAGCTTGTCGAAGCCAAAGGATTCGAAGAATTGCGCACTGGCTGTCCAGGCACTGTCGGAAGAAATTCCTTCAGGCAATTTCTCGATCAAACTGGGCGGCACTGCGTCTGTCCAAGCATAAACTATGGTTTTCCATATATTGGAGATCATAGGGTGCCGGGTTACATCGGACAACGGTTAGAGTTCACGGGGATTTTTACCTGACCAGGGCCCGTCGGACGGAACACGTTTTCGAGAGGCTGCTTCTGGCGTGACAGGCACGGGATCACAGACAATCGTCCTTGGAACGCTTCTGTTGGGACCGCTGGTTTACGCCTTCTGGCGCAGCCGCAAGGGGACGCGAGCCGACTACATTTTCAACTCGGGTCGCACGGGTTTGCTGGCTACCGTTGCCGGTATCATCTGCGGCAATATCGGTATCGGTACATTTGTTGCCCTGGTGCTGTTTTCCGCGGCAAGCCCTGTCATCGGCCTGTCGCTCGCGCTGGCCTATGGCACCGGGCTGCTGATGTGTGCCCTTGTCGCTCCGGGTGTGCACAGACTGTCGCAAAAATACGGGGTAAGAGGACTGATCGACCTCATCGTGGTCACCCACAAGGTGCGGCACCCGATCCTGATATGGGTGCCGGTTGCCTTTGTCTTTCTTCTGCGGGCCTCGGTACAATTGATTGCCCTGGCCGTTATCCTGACGGCTGTCCTTCCAATTCCGCCGCTTGCGGCAGTCGTGCTCGCAACATTCGTTGCAGGGGCCTATACGGCGATTGGCGGCTACAGGGTGGCAACGGAAACCGACATTCCGCAGGCTGTGGTCATTCTCGTCGGCATTGCGATCCTCGGGATGTGGAACATGGAAGCGCCTACGCGGGAGCTCGTGTTTTTCGACCTTGGTCCCTACCGCTTTCCGATCCTGATCGGTATCTGGCTGTTCATACCGGCAAGCGCGGTTCTGGCCGTCGACAACTGGCAGCGGATGGCAACCGCACGTGAGCCGTCAATTGCCCGGCGCGCATTCCTGCTCGGAGCCCCGATATGCCTTGCGGGATACCTCGTTATCGTCTGGCTCGGGCTGCACAGCATGCCTGGCGGGGACGTGATGCAGATCCTGCACACGTCGGTGCCGCAGACCTGGATATGGCTTGTCGACCTGATGCTCATCGCCGTGGTGATGTCGACGATGGACACGTTCGTGATGCCGCTGATGGCCGGTCTGGAGCGGACAGAACTGTCGCTGGGGAGATTGCAGCTGATCGTTGCCGCGCTGTTCACGTTGCTCGGTCTTTCAGCGGCCTTGTTCGCGGATGTCCTGAACTCGATCATTTCCGCCTTCAGTTCGCTGGCGGTGTTCTTGCCGGTTGTCTGGGCGTCGGTTCGCGGCCGTCGCGTGAGCGCGCCGGCGGCGATCGTGTCCCTGAACTTCGGGATCGCGGTCACCGTGCTGCTGACAACGGTGGACCTGAATTCCGCGGCTTTGGTTGGCTGTCTTCTGTCCTGGTTGCTGTATGAGACAGTGTCACGCTTGCCCCGGGCCAGTCCCTGGCGCTTCGCAAGGTTGCTGAAAGAGACGCGAGAGCTTGATGCTTCGCTGCCTAAGTAACTGCGATTTCCGTTCAAGCTCTCCCATATGGGACATTTGCAGCCTGCAAGGATCGCCTACTCCTTGCCGAGTTTCGGTTCAAAGGAGACAATCTGATGAAATACGCCTACGCTCTTGCAGCTGGCCTTCTGCTGGGTCTGCCGGCAGAATTTGCGACAGCACAGTCGCGCTCCAATGAGGGAGTGACAGGTCAACCACAGGCCTGTCCGTTCAACCATCCTGTTGGTTGCTTCATCAAGACCGGTTCCAAGGGGCCGGTGAAGTCCGTCTACTTCTTCAACGACTACAAGCAAAACCGGTGCGGGGTTCATACGCAGGTCTGCCCCGAAGGGCGCAAATGTTTCACGCGCACGGAGAAACTGAGCCTGAACACAGCGACGGGAGAATTCTATTCAAGCCGGATCAATGGAGCGGTCACCGTGACGAACAGTTACGGGTTCTCGACCAAGACGATTGGCGCCGGTTACCCCGCCTTCATGCGGGCGAAGGTCAAATATGTCGGGAAAAACGGCAAGGCGAGAACCAGCACATTGTCCTTCAAGGCGTCGTCTGAAGGGTGCTGACGAGCGTTCATGGTTCGTCGCAATCAGCTCCTGCCAGCTTGAAGGCCAAGGTCCTGTTTCAAAAGGAGCGCTTGTTGTCCCGAAAGGTCACCTCCCTGCGCAAAAGCGCAGGGAGCACCATAAATCATCAGCGAGATGCCGATGGCTGCAATAATCTTGCTGATCATCCGTCTGCTCCCGAAAAATCAAACCTGGAAAGCGGCAGGCTCCGGATTCGTTCGCCGGTGAGAACAGCTACGGCATTTGCGACTGCCGGCGGTATGCCTGGAAGCCCGGGTTCACCGACACCTCCCATCGGCGCACCGCTCTCCACGATACGGACATGAACGCGCGGCATGCGCTCAGGAGGCAGGATCGGATACATGTCGTAATTGCGGGCTTCGGGCATACCATCGGTGTAGACGACCTCTTCCAGCAATGCGGAAGAAAGACCGAGTGCCACGGCGGAGTTTACCTGGGCTTCGATAATCGCTGGATTGACGATGCTGCCCGGATCGATAGCGACCCAGACATCGTGAACGACCACTTCGCCGCCATCCAGGGAGACTTCTGCAATCGTTGCCACCTCGCTGCCGAAAGGAGAGGCCATGGCAACACCGCGGGCGCGCCGCGTTCCGTCTTCCGCCTCAAAGGGCCCTCTTTTCCAACCGCCGGACAAGTCACCAACCGTCTGCAGGAGTGTCTTGTGGCGTGGGCTGTGGTCCAGCAACTTGAGACGCAGTTCAAAGGGATCCTGCTCGCCGGCATCAGCCATTTCGTCGAAAAAGGACTCATAGAAGAAATCATTCATCGAATGACCGACGGAACGCCAGAACCCGATAATGGCCGGATCATCGACATGGATCTGACCCACGCGCTTGTTTGCGATCGCGTAGGGCTTGCCGGCAATTCCCTCGACCGATGAGCTGTCGACCTTGTCCGGCTGACGACCGTACCAGCGTCCGGTGGGGCCTTCGCCGACGGCAACCGCGTCGAAAGCCAGGGGATGGCCATCCGGGCCGATCGCAGCCCTGAACCGCACCGTGCCAATTGGCCGAAGAGCGTCGCGCAGGAATTCTTCCTCGCGGCTCCAAAGGAGTTTTACCGGGCGGCCAGCCGCCTTGGACAGCAGGATCGCCTGCGGATAGGGATTTGCCGTCTGATAGAGGAAATGACGGCCGAAGAAGCCTCCGAGCATCGGGGAATGAACAATGACCTTGTCCGCAGATATCCCGGCCACCTTCGCGGCATCGGCCTGGAACATCTCTGGAGCCTGGTTCGGGACCCACATTTCCAGCGTGCCGTCGTCGTTCCAGCGTACAAGCGCAGAGGGCGGCTCAAGCTGACCATGTGCCAGATAGGGGGCGTCATAGGCGGCTTCGATCACCTTGGCGGAGGATGCTAGCGCGGCATCGGCATCTCCTTCGGCTTCAAACGCGATCCCTTGACCGGCCGTCGCCTTGAGCATTTCCTTGTGCGCTTCGGAGGAGAAGGTGTCCGGCATGGCGCGAGCGGTACCTGCGGGAGCTTCTGTCCACTCGACTTCCAGCTTCTCAACGGCCATCCGGGCGCGCCACCAGCTGTCTGCCAGAACCGCGACGGCTCCGGGCAATTTGTGAAGGGAATGCACGCCGGGCATCGCCTCGACGTTTGCCTCATTGGCGAATGCGCCAGGTTGCTGGCCAAGACGCGGTGCATGTTGTACCGCACCGTAGAGCATGCCATCGACCGAAAGATCGATCGCGTATTGCGCCCGTCCCGTGGACTTGTCGAGAACGTCCAGCCTGTCGTGCGGCTTTCCGATCCAGCGGAATTCATCCTTCGACCGCAATTCGACTGTTTCCGGCACCGGAAGGGCCGCCGCAGCTGTCGCAAGGTCTCCATAGGGGATCGATTGCCCGGAGGCCGGATGAACCACTTTCCCGGGTTCGGTCGTGAGGGTTTCAATCGGCACGCCAAGGCGCCCAGAAGCGGCTTGCAGCAGCATCTGACGGGCAGTCGCACCAAGCTTGCGCATGGCGTCATAGCTCATGCGCACGGACATGCTGCCGCCGGTAAAGCGAATTTGCCCGCCGATCAGCAGGTAGTCGGGTCCCGGGGGCGCCGTTTCAACTTGAAAGTTGCCCGGCTCGACATCCAGTTCCTCACCGACGATCTGGGCCATGGCGGTGTAGATACCCTGCCCGCCTTCCACAAAAGCGCTGCGGAATTTCACCGTGCTGTCGGCCAGAATTTCCAGGTAGGCATCGATCCGGGTACCCGGCGTGGTCAGGCCGGCCTGCGCAATCGCCCGCCCGGTTCCAGCAGGAAAAGATACGGTCAGAACCAGCGCGCTGATAGAACCGGCGAGAAAGCCACGGCGTGAGACGTTCAGCGGGCGCGCTGTGTTTATATCGGCGCGCGTGAAACCGGAATTTTCATCAATTTTCATGGGAGCGCCTCCTTAAACTTCAGCGGCCTGACGCACGGCTTTCGAAATCGCATTGTAAGTGCCGCATCGGCACAGATTGGTCATTGCTGCGGCAATGTCGTCTTCCGATGGGCTGGCGTTTTCCTTGAGAAGGGACGTGGCAGCCATGACCTGGCCAGACTGGCAATAGCCGCATTGCGGCACCTGGTTTTCCACCCAGGCGTCGACCACTTTCCTGCCGATCGGATCTTGTTCAATTGCTTCGATGGTCGTGATCTCGGAACCGGCGACACTTTCGACCGGGGTGACACAGGTACGGGTCGCGTAACCGTCGACAAGCACCGTGCAGGCTCCGCATTGGGCAAGGCCACATCCGTATTTGGTGCCGGTCATTCCGAGCGTGTCCCGCAATACCCACAGCAACGGGGTGTCGGGTTCAACGTCAACCTCGTGCCGGGATCCATTGATGTTCAGTTCCATGGTGCCTCTCCTCGAGTTTTCATGAAGGCGTGCCGACGGCTGATTGCGCAACGCGGCATCATGCTTGCGTCCGTTTCGCTTCAGGCAGCGTCATGCCCGGCGCGTCACGGGTAATATGAAGTCATCAGGCCGGGGGATTAAGGCACGTCTCTTGAAACGAGTTATGATCTGACCTCATGAAACGAACCGGGCGAACCAAGTGGATGTCCCTGGCCTGCACACAGCGACAGCCCACTGACAAAGCAGGCAAGGTCTGGTCATTGAGCGATGTCGAGGGCGCTTCTGCCGCCGGCGTCACACTGTCGGTCGGGTACCACGACGACTGACAAACAGCATGGCTGCAACGCCGATCAGGCTGCTGACGGTGCTGACAATGACCGCCCCATGCCAGCCGGCAAAAAAACCCTCGACCGTCGGTTCTCCAATCAGAAGGGAGACAAGTGCAATGCCGATGGCCGAACCGAGGTAGCGGGCCGTGTTGTTGGCGGCGGACCCCATGGCACTGCGTTCTGGGGGGACCGTCTGCACAGCTTCGTGGCCCAGGGAAGCGTTCAGGACGCCATTGGCCAGCCCGGCGATGAACAGACCGGGAAGAACGGCTGCCCAGGTCGTATCGGCATCAGCGGCAATCAGCAGGAACTGGGCAAGTGCACAACCGAGAATGGCCCAGATAACCCTTTGTCTAGAAGTGAACCGGTCCGGCAGCAGGCGTGCCGCAAGAGCGGCGATAACGGTGACACCGGACCAGGCGACAAGAACAACGGCAGCAAACAGCGGTTCCATTCCAAGGCCGCGGACCAGTACGGTCGGAACCATGGACATAAGGGCAAGCACACCCGCGCCCGAGGCGAAGGCCGCAATTGTGGCTCCCGTGAAATTGGCATCGCCGAAAAGATCCAGTGTCAGGATCGGATTTCTGACCCGTTTTTCGATCGCCAGAAAAATCGCGACGAGCAGAAGACCGGAAGCCGAAAGAGTTACGACCGTCATCGCTGACCCGACCCGCGCCTCGGTCAATGCCGAAAGAAGGCATCCGAGCCCGGCCATCAGAACGACGCTTCCCGCCAGATCGACCTTCTGACCGCTGGGTTGGCTTTCCGGAAGGCGTGCCCGGGCCGCGAGGGCGAGCAGGGCCGAGGTCACCGCTATCAGCCAGTGTATCGCGGCCCAGCCCGAAACCCCGAGCAGGAGCGATGCGATGATCGGACCTGCGGCCACACCACCGCCAAGTGCCGCCGCCCAGATTGCCGCTGCGTGCCGGCGAGCTTCGCCCTGGTAGATCTGTCCGAGCAACCCGAGGCCACAGGCCATGATGCCGGCACTTCCAAGGCCCTGTACGATGCGCATGAGGATCAAAAACAGGCCGTTGGTGGCAAGCGCTGCGGCAACCGACGACAGAACCGTGAGCCACAATCCGCCGGTGAACGTCATTCGCCGGCCGAGTGTATCGCCGAGGGCGCCTGCGGTCAGCAGGCCGCAGGCCGCACCCAGTGGCATGCCGCCCATGACCCACGCCTGACCGGCCGACGACAGGTGCAGTTCACGTGTCATCGCTTCCAGCGTCGTCAGCGGCGCGGTGAAGACGACGAGTGCAAGGAACGTCGCGAAGGCTATGATGATCAGGGCCCCGGCAGGGGGATGAGATTCAGATGTCACTGTCATTCCGGTCTCGATGGGACGTGTCCCGGATCACCTTGTGGCGGATCCAGATGGTTCCGTCGTCGAATGTGCTGGAGGAAATGAGTTCGAGCCTGCGGGCATCACACGGTTGCGTATGCTCGTAAATGGCTGGAATGCCGCTCTGTCCATCAATAACCGGGAAGACGAGTGTGCTGGTTTCATCGATCATGTCGGCTGCCAGAAACGCGCCGTTGAGAGTACCGCCGCCTTCCAGCAACAGACGCCGGCAATCGAAGGCTTCCGAAATCCTTGTCAGCGCACCGGACAGGTCGGTTCCCTCCGCACCGGCAAAGAAAACGGAAATGCCGCGGGCGTACAGGTCCTGGACATGGTCGTCCGCAACTCTTTCCGACAGCACGATCACGAGATGATCGCCGTCGAGGTCTCCGGTTTCGGGGCGTAGACGCCCGGAGCGGTCAAAGCAGATTGCGACCTTGTTTCCAGAAGAGCCGGCTATGAGATCCGGACGCGGAACCGGACCTGTAGAGATGCAGGGTTCAGCTGAGGCAATGAAATCTTCCATTGTGCGCCGACCGACAATCCAGCCGTCATTGTCCAGACGTTCGGCAGCGCGTTCATAGGCTGTCATGACTTCTTCCTCGCTGGCCGGCCAGCGACCGGGAAGGAGGCGGCCGTCGAGAGAGGTGATCATGTGGCAGATGATGAAAGGTCGTTGCATTTGATGCGTTGCTTCCGGTTTCAAGGCGCTTGGGAGGCAAGTCGAATTTGGAGCTGACACATTACCCCGCAGACCGGATGGAAAATATGCCCTGCGCCCAGCTTGCACTGATGAGAAGGACTCATGAAACAAGCCGGCTTTCGTCGACGAAATTGGCTCAGCACCAGCTTCAATCAAACACGAGGTTAAATACAACCATACCGATGTATGAGCGGTAAGACCTGCCGTACAATGGTTCCACGGTGCCCTTTCCCGCAGGCTGATGACGTCACCGCAGGCACCGCCTGCATTAGCTACGGGGAACAACATGTCCATGAAATCTGTCACGCGACGCTTCGTTCTTGAAGGACTGGCATCGGCCCCCGCGATCGGCGGGGCCGTATCCATCGTTATGCAACCGACCCCCGCCACGGCGGAAGAAATCAGGGGAACAAGCCAGATGACCGCGCAATTCGTTACCACCGCAGACGGCACCGAAATCTTTTACAAGGATTGGGGTCCGAAAAACGCCCAGCCGATCCTGTTTCACCATGGCTGGCCGCTTTCTGCCGATGACTGGGACGCCCAGATGATGTTCTTTCTGGCGAAGGGGTACCGGGTGCTGGCGCACGACCGGCGCGGCCACGGCCGTTCGACCCAGACCTTCGATGGCAACGAGATGGACACTTACGCCGATGACGTGAAGGCGCTGGTGGAAGCGTTGGACCTGCAAAACGTCATCCACGTCGGCCACAGCACCGGCGGTGGTGAAGTGGCCCGCTACCTCGGCCGTCACGGCACAGCCCGCGCTTCAAAGGCCGTGCTGCTGGGCGCTGTGCCGCCGCTGATGGTCAAGACGGCGGCCAATCCGGGCGGTCTGCCGCTGGAAGTGTTCGACGGTTTCCGGGAAACCTTTCTGGCCAACCGTTCGCAGTTCTTCCACGATATTCCGGCAGGTCCGTTTTACGGTTTCAACCGGCCGGGTGCCGTTGTCAGCCAGGGCATCGTCGACAATTGGTGGCGCCAGGGCATGATGGGGGGAGCAAAGGCTCATTACGACTGCATCAAGGCGTTTTCCCAGACCGATTTCACGGAAGACCTGAAAAAAATCGATATTCCGGTTCTGGTCATGCACGGCGACGACGACCAGATCGTCCCGATCGGGGCCTCGGCGCTTGAAAGCATCAAGCTGCTGCCGAAGGGCACGCTGAAGGTCTATGCGGGGCTGCCGCACGGCCTTGCAACGACCCACCCGGACATCGTCAATCCCGATCTTCTGGAGTTCTTCGTCCAGCCGGCGTGAGGACTAGGTTTCAGCCAGATAAACGGGAGGACGGCAGCGTCCTCCCGATCATGTTTGCACCGCTGCAGAGGCAACGGGCAGCTCCACCTGAAACCGTGCCCCGCCGAGCGGTGAACCGTCCGCCAGGATCCTGCCGCCATGACCTTCCACGATATTGCGGCAGATGGACAGGCCGATGCCAAGTCCGGTCTGTTTGGTGGTGTAGAAGCTTTCGAATATACGCTCGCGCATCTCCGCCGGAATGCCGGCACCGGTATCTTCCACGCGGATGACAACCCTGTTGTCCACCTGCGAGGTCGTGACTTCGATCAGCGGGAAGGGAATGTTCTTGCGGGCAAGTTCCTGAACGGCGTTGAGAATGAGATTGACCACCACCTGCTGGATCTGCACCCGGTCGACGAGGACATCCGGCAGGCCGTCCTTCAGCGCGGTTCGTGTATTTGTGCCGTGGGCTTGCAGCTCGTGGGAAAGAAAGACCAGAGCCTCCTCGATGATCCGATTGACTGATGCTGCAAGCTGCTGGGTCTCCCGCTTGGTGGCCATGGAGCGGATCCTGGACACGATGTCGGCCGCGCGCCTTGCGTCGCAGACCATCGCCTCGTTGATGGCCATCAGTTCCTCAAGATCGGGGTCGGGCCGCTTCAGCCAGCGGCCGGCGGCTGACCCGTTTGCGGCGATTGCCGCCAGCGGCTGGTTGACCTCATGGGCGATGGAGGCTGCCAGTTCCCCGAGCACCGAAAGCCGGGAAGCATGCGCGAATTCGGCCTGAAGCTTTTGCAAGGCGGACTTTGCCTCAACTTCATCCGTGATGTCGACGAGCCCGACAAGCGTCATCTTCCTTGCCCGCAGGATCGGCGAGGCATTGACCAGAAACATCGTGTCGAACTCGCTTCCGTCGAGGCGGCAGTTCCGGGCGCGGACTTCGAACGGGGTTGCCGAGGCGAAGCTGTGCTGAAGCACGGCCCGGAAGGCCTCATCACCGGACGCAGGCCAGAAGCGGGATACTGTCTGGCCTATGAGGTCCTCTGCCGCTTCCGCACCAAGTATCTTGAGAGCAGCTGTATTGACCTCGACGATGAGGCAGCCCTCCATTGCGCGCCTGAGATCCTCCGGATGGTCGTCAAGATGAGCGCCCATGTCGGTAATGCCTCGGGCATGCAAGTCGTCATAGAAGCCAAGCAAGCCCGCAGTGTCGAGCTGGAACAAGGCCGTGGACATGGCCTGGAAAAGATCGCGGAAACGCAGTTCCGACTGTCTCAGTTCCTCTTCCGCCTTGACGCGGTCGGTAAGGTCGATGACACCGACCAGAACCGAGCCACGACCATGATGGCCCTCCGGCCAACACACGGTGAAGAGAGCATCGATCAGCTGCCCGTCGAGCGTCGATAGCCGGGTTTCAGTCTGCAAGTTGGGTTCACGCCGCAGGGCGGCCAGCAAGGATCGGGCATAGATGGTCCGGCTTTCCTGCGGCCAGAATGGCGAGATGTTTCGGCCGATCATGCCGTCCCGGTCCTTGCCCCCGAACAGCCGCACGGTCGCATCGTTGACATCCAGGATCGTCGTGCGGGCAATGGCCTCGTCGATAAACTCGGGATGGTTTTGAAAATAGGCCGCGAAATCGGTGACGCCGGATTGCAGCAGGCCGCCGATCATCTGGCGGACTTCGGTGAAGTCCAGTTCCCAGAACGAGGCGGCCATGGCCTGGAACACGTTCGTGTACTGGTGGGTGAGTGTGCGGACGGAGATTTCCGCATCACTCAACGCGGTGATGTCGCGTCCGTATTCGATGAGCCACTCGGACTGCCCGTCTGCCGCAGGCACCATCGCCCAGGTCGTTTCGACGGTGAGAGTGTTGCCGGAGGCGGTGGTGCGTTCCAGATCACCGTCCCAGGCCCGGTGCCTTGAGAAAGTCTGCTGCAGGGCCTGGACGGGTTGGGGATGCCGGCTTTGCAACAGCGTGTTCAGCTCCTGTCCGAGTACTTGAGCTGATGTCCAGCCATAGAGCGTTTCGCTCGCCCGGTTCCAGTAGACGATGCGCCAGGTTCCGTCGCACAGGACGACGCTTTGCGGGGCATGGTCCAGAAGGGCGGTTGCTGCTGCGTCAGGGCGCTGCAATTCAGAAAGAGGGATAGGTCCTTCCAGCATGCGGCATCTCCCGTTCAGTCGGCAAGGGCCTGCTCGATCGTGTTGAGTAAGTCGTCGGTATCGAAGGGTTTCCGGAATACCGAGTAGGCTCCCGAGGCCTCCGCCCGGTCAAGCAGATTCTGCTCGGTCTTGGCGGTGATCATGATCACGGGGACCTGGCAGTCCAGATCGTCGAGCCGGTCTTTCAACTCGATGCCGGACATGCCCGGCATGTGAATGTCAGTAATGATCAGATCGGTGTCGCCAAGCACCGCACGGTTCAGGAAAAGGTCGGCGGTGGCAAAGGTTGAAACGCGCATTCCCACTGAACGCAGCAGCGACGAAATGGCGTTGCGCAGCGATTCATCGTCATCGATGACCGCCACGCAGGCTGCCTCAGAGGTCATGACTGTCGAGCCTCGCCAATCCGGAGGCATCCACATGAGGGTCTTTCAGACCGAGGATCTGGGCCATGCGCACAAGGTCGGCCAGGGTTCTGGCTCTCATTTTTTTCATCATCGTTCCACGGTGGATCTTTACTGTGATTTCGCTGAGGTCGAGATCCGCTGCGACCTGCTTGTTGAGGCGTCCGGCGCAGACACGCGTCATCACCTGCCGTTCGCGCCGGGTCAGGCTTTCGTACAGAGCCTGCAACTGGTCTTTTTCCCGATTGTCGGTCCGATTGCGGCTGTCGCGTTCGATTGCAATTGCCACCGCATCCAGAAGGTCCTGGTCGCGGAAAGGCTTCGGCAAAAAGTCGACTGCACCCGCCTTCATCGCGCTGACGGACATCGGGATATCTCCGTGGCCGGTCATCATGATGGCCGGCATACGGATCCCGAGATCCTCCAGTTGGCGTTGAAAATCGAGACCGCTCATGCCGGGCAAGCGCACATCGAGCAAAAGACACCCCGGAGTGTCGTTGTTGCCGGCCTCAAGAAAAGCCGCGACGGACACATAAGGCCTCGCCTCAAGACCAACGGACCGGAACAGCCGGACCAAGGCTTCGCGTAGCGAGGTGTCATCGTCGATGATGTGAACAATCGGATTGTCAGTCATGGCCAAGTCCTCGCATGGGCCTGCAGTCCGTTCAATCATACGCCAGTATGAGTGCAGCATCCTGGCAGATAATGGTTCCGGGACCCGTCTTGGCTCACCTTCTAGCCATCAGCCGGAAAGGCAAGCGATCCGGCGCAATTCGGCAAGGAGCAGAGGAGACGGACATGCTCGACAAGATTGCAGAAAACGATGCCCTGACGGCACCGATCCAATTCATCGAAACCGGTGGCAGAACTCTGGCTTACAGGTCCATCGGCAAAGGCAAGCCGATCCTGCTGGCAACGCGCTTTCGCGGCACTCTGGATCTTTGGGATCCGGCCTTCCTGAACGGGCTTGCCGAAAGAGGCTTTCGTGTCATCACCTTCGACTATTCCGGCCTTGGCCTGTCCACCGGCACACCCAGTTACAATCCTCTGGAGATGGCCGCAGATCCGCGTGATCTTATCCAGGCGCTGGGCCTGAAGGACGTGATCCTGCTCGGTTGGTCGATCGGCGGCATGGCGGCCCAGGTGGCGCTGACGCTTTATCCGCAGGAGATCAGCCACCTTGTGCTCTTGGGCTCGACACCTCCCGGCGATCTGGTGAAACCGGCAGAGCAGCTTTTTTACAACCTTGCCGGCAAGGACGTGAATGACTTCGAGGACGTGGTTGCCCTTTTCTTCGAACCGAAATCGGCTTCAAGCCGCGCGGCCGCAAGCCGGTCCCAGGCACGCATCGAAGCGCGTGAGGGCGATACGAGCCCGGCAGTTCCGATAGATTTTGCACGGGCTCGCATTGCCGGTGGTCCGGCCAATCCGGCTTTCCCGGCTCCGCCGGTGATGGAGACGCTGAAGACGACCAGCGTGCCGATCCTGCATATCGGCGGAGATCACGACATCATCTTCCCGGTCGAGAACTGGTACGCGCTGAACGGCGTCCTGCCGACAGTCACACTGGTGACTTACCCCAGCGCAGGCCATGGGCCCCAGCATCAGCATCCTGAACTGACGGCGGACATCATCGCCAGTTTTGTCAGCAACGCCTGATGAAGGTTGAAACTTCGGCGCCGGCAGATTTCGGTTCGAAATTGCCGTCGCTGAATCTCCCGGGCGCACAGATCTCATCCCGCCGCTTACGGCAAGTCGGATTGGATTGTTCAATAATCGATTACAATGTGATCCGATTTTGGTGACTTATAATCAGAAAAGTAGACGATATCTTTTAATCAGGCCCGGACGAATAAGGAAAGGTCCGGCAAAACAGGAGTACTGAAAATGGCAAATCTCGATGTATCGGCCGCACCTGAAGGCGGCTCCGCACTCACCCGCAGTCTGGACGGCGCCGTGCCGCTGGCCGCACGCCTGCTGATCGCCCCTTTGTTTCTGCTTTCCGGCATTTCCAAACTTGGGTCTGCAGAAGCTACCATCGCCTGGATCGATGCGGCAGGCCTGCCCTTCGCAACGCTCGCCTATATCGGCGCAGTTGCGGTTGAAATCATCGGCAGTCTTGCTCTGATCGCGGGTTATCAGACCCGTCTCGTTGCCGCAGTCATGGCACTCTTTACTGTGGCAGCAGCTCTGGCCTTCCACAATCAGCTCGGTGATCAGAACCAGTTCATCCACTTCTTCAAGAACATATCGATCGCCGGTGGACTGTTGCAGATCGTAGCCTATGGCGCTGGCCGCTTTAGCGTCGATGCCCGGATCGGAACTCGACTGCAGTAATCGCGTCCCTGTAAAAACTGAAAAACGCTTCACGGCCTCCGCCCATCCCGGAGGCCGTGCGCGTTTGTGCCGGGTGCAATGGGGTGTGAAATGAACAGCAATCGCGCCAAGGCAATACTGTGCCCCCATGCGAAGAGATGTAATACTCCTGCCCATGATGCGGCGTGGAGTTCCAAAACAAGACATCTTCTTTGTCACCGCCAAAGATGGTGCGCGCATTGCCTGCGCCTCGTCAGGGCGTGGGCCGACCATCGTTCGAGCCGCGCACTGGCTGACCCATATCTCCCGCGATCTTGACAGTCCCGTCTGGCAACACTGGCTTGCCGAGTTGACTGGCTTCGGACGTCTCGTGCGATACGACCTTCGCGGCTGTGGTCTTTCTTCGCGAAACATCTCCGAGATCAGCTTCGAGGCCTGGCTGTCGGACCTGGAAGCCGTGACCGAAGCAATCGACGAACCCTTTACCCTGCTCGGCATGTCTCAAGGTGCCGCGCTTTCCATCGCTTACGCGCTTCGCCATCCGGACAAGGTGGAACGACTGGTCTTGATCGGCGGTTACGCGCGCGGACTGTTGGCTCGCGACACCAGCGACAGGGCGAGACTGGAAGCGGCCACGCTGACCAACCTGATGCGGCTGGGGTGGGGCAGGGACGATACTGCTTTCAATCAGGTTTTTACGCATCTCTTCATTCCGGACGGAACGCTTGCGCAGCACAAATGGTGGCGGTCTCTTGAGCAAGACACCGCGTCGGCAGACATTGCAGCCCGCACCATGGAAACGCTGCATCGTATCGACGTCCTGAATCTGGCTGCGCAATTGAAAGTGCCGACGCTGGTGCTGCATGCAAATGGCGACGCACGCGTTCCCTTCGCTCAGGGACGCGAGCTTGCCATGACCATCCCCGATGCCAAATTCGTGCCCCTGGACAGCAACAATCACGTATTGCTGGACACGGAACCTGCATGGAACGTTCTTCTTTCATCCTTGCGGGACTTCCTCGGCACTTCCGACGATCTGGCTGTATCCGACACGGATTTCGGGCTCACCACCGCGGAGGAACAGGTGCTGACTTTGGTGGCGAAGGGGCTGAGCAATTCGGAAATTGCGGAGCTTCTGGACAAGAGCGAAAAGACCGTGAGAAATCAGGTCTCTTCGCTCTTCGACAAGGTCGGGGTGCACACCCGTTCCGAGTTGATCGTGCGCGTCCTGTCGGCACAGACAGGACAAACACCCTAGGCAATACGTCACTTTATCAAGCGCAGCGGGACATCGATCTCATGTGCGACGGTCGGTTTTGGCGTCTGATCTCCACAGATCAAGCCGAAGGATGACCGGAAGATGAGACAAGCAATCCAAAAAGACACCACGGCGGCAATTGCCGCGCTCGTTTTTGCGACCCTGTTCTGGTCGGGAAACTTTATCGCCGGGCGTGCGATCCGAGGTGAGATCACGCCGCTGGAACTCAACACGATCCGATGGGGTCTTTGCCTGGCGATGATGCTGCCTTTCACGTTGCGAGGCCTGATCTCCTATCGCCGGGAGCTTGTTGCCTCATGGCGCGTGGTCGCATTGCTTGGGATCACCGGCATCGCCGCGTTTCACACGATGGTCTACCAGGCGCTCTCGCAGACTGCCGCGGTGAACTGTCTCCTGATCCTGGCGCTGGCTCCGGTCGCGACTGTTGCCGGTGGAATGATCTGGAGCGGGTTCCGGCCGACCTTGTTCCAGATCGCCGGGCTGCTTGTGTCGCTGCTGGGTGCCTCGGTTCTGGTCCTGGCTGGCGGAACCGTCGGCGTGTCCCTTCTTCAGGTTGATACCGGCAAGGTCTGGATGCTCGGCGCGATTTTGATCTGGGCCTGGTATACGCTGTTGCTGCGTCACAAGCCGTCCGCCGTGCCGCAGAGCGTGACGCTGGTGGCAAGCATTCTGGTGGCGCTTTGCGTGATGGCGGCTTTTCTCCTCGTACGCGGGGTGGAACGGCCTGAGTTCACCGACGAGTCGCTGCTGGCTGTCGCCTATATTGCGGTTTTTGCGTCGGCGATCGGGTTTCTGCTGTGGTCCTACGGCATTGGCATCATCGGCCCGGAACGCGGCGGGCAATTTGTCCACCTGATGCCAATCTTCGGCAGCATCCTGGCAGTGCTCCTGCTGGGGGAGCAGCTGACTTTTTCACTCCTTGCAGGAGCGGCATTCGTCGTCGCCGGGATCGTACTTGTCAATCGATGAGTGACCCGAAACTTGGCGAAGTCCAGCCTTTGCACGGTGATGTGGCATGCGGAAAGTGACGGATTTGAAGAAGCCGAAATTTGTCCTTGACCTCAACTTAGGTTGAGGTCTTAAGAAGGCGTCCGGGTCTGCGTCTACAGGCTCATCGGCGTGCCAAAACCTGCCGCCGGTACCTCGTACTCATTACCGGATAACCAATGCACGTCAGGCTCTTTCCCGACTTACTCCCGCTCCTTGCGGTTCTGATAATACTCAGTGGCTGCAGTCCTTCCGAGGAAACTTCGCATGCCAGTTTCCCACCGCCGGCCGTGAAGACGATCACGGTGGCCGGCGAGGACATGCCGCTCAAGAAAGATTATCCGGGTCGACTGGTGCCCATTCGTCTCGCCGAAGTCAGGGCGCGGGTTTCCGGCATCGTACTGGAACGGCAATTCGAACAAGGTAGCGACGTCCACAAGGGCGACGTGCTGTTCGAAATCGACCCGGCCAAATTCGCGGCCGCCGTCGCTTCCGCAAAGGCGCAGCTTTCGCGGGCAGAAGCAGCGCTCAGCCTGGCGAACCAGCGGGCAGACCGGGTGAAGCGTCTGCTCGCGCGAAATGTTGCCAGCACGGAACAGCACGATGTTGCCCTGGCGGACCGCAAGCAGGCCCAGGCGGAAGTTGCCGTCGCCAAGGCCAATCTCCAGACCGCGGAACTTGAACTCAGCTATGCCTCGGTCCGCTCACCAATTGACGGTCATATTGGCGCTGCGCTGGTGTCCGAAGGCGCTCTGGTTCGCCAGGAGGACGGAACGCAAATGGCGATCGTGCGGGATATCAGTTCACTCTATGTGGACTTCATCGCGCCGCTCGCGGAATTGTCCAGGGTCCGCCGCGAAATCGATGCAGGCGACATGCAGCCGGTCGAAAGCAGCAATGCCATCGAGCTGATCCTTGACGACGGCAGCACCTATGAACATCCGGGCCGACTGCTGTTTTCGTCTGCCGTGGTCGATGAAACCACGGGTCAGGTTCTGCTCCGCGCCGAGTTCGAAAATCCGCAGGGCAAACTGTTGCCAGGCACCTATGTCCGCGTCCGTGTGACGGAAGGCGTCGCTCACCAGGCAGTGCTCGTTCCGCAAAGGGCCGTCCAGTGGGACACGCTGGGCCAGGCGAGCGTGATGACAGTCAGGGACGGCAATGCGGCCGCTCAGCCTATCCTGACAAGTCGTTCTGTCGGCAACCGTTGGCTTGTCACCCAGGGACTGAAGTCAGGCGATCAGGTGATCGTCGACGGCCTCGATCGTGCGATGCCCGGTCAGCCCGTCTCGGCCGCTCCGGCAGAGGCGGCTGCAGAAAAGGCCGCCGAACGCGGCACGGCATCAGACTGCAGTGCCGCAGAACCGTGCGATATCCCGAGCTAGAACAGGTCCTTCCAAATGCCGCAGTATTTCATCGAACGGCCCGTTTTTGCCTGGGTCATTGCACTTGCCATTGCCCTGGCAGGTGCGATCGCAATTCCGTTCCTGCCCATCTCCCAATATCCGAACGTGGCACCAACCACGATTGAGGTGACAACCAGCTATCCCGGCGCCACACCGGAAAATCTCTATGACAGTGTCACCAAGCTCATCGAACAGGAGATGAACGGCGCGACGGGGATGCTCTATTTCGATTCCGTCAGCGATGCGCAAGGCAGCGTGACCATCAACATCACGTTCGAAGCGGGCACTGATCCGCAGGTCGCGACCGTGGATGTGCAGAACCGGATCAGCCGTGTGGAGGCGCGCCTGCCGCCTTCGGTTCGCCAGCAAGGGGTGCGGGTCGAGGAAACGAGCAGCTCCTTTCTGCTCTTTGTCGGCCTTGTCTCGACGGACGGACGTTTGAATGCTGTCGACCTGGGCGAGTTCGCAGCCAGGAATGTCATTGATGAATTGCGACGTCTGCCTGGTGTCGGCAAGGCGCAACTGTTCGCAACAGAACGGGCGATGCGCGTCTGGATCGACACGAAAAAGCTCGTCGGCCTCAACCTGACAGCCAGGGACGTGACTGGCGCGATTGCTGGACAGAACGCCCAGGTGTCGTCCGGCAGCATTGGAGCCCAGCCGAGTGCGGCTGGCCAGGAAATTACGGCCACCGTCTCGACCACGGGTCAGTTGTCGACCACCGAGGAATTTGCGGAAATCGTACTGCGGGCCAACCCCGACGGATCCGTGGTGCGCCTCGGAGACGTGGCGCGCGTGGAATTCGGCGCGCAAAGTTATGCGATCTCCTCGAGTATCAATGGTCAGGAAGCCGCGATGATCGGCATCCAGTTGAATGCGAGTGGAAACGCGCTGGTGACCGCCGACGCTGTCAAGTCGAGGATGGCGGAACTGGCGGCAAACTTTCCCCAGGGCGTCAGTTTCGAGATCCCTTATGACACCACGCCCTTTGTTTCGATTTCCATCGAGAAGGTCATTCACACGCTGATCGAGGCGGTGGTGCTGGTCTTCGTCATCATGTTCCTGTTCCTGCAGAACCTCCGCTACACGCTGATCCCGTCACTTGTCGTGCCGATCGCCTTGCTGGGAACATGTGCCGCGCTGCAGTTATTCGGGTTCTCGATCAACGTGTTGACCATGTTCGCGATGGTGCTTGCGATCGGTATCCTGGTCGATGATGCGATCGTGGTTGTCGAAAACGTCGAGCGCATCATGGCCGAGGAAGGTCTTCCGCCGAAAGAGGCGACCGTCAAGGCGATGAAGCAGATCACGGGTGCCGTCATCGGCATCACGGTCGTCCTGATTGCGGTGTTTGTTCCGATGGCGTTCTTTCCCGGAGCCATCGGGATCATCTACAAGCAGTTCTCAGTGACGATCGTCATGTCGATGGTGTTTTCGGCCTTCATGGCTTTGACCCTTACGCCGGCGCTGTGCGCGACGATCCTGAAACCAATCCCCGAAGGTCATGCCCATCACAAGAACTGGTTCTTCCGTGGGTTCGACTGGTTGATCGGCAAGACGACGAATGGCTACGGCCGCGTCGTCGGCGGGGCAGTTCAACGCAATTACCGCATGATGGTGATCTACATGGCGATCCTGGCGGGCCTGGGTTACACCTATGTTCGACTGCCATCCGGCTTTCTGCCGGTGGAAGACCAGGGGTATGCTATCGCCGCAACGCAATTGCCGGCCGGGTCTACCGCGCAGCGGACCGCCGGTGTTCTTGATCAGGTCGATGACTTCTTCATGAACAGGTCAGGCGTCAGGAAAATCGTCTCGATCCTTGGCTTCGGGTTCAACGGCAACGGCCAGAACGCGGGGATCTCCTTCGCAACCTACGAGGACTGGTCGGAAAGAGGACCGGGCGATTCTTCCGAAGCCATCGTCGGTTCGGCCCTGGGAGCACTTGCCGGCATTCCGGAAGGCTCCGTGTTCACCCTGACGCCGCCGCCCATTGCAGCGCTCGGCAATGCCAGCGGGTTCAGTTTCCGTTTGCAGGACCGTGCCAATCACGGAAATGACGCGCTTGTGCAGGCTGCCAACGCCCTGTTGGGCATGGCCTGGCAAAGCCCGATCCTGCAATACCCTTACATCGAAGGTCTGCCGCCTGCTCCGCAGATCATGCTCGATATCGATCGACGGCAGGCGAACGCCTACGGGGTCGCCTTCGATGAAATCAATGCGGTGTTGTCCACGTCGATCGGATCAAGCTATGTCGCGGACTTTCCGAACGCTGGCCGGATGCAGCGTGTCATCGTTCAGGCAGAAGCGGCCGAGCGGATGGACGTTGCGAGCCTGCTTGACCTGAACGCCCGCAACAGCCGCGGCGAGATGGTGCCGCTCTCCGCTTTCGCGAGTGCGCGCTGGGAACTGGGGCCGACGCAAGTGGTCGGGTACAACGGTCTCCAGGCGATCAAGATCAGCGGCAGCCCTGCGCCCGGCCACACCAGTGGCGAGGCGATGGCAGAAATGGAACGGCTTTTCCAGTCTTTGCCGCATGGTTTCGGCTACGAATGGACGGGCTTGTCGTACCAGGAAAAGGCTTCAGGCAACGCAGCTCCCTTCCTGCTCGGCCTGTCGCTCGTCTTCGTGTTCCTGTGCCTTGCCGCGCTCTACGAAAGCTGGTCGGTTCCAATCGCCGTGATGCTTGTCGTTCCGCTTGGCGCAGTCGGGGCCATCGTTGCGGTCACCATGCGAAACCTGCCCAACGACATCTATTTCACGGTGGGGCTGATCACGATCATCGGACTGTCTGCCAAGAACGCCATCCTGATCATCGAGTTTGCCCGGGATCTCAGGAACGAGGGGCGTTCCCTGCTGGAAGCAACGGTCGAAGCGTCGAAACTGCGCTTCCGGCCGATCCTGATGACGTCATTCGCCTTCATTCTCGGCGTGGTTCCGCTTGCTTTTGCGACGGGCGCCAGTTCGGCCAGCCAGCGAGCAATCGGTACGGGTGTTCTTGGAGGAATGATATCGGCAACGGTGCTTGCAGTGCTTCTGGTGCCGACATTCTACGTCGTCGTTTCGAAGCTCTTCGGCCGCAGGTCCAAGGCCGCCGATTCCACTCCCCGGAGTACCGAAGACGAGGAATTGCCTGACGGGAACAGCCGGCAATCAGCGTGAATACGTGAACGTCCTCCAACCGTTGGTGAACAGCACGGGGGACGTCAGTCGCAGGTGTCGGAGAACGGACATTCTCCGAGGCATGGCAGCCGGGCCGTTCGGCCCGGCTGGCGGTTGTTCAGCCGGTGTAGTCTTCGTCCGAGACCTTCTCCATCCAGGTGACGGGGGAGCCGTCGATGCTTTCCTGAATGGCGATGTGGCTCATGGCCGTATCGGGTGCGGCACCGTGCCAATGCTTTTCTCCGGCCGGAAACCAGACGACGTCACCCTGGGAAATCTCTTCCACGGGGCCGCCTTCGCGCTGAACCCGGCCACGGCCGAAGGTCACGATCAACGTCTGTCCGGCCGGATGGGTGTGCCAGGCCGTGCGTGCGCCGGGCTCGAAGGTGACATGGGCACCGCCGGTCCGGCCGGGTTCTTCGGCCTGGAAAAGCGGGTCGATGCGCACAGTGCCAGTGAACCAGTCGTCTGGCCCCTTGACGGACGAAGCAGTCCCGGAACGGATGATTTTCATTTTCAACTCCCTGATGCTTGTTGCGCGGTCAGCCGCGCAGCTTTTCAAAACGGTAGGTTAGGGCAGGCCCCCCGGGTTGGCTGTAGGCCAACTCGGCGGTGACCATGGCAAAGGGTTCTGCGAAGCGGGCCGTGCGAAGTGGGCCGGCTTCAAGAGGATCGAAACCGATATCCCGGATCAGGAGACCGGCGACTTCCTTCGCACCGGCATCGTCCCCATAAACCAGGACTTGCGGCCTTGGTGTCCGTTCCTTTTGCGAAAAAACCGGCATGAAAGCCTCGGAGGGAACCGTGTTGAAACAGGAAACCCAGCGGGCCTGCGGCCGCATGGCAGCCAGCTCTTCGGCCCCGGACGACTGAATGCCGACCACCAGATCCGTGTTCGTCGGATCAAGGGGCACGCAGCAGTTCAGGACCACGGCTCCGGATAGATCCCCGGCTTGCGCGAGGACGTCGTTCACCCGCGACCAGTGAACGGCCAGCAGCAGCGCGTCCGCGTTCTCGACTGCATCCGCCACCGACCCGTGCGAAGCGCCTGCCGCCTGGGCGAGACGCTCGAGCTTCGAGCGGCTGCGGGAATAGGCGAAGGTCACTTCATGGCCGCAACGCGCCCAGAGCTGTCCAAGCTTGGCGCCCATCAGACCTGACCCCAGAATGCCTATCTTCATGTCTCAGTTCCGATCTTTCGTGCGGCAAGGCCGGCTTCGGCGGGAACCGGTCACTGTGCGCGTTTTTCGAACACGGCCTTGGCAACCGGCAAAGCCGAAAACACTTTCGGCCAACCGGCATAGAATGCCAGGTGAGAAAGCATGGCACCGGCTTCTTCCTGTGTCAGGCCATTGTCCATGGCGCGATTGAGGTGAAATGTCATCTGTTCGGGCTGACCGGCTGCAATCAAGGCGGCAACCGTCACGAGGCTCCGGTCGCGGGGCGCGAGATCGGGACGCAGCCAGAGATCGCGGAACAGCAGCTCACGCGTGTTGTCCACAACACCCATGCTCACATCCGCATAGTTGCCGCGTACGAGGTTTTCACGGGCAGCTTCGGCCTCTTCGTTGAGCGGCAGCAGGTCCGGGTCGGAGGCCGGCAGGTCTTCAATGGTGATCTCCCTTTCCTCAAACACCGGCGCGGCTGCTTCGGCGGCCGCGGTGGCATTGCCCCAGCCTGTATAGAAGGCGAGATGGGTGATGGTTTCGGAGATCTCTGCCGGGGTAACGCCTGAATCGAGAGCCAACGATACATGGCTTGCAAGATTTCCGGTCTCGTGCCGCGTCATGAGGGCAGCAAAGGTGACCAGTGCCCGGTCTCTCTTGGAAAGGCCTGCCCCGTTCCATTCCGCACCGAATAGATCATCCTTCGCATAGGCTTCAAGTGCCGGGGCAACGCGGCCAACGGCTGCAGGCAAGGTTCCTGCCGCGTCCTGAGCGGCTGCAGTCGTGGCCATCAACGCCAGACCGGCTGCGGTGAGAATGGATTTCATCGGGAGCTCCCTTTCGGCAAGTGGGCAATTACCCTGCTAATCTGGAGCGCAAAAAACGTATCTTAATAACCGGGTCTTTCAAGCCACTCATGACGTCACCTCATGAGTGGGCTCAACCGCGATCCCGCAGGGCATCCAGGACGACCTGGAAGGCGAACGAGGGCTTTTGCCGGCTGGGGTAATAAAGGTGAAAACCGGGAAACGACGGGCTGAAGTCATAAAGACATGTGCGCAAGGTTCCGGCCGCAAGATGTTCCTGCGCCAACCTTTCGGGAACCAGTGCCAGTCCATGACCGTCCACGGACGCACGCATGACCGGGTTGATCGTATTGAAGCAGGCTTGTCCTTTTACCTTCACCCGGATTTCGTTGCCGTCCTTGTCTTCGAATTCCCAGGCATAGAGTGCGCCATGGGTGGAAAGCCGCAGGTTGATGCAACTATGGTCCGCGAGATCCTGGGGTGTTTCCGGCTCGCCAACCCTGTCCAGATAGTCGGGTGATCCGACACAGACCATGCGCTCGTCCGGACCGATACGCATCGAGATCATGCCCTCGCTGACCTGTTCGCCATACCGCACACCTGCGTCACATTGGGAATCGGCAAGGTCCGTGTAACCGTAGTCCATGACGAATTCGACATTGACCAGCGGATGGGCCTTGAGAACCGGAGACAGCTTCGGCCAGAGGAGGCTTTCTATGGCGTATTCCGTGGCGACGATCCTCACTGTTCCGGTGGGCTGGTCACGTGCATCGTTGAGTGCCTGAAGCCGGGCTTCGATCTTTTCGAGGCATGGTGTCAAAGTAGCCAGAAGGTCTTCGCCTTCGATCGTGGGAGCGACCGACCGGGTCGTCCGCGTCAAAAGCCTCAGGCCCAGGCGTTGCTCCAGTCCCTTGATCGTGTGGCTCAGGGCGGACTGAGACACGTTCAACCGCGCTGCGGCCCGCGTGAAACTGCGTTCCTCCGCAACAGCCGCAAGCGCGATGAGATCATTGATATTTTCTCGGAGCATGTGGGAGGTCCCGTTCTGATCATCCAGAATCATCACTGTCTCTCCCACATATATGTGCCGGGCTCATGAGGTCCATCGATTATGCAATCAGGGATCAAGCCGGATCAGCCTGTCTTCAGAAGCCCCTTCCCGCCGGGGAGACCGGTTTGTGGTGATTGCATAGATCACGCCATCCGACACAAGCACGTCCCGGATACGTTCTCCGGCCTGGTAGGCTTCGGATACCCGGCCATCGGTGGTCACTTCCAGAATGCCGTTCACTCTCAAGCCCGCAAGAAGCAGCCGGTCACCGTCCGAGGTCAGGCCGGAAGGCGCCCAGGTGCTCTGGCCCGAATGCGCCAGCGGTGCGAGCAGGCCGTCGCGGGTTTCATCGCCCTGGATCAGCGGCCAGCCGTAGTTGCCGCCCCGCTCAATCCGGTTCACCTCGTCATGGCCGGACTGGCCGTGCTCGGCTGCGAAGAGCTGCCCGGAGGCGTCCCAGGCAAGGCCCTGGGGATTGCGGTGGCCGAGCGACCAGACCGGTGAACCCACGAACGGATTGTCCGAAGGGATTTCGCCGTCCGGCGTCACGCGCAATATCTTCCCGGCAAGGCTGCCGAGGTCTTGCGGACGCTCCCTGTTTTCGGTCCAACCGGTGGTGACATAAAGCATGCCGTCGGGACCGAAGGCCACGCGTCCGCCGTTGTAAAGCGGGTGGCCCGGAATGGCGTCGATAAGAACACGTGTCTCTTTCCATCGATCCCCGAGCCGTTCGGCCTCGATGACACGGTTCATCCGGGCGTCCGGGGTGCCGTAGTGCTGGTAGAGCACGATGCGGCCGGTGTCCGGGAAGTCCGGGCTGATGGCCAGACCAAGCAGGCCGCCGCCGCGGTCATCCAGGATCGGCTGACTGGTCTCGACGGGAAGGCGCGTGAAGGAACCTTCGGCAAGAATGCCGACTGTTCCGCTCTTCTCTGTCACATAGATCTTGCCGCCATGGGCTTCGATATCCCAGGGATAGTCGAGGCCGTTCAGCACGGTGTCCGCTGCAGAGGCGGACACCGGTACCAGCATCGCAAACAAGACGCCACAAAAGTGGACGGCAAGCTTACTGGCCATATTCTTCGTCCGTCACATGATCGCCCCAGGCAACGGCGGACCCGTCAACCGTCGCCTGAATTGCGTAATGGGAAACGGCCGTGGTGTCGGTCGCGCCGTGCCAATGCTCGACATCAGACGGGCACCAGACCACATCACCGGCCTGCATGATCTGCTTTTCCTGGCCGCGCTCCTGCACCCAGCCGGTCCCCGATGTCACGACCAGCATCTGGCCCGCAGGATGCGTGTGCCAGGCGGAGCGGGCTCCGGGCAGAAACGTGACGTGACCGGCGCTGACATCGTTCATGACAGGCGGGAAAACAGGGGCGACATAGGCTGTACCGGTAAAATAGTCGCCGCTTCCCAATTGGCCCGCCAGGGTTTCGGAGCGGGTTATTTCCATGGATTGTGCAAATGCAGCCGGAGCCGCAAGAACGAGTGCGAGCGTTGCAAGGGTGCGTTTCATCTCAGGTCGTCTCCATCAGTCGTGAGGCGGCCTTTCGGCCTTCCTCAAGAACGTAGGCAAGTCGCACGCGTGGATAATGGTGGCTCTGTCGGAAGCAGTCATGAGGATCACTCATGAACCCGGTGGAGCTGTCCGTCTGTCCACGAGCTCCACTCCTTCCGGTGTGACCTGGGTGCGGATTAATGAGTGCTGCTCATGAGAGGCAGTACCTGAAGGGGGCTTAATCCTTGTTGGTCTGACGCCTAGATTGGAAGCAACAGAACGGAGGAACCCCGCAATGCCCGCTTTCAGGTCAAGATTGCTCTCGTTGGCAATGACACTGTTTTGCGCCGGGGCAGGGGCTTCCGGAAACGCAACCGAACCATCGAACGAGGCTCGCATGATCCGCATCAAGGTGATCGTAGAAGACGTTGTGCTTCCGGCGACGCTTGACGATACGCTCGCCGGCAGGGACTTCGCGGCCCTGTTGCCACTCGACCTGACCCTGACCGACTATCACGGGACAGAAAAGGTCGCGGACCTGCCACGCAAGCTCGATATCTCCGAAGCCCCGGCAAGCTACACGCCGCGAAAGGGCGACATCACGCACTACGCGCCCTGGGGAAACATCGCGATCTTCTACAAGCCGTTTCAGAATTCCCGGGGCCTCGTGAGGCTCGGCGCATTCGACGGGTCGATCGATGCCCTTCTGGGTGATGGACCGCTTTCGGTCCGCATCGAAGCGGCCGACTGATACGGCCAAAGATCGGCAAATTCTGGAACGGGCTGTCCACCCGTCGGGATTGCCTGACTGCAGGTGTCTTCATTTTCGACACCTTCGAAAACGCTTTCGCTTCGGCAGAACGGATCTGTCTGGACCCGGTGAACCGGGCCATTCCTCTGCCTGAACAAGAACTCTCAGAACCCAAGGAGACTATCATGTCCGACAACATCAAGGGAAAAGTCGTTATCATTACCGGAGCCTCCTCCGGCATCGGCGAAGCAACCGCAAAGCTCCTGGCCAGCAAGGGGGCGAAGATCGTGCTTGGTGCACGGCGCACCGACAAGCTGGAAACCATCGCAAACGAGATCAAGGCTGCTGGCGGCGAAGCCATCTATCAGGCGCTGGACGTCACCGTACCGGCTGAAAACGAGGCTATCGTCAAACTGGCGAAGGACACTTACGGAAAACTCGACGTCATTTTCCTGAACGCGGGGCTCATGCCGTCCTCGCCGATTTCCGCACTCAAGACGAACGAGTGGGAGCAGATGGTCGACGTCAACGTCAAGGGCGTGCTGAACGGTGTTGCAGCCGTCATGCCCACCTTTGCCGAACAGAAGTCCGGCCATGTCATCGCGACCTCTTCCGTTGCAGGTCTGAAGGCTTATCCTGGCGGTGCGGTCTATTGCGGCACCAAGTGGTTCGTGCGCTCGTTCATGGAAGTCCTGCGGATGGAATCTGCCATGGAAGGCACCAACATCCGAACGGCAACCATCTACCCGGCGGCAATCAACACCGAACTTCTGAACACGATCAGCGACAAGGGCAGTTCCGAAGCGTTCCAGGCCCTTTACGACCAGTACGGCATCTCCGCCGACCGGATCGCGGCGGTCGTCGAGTTTGCAGTGTCGCTGCCGGAGGACACGACGGTCAACGAATTCACCGTCGGTCCGGCCAATCAGCCCTGGTAAGACCCGGTGAAATGACCGGTGGCGGCGGCAAATTTACGCTGCCGTCACCGGTCTCATACGCGGTTAAAAACCATGCGCATCCAATGAGGCATCGATACGGGCACGCCATTGCGGGTCCTTGAAGGGAAAAGCCTCCAGGAACATTTGCCTGGTCGCGTCGGCACGTCGGGACCGCACATCTTTCGCCCAACGCTCGGCCCGTTCGGTTTGTCCGGCCAGGGTTGCAAATGAAACGACGATCATGCTGACAAGGTAGTGGGCTCCTGGTGTCAGCGCACTGCGTTCGGCCATTTCGGCAGCCTCGGCAAGCCTGTGCTGATGCAGGAAACCCATGGCCTGCGTACCGAATGTTCCGTAGGCCAGCGGGTCAAGAGGGCTCAGGCGGTAGGAAAGACGGCCGCGCGAAATCGCCTCTTCCGCGTTTCCCGACAACCCCTGAAGAAAGCCGAGCGCATAGTGTCCTTGCGCGTAATTCGGGTTGAGGGATACGGCACGCTCGATGTGCACGATGCCGGTATCCAGCTCACCATCCAGCCAGAATGTCCGTCCCCAGACATAATTCGAAAACGGATCGAAGGAATCCGCTTCCATCGCTTTTGCCGCATGGGCCTTGGCCTGTGTGAGGGCCGCCTCTCGGTCGCCGTCGTAGTGTGCAAATGCGTCCTGGAACCGGGTAAACGACAGGCCTGCATGCGCACGGGCGAACTTGGGGTCGAGTTCGACGGCCCTGCGGAAATGCGTTGCGGCAACCGCATTGGCATTCGCGTTGAAGCGGTACATCTGCTGCAGGCCGAGGTGATAGGACGACCAGGCGTCGAGCTGGTCCGTTCCCGTTTTCTGGGCGTGGGCAGCTTCGAGCGCATGAATTCTGAGATCAATTTCCGCAGTGATCGCACTCGCAATGACAGCCCGCGCATGAAGAAGATCATCTTTCGCAAGCAGGTACCGTTCCGCCCAGACGACGGTGTCGCAGTCTGTGTCGAGCAACTGAACCGTTGCCGCAAAGTGTGTACCGTCTCTTTCAAGCTGACCGAACAGAAGGTAGCGGGCATCCAGGGCTGCGCCGATCGTCTCCGCCTTTGCCTCCGGCAGGGACCGGAAGCGAAATGTCGTGCCACGTGAAATGACGGTCAGCCAGCGCAAGCGCGACAGCTGCAGGATGAGTTCGTGCGGCAAGGCTTCGGCCAGAAGCTGAAGGTCCGGATCCGGTTTGTAGGTCTGAAGCGGCAGGATGCCGATCGAGGGCGGGCCTCGCTCGGTGCGCTCAGGACCTGCCTGCCCGAAAGTGACACGTCCCAGAAAGCGAAAACCTTTGCCGTGAACGGTGCGCACCAGCCGTTGTTCGCGCCCAGCATCACCGACGGCGGCACGCACGGCGCTGATGCGGCTGTCGATCGCGGCGTCGGAGATGGGCCGACCATCCCATATGCTTTCGACGATCTCGTCACGTGTCGTCAGCCGATCGCCGTTGGACACCAGCAACAGAAGCAATTGGTAGACTTGCCGTTCCAGAGGCACAGCCGTGCCGTCGGATCTTCTCAACTCAACCCGATCCGTATCCAGTTCGAAAGTGTCAAAACGGAATAGCATCCCTCGAGATTATCAAAAAATCGGGGGTTCTAAAGTTTTTCTGAAGGTTCTCTCCAAGCTTCCTGGCCACGAAAGGCGGAAGGTCAAACGAGCAGCGCCGCCCGCGTTGAAAGTCGCAGGCATCAGCTGGGCCGATGATCATAGCGGTCGCAATTCGCATTCCGTGCGTTCGTTCCAATCGAGGGAGAGCAGTAATGATAAACGAGGCTGGAGCCGTATCCCGCAAGGCCGAGGTAACGCTTGATCCCGATGATTGGGACCGGATGGAAGCCACGGCGCAAAAGGCGCTTGCGTATTCGCTCGCGCATATCCGCGACGTTCGCTCCAGACCACTCTGGCGCCAGATGCCGCCCGAGGTGCGCGCCAGATTTACCGGAGGTGTGCCCCATGCATCCACGTCGCTCGACAACGTCCTGGAAGAACTCAAGGAAGACCTGCTTCCCTACTCGATGGGGAACCTGCATCCGCGCTTCTGGATGTGGTTCATGGGATCGGGCAGCTTTACAGGTGCACTTGCAGACTTCCTGGCTGCTATCGACGGTTCCAATCTTGGTGGCGGCGACACGGCGGCTGCCCTCGTCGACAGACAGGTCGTCGGTTGGCTCAAGCAGATGGTCGGGTTTCCCGAGGATGCAAGTGGTACGATCGTCAGCGGTGGATCCATGGCGAACATGATCGGCCTGACCATCGCCCGCAACCAGATGGCGGGCGTGGATGTTCGAAGCGAAGGGGTGGCGGCAATCCCCTCGCAGTTGCGTTTCTACGCATCCGATCAGGTCCACTCTTGCCACCAGAAGTCGCTTGAAGCCTTGGGGCTTGGCAACAAGGCGCTGGTTCGTGTCGCAACCGGATCTGATGGAAAGATTGATCTTTCAGCACTGGAAAAAGCGATAGCCGGCGATCGTGCCGGCGGGAAGAAGCCTGCTTGCGTGATCGCGACTGCAGGCACAGTAAATACGGGCGCCATTGATGACCTGAATGCAATCAGTGCCTTGTGCAAACGCGAGGGGCTCTGGTTTCATGTCGACGGCTGCATCGGTGCCCTGATCGCGATTGCTCCGGAAAGCCGCGGGCTTGTTGCCGGACTGGAGACCGCGGATTCATTGGCGCTCGATCCGCACAAATGGCTGCATGTTCCGTTCACTGCAGGGTGCGCGCTGGTGCGCGATGCCCAGGCTCACCGAAAGGCCTTTACCCTGTCGCCGGAATACCTGGAGGAGAAACCTCGCGGGATCGCCGGTGCGCCGTTTCTGCACGATCTCAACATGGGCACATCCGCGGGATTTGCGGCACTGAAGATCTGGATGGCGCTGAAGGAAAACGGCGTCGAAAAATTCGGACGCCTGATCGATCAGAACATCTCTCAGGCAAAAGAGCTCTCGGCAAGGATCGAAAACGAACCGCGGCTGCAGCTCATGGCCCCGACCGTGATCAATATCGTGAATTTTCGGTACGACCCGGGCGGAATGGACGAAGCTTCGCTGAAAGCTCTGAATACGGAAATCATGCTTCGCCTTCAGGAGGAAGGTATAGCAGCGCTCTCGGATACCACTGTCAGGGGGCGCCATAGCCTTCGCGTCGCCATTTGCAACCACCGTACACGAAGCGAAGACCTCGAGTTGCTTGTCAGGGAAATTTTGCGCGTTACAGACGCGATTGAAGTTGCCGCTTAACCGGGTAGGCCAACTTCATTATTTTTGAGAACAGCAAGTGACAAGGGCTGCAAACCAGCGATGATATGAAGGTTCCGATGCTTGGGGTGAAACCGACATGGATTTTTGGCGGCTGACAGTTGTTGAAGCAGTGGAGATGTTTCGAGGCCGCAGAATGTCCTGCCGAGACTATGTCGAGGCGTTGATTGACAGATCAGAACGGTTCGTTGACCTGAATGCCTTCACCCAGTTTGCCCCGGAAAATATCCGCAGCGCTGCGCGCAAGGCCGATGAGCACCAGGCGAATGGTGGGTTTTTGGGACCGCTGCATGGCATTCCCGTTGCCATCAAGGACTGCATCGACATTGCCGGCATGGCGACGACTGCTGCAACGCCAAGCCTGAAAGATCACGTGGTCAACAGGACCGCATCGGTGGTCACGAAACTGGAAAAAGCCGGGGCACTGGTCTTCGGCAAGACCAACATGTACGAGCTTGCCTTCGGCATCACCAGCAACAACGATCACACTGGCCCCGTTCGAAACCCGCACGATCCTTCTCGCTCAGCGGGGGGAAGCAGCAGTGGTTCTGCCGCTGCCGTGGCCGCGGGTCTGGTTCCGGCTGCTCTTGGCACGGACACGGCAGGCTCGGTGCGAATTCCGGCATCATTTTGCGGGGTTTTCGGCTTTCGCCCCACAAGTGGCCGCTACAAGACTGACGGTGTCATGCCCTTGTTTCCAACGCGCGATGTGCCTGGTTCATTTGCGCGATCGGCAGAAGATCTGCTGCTTCTGGATGCCGTTTTGTGTGGGCAGAGTGAGCGGCCTGCCATCGACCTTCGAAGCCTGCGGCTTGGCCTTCCCGGAAAGTATTTCCTGTCCGGCCTGGAAAGCGGCGTCGCCCGGGCGTTTGAGGAAACCGTTGACCAGTTTGTCTCTTGGGGCATCACGGTCGTTGAGGCAGAGATGCCGGAGGTTTCAAGCTGGCTTGGCGAAATGTCGGAGCCAATCCGTGCGTGGGAGCTGGAAAGAGCGCTGGAAGAGTACTTGTCGGTTTCTGGCGCTGCCGTCGATGTTCGGTCGCTCGTTGCCGGCATAGCCGGGCAATACGTTCGTGAGGAATTTGACGGGGCTTTGCGTGGTGCGGACGCCAAGGACCTGGCAGCACGATACGAGCATGTGATTTCCGTGTCGCTCCCCCGGTGTTGCAAGCAATACTGCGTGCATTTGGAGCAGTACAAACTTGACGCGATCATTTTTCCAACGACACCGATTGCGGCAACCGCACTGGGTGAAGAAGGGCGAGTCGTCGTTGACGGCAAGGAAGTGTCTGTCTGGAAGACCATGCGCAACACGGTGCCGGCGACATTCTTTGGCGCCCCTGGCGTGAGTTTGCCAATGGCACGGAGTGTTCGCGGCGTACCCGCAGGCCTGGAAATCGATGGGCTACCGGGGGCAGATCGAAAGGTGCTGGCAATCGCGGCGGCGATTGAAGCAATGCAATCGAAGGAACACGGCATGCATCGATAGCAATTGCCGGTTCCGAAAAGGGCGGCCCGAAGGCCGCCCCTGAAAAGGTTCAGATCTCGAAGCCGCTCTGGCCGGCGATGTTTTTCAAGGCCCGTTCCGGCCGGGCGCCGACGTGGCTGATGACGCTCGCGGCGCACAGGCAGCCAAGCTCGGTGGCTTCCGCGAGCTTGTAGTCGCGGGCAAGGCCGAACAGGAAGCCGGAGGCAAACAGGTCGCCGGCGCCTGTCAGGTCAACCACGTTGTCGACAGTCTGCGCAGGAACCTTGACGGTTTCCTCGCGGCTGATTGCCATCGCACCGTTCTCGCCGAGGGTCAGGGCGGTCAGGGCACCGGAGTCCCGGGCCGCATTTACTGCAGTGTCCAGATCCGATGTCTCGTAAAGGGCCTTCAGCTCATGCTCGTTGGCGAACATCAGGTCGACGACACCATCGGTCAGAAGGGCCTGAAATTCGCTGCGGTAGCGGTCGACACAGAACGAGTCGGACAGGGTGATCGCCACTTGACGCCCGTTTGCATGCGCGATTTCCGCAGCTTTCAGGAACGCCTTCTTGGCGTCTGCCGGGTCCCACAGATAGCCTTCCATGTAGGTGACGGCTGCGGCGGCAACGACTTCCTCGTCAACATCGGCGATGCCGAATTCGGTGCATGCACCCAGATAGGTGTTCATCGTGCGTTCGCCGTCCGGCGTGATCAGGATCATCGACCGGGCGGTCGGCTTGCCTTCCTTGAGGCGGGGCGTGTTGAAATAGACGCCGGTGCCGTTCATGTCGTGATAATAGCTATCGCCCAGTTCGTCCTCGGCAACCTTGCCGAAATAGGCAGGGCGTCCGCCGAGCGAGGCAATGCCAGCCGCCGTGTTGCCGGCGCTGCCGCCGGAAATGCGGACGGTCTGTCCCATCTTGTCGAACAGGCGTACTGCCTCGTCGGTGTCGATCAGGCGCATGGAGCCTTTGACGAGGTTTTCCTGAAGCAGGAAATCCTCTTCGACATGGGCGAAGACGTCGCAAATGGCATTGCCGATGCACAGGGCATCAAATCTTGTTTCAGTCATAGAGTTCCTCTGGTGGTGTCGGGTAGCCGCCGTTACGAGTAGGGATTGGGCCGGAGAGCACGGTTGGATTCCGGCTCCCTGATCTTGTCCCTGAACGGGCTTGCCCGGTAGACGCCGAGCATGTTCAACTCGGCACAGAAGAAGGCCAGCTCCTCGAGCGCCAGGGCCACCTTCGGATCTTCCGGATGGCCTTCGACGTCCGCATAGAACATCGACGCGAAAAACTGCCCTTCAAGCTGATAGGATTCCAGCTTGGTCATGTTGACCCCGTTGGTGGCAAATCCTCCCAGGGCCTTGTAGAGCGCTGCCGGAACGTTGCGAACCCGGAAGATGAAGGTCGTGATGACCGGCTGGCCGTTGTGCGCGGCCTCCATCTTGTCGCGCGAGAGAATGACGAAGCGGGTCGTGTTGTGCGCCTCATCCTCCACATCCCGGCGCAGAATGTCCAGACCGTAGATTTCGGCGGCCATTTCCGGCGCAAGAGCGCCGACGCTGGGATCACCCAGCTCGGCGATCTGCCGGGCGGAGCCCGCGGTATCGCCGCCGACGACGGCCGTCAGGCCGAGCTCACGGATCACGTTCCGGCACTGGCCAAGGGCATGCACATGGCTTTGCACCTTTTTCAGGTCTTCGATCTTTGCGCCCTTGACCGCCATGAGCTGAAACCGGATCGGCATGAAATATTCGCCGATGATGTGCAGGTCCGATTTGGGCAGCAGATGATGAATGTCCGCGACGCGGCCGGCAACGGAGTTCTCGATCGGGATCATGGCAAGGTCTGCCGACCCGTCGGCCATGGCCGAAAAGCAGTCCTCGAAGGTGGCGCAGGGGATGGCTTCGTAATCGGGATAAACGCTCCGGCAGGCCATGTGCGAGTTGGCACCGGTTTCTCCCTGGAACACGATTCTTTTTCTGTCGGTCATATGTCTTTCCGCCTTTCGGCAGTCTTTCGTCAGTTTGTCTGATAGGCCGCCCGGGCTCGTTCCAGATCTTCGGGCGTGTTCACGTCCATCGGCGCGCTGTCGATGACGGAGGCATCAATCCGCATGCCCGCTTCCAGGGCCCGCAACTGCTCCAGCTTTTCACGCTGTTCCAGCGGCGAAGGCGGCAGCTGGACGAATTTCGCCAGGGCTGCCCTGCGGTAGGCATAGATGCCGATGTGGTGGTAGTACGGGCCGTCACCGTGCGGGGCGACGGCCCTGGTAAAGTAAAGCGCGCGATGATGGCCGTGGCCGTTGGGCGTGGTGACTGCCTTGACGAAATTCGGATCGTCCCGGAAGGCGGTATTGGTGAACTCGGTCATGATGGTGCCCAGGTCGACATCGGCGATGGCGAGCGGTGCAAAGGCCGCCCGGATGGCTTCCGGTGCGATCAGCGGCACATCGCCCTGCACGTTCAGGATGACATCGTGCTTTCCGTCCGGATCGACCAGTCCCGCTGCCTCGTGAATGCGATCGGATCCGGAAGCGTGGTCGGCACGCGTCATGACTGCCTTGCCGCCGTGGTCCTGCACCGCTTCGAAAATGTCCTTGTCGTCACAGGCAACGGCCACCGGACCGATATCCGCGTTGCGGGCCTGTTCCAGAACACGCACGATCATGGGTTTTCCGCAGATGTCGGCAAGCGGTTTGCGCGGCAGTCGGGTGGCAGCGAGGCGGGCCGGGATAATCACAAGAGCAGCGGTCAATCGGGTCTCCATGGAGCCGGACGGGCGGAAGAAATGCAAAAAAACACGTGCCGCGTCCGTTTGTCGTATCAGATGCCCTTTTAAAGCTATGGACAGCAAGGTCAAAAAATTTGTAGGTTCCGGCAAAATTCGAAAAGCTGATAGGGGTCGCAGCGACGCTGCGGGCCCGGACGCGTATGAGCTTGGAGCCGGAGAGAATGGATTCCTTCACGCTGAACAAGGCCGCTGGTGCGGTACTGATGGTTCTGATTCTGACTATGGGTGTCGGCATTGTCTCCGACATCATCTTCCATCCGACGATCCCGGGTAAACCGGGTTATGAAATCGTCGTGGCGTCTGCAGAGGATAGCACCTCGGAAGTTGGCGCGGTTCCGGAAGTGGTGCCGATCTCCGAGCGTCTGGTCGAAGCATCTGCTGAAGACGGCGCGAAGGTGGCCAAGAAATGCGCCGCCTGCCACGACTTCACGCAGGGCGGTGCCAACAAGGTTGGCCCGGGTCTTTGGGATGTCGTCGGCCGCAAGCCTGGTTCCCACGAAGGTTTCGGCTATTCTTCCGCAATGACCGCATTCGGTGAAGAAAATCCGGAGTGGACCTACGAAGAGCTGGACCACTTCCTGGAGTCCCCGAAGAACTTCATCTCCGGCACCACGATGGGTTTTGCCGGTCTGCGTAAACCGGAAGACCGGGCAGACCTGATTGCCTACCTTCGTGAACAGGCCGATTCGCCTGCACCGCTGCCGACCGAGTAAAATCACGTCGACATCGCAGACGTGACTTGAATTGTAGAGAAGCCGGGTTAGCTACCCGGCTTTTTTATTTGATTTATAAGAAAAATTAACAAATCTTACGTTACGTAGTTCTGTTGAAAGTGGGCTAAGGTCGGGCAAGGACCCTATGGGCATCAACTTGACGAGGAATGTATTTTCTAAGTCGAATGGAACGTGGATCGCTTCCATCGTTGCTGCCGTCTGTTTTCTCGCTGGTATCGCCGTCACTGCGCATGTCGGTCAACTGGTCCGCAACGAACTTGTTTCCCAGCACAAACGTCAGGCCGTCGCCTCGCTCTCCGAAGCGCGGGCGCGCCTTGAAGGCGAAATCAACCGGACAGTGGCCCACGGTCTCGGGATCCGGGCCTATGTGTCCCAGTTCGTCGAACAGCCATTCGATATGGAAGACTACCGGGAAATCGCGGTCGAACTGATCGAGGAAAATCCGTCCATCCGCTCTATCGGCCTGGCGCCCAACAACATTCTTCGCGCGGTGTTTCCGCTGGAGCCAAACCAGGCGGCGCTCGGTCTGAACTACCGCATGAACACGGCGCAGTGGCCCGCAATCCAGCAGGCGATGGTGACGCGTGAAGTCGTTATTGCAGGCCCACTGGAACTTGTGCAGGGGGGCAGGGCCCTCCTGATCCGAATTCCCATCTTTCCAGCCAGCTTCCTTGGGCAACCGCTCAAGGAGCGCAGTTACTGGGGTGTCGCCACCCTGGTGCTGGACGAAGAGGGCATGATGAAGACTGCCGGCATCACGGATGTCATCAACGGCATCCGCATCGGCCTTGTGAACCGGAGCGCGGTTGCCTCCAACAACATGATTTTCGGCAGCCCGTCTCTCCTTGAAAAGGACCATGTGTTCCTGCCTCTGCATCTTCCCGGCGGTCTGAACTGGGAGCTTGTCGGCCTTCCGGAGGCCGGCTGGTCGAGCACGGGCAACCAGGTCTGGATCACGCAACTCGTCGGCAGCCTGATCTCGCTCGTCTTTGGCGCCATGGCGTTTCTGTTGATCAGCGAGGTCTACAAGGTTCGCTCCATGGCGCTGCATGACCCGCTGACAGGACTGGCGAACCGGCGCCTGCTGGAAGACCGCATGCACCAGCTTGCCGCCATGTGCGAGCGCAGTGGCGCGGGCTTCGAGATTTTTTACGTCGATCTGGATGCCTTCAAGCCGGTCAACGACAACTATGGTCACGCAGTTGGCGATCAGCTTCTGATCGAGGTCGGGCAGCGGCTGCAGAACCAGATCCGGCAGACGGATACCGTCGCCAGGGTCGGTGGCGACGAGTTCATCGTGTTGACGCCAGGCAACATGCGGCGCCAGGAGAAGGACACCTTTCTCAATCGACTTGGTGAGCGTGTGACCGAGGCTTTCGAGTATTCGGGTGCCCGTATCGACGTGAAGGCCAGTATCGGTTCTGCAAGCTATCCCGGCGATGCCGCTACGGTGGAAGATTTACTTAGGGTTGCTGACGGTAGAATGTACGCGCAAAAGGCAAAGTCCAAGAGAAATTCACAGGATATTCCCGGAAACGGCCTCCCCCAGACAGGTTAAATTTCTGTCATCTCGGCAGCCAGCAGGTGACGCAGGGCCAACAGGTCCCTACACTGATTCTCTAAACCCGTGATTTGGGTTCAGGAACCGGAAGGGGACGGAGAAGCCGATGGTGTTCAAATGGCATGTAGGGAAGCGGGCCGCAGCTGGGTTTGCACTGGCAAGTGTGGTGGTGATGTCGGGGATAGGATCCGTGCCGGCTGTCGCGGCTGAACCGGAATGGCATCATGCGGCCGCCCTCAACGGAACACCCAAATACGGCACTGACGCCAGGCATTTCGATTACGTCAATCCCGATGCCCCCAAGGGCGGCACGGTTCGGCTAGCCGCCAGCGGCGGTTTCGATACGTTCAACATTCTGGCGCAGAAGGGCAATATCGCCCCCGGCATCCTGAATATCTACGAAAGCCTGATGGAGCCCTCTCTGGACGAAGAGGACATCAGTGCCCAATACGGTGTCTTGGCCGAAGCGGTCCGCTTTCCCGACGACTATTCCTGGGTCGAATATAGGCTCAACCCGGATGCAAGGTGGCATGACGGCGAGCCGGTAACCGCCGACGATGTCATCTGGTCGTTCGAAAAGTCCATCGAGCTGGACCCCCAGCGCAAGTACTACTTCCAGAATGTCCAGAAGTCCGAGATTGTCGGCGATGGCACCGTGCGTTTCACCTTTGATGTCAGCGGAAACCGCGAACTTCCCAAGATCATGGGCCAGCTGACTGTCCTGCCCAGACACTGGTGGGAAGGCACGAACAGCAAGGGAGAACAGCGTGACATCTCCCGCACCACTCTGGAGCCGCCACTCGGTTCCGGTGCCTACAAGATGAAAGAGTTCTCGCCCAACCGTCAGGTGATCTACGAGCGCGTGCCGGACTATTGGGGAAAGGACCTGCCGATCCGCGTCGGCACCGATAATTTCGAGGAGATCCGTTACATCTCCTTCCTCGATGATTCCGTGCAATTCGAAGCCTTCAAGGGTGACCAGTACGACTTCCATACCGAGCGCAGCTCGAGCCAGTGGGCCAAGCGCTACGACTTCCCAGCCATCAAGGATGGCCGGGTGGTGAAGGAAATCTTCCCGGACAAGTCCAGGGGCGTCATGCAGGGCTTCTTCCTGAACCAGCGCCGTGAAAAATTCCAGAACCCTGATGTCCGTCAGGCATTGAACTATGCCTACGATTTCGAAACCACCAACGAGATCGTTTCCGCCAATCTTCTCAAGAGGGTCAATTCCTATTTCGCCGGCACGGAGCTGGCATCCAGCGGTCTGCCGCAGGGCAAGGAGTTGGAGATTCTGGAGGAAGTGCGGGACATGGTGCCGCCCGAAGTCTTCACGGAAGAATTCAAGAACCCGGTTGGCGGCAATCCGCAGAACGTGCGCGCGAACCTGCGTGAAGCCGTCAAGTTGCTCCGCAAGGCCGGCTATGAGCTGAAAGACCGCAAGATGGTCGATCCGAAAACCGGCGAACAGCTCAGCATCGAATTCCTCTACCGTGACAAGGCCAGCGAACGCACTCTTCTGCCGTATTCGCAGAACCTGGAAGCCATCGGCATCAAGCCGATCCTGCGTCTGGTCGATACCTCGCAGTTCGTCAATCGTGTCCGCAGCCGTGATTTCGACACTGTGGTCCTGGCGATCGGTCAGTCCCTGTCGCCCGGAAACGAGCAGCGGGAGTACTGGGGGTCCGAATCTGCTGATAACGAAAGTTCGGCCAACTATGCCGGCATCAAGAACCCCGCGATCGACAAGCTGATCGACAAGGTCATCTTTGCCGAAGACCGGGAAACGCTGGTGGCTGCCACCCGCGCGCTCGACCGCGTGTTGCTGTGGAACCATTATGTGGTGCCGCAGTTCTATTCCGACGAAACTCGCACGGCACGGTGGAACCGCTTCGGCCATCCGCAACAGATGCCGGAATACAGCACCGGTTTCCCGACCATCTGGTGGTACGATGAGGCCCTGGCCGCCAAGACGGGAGCCGCGCGATGAGTGGGGCTCTGACGACTTCCCGGCGCCGTTTCCTGCAAATGAGCAGCGCCGCGGCGTTTGCGTCGGCAGCGCCCTGGCCGGTGTCCACGGCCTTCGCTTCACAAACCGCCTATCCGGATGGCCACGTTCACGGCCTGTCCGTGTTCGGCGATCTGAAATACGGACCGGATTTCACCCAGTTCGACTATGTCAACCGGCTGGCTCCGAAAGGCGGGACCTTCTCGTTTCAGGCGCCTTACTGGTACTTCAACCAGAATGTCCTGACCTACAACACTTTCAATGCCTTCATCCTGAAAGGCGATGCCCCGCCTCGCATGGAGCTGTGTTTCGACACCTTGATGGTGCGCGCTTACGATGAGCCGGATGCGGTCTACGGCCTGCTGGCGGAAACGGTAAAGGTGTCGGAGGACGGCAACGTCTTCACGTTCAGTCTGAGGCCTGAAGCCAGATTTCACGACGGCTCCAAACTGACTGCAGAGGACGTCGCCTTTTCGCTTCTGCTTCTGAAGGCCGACGGTCACCCCATGCTCAGCCAGCCGCTGTCGTCATTGAAGGACGCGGTCATTCTGGACGATCACAAGGTCGCGCTGCAGTTCGACGGCTCGCAGTCGCGCAACCTGCCGCTTGTCGTTGCGGCCGATTATCCGATCTTCTCCAAGCGGTATTACACCGCCTACGATTTCAAGCAATCGACCCTGACACCGCCCCTGTCCTCCGGTCCCTACAAGGTCGGAAAACATGCCGTCGGTCACTATGTCGAATACCACCAGGTCGAAAACTACTGGGCAAAGGATCTGCCGGTCAGGGTCGGGCACTGCAATTTCGCGGTTATACGCGTGGAGTTCTACCGTGAACGCCAGACGGCATTCGAAGCCTTCAAGAAAGGCAAGACGTTCTACCGCGAGGAATTCACGTCCAAGAACTGGGCAACGGAGTACAATTTTCCGGCTGTGGAAGAAGGCAAGGTCATCCGCCGCGAGTTTCCCGATGGCCGGCCGTCAGGGGCGCAGGGCTGGTTCATCAACACCCGGCTCGACAAGTTCAAGGACCCGCGTGTGCGCGAGGCTCTTGGATACGCCTTCGATTTCGAATGGTCGAACCAGAACCTGTTCTACGGGCTTTATACGAGAACCCAGTCGTTCTTCGAAAACTCCGACATGAAGGCGGAGGGGATGCCCTCGGCCGCGGAACTTGCTTTGCTGGAGCCCTTCCGGGACCAGTTGCCGGAGGCTGTCTTCGGCGAAGCGGTGATGCAGCCCGTCAGCGATGGATCCGGCAATGACCGCAAGCTGCTGAAACGGGCGAGCGAACTTCTGGCCGAAGCCGGGTTTACCCGGAAGGGGACCGACCTGATCGGCCCGGACGGAAATCAGCTGATGATCGAGTTCCTGAACAACACCGCCGCTTACGAACGGATCGTCAATCCGATGATCAAGAACCTGGAACGGCTCGGCATCAAGGCGAGCCTGCGGATCGTCGATCCGGCGCAATATGAGGCCAGGCTCAATGATTATGACTTTGATATCGCCAGTCGCAGGCTCAGCCTTTCGCCGACACTGTCGGATACCATTCGCGAGATGTGGGGCTCCAAGGCGGCGACAATTCCGGGCACCTACAACACATCCGGCATATCCAGCCCGGTTGTCGATGCACTGATCGACAAGGCCATCGCGGCGACAACGCGCGATGAGATGACCAACGCGGCGCGGGCCCTCGACCGCGTGTTGCGGGCCGGTCATTACTGGATCCCGCAATGGTTCAAGAACGTCCACACTGTTGCCATGTGGGATGTCTACGGCTTTCCCGAAGAAACTCCGCGCTACTTCTTCCCGGTTGAAGAACTGTGGTGGATAGACAAGGAAAAGGCGGAAAAACTCGGCAAAGCCGGGTAATATTTCCAGCGAAACCTCGGGCCCGCTCCAGAAGGCCAAGACAAAAGGGACTGCACACACTCCATGGGCGCCTACATCCTCCGCCGCTTGCTGCTGATGATACCGACGCTGGTCGGGATCATGGCAATCAACTTCGTCATCATCCAGTTTGCGCCAGGTGGTCCGGTCGAGCGGGTCATTGCCCAGTTGCAGGGAACGGACGTTTCGGCGACATCACGCATCAGCGGTGGTGGCAGCGACATGCTGGGGGGCGGCAACGACGCCTCCGGTGGCAGTGGTGGCGCAACTGCAGACTCGGCCAGTTCGAAATATCGCGGTGCCCAGGGGCTTGACCCGGAATTCATCAAGGAACTGGAAGCGCAGTTCGGTTTCGACAAGCCGCCGCTGGAACGCTTCCTGAAGATGCTGGGCGACTATGCCCGCTTCGATTTCGGCGAAAGCTATTTCCGCGACATCAAGATCATCGATCTGATTGCCGAAAAACTGCCGGTTTCGATCTCGCTCGGCCTCTGGATGACGCTGATATCCTATGCGGTGTCGATACCGCTCGGGATCCGCAAGGCCGTTTCCGACGGTTCGCGGTTCGACGTCTGGACCTCCGGTGTCATCGTCGTGGCTTACGCCATACCGGGCTTTCTCTTTGCGGTTCTCTTGATCGTGCTTTTCGCCGGCGGGTCCTTCTGGGATATCTTTCCCTTGCGGGGGCTGGTGTCTGACAATTGGGAACAGCTCTCGTGGCCTGCCCGGATCGCCGATTATTTCTGGCACCTTGCCCTGCCCTTGACGGCCATGGCCCTGTCCGCCTTCGCGACAACCACCTTGCTGACCAAGAACTCGTTCCTGGATGAAATCCGCAAGCAATACGTGATCACCGCGAGGGCAAAGGGACTGACGGAAAGCCAGGTGCTTTACGGACATGTGTTCCGCAACGCCATGCTGATCGTGGTGGCCGGTTTCCCGGGGGCCTTCATTTCGTCCTTCTTTGCCGGCTCGCTCCTCATCGAGACGATCTTCTCGCTCGATGGCCTGGGATTGCTCAGTTTTGAATCGGTGATCAACCGCGACTACGCGGTTGTTTTCGCAACGCTCTATATCTTCTCGCTCATGGGCCTTCTGGTGAACCTCATTTCCGACCTGACCTACACCTGGATCGATCCCCGGATCGACTTCGAAAGCAGGGAGGTCTGATCGATGGCGACCGATTCAGACAGTGATGCAGGAAGTGCAAACTACGAGACCGGCAGTGGCGGACATGAGGCTGGCGGATATGAAGCCGAAAGCCGCGAGCGGTCCAGGGCGGCCTACTTCGAAGCAGCTGTAACGGATGATCGCGAAGCGTTTGTCGTCCCGGCAAAGGGTTCCAAGGCACGCCTCTCGCCGATAAACCAGCGGCGGCTGGTGAACTTCAAGGCCAACAGGCGCGGATATTGGTCGCTCTGGATTTTCCTGGTGCTGTTCGTCATGGCCATGCTGGCCGAATTCCTGACCAACGACCGGCCGATCCTTGTTTCCTACAACGGCGAATTGCTGGCGCCGGTCTTCGTCGATTACCCGGAAGAAAAGTTCGGTGGCTTCCTGGCGGTGACAGACTACCGCGATCCGTTCATCCAGGAAGAGATCAGTGCCAACGGTTGGATGCTGTGGCCGCCGGTGCGTTATTCCTACCGATCGGTCAACAATGATATTCCGGTCCCGGCACCTGCACCTCCCTCCTGGACGATGGACAAGGAAAAGCGTTGCTCGCGCTATCCGCTTGGCGCGGAAGATCCCAATTGCGTCATGGGCAACTGGAACTGGCTCGGTACGGACGACCAGGGCCGGGATGTGCTTGCGCGTCTCGTCTACGGCTTCCGGATTTCCGTGCTGTTCGGTCTGGCGCTGACGCTGGCATCCTCCGTCATCGGCATCGCGGCAGGGGCCGTGCAGGGCTATTATGGCGGCTGGACCGATCTCCTGTTCCAGCGTTTCATCGAGATCTGGACAGCGGTTCCAACGCTTTACCTCATCCTGATCGTGTCGTCGTTTCTGGTGCCCGGCTTCTGGACCCTTTTCACCATTCTGCTGGCATTTTCCTGGGTGGCGCTCGTGGGTGTCGTGCGCGCGGAATTCCTGCGCGGCCGGAACCTGGAATACATATCCGCAGCCCGGGCACTCGGCGTTTCCAATCCGGTGATCATGTGGCGGCACCTGCTTCCCAACGCCATGGTGGCGACGCTTACCTTCATGCCGTTCATTCTCAACGGTTCGATTTCCACCCTGACGGCGCTGGATTTCCTCGGCTTCGGCCTGCCGCCAGGGTCGGCATCACTTGGCGAACTGCTGGCGCAGGGCAAGAACAACCTTCAGGCGCCCTGGCTCGGGATCACCGGCTTCATGGTCATTTCACTGATGTTGAGCCTGTTGATCTTTATCGGCGAGGCGGTGCGTGATGCGTTCGACCCGCGCAAGAGTCTGGGGTGAGGAACACAAGATGACAAAAGAAACGCTCCTCTCCGTAGAAGACCTGTCCGTTGCCTTTTCCCAAGGCGGCAGCAAGAACCTTGCCGTCGACCGGATCACCTTCGACATCAAGAAGGGTGAGACCGTCGCACTGGTGGGGGAAAGCGGCTCGGGTAAGTCCGTAACCGCTCAGTCGGTCTTGCGGCTTCTGCCTTATCCCGCAGCCTCGCACCCCTCCGGCAGGATCCTGATGAACGGTCAGGATCTTCTGGCGGTTGAAGAAGTCGAACTGCGCAAGGTGCGCGGCAACGGCATCTCGATGATTTTCCAGGAACCAATGACCTCGCTCAATCCGCTGCACTCGGTGGAAAAGCAGGTTTCGGAAATTCTGAAGATCCACCGGGGCATGAGCGATACAAAGGCACGTGAGCGCGTGCTGGAACTGCTCAACCAGGTGGGCATCCGCGATCCTGAAAAACGTCTCAACTCCTATCCCCACCAGCTTTCCGGTGGCCAGCGCCAGCGCGTGATGATTGCCATGTCGCTGGCCAACGAACCGGACCTGCTGATTGCCGACGAACCGACCACGGCGCTCGACGTCACGGTTCAGGCGCAGATCCTGGAGTTGCTGAAGGACCTTCAGCGCCGCCACGGCATGGCGATGCTGTTCATTACCCACGACCTTGGGATCGTGCGCAAGTTCGCCGACCGGGTCTGCGTGATGACCAAGGGCAAAATCGTCGAGCAGGGACCGGTTGCCGATATCTTCGACCGGCCGCAGCACGCCTACACCAAGCACCTTCTCACTGCTGAGCCCAAGGGCGAACCACCGGCGACGGACAAGAGCAAGCCGATTGTCGTTCAGGCAGACGATCTGAAGGTGTGGTTCCCGGTCAAGCGGGGCTTCCTGCGCAAGACTGTCGACCACATCAAGGCGGTGGACGGGATCGATGTGGAAGTGCGGCAGGGCCAGACGCTCGGGATCGTCGGCGAAAGCGGATCGGGCAAGACAACACTCGGGCTTGCGATCCTGCGCATGATTTCCTCCACCGGGCGGATTGCCTTCAACGGTGCCGAAATCCAGAAGAATTCCTGGAAGGAAATGCGCCCGCTGCGCCGGGACATGCAGATCGTGTTTCAGGATCCCTTTGGTGCGCTGAGCCCGCGCATGTCGGTGGCTGAAATCGTCGGTGAGGGCCTGCAGGTGCATTTCCCCGGTATTTCGGCCGATGAGCGCGACCGCAAGGTCGCCAAGGCCCTGGAGGAAGTCGGGCTCGATGCGTCCACCCGGCATCGCTATCCGCATGAATTCTCAGGAGGCCAGCGTCAGCGCATCTCCATCGCACGGGCCATGGTTCTTGAGCCGAAGTTCGTCATGCTGGACGAGCCGACTTCAGCCCTCGACATGAGTGTCCAGGCCCAGGTGGTCGATCTGTTGCGAGATCTGCAGAAGGCGCACGGTCTTGCCTATCTGTTCATTTCACACGACCTGAAGGTTGTCCGTGCCCTGGCCAACGAGGTTATCGTCATGCGGCAGGGCAAGGTGGTGGAACAGGGCGCCTCCGAACAGATCTTCGATGCGCCCCGGACCGATTACACCAAGGCCCTGATGGCTGCCGCCTTCCGCCTGGAAGCCGCACCGGAAGGTGTGGTGAGCGCGTAATCCTGACGGACCGGGCAGGGCACATGTGCTGCCTCGTCCAAAGGTGTGCCGTCTGCCGGTATCGAAAGACGGACAGTGCACTCGGTTGAGCCGTTATTCTTCGGTAGCGGCGCGGGCGTCCGTACAGCGCGGCAGGCCACCATCGATGCCGTTCTTGCCGTCAGCCATCTGTTCCTCAAGATCGACATCGCGCAGCAGTGGTATGTAGCCGCCCAGCTCATCCGCTTTCAGATAGGTGCTGACCAGGATACGCGCGGGCCGGTGCTCGAAAGCAAGGCAGCCGTCGACGCCGACTTCCATATTGCCTTCGATCTTGTCCCGTTCCGCCTTGTCCATTGTCAGAAGGTACGTCTGAAAGGCCTTGAAGGCGGGGATCCTGTCGTCCGGTAGCCGGTAGATCGCAATCCGCCGGCCTTCCTGCAGTTCGGCGCTCAGCTCCGCCCGCTCGGCTTTGGACGATACGCGGACGAAAGCAAGTTTCTCCTCCATAACCAGTTTGCCGGTCTTCTTGTCCTTCACCGTCAGCATCATGCGTGCTCCGCCTTCCGGGATACGGATGCTGGCCGGATATCTGACGGCAACCCGCAAGCCTGCCGGGTTGGTTTTCAGAAGGTCGAAGTTTGCCAGTTTGACCATGGTGGCAACTGGAACATGACTGCATGCAGCCAAAAGAAACAGGGGCAGGCAAAGCATAACCGCAAGCAGCGAGCGGCTTGAAAAGGGGGGCGACATGGGAAGTGCGTTTCGATCCGAAGACAGGAGAGTGTGATTGTCCATCGCAGGGGCGGGCAAGGTCTGGGGAGACCTTGCCCGCTTCCCCGGTCATGAACAGGGCGGGATCGAGCTCTCAAGGTCGTTGCGGCTTGAAGCCTGCGTGTTTCGCAGGTCGAAATTCTCCGCCAGAGCCACGAAGGTCTCCAGTTCCGATGTCTTGAGATAAGTCGAAATCAGCATTTCGCCAGTGTCGGCCGCATCGAGCTTGCAGCCGGTGACGTCGATCGACAGGGATCCGCCAATCGATTGCTGACGAGACTGGGGCATGGCCAGATACTTGGCCTGCAGTGCTCGCAATTCAGCTACCTGTTTTGCCGGGATCCGATACACAGTCACCACGTTTTCCGGTGCCTCCGTACGTACTTCAGCTGCCTGTTCGCCGGTTGTGGTCCTTTGCAGCTCGATCCGCTTTTCCTGGACAACGCGCCCCGTTTCCTTATCGGAAAGGACAACATGAACCGTTGCAGCTCCATCCGGAACTTTCATTCTGTCGGGATGACGGACCGCTAGCCGGAAGAGGTCCGGGTCGGTCGTGGCGGGATTGAACCGGTCGAGTGGGTCCGCAAAGGACGATGCGGTGCCAAAGGCCGTCAGAAAAAGAGCAATAAGAAGGGTTCTCGCGCGCACCCGAGGGTTCGCGCCGCAAGACGACAAAACAGACATGTGGAGTGGCTCCAATTTAAGTTGCAGCGATTAATTATCGTAAAACAATAAAAAATAAAAGCAGAAAATATATGCGACGCACACGGCATCAGGCCTTTGGCTGGTCGTAACCAAAGGGGAAACTGGGAATTCCAGCTGAAAACCTTGTGTTTTGAATGTCCTGCAGGCGGTGACCGGCCGTGTCAGCGTTCCGGCATCGACCAGTCGTCCGGCTGTTTCTTGCGTTCGCGCAGCCTGAGGGCAAGACCGATTGAAACGCCAACGCCGATGGCGACGGTCAGATCGATCAGGACCGTCAGGATCAGCGTGGTCAACAGCAACATGCGGTCGGCCATCGGGGCGCTCAGATAGGATTTCCACTTGTGCGGTTCGCTCATGCTCCAGGCAGTGAGAACCAGCAAGGCCGCCATGGCGGGCAACGCAAGGTATCCGGCCAGGGAGGCCGCAACCAGCATGATCAGCAAGATGGCAAGCGCATGCACCAGCCCGGATACCGGCGTCTTGCCACCGGCACGGACGTTTGTGGCCGTGCGGGCAATGGCACCGGTGGCCGGAAGGCCGCCAAAAAGGGCAGACGCGATATTGGCGGTTCCCTGTGCCAGCATCTCGGCGTTGGGGCGGTGGCTTCCTTCGATCATCCTGTCGGCCACCATCGCGGACAGAAGTGATTCCACGCCGGCAAGGAACGCGATCACGATGGCGGAGGGAAACAGCTCCACGACCCGCTCGACAGTGACGCTTGGCAGCGCCGGAAGTGGCAGCGTGTTGGGCAGGGCACCGAAGCGCGAGGCTATGGTCTCTACCGGCAGGGTGGCCAGAACGACAGCCAGCGAGGCCAGTGACACGGCAACGATCAGCCCCGGAAAGGCCGGAGCCATCCGGCGCAGAGTGACGATCATTACCAGCGTGACCAGGGCAAGTCCGCTGGCGGCCAGCGAGGCGGTGTCACGTGCCTCCCAGAGAACGGGAAGTTTTTCCAGAAAATCCGCCGGTACCTCGGAGATCTGAAGGCCGAAGAAATCCTTGATCTGGCTAGAGGCGATGATGATCGCGATGCCGATTGTGAACCCGTTGACCACGGCTTCCGGCACATAGCGGATCAGCCTGCCGATCCGGAAATACCCGCCGATCAATAGCAGTATGCCTGCCATGAAGGTTGCCAGCACCAGCCCGTCGTACCCGTGATCGGCAATGACGCCGTAAACCACCACGATGAAAGCGCCGGTCGGCCCGCCAATCTGCACCCGGCTGCCGCCGAGAAGCGAGATGAAGAACCCGCCGACAATCGCCGTTACCAGCCCTTTCGCAGGATCGGCCCCCGAAGCAATGGCGATCGCCAGGCTGAGCGGCAGGGCAACCATGGCAACGGTGATCCCGGCGACGAGGTCGGCACGGAAGAGCGGCAGGGAATAATCCTGCAATGTGGTAACGATCTTGGGGAGCCGCATGAAGGCACCGGAGAAGCAGTAAGGAAGGATGTGGACACAGTCTTCCGCACTGCACGCCCAAAATCAACTGTTTGTTGAAACGGGCATCCCGCGGCGCTTGGTCACGGCATACTTCTACCTGGAAACAGCAGTTTTACGGGCACCTTGAAACACAACCCAGGAGAGCGGCCAAGGTGTGTTCTAGCCGACCCAGCAAGTCGCGAAGAAGCCGTTCTTCTCCTGGTCCTTGCCGATGGATCGACGGGTCTTGAAGCCGATCAGGCCATCGGCGCCTCCCACGTCATGCCCCAGTCCCTCAAGCCTCTGCTGAAGGTTCCGTACCGCGCCTCTGGTTGTTTCCTTCATCGGTTTCCAGTCGCCGACAAAACCGCTGTTGTTGCCATACCTGTCCGCCAGGTGACCGACGAAGAGCGCATAGGTGTCGCTCTCGTTGTAGTCCTTGATGACGTAGAAGTTTTCCGTGGCAATGAAGGCTGGGCCGTAGCGGCCGGCAGGCAGCAGGATATTGCCCGGCCGGTTGACCTCGTTGGCCGGAAAAGGCTTGCCGCTGACGCGCTTGACGCCTTCACGCACGAAGTCGGAGATCTTCTGGCGGTTGTCCGGACCTTCCCGCGTACATGAGACGTTGTCGGGAAGGTGGACTTCATATCCCCAGTCGCGGTCAGCTACCCAGCCATGTGCCGAGAGATAATGGGCAATGGAGGCCATCGTGTCGATGTCGGAGGTCCAGATGTTGCGCTTGCCGTCACCATCGAAATCGACCGCGTACTTCCAGAAGGAAGACGGCAGGAACTGTGGTTGACCCATGGCTCCACCCCAGGAACTTTTCATGCCCTGCCTGGATACATCGCCATTTTGCAGGATCTTCAATCCGGCGATCAATTCGCCTTTGAAGAAGTCCGGCCTCTGGCCCATGAAGGCCTGCGTCGCCAGAACGCGGATCGCGTCATAGGGGATCTTGGCCCCGCCATAGCCTGATTCCCTTGCCCAGATGGCCAGGATGATCCGGCTGGGTACGCCGTATTTCGCTTCGATCCGCGACAGCACGGCCGCGTGTTTCTGCATCAGCGACCGCCCGCGTGGCACAAGGGCGTTGAATTGGCTGTCCCGGAAGTAGCGGCTTGGGGAACCGAACTCGGCCTGAAAGTTGATCTTGGGCGGCGTGCCCTTGCCGCCTGGCCCGACCAGCCCCGGCAGGGAGGTGTCGGGTGTCAGACCTTTCAGTTCCCGGTCGAGAGTTGCCTGGGAGATGCCTTGCTGGCGCGCCGCCGGAGCAACTTCTGAAGACAGGAACTGCCGGAATTGGGCATCATACTGGCCCGCGTTGGCGGGCAGTAAAGTAACGGCGAGGCAGCTCAGGGTCGCAAGAACAAGCTTCGGCAAACGGCAGATCACATCGGGCTCCCGGATCACGACAGGTCGGGGCAGCCTAACATGTTCCGGGTCTTCGTCCGACCGTGCTTAAAGCTCTGTCCAAGCCAAATTGCGCCCGGCCTGGCTCATCAGCCAGGATTTCTCGAAGCGGTACCAGCTGCCGCCGCGTCTCTGGTCATGATGGCGGGAAATCGGTGCGGCCATCAGATGGCACATCAGCAAGGTGCCGACGGCGCCATGGCCGACGAACAGGACCGGGTCTTCCTCGGGAATGTGGCGCAGGGCGCTTTTGACACCATTGACGATCCGGTCCTGGGCGTCGATCGCACGTTCCCAGCCGCGAACGGAATGATGCGGATCGGCAAAGAAAAGATCTGCGGTCCGCTCGAACTCTTCTGGTGGCAGAAAGCCGGTCGCGCTCCGGTCATTCTCGTGCAGGAACGGAAGCGACCGCTGAAAGACGCGGAGGCGGCCGGAGAAGACCTGCGCGGTATCAAGCGCCTTCTTTTCGGCACTGGAGATTACCTGTCGGATGTCCTTGGCAAACGGCAGGACGGTGGATTTCGCCGCACGCTCCCGGCCCGTATCCGACAGGCCCCACTCGGGAACGGGAACGTCCGGATCGATCAGGACTTCCGGATGGGTCAGGTACGCGCACCAGGTCATCAGAGCGTTCCGTCGAGCCAGCCCTTGATCAGTTCAAAGGCGATTGAAATCGAAGGCGGTATCTTGTGGCCCTCGGGATGCGTATCGGCCAGCATTTGCCGCACTTCGTCCCGGTCGCACCACTTGCAGGCTTCAAGCTCGTCGTCCTCGATAACGATGTCGAAGGACGTCGCCTTGCCGATACAGCCGAGCATCAGGTTCGCCGGAAACGGCCAGGGCTGGTTGGCAATCAGACGGACGTCGCCAACGACGATCCCGCTTTCCTCCAGCGTTTCGCGCCGCACGGCCTGTTCGATTGTTTCTCCCGGTTCCATGAAACCGGCGAGGGTGGTGTAAATGCCCTCCGGAAGTCGGGCCGGGCGGCCCAGCAGGGCCTTGTCTCCGCTCTCGTCGGTAATCAGCATGATCACACAGGGGTCTGTGCGCGGAAAATGCTGGCCGCCGCAGGACGGGCAATCGCGACGGTATCCGGCTTCGGACAGATGGCTTTTCTCGCCGCAGCGCGAGCAGAACTGATGGGTGCGATGCCAGTGGATCAGGGCGCGGGCCTGGGCAAGTGCGCCCATGTCCTGCGGTGCAAATGCGTTCTGCAGGGCAAGGGTGCGCAAGTCGATAAGCTGAAGGTCCGTGCGATCCGCAAGGTCTTCGTCTGTCGCGGGCAAGGCCGTTGCGAACAGGGCCTCGCCGTTTTCCGGGCGCAGTCCCAGGAAAATCATCTCCTCCCGCACGGCCCCGAGCGAAAGGGCGACCTCCAGACGATGCCCGACGGCAAGGTTTTCGCCCGCGGCAAAGACCAATGTCCGGTCCGTTGAAAGCACGATGCGCGTATCGGGCTTTTCCAGAAGACTTGCCAGATAGGCGGTATCGCCACGCCGTGTTGATTGCCGGTCAAGGGTGTTGCCGAGGAAACTCATTTCCATGGCCAGGGAACCGGCGGGGTTGGCGTTCATGTCAAAGTCCTTGGAAGAGAAAGGGGCGGGAGGTCAATAGGTGCTGGTTCTTCACGTAGTGCATTTTCCAGTTCGGAGAAACCGCTTCCTGCCGGTGCCGCCGATCACATCTGAATGCAGATTGAAACAGCTACGAGGCAGGATGTTGGACCGGTCCGGCAATCAGTCGTCGTCACCGGCAAGGGTATCCCGCAACTTCTCGATCAGGGTTTCCACCCTGTCGTGGGAATACTCCTGCGCCGGAACCGCACCCCAGACCGGCCCGGGCCAGGCCGGATCGTCCCGGTAACGGGCGATCACGTGGACATGCAGTTGGGACACCTGATTGCCGAGAGCGCCGACATTCAGCTTCTCGCAGTCGGTCACTTCGCGCAGCACCCGGCTGGCCAGGGCGATTTCTCGCATCAACTGCATCTGGTCGGCCTCCTCCAGATCGATGATCTCGACGAGGTCCGACTGGCGCGGAATTAGCAGAAGCCAGGGATAGTTGGCATCTTTCAGCAGACGGACGGTGCACAGCGTCAGATCGCTGACGAAGTAGCTGTCGCCTTCGAGACGGGCATTGAGGGCAAAGGATGACATGAAACACTCCGGGCAGAATTTCCCGAAGGCTACACGCTTCGTGGCGGGTTTGGGAGTGTGATTTCCCGGCGAACAAAAAACCGTGTTGCCCTCTTGCCAAACCCCATCCTTCTTCTGATATAAGGCCCTCGGGAGGTTGGTGGTGGACGAGCCACTCGCCAACCGGGTCAGGTCCGGAAGGAAGCAGCCCTAACGAGCCTCGGCACGGGTCGCCGTGCCAGCCTCCCACCCTATCCAAAGCATCAGCTTTACCAAAAAGCACCGCCGGTTCTCCGCGGTGCTTTTTTGTTTTTCAGGCTTGGGCTCTCCGCATCTCAAATCGACAAGTTGACTTACCTGGTACATTGGTACCATGATAGCAGCATGGAAAAATCAGTTGAGCGCGTTCAAACCGGTGTGCGCCTGGAAAAACGGTTGCTGAAGGTCCTGAAAGGGCTCGCCGAACATCTGGACATCAGTCTTGGCGACCTGATCGAGGGCATGGCGCTGCATGCTTTTGAGAACAAGCCGCCGTTTTCGAAGGAGACGCTGGACAAGATCCGGCAACTCAAGAGCGTTTACGACCTCGATCTGAGCGCGGCCGACAGCCACAAACTGAAGGACGAAACAAATGCCGGAGCTTAGGGATTACGCGCAGCTTTCCGATCGCTTCGAAGCTGGCCAGCTGGATGCAAAAGGCTTCAGCCATGTGGACCATATCGGCGTTGCCTGCCAGATGCTGCAGAAGTACGAGTTTCTGGAAGCGGCTTGCCGATATGGCAACGCCTTGCGTGGCCTCGCCTCCAGAGCAGGCGTGCCGGAGAAATACAACACCACCATCACCCTGGCCTTCCTGGGCATCCTGTCGGAGCGGATGGCCGAGACGCCGCATGAAACCTTCGGCGAATTTCTTGCCAAGAACCCGGATCTCAGCTCAAGGGCGTTGATGGCAACGTGGTATTCGGACGCGCGGCTTGGGTCGCCAGGCGCAAGGCAACGGTTTTTGTTGCCGGACAGATATCAGGGCTGAGGAAATCGGATAACTACCGCGGTTTCCTGCTCAGGCGCTTGGCGTTTGCGCGGACACGCTTCGCATAGGGCCGTGTGCCCTTTGCCGCGATTGATTGCCCACCCAGCCAGTACCGCTGAAACGACGTCATTCCATCACGTAGCAGCGCCCTGTTCATGGCAAACGCGCTTTCCGTCGCAGCTGCAGCCTTTTCGCTTATCATCCGATGAAGCTCCGGATTGGTCCAGGCCGTGCCCGCCGCAAGGTTTGCGGTCCAGTCCTGGCAGCGCAGGGCGATGACGACAGGCGCCTGGAACCAGAGGCTGAACAGGTCGTGCGAGAGTTTTCCAGACATATCGTCTCCCTGATGAAAACCGGCTGAAAATAACGGCCGGCAGTTACTCAATGCGTGGCTTGGGCAAAGGGTTCCCTGAAGGTATTGCGGCCCGGGGCAGTCCGACGCACAAAAACTTTCAAAAGCCCGTCCCACTTTTCGAAAAAATGGTTATGGTGCGGCTCATGGATGAGACAGGCTTTTCCGAAAGTGACGGCGGGCAGACGCCGGGGTTGATGGCGGATCAGGGCGCGGTGAAACCGGCGACCGACGATGGTGCTTACCGCGTTCTTGCGCGCAAGTACCGGCCGAAGACGTTTGAGGATCTGGTCGGCCAGGAGCCGATGGTGCAGACGCTGGAAAATGCGTTTGAAACCGGGCGGATTGCGCAGGCCTGGATGCTGACCGGGGTGCGCGGCGTCGGCAAGACCACCACCGCCCGCATCCTCGCGCGGGGCCTAAACTACGAAGTGCCGGGCGTTGCCGACAAGCCGACGGTGAAGCTCACGCAGGAAGGCACGCACTGCAAGGCCATCATGGAAGGCCGCCATGTCGACGTCATCGAGATGGACGCCGCCTCCCACACCGGCATCAACGACATTCGCGAAATCATCGATGCGGCCCGCTACCGCCCGGCAACGGCGCGCTACAAGGTCTACATCATCGACGAAGTGCACATGCTTTCGAACGCCGCCTTCAACGGTCTGCTGAAGACACTGGAAGAGCCGCCGGAGCACGTGAAGTTCATCTTCGCGACGACTGAGATCCGCAAGGTGCCGATCACGGTCCTGTCGCGCTGCCAGCGTTTCGACCTGCGCCGGATCGAACAATCCAAGCTGATCGGTCTGCTGCGCCGGATCTCCGATGCCGAGGGCATCCAGATTTCCGACGAAGCCCTGATGCTGATTGCCCGTGCGGGGGAGGGATCGGCGCGCGATTCCCTGTCCCTGCTCGATCAGGCCATGGCCCATGGCGCCGGCGCCATCGAGGCGGAAGACCTGCGTCAGATGCTGGGTCTTGCGGACCGTGCCCGGGTGATTGACCTCTTCGGCCACATCATGGCCGGCCGGATCGAGGACGCCCTGGGCGAACTGCAGGCGCAATATGAGGTCGGTGCGGATCCGGCCATCGTGCTGACGGACCTGGCGGACTTCACGCATCTTGTCACGCGCATGAAGGTTGCGCCGAAATCGGCTGACGAAGCGTCGGTGACCGAAGCTGAACGGGCGCGCGGCCGTGAGTTTGCAGAGCAGATTTCCGTTCGGCTTCTGTCCCGCGCCTGGCAGATCCTCTTGAAGGGTGTCCAGGAAGTTCAGTCCGCGTCCAAGCCACTGGCCGCTGCCGACATGGTGTTGGTGCGCCTTGCCTATGCCGCGGACCTGCCGGATCCGGGCGACCTGATGGCACAGATCAAGAATGGCCAGAACCCGTTTGGCGGTGCGGCACCATCTGGTGGCGGCGGAGCACCTGCCGGTGGTGGCGGTGGTACATCCGCCATGGCTGTCGGCATGAACTACGCGCCTGGCAGTTCAGGCAGTGGCCCGATCATGCAGGCAAGCGCCCGCCCTCAGCTCTCGGCCATCCAGGGCGGCAGGCCAGCGCCTCAGGGAGTGACGCAAGCCGCGCCCGAACCGCAGGCTCAGCCGGCGTATAATCTCAAGAGCCTCTACGATTGCGCTGCCCTTGCCTCCGAGAAGGGCGACATTCCGTTCAAGGTCAAGATCCAGCGCCTCATGCGTCTGGTGAAATTCGAACCCGGCAAGATCGAGATCCAGCCGACGGACGACGCCCCGGCCGATATCGCCGGCGAGTTCGGCCGCAAACTGACCGAATGGACCGGACAGCGCTGGTTTGTCGTGGTTTCCCGCAATCAGGGACGCCCGACCATCCACGAGGAGCAGGAGGCCAACCAGCAGCAACTCTTGTCCGACGCGAAGTCGCACCCAACCGTTGCTGCCCTGCTGGCGCAGTTCCCGGGTGCCCGTGTTGTCGACGTAAAGGTTCAGGTTACCGAAGAAGACGACGCTGCTCTGGCCGACCCGATGGTCAGCGATCCGCTCCTGAGCGAAGCGCTCGGGGATGACGAAGACGATTGATCCGCGCTTCTTGTTCTTCTAAATGCAGTTCCCAGATAGGTAAGGTCGCGGAAATCCGCGCCATGTGAGGGTTTGGAAGGAGTCGTTCCATGGATTTCCTCAAGATGATGAAACAGGCCAAGCAAATGCAGGAGCAGATGGGCTCGCTGCAGGAGCAGATCGTTGAGATCGAGGCCGAAGGCTCGGCCGGTGGCGGCCTGGTCACCGTACGTCTCAACGGCAAGAGCGATCTGAAGTCGCTGTCGATCGATCCGTCTCTTCTGAAGGAAGAGGAAAAGGAGATCCTTGAGGATCTGCTGATTGCCGCCCACACCGAAGCCCGTGCCAAGGTCGAGCAGGCAATTCAGGAAAAGACCCAGGAACTGATGGGTGGTCTGGGCCTGCCCGCCGGCATGAAACTGCCGTTCTGATACCAACTGAAGTGCGTGGCGGCTGTAAGAGCCTCGCGCCATGCCTCGTAAGCCGGCCACTTGGTCGCGTCCTGGAAATGAGGGGAGCGATCCGGCCGGTTTGACGCAGCAGGTCTTTCAGGTGGTCGTCAACGCGCGCTGAAGAGAAAACCATGGCACAGAAAAGTGTGGCAGGACCGGAAATCGAACGGCTGATCCAGCTCCTGGCGAAATTGCCGGGGCTTGGCCCGCGTTCGGCGCGCCGTGCCGCGCTGCATCTGATCAAGAAAAAGGATCAGCTGCTGGTACCGCTGGCGGACGCCATGGGCATTGCGGTTCGGGAAATCGGCATCTGCTCGACTTGTGGCACTGTCGATACGTCCGATCCCTGCACCATCTGTTCAGATCCGAAACGCGACCAGAGTGTTCTGGTAGTGGTCGAGGATGTTGCCGATCTGTGGGCGCTGGAACGTGCCGGCGCGGTCAATGCCCGGTATCACGTCCTGGGCGGTACCCTGTCGCCTCTCGACGGCATCGGCCCGGAGGATCTCAATCTCGCCTCGCTGATCGACCGTTGCGGGTCGGAAGGCTTTTCGGAAGTCATTCTGGCGATCAACGCCACCGTCGAGGGGCAGACAACGGCCCACTACATCATGGACCAGCTGTCCCATCTTGAGGTCAATGTCACCCGCCTCGCCCATGGGGTGCCCGTCGGCGGCGAACTGGACTATCTGGACGAAGGCACGCTGGCGCAGGCGCTGCGCGCCCGGACGAGGTTCTAGAAACACGCTGGAAACCAGGCACCTGGCACACTGCCGAAACCGACAGCCTCACTTCTCATACAAAAACGCGGCGCAAAACAGATCGCCGGGAAACCGGAAGATCTCTCGGCTTGATGTAAAACCAGCTGTCTCGCCCATCGCCAACCAGTCTTCCGGGGTCTCGGGAAAGTCGTGCGTGCTGATGTGCTCCCAGAGGTGGTCGTATTCGGCGTCGGTAAGTGAACGAAACCGGTGGCGCAGTTCTTTCTGCCAGCGGCGTGTATAATCGGCTCGTGTTTCGCCGGGCAGGCACACAGGCTCCGCGCAGACGAAGACGCCGCCCGGCTTGAGCGCGTTGCGGACCGCTGACAGCATTTCCTGCTTTTGCGCGCGCTGAAGATGATGGATGGAATAGCCGCACCAGATGAAGTTGGCGCTGGCCGGACGGCTCACGATACCCTCCACCATGTCCTCTTCGGCAAGTTCCACATCATAAGGCACGTCCTTCATCACCCGGGCGGCGCATTGCAGCGCCGGGCGTGACAGGTCGAGGCCCTCGTAGGTCGCAACCTTGCTGTCCTGAAGCACCGTCTGCGCAAGACTGGCGTCGCCGCAGGCCAGATCCAAAAAAGCGAAAGGCCTGTCAAAACGTTTGCCGATCTCGTCGCGCAAGAGCTGGCCGATTTCCCGGTGGTGCATTTCGTTGGCACGCACCAGCTTGTGATAGATGTTCCACTCGAACTGGAACATTTTCAAGGCTTCGGGTGCCAGCCCCTTGGTGATGTCGGTGTCGGGGGCGAAATGAAGATGCAGCATCGTGCGGTCCGAACCTGGGGTGTAAAGTACCGGCAACGAACAACCGTTTAACAAATTTTAGTTTCAGAAACGGGTTTATACAACAATAAGTTTAGTTTTCGGTCGCCTATCGTCCGCGGGCTTGCACATGATCGGCGCTGCACTTATGTCGAGGCGGTCGTTCACGAGAAATTTGAAGGTGTCATGTTCCAAGCTGCTTCCCGCGCCATGTCCGAGGTGTTCGAACCGCCGTTCCGGGCAATTTTCTGGAAGATGCTTGGCTTTACACTTGGCGTGCTGGTTGTCATCTGGATCGCCCTTCAGGGCGTGATCGCGGCCTTCGTCGCGCTGCCCTATGCCTGGATGGACACTGCAATATCCGTTCTGACGGGCATTGGTGCAATTTTCGTATTGGGCTTCCTGATTGCGCCTATTTCAGCGCTCTTTGCAGGCCTCTTTCAGGACGAGATCGCGGATATCGTCGACAAGAAGGACTATCCGCACGACCAGCCGGGCCGCGCACTGCCGCTGTCGCAGTCGATCGTGCAGACAATCAAGTTCACCGGCGTCGTGATTTTGGGCAACCTGTTTGCCCTGGTGCTGCTGCTTGTGCCCGGTGTCAATCTGGTCGCCTTCTTCATCGTGAACGGTTACCTGCTAGGCCGGGAATTCTTCGAATTCGCCGCCATGCGGTTTCTTCCGGCGGCCGAGGCGAAGGCGTTCCGCAAGGCACGGGGCGGAACCGTTTTTCTCGGTGGTCTCATCATCGCCGGCTTGCTTGCCGTGCCGATTCTCAACCTGGTGACACCGATCTTTGCGACCATCTTCATGCTGCATCTTTTCAAGCTGCTGGCAGCGCAGCGGCAGAATGTGGCGCGCGCCTGAAGACTGTCTCGCTCTTGCGGGGCGGGAGACGGCACCCTGCAATTGAGGCTGCCAGGATGGCGTCACGTCACCCGACACTTGCATATCCCATGGCAATCTGACCAAGTGCGCCTCCGAACCGGAGGAGCACATGCAGGAATTGCTGACGGAAATCGCGGAAGCCGCCGCTGCCAATCCCGACAAAGGCAATGTCGCGACCTATATTCCCGAACTGGCAGGCATCGATCCCAACCAGTTCGGCATAGCCGTCGCCCTGGCCGATGGCAGGGTCTTTACAGCCGGCAATGCCGATGTGCCGTTCTCCATCCAGTCCGTCTCCAAGATTTTTGCCCTTGCTCTGGCGCTCGGCCGGGTCGGAGATCAGCTCTGGTACAGGGTTGGGCGCGAACCCTCCGGGCTTTCCTTCGATTCGATCCTGCTTCTGGAGCGGGAAGACGGCATTCCCCGCAATCCGTTCATCAATGCCGGTGCGCTGGTGACGACGGATACCTATCTGGCGGGATCAACGCCACGGGAAGCTCTGGGCGAATTGCTGCGCTTTATTCGCGCCGCCTGCGACGACGACAGCATCCACATGAACGAGAAGGTCGCGAAGTCGGAACTCGCTACCGGACACCGCAATTTCTCGCTTGCCCATTATCTGGCGTCCTACGGCAACCTGCGGGCTTCCGTCGACAAGGTGCTTGGCACCTACTGCCATCAATGCGCCATTGAGATGTCCTGCCGGCAGCTTGCGCTTGCCGGCCGTTTTCTGGTGGATGCGCCCCGGATGCCGGGCCTTGTTTCGATCGAGCGCCGGAGGCGGATCAATGCCCTCATGATGACTTGTGGCCATTACGACGGTTCGGGCGATTTCGCCTTTCGTGTCGGCATGCCGGGCAAAAGTGGTGTCGGCGGCGGCATTCTCGTGATTTCACCAAGTCGGGCGTCGATCGCCGTCTGGTCGCCGGGTCTCAACAAGTACGGCAATTCCAAGCTGGGCACGGAAGCAATGGAGCATTTTGCTCACAAAACCGGCTGGTCGGTGTTCGGCGTTCCCCACGGGGGCGAAGGGGCTCACGTTTAGGTCACTTTCTGTCACCGGATGAATTTAAACGATATAGAAGTAGTTTCCTTGCAATTAGGCCTATAGGATATTTTGACCTTTTGAAGCGTTGGCGCTATTACGCACCTAGACAACGCTTTGATTTGCTTACGTTTGCGTAAACGTAAACTGGAGTGAGGTGAGTTGAGGTTGGGTCGTTTGGCCAGGAGGCTGCGCCGGTTCGTCCGGGGTCGGAACCAGGTTCAAACGGGTCATCTTAAGCGCATTTCGCTCTAGCGTCGTACGGGAGAGGAATTCCATGTCGAACGCCGATCTGCGGGGCAACCGCCCGCTGTCGCCCCATCTTCAGATTTACAAGCCCATTCTGACGATGGTCATGTCGATTCTGCACCGCATCACTGGCGCGGCGCTCTATTTCGGCACTGTCCTGCTGGCCTGGTGGCTGATCGCCGCTGCGGCGGGCCCCAGCTACTTCGATTTCGTCAACGGCATCTACGGCTCGATCATCGGCCGTCTGATCCTGTTCGGCTTCACCTGGGCGCTTGTGCATCACATGCTCGGCGGCCTGCGCCATTTCATCTGGGACATGGGTGCGGGCTTCGGCAAGGAAGCGCGCGAGTGGCTCGCCAAGGCGACCATCATCGGGTCCGTTGCCGTCACGCTGATCCTCTGGATCATCGGCTACGCGGTTCGCTAAGGAGAGTGTCATGACAGATATGCGCACACCCCTGAACAAGGTACGCGGCCTTGGATCTGCCAAGGAAGGCACCGATCACTTCTGGAAGCAGCGTCTGACCGCTGTCGCCAACGTGTTCCTGATCTCGTTCTTCGTGATCCTGGTGATCGCGATGCAGGGCTCCTCCCACGGCGACGTGGTCGAGACCCTCAAGAACCCGCTCGTTTCGATCATCCTGCTCCTGGTTATCCTCTCCGGCGTCTATCACATGAAGCTCGGCATGCAGGTGATCATCGAAGACTATGTGCATGGCGAAGGCATCAAGTTCCTCACGTTGATGGCGAACACCTTCTTCTGCGCCTTTATCGGTTTCGGCTGCGTCTTCGCAGTGCTCAAGATTGGCTTTGGAGGCTGACCCGAATGGCCAAGACCTATGAATTTGTCGACCACACCTATGATGTGGTGGTCGTCGGCGCCGGTGGCGCAGGCCTGCGGGCCACGCTCGGCATGGCCGAGCAGGGCCTGAGAACGGCCTGCATCACCAAGGTGTTCCCGACCCGCTCCCACACCGTTGCTGCCCAGGGCGGCATCGCCGCGTCGCTCAAGAACATGACGCCGGACTGCTGGGAATGGCACATGTACGACACGGTAAAGGGGTCCGACTGGCTCGGTGACACCGACGCCATGGAATACCTGGCCCGTGAAGCGCCGAAGGCGGTCTACGAACTGGAACACTATGGTGTGCCGTTCTCCCGGACCGAAGACGGCCGCATCTATCAGCGCCCGTTCGGTGGTCACATGCAGAACTACGGCGAAGGTCCTCCCGTTCAGCGTACTTGCGCTGCAGCCGACCGGACCGGACACGCCATCCTGCACACGCTGTACGGCCAGTCCCTGCGCAACAATGCCGAATTCTACATCGAGTATTTCGCGCTCGACCTGATCATGTCCGAAGACGGCGTGTGCCAGGGCGTGATCGCGTGGAACCTCGATGACGGCACCATGCACCGCTTTGCCGCCAAGATGGTGGTTCTGGCGACCGGCGGTTACGGCCGCGCCTTCTTCTCGGCAACCTCCGCCCACACCTGCACCGGTGATGGTGGCGGCATGGTGGCCCGTGCGGGCCTGCCGCTTCAGGACATGGAATTCGTCCAGTTCCACCCGACCGGTATCTACGGCTCCGGCTGCCTGATCACCGAAGGGGCACGCGGCGAAGGCGGCTATCTGGTCAACTCCGAGGGCGAACGCTTCATGGAGCGCTACGCACCGTCGGCCAAGGACCTTGCCTCCCGTGACGTGGTCTCGCGCTGCATGACCATGGAAATTCGTGAAGGCCGCGGCGTAGGCAAGGACAAGGACCACATCTTCCTGCACCTGGATCACCTCGATCCGGCTCTGCTGGCCGAACGTCTGCCGGGCATTTCCGAAAGCGCCCGCATCTTCGCCGGCGTGGATGTGACAAAGGATCCGATCCCGGTCCTGCCGACCGTTCACTACAACATGGGCGGCATTCCGACCAACTACTGGGGCGAAGTGCTGAACGCGGACGGCAACAATCCGAACCGCATCCAGGAAGGCCTGATGGCCGTCGGTGAAGCCGGCTGTGCATCGGTTCACGGTGCCAACCGTCTCGGCTCCAACTCGCTGATCGACCTTGTGGTCTTCGGCCGCGCGGCGGCAATCAAGGCAGGTGAGGTCGTCGATCCGAAATCGGCCGTTCCGGCGCCGAGCGAAGCTTCCTGTGAAAAGATCATGGACCGCTTCGACAAGCTGCGGAACGCTTCCGGTTCCATCCCGACCGCCGATCTTCGCGACAAGATGCAGCGCGCCATGCAGGAAGACGCCGCCGTCTTCCGGACCCAGGAAAGCCTGGAGCAGGGCTGCAAGCGTCTGACCGAGATCTGGGGCGAAATGAAGGACCTCAAGGTCTCCGACCGTTCGCTGATCTGGAACTCCGATCTGGTGGAAACACTGGAGCTGGAGAACCTTATGGCCAACGCCATCACCACGGTCTACGGCGCGGAAGCCCGCAAGGAAAGCCGCGGCGCCCATGCCCGCGAGGACTACAAGGACGGTCCGTTTGCCGGCCGTGATGACGAGAACTGGCGCAAGCACACGCTCTCGTGGGTCGACGAAGCCGGCAACGTCAAGCTGGACTACCGTCCGGTGGTGCTCGATCCGCTGACCACCCTTGAAGAGGGTGGCATCGATCCGAAGAAGATCGCGCCGAAAGCGCGCGTCTACTAAGGAGACGGCACGGTGAGCCAGGTGGCAACCCTTTTGGACACGAGAAGTCCGTTCGGCACATATCCCGCCGAGCGGATGGTCCGGGCTGCCTGGCGTCTTGCCGACCGGCACGACCTTTCCAAGGGCCTGCGCAAGCGTATCCGCTCCCTGGTGGCGCGCTTCTTCAAGGGCCCTTACGACCTGGAAGCCGACGGTCTGAAGTTCCGGATCTATCCGGGTGAAAACTATGACGACCGCAAGATCCTGGCCAAGGGCCGCCTGCCGGAGCGCGAAGAACACAAGCTGATCGAACCGCATCTGGGCAAGGGCAAGGTGTTTGTCGATATCGGCGCCAACATCGGCTCCTATTCGATCTTTGCCGCCGGTCTCGGCGCGGAGGTTGTTGCGATCGAGGCCAACCCGCAGACGGCAACGAAGCTCGGTTTCAACGTACGTGCAAACGACCTGGACACCGTTACGGTGGTCAATTCAGCCGTTGGCCCGCGCGACGATACGCTGCCGCTGTGGCAGGAACCGAGCAACTGCGGCTTTGCCACCTTCGTGAAGGACCTGACCACCGGCGAATGGGCTGGCGACTGGACACCAACCTTCGTCAAGGTTCGTCCGCTGACTGCCATAGCCGACGACCAGGGCCTCACCCGGATCGATGTTTTGAAAGTTGATGTGGAAGGCTTCGAGGACCGTGTGGTCCTGCCTTTCCTGAGGCACGCGGACCGGAGCCTCTGGCCCCGCGTGATCCTGCTTGAAACCAATTGCCGGCCCTACTGGACCGAGGATTGCCTGAGTGAACTGGCAAACCGCGGCTACGGGGTAACCGGCCAGACGAATGACAACATGGTCTTTGAGCTCTCTGCCTGAGCGAAAGACGATTTGGCCCTGGACGCGAAACCAAGGGCCCAACGCGGAGCAGTAACGAGATGGTTCAGCTGACGCTTCCCCGGAACTCCCAGGTGACGGAAGGCAAGGTGTGGGACAAGCCGGAAGGCGCCACCAACCTGCGTGAATACCGCATCTATCGCTGGAACCCGGACGATGGCCGCAACCCGCGCGTCGATACCTATTTCATCAATGCGGACGATTGCGGGCCGATGGTGCTCGACGGCCTCATCTACATCAAGAACAAGATCGATCCGACACTGACCTTCCGCCGGTCCTGCCGCGAAGGTATCTGCGGGTCCTGCGCGATGAACATCGACGGCACCAATACTCTGGCCTGCACCAAGGGCATGGACGAGATTGCCGGCGACGTCGTCAAGATCTACCCGCTGCCACACATGCCGGTGGTTAAGGACCTTGTGCCGGATCTGACCAATTTCTATGCCCAGCACCGCTCGATCGAGCCGTGGTTGAAGACAGTATCGCCAGCCCCGGAAAAGGAATGGCGCCAGTCGCATGAAGACCGGGTGAAGCTTGATGGCCTGTATGAGTGCATTCTGTGTGCCTGCTGCTCCACCTCCTGCCCGAGTTACTGGTGGAACGGCGACCGCTATCTCGGCCCGGCCGTCCTTCTGCAGGCCTATCGCTGGCTGATCGACAGCCGTGACGAGGCCACCGGCGAGCGTCTGGACAATCTGGAAGACCCCTTCCGTCTCTATCGCTGCCACACCATCATGAACTGCTCGCAAGCCTGCCCGAAGGGCCTGAACCCGGCGAAGGCCATTGCCGAGATCAAGAAGATGATGGTCGAACGCCGGGTTTGATTGACCGGTCAGATTTGTTCTGCGATTTGGCCGCCCTCGGGCGGCCATTTCTTTGGGAGGACATGGTCCAGGGATCCGCAAATTGTATCTGAAATTCAAGCTCGGCTGAAAGAGCTGGAGACTCGGGAGCGGATCACCATTCCGCTGGCCATCGAAAGCGGCAGCAGGGCATGGGGGTTTCCTTCAGCCGACAGTGACTATGACTGCCGCTTTGTCTACGTCCGCACAGTCGAGAAGACGGTGACACTGTTTCCGGTGCGCGACGTCATCGAGGAGCCGCTGACACCGGTCTTCGACATAAACGGCTGGGACCTGGCGAAGGCCCTGCGGCTCATGTATGTGGGCAATGCGGTGATTGTGGAGTGGTTGAAGTCGGTATTCGCCTATCAACTGCACGAACCTTTTCGCGACGCCGCGCTTGACCTAGCAGATGTCGTGTGTGACCGCAGACTAATCTGCAAGCACTACTATCATCTCGCCAAAGCACAGATCCATAGGCAGAATTTTTTCCAAGGCGATGTATCCCTGAAGAAGACGCTCTATTGCCTCAGGCCGCTCGCAGCGCTCATGTGGTTAAGTCACCATCCCGAGCGCGCGGTCGCACCGATGAATTTTCAGGATCTACGTCAGAACGCCGGTTTCCCGGATGTCGTTTCCCGCGAGATCGACATCTTGCTGGAACGCAAAGCGTTGAGTTCCGAAATGGGCTCCGAAAGGTTGAACCCCGTATTGTCTGGGTTCATTCTCGATACTTTCGACGGTTTCCAGTCCTTTGCCAACGCAGGCGAGCCCTGTGCGGTGCATCAGGGCCGAATAGATGATTTCTGGCGGCATTGGTCTGCCGAGCTTAGTCCTCGCTAGAGTGCAAGACCGGCTAGCCCTGAAAACTCACACCTTAGCCCGGCACACCAGAAGCGAGCTGTTGCACCAGCCCCTGAACCCGGGAACACGACCAAGCGTGCGGGTAAGGGCGATTTCAGCGGGTTTCAGCGGGCCCCATTCGAAGGTCTTTCCGCGCAGGTGGTGGAACAGTTTCCCGTGGCGGTTGGTTTCCTCGTACCAGGGGCTGAGCATCGGCAGATAGGGCAGGCACGAGAGATAGCCGATGCCGTGCACCGACTCGATCGTGACCGCGCGGCCGATGATCTCCGACCATTCGTTCAAGGTCATGCGGACCTGGTGCTCGGCGTAGTGCAGGTGGCTCAGCTTTAGCCGGTCGAGGCGGTAAAGCTGCGGGACCACGGCAAGGATCAGCCCACCCGGCGCAATGACCTCACCACATTGACGCATCACGGATTCGATCGCCGGCCCACGGCCTGGCAGATGCTCCAGCACGTCCAGAAGGGCGATCACATCCGGTTGCCAGGGCAGGTCGTCGCGGTGTTCGGAAAGACGGGTGGCATCCAGCACGATGTCCGGTTCGAACGCCGCTTCATAATCGGCACCGCAATAGTCGAAATCCAGGCCGGTGTCGGCGAGATATTCTTTCGAAATCGAGGTCGAGCAACCGATATCGAGAATACGCGGCGGCCGACCAAGGTCTTGTGCCCAGTCCCGGATGGTGCGGGCGACAATGTCGAACTTCACCGTTCCGTACAGGTTCCTCTGGGCGTTCGCGAGCTTCTTGACCAGATACTGCGAATGGACCGTAACTTCGGATTGCTCATCATCCGCTAGGTCTGGTCTCTCTGTTCGATCCAGAGTTTGGTGCACACTGCCTCTCCTTCTGTCGCCAAGCGGTGAATGCCGGGTTCGTAGGTGTAGGTGGTCAGGTCGGCCATCAGCACGATCAGTTCGCCGAGGATCAGCTCGACCACTTCATCGGCAACGCTGCCGGAGCCGGGAATGAAATTGGCCGGGTAGCCGTCGTTGACGAGGCAGATCTGCTTGTCCGCCCCCTGTTGGCCGGGAAGCTGGAAAGCCTTGATCGACGGATGAATGTCGCAGGCTGGCGACTGTTCCAGAAAATCGACGTCGATTTCGATACGCCGGGAACTGGCGCTCGCCACCAGGCAGCCGTTGCGAAGCTGCTGCAACACGTCCCCGGTTATCGACAAGCGCCCTGCTGCCCCGACAACCAGGTCGCATTGCTCGAGATCCGTGGGATGAAGGGTCGCCGGATAACCTGACAACCTTGCTTCTGCGATTTTCAGCGGGTCGACATCGATCAGCGAGACGATGACATCCAGCCGGCGCAGGGCCTTGGCCACGCCGAACCCGATCCAGCCCGCTCCGAAGACAGCAGCGCGCCGGCCGGCCAGGGAGTTGCCGAGATCGCGCATGAGCCCATCCAGGCACCGGGCAATGGTCTCGCCGCAACGTACCGCTTCCAGGCGCTTCAGCTCGCTGTCGGCACAGTGGAGCACAGGCACCCGCAGCCGTGTCTGCCCGGCCCGCCAGACGCCTTGCTTGGTGATCTCCACCACGCCTTCGACAAGGTGCAGCTGATCTTGAAACCGCTCGTGCAGCAATTCGACGGCATAACCGCCGACTTCCTGAATAACGAGCTTCTGGTCGGAGGCCCGGCAGGCATCCAGGCTCTTCTGCAAGGCCTTGGCCAAGACCTCTTTGAATTCTGGCTCGGTCTTCGGGCACTGGACCTTGTCGCCGTATACGGCCTGCCATTTCAGACGTGTCACATCACTGCCGGAGGAATACGGGATGCCGATGATTGCATCGAAATCCATGACCCCTTCCAGCGCATTGATCATGCGCCTTGTGTCGTCAAACAGATGCGCCACCAGCAGATACCGGTGCGCTTCACTCTTGAAGAGATCGAGCCGCTTGACCAGCGCCGGCAGATAGTCCGCACGTCGGGCATAGGCGGGCGCGGCCGCGGTAGATATGTCGCTTAATGGATGCATTGTTAGTTATTCCGAGGGTTCTGCCATTCTGGCACTGCGCCGCCGGTACGCACAAGTGCGAGTTGTGAAATAGACAGGAAAAATGAGGCAGCAATCCAACAACTTTTGAGCCACTGCACAGGAACTGCACAAACAATACTGAAAAGCCGCTCGGCCACGCCCTTTTGTGTCCTGTTCTGTCTTCAATGATCGCCCTGTTGACCGGGTGCCCGCCTGACGGGACATCCTTCTGGCAGAGGGTTGATTTGCATGACAAGCGATACTGAAAACGACACCATTGAACAACCGCAGGAGCGACCTCAATTTTCGCAGCCCCGCTCACCCCGTGAACAGCCGGTGCGCCGAACGTCTTTTCTTGGGTCTCCGGCAGTCAAGTTCGTGATCATCGGAGTGTTGACCGTGATGCTGCTGGTGCCGAGCCTGTTCGTCTGGGTGCTGGTGGAAGAACGTGCCGAAAGGGCCCGGGATGTCGCTCAGGACATCGCCCGGTCCTGGGGTGGCGTCCAGGAGATCAACGGACCCTACCTGGTTGTTCCGTTCAGCGAGACCTTTACTGTTTCCACCGGAGAAAACGCCAAGACCGAAATTCGCTGGCACACTGCCATCCTGTTTCCGGAAAAGCTGGATGTGAGTGGCGACATCTCCGTTCAGGAGCGCAGGAAATCGATCTATTCTCTGCCCGTCTATCATGGTGACGTGACATTGAAGGGCCGGTTTGCCGCAACGTCGTCCGAAAACTTTCAGCCGCAGTTCGGTGGGCAAATCGACATTGCCGGGGACAAGGCGGTTCTTGTGGTCGGCATCGGCGACATCGCAGCGCTGAAAAGCGAGGTCGCACTGGTCCTGAACGACATTGGTTCCGTGCCGTTCGAGCCTGGGCTCGGGCCGCTGACCATGGAGCCGATGCGGCGGTCTGTTGCCACGATCAACGCGTCCGGTATCAACGCACCTGTCGCTGCGGGTTTGTGGCGAAACGGGTTTTCTTTCGACATCCCCATGCAGCTGAACGGCTCCACCGCTTTCTACGTTGCCCCGGCCGGTCAAACGACCAGCGTATCCCTTCAATCCGACTGGCCGCATCCCGGTTTCACTGGCGCATTCCTGCCGGAGGCACGAGAAATCGGCGATGCCGGTTTCAACGCATCCTGGACCATCCCCTATCTTGCCCGTGGCATTCCCAAACTGGTGCTAGGCCCGCAAATGCCGTTGCAAAGCAAGGTCCTGGGAGTGCAATTCGTTGAACCCGTCAATTTCTATCAGACCATTTCCAGGTCGTTGAAATACGCAGTCTGCTTCATCAGTCTGACCTTCCTGGCGGTCTTCGTTCTGGAAATGCGCTCCGGATGGCGGGTCCATTGGATCCAGTATGGCCTGGTCGGATTGTCCCTGATCGTCTTCTACGTCATGCTGCTCGCCTTTGCAGAGCATGTTGGCTACGGCCTGGCCTATCTTGTGGCCGCTGCCGCCGCGACGCTGCTGAATGCGCTTTATATCGGGACTTCGCTCAAGAGCCGTCTTGCTGGAAGCGTGATGCTTGCGGTCCTGGCTGCGATATTCGGCGTGCTTTATGCGCTCATGCAGGAGCAGGACTACGCGCTCCTGATCGGTTCGATGATCGGGTTCCTGTCACTTGCCGTTACCATGTTTGCCACCCAGCGGATCGACTGGTCCGGGCAACAACAGGTCGGCACGAGGCCGCAAGCCGAAGCGGTCTGACGGTCATTCTGCCATTCCGGTATGTCGCCAATCCGGTCGGCGGTGTGGCTTCGCTGCGCCGCCGATTTTGCTTGGCATTTGCCGGTTGAGCGCATCGCAGCTCTAAAACGAGGCTTGCAATTTCTCCTTGAATGTTCTTATTTTGTTCTATTGAGGTGAGTGGGAGGACGTGATGTCCATTCTTGATCATATCGGTTTTGCGGTCAGCGATTTTCCGGCGTCTCGTGCGTTCTACGAAAAGGCCCTGGCGCCACTTGGCATCAAGGTGTTGATGGAAGTCACCGCTGAAATGACGGGTGGACCCGCCTATTGCGGTTTCGGCAAGGACAAGCCGGACTTCTGGATTGGTGAAGGCAAAGCCCTCGGAACACCGGTGCATGTCGCCTTTGCAGCTTCGAACCGGGCGCTCGTCGATGCCTTTTACGAGGCTGCGATCGCAGCCGGCGGCAAGGATAACGGCGCACCGGGTCTGCGGCCGCAGTACCACGAAAATTACTACGGTGCTTTCGTACTCGACCCGGATGGTCTGAATATCGAGGCGGTCTGTCACCTGCCTGAATAAGTCTTTGTTTCCTGCTTTCAATTTGGAGAAAAAAATGCACAAGAGCCGGCTGGGAGATCTGGTGATCGACTGTGATGGTGGCGATATCGACCGCCATGCGGAATTCTGGGCCGGTGCGCTCGGGCGCACTGTTGAAGCTGAGCCGAAAAACCCACGCTATCGCCGTCTGATCGGCACGGAAGATGAAATCGGCATCCTGCTCCAGTCGGTCGAGCATCCCTCCCGCGTGCACCTGGATATCGAAACCGACGATCCGGAAAAGGAAGTTGCCCGGCTCGAAGGTCTGGGCGCGACCATCGTTCAGAAACTGGACGGCTGGACAGTGATGCAGGCAACCAGCGGTCACCGGTTCTGCGTCGTCAAACCGCAACTCGCCGGTTTTGAGGAGGCTGCCAAGACCTGGGAGGCCTGAGAACGGCCTGATCAGTCATGGCTTTGGCTGCCCGAAATGAGGGGCCTCACGCCAGGCTCACGGGCATGTGCTGGTTTGGGGAGCGGAGTTGAGTTTGTCTCAGCCGCCGGGCGCGTTACCTCTTTCGGGTAGAATTCGAAGTGCCTTCACGGGTCTTCCAACCCATGAAGCGCATTTCAAAGTCGAAGACCACAGCTCGAAACCCAAGCGCGCTGGTCGTCTTTCCGGTCGGGGTTTCGCAATCATCACCAGGTTGTTGATCCCCCGGGAAAGGTCGACCACAACCAGCTCCCTGGAGGACCTGACATGAAACGCCTGCTCCCGCTCACTTTCTTTGCCGCGCTCGTGGCGTCGATGCCACCGGGTACCGCACAGGCCGAAACCGCGGTGCTTGCCGGAGGATGCTTCTGGTGCGTTGAATCCGATCTTGAGAAACTTCCCGGCGTGCGAGATGTCGTTTCCGGCTATGCCGGCGGGGAGACCCAGAACCCTACCTACAAGGATTATGATCGTGGCGGTCACCGGGAGGTCGTCAAGGTCGATTTCGACGAGAACAAGATCAGTTACGCCGAACTTGTCGGGATCTTCCTGCGCACCGTTGATGTGACGGACGCCGGCGGTCAATTCTGCGACCGGGGACATGCCTATTCCACCGCCATTTATCCTCTGGACGAAACCCAGGCGAAACAGGCCAGGGCGGAAATCGCGAAGGCGGAAAAAGCACTCGGCGGCAAGATCGTAACGCCGGTCGAGGCTCCGGCCGTTTTCTGGCCCGCCGAGGACTACCACCAGGCCTATTACAAGAGCCAGGTTCGTACGCTCACCCGCTTCGGCTACGTCACCCGCGCCGACGCCTACAAAGGCTACAGGAAAGGGTGCGGCAGGGATGCACAGGTCAAGGCTGTGTGGGGCAGCGAAGCCTTCAAGGGGCTGCCCAAGGCAGGATCATAACATTCGAAAATGGGCCGTTTCCGCGGGGAACGGCCCAAAAGAACAGCATTTTCGTCGAATTTTCAGGCATCAATTTGCCGTAGGGTAAGGTGTACACTACATACTTTCAGTGGGCTTACGTCTGAAAGGACGCTAACATGCTGAGCTTGTTTGGAAGTCGCGTTACAGCAGAGCCGGAATTTATTTCTGAATTGAGAGCCGTCGAGACGGAAGACCGCCTTCGAAGATCCACCGCCGCCATGCTGGAAGCAGCAGGGTTGGAGATCTGTGACACCAACACACCGACCGAATTTGCGGCAGCTGCCACCGTGTCGATCATGAAGCTCGTGCTGAAAGTGGTCGAGCGGGACTTTGACGAACTGTGCTTCGAAAACCGATTTGTCACCGGCCTGTTCGGGTTCCTGATTGCCCATAACCTGACGCGGCGCACCAATGCTGATCTTGGTGTCGTGTTGGGTATTGCGGGTCTGGACCTCTTCTCGCATGAGGAAATCGAACAGATCTACAAGCTCGGCTCGTCCTACAGGCGTCTGCGCCAGCACCGGAACATGCATCTGGCGCTCAGGGACATCATCGACAGTTTCCTGTCGCATCCTGATGAAGAAACCTTGTCGGACCTTGCCGGAGTGTATCAGCTCTGCCTGCAGCAGGACGGTTGACCGGATTTCATCGGCAACCATCGTGGCGGTCATACGCCGGCTTCAAATGCCTCGACCAGCTCGAGGAACGCCTCACCGTATTTTTCAAGTTTGGACTGCCCGACACCGGAAACGGCCAGCAGCGCATCTTCGGTCACCGGGCGCGCAGCGGAAATCCCGGCCAGCGTCGCGTCCGTGAACACCACATAGGGCGGTACGCCCTGATCGCGGGCAATCTGGGTCCGCAGCCTGCGCAAGCGTTCAAACAGCAGCCTGTCTTCATGGTCCAGTTCATCGGCGATGGAGGCCGTACGTGAAGAACTCGTCCGTTTCAGGCCAGCCGCGCTCCGGTCCTTGCGCAAGGCGAGCTTCTCGTCACCGCGCAGGACGCTTCGCGCCTTTTCCGTCAGAACCAGAGCACCGAACTGGGCATGGTCGACATCGACGTAGCCTGCGGCGACAAGCTGACGGGCAATCGATTGCCAGGTCTTCTGCGGCACGTCCTGGCCAATTCCGAAAACCGACAGCGTGTCATGGCCGAAGCGGGTGCTTTTCTCGTTGGTCTTGCCCAGAAGCACATCTATGACATGCGCCGTGCCGAAACGTTGACCAGTACGATAGATCGCCGACATCAGCTTTTGGGCAGCTTCCGTGCCGTCCCAGGTCTCCACCGGGGACAGGCAGGTGTCGCAGTTGCCACAGGGTTTGGGGTAGGTCTCGCCGAAATGGGCCAGCAGGGCCTGACGACGGCAACCGGCCGTTTCACAAATGCCGAGAAGCGCGTTCAGCTTGGCATTTTCCGCGCGCTTGACCTCCTCGGGCGCATCGCCCTCGGCAATCATGCGCCGGCGCTGCACCAGATCGGCCATGCCGTAAGCCATGAAGGCTTCGGATGGAGCGCCGTCGCGGCCTGCGCGGCCGGTTTCCTGGTAATAGGCCTCGACCGAAGAGGGCAGATCCAGATGCGCGACATAGCGCACATCCGGCTTGTCGATACCCATGCCGAAGGCAACCGTTGCCACCAGGCACAGCCCTTCTTCCAGCAGAAACGCATCCTGGTTGGCTGAGCGCTGTTCCGCGGGCAATCCGGCGTGATAGGGCAGGGCCCTGATGCCCTTAGAGGTCAGCCATTCGGCGATATCCTCGACCTTTGCCCGCGACAGGCAATAGACGATGCCGCTCTCGCCGGAGTGCTTCTTCAGGAAATCCAGCAGCTGCTGGCGCTGGTTGGTGCGCTCGACAATCTCGTAGCGGATGTTTGGCCGGTCGAAGCTGGTGGAAAAGACGGCGGCGTCTTCCAGCTGCAGGCGGGCCAGAATGTCTTTTTGGGTGTGCGGGTCGGCAGTCGCGGTCAACGCCACACGCGGCACGCCCGGATAGCGGTCGCGCAGACAGGACAGCGACATGTACTCCGGACGGAAGTCATGTCCCCACTGGCTGACGCAATGCGCTTCATCGATGGCAAAAAGGGCAATCTGCAGCGTGTCCAGGAACTTGCGGAAGCTCTCGGTGCCCAGCCGCTCCGGTGTCACGTAGAGCAGGTCGATTTCACCGCGGCGCAGGGCACTGCGAATGCCGTCCTGTTCTTCAGGTGACAGCGTGGAATTGAGGGCCGCGGCCTGAACGCCAGCAGCGCGAAGCGCACCGACCTGGTCTTTCATCAGTGCGATCAGCGGCGAGACGACAATGCCGACCCCACGCCGGCACAGTGCCGGGATCTGGTAACAGAGCGACTTGCCTGCGCCGGTGGGAAACAGAACGACAGCGTCGTTGCCGTCCACAAGCGTTTCGATCACCGCCTGCTGTTTGCCCCTGAAGCTGCTGTAGCCGAAAACCTTCTGCAGAACCGCAAGCGGCTTCGGCTCCGGACGCACGGTCGGAGCAACGGCATGCTGCACTGGAATGACTTCCTCCGCGGCAACAGCGGGCGAAACGGGCATGGGTGAGACGGGTCCTTTGATTCTCCCGCACAATGTCTTATTCGCGGAAGAAGGGCAATGAAGGCGGAACCGCGCCTGTGGATGACGTACAGGCCCTGGTCAGAGCATCAAAAAATCAGATGCTTAGGAGACGCGTGGAGGCGGTGTGTTGGCACCTAGAACTCGGCGTCCGGATCCGTCGCCAGCGTTTCGGCGCAGTGAATGCGCATCTGTTCGGTCAGATCGCCAAGGTCGCCTTCAAGTTTTTCCGGCCGGATCGGCTTGCCGAAATGCACGTTGAACTTGGCATGTTCCTTGTTGAGCAATTCGTTGAAGACCGTCATGTCGCGCAATTCGGTCGACACTCTCGCAAGGAAATAGAACAGGCCGGAATTGCGCCCGCCCATGTGCATGGGAATGATCGGGGCCTTGTTCTTGCGTGCCAGCGCCAGGGCTGACGTCATCCAGGGCCGTTCTGTCAGCTTGCCGTCGTGCCAATAGGCCAGGCGCCCGGAGGGAAACAGCACCACAACCCGCTCCTTGGCAAAGGCGGAGGAGGCGAGCTTGATCGTTTCCTTGGATTTTTCGCGGGTCTTGAAGTCAGCACGCCATTCGACCGGAATGATCATGTCGGCAAGGCGCGGGTTGATGCGGATGGCATCGCGGTTGGCAAAGATCGCAAGATCGTTCCGGCGGGACTTGATCGCATCATAAAGGACGATGCCGTCGGCAATGCCGGTCGGGTGGTTGGACACCAGAACGACGGGGCCTTCCTGCGGAACCCGTTCAAGGCCAAGCGTGGTGACGTCAAGCGACAGCAATCCGCTCAAATGGGCAAAAACCTCCAGCGCTTCCATCTGCGCAATGGTGTCGGCCATTTCGACGGCGGACTTGTAGCGAAGGATCTTGTGAGCGAAGGGTCTGATGAAGGGCCACCACGGGCTGGCCATCACCAGCTTGCCCCGTTCGGCAATCAGAAGGTCGACGATATGCTGCTCAGAAATCTGCCTCTGTGCCGCGGCCTGACGGCGCGTCGGCAAGGTGTCTGTCGTCTGGTCGGTCGTCCGCACAATGCACCTCTGCCCACGAGATTACTGCCTCACTCCGATGCATCGTTAACGAAATCAGCCTCTTGGTGCAAATGATCGTTGTACGAATTTCAGGATCGGAATCCGCCCATCGGCGGCTCAGCTCCATAGGGAACTGGTGAAAATTGCCAGCGATGTCAAGAAGGAGGCTGCCCAGGCAAGCGAGCGCGGCGAGGCGCGGTCGGCCCAGTAGCAGCCGATATAAATGATCCTCAGTAACACGAAAAGCACGGCGAGCCTGTCGATCCAGTGCGGGTCGCCGCCCTGGTTGAGGCCAACGAAAACGGCAACCGCAAACAGGGGAAATGCCTCGAAGCCATTCGCCTGTGCCCCCTGTGCGCGGGCGCGGAAACCGTCTCGCCAATAGTCCGGGTCACGTGGGCGGGCGTTGTCGAAGGACTTGTCCAGTTTTGCCGGAAAGACGGAAAGCAGCGGCAGGATGGCGGCGGCAAGGACACACCAGAAGGCGACGGGCATGTGGGCTCCTCAGGAACGTGTTGCAGGTCTTGCGCGAATACCCGGAATGAGGCTGCAGCGGGGCACCGGGCTGCACGCGAGCGTTTGTGCGCATATCTATCAGGCTCGTGGAAGATATCCTCATGATTTTCGATGTTGCCCCGGGTTTGTCATAAAGTCTTCCCGTCCCGGCGCTAGGGGGAGGCCGCCCATGACGTGATTGGCATGGGCTGCAGCCGCGAAGGAATGCCCCTTGTCGAAAACAACCGTTCTGTTCGTCTGTCCGGACAACAGCCTGCTGTCGCCCCTGGCCGAAGCCTATCTGAATTTTCGGGCAGGTGGTCTGATGCGGGCGTTCTCCGCAGGTGTGGCTCCTTCCCAGGAACTGAGCCGGCATGTGCGCCGGATACTGTCAGCACGGGGAATTGATGCCAAAGGGCTTGCGCCCAAGCCGATCGACATTTTCCTGATGCCGCATGCTGAAATTCCCGACAGGGTCGTCTATCTCGCTGACCAGGTGCCGGTAGCCCTGCCGCCGCAGTGGAAGACCACGACATCGAGTCATTGGTGGAACATTGCCGCAAAACCGCCTTTTCCGGATGGTTTTGGTGCCTGCGCCACTTATTTCGAGAAGATTGCGGAGGCGATCGACAGGCTTGTGGAGCCGCCAAAAACAGCAGGCAAAGTCGTCTCGAACCGGGTTGCCTGAGCGATCAGAAAACGGTCGATTCTCAGGATTTTGGATTTTCGACAAATTGTGGGCTAAGAGTTGCTCCCATATTGGGACGAAGGTGAGGGATTGATTCGTCATGATGCGCGCGGGAAAGTTTGTTTTGATCGTCGGCCTGGTGGTCCTGGCAGCTGGTTGCCAGAGATTGTCCGGAGGCCGGAATTATGCCGAACCGCTGCCGGCGACCCCGACTACACCCGTAGGCTCGGGACAGCTTGCACCGCTTGATCCCAACGCGCCGGCCGGCGGTCTCAACGATCCGTCGGCTCAGCCGACCGACCTGGCCAGCAACCCGGTTGCAGCGCCTGCCGATGCCAAGGAAGTTGGCCGGACAGACCTTCTGGGTGGCTGGAAAATCACCTCCGCTGGCGACAACTGCATGGCCTTCATGACGCTGACAACATGGTCCGGCGGCTACCGTGCAAATACCAGAGGTTGTGCTTCGCCTGTACTGTCCGGGATCTCTGCATGGGATCTGAGTGGCAATCAGGTGGTTCTGAAGGACGGCACCGGCCTGATCGTTGCACAGCTTTACTCCAGCGCTTCCGGCCAGTTCAACGGTCAGACCTCTACCGGATCGCCGATCTCGCTGTACCGTTAAGGCCCCTCCGTATTTATGCTGGACAGCTCGCGCTATAGGTGTATATTTGCATAGCTACCGGAAAGGCTGTGCAAATGTCAAAATATGAACCACTGCGGGAACACTTGGCACGACTGGAAGATGTTGTCTGGGCGGCCAAGCTGAACGAAGTCGAAGATATCATAGGCTCGTCGCTGCCCAAGAGCGCCCGGGAACACCGGACATGGTGGGCAAATTCCGGCGGCAGTCTCGTTCACCAGAACGCCTGGCTTGATGCCGGCTGGCGGGTAGAGCGAACCGATCTCATGCGCGATGTCATCGTCTTCCGCCGGTTGCGCATCGGCGGAACCGTGGCCGGGGTGTCCGCCCGTATGGATCGGACCGCCAAGAATCCGCAAAAAACTGCAGAAAAGCGGCTCACCAAGGAAATGGCGGCCCTTCGTCAGCCTGCAACCGTAACGTTGCGCTCCGAATGGACCACGCTTGGCGATGTCCAGCGCACACCCTGTTCCAATTCCATCATTCCGCAGGAAGGCGGCGTTGTGCGCTTTGCGGCCATGGAAGGCGACGAAGTCGTCACTGCCATCGTCGCAACCTTGTCGGTTCACAAGGCCTATCGCAGCCTGCGCATGGCGATGAAGGGTCTGGACGACGATACCGGCAGCCGTGTCGGTACGGAGCTGTTCAAGAAGGCCGGTTTCGATGCCGCCGCACCAATCGAATGCGATGTGGTCAAGTCCGGCAATGCCTGGCTGCTGACCGACGGTCGTGGCCGCAAGGCCAATCTGGACGACCAGTCCGAGTGTTATCTGGTTGCCCAGCTGCTCTATCTTCAGGAAGTCCAGAACGGTCGCAAGACGGCCCTTTACCTGCGCTAAGTGTTGTCTGAGTGCTTTTTGCGCTCAGCCGGGCACAGGCATGATGGCCGGGTCCAGTCAGGCCGAGCCGTTTGGGCGTTCATGATTGCGTTCCTCCCGCACAGGACCCCTCCCTGTGCCCTGCGCCCGTAACCCTCCCACCGGTTGCGGGCGCTGTTTGTTCAGAGGGCGTGCTGCCTTCCTGTTTCGAGTTCCTCAAGGCTTGGCCTGTGTTTTTCTGCCCATTATCAGTGAATTGCGAACCAGGCTGCTGGGTGCGGTGTTCCGTCAATGGGGGCAGTGATGGCGGGGCCGGAAGGAGCGTCATCGCTGGATCAGTCGCATACCTTCCCCTGAGAGCACGCCTTCGATGAAGGATGTCTTGCCGGAATTGTATGTTTCCCAGTCGGGGTTCGAACCGGCCTTGAGGGCAAGGTCCCGTTTCAACACGGCATAGCGCCCGGCAAGGCTGGCATCGCCGCGCAAGGCGTCGCGAAACTGGCGCCGCTGATCAGGTGAGGGGCAATCGGATGCACACAGACACAGCCGATGCGCGATAATCAGCTCGTGATTTTCCCTCTCGTTCGACCGGGGGGCTGGTCCGGCTGGCCGGGTCATTTGCACTTCGTCTTCCCGGAAGCGGGCGCCGAGATCATGGTAGCCATACAGCAGAAGGTCGTTGCTGAGTGCAGCCGGTGAAAATCCGGGAGCCAGCGTTACATCGATATGAAGTTTGGGTTTGGCAATCAGCCCAGGGACGGCCGTGGACCCGACATGGTCCAGGCGCAGGGTCCTTGCTCCCAGGAGATGTCCGAGGTCGTCGACCAGCAGGTCAGCCTGGCGAAACCAGTCCGGATTATGTGGGAGCAACGGAATGGACATGAGGTCTGAAATCCTTAAATTTCAAACGGTTGAAAAACAAATACGTAAGAATGTGTGATCGTATGCAACCATATCATGACTTGCATCTGCGACGTTTTGACCTTATTCCGCCGTGCAAATAGATACGTCCAAGACCCCATGAATTCTCATGGAGGGAGCAGCACCCTTGAAGATGGAACTGCCGGTCAACCGCGCCCTGAGCGCCCGCTACGACGCGCTCATCGCGTCGGGTGAGATCAAGGAAGACCCCGTGCAACGGGAGGCGGTGCGACAGCTCGATCTCCTGAACACCCGTCTTGCCGAAACCCGCCTGGCCTCCAAGAAAAGTTCACTTGGCTGGCTGTTCGCCAACAAGAAGAACCAGCTCTGGGCCTCCGTACAGGGGCTGTACATGTGGGGCGGTGTCGGGCGCGGCAAGACGATGCTGATGGACCTCTTTTACGAGGTCACGGTCATCCGCCGCAAAAGGCGTGTGCATTTCCACGAGTTCATGACCGACGTGCACGAGCGCATTCATGCCCACCGCCAGGCGCACAAGCGCGGCGAGGTCAAGGGTGACGATCCGATCCCGCCTGTGGCGAGCCAGATTGCCGAAGAAACGCGGCTGCTGCTGTTTGATGAGTTCTCGGTGACCGACATCGCCGATGCCATGATCCTCGGCCGCCTGTTCACCCAGCTTTTCGAGCGCGGCGTCATCGTTGTCGCCACGTCCAACGTCGAGCCGTCTCTCCTCTACAAGGACGGGCTCAACCGCCAGCTGTTCCTGCCCTTCATCAAGATGCTGACCTCCAAGGTGGAAGTGCTGCATCTGGACAGTCCGACGGATTACCGGCTGGAGAAGCTTGCTGGTGCGCCGGTCTATGTCACGCCTCTGGGCGAGAGTGCAAACGCCCAGATGGATGAGCTCTTTGCCAAGCTGACGCACGGCATGACACCGCATTCCGAAGAGCTGGAGAACAAGGGCCGCAAGATCGCCGTTCCCTGTGTCGCGGCCGGAGCGGCCAGGTTCACCTTCGACGACCTGTGCATGCAGCCGTTGGGGGCAAGTGATTATCTGCGCATCGCTCATGCCTTCGGCACGGTGTTTCTGGACAACGTGCCCGTGCTGTCCAAGGCGCGGCGCAACGAAGCCAAGCGCTTCATCAATCTGATCGATACGCTTTACGATAACGGCATCAAGCTGGTGGTATCGGCTGAGGCCGAGCCGCAGGATCTATACGTCGGCGAGGACGGCACGGAAGCCTTCGAATTCGACCGGACAGCCTCCCGGTTGATCGAGATGCGGTCCGAGGCGTACCTTGCGGGAGAAAGACGGCAAGTGCACGCATAGGTCTGCATTCCCTATAGGTGAATTATGCAGACGGGAAGATCTGAGAAAATTTGTCCGGCATCGCGCAATATTCTTTTGGCGAGGTTGCGCGGGCGGATCAAAGGGAGTAGTGCCATCCTCAGTCATCAGAGGATGGCATGGAGTTCCATCTTACGTAAAGGGAAACTTTCGAAATGGCGCGGAACAAGATTGCCTTGATCGGCTCTGGTCAGATCGGCGGCACGCTCGCACATCTGGCAGGTTTGAAGGAACTGGGAGACATCGTGCTCTTCGACATCGCGGAAGGTGTTCCGCAGGGTAAGGCGCTCGACCTGGCCGAGTCCTCCCCGGTCGATGGCTTCGATGCCAAAATGGCGGGTGCCAACAGCTACGAAGCCATCGAAGGCTCGGACGTTGTCATCGTTACCGCCGGTGTTCCGCGTAAACCCGGCATGAGCCGCGACGACCTTCTGGAAATCAACCTGAAGGTTATGGAGCAGGTTGGCGCCGGCATCGCAAAGTATGCCCCGAACGCATTCGTCATCTGCATCACCAACCCGCTCGACGCGATGGTCTGGGCCCTGCAGAAGTTCTCCGGTCTGCCGAAGAACAAGGTCGTCGGCATGGCAGGCGTACTTGATAGCGCCCGTTTCCGTTACTTCCTGGCAGACGAGTTCAACGTCTCCATCGAAGATGTGACCGCATTCGTTCTCGGCGGCCACGGCGACACCATGGTGCCGCTGACCCGCTACTCCACCGTTGCCGGCATCCCGCTTACTGACCTGGTCAAGATGGGCTGGTGCACTGCCGAGCGTCTGGAAGAAATCGTCCAGCGCACTCGTGACGGCGGCGCGGAGATCGTCGGCCTCCTGAAGACCGGCTCCGCTTTCTACGCTCCGGCGGCTTCCGCCATCGCAATGGCCGAAAGCTACCTGAAGGACAAGAAGCGCGTTCTGCCGTGTGCTGCTGCTCTCGACGGCCAGTACGGCCTGAAGGACACCTATGTGGGCGTTCCGGTCGTGATCGGCGCCGATGGCGTCGAGCGCATCATCGAGATCGACCTGCAGGGCGACGAAAAGGCCAACTTCGACAAGTCTGTCGCTTCCGTCGACGGTCTGGTCGAGGCCTGCAAGAAAATTCAGCCGGCGCTCGCCTGAACCGGGCCCGCCTAAGGGAATTTGCGGCCGTTCTTCCTGCCGGGAAGAACGGTCCTCCGACAACGGGGGAAACACATGAACATTCATGAATACCAGGCCAAGGCCGTTCTGAAGGAATACGGTGCACCGGTGGCCGAAGGCGTTGCCATCTTCTCCGCCGACGAAGCCGAAGCAGCCGCCAAGAGCCTTCCGGGCCCGCTCTGGGTCGTGAAGTCGCAGATCCACGCAGGTGGCCGCGGCAAGGGCAAGTTCAAGGAACTGTCCGCTGATGCCAAGGGCGGTGTCCGTCTGGCTTTCTCGCTGGACGAAGTCACGTCCAACGCCAAGGAAATGCTCGGCAACACGCTGGTCACCAAACAGACCGGTGCCGCCGGCAAGGTGGTCAACCGTCTCTACATCGAAGACGGCGCCGACATCGAGCGTGAGCTTTACCTCTCCATTCTGGTCGACCGGACCGTTGGCCGCCCGGCTTTCGTTGTCTCCACCGAAGGTGGCATGGACATTGAAGCGGTGGCCGAAGAAACCCCCGAAAAGATCGTCACCCTGCCGATCGATCCGGAAACCGGTGTGACCGAAGCCGATGCCGCCAAGCTGTGCGACGCGCTGGAACTGACCGGTGCGGCGCGCGAAGACGGCATGAAGCTGTTCCCGATCCTGCACACGGCTTTCGTCGAGAAGGACATGAGCCTTCTGGAAGTCAACCCGCTGATCGTCATGAAGGACGGCCGCCTCCGCGTACTGGATGCCAAGGTTTCCTTCGACGGCAACGCCCTGTTCCGTCATCCGGACATCATGGAGCTGCGCGACGTCACCGAGGAAGACGACAAGGAAATCGAGGCCTCCAAGTATGACCTCGCCTATGTCGCTCTCGACGGTGACATCGGCTGCATGGTCAACGGTGCCGGCCTTGCCATGGCGACCATGGACATCATCAAGCTCTACGGCGCCGAGCCGGCCAACTTCCTCGATGTTGGCGGTGGCGCTTCCAAGGAGAAGGTGACGGCCGCGTTCAAGATCATCACCTCCGATCCGAACGTGAAGGGCATCCTGGTCAACATCTTCGGCGGCATCATGCGCTGCGACGTGATCGCGGAAGGCGTGGTTGCAGCCGTCAAGGAAGTCGGCCTGCAGGTTCCGCTCGTTGTTCGCCTGGAAGGCACCAACGTGGAACTCGGCAAGAAGATCATCAACGAAAGCGGTCTGAACGTGATCGCCGCTGACGATCTCGACGACGCCGCCCAGAAAATCGTGAAAGCCGTGAAGGGGGGCGCGTAAATGTCCATCCTCGTCAATAAAGACACGAAAATCATCGTTCAGGGCCTGACCGGCAAGACCGGCACGTTCCACACCGAACAGGCGCTTGAGTATTACGGCACCAAGATGGTCGCCGGCGTGCACCCGAAAAAGGGTGGCGAGACCTGGTCTTCCGGTGTCGACAGCGCTGCATCCCTGCCGATCTATGCGACCGTAGGCGAAGCCAGGGAAGCAACCGGTGCCGACGCCTCCGTGATCTACGTTCCGCCGGCAGGCGCGGGCGCCGCGATCATCGAAGCTATCGAAGCGGAAGTTCCGTTCATCGTCTGCATCACCGAAGGCATCCCGGTTGCCGACATGGTCAAGGTCAAGGCCAAGCTGGAGAAATCCAAGTCGCGCCTCCTCGGCCCTAACTGCCCCGGTATCCTGACCCCGGAAGAATGCAAGATCGGCATCATGCCGGGCTCCATCTTCAAGAAAGGCTCCGTCGGTGTTGTTTCCCGCTCCGGCACCCTTACTTATGAAGCTGTCTTCCAGACCACCAATGCCGGCCTCGGCCAGACGACGGCTGTCGGTATTGGCGGCGACCCGGTCAAGGGCACCGAGTTCATCGACGTCCTGGAAATGTTCCTGGCCGACGACGAAACCCAGTCGATCATCATGATCGGCGAAATCGGTGGCTCCGCGGAAGAAGACGCGGCGCAGTTCCTGAAGGACGAAGCCAAGCGCGGCCGGTCCAAGCCGATGGCTGGTTTCATCGCCGGACGGACAGCGCCTCCGGGCCGCACCATGGGCCACGCCGGTGCCGTTATTTCAGGCGGCAAGGGCGGTGCAGAAGACAAGATCGCTGCGATGGAAGCTGCTGGCATCAAGGTGTCACCGTCTCCTGCGAAGCTCGGCGAGACCCTTCTCGAAGTCTTGAAGGGCTGATTCTGCAAGAATCTTTAGCGATGGGGACGGAAACTGTTTACGTTTCCTGTCGCATGATGAAAGGATGGGTTCCGGCGCGGTTGACGTGCCGTAACCATTTTTCGAGGGGTCGGTGGAAACCATCGGCCATTGTAGGGAAACCGGCCGCGGGTCAATTTTTCGGGCCCGCCTAAACAAAAGGGCGGAGGATACCTCCGCTAAAGGACATGGCACGGCAGGAAGCGAACAACGTATTCGCACTGACGTCGTTGCTTTACGGCGCCAACGCAGCCTATATCGAAGACCTCTACGCACAGTACAAGACAGATCCGAGCTCGGTCGACGCCGAGTGGCAGGACTTCTTTGCGGCCTTCCAGGACGAGAAGGAAGCAGTGCTGAAAGAGGCTCGCGGGGCGACCTGGAAACGCAAGGACTGGCCGATCGAGGCCAATGGCGACCTCGTCAATGCATTCGACGGCAACTGGGGCCCGATTGAGCAGAAGCTCGGCGACAAACTGAAAAAGAAGGCTGAAGCCAAGGGCGAGCCGGTTTCGGATCAGGAAGTTCATCAGGCGACCCGCGATTCCGTTCGCGCCCTGATGATGATCCGCGCCTATCGCATGCGCGGCCATCTTCATGCAGATCTCGACCCCCTCGGCCTGGCCGGCAAGGGCGACCACGAGGAACTGCATCCCTCCTCCTACGGCTTTACCGAAGCCGACTGGGACCACAAGATCTTCATCGACCACGTGCTGGGTCTGGAATACGCCACCATCCGCGAGATGATGGACATCCTGAAGCGGACCTATTGCTCGACGCTGGGTGTCGAGTTCATGCATATCTCCGATCCGGCGGCCAAGGCCTGGATTCAGGAGCGCATTGAAGGTCCGGACAAGCAGGTTGCCTTCACCACGGAAGGCAAGAAGGCGATCCTGAACAAGCTGGTCGAAGCCGAAGGTTTCGAAAAGTTTCTGGACGTCAAATACACCGGCACCAAGCGCTTCGGCCTGGATGGTGGTGAAGCGCTGATCCCGGCGCTGGAACAGATCATCAAACGCGGCGGCTCGATGGGCCTTAAGGAAATCGTGTTCGGCATGGCCCACCGCGGCCGCCTGAACGTGCTTTCCCAGGTGATGGCCAAGCCGCACCGGGCAATCTTCCACGAGTTCAAGGGCGGCTCCTACGCGCCGGACGATGTGGAAGGCTCCGGCGACGTGAAGTATCACCTCGGCGCGTCTTCCGACCGGACGTTCGACGGCAACGACGTGCACCTGTCGCTGACGGCAAACCCCTCGCACCTGGAAATCGTCAACCCGGTGGTTCTGGGCAAGGCGCGCGCCAAGCAGGATCAGCTGGCTGCCGACGAGAACGGCAACTTCGTCGACACGACCGAAATCGACCGCGGCACGGTTCTGCCGCTGCTGCTGCACGGCGACGCCGCATTCGCCGGCCAGGGTGTTGTTGCGGAATGCTTTGGCCTGTCCGCGCTGCGTGGCCACCGCACCGGCGGTTCGGTCCATGTAATCATCAACAACCAGATCGGCTTCACCACCAACCCGCGTTTTTCGCGGTCTTCGCCCTATCCGTCGGATATGGCGAAGGTGATCGAGGCGCCGATCTTCCACGTCAACGCGGATGATCCGGAAGCCGTCGTCTTTGCAGCCAAGATCGCGATTGAATATCGCCAGACGTTCCATCGTCCGGTGGTCATCGACATGATCTGCTATCGCCGCTTCGGCCACAACGAGGGCGACGAGCCGGCGTTCACGCAGCCGATCATGTACCGCAAGATCCGCAAGCATGCGACGACGCTGCAGCTCTACTCGGAACGCCTCATCAAGGAAGGTGTTCTGACGCAGGACGAAGTCGAGCACATGAAAGCCGACTGGCGCAAGCATCTGGACGACGAGTTCGATGCCGGCCAGGCCTTCAAGCCGAACAAGGCCGACTGGCTGGACGGCAAGTGGGCAGGCATGAAACGGGCCGACGACGAAGACGATCCGCGTCGCGGTGAAACCGGTCTGCCGATGGATGAACTGAAGTCGATCGGCCGGGCTCTGACCCACGTGCCGGACGGTTTCAACATTCACCGCACGATCGCGCGCTTCATGAACCAGCGTGAGCGCATGATCGAAACCGGCGAAGGCATCGACTGGGCAACCGCTGAAGCGCTTGCCTTCGGTTCGCTGCTGAAGGAAGGCCACCCGGTGCGCCTGTCCGGTCAGGATTGCGAACGCGGCACGTTCTCGCAGCGCCATTCGGTTCTGTACGATCAGGAAGACGAGAGCCGGTACATTCCGCTCAACAACGTCTCTCCCGATCAGCAGCGCTACGAGGTCATCAACTCGATGCTCTCGGAAGAAGCCGTGCTCGGCTTCGAATATGGCTACTCGCTGGCAGAGCCGCGTGCTCTGACACTCTGGGAAGCCCAGTTCGGCGACTTCGCCAACGGCGCCCAGGTGGTGTTCGACCAGTTCATCTCTTCGGGTGAGCGCAAGTGGCTGCGCATGTCCGGCCTCGTCTGCCTGCTGCCGCATGGCTACGAAGGTCAGGGACCTGAGCACTCTTCCGCCCGTCTGGAGCGTTACCTCCAGCTTTGCGCCGAAGACAACATGCAGGTTGCGAATTGTTCGACGCCGTCGAACTACTTCCACATCCTGCGTCGTCAGCTGCGCCGCGATATCCGCAAGCCGCTTATCCTCATGACGCCGAAATCCTTGCTGCGTCACAAGAAGGCGGTATCCACGCTGCAGGAACTGGGTCCGGAATCCTCCTTCCACCGTCTGTTGTGGGACGACTGGGGGCCGAACCTGAATTCGGAAGGCAAGCTGGTTTCAGACGACAAGATCCGGCGCGTCGTGATGTGCTCGGGCAAGGTCTACTACGATCTGTTCGAAGAGCGCGAAAAGCGCGGCGTCAACGACGTCTACCTGCTCCGCGTCGAACAGCTCTATCCGTTCCCGAAAAAGGCGCTGATGCTGGAACTGGCGCGCTTCCCGCAGGCCGAAATGGTCTGGTGTCAGGAAGAGCCCAAGAACATGGGCAGCTGGTTCTTCGTCGAGTCCTACATCGAATGGGTCCTGGAGCAGATCGACGCCAAGCACAAGCGCCCGCGCTATGCTGGCCGCAATGCGATGGCATCGACCGCAACCGGCCTGATGTCCTCGCATCTGGCGCAGTTGCAGGCGTTCCTCGAAGAGGCTCTGGGAAGTTAGTCACAAGAGGGCCTTCGGGCCCTCTTTCAAAAATTTGGCCAGGTAATTTTAAGAGAAGGCGACCATGGCAACCGAAATTCGCGTCCCCACGCTGGGTGAATCCGTTTCCGAAGCGACTATTGCGCAGTGGTTCAAGAAACCGGGCGACGCCGTCAGCCAGGACGAGCCCCTTGTGGAACTGGAAACCGACAAGGTAACCGTCGAAGTTCCGGCACCGGCCGCGGGCACGCTGGAAAGCATCGTGGTCAAGGAAGGCGACACCGTTGAAGTTGGCGCCCTGCTCGGTCAGATCGCAGAAGGCACCGGTGCTCCGGCCGCGAAGGCTGAAGCGGCTCCGGCAAAGGCTGACGCCAAGGCCGAAACCAAATCCGAAAAGGCTCAGCTGGTCGATGTCGTCACGCCGAGCGCAGGCGAATCCGTCACCGAGGCGGAAGTCGGCGAATGGAGCGTGAAGGTCGGTGATGTCGTCAAGGCCGACGACACGCTGGTGGAACTGGAAACCGACAAGGCAGCCCAGGAAGTTCCGGCCCCGGTTGCCGGCACCATCGTCAAGATCGCAGTCGAAACCGGTACGACCGTGGAACCCGGCGTTCTGCTCTGCCAGATCGATCCGTCAGGCGAAGGTGCTGCCGCCGCTCCGGCAGCCGCTGCACCGGCACCGGCTGCGTCCGCTCCGGCCGCAAGCGGCGGGTCTTCCATGCCGCCGGCTCCGTCTGCTCAGAAGATGATGGCTGAAAACAACCTTTCCGCCGACCAGGTTGCCGGGTCCGGCAAGCGTGGTCAGGTGCTGAAGGAAGACGTCATCAACGCGATCGCCTCCGGTGCAACCTCTTCGTCGGCAGCCCCGTCGGCTGCTCCCGTTGCCCGTGGCCCGGTTGCCGCCCAGGACGAAATTCGCGAAGAACGCGTTCGCATGACCAAGCTGCGCCAGACCATTGCGCGCCGCCTGAAGGACGCACAGAACTCCGCGGCCATGCTTACCACCTACAACGAAGTGGACATGGGCCCGGTCATGGAACTGCGCAAGCAGTACAAGGACCTGTTTGAGAAGAAACACGGCGTCAAACTCGGCTTCATGGGCTTCTTCACCAAGGCGGTGACCCATGCGCTGAAAGAGATCCCGGCAGTCAATGCCGAGATCGACGGCACCGACATCATCTACAAGAACTTCTGCCACATCGGCGTCGCCGTCGGCACGGACAAGGGCCTTGTGGTTCCGGTTGTGCGCGATGCGGACCAGATGTCCATCGCCGAGATCGAGCAGGAAATCGGCAATCTCGGCCGCAAGGCGCGCGACGGCAAGCTGGGCATGGCTGATATGTCCGGCGGCACCTTCACCATCTCCAATGGCGGGGTATATGGTTCGCTGATGTCTTCGCCGATCCTGAACGCGCCGCAGTCCGGTATCCTGGGCATGCACAAGATCCAGGAACGTCCGATGGCTGTGAACGGCCAGGTGGTTATCCGCCCGATGATGTATCTGGCGCTCTCCTATGACCACCGGATTGTCGACGGCAAGGAAGCCGTGACCTTCCTGGTTCGCGTCAAGGAAAGCCTGGAAGATCCGCAGCGTCTGGTTCTGGATCTCTGATCCGGTTCAGTGCCTAGCTTGTGCCTTGCCGGGAACGCCCCGGCAGGGTACCCGGACATTTTAAGGTTGCCTGGCCAGCGGCGTTCCAGCTCTCGCGGTTGAATGCCCGTCGGTCTGGCCCAGGAGGAGCCGCATTGTGAGCCTGGAATTTCTGATTACTGCTCTTGTCGTGGTGCTCGTTCCGGGCACCGGTGTTGTTTATACGGTTGCCGTCGGACTTGGCAGAGGCCGTCAGGCATCCGTTGCCGCGGCCTTCGGCTGCACCCTCGGTATCATTCCCGCAATTCTGGCGTCCGTCGTGGGCCTGGCGGCGCTGATGCACACCAGTGCCCTGGTGTTCCAGGGCGTGAAATACGCCGGTGTCGCCTATCTTCTCTACCTTGCCTGGCAGACGCTGAAAGACAGCGGACCGATGGAACTGAAAGCCGACAGGGGATCGCGCAAGAGCTTCCTTGCAACGGCGCGCACCGGCTTCCTGATCAACATCCTCAATCCCAAGCTGACGGTATTCTTCCTCGCCTTCCTGCCGCAATTCGTCAGCCATGATGCCGTCAATCCAACGCTCGACATGCTGCTGATGGGCGGCGTCTTCATGGCAATGACCTTCGTTGTCTTTGTCATCTATGGCGCGTTTGCTTCACTGGTCGGCGAGAAGGTGTTGAAGAGCGATCGCGTGATGGTCTGGATGCGCCGGACCGTGGCTGCAACCTTTGCCGGGTTCGGCTTGCGGCTGGCTCTGGCGGAGCAATAATCGGATCATCGCCGACACGGTGTGAGACGGTCAGGAGGAACAGGAATATGAACGCCATAAAGCGTTATGCCCTTTCGGTTGTTCTTGTCGTCTGGACCGTCCTCGGACTGATAGTCTCTTCGCACGCAAGCGAACAACGCACTGCGCTTGTGATCGGAAACGCGCAATATGGTTATGGCCCGCTCGCCAATCCGGTCAATGATGCTCTGGCCATCGCCCGCGCCCTCGACAAGGCGGGTTTCGAGGTCATCCTTCAGACTGACGCCAACCGTGATGCCATGGAACAGGCGATCCGGGCCTTCGGTGATCGGCTGAAAAAGGAGGGTGGTGTCGGCCTGTTCTATTACGCCGGCCACGGTATCCAGATTAAGGGCGAAAACTACCTGCTGCCTGTGGCAGGGGATGCGCCGGCGGACGAGGTCCTGCAGCAGCAGTCGGTCGCGGTCAGCGAGGCCGTGGAAGTAATGACGTCGTCCCATGACGGGCTCAACATCGTCGTGCTGGACGCTTGCCGCAACAATCCCCTCGGTGGGGCATCGTCCGGCCTGTCGCGGATCGACAGCAATGCGCGCCTGTTCGTCTCGTATTCGACGTCACCTGGCTCCGTGGCTCTGGACGGGCAGGGCAGCAACAGCCCTTTCACCAAGCATCTTGCCAGCGCCATCGCGACCCCGGCGCTCAATCTGGAAGAAACCTTCAAGCGCACGCTGAAGGGCGTTTTTCAGGAAACGAACGGCCAGCAAACGCCCTGGATTTCCTCGTCTTTCTTTGGAGATTTCACCTTCGTTGACGGCGGCACGGATAATCCGGCAGGATCGGTGCCCAAGATGGCCGCTCTTGCGGCAATCGGAACCGCGCTCAAGGAGAGCACCGCGCGCACCGGTCCGGCCCGCCAGATCTCGGGTGTCTACCGGGTCGAGGGAACCAACCCGAACGGAACGACCTACGACGGCATGCTGGCAATCACGCCGGAAGACCGGAATGTGCGGCTCACCTGGTGGATTGGGACCGACGTCTTCACCGGCGTCGGCGAGTTCGCCGGCCGCATGCTGGTGGTCAACTGGGGAGACAAGCACCCTGTCGTCTATTCCTTCACTGGCGCGGAAACGCTGGACGGTGAATGGGCGGACGGCTCGGCCAGCGAAAAGCTGACGCTCTATTCGCGCACTGCGCCGGTCGAGGCGGAAGGGCTGACTGGCAACTATTCGGTTGCCGGCCGAAACCCGGACGGTACGACATATGACGGTACGGTCGTGTTGACGCAGCAGGGCCGGACATTCACGCTGATCTGGACAGTCGGCACCGACAGCTATCGCGGCGTGGGTGAACTGGACGGCAACGTGCTGACGGTGGACTGGGGCGACAAGACGCCGGTGGTTTACGCGGTCATGGCGGACGGGCATTTGAAAGGCCTCTGGGCCGCGGGCCGCGGCGCTGAAGAACTGACGCGCATTCAAGGGCAATAGGAACGGGAGCCGGTGGGAATTCATGACTGACACGGTTGTATTGGTGACGGGCGGGAGCCGGGGGATCGGCGCTGCCGTCAGCCGCAAGGTTGCGGCGCTCGGTCACAAGGTGATCGTCAACTACACGCACAACCAGGCTGCCGCTGATGCTCTCGTCGAGGACATCAAGGCGGCCGGCGGCGAGGCCGTGGCAGTTCAGGGTGACGTCCAGAACGAAGCCGACGTGCTGCATCTTTTCGCCGAAGCCGACAAGCTCGGCACCCTCAAGGGCCTGGTCAACAATGCCGGTGTTGTCGACTATTCCCAGCGCGTCGATGAAATGACCCTGGAACGTCTGACACGAATGTTCTCCATCAACGTGATCGGCGCCTTCCTGTGTGCCCGCGAAGCGGTCAGGCGCATGTCGACCAAGCATGGCGGCACCGGCGGTGTGATCGTCAATCTCGGGTCTGCAGCCTCCAAGCTGGGGTCACCTTCCCAATATGTCGACTATGCAGCCTCCAAGGGGGCTATCGATACCATGACTGTCGGATTGGCGCTGGAAGTTGCCGACGAAGGTGTTCGCGTCAACGGTATTCGTCCCGGCATTATCGACACCGATATCCACGCCTCGGGCGGCCATCCTGACCGGGTGGCCCAGCTCAGGTCCAAACTGCCGATGAAACGTGCCGGAACCGCCGACGAGGTGGCCGAAGCGATTCTGTGGCTTCTCTCCGACCAGTCCAGCTATACGACCGGTGCCATCCTCGATGTCTCCGGCGGCCGGGCAATCCTTCCCTAACCCCCATTCAAACCAGAAATGAAAGAGGCAAAGGCGACCAAAATGTCCCAATATGATCTCGTCGTCATCGGAACCGGTCCTGGCGGCTACGTCTGCGCGATCAAGGCTGCGCAGCTCGGCCTGAAAACGGCTGTCGTCGAAAAACGCGCAACGCTTGGCGGCACCTGCCTCAACATCGGCTGCATTCCGTCCAAGGCGCTGCTGCATGCCTCGGAAATGTTCGAGGAAGCCGGCCACGGTTTCGAAAAACTCGGCATCAAGGTCGCGAAGCCCAAGCTCGATCTGCCGGCGATGATGGAACACAAGACCGGTGTGGTCGATGCCAATGTGAACGGCGTTGCCTTCTTGATGAAGAAGAACAAGATCGACGTTCACACCGGTACCGGCAAGATCCTGGCCAAAGGCAAGGTCGAAGTTACCGATGCCGACGGCAAGGCAAGCGTACTGGAAACGAAGAACATCGTGATTGCCACCGGTTCCGACGTCATGCCGCTGCCGGGTGTCGAGATCGATGAGAAGCAGGTGGTCTCTTCCACCGGCGCTCTGGAACTGGACAAGGTGCCTGGCAAGCTGCTCGTCGTTGGTGGTGGTGTCATCGGCCTTGAGCTCGGCTCCGTCTGGAACCGTCTCGGGTCGGAAGTGACCGTGGTGGAGTTCATGGACAAGATCCTCGGCCCGATGGACGGTGACGTTTCCAAGAACTTCCAGCGCATGCTGAAAAAGCAGGGCATGGAATTCAAGCTGTCCTCCAAGGTCACGGGCGTCGAAAAGAAAGGCAAGGGCCTGGCCGTGACTGTCGAGCCGGCAAAGGGCGGCGATGCGCAGGTTCTCGAGGCCGACATCGTTCTGGTTGCCATCGGTCGCCGTCCATACACGGAAGGCCTGGGCCTTGATGGGGCAGGTGTTGCCCTGGACGAGCGCGGCCGCGTCAAGATCGACACCCACTACAAGACCAATGTCGACGGCATCTACGCCATCGGCGATGTGGTCGTCGGTCCGATGCTGGCCCACAAGGCCGAGGACGAAGGCGTTGCCGTTGCCGAATTGCTGGCAGGCCAGGCTGGTCACGTGAACTATGATGTCATCCCGGGTGTTGTCTACACCCAGCCGGAAGTCGCTTCCGTCGGCAAGACCGAGGAAGAACTGAAGGCGGCCGGCGTCGAGTACAAGACCGGCAAATTCGTCTTCTCCGCAAACGGCCGCGCGCGCGCCATGAACAAGACCGACGGTTTTGCCAAGGTTCTGGCGGACGCAAAGACCGACCGCGTGCTTGGTGTTCACATCGTCGGCTTCGGTGCCGGTGAGATGATCCACGAAGCTGCTGTCCTGATGGAGTTCGGTGGATCTTCCGAAGACCTTGCGCGCACCTGCCACGCCCACCCGACCATGTCGGAAGCGGTCAAGGAAGCAGCTCTCGGCGCATTTGCGAAGTCGATCCACGCGTAATCAACGCTTGAACGATGTCTTTTCGATATCGGTCGGGGCATCCGGACACCGGGTGCCCCGTAACATTTTTGTTGGATCGGCCGTCCTGCGGACCGGCTGACGCCATTCAAGTTTGAAGTTCTGCAAGTAAACGTAAAAAATGCCGCGCATCTGCAACTAATGCGCTAGAGTGTTGTCCTGTCAGGGGTGGTGCATTTCAACAAAAGGCAGGAGATGCTTTGCTTGAAAGGCAACGGGGCAACAATCAAAATCTGAATCTCACCCGCGGCTGGCTGCCAGTCGTTGCAGGGGGCATATTGCCGTTGGTTTGCGGCCTGGTGTTTTTCTGGCCGGAGCGAACCATTCCCTACGTGGATGACCTCTTCTTTATTCCGTGGGCATCCGAATTTGCGCAAACGGGCCGTCACTTGAATCCGCTTCTTGCGGTCCAGTTCCCGGGGCTGGAATCCTATCATCTCCAGCCAAGGCTTCATTTCATTCTGTCCGGATGGTTTTTGAAAGCCGCGGGGATCAGCACCGCGACAATCGTCCTGTACGAATTCCTCTGTTACGTGGCGACCAGCCTGGTCTTCGTGGTGTTCTGCCTCAGATTGAACCTTCGCACCGCTGCGCTTTTCACACCGTTGATCTTTGCGCCCATGTATGTCGTTTCCGGCTTCCGGCTGGAACTGACGGGTTCATTCATCTGGATGCTCGGGCTGCTGCTGGTCCTGCCGGTTGTCGTCAGGGCTGGTACGGGTGACACGCGGCAGACCGGTCGGGAAACTGTTTCCGCCGTTGCGGGTACCGCGCTTTTGGGAATTGCTCCGCTGACTGCACTGTCCATGCTTGCCTGGAGTGTTGGCGTCATTGCCGTTCTTCAGATCTGGAGGCTCAGGACGTGGCAGGCAAGCCTCGTTCGTGTGCTGAGTGAAGGCCTTGTCGCCCTCGCTATTGCCGTTGCCCTGTTTGCGGTCTCGGTGAACTTCGAGTTCGCCGAATTCTTCCGGCAGATCGCCTATCATTCCAGCCGGTCACATGGCTCCGGCAAGTTCAATGTGGAAGCGATCTTCCGGGCTGCCATGTTTGCAGGCGTATCTTGGGTTGTTTTCCGCAAGTCCCGCACCGCCGGGATAATCGGCTTTTGCCTTGCCGCTGGACAATTCTTCGGCGCCTTCGTGCATGACAGGCCGCTGATCCGGAATCTTGCGGCCGCAATGTTGTTTCTGCTGGCGGTCGACGTGCTGTTGAAAGACCACTGGCACAGGGTGAAGCTTGGCCTTTGCGCCGCATTGGTGCTGGCGCTTTCCTCCAACTTCATCGTTTTCTATGTGCTGTCGGAACCTTTGCCGAACAGGCAAGCGGTGGTCGAGGCCTACCGGCAGGATCTGGCGGATGGAAAGCGGGTCTTTATCGACGAAACGATGGCCCACCATTTTCTGGATCAGAAAACGTCCGGTGCCCTGTCCTGGACCTGGGGAGGCACTTTTCCAAAGGGGCGGCCGACCAGTATGGGAGACCTGAAGGAAGGCGACGTCTGGTATGTCAGCGAATATACCCTGCTCGGATACCTGAAGGGCAGGCATGACGTTGCTGAAAGGGTTTGGCCGAAGAACGACTATCCCCACGTCCTCCAGTTCTCCTGCATTCTGGGCCGTCATTCCTGTAATCTGCCTGCCAAACGCTGGACAATGATGCGTCTGGAAAGGCTAGGGGGAACGGTGATGGCAACGGAACTCGGCTCAGGCGCCGAACCAAGACCGATAGACGAAAGCTAGCAGCACGCTCCCTGGCGGCTGCCACCGGAACGAACATGCGTGCCGTAGGGGAGACACGGGACTGGACAAGGCTTGCCTGAAGCCGGGCAAAAAGGCTTGTCAGTGCTCCTTCAGGCAGAGGCCATGGTCGCCGAAAGCCTTCAGAACGTTGCATTCGGTCACCGTGTGGTCGCCTTCGCAGCTTGTTGCGATGCGCTTCAACTCCGCCTCCAGTTTGCGCAGGTGGGCAATCCGCTGGCGCACTGCCTTCAACTGATCTTCGGCAATCCGGTTGGCGGTTTCGCACGGTTTGTCTGGATGTTGGCTGAGGTCTATCAGGTCGCGGATGGCCGGCATTGGCAGGCCGAGGTCGCGGCAATGCTTGATGAAGCCAAGCCTTTCCAGGTCGCTGGACCGGTAGCGCCTCTGGTTGCCCTCGCTGCGGATCGGCGTTTCCAGCAGGCCTTCCTTTTCGTAATAGCGAATCGTCGGAACCTTCACGCCGGTCCGTCTTGAAAGGTCGCCAATTGAAAAATCCATAAAAAGCCTCTTGAAGCTCTAGTCGCTATAGCAATTACAAGGGACAGGAACCGAAAATCAAGCGACTCGAACAAGGAGTGCATCATGGGTGCCTGTTGCGGACATTCCCACGGAACATTTGACGGAATGTCGAAGGACTATCGCCGCCGGCTCTGGCTGGTGATCGCGTTGAACGGTGGCATGTTCATCGTCGAGATGTTTGCCGGCCAGGCAGCCGGCTCAAAGGCGCTGCAGGCCGACGCCCTCGATTTCTTCGGCGACGCGGTCACCTACGGCATATCATTGGCTGTCATTGGCGCATCGCTGAAGACCCGGGCCCTGGCTGCGCTTGCAAAGGGCACAAGCCTGTTTCTGATGGGCGTCTGGGTGGCTGCCACCACGCTCTATCAGGTGTTCGTGCTTGGCGTACCGCAGGCCGCAGTGATGGGCTCCATCGGCTTTCTGGCGCTGGCCGTAAACCTTGCCAGTGTCCTGCTGCTGGTCCGATACAAGGATGGTGATGCCAATGTGCGCTCCGTCTGGCTGTGTTCGCGCAACGATGCCATAGGCAACGTCGCCGTCATGCTGGCGGCCGCCGGTGTCTGGGGAACGGCAAGCGCCTGGCCGGACCTGATTGTCGCCGGTCTCATGGCGGCTCTCTTCGTCAGTTCCTCGGTCCAGATCCTGAACCAGGCCATAAAGGAATACCGGCACAAGACGGAGCACGAAGTGGCGGCTGAATAATTCGCCCTTTCCGGAACATGACTCAAGCGGTGGTGCTTCCCAGATGCACCACCGTTATTTCCGGAGGAACACCGAATCGGACCGGCAGGATCGAGCAGCCAAGACCTCCGGAAACGATGAGGTGGCGGGGCTCCGTTTCAAGGCCCAGGTGCCTTGCCAGCTTCGTCCCTTCCGTTTCAACGATGTGGCCATAGGCGTAGCTTTTGACGCTGCGTTTGGGAAAGGCCGGTTTGTAGCCGAAACAGTTGACCTGCCCGCCATGGGTGTGACCGCTGAGCGTCAGGCTGACGCGGCCCGGCACTTCGCGGATGATGTCGGGCTCATGTGCCATCAGCAGCACGGGCGCATCGTCCGTCACCTGGGCAAGCGTGCCGGTCAGGTCATCCAAACCTTTCCAGCGGTGCCGCTTGATCTTGCGGTGCGGTCTCAGCGCCAGCTGGTCGTCGATGCCGGCAAGCCAGAAAGCCTGGCCGTCCTTCTCGAACCGTTGAGCCCGGTTCTGGTAAAGGGGAATGCCGGCGTTCAGCAGCGCCTGACCATATCTGGTCGGCCCACCGCCAGTCAGCTGCGCGTCCGCGTCGTCCCACCAGTCGTGATTGCCGAGAATGGCGTGGGTCCCGAGCGGGGCCGACAGATCACCGAAGAGATCAGCCCACGCCTGTGGCGGGATCGGGTCGTATTGCCATTTGTGGCTGGCCACATAGTCGCCCAGCATCAGGATGATGTCGGGCTTCAGAGCGTTGGTCTGCCGGACGATGGAGCGAACCCGCTCCAGCCCCATCCAGGGATCGCAGACATGCGGGTCGGCTATCAGCGCGGCTTTCAGTTTCAGCCCTCTGGGCCATCGTGGAGGCGTCAGGTGATAATGCTTCAGGCTGAGCCGAAAAGGCTCAACGCCAATCGCGTAGGCAGGAGCGGAAACGGCACCCAGCATTGCGATGCCACAGGTTTGCAGGAAACGGCGTCTGGAAATCATGAGACTGTATCAACCGGTTCTTCAGGATAATCCCGAGTGAACCGGGTTATTGAGGCGTCGATACGGCCCGATGAAGGCAGGTTTCAGCAGATTTCGTGCAGACGGCATTCAGCCGAAAAAAAGCCCGCTGCGGAGCAGCGGGTCTTGGTCTGGAGCTTGTTTACCGGTGGGGGTCACTCCGACACGGTTTCGCCGGTGGTCGGCTGAATTACGGTCTCGCTTACGATTGCATTGCTGAGATCGTTGGTGGCGATGGCCACATCCGAGTCGGTGTCCGGGAGGACGGGCGTTTCCGCCACTGTCATCTGTTTGGACTGGGCTGTCTTGTTCCAGCTGCATGCAGCGGCCGGTGCAATTGCAAACGCGGTTACGGCAAGGGCCGCAATGCCGGTGCTCAATAGGCGCATGTTACATCTCCGTCCGTTGGCCTGCGCTACACTTGCGCAGTCTTACGTAAGGTAAGGGAAAACGGAGGTCTGACAAGGAAAAAGCGAAAGGCGATTGTCGTCGCACTGCCCCTGACCGGTTACTCGCGCTGGAGATTGTAGGTGGTCTCGGTTCGCGGTTCGGACAGATCGTTGACGACGTTGATCACGTGAACATCCAGAAGCTCGCCAAAGGCCCGCAATGTCAGTTGCTTGCTGCTCAAGAAACCGATCAGCAGCACCTGGATGGCACCATCTGAGCGCATTTCCCCTTTGGTCCAGCCCCACTTGCAGTCACGCGGGATGCAGGAGGTGAATGCGCGTACGCGCACATGCACCGCTTCATTCTCGCAGCGGCTTTCCACCTCGACGCGCGAGATTTCCTTCGGTTTGGCATTCGCATTGACCCAGACGCCGTCTTCGGGAAGTGGACAGTAGACGCGCTGCGCCAGCGAGGGCGCTGCCGACAGTAGAAGAAGACCGGCTGCGAGTAGTATCAGACGCATTCGTTATCTCCCGGCGAAACAGGCTGTTTCAGCAACCTAACCGTTTGTGGCGGAAGCGGCTACAACGGAGTTGGAACTAACATGGGAATCGAATGAAATTCCCCGCAAACAACAGAGACTTATCATGCAATCACTCGAAACGTCGCGGTTTCGTCTGCGCTTGCCGGAAGAACCGGACTTTCCAGTCTACAAGGCGTTCTTCGAGAACGGCGAGGCCTCACACTTCTATGGTGGGCCGTTGCGCGCGGACTCTGCCTGGCGCGTGCTGGCAAGCCACCTCGGCCACTGGCAACTGCGCGGCTATGGCATGTGGGTTATCGAACCGAAAACGGGCGCAGATATCATCGGCGGTTGCGGCTTCGTTTGGCCCGAAGGCTGGCCAAGACGGGAGTTGACCTGGTGGCTGATGCCCCAGGCACGCGGCACCGGTGCAGCCGTGGAAGTCTCGCAGGCGGCAATCCGCCATGCTTACGAAGTGTATGGCTGGCCTCTGGTTGAAACGCATATGAAGGATGACAACGAGGCAGCAAGGGGACTGGTGCGCAAACTTGGCGGCGAGCCGATTGCGCGCGAGATGTTTCCTGATGGCAAGGAACGGACAGTCTACGGATTTCCGAAACCTGACGGATCCTAACGGCGCGGATGAGCCTTGTCGTAGGCAGACAGGAGATGGGCGCTGTCGATTTCCGTATAGATCTGCGTTGAGGCAAGACTGGCGTGGCCGAGCAGTTCCTGGATAGTCCTGAGATCACCGCCGCCAGCCAGCAGATGTGTGGCAAAGGAATGGCGCAGGGCATGCGGGGTCGCGCTGTCCGGCAGGCCCAATGCACCGCGCAGGCGTGCCATGGCCAGCTGGATCATGCGCGGGTTCAGCGGACCGCCGCGGGCACCGAGAAACAGGGGGCCATCGGGCGAAATCGCGTAAGGGCAAAGTTTCAGATAGTGCTCCACCGCCTGGCAGATCGCCGGCAGGATCGGGACAATCCGCTCCTTGCCGCCTTTGCCGACGACACGAAGTGTCTTCGTCCCGTTTTTGGGGGCCATGGCACCGGTCAGCGACAGCGCTTCCGAAATCCGCAGGCCGCAGCCGTAGAGCAGGGTCAGGACGGCGGCGTTGCGGGCTTCCAGCCACGGCTCGCGTTCCATCGCCAGGTCACCGCTGGTCACGTCGATGGCGTCCTTGGAGGAGACGGGTTTCGGCAGGGATCGGGCCTGCCGTGGTGGCCGCACGGCGGAGGACGCGGCAGCGTTCACTTCGCCGCGCCTCTCCAGGTACCTGAGGAACGACCGGATCCCGGCAAGGCCGCGGGCGAGCGATCGGCTCTGGGCACCGTCACGACGGCGGCTTGCCAGGAAGCCTCGAAAGTCGGCCGGGCGGAGCGCCGCAATTTCCTTGAGGTCCGGTGCCCCGCCCAGATGGTTGGTCAGGAAGCGCAGGAACTGGCGCAGGTCGCGTTCGTAGGCAAGCAGGGTCTTGTCGGAAAGGCGTCGCTCATCGGACAGGTGGTCAAGCCACTGGTCGATGCGGCGGTTGAGCTCCGGCCGGGCGGTGACGAGCAGCGATTCGGATTTGGAGGATGCGGCACACATGGTGCCAATGTGATGCCGGATCCCCAACGGTTCCGTTAACATCGCGCCACATGGCGGCTATTTTTCGTCAAACCGGCCGACAGATGGTCCTCCCCCCATCAGGAGGTGAACAGGACCGTCGAGATCTCCGAGCCTGACCGACTTGTCCCGCAACACGAGGCAAAAGGAATTGGAGCGTCCTGTTACCTTTGGCAGGCGCCGGTAACGGCAAACAAAAACGGCCCGGAAATCCGGGCCGTTCGTTCGTCTTAAAGGTCGGTGATCAGAGAATGCTCTGGCCGGTCTTGGCCCAATCGGCCAGGAAAGCTTCAAGGCCCTTGTCGGTTAGCGGATGCTTGACCAGTGCCTTCAGCGTTGCCGGCGGTACGGTCGCGACGTCGGCGCCGATGATGGCGCAATCCTTCACGTGGTTCGGCGTGCGGATCGACGCAGCCAGAATTTCCGTGTCGAAGCCGTAGTTGTCGTAGATCACGCGGATTTCGCGGATCAGCTCAAGCCCGTCGGCATGAATATCATCCAGACGGCCGATGAACGGCGAAATGTAGGTTGCACCGGCCTTGGCTGCGAGCAGGGCCTGGTTGGCCGAGAAGCACAGGGTGACGTTGGTCTTGGTGCCTTCTTCGGTCAGCTGCTTGCACGCCTTCAGGCCATCGAACGTCAACGGCAGCTTGATGACCACGTTGTTTGCGATCGCGCCAAGGACGTGCGCTTCCTTCATGATCGTGTCGAAATCGGTTGCAGCCACTTCGGCGGAAACATCGCCTTCGGTGATGGCGCAGATTTCTGCGATGACTTCCTTGAAGTCCCGACCGGACTTTGCGATCAGCGAGGGGTTGGTGGTGACACCGTCAAGGAGGCCGGTTGCTTCCAGTTCCTTGATTTCAGCCGTGTCGGCCGTATCGACGAAGAATTTCATCTGTCTTTACTCCCTGTAGGGCTACCGGAGCGTCGCCGGAAACCTGGTCCCGGCTAGCGGGACAAAACGATTGCGTGGTCAGCTGGGCTCTCTTTACCCTAGGATGATGACAAGAAGAACCCCTGATTCTCTGGTGGACGAAATTTTTGCGGTACGTACCTCAAGAATGGCGAGACTTGATCCCGGCGACCGGACGGGCAATGTCACGCCAGGGTTCGGGCCGTGCCTGGCGCATGGTTTCGCGGCCGTTCCCGGAGCGATGAGGACCTGACACCCAGTGCTGTTCGACGATCCAGACTTCCAGGAAACCATTGCCAGCGTGCTGGTGCCGGTCGCGGTTGCGGGCGCCTATACCTACAAGGTGCCGCCCGGCCAGTCCGTGGTTCCGGGCACCATTGTCAAGGTACCGCTCGGCCCGCGCGAGGTGATCGGCGCTGTCTGGGATATCCAGCCGGACGCGGCCATCAATCCAAAGAAACTGAAGACCATTTCCCATGTCTACAACAAGACGCCGCCGCTTGATGATGATCTGCGCCGGTTCGTCGACTGGGTAGCGAACTGGACACTTGGCGCTCCGGGGATGGTGCTGCGCATGGTGTTGCGGTCCGAAGAAGCGCTGGAGCCGGAGGCACCCGTTCCCGGTGTCCGCCGTATCGAAGGCGCCGAGCCTGATCGTCTGACGCCGGCACGCGGGCGCGTTCTGGCGACCATGGAAGACGGCTTTGCCTGGACGAAGAGCGGCCTTGCCCATGCTGCCGGCGTATCCGCTTCCGTCATCGACGGCCTGCTTCAGCAAGATATCCTGGAAACCGTCCTGATGCCGGCGGCTCCTCCGCCGCCGAAACCGCAACTGGACTATGCGCAAAAACCGCTGACCCCGGCGCAGCAGGCCGCGGCAGACGGCCTGACCGCCTGTTTCGGCAAGGGTGGGGCCGTTGCCCTGATCGACGGTGTCACCGGCTCGGGCAAGACGGAAGTCTATTTCGAGGCGATTGCCGAAGCCTTGCGCCGGGGAAAGCAGGCGCTGGTGCTGCTGCCTGAAATCGCACTCACCGAACAGTTCCTGCGGCGCTTCGAACAACGCTTCGGGGTCTATCCGGCCGAATGGCATTCCCAGATCACGGTCAAGAACCGCTCGCGGGTCTGGCGCGGGGTGGCCTCCGGTGATGTGCGGGTGGTGATAGGGGCCCGCTCCTCGCTGTTTCTGCCGTTCAAGGAACTGGGCCTGATCATTGTGGACGAAGAACACGATGCGGCCTTCAAGCAGGACGACCGGGTGCCTTACAGCGCACGCGACATGGCTGTTGTCCGCGGCCATCTCTCCGGCTTCCCCGTTGTTCTGGCGTCGGCCACTCCATCCGTGGAAAGCATCGTCAACGCAGAGGTCGGCCGCTACAAGCTGTTCGAGCTGCCCGAACGGGCATCCGGTGCTGCCCTGCCGGACCTCATGGCCATCGATATGCGCCAGGACGGGCCGGAACGGGGACGCTGGCTGGCACCTGGCCTGGTCCACGGCATCGCCGGCACCTTCGCCGAAGGGGGGCAGTCGCTACTGTTTCTCAATCGGCGCGGTTATGCACCGCTGACCCTTTGCCGCACCTGCGGCCACAGGTTCCAATGCGCTCATTGCAGCGCCTGGCTGGTGGAGCATCGTTTTCAGAAAAAACTCGTCTGCCACCACTGCGGCCATCAGGAGCCGGTTCCCAAGGCCTGTCCGTCCTGCCAGTCGGTAGACAGTCTGGTTGCCTGCGGTCCCGGCGTGGAAAGAATCGCCGAGGAAGTGACCGAGCTCTTTCCGCAGGCGCGTGTGCTCGTGCTTTCGTCGGATATTGCCGGCGGGCCGGATCGGCTGAAGCGCGAAATGAAGATTGTCGAGGAAGGCGGGGCCGACATCGTCATCGGCACGCAGCTGGTCGCCAAGGGGCATAACTTCCCGCTGATGAAACTGGTTGGCGTGGTGGATGCGGACCTTGGCCTTGCCCATGGCGATCCGAGAGCTGCGGAAAAAACCTTCCAGCTGCTTGCCCAGGTGACAGGCCGTGCGGGCCGCGTCACCGGCGGCGGCAAGGGGTTCCTGCAGACCTACAATGCCGATCACCCCGTCATCAAGGCGCTGCTTTCAAGCGACAAGAAGGCGTTCTACCAGGCCGAGATCGAAGCAAGGCGGGCAGCAGGTCTGCCGCCGTTCGGGCGTCTTGCCGCCGTCATCGTCTCCGGACCAGACAGAGGATTTGCGGAAGGCTTCTCAAGGGCCCTTGCCCGTGCCGCACCGCCGGATCAGGCCGTCACGCTCCTTGGGCCTGCGGAAGCCGCCCTTGCCATGGTGCGCGGACGCTATCGTTTCCGCCTGCTGGCAATGGCCCCCCGCCAGTACGATCTGCAGGCCTATCTGCGGCATTGGCTGAGCATCGGCCCGAAGCCCACGAAGGGGCTGCGCCTGCAAGTGGACATCGACCCGCAGCATTTTCTCTAGGTGGTTTTTGCGTTCATCGGAAAAAGCGCCTGCCGTTCATACGAGTTCGGCGTGGGAGAATCGGGTGGAACCGCAAGGTCATTGTTTGCAATTGTGGCAACGCTGCTGACGGCAATAATCCCGCTGTCCGCGCAGCTGCGGCAAAAACGCCCTCCTGACTTGCCCCTTTCAGCCCTGCGCAAAGGCCTTTTTGCCTGCTCTGCAGAAAACCGTCTAAAGGTTTATGACGGTGCGGAGACGTTGATCTGAAACGTTTTTTATCGACCTTTGACAAAAAACACCGAGGAATCGGCAATAACAGTCTTTAGGCGAAGTTGCACACTGAGAAACCCTGTGCTAATTGAGGCGCGGCTTTGGGGGCAGCGGTTTAACCGTCATACCTTCTGACCTTGAAATCATTCATTTTTTCAATGCTTTGCGAGCGCTAGCCGTTTCGCGGGCATGAAAAACGTCAGAGAGCACGGACCTGGTGACTGACAACGTATCTCTCGTATCCGGCGTGGCACAGCGTTATGCGTCCGCCCTTCTCGACCTCGCCGAAGGCGAAGGTGTAACGGCTGACGTGGAGCGGGATCTGACAGCTTTCGAAGGCATGCTTGCCGAAAGCGAAGATCTCGTCCGTCTCGTGAAAAGCCCGGTATTCAGTGTGGAGGAGCAGCTTGCAGCGCTTACCGCACTTCTCGACAAGGCAGGCATCAAAGGCCTGGCTGCTAATTTCGTGAAGCTGGCAGCCCGTAACCGGCGCCTCTTCGTTCTTCCCGGCATGATCAAGGCATTCCGCACCCTGCTTGCGCAAAAGCGTGGTGAGGAAACGGCTGAGGTAACCTCCGCAGCTGCCCTTTCCGACGATCATGTCGCTGCCCTGAAAGAAGCTCTCTCGGCTTCCACGGGCAAATCTGTAAACATCGTGGCAAAGGTTGATCCTGCCCTGATCGGTGGCCTCGTGGTCAAGGTCGGCTCCCGCATGATCGACACGTCGCTGCGTACCAAGCTCAATTCACTCAAGTTCGCGATGAAAGAGGTCGGCTGATGGATATTCGGGCCGCGGAAATCTCCGCAATCCTCAAGGACCAGATCAAGAGCTTTGGCCAGGAAGCCGAAGTTTCTGAAGTCGGTCAGGTGCTCTCCGTCGGTGACGGTATCGCCCGTGTTTATGGTCTGGACAAAGTCCAGGCTGGTGAAATGGTCGAATTCCCGGGTGGTATCAAGGGCATGGCCCTGAACCTGGAAACCGACAACGTTGGTGTCGTTATCTTCGGCTCCGACCGTGACATTAAAGAAGGCGACACCGTCAAGCGGACCGGCGCCATCGTGGAAGTGCCGGTCGGCAAGGGCCTCCTGGGCCGCGTTGTTGACCCGCTCGGTAACCCGATCGACGGCAAAGGCCCGATCGAGGCAACCGAAAAGCGCCGCGTGGACGTCAAGGCGCCGGGCATTCTGCCGCGCAAGTCCGTGCATGAGCCGATGTCTACCGGCCTGAAAGCCATCGACGCCCTGATCCCGGTTGGCCGTGGTCAGCGCGAGCTGGTCATCGGTGACCGTCAGACCGGCAAGACCGCGATCATTCTCGACACCTTCCTGAACCAGAAGCCGCTGCATGCTTCTGACGACGAAGACGCCAAGCTGTACTGCATCTACGTTGCTGTCGGCCAGAAGCGCTCCACCGTCGCTCAGTTCGTGAAGACCCTGGAAGACGCCGGCGCGCTGGAATACTCCATCGTCGTCGCAGCGACCGCTTCCGACGCTGCTCCGCTGCAGTTCCTGGCACCGTTTGCCGGCTGCGCGATGGGCGAGTTCTTCCGTGATAACTCCATGCACGCCGTGATCGGCTACGATGATCTGACCAAGCAGGCTGTGGCCTACCGTCAGATGTCCCTGCTGCTCCGTCGTCCGCCGGGACGTGAAGCTTTCCCGGGTGACGTTTTCTACCTGCACTCCCGTCTGCTGGAACGTGCTGCGAAGCTGAACGAAGACCATGGCAAGGGCTCTCTGACCGCGCTGCCGGTTATTGAAACCCAGGGCAACGACGTGTCCGCGTTTATTCCGACCAACGTGATCTCGATCACCGACGGTCAGATCTTCCTGGAAACGGACCTGTTCTACCAGGGTATCCGCCCGGCCGTGAACGTCGGTCTGTCGGTGTCCCGCGTGGGTTCCTCCGCTCAGATCAAGGCGATGAAGCAGGTTGCCGGCCCGATTAAGGGTGAACTGGCTCAGTACCGCGAAATGGCGGCCTTTGCACAGTTCGGGTCCGACCTCGACGCCACGACCCAGCGCCTCCTGAACCGTGGTGCACGTCTGACCGAACTTCTGAAGCAGCCGCAGTTCTCGCCGCTGAAGACCGAAGAACAGGTTGCAGTCATCTATGCCGGCGTGAACGGCTACCTGGATGCAATCCCGGTCAACCGCGTGAAGGACTTCGAAGAAGGCCTGCTTCTGTTCCTTCGTGGCGAGCACAAAGCGCTGCTCGACGCCATCTGGGAGAAGAAGGCACTCGACGACGAGCTGACTGGCAAGCTGAAAGCTGCCATCGACGCGTTCGCCAAGAACTTCGCTTAAGACCACGCCGGGATAAGGAGCAGGGGCGGCCATGCCGAGCCTGAAGGACTTACGAAACCGCATCGCTTCCGTTAAGGCGACGCAGAAAATCACCAAGGCCATGCAAATGGTGGCCGCGGCGAAGCTGCGTCGTGCTCAGGAAGCTGCGGAGGCCGCGCGCCCCTATGCGGAACGCATGGGTGCGGTGCTGGCCAACCTCGCGGTGGCCTTCGAGGGGCGCGACGACGCTCCGAAGCTCATGTCCGGCACCGGCAATGACCAGGTTCATCTCCTGCTCGTTGCCACGGCCGAACGTGGACTGTGTGGGGGCTTCAACACCAACATTGCCAAGCTTGCGCGTGAAAAAGCGCGCAGCCTGCTGAAGCAGGGCAAGACGGTCAAGATCATCTGTGTCGGCAAGAAGGGCTACGACTCCCTGAAGCGCGAGCTCGGCCAGCACATCATCAAGACCATCGACCTGCGCAGTGTTAAGAACGTTGGCTTCAGCAACGCGGACGACATCGGCCGCGAAGTGCTCTCCATGTACGACAATGGCGAGTTCGACGTTTGCACGCTGTTCTATTCGACTTTCAAATCCGTGATCGCGCAGGAACCGACTGCAACTCAGCTGATCCCGGCCCATTTCGAGGCTGGCAGCACTGATGCAGGCGCAGGTGCCAACGCGGTTTACGAATATGAACCGGAAGAGACAGAGATCCTTGCGGATCTGCTGCCGCGCAACATCTCCGTTCAGATTTTCCGGGCACTTCTGGAAAATGCTGCGTCTGAACAGGGTGCACGTATGTCCGCAATGGACAACGCGACCCGCAACGCCGGCGAGATGATCGACAAACTGACGATCAACTACAACCGCCAGCGCCAGGCTCAGATTACGACGGAACTGATTGAAATTATCTCGGGCGCGGAAGCGCTCTAACGGGATCGAGACGAGGATTAGGGATATGGCTGACAAAAAGGTCGGACGGATCACCCAGGTCATCGGCGCCGTTGTCGACGTCAAGTTCGATGACCACCTGCCGCTGATCCTGAACGCTCTTGAAGTTGACAACCAGGGCACGCGTCTTGTGCTTGAAGTTGCTCAGCACCTTGGCGAAAACACGGTACGTACCATCGCGATGGACTCCACCGAGGGTCTGGTGCGCGGTCAGGAAGTGGTCGACACCGATGCACCGATCGTGGTGCCGGTTGGCGACGGCACCCTGGGCCGTATCATGAACGTGATCGGCGAGCCGGTCGACGAAGCCGGTGAGATCCCGCACGAAAGCAAGCGTGCGATCCACCAGGACGCTCCGGAGTTCATCGAACAGTCCACCGAAGCAGAAATCCTTGTGACGGGCATCAAGGTCGTTGACCTTCTGGCTCCGTACGCAAAGGGCGGTAAGATCGGCCTGTTCGGCGGCGCCGGCGTGGGCAAGACCGTTCTCATCATGGAACTGATCAACAACGTCGCCAAGGCGCACGGCGGTTACTCCGTGTTCGCAGGTGTTGGCGAGCGTACTCGTGAAGGTAACGACCTTTACTGGGAAATGATCGAATCCGGCGTGAACAAGGAAGGCGGCGGAGAAGGCTCCAAGGCTGCCCTGGTCTACGGCCAGATGAACGAGCCCCCGGGAGCCCGTGCACGTGTTGCTCTGACAGGTCTGACCGTTGCAGAACACTTCCGTGACCAGGGCCAGGACGTGCTGTTCTTCGTGGACAACATCTTCCGCTTCACCCAGGCAGGTTCCGAAGTGTCCGCACTTCTCGGCCGTATCCCGTCCGCTGTGGGCTACCAGCCGACGCTGGCCACCGACATGGGCGGCATGCAGGAGCGCATCACCACCACGAACAAGGGCTCGATCACGTCCGTGCAGGCCGTGTACGTTCCGGCCGATGACTTGACCGACCCGGCACCGGCTTCGACCTTTGCTCACTTGGACGCAACGACGGTTCTTAACCGCTCGATCGCTGAAAAAGGCATCTACCCGGCTGTGGATCCGCTGGACTCCACTTCCCGTATGCTTGATGCCCGCATCATCGGCGAAGAGCACTACGAAACGGCTCGTGCGGTTCAGGTTACTCTGCAGCGCTACAAGGCTCTGCAGGACATCATCGCCATCCTGGGCATGGACGAACTGTCTGAAGAAGACAAACTCACCGTTGCCCGCGCACGTAAGATCGAGCGCTTCCTGTCCCAGCCGTTCTTCGTGGCCGAAGTCTTCACCGGTTCTCCGGGCAAGCTGGTTGCCCTCGAAGACACCATCAAGGGCTTCAAGGGTCTGGTCGAAGGCGAATACGACCACCTGCCGGAAGCTGCTTTCTACATGGTTGGCTCCATCGATGAAGCCATCGAGAAAGCACAGCGCCTGGCTGCTGAAGCCGCTTGATCGGCGAATTGACCGGACGCCCGTTATCGGGCGTCCGTCTTCTTCATGCTTGATGGCTTGCCATCAGAATTAGACTGACAAGGAAGACGCCAAATGGCTGAACTTTTCCAGTTTGAGTTGGTCTCGCCGGAGCGCCAGCTCCTCTCCGAACAGGTCGCAGAGGTCGTTGTACCGGGCGCCGAAGGCGAGTTTGGCGTTCTGAAGAACCATGCCCCGTTCATCTCCACCATCCTGCCGGGCATCCTGAAGGTGCGCAGCAGCGAAAACGGTGGCTGGGACGAATATTTCGTCCGCGGCGGTTTTGCCGATGTTGCTGCAGGCGGTCTCACCGTTCTGGCCGAACAGGCCGTTCCGGTTGGCGAGATCAGCCGTGAGCAGCTCGACCAGGCGATCCAGGATGCGCAGGAAGATGTTTCCGACGCCAAGGACGATGCCTCGCGGCAGAAGGCCGAAATGACACTGGCTCAGCTCAAGGACGTCGCAGAAGCCCTCACCAAGGCCTGATACGACCCCCTCAAGCTTCATTCAATGACGCGGTCCGGCACAACGGACCGCGTTTTTTGTTTTTGGGGGAAGCGATCGGTCAAGTATGCAAAGAGGCACGGTTCCGACGTATCTGGCAGGCTACCTCTCAAACATTCGGCTCTCGATCTGAAAGCCGAACGTCAGGCGCGAGCAAACCGCGCGACGTCTTCTTCTTCGAAGAACTTGAACCCGTTACGCCCGTTATGCTTGACTTCGTAAAGCGCCATATCTGCGCGTTTTATCACTGGACGAGGATCCAGTTCCGTGCCCGTTATAGGAGAAATTCCGACGCTGACACCAACCGAAATAATGTGATCCTGGACAGCGAACGGTGCCCCGATCTTGCGGACGATACGATCGGCGATCTCTGCCGTACTGGCGTTGCCGGAACCTGTTCCTGTCAGGATAATCCCGAATTCGTCGCCGCCGAGACGCGCGACCAGATCTGAGGACCGGACACACTCGCGCAGTCGCTGCGCGACTGTTTTAAGAAGTTCGTCGCCGACATCATGACCGAAACTGTCATTCACCGGTTTGAACTTGTCGAGATCAAGCAGCATCAGGTCGCCTGCAATGCCATTAGCCGATGCAGCATTCAGGGCTTCGTCCAGCTTTGCATTGAATAGCGTTCGGTTGGCGAGCCCGGTCAGGGTGTCATGGTGAGCGGCAAACTGGATCTTTTCAGCCGCCAGTTCACGCGAAGTGACATCTTCATGCGTACCGATCCAGCCGCCTGCCGGCAAGGGCGCATGGACCGCGCTGACAATCCTGCCGCTGGGATGTTTGAACTTGGAACGGACCACTTCGCCAGCTGAGAGACGGATCATCAGATCCATGACGTGTTCCTGAACGTCGCCTTCGAATTCGCCGCGCTCCTTCTCGGCCTGGATCAACTCGATGAGGCTGACACCCTCGTAAACATCGCCCTCAGGCTTGTTGAAGATCTCGATGTACTGCCGGTTCCACAATGACAGCCGTCCACGCGCGTCGAAGACGCTGACACCCTGGCGCATATTGGCGAGAATGGCTTCCAGTTCCTGCGAGCGATGCCGTGCCAGCCGTTCGTTCGCGGCAAGTTGTTCTTCCAGGTTCTTGCGGTCGGTGATGTCGTAAAAATTATGGATCAGACCACCTGACGGCAGTGGTGTGCTCCGGGTTTCGATGTAGGTGCCGTTCGCGGCGCGCCGTTCGAAGACCTGCGATTTTTTCAGGTCGTACTTCCGATACCGCTCAAGAGCGAGAGCCTCTGGGTCGCCAGGGCCATAGTCACCTCTTCGAGCGTTGAAGAGAAAGAAGTCGTAAAGATAAGGCCGCCCTTCAATCAACTCATCGGAATATTCGAGAAGGTCGCGGAACTGCTGATTGCTCGAAGCGAGCCGGAGCGTTTCGTCGTAGTGAACGATCCCACCCGGAAAGTTGTCGAAAATGCTTTGCAGCGTGTCGGCCTGCTGCTTGGTCTCGGTAATGTCCGTCAGAGAGACGACGACACCGTCAAGATCGAACTCCTGATCGTCGTCGATTGGCATGGCGCTCAGGCGAAGCCACTTCCTCGGACGCCCGTTGGTGGGGGAGAGACGGGCGATGACGTCCCTCAGGGATCCCGGGTCACGGGCAGCAAGCTCCAGCGGTGCATCGCATGGACCCTTGCCTTCAAGATCACAGCGAAGGCCAAAATCAATGTCGGTTACGTTCAACCCAACCAGCTCCCTCCCGGTCACGCCCAAGAGGTCGATCGCAGCAGGGTTGGCTGACTGGATTTCGCCGGTATGTGTCAGCAGAAGAATACCCTCGCTGAGAGACTCGAGCGTTGTCCGTTGGACGGCCTCGGAATAACGCAAGACGTTCTCTGCCCGCTTGCGCTCCGAAATATCAAAGAAACTGGTAATAAGGCCGCCGCTCGGCAGAGGGATCCCACGGACTTCCAGATGTGTCCCATCGGGGCTGACGCGCTCGTAGATATGCGGTTTGGGGTCATCGAAATACCTGAACCGTTCTTCCAGAAGCTTGTCCGGGTCTCCCGGGCCGTAGTCTCCCCGCTTTGCCAGATATGTCGCCACTTCCAGCAATGGCGCCTTGCGATCAATAAATTCCTGCGGCAGTTGCAGCAGGCGCTGAAAATCCTTGTTGCAGACCGCAAGCCGTCTGTCGGGATCATAATAGACAAGGCCACCTGGCAGGTTGTCGAAAATGGCTTGCAGAGCGATGAGCTGCCGCTTGGTCGCGGTGACGTCAGTCAGGGAAAGGACAACGCCGTCGAGGCCATACGCATTGTCGTCGCCAATCGATTTCGCATTCAGCCGCAGCCAGACGGATTGGTCGGTCCCGCGACGGGTTACGTTCGCAACGACGTTACAAACCTTGTCCGGATTGACCGCTGCCTGTTGCAGGGGATTGCAGCCGGAAACGTGGCCGTCTTCTTCGCATTCGATATCGAGGTCGAGATCCTGAAGCTTTTGACCTTTCATTTCCCCGACGGTGTAGCCGAGCAATGCAGCTGCTGCAGGATTGAAGGACTGGATCTGTCCGGCTCTGTTGACGAGGAGAATCCCTTCGCTCAGGGATTCCAGGGTGGTGCGATGGACCGCTTCGGAATGAAGCACGGCCTGTTCGGATTGCTTGCGTTCGGTAATGTCCTGGAAGGCGCCGATCAAACGGGTCGCGCGACCATCTTCGATGATGGGCCTGCCCGCGGTGCGAACCCAGATCTCACGCCCCCTGGCGGTCACGAACGGGAGTTCAAGATCCCAGGCGATACCTTCCTTGATACTCTTGATGACGGCATCCGATATCTGGCGACGGCAATCCGGTGCGTAGAAGGAAAGCGCCATATCGACAGTTGGAACGAAGTCGTCATCCACTTCATGGATTTCGCAGGTTTTTTCCGTCCAGGTTACCGTGTCGGTATCAATATCCACTTCCCAGCCGCCAACACCGGAAACGGCCGTGATCTCTTCCAGCAGATCGCTCTTGCGCATCGCAAGCCGTTGCTGTTCTTCGGCCGCCCGCAGGGCAGATTGCGTATCACTCTGGGCGCGATGAGACTTCATCAGACCGAGGACGATCGATCCCATACGCTGCAGTTGGCGGAGCTGTGTTTCGCTTGGCCGCCGTGGTTTGGTGTCGACGACGCAGAGTGTCCCAAGGATGTGCGTGCCATCCAGGCACAACGGCAAACCTGCATAAAAGCGTGTGTAGGGTGGACCGGCAACGAGGCTCGTATCGCGGAAGCGGGGGTCTTCAAGGGCGTTGGGAACGACCATCAACTCGCGCGAGAGGATCGCCTGATCGCAAAAAGTGCCTTTTCTTGGAGTGCCGTCGACGTCTATGCCGATCTTGGCCTTGAACCAGAGGTCATCCTTACCGACGATGGAAATGAAGGCCATCGGGGCATCGAAGATCGTGGCAAGGGTCTCCACGAGATCGTCATATTCCGGCAGGCGTTCAGAATTGAGAATCTGAAGGGTCGCCAGTGCGTCCAGGCGGTCCTGTTCGCTGTCTCCCTGCACAGGGGTCATGATGCACTGTGCCTCTCTGCCGAACGCGTCACTATCTCGGTTTTAGTTTGTTTACTCTTAGGTATAGAACTAAAACAAAGTATTAACTTTGCGAGATTGAATTAAATTGTCCATAAAGGCAGGGTTGTTTTGCGTGGTGAGGGTGATTGTATTTTAACGAAGAATCGCCTCTAGGTAATATTCAGTAAGAATATTTGCTTAGATCGAAAAAATCGCATGAAGTCTTCTATTCACGCAGAGGTTGCTCGATGTTGACATGCCTTTTGTCCAGCCTTGCAGGCTTGAAATCCAGCACGGGAAAATCCGGACAATAAAAAACCCGGCCTGGGGGCCGGGTTTCGAGGTACGTGGTGTTCCACGGTATGTCTGCTTTTTTAGTTCAAGCAGCTTGTATTCTTATGCCGCGCGGCGGAAGGACAGGCTCATGCCACCACCGGAACGGTTGCGGCGGCGCTCTTCCGGCGGGATGTAGACGATGGCGCTATGTTCGGTGCAATAGGAGACACCTGCTTCGACGCGCGTGCTGCACGGGAAGATGTAGTTACCAGAATCACCTTCTGCCCATTTGCAGCAGCCCGGGCGCGGGAGAGACAAGTCAGCCATGACGTTTTCCTTCGTTCTTCTTTTAACCAAGCGACAAAAGCGCTCGAGCATCCTCGGGGGGGAGGATCCGAACAGCTTTCGACAGGAATCGGATGTAAGCGGCGCCCGGGACGTCATCCGTTGTCCAACCCAATTGGGTGCCCTTCAGCAAGCGCAGGCATTACATAAGCGGCATGTCACAAAATTGCAATAGAATAGCTGGCAATTCCGGCCTGCATTCAGTGCATACCGGGTTAATGTAATGTTATCGTTTGGCTTTATTGCTTCGGCTTACTTTGCCAGGCCAAAGGTTTAGCCTTTTGGCTCAGGCAACTTGCCTCCAGCCTGCCGAAGCGCATCGGGTGTATCAAGATCCAGTCTTGCAGCGGATCCGATCTCGACCTCGGCCACGAACCCGGGGTTTTCGCCAATGATGTGGCGCGCTCCAACGTCGCCGCTCAAGGATTTCAGGGCTTCGAAGAAGCGCCGGTCCCACAAGACCGGATTGCCCCGTTTCCCATCCGCTGTTGCGGTGACGATCAGACTGTTGTCGTTTTCGCGGTAAGTGCCGATCAGCCTCTTCAGAATATCGCTGCCGATGCGTGGCATGTCGCCCAGAAGTACGATCACCGCATCGGTATCTGCGGAAAGAGCATTCATGCCGGTGCGGATGGAACCGGCCATGCCGTCTGCAAAATCCGGGTTGTGCACCAGCGTCACGTCCAGATCTTCCACCTGCGCGCCGACCTCTTCAGCCAGATGCCCGGTTACCAGAACGGTCTGTGACAGATCGGCGCCGACGGCAGCTTCCGCGGCATGCCGGATCAGGGTCTTGCCGTCCAGCGTCGCAAGCAGCTTGTTCGGACCGCCCATGCGGGATGACTTGCCAGCGCCAAGGATCAGCGCCGCGATCCTGGCAGCTTCGCCCTTGCGTTTGCCTTCGCGAGGCTGCGGCCGTGTCCCGATTTCCATCAGAAGGCCTCCAACACCCATTGCGGTAATGTCATCGGGGTGTACTTCCAGTCCGGCAAGCAGGCGGTCCAGAACCCAGTCGAAACCGTTCTCCTTCGGGCTTCGGGCGCAGCCCGGTGCGCCCAGCACGGGAATGCCGTCGAGACTTCCGAGCATCAGCAGGTTGCCGGGATCCACCGGCATACCCAGGTGGTGCACCGTCCCCCCGGCAAGATCCAGACCCGCAGGCAGCACGTCCTGCCTGTCAACTACGGCAGAGGCTCCGAACAGGATCAGAAAATCAGCGCCTTCTTCCTTCAGCGACCGCAAGGCTTCGGCAACGGCCTCGCTGCTGTGGGCAACCCTGTGCTCACTCAGGACGATTGATCCGCTCGGCAGCAGCCTGTCTTCCAGCACGCGGCGGGTCTTGTCCATGGTCGAGGGCTTGAGATGCGGCAGTTGCGTTGCGACAAGGCCAACCTTGCGCGGACTGAAACCGGCAACGCGGACAGCACCCTTGAGGGCGCTTTCGGCAGCTCCCAGTTGTTCTTCTGGAACGGCAAAGGAAATGATCTTCGCGGTTGCAACCATACGGCCGGCCAGAACCTTGCTGTAATTCGGCAGGGTCGCGAAGGTGATGGCCGGATCAATCCGGTTGGCCGCGGTAACCGCATCCGCATCAACCACCAGGACGCCGTTGGTGGCGGCATAGAGGTTCATGCGCCCCGTAAAGGCGGTGTCGGTCTCAAGGCCCGCACCTGCAGCGGCGGTGGCGAGTTGCTCAGCCGCGGCATCCTCTCCGGTGTCGCCGGGCTCTATTCGGGCAACCATGAGGCTGTCGATACCGGCGGCGGCCAAGTCGGCGCAGTCTTGTCCTGTCAGGCGGTGGCCTTTTTTCAGCACACGCTTCGGCAGGGCTGTCCGGTGCGCGAGAATACAGCCTTCGGCATCTTCCGGCGGACAGGGGCCGAATATCATGCGGCAGCTCCCGGAGCCGTCCGCAACGCCTTGATGATGGCGCCCAGCACGGCAACCGCAATTTCCTCCGGTGAAGCCGCACCGATATCGAGGCCGATCGGAGCATCGATCCGGTCAAACAGCTCAGGTGCCAGTCCGGCTTCGGTAAAGCGTTCCAGACGCTTGCCGTGTGTCTTGCGGCTGCCAAGCGCCCCGACATAGAAACATCCGGTCTTCAGCGCTTCCATCAGGGGGAAGTCGTCTATCTTCGGATCATGAGTGACAGCGGCAACGGCCGTGAAGGCATCAAGGGGCGCGTCCTTCAAGACCTCTTCGGGCCAGTCCGCCTTGAGTGAGCTTCCGGGAAAGCGGTCATCGGTGGCGAAGGCCGTGCGCGGATCAATGACGGTCACATCGAGCCCCGCAATCTCCGCCATCGGAACAAGCGCCTGGCTGATGTGCACTGCGCCGATGATGACCAGGCGCGGCGCAGGCAGGGATACGTTCAGGAAGACTTCGCCTCTTTCTCCGGTGATCATGCCGGATTTGCCGGAGCGGAAACGCCTTGCAAGTTCCTCAGACAGGGGATCGCCGGAAAAATCGTCGGATTTGCGGACGAGGCGTTGCCGCCCGTCCACCATGTCGGTCACCAGGATGGCCGCACGGCGCGCGGCACGGTCCTTGTTGAGGTCACTGAGCAGGGAAAAGTCCATGGTCTATGCGCGGTCCGTTGCCAGTTTCAGTCCAAGTCCCACCAGAAGAGATCCTCCAAGCCAGCGTGTGAGGCTCTGGAACCTCGATGTCCTGGTCAGTCGCTTTTTCACTTGGCTTGCAAAAAGTACGGTGACGATATCTGCCGAGGTGAAAGCGAAGTTGACGAGCGTTCCCAGGATCAGGAACTGCGCCCAGATCGGCAGGCTTGCGTCAGGTGAAACGAACTGCGGCAGGAAGGCGATGAAGAAGATGGCGACCTTGGGATTGAGAACCTCCACCAGCACGCTGTCTGCAAAGGCTCGCTTTTCGGATTTTTGGGGCAGATTGGGTGTCGGTCCGGCCACTACGCGGGTCCGGATCATCTGGATGCCGAGAAAGATCAGGTAAAGCCCGCCAACCAGCTTCAGCGCAAAATAGAGTGTCGGCACGACACTGAAGATCGCCGACAGGCCAAAGGCTGCGGCAAAGACATGCACATAACAGCCCAGGTGAATACCCGCGGCAGCCATGAAACCGGCCCGCTGTCCGCGGGCGATCGTCTGTGCGGCGGTATAAAGCAGGGCCGGGCCAGGCATATAGGCGAAAAGAGCCGTAGCGGCGACAAAGGCAAGCAGGGTTTCCGTGGTCATCGAAATCAGATCCGGGATCAGGTGACGGGTTCGACGTAGACGCGAATGCGGCCGCCGCAGGAAAGGCCGACACGCCAGGCAGTTTCATCGGCAACACCAAATTCCAGCGTGGTCGGCTTGCCGGTCTCGATGACGTCGATTGCCTCGGACACCACCGCCCCTTCGACACAGCCGCCGGAGACGGAGCCTTCGAAGTTGCCTTCGGCATCAATGACCAGATGAGACCCAACCGGGCGTGGCGCGGAACCCCAGGTCTCGACCACTGTCGCCAGTGCAACGGAACGTCCCGCACCGCGCCAGCTTTCGGCGGTCTTCAAAACGTCGGGAATGGAAGTCGTCTCTGTGGCCGTCATGAGGTCGCCCCTTCAAGGTAGGACCTTCAATATAGATCTTTCTGAATTTGATGAAAGAGAGCAGGCGAGGGAAAGCAAGCGCAGCATCACCCTGTGCTCCTCGCGCCGCCGGCGGACTTTCTCAGCGATCATCCATCCGGCGGGACATCGCGATTGGGAAGGACAAGAGCGTTGTCTACCCACGAAAAAACGGCTCCTCGAGGGGGAGGAGCCGTTCAGGTTTTGCGGGGTATTATTGTCGGGCTTATTCGGCAGCCATACGCACGGCGGGAGCGGCATTCAGCACCGCACCGTCGACATGGGCTTCAAAGGTCGCGAAGTTCTTGACGAACATTTGCACCAGCTTGGCGGCCTGAAGATCATAGGCATCCTTGTCCGTCCAGGTTTCGCGCGGGGTCAGGATCGTATCGTCGACACCTTCGACGGAAACCGGAACATCGAAGCCGAAGTTCGCATCGGTGCGGAACTCGGCGTCCTTCAGGCTGCCGTTCAGTGCGGAAGTGAGCAGCGTACGGGTGGCCTTGATCGGCATGCGCTGACCGGTGCCGTATGCACCGCCGGTCCAGCCGGTGTTGACCAGCCAGCAATCCACATTGTGCTTGGCAATGAGGTCCTTCAACAGGTTGCCGTATTCGGACGGATGCCGCGGCAGGAACGGCGCGCCGAAGCAGGTCGAGAAGGTTGCCTGCGGCTCGGTAACACCCTTTTCCGTGCCGGCCACCTTGGCGGTGTACCCGGACAGGAAGTGATACATCGCCTGGGCCGGTGTCAGACGCGCGATCGGCGGCATGACGCCGAAGGCATCGGCCGTCAGCATGATGATGGTCTTCGGCATCGGCGCGCAGCCGGTGTCGCTGGCATTGGAGATGAAGTGGATCGGGTAGGCGGCGCGGGTGTTCTCGGTTTTCGAACCGTCGTCGAAATCCGGCACCCGGTTCTCGTCCAGAACCACGTTTTCCAGAACAGTGCCGAAGCGCTGGGTGGTGGAGTAGATCTCCGGCTCGGCTTCCGCGGAAAGCTTGATGGTCTTGGCGTAGCAGCCGCCTTCGAAGTTGAAGATGCCGCTTTCACCCCAGCCGTGCTCGTCGTCGCCGATCAGCGTGCGGGACGGGTCGGCGGAGAGCGTGGTCTTGCCGGTGCCGGACAGGCCGAAGAACACTGCGGTATCGCCTGCATCGCCCAAGTTCGCCGAGCAGTGCATGGACATGACGCCCTTTGCCGGCAGCAGGTGGTTCAGCATGGTGAAGACGGACTTTTTCATTTCGCCTGCATAGGAGGTTCCGCCGATCAGGACGATCTTGCGGGTCAGGTCGCAGGCGATCACGGTTTCGGTCCGGCAGCCGTAGCGTTCCGGATCCGCCTTGAAGCTCGGCAGATCGATGATTGTCATGTCCGGCGCAAAGCCTTCCAGCTCGGAAGTCTCGGGCCGGAGAAGGAGGTTGCGGATGAACAGCGAATGCCAGGCATATTCCGTGTAGACGCGCACCGGCAGGCGATGGGTCTTGTCAGCGCCGCCGTAAAGGTCCTGTGCGAACAGCTCCATGCCCTCAGCGTGGGCAAGGAAATCGGAAAGCAGCAGGTCGAAATTGGCTTTCGACATCTGGGCGTTGTTGTCCCACCACACTGTGTCGCGGGTCTCGTCGTCCAGAACCACGAACTTGTCTTTCGGCGAGCGGCCGGTGTGAACACCGGTTTCAGCAACAATCGCGCCGCCGGCAGCTAGCTGCGCTTCGCCGCGGGAGAGGGAATATTCATAAAGAGCAGGCTCGTTCTGGTTCCAATAGAGCGCTTTCAGGCCTTTGAAGCCGAAAGTTTCGCAACCAATTGAGGGATTCCTGACACCTACTTCTTGCATGTTCCCGCAGTCCTCGTGATGGGGGCTAGTTTTGTCACGGCCGGAGAAAGTTAAGAAAAGCTAAATCTGGCTGTGAGGGCTGCGAACGTAGTGGAATGACCAAAAGGCAGCAAGACTACCAAAGGTGCTATGTAATTGTTTAATCGATTAAAAATCACCATTAAATTGCCAATGATTAATTTGGACATCGAACTAAAAATCGAAACTTTCGGAATGTTCGAAATGTTGATTGAATCGAAAGAAAGTGCGTTCATTTCGCACTTGTAATAGAGACTCGACTGAGCCTCGCCACCAATGTACGAGACTTGACGTTAAGTTGGTCTCTTGAAATCTTTTACAGTGATCCCCACCAATGCAGCCGGCTGGGCGGTCTTTGTGTCATGCAAGCATATCCGGAGGCGGATTGCCTTAATTTATGCGCATTTAGCAGGCCAAAGGCTGTGTGTTACATTAATGCCGATGCGCGCCATCGGTGCGTTGCCGGAAATGGAAAAACAAAGCATGCCGACAATTGCCCTGGTCGATGACGACCGCAACATTTTGACTTCGGTCTCTATCGCATTGGAAGCGGAAGGCTATCGCGTTCAAACCTACACCGACGGTACATCGGCGCTCGACGGCCTGCAGAGCGACCCGCCGGAACTCGCGATTTTCGATATCAAGATGCCACGTATGGACGGCATGGAACTGCTGCGCCGCCTGCGCCAGAACTCCGATCTGCCGGTAATCTTCCTGACCTCCAAGGATGACGAGATCGACGAACTCTTCGGCCTGAAGATGGGCGCCGACGATTTCATCCGCAAACCCTTCTCGCAGCGGCTTCTGGTCGAGCGTGTGCGAGCGGTGCTGCGCCGGGCGCAGCCGCGTGATGCATCCACGCCGCGCGACGATGCCGACAAACTGCTGGAACGTGGCCAGCTGGTAATGGACCAGGAGCGTCACACCTGCACCTGGAACGGCAAACCCGTCACGCTGACCGTAACCGAATTCCTGATCTTGTCCGCGCTCGCGCAGCGGCCCGGTGTCGTCAAGAGCCGTAACGCGCTCATGGACGCGGCCTATGACGATCAGGTCTATGTGGACGACCGCACCATCGATAGCCACATCAAGCGGCTGCGCAAGAAGTTCAAGGTTGTTGATGACGACTTCGACATGATCGAAACCCTCTACGGCGTCGGGTATCGTTTCCGGGAAGTCTGAAACGGACCGGTAGAGCGACTGTCCCGGTAAAACCTGGAAACGATCTGCTTTTGGCTGTTCAGTCGGTTTCGATTGAACAGCCTTTGATCTAATGTGAGCCCGAATGGCGGTGGAAAGCGAGAGCGCGGAAGAGATTGGTGCCTCTGAACCTCAGAACGGTTCGGATCGCTCCCGTCTGCGCCGACTTGGCAACAAGCGCATCCGTCGCCGTCTGCTCAGCCAGTTGGGCCGTATCTTCGGAACCTATGTTCTCTCGTCGCTGACGCGGCGGATCATCGCCATCAACCTCGTGGGTCTGCTGGCACTGGTGATCGGTATTCTGTACCTCAATCAGTTTCGCGCGGGTCTGATCGATGCACGGGTGCAGAGCCTTCTGACCCAGGGTGAAATCATTGCCGGCGCCATTGCCGCTTCCGCCACCGTCGATACGGGCACGATCACCGTCGACCCCGAACGCCTGTTGCAGTTGCAGGCGGGCGAAAGCATTACCCCGACCCAGGAAGACCTCGACAGTCTCGATTTTCCGATCAACCCGGAACGGGTCGGTCCCGTGCTGCGCCGCCTGATTTCGCCGACCAAGACCCGGGCGCGGATCTATGATCCGGAAGGCATTCTCATCCTCGACAGCCGCCACCTTTATACCAGCGCCCAGATCCTGCGCTTCGATCTGCCGCCTCCGACGGCGGAGGAGGAAGGCTTCTGGGATTCGACCTGGCAATGGGTCAAGCGCTGGCTGCGCCAGGGTGACTTGCCGATCTATCAGGACGTAGGCGGCGGCGATGGCCGCGCCTATCCGGAAGTGGAGGCGGCGCTTGCCGGATCTCCGGCCAGCGTGACGCGGATCTCGCAACGGGGCGAGCTGATCGTTTCCGTTGCCGTGCCGATCCAGCGGTTCCGCGCGGTCCTTGGGGCCTTGCTCCTGTCGACACAGGGCGGTGACATCGACGCCATCGTGCGGGCCGAACGTATCGCTATCATTCGCGTGTTCCTGTTTGCCGCCACAGTGACCATCCTTCTGTCGATCCTTCTGGCCGGGACGATTGCCGGCCCGGTCCGGCGCCTTGCGGCTGCCGCGGACCGCGTGCGGCGAGGCTCGACCTCTCGCGAGGAGATACCGGACTTTTCGGATCGGCAGGACGAGATCGGCCACCTGGCGCGTTCGTTCCGGGAAATGACCCACGCGCTCTACAACAAGATCGATGCAATCGAGCAGTTTGCCGCCGATGTCGCGCACGAATTGAAGAACCCGCTGACATCGCTGCGCAGTGCCGTGGAAACCCTGCCGCTGGCCAAGTCCAAGAATTCGCAGGACCGGTTGATGGAAGTGATCCAGCATGACGTGCGCCGCCTCGATCGTCTGATCAGCGACATCTCCGATGCTTCCCGCCTTGATGCGGAACTGGCCCGGATCCAGGCCGAGCCGATCGACCTGGCCGAACTGCTGCGCAACATGGCCGATGCCGCCAACCAGCGGTCCGGAGCGGAGGAGGCAAGTGTCAAGCTGGCCGTTGCAGATGCTCAGGGCAGCAAGCCCTATCAGATGCAAGGCCATGATATTCGCCTCGGACAGGTCGTCAGCAACCTTCTGGACAACGCCAGGTCCTTCTCGCCCGCCGGCGGAACGGTTCGGGTGGATCTCAGCCGGGACGGCCGGATGATCAAGATCATCGTGGACGATGACGGTCCCGGCATCCGTGCTGAAAACACCGAGCGCATTTTTGAACGCTTCTATACCGACAGGCCGGAAGGCGAAGGCTTCGGCAACAATTCCGGTCTGGGTCTGTCGATCTCCCGGCAGATCATCGAAGCCCATGGCGGGACCATTGTTGCCACCAACCGGCTGGTGCCCGGTCGGGACGGCAAGCAGAAGATTGCAGGTGCTCGTTTCACCATCTATCTGCCGGCAGGGCGGGGCAAGTGACGCCTCCGGCGGTTCATGCCAACTGCGCGGTGGTGGGCACAGCCGGCCTTCTGATCCGGGGCGGTGCCGGAAGCGGCAAGACAACCCTTTCGGATATTCTCGTCGAGGCGGCACGGGCCAAAGGCAATCTCGGCCTTCTGGTGGCTGACGACTACACGCATGTTGCTGCAGCCGATGGACGGCTCGAGGCGCATGCGCCGCGGACGATCGAAGGCCGCATGGAAGTCCGCGGTTTCGGTGTTGTCGAAACGCGCTTTCTGCCGCACGCGCAAGTGCATCTGTTGGTCGAACTGAAGCAGGCCGACGCCATCGAGAGGATGCCGGTGCAGGCTCTTGCGACGACCTGCCTGGAAGGGGTGCATTTGCCGGTGGTTATGTGCCCGCAAAACGACCCTGAGCACAGCCTGCGCCTGATCCGCTGGGCGTTACGGCACCTTTTCCCCAAAGGACCGGATTATATTTGAGGCAGCAGGGGCGTTTTTTGCTTGCAACTGACGAAGCGGTTGAAGAGAGTGCATCAGACTGATAAACGCCCGGCTCTTTCCGGATCTCTTTTGGGATCCTGAGCTTAACGCACTCGATAATCAGGCTAACTGACGCATGATCGGACTTGTACTTGTTACGCACGGGCGCCTTGCTGAGGAATTCAAAGCGGCGCTGGAACATGTTGTCGGTCCACAGGAACAGGTTGAAACCATCTCCATTGGTCCGGATGACGACATGGAGCAGCGGCGCCAGGACATTCTGGCCGCTGTGGAAGCTGCCAATTCGGGCAAGGGTGTGGTGCTTCTGACGGACATGTTCGGTGGCACACCTTCCAACCTCGCAATTTCCGTGATGGACAGCAAATCCGTTGAAGTGGTGGCCGGTGTCAATCTGCCGATGCTGATCAAGCTTGCCAGCGTGCGCGCAGATCGCGAACTGGCCGATGCTGTCGATGAAGCCCGTCAGGCCGGCCAGAAATACATCTCGGTTGCCAGCCAGGTGCTGTCGGGACAGAACTAAAACAACAATGACAGCGCAGACCGTGTTGGAAAAAGACCTGACAATCGTCAACCGCCGTGGCCTGCATGCCAGGGCTTCCGCAAAGCTGGTGAAGCTGGTGGAGACGTTTGACGCAGACGTCCAGGTTTCCAAGGACGGCCAGACCGTCGGCGGAACGTCGATCATGGGTCTCATGATGCTCGCTGCCAGCCCGGGTTGCTTTATCACTGTCAGCGTCACCGGCTCTGATGCAGGAGACGCCATGGCGGCGATTGCCGAACTCGTCGAAAGCGGCTTTGGCGAAGAAGATTGATTTTGACATTTCGTGCCGCCACCCTGCGGTGCACATTCCTGCTGCGGTCGATCGAGTGAATTCCGGGCATCGGCCACACCCTTCCAAACCGAACCGGGGGCCGACATGGCGAGCCACACTCAGGACCGACTGATTTCCGCCGCGCGCACTGCACTTACCCATGTCCATGAGGCGTTGGAACTTCAATTCGCGTTCGAACTCTGGGACGGATCCCGGGTACCTGCCGATGCGCGGGCGGACGGTCTGCGGCTTGCTCTTTCCGAAACGGCGCTGACGCGTCTTCTTCGCCGTCCCGGCATCAAGACGCTGATCGATCTCTATGCAAATGGCGACGTCGACCCGCGCGGTGGCAGCATTTTCGACTTTGCCGAAAAGCGGCCGACACTCAAAAGCCGGGAAATTCGCAAACGCCTCAACAAGACCCTGCTGCTGAAAACCGGATTTTCGCTCTGGCGCGGTTCTGGTCGCAAGGCTGAAGCCAACCCGGACGGGCTTGATGCCGGTCAGTCAGCGGACCGAAGCTCCGGCAGCCGCAAGGACGACATCGCGTTCCATTACGACGTTTCCAACGACTTCTACCGGCTCTTTCTCGATCCGGAGATGGTCTACACCTGCGCCTATTTCTCCGACTGGTCGAACGATCTGGCGACGGCGCAGAAAGACAAGCTCGACATGATCTGCCGCAAGCTGCGGCTGAAGCCGGGCGACCGGATGCTCGATATCGGTTGCGGCTGGGGTGCCCTGATTTGCCACGCCGCCGAACATTATGGCGTGACAGCCGTTGGGGTCACGCTGGCGGAAGAACAGCTGAAGCTTGCCGAGGAGCGGATCAAGGCGCGTGGCCTTGAAGACAAGGTCTCGGTCAAGCTGATCGACTATCGCGACATGGACGGCAAGTTCGACAAGATCTCATCCATCGGCATGTTCGAGGCGGTCGGGCTGGACAATTACGATAATTATTTCCAGAGCGTGCACCGCCTGCTGAAACCGCGGGGTGTCTACCTGCACCATGCGATCACCCGCCGCGGAAAAAAGGATCTGAAGGCATTCCGCCGCAAGAAGCCGGAATACCAGGCGCTGGTACGCTACATCTTCCCGGGAGGGGAGGTCGACCACATTGGCTGGACGCTGACCAATCTGGAAGCGCACGGCTTCGAGGTTCACGACGTGGAAGCCTGGCGCGAGCACTATGCCCGCACGACACGGCTGTGGGCGGAAAACCTGATGAAGGTAAAGGATGCGGCTGTCGCGGAAATAGGCGAGCACAAATATCGTCTGTGGCTGGCCTATCTCATTGGCGTCTCGCTCGGCTTCGAACGCGGCTCCATCGGCATCTTCCAGACGGTCGCGACGCGCCGCACCAAGGGTCCGTCGGGCATGCCGCCGTCACGCGCGGATCTCTACCGGACGTGATTGGGATATATGATATAAAGAATTCTTTATATCTTTATTGCGTGATGACCCTGCTGACGCTATAACCCCTTCCAACGATTTCCGGAGCCTTCCGGATTTCGGCTGTCGCCCGCCCCTGGTGCCGTTTTGGCACTGGTTCACGAGATGGCGGCGACACTCAAGGGGCCTTGCGCCTGAAGCTGGCTCAAAACAGCAGGACTTATTCATGACCGACTACATCGTTAAAGACATCGGGCTCGCAGACTGGGGCCGCACCGAAATCGAGATCGCCGAACACGAAATGCCGGGCCTGATGGCCTGCCGCGCCGAATTCGGTGACTCCAAGCCGCTCAAGGGCGCCCGCATTGCCGGTTCCCTGCACATGACCATTCAGACCGCCGTTCTGATCGAAACGCTGGTTGCACTGGGTGCGGAAGTCCGTTGGGCGTCCTGCAACATCTATTCCACGCAGGATCAGGCAGCCGCTGCGATTGCAGCTGCAGGCATTCCGGTTTTCGCAACCAAGGGCGAAACCCTGGAAGAATACTGGGATTATGCCGACAAGATCTTCGACTTCCCCGAAGGTGCGAACATGATCCTGGACGATGGCGGCGACGCCACGCTCTACATCCTGCTCGGTGCACGGGTCGAAGCCGGTGAAACCGGTCTGATCGATAACCCGAAGTCGGACGAGGAAGTGTGCCTGTTCGCGCAGATCAAGAAGCGCATGGCCGCCAACCCGGGCTGGTTCACCAAGCAGAAAGAGCTGATCCAGGGCGTTTCGGAAGAAACCACCACTGGCGTTCTGCGTCTTTATGAAATGCAGAAGAAGGGCGACCTGCCGTTCCCGGCGATCAACGTCAACGACAGCGTCACCAAGTCCAAGTTCGACAACCGTTATGGCTGCCGTGAGTCCCTGGTCGACGGTATCCGCCGCGGCACCGACGTGATGATGTCCGGCAAGGTTGCCGTTGTCTGTGGTTACGGCGACGTCGGCAAAGGTTCCGCTCAGTCCCTGGCTGGTGCCGGTGCCCGCGTGATCGTCACCGAAATCGACCCGATCTGCGCCCTGCAGGCTTCCATGGACGGTTTCGAGGTCAAGACCATCGAGCAGGCTCTTCCGGAAGGCGATATCTACGTCACCGCGACCGGCAACAAGGACATCATCACCTTCGACCACATGCGTGGCATGAAGGACATGGCGATCGTCTGTAACATCGGCCACTTCGACAACGAGATCCAGGTTGCTGCCCTCAAGAACACCAAGTGCCGCCCGGTCAAGGACCAGGTCGACATGTATGTGTTCCCGGATGGCAAGCGCATGATCCTGCTCTCGCAGGGCCGCCTTGTGAACCTCGGCAATGCCACCGGCCACCCGAGCTTCGTGATGTCCGCAAGCTTTACCAACCAGGTTCTGGCGCAGATCGAACTCTTCACCAAGGGCGATCAGTACAAGAACGAAGTCTACGTGCTGCCGAAGCATCTGGATGAGAAGGTTGCCCGCCTTCACCTGGAGAAGCTGGGCGTCACGTTAACCGAATTGTCGGACGAGCAATCTCAATATCTGGGGATTAATAAGGCTGGTCCGTTCAAGTCGGAACACTACAAATACTGATTCCGGCGAGGCGGCCCACTAGATGTGGTGATCGCCTCGATTCGGGTCTGTGAACAAAAAAATGCAGGACCCTTTAATTTTAAGGGTCCTGTTAACTTTTCAATAACGGACTCTTCTGCGTGATTCTCAAAAAGGTTATGGTTTAGGCGAATCAAAGGCCACGAGGCGGATGTCTTTGATTTGCTCCCAGAAACCGGGAGCTGCGGCCCGCAAGAACAGGGCAAGGCGGCACAAGGGGATCACAATATGCCGATAAGCGGCAGGAACGACGCGCGGCCACGCGCGGCGTGGCGAGATTGGAGTCTGAAATCGGTGAAGCTCGGCGGAACGGCGCTGGCAGGCTGGAGCCTGTCTTGCGGTTCAGCGGCAGCCGACATGCTCGCCGACACGACTGCTGCCATTTCCCCCGATAACATGATTCTTTTTGGTGCGTTAGGCGGAATGTGCGCCTTTGCCGTCACCGCATCTGTCGCTCTCGTGCGTCATCGCAAACAATCCGGATTGCTGACCGACGCGCTGGAAAAGGAAAAGAGCGATCTCAAATTCCGGGTCGACCGCCTGGAGGCGATGCTCAATACCGATGAGCAACGCGTCATCGTCTGGACCGGTAACGGCGCCATGCCCCAGATCTGGGGCATCCTTCCCGAAAAATCTGGCGTGCCGCGCCCCCCGGCGCAACTTCTTGCGTTCGGCAGCTGGCTGACGGCGAAATGCGCCGGCGACCTGGAACGTCATCTGGACATGCTGTTCCGCACCGGCGAAGCCTTCACCACCACCTTGAAGACGCGCACCGGCACCTATGTGGAAGCGCTGGGGCGCACCACCGGCGGTGCTGTGGTCCTGCGTCTGCGCGATCTGACCGGCGAACGTCAGATGCAGGCGGAACTTGCTGCCCGCAATGCCAAGATCTCCGGCGAACTGCATATGCTGCACGCGCTGCTGGATGCGATGCCGGCACCGGCCTGGCAGCGCGATGCGGAAGGAAATCTCATCTGGGCCAACCAGGCCTATGCGGAAGCGGTCGACATGACCGACGCAGATCTTGCGATCAAGGAAGGGGCAACCTTCCTCGACGCTGCTGCGCGTACCGCCATGGCCGTCCAGCGGAACGAAGACGGCTGTTTCAACGCACGCATTCCCATCGTTGCCTCCGGTGAACGCCGGGTGTTCGAAGTGACCGATGTCAATGCCAATGTCGGCGGAGCCGGCATTGCCGTGGACATCAGCGAACTGGAACAGGCCCAGAAGGAACTCGGCCGCGCCGAGGACTTCCACGGCCGCACGCTGGACCAGCTGGCAGCTGCGGTTGCCATCTACAGCGCCGATCGCAAGCTACAATTCTACAACGCGGCCTTCCGCCAGCTGTGGGATCTCGATCCCGCTTTCCTCGAAAGCCGGCCGGAAGACAGCGCGGTTCTGGATGCCTTGCGCGCGGCGCGCAAGATCCCGGAACAGGCGGACTATCGCGTCTGGCGCAACAAGATGATGGAGAGCTACCAGTCTCTGGAAGCTCGCGAAAGCTGGTGGCATCTTCCCGATGGCCGCACCCTGCGCGTCATTGCCAATCCGCACCCGCAAGGCGGCGTCACCTATATCTATGAAAACGTCACCGAGCAGCTCGATCTGGAAAGCCGCTACAACGCGCTGACCCGCGTCCAGGGGGAAACCCTCGACAATCTGTCGGAAGCCGTTGCCGTGTTCGGGTCAGACGGGCGCCTGCGCCTTTGGAACCCGGCTTTCGGTCGCATCTGGGGTCTGGAAGAGGATCAGCTTTCCGAACTGCCGCACGTCAAGGAAGTCGTCTCCGCCTGTACGCTCAATGAAACCGAGCGCGATGCCTGGGAACAGCTTGCCGGCAACGTGACGGGACTTCTCGACAATCGCACCCAGAAGGTCAGCCGTCTGGAACGCCACAACGGCGATGTCGTCGACTATGCCACTGTTCCGCTGCCCGACGGCGGTACGCTGGTGACCTTTGTCGACGTAACGGACAGCGTCAACGTCGAGCGGGCTCTTCTGGAAAAGAACGAGGCGCTGGAACAGGCCGACCAGATCAAGAACGCCTTCATCCAGCATGTTTCCTATGAGCTGCGCTCGCCGCTGACCAACATCATCGGCTTCGCCCAGTTGCTGGCAGATCCGAAATTCGGAGAGCTCTCCGACAAGCAGAGCGAATATGCGGACTACATCCAGTCGTCCTCCTCGGCGTTGCTTGCCATCATCAACGACATTCTGGATCTGGCAACGTTGGATGCCGGCATCATGGAACTGGACCTGGGTGAAGTCGACGTCGCACCGACCGTTGCGGCCGCCGTCGAAGGGCTGAAGGACCGGATCGCCGAAGCACGCATCAACCTGCGGACCCATGTGCCGGGTGATGTCGGCATGATGGTTGCCGACGAAAAACGCCTGCGCCAGGTCCTGTTCAACCTCATCTCCAATGCCGTGCGCTATTCCGAGCCCGACGGCGTGGTCGATGTCAGCTGCAGCCGCGAAGACGACAAGGTGACCTTCGTCGTTCAGGATCATGGCTATGGCATTCCCGCTGAAATCCTCACCCAGGTCTTCAACCGCTTTGTCGGGCATGACACAGGATCGCGCCGTCAGGGCGCAGGTCTCGGCCTTGCCATCGTCAAGAGCTTTGTCGAACTCCATGGCGGCACGGTCGACATTCAGTCCGCCGAAGGCAAGGGCACGACGGTGACCTGCGTTTTCCCCGCACGGCCCGAACTGGCGGACCAGGCGGCGGCCGAGTAGGACGCCGGATGGCAGACCACCAGCTGCAAGCCCTGTCGGGCGCCTTTCAGACAATCGAAATTGCCGACGAACACGGCACGCGGCAACTTGCCAACGACATCGCGATGGTCCTGAAGCCCGGCGATGTCATTTGCCTGTCGGGCGATCTTGGCGCCGGGAAGTCCACGTTCACCAGGGCGCTGATCCGGGCTTTTGCCGGTGAGCCGGAGCTGGAAGTGCCGAGCCCGACCTTCACGCTCGTGCAGACCTACGATTTCCCGCGTTTCGACCTGTCCCACTTCGATCTTTACCGGCTTGAAGAGCCCGAAGAACTGGAAGAGCTCGGGCTGGATGACCTTCTGGAAACGGGAGCCGCGCTGATCGAATGGCCGGAGAAGGCGAACGAGCTGCTGCCCGGTAATGCCCTCTGGATCCAGATCACCCAGCCGACTGAGAGCGATGACCATCGCCGGTTCAGCCTCTATTCGGACGCCCCGCACTGGCAGAACCGGATCGGGCAATCGCTGGCAACGCGGTCCTTTCTGGGGACCGCTGGTCTGCCGGATGCCGAGCGCCGTTTCCTGGCAGGTGATGCCTCCCTGCGAACGTTCGAGACGGTTGCAACAGGGTCTTCGACAGCTGTTCTGATGCGCTGGCCTTTCCAGGGGGACGCGGTGCCGGAAGCTGTCCGCGCCTACATGGAAAAGGTGCATCTGGCGCGCGACTGCCGGGCGATTGTCGCGGTGGGAACGGAACTCAGGAACCATGGTCTTCGCGCGCCCGATCTTATGGCGAGCGACCTGGAAAACGGGCTGATCCTCTCGTCCGATCTTGGCCGGGATACCATCGTGGTAGACGGCAAACCGGTGCGCGAAAGATATTTTGCCGCCGTCGATGTCCTGGCGAAGATGCATGGTGAGGCCTGGCCAAAAACGGTCTCGCTCGCTGATGGTGGGCTGTATCGGGTCCCCGACTATTCAGCGGACGCGCTTGTTGCCGAAGCGGCGCTGTTTCTGGACTGGTATGTCCCGAAGGTGTCCGGAAAGCCGGCCGACGAGAGCACGCGCTCGGATTTCGAACGGCTATGGCGCGAAGCACTTGAAGACATAAGCGAGGCCCAGACAGGTTGGGTGCTGCGCGATTTTCATTCGCCGAACCTCCTTTGGCAGGCGGGTGCTGAAGGAACCGACAGGATCGGCCTGATCGATTTCCAGGACACGGTCTATGGCCCGGTTGCCTATGATGTTGCTTCCCTGCTGCTGGACGCCCGCACGGACATGGACGAAGCTCTGGAAACGGCGCTCTACGATGCTTATCTCTCGGCAAGAAAAATGCAGTCCGCAGAGTTCGATGAAGTCGGTTTTTCGAAAGCCTATGCGGTCATGGCGGCGCAGCGGATCTCCAAGATCCTCGGCATCTTCGTCCGTCTGGCCGAGCGCGATGGTAAGCCGGCTTACTTGAGCCATTTGCCGCGCATGCTAGGCTATCTCGACCGGGTGCTTGACAGGCCGTTCCTGTCGGATTTGAAAGACTGGTACGCACGCTACCGGCACTGAACGCGCCGCGTTCAACCGGTCGCACATTTGAGACAGATGATGACAGACAAGCGGTTTCGCCCTTCCAAAGCCATGATCCTGGCCGCAGGCCTCGGCAAGCGCATGCGCCCGCTGACGGCAACGACGCCCAAGCCCCTGATCGAGGTCAACGGTCAGGCCCTGATCGACCATGGCATGGACCGGCTCGCAGCAGCCGGCGTGAAGACCTGTGTGGTCAACGTGCATTACCTTGCCGATCTGGTGGAGGTTCATGTCCGCCGCCGCCCTGATATGGAAATCCTGATTTCCGACGAACGCGACCAGCTTCTGGAAACCGGGGGCGGTATCAAGAAAGCGCTGCCGCTACTGGGCGAAGAGCCGTTCTTCCAGCTCAACGCCGATACCTGCTACTGGATCGAAGGCGTCAAACCCAACCTGGAACACATGATCGAAGCCTGGGACGAGAGCCGCATGGACGCCCTGCTTCTGGTTGCCGAAACCGTGAAAGCGGTCGGCTATTCCGGCCGTGGTGATTTCGACATGGCAAAGGACGGCGCGTTGACCCGGCGGCAGGAAAAGGGCGTGACGCCCTTTGCCTATGCAGGAGCAACCATTTTGCACCCGCGCCTGTTCGAAGATGCCCCGGACGGGCCGTTCTCCATGAACAGGCTTTTCGACAGGGCGATTGAAGCCGGGCGTCTCTACGGCGTTCAGATGGAAGGCCTGTGGCTGCATATCGGAACGCCGGAGGCCATCCGTGCCGCCGAATATGCCGTTCGCGAGAGTGCCGCCTGAGGATGGCCCGCAGCGCGCGCCTCTGGTCTGTCCCGCCGTCCGTCCCTTTCCTGAAAACGCTGGTCGACTCACTGGTCGACGGCACCCTGATCCCTGGCTTTCGCCCGCTGGACGATCCACTGCTGCTGCCGTCGGTCACGCTGTATCTGCCGACGCGCCGCGCCGCGCGCCTGCTGCCGGAGCTTTTCCAGCAGCGGTTTGGTGGCCGGCCGGTTCTCCTGCCTGCCATCCGCCCGGTGGGCGATGCCGACGAGGATGCGCAGAGCCTGACCGCCAATGCGGATCTGGAACCTCTGCCGCCGGCAATGCCCCTTCTGGAACGTCATCTTGCGATGACGCGGCTGGTGAAGGCCTGGAAGGGCATGCTGCGCCGGGAAGCGCTCAGTCTGAGGTCCGACGAACCTCTCGGCCTTCCGGCGTCGACGGCCGATGCAGCCTGGTTGGCGGCAGACCTGCTGACGCTGATGGACGAGGTTGAAACGGAAGAAGCCGACTGGACGGAACTGTCCGGTCTGGTGCCGGAGGACCATGCCCGGTACTGGCAGATCACGCTCGATTTCCTGCAGATCGTGCGGGAGGCCTGGCCCGCGCATCTGGCCGAACTGAAAATGATGGACCCGAAGGCACGCCGCTCGGCCCTTATCCGGCGCGAGGCCGAGCGCCTGGAACGGACACCTCCTCGTGGCCCGGTCATTGTTGCGGGTGTCACCGGCTCGGTTCCGGCCACCGCCGAATTGCTGAAGGTTGTCTCCCGGCTTGAATCCGGCGTCGTCGTGCTGCCTGGGCTGGACCGCTATCTGGACAGCCGCTCCTGGGCCGTATTGGGAGAAAAGACGGGCAAGGCCTCAGCCCGCAAGGGTGTGATGCACAATGACGCGGCAACCCTGCCTTCACATCCGCAGTATTCGCTGAAACAGTTGCTTGATCGTCTGGGTGCCGGGCGGGAAGAGGTTGCAACACTCGGGCCGGACCCGGACCGTGGGCTCCTGCTGCGTGAGGAACTTGTCTCCGAAGCTTTGCGTCCCGCCGATACCTCCGATGGCTGGACAGCCTATCTGGACGCCCGTCCCGAAACGGACAGGGCGGAGGCATTGGATGGTGTCTCGATCATGACTGCCCGCAACGAGGCGGATGAAGCCTTGAGCGTCGCGATTGCCTTGCGCGAAGCGATCGAGCGGCAGGAAAGTGCGGCCCTCATTTCGCCGGACCGCATGTTGACGCGCCGGGTTGCGGCAGAGCTTGCCCGCTGGAACATCCAGGTGGACGACAGTGCCGGCCGTCCGCTCGACCAGACCGCACCGGCCATTCTGGCGATCCTGGCTGCGAAACTCGCCCTTGGTGGCTGCGAGCCTATCGATCTTCTGGCGCTTCTGAAGCACCCGCTGACACGGTTGGGCCTGCCGGTGAAAGACATCCGGTCTGCCGCCCGAGCGCTGGAGCGTGGCGTGGTTCGCGGACCGCGGGCCCGGCCGGGAACGGCAGGTTTGCAACTGGCTGTCGAGGCGAGCCGGGAAGATGCGGGCAAGGCACATACGCCACGCTGGAAAAAGATCCACGACGAAGACTGGGACGTCATCGCGAACCTTGTCGACCGTCTGGCGAACGCACTGAAACCGCTGGAAGATCTTGCCGCAGAAGGCGGCACGATCCTTCTGACCGATCTCGCACGGCGGCATGTCGATGTGATCGAGGCGATCTCGATCGATCACGAAGGTTCGGTGGCAGAACTTTACGCCGGTGAGGCGGGCGAGGCGCTGGCCCAGTTCCTGACCGGTCTTCTGGAAGCAAGCTCCAGCGGACTGGAAATTCCCGCCGGCGAATGGCCGTCGGTACTGCCTGCGCTGATGTCCGGTCAGGCCGTACGGCGCAGGTTGCCGGGCGACCAGCGGGTGCAGATCCTCGGCCCCATGGAAGCACGGCTTCAGACCTTTGATTTTGCGATCCTGGGTGGCCTCAATGAGGGCGTGTGGCCTCAACGCACGCGCAATGATCCGTGGCTGAACCGGCCGATGAAGCGCGACATGGGGCTGGAACCCCCGGAACGCCGGCTCGGTGCGGCCGCACATGACTTTGCGCAAGGCATGGGTGCACGGCGGGTCCTTCTGTCGCGTGCCGCACGCTCCGACGGCGCTCCCACTGTCGCATCGCGCTGGCTGCAGCGCCTGACCACGCTTGCCGGGCCTGACCTGACGAAGAAACTGGAAGCGCAAGGGGCGGTATATTCCGCCCTTGCAGCACAGCTCGATCGGCCGGAAGGCGCGGTGCGGCCCGCGTCCCGGCCTCACCCTCGTCCGCCCTTGGCAGCGCGCCCGAAATCGCTCTCCATCACCGAAATCGAACGCTTGATCCGCGATCCCTACGCGATCTTTGCCCGTCATGTGCTCGAGCTGCAGCCGGTCGACCCGATCGGCGGCGAACCCGGTGCGGCCGACAAGGGCAACCTCATTCACGATGCGCTGGCAGATTTCCTGCTGACCTGGACCGGCGCATTCGACGACAGTGCCGTAAAGGCCCTGACAGAGATCGGCGAGGAGCTGTTTGAGCCTCTTGATGCGTTTCCGGCGATCCGGGCGCTCTGGTGGCCGCGTTTCCAGAAGATCGCGGCTGGCTTCGTTGCCTACGAAGCGAGGCGGTCGCAACACGTCAGTCAGCGGTTCCTGGAAATCGGCGGCGGTGTCGAATTGAAGTTACCCGGCTTCGATTTCCGCCTGCGCGGCCGGGCAGACCGGATCGACCTTCTGAGTGGCGGCGGGCTGTCCGTGGTCGACTACAAGACAGGGCAGGTGCCCTCGCAAAAGCAGGTCGACGCGCTCCTGTCGCCGCAATTGCCGCTGGAGGCCGCGATGGTCCGGCGGTTCGGGTTCAAGGATGTGCCAGCTGATGCGCCCATATCCGAGCTTTTGTATCTGCAGCTGAAGGGCGGCAGCGAACCTGTGATCGAAGCGCCGCGAAACCCGAAGGATACGCCGCTGGAAGATCTGGTGGAAGACGCCTGGACGCGGCTGGAACAGTTGATCGCCCACTATGTCAGGGAAGACATTGGTTACCTGTCCCGTGCCCGCGTCATGCGCGAGCGGCAGATGGGCGGTGACTATGATCATCTTGCCAGAACGCAGGAATGGGCACTTGGATCGGAGGAGCCTTCATGAGCTTTCAGATCCCTGAAGTGACAAGGCAACGGCAGGACCTTGCCTCCCGCCCACGGGCTTCGGCCTGGGTGAGTGCCAATGCCGGATCGGGCAAGACCTTCGTTCTGTCCCGCAGGGTGGTGCGGCTGCTGCTGGATGGCACCGATCCCTCTCGTATTCTTGCGCTGACCTTTACCAAGGCCGCTGCTGCCGAAATGGCGACCCGCGTTTTCAAGATCCTCGGCGAATGGGTCACCAAGGATGATGCCGCACTCGCGGCCGAATTGCAGGACATTGAAGGCCGCAAACCAGATGCCGCGCGCCTGGCAATGGCGCGTCGCCTCTTTGCCCGGGCACTGGAAACACCGGGCGGGTTGAAGATCCAGACCATTCACGGTTTCTGCGAATCCCTGCTGCACCAGTTTCCGCTGGAAGCAAACGTCGCGGGCCATTTTGCCGTACTCGACGACCGGGTGGCAGCGGAACTCATGGCGGCCTCGCGCGCGACCGTGCTTCATGTTGCCGAAACCGAGCCGGAAAGCGCCTTTGGCAGGGCGCTGGCATCTGTCATTGATCTGATGAGCGACGGCGGCGCCCAGAAGGCGCTGGACGAGTTGATCCAGAGCCGCGACGCCTTCCGCCGCTGGACGGTTGATGCCGGCGATCTGGAAACCGCGTTTGCCGAGCTTGCCGGTCTTCTGGAAACCGATCCGTCCCTGCGGCTGGCGGATTTCGATGAGCAGTTTCGGTCCGCATGCCCGTTTGATCTGAACACCTGTCTTGCCTATGCCGAGGCACTGCGAACCGGCACCAAGACCGATCAGGCGCGTGCGGACGATCTGGTTGCCGCCGCGAGGCTCACGGACATAACCGCTTTCCGCGAGGCCTGGCAGGCGATTTTCCTGACAGCCAAGCTTGAGCCGCGAAAGTCGCTCGCCACCAAGAAGGTCGCTGAAACGTTCCCCCAGATTCTTGAGGCGCTGGAGGCGGAACAACATCGCCTGCTGGAGCTGCTGGACCAGCGCCGGAAGGTGGCGACCTATGAGGGAACCACAGCCCTGCTGCGTCTCGCCGACGCGGTGATCGGTCATTATGAGCGCGCCAAGACCGCCCGCGGGTATCTTGATTTCGAGGATCTGGTGGTCAAGACGGCAACACTGCTGCAGAAGTCGGACGCCGCACTCTGGGTGCAATACAAGCTCGACCAGGGGCTTGATCATATCCTCGTTGACGAGGCCCAGGACACCAGCCCGCGCCAATGGGAAGTGGTGACTTCGCTTGCCTCCGAGTTCTTCGCCGGGACTGGTGCAAGAGACCGGGTGCGCACGCTGTTTGCGGTGGGCGACGAAAAACAGTCGATCTACTCATTCCAGGGCGCTGTTCCGGCCTATTTCGATGCCATGCGCCGTGCCTTTTCCGGAAAGGCCGAGGCGGCCGAGCTTGAGTTTCATTCCGTCAATCTGCAGCTCTCCTTCCGCTCCACGCCGGATGTTCTTGGAGCGGTCGACAAGGTGTTTCACGACGAAAGCGCCCACAAAGGCCTGTCGCAGGACGTGAAAGCGCCGGTCCATGAAGCCATCCGGCGCGATCCGGGGATCGTTGATCTGTGGCCACTGGAGGCCGAGGCGGAGATCGAGGAGCCGGACGACTGGCGCCAGCCGATCGACCACGTCGGTTCGGGCAGCCCGATGCTGAAGGTGGCCAGGCGCATCGCGGCAGAGATCGCCCAATGGATGCGCGATGGCACGGCAAATCCCGGCGACGTGATGATCCTCGTGCGCAAGCGCGGGCCTTTTGTCGAAGCGCTCAACCGGGAACTGAAGGAGCTGGACATCCCGGCTGCCGGCAGTGACCGCCTTGTTCTGACGGACCATATCGCTGTTCAGGATCTTGCCGCTCTCGGCAGGTTCCTGTTGCTGCCGGAAGACGACCTGTCGCTTGCCTGCGTGTTGAAGAGCCCGCTGTTCGACCTGACGGACGACGACCTGCTGGAGGTTGCCCGGGAAACGCCGGAAAAGGTGCGCCCCGGAACGCTGTGGCAGATGCTGGTGAAACGGTCGGACAGTTCGGACAAATGGAAGGCCGTGCGCGCAAGGCTGGAAGACTGGCGCGCACGCGCCGACTTCGTGCCGCCTTACGAATTCTATGCCCGGCTGCTGGGGGCTGATGGTGGCCGGAAAGCTTTTCGCGCTCGCCTCGGCGTGGAAGTCGATGACGTTCTGGACGAGTTCCTGGCGCTCACCATTGCCTATGAGCAATCCGGCACGCCGGGACTGGAAGGGTTCCTTGCCTGGATGGCAGCGGCACCGACCGAGATCAAGCGTGAGTTGACCAATACCAAGGGCATGGTCCGCATCATGACCGTGCATGGTTCCAAGGGGCTGGAAGCGCGGATCGTCGTTCTGGTCGATCCGGGGGCAGCCCCCGTCAGCGCAATCCACGATCCGGCCTTCCTGCCGCGCAAGCGTCTGGAAAACGATCTTCTGCCACCGGCTCTGGTCTGGCTGCCGCCCAAGGCGGACCGAACACCCTGGCACGACGCGGCGGTGGAAGCCCTGCGAGACGCGCAGGAGGAAGAATACCGGCGCCTGTTGTATGTGGCTCTGACCCGCGCCGAAGACCGGCTGATCGTCTGCGGCTGGGAACCGAAACGCGGTGCCCACGAGAACTGCTGGTATTCGATGGTCTCGCGTGCGTTGAAACCCGAGGCGCGTGAACTGACCGCGACGGATGGATCCGTCTCCGCCTGGCGCTGGCAGAAGGACGGCGTCATCGCCGAGCCCGAGGCAGGCGCGGCGCCGCATGCCTTCGCAGAGCCGCGCAGCGAAGAACCGCCGTTGCCGGACTGGCTCTCCAGTCCCGTCCGTCCGCTTGCCAGGAAGAAACGCCTTCAGCCCTCACGGGCATTCGAGGCGATGGAGGAAAAGGAAGGCATCGAACCGGTGCCTGCGGTATCTCGCTTGCAGGCAGGCAGGGATCTTGCGTCCTGGCCCCTGGAGCGCGGTCGCCTGATCCACCGGCTTCTGGAGCTGTTGCCGGACTTGGCTGAAGACGCCCGCATGGCAGCGTCGGAAGCCTACCTCAAGCAGGCCCTCAAGCCGGAATTTGCCGAGCGCATGCCTCACCTTCTGCGCGAAGTGGCTGCGATTCTCGAGATGCCTGAATTCGAGACGTTGTTTTGCGGTCATGCCCGCGCCGAAGTTCCGCTGGTCGGGACGATTCGGGCAAGCGACGGCACGGAAGTCGAGATATCCGGACAGATCGACCGGCTGGTGGTTGAGGATAACCGGGTGGTGATTGTGGATTACAAGACCAATTTCCATCCACCGGCATCAGTTGCCGAAATCCCGCTCGAGTACCGCGCACAGCTTTGTGTTTACAGGGAAATGCTGAAGCAGATTTATCCGGACAGGGAAATTTCCGCCCAGCTTCTGTGGACCGCGGTGCCGAGCCTGATGGAAATCCCCGAAAAGGTGCTGGAAGAAACCTTCGCCGGACTGCGTCCTGACGGCACATCGGCTTGACGGCAGGCCCTCGGCTTCCTACGTTCTTGCCAACTGACGCGCTTACATCGGGTAGGCGCGATCCTGAGACCTACGAGATCTAGTTATGGCTACCACACAAGTTACCGACTCTTCGTTTGAAGCCGAAGTCCTGAAATCCGACGGCCCGGTCGTGGTCGACTTCTGGGCCGAATGGTGCGGTCCGTGTAAGATGATCGCTCCGGCTCTTGAAGAAATCTCCGAAGAGATGAACGGCCAGGTGAAGATCACCAAGCTCAACATCGACGAGAACCAGGACATGGCCATGAAATACGGCGTTCGGTCCATTCCGATGCTGATCCTGTTCAAGGACGGCGAGCCGATGGCAACCCAGATTGGTGCAGCGCCGAAGGGCAAACTCTCCGACTGGATCAAGAGCGCCCTTTAATTCCGAAATATATCTGCGGCTGACCGGCTGCGGTTCATATGAGCGCATCCGGCGGGTAAGCGAAAGCCTATCCGCCGATGCTCTTTGAAAAAACGCCAACCGGTCGTATAAGCACCCGCAAACAGTCTGAGCAAACGGATCATTCATGAGCGACGAAAACAAAACCCCGGAAGAGCAGCCGGCAGAAGCAACGCCGGAAACCGCAGCAGCGGAACAGCCGGAAGCTGTCGAGGCGGCCGGTGTCGATCCGATCGAAGTTCTGAAAGCCGAAAACGCGGATCTGAAGGATCGCGCGCTTCGCGTCATGGCGGAAATGGAAAACCTGCGCCGCCGCACGGAAAAGGAAGTCAAGGACGCCCGCCAGTACGCCGTGTCAGGTTTTGCCCGTGACATGCTGACGGTTTCCGACAACCTGCGCCGCGCACTTGAGGCGTTGCCGGAAGATGACCGCAAGAACGCCGATGCGGGTGTTGCTTCGCTGATCGAAGGCGTCGAGATGATCGAGCGTGATCTGCTCAACCAGCTTGAAAAGAATGGCGTCAAGAAACTGGACCCGGAAGGCCAGAAGTTCGACCCGAACTTCCACCAGGCCATGTTCGAGGTGCCGAACACCGCAGTGCCGAACAACACGGTTGTACAGGTCATGCAGGCCGGCTACGTCATTGGCGACCGCGTGCTGCGCCCGGCCATGGTCGGCGTTTCCAAGGGTGGCCCGAAGGATGTTGCGGCGTCGGCTGAAGCCGGACAGACGGTCGACAAGAACGCCTGAGTTCAACCGACCCCAGAGCTTTGAAGGGGCTGCTCCGCATCCAGCGGAGTGGCCCCTTTTCTTTGGGGCAACCCTTTCGTCAACACAGCTAACCGGGGCCAGTCCTGCCGTCGATGCGACGCGAGAGGACGACAGTCTGGAACGATCGGTGTTTTTCCAGAAAGCGGTCTGGTCGGACTTCCCTAATCCCTTGAGCGAGACATGCAGGCCCTCAGACGTAGGGCCGAGCGCCGGCGTGGCATGCTACGGGATGACAAAGACCCGGACCTCAGGTACTGCCTTCGGAAAGAAAGTGGCCATGGGGGACGGAATGCTGCTGCAAATGCTGGACTATCTCGGGGTGGCGGTATTCGCCATTACCGGCGGCATCGTCGCTTCGCGCAAGCAGCTGGATATCGTTGCCCTGCTGTTCTTTGCCACGCTGACGGGGATCGGTGGTGGTACCCTGCGTGACCTTTTGCTGGGTGTACCGGTCTTCTGGGTGGAGAACGAATGGTATCTGCTGGTGTGCTTCGTCGTCAGCGCGCTGGTCTGGTATTTTGCCGAGTGGATCGAAAAGCTCAGCAAACCCTTGAGATGGGCCGATGCCATCGGTATTGCGGCCTATTCTGTCATGGGAGCTGCCAAGGCCCTGACTGTCGGTGACACGATCCTGGTGGCGATCCTGATGGGTGTCTCGACGGCAACTTTCGGCGGCATCCTGCGGGACACCATCGCCCGTGAACCTTCCTCCATCGTGAAGCCGGAAATCTATGTCGGTGCGGCCTTTGCCGGTGCGGGTGGATTTGTTGTGCTGGTGCAATTGGGCGCGCCGCAAATCCTTGCCGCGATCCTTGCCGCAAGCTGTGCGCTGATCTTGCGCGGCGGAGCGATCCTGCGTGGCTGGACCTTGCCCGGACACCGTTTTGGAACAGGTTCAGATCCCAGCTAAGCCGGGATGGCTTTCCGTCTCTTGGCCTCAGCGGACGGTCCAGGAACGACAAAAGCCGGCCCACGGGGAACCGGCTTCACGATTATCGTATAACGGGTTTGGCGCGATCGGCCGAACGTGCCAAACCCTTGGAGGCAGCCGGTCTCGCCCGTAGGGTCGAACGGCCAGGGTGCCATCAAGGCACTAGTAGACAAGCCCCGAGCAGGCCGACACATAGTACATCAGCCCAATTGCGATTGCCGGAAGGCTTGCCGAATAGGCAAGCGTCGTCAGCATGATTTGCTCCTTCAAGATACCAATGAGAAACCCACGGCGGCTAAGCCGTCATCCGGGCGACCCTTTTCGGGCGCTCGCTTTCATGGATTCCCCCTGCTGTTCCGGGATATGGTGTGCGCAGGCACGAGTTCCAGAGGTCACGTCCTCAAAAAAACGTGTGCAGCCAATGCGTAGTCTGCGAGCCCGGTGCGCGGGGCAGGCAAAAACAGCGTGCGCTGGCCGTAGTAACGCCGGCCGGCTTTCGTGCCCTGTGTGAGGTCTTTCAGGTCGGCAGCCCATTCAAGATCCGGCCGCGGCGGTTCGCTCAAGTCAGTGGTGAACAGCCGTGCTTCCTGCAGCAGTTCTGTCGGCAATTGTGCTTCCGGATCCAGCACATCTACGTGACAGCCCGCAGGAGGATCCAGGTAGGTGAGGGCGTGATGGGTGCCTGTTTCGTTTTCCGGACCGGCAATGCAGATCATGTCCGCGCCTTCCTGCGCGGCATAGATCTCGTTCGTGATGCCGACATTGACCCCCTTGAGCGCGGGCAAGGCGGCGATCCTTTTCTGGATTTCCGGCGACACGCCGGCCAGAAGGATCGACGTCAGGTTGCGTACGGCTGCATAGCCGCACACCAACCGGGGCAACCTCGGGTCGTCGCCGATGACCAGCAGGCGGGACGTGTCTTCGCGGGACAGGTAACTTGCCCCGAGCGCATGGAGACCAGCCGTGCGCCAGACTGTAAGGCGCATGCCATCCAGAAGGGCGATCGGTTGTCCGCCGGAACCGGAAAACAATAGGTAGAGACTTGAGGACAGGCCCGTTTGTTCGGGTAGATCCAGCGCCAGGGAGCAGCCGATATAGCCGCGCTTGACGTCGCCTTGTTGGGTAAAGTCAGTCCAGGCCGGCTGTACGGTGAGCGCGCCTTGCTGCTGGTTCAGCCGGCCGATGGGCAAGGGGGAAGCCTTGGGCGCGACTGTGCTTGAGCGATAGGCCCGGCGCAGCGTTTCAAGAACGGCCCTGTCTTCCAGGCAGGCATCGATCTCGTCGCTGGAGATAATACGCATGGTAATGTCGGCCGGTCAGGCGGCGTTGCGGTTGCCCGGTCCTGCCAGTCCCTTGAGATTGGATGCCGGCTGACCTGCGGTGTTCATTTCCCGCAGCTGGTCGGCTTCCTTGTGCCATTTCGCGGCTTCCCGGCGCTTCACGCGTGCTTCCTTGCGCCAGCGGCCCTGTTTGGCCCATGCGCCAAGTCCACCGACGATGATGCCGACGCCCAGACTTGCGAAGATGATCCAGAACAGCGGAATGTCCGGGATCGTCAGGCGCGGGTCCTGCGGGTCGAGGGGATTGAGCGACAGGGAGACCGTGTGCCGGTTCGCCACCGACAACGGGATCAGGACAACCGCGATAACGAACAAGATCACGTTCTTGAGGAAACGGGTCACTGGGTTCTCCCGGTTTTGGCCAGATCAGAAGTCGATTTTAAATGGCGTGCCGTGGCAAACGCAATCAGTCGTCGCCGTGGTCCACACCATCGTTCAACCGTATACGCATTTCCTTGCCGGTTTTGAAGAAGGGCACGAACTTTTCGTCCACTTCCACCTTTTGACCGGTTCGCGGATTGCGGCCGACGCGCGCGGGGCGGTTCTTGACGGAAAACGCGCCGAAGCCGCGCAACTCCACCCGGTCGCCGCGCATGAGCGCTTCGGTAACCTCATCCAAGATGGCGTTGACGATGTTCTCAACGTCCCGCTGATAGAGATGCGGATTTTGTTCGGCGATATGCTGAACCAGCTCAGATTTGATCATGAAGTGCCCCCTCGCTTACGGATTATTGTCTGCCGCGTCAGAAGCCTGCCAAACGGATACGAGCCCGTCAAGCGTAAGCCCTCGTGGAATCAGCCCCTTAGCTTCACTAACCGGCTCGAGAAGGGCCGATCCGATGCCTTTTCCGAACTCTCGCGAGACCCGGGAGGAAAACGGCAGCTCTTCCAGATTTTCGTTGGCGCTCCAGGTGACGACTGGAAGATCTTTCGGAACGCCCTTCTCGCTTACTAGCCAGTCGATTGCGACATCTTCGCCGCCAATGGCATCGATCAGCTTTTCCGTTTGGGCATCGTGGCCCGTCAGAATGCGGCCGTCTGCAAGTTCCTTGGCCCTGGGCATGTCGAGAGATCGCCGCTCGGCGACCAGTGAAACGAACCAGTCATAGGAATTGTCGACGAGCTTTTGCAGCATGGCGCGTGCCTCGGGGCTCGTCTGGGAATAGAAGTCGGGCTCGGCCTTCAGCGGAGCACTCTTGACCGCATCCATTTCCACGCCGACCGTTTCCATCAGTTTGCTGATATTGCCGAACTGGAACAGCACGCCGATGGAGCCGGTGATGGAATTGTATCTCGCGACGATGTGATCGGAGGCAAGGGCGATCATGTAGCCCGCGGAGGTTCCGATGGTGCGGATTTCGGCAACCACCGGCTTCTTTTCGGAAAGCTTGCGCAGCGCTTCATATAGCGCTTCGCCGCCGGTTGTGCTGCCACCTGGAGAATTGATGGAGATCACCACGCCCTTGACCGCATCGGACTTGCCGATCTTCTCGATCATCTGCAGGGTCTTGCGGCTTTCGAGGATGACGCCTTCGATCGGGATGCGCGCGATATGCGCCGTCCGCTTGGACAATTCCGAAGCCCCGGAGACGTAGATAAGCCCCCCGATCAGTGCCGCGGCGATGACGACAAATGTCGCGATCCGCCAGAAGGTCACTTTGCGTCTGAGGCGCCGTCTGTCTACCAGCGCGTCAACATCTACCGACATGAATACGATGTCCCCGACAAGAGCTTATGAAAACCAATAACATACATAGGGTGACCGTTGTAAGAAATGCAATCGGCTTCTCTCAGTTTCACATCAGATTGCGGCAGTTTCTGGCAAGCCGGCGCAGTTTCGTGTGTTCATGAGGCTTAATCGCCCAGAGGTTGAGGTCCGGTGCGGCCATGGAAGGCGGTCAGGGAAGAGCGGATCCGGCGCAGGTTTTCGCTTGTGGTGGCGGCCCGGACTTGCGCGACCGTCATGGCGATGGCGTCGACAATCACCAGGTGCGCGTATCGCGAGGCGGTGGGCTTGAAGATGTCCGGGTCCTCGGGAAGATCGACCAGGATGGGGATCTTGGAAATCATTGCAAGGCGGGAGCCTTTCGGTGCGATCGCGATCGTGGTGGCCCCATAGCCGCCGGCAATTTCGGCCGCACTGACCAGTTCATCCGCTTCGCCGCTGGCGGAGACACACAGCAGAACGTCTTCAGGCCCGAGCGTCGCCGCGCGCATCTGCAGGAGATAGCTGTCGTGCAGGGCGACGGACGGGATGCCAAGGCGGAAAAAGCGGCTTGCCGCTTCACCGGCCACCATCGTCGACCCACCGCCGATCCCGGCGGTGAGAAGCTGCCGGCATTTGGCGATCTTTTCGACGGCCCGCTCGATAACGGCCGGATCGACCTGCTGCCGCATGACATTGGCGGTCGCATAAAGCGCGCCCAGAACGCGGTCGATCGCCGTTTCGCTGGCAACCTGCTCGGTGGTCGATGGCGCGGAAATATACTGCAGGCTGACGGCCAGGTTTTGCGCCAGACGCAGCTTGAATTCCCGGAAACCGTCACAGCCGAGTGTCCTGCAAAATCGAACGACGGTCGGTGTGCTGACGCCACAGGCTTTTGCCAGTTCGGCGATCGTCATGTCCGAAATCGCGGACAGATGCTTTTGCACGTAGTCCGCAACCTTTTGTTCCCGCGCCGGAAACTGGCCGGCGTGATCGCGGAGTGCGGAAATGAGATCGATAGCGGCATGGCCGTTTGTATTGTCGCCGGTCGGGGTTCGGATCTTTGCCTGCACACATGTCTCCCTGGTTGCGGGATTTGTAATTTGATTACACAAAATCGTCAATCAGCGCCTGATCATAGCCTCATTTACGCGAGAAATGTAATTTAAAAACAAAATACGCTTGACGAAACGCAATTTCTGCTCTGAAAATGTAATTAAGGTACATTTCGGTGGAGGGATTATGCGCGAGTGGGCTGCCAGAACCAGTGCCAGGCTGAATACGGGCGTCGAGGCTGTAATAGCCTTGCTGATGGCACTGCTTGTGCTTGATGTCTGGCTTGGCGTGGTTGATCGCTACTTCTTTCATTGGCAGTTGCCCTGGCCGGAGATCCTGGCGCGCTACCTGATGATCTGGGCAGCTATGCTGGCCGTCTCATCCGGCATCGCCAGACGGGACCATATCGGACTGACGGCTGCCATCATGCGCGTGCCGGTGTCGTTGCGCCGCATTGTGCTGATGGCGATTGATCTCTGCGTCCTGGCGCTGTTTCTCTACGTGCTGTGGTACGGGCTCGGTTTCGCGCAAAGCGGCGCCAAGCGGCAGGCCATGATCTTCGGTATCAGTCTGCAGCCGTTCTATGCGGCAATCCCGGCTGCTGCAGCCCTTGCCTCGATCCAGACCGTTCTGGCGATGATCCGGGACAACGGCACCCATCTCGACAATCCTCCGTTTGCGGAGGCCGCAGCATGATCGTTGCCGCTGTCTTCATCGGATTTGTCCTGCTCGGCATGCCTATCGGCTTTGCCATTGGCGCGGCCGGCGTCATCGGCCTCATTCATATGGGCGGTGACCAGTTCCTGGCCATCGGGCCGAGCCGTATCTTCAACGGGTTGAACATCTTCCCCTTTCTGGCGATGCCGTTCTTCATTCTGGCCGGCGAAATCATGAACCAGACGGGTATCACCGACCGGCTGGTGAAGCTGGCCCAGGTGCTGGTCGGCCATTTCCGGGGTGGGCTGGCCCATACAAATATGCTCGCCTCCGTGTTCTTTGCGGGGCTAACGGGTTCGGCAACGGCAGATGCGGCGGCCTTCGGGCGCACCTTGGTGCCGGCAATGGTCAAGGAAGGCTACAAGCGCGATTACGCGTGCGCCGTAACGGCGGCCGGTTCGATCATCGGACCGACCATCCCGCCGTCCGGTCTGATGGTTGTCTACGGCTCGCTCATGGGCGTTTCCATTGGTGGGTTGTTCGCCGCAGGCATTCTGCCGGGTCTCGTCATCTGCGGTGTCTGCATGGCCGTCATTACCCTTGGTGCGGCCCGCAACAGCCTGCCCAAGGCGGAGCGCCGGGCCAACCTGAAGGAAATCTGGCAGGTCTTCGTTTCCTCAATTACCGCACTGCTGATGCCGGTGATCATCCTGGGAGGTATTCTCGGCGGTGTCGTCACGCCGACGGAAGCTGCTTCCATTGCAGTCGCCTATGCACTCTTCATCGGTGCATTCGTCTACCGCACGCTGACCTTGCCCGCGCTTTACCAGATGCTCGTGCGCACAGCGCGCATCACCGGCGTGATCTTCGTCATCATCGCCTTTGCCGGCATCCTCGGCTGGTGGATGAGCTTTGAAAAAATCCCCCAGATGCTGGCCGAGACCATCCTGGGTCTGGCCGACAACCGCTATGCGGTCATTGCCATCATCATCGGACTTCTGCTGATCGTCGGCATGGTCATGGATATCACCGCCATCCTGATCATCCTGGCACCGGTTCTTGTTCCGCTCACCGCTCAGGTGGGTCTGGAGCCGATCCATGCGGGGATCATCTTCGTTCTGGCACTCAACATCTCGCTGATGACGCCGCCTGTCGGCGCGTGCCTGTTCGTTCTCTCATCGGTCACCGGTGAGAAACTGGAACGGATTGCCATCAAGCTGGGGCCGTTCCTGGTCGCAGAGGTGGCTGTGCTGTTCCTGTTCGCCTTCTGGGAAAGCGCGGCGATGATGCTGCCGCGTGCTCTCGGGTTTGCCCAATAACAAAAAAACAACCTGACAGAGGAATGGAGAAAATCATGAAGAAGTTCGCAAAGGGACTGGCGGTCGGGCTGACCGCTGCGCTTATGGCCGGCAGCGCGCTGGCAGATGGAAAGGTGTTGAAGTTCGGACACGACAACAAGACCGATCCGTTTGAAAATCCGGCTCATGCCTGCACTGCGGTGTTCTCCAACATCGTCAACGCAGACACCAACGGTGCCGTCGAAGTGGAGGTCTTCGGTTCCAACCAGCTCGGCTCGGCTGCCGAGCATGTGCAGCATGTGCGCGACGGCATCATCCAGGCAACACTGACGTCCACCGGCGCGCTGGCAAGCTACTACCCACGCATCGACGTTTTGAACCTGCCGTTCGCCTTCGCCGACAACGCCGCCACCTACGCGGTTTTCGACGGTGATTTCGGCAAGGCTCTGGCTGCCGACATCGAGGAAGCCCTTGGAGATGTTGTGGTGCTCGGTTTCCCGGACACGGGCGGGTTCTTCGCTGTTACCAATTCCAAGCACCCGATCGCGTCGCTCGACGATTTTGACGGCATCCGCATCCGCACCATGACGCTGCCGTCTCACCAGACCATCATTCAGGCGCTTGGCGCGCAGGCCTATCCGCTATCCTGGGGCGAGGTCTATTCCGGTCTGCAGACCGGCGTCATCGACGGTCAGATGAACCCGGTGCCGATCATTTCCTTCGCGAACTTCTCCGAGGTTCAGAAGTACATGACGCTGACCAACCACCTGTTCTCGCCCTACACGTTCATGGTCAACCGGGACTTCTTCGAAGGATTGAGCGAAGAGCAGCAGAAGACCCTGCGCTATGCCGCGGAAAGCTGTGTAACCGCCAGCCGTGGCCTATCGCGCATCATCGAAGCCTCCGACAGGGGATTGGCGGGCCTGATGGACAAGATGGAAGTGACCGCTCTCACCGCCAACCAGCGCGCGTCCATGGCTGCAGCGGCCCAGCCGGCTTTCGAAACGCACGTGGCTGAAAACCTCGACCCGAAAGCCAACGAACTGCTTGGCCTGTTCAAGACCGAGGTCCAGAAAGCCAACGACAGCGTCTATATGGACTGAAGCATGGTCTGATATTTTCGCGCGCCGGCTTGCAGCGCCGGTGCGTGAAAAAAGAAGCCCCGCGGCGAACCGCGGGGCTTTTGTCTTTTCAGCGTTCAGACCTCATCAGGGAGCCGAAATCGGCTTCTGACTTTGCCACCGCCACCTAAACCCGTGGGCCTCAGTTGATCCCTGTCAGCTGGATCTCGAACGTCAGCACCTTGCCGGCCAACGGGTGGTTGGCGTCCAGAATGACTTCGTTTTCGGAAATCTCGATCACGGTCACGGTCATCATCTGGCCGTTCTCTGTCTGCGCCTGCAGCTGCATGCCGACTTCCAGCGGGATGTTGGCCGGAATGTTGGTCCGCGGAACAGCCTGGCGTGCGGCCGGATTGTGGGGACCGTAGGCGCTGTCGGGTTCGATGCGGACCGTCTTCTCGTCGCCAACCTTCATGCCGGGAATGGCCTGGTCGAGACCCGGAATGATCTGGCCGGATCCGACGGTGAATTCCAGCGGGTCGCGTCCTTCGGAGCTGTCGAAGACGGAGCCGTCGTCCAGCGTGCCCTTATAATGAAGACGAACCGTGTCGCCGCTTTTGGCTTCGGTCATGGAGCGTTTCGCAATTCTGTCTGTTGGGTGAGTTTTGAGGCCGCGTTTCGTTGGCGGGTGCTCGTCGTGAAACCAAGCCTAAAGGACGGGCAGCAAAAGTAAAGTCTGCCGGATCGTCAGCTTCTGGATAGTTTCGCGGACAAATCATGGCTGAAATGGTGCAGCCACGACGCCGATCGTTTCAAACGATGGCCCCGGCGCCGTGGTTCTTCTTTGTCGGATGGCGATTGCGCCGCTATTTCTTGCCGAAATTTGCACCTAGCCGCATCTGGATATAGTCATGCGCCGTCATCGGCTCATATTTGCCTTCCGGCCCTGCAAGCACCGTATCCATGTTGGCCTGGGCGAAATAGGCCATCGAGTAGCGAGGACCGAGATATTCCTGCGGCTTGGGCATGCGCACCCGGTGAAGGTTTGACAGAAGCTTGTCGTCCGACCAGCGCATCAGCATGTCGCCGATGTTGCAGGTGATAACGCCTTCCAGCGGGGGCACGTCGGTCCAGGCAATCGCCCGGCCCTGGCTGTCCTTGCCCGGGCAAAGCTGTAACCCGCCCTGGCCTGCCTTCTGGTGCAGCAGTGTCAGGCAGTCGAAGTCGGTGTGGGCACCGGCCCGCCAGAACTTGAAGTCCTCTGGCTTGGCATCTTCCATGCCCAGATAATGGATCAGCCGGAGGGTCGACTGGTATTCCGGTGTCAGGGGATCGTGCCCGTCGGTGAAGAAGTCCGGCGGAAACTGCAGCTTGTCGGCAAAGCAGGACAGAACCTTCATCGCCAGCGCCCAGTTGTGACGCTCGAATGCCAGCATGGTCGCCTTGAAGCCGGACAGTTCTTCGCCGGTCGGCCAGAGACCCGTCATGCGCGGCAGGGTGATCTGGTAGCTTTCCTTCTGGTCGGCAGTACCGGTTGAAGGGCGGACCTGCGCCTTGAATTCCCAGCCTGCGTTGGTGCCGGGCCGAAGCGGATATTGTTCTTTCGTCTCTGCCGGCAGGTCGAAGAAGCCGGCCGACAGTCGAAAAGCCTCGTCGATCAGTTCCTGCGGGATGCCGTGGTTGCTCAGCTGGAAAAAGCCGATGTCCGTCGCGGCAGCCCACAGATCCTCGGTGATCTCTGCCTTGCGCGAAAAGAAATCCGACATGTCGACCTGGGGAATTGACCGGTCGACCGTCTCACCGACGCCGCCGAAGCCTTTTTCCTTTTCCAGTTCAACGAGACCATAAGATGCGGAGGTGCTCATATTTCCGTTCTCCTTGAGAAAGAGGTCCGGGAGCAATGACCCGTGCTCATGGGCACTGACAGCTTCTACTCCACATAAGAATGTGCCTGCCCGACGCAGGCGATTTGCCATCAGGCCTGGGCGGCGCGGGCCCGGTGAGGCGCCGTCATTTCCTTTCTGCGTTCGATCAGTTGCCGGGTAACACGCCTTGCGTCCGAACCGAGCCCGGCCAGGTCCAGTCCGGGGATGGAACCGTCCTGGACGATCTGCCGCCCGCCGACAAAGCTGTGGCGCAGGCTTGCGGCACCCGTCAGCACGGGAGCAAGGGCCGGATCGTGAAGTCCCATGTTGCGAGGGGCGGAAATGTCGAAAACGGCAATGTCGGCGATCATGCCGGGACGCAGCACGCCGATCTCCTCAAAGCCGAGCACCTTGGCGCCGCCTTCGGTTGCCCAGTTGAGCAGGCTTTCGGCTTTCAATGCCTGCACGCCCTTTGTCGCTCGGTGCAGCGCGAAGGCACTGTAGAGGGCAGCGCCCATGTCGGCGGCCTCGTTCGCGCCTGCGCCATCAACAGCCAGCGAAACTCTGCCGCCAAGGTCGTGCAGGGCGTCAGCTGGAGCAATGCCTGAGCCAAGCCTTGCATTTGCTTGCGGACAGTGCGCCATCCCGGTTCCGGTTTCCGCGAGCATGCGCACCTCGTCCCGGTCGCATTCCACCAGATGGGCAAACCAGACATCCGGCCCGAGCCACTCCTGCTCGGCAAGCCAATCAACCGGTCGCTTGCCGTATTTCGCCAGGGTGAAGTCGACGTAGGTCCGGTTTTCCGAAAGATGCGAATGAAGGCGCAGGCCTTTGCCGCGAGCAAAGCGGGCGATGTCGGCAAGCTCTCCCGCATCGACGTTGAACGTCGGCGTGGTCGGTGCGACGGCTACCCGCCTGCTGGAACCTGGGGAGGGGTCATGCCAGCGGTTTGCAGTCCGCTCGATGCTTGCCAGAAATTTGTCCAGTGGCTCGCTTGGTGACGGTGGCAGGCTCGGATCGGGAAAAGACCGGCCTTTCGTTCCACCACCCCGGGCCAGGACGAAACGGATGCCAAGCGCTTCCGCCTCTTCAAAAAGCACGTCCGCAGGATCGTAGTCATAATGGTCGGAATAGACGTAGTGATGATCGCAGACCGTTGTCGTTCCGGTGAGAAGCAGTTCTGCCAGTCCGATCCTGGCCGATACGCGAAGGGTTTCCTCGTCGATCAGCGGCCAGTAGCTGTAGGGAACGTTCATGAGCCAGTCGTCTAGTGGCGCATTCATGCCTTCCGGCACGGCCTTCAGGACAGACTGGAATAGATGGTGATGGGTGTTCACCAGACCCGGTGTGACCACGCATCCGCTTGCATCGACAATCCGTTCGCCTTGGCGGGGTTGCAAGTGGCCGATTTCCGCAATCCTGCCGTCGTGAACGCGGATTGCACCACTGAGGCGGTCTCCCTCCCGGGTTCCGGTGAGGCCGTAGTCAATGTTGTTGATCAGGAAGCTCGTCATTTCTGTCCCTTCGGCAGCGACCAGGGAAAGAAGATCCGCTGTGCGAGGCTGACAAGCTGGAACAGGACCAGCGACATGATCACGAGGATGACCAGTCCGGCCCAGGCCTGGGGCAGTTTGAACATTGACGTGGAGAACTGGATGAAGTAGCCGATGCCTTTTTCGGCGGCGACGAATTCGGAAACGACAGCGCCGATGACCGAAAGCGTGATCGAAATCTTCATGCCCGAAAAGATGTAAGGCGTCGCATAGGGCAAGCGGATCTGCGTGATCTCCCGGAAGGAGGGCGCGCGCAGCGACCTGGACAATTCGATCAGTTCAGGCGGCGTGGCGGCCAGACCCGTCGTCATGGAAACGACCAGCGGAAAGAAGGAGATCATGAAGGTGATCACGACGCGTGGAGCATCACCGGTGCCCAGCACCACGATGATGATCGGGGCAACGGCGACGACGGGGACAGACTGGATGACCACCAGCAACGGGTAGAACGCCCCGGAGAGCAGCCGTGATTTTGCAAGGCCGACGGCAATCGGAAGCGAGATGACAAACGAAACGGCATAGCCGATGAGGGCGACCCGAAGTGTTGCCCAGATATGCTCCATCCAGCGTCCGGCTGTAACGCTCTCAAATCCGCCCAGAATGCGGGAAGGGGCGGGCAGCACGAAAGAGGGAACGGAAAACAGCCGTGTCCCGGCTTCCCAGATGACCAGGATCAGGAAAAAGGTGATCAAGGGAAGTACGACAGGCATCCGGAGCAGCTTTTCGGAAACCGGCAACGGCCGTTCCAGACGCTCGGGCTTTGGGGTGGTCTTCGCCGCGGCAGTGTCCTGTGTTTCGCTGACAGTCATCAGGCGGCCTCCTTTCTGATCAGCAGCGAGCGGAGTTCGGCCGAGAAATCCTGCATCTCCGGCGTTCTCAGCGCGCTTTCGTCTCTCGGACGGGCGGTCGGCACCTGCAGGTCCGCGATGATGCGGCCGGGGCGCTCGCTGAGCACAAGGATCCTGTCGGCCAGCAGCGCGGCTTCCGGAATCGAGTGGGTGATGAAAAGGACTGTCTTCGGACTTGCTTGCCACAACCGAAGAAGTTCAAAGCCCATGGCATCGCGGGTCAGTGCATCAAGCGCTGAAAACGGTTCGTCCATCAGAAGAATGTCCGGATTGAGAAACAGAGCCCGGGCAATGCCGACCCGTTGCTGCATGCCGCCGGAAAGTTCCGACGGCAGCCGCTTTTCAAATCCTTTCAGGCCGACGGTCTCGATGATGGTGCGGGCCTGTTCGCGGTCCTCCGTCGTCACCCGTCCGTATTTGTGGCGAACCGGAAAGACGACGTTGTCCTCTACGTTGGCCCAGGGAAGCAATGTCGGTTTCTGGAAGACGATGCCGACATCGTCCCTCGGCATCGTCACCTCTTTGCCGAAGACACTCACCGTTCCCTTTGAAGGTTTCATCAGTCCGGCGGTCAGCCTCAGCAAGGTCGATTTTCCGCATCCGGATGGACCGAGCACTGCTACAAACTCATGCTGAGCAATGGTCACGGTGACCCCGTCCAGGGCGGTGACGGATCCCGAGCCGGTCAGAAATGTCTGACCGACCGAGGAAAAGCTGATCGCGTTGTTGGTGAGTGCCACTTGAGGGTTACTCCGCTGTCGGCAGGAACGAGCGGTTGACAGCGTCTTCAGGTTTTAGGGATGCCGGGTCCAGATCCTGCGCCGCTGCAACGCGGGTCCATGTCGCCGCCAGCCGGTCGGCATCGATTGTGCCGAGGGGGAATTTTTCGGTGACATCGTTGAACGCGAGCTTGGACGCATCCAGCCAGGATCCCTTGACGTCTTCCGCCGAAAGTTCCGGCACCTGTGCGGAAACTGCCGCAGCCGCCTTGTCCGGGTTTTCATAGGCAAATTCGAGGGACTTCTTGAAGGCCGCAACAAAGCGCTTGGCGACGTCCGGGCGCTCCTCCAGGAACGTGTCGCCCGCAACTAGCGATGCGGAATAAAGCTCAAGACCTGCGTCAGCCCAGGGCAGCACGACCAGTTCCTTGCCGGCCTCCGTCGCCTGGCCAGAATAGCGCGAGACATCGGTCAGCCAGGCGATGATCGCGTCCGACTGGCCGGTCATCAACAGCGGGCCCAACGCGCCAGGGTCGGATTTGGTCAGGGTGATATCTTCTTCCGACAATCCGTTGTCGGCCAGAACCAGCGGCAGGAACACGTTGGAAGAGGTGAAGGGCGAAGTCGCGATCTTCTTGCCTTTGACATCCTTGATCGAGGCGATGCCGCTGTCCTTGGTGGTGTAGAAGGCGTGCGGTCCCATGTTGAAGATGGTCATGACCGCGGTCACCGGCACGCCTTCGGTCGCCTTGGCTGCCATCAGGGCGCCCATGCCCGCGGAACCGATGTCCGATGCCCCCGTGGCGATCTTGGTGATGGCCTCGGAAGACCCGCGCCCCGGTTCGATCTTGATCTCGAGACCGGCTTCTTCGCAGAAGCCTTCCTGAATGCAGACATAGATCGGCGCCTTGTCACCGCCGGGCAACCAGTCGAGCTGATAGGTCACGAGATCGGCCGCAGCCGCCGGAAACGACCCAACCATTGCCGCCATGGCAACAACCAACGACTTACCGTCAAACATGCGCATCGGCACACCCTTTCGCTGTACTTTCTCTGGAAGGTTTTCGAGTGGCGGGAGCGTTTTGTTGTCTTCGGCCGGCATTCTCATCTCCTGGTCTTGGATGCGGGCGCGTTCGTGCCGGGCATCGTCGATCAACTGAAAGATGAGCAATGTCGGAACCGTTGGGCTCCACCGCTTCTACTCGACCTCTACGGGAAACCGGTGCGCGATTTTTGTCAAGAAAGCCTCAAGATGAAACCGCGAGAATAGTGATCAAGAGGCCAATATTTCAGCAGTTGCCTTTTAAATCGCCAGTCTTTTGATGTGTTTCTGTTCAACGTGACTGACTGTTTGCAAAGTCTTGCGGGGTGCGCGTGTTCATGCTCCCTTCAGGGGGAAGAAATCAAAGGAGCCTTGCGTGACTGATACTCATGACGACAAAGATATCGCGCTGTTGCGCCGGGCATTCGAAATCGCGCGGCAGGCGCGGGAAACGGGCGATCACCCATTTGGCTGCCTGCTGGCAGGTCCGGACGGTGAGGTTCTGATGGAGCAGGGTAACGGTTATTCCGCCGAAGGGCAGGACATGACCGCCCATGCAGAAAGGCTGCTGGCGACACGGGTAAGCAAGCGCTGGCGCCCGGATTTTCTGGAAAGCTGCACCATGTACACGTCGGCAGAGCCGTGCGCCATGTGCTCCGGCGCTGTCTACTGGGCGGGCATTGGTCGGGTCGTCTTTGGCCAGACCGAAAAGTCCCTGAAGGAACAGACGGGCGATCACGAGGAAAATCCGACACTCGATCTGCCCTGCAGGACGGTGTTTGCCGCGGGGCAACGCAAGGTGGAGGTTGTCGGTCCGCTTCTGGAAGAGGAAGCGGCCGGCCTGCAGGCGGATTTCTGGGCAGGGAAATAGTCACCGCTTGTTGCGGTCTTGATGCTGAACCTTCGCAGGCCAGTCAGTCTTTTTCCGCAGCCTTTGAACCGGAACGCAGTGGCGCGCGGCTGAGGTCGTTGACCGCCTCTGTTGCCTTTTGCAAGAGACGCATGAAATCGTCCGCCTCTTGGCGGTCGAGCCCGCTTAGCATCACCTGTTGCGCCTTGTCCACCGCAGGGCCAAGCCGCGACAGCGCATCGGTTCCGGCGTCCGTCATGTGAAGCACCTTCGCGCGCCTGTCCTTTTCGCTCACGGCGCGTGACAGGAAGCCCTTCTGCACCAGCCGGTCGACTACGCCGGCAATCGTGGTCCGGTCATAGGCAATCAGGCCTGCCAGCGTTATCTGATCGATGCCCGGGTTTTCCGCCACCCGGACCAGCGCCGCGAATTGCACCGGCGTCATGTCGAATCCGATGGCATCCACTTCCGTATGAAACACCGCCACTGCGATCTGCTGCAAACGGCGGATCAGGTGTCCGGGCATCTGTTCAAGGTTTCGCATCGCCGCCTCCAGGGATTTCAAAAAAGGAAGTATGCTGATTACATTTGACAGCATGCTGATAATCAGTATGCTTTCTAATTAATCCGTTGTCGATGTTTGTTTGGACATCGCGGCGGAATTGTCAAACGCGAAAGACCCGCAATGCGGCAAGGAAGTCCGGGCTTGAACACCGGCAGCTTTCGCGTGGCCCCATCATGCTGGCGCCGGCCTCTCCCAAGAAGGAGGGCCGGTTGCCAAACTGCCGGAATGTGGCGGAGGAGACGGTTTCATGCAATTTCATCTCGACGGCTTCAAGACCGGTGATCCGGTCATTCATGAACCTAATTCCGACGCCACTGCCCTGGCCAACACAGACAGCCTGCCGGAAGAAGTCGATGTCCTCATTGTCGGTTGCGGTCCCGCGGGCCTGACGCTTGCCGCTCAACTTGCGGCATTCCCGGACATCCGAACCCGTGTCGTGGAGCAGAAAGCCGGCCCCCTGCAGCTTGGCCAGGCGGATGGTGTCGCCTGCCGGACAATGGAAATGTTCGAGGCGTTCGGCTTTGCCGAGCGACTGGAAAAGGAAGCTTACTGGGTCAACGAGACCACTTTCTGGAAACCGGACCCGGCGTCTCCGGACACGATCGCCCGCAGCGGCAGAGTTCAGGATGTCGAGGACGGTCTGTCCGAGTTTCCGCATGTCATTTTGAACCAGGCACGCGTTCACGACTTTTATCTCGAGATCATGCGCAATTCGCCAAACAGGTTGGAGCCCAACTACTCCCGCCGGCTGGTCGATCTGGATATGGCGGCCGAAGCAGGGCAGGAGTGGCCGGTTACGGTTCAGCTGGAACGCATGGACCCCGGACACGAAGGTGAAACGGAAACGGTACGCGCAAGATACGTGGTCGGTTGCGACGGCGCCCGCAGTTCCGTGCGCAAGGCGCTGGGCCGCGAGTTGAAGGGCGACAGTGCCAATCAGGCCTGGGGCGTGATGGACGTTCTTGCCGTGACGGACTTCCCGGATATCCGCTTCAAGGCGTTGGTGCAGTCGGCCAGTGAAGGCAGCATCCTGATCATTCCGCGTGAAGGCGGATATCTGGTCCGCATCTATGTCGAACTTGACAAGTTGCGGCCGGACGAACGGGTCGCGAACCGGAACATTACGGTCGATCATCTGATCGCCGCAGCCGGACGCATCCTTCATCCCTATTCTCTCGACGTGAAGGAAGTCGCCTGGTGGTCGGTCTACGAAATCGGTCAGCGGCTTTGCGACAAGTTCGATGATGTTCCGGCAGAAGGTGCTCCGGGCCGCTTGCCTCACGTTTTTATTGCAGGCGATGCCTGCCACACGCACAGTCCGAAGGCAGGGCAGGGCATGAACGTCTCCATGCAGGACACGTTCAATCTTGGCTGGAAACTCGCCCACGTACTGAAGGGACTGAGCGAACCGGAGCTGCTTGCCAGCTATTCGGCCGAACGCCAGGCCATTGCGCAGAACCTGATCGATTTCGACCGGGAATGGGCAAAGCTTGTCAGCGCGCCGGTGAAATCGGAAAGCAATCCCGATGGCGTCGAACCGGCTGAAGTTCAGAAATACTTTGTGCAGCATGGCCGTTATACCGCCGGCACAGCCTCGCGCTATCTCCCGTCCCTGTTGACGGGGGACGGCGCGCATCAGCAATTGGCGGAAGGTTTCCAGATCGGCATGCGGTTTCATTCCGCCCCTGTCGTTCGTCTTGCCGACGCCAAGCCGGTACAGCTGGGCCATGTCGTAAAGGCGGACGGTCGCTGGCGGATCTTCGCCTTTGCCGATAAAGGCGACCCGGCAGCGGAAACGTCGGCTATCCGTCGTCTATGCAACTTTCTGCAAGACGATCAGAGCTCACCGGTTTTGCGTCATACGGCGGCGGGTGAAGATATCGATGCGGTTATCGATCTTCGCGCAGTCTTCCAGCAAAACCATCGCGATCTGACCCTTGAACGCATGCCGTCACTGCTGCTACCGGCAAAAGGCCGCTACGGGCTGAGGGACTATGAAAAGATGTTCTGCCCGGATCTCAAAAGCGGCAACGACATTTTCGAAATGCGCGGTATCGACCGGGATAAAGGCTGTTTGGTCATCGTCCGGCCCGATCAATACGTCGCCGAGGTATTGCCGCTGGATGCCCATGAAGCATTGTCGGGCTATTTCCAGGGCATTCTGAAAGAGCGGCGCTAAGTCTGCGTTTCCCAGCATAGGCGCAACGCGCCAGGCCGGTTTGACGTCATCCGTGTGGAACTTGGTATCAGCGTGCGCCGATACGCCAGGCGACGGCCATGGACTTGAGCGCGGCGAGAACGGCGAAATAAGGCATGATGACCAGAGGCTCGGCAAACGAGCTCAGTGCGAAGGCCATCACGAGATAGAACAGGGAAACGATTGTCGCAAAGAGGCTGGCTGAAACAGCCTTGAACCCGCCGCCGCGGGCCTGGACGAACACGACCACCGCCCAGACAATGGCAATTGCGAAGGCAATGCCGACGAATATGCTGACGATCAGATTGTCTTCCAGGAAATTACGCAGGTCATACCAGTCGAACATGCTCTTGCTCCGGGTGATGGCATAGCCGGAAGCTAGTGCACGTCGGAGCAGGCCGCATTCCCCATTTGGGGCGTAAGTTGAGGAGCGCGTTTCTTGCTCTAACCCCCTCGCAACGCAGAAACAAAAAGCCCGGCATTGCTGCCGGGCTTTTCGCTTTCAACTCTCGTGAGAGAGACGAAAATCTTAGTCTTCGGACTGCTGCTTCAGAGCTGCACCGAGGATGTCGCCGAGGGACGCACCGCTGTCGGAAGAGCCGTACTGAGCGACAGCTTCCTTCTCTTCTGCGATCTCGAGAGCCTTGATCGACACGGTGACCCGACGGGTCTTCTTGTCGAACTGGGTGATGCGGGCATCGAACTTGTCGCCAACGGAGTAACGCTCCGGACGCTGTTCCTCGCGATCGCGGGACAGGTCGGCGCGACGGATGAAGGCAGTCAGGTCGCTGTCTGCGATCTTGACGTCCAGGCCGCCGTCTTTGATTTCGATGACTTCACAGGTCACGACGGAATTCTTGCGCAGTTCGCCAGCTGCACCCGATTCCATCGGATCGCCGGAAAGCTGCTTGATGCCGAGGGAGATACGCTCCTTGTCGACGTCAACATCCAGAACGACGGCCTTGACCATGTCGCCCTTCTTGAACTCTTCGATAACCTGCTCGCCCGGGCGGTTCCAGTCGAGGTCGGAGAGGTGAACCATGCCGTCCACGTCGCCGTCGAGGCCGATGAACAGGCCGAATTCGGTCTTGTTCTTGACTTCGCCTTCGACTTCGGTGCCGATCGGGAACTGCTCGGCAAATGCATCCCACGGGTTCTGCAGGGTCTGCTTGAGGCCCAGGGAGATGCGGCGCTTGACCGGGTCGACTTCCAGGATCATCACTTCGACTTCCTGAGAAGTGGAAACGATCTTGCCCGGATGGACGTTCTTCTTGGTCCAGGACATTTCGGAAACGTGGATCAGGCCTTCGATGCCCGGCTCCAGTTCCACGAATGCGCCGTAGTCGGTGATGTTGGTCACGCGGCCAGTGAACTTGGCTTCGATCGGGTACTTGGCTTCGATGCCATCCCACGGATCGGTTTCAAGCTGCTTCATGCCGAGGCTGATGCGATGCGTGTCCTGGTTGACGCGGATGATCTGCACCTTGACGGTCTGGCCGATGGTGAGAACTTCCGACGGATGGTTGATGCGGCGCCACGCGATGTCGGTGACGTGCAGCAGGCCATCGATACCGCCGAGGTCGACGAACGCACCGTAATCGGTGATGTTCTTGACCACACCTTCCACGGTATGACCTTCTTCCAGGCTCTGGACCAGTTCCGAACGCTGTTCGGCGCGGGTTTCTTCCAGAACGACACGGCGAGACACGACGATGTTGCCGCGGCGCTTGTCCATCTTCAGGATCTGGAACGGCTGCGGGGTGTGCATCAGCGGGGTCACGTCGCGAACCGGACGGATATCGACCTGCGAACGCGGCAGGAAGGCTACAGCGCCATCCAGATCGACGGTGAAACCACCCTTGACCTGGTTGAAGATCTGGCCGTTGACCTTTTCGTTTGCTTCGAAAGCAACTTCCAGGCGGACCCAGCTTTCTTCGCGGCGAGCTTTTTCGCGCGACAGAACAGCTTCGCCAAGAGCGTTTTCAACGCGCTCCAGGTAAACCTCGACTTCGTCGCCGACCTTCATTTCGCCGTCACGGCCTTTTGCGCCGAATTCCTTCAGCGGCACGCGGCCTTCGACCTTCAGACCGACGTCGATGACTGCCAGGTCTTTTTCGATCGCGACGACGGTGCCCTTTACGACGGCACCTTCATACAGGTCGTTCTGAACGAAGGACTCTTCGAGAAGAGCGGAGAAATCCTCCATGGAGGGATTGTAATCAGACATATATGCTCCTGGCGCCTTCAGGCGCGCCGCCGGCGGGTTGGTGTTGCACTCCGGATCTGTCCTTCTCCCGGGATCGCGGTTTCCGCTGATCCTGCCGCTATCGAAAGCGGGCCGGCGGGGCGAGAGGCGGAAAATCCGGTCTCGTCACAGGTCGCCGGAAAAGGCGCCCTGCCGAAATTCTCTGGTCGTTCCGTAAAGAACTGATGGCCTGAGGCCACATGCGTTCCGGATGCACAAACAGGGGCGCACCGGTGGTGAACCCCTTGTCCTTATCAGGCACCCCTGGCGCGGGAGATGATATCCACAGCCGCCTGGAACGCGGTCTCTATATCCATTTCTGTCGTATCAAGCAAGACCGCATCGTCCGCCTGGCGCATTGGAGCCACGGTTCGCTTGGAATCGCGTTCGTCCCGACGCTTGAGATCCTCCAGAACGGCGGCATATTGCGCGTCCTGCCCCTTGGAGACCATCTCGTCGGTCCGACGCTTTGCGCGGGCCTCGGGAGAGGCGGTCACGAACAGCTTCACTGTTGCATCGGGGCACACCACCGTGCCGATGTCGCGACCGTCGAGAACGGCGCCGGGAGGCGTCTGGGCGAAACGCCGCTGCAGCTTCACCAATTCGTCGCGAAGGCCGCCGAGAACCGCGATGCGTGAAGCCGCTTCGCCGATCTCGTGCGCCGACAGGACAGACTTGTCCATCTGGGCCAGATCGAGATTATGCGCAATCTCTATGGCAACACCTTCGTCGCCAAGCGGCAGGCCATTGGCCAGAAGCGCGGCCGCAACCGCACGATAGGTCAGCCCGGTGTCCAGGTGCCGCAGTCCGAAATGATCTGCCAGCCGGCGGGAGAGGGTCCCCTTGCCGGAAGCCGCCGGTCCGTCGATTGCGATGATCATGCGGCCTCGCTGGTGTTTGCGGAAATCTTAGCGCCAAGGCCGTCGAAGAGACCGGTGAAGGTCGGAAAGCTGGTCGCGATCACAGCGCCGTCGTCAACCGTCACCGGCTTGTGGGCAGCCATGCCCAGCACCAGGAAGGACATGGCGATGCGGTGGTCGAGATGGGTCACCACCGTGCCGCCACCGATCGCATCGGCACCACCGGTCACGGTCAGCGTGTCCTCGGTTTCAACACAAGGGATGCCGTTGGCTTCCAGCCCGCGGGCAACAGCGGCCAGGCGGTCGGATTCCTTCACGCGCAGCTCCTCGAGCCCCGGCATGAACGTATCGCCTTCGGCAAATGCGGCAGCAATGGCCAGCACCGGATATTCGTCGATCATCGACGGCGCCCGGTCGGCCGGAACAGTAATGCCCTTCAGCTTGCTGGCCTTCACATGCAGATCGCCCACTTCCTCGCCGCCCGTCTCGCGGCGATTGACGATCGATATGTCGCCGCCCATTTCGATCAGGGTGGTGATGAGACCGGTGCGGTGCTCGTTCAGGAGAACGTTTTCGATGACGACGTCCGAACCCGGCACGATCAATGCCGCCACCAGGGGGAAGCCCGCCGAGGAAGGATCGCCAGGCACGTCAATGTCCTGCGGCTTCAGTTCAGGCTGGCCCTGCAGCTTGATCACGCGCTCGCCGGCCTCGTTCACGGATACGGAAATGTCGGCGCCGAAACCCTTCAGCATCTTTTCCGTGTGGTCGCGTGTCGGGATCGGTTCGATGACGGTGGTTTCGCCAGCGGCATTGAGGCCGGCCAGCAGAACGGCCGATTTGACCTGCGCCGAAGGCATGGGTACCCGATAGGTGATCGGCAGTGCCTGCTCCGGGCCGCGAATGGACGCCGGCAGTCGGTCGCCGTCGCGGGCAATCACGTTGGTACCCATGTCGCGCAGCGGATTGAGCACACGGCCCATCGGTCGTTTGGACAGGGAAGCGTCGCCGACAAATGTAGCGGCGATGTTGTGGCTTCCGAAGATGCCCATCGTCAGGCGCACGCCGGTGCCGGCATTGCCGAAGTCGATGACATGCTCCGGCTCAAGCAGGCTGCCGAGGCCGATCCCGTCGACTGTATAGCTGCCGTCCTCGAGCTTGGTGATGGTTGCGCCGACAGCACGCATGGCGTCAGCCGTGGCCAGCACGTCTTCCGATTCAAGCAGACCCTTCACGGTGGTGCGGCCGACGGCAAGCGCGCCGAACATCAGGGATCTGTGGGAGATGGACTTGTCGCCGGGCACGCGGATCGTGCCGGTCAAGGGGCTGCCCAGGCTGGAAGTCAGAGGCTTGGGCGCAGAATCGTGTGACATTTTCAATGTCCGCAAATTGGATCGGTTGTCAAAAGGTGACACGTCCTATCATGTGGATGCGCCTGCGTCATCCGTTCAGACCACCCGAATCCGAACTTCGCAAAATTTCCCGGCATTGGCAGAACGACAAGCAGATTCAAACGTGTGCCGGTCTGCAGGGCGTGTGGGTGACGCGGTCAGGTGCTTGAAATTTGAGTCACAACGTGCAGAACAATAATCCGAAGAATGTTTTTCGATTGATTTGCCTTTGACACCGGAACGGCTTGAGGCTATGGGGCGGCCCACGAATTCAAGTCGATTGCATAACGAAGAAGGGTGAGCACAGTGGCAAAACCTGAACTTGGCACAAAGCGGCTCTGCCCGAGCTGCGGCGCCAAATACTACGATCTCAACCGGAACCCGGTCACCTGCCCGAAATGCGGCACGGTGTTCGAGGCGGTCATGACCTCCCGTGCCGCGAAGGCTGCGAAGGTCGAAGAGACGCCGGAAGACGATGAAGAAGAAGACGATGTCGCAGCTCCGGAAATCGTGACCTTGGAAGAGGCCGATGCGGAAGCGGAAGGCGGCGACGACGATGTGCCGGATCTGGAAGATACGGACGTCGATCTCGACGACGACGAAAATAGTGACGACGACGATGACGTCTTTATCGACGATGAAGATGAAGACGAAGAATCCGTCCCGGGCATCCGCGTCGAAATCGACGAAGATACGGATCGCTAAGCTATTGTCCGGACAGGCTTTTCAGTCTGTCCGGGCTTTTCCACAAGCGGCAGAAAAGATCCTGATATTTTCTGCTTGATCTTGTGTGGAGGTGTGACTATAACCCGCCTCCATCGACGCCGGCACCCAAACCGGCTCTCATATGGAACATGGGGCCATAGCTCAGTTGGGAGAGCGCTACAATGGCATTGTAGAGGTCAGGGGTTCGATTCCCCTTGGCTCCACCATTCCAGTCTTTCTTCGAAAAATTTGCATTTTGAGCCGACCAAGGCAGTGGGCCGTGTGCGGTTTGTGTTTGCCGCGAGCGATCGCCGATTGACTGTTCTGCTGCCACCGGGAAGCTGTTCCCGAACCCTTGCATCGCGCCCCAGCGGGCGTTGGCACGGACACCTTCCACATATCCAGACCCATTGTCAGATTCGCCGATTAACGGCATTGAAACAATTCACCGCTAGTGTTTCCCGGCATGAGATAAGGTCGTTTCGGTCAGACAGCTCGACGGAAACGGCTTCTTTGTTTTCAGGATGTGAACAGGTTTTTCCGATGCCGGCCGAGCGCAATTTCAGCATATGGATCGACCGTCTTTCCAGCGGTTGCTGACGGTGGTTTCATGAAGGACGCCGGGAGCGCATCTACCGTCGTGGAACGCGACGGCAAACAAAAGTCAGGGTCGTCTTCCTTGAACCGTTTCAATGCGATCGCAAAGCGCTTCTCGGGATTTGCCCTGATCTCCGGCATAGGCTGGTGCCTGGATTTCCTGACCATGGCAACGCTCACGCAAAGTGGCCTGCCCGTGTTCTGGGCAAACTTTATCGGTGCCTTCTGCGGCGTGACCTTCGTTTTCTTCGTTGCCGGCAAGCACATCTTCGAGAAGGCCGGCAACAGGTCGACGACAGTGCTCCTGGCGCTCTACTGGATCTGGCAGCTTGTCGCGGTAACCGCCGCCTCGGCTCTGACGGCCGGGTTGAGCTGGGCTTTGATGTCGTTGCTGGTCACAGTTGACGGCACTGCCTTCGTTGCCGGTCTGGGACTGAAGCCAGTGACCTTGTGCGGGGTCACGGCCAAGATGCTGGTCACGCCATTCACCCTTGTCGCGAATTTCTTTTTCATGCGGTTTCTGCTCGAACACCGCAAGTCAGATTGAGGTGGCCTTCATGACCGGCCGGGTTCTCGTTTTCATTCCCTGCTACAATTGCGAAGCGCAGATCCCGCGTGTGCTGAAGCAACTGGAGGCACCGGAAGTTCAGGCTGTCGTTGATGGTGTCCTGTGTGTCGACAACCGGTCGACGGACGGCACGCGCGAGGCGGCACAGGCTGGGTTGGCGAAACTCGGATATGCCGAAACGGCCTTGCTGCACAACGACGACAATTACGGTCTCGGCGGTTCGCACAAGGTCGCGATCAACTTCGCGATGGTGAACGGCTACGACTATCTTGTGGTGCTGCATGGTGACGATCAGGGCGCGATTGCCGATCTGGTGCCGCATATCGCGGCCGGCCGTCACAAGGATCTCGATTTCCTGATGGGCGCGCGCTTCATGAAAGGCTCCAAGCTGGAGGGCTATTCCTTGCTGCGCACGGCGGCCAACCACACCTTCAACCTGATCTTTTCGGCAATCAGCGGCCAGCGTCTCTTCGACCTCGGCTCCGGACTGAACCTGTTCAAGGTAGAGGCCTTCAAGTCCGGCTTTCACCTGAAATACGCCGACGACCTGACGTTCAACTATTACCTGATCCTGGGTGTTGTCCGGAACCGGTTCCGGCTGGGGTTCTTTCCGCTCACCTGGCGTGAAGACGACCAGATATCCAATGCCAAGCTGAGCAAGATGGGCTTTCAGCTTCTGCGCATTGTCAGCTTCCGTCTGTTCAAGCCGGCCGCTTTCTTTGCGACCGATCACCGGCAGACACCGCGCGCCGCCTATCCCTCGACACGGATTGCCTGAGGTGAGGTCTGTGCGGACATCCTCACGCTTGCGGCAGGCCAGGTTGCCGGCCGGCCTCGCCCTGCATTACGCGGTCCTGTTCCTGCCGTTCGGTCTCGCGATCTGGTGGCTGGCCGAGCAGGGGCTGGGTGAGCTTGCGGGCAAGCCGTGGCAGGCGCTCTTTGTTGCAGGCGGCATCTATCTCGGCTCGCATTGTGTGCGGGCTGTTCGTCTTGCGATCATGGCCTCGCGGCTGCTCGGCATTTCCGGGCGCTCCAGCGCGCTGCTGCATCTGGTGACCAGCCCGGGTGCCCTCGTCATTCCCTTCAAGCTTGGCGAGATCCTGAGGCTGCACCAGCTCTGGTATCTGGGCAAAAGCTTTCCCGGCGCGCTGATCATCATCCTTCTGGAGCGGTTTTTCGACGGATTGATGATCCTCGTCCTGCTCGTCGTCGTTTATGCCTACCACGGTCCGCTGGCCACCGGGCCTATGGTCCTTCTGGCCGTCACCAGCCTTGCAGTGCTGGCGGGCCTTGTCGTCTTCGTGCTTGGCCCCGGCATCCTGCGGGCCGTGCAACATTATGTGGTTCTGAACCACCGGAACCCGAATTCCCTGCGGCACCTGGGTCAGCTGGACGGATTGCGTCAGATCACGACACGAGGGGCCGATCTTTTCCGCGTACAGGGACCGGTGCTGCTGGTCATGTCCATGGTCATCTGGGGCCTGGAAGCCCTGGCGGCGACTGTGCTGGCATACACCTCCGCCAATTTTGTCGAAACCAGCGGGATCGTGCTTCTGGCCGAGCGGGTGTTCGAGGGGCCAGTTGCCAGTTTCCAGGGCGCCATCGGCGCCTGGAGCAGCCTGTGTCTTCTGTCCCTTGCGCTGGTCTGGCCGCTCGCCATGTGGATCTATCTTCCGCGAGTGCGCAACGAACCGCTACGTGCCCAGAACAGGACCGGTGCCTTATGACGAAAGCACTTTCCGTAATCCTAGACGACCGGGATCCGCCGGCAGAAAGCGTGCGGGCCGCGCTTGGCGAAGTCCGGTTCTCCGACATCATGCGCCGCCGCCAGACACTGGCGAAGGAACTGACGGCCATGTCCCTGGAGGCCGGTGCGGAAACGGTGGAACACCTGATGTCGCCTGAAAGCGGTGTCGAGCTTGCAGACCGCATCCGCGACCGGGGCGACGCCGCAATCTATCTGCGCGTGCCGCTCTGTCTGCCGCCGCTCGATCCGGAAGGCTTTTCGGTGCTTGTGCGCAAGGCCGGATACGCCTTGAAGACCATGCTCGCCAGCCCGGTCATCGACGATGAGGCCGTCGCCGTTCTGTTCCATGCCGAAGCCGCGTCGCTTCTATGTGCGGAAACGCCTGAGGCCCGCCGTCTCCTGCTGCTGTCGTTGCGCGATCGTACCGAGATCATCACGGACCACGCCCGCTTCATCGATATCCGCGAACCGCGCAACCTGATGCTGTTTCTGTCCGGTGCGACAGAACTTCGGCATTTCAATTCCGCCCGTTCGGAAGATAGCGTCTTTCACAAGCAGTCCACCGACATTGCAAAAATGCGTGCCGAGCACGGCTTCTTCCATGCCGCACCGCCTGAACTGCAACGTTTCCTGCTGCCCACGTTCGGGTTCTGGGAAGACGGCAAGAAGGCCGGCTACCAGATGGAGCATCTGGCGATCCCGGATGCGGCGTTGCAATGGGTGCATCACTCGTTCACGGAAGGTGATTTCAAGGTCCTGCTCGATCAGATCTTCAACTACCTGAACGCCAGAACGCCGGGAAAGAAAGACCGGGCGCGGGCCGAAACCCAGATCCTGGAAAAACTGGACAAGCGGCTGGCGGGATTCCTGGAGACGGAGCGCGGCAGACAGACCAGCCAGATTCTGGAAAAAGCCGGCCCGCGCGGTGGTTTGCCCGACATGCTGGAGCAGGCACGCCCCTTCATTCGAAAGGCGGTCGGCACGACGGATCAGCTGGTGTTTTCCCACGGCGATCCGTGCTTTTCCAACGTCCTGTTCGACAGGCGGATCGGGCTGATGCGGCTGATCGATCCGCGCGGAGCGTTGTCCGCGGATGATGCGATGATGCATCCGCTTTATGATGTCGCCAAGATCAGTCACTCCATTCTGGGCTGCTATGACTACGTCAACAACGGCCTGTTCCGCGTCTATCTGAACAAGGAACTGCGGTTGGAACTCGACTGGACGATCGCGCCTCCCGCGGATTGGGCCGAGCGGCATTTCTGCGACAGGCTGGAGGCGGAAGGCCTCGACATCGCCCATGTACGTGCGGTCGAACTGTCACTGTTCCTGTCGATGCTGCCGCTTCACACCGACCACCCCGACAAACTTGTCGGTTTTGCGCTGATCGCGGCCTCGATCCTCGATCAGCTTGAAAGCGGACAGAAACGGCAGAGAAAGGCCAGCTGATGAGCGGCGTAGTAGCGATTACGATGGCCGGGATGGGCAGCCGTTTCACCAAGGCGGGCTACGACAGTCCGAAGTATGAAATCGAGGCGCTCGGCCGGCCCCTGTTCGACTGGTCCATGCTCTCGATGGAGGCCTACCGCGAGGCGGGCTGGTCGTTCTGCTTTGCCGTGCGCAGCGGATTGAACGCGCCGGATTTCCTGACAGCCCGCTGCAAGGCGCTCGGTATTCAGGTTGACGGCATCGTCGAGCTTGACGAACTCACCGACGGCCAGGCGACAACAGCTCTGGAACTGGTTGCCACGGCTTCGGAAAACCAGCCACTCGCCATCTTCAACATCGACACTTACGTGGCGCCGGGTGCGATGAAGCCGGCAGACCCGGCGGTTTGTGCCGGGCATGTGCCGTGTTTTCCCGGACCGGGTAACGGCTGGTCCTTCGCACGCACCGATGCGGATGGACGTGTGGTGGAGCTTCGCGAAAAGGAACGCATTTCCGATCATGCGACCGTCGGCCTCTACTGGTTCGACAGCGTCGCCCGCTACCGGGACGTCTATGCCCGCTTCTTCCGCAACAGCGGCGAGGAGAAGGGCGAGCGCTACATCGCGCCGATGTACAACCAGATCATCGCGGACGGGGCGGCTGTCTCCATCAGTCAGCTGGCGTTCGAGGATGTCGGAATGCTCGGTACGCCGGAGCAACTGGAGGCGTTCATCGCCTCTCCTCCGCCTTCCGCAGCAAAGTGGACGATTGCCAAATGATTGCCCTTTCGACTTATGCCTTTGCCATCTTGCTGTTTCCGGTGCTTGTCGCAGTCTGGTATTTGCGAAAAGACTATGCCTCCGGCTTTATCGGCTTGCTTGGCCTGTTGGCCGCCGGTGTGCTGATTGCCGTCAGCGCGACGCTGCCGCACCTGTTCTTTGATCACGAGCGTTACCTGCACGACCTTTGGACCGCCTTCGATACGGCAAACAAATCTGCCAGTGGTCAAGCCTCCAGCGTCGATTATTTCAGTCCGATCGGACCGGTCTATGACTGGGTTTTCCGGATCGCGGTCGAGCTGCGCCCGCAGGATGCGACTTCGGTTCCCCTGGCAAGTGCCATATTCGGGCTTGGAACCTTCGTTCTGGCGGTTCTCACTCTGACGCGACAGGTGAGTTTCGGCACGCTTGGCCTCGTTCTGCTGGTCGCGGTCGCGACAGTCGTGACACCGCGCGAACCGGACATGATCTTTGCCCAGACGAGCATGAGCTGGCTTGCCCCCTATAACCGTTGGGCGGCGGCCCTTGCAGCTGTCGTAACCGTGGCCTTTTGCTGTCCTCCGGGACGCAGGGGCGTGCTGGAGGCTTTTCTGCTGGGCTTTTCGATTGCCGTCGTCTTTCTGATCAAGGTCACATTCGGTGCCGCCCTCGTGGGCTTGCTGGTCGCGGCAACGGTGTTCCGGAACGTCTCGATCAAGCATGCTGTTGTGGTCTTGATCGGCCTTGCGGCGTCGCTTGCAGCCGCAGAGCTGGTGACTGGCCAGGTCAGCGCGAACCTTGCGGACATCAAGACCGTCTCCGGATTTGCCAAGGAAACCTGGCGCATCATCAAGCTGATTACCCAGCTTGGGGAGGCTGCGGTCTGGGCCATCGGCAGCGCTGTGCTTTATCTCCTGCTGTGCGAAAACAGTGCTGAACCCAAACGCTTCACACCCGTGGTCCTGATCCTGGTCGCCGCTGCCATGGCCTGCGTCATTCTCATGCAGAACCATTGGCTGTCGGAAAGCCCGGTCTATGCCATGCTTCCGATCATCGCCGCACAGTGGGCCGGTCTTTTCCGCAAGGGGGAAACAGCGGCGGTCTCCGTCGAAAGACAGTCGAAGGCCCTGACGCTGAAGATCCTGTCGGTCCTCACCATTGCAATCGCCCTCATCTATCCGGCCCGTGATGGCGGTGCCATGGTCGCGCAATTCCTGCAAAGCCGGCAGTATCCGGCAGACGAACGGCTGGCCAATACCGGGCAGGCAGGCTTCGTGCTGCATCCGCGCTGGCTCGAGCAGCCTGATGAGGAAGTAACCGTCGACTACAACAGGATGCTGGATGGTTTCAGCCTGCTGCAGGAAGTCGGGGCTGCAGATCCGGATGCCGGGCCGGTACTGGCACTCAACTTCGCCAATCCGTTTCCGGCCCTTCTCAACAAGCCTTCACCCGCCAGGGTGCCGATCTGGTTCCACAATGGCAGAACCTTTTCCAAAGAGATCCACCAGCCGCAAGAAGAGTTCTTCTCCGATGCGGAATTCGTGATCCTGGGTCATGGCGACCCGTCCGGAGAAGCGCTTTGGGAAATCTACCGGCCTTATGTGCAGGAGCACTACGAGGAAGCTGCCAGCAGCCCTTCCTGGACCGTCTACCGAAAGAAAGGTCAGGACGGTCAGAACCTGTAACACCGATAAATCGGTTGGCTCAAAGATAGACAGGCTTCGCGGTCAGCCGGCTGCGAAGCCTGTTTTGACGTCAGTTTTTCGGTGCGTTGTCGAGCAGGGTGTCGATCTCCGATTTTGACATGCGGACGAACTCGTCCGGCCGGATGGCGCGGTCGTCTACATAAAATCCTTCATGTCCGCACCAGGGCTTGCCGACGAAGATCTCGTCGTAGGGAATGTCGTGCTTTTGCAGCCACTCGATGATGATCGGCACCGTGTGCGCCGTGATCTTGCCGACATTGTTCTCATGAGTCCGCATGTTGCGTGCAGTCTGGATCACGATCTCGAAGCCCTGCTCCTTGTACTCCCGCAGCTTCTCGATGAGGGGCAGGTTCGGTGAGACGTTCCTGTAGTCGGACGTGTCTGCCAGGGTCAGGGTTCCGTCCAAATCGATAACAAGGCGCTTTATGGGTTCAACTCCCCGCTGGTCCGGCTTCTCAGAAGCCGGAAGGTCATGAAAATTGTTGTTCGGGGTGTTGCTATAGCCAAAAATCATCAAGGCCGAGTAAAGCGCCCCACCGTCTGTCGTCTCGCCGTCGTGATCGGCTTTTATGATCAAGATGAAGCCAGGGTCGTCGCATAGTCCGGCTCCTGAAATTCGCAACGCTGTCACATGCCCGTAATACCCGCCCGCTAGAACCCGCTTTGCACACGTGTGCAAAACATGTTTATTCTTTCCACATGGCACTTCCGGGAGGGAGGTGTCGCAACACAGACAGCAGGCGAAATACGATGAGCATTCTCGTTTCCAAACTGCGCCAGTCCACAGCGGCTGCCGTCCTGGCTCTCACCACCGCGGCTTTTGCCGGAGACGCCCTGGCAAAAGACCTCACCATCACCGTCTGGGCAGGCGGTTCCAACGACAGCGACGTCTACCGTCTCGATGCCATCGAGATGGCGGCGGACATCCTGTCCCGCGAATATGCGATTGCTGGTGAAGACCTGAACATCACTGTCGAAAAGAAGCGTGACTTTGCCGGTTGGGAGGAATTCAAGCAGGCCGTGACCCTGGCCGCTGAAGCCGGCAGCGCCCCGAATATTGTTGTGACCAGCCACCTGGATATCGCTCCCTGGAGCCAGTCCGGCCTGATCGTTCCTGTCGAGGATTATGTCGACATGGACACCTGGCCGATCAACAACATCTACGAAAACCTGCTCGATATCACGACCTACAACGGCGTCGTCTACGGTCTGCCGCAGGATGCCGAAAGCCGTCCGTTCTTCTTCTGGCGCGAAACCATGAAGAAGATCGGTTACACGGATGAAGAGATCGACGCGCTTCCGGCCAAGGTCGAAGCCGGCGAATATACGCTCCAGAACGTACTGGAAGACGCCAAGAAAGCCGTCGACATGGAAATCGTCGAAGAAGGCTACGGCTTTTATCCGCGCGTTTCCAACGGTCCGGATTATGCCCAGTTCTACCAGTCCTTCGGCGGCGAACTGATGGACAGCGAAACCGGCAAACTGATCCTCGACAAACAGGCGATGACCGATTTCTACCAGTTCTTCGTGGACGCTGTCGAAGCGAAGGTGACCCGCAAGAACCACATCGGCACCGAGTGGGACCAGTGGTATGCGGAAGTGGCATCCGGCAAGGCGGCCCTGTGGCACGGCGGCACCTGGCACTATGCGCGCTATACCGGTAAGGAAGGCCTGGACGATTTCTTCGGCAACATCCAGTTCTCGCTCATTCCGGCAGGCAATGAAAACGGCCAGGCCAACACCATCACCCATCCGCTGGCCTATCTGCTCACCAAGCAGGATGACGAAGACGATATCGAGATCGCCGCACAGCTGATCAAGATCGCGTCCGAACCGCGCATCAACACGCTGCACGCGATCAAGTCTGCACACCTGGGCATTGCCCGGGAGCAGTCCAACATCGAGCTTTACGCCAACGATCGTTGGGCAGCCGAAGCGACCCGCCGCCTGCTGCCGCACGCCAATGCACAGCCGAACAACCCGAACTACGGCAAGTTCTCGGAGATCATGTTCAAGGGTCTGGAAACAGCCTGGACCGGCACGAAGTCTCCGGCTGACGCAGTTGCCGAAGTGGAAGCGGAAATGACGGCCGTGCTCGGCGACGACCTGATCGTCCGCTAAGCCATCCATCCTCCATCTGCCTTGCCGGGCGGTCCGCCGCCCGGCTCACATTTCAAGGGGACAAGATGCGACGCGCGCACCTGCTCGGGCTGGGGTTCATGGCCCCTGCGCTCTTCATCATTGTGTTTCTGTTTCTGGCGCCGGTGGCGCTGACAATGATGTTTTCCTTCACCAGCATGAGTTCCGGTACCGGCATTTCTTCCGGCGGTGCCTATGAGGTTACGGAACGCACGATCCGGATGCTCAAGGACCAGGGGTTTCCGGAAGCCACGGCAGATCGTCTGGCCGAGGACACCTACAAGATCGACGCGGCCGGTATCGCAGCCGTCGAAGCCGAATACGGCAAGGCTTTCGCGCAGGAGATCGAAGCCAGCTTGTCCGGCAAGAGTTTTGCCGGCCGGCGTGACCTGGAGCGCGAACTGAAGCGCCTGAAGGAACGCCCGCGCTCGACACGCGATCTGAAGAAAGCTGCCGATCTCTTCAAGCGCTCGATCCTCAACACACGCTTCGAAACGGAAGAAGCCTTCATGACGGGCATTGGCGAGCTGGGGCTCGGCCTTCCGGAAAGCGAAACCGACCAGCTTGCAAGGACCGCCTACACCGGCTGGGTCTGGACGACGGAAAACTACAGCCTGATCGCCTCGCTGCCGTCTTCGCTCCGGGCGGCCGGTAACACGCTGATCTACGTATCGCTGACGCTGTCCTTCAACATCGGATTCGGTCTCTTCCTGGCTGTGACGACCTTCTATCTGCCGGCCGCGGCCGCAACCACATTCCGGACGATCTGGTTCCTGCCGCGCATCCTGCCGCCCGTCATCTACGTGATGATGTGGAAGTGGATGGCATGGGACACCGGTTTCCTGTCCAGCTTCCTGGCCAATTTCGGCGTACCGCCGCGAAACTGGATGCTGCATTCGGACATCAATGCCTGGGTGGTTGTCATCCTCATCAACGGTTTCGTCGGGGCGTCGCTCGGCATGATCCTGTTTTCCAGCGCCATCAAGGCGATTCCCGAAACCATGCTGCATGCAAGCGAGGTGGATGGCGCCAATCGCCTCCAGCAGATCCGCTACATCATCCTGCCGCAACTCAGATGGCCGATCCTGTTCACCACCGCCTATCAGACGCTCTCGTTGCTGACGTCCTTCGACTACATCTACCTGTCGACGGACGGCGGACCGGGCAAGGCAACCGAAGTGTGGGCGCTCTACACCTTCCACACCGCGTTGAACAACTATGGCGGTGTTCTGCAATACGGTCTCGGGGCTGCGCTGGCGATGGTCCTGGTGGTCATCGGCATTGCCGCATCGCTGATCTATCTGCGCCTCTTCAATTTTAACGAACTCGTGGCCAAGCCGCGTATCGAGCAATAGGGGAGAGACGGACATGAGACCCAACTTCCGCGTCTGGCCTGTCCTGGTGCTGCTCAGCATCCTGTCGCTGCCACTGGTGCTAATGTATTTCTACCTGGTAGTGGACACATTCACCGACACCACGGCAGGTTCACTCCTGCCGGACAGCTTCACCCTCGAACACTGGAAATTCCTGTTCGAAACGCCTGAAACCGGACGGGCAAGCATCTGGCCGGTCACGGCCAACACCTTCCTGTTTGCCGGTTCCACCAGCCTGATCGTGGTGATGGTGTCGCTGACGGCAGGCTACGCTCTGTCCCGATTGAACATGCCCTTCCGCAAGTTCTTCCTTGGCGGCGTCCTGACCCTGCACGCCTTCCCGACAGTGACCCTGATCATCGCCATCTTCCTGATGCTGCAGATGAGCGGCCTCTACAACACGCTGATCGGCGTGATCCTTGTGAAGACGGCTCTGGAGCTGCCGCTCGGCATCTGGATCATGAAGGGCTTTTACGACACCGTGCCATGGGAAATCGAAATGGCGGGCATCACCGACGGCGCCAGCCGCTTCACCGTGTGGTGGAAACTGGTTCTGCCTCAGGTGCAGCCCGGCATCGCTGCTCTGGCGCTGTTCTCCTTCCTGGAAGCCTGGAAGGAATTCATCCTGCCGCAGGTTCTGGCCCCCAGTGGTGCGTCGCAGGTGCTGGCGACCTATCTCCAGAACATCATCGCGGACGACCGCAAGCCGGACTTCAACCTCTTCAAGTCCATCGGGCTGTTCTACGCCCTTCCGGTCATTTTCATCTACGTGGTTTTCAACCGCAAACTCATGAACATCTACGGCGGAGGCACGAAAGGCTGATGCGTATCGCACTTGAAAACTTCACCAAGAAATTCGGTGAGACCACCGTCATCGACAACATGTCCCTGACGATCGACAGCGGCGAGATGCTGGCCCTGCTCGGGCCTTCCGGCTGCGGCAAATCCACGACGCTGTTTGCCGTGTGCGGCATTCACCGCATGGACGGTGGCCGTCTTCTGTTTGGCGAGAGGGACGTCACGACTGTTCCCTCGCAGCAACGCAACGTCGGCGTCGTATTCCAGAACTATGCGCTCTACCCGCACATGACCGTCCACGAGAATATCGCGTTTCCGCTGAAGGTGCGCCGGGAGAACAAGGCCGATATTGACCGCAAGGTCCAGGAGATCGCCAGTCTCGTTCAGATCGGAGAGTTGATGGCGCGCCGCCCCGTGCAGCTGTCCGGTGGTCAGCAGCAGCGCGTGGCCCTGGCACGGGCACTGGTCCGTGAGCCCGACATTCTGTTGCTCGACGAGCCTCTGGCAAACCTCGATGCTAAACTGCGTCTGGAAATGCGCTCGGAGATCCGGCGCATTCAGCAGGAAACCGGCATTACCGCGGTGCTTGTCACACACGATCAGGTCGAAGCCATGTCCATGTGCGACCGGATCGCGATCATGAAGAAGGGCGAGATCGTTCAACTGTCCAGCCCCTCGGAAATGTATGACAACCCCTCGTCGGACTTCGTCGCAGGCTTCCTCGGTAATCCGCCGATCGCGTTTCTGGACGGGGCAACGGAAGATGGTGGTTTCCGCCTGGCAAACTCGAAGGTCAAACTGCCGATCCCGTCCGGCATTGCAGCCCCCGGTCACGGCGCGTCGATGCGTCTCGGCATTCGTCCGGAGTTCTTTCAGCCGGACCACCCGCTGAAGGTGACCGGAAAGGTCAGCTTCGTCGAGATCCAGGGCCGGGAAGAGCTTTACGACGTCACCCTGGAAAACGGTGCCGTGCTGCGGTCGATCCAGCCGCATGGCGGCAATTACAAGCTGGGTGACGAGGTCACCTGGGGCATTGCGGAAGACCGCATTCTTGCCTTTGGTCCGGACGGCGGCAGGCTCTGATGGAAACGGCATTGCAAGCTTTCAAGCCGGGCCGTGCCTGGCTCGGCGAACCGAGATCCGTTCCGCTTTCCATCGCCCACCGTGGTGCCAGCGCCTATGCCTTCGACAACACCTTGCGGGCATATGAAATCGCCCATGAGCTTGGGGCGGACATGTGGGAAGTTGATGTTCGGCTGACCGCGGACAGGATCCCGGTTGCCTTTCACGATGAAGATCTCAAGGCAATCTGCGGACTTGACCTCAAGGTTGCCGACGTGACCGCCGCCCGGCTGCAGGCTCTGACCGCCGAGTCTGGCCGTGAAGCCCCCCTGTTCTCGCAGATTGCCGGGCTTGCAGCCCGTCTCGGCGCGGGCATCTATCTGGATGCCAAGGAAGGCGAGGCGGCATCGCTGGCCATCGCGGAGCTTCTGGACCACCGGATCGAGCGGGTAATCGTTGGCGCAAACACGCCTGACTATGCATCCGAATTGATCGCTGGCGGCTGTCCCTATCCCGTGTCTATTCTGGTCGGGGTGGGCACGGATCCTTTTCCGATTGCCGATCAGTGCGGCGCCGAAATCGTCCATCCCTGCTGGGAGCGTGCGGGGCAACGGCCGGACCGTTTGCTGGATGAAGCTTTCTTTGCCAGGGCAAGAGAGCGCGGACTGCCGGTCGTGACCTGGCATGAAGAGCGTGTCGATGTGGTCGAAGCTCTGGTGAAGATGCCGATCCTCGGTATCTGTTCGGATCAGCCGGAAATGGTCGCAAGGTTCGCCCGCTCGGCTGTCACAAGCCCGGAAATCGTCTGCCATCGCGGGGCCTGCAAGGTGGCTCCGGAAAACACGCTGGCTTCGGCAAAGGCAGCCTGGGCAGCAGGCTTCGACTATGTCGAGATCGATGTCCAGGAAACGGCGGACGGACAGCTTGTTGTCCATCATGACGCCACGCTGGACCGAACCACCAGTGGCAGTGGAGCAATCACGGAAAAGACGGGTGCGGAGTTGGCATTGCTGGATGCCGGCTGCAAGTTCGATCCGTTTTTCGAAGGAGAGAGCATCCCGCCCCTGTGTGCGGTTCTGGAAATGGCACTGCGAATGGGCGGCAAGCTCTATGTCGAGCTGAAACAGGCGGATCCGCATCATACGGTGTCCAAGGTACTGCGAATGATGGCGGCCGAAGACGTGTTCTTCTGGGCCCACGATGTCGGGAGACTGCGAGCCATTCACGATGCCTTTCCGCAAGCGAAACTGATGGTGCGGGCGGAGGATTTCGAGTCCCTCGACACGTGCCTCTCCACCTTCCGTTCCGGGATTGTCGAATTCAATGCGACGAATGCCGGTCCGGCAGCCTTTGAGGCGGTGAGGGCGGCCAGGCGCAAGGCGATGATCGCCTACATGGGCAACGACCCTTCCGAGATCAAACGCCTGCTGGCCTTGAAGCCGGATCTCTTCAACGTGAATGAGCCCTTTCTCGTCGCCCGGATGCTCGGTAAAAGCATATAAACGGAAGAAACATGCCTGACGCTCCTGGTCACAAGAAAACAGTCAATTCCTTCGACGTCGCTCGCCTGGCGGGCGTGTCACGGTCGGCTGTTTCCAGAACCTTCACCGACGGTGCCAGCGTCTCCAAGGAAACCCGGGACAAGGTGATCGCAGCCGCGCGTGAACTCGGTTATCGGGTCAACGTGCTGGCCCGCTCGCTGCACAAGCAGAAGTCCGACCTGGTGGGCGTCGTCGCCGCCGATCTCGACAATCCGTTCCGCTCGGAGCAGATAGACCTTCTGTCCAAGGGGCTGCTGGAATGCGGGTTCAGGCCGATCCTGCTGCGGGGAGAAAAGTCGACGGATGTTGCCGACCTGATCGGGTCCCTGCTGCAATACAGTGTCGCCGGGGTCATCGTCACGTCCGATACCCCGCCGGAAGAGATCTGCATCGAATGTCTTGAAAACGGTGTGCCTCTGGTGGTGGTCAACAAGCGTGACCCGGGAGCCCCGGTCGACCGGGTCGTAACCGCCTTCGAGGACGGTGGCCGGAAAGCGTATGAACACCTGATCGCAAGCGGGTGCCGAAAGCTGGCGGTCGTCACGCCGGAACGCTCGTCCTTCTCCATCAACGGCCGCGCGCTCGCATTCGAACAGGCGGCCAATGACGGTGGTGTTCCGGTGATACGGATCGCCTGGGGCGCGCAGACCTATGACGGCGGACTGGCGGCCGCGGAATTCGTTCACCGGGTGCGCAGCGAGGTCGACGGCGTCTTTTGTACAGCTGACTACCTGGCGCTGGGGGTACTTGACGGCCTGCGCCACATCCACGGGCTGCGCGTGCCGCAGGACATTCAGGTGGTCGGCTACGACGACATTCCCCAAGCCGCGTGGAAGGCTTACGACCTGACCACCTTCTCCCAGAGCCGTCATGACCTGTGTGAGGCGACGCTCGATCTGCTGATGCAACGTCTGGAAAACCCTGACCTGCCGCAGCAGGTCAGGGTATGCGATGTACATCTTGTTCAGCGGGCAACCTCCCGGGGGCCAGCTGGCGATTGAGCGAGGTGCTGGTTCAGGGGTGCCAATCGAACTGCTGCTGCCCAACAGCATGTTGGATTAGCAGCGCCGGTCAGCTGTTGGGCACCATGTCCGGCCTTTCTCCGAAGGGCTGTCCCGTGCCAAGCTCCGGAGAAATCTGGAGCAGATGATGAAAAGCATTCTTGCAACGATCGATATTGAAACCGGGACGGAAACCGTTTTGTACGAAACGGACCGCCATCTGGAAGCGCCCAACTGGACGCCTGACGGGTCCGCACTGATTGTGAACGGTGGTGGCCGGCTCTACCGCTTCCCGCTCGACAATCCGGCGTTGATGGAGATCGGCACAGGCTTTGCCAAAGCCCTCAACAATGACCACGGCCTGTCACCGGATGGAACGATGCTGGCGGTCAGTGACGGGACAGGGACAGGGGAAAGCTGCATCTACACGTTACCGGTAACGGGTGGCGTGCCACGGCGGATTACTTCGCAGACACCATCCTACTGGCATGGCTGGTCACCGGACGGAGCGACACTTGCCTACGTCGGCAAAAGGCCGGAAACCGGCGACACCTTCCAGGTTTTCACGGTTGGCCTGAACGGTGGCGCGGAAAAACAGGTCACCCGTGACTTCGACCATTGCGACGGACCGGACTATACGCCTGACGGCAATTGGATCTGGTTCAACGGTGAAAGATCGGGATCTGTTCAGCTCTGGCGCATCAGGCCGGACGGCAGCGACTTGCAGCAGATGACAAGCGACGAGCGGGTCAACTGGTTTCCGCATCCTTCGCCCGACGGCAGGTTTGTTGCCTATCTTGCCTATGAGGCTGGCACTGCGGGACACCCTGCCAATCGGCCGGTCGAGCTTCGCCTGATGTCTGCCGACGGTGGTACTCCGCGTATCCTGCGGTCACTCTTCGGCGGGCAGGGAACGCTCAATGTTCCCTCTTGGGCCCCGGACAGCAGGCGCTTTGCCTATGTGAAATACGAGCCGTGACGGGACAGGTGCGCGAGCGCTAGCGGGAGGTGGGCGGCACAAGCTGTGCATCGGCGGCTGTGGTCAGTCTCCGGACGCCCCACCGCAGCGTAACCGCAAGGCTGGACAGGATGATGAGCCCCAGGCCGACAAGTTGCAGTGCGCTGATCAGATGGCCATAGGCAAGAGCATCCACCAGAACCGCACTGGCCGGATAAAGGAACAGCAGCACGGCAATGACTGGCGTCGTCAGTTTCGGCAAGGCCTTGTAGAGTACGACATAAACACCGCCTGTATGAACGAGGCCGATGATTGCCAGCCATCCCCATTGGTCTGCCGATAGGGTCAGCGGACCGTCCGGGCTGAAGGCTGCCAGCATCAAGGTGCCGGTGGCAAACTGAACGGTGGCAAGTTGTGGAGCGGAAATTCCCGTCAGTCCCTTGGCGATGATTGTCACGCCGGCATAAAGAAATGCGGCCGCCAGGGTTGCGGCGAGGCCAAGGAAATAGGACCGGTCTGCCGTCAGTTCCATTCCGCTCAGCCCGGTGGCCAGCGCAAGGCCGACCAGAGCGAGACCGATCCACAGAAGAGTGGCCGCCTGTAGCCTTTCCCGAAAGACGAAGGCGCCCAGAACCACCACGAGAAACGGTTGGATGTGGAACGTGATGGTGGCAACAGCAATACCGGTTCTCTGAATACCTTCGAAGAACAACACCCAATTGCCTGCCATCAGAACGCCGCTGGCAACAGCCATGGCCAGGATGCGTGGCGATAGTCTGGCAAGCCGGGCTAGATCACCCCGATACCAGCAGTAGAGAGCCAGGGCCAGGCCTCCGATAGCACATCGATAAAAGGCGACGGTAACGGGGGTCGCACCACTTTCCAGAACACACAGTCCGATTGTACCAAGCAGGGTCTGCGCCGCGATAAGGCCGATCATGCCTTCCGTCTGTCTGGTCATGGGACGTGTCCTGACTGGCGGCGATTGCACACCGCAAACTGATACAACATCGACGCATTTCCGCCGCTGGTCTGTAAATTGAGGCCTCTTTCATTGTTTGGTCAAACGATATAATCTGAAGATACTTGTTGAAAAAATTGAAGAATAATGCAGCTCGATCACGCTCTTCTGCGAACCTTTCTCGCCTGTGTCGACGCGATGAGCTTCTCTCGCGCGGCAACGCGCGTGCACAAGTCACCTGCAACCGTGTCCATGCAGATCCAGCGGCTGGAAGACCGCATCGGCAAGCCGTTGTTTGTGCGCGATACACGCAACCTCGCGCTCACGCGTGCTGGAGAGGAGCTGGAAGGTTACGCCAGACGGATCCTGCGCCTGCATGATGAGGCGGTGGAAGCCTTTCGCAGGCCAGACATGGAAGGCACGGTCACCATCGGTGCGCCGGACGATTACATTGCCGCCATGCTGCCGGATGTTTTGCGACGGTTCGCAAGCCTGTTTCCACGTGTGGAGCTGAATGTCGTCTGTGCCCAGTCGACGGCACTGCTGCCGCAGGTCGATGACGGCAAGATCGACCTGGCGATCGTTACGCGTACGGGCGGCACGGAAGGGCGTCTGATCCGCCGGGAGCCGATGGTCTGGATCAGCTCTCGCGATGGTCAGGCGCTGGAGCGAGACCCGCTCCCCGTAGCCCTTTACGAGCCTGGCAGCCAGGCTCGGACAGTGACCCTGGCGGCGCTGGGCCGCAGCGGCCTGCGATACCGCTCCGCCTATTCCAGTTTCAGCCATTCCGCGCTGGTCACGCTAGTCGAGGCGGGCCTTGCCGTTGCCGCCGTCGTGCAGATGGCGGTTCCCCCAACAGTGGAACATGTCGATCAGGATCGAGGTCTGCCGCCACTGGAGCCGCTGGACATCATCCTGGTACGCAGCAAACGGGCTGAATCCAGAGCTTGTGAAGCCCTTGCAACAGCCCTCCTGGAAGGGGAGGTGAAAACGAGATGAACGGATGTCCTGAACGCACAGGACAGGCATCGTTCAGTCGTCGTCCTTCAGCCCGTCAAAAGCGGCCAACGCTTCAGCGCCGTAGATCATGGACGGACCTCCGCCCATATAGACCGAGACGCCGATCACTTCGAGGATCTCGTCCCTGTTCGCGCCGAGGCGTGCTGCGGCACGAGCGTGGTAGGCAAGGCAGCCGTCGCAGCGCGCGGTAATGCCGATGGCCAGCGCGATCAGTTCCTTGGTTTTTGCGTCGAGCGCGCCGGGAGCAGTCGCGGCTTTCGCCAGGGATCCGAAGCCTTTTGCGACCTCCGGAATGCCTTTGCGCACGGCGGCCATGCGTTCATCGGTTTGTGCAACGAATTCGTTCCAGTCGGAAACGGCCATACATCATCTCCATGTTGCCGGAAATCACGTCAGGCAGCCTAGGCTCGGACCGCAATGCAGGCGTTGATGTGGCTCAAGCTTTGGTTGGCAGAGGATGACTTTGTCAGCCAGACAGCAAACGCCGCCCGAAACCGGGACGAAGCGATGGGCGCGGAGCCGATGTTGGTGACCAGACGGCGCCCATCGTCAATTTCAGCTCATGCGCAGTCTCAGTGAGCCGTCATTTCATGGACGATCTCGTCTCCGTTCAATGCCGCCGGATAATAGGTCGGCCAGTTGGTCAGCTCCTTGAGGATTTGCTGCCGGTCTTCACCCCAGTAAAGATGATAGTGATCGGACTTCGACGGTGCGATCCGGTGATCGCTGAACTGGATGAAGGTCGGGGCACCGTCATCACCTGCGGTTTTCCTGAAAATGAAGCGGACGCCGCGATTGCCTTTTTTGTAGTTCAGGATCTCGAAGCCGTCGGCAATGTACTGCCCTTCGAAGGCACCGGCTTCGGTCTGGAAGGTCACGCTGTCCGCGCCGATCACGATCCGGTCGACATCGGTGCGATAGCCCGTCTCGTAGTAGGCTTTGTACTCTTCAGCCGACTTGCTGCCATGTTCGGCCTTGTGCGCCATGACAGGATCGAGCGTTCCATCCTGAAGGTATGGATAGACGGATTGCCATTCGCCTTGCCAATCGGTGAGTTGACGCGGCTGGATCTGGCTGTCCTCGAAGTAACCCTTGTAAATCTGCCGCTCGGCATCACTCGAGTGATCATGTGAATGCTTGTGCGAATGGTCGTGTTTAGCCGAGTTGTCCTTGGCTTCCTGCGCCTGGATGGGAGCTGCCACGAGAAACGACGCTATGAGCGCACATGCGCCCGCCAGCCTGCCAAACCGTGATTGCATGGATCTGATCCTCTGCTGATTGGGGGAGGGAAAGTATCAAATTGATTCGTAATGTTATTACATTACTAAAACTGCCTAACGCAATCCACGTGGCCAGGCAATGTCAAAGTTACAATTTCCAACCAGCCAGCCGTCAGCCAGCCAGCCAGACAAGCAGCCACGCCACGGAGTGGTAGATAATCAGAAGGGGGAAAGAGTGGGGTGTTCTTCTTGGGAAGACGTGCGTTCTGAAGGACAGCTGTCCGCAAGAGGGCGTGAAAGCCTGATAGCGAGTTGTTCGCTTCGTTTGAAAAGGTGCTGTAGATCGCTTCCGGGGATCAGGATCAGGATCCGGGCAGGGCCTTCTCGATCGCGGCGGTCACGTCCGATGAAGTCGGCGGCACAGGCGTCGGGAACCAGGCAAGGATGCTGCCGTCTGGCCCGACGAGATACTTGTGGAAGTTCCAGTAGGGGCGTGCCGTGGGGCCAAGCTCGCTTGCGGCCCATCGATAAAAAGGATGGGCCTTTTTGCCCTTCACGACCGTCTTGGCGGCAAGTGGAAATTCGGCACCGTACTTGGCTTCGCAGAACTTTGCGATGTCGCCGTCGGCGCGCGGTTCCTGGCCGCCGAAATCGTTGGACGGAACCCCGAGCACAAGCAAGCCGCGGTCCGAATAGGTTTCATGCAGCTTCTGCAAGCCGGCCAGTTGCCCGCTGAAGCCGCATTCCGTTGCCGTGTTGACGATCAGAATGGCCTTGCCGGCATAATCCTTGAGCGCAATCGGTTCGCCATAGGGCATTTCGAAGGTGAAGGCATGGGCCGACTGAGCTGCTTCGCTTTGGCCCTCAAGGTCCTTGGCTTGAGCAACGGCACAAAGGCACGTTGCCGCCAGACACCAGACGAAAGAAAGAAGCCGGTACATTTCAACACCCTCACGCTTTGGCAATGATACGCGCCGGGGCTGGCAACAGATCACCGCGTGTGTGCCGCAGTACCTGAATGCCGGTTGCCTTCTGTCGGCCGTTACCCGCCGCGGAACCCGGAACTCGACCGACTGCCGAACCCGCCACGTGAAGCGACGGAAGTCCTTGTCTGGACTTTTGCCGGCTTGGGTGGCGTCTTCACCGCATCGTCATAGGTACGCCAGCTGCCGCCGCCATAACTGCCGACGTAATAGCCGCCGGATGTGTAGTAGCGTTTGCTGCCGCGTTCCGGATAGACCGGGCGGACGTTGCTCTGGATCAGTTGGTTGGTAACGGCACCGGTCAGTGCCCCTGCCAGGAAATAACCTGCCGGAAACGGCGTGTAGTAGGAAGAGCCGTCGGTGGCACTGTCGTAGGCGCAAACGTTGTTGCCGTGTTGCTCGTTACACAGGTTGACGGTGTCATAGCGTGGTCCGGAGGCCTTGTGGATTGACTTGCCGGCGGTAATTGCCTCGACGCAAACCTCGTCCGGGACGTAGCTGTCGGCGACACATTCCGCCTCGGTCTTGTAGACCCGGCCATCCAGCGTCGGTTCGTCCGAGCAGCCTGCAATGGTCACGGTCGTCGTTGCCATGACCACCAGCTTGATCGACTTGGAGCGTTTCATGAATTTTCTCCCGACCTTCAAACGGTCTGATGAAATGCTTTGCGTGATACGGTTCGGGGCATCAGCGCAGGGCGGCCCGTACCGCCTCGGTCAGTAGGTGATGCAGGCGGCGTTCAGCAGGCCGACCGTCAATGAAATGGCAGCAAGATTGGTGCTGATCGCCATTTCACCACCCTTGATCCGGTCCGTGACCTTCGGGAAGAACCTGCGGAAGACCTGGTAGACCACAAGCTGTGCGGCACAGGCGATGATGCCCCAGATGATGAAGTCGATGATACTCACGGAATTCGCCGCGGCGCTGGCCAGCGGCAGCGAAAAGCCGAGGAAGGCCGCGCTGAAGACCACCGAAGCGGCAACGTTGTTTTCCTTGATCAACGCCATTTCGTCATGCGGGGTCATGACGGTATAGATTTTCATGAAAATCAGCAGCATGACGATGGCTGTAATGAAATAGGCAATAAAAGGAACGATGCCTGAAAGGGACGCCTGAAGGTCTGCCATATTGGTCTCCACTATTCAGTTCAGACAGAAAAATTGTGCCGCTCAAGCGGGAAGCCTAGCATGAACGCGACGCTGCGTTCCGCATTTTCCGGCTCTTCCATGTTGACGAGCAGCATTTCGTCCCGGCCGTCCTGCAGGGGGCGGGCAAAAAGCATGGCGGTCTGGAAGATCTTGCGCCTTCCGCGGCCTTCGCGGTCGTCGCACACTTCCTCCCAGTAGGTCATCGGATCTTCCGGCGCAGTCGACGTATCGAACCAGGCCCGCTCGAAACGGTAGTCGCGATCTTCGCCCGGCAGTGAAAAGCTCGTCTGGCGGATCGCGGATTTCACCCGGTTCCACTCGGTGTCGCCGGTCGGGTACTGCACGTCATAGAAGTACCACAGCATGATCTCGTCGACCCGCTCGTCGTTCTTGCCGTCGCCGCCCTGAAACTGGATCAGGAAGCGGTCGTCGTCAGGATAGAAACGATGCATGTGCGATTGTTCGCCAAGGTCGCAATGCCCCTGGGCGGTGATCATCAGGGTGGTGTCGGGACGTTCGATCAGACTGTCGGCAGGCAGCAGGCGAAGCGCGATCGGATCGAAGGAAATGCCTCTGCCGATGGTCAGACCGAGAACTTCCGGCGGCTGCCAGCCTTTGTCCTTCTTGTTAAACAGTGATCCGAACATCAGCTCCCCCCAGACCGGCCGTGATCTCGCCCGCCGCGAGACGTTTGTTGGCGAGATAATAGATCGAGCCGCCAGTCTTCAACGTCTTGGGGAAAGGTCTGAACAGGAAATCCGGATCGTCAGGCTGGGAAACCGCAATCAGCGTGCCTTCAGCGCCTGAAAGGGCCTGGTCCAGTTTGTCGGTTTCGGTGCCGCCCCCGCTTTGGACGATGGCCGAATAAATGGTTGCGCCGAGGCCCGCTGTGGACAGGGCCATCAGGATCTGACCCGCGCCGGGGTCCTGCGCGGCGCGTACCAGTGCTTCGCAGGCGTTCGACACCACCGGTTCGATTCGCGCAAGGTTGCCTGCGCGCCGGGCGGTGTCACGGTCCTCGAAATAGGCCGCAATGTGAACGCTCTCGTTAAGTTCGCGAATGGCAAGGCAGGTGTTGAAGGTTTCCGCATCCGAGCCGGCGTAGACCAGCACTTTCTGCGCGCCTGGAATGGCCGCACGGCGCAGCGACTGCAGGGCGTCCATGCGTTCGGCCCGGATCAGCCGTACGCCCTCCGGCACTTCCACGTTCTTGGAATCCGCAAGCAGAATGATCTTGTCGTCTCCGTCCTGGCCGGCAACCAGGTTCTCCACCATCAAGGGTGTCTTGTCCCGGTGATAGCCGACAATCACCGTGGCGTTCTGCACGCGCTCATAGTTTCCGTTGCCGTCAGCCATACGCCTCACTCCTTCCACAAGGACACCCGTCAACCGGCCCAGGACGGCCGAGAAAATCAGCAACGCACCCGGAAAGAACCAGAAGGCGGCCACCATCCGGCCTGCTTCCGTCGACGGAGACAGGTCGCCGTAACCGACCGTCGAGGCGGTTGTCGCGGCAAAATAGATGAAGGTCAGCGGATTGCCCGTCAGGCCTGTTTCACCAGCCAGGAAAAACAGGATCCACGAGATCACCATATAGGCGCATATCAGCGTCGCAAGCAGCCAGAGCTTGAGCTCGAGGACGTGTTGGTAGAGCCGAGAAATGATGAGTTGCAGGATTGGCACCGCTGAAATTTGCCCCCTGTTTCGGTCGCCGGCTACTCTGACCAGAGCCTGCCCTATTGTCAATTCGGCATAGCTTTCCGAATAATCGCTTGAAACGGCTAGACGGGGCTTCTACTTGTTCGAGGCCGGATCCCGGCACCGGATTTGAAATGGAGGGCTTTGGATGAGTACGCGGCAATCTCCCTGGACACTTGCGGAGCTGAAGGAAGCTCTGGAGCAATCGGATTCCTTCGCGGCAGGTGAAATCAGCTGCACGGTGAGTTCCGATCAGGCCGGCGTGCTGGAAGTCCAGCTTCACTCGGCCGGTGAAATCACTCTGTTCATGGTTGTCGGCGAAACCCAGATCCTGACGTCCACGGTTCTGTGGCCTTGTGATGCCCAGGAGGACCCGGCCTCCTTCGAGGCGATGATGCTGCGCAATCACAAGAAGCTGCTGCCGCTCTGCGCCCTGTCCATCGATATGATCGACGGACGCGAATATTACGAGCTCTTCGGCGCCATGTCCGTGCGCTCGACACTGGATTCGGTCGAGACGGAATTGCGCACCATCGCCAACAGCGCTCTGGAGCTGGCCGCCGACGTCGGTCCCAAGGCCGCTGCCTGATCCCGCCGCCAATTTGAAGAAGGACATTTGAAAATGAGTGTTTGGGGCAAATTGATTACGGCGTTCAAGGGCCACGCCCACAATGCCGCGGAATCCGTTCAGGACGCCAACCTGATGACGATCCTGGAACAGGAAATCCGCGAAGCAAAACAGGCGATCGGTGCAGCCAAGGACGAAAAGGCGCGCATGGCAGCCAACCGCAAGCTGAAGGAAAAATCCGTCGCCGAACTGATGACCGAAATCGAGCGGCGCACGGAAGCAGCCCGCAGTGCCAAGGCACAGGGCAACGAGCCGCTGGCCATCGAGATCATCGAGAGCGTGCTGAAACTGCGCGACAAGGCGGAAGCCGACCAGGCTCTGTTCGATCAGTACAAGTCGACCGAAGAGCGCATGGACAGCACCATTCGGCAGTCGATGAACAAGATCGAGACCCTGCAGCGCAAGATGGAAAGCGCAAAGGCCAACGAAGCGTTGATCAAGGCCCAGAAGGCGGCCTCCACCAACACCACGGCTTCCGACGGCCGGCTGGCCAGTGCGGTCGACAGCCTCGCACGCCTGGAACAGCGCCAGGCGGAACAGCAGGCCATGCTGGAAGCGGCTGAGGAAGACGCTCGCCTGGAAAGCGGCGCCGATCTGGAAGCCAAGATCAAGGCCCTGGAAAATCCGGCCCGCAACGACGTGCAGGCTCTTCTGGCGAAGCTCTGACGCCCCGCTTGCACCATGAAGCGGATCGCAGTTCCTGAAAGACCGGGGTGGAAGGACGAAGCCGAGCGCCTCGGCTTCGGCTTTCATACCATGTACGGCGCACCGTACTGGGACGAGACCCACGCCTATCAGTTCACTCTGCGCGAGATCGAGGACGACCTCGAGGACCCCTCGCAGGAGCTCTACGGCATGTGCCTCGATCTGGTCGATCGGGCTGTCCGTGACGACAGTCTCATGGACAAGATGGCGATCCCGCAAAAGTACCGCTCCTGGATCCGCAATTCCTGGGAGCAGCAACAGCCCTCGCTTTATGGCCGCTTCGATTTCTTCTACGACGGCAGCGGGCCAGCAAAGCTCCTCGAATTCAATGCCGACACGCCAACGGCGCTTTACGAAACCGGCTTCTTTCAGTGGATCTGGCTGGAGCAGCAGATGGCGGCTGGCGTTCTGCCGACCGACAGCGATCAGTTCAACTCCGTTCAGGACCGCCTGATCGAGCGGTTCGCCGCCATGTTCGCGCCCGGCTATCACATTCACTTCGCCTCATCGAAGGATCACGACGAAGATCGTGCAACCGTGCGCTATCTGGAAGACTGCGCGCGGCAGGCGGGGCTGATACCGCATTTTGTTGCTGTGGAAGAGATCGGGCTCGACGGCGAGGGCCGGTTCGCCGACGCCGACAGTTTCGTGATCGACGCCCTGTTCAAGCTGTATCCCTACGAAGACATGCTGCGCGAGGATTACGGCCCCTATCTGCCCGATGCGCCGATACAGTTGCTTGAGCCACCCTGGAAGGCCGTGCTTTCGAACAAGGCAATCCTGCCGCTGCTCTGGCAGATGTTTCCGGACCATCCGAACCTGCTGCCGTCCTACTTCGAGGGGGAGGCGGATGAGACATTCCTGAAGGGCCCGCATGTGCGCAAACCTTTCTTCAGTCGGGAGGGTGCCAACATCACGGTGCGCGGTCTCGGATCTGAAGCACTCAGCACACCCGGCGGGTATGGCGAGGAAGGCCACATCCTGCAGGCCTATGCGGAACCGCCGAAATTCGGCGACGACTACGTCATGATCGGTTCATGGATTATTGGCGGCCAGGCATCAGGCATCTGCCTGCGCGAGGACAAGGCACCGGTGACGCAAGACCTGTCGCGGTTTGTGCCGCATGTCATTCTGGAAAGCTGATTGCCGAAAACGCGCTGGTTGACGGGGTATGGTTGGATGTGAAACCGACCCGGCGGCCGGGCGCGACCGTTTTTTATGGGTCGTTCTTGTTTTCGTGCGCCTCACGGCCGCCGGTCGGTTCACAGGCAGGCTGTGTCAGCCCGCCCTGAAGCGGAACCCGGTATCAGGACCGGCCGGCGGCAACTGATCTCGGCGGTGCCATGCCGTCATCCTGTTCCTGTCCGAAAAACGTTCCACCAAGCTGTCCGCCGGCGTTGGACTTGTCAGCGACCCGCTTGATCTTTTCTGCCTCCTGTTCGGCTTCCTTGCGAAGCTTCGGGCTGAGGTCGTTCATGGAAAGGTCCATCTGGTCCTCCTGTGTTGGTTATGGGTCCATGGAATAAACGGAGCGCACACAGGATGGTTCCTTGTCCAGCCCGGAGAGGGGAGCGGCGGACCGGATTTCTGGACGGACAGAAACTCTGTAAATCGCGAAAAAGCGGGCTGTCTGGACGGTTCGTGTTCGAGGCAAATTTTTTGCGGAAAATTTAAGTCGCGGGATGGAGAGACGCAGCTCCTCAAGAAGCTGCGTCTCTCGGCAAAAGGCCGTTTACAACGGTTGGAACGCTCCGTTCCAGTAAACCAGCGCGCCCGATGACTGGCTTTGCCGGATTGCACGCACCTTGCCGATGACAATCGAATGGGTTGCCCGGTCGATCATCTCCTCGACCTCGCAATCGAAAGCGGCCGGAGCATCTTCCAGCAGAAGTGCCCCGGTTTCCGCCGTGCGCCATGTGGCTCCGGCATAACGTTCCGGTCCCTTGACGCCGCCGAACCCCGAAAAGTTTTCGGCAACCTTGCGGTGCTCGGGCCCAAGCGAAGACCAGCCGAATTTCGGATACTTCTTCAGCAAGGGCCAACTGGAGGAAGCCTTGTTGACGCAGGCAAGCACCAGCGGCGGATCGGCGCTGAGAGACATTGCCGATGTGACGAGGAGGCCTGAAATGTCCTCTCCCTCACCGACTGTGATGACGGAACAATTGCCCACCAACGCCCGCATGGCGTTGGTGAATTCTCTGGACGGTATGGGGTCCATCACCGGATACCGGCTTCCGCAAGCAGCGGCAGAACATTGTCACGGAAATACGGGAACTCCTCGACATAGTCGACAAAGGAGAGCGTCGTTCCGGCAAAGCCTGTTTCGTGCAGTTTGAGGATGCCGTCGGCCACCTGCCGCGGAGTTCCAACCAGCGGGAACCCGCCGTGGCCCATGGCGAACAGGTTCTTGATCTGGGCCAGCAGGTCGTGCGGAAACGACTGCGCATGCGCGAACTGCAGATTGACCAGATTGTCCACCGCTTCCCAGTCTGCCAGATCGCCCATCAGCCGGTCTCGAAGGGCGGTCGCCTCTTCCTCAGTTTCCCGGCAGATGACGTGGCTGAAGGTCAGAACACCCACATCGCGCCCCTTCTCCGCCGCCTGCGCCTTCAGTTCCTTGATTTCGTCGACGGACCGGTTGAGATCGATGGCCGGCGTGAACAGGTAGTCCGCGTTGTCGGTGGCAAAGGTCCGTCCGGTTGCCGAACCTGCCGCGTTCAGGATCGGTGGCCGGCCATTGACGGGCTTGGGGTCGCCAGCAACGTGCTTCAGGTTGAAGTATTTGCCCTCCCAGTCGAAATACTCCTTCGAGGTCCAGAGCTTCTCGACCACATCGAACCATTCCTGGGCGTAGCCGTAACGGGTTTCATGATCGTCGGGCAGGGTCAGGCCCAGGGCTTCGTATTCCGGCTTGTTCCAGCCCGCGACAATGTTCAGTCCCGCGCGGCCATTGCCCACCTGATCCATCGTGGCAATCTGCTTGGCCACGACCACCGGATTGTTTGCAGCAGTATGCACCGTGGCGAACACAGTGATGTTTTTCGTTGAGGCCAGCAGCGCGGTTGCCCAGGTGACCGTTTCCAGCACGCTGCCGTGAAAGTCGGTCTCGCCGCCGTAACCGATCCAGCGGGCGATCGGCAGCATGAAGTCGATGCCGGCATCATCCAGCATCTGGCCGAGTTTCAGGTTGTTTTCCCAGCTATTGACCCATCTGGACGGCGATTTGGTGACCGTCATCCCGGACGAGCAATTGGACGAAAACGTCCCGAGTTTGAAGCCGTTCTTGTCTTTCATCATGTTGGTAGGCATGGATCCCCTCCATTTAGGATAGATTTTCAATTGTATTTTTTATTTAAAACTATGTGCAAAAACGCCCTTACGTCAAACTGAATCGCAGCTATATTCGATCTGAAAAAACGAAGAGGGACCGATGACCGGCAAGTCGGACGATCAGAAGCTCAACTATCACTGGCACCTTTCGGAGAACGATGCGGAGGTCGTCTGCACCGAGCTGGAATTCGCGTTGATGCGCTGTTTCGAGGCGTTCGGGCGATGGCAGACAGAATGCCTGGCGTCTGTCAGCGACGTTGGGGCGACCGGCCCGGAAAACGCACTGCTGCATATCGTGCGCATGAACGACCGGGCAAAAAGCATCAAGGAACTGGCCCGGCTTACCAACCGCGACGACATTCCGAACATCCAGTATTCGATGCGAAAACTCGTGGCGGCGGGGCTGATTGAAAAGCAGGGCTCGGGCCGCACGGGCGTGACCTATCAGGCGACACCGGAAGGCAAGAAGATCACCGATGATTACGGCGCTGTGCGCAAACGGCTGCTGATTGAGCAGATCTCAAGTCTGCCCGAATTTGACAAGCGCCTGAAAGAAGCAGGGCAAAGCCTCAATATCCTGGCAGGCATCTACGAAGAGATATCCCGCATCGCCGCGACCTACCGCCGGTAACGGTGGTTCCATATCACTGACGTGTATGGCCAGGCTCGTCGCATTGTTCCAGCGAGGAGCCGTCTCGCTGCGGCTCTGCTGCGGTTGGTGAGGTAAGTTTGCGCACTGTTGCGTTACGGCTCTGGCAAGCGGGAGGAACTGTGATATGAGCGGGCCAAACGGCCTGGCCGAGACGGGCCACACCTTCAGCGCGGGTTAATTTTCAAAAATGTTGTCAGGGGTTTGTATCGGCGCCAACGATCTTTCGGCTGCCGGCCGGTTTTACGACGAAGTGCTTGCGACAATTGGCATGAAGCGGGTTTTTTCCGATCCCCGCGAGCTTGGCTATGCAGGTGCCGATGGCCGTATATCGTTGTTTGTCTTGTTGCCGTTTGACGGGCGGGCGGCCACATCGGGCAATGGTACGCAGGTCATGTTCTATGCGCCGGATGCCGAGGCCGTCAGGGCGTTTCATGCTGCTGCACTGCGGTGCGGTGGACGTGATGAAGGGGCACCCGGCCCTCGTTCCTATCACCCGGATTATTTCGGCGCTTATGTGCGTGATCTCGACGGTAACAAGCTGAATGTCTCCGTCAGCCTGGAAAACGGCACCACCGCCTGAACACGCAGTGTTGATCATCAGGCAAAGGAGTTGTCTTGATCGGGCCGGCCATTTTGGGTGCAAGAGGCGCTGGCCAGTTTCAGGAGATGCCAGCCCATGCCCAGATCAAGTCAGCCGATAATCGAGTTTGTGCGCCTGCCGGACATCCCGCTGGAAGAGCTTGTCGCGCATATGTCCGACCCCCGTGTCGGAACGCATATGCCGCTTCTGACCTTCTCATGGGATCTCGAGATGGCTGCGAAGTTCGTCGCGGCCAAGGAGGCTTGCTGGCTGCGCGACGGACTTGGTCACTGGGCCTTTCTGGCAGACGGACGCTATGTCGGCTGGGGTGGTTTTCAGAAAGAAGGCGAGGAGTGGGATTTCGGGCTGGTGCTGCACCCGGCAGCCTTTGGCCTCGGCACGCCGATCACCAGAAAGGCGCTGGCCTTTGCCAGTGAAGACCCGCGCATTCCATTCGTTACCTTCCTGCTGCCGCCGTCCCGACGGAACCTCGGTGCACTGCGGCGGATGGGGGCTCGTTTCATCGGCGAGACCGATTATGACGGCACGCGTTTCCTGAAATACCGCCTGGAAACATCAGGCCCCGTTGGCGCGGTCAACCGGACAGCTTGACCGTCTCCACATTGACGTGACTTGCCTTTCCGGCGAACCAGCCGTTGATGGCGGCGCCAAGTCCAAGCGCCACGAACAGCACCGCACTCCAGGCAAAGCTTCCCGTCCAGCTTCGGATGAGGCCGACGATCAGTGGGCCGATGGCGGCAAGCGTATAGCCGACGCATTGGGCCATGCCCGAAAGCTGTGCAGCGGAATGGGAATCCTGTGTCCGCAACACGATGACCGTAAGCGCCACCGCAATCAGTCCGCCCTGGCCGATGCCCTGCAGCACCGCCCAGATCCAGACGGTGGACAGTGGCGCAAATTGCAGGCCGAGCAGGGCTATAACCGCTATGGCGCAAAGTGCGACGTTGATCAGCCGCTGGTCCTTGCCGCGAACGGCAAGATGCGGCGCTATCAGGCAGGCGGCAGCCTGCACCATCACCGACACCGACACGATTGCGCCGGCAGTGACGCCGTCCAGCCCGCGGGCGCGGAGGATCGGTACCAGCCAGCCGAAGACGCAATAAGCAAGTGCGGATTGCAGACCCATGAACAGGGTCACGTGCCAGGCCAGCCTGTCACCCCACATGCCCTTCACCACATAAGTCGGACCCTTGGGACGTTTGCGCGTCGCCATGACCTGCGGAAACCACAGGACGGCCACCACAAGAGCCGGCACGGCCCAGATAGCAAGCGCGCCCTCTATCGAACCACCGAGGGCCGCTTCAAACGGAATGGTCAATCCCGCACCGGCGGCAGCGCCCGCGCAAAGTGCCATGGTATACCACCCGGTCACCAGTGCGGCCTTGTCGGGGAAATCGCGCTTGACGAGCCCGGGCAGAAGTACGTTGCCAACCGCGATACAGGCACCCGCCAACGCTGTTCCAAGAAACAGCAACGGCACGGAGGACGTTCCTCGTGCTGCCGTTCCAATGGCCAGCAAAACCACGACAGCAAGCAATGTGCGTTCCGTGCCGATGCGGCGGGCAAGGCGTGGAGCCAGCGGTGAGAACAGGCCGAGACATACAACGGGCAATGTCGTCAGAAGGCTTGCGCCCGTTGGCGTGAGGCCAAAATTTTCGCGGATTTCCAGAAGCAGCGCCGACGCGCTGGAAAAGACCGGACGCAGGTTGAAGGCAATCAGTACCAGACTTGCGCCCAGCAGAAACCGCACCAGTCCGCTCTGCGTCGCCGGCTGGGATTGCTCAGCGGAAACGTCAATGTCTTCGGCATCGATCAGTTCGATCGAGCCGGGATCGATTTCGGATGCCTGTGTCATGAGCCGAGCAGTCGCTCCAGGTCTCTCAGGACAGGGGCCATGAACCGGCGGACAGCGGCCTCGGCCAGTTCCGGGTCGCCTGTCTCGATGGCATCAACAATGGCCGCGTGGGCCGCCATATCGGGTTCCTGCAGGTCTTTTCCAAGCGTAGCCTCAATGGTCTCGCCGATCAGACTGGAGAAGAATTCGTACATGTTGACCAGAACGGAGTTTTGCGAGGCCGCGACAACAGCCCGGTGAAAGGCAAGGTCGCGCTCCACGAAACCGGCCTTGTCGTGACCGTCATAGTTTCCGCGCTCCGTGAGCAAGCGGCGCAGCTCCGAAATCACCTCTGGTGTCTGGCGATGAGCGGCCAGCCTGGCGGCCTCCGCATCCAGCGCCAGTCTGGCCTCGAACTGGTCACGCAGGGTTGCGCGACGCGCCATGGTCAATGGCCCGATGGCATCGACGACCGACAGCACATAGGTGCCCGAACCCTGCCGGGTTTCCAGGTAGCCTTGCGAAACAAGCACGCGCACGGCTTCGCGCACGGTGCCACGGCTGATGGAAAGCTGCGCCGAGAGCTGAGCCTCGTTGGGCAGCTTTTCCCCCACGGGCCAGCGATTGCCCACGATTTCCGCCCGGATCGCCTCGGCTGCGCTGTCAACCAGGCTCGTTTTTGCCAGAGATTGCATTTGAAGTCACCAAATCATCAGATGACTTGATCATAAGGGTGATGATGCGGCTTGTCCATCGACGATATCGCGTGAGGGAAAGACGCCTTTTCAGGTGTTGTCCCTGTCGAACAGTTCATGTGCGGAGTCTCGGGGTTGTCGGGGCATCCGTCGCCTCGCACAGGGCGCATCACCTTGATCGCATCTTGCTGACCGAGATCCCTCAAAAGGTGTGATGCTGCGCATTGCAACAATGACAAATAATGTGACGTGGAAGACAGACGCATTCGCCGGGGACGTGGCTATTTGGCTGCACCGGCAAGCCTACGAAAGACGCCGATTACGCATACAGCTTCAGGGGCCATTGAGGGGGCCTAACCAAGGGAGAGTGAATGTGGCCGAGTCTTTTTTTCTGCCTTACGAATACGTCGACGTTCTGACAAATCCTGGCCTGCAGACCAGCGCCGGCCGGGTCAAGCTTACGCAGTATCTTTGCAAGGACCGTGGTAACGGCGGCAACGACAGCGCGACCAGTTTTTTCAAGAATTTCCGTTGGATCAAGGATCCCCACGGCATCACGCTGAACCAGCATGTCGGCGGCCGCGAGATCGACCTCGCGCTGAAAGGCCAGGGAAACGACAAGACATTCGTCAAGATCTGGAACTTCATGCTGAAGAACAAGGATCTTTTGGACAAGTACAAGGTTGAGGTCTGCGGCCGCGCAAACAAGGACGGCTCCAAGGATGTCGAGCAGACCGGCAAGATCAAGAAACTCTACTTCGACAAGATGTCCGATCAGGCGGCACTGCAGCAGATGGTGCAAGACCGCTTTTTCGGTATGGACTGCATAGGCTTTATCGCCAATTTCCTGATATTCACTGGTGAGTGGGACAAATATTACGGTGTTTCACCCCGGCGGTATCCGGATCATGTCGCCAAGACCAACATCGACGACATCAACGAGGTCAAGCCACTCGATTTCATGGTCTGGAACGGACATGTGGCGATGATCGACTGGGTCTGGGAAGTTCTGGACGAGAAACGCGCGCGCATCGACATGTGCCAGAGCTCCAGCGGTGGTCCGCAATGCAACGAATACGTGATCCTGCGCCGTACCGGCGGCAAGGGTCTCAAGGGCGGTTGCGAATTCACGATTGACGGTGGCACCCCGGCCCCACCGGTGCGTGGCCATTTCACCATCTGGCGGCGGGAAGGGTTCTGGTATTGAGCACCAAGGTCCATTGGCGCGACAGGTTCATGTTGTCACCTGCCGCGCCGTTCAGGATTGCCCGTCAGACCAGGGTTGGGTTGAGCTGTGCGAAAGCCTCCTGCCTCTGATAGGGAAAATGCGGATAGGGAGCAGTGCGCGCGCTCGAGGCATCAAGACGGGCAATCTGCTCGTCCGTCAGCGCCCAACCCGTTGCTCCCAGATTGTCGCGAAGTTGCGCTTCGTTGCGCGCCCCGATGATGACCGACGCGACAGTGGGGCGTTGAAGCAGCCAGTTGATCGCCACTTGCGGCACTGTCTTGCCGGTTTCTTCGGCAATCGCATCCAGGACGTCGACGACCGAATAGAGCAGATCGTCCTCTACGGGAGGTCCGAAACTTGCGGTCTCATGCAGTCGGCTGCTCTCGGGGATCGGATTGTTCCTGCGGATCTTGCCGGTCAGCCGACCCCAGCCAAGCGGACTCCACACCATGGCGCCCAGGCCCTGGTCTGCGCCGAGAGGCATCAGGTCCCACTCGTAGTCCCGTCCGACGAGAGAATAATAAACCTGGTTTGCGACATAGCGCGACCAGCCGTGTTTCTCCGCAACAGCCAGCGATTTCATGATCTGCCATCCGGAGAAGTTGGAAACGCCGATATAGCGGATTTTCCCGTCGCGGACGAGCTGGTCGAGCGTCGACAGCACCTCTTCCACCGGGGTGAAGGCGTCGAATGCGTGCAGTTGCAGAAGATCGATATGGTCCGTTCCAAGGCGCTTGAGTGCAGCCTCGACACCCCTGATCAGCCTGAAGCGTGAAGACCCTGCCTCATTGGGGCCATCCCCCAGGGGGAGGCTCATTTTCGTGGAGAGCAGCACCGCGTCGCGGCGGCCCTTGATTGCTTCACCGAGCACTTCTTCCGAAGCACCTTCGGAGTAGTTGTCCGCGGTGTCGAACAGGTTGACGCCGGCCTCGAGGCAGATGTCGACGAGGCGGCGCGCTTCTGCGACGTCCGTTGTGCCCCAATGACTGAAGAGTGGGCCGGAGCCGCCGAATGTGCCGGCGCCGAAGCTGAGGGCGGGAACCTTGAGTCCGGAGTTTCCAAGATAGCGATAGTCCATGTCGGTGATATCCTTTCTAGCTGGCAGTCTGGTGAGTGGAGATCGGGGAGGGCACGCTCCGCCGCTCAATCGCGAAGGAGGCAAGCGCGACCACGATGGCGAGGAGGGGGAAACTCGCGGCGACCAGAGGCAGGTTTTCAAGTCCGGGCCCACGGGAGATGGCCAGGCCGCCGGCCCAGGCCCCAAGTGCGTTGCCGAGATTGAAGGCGGCAATGTTCAGGCTGGACGCAAGGCTTTCTCCGGCGCCAACGGCCTTCGACAGAACCCAGGACTGAAGCGGCGGAACCGTTGCGAAACCCGCCACGCCGAGCAGTCCCGTCAGCACCACGGCCGCGGTCTGGTTTCCAAACGCGGCGGACATGATTGCCAGCACGAGTGCAAGGGCTGCCATGCTGCCGATGAGAGCGGTCTTCAGTCTGATGTCGGCAAGTTTTCCGCCCAGGAGATTTCCGGCGACCAGCCCCCCACCGAAGATCAACAGGATCGGGGATACCGCCGTGTCGGCAAATCCACTGACCTGCGTCAGCAACGGGGCGATGTAGGTGAACAGGGTGAAGACGCCTGCAAACCCCAGGACCGTGGTCAGGAAACCGAGAAGGACAGAGGCGCGCGACACGGCCTTCAGATCGGCCCGCCAGCCGGATTGTGCGGCGCGCGAACGATCCGTCGGAACGAGCAGAATGAGCACGGCCAGTGCGGCCAGGCCGATCAGCGTCACGGCCCAGAAGGTCATGCGCCAGCTGAATTGCTGGCCAAGCCAGGTTCCGGCAGGCACGCCGAGGATGTTGGCAAGCGTCAACCCCGTGAACATGATGGCAATTGCGGACGCCTGCTTGTCCTTGCCGACCATGGAGGCGGCAAAGACCGAGCCGACACCGAAGTAGGTTCCATGAGCGAGGGCCGTGAGGATACGGGCTGCCATCAGCAGGTCGTAGCTGGGCGCAAGCGCGCAGGCGGCGTTCCCGATGATGAAGATCACCATCAGGCCGATCAGCACGCGCTTCCTGTTCCAGGTCGTGGTGAAGACGGTCAGTATGGGCGCGCCGACCACGACCCCGAGGGCGTAGCCGGAGATGAGCATTCCTGCTGCAGCGATCGAGACACCAAGATCGCGGCTGACCTCTAGCAGAAGGCCCATGATGACGAATTCTGTGACGCCGATGCCAAAGGCTCCGGCCGCCAGTGCATAAAGAGCAAGGGGCATTTTGGATTCGGTCCATGAAATTTCGATGGACGGAACCTAGGCAGTGCTCATATCATGAACTATACGCCCGAAATGAATATAATAAGTGAATTGAAGTCATATGTCGCGCGCCAGCATAAACCGCAGCGGTGAGATGGAGGTCTTTGTTCAGGTTGTTGAACTGGGCGGGTTTTCCCACGCAGCCAGGCACCTGGGGATGACCCAGTCTGCAGTCAGCAAGCTTATTTCCCGGCTCGAGACACGGCTTGGCGCACGGCTTTTCAACCGGTCCACCCGGCGTCTGGATCTGACGGCCGAAGGATGTGTCTTTTACGAGCGTGCGCGAGAAATTCTCTCAAGCATCGATGAAGCGGAACGGCAGGCAGGGTTGGGCGAGCAGCCGGTCGGCCGCATTCGGCTGAACACCAGCGCCTCCTATGCGACCCACATTCTTGAGCCTGTCCTGCCTGTGTTCCTCGAGCAGTACCCCGACATCTCTCTCGAAATCGTTCTGACCGACGCCTTGATCGACCTTCTCGCGGAGCGGACGGATGTTGTGGTGCGGGCAGGGCCGCTCAAGGACTCCAGCCTGGTAGCACGCAAGCTCGGCGAAACGCCGATGCTGATCGTCGCCTCGCCTGACTATCTTCAGCGTGTCGGGGAACCTGCCTGCGTCGCGGATCTGGAGGGGCACAGAAAAATCGGGTTCAACTATCCGCGGGAAGTCGATACCTGGCGCTTTCTGCGAGACGACGAACCGATAGCAGTCTGCCCGCCCGGGCGCGTTCAGGCGAGCGACGGCGAGGCCATCCGCCGGCTGGCGATCAACGGCCTTGGGCTGGCGCGTTTGGCCGCCTTTACAGTCCGTGCTGACATCGTCGCGGGACGTCTGAAGCCGGTTCTTGAAAAGTGTTATGCAGACGACAGCGAAGCCTTCCACGCGGTCTACACCGGCCAGGGCGGTCCTTTGCCTGCACGTGTCCGCGTGCTGCTGAATTTTCTCGCTGAACATGGCGCCGTGTCCTGACGCGCGGTTTTCGAACCGCCTTACTTGAAACACCCCAGATGAACGCCTTCGAAATCGCTTGAGCAGGCCACCAGGCTCATGAGGGATTTCTGGGCGTTGGTGAGGCCCGCTGCCGGAACGGGCGCTTCAACGCGAATGGTGGCGGCCCGGTTGCCGGCGCGAAGGGCGAGCCAATAGTAGGAGGTGCCGGTTTCGGTGTCCTCGCCGGACCGTACCAGAGTGTCCGGCTTGTCCTGGCTATAGAGAATGCTGGTTCCTTCCGCCTGCTCGGCCAGCTCTTCAAAGAGCTTCGCCGGGCCGGTCTGTTCGACAATCGTCAGTCCTTCGCCAAGGTAACTGCGCGACCATTGTGTGGCAGCCATGGTTTCCACGGGCCAGGGGCGGCTGTGGCTCGGCAGGTGCGGGTTGGCGACCCGGCCTTTGGCGGCTTCTATTTCTTCCCAAACCACGCGTGGCAGGTCGTTCAGCTTTTCGTCCGGAGCCATCAGCACATGGTTGAGCGGCCCCAGCTTGATGAAAGCGTCCGTTGCCCGTCCTCCCCGATAACCAAGCGACGACCAGCCGCCGTCTTTCGAATTGTGAAACGATAATAGCGGCTCGAAGATTTCGCCGTCGCTGACCAGCCGGTAGAGAGACATGGTATCGATGGTGCCGGACTGCTTGTCACGCGGAACGCCGCAGCCAGCAACGTTGAGCGGCCGGTCGGCAAGGTCGTAGAGCCTGATCCTGTCGCCCTCCGGTGTGCGGCCGTCGTTGGTATCTGCCAGCAGCGACGCATCGAGCAGGCCCAGGGGTTGCTCGTAGTGCAGCGCGGCCAGGCGGCTGCACACGTTCAGGATCTGGTTGTCAAACGGGATGTTCAGAAGGGCCGGGTCGAAGCTGGGCAGTTGCGCCCTGATCGCAAAGAGCGCGGCGGGCGTATCGACTTCATAAAATCCTTCCGGGCCCATGCTGATGATCCGGTCCAGCACATGCTGACTGACCGAGTAGCGTGTCAGGTTCTTGACGATGTCGGCAATGGCAAGCCGGGTAAGCTCGAGCAACTGGCCCAATTGACCGCTGCGGACGGCGGCAACCGCAGTCTCTTCGGTAAAATAGGGCGAGTGGAAACCGACCCTCGCACCCGGTTCGATGGTGCGGTCGATGAAGGTGCCGATGCCGCCGGTCGGCCAGAAGGACGAGCCGCCCAGAAACGCCATGGCACAGGCCGAAACGCAGCTGTCTCCGGCTTCGACCACTGTTGCGATGGTGTTGTTTCTGAAGAAGTCCGCCAGCTTTACCCCGGCTGAATAGGAACCGCCGGGGCTCGACAGCGAGACGACGGCACGCGGCCCGCCAAAATCGTTGTTGCAGGCCGCACCTGAGCAGCGCGCCAGTTGCGCGAAAGCCTCCTCCATGCGCTCGCCATCCTCCGCCCGTATTTCCCCTTCCAGCCGCAGATGCACCACCGGTGCGGCATCACTGTAGCGGAAGGAGACAAGCGTCAACTCAGCGGATGAGGCGCTCTGGGCGCACAGCAGCAGTGTGGCAAGAAAGAAAAAGGGCCGGGCAGGAAAACGGAAGGGCATGGCAAATCAGGCTTTCGAAAAGGGCGCAGCAGCTCCACTGGTCCTCTGGACGAAATTCCTCAGGCGAGACAACAGGCGGGCTGCTCTTTCGTTTGAAACATAATTCCGGAAAAAACATAGCACGGGAACGGCCGTTCACACACGGCTTGAGACGCGGCGCTCCGGCGCAAAAATTACATTAGAAATTGCGGAAAAAGGCAGACAAGCGACGTGCGGCGCTGCCATTTCGAACTGAGTACTTACGCAACGTGAAATGATGAACCTCGACGTATCCTCTCTTCGCCAGAGGCCCTTCCGGTGTGGTCGTCAACGAACTTTTACGTGTTGATTTGCGAAAGACTTCGGGACTATTTTCTTCAACGAGAAGTTTTTTCGATGGTTGTATTTGATACTTTTTGTTGGGGGGTAAAATGGCCGGTAACCTGAATTCAGTTGACGACCCAAACAGCGTGTCTTTGTTTGATTTGTCGTGCAAAGGCCTCGGAGCTGCTATCTCCGAAGTTCCCTTTGCGGAGTATGCCGTTGATGTCATTTGCGGTCGCGTACTAGCGCGTGAAGACTATTTAAAAATCTATCCGCTCCTGATGGAAAACGTGGATTTAAAAACTCCAAGCACCAGAACGGTTCTGTATCTTTGCGAACAGATTATCCGCACGGCGGAATTCGGTGCGTGCAGGCAGAATTTTCGGCGCCATTACATCGATGGAAAGAACAGCGGCCCTCTGACGAACCCGCAAACAGGGTTGATCAAGAAATTGCCACAGGATCCGAAAAACATAACCTTCGGCTACTGGGCATCCCAGTTCTAGGGTTCATGAGCTGATAAATTGAAGCCTGGCCCGCTGCGCGAGGGAGTTTCAGCTTTCCCCGCGTGAACGCCTCGCCCAGATTTTCAGGTCAACGATCACTTTCACCGTCGCGGCCACTGCCAAAGCACAAAGCGCAGCCTTGGACAGTGTCTCCATCGTGCCTTCGATCAACAGCGCATGGGCGGCGCTGCCGATAACGATCATCATGGCAAGAAGGGTGTGGAGGCGGCGCCAAAGACGCGGGGGGATTGGCAGGCGCCGTCGGACTGCGGCGAGCAATGCTGCGGCAAAGACGGCCCACATGGCAAGCACACCCCAGACGGAAAAGGGTGTCGGTGATCTGAAGAGAAGGGCGTCGATGACATCCGGCGGACTGGTGATCCAGAGCCCGCCGACATGAAGGATGATCGCCAGCACCAGCAACGAGCCGGTCCAGCGGTGCAGGCGCCTGCCTTGCAGGCCTTCAGCGCCAGGGAGATAACCTCCAGCCAGCAAGGGCTGCAACAAGAGCAGTGCCATCGCTGTGATACCGGCAAAGCCTGCAGCGATATAGACCGGCTGGCGCCATTGCAGCAGCGGGCTTGCCGCCGCCGCGAGCAGGGGCAAAGCAAGGGTCGTTGCCAGGATGGCCCATTTCAGAAGAGCACGAAGGCGGTTCATGCCGTCGGGCAAGTCCGGGTCAAGCAGGCTGCAGCACGAAATGTGCTTCCAGGCTGGTGTCGGCCGAGCTTCTCATCACCGGCCGCAGAAAGACGGTTTCGAACTCTCCGCTGTCATAGGCCAGATGCCCGTGGGGCTGGCCGAAGGCCGGAACGATCTGCGGCATTTCCAGGCGGAAGACGCCATTGGCATCGGTGAGCGTCGCGCCATGGCTGCGCTGGTCGCGTTCGTTCCCTTCGGTCGTATGTGCCCAGATCTGAATGCGCTGGCCTGCCAGAGGGGCACCGTCACCTGCGCGCCGCACGGTTCCGCTCATCCAGAAACCGCCACCGCCAATCCTGTCGACAATGGGCGCACCGGGCCGATAGTTGTTGGACCCGCCCCGCATCGACGCTGTCGGCGCCACGCCTTTGGCCTGTGCGGGAACACTCAACCCGGATGCACCCGACACCAGCAGGGCGGTTCCGGTGACAAGCAGGTTTCGGCGGGTAATGAGACCGGATGTCATGAGTAATCTCCTGTCGGGCGTTTGGGCCCGGCTCCTCGTGGGCACCGGGCGCGTCCGATGTTCAAGTATAGGGTGTTTCCGGGCATTTCCGAGGCATCGGGACGTTTCATTCAGCGGATCGTGCTCACACCTGCGTGAGCAAACAGCATCACTTTCGGGTGGTTGGACTGTTGCAATTTTTCAATCGCTTGAAATTTTCTCGGGATTTCGCGTCTGCATGGGATTTTTCCGGATTTTCTTCGCCGGCAATGTGACGTAACGTTCGGCGCAGATGCAAGAAGCCGAGAGTTGCCTTGATGTTGGCTCTTGGATGCAGGCCTGAGGGCCTTCGCAAGGCGCGGTAAAGCTGCCGCATTGTAAACTGATCCAGGACGCGGCCTTGGCGTTACGGTCAGCAGTCTTACCCGACCCTTGAACGACCAAAGAGTGAGACATTGAAGACCGGCTTCATTTTCCTCATCGCTGCAATTGTGACTTTTTGTTCATTGGTTCCTTCACTGGCAGGCAACGCTGCAGGTTTTGCCCCGCTCAAGCTGGAAGGACATCTCGTGAAATGGGGAAAGGCAGAGCTCGGCACGCCGGCTCACGTCACCTATGCCTTCGTGCAGCAGCCCATCGTGCAGGAGAAAGCGCGAAATTGCGGAGCGATGGACAGCCTTGCGCGCCTTGCGCGCTTGAGTTCCCTGGGCCTTGAGGACGTGCGGCGCCAGGCGTCGCTTGCCTTCCAGCTTTGGCAAAATGTCAGCGGGCTCACCTTCGAAGAGATTGCGGACGTGAACGCGGCAGATATTCTGCTGGGTGTGCAGTCCATTCCAAGGGGATTTGCGTTCACCAACGTCAGGTTTCAGTCCGACTTTGCAGATCGTCCGAAGTCGAATGTGACCGACGTTTCGGACCGGGGTCTCGGAAAACCCGGTCGGCAACCGGAAGCACGGTCAGGTGCCACGGCGGCGGCCAAGCTTGCCCGCATCACCCGGTCTGCCGTTTGTCTCAATCCGGTCCACAAATGGAAGATCGGCTTCGACGGCGATTTGAAGACCTACGATTTGCAGTACACCTTTGCCCATGAAATCGGTCATGCGATCGGCCTCGATCACTACCTTCGCAAGAGCTCGATCATGCACTTCAAGTACCGGGAAACCTTCGAGGGTCTGCAGCCGAGCGATATCGAGGGAGTGCGGTGGCTATACGGTGCCCGTATAGATTGAATCAATCATCAAATTGACACGTTTTGCGGGTATGTCCCGTCACGTGTCAATGGGTAACCTGCTGATATTTAATAGCTAATTTTATTCGGCCTTTGCCCGAAAAGGCCAATTTTGCTTCCTATCTGTTTGTCTACGCATCGGTGAGGGCGAACGGGTTGTCTGCTCTGCCGGCGCGGCAACAAGGGAGTGAATCATGAAACGCAACTTCGTTCCGGCCACAATCGCCGCCCTGGCGCTGTCGCTCAGTCCCGCGCTGGCGCAGGAGACCTCTCAACCCCGCGAAGCAGACCCGATGATCCAGGAAACTATGCCCGAGGGCGATGCGCCTGAGATCGCGTTCGAAGGCGTGACGCCGTTCCTTGCCCAGCAGGAATCCGGCCATTGGCTTTCCAGCAACCTGATCGGGCAGGAAGTCACCAATCCGGCTGGTGACACGATTGGCGAGGTGGCCGCGCTTGAGATCGATGGCGAAGGCAAGGTCGTTGGTGTCGTGATCGAGGCAGGAGGCTTTCTGGGTCTCGGCACCAAGCTGATCGGCGTTCCCTATGATGCGGTCGAGCACAGCAAGGTGGAGCCGGGTGACCAGACGCTGGTGATCAAGGCCTCTCTGGACGAGGTTGATGCAGCTCCTGCGTTTCTGACGTCTCTGCAGATACGCCAGGCGGAAGAAGCTGCAAAGGCACGGCAGGAGGCTGAGCAGCTGAATGCCCCCGCAGTGGGCGAACCTCAGACGGCGCAGTAACCATGGCTGCCTGCGTTCTCATCTGGAACGCGCAAGGACGGATCGGACCGGGTCACACAATGTGGTCCGGTCTTTTTTGAAAGTGTCAGCTTCCGGCTCCGTCCCTGAGGCGCCACACCTGGTCAATTCGTTGGATTTCGCGCAGCTGCCCCGGCCGGAAGATTGCCCGCCCATGGCTTCGCACGTAGGATGCCTCCATGGGGCGCATTCTGGAAACCGAGCTCTATCCGCCGGTCAAATCTTTTCTTGTTGAGCAGGGATATGAGGTGAAGGCCGAAGTCGGTTCGGCCGATATCGTCGCGTGCCGCGAGGGTGCGGATCCTGTGATTGTCGAACTCAAGACCGGGTTCACCTTGAGCCTGTTTCATCAGGCGGTCGTGCGCCAGTCGGTGACCGACGCAGTCTATGTCGCGGTCGTCCGGGGCAAGGGGCGGCAGTTCCTCCAGTCCCTGAAGAAGAACCTGCAGCTTGCCCGAAGGCTGGGCCTTGGCGTGATCACCGTCAGGTTGCCGGATGGCGTTGTCGAGGTGCACCTGGACCCGGCGCCTTTCACCCCGCGCAAGTCCAAGCCGCGCAAGGATCGGCTCCTGCGGGAGTTTGCCCGCCGGGTCGGTGACCCGAACACCGGCGGTTCGACGCGCACCACGCTCGTGACGGCCTACCGGCAGGATGCGATCCGCTGCGCGGAACATCTTTCCACCAACGGCCCCAGCCGCGGCGCGGATGTGGCCAGGGCAACAGGCGTTGCCACCGCAACCCGCATGATGGCCGACGATCACTACGGCTGGTTCGAGCGGGTGGAAAGAGGCATCTACGCCCTGACGCCCAAGGGACTGGCGTCTCTGGGCACGCCGGATGAAGCTGCCGAGTAGCTGTTCTAGAGTCCGTCGATCGGCATGTTGAGCGAATAATATTCAAGGATGTTGCCATCCGGATCGGTGACCTTGAACAGACTGATCGGCCCTTCGCTGATCAGGCCGGGGGCCTTCAGCGCATCGGGGGCGATTGTCTCGACAAGCTGCAGGGCCGCCTGAATGTCGTCGACCTTCAGATAGGGCACTGTGTTGCCGCCGAGCTTCGCATCCGGCGCGAAGGCCTGTTTTGAAATGACGGCAAACAGCCCACCGGCCACATCGAAGCCGATGAAGACGTCCGTCTCCACCGTGGGGGTGGCACTGAAGAGGTCCTGGTAGAACTCACGTGAACGGCGCAGGTCGCTGGACAGCACATAGACGCCAAGTCTTTGAACGGCTGCTGCTTGTGAATTTGTCATGTCTGTCTCCTGCGCATGAAGCGCGGTTCCGCTGGTCAGAAAAAGGATCGCGAGGATCCACAAAAGGTGTCTTGTCAGGTTTCGGGTCATGGTCTTCCGGACGCTTTTCAACTCTGGTGTCCGGGTCCTATAAAGGCCCCCTGCTGACACCGTGTTGGCAGCATCGTGCCGGGGAGACGGGCCATGCGGCGCGCGGACAGACTGTTTGAAATTATCCAGATCCTGCGACGGGTGCGCCGGCCGGTGTCGGCGCAGACGATCGCGGATGAACTGGAGGTTTCCAAACGCTCGGTCTATCGCGACATCGCCACCTTGACGGCGCAGCGCGTGCCGATCCGAGGCGAGGCCGGTGTCGGCTATGTTCTGGAAGAGGGCTTCGACATGCCGCCCCTGATGCTGACAGCCGAGGAAATCGACGCCGCCGTTCTGGGCGCCTTGTGGGTTTCCACCCGCGCCGAGCCGGAACTTGCCAGGGCAGCGGAAAACCTGATCGCCAAGATCGAGGCCATCACGCCCAGGCCCTTGCGCCGCCACATCGCGGCAGCCGCGATGAGCGTGCGGCCCGTCGGCCCGGCATCAGAAGACAAGGTCGATGCGGCCATGCTGCGGCAGGCCATTCTGGAAGGCAGGAAGGTGTCGCTGGGGTACCGCGACGGTGATGGCAAGGAGAGTAAGCGCGTGGTCTGGCCCGTGTTGCTGGGCTACCGGGACGAAGGCCGCATCCTTGCAGCCTGGTGCGAGCTGCGCCAGGGCTTCCGCTATTTCCGCACCGACCGCATGACCTTTGCCGAGGCGCTGGATGAACGCTATCCGGAAAGCCGCGGCTCTCTAAAGGACCGCTGGCGGAAGGCCATGGATGCCGAGCGGGAAAGCTATTTCCCCCGCGCCTGAGCGCAAGCAACTCACCCCTTGCGCCCCAGATAGACGGCCTGGGTCACCTCGCGCCCGTCCTGCAAGGGGTTTGCAAACACCACCGGCTCGGCCCAGGCCACGTCAAACGCCTGGCCAAGCAGGGCCGTGATGGCCTCGTCCGGGGCTTCATCCGACCACAGCCCGACGATCCCGCCCGGCTTCACGAAACGTTGCACGGCGCGCAGGCCCTCGGGCGTGTAAAAGCCTTTGGATCCGCCATGCAGCAGCCGCTCCGGCGTGTGGTCTATATCGATCAGCAGGGCGTCATACTGGCGGCCGGGCTGGTCTATATCAAAGCCGTCTTCCGAGGCTGCCATGGCGAAGAAATCGCCCTGCACCAGCCGGCAGCGCGGGCTGTCGGCAAGCTCGGTTTTCATCGGCACGAGACCTTCCTCATGCCAGCGGATGACAGGCTCCAGCAGGTCGACCACGGTAAGGTCGGCAACGCTCTCATGCGCCAGAACGGCCTGCGCGGTGTAACCAAGCCCAAGTCCGCCCACCAGCACGTCCAGCTTGTCGCCGTCGAGGGCCGCAAGCCCCTTGTCCGCCAGCGCGATTTCCGACGCGGTAAAGAGGCTCGACATCAGGTGTTCCTCGCCAAGGAGGATTTCGAAGACGTCGGTTTTCAGCGCCAGGATATGCCGGCGGCGCAGGGAAATCGCGCCGATCGGTGTCGGCGCGTAGTCCAGTTCTTCAAACAGCTTGCTCATCTCAGCAATAGCGCTCCGGCCCGATGCTTTGCACGTCCGAGTAGCGGTCGCCGTGGGCCCAGCCGACGGGCAGCACGGCCTCGATACGCTCCAGATCCGCTGCCGTCAGGTTCAGCGCCGCGCCCGAGATGCATTCCCGCAGGTGCTCCACGGAGCGCGTTCCCGGGATCGGGATCACATGCGGTCCGCGGGTCAGCAGCCAGGCGTTCGCCAGCCCCGCCGCCGTCGTGCCCATCTCCGCGGCAAGCTTGCGGAAGCCCTGCATGATGCGCAGGTTCTCCGTCAGGTTCGGCTCCATGAATCGCGGGTTGGTGCTGAGGAACGGCAGCTCGGCGATCCGCTCGCGCGGGATCGGATGGTCCGTCAGCAGCGAGCGGCCCACGGGCGAAAAGGCCACCATGGCAACACCAAGCTCGGCGCAGGCCTGCACCAGCCCGAGGTCGGGCGCGCGCGTGGAAAGCGAATATTCCGATTGAACGGCCGCGACAGGAAACACCTTCATGGCGCGCCGCAGGGTAGACGGCGCGATTTCCGACAGGCCGATGGCGCGGGCCTTGCCCTTTTCCACCAGCCGGCCGAGATTGGCCGCCGTTTCTTCCGGGGTAAAGCGCGGGTCGCGGCGATGGGCATAGAACAGGTCCACGCACTCCACTCCAAGCCGCTGCAGAGACTTGTCCAGCTCGGCTTCAAGGTGCTCCGCCGAATTGTCGAAGCTGCGGTTGCCGTCCGCATCTTTGGTGATCGTGGCCTTCGTCGCGATCACGAATTCGTCCCGCGCACCCGGGTTGGCTTTCAGATAGGTGCCGATGGCGCTTTCCGATTTGCCCATGCCATAGACATTGGCCGTGTCCAGATGCGTGACACCCAGATCGCGGCAGGCATTCAGAATGGCATGGCTTTCCGTTTCGTTCGTCGGCCCGTACATGTCGGAGAAGGACATCGCCCCATAGCCGATAGCACCCACTTCCGGCCCGTTGGCACCCAATCTGCGTTGTTCCATGTGTCCCCTCTACGCGCTCACAAAAGCTGACGAGTTCTTTTCTTAAGCCATTGTCCCGGGCGCTGAAAGGGCGGAAGTGGCAGCTCGGTGGGTGTTGGTTTCCTGGTCAAGCGTGGCGAGGCCTTTTGGGGAGGGTCTTCTGCTTTTGGTTCGGAGCTGACTTCCGGACCAACCTGAAAAGCACCTGTTTCGCGCAGCTTTCACCGAAGCGGCCAATTATGCAGGATGCAGAATCATAGACGGTTGAGTGACTGCAACGCGCGACAGATAAACATCTCCAGTGGACATAATGCGTTTGAGTTCGAAGACGAAGGATAGTGATTGATGCGTGCACTCGGACTGATGTTGGCGGGCGTGCTGCTTGGTGGGGTAATGACGTATCTTGTCATGGAAGGGGCAGATCAATTGGACAAAGGCATTTCGCACACCTACCGGTGCGACCAACTGGCTCGAGAGGCTGATGCCCTGAGAAGTTCTGAGAAGCTTTTACAGCAATTCCTGCGTGATAAGTCTTTGTCGGATTTGGAAGCCATGATTTCAGCTTCCGGACTGCACAGGAGCAAGTTCGAAAAAGGTGACTACACTGTCGTCGTCGTCGGCAGCAGCCCTCAGACAAAGGCATTGGAATTCGAAGTGTCCCAGACAGGCGAAATAGCACTCCGCCCAATCCCCGGAAGTAAGCCATGTGCTCCAAAATGAACCTGTTTGCCTGCTGACCGCTCCGGGCTCCAGGTGGCGGTGCGGCGCTCCAATCCTGACTTTAGCTGGTGCTTGGTGGACACAAACGGCCCTTTGCTGCCGTTCATTCAACCTATGCTCGGATGCTGCATCGCAATATTCGCGAGGCTGCCATTACCTTCTCGAACCACAATTGCAGAGGCGGTCGCTGCAAGAAGGGACTGATGTCGTTCTGTTGAGCAGCCTGATCCGAGCCATCGAAACGGGGTGCAGCGCAGCAGGGCGCGCAACCCTAGAGAGTTGCCGGGTTGAAGGTTTTACGGCAGAGTCTAGTTAAATGACCAAGAACAGCGTGCTGAATGTCGAACCCTTACGAAATTGCCCCCAATTGCATTCTAACTAGACTCACCGAATCGAATGAAAGCTTGGAGAGCTATTGCGCAGGCTTCGAACTATCCGAGTGGCGTTGCTCTGGGCTCGCTGACAATCTGATAGAATGGATTATTGACTACGCTCTAAAGTCTGACGAACTGCGCGACACGAACCATACGAACACCTTTGTTCGCCTCAAGCAGGCAGCTTCCAGAGTTTACACCAGTGAAAAATATGAACGGCGTGGCGAGGTGGGCGAGATTGCTGCTCACGCCGTTTGCCGGACCTATTTCAATACAATACCCGTCGCGGCTAGAGTTAACTATCTAAGTGCTTCAAACGATCCAGTAAAGGCATTTGACCTGGTTCATGTGCTGTACGTCGGAGTTGACGATATAGAACTTTGGTTGGGCGAAGCGAAGTTTTTCAAAGACCGGAATGACGCGATTAAGGATGCAATCGCATCCATCAAAGGGCACATCACGGCGGGTTTCCTCAAGAACGAGAAGTTATTGCTTGGACCACAGGTATCCAACGACATTCCACACAGTGCAAAGATCAAGAAACTTCTGTCTGCGGAAGCTTCTTTAGACGATCTAATTGCAAGTGCAGTTTTCCCCGTTTTGATCGCCGCGAATAGCGATGCGACAGCGAGCCACGTGTCAGCAAGCGAAGACTACAGCGCGGAGGTGGACGCCGAGATGAAAACTTTGTGGGCAAAATTGAGTGCATCAGGGCTGACTGAAAAAATAAAACTCAAACTCATTTACGTCCCCTTGGGTGACAAGGATGCGCTCAACAAAGCCTTCGATGACCGCCTTAAAGGGTTGCAAATTGGATAAGGTGTAACAAATGCCTGTTCTGGATATTAACTGGAAGGCCCTAAATTCGCTTTCTGGCTCAGATTTGAAGCGCGAAACGTTTCGAGTGCTGCAAGCCGCGTCCTTCGCCATTCAGTCAACCGATGCCGATGACCCAAACTTGCTTGAGGTTGTTCCCAGACTTGCCGACCTCTTAGACACCCACCCAGACGAACTCCTAAGCTATCGGCCCCTAGTAAGCTCTTTGGCCCGTTCAACAGGGCTGTGGAACTATATCGAAACGGAGTGGGCAGACGAGACAGACGCACTTGTCGCTGAAGCTGTAACTGCTCCCGAATTAGGAGGGGTAACGTTTCATCGCGAACAAATCAAAGCTCTGGATGCTCTCCTTGCGGGCCGAAATCTCATCTTGAGCGCCCCAACCAGTTTTGGAAAGAGCCTGCTGATCGACGCTCTGCTCTCGACTGAACGTTATCGTCGTGTGGCTGTTGTGCTGCCGACGATTGCGCTACTCGACGAATTCAGAAGGCGCTTTCGGGATCGTTTTTCAGAAAAGTTCAAACTGGTGATGCACCAGAGCGAAACATCGACGGATGATCCGACCATTTTCCTTGGGACCCAAGAACGACTGATATATCGAGAAGACTTGGGAGCTTTGGACCTCACCGTTGTTGACGAGTTTTACAAACTTGATCCGGACAGGCGTGACGAGCGAAGCATCACACTTAACGCTGCGGTCTACCGTTTGCTCAAGCGGTCGAAGCAGTTCTTCTTTCTTGGCCCCAATATCGACAAGATATCTGTTGCACCAGATTCCCGCTGGAATTTTGAATTTCTGCGAACTCGGTTTTCTACGGTCGCAGTAGAGACCTTGGACCTTCGAACGGTATCGGACAAGCGTGAGCGCTTGATCGAAGAAATTGGCGAGGATAATAACTGGCCAGCACTTGTCTTTATCTCGTCACCGGGCAAAGCCAACAAACTTGCAATCGAGCTTTCTGAAAAGATGGCCGTGGCAGAAGACACAAGCGACTTCGCCGTTTGGTTGAGGAACAATATTGGGCGAAACAATTTCCTATCTTTGGCAGTTTACTATGGGTTTGGTGTCCATCATGGCCGCATTCCGCGAGCAATTGCTGCGCAAATGGTTCGCCTCTTTAATCAAGGTAAACTGCCCATACTGCTTTGCACCTCAACGCTCATTGAAGGCGTCAACACGGCGGCAAAGACAGTCATGATCTTTGACAAAAAGATTAATCGGGATTCGTATGACTTCTTCACCTATTCAAATATCAAGGGGCGCGCTGGGCGGCTCGGACAGCATCACGTCGGCCAAGTTATGGTCTTCAATGATATCCCTGAGTACACCGAACTGGAAGTCAGCCCAACACTGTTTTCAGAGGATGACGAGCTACCCGACGAGTACATCGTACATATCGACAAACCGGATAGGTCAAAGCGGTCAGATGACAGGTTTCGTTACTACTGGGATAGGTTAGGTCTTGAGGGCGATGAACTTAAATTGGCGTCTTCGATCGGGTTGGAAACAGCCATAGCCATAAAAGAGCAAGTAATCAGCTCCCTTGAAGAGAGCGACAGATTGATTTGGGCAAACTGGCCAAGTTGGCCCGAGATTCTCGAAGTCTGTGATGTATTCTGTTCTCAACAGAAGGTTGGTTCCTTTGGAGCGTTCAATACCAGACAACTTGCTACACTCATCGACAGACTTCGAAAGGCAACAAGCCTAAAAAGTTTCCTTCTGATTCAGGATCTAAGCTACAAGGGGCAACCCGAAAACCGAGACAACATCTTCAAATTCTTGCGGGCTTGCGAGTATGGTTTGCCGCAAAACTTTGCATTGGTAGAGCTATTTGTACGCCAGTCGTCGCCACAAGCCGACTACAGTCTGTTTCTTGGCAGCATTGGTAGCTGGTTTCAGCCGGAAATTCTCAAGGAATTGGACGAGGAAGGCGTGCCCATTCAGATTTCGCAGGCGTTCTACGTTGACGGTGACACCAAGAATACTTTGAGGAACCGCTTGTACGAAGCCATTCAGGATCCAAACGGAGCGCTATCAGAATTTGAGCGTGAATGGTTACAGCAAGCCTTGTGAAGGTGGTTAGGCTCAAAGCATAGGCAGTTTACGTGCCGGTTCTCGCATTTGCAGCAAACGCCCACTCCCCACCCATCTTACACATCCCCACTCAATGAAAATCCCGGCTCGGGAACAGCCGCTTGGCCTGTTCTCTCGGGTGCATGGCGCGGGTGCGTTGTGCGTCTGATTTCAGATGAACCGGCACGTCGTCGGTCTTGGTGGTCGTCTGGCCCAGAACGTCGTCGTTGGGGTGGCCGAGAAGCGACAGGTCGCGGGAGCGGTCCTCGATGTGGTCGGCGATCAGGTGAACGACCATGCCTTCGCGCTCCAGACGCCCGGTGACCTTCAAGAGCCGTCCGCCGAGAACGGCGGGCCGGAATTTTTCGTACATCTTCGGCCAGACGACCACGTTGGAAACGCCGGTCTCGTCCTCCAGCGTCAGGAAGATCACGCCCGAGGCCGTGCCCGGGCTGGAAGTGGCAAGTCAGTCGGCATTGATTTCCTAGCCAAGAGTGGCCAGCCCTTTCGAGGCAGTCTCGTGCTTTTGACCCGAAGCTGCTGCTCGTTCTTTATGCGGGGAAGGACTGCAACGAGCCCAAAGTTCCGGGTTTCTGCGAGATGGCTAATGACGGCTTTCCGGAATTGTGCGCAGCCTGCAAATACAAGAGCTTATGCGACTTAAGCTTTGAGAACGCGTCCCAGTTGGCTTTTGGCCGACCGTCACAAACGCAAATACTTTCTACTCTGCGCTTTCAATGTCGAGTCTAAGTGGACCAATGTTCTCGGCGAACCATTTCATCGCCTCGGAGCAAGTTCCATTTACCGAGCCTTCCGCGCCGTCAATATTGCTGGGAAAGTACCGCCGCGATGTAAAATACACATCGACCTGACAGTGCAGATTATTACCGAAGCTTGCTGCACCATATAGGAATTTGAGAGAGAATGGCTCTTCCGTGTTTTCGGATGTGGTCCAGCTTGTAAAGCTAGGCACAAAACTTGAGTATTTGACCGAAAAGAGCTGATTTCCTCCCGGCGGTATCTGGGCAGGAGGGATAGTAAAGCCAGCTCGAACGACGTGCGTACCTTCCCCCTGGTTTAGACTAATTCTTAGATCGAAGTCTCTTACCAGCGTTGGAAGTTCACCTAAGTTAGTGACGAAGAAAGAAAAACCACTTTGGGTGAAGCGATCTACCTGAACGAAGAGTCGTGGGCTGGCAGGTTCCTTCACTGTGCTGAAATATAAAGCAGCAAAGGACACGAGCAGGGCTAATAAAGAAACAACAAGTGTCCCAAGATTGGCAAAGGAATTAATCCAGTAAAGAAATCTATTTTGACTTGAGTTGCATTGTCTGCAGACTTTTGCATTCTCTGAAATTTCTTCGCCACAGGCATGGCACTGATTTTTCATACAATATCCTGTGTTGTTTCAGATACCCATGTGGCTTGATTTTCAACGCTCATCAATACGAAAACAGATGGCCACGTTGCAACAGCATCCCGCCTTTTCAAGGTTGGAGTCAAACGCACAATCCAAATTAGCCTTGGTGCACATGTCATGACCAATACGCAAGTTCGGAACCAAACGAAAACACGCACCCTTTTAGGTGCATGAATCTGCTGCGGGTCGTGGGCCTATGGGGTGCCGACCTATGACAGCGGACATCGAATCTGACAATTTCAACGGCGCCTTCGTCCGCTCTGCTACTGCCAGTTCAAAGCGCAGCGATCTTTCACTTTTCGCCCATCTTACACACCACCCCTCAATGAAAATCCCGGCTCGGGAACAGCCGTTTGGCCTGTTCGCGCGGGTGCATGGCGCGGGTGCGTTGGGCGTCTGATTTCAGATGCACCGGCACGTCGTCGGTCTTGGTGGTCGTCTGGCCCAGAACGTCGTCGTTCGGGTGGCCCAGAAGCGACAGGTCGCGGGAGCGGTCTTCGATGTGGTCGGCGATCAGGTGAACGACCATGCCTTCGCGCTCCAGCCGCCCGGTGACCTTGAGGAGCCGTCCGCCGAGAACGGCGGGCCGGAATTTTTCATACATCTTCGGCCAGACAACCACGTTGGAAACGCCGGTCTCGTCCTCCAGCGTCAGGAAGATCACGCCCGAGGCCGTGCCCGGGCGCTGGCGGGTGATCACCAGCCCGCAGACGGAAACGCGGCGCGCCTCGCGCGGGGTCAGGGCCGCCAGCCGGTCATGCGGGGTCAGATGCGGGATATGCGGGCGCAGCAGTTCCATCGGGTGGGCACGCAAGGTCAGCCGGGTGGACAGGTAATCCTCCACCACTTCCTGCCCCAGATGCATGGTGGGCAGGAGGACATCCGGCTCGAAGATCGCCTCGCCGTCGATGGGGTCGTTGAAGAGCGGCAGCGGTTTGGGGCTGCGGATGGTCTTCACCTGCCAGAGGGCGGCCCGGCGGCTGAGCCCCATGCCGGCAAAGGCATCGGCTTCGGCCAGCCGCTCCAGCGTGGCCGGCATGACGCCGGTGCGCAGCCACAGGGTTTCCGTGTCCGGATAGCCGTTGCCGCGGGCCGCGACGATCCAGGCCGCGTCTTCCTCGCGCAGGCCCTTGATCTGGCGGAAGCCCAGGCGCAGCGCCAGCGCGCCGTCGCTGCGCCGCTCCAGGGTGTTGTCCCACAGGCTGGTGTTGACGCACACGGGGCGCACCTCCACCTGGTGCTCGCGGGCATCGCGCACGATCTGCGCCGGAGCATAAAAGCCCATCGGCTGGGCATTCAGCAGCGCGCAGGCGAACTCGGCCGGGAAGTGGCATTTCAGATAGGCCGAGACATAGGCCAGCATGGCAAAGGCGGCCGCATGGCTTTCCGGAAAGCCGTATTCGCCGAACCCCTCGATCTGGCCGAAGCAGTTCTGGGCGAATTCCAGCTCGTAGCCGCGCTCCAGCATGCCGGAGATGAACTTGTCCTTCAGCTGCCCGATGGTGCCCATGCGCCGGAAGGTGGCCATGGAGCGGCGCAGCTTGTCGGCTTCCGACGGCGTGAACCCGGCGGCGACCACGGCGATCTGCATCGCCTGTTCCTGGAACAGCGGCACGCCAAGCGTCTTGCCCAGCACCTCCTCCAGCGCCTTTGAGGGGAAGGTGACCTTCTCCCGGCCCTGGCGGCGGTTGATGTAAGGGTGCACCATGCCGCCCTGGATCGGGCCGGGGCGCACGATCGCCACTTCGATGACAAGGTCGTAGAACTGGCGCGGGCGCATGCGCGGCAGGAAGTTCATCTGCGCCCGGCTTTCCACCTGAAAGACGCCGATGGCATCGGCCACGCACAGCATGTCATAGGTCTTCCTGTCGGCCTGGGGCACGGTGCCGAGGGTCAGTTCCTGGCCATGGTGGGTGTCGATCAGCTCGAAGCACTTGCGGATGCAGGTCAGCATGCCGAGGCTGAGCAGATCCACCTTCAGGATGCCGAGCGCGTCGATATCGTCCTTGTCCCATTCGATCACCGTGCGGTTTTCCATGGCCGCGTTCTCGATCGGGCAGAGCGCGTCGAGCCGGCCCTGCGTGATCACGAAACCGCCGACATGCTGGCTGAGATGACGCGGAAAGCCGATGATTTCGCGGATCAGCTCGATGGTCTGGCGAACGCGCGGATTGTCGAGATCGAGCCCGATCTCCTTCATCCGCGTTTCTTCCGGCCCCTTGCTGGAACTGCCCCAGATCTGCCCGGCCAGCGCGGCGGTGACATCCGCATTCAGGCCCATCACCTTGCCGACCTCGCGGATCGCCGCGCGGGTGCGGAAGTGGATCACCGTGGCGCAGAGCCCGGCGCGGTGGCGGCCGTATTTTTCATAGACATACTGGATCACCTCCTCGCGGCGCTCATGCTCGAAATCGACGTCGATGTCCGGCGGCTCGCCCCGATGCTCGGAGATGAAGCGCTCCGACACCATGGTGATGGTTTCCGGCCCCACATCGGTGATGCCGAGCGCATAGCAGATGATGGAATTGGCCGCCGAGCCGCGCCCCTGGCACAGGATGTTCTTGCTGCGGGCAAAGCGGATGATGTCATGCACGGTCAGGAAATAGGCGGCAAAGGCAAGTTTGCGGATCAGCTTCAGTTCCTTTTCCGCCAGCGCCAGCGCATGGTCCGGCACGCCCGCGGGATACCGTCTTTCCAGCCCCTCGTAGGTCAGCCGTTCCAGCCGCTCCTGGGGCGGTTCGTTGCCCGTGATCTCGTCCGGATATTGGTAGGAAAGTTCGGAAAGATCGAAGCTGCAGCGGGTGGCGATCTCAAGCGTCCGGCGCAGGGCTGCCGGATGATGACGGAACAGCCTGGCCATATCCTCCGGCGCCTTCAGCCGGCGTTCGCCATTGGGCAGGGCGCGTGTGCCGATATCGTCGATGGTGCAGCCTTCGCGCAGGCACGTCAGCACGTCGGCCAGCCGGCGCCGGCCGGCATGGTGCATCATCACGTCGCCGACGGCGACCATCGGTGCGGCAAGCGAATGCGCCGCGCGGGCGCAGGTGCGGAACCAGGCCTGGTCGGTGCCGTCATAGCGGGGTGCCGCGCCCAGAAACACATGTCCCGGCGCTTCCTGGCGCAGGCGGCGAATGTGATCCTTAGCCGTCTCACAAATCGTCTCGCGCGCCATCTCCGGCTGCGGCAGGGCAATCAGGATCATGCCCTTGCAGGCGTTCATCAGGTCGGAGAAATTCAGGTGACACTCGCCCTTTTCCGCGCGTCGCTTGCCGAGGGTAAGCAACTGGCTCAGCCGCTCATAGGCGGCGCGGTCGGTCGGCAGCGCCACCCAGTGCAGCGGGCTGTCCTGCAGGCAAAGCCGCGCGCCGACGATCAGCCGCGGCAGCTTCAGTGTCTGCGGCGCAGGCAGGGGCGGGCTCGTGTTCGTCTCCTTGCGGGAGGAGGTGTCGATCTGCGAATGCGAGCGGATCTGAACGCCTTCCTCGGCCGCCGCACGCTTGATCTCCTTCAGCGCCGAATAGGCCCGGACAACCCCGGCCAGCGAATTGCGGTCGGTAATGGCAACCGCATCGAGATTGAGCATGGCGGCACGGGTCACCAGTTCCTCCGGATGGGAGGCGCCCCGCAGGAACGAAAAATTCGACGTCACGGCCAGCTCCGCATAGCGGACCGGCTCGGGCTGGAAATCGTCAGGCGACGGAAGCACGCTCACCGAAGGGCCTCCCTGTTCTTTCCGATGATGTTCTTGCAGGACAGATGCGCGGGATCCCCGTGTCCCCGCGTGCCGTCCTGGCAAAGCAAAAGCGCAAAGCCCGGTCCCAGCCGCCGGTCCGCTTGCCCTGCAGGCACCGGAAGCCCCTGCCGGCACCGCTCTGCAAATGAGTGCACCCCGGATCTCGCGATGCCCGTCCGGAGTGACACCGGGCAAGGGGCGGGGAGAGCCGGAACAACAACCGTCCCCTCCATCGTCATCCCGGACGCAGCGCAGCGGAGATCCGGGACCGGGGAGCCCAGGATCTGCGAGCCCAGGATCGGGGAGCCCAGGACCGGGAAGGCGATAGAGGCGGGGCGCAAACTGCGGAAACCCATCAGCCGAACTCCCCTTGCACGAACCAGGCCGGGTGCTGGGGCGTGTGGAACAGCCACAGGCGCTGGCCCTGATGGGTGGCGATGCGCCAGTAGTCGCGCAGGCCCTTGGCCCAGCTGTCGTCCAGGTCCCACCAGGCGGGGGTGATCCGTTCCGGCCCCTCGGCCTCGAACACGGTCAGGGCCCGGCCGCGCCAGCGGAAGCGCCGGGGCGGTTCGAAGCCGGTGCCGGAAATCGGCTCGGGCGCGAACAGGCGGATCGGGCGCGGCCGGTTGGCGGGCCAGGCTTGCGCCGGGCGGCTGTAGGCGGCGGGCACCAGCTTGAAGCTGCGCTCGGGAATGTGGCTGTCGACCGGCTGGAACCGCAGGATGTTGTCGAGGCCCACCCGGTTGCCGAGCTGGGTGATGAGATCGTCGAGCCCGTCCTTCTCCAGGCCCTCGGTGCGGTCCAGCTGGCGCATGCCGAGCGGTTCCACCTCTGTTGCCTCCAGGCGGATCATGTCGATGCCATAGCCCGCATCGACTGCGCTGACCCCGCGCTCGAACAGGGCCAGGATCCGTTCCGGGTCGCGCATCGGCCGGGCGAGTTTCAGTTCCACCGCCTGGTTTTCCTGATCGACCCGGCGAAAGGTCAGCTTCAGGCTGCGTGCGCCCTTCTGCGCGGTGTCGAGCCGCTGGCACAGATGCGCGGTCAGCCGGCGCGCGGCGGCCATGACATCGTCCAGAAGGCCGATCGGGTCGGGCAGGGTCATGCGCACGGCAAAGCCCGGCTCCTCGCCAAGGGGAGAAATCTGCTCGGGCAGCGCCCCCAGCGCCTGATCGAGGCGGCGCAGCACATCGGGCTCGTATCGCCGGGCAACAGTGGCGCGCGGCAGATTGTAGAGCTGCGAGACCGTGGCGATGCCGAGCCGTTCCAGACTGGTGCAGGTCTGGTCGGATAGCCGCAGGGCGGACAAGGGTAGCGGGCCGATGCGGGCAAGGGTTTCGCCGGTCCCGGCAATGCCTTCGGCAAACCGGGACAGCGCCCAGGCCGTTCCCGGGGTATCGGCAAGGCCGAGCCGGGCGGTCAGCCCCGCCCGGGCGAGCCGGGCACGGATATCGTCCAGCAGCGGTTCCTCGCCGCCAAGCAGATGAGCCGAGCCGGTGATATCGAGAAAGAGGCCGTTGCGCCCGTCAAGGCCGACCCAGGGGCAGTAGCGGGTCGCCCACCGGGCCAGCAGCCTCAGGAAACGCTGGTCGGCGGCCGGGTCCGCCGGGCGGGTCAGTAGGCCGGGGCAGAAGCTGCGCGCGTGAACCAGCGTCATGCCGCGGTTGAGACCGAAACTTTCGGCACGCGGGCACAGGTCGTAAAGGCGTTCGGAATTGCGGTCGAAGAGGCTCAGCGCAAAGGGTGCGTCGACGGGCCGGGCACGCAGGGAGCGCTCAGCCGCCAGCCTCGGAAACCACAATGACACGATGCGCCGCTGCATCCCAACGTACTACCCATTCCGACAATGTTCCTATTTTGTTCTTTATAAGCGACCAGCGCCAATGAGTCGAGTCGTGACCATTTTGACGAGGCTCCGGAGCAAGACCGGAAGAGGGGGCGGATTGGGCCGGAAGACAGGTGCTGCGCCAGCGGGTTTCGGCGGCATTGCTGCCCGCGCCTTCCGGGATCAGCAGGATGGCCGTGGTGCGCCCGGCCTCGGCCGCCAGCTGCAGCCGGCGGCCCTCCGTCAGTCCGACCGTGCCGGAAAGTTCAGCCACCACCAGCCCGGCGGCGCCGGACCTGAGCGCGGTTTCCGCACTTGCCAGAGCAGTCAGCTGGTTGCCGGCGCGGGTCAGAAGCAGCCGGCCCGGATCGCAGTAGGCCGCAAGGCCTTCCGGGTTCACCGTCGGGCGCCAGTCTTCCGAAATCCACACGACGGCCCCCTTGGCCATCCCGGCGGCGATCGCAGCAAAGCTCAACGCGCTGTCGCCGCACACTTCGTGCGCGCGGGCGTGTTTCAACGGAAAGACGGAGGAGAATTTCAAGGACATGCAAGGATCGTCTGTAGCAATCGGTTGAGCAAAGCCTAACTCATGGAAGCTGTTTGCGGAACCGGATACGGTCAGTATCCATTCCAAACAGCCGTTGCCGGGCACGACCCGGGTTGCTATACGCCCGGCACAACAGGCAGGAAAGCACCAATGACCAGCAGCCTTCTGGAGGGCCGGAAGATCAGGACGATTTCCATCGTCGGCAACGGACCGATTTCCGAGGCCGATGCGCCGGAAATCGACAAGGCGGACCTTGTGCTGCGCTTCAACAGTGCGCCGGCCCTCGGGGTTGCGGGCCAGCGGGTCGACATCCTGATGCTCAACCGGGCCCGGGTCTATATGTCGAAGCGGATCAACCCGCTTGCCCTGGAACGCGCGCCGGAAGTCTGGGTGAACGACATAAAGGAGAACGGCGAGGTCGACTGGCTGTTCGCGCGCGAATGCAAGCCGCGCTATCTGGGCTTCGGCCCGACGAACAAGGCGCGGGAACACCTGAAGAGATTCGATCCGTTCGACCGCAGCAACCCGACATCGGGCGCGTCGATCATCGCCGAATTCCTGGATGTTCTGCCGGACGCCGAAATTCACCTCTTCGGCTTCACCCATCAGGGCAAGCAGCACACCCACGACTGGGATGCGGAAAAGCAGTGGGTCCAGCAGCTCTGCGACGAGGGGCGGATCCACAAACATCTGACACCAGGGCCGAAGCCCCGGCGGAGCCTCAAGGGCAAGCTGGAATACGCCTTCCGGTTTCTGGAGAAGCGGGCCAAGCATTATCTCCACAACAAGATCCTGCATTCTTCCGAAAGCACGAAACGCCGGATCTTCGGACAGGACGCCTGAGGCGCCAAAAGCATCATCAAGGTATCTGACAAGCACCCGCAAAGTGCCTTGCCGGGTCCGCAGCTCCGGCTTCGGGCCTGCAAGCGATTGAAAAAATCTGCACTTTCCACAGGCCGGTGAATGTCACCAAGAGTTCATATGAACGACTGAACAGTTTCATATGAGCCAACTAAATTCTGCAAAAAGTCCAGCATTAGCCGGGATTGCGGCAAGGGTGGAGCCGTGTCCGGGGGCACGCTTTTGCTGTCGGACGAGAACTTGGCTTCCGCCGGAAATGCAGCCCTGGATCCCATCAAGGGTCGGGATTCTTCAAATTTCCTGCGTTCCCTCTTGCGGACGCGGTCAAGGCGTCTTTTAATGTTCATATGAGCGTCATATAACGTTCATATGAAAACAATACGAAACGCAGGCGTTATCGTTTCGGGTGCCGATGAAGCCATTTCGGCACCGAGAGAGAACCAACTGCTGACCGGGGCAAAGACGCCCTGCTAGATGGGAGCAAATGAACATGGCTTATCGCAAGACCGTCGCCAGCCTCGTGGCTGCGGCCGCCCTCCTGGGCACGTCCTCCGCTTCTTATGCGGCCACTGACATCACCTGGTGGCACGCCATGGGCGGCAAGCTCGGCGAAGTGGTTGTCGAAATTTCCAACGGCTACAACGGATCCCAGGACGCCTGCCAGATCACGCCGGTATTCAAGGGCACCTACGAAGAAACCCTGACCGCCGGCATCGCAGCGTTCCGCGCTGGCGAACAGCCGAACATCCTTCAGGTGTTCGACGCTGGCGCCGCCACCATCATCGGTGCCAAGGGTGCTGTCGTTCCGGTTGAAGACCTGCTCAACGAGAGCGGTGCCGAGTTCAACATCGAAGATTACATCGCCGGTGTCCGTTATTTCTATGCCGACAGCAACGGCAAGATGATCGGCATGCCGTTCAACTCCTCCGCTCCGATCCTCTACATCAACGACGATGCGATGAAGAAGGCCGGTGTCGAAGCTCCGAAGACCTACGAAGAGTTCGAAGCAATCGCTCCGAAGCTGAAGGAAGCCGGTTACGTGCCGCTCGTTCAGTCGCACCTGCCGTGGGAATTCGTCGAGAACTTCAAGTCCCGTCATAACCTGCAGTTCGCAACCAACAACAACGGTTACGACGGCGCAGAAGGCACCGAGCTGGTCTTCGGCGAGCCGATCAAGAACCATTTCAAGGCTGCCAAGAAGTGGCTCGACGAAGGTCTGTTCGGCTACTACGGCACCGGCTGGGGTGACAACCAGACCCCGTTCAACGAAGGCAAAGTGGCTCTGTGGATCGGTTCTTCCGGGTCCTTCGGCGGCATCGCCGACACGGTCGACTTCCCGTTCTCCGCAACCTACCTGCCTTACTGGGAAGCAGTTGAAGGCGCCAACAAGGCTTCCTTCATCGGTGGCGCGGCTCTGTTTGCAATGTCCGGCAAGCCGGCTGAAGAAAACAACTGCGTTGCATCGTTCTTCGAATATCTGACCTCTCCGGAAGTCCAGTACATGTGGCACAAGGAAACCGGTTACGTGCCGGTCACCGAAGCTGCCTATGAGCTGGCCAAGAAGGACGGCCACTACGAGCGCACCCCGGCAGCTGAAGTCGGCATCCAGCAGCTGTCCCTGGAAGGCGGCGAGTGGACCAAGGGCTACCGCATGGGCTTCTACGTCCAGATCCGCGACGTCATGAACCGCGAACTCGGCAAGGTCTTCTCCGGTGAGACCAGCGTTGACGACGCATTCGCGACCATCAAGGCGGACGGCGACAAGCTCCTTGAGCGTTTCGCCAAGACCACCAGCAACTAAGCTCGACTTAGTCGCCAGACCGATAGGGGCGCCTTGCGCCCCTATCGACCTTTGAGCGTGGCTGTATACGCATACCAATTCAGTCGAATATCATGCGTTTATGGCCCGGATCGACCGACATTCAGCCAGAGGGGTCTGGGTGGTCGGATGTCGATCCGCAGCGAAATGAATGAAGCCTCCGGCATTAGATCCAATGCCTGATGTTTCGGGCAGGTCGTCCCACAAGGGGAGGCCGGCGCCAATCGTTCCCGGTGGTCGAGAAACGAAATAATGAAAAAAGTCCAGTTTCAGTCTCCGTGGCTGCCTTACCTGCTGCTTCTGCCGCAGCTCGGCATCGTGACGGTTTTCTTCCTGTGGCCGGCCGCGCAAGCGATCCAGTCCTCCTTCTATCTCGAAGATCCGTTCGGTTTCGGCTCGACCTACGTCGGGCTCGATAATTTCAAGGACATGATCACCTCGACCGACTACGGCCGGGTGGCGCGGTTCACGGCGGTCTTCACCTTCTTCGTGACATTCCTGTCGCTTGGGCTTGCTCTTCTGCTGGCGGTCAAGGCAGACAAGGTTCTGCGCGGTGCGTCTTCCTACAAGACCCTGCTGATGTGGGTCTATGCGGTTGCGCCGCCCGTCGCCGGCCTGATCGGCGTGCTTCTGTTCGACCAGCATGTCGGCCCCATCGTTGACTTGTTCGCCCTGTTTGGCTGGAAGATGCAGATCGGCGTAAGCTATTTCGACACCAGCTTTGCCATGATCGTCACCGCCGTCTGGAAGCAGATCCCGGTGAACTTCATCTTCTTCCTGTCCGGTCTGCAGGGCATTTCCAAATCCGTTCAGGAAGCCGCCAGCATCGACTGCCGGTCCGGCTTCCGGCGTTTCTGGACCGTTACCTTCCCGCTGCTGGCTCCCACCGGCTTCTTCCTGCTGATCATCAACATCACCTACGCCTTCTTCGACACGTTCGGCATCATCGACGTCATCGTGAAGAATGAGCCCGGCAACAACCCGGTGACCCTGGTTTACAAGGTCTACCTGGACGGCTTCCGCGGCAACGACCTCGGCGGGTCCTCGGCCCAGTCCGTGATCCTGATGCTGATGGTGTTCATCCTGACAATCATCCAGTTCCGCCTGATCGAGCGGCGCGTGCACTACACGTAAGGGAGGCGACGATGAAAAAACTGCAGATCTCGGATCACGTCATTCTTCTTCTCGGCGTCTTCTTCATGGTCACTCCGGTCGTGCTGGCGTTTCTGACCAGCACGCACGATGCGATCACCATCTACAAGGAAGGGATCCAGTTCACGCCGGGTGGCAAGTTCTTCGAGAACTATCAGACGGTCCTGTTCGAGGCCGGTGGCTTCACCAAGGAAGTCGACGGCTTCGTCATGCTCAAGAACTCGATGATCCTCGGCCTTGGCTTTGCCATCGGCAAGATCGTCATCTCCATGCTTGCGGCCTATGCCATCGTCTATTTCCGCTTTCCGATGGCAACCCTCTGCTTCTGGGTGATCTTCGCAACGCTCCTGCTGCCGCTGGAAGTGCGCATTTTGCCGTCTTACGAAATCGTCCAGTCCCTCGGCATGGTGAACACCTATTCCGGCCTGATCGTGCCGCTCATCGCTTCGGCAACCGGCACCTTCTTCTTCCGGCAGTTTTTCATGTCGGTACCGGACGAACTTCTGGAAGCCGCCCGCATCGACGGAGCCGGTCCCTGGAAGTTCTTCAAGGACATCCTGGTACCGCTGTCGCAGACCATGATCGCGGCAATCTTCATCATCATGTTCGTCTATGGCTGGAACCAGTACCTCTGGCCGACGCTGATCACCACCGACGAGAGCCTGTTCACCCTGGTTCGCGGCATCAAGCAGATCCTGCAGGTCTGGGTCGGAGCCCAGATCCCGGACTTCAACGAGGCCATGGCACTGGCGATTCTCGCCATCGTGCCGCCGGTGCTCATCGTGGTGATTTTCCAGAGCTGGTTCGTCAAAGGGCTCGTCGAGAGCGACAAGTGAGGTTTTTAGATAAATGGCAACGATAACTCTCGACAAGGTCCGCAAGGTCTATGGCGGCAGTGTGGAAGCGGTCAAAGGCGTTTCCATCGACATCGCGGACGGTGAATTCATCGTCCTGGTCGGTCCGTCCGGCTGCGGCAAGTCCACACTGCTGCGCATGATGGCAGGCCTTGAGGAAATCACCACCGGCGACATCAAGATCGGCGACCGCGTCGTCAACAACGTCGATCCGGCGGATCGCGATATCGCGATGGTGTTCCAGAACTACGCGCTCTATCCGCACATGTCGGTTTACAACAACCTTGCCTACGGCCTCAAAAACCGCGGCATGGCCAAGGACGAGATCGACCGCCGGGTCAAGGAAGCCGCGCGCATCCTGGAAATCGGCGACTACCTGGAGCGCAAGCCGCGGGCACTTTCCGGCGGCCAGCGCCAGCGCGTTGCCATGGGCCGCGCCATCGTGCGCGAACCGGCGGCCTTTCTCTTCGACGAACCGCTGTCCAACCTTGATGCCAAGCTGCGTGTGCAGATGCGCGTCGAGATCAAGCGCCTGCAGCGCTCGCTCGGCACCACCAGCGTCTACGTCACCCACGACCAGCTGGAAGCGATGACACTGGCAGACCGGCTCGTGGTTCTGAACGGCGGCAACATCGAGCAGATCGGTGCGCCGATCGATGTCTACGACAAGCCTGCCTCCACCTTTGTGGCCAGCTTCATCGGTTCGCCGGCCATGAATTTGCTGAAGGTCAAGGCGGATGGGAACGGTCTTGCTCTTGCAACCGGCACCGGCCTCAAGGGCGCCAATGCCAAGGGCCGTGATGCCTACACCATCGGTATCCGGCCGGAGCATCTCGAAGTGGTGACTGCACCCGGTGAAGGCGAAGGCCTTCATCTGGAAGCCAGCGTCAACGTGCTCGAGCCGGTCGGCGCGGAAAGCTATCTCTATTCCAGCTTTGCCGATGGCGGCGACGAGATCCTGGTTCGCGTGTCGAGCCATGCCCGTCATGAGCCGGGCGAGAAGCTTTATCTGCGGGCGGCTCCGGAAAACGTTCACTACTTCGACGCTGAAACCGGACGGCGGATCGACTGATCAGGAAACGTCAGGCGAGGCGGTTTAACGAGGGCCGCCGGACCAGGACAGAGCCACCCCGGGCAACCGGGGTGGCTTTTTGTTTTTGGCCATTCGAACATCCTCCTGACGGTGCTTGTCAGGAGAGCGGCAGGAGATGTCTGGAACTCCTTCCGAAGCTCTGGCAAACACCTTGAAACCGCTTCAGGGAGAAACCTTTGGAACCCTTCAAGAACAACATTTCACCGGATCTGGTGCGCTGCATCGGCGGCCATGTTGCGCAACATCATGCCGATTTTGACCGGTTGGGCTTTGAAGCGGATATCCTGGAAGAGCTGGACAGTCTGGAACTCAAGCAGCGTGCTGCGCTGATCGCAAGGCATCTGGATCATCATCTGCCACGGGAGCTACCTGCCCGCTTTGCCATCCTGCAGGCCATGCTGCATCCGATGACGGAGGTCGCCTTCGACAGGGGCAGCGACGAGCAGGGTATCCGAGGATGGGGCATGATGCCGCTCGGAATGGTCGTTGCGGCAAGTGGCCTGGAGGATTTCGAGGCTTCGTTCGTGCTGCTGAAGGAAATGACCAAGCGGGCGACGGCCGAATTCGACGTGCGCCCCTTCCTGGCCAGGGATCAGGACCAGGCACTCGCCATCATGGCGCCCTGGGTGAAGGACGAGAGCGTCCATGTCCGCCGGCTGGTTTCCGAAGGAACCCGGCCGCGCCTGCCGTGGGGCATGCGGCTGCAGGCTCTGGTGGCAGACCCCACACCCACTCTGCCGCTTCTGGAAGCCCTGAAGGACGACCCGGAGGACTATGTTCGCCGGTCCGTAGCCAATCACCTCAATGATATCGCCAAGGACCATCCTGAACTGGTGGCCGATATCGCGAAACGTTGGCTGAAGGGGGCGGACAGGAACCGTGAAAAACTCGTACGTCACGCCTGCCGGTCGCTGATCAAGCAGGGCCACACGGCAACACTGGAAGCCTTCGGGCTCAATCCGCCGGAGATCCTGGTCGAAGGCCCGCAGGTCCTGACGGCCGAGGTTGCTTATGGAGACACCGTCGGCTTCAACATCGAGCTGGTTTCGACCAGCAGTAAAACGCAGGATCTGGTGATCGACTACCTGATCCATTTCAAGAAGGCCAACGGCACGCTGGCGCCCAAGGTGTTCAAATGGACCAAGCTGACACTGGCTCCGGGGGCACGGCTGACCCTGTCCCGCAGCCACGCCATCCGGCCGATCACAACGCGGGTCTATTACGGAGGCACGCAGGCGGTCAGCCTCCGGATCAACGGGAAGGATTTCGGATTTTCCGAGTTTGAGCTGGTGATGCCGACGGCAATGAACTGATCGCGGTTCAGGAAAGCCGCTTAAGCCTGAGCATCCCCAAAATTCCGAGCGCCGGGCCGATGGCCATCAGGACAAACACGCCGGGCCAGCCGATCAGCTCAGCGCCAAGCGGCGTCAGTTGCACCGTGAAGAAAGTCAGCGCGAAGCCGAGGGCGGTCTGGAAGCTCATCAGGCTGCCGGCCTGGTCGGGCGGAGCGTAGTCGGCGACAAGGGCCGAGAACTGGGCCGAATCCGGCAGGATGGAGGCGCCCCAGATGAGGACGCACAGGATTGTCAGCCAGACGGGACCGCCGAAGGTGAGGGCCGAGGCGAGCGCGGCGGTGCCACTGATGACCATGGCGGCAATCGCGATATTCGCCTTGCCGACGCGGTCGGCCATGATCCCCGCGACAACGCAGGCAGCACCACCCGCTGCAATGGTCAGAAACGCGATCAGGCGAGACAGCGGGATCGCGGTTTCTGCGGGCATATGGGCGGAGAAGGAAACGGCAAGGGCAACGCCGATCCAGGCCCACATGGCGTAAAGCTCCCACATGTGGCCGAGATAGCCTGCATAGGCGTAGCGGATCTTTGGGTTTGTCCACGCGGTGAAGATGGCCTTCATCTTCATGCGGGGCGCCTTGGCATGGAACGGCCCGAGGCCGGCAAAAAGGCACAGCACGCCTCCTGCAGCGGACGCAAGAGAGGCAACGCTCAGGCTCCAGCGCCAGTCGGTGCCTCCAAGCAAGGCCAGAAGATGAGGGGCGGCGGACCCGAAGGTGAGCGCGCCGACAAGCGTGCCGACCAGAAACCCGCGATCCTTCTGGCCCCAGCCGACGGCGATCTTCATGCCGACCGGATAGACGCCCGCAAGCAGCACGCCGGTTGCAAAACGCGCAAGGATAGAGGCCAGGCCACCCGGCTCGACCACCAGCAGGCTTGCGTTGAACAGGGCAGCGGTGATCGCGCTGAAAGCGAAGAACCGCCGAGGGTCGATCCTGTCGGCGAGGCCAAGAAAGGCCGATGCGACGGCGCCGAACACGAAGCCGATCTGGACGGCGCTGGAGAGAGCGGCCTGGGCAAAGTCGGATATGGGAAATTCACGGGTCAGATCGGGCAGGATCGCTGCGGACATGAACCACAGGCTCATGGCGGCGATCTCGGCCAGCATCAGCAGGCCGAGTGATCGCCATTTGCCCGCCATCTCACCCGGCAAGACCCAGTTCCTTCTGCTGCTTCCCGGTCAGCTTGGCCGCGATGATCTTGTGCGCGGCTTCGATATAGGCCTTCAGGTCCGCATCGGACAGCGCGCCTTCTTCTTCCATCTGCACCCATTTGGCACGGGCAAGATAAGGCGCGGGGATCATTCCTTCCTGCTGGGTGAGCAGGGAATAGGAAATATCGGAGCATTTGAAGCTGAACCGTGGAAAATCGCCTTCCCCCCAACCAGAGCAGATGGCGAAGATCTTGCCGCCAACCTTCCAGACCGATGCATTGCCCCATTGGATCACATGCGTGGTTGCCGGAAGCTTTTTGCAGAAGGCGTCAAACTCGTCGCGGGTCATTGGCGTGCTCGTAAAGTCGTGGGACCGGAAACGGGGTCCGTCGGCAGGAGCGGCAGAGTGGCTTTTCCAGCTGAATCACGCAAGCTGCATCGCAATGAAAAAAACGTGTCACACATTCCAGCCCCGCGCTCTCTAACATTACGAGACACCAAGAGACGGAACACGACATGACGGCAATCAGCGTAAAAACGGAAACGGTCCAGGCGGCCCAGGAAGGTGACAGGATTGCTCTGGAACGGGTTCTGGAGGGCGTACAGGACCAGATCCATCATCTGGCCCGCCGCATTCTGGTCAATCCGGAAGATGCACGCGAGGCGACGCAGGAAATTCTCATCCTGATCCTGACCAAACTTTCAACCTTCAAGGGCGAGAGCCGGTTTTCGACCTGGGTTTACCGCGTGGCCGTTCGCTACCTGGTGAGCGCCAAGAAGGTTCGCGACCGGGATCTCGGACTGACATTCGATGCCTTTGCCGCCGATCTGGAAGACGGCCTGGTGGCGGAACCGCCCAAGGCGCCGGACGATGTGCTTCTGCTGAATGAACTCAGGATTTCCTGCACCATGGCCATGCTGCTTTGTCTGACCATGGACCTGAGACTGGCCTATGTGCTGGGCGATATCCTGGAACTGGAACACGGCGAAGCCTCCAGCATTCTGGAAATTGCTCCTGCGGCCTACCGCAAGCGGTTGTCGCGGGCACGGGAGGAAGTGATGGCGTTTACCTCGCGCCACTGCGGCATCGTTTCGGCAAAGGCGAAATGCAATTGTCCGAAGCGGCTTCCTGCAGCCGTCGCTTCCGGCCGAATTCAACCCGGATCCTATCCCAATTCTGCCGGAGGGGCGCAAACCTATCACGACGCCCGGCGGCAGGTCGCATCGGTGATCGACGGTCTGAAGGCCTTTGAACTCCAGAATGCGGTTCCCCGGCAACGTTGCCCTGAAGACATCCGCGTTCAGCTGACCGAGATCCTGTCCCCCGGCCACTGACGCAACCAGACCCGCCAGTAATCGCACAATGCATCAACCAGCCCGGCAACGGGCGGGACTGGCACCGCCTTGCCGATCGAAAGGAAGACCTCCGTGACCCAGTTGAAACACCTTGCAGCCATGGCGGCCACCGTTGCCGTCGTCACCTTTTCCCAACCCAGCCTCGCAGAAGGAACGAAAGACATGAGCCCGGAACAACAGAACGTCATCACCCTTATCGAAAAAATGACGACCTCCTTTGAAAAGGGAGACATCGATACGGTGATGCAGACCTATGAACCAAGCCAGAGCATTGCGTTCGAGCCCGGAAACCCGGTGTCCGACAGCACCCTGGCGCGCGAACTGTTTCACCAGTTCCGCTCCGTTTCGCCGAAATTCACCTATTCCGGCCACGAAGTGATCGTGGAAGGCGATCTTGCTGTCCACATTGCGCCCTGGACGATGACCGGCACCGATCCGGAAGGAAAACCGGTGGCCGGCGAAGGCCTTTCCATCGCCGTGTTGCGGCGGCAGCCCGATGGCAGCTGGAAGATGGTGATCGACAATCCTTATGGCAGCCGCCTGATCCCGGTCGCGAACTGAGCCGCGTCAGGTAGCCGGTACTGCCGGAGAAACGGTGACACGGGCCTGGCCTGCGCAACCGCGATCTGTTGCGCGCTTGCCAGGCGGGTCGCCGCAAGGGGCCTCGGAGATACTCCGGGGCCTCTTCCGTTTGTGGGGATGACCAAGGCACATCCTCAGGAATCTCATCACGGCCAGCCGGCGTCGTTTACGGGCCAGCCTCTTTCCGAGTTTGAGCAGCCGGACATGTTCCGGGATCTGCTGCGGCCAGAATTCCGCATGATGCGGATAGAGTGATCTGACTGGATCGTCCCAGGCGGGCAGGCGGCTCACGCAGTGTTTTTTTCGCAATGGCAAGGAATAGGGAATGAGCATCTGCTGCTCCCTTCAATTTTGATTTTGTTGAAGAGGTATTTGCAGATAGTCTCACGAGACGCGCCTATTCCCATGTTTTCTAATTGAAAACGAGATTTCAAAAATGAAACGAAATATCGATTGGGAAGATCTTCGACTGTTCCTGGCGGTCGCGAAAGCAGGCGGCCTTGCCGGAGCGGCTGACAAGACCGGCGTCAGTTCCGCAACGCTCGGCCGCCGGGTTGCCGCTCTGGAGAAAAGCCTCGACGTTCGCCTTGTGGAGCGCGAGGCGCGAGGTTACCAGCTGACCGCTGCCGCACATGATCTCCTGCGCTACCTGGAAGACATGGACCAGACCGCCCGCAGCATCGATGCGTGGAAAGAAGGAGAAGGCCTGCGCCGGAGGATCCGGATATCGGCGGGAGACTGGACCGCGCGGCTGCTCATCGACAACCTGTCGTCCTTCTGGACCCCTGACGCCGGCTGGCTGCCGGAAATCCTTGCGGATCTCAGAAACCGGGACATTGCCCGCCGGCAGATCGATATCGGTATCCGCAACAGCCGGCCAAAACAGGCCTGGTTGGCAGGACAGAAGGTTGGAAAGGTCCAATATGCCGCCTATCAGGCTGCAAAGGTTGCAAAGGGTGCAGGGCTTGGTTGGGTCGGGCTGGTGGAAGACGATGCCCATTCGCCGACGGGCCTCTGGTTGAAGGAGAACCATGGCACTGATGCGGTAATCACCGTCAACAAGGCCTCGCTTGCTCTTTCACTCGTACGAAAAGGCAATGCCCGCATGCTGTTGCCGACCTTTGTCGGCGATGCCTATCCCGATCTGATGCGCATCGAAGGCCCGTTTGACACCATGGAAACCGAGCGGTGGCTGGTCATGCATCAGGACGAGCGTCATGAACCAACAGTTCGCCAGGCCGTATCCGCTCTCACGAAGTTCTTGAAACAGAACCCGATTTTGTCTTCGTTCTCCTGAATAATTCACAGAACAGTGAAAGCAGAAATGGGTGAAAGCCTGGCTCCTTGAATCAATTTTAACGAAGCTCCATATTTAATCATGAAAGGAACCGGTTGGTTCCGGTCCGGATGCCTTGAAAGGGTCCGGGCGCAAGGTCGCTTCGACAAGGACTTTGAGGATGTCACGCATGTCAGCGTTTTCTAGCCCGTTCATGCTCGGGTTCGACGATATCGAGCGCGTGCTCGATCGCGTCTCCAAGGCCGCCAACGACGGTTATCCGCCCTATAACATCGAGAGACTTCCGAAAACAGAAGATCAAGGCGATGTCATTCGGATCACCCTGGCGGTGGCAGGGTTCACACGAGAGCAGCTTGAAGTCTCGGTAGAAGAGAGTCAGCTGGTCATCCGGGGTCGTCAGGTAGACGACAAGACCCGGCAGTATCTGCATCGCGGCATTGCCGCCCGTCAGTTCCAGCGGGCCTTTGTCCTGGCCGAGGGGATCGAGATCCTCGGAGCCGACTTGAAAGATGGGCTCCTGTCCATCGACCTGGCACGCCCGGAACCGGAGCGTGTCATCAGAAAAATAGAAATCTCCAGCGGCGAATGAACGCTCGTCGGCCAACATATGGAGAATGACTGATGCAAAACCCCAATAGCCCGTCATGGGCAGACCGCACGCTACTTTCCGAATTCATGTCGGTCGATGAACTGACCGAACTGGGCACCGGAGATGTCGCCTACATCAAGCCGATCAAGGCCCGGGATCTGAAGGAAATGTTTCCGGATGTCCCGCCGCTGCACGACAACATGACGCTTTACGCGCTTCTCAACGCGGACGGTACGCCGATCCTGCTGGCAGACAGCCGCGAAGCTGCCGTTGCCAATGCCTTTGAAGCAGAACTGGAAATGGCGTCACTGCACTGACGTCAACTGACAAGACTGCGAAACGAATGCGACACCGGCCATCTGGCCGGTGTTTTGTTTTTGAGGCCCTGTATTGAGCGGGCACCGGTTTCACTGCTTCACAGGTGAGCGCTTCCAAATGGTGAAGCTCGGGGCCTTTGGTTATCGAATGAAGGTATTCCCCACAAACGAAACGCCCGCAGAAGCAGGACTTCTGCGGGCGCTCTTGTGTCGGGCAGGAGGCCGGCGCCTGATCAGGTGAGGGCCGGTTCCCGGGTTTCGGCCTTTGCCTTGGCTGCAGGTTCACCGCCATCTGCGGGAGGTGTCTTCGGTCGTTCGGACGGTCCGGTGGAGGAGGTCGCAGGCGGTTTGCGCCAGGGCTGGCTCTTGTACCAGCCAGCCACATAGGCAACGGCAATCAGCGCCAGGAAACCGAGCAGGTTCGACAGGATCTGCGGAAGCCATTCGCCGCGGCCCCAGACCATGTCGCGCAGGATGCCCGCAGCCTGGGCAATGACCAGGCTTGCCATGAACACGGGCAGTGACTGCTGTCCGACCTTCTGGACAACGCGCACGAAGCGGCCCCAGATCTCGCCATGTCCGAGAAGGCGTCTGCCGTGCTCGCCCGCGGCAACCCAGGCCAGATAGGCAAGGGCAAGGAAGTGCAGGTAGCGGAACAGGCCGAATTCCGTCTTGATCCAGAGCGGCTTGATGATCTCGCGGATTTCGCGGGCCCAGACCAGGTTCAGGTGATTTTCCTGATAGGCGCGGAAGTAGGCGAAGGGAACCGTGGCAACAAGCACCACCGCGCAAAGCACGATCAACGTCTTGCTGACGGGAGGTGCCGGTATCCAGCCGCGCATGAACGCAAAGCCGGTGAAGAACAGCATTTGCCAGGCGAAGGGATTGAAGAACCATTCCCGGTCCGACCAGGGCTCGGCCGGCAGGCTCAGAAGGTCGAACTGGGCAGCCAGCCACAGGCCGATCGACAATGCGAAAGCGCCCGGCACGGAATAGCGGGCGACAAGCATGATCGCCGGGATCAGCGACAGGATCACCACATACATCGGCAGAATGTCGAAGTAGTTTGGCACCCAGGTCATCGTCAGCAAGCCGGGCAGGGCCATTTCGGCGTTGTCATAGAGATGCAGGAGGTTGAGCGAGGCGACATAATTTTCTTCCAGGCCGCAGCACTCAGCCAGGTAACCGCTGTTCTGAAGCATGACAAGGCCGACGGCGAGGACCAGGAACTGGCCGATATGCGCCCAGTACACCTGCCACATGCGGTGCAGGATGCGTGCTGCCCCCATGCCCCAGCCATGAACGTCGAAGATCTTGCCGAAGGCGAGCGCGGAGGCCATGCCCGAACAGAAGACGAAGATTTCAGTCGCATCGGAAAACCCGAACCGGGCGGGAATCCAGAGCGTCCACCAGTTCCAGGGCAGGTGGGCAACGTAGATAATGAACATTCCAAGGCCGCGGAAGAAATCTAACCGCGGATCGCGTGGGCGTTTCGTTTGTGTGTGAGCGTTCACGTTGGGTCCAGAGATAATTGGTCAGTCGAGTGCCGGCAGTGGGTCAGACCGAGCCGGTGGCCCTGAGTTTTTGGTCTTCCATCACTCGGTGGGCGCGGTGCATTTTGTCGCATATTTCAAGACGTTGTTCGGCGAATCTGTCCAGTGCACCGCGTTTGTGCGTCCGGCTGTTGAGCAGCCGTTCCGCATCTTCCGGCATGCCTGCCCGCAGGGCTGCATCGATTGTGATTCGCTCGAAGACATCGCGCTGAGCGTGCGAGCCGCCGACCATGTATAGATTGTCTCTCGCCGAGTCCAGCAGGGCAAAGGCGGAGGCATAATTGCCCTTCCGGTACTGTTCCAGGCCGAGGCCGGTCGGCAGTCCGGTTTCCGCGGTGATCCGGCCAAGATCCGTTTCGGTTTGCGCCCGTTCCTTCAGTCCGGTCAGCAACCGCTCGGCACCCATGCGGCGGCCACCGTTCAATAGGGCCAGCAGGTAATGCAGGTCGGCGAAGACATTGCAGCCGTCTTCGGCGCGCTTGTCGGACAAAAGTGCCAGCTCGTCCCAGCGAGGGCCGGTATCGACCCCTTCAAGCTCCAGGCGAACAAGCAGCGAGGCCGCATTGGAAATGTCGCGGTAGTCGTCGGTCTTGTCCTTGCGGATGTCGGTGTCATAGAGCGCAAGTGCCTTGTCGGCCTGGCCCTGGTCCAGATACATCAACGCCAGGTGCCACCAAACGTGATAGCCGAAGTTGTTGCAGTGGGCCCAGCCTTCCGGCTGTGTTTCCAGCCAGCCGGCCCCTTCTTCGGAGCGACCGGTCATGTCGTGCACATGGGCGACGGCGTGAAGGCCCCAGGCATCATCGCGGGCAAATTCCAGTCCCTTGCGGCCGGCAGCTTCTGCCAGGCGGTAGTCGCCGGTTTCTTCCAGAGAAAACGCCCGGCAGCCAAGCATGTAGCCATAGGCCGGGTGGGTTTCGCCATAGGCCGCATGCACCCGCTCGATCGACTGGCGCATGCCCGTGGCATCGCCCAGCACGAAGCGGATCGCGTGAACCAGTTTCATGATCAGGGCATCTTCGGGAACCGTCACCAGCACGGTATCTAGAAGGTCGGCAGATCTTGTGGGATATCCCTGCAACCAGGATCCGAGGGCGTCGACCACGGCAAGTTCGCGTGCCGTGACCGGCGTATGCTGGACCGAGGTTCTGGCAATCGCCAGGCATTCCTGTGCCGTCGCGGTCAGTTCCTTTCGGCCAAGCAGCAGGCAGAAAATCCCGCGTGCTGCATGCCCAAGCGCGAAGTCCGGCGCCAGGGCGAGGCATGTCTCGAGATGTTGGGGAGTAGTCCTGCCATGCGCCAGAAAGGCTTTCACGGTCTCGTTCCAGGCGGTCAAGGCTTCCTTGTCCGACAGGGTAAGCTCATATCCGAATTGATCAGTTAGACGCATAACAGGCCTTTTTGTTTCTCATTCCGGTCCTCTGAAACCGGGTCCCGCCAACTGCGGCTGTAAATGGCCGGATGGCTGAATTTCCTATCCAAAATCCGCAGGCGGCACTTGAACTGCAAAACACAAAAAGGTGTTGGCAATGTGTAGGTGAAGAAAAGATACCTTCGTTGCGAAATTAAGGCGGGAAGTGCAAGTCTTCGTATCGGGGTTTTAAAGTCGGATCTGCGCGGGAGCAGGAACACATGGCCTTGGCCATCGGGAAAACTCAAGCAGCCGTCGTCGCCATTGCGGGCGGCCTTCTGGCCATGGTCGCACTGGGGGCCTATGGCGAAGCCGGACCGCGCCAGGCCGTGGCGGTCCTGATCGGCGGTCTCGCAGGCCTGTCGCTCTATCATGCAAGCTTTGGTTTCACGGCCGCATGGCGACGGATCGTCACCGAAAAACGCGGCGGTGGGCTCAGGGCGCAATTCGTTCTCATTCTTCTGACCAGCGCGGTTTCCTTTCCCCTGATTGCCTGGGGGCATGCGCTTGGCTGGCCCACGGGCGGCTTCGTCTTTCCCTTCGGGGTGGCGGCTGCCTTCGGTGCCTTCCTGTTCGGTCTCGGCATGCAACTGGGCGGCGGCTGTGGATCCGGCACGCTGTTTACCGCCGGTGGCGGCTCCACCCGCATGATGATTACCCTGGCGTGCTTTGTCCTCGGGTCAGTGGCTGCCACGGCGCATCTGCATCTCTGGGGCCGCTTGCCCAAATTGCCGCCGATGTCCCTCATCCGGGAATTCGGTCCGCATGGCGCTTTTCTTCTGACCGCGCTCATCCTCGGCCTGTTGGCAATTGCAACCATCATCATAGAGCGGCGCGCTCATGGCTCGATTGCCCAACCGAAGCCGACAGTTTCGTTTCTCAGTGGTCCCTGGTCCCCCATGCTGGGTGCGGTGATGCTGGCGATCGTCGGCATTGCCACATTCGTGGTGATTGGACGTCCCTGGGGCATCACCTCTGCCTTTGCGCTTTGGGGCGGCAAGCTTTTTCACGCGGCAGGCGTGCCGGTGGACAGCTGGCCCTACTGGACCTGGCAGCGCGGAGCTTTGGAAAACCCCGTGCTGCGCGACACGACCTCCGTCATGGACTTCGGCATCATTCTGGGTGCAATGGCGGCAGCGGGCCTCGCCGGACGCTTTGCTCCGGTCTGGCGTCTGAACCGCCGCGACGTGCTGACGGCGATCGCGGGCGGGTTGATGATGGGCTACGGCGCCCGCCTGGCGTATGGCTGCAATATCGGTGCTTACCTGGGCGGTCTGGCGTCGGGCTCGCTGCACGGCTGGCTGTGGCTGGTCTTTGGCTTCCTCGGCAGTCTTGCCGGAACCCGCGTGCGCTTGCGGCTTGGCATGGACTGAAGACGTCCTGAAGCACACCGCATTGTGACGCGTTCGTGAGGCAGGCCCCGCTAGAGTGCGCGGCATTGCAACATCGCCTGCGGGAGAAAGAAGATGCGTCTGTTTGCCCTGGTTGTCGTCACAAGCCTGTTTGCCGTCGGATTGGCCAGAGCGGACAGCCTGACCGATCGCGAAGGCTGGCAGGTCCTGCCCACGACCAAAAGTTACCCCGCGCTGGTTGATGATCTCAAAAGTGCGATCGAGGGAGAAGGCATGTTGCTGGTAACCCAGGCCAGTGCCTCGGACGGTGCGAAGGGCAGGGGAATTACCATTCCCGGCAACCGCATCATTGGCGTCTATCGCAATGATTATGCCGTCCGGATGCTGGAAGCCTCTGTTGCCGCGGGTATCGAAGCACCGATCCGGTTCTATGTCACCGAAAACACCGACGGCACCGCAACGCTTTCCTGGAAAACGCCCGGTTTTGTCTTCGCACCCTACATGGACGAGGGCGGCCCGGCCTTGCAAGAACTTGCAAGGGAACTCGATCAGGTCTTCACATCTATCGCCGACAAGGCTGTTGCCGCACAGTGACAGTCCTGTGAATTGCGTAATCGATTGGCAACCACGCCTTGTTTTTGGGCTTGTGAAACTGTCTGGGCGACCCCACACTCTTAGTGTGTTCAACAACTGAAAGGAGGTGTGCCCATGTCTAATGAGTATCGGTGCGTGGCCCAAGTGTCTGGGCGGAATCGAACGGTGCTGGAGCAGCCTCTGGTAGTGAGAGATTTCGCTGGGATCTGATCCGGGACTTGTGTCACGTCGATCTCATGGGAGGGCCGCTAGCGCGGCCCTCTTTTGTTTTTGAAGCCTCGTTGGCCTGTTGAGGGCCTACCTCGTTCCATATTTCAGACGGTCATCCCGGACGCAGCGCAGCGGAGATCCGGGATCTTGGGGGCTGGACAGCCGACCGGCGTCCTGACGGAACTCAGATCAGGCCGACAGACTTGCGTACATCCTCGTCGCGCAGCGAGCAATCCACACCCCGGTAGGCATCGCCCGCGGGCGTGCACAGCCAGCAGATGGCTTCACCGACCCAACTGGCCGGAATATGTACCGACGGATCCAGCTGGCTGACCGGGTTCAGTCCGGAGGCCTTGATATCGACCTGCATCTGCGTTGCGACCGTGCCCGGGCTGAGGCCGACGATGCGCAGGCCCTTGTCACCGAATTCCTTGTCCGCACAGCGGGTGAGGGAAAGCGCAGCCGCCTTGGAAGCACAGTAATGGCTCCAGCCTTCCAGCGCACTGACCGCAGCTCCCGAGCTGATGTTGACAACGGTACCGACACCCTTGGCCAGCATATGCGGCGCCACGGCACGCAGGCCGTAGTAGACGCCCTTCACATTGATATCGATGACCTTGCCCCACTCCGCCGGATCACTGTCCTCGATCCGGGAGATCGGTTCGATCACGCCGGCATTGTTCACCAGGATGTCGAGGCCACCATAGGTGTCGATGGCCGTCTGTACTGCCTTGACCACCTCGTCATAATCCGCGACGTCGCAAACGACTGCCGTCGCATCGCGGCCTTCCGCGCGGATTTCGCCGGCGATGCGTTCGATATCCGTGCCGGAGCGTGCCGCCAGAAGGACCTTGGCACCATATTTCGCCAGGCTGCGGGCGGCAGCTTCTCCAATGCCTCGGCTCGCGCCTGTCACCAGGGCAACTTGTCCCGACAAATCAAACATGTAACGTTCCCGTTCTGGATGGGCCTTTACGGCCTCTGGACCTGCCGGTATTCGCGGACGTTCGCACAAACGCCGGAATGCGGGCGGGTTCTGACAAAGGTTCGAGCGTCCTGCATTCAGCGGAATTCAGGAGGCTCTGGTTGATCGACAGCGGACATTAGTGCGGTCGGCCGTGAGAATAAACAGCTTGTTTGCAACAGCATCGTGCGGCATCTGCACGAATGATCCAGCCAGCGCGCACAGCGTATGCCGGTCAGTTCGCAAGGAAACAGGGGAAGCCGATGGCGGACACGAAGCGGAGTTTGCAGACGATCCTGCGCCAGCTCTATTTTGGCGACACGGTCGGGTCGCGGGCCTTCCGGTATGCGCTTTTGCTGTTCGACCTGGTCACCATCGGTTATTTCATCGTCTCGTCGATGATTGACAAGGACCGCATCCATCATGAGCTGGATTATGCGATCGCCGCGGTTCTTGCGCTCGACTATGTTGCGCGTCTGATCGCCGAAAGACGGCGGACCAAATACCTCTTCAGCTTCACATCGCTTGCTGATCTTGTGGTGATCGTCTCTCTGGTCGCTCCGGCCTTCTTCGAGAATTTCGCCTTCCTGCGCGTTGTGCGCATGCTGCGGCTGATGCGCTCCTATCACCTGCTCAAGGAGCTGCGTCAGGCGTCGAAATGGTTCCGCCGCAACGAGGAGATTTTTCAGTCGGGCATCAACCTGATCGTCTTCATTTTTGTCGTGACGGCCCTGGTCTTCGTGGTCGAGAACGACCGCAACGCCAACATCAACAACTATCTCGACGCGCTCTATTTCACCGTAACCACGCTGACGACAACCGGCTTCGGCGACATCACCATGACCGACAGCGTCGGCCGGCTGATGACGGTGGTGATCATGATCTTCGGCGTCGCCCTGTTCCTGCGACTGGTGCAGACGATCTTCCGCCCGGCCAAGGTCAATCTGTCGTGCCCCGATTGCGGTCTCAACAGGCACGATCCGGATGCGGTGCACTGCAAGCATTGTGGCCGAATTCTAAATATTCCGACTGAAGGCACATGGGACTAGCCACCTTGCAGGCCTTAAGCCCTCTCGCCGATTTGTGAAGACGAACCGCTGGACAAACGCTGTCCGGGAGCCATCCTTACCGGCGGAGCGGGGCAATGGTTTTTACCGTGCAAGGAGCACTTCATGTCATTGGCGACAGTTACCGGTTTTTCCAGACGCCTCGGCCTGCTGGCGGGCATCGTGGTTCTGGCTCTGGGCGCGTTCGGCGCACCATTGCAGGCGGCAGGCACCGCGGCCTGCGGCGAGGAAAAACCCTGCGACGTCACGAACGGCGAATATTTCATCCACCTGCCGGAGAACCGGCCGGCCGACAAGCCTCTGGGTGCAATCTTCTTCCTGCATGGCCATCGCGGCAAGGCGATCAACGAGATCCGCAACCAGAGCTTCCGCAAGATGGCGGACGATCTGGGTGTTGCCTTCGTTGCGGTTCAGGGCATGAACGGCACCTGGTCTTTCCCGACAGCGCCGCGCAACCTGCGGAACGAACCGGCGTTCTTCGACAGCGTCCTTCAGGATCTGTCCGACCGCTTCGGCATCGACCGAAGCCGCACCATGCTGTCCGGCTTTTCTTCCGGCGGTTTCATGACCTGGTACATGGCCTGCGAGGATTCCGGCATGTTTGCAGGATATGCGCCGATTGCGGGCGCCTTCTGGGAACCTTTGCCGCAGTCCTGCGTGACGGAGACCCCCTATCTTTTCCACGTGCATGGCACGTCGGACACGGTTGTGCCGCTCGAGGGACGCTGGCTTGGCGGGGGCAAGTGGAAACAGGGGGACGTTTTCAAGAGTTTCGACGTCTGGCGCCGCAAGGACGGTCTCTCTGAAACCGCGCCGAAGACCCATACCGAAGGCAACCTCACCTGTGAAACCTGGCAGCCGAAACACGGCTTCCTGGAGCTTTGCCTCCACGACGGTGGCCACAGCGTGAGCGCCAGCTGGATCAAACGCGCCTGGAACGAGCTTGCCGAGATGAAGGGCTGGACGACCTAGGCAAGAACGAGGCGTGCGCTGAGCCAAGTTGGATTTCAAGGCATGACGAACTGGATGGGGGCACCAAAGATGGTTGGATATTCATAGGGTTGGAAACTGACCTGCCGCAAGAAAACCCTCTCCGTCGTCCTCCCGGGCGAGCACCGCGAGACCCGGGGTCTGCTCGTTTCCAGGGCATCAATTGTCTCGCAACCGCTTCTCCTGGCGCTTAGGTGCGTTGATCCCGACACTCCCTTTGCCCGGTCTGGGCCATTCCTCTGCCTGCCAGACGTTCTTTTCCGAACGCCCCTCCTTCCCGTTTTCTAACGAGAAAGTGAGGCGGCTTGTCCGGGGGGCTGATGCTGGCTTGTTGACGGCGCCCATCAGCCTGTGGCCTTTACCGGGAAACGTCATTTTGAAGGTGAGCCTTGTCCCAGCCGTCTCCTGCCGCATCCGGCGCCTTGTCCGGCCTTGTTGTCCTCGACCTTTCCCGCATTCTCGCCGGACCGACCTGCACCCAGATCCTGGGCGATCTCGGTGCGGAGGTGATCAAGATCGAACGGCCGGGCCGGGGGGACGACACGCGCGGTTGGGGACCGCCCTTCCTGAAAGATGGTGAGGGCAGGGAGACCGGCGAAAGCGCCTATTACCTTTCCTCCAATCGCAACAAGGCGTCCGTCGCCATTGATCTCGCCAGCCCCGAAGGGCAGCGGCTGATTGCCGATCTGGCGGCAAAGGCCGACATCCTGGTGGAGAACTTCAAGGTCGGCGACCTGAAGCGGCGTGGGCTTGACTATGACACGCTGAAGGTCCGCAACCCGCGCCTGATATATTGTTCCATAACCGGCTTCGGGCAGACCGGCCCCTACGCGCAGCGGGCAGGATATGATTTCCTGATCCAGGGCATGGGCGGGATCATGTCGCTGACAGGCTTTGCGGATGAGGATGGCGGTACGGAAACCAAATGCGGCGTCGGCATCGCCGACGTCATGTGCGGGATGTATGCGACCGTCTCCATCCTCGCTGCACTCAACCACCGCAACAGCACCGGAGAAGGTCAGTCCATCGATATCTCGCTGCTGGATGCCCAGGTTTCCTGGCTGATCAACCAGGGTGTGGCCTATCTTACCTCCGGCAAGGTGCCGGGCCGCCTCGGCAACGGCCATCCCACCATCGTTCCCTACGAGACGTTTCCGGCAAGCGACCAGTCCTTCATTCTGGCGGTTGGCAATGACAGCCAGTTCCGCAAGTTCTGCAAGGTTGCCGGTGCGCCGGAACTGGCCGAAGATCCGCGTTATGCTAGGAATGCCGACCGGGTGCGCAACCGTGCGGAGCTGGTCCCGAAGATCCGCCGTCTGACAATCGAGAAGGCCGCGGCAGAGTGGATTGCCGAGCTTGAAGCTGAAGGCGTTCCCTGCGGCCCGGTGAACGATCTGGAACAGGTTTTTGCCGATCCGCAGGTGCTGGCGCGCCAGATGCGCATCACCCTGCCGCATCCGCTTGGCGGCGAAGTCGACCTGATCGGCTCGCCCATCAACCTGGAAAAGACGCCGGTTGCCTACCGCAGCGCGCCACCGCTTGTGGGAGCGGATACTGCGGATGTTCTGACCCGTCTGCTCGGACTTGGTGCAGACACCCTTTCCGATCTTGCCGGCAGAGGCATTCTCGACCTCGGCCCAACCCCGCCAGACACGGCGACTGAAGGACACAGCAGCAAATGACCACCGGTGCGGATATCATCGCAGGCAAACTTCAGGCGGCAGGCTGCCGTCACGCCTTCGGCATTCCGGGCGGCGAGGTGCTAGCCCTCATGCAGGCGCTGAACGAGGCGGGCCTCAACTTCGTGCTGGTGAAGCACGAGAATGCGGGTGGCTTCATGGCCGAAGGCGGCTGGCATGCCGACGGCGCGCCAGGCGTGCTTCTGGCAACGCTCGGGCCGGGAGCGGCCAATGCGGTCAACGTCGTTGCCAATGCCTGGCAGGACCGGGTGCCGCTGATCTTCCTCACCGGGTGTGTCGACCAGGGAGAGGCGGAAAGCTACACCCACCAGGTGTTCGATCATCAACAGTTGCTGCGCCCCATCGTCAAGGCCAGCTTCTCTGCTCGCCTGGGGGCGCTGGACGTGATGATGGAAAAGGCACTGGCCATTGCGCTCGACGGCCAGCCTGGCCCGGTGCACATCGACGTACCGATCCGTGTTGCCGAGGGGGACACACAGGAAGCCTGGAGCCGTGTGTTCCAGTCTTCACCGGTCGCAACCGCACCGGTGCCCGGCCCGGATCTCGACACTGCGCTGGACCTTTTCAGAAAGGCCGAACGGCCGATTGCGATCGCCGGTGTCGATGCCGTCAACGAGGCAGCTTCGGCTGCAATTTCCGAATTCTGCGAAGCGTTTCAAATCCCCCTTGTCACCAGCTACAAGGGCAAGGGCCTGCTCGACGAAAACAATCCGCTTGCCCTTGGCGGAGCCGGCCTCTCACCCAAGGCCGATGGCCTGCTGCTGCCGCTCATCAACAAGAGCGACTGCATTCTGCTGCTCGGCTACGACCCCATCGAGATGCGCATCAACTGGCGCAATCCGTGGGATGCCGACGCGCCTGTGGTCGATATCACCCCGGTGCTGCGCACCCATGGCATGCACAGCGTGCGATCAACGCTGCGCAGTGCCGTGCAGCCGGCGCTGGATCTATTGGGCGCTGCGCGCCAGCCGGCAAAGCCCTCCTGGCCGGAAGGCGAACCCGCCGCCGTCCGGGCCGAGCTGGACAAGGCCTTCGCACCAGAAGCGTCCGGCTGGGGCCCGGGCACGGTCTTCCACACGCTGCGCGCGGCCTTGCCGGCCGACACGGTGGCAACTGCCGACAGCGGTGCTCACCGCATTCTTGTCAGCCAGATCTGGCGCTGTCCGATGCCTCGTCAGATGCTGCAGTCTTCCGCGCTCTGCACCATGGGCTGCGCCGTGCCGCTGGCCATGGGCCACCGCGTGGTCGAAGGGGCATCCCCTGTGATTGCCTTTGTTGGCGACGCAGGTCTGGAAATGTGCCTTGGTGAACTTTCCACCCTGCGTGACCTCAAGATACCCGTCATCATCTGTGTGCTGGTCGACACAAGCCTGTCGCTGATCGAGTTGAAGCAGCGCTCCAGCCAGCGCCCGAATGTGGGTGTGGATTTCGGCGAAACGGATTTCCCGGCCGTCGCCAGGGCCTATGGCGGCCACGGTGTGTGGGTGGAGGATGCAGAAACTTTGCACCGTGAGGCCGAGGACGCGCTCGCCCGCGAAGGTTTCACCCTGCTGGCCTGCCGGATTGAGCGGCGGGCATATGACGGGACGTTTTAGAGAGGGCTAGACCTAGCTGAGATTTGCGCAATGTCTCTGGACGTCACGATTTGATTAGCCAGTGGAAGGCATCCCGGAGAAAGGCCTGGCCGTTTTCGGACACCGGGGTGCCGTGCGCGATCAGAACCCTCTTGCTGGGCCAGTCCAAGATTTGCCGCACGGCAAACCGGGCGGCATCCCGGTTCGTGAAAGCGAGCCGGAATTTCCGTGGAACGGAAGGCGTTTGCCTTGTCATCAGGTCGAGGCGGGCTACCAGGGCACGCCATCCCTTGAACCAGCCCGGTGAAAACTGCTGCAGCAGATCCGCGAAGATAGCCGTGCCACTGGCCCGGTGGAACAATACGGCTTCGCTGGTAATCTGGTTCCCTGGAACCACCACGACATCAATCTCTGCCTGCCAGCCGGGCACCGTGATGCCGGCGAGTTCGCCAGCGAAGACAAGATCCGGGCGCTTTTTACGCAGACCCGGTGGTGCGAGAATTGCGGCGTCGGGATAGGCCTGCTGCCATTCGGCAAGGAAGGTGTCATGCAGACTGTTCGGCGGAACGATGTAGCGGACCGTGCCGAGCGCATCGACGGCAGAACCGAGCTCCGGAGAAAAGGCAACGGGCGACCAGACGACTAACCCTTCGCTGGAAAGGCGGATGATCACCATGCGCGTGGGATAGTGAAATCCGGCAGCGGCTCTCACCGTCGGGCCTTCCGCAATCCAGATTTCCGGTCCGAATTCCTCGAGCATCGCCTGGCTCCATTATTTACACGAGTATAAAATTACACTAGAGTATAAAAATGACAAGTCTGAAACGCACCGAGCGCTCGCGCGTACTCATCCTCGATGCTGCGGAAATCGCGTTTCGCGAACTTGGGTTCGAAGGGGCTACGGTTCATGTGATTGCCGAGCGCGCAGGGCTGACGCGCAAGACCGTCTATAATCTCTTCGGGTCGAAGGAAGACATTGCTCTCAGCCTCATAGCGCGGGTGGAAGCCCGGGACACAGACTATCGTGACCGCATGGCCGAGGGGCAGCATGCGGTAACGTTGCTCGAAGCGGTGTTGATAGACAGTGCCCATTGGTGCATGGCCAACCCCGCAGTGGCGCGGCTTGCACTGGTGCCGGTTCAAAGACCTTCCCTCGAGCCACCGTCAGACCGCCCCTCGTTTCAGGGGCTCGTGCGGGACATCCTGGCTCTCGGCCAGGCCCAGGGGCTGATCCGCAAGGATGAAGGGCCGGAATTCATGGCCCTGATCATACTGGGTGTCTATGGACAGGCCATGCTGAACGGTTTGCAGGCCGGCGTGGTTCCAGAGGCAGACATTCGCAAGATTGTGCGTCTTGTGGTGGAGGGCATTGGCGGAGTGACTGCCTGATGCATCCATGTGTAGCGACGCTGCCATTATTACCTAGTTCGCTAGCCTCCACGACGGGGCGAATTTTAATCAGTCTGGCAAGAAACCCTTAACCATCGAGCCTGAAACCGCCTGCCAAGCATTGTTACCCACTATCGGTGGTCGTGGGTGTCACACAATTTCCCCTATTCGCTGTGTCTGATTCACTTTCCGTGGGATGAGGAGTGATTGATGACGGAGAAGCGTGCCAGAACTGGCTACCCCTCTTTGGTGGTGGCCATATGTGGTTTTGTTGCACTTGGAGGTGTAATCGCGGTGCTCAGTGCCTGGTCGTTCGTCGGCCAGCGGCTGAAGGAAAGCCGCGACGCTGCACTTGCTGAAGCCGTCTCGGTCAGGGCCAGGGGCGTTGGGCTCGATTTTGCCCGTGAACTACACCAGGATTGGCGCAATCTTCGGCTTGTTGCGGTTGAGATGACAGGGCGCGGCGAGCCTGCCGTCAGAACAGCATTGGATCTGATCGTCGCCGAAAAGGAGCGTATCTCCTGGGCCGGTCTAGCGTCGGTCGATGGAAAGGTCCTGACGGCCTCGTCCGGCATGCTGGAAGGCGCCGATGTTTCTTCTCGTCCGTGGTTCACGAACGGCCTTGGCGGAGATTTCGCCGGGGATGTTCATCCGGCCGTTCTTCTGGCGGAGCTGCTACCTCCCATCGGAAACGAGCCGAGGCGCTTTCTCGATATGGCAACGCCTGTAACGGATGAGTTCGGGTCGGTCGAAGGGGTGTTGGCCTTCCATATCAATCACCACTGGGTCGAGCAGTATCTGTCTGAAACCGCCCATTCCATGGGGCTGGATGTCTATGTGATCGATCGGACAGGGAACATTGTTGCACGAACAGATGGCCTTTCCGAGCCGATCGACAAGCTGCAGAGTTTTCGGTCCGCAATGACCGGTGCCCGGCAAACCGGGGTGGAGAAATGGCCGGATGGCGCAACTTACTTCACGACAGTGATCCCGGTGCTCGGCTATGCGGACCTGCCCGCATTCGGCTGGAGCATGATCGCGCGCATCAATAACACTGCGCACCCCATCGGCGAATTCACGAACCTTTTCATCGTCTACTTCGTGACCCTCGGCATCGTCCTTGCCGCTCTTACGGCCTTGTTCATCCTGATTTTCGTTCGCCCTTTTCGCAAACTGGCAAAAACCGCCAGGGCTGTCATGCGCGGTGAGGACATCTACCCCTATGAAGCAAGGACCACGGCGGAAGCGAGCGTGCTGAGCGCTGCTGTCGCGCGGTTACAAAACAAGATGCAGCCGTAAGATCTTGTGCTGTCAGCGCTGTGGCGCTGACAGCCTTTGTGCAAGGTCACCAAGCAACGCGCGGTACCGGGTTTTGGTTACGCCCGGGGCTTCTCCCGTGGTGTAGAAGCGGCGTAGCAGGGCTTCATGCTGTTCCGGTTGCGGCTCCAGCAGGAGGCGGGCGCCGTCGTCGTCCGGCATCGTCACGATGGCATTGACGATGCCAACACCGTCGATTTCGATCCGGACCGGGGTATCGTCGGGTATCGACGCACCACGGATCCTGACGGAGTTCTGCGTCAATCCCACGATCCAGACTCGGGTTCTGCCAATGCCTGAATGAAGAATGGCCCGTTCGGGTTTGTCCTGGAAATGGATCTCGCGCCTGGGAAGTTCCACGCAGACAATCATCGTCACGCCGAGGACAATCAGGTTGTAGAACGTCCAGAACATGATCACGAGCTTGCCATCGCCTGCGTCATTATACGCAAAGTGGTCGGAGATGATGCCGAGCAGCAAGCCGATAATGGTCAGCAGGAAGAACGTGCCGAAGAGGCCAATCAAGCGCCACTGAACGACCACCCGGCTTCTGTCGCCGCCTTTTGCGGTCACTGAGAAGGGATGTCCCTTCGGAAAGAACAGTCCCGTGAAGGCGGCCCTGGTAATCGGCACTGCGCCGAGCAGCTGGCTGATGTCGTTGACGATCGGAACGACCAGGCCTCCGGACACAAAGTTCAAGGTGATCAGGATCCAGAGGTAATAGGTGCCGAAATAGCGCAGCACTTCCTGCAAGGTCGCATCGACAACCATGATGTTGAAGTACCAGTAGAGCAGCGGGTAAACGAGGATTGCGATCCGGAACGGAAAGTTCGTCGTCCAGTAAAGCACGCTGTCGATCACGCTCCATCGGTCGGCAAGCCCCAAGCGATTGTTGGAAAAGGGGCCGAACCGGCTGCGGGCGATCTGCATCATGCCGAGACACCATCTGGCGCGCTGGCTGATGTATTCCTTGAGACCTTCCGGTGCGAGGCCCTCGGAAAGGGCTTCATTCAGGTAGACCGTGTTGTAACCGGCGTCCTTCAGGCAAAGCGTCAGAAGGAAATCCTCTGTAATGCTTTCCGTCGAAAACCATCCGATTTTCTGAAGCGCGTTCCAGCGGATGACGGAAGAGGTTCCGCAACAAAAGGCAATGCCCCAGGCATCACGCGACGGCTGCAGGTAGTCGAAGAAAAAGCGTTGTTCGTCCGGATAGGATCGGCTGAGGCCGAGATTGTGCTGGATCGGATCCGAGTTGAAGAAATGTTGCGGCGTTTGAACCAGTCCAACCTTTTCATCCTTGAGAAGAGCGACCGTTCTTTTCAGGAAATTGCTGTGTGGAACGAAGTCTGCATCAAGGACGGCAATGAAACTGGGCGCTGTATCTTCTTCGGCCATTTGGCGAAGCGCATGGTTCATGTTGCCTGCCTTGGCCCCCGTGTTTTCGGGCCGGCTGACGTAGGTAACCCCTTGCGCAACACAGTAGTCCTTCAGCCAGTCGCGCCTGCTGTCATCAAGCACATGGACGCTGAAGTCCGGATAATCGAGGGCAAGTGCTCCAACGATCGTCCGTTCCAGAACGTCCCGCTCTTCGTTGTAGGTGGGAATGAGAACGGCCACCTTTGGAGCGGGCTCGGGTTCCCACCAGTCTTGCTGCCGGTCCGCCTCCTGCTTGCGGTCGCGGTGCCTCGACAAGATAAGAAATGCACTGAGCGAGGACAGGCACGCTGCGCATTCGATCGCGAAGAAGGACCAGCTTGCGAGGCAGTCGAAGGTCAGATCCAGCGGTGCGAGCGTGTAGGCGGCGCGCCAATACAGATACCGCGCTGTCAGCACGGCGCAGACTGCAAAGAGCAGGGCCCTATGCCAGGTTTTTTCCCGGGACAGAAGCAAAGGAACAAGCATTCCAAGCGCCAGCACCAGGTTGAGCTGCACGATGCTGGAAACGGTGTCGCTTAGGTAAAGGACCGGGAACATCTCAGAGCCAGAGGGTGCGCAGGAAATCGAGAGGTCTTGCTTCGAAGAAAACCCGGCCCGTCCTCCCGATCGCACAGGCAAGTGCCGGATCTTCGCGGATTGCGGGCACGACAAGCGTCACGTCGAAGCGCTGCAGGTGTCTTTCGCTGGGCGCAACGGCAAGGTTTCGGTAAATCGTCTCTGCCCCGGAACCGGCCAGACGCGTGATTGTACCCTCCAGAACCTTCTGGTCGTTGCTCACGCGAAACTTGGCAAGGTCTCCGATCTTGAGGCGGTTATAGACGGATTCAGCGACACTCAAGGTGATGATCGTGGAGGTGCAATTCACCAGGCGCATCAATGGCTCGCCTCGTTCAACCGTCTCGCCGTTTGCTGTCAGCACTTCCCAAACGGTTCCGTCGACGTTCGAAATGAGTTTCGAGGAGGCCAGCCGGTTCACTCTCAGCCGCTCGACATTGATGCGATTGTCCAAGGCCTTTGCCTTTTCCTTTTCCGCATTGAGCAAGGCCTGGTTTTCGGACTGGTCCAGTGTCAGTTCCGAAATGCGTTGTTCGGAGTAGGGAGCATCATTGTAACCATCGCCCAGAAACGTTCCGTCTTGTGCCGCCTGCAGTTCGATTTCGACAACGGCCGCCCGCTGGCGTGCACTTTCCAGATCCTGCGCTGCAACCCTTTGCGTCGCTCTGATCCGCTCGAAGGAGGCTGAAGCCTCCAGGCCGCGATCTGTCAGCTGTTTAGAGCGCTGGAAAGCCGCCTCCGCCTCATCCCCCCTGGCTTCGGCGGCACCGATTTCGAAGGTCAAGGCACGCAGCTCCGCTTGAAGCTGCAGGATCCGCTGCTGCTGATAGCGCTCCGATCTCGCCTGCAAATCACTGACGGACTGTTCGATCGCGGCTATCACGGTCGACAACCGGTCGACCTCGGCTGTCGCAAACGCCTTTTCGCGGATCATGTCGTTGAGGTAGATGTTGTCGACAAGGGGATCATCGATCGACCCCAGTTGTTCACCCTCCGCTACAGACGATCCAAGCAGCCGGTGCTCCAGCGTCAGTTGTCCGGCTGTCGGCGCCCGTACCGTTGTGAGCCTTGCATTGATAACCGCATCTGCGCTGGTGCCTGACAACTGCTCCCCTGCAATCACAAACCCCGCGGCGACGATGACCAGGCCTGCAAGCAACAATCTCAGAATCCGCATCTGACCTCTCAAATGAGTCTGTCGAGAATGAATGCCCCCAGCGCAAACTCCCGTATCGCGTGAAGCGTGTAAAGGGAGCTTCTTTGCATTAGTTAATATCCCGGGCCTGTGGAAAGAATACCAATCTATTCAAGCGACAAGGAGGCTTAGGCGAATTCGATCAAAGGTTGTAGAGGGAGGGAAATCGAAGCATTCCTGCATCCCGTGGCGCATGAGCGAGGCACGTCCTGATCCCGAAGGACAGTTTTGCAGACCCTTCAAGCCGACCTGACTTCACAGGTTTTCTGGCAATTGCAGCGGTTTAAGACGCAAGGCAATTCAAGCGTCAATTCATTGAGTATCGACTTCTTGTAATCAGCCCGCCCGTGCGGCGTTCCAATCCGCAAGGTGCCGCAGGATTGGCACCAGGGCGAGGCCATCGCGTGTCAATGAATAACCGGTTGCAACATGTGCCGATCGGGACACCAACCCATCTTTTTCAAGTTCGCGCATTGCTCGAACGAGCACTCGACGGCTTGCAAATTCTAGGCGGCGCTGAATGTCCGGTAGGCCGCTATCCTTCTCGGACAGTACAATCAGGATCGACGCTTTCCACTGTCCGCTCACGGTCTGGAGGCCGGCTGCAAGATCACACCATCCGTGGAGGTTCCCTCGGTTTCGCTCCTGGATCGTCGACCAGGTCCGGCGGGCTGTGTCAAAATTGTCAGACTGGTCCATGCGCGGGAAACTCCGATAGGTGTCTCCCGAAACATGGAGACCACGCGATGTCAGTACAAGTTTTCACCGGATTTCATCACTCTGCGATCCGCTCCCCGAACCTTCAGCGTTCTGTTTCCTTTTATGAGGAAATCGGTTTCCACCAGGTGCACGACTGGAGACTGCCGAGCTATGGCATCGATCGCGCGATAATGATGCAGGCACCTGATAGGAAAAGCTGGATTGAATTGTTCGACCTGAAGGCCGAGATCCCGATGCAAGGTGTTGGTGCGCAGCAGGGGCAAAAGGTTTCGACGGGTGCGCTCGCACACCTCTGCTTGAGCGTGACGGATCTTGATCAGGCTTGCGTGCGGATTGTCGAAGCCGGTGCGAGGCATCTGCACGGCCCGGAAGCACTGACACTGGGCCAACCCGAAGTGCGGGTTCGCAACGCAATCTTTGAAGGGCCGGCCGGCGAGATCATCGAACTCTTGCAGCCGGTCCGCTTCCCTGGCGACCAGCCGGCCTAGCGAAAATCAGAAATCTCAACGACAGCAATTTGCCCCGCGCGTGTGGACAGCGGGTCCGCCGCAGTTGACCCCCATGATGGTTCCGGCAATCCTTCATCCTGACGCGGGGATTTTCGCTGCGGTGAGGGGGAGATGTGCATGAGCCGGGAACGCATCACGGAAACAATCGCCTGGCAGTCGGCCGATCCGCATCTGACCGGCAATTTTGCGCCAATCGGCAGCGAGATCGATGCGGAGGGGCTGGAAGTGATCTCCGGGCGCATTCCGGAAGAACTGCTGGGAACATATATCCGCAACGGCCCCAACCCTCGCTATGAGCCCGTCTCCTACAATTATCCGCTGGAAGGCGACGGCATGTTGCACGCGATCCGCTTTGAAGGCGGAAAGGCGAGCTACCGCAATCGCTATGTGCGCACCCGCGGTTTCGAGATCGAGCATCAGGCAGGTCACGCGGTCTTCGGCGGCGTGATGACGCCGCGCCCTGTTGATCCTGCCTTGCTGGGGCCGGAGGACGATCCGGACAATCCTTTCAAGGCGTCCGCCTTCATTGGCGTGATGCAGCACGGCGGCCAGTTGCTCGCCCTTGGCGAGTGCGAACCGGCCTGGGAGATCGGCCCGGATCTGGAAACGCGCGGCCCCTGGACGGCAGGCACCGATGCGCCGATCCTTATGGGGGCACACAACAGGGTTCATCCGGTTACCGGCGATCTCTATGCCCTCAGTTACGACTTCGCCTCGCCCACGGTCACGCTGCATCACGTTGGCCGCGACGGCAAGCTGCGCCGAAGCTTCGACATCACCCTGGCAGCACCGAGCATGATCCACGACTTCGTGCTGACCGAGCGCCATCTGGTGCTGCTGATCGGCCCGCTGGTTTTCGACATGGAAGCGATGATGTCCGGCGGATCCATGCTGCAATGGAAGCCGGAGATGGGAACGCGCATTGCCGTGCAGCCGCTGGATGGTGGTGCTGTGACCTGGTACGAGGCCGAGCCGTTTTTCGTCTTCCACTTTGCCAACGGTTTCGAGCGCGGCAGCGACATCGTCATCGACTATGTGCGTCACCAGAAACTCTATCTTGGGTATGGCGAACCCAACACCCAGCCGCCGACACTTCAGCGCCTGGTGCTGGACACGGGAACGGGCCGGGTGCGTGAGCAGGCCTGGTTCGACAAGGTGGCGGAGTTCCCGAGGATCGATGACCGCAGGAATGCGCTTGCAGCACGCTATGTCTATTCCCCGACCCTGACCGACACGTTGACCGGCGGAAACGGCGCATCGGCGACATTCAACTGCCTGTTGCGGATCGATACGGAAACCGGGGACGTCAGCGCTCATGACTTCGGCAACCGCATCGCCGGTGAAGCTGTGTTCATTCCGCGTGGTGAGGCCGAAACCGCCGGCTGGCTGGCAACCTATCTCTATGATCCCGAAACGCAGACGAGTGAATTCGTGCTCCTGGACGCTGAAGGGGTCGGCGACGAACCGATCGTCCGACTGCGTCTGCCGCAACGGGTGCCGCAGGGCCTGCACGGAACCTGGGTCCCGGGCTAGGCGCGCGCGTCGAGGCCCGTTAATCCCGCCCCTTGTCCCAGGCCTTGAGCTGGTCTACGGCCCGTTTGGGGCCAAGGGTCAGGCGGTAGAAGTCGAAGAGACCCGGACGCACCGAGGCGAAAAAGTAATTGAAGTGAAGCGCAAAGAAGCGAAAGCGCAGGTGACGGAACCTCTTTGCGGTCATTCGGTCCGGAATGCACACGCTGTACCGTCTGGGTTCCGGCAACGTCTCGCCCGATGTGTTCTGCTGCGCATACCGCGCCACGGGCGTGGTGCGGCCACCGCAGAGCGGGTCATGCGGACCGTAAAGATCCGTCCAGTCGACACCGGACCGTGCCACCGCCGTCATGGCATCGCCAAAGCCGTCTTGCGCCCCGAACCCGCCGAGGCAATCGAACGCCGGTCCCATCGTGACAAAAGAGAAGCCGCCGGGGCGCCGAACGATGTCCGGCTGCCGGCGCAGGACAGCGGCAAGAATGTAGATCGCCACGAACGTGCCGCAGCTGTGCGACACGAACACCAGGTCGGTATCTTCGTCCGCTTCCGCGGCCGCGGCAACGATGAGGTCGGCGCTTTCTTCGATACGGGCGAGCATTTCGGGGTGGTTGTTCCGGGCAAGCCGGGCCATGAAGTGCCAACTGTTGACCAGGTACCGAAAGTAGGACTTGGGTTCCAGCCAGGTCATGAGCAGGTAAACCGCGAGCATCCACGCCGCGCTGCCTCCCAGCAAAACGGACCAGGCGATTTCTTCGGCATGGCTTTGCCGAACCGCTGCGCCCACATTGCGCAGAATGACCGGTGCCAGAAGAATGGGTGGCAGCAGGCTGGCCAGTAAATAGAGAAGCAGTCCTACGGGGGGATAAAGACAGAAGACCCCATGCGCCCAGTTGCTTTTCAATGCAGCCCGATATCCGCCCGCCTGGGCGATCATCATGAAGGACCGGATGGCATCTGCAATCGTGCGTGGCCAGGAGCGCCGAAAATCGGCCTTGATGACGTCCCGCCAGCCAAGCTGCACAAACGTTGTCTCGACACGGCTGTCCGGCCAGTCGACATGCCCGCTCCAACTGGCCGTGGTGCCGCCGGGATCAAGACCTTCGCTGAGCTGGGAAAGGGCACCGTTCATCTTCCGGATCTTCAGGAAGGTGTCGAACTCCTTGCGGAGCAACGGGAAGCAGTAACGGGCCGGACGCAAATCATAGCCAGGAAAATAGATCACCAGTCGGTTCAGGCGGTTCTTTATTTTTCTCTCCTGACAATACTGCTCGTTTAGCCGGTCTTTGCGAGCCGGCTATTATTCTTGTTCGGACAGGCTCCATCGACTTCCCCAGCCTGCGGATCCAGCATGCACCAAACGACATGGAGGCGGCACCTGGCAAGGTCTGTTCCCCTCTTTGCCCACTGGACTTTCGTTTCGCCGTCATTATGCTGCACCTGCGAAAAGAAACCCCGGGCGGGAAACGGGGTCGCGGGAGGATGAAACAGATGATCATCTGCCGGACGAAGGCGGAGATGCGCGAAGCCGTGCAAGGCTGGAAACGCGCGGGTGAAACCGTCGGGGTGGTGCCGACAATGGGCTATCTGCATGAGGGCCATCTCGGCCTCGTGCGCATGGCGCGGCAAAAGGCAGACCGCGTGGTTGCCACCATTTTCGTCAACCCCACCCAGTTTGGCGCCAATGAGGATCTGTCGAGCTATCCGCGTGATGAAGCGCGTGATCTGGCGCTTCTGGAGGCGGAAGGCCCCGACGCCGTGTTTCTGCCGAGCGTTGAGGAAATGTACGGCGCCGGCGGAGATACCTTCGTCGAGGTTCCGGGCCTCTCCGCCATTTTGCAGGGCGCTCTCAGACCCGGTCATTTCCGGGGTGTCTCTACGGTCGTCACCAAGCTCTTCAACATTGTCACGCCGGATTTCGCCGTTTTCGGCGAGAAAGACTATCAGCAGCTCACCTTGATCCGGCAGATGGTCCGTGATCTCGACATGCCGCTGGAAATCGTGCCGCACAAGACGGTGCGTGAGGAAGACGGGCTCGCGATGTCGTCGCGCAACGTTCGCCTGACTGCGGAGCACCGGGCCGACGCTGTCCAGCTCAGCCGGTCGCTCAGCGCTGCGGAGGAACTCGCGAAATCGGCCCCGGCAATTTCGGTGCTGGAAGCTGCTGTCCGCAAAAGCCTTGCCGAAGCGCCCTCGGGAAAGGTGGAAAGCGTCGACATCCGCGATGCGGAAACCCTTGAAGAGCTTTCCGGCATGCTTGACCGCCCGGCCGTGGTGCTGCTGGCCGTGCGCTTCGGCACCGTTCTCCTGATCGACCAGCGGGTGATTGCACCCGCCGCCTGATAATCCGTCTCAAGCCCCTTATCGAAAGGACGCCGCATGAGCACCCAAAAACCTGTTCGCCGCATCACTGCTCCGCAGATCACCCGCCGCAAGGGCGGAGACCCCATCGTCTCGCTGACCTCCTATCACGCGCATACGGCGGCCATCGTCGACAAATACGCCGATTTCATCCTGGTGGGCGACAGCCTCGGCATGGTCATGCACGGCATGGAATCCACCGTCGGCGTGTCGCTGGAACTGATGATCATGCATGGCAAGGCCGTGGTGCGCGGCACCAGCCGGGCGCTGGTAGTGGTCGATATGCCGTTTGGCACCTATGAGGAAAGCCCATCGGTGGCCTTCCGCAACGCTGCCCGCGTGATGAAGGAAACCCAGTGCGGGGCCGTAAAGCTTGAAGGCGGCGCCCGCATGGCCGAAACCATCCGCTTCCTGAGCGAGCGAGGCATTCCGGTGATGGCCCACATCGGTCTGACGCCGCAATCGGTCAACGTCATGGGCGGTTTCAAGACGCAAGGGCGCGACGAGGACAGCTGGGCCAGCCACGAGGAAGATGCAAGAGCCGTTGCCGAGGCGGGGGCTTTCGCGCTGGTTCTGGAAGGTATGGTCGAGCCGCTGGCGGCGAGGATCACCAAACAGATCGCGATACCGACCATCGGCATCGGAGCGTCCGCGGAGTGCGACGGTCAGATCCTGGTGCTGGAGGACATGCTCGGCCTTAATCCGACGCCCCCGAAATTCGTCAAGGTATATGGCAATCTCGGTGGCCAGATCGAGGCAGCGGTGAAAGCCTATTCGGAAGAGGTCAAGGACCGCAGCTTCCCCGGTGAGAGCGAGGTTTACCGGTAGAGGCCAGTTTCTCACCTCTCGGCTTGTCATCCCGGTCACAGTGAAACGGAGATCCGGGATCGTGGCGCCCGTGCCTTGCCCTTTGAGCGCATGCCCACGCCGTGCGCCGGTGGCTCTCCGATCCTGGCTCGGGCTGACGCTTGGCCGGGATGACGATGGAGAGGTTTGTTTTCCGGCGCTATGCGATGGAATGAAATTAACGCCCGATTTCCGGCTGCAATGAATTCTCGCCAGGCGTAAAGTCGGGTCATGCTTATGACCCGACCCAGTTTCGACACGCTCTATGAAGCGCTTCTGAACCGTGATCCGTCCTACGACGGACGCGTTTTTGTCTGTGTAGCTTCTACCGGAATTTTCTGCCGGCTTACCTGCCCGGCGCGCAAGCCGAAGCGGGAGAACTGCACCTTCCATGACACCGTGTCCGAATGTTTTGACGCCGGCTTCCGCCCTTGCAAGCGCTGCCGTCCGACCACGCCGGAGGCCACTGCCGACCCGGTGGTGAAACCGTTGATCGAGGCACTGGAAAAGCGTCCATCCTACCGCTGGGGCGAACCGGATCTCGTGCGCATGGGGTTCGACCCTTCAACGGTGCGCCGGGCCTTCAAGCGGCATTTCGGCATGACCTTTCTGGAAATGGCGCGCCAGCGGCGCCTGCAGGAAGGGTTCTCGACGCTAGCCGACGGCGGCAAGGTGATCGATGCGCAGATCACGGCCGGGTTCGACTCGCCGAGCGCGTTTCGCGAAGCCTTTGCCAGGATTCTTGGCCAGTCTCCCGGGGTCTTTTCCACCAAGCCCCTGCTTTTCGCCGACTGGGTGGCATCGCCGCTCGGTCCGCTGATTGCCGTCACCGACAGGACCCAGCTGCATCTGTTGGAATTTCTCGACCGAAAGGCCTTTCCGACAGAGTTCAGGAAGCTGCAGACCTACGCCAAGGGTGAGATCGGCTTTGGGCGAACGGAGGTCACCGACCAGATCCAGGGAGAACTCGATCGTTTCTTTGCCGGAACCGGCGGTCAATTCCAGACAAGGCTTGCTCTACACGGTTCTGCCTTCACGCGGGATGTCTGGCGCGAACTGCTGACCATTCCGCCTGGCGAGACACGCAGCTATTCCGAACTGGCAAGGGCGCTGGGGAGGCCGGAAGCTGTGCGGGCGGTTGCCCGGGCCAATGGCGCCAACCAACTGGCTCTCGTCGTGCCGTGCCACCGGGTCATCGGGGCGGACGGTTCCCTCACCGGGTATGGTGGGGGGCTCTGGCGCAAGCAACGCCTGATCGAACTGGAGCAGAGCTACCGGCAGACCCCTGCTGTTTGACGGTGCTCGCCTTGCCCTCGTTTTGGTTCGGCGTGTTAGCGGTCGAAGCGGACTGGCACCTGCATGTTCATGCGCGCAACACGAATATCACCCGGAAACTTGGGCATGGGCGAAGCCCTGCGCACCATGTCGAGCGCGGCCTGGTCCAGCACCGGGTGCCCGGAGGACCGGGTCACGCGAATGCCGGAAACAGCGCCGTTGGATGAAATCGTGAAGCCGACACTCACCGTTCCCTCCAGCCTCTGACGTTTCGCTTCACGGGGATAACGTTTTGCGCGGCGCAGTTTGGCCACAACCTTGCCCTGATAATTGGACGTTGCTTTGGTGCCGCCATCCTTGGTACGGGCATCCGCCCGGCCATTGGTGCTGGATTTCGCGCTCTGGCTGGTGACGCGTTCACCACCCTTTCGGGCGCTGGTTTCCGCACCCTTCCTCTGCGCTTTCACAACCTTCCTGGGTTTTTCCTGCTCTTCGATCTTGGGAGCTTCCGCATTTCGCACCGGTGGCCTGGGCTTGCGGTTCGGTGTCTGCGTGACCTCGGCCAGCGGATCGGCAACTGGCTGTTGCACTTCGGTTTGCGGGTCCACCGGCTGAACTGTCTCAACCGGTGCGGCTGGCTCCACCCGGTCAACTTCGACAGGTTTTTGCTCCGGTGCCGGCTCGACTGGGTCGACCGGCTTGACCGGTTCCGGTGTGACACTGCCTTGCAACGTTTCGGACGCCGTCGCCACCTCCGGCGTTGTCGCCGGCGCTTTCACCGGTGCCAATGAAGTAACGCCTGCGACCATCGGAACGGACGGAACAGGTTCTGAAGCTGGCGTGTCAGGCACTGCCTCGGCAACGGCCGGGCTTGGCTGCACCTCTACCGGTTTCACCGGCGTGCCGGACCGCACCTCGGGCTTTGCGGTGTTCACCTGTACGTCTTCGATTGGCTCTACGTCCGGCTTCACGTCCTCGACAGGCTGAGGATCGGCTACGGCATCCACTTGTGCTCCGGCTACAAGATCCTCGATGGACCCGATCACCGAAACGCCGCCGCCTTCAGAAGCTGCAATGGAGATCTCATTCGGATCTTTCGCGAAAAAGGCGGCGCCGGTGCCGTGCAGCACCAGAGAAAGGATGGCCCCGGCAGCCAGGAAACGCGCGAAACTCACTTTGAGCCTCTTCTTGTTATGAGCACGATGTCGGTGCGTCCGGCATCCTTCAGCTCGCGCAACACCTTTTCCAGGGCGTCCGCCTTCAGCGTGCCGTCCGCAGCCACCTTGATCGGGCCGTCTTTGCCGCCTGGCTCATCCTGCTGCGCAAGCCAGTCGGCAACGCCGACTTCGGCCTCTCCGGCAAAGGTGCGGCCTTGCGGGTCAACAATGAGTGCGCCGGTGGACCGGATGGTCTCGTCTTCCAGTATGTTCAGCGGCGGTTCGATTTTCCTGGCATCGTCCCGGGCAACCGACCCTGCAAACAGGAAGAAGATCAGCATCAGGAAAACGACGTTGATCAGCGGAATGGTGTTTTCCGGCGGTTCGCGGCGCTGTGGGGATTTCATGCGCATGAGGTCACCTATTGTCCCGTCACCAGAACGCTCTTCAGCCCGCTTCTGCGAACCTCGGACATGACATCAACCACGTCCTGGACGTTTGCATCCGGGCCGGACCAGATCGCGACGACACTGTTTTCCTTGAGCGCGGAAAACAGTTCCGCCATGTCCGCCTTCATCAGGGGGCGTCCATTCAGGTCCAGCTTTTCCGACGTGTGAATACGCAGGTAGGCGGGCCTTTGCGCCGCGCCGCCACCTTCAGCACCGCTGGAAATGTCCAGCGACTGGTACCGTGTGAAGCTGGACGCCAGCATGAAGAACAGCAGCAGCAGGAAGATGACGTCGATCAGCGAGGTCAGGCCGACGGGCTTGCGCCGCACTCTTGCTTTAAACTGCATGCCTCGTCTCCGAAGCCTCCAGGGCCACGATCCGGGCCGCACCGCGTTCGGCGATCGCCCCGGTGAAGAACGCCGTGACCAGCGCTTCCATCTCGGATTGCTCCGCCTCGATACGGCTGTCGAACCAGCCGACAATGGCCGACACGGGTATTGCGACCGAAAGACCGACGGCGGTCGTCAGCAAGGCTACCCAGATTCCACCGGCGAGAACGGAAGGGTCCACCGCCGCGCCGGCGCCCTGCATGGCCTGAAAGGCCTCGATCATGCCGAGTACGGTCCCCAGAAGGCCGATCAGCGGTGCTGTCTGCGCGATCATGTCGAGCGGGCGAAGGTATGCCCTCAGCGTGTTGATCCGCTGGATGCAGATCCGCTCGACGTCCTCTTTCAGAAGCTCGGTCCTGGTTTCGCTGCGAGCGCTGCCCTGCACGAGCTTCAGCATGATGTCGGCAACCACGGATTTTCCACCAGCCGCCATCGTTTTCGCTTCCTGAGGCCGGCCGTCCAGCCAAAGGTCCAGCGCCTTGCGGGCGATACCGAAACGGCCGACACCCAGATACAGGAACTGCAGCAGCTTGGCGGCAATCAGCGCTGCCGCCACCAGGGAAAGGGCAAGCAGGAACAACACCACCGGGCCGCCCTGATCGACGAGGCCGGTCAACGGAGACAGGAAGTGCGGCAGGGCCGCGGTAGGGACATCAGGCATTTTGATCACGCTTGGGTTTTCATCAGAGGATCAGGTCGATTTCCGACCGCGAGTCGATCCGCAGCAGCGGCAGGCAGTCCTGTTGGGCGGTGTCCTGAAGGTCACATGCGCGCACCTCGTTCACAAGGACGCGAGAGATGCCGGTACAGTCTCCCTTGGCAACGTCATATTGCCGGACACGCGTCTTCCCGGTGGGGAGATCGCCGAAGTCGATCGCCGCATAGCCGGAAACGCCGTCGGACGTGTCGAACATCACCAGGTCGAGGCCAAGGGCGTTTACGGGAGTTGGCAAGGTGTTGCGGATGACGAAGGTCAACCGGCAGGACCCGTTGACCGTCTCCGCATCGTTCAACTGGACGGAGATCGCTTCGCTTGTCTTGGAGGCGGTTTGGGACGCTGCCTGAGACGCCGATTGCGCATTGGCTGCGGCAGCAAACTGACTGCTCAGCATCAAGGCGAGCGCCACCGTCCGAACCGGCGCCGAAACCAAAGATCTCTTCATCCCTTCGCTCTCCCGTAGCAGCTCGCGGCCTGGCTCCGGAAAGGAACTTCGGCCGCGCGCCATTCGAGTTAAAGACTTGTCTCCAGGGCAGCACGTGGGTGGCATCGACGAAGCCGGATGGGGGTATCAATCCGCGAAAAGGGCTGTCCTGTCGGGACGCACGAAACGCACGATTGGCTTTCAGAGCTGCTGGAGATTTTTGAAGGCTGAGGCGGTCTGCGCGATCATCATCAAGACCGTCGCTGCCCTGGCTAATCGATCTTTACACCGAAAGCAGCGGGTGAGGGAACCGGTCTGGATTAAAAAAGTTGAATTTTTAATTCAGAATTTAAACAGGTCACCGGCGATGCCGGGACACAGACCATTTCAGCGCCTGCCTGGCGAGCCTGCAGGCCGCAGACTTGCCGTCCTGAAGTACCTTTCAGAGCACTCGTCAGAAGACTGGTAGATGAAGGTGGGTGGAATGGAGAGCGCTTGTGGGCGCAGCTAAACCCGATCGAAGCACGCAAGCCGCCAGTTCGCTGCTGACCCTTGGCGGATGAGCCGTTGCCAGTCGTCCGTTGCCATCGATCGCCGAAATGACAGAAAGCAAACCGAGTCTGTCTCTGTCGAGAGAAACGGCATTGCGGGAAGCGTCAATTCTCTTCTCGTTATACCCAAATTGAAAGAGAGTGGATTTACAGGTCACATTTAGAGTTTATCTTGCGGCGAACCAAAAATATTCGCCCAAATGGCTAGCCTTCAATCCGGATCGGTTTCCATTGGGCATATCAGCAAAGGGAGCGGCATGCCTCTGATCAATTACGTAACCCGGGTCCAGTTCGGTTTTGGCGAGCTTGCCACGTTGAAGGAGGAACTGGCGCTCGCCGGAATTTCGCGCCCGCTCGTAGTGACGGACAAGGGCGTGCGCGGGCTCGGATTTCTCGACAAGATTGAAGCCTTCCTCGGCGAGGAGCTGGCAGGCGTCTACGACGAGACCCCAGGCAACCCGAATGAGGCGGCCGTTCGTGTCGCGACTGACTTGTTCAAAGAGGTTGAAGCCGACGGAATTATCGCCATTGGTGGCGGATCGGCGATCGATCTTGCAAAGGCGGTTGCCATCCTCGCCGCACATGGCGGCGCCCTGACGACCTATGCGGTCATCGAGGGGGGCCTGCAAAAAATCACGGCCAAGACCTGGCCGACCATCGCCATTCCGACAACGTCAGGCACCGGTAGCGAAGTTGGACGCGGGGCGATTGTGATACTGGATGATGGCCGAAAAGTCGGCTTGCTGTCTCCATTCCTTGTTCCGAAAGCCGCGATTGTCGATCCGGAATTGACCATGACGCTGCCGCCCGTTTTGACTGCAGCCACTGGAATGGACGCGATCTCGCACTGCATCGAGACCTATCTTGCCCCGTCCTTCAATCCGCCGGCAGACGGCATCGCACTTGAAGGACTGCGCCGCGCCTGGGCGAATATCCGCAAGGCGACGGAAACACCGGATGACAAGGACGCCCGCGCCAACATGGCAATCGCCGCAACCATGGGCGCGATGGCCTTCCAAAAAGGGCTGGGCTGTGTGCACAGCCTCAGTCATGCGCTCGGCGGGCTCAATCCGAAACTGCACCACGGGACCTTGAACGCGGTGTTCATGCCTGCGGTTCTGGAATTCAACAAGGCGGCCCCGACATCCGTCAGCGAGAACAAGTATGCCCGGATGGCCGATGCCATGGGGCTGGCAACCGGTACGGATATCGGCGCGGCCATCAAGGAGATGACGGCGGCCATCGGGTTGCCCGTCAGCCTGTCGGAGCTGGGTGTTTCCGAAGATCTCTTCGACAGCATCATTCAGGGTGCATTGGCCGACCACAGCCACAAGACCAACCCTATTGACGCAACCGCCGACGACTATCTCAGGATGCTGCAAGCTTCTTATTGAAGGGACCGTCTCTGAAACTCCCTTGAGCGCTCTCCGGACCACAGCACCGCCCAGAATCGCCCAGAACCGATGTGTCGGTATTTATGGAAGCTGGCGGTCCGGAAAGCGTCCCTTGGCCGGACGTTCGGCAGACCCTTGACGTCGTCCTGGGAGCTGCCGTTAGGCTCGGGTCGAACGAAGGTCTATAACCAGGAAATGTATCGTCCGTCTGGTTGATAGATAAGTAAATGCGGTCGCTGCGTGAACAGGATACGATGGCCGGCGCAAGAGTAATGGATCTAAAACTTGAACCTTGCGCCGAGGACCGGGCCGTGAACGTCAAGGGCGTCGAGTCCGGCGACATCGTCGAACCGCCACCCGATATACCGGTAGCCTGCGAAAAGATCGACGTTCTTTATTTCATAGCCGATGGCACCAAACAGCTGCCATGTGACGTCCGACTGGCCGGTACCAATGTCGCCGTAATAGCCGACGGACCATCGGTCGGCGAATTTGGTTTCCCCGCGCAAACCAACAACGGCATCGATAACCTGTCCCTGGCCAGACGCGCTGGCATTGAAGTTGCCAAGCGAGAAATCGAGATCGGTATTCAGCCACAGGTAACGAAAGCCGCCGAAGCCGGCGATCGCTGTGCCTGGTGTGTCGATGATCTTGTATCCGAGAGCGTTGGTCGTGATGAAGCCCTGGATGGTCGCATCCAGTTTCGCGTCGAAAGTTCTTCTGACGATCTTCGCTGTTGTGGTCTTTGACCCTTCCAGGTTCATGTAGATCAGGTCGGAATAGACACCGAAGCGGCCCTTCTCGGCTGCGATTGACGTCATCACCGCAAAGCTCAGGTTCTTGATCACCTGGTTGAACGGCATGCTGATATCGTCGCCCGACGCGGTTTCTCCGCCAAGTCCTGCCATCCAGAAATAGGGAGTGACGCTGAAATTCCATCTGTCTTCCACGATTTGCGTGGGGGTAACCGTCGGCTCGGCCGCAAGGTCGGCAGCGGAGGCTGGACCTTGCAATGCAATCAGTGAAACCATGGCGACAGCGTAGGCAAAACGGGTCTTCAATTTTCTACCTTCTCACTTTGCATTCGAACCACGAAACGTCCTTTGGTTACGTCCAGCTTGATGAAGGTAATCGAGACAAGTCCTCGATTTAGTTTCAAGTCTTAAGAAAAAATTCTGAGCAGAAAGCGTGTCACATAGTTATCTCGCGCGCAAATATTACATCGTACGTAACGTTACGTAGTTTCTTCAGGCGTAAATCTGCGTATCTTAATGTTGCTTTTTCTCGTTTATTAAAACCTACGCAGGGGAAGGTGGGTTTCGGGAAGCGTTCCCAGCAGTTACGCGAAAAGTGACTGATCAGTTTCAGTGTGGGGGGAGGTGGAGATGCGTCCATTTAAAGGCTTGATGACGAGCGTTCTCGGATTTGCCCTTTTGCTCGGCATCACGGTGCAGGCAACTGCACAGTCGACGTCCGGCGCGCCGAATGCCACCACTACCCTCAACGGATTGCAGTTGCCACCACCTTCTCAACCATTCGGCGGCAAGATCGACACGCTTGCCGCAGATTCCACTCAGTGGTGGCCGGCGCGCGTTGTCCCGCCTGTCGAAGCACCTAATGTGCTTCTCATAATCACTGACGATTCCGGTTGGGGTATTCCAAGCACATTCGGTGGCGTCATTCCTCACCCGACTATGGATGCGCTTGCAGCGGACGGATTGAGCTTCACAAGCATTCACTCGACCTCGCTCTGTTCGCCTACGCGTGCCGCGCTCATCACAGGGCGCAACCATCACAATGTCGGCTTCGGCGTTATCTCGGAACAGTCGACGGGGTATCCCGGCTACAACAGCATCATCACCGAAGACAAAGCCACGGTGGGCAGGATCCTTCTCGACAACGGCTACAACACGTCGTGGTTCGGCAAGGACCACAACACGCCCGCCTTCGAGGCCAGCCAGAGCGGTCCCTTCGATCAATGGCCGACCGGCATGGGATTTGAATATTTCTATGGCTTTGTTGGCGGAGATGCCAACCAGTGGCAGCCGAACCTTTTCCGGAATACGACCCAGATCTATCCCTTCGATGGCAAACCCGGCTGGAACCTGATGACGGCGATGGCGGACGATGCTATCGACTGGATCACCCGGATGCACCAGATCAATCCGTCCAAGCCGTTTTTCGTCAAGTTCGCGCCCGGCGCCACCCATGCGCCCCATCACCCGACCAAGGAGTGGGTCGACAAGATCAGCGCCATGCATCTCTTCGATGATGGCTGGAACAAGCTCCAGGAAACAATCTTCGAAAACCAGAAGAACATGGGACTGTTTCCGAAAGATGCGAAAATCACGCCTTGGCCGATCGACCACATCAAGAACTGGGATCAGCTCACGGATGTCGAGAAGAAGCTCTTCATTCGCCAGGTCGATGTCTTTGCCGCCTATTCGGCCTATATGGACGATGAAATTGGCCGCGTCGTTCAGGCTCTGAAGGATATCGGCGAATACGAAAACACCCTGATCATCTACATCAACGGAGACAATGGCACGAGCGCCGAAGGCGGCCTGCTCGGCACGCCAAATGAAGTTGCCTATTTCAATGGCATCAATGCCATCCCCGCCGAAGAGCAGATGAAGTGGTACGACGTCTGGGGAACAGAAGCGACCTACAACCACATGGCTGTCGGCTGGACCTGGGCGTTCGACACGCCTTACCCCTGGATGAAACAGATCGCCTCGCAGCTCGGCGGCATCCGGCAGAACATGACAGTCACCTGGCCTGCGAAGATTACCGACAAGGGTGGAAGGCGCGATCAGTTCCTGCATGTGATCGACGTGGTGCCGACCATTCTCGACGTTGCCGGTATCGTTCCTCCGCAAACCGTCGACGGCATCACCCAGGCTCCGATGGACGGCAAAAGCTTTGCCTATCTGTTCGACAAGGCGAATGCCGGCGCACCTCCACCCCGTGACACCCAGTATTTCGAGATGTTCGGTCAGTGGGGCCTCTGGCAAGATGACTGGTTCCTTGCCACAAAGGTGAACCGCGCTCCCTGGGATGCTTTCGGCGCTGCCAATGAGGATCCCCTGAACAATCAGGTGTTCGAACTTTACAATCTCAAGACCGATCCGACGCAAACGACGGATATTGCCGCGGAGAACCCTGACAAAGTTCGGGACCTGAAGGAAACGTTCATCAGGGAAGCAACCAGATACCAGGTGTTTCCTCTTGATGCGTCGGTTGGCCCGCGCGTAGCGGCACCGCGTCCAAACATCACCGCGGGCCGTGACGAGTTCGTCTATACCCGCCCCATGACCGGATTGCCGCAGGGCGATTCACCGAGCATTCTCAACAGCTCCTACGCGATCACTGCCGAACTGACTGTTCCAGAAGGCGGCGCCGAAGGCATGATCCTGACATCGGGAGGCCGCTTTGCGGGCTACGGTTTCTATCTGCTGGACGGGAAACCCGTGTTCCTGTGGAACCTGGTTGATCTGGATAGGATCAAATGGGAAGGCAAGGAAGCACTCTCCCCGGGAAAACACACGCTTGAATTCGACTTCAAGTACGACGGATTGGGGGCTGGAACGCTTGCCTTCAACAACATGAGCGGGGTCGGCCGCTCCGGCACAGGCACGCTCAAGGTCGATGGCAAGGTGGTCGACACCAGGAAAATGGAAAAGACCATCCCGATCATCCTGCAATGGGATGAAGCGTTCGACATCGGCTCGGACACCCTGACCGGGGTGAATGACGCCGACTACAAGCCGCCATTCCCCCTGACCGCCAAACTCGACAAACTGACGATCAAGGTTGACCGGCCAAAGCTTTCCGAGGCGGACATTGCCAAGCTGAAGACGGCCACACAAAGAGCAAGCGATTGACCTTTGTGATGTGTGGACCTGTCGGCAGTCACTCTGGCGGGTGCCATGTGCGTGTGTATGGAAGTCGCGCCTAAAGAGACAGTTGGGGGCCAACAGGTAGTTAGGTTTCAACATCCCTCTATCGGGCCGCTGACATTCGGCTTGCAACCCCATGTTGAACCCAAGTGTTCTCCGAACGAACAAGGTTGGTCAAAGGAGAACAGAAATGGGAACTGTGCAATTTGATCCGAATGCATTGGCGTGCCCAGCTCGGAATGCGGGTCGAAAGGTTTGCGTCAAAAACCGTTGAAACAACGTCAGATCTGGGCAATCCGCTTCTTCCTCGATCGGGAGGAACGCATGATAGATCGTGCGTTGTTTGATCTTGCAATCGACAGCAAGCTGCGCGGCTGCGACCTCGTGACGATGAAGATTGGAACGCTCGTCACAGGAACCGAAATCCGATCCCGAGCGAGGGTCGTTCAGCAAAAGACCGGACGTCCGGTTCAATTCGAAATAACTCCAGATGTGACGGCGAGCTTGCTCGCGTGGCTCGAACGGCGCGGCGGATCGGTCGACGACTATGCCGTCCCTAGCTGAGTTGACCATACCGATCATTTGAGCACTCGCCAGTATGCTCGCCTGGTGGACGAATGGGTGACCGCAATTGGACTGCGCCGTGAAGACTACGGCACTCACTCGCTTCGGCGTACCAAGGCCGTGATGATCTACAAAGCGACCGGCAACCTTCGCGCCATACAAATCCTTTTGGGGCATACCAAGATCGAAAACACGGTCAAGTATCTGGGCGTAGACATCGAAGATGCACTGGAGTTAGCGGAACATACTGGGATTTGAAAACGTCCGGCCCCGCACACTGCGAGGTCGCGCACAACATGGTGATTTCCTATATTTGGAATGCCGCCTACCGGCAGATTGGACGTTCGACAGACCCTTGACGTCGTCCTGGGAGCTGCCGCTGCGTGTACTGGATACGATGGCCGGCGCAAGAGTTATGGATCTAAAACTTGAACCTTGCGCCGAGGACCGGGCCGTGAACGTCAAGTGCATCGAGTCCGGCGACATCGTCGAACCGCCACCCGATATACCGGTAGCCTGCGAAAAGATCGACGTTCTTTATTTCATAGCCGATGGCACCAAACAGCTGCCATGTGACGTCCGACTGGCCGGTACCAATGTCGCCGTAATAGCCGACGGACCATCGGTCGGCGAATTTGGTTTCCCCGCGCAAACCAACAACGGCATCGATAACCTGTCCCTGGCCAGACGCGCTGGCATTGAAGTTGCCAAGCGAGAAATCGAGATCGGTATTCAGCCACAGGTAACGAAAGCCGCCGAAGCCGGCGATCGCTGTGCCTGGTGTGTCGACGATCTTGTATCCGAGAGCGTTGGTCGTGATGAAGCCCTGGATGGTCGCATCCAGTTTCGCGTCGAAAGTTCTTCTGACGATCTTCGCTGTTGTGGTCTTTGACCCTTCCAGGTTCATGTAGATCAGGTCGGAATAAACACCGAAGCGGCCCTTTTCGGCTGCGATTGACGTCATCACCGCAAAGCTCAGGTTCTTGATCACCTGGTTGAATGGCATGCTGATATCGTCGCCCGACGCGGTTTCTCCGCCAAGTCCTGCCATCCAGAAATAGGGAGTGACGCTGAAATTCCATCTGTCTTCCACGATTTGCGTGGGTGTAACCGTCGGCTCGGCCGCAAGGTCGGCAGCGGAGGCTGGACCTTGCGATGCAATCAGTGAAAGCATAGCGACAGCGTAGGCAAAACGGGTCTTCAACATTTTACTTTCTCGCTTTGCAGGGTGGCAGTTTTCGGGTGGAAACCGCAAGTTCGTATCCTTGGAATGGATTACGCTGGCCGAAGGTCTCGTACAGCGGCAATCCTGACTTGGCCGCGGCCCGCAGCGAAGGTCAGGATTGGATGTGACGGGGCTAAAGTACGGTCATTGGATTGCTTCGATTTCTGTCGGCTGCCAGGACTTGTCGAAAAAGGCCGGCAATGGACTGTAGAGACGAAGGATCGTGAACCAACCTTTGTCCGGATCGGTTTGGATCCAGTTGCCGCGCTCCACGCCATCCGGCTGCTCTGGACCGAAATAGACCACCGTGCTGCCATCTTCCGCAGCCACAGCCGCCGGGCTCGGATAGGACTGGCTGCCGGCACGGGGATATTTCTGCGGCGTCTGCAACATCGAGCGGGTCTGATTGTCGTAAACCGTGAAGGACCAGAAGGCCGCGGCTGGAATCCCCTTCGGCAACGCGACCTTGTAGGTTTTGTTCCCGTCAAAGGGCTTGCCGCTGGAATCGACGAAAGCCATCAGATACTGCGAGCCGACTTCCGGAATGCGCATGATCATGCCCGGGCTGTCGAGCGTATAGGCGTAGTAGAATGCCGTGCGGCTGTCGAGCGTGCGCGCACCGGTCGGCGGGAAGGGCTTGAACATGCCGTCTTCAAACAGCGGTGGAGGCGTTTCAAAAAAGGCACCCCCTTCGAACAGCATGTTCCCCCAGTTTGAGCCTTCGTAATAGGCCCATTCAGGATGTTTCATGGCAAATTGCCATTGCAGGGCACGCCCGAAAGCCTGGCCTGTCTGAGCCGCATCCCCGAGGATCTTTTGCATCCGCTCGTCCGGCGCGAACGCCTTCCCGTGGACGATGCCGATGGCGGCGAGTTGCCCGGCGAGCTCCACATCGTAGCTCGTCGCCGGCTCGTTCTGGACATTCTCGTTGAGCAAGTCGAAGAACCCGGCGTCGCTCGGCGGAATGGTGTTGAAGGAGAGGCCACTGGCTTCGATGAACTTGGTTTCCGGGATCTTCGGCTCGCCGGCAAGCCGGACCTTACCCTCCAGCGCCTCGGCGATCGGCGTGCCGAAACTGCCCGGTTTGTAGGGATAGAACTTCAGGTTCTGCTTGATGTTATCGACTGCGGGTTTCGGGTCGTTGCCCCCGGCGATGAATGCCCTCATGGCATAGAGCACCGTGTTGGTCTTCGCGTGGGCGGTGAAATAGCCACCTTCAGGCAACGGTCCGTCATAGTCCGGCCCGACAATCAGGTATTTCCCACCAAGACCCCGGTCCGGCCCCGGCTTGCCGATATCGATCACCCACTGAAACCACATGTCGTTGAGCGCGCCGAGACCGTCCTTTGGCTGGTCGATGACCACCGGACCTTCTGAGAGGTCGAGATAGGCAAGATAGTAGACGGTGTCGGCATTTGCCGTCAGAAACAGGGACTCGGACCCCATCAACTCGGAGAATATGAGGACATCGCCGCTTCCGGCTCCGGCGCTCTCCATGCCCTTCTTGATCGCAAGAGCCGATGCGCCGCGGAAACTGTTGTTGTAAGCGTTGAGCGCGCGGGTGAAATCGATGGTATCGAATACGGTTTGAGCAGTCTTGTCGGTTGGGGTGCCCTTGTTGAATTCGAGTGTCCCGATACGCGTATCGACGGATTCGGGCGCCGACAGGGACTTGAGAACCTCAGATGGAACTTCCGCTGCTGCGATTCCTCCGGAGCCGAAGGAAACCGCAGTCAACAGGACTGCAGCAACCCTGTGTGCGATGGAAATCTGCATTTCATCCTCCAATAGAAATTCGACAGTCAGACAAGCTACGTCACATGCTTCAATTGACCTCGTCATTTCACGACAGACAGTTGAATTTGGACAATCACGCCTTGCCCATGTTCCTTTCGCGAAATTGGCTGGGTGTGACACCGGCCCACTGCCGGAAGGATCGCGAAAAATTGGACGTATCCTGAAAACCGACTTCCAGAGCGATGTCGTGAATTCGATTGCACGGATCTTCCAGCAGATGCAGCGTTTTTTCGAAACGGACCCGAGACAGAAGTTCGGAATAGTCATGATCACGCGCAGCGAGCCTGCGCTGCAGCGTACGCGGATGAACCCCCAGCGCAGCTGCCACTTCTTCCAGCCCACAACGGCCTTCCGGCAGGAATGTTGCGATGACCTGCCTTAAAGAGCCGAGAAAATCGCCACTTGGAACGCCTGCATCGAACGCCTCTTCATCCCGCGCGTTCGAACCGCAGGAATGTGGTTGACGCAAAGGCCTGCTAAGCAAGTTCTGCGAAAAAGAAAGACCATTAAACTTCGAATGACGAATTTCCGCGTCGCCAAATTCCTCACGAAGTGCAGATGCATTCTCGAGGTCATCGATCTTGACTATTTCGGGCTGCCAATGTCGCCCGGCTGCAAGTCGAATGACATCCCGCATCAACAGCAGTGCGCAGTCACGGGCATAGCGGCTGCCACAATCCGGTTTCTGCAGGTAGCTATGGAGAAAAAAGGCGAGATTGTTTCTATCGCGTTCCCACCAAATGCGTTCCGCGGAACTGTAGAGGGGAAACATCAAGTGAAACTTGCCCAAAGCATCGTGCAATGTCAGCGACCGTCGAACACTCCGGCCAAAGGCCCCCAAGCTCTCCACACCAATGTTTCTGCCAACAAGGATCCCGAAGTCCTGTTGGCCAATCTTTCTGGCCCCGCGAGCCAGAAACCTGTGTGCGAGATGCATCGGAACGAACGCTTCGCTATTTCTGCGCACGATTGACGACATCAATTCGCTATCGACACCCGTCTCGACTGTCGCACCTGCAGCTTCCAGAAACTCAACAAAAGGAAGATAGGCGCTACCTCGAACTTGCGGAATCGGCCCCATAAATTCCCCCCCCCCCCTGAGAAAACCGCCACACTATATTACGCTACGTAAGATGTGATTTCTATAAGTATTATTTTAGGTGACTGCGATCAGTGGTTGAGGTCGTGACCTTTGAAACAGGACGGCTGATTAAGAGAACCACCGCTCCCAAGCCGCCAGTCCGGTCGCGGCCCATTCCCGACACCTACCGATATGTATTAATTGCCGAACTCGTATTGTTGAGCGCTAAGCCAGCTGCCTGAACGCAGCTTCAGAATTCCTTCATCTTCGACGGATCGAACCCGTCAATGATGCTCTCTCAGTCAGGTCAGGAAGGCCTTGAGGCTGTTGAAGGTTTGCACAATGGTTCTTGGCGCCAGTTCTGCAAGAGGGGCGCCTTCAGCCTCAGGCTTGGAGATCCGGGTCTAGAACTGAACAATCTCATCCGCGTTCTGAAGCGGCCCCCGCCATCGAGCGAAAGCTGCACGTCCTGCGCTCAATGTTTGATGCGAGAAGGCGGAGAAACTCTCGCTCACAACTCACGTCTCAAACGCTAAGTGGCGATGATCCGAGTTGCAGCGAATTTTGTGCGGGATGAAATCAATCGGGACAAGCCGTGGAAAGATCGCCAAGTTGATGGGCTGGCAGACCTGGCAATAAAAAATTAGTAATTTCAATGTCTTGGAAAGAGAAATGGCGGACAGAGAGGGATTCGAACCCTCGATACGGTTGCCCGTATACACGCGTTCCAGGCGTGCGCCTTCAACCACTCGGCCACCTGTCCGTCGCAAGCGTCACCCGCTTGAGTGGGGCGCAATATACCCATGGCGCGATCAAGTGCAAGCACTTGAACAAGTTTTTTTTTCGGTGCCTGGCCGCTGTGGATTGTCGAGGGGTTGCGGGGCTTGGACGAGCTGCAAAAAACGGCTGTAACGTGCCATGCAGCCGGCAATGCCTGGACCGAAAAAATCTTTCCTGTCATGGCAGTACCAAGGCGGTTTGTCTGCGGCTGGAGGCTGGCCGGGCGCATGTATGGCCGCGCAGAATCAGCGTCTGGTGTTTTCGAAGGTCGAGAGACGTCTCGCCGACAAGATCATGGCACGGCTTGGTCTCTGTGCGGGAAGATAACCTCGCTTGGGGTTCGGCGTTGCGATAGGCCGGGGAGACGAGGCGGCCACGGTGTGACACAAGTCTGAGCAGGCGGCTTTGTGCTTGCGTATTGGGGAAATGCTGCACTGCAACTACCGCGCTACCTGAATTTATTTCGAAGCATTTGAAACGAAAGCACTTGCGAAAGCCGGGAACCAAAGTCACAAGAATGTGTTGAATATCAAATCTTGTTCCTGCGCGGGGTGATATTACCCTAAAGGAATGCTCAACATCCGGCGGCTAATATTTGAAGGCCTGACTGGAGCGAGCGCTCCGTTTAATATTTTGGCAAAGCTGAAAGCAAAGCGATGATCAGTGTTTTGAAGTTTTTATTCCGCATCCTCGGCTACGGCTTTGTCGCCGTCGCGATTATTGCCGGCATTTCTGATGCCAGTTCTTCCATTGCCCTGTCCGAAATCCGTCTGGCCCAACTTGGCCAGGTCTGGCAGAACCTGTCGCCTGCCTCTCTCGAAATGGCGGAAGCCCACATCGTGGCGTCTTTTGACCCGACGGTCTGGCAGACCCTGAAAGAGACTGTTCTGACCTGGCCGGTCTGGGCGGTCTTCGCTCCGATCGGCCTGGCGCTGCTTTGGCTGGGAGCCAAGCGCCGCAGCCAGCGTGCGCTTTACGCCTGACGCGGCTTCTTGCAGCACCAGACGAGGTGTCGCAAAACGGCAGTTTCAGCTCACACGCGAACACCGTTGCGTGACGGGCCTCTTGGAAAGCGGGCGCAGCTGCGCCACATTAGCTCCTGAAATAAGCCGACTGCTTCCCGGGATCCTCGAGAGGCTTTGTTGGCATGTGTGGGAGAAAGCCATGTCGTTCATGACGATGCTGACCAAGAAATTTTCGCTGCCGGCCAAGGACGAGGCCCTGCCGGGGCGGTCCGAGGCGATCCGGCCGGCTGAGCCGCATTTCGTCAATGGACGGCCACTCGCAGGCCCCTATCCGGACAACATGAAAACCCTTGTGGTCGGAATGGGCTGCTTCTGGGGCGCTGAACGCCTGTTCTGGCAGCTGCCCGGTGTCTATGTCACCGCGGTCGGCTACGCGGGCGGATATACGCCCAACCCGACCTACCATGAAACCTGCACCGGGCGCACGGGCCACACGGAAGTGGTCCTGGTCGTTTATGACCCGGCGGAGATTTCCCTCGAAGATCTTCTGAAGGTCTTCTGGGAAAATCACGACCCGACCCAGGGCATGCGCCAGGGCAATGATACCGGTACCCAGTATCGCTCGGCCGTCTACGTGAGCGAAGGCGACGACCTTGCCGGAGCCGAACAGTCGAGGCAAGCCTATCAGGCCGCCCTGAAGGCCGGTGGCGTGGCAAGCTCCATCACGACGGAAATCCGGGAGCTGGATACCTTCTATTTCGCCGAGGATTACCATCAGCAGTATCTGGCCAAGAACCCGGCCGGCTATTGCGGGATCGGCGGCACGGGCATCTCATGCCCGGTCGGGCTGGGCCAGACCGCCTGACGGCAGTCCGATCGCTAGCTTGGTTCCGGTTGAATTCAAGACGGGGCAGTGCCAGTGACGGCGCTGCCCCGTCTTTTTGCATTCTCCGGCGCCTGAAGCCGGCAGTGTTTCAACCGTTTCCCTGCCGAGGTTGGCCATATTGAAAGCCAGCTGGCGCGGGTCAAGAAAGTCAGGATCTAAATAAGTACAATTTCGTACATAGCTTATATCTTTCAATACTCTAGGGAAGTTTCAGGCTTTTTTAAATTTGCGCTGCGAGGATTGACCTGACGCATAGGCGTTTAAGGATCGACTTCGTGAGCCGTTCGGCAAAAATTTTTGCAACCGGATACTTCCTGGCCAGCTGCCTGTTGATGCTCGTCGGCTCGTTGATGCCAGCGCGCGAAGGGCCGGTCGCGGTATTCGCATGGCCCTGGGGTGAAAGCGCGGTCAGTGTCATCGCCAGATCGGGTGGCCCGGTACTGTTCGTCGGGGACAGAAGCTGGGTGGCGCTCACCGAAGCCGGTGAACAACAGTCCATCGCAAATCTTTACCGGTCAGGCGCCGGGTTTGTGGCGTCTTCCTTCATCGCGCAAGCCTGTGCGCGATTGAGCGGTGTCTCCCTGGAGCAGTTGAAATGAACGGTGTGGAAATGTCTCAAGCGGATCAGATGTCGGTTCAGCTTTCCGGTCTGGACCAGTTCCGGCAGAAGTTTGCGCGGATGCTGATCCATTTTATCTGGGTGAATGTCTTCCTGGTCATGGGAACGGCCTGGTGGGTAGGCTATGTTTCGCTCGTGGCGGTTTGCGGGGCAGCCTTGCTCCTGGGTGTTGCGGCCACCGGTACATGGATCAAGTTCGGAGCCGGCGTCGAAACGCGTCTTGCCACCTCCATGTCCCTTGCCGGGCTGGTTGCCCTGTTCGTGGCCGCTCTGGCGACGCCGGATGGCCAGATCACCTATCAGCTCGACGCGCATATGTATTTCTTCGCCGTTCTGGCGATCCTGGCCAGCTGGGTCGACTGGCGGGCGCTGGTTGCCTATGCAGCCGTCGTCGCCGTGCACCACCTTGTCCTGAATTTCGCCATGCCCTGGGCCGTTTTCCCCGGTGGGGCGGATTTCAGCCGCGTGGTCTTTCATGCGCTTGTCGTGGTTGCGGAAGTCGGCGCACTCTGGTGGATGACCGACAGCCTGGCACGAGCGTTTGCCGCTTCCGACAAGGCACGCGAGGAGGCAGAAGCCGCTCGCGCCCAGGCAATGGTGCTGCAGCACCGGACCGCTGAAAATGACGAAATGGAGCGCGCCAAGCAGAAGGTCATCAACGAACGCATCATGGCGTTTGAAAGTGATATCGCTGCCAAACTGGACGGTGTCGGCCTGAAGGTGCGCGAAATGCGGGATGCCGCAACCGAGCTGGGAACCGTTGCCGAAAACACCTCGTCGCGTGCAGGCTCCGTATCGGATGCGTCCGAAACGGCGTCCTCAAACGTGCAGATGGTTGCTTCCGCCGCAGAAGAGCTGTCGTCCTCGATCGCGGAGATTTCGCGCCAGGTCGAACAGACCACCGGCATCGTCAACCGGGCGACGGAAAATGCGCAAACCAGCAACAGCAAGGTCGCGGGCCTTGCGAATGCGGCCAATCGGATCGGCGAGGTCGTCACGCTGATCCAGGCGATTGCCGAACAGACCAACCTTCTGGCTCTCAACGCCACCATAGAGGCGGCCCGCGCGGGTGAAGCTGGCAGGGGCTTTGCGGTTGTTGCTGCCGAAGTGAAGGAACTGGCGACACAGACGTCCAAGGCAACGGAAGAAATCGGCGCCCAGATCGCGGCGATCCAGGCGGAAACCAAGGACGCGGTGGAATCCATCGGAGTGATTGCGACGACGATGGACGAGGTCAACAGCTATACGGCCGCCATCGCTGCCGCCGTTGGCGAACAAGGCGCGGCGACCCAGGAAATCTCGCGCAATGTGGCGGAAGCCGCGGACGGCACAGGACGGGTTGCAAACAACATCGACGGTGTGCGGGAATCTGTCGAACGCACCAGCCACTCGGTCGGTTCCATGGTCGAGGCGGCCGAAACCCTCGATCTGGAGACCCAGGACATGCGCCGGGCAATCACCGCCTTCCTGAAGGATGTCGCGGCCTGAGAGTACGGCCGCAACAGATCGTGATCTTCTGAAACCGGCGGCCAGTCCGCCGGTTTTTTCGTTCTTGGGGTGCTCTCCTGTCCTGCATGCTTGACCTGATGTCGCTTGAATGCCATGAGCCGCCCCTAACGAACCAGCGTAGCGAATGAAAACGTGCCACGCTGGCAGCATTCTTCACCCTTGCGGACACTGACGCCAAACGATGCCTGCATCCTCCTTCGCGCCCGGAACGGTCCTGCTGCTGGACCTGTTGAAGCAGCGGTCTGCGCTGTTGTTTGAGGCGCCGGATGAGGTGATCACTTGCTCCCGGCTCGAGGAGGTTCAGGGCTGCCTCGAACAGCTTGAGGCCGCCCAGACGGACGGGCGCCATGCGGCAGGCTACCTTGCCTATGAACTGGGTTTTGCCTTCGAGGAAAAGCTGCGGCAACGGTTTCATCAAACAGAAGAGCCGTTGCTCTGGTTCGGGCTGTATGGCGCGCCGGCGGAACTGGGTCTCGACGAAGCCAAAGCTATGCTGGAAAGCGTGGCTGGCGACGGCGAGGCTGCCATCGGCAAGCCGGAGTTCGATATGGACAGGGCCGCTTACGATACGGCCTTTGCCCGCGTCCGCGACCATCTGGCGAAGGGCGACATCTATCAGGTCAACCTGACCATGCGCGCGCGGTTCCGGCACCAGGGGGCTCCTGAACGGATCTTCCAGACCCTTCTGCGTCGCCAGCCGGTGGAATTTGCCGCTTTCCTGCGTCTTGAAGACCGGACGATCCTGTCTCTCTCGCCGGAACTTTTCCTGGAGCGACAGGGCACCTGCCTGCGGACCAAACCCATGAAGGGCACCGCGCCCCGAGGGCGTTACGCTTCCGAGGACGCCACGATTGCGCGCACGCTCTCAAGCGATCCCAAGCAGCGGTCCGAAAACACCATGATCGTCGACCTGATGCGCAATGACCTGTCGCGCATCGCCGACACCGGCACGGTCAAGGTGACCAGGCTGTGCGAGGTGGAGCGCTACCAAAGCCTTCACCAGATGACCTCGACGGTCGAAGCTGAAGTTCCTGATGACGTCGGCTTTGCACGCATCGCCGAACATCTCTTCCCCTGCGGTTCGATCACGGGGGCTCCGAAACTCAGCGCCATGCAGATTGCCCAGGATCTGGAAACCGGCCCGCGTGGCGTCTACACCGGTTCGATCGGCTATCTCGCGCCTGGAGGCGATTTCCGGCTGAATGTCGCCATCCGGACGCTGGTGCTGCGAAACGACGGCAGCGGCGAAGCCGGAAGCGGGTCCGGCGTGATCTTCGACAGTGGCGCGTCTCCCGAATACGACGAATGCGCCTTGAAACTGAGGTTCATGAGCGAGGACACGCCCGGCTTCGATCTGATCGAGACGCTGGCTTATCACCCGGGCGACGGCTATTTGCTTCTGGAACGGCACATGCAGCGCCTGCAGGCCTCATCTGCCTATTTCGGCTTTCCTTTCCGCGAAGAAGACGTGCGTGAGGAGCTTCTGCAGCATGTTCGCACCTTTGCCGGTTCCAGGCGTGTGCGGCTGTTGCTGTCGGCGGATGGCGGCATTTCGGTCACGTCGACGGATCTTCCGCCGGCCGGTCAGGAGGCCGTTTTCAATCTGGTGATTGCGCAAGAAACCACTTGGTCAACAGACAGGTTCCTGTTCCACAAGACCACCAACCGGGCCTTCTACGATGACACGCGCCAACGGTATCAGGCGGAAACCGGTTGCCAGGAGGTGCTGTTCCTGAACGAGAACGGCTATCTCACCGAGGGCAGCTACACCACTCTTTTCGTGAAACGGAACGGCAACTTGCAGACGCCTGCGCTTCGTCACGGGCTTCTCCCCGGCACCTTCCGGGCGGGGCTTCTGGAATGTGGTCTGGCAAGCGAGGCAGACCTTACGCTTCAGGATCTGCAAGAGGCCGAGGAAGTCTACGTCGGCAATTCCGTGCGCGGTCTGATACGCGCTCGCCTGCTTTCGGAACAAGCGAGTGGTTCGTGGCACATGGAAGCCGGGCAACACAATGAAACCACCCGCAAGGCAGGGTGATAACCGGTACGCTAAGAGAGCAGCGCTGACATCTCAGGCATTGTCCCAGGGAATGACTGTCAGCTCCGGCCAGAGGGCCTTCATCCGTGCTGCCTTTTCCGCATAGGTTTCCGGGTTCGGCTGTGTGTAATTGGGCACCAGCCGCATGCCGAACAGGTTGGCAAGGCCGAAAGGTGCATGCAACACCATGCGCCCGTCCTCTTCGAGCCGTGCCGCCACCGAATGGGTGCGCGAGGCATAGGTCGTCAGCGAATCCATGGCACAGTCGAGAGGGCGGTATGGCCTGCCGAAACGGCTCTCGTACCACAGGTGGACACGAGCCTGATTTCTTACTTCCAGAAGGCTCGCCAAGTCGGGCAGGGCCTGGTTGACCTTGCCGATAACATCGTCCTCAGCCTCATAGGATAGATCGGTTCCGTCGAAATAGATGATGTCGAAATCCTTGATGCCGTGCAGCAGGGGGCGGTTGGTGAGGACGTTCCAGACAGTCTGGTAGATACCGCCCGACACCAGCCAGGCATCAGGAAGGGCAAGGTTGCGGACGGTGGCCAGGATTTCCATTACATGAGGCACGGTCCTGAGGATCTGCTCAAGACCTGCCAGCCGCGTCTCCTCACTGGCGGCATAGGGATCGCCCAGCCTTGCGTCGCGTACATCCATCTGCAAATCGGCGGTCATTTCCGGATCCTCTTTTCGCGAAGGGGCAACCTATCCGATTCTCAACGTATCGCGAGCCGTGCATGATGGGGACCATGCACGCGAATGTGTCCTCCGCAGATATGCGCGCTACCGGATGAGGGGCACCGACTTGACATGAAGCAGGTAGGCGCCATCTCCTTCGGAGACGTTTGGTTTTTTCAGGAATTGCCGATGTACCTCTTGCCACGCACACAAATGATCGCCGCACTGGCCGCTTGCGGGGCGGTGCTTGTCACCGCTCTGCCATCCGCTGCCCAATCCGGACGGCCGAATTCCACCGCAATGTCCTGCGGACAGGTTCAGTCCATGATCAATCAGCGTGGGGCCGTCGTGCTCAGCACCGGGCGCTATACGTTCGACCGGTATGTGGCCAACCGGAGCTACTGCCAGCATGGCGAGGTCACGCGCCGGGACTACATTCCAACGAGGGACAATGCGAAATGCTACGTGCTTCGCTGTATCAATCCCCAACCCTGGCGGTATGACTGAGCCGTATCCGGGGTGGTTGCCCTCCCGGACTTCAACAGGAGACGTCATGTGAACCGACTTTCCAGAAACGTATGTTTCGGCTTCCTGGCGTTTACCTGGCTCGGGGTCACTGCCGCCGTAGAACCGGCCATGGCACAGGCCGGGCGTCCGGACACGCGTTCAATGACATGTGCCCAGGCTCAGGAACTGGTCAGGAAAAGTGGCAGCATCGTCCTGACGACCGGCCAGTCGACCTTTGACCGCTTCGTTGCAAACGGTAGCTATTGCCGGCCGCAAACGGGGCAGGTCCGTGCGAAATTTGCTCCCACGCGCGACAATCCGCAGTGCTCCGTCGGCTACAGGTGTTTCCAGAACCGGACGCAGCGATAAACGGGATCCTTCTGCAAAAACAGGATAAAGAGGCACAAGTCTTAACCGCCTTGCAGGCTTTTCTTGCTATTTCATGCGCGGACGGGGCAGCGCTGTGTTGCATTTGGAAACCGTTTCACAAATATGAAATACGGATTACCTACTGCTGGAAATCATAGCCATTTAATACATGACTTCGCCTGAATACTCAGGAAAGGCCTTGCGATGAACGAGAATAATACAAGAAAACAACTGTTAATTGCGAAGTCCACACTTCAGGCAGGCCTGTTTATGTGTGCGGCTCTTGTCCCTGTGCTGCAGGCGGAAGCGCAAACCAGGCGTCAGCCCGATACCACGCAACTGACCTGTGACCAGACGCAGGACCTGATCAAGAGATTCGGGGGCATCAATCTGAAATCAGGCCCTTACAAGTTCGACCGGTTTGTCGTCGGTCGGAACCAGTGTTTCTCGGGCCAGACGGTGCGGCCGACATTCGTGCCGACCAAGGACAACCCGAAATGTTCCGTCCTTGTCTGTGCAGAGATGGGGCAGGCCCGCCAGTAAAAAGGCCGCGCGATGGTGTTCGCGCAGCCCCTTTTTCCAGTCTTGCGAAACGCCGGTTCAGCCTCTCAGCGTGCCACCGGTTGCCTTCTCGACATTGGCAATGATCTTCTTTGCCACGGCGTCGATTTCCTCGTCCGTAAGGGTCTTCTGACGCGGCTGCAGTGTCACGTCGATGGCGACTGACTTCTGGCCCTCCGGCACACCCTGACCTTCGTAAATGTCGAATAGCGTGACATCGCTGATCAGCGTCTTTTCCGCGCCACGAGCCGCTTTGAGCAAGGCCTCGGCCGAAATGTCCTTGCCGACAAGGAACGCGAAGTCGCGTTGAACCGGCATGAGGCCACTGACATTGAGGGCACCCTTCGAACGGCCACCCTTGCCCTTGGGTTCGGGCAGCGCATCGAGGAAGATCTCGAATGCGACCAGCGGTCCTTCAATGTCGAGCAGCTGCAGCGTGCGCGGATGAACTTCGCCGAACACCGCCAGAACGTTTTTCGGGCCAAGCTTGAGACAACCGGACCGGCCCGGGTGGAACGTTGCCGGGGCATCTGCAGACACCATCAGTTTGTCTACCGGTGCGCCGATGGCCGCCAGCGCTGCTTCGGCGTCCGCCTTGGCGTCGAACACGTCAACGGCCTGGGAAACACCCGACCAGTGCCGGCCTGAACCCTGAAGCTTCGCAGACCCGCGGCGCACGCCGGTTGCGACCATCTTCTGGCCTTCCGGAGTATCGTTCTCGAACACCTGACCGACTTCGAACAGGGCGACGTTGCCATAGCCCCGGTCGGCATTGCGCTGTGCCGCCAGCAAAAGGCCGGGAAGCAGGCTCGGGCGCATGTCGGACATCTCGCTGGAAATCGGATTGGCCAGCGCAAGCGCAGCGCTGCCGCCACCGAAGAGTTCAGCGTGATCCTTGGCAATGAACGACCAGGTAACCGCTTCATTGAAGCCACGGGCGGCCAGTGCCCGGCGCGCCTTGTTGCGGCGGATCTGTCCGGTGGTCAGCACCTTCTGGCCGACGGTACCGGTGCGTGGCAGTGGTGTGAACGGAACACGCTCCAGACCGATGATGCGCACAACCTCTTCCACAAGGTCGGCCTTGCCTTCGATGTCCGGTCGCCAGCTGGGCGCGGCCACCTTGACCGTGTCACCGGCGCCGGAGATCCAGAAACCGAGCGACTTCAGGGTGACGTTTGCTTCAGCAGGCAGAACATCGACGCCGGACAGGCGCCTGATTTCCGAATAGGGGAAATCGATGATGTTGCTGGTATCCGGCACGGAACCGGCCTGCACCGTTTCGGACGGCTCGCCGCCGCACAGGTCCATGACCATGCGCGTGGCATATTCCAGACCCGGCATCATGTAGTTGGGATCGACACCACGTTCGAAACGATAGCGTGCGTCCGTATTGACGCCGAGCTTGCGCCCTGTGGCCGCAATGTCGTCCTCGTCCCAAAGGGCGGATTCGATCAGCACGTTGACAGTCTCTTCCGTGCAGCCGGAAGGCTCGCCACCCAGGATGCCACCGAGACTTTCAACGCCGTTGTCGTCGGAAATGACGCAGATCGTGTCATCGAGCTCGTAGCTCTTGCCATTGAGGCCGTCGATCTTCTCGCCCTGCTTGCCGCGGCGGACAACCAGATTGCCGTGAACCTTGTCGGCGTCGAACACGTGCAGCGGCCGGCCCTGATCGAAGGTGATGTAGTTGGTCATGTCGACGAGGGCGTTGATCGGACGCAAGCCGATGGCGGTCAGGCGGTCCTGCAGCCATTTCGGCGAGGGACCGTTCTTCACGCCCTTGACCAGGCGCAGGCCGAAGGCCTTGCACATCGGCTTGGTGTCGCCGAAATCGAGCGTCACGTCGACCGGGCAGGGGAAGCTGCCGCGAACCTGTTCGTTGCTGCGTTCCTTCAGCTTGCCGAGGCCGGCTGCGGCAAGATCACGGGCAATGCCGTATACGCCGGTGCAGTCCGGACGGTTCGGCGTGAGGCCGATTTCGATGACCGGCTCATCGAGGCCGGCCCATTCGGCATAGGCCATGCCGACCGGCGCATCCGCCGGCAGGTCAATGATGCCGTCATGTTCGTTGGAAAGTTCCAGCTCGCGCTCCGAGCACATCATGCCGAAGCTTTCCACGTCGCGGATCTTGCCCACGGAAAGCGTGACATCAAGGCCGGGAACATAGTCGCCCGGCTTGCCGAGCACGCCGACAAGGCCGGCGCGGGCATTCGGCGCACCGCACACAACCTGCACCGGGTCGCCCTCGCCGGTGTCGACCTTCAGGACGCGCAGCCGGTCGGCATTCGGGTGCTGTTCGGCTTCCAGAACCTTTGCGATTCTGAACGGCTTCAGGCGGTCGGCGCGGTTGGTGACTTCCTCGACTTCCAGGCCGATCAGGGTGAGACGTTCAACGATCTCTTCCAGGCTGGCGTCGGTTTCCAGATGCTCCTTGAGCCAGGAAAGGGTGAATTTCATCTTTCGATCTCTTCAAACTTGGTGCGGTCTCAGGACCGCGAAACGGGACGTGGAGGCCTCAGTTGCCGAGCCGGTCCACTTCGGGAATGATGGTCGCAGCGCCGTAGTTTTCGGCAAAGCGGCGGCCGATGTCGGAAAAGTCGCGGGTCCAGCCGCGCACGATCTCCGGCGTGATCTGCTGTTTGGTGGCAATCGCCTGGGCAGCTTCCGTCTCGATCCGGTCCCGCAGGATGCCGAGTTCGACCTGGGCGGCATATTCGGCCCGGTACTTGCCGAGCCAGCCCATGGCCACAATCAACACCATCACCAGAAGGGCCGCGGTGCTGGTCAGGCCGGCCCACTTGGCGGTACCGCCGATCCGCCGGTCGCTGGCGATCAGAACGATCGAAGCAATGGTCAGGAACGCCACGATATAGATTGCCTGCAGGAAGCTCTGGTACTTTTCGGCCGAGCTAGCCTCGTGGCCGGCACGCAGACGCGTGATCCGGTCACGGAGATAAAGCAGCGCGTCGGCTTCGGTGCCCAGCTTCTCCCGGAAATAGGTATCGCAGAACCGCAGCCGGCCCCGGTTCTCGATCTTGTCCGCGCAGGCCTCGAGGAACGAGGTCGGTGTCGCGACGCGTGTTTCCTGGTCGCTGGTCTGCGCGGCTGCCGGCAACAGGGCGGCAACGGTCAGCATGGCGGCAAGAACGATGCGGATCAGCAATGACATGATGGCGCCCCCAAATTCAGGCGGTTAACTGGACAGACCGCCGAACAGTGTCGGCAGGTCGAGTGGGCGGAAGCCGTAATGCTGGATCCAGCGGACGTCGGCGTCGAAGAAGGCGCGCAGGTCCGGCATGCCGTATTTCAGCATCGCGATGCGGTCGATCCCCATGCCCCAGGCAAAACCCTGGTAGACATCCGGGTCGAGGCCACAGTTGCGGATGACGTTCGGATGAACCATGCCGCAGCCGAGAATTTCCAGCCAGTCTTCGCCCTGGCCGATCTTCACTTCGCCGCCGGATCGGTCACACTGGATGTCGACTTCCATGGACGGTTCGGTGAACGGGAAGAAGCTCGGGCGGAAGCGCATCTTGATGTCGTCGACTTCGAAGAAGGCCTTGCAGAATTCCCGCAGCACCCATTTCAGATGACCGAAATGGCTGTCCTTGTCGATCACGAGGCCTTCCACCTGGTGGAACATCGGCGTGTGGGTCTGGTCACTGTCGCAGCGATAGGTCCGGCCCGGAATGATGACGCGGATCGGTGGTTCCTGATTACGCATGGTGCGGATCTGCACCGGCGAGGTGTGCGTGCGCAGCAGCAGCCGTTCGCCGTCTTCCTTCGGATTGAAGAAGAACGTGTCGTGCATCTCGCGCGCCGGGTGGCCTTCTGGAAAGTTCAGCGCGGTGAAGTTCAGCTCGTCTGTCTCGATGTCCGGACCTTCCGCAATGGAAAAGCCCATGTCGGCGAAGATCGCCGTCAGTTCGTCGATGACCTGGCTGACCGGGTGAATACGGCCGGTCTCCGCCGGTGTTGCGCGCAGCGGCAGCGTGATATCCACCTTCTCGCTGGCCAGCCGTGCTTCCAGGGCCGCTTCCGCCAGCACATCCTTGCGGGCGGCGATGGCGTCGGTGACCTTCGCCTTGAGGCCGTTGAGGGCAGGGCCCATCACCTGGCGCTCTTCAGGGGTCATCTTGCCGAGCGTTTTCATCTGCTCGGAAATTGAGCCCTTCTTGCCAAGGGCGGCAACGCGGATGTCTTCCAGGGCGGCTTCGGTCCCGGCGCCTTCGATGGCGGCCAGAAGATCGGATTCAAGTGTGTCGAGGTTGGACATGCGTACTCGGTCGTCGGTTCGCGCGGTGCGCGCGGAGGTGTCGAAACAGAAAGTCGGGGTCTTTTAGCGAATAATGGCGGTGATTGCCACGGCCTCATGCGCATTATTGCGTGAGTTCCCGAAGAGAAGAAAAGCGCCGGAAATAAAGCGCGTTAGCGCGTAAATCGACCGCAGGCGGGGCCCTGCAGCTCGATGAGGCGCACGTCGATCCCGGAAAGAGGCTGAGAGCCACTGCAAAGGCCGGAACGGCGGATATGTGCGGTAAGGTCGCTCATGGGGCGTCAATGTAGCGAAAGGCGAGGCGTTGGCAAGCGGAAAAGGAGAGGCAGCCTTGCGCCTCAATCTGGCCAACACGTAGCGGCGAGCCCCAGGCACCGGAACTCAATCCCCACCCGGGCGTTTACCTTTGAACTCCCTACTGTTTGCCAACGTCCGTGGACAGAAGGGCGTGGGCAGGCAACTGAGGGGGTAACATGGCACGTGGAAGAGATGCGGGCAGTCCGGAAAAGATCCCGCCAATGGGCTGGCTGGATATCAGCTACCGGGTGTGGAACGCGGTCCAGCGCGACCACATCGACCTGATCGCCGCCGGCGTTGCCTTCTACGGTCTTCTTGCGATCTTCCCGACCATAACTGCGTTCACGGCGCTGTCAGGGCTTGTGGTTGAACCTGTCGAGGTCAGCCGTCAGCTTGAAATGATCGAGAACTTTCTGCCGAAGGAGGCGTCGCAAATCATTCTGGCGCAGGCCGCAGATGTAGCAGGCAGCGAGAATGCGGGGCTCGGCTTCGCCTTCGTCATCGGTCTGGGCATCGCGCTCTATTCCACCTCCAAGGGCATGGCCAGCCTCATGGAAGGACTTAACATCGCCTATGACGAGGTTGAGAAGCGGGGCTTCATTGCGCTGAAAGCCCGAACCTTCGTGATGACGATCCTGCTTGTTTTCGCTCTGGTGCTGGGGTTGGTGTCCGCCCTTCTGCTGCCGGTTGTCTTCAGTTATCTCGCCTTGCCGGACTGGTTGGAGAAGGTTCTGTCATCGGCCCGCTGGATCATTCTGGGATTTCTGACCGTCACCGGTCTTTCCTTCGTTTACAGGTTCGGGCCGTCTCGAAACGATGCCAAATGGAAGTGGATCACGCCCGGGGCGGTCATCGCCTGCCTCTTGTGGCTTGCCGCATCCTACGGGTTCTCGGTCTATGTGGCGAACTTTGCCAGCTACAACAAAACGTTCGGCAGCCTTGCCGGCGTCATCATCCTGCTGATGTGGCTCTGGATTTCGGCGTATATCATCTTGCTCGGGGCCGAGTTGAATGGCGAGATGGAAGCGCAGACCCGCCGCGACAGCACCGTTGGTCCGGACCGGCCAATGGGCACACGTGGTGCCGTGAAGGCCGACATACTGGGCAAATCCATTGCAAGTGCTGAGTAGAGGTGCGCGATGAGCGAAAAACGCTCACACCTCCACCATATCGGCTCCTTTCGGTCTGCCGATGGAGCCTTGCAACTCCTCCCGCAGCCAGTCGCCGAAAGCCTTCTTGGCCTTTGTCTGAGGGGCGTTTTTACCGCTGACCAGCCAGTAGGCGCTGCCCGTGGCGGGGCGCTCGGGGAAGGGGGCAATCACCTGGCCGGACTTCACTGCATATACCGCAAGCGTTTCCCAGGCCAGAAACACCCCGTGGCCGGCGATTGCCGCATCCAGGCACAGTGAACCGTCTGAAAAGGTCGGGCCGTCCTGCAGGATACTCTCATCGAGGCCGAAGAGATCAAGCCAGGTTTTCCAGGTAAACATTTGTCCGGGGTCACGGATGATCGGCAGCTTGCCGATGTCCTTCGGCTCCTTGATCTGTCTGGCCAGCGCCGGGCTGCAGACGGGAAACACCCGCTGGTGCAGCAACTGCTCTGCCTTGACGCCCGGATAGGGTCCCTTGCCGACACGGATACACAGATCGACATCGCTCATGTCCGGATCGACCAGGTCCACCGTCGCTTCCACCCGAACCCGGATGCCTGGATGCATCTTGTTGAAGTTCTTGAGATGCCAAACCAGCCATTTTCCGGCGAAGACCGGGGCAACCGAAATCGTCAACGCATCTTCCCGTCCGCGCTGGGTGGTGGCGATCGCGGTCGAAAGCGAGGACATGGCGCTGGTCAGATGTGGCTGCATTGCAAGCACATGAGCGGTTGGCAACAGCAAACGGTTCTGCCGCTCGAACAGTTGCACGCCAAGCTGGGCCTCGGTCTTGTGAACCTGCTGGCTGACGGCGCCGACGGTTACGCCAAGTTCGTCCGCGGCCGCCTTGACAGAGCCCAGCCGGGCGACGGCTTCCACGGCGCGAAGACCGGAGAGGTGAATGCGATTGAGGTTTTTCATTTTAGAAAAGCTAAACTGAAAATCAGAATAAGTCGATTTTTTTAGAGAGTAGTGGCGTCTATATAAGGAGCATAGCTAAATTCAAAGAAGGAATTTGGCCATGCAAAAAACAATAATAAGGAGAATGAAACTCATGATGAAACTGTTTATGCGCCGACACCTGACGGCTCGTCCGGCTTCCGCATATGACCGCACCGACCCGATGTCCCATCCGGCAATCGTGCGCATGTCCCAGCGTGAACTGGCCGACCTTCCGCTCAACCGGCGCTAAGGCTGAAGACCGGCTGAAAGGCCGGTCCCCAAACCTTCCGATCGACCCTCCGCAAGGACAGGCCGGTTGGACAAGACTACCAAACCAGAAAACGGCGCCTGGGCGGCAAGCCCGGCGCCGTTTCTGTCTTTGGGAGGCAATCCCGCATTTTAGTGCGTTCGCTATCTTGCCTGGTGATCAGGTCGACCGGCTTCCTGTCCGGTTCGGATCAAACGGCGACCGGTTGCCTGTCGGCATATTGCGCGACGCCATGGCCGAACGACCAGTTCTCAAGCCTTGTCTCGACCAGGTTGATGAAGATGTCTGCGGAACGGATGCCGACTTCGCGGGCCAGGCCCTTTGCGATCCGGGCAAACAGCGCTTTCTTCTGGTCGACGCTGCGCGTATCGCTGACGGTCAGCTGGATGATGATCAGATCATCCGACCGGTCGATATTCATGAAGTGGCGGCCGAACAGGAAATCTTCGCGTGGATGTTCGGTGATCATCATGAACTTGTCGTCCTGCGGCACGCCGAAGGTCTCGCGCATTGCCTGATAGATCTCGTCCAGGATTGCTGATTTCTGCGCAGCGGTCCTGGAGCCTTTCAGCAGGGAAACATTGGTAAGCGGCATCTTGTCCTCCGTCATTCGGTGATGCTGCCAACCTTATTGCCGCATCAAAGATAACAGAAACAAATCTTTGATATTTCAAAAATGATAAATTAGAATGATTGCATGACCGATCTCGACATGGATCTCTTGCGCGCTTTTGTTCGAGTTGCCGAAACAGGCAGCTTTACCCGGGCAGGACAGATGACGGGGGCAAGCCAGTCTGCTGTCAGCGTCAAGATCAAGAAACTGGAAGACCGTCTCGGCAGCGCCTTGCTCAGCCGATCGCCCCGGTCCGTCCGATTGACGAGCTTCGGTGCTCGTTTTTTAAGTGACGCCCGCAGTCTGATCGACCTGCATGACAGGGTGACGGCCCGCGTTTCAGGTCCTTCCGTTCAAAAGCGGCTTCGGTGCGGTATCAGCGATCACGCGGCGGGTGGCCGCCTCCCGGAGATTATCGCCTCCCTCAGCAAGGCCTTGCCGGAACATCGTCTCCATGTTGCGGTCGGTTATTCCGATACGCTGTACAACGACTTCAAGGCAGGTCTGTTCAGCGCGATCATGGTGCGCTCCGAGGACGTCGAGGGCACGGGTCATGTGGCTTTCGAGGAAAATCTCGTCTGGACAGCCGCCAGGGATTTCACCTGGGAAACCGGTACGCCGTTCCCCTTGGTGGCGCTTTCGGAAACCTGCGCCCTCCGGCGCCTCGCAACTGGCACGCTCAAGGATGCGGGGATCGCTTTTGAAGACGCCTTCACCGGCACCGGTGTCGGTGCCATACAGGGGGCGGTCAGCGCAGGGCTCGGCATTGCCTGTCTCGACCGGCGAAATATTCCGGAGGGATGCCGCGAAGTCGGGGAATTCTATCGGCTGCCAGAATTGCCGAAAACAAGGATGACGCTTTTCTGCCGGGAAGACCCGACAATTGTCTCGGCTATCCTTCAGGTCTTCCGGGAGGCGGCGTAAGCGCTCTCCCGGGGCGTGTTGATCAGCTCAGAAACGAGCTGATCAGGCCTTCTTCACGAACTCCGTCAGGATGACGATCCGCTGATCGTTCACGCGGCCTTCGATCTGGGAGGCATTGTCCGCAACGAGGGAGATGTTGCGCACGGCGGTGCCGCGCTTGGCGGTGAAGTTGGCGCCCTTGACCTTGAGATCCTTGATCAATGTCACCGTGTCGCCAGCGGCAAGAACAGCGCCGTGCGTATCCTTGTGGACCACGCCGTCGTCACCTTCTCCCGCGCTGCCGCCAAGGCCGGCCTTGGCCCAGGCAAGCGTTTCGTCGTCCAGATACAGCATGTCCAGAAGATCGCGAGCCCAGCTCTCGTCGCGCATTCTGGAAAGCATGCGGTAGGCGACAACCTGAACCGGGGGAACCTGGCTCCAGGCGGCTTCGTTGAGACAGAGCCAATGCTTCGGGTCGTTATCGGCGGCACCTGAAATCTGGTCGGCACATGTGGCGCAGGCCAGAACCGCCATGTCGGCCGTGCCATCCGTGTCGGGGCCGACATCCAGCGGCCGCAGCGCCTCGGTAGCGCCGCAGAACTCGCAAACGTTGCCGGCGCGGTCGGAAAGGGTCTGTTCAATACTCATGGCAAGGCCTTGCTGGGACTGGCGCGTCGCGCCAATCGGTTTCTCACTCGTCCATCTTCAGGGCCTGGATAAAGGCTTCCTGCGGGATCTCGACCTTGCCGAACTGACGCATCTTCTTCTTGCCGGCCTTCTGTTTCTCGAGCAGCTTGCGCTTACGGGTGGCGTCGCCGCCATAACACTTGGCAGTCACGTCCTTGCGCAGGGCGGAGATGGTCTCGCGGGCGATCACGCGGCCACCGATGGCTGCCTGGATCGGTATCTTGAACATGTGCCGCGGGATCAGCTCTTTCAGCTTTTCGCACATGGCGCGGCCACGGCGTTCCGCCTGGCTGCGGTGCACGAGCACGGAAAGCGCATCCACCGGCTCTTCGTTGACCAGGATCGACATCCTGACCAGATCGCCGGCCCGGTAGTCCGAAATCTGATAGTCGAACGACGCGTAGCCCTTGGAGATCGACTTCAGGCGATCGTAGAAGTCGAACACGACTTCGTTGAGCGGCAGGTCGTAGGTTACCATCGCGCGGGAGCCGACATAGGACAGGTCGATCTGAAGACCGCGCCGTTCCTGGCACAGTTTCAGGATGCCGCCCAGATACTCGTCCGGCGTCATGATGGTTGCGCGGATCCAGGGCTCGCGGATTTCGGAAATCTTCACCACATCCGGCATGTCGGCCGGGTTGTGAAGTTCGACTTCCGCACCGTCCGTCAGGGACATCTGGTAGACCACCGACGGCGCAGTCGCGATCAGGTCGAGGTCGAATTCGCGGTAGAGCCGTTCCTGGATGATTTCCAGGTGCAGCAGACCGAGGAAGCCGCAGCGGAAGCCGAAGCCGAGAGCTGCGGATGTTTCCATTTCGAACGAGAACGAGGCATCGTTGAGGCGCAGCTTGCCCATGGCAGCGCGCAGATCCTCGAAGTCGTTCGCGTCGACCGGGAACAGACCGCAGAACACGACCGGCTGAGCCGGCTTGAAGCCCGGAAGGGCTTCCGTGCAGGGTTTCTTTTCCAGGGTGATGGTATCACCGACACGGGTGTCGGCCACTTCCTTGATGGACCCGGTGATGACGCCGATCTCGCCGGCCTTCAGCTCGTCCACTTGCAGAAATTTCGGGGTCATGACGCCGACGCGGTCGACATCATAGGCAGCGCCCGTACCCATCATCTTGATCTTCTGGCCCCGCTTCAGGGAGCCGTCGATGACACGGACGAGCACCATCACGCCGAGATAGGTGTCGTACCAGCTGTCGACCAGCATCGCCTTCAGTGTCGCTTCCGGGTCACCTTCCGGAGGCGGCAGCTTGGAAACGATCGCTTCCAGCACGTCATCGACACCAAGGCCGGTCTTGGCGGAGATCATGCAGGCTTCTGACGCATCAATGCCGATCACGTCCTCGATCTGTTCCTTGATGCGGTCCGGTTCGGCCGCAGGCAGGTCGATCTTGTTGAGGACGGTGACGATCTCATGATCGTTGTCGATGGCCTGATAGACGTTGGCGAGCGTCTGGGCTTCCACACCCTGAGAGGCGTCGACCACCAGCAGCGAGCCTTCGCAGGCCGCCAGCGAGCGGGACACTTCATAGGCAAAGTCCACGTGGCCCGGCGTGTCGATCAGGTTCAGCGTATATTGTTCGCCGTCCTTGGCATTGTAGATCAGTCGCACTGTTTGCGCCTTGATCGTGATGCCGCGCTCGCGTTCGATGTCCATCGAATCGAGCACCTGCTCGGTCATTTCGCGGTCGGTCAGCGTGCCGGTCATCTGGATCAGGCGGTCGGCCAGCGTCGACTTGCCGTGATCGATATGAGCCACGATGGAAAAGTTGCGGATGTTGGAAAGCTTCTTCGTCGTCATGGCCGCCCCTTTACCATTGCAATTCGATTTCGCCTAGTAGATTGAAGCCTTCGGGCGTTGAATTCCGGTGCTTTTTTGCACCCTCGGGCGAATGCCGGGTTTCACCGCTTCGGCAGGGATATGGCGCCTCCGGCAAATGACGTAGCCCGCAGGTGACATTTGTCGTGGCAAATCAACCTCAAAGTGTGATCTAGATTGCATCGGCACTGATGTGTCGAGCAGCCTGACAAGAGAGCATGATGTTGATCCGTAATGCAGAACCGAAGGATGTCCCGTCGATCCTGGCGCTTTATAATCAGGCTGTGCGCGAGACGACGGCTGCCTGGACAAATCGTGAGGAAACGCTGGACGACAGGCTGACCTGGTACGAAGGCCGGGTGAAGCAGGGATTGCCGGTTCTGGTGGCCGTGGACGATGCAGATACCGTTCTCGGGTTCGCCAGCTTCGGGCCGTTCCGGCCTCGCGAAGGGTACCGTCTGACGGCGGAACATTCCGTCTATGTCGACCCGGCGGCACAGCGGCGCGGCATTGGGAAGGCGCTTCTGGAGCGGTTGGTCGAAATTGCCACCGACATGAAATTACATGTGCTGGTCGGCGTCATCGACGGGGACAATTCTGCCTCCATCGCCCTTCACGAGAAACTTGGTTTTCATGTTGCCGGCCGTCTGCCGGAAGCCGGCACCAAGTTCGGCCGCTGGCTGGATCTGGTCTTCGTTGCCAGGGTTCTGGGGCCGATGCAATCGCCGAACGCCTAGGCGTCACCCAGCCGGTCTCAATTGGCCGTCAGCACCGACCGGCAGTCATTCGGCAGGGCTGCCAGGGCCATGGGCCGTTTCTTGACCACTTTCGGAGGTTCTCCGGGCTTGGGGGGATTTTTGGGAACCCAGGGTTCGTCGGACAGCCAATAGGCAAGGTCCGCGCCACAGCCATCGCCCGGGGGCGGCGGGTTCTGGTTCTTGCAGCCGGCACTGCCTGCAGGGCAGGAAAGGCGTACGTGGAAGTGATAGTGATGTCCCCACCACGGCCGTACCTTGCGCAACCAGGCGCGGTTGCCGCCCTTCTCGAAATCGCACAGAGCCTTCTTGATCGTCGGGCTGACGAAGATGCGTGCAACACGCTGGTCGGATGCGGCGCGCCGGATCAGCCGAGCATGGTCATCTGACCATTTCCTGGGGTCGACACGCCGGTCTGCACCCTTGACGTCCATCGGACCGATCAGCATCGAAATAGCGGAGATGTCTTCGCGTTCCTGAGCGGTCAGGCGCCGGTTCGGCATTTCCGTCAGCCAGATATCGGCATCGAGGCCAATCTGATGGCTGGCATGGCCGGATGTCATCGGCCCGCCGCGCGGCTGCGCGATATCGCCGACAAGCAAACCGTTCCAGCCGACCTTGGGGGCATCGCTGGCCAGATCCTTGAGATAGTCGATCAGGACAGGGTGGCCCCAATTGCGATTGCGCGACAGACGCATTGCCTGCCAGGTCGGGCCATCCGTCGGCAGTTCAGCTCCGCCTGCAAGGCAACCCTTGGCGTAGGATCCGATCGAGCGGGCTTTCAGTTGAGCAGGTCCGGTGGCGGCGCCGAAATAGTCTCGTGCTGGCTGGTCCCCATAAAGCACCAGCTTGGGCTTGTTCGCGACATAGCCTTCCGGCACGTCGCGTTTCTTTACCGGGACAGGCACACCGGCCACCAGTTCGACGGTCGGCGAATAGTCCTCGGAGACAGGATCGGCCGGTTTGGCTGTCGGTACCGGCGCGGCTGACGCGACGAGACAGGAAACCTGGAACGCGGCTGCAAATGCCATGAAGCCGGACACCGAAGGTGCCCAGCGATTTCGCTTGCCTGTTTTCCCCGTTCTCACGTCGAAACCTCGTGCGCCAGTCTGGGTGTTCCGCCGTCGTTGCTCCCGCCGCGACGATCACCTCACTCGTCAGGCAGCATGCACCAAATCGGGTGCTTCCGCATCCGATTCGCTATTATCCACATGCGCCGCAATCATGTCGGCGAACGCGTCGAGGAATACCGTGTTGTCGCGGATCACCCTGTCTGCAGCACCATTCAGCGTGATGATGTTGCCGGGACGGGCATTGTCGATGTCTTCGGCTTCCGGTGGAAGATCGGCGTCGAGCCTGTGATAGGTCACGTTCGGCAGTTCTGCAAAGAGCTGCCGTGCCTGATCGGAGGTCGTCTGGCTTTGCGCGTCGGCCAGGATCGACATCAGCGGCGCGCCCTTGGAGGGCTGCAGCCAGCCGAGGGCACCCCAGCCAACGGCGTCCTTGTAAAGGAACGACCGTGCCGGTGCCCGGCCGGTGCCAAGCGACAGGATGACGATCTCGTCGTCGCCCCAGCCAAGATTGCGGGCTTCCAGATACGCTGCCACTGTCGGGTCCTTCATGAAGACCGTTCCATCGATCAGGGCTTCCTCGCGCCGGCGGCTGAGATTTTCAACGCGTGCCGGTTCGAAATACGAGGGGGTGGCGGTGGTCGCACGAACAGCTTGCCAGAAATAATAGTCATCCGGCCGGCCGCTGCTGGCTTCAAGGCCGTTTGTCAGGAATACGGGTTTGCGCTGTTCCAGATCGTAGGCGGTCAGGACAAGGTGGGTCAGGCCGCTGGCCATGGAGGTCCAGCCGAAGCGTTCCTTCAGCAGCTTTTCAAGCGGCCGCGGATCGTAGGTCTCGTCGAACAGGCCAAGCGAACTGGTGACGGTTCTGGCCAGTCGTGCCGAGATTGATGATTTGAAGATTTCCCGCGCGTCGCGTTCGAAGAAGCTGCGCAGCTCATCAATGGTCGCGGCAGGTGCGCCGGCGGTGCCGCCTGGGCGTGGTGCGGATAGGCCTGCAGCAATGAGGCCGCCGGTAGAAGAACCGGCCATCAGATCGAAAACCTGGTGCAGCGGCTCGCTAACGCCGCGCTGGCTCAATCGGCTTTCAAGTGTCTCAAGCAGCCGAAGCGGAATGAGGCCACGAATGCCGCCGCCGTCAATGGAAAGAATAAAACGTTTTTTCTGGGTCATCGGATTCCCCGGGATCGTCGCAATGGAAGGCGCTACATCTCTCCGAGAAGACGGGAGACGCTTTTTGCTTACCTTTAGAATGTTGTCATCAATTGCGACACTGCAATGGCAAAGCGAAAAACAGGCGGACGATTTTTCGAAATTGGCGAGCAAGAAGTTAAACCGACTTCGCTAATCTGCGAAGACCGACCGCAGTTTTCCTTTTCTTTCGACGGCCAGCAGCCAGCCCGGGTGCTGGATCACGAAACATTCACCAGGAAACTGGAAATGGTTTCAACCAGCAGGTCCGGGCATTCCCTGTGAGGCGTGTGCCCTCTTCCTTCCAGGATGACCTTTTGTCCGCCGGTGCTATTGGCGATGTGTTCCGGGTGGCGGGTTGATCCGTATTCGTCCAGTGCGCCGTGGATCGCAAGGGTGCTGCAGCGGACACCGGCAAGCGCATCGTCAAGGGACCAATGGGCGAAGGCGGGCGAAAGCCATGACTCCGTCCAGGCATCCAGCACCCAGCGCGCCTTGTCGCCGTGATAGAGCGCAAGTCTGTCGAAGGCGCCGGGATCGGCAAACGCGGTGCGTGCTTCGCGCACACCTTCCAGGGTGCGGTCCTCGATAAGCGCCTGAGCGGCAATCGTGACCAGGGCCGTGACCTTCTCGGGATGCTGTGCGGCCGTATGCACCGCCATGCCACCACCGACGCTGTGCCCACAGGCAACAAATCGCGTGAGGTCCAGCTGCTCGCACAGCGCGGGCACAACCGTTCTGCCTTCATCCGCAATGAAGCTTGCGGGCAGGATGTCTTCGCGCACCGACGACTGGCCGAAGCCGGGCCTGTCATAGGCAATCACGACCCGTCCGCTGGCCACGGCAAGGCGTTCGGGAAAATCACGCCAGAGGGCGATACAGCCAAGAGAATCGTGAAACAGGAGCACCGGCACCTTGCCGGGCAAACGATCTTCAGGTGTCCAGCAGCGAACGTGAACGGTGGAGTTGCCGACCGTGACGGCGCGCGTTTCGACATGGACGGTGCCGGACAAAAGAGTGGTCAAAGAAGAAAACCTTTCCATTCGCATTGAAGGGCTGTGCCGGAAAACGGCGGAACGGTCTGTCAGGATTCGCATGGGGGATGCGGTTTCCCGCCGAGGCTTATCGCAGGCCATGCACCTGCAACAAGCCTCTCTTTTCGAACTAATCTGTCTTGGCTCTTTATCCCGCGCGGTCTTTCGGACTAGGATCGTGCCGATTTTCCAACCTTCACAGGAAGTTCCATGAATATCGATCTGCTTCGCCGACTTTGCGAAACGCCGGGTGTACCGGGTCACGAACACCGGGTCCGCGACCTGATTCAGGCGGAAATCAAGGGCTTGTTCGACGAGGTTACCGTCGACCCGATGGGTTCGCTGCTTTGCCGCCGCGACAGCCGCAAGGCTTCCAAGAAGGGGACCCCGAAGAAGGTCATGCTTCTGTGCCACATGGATGAGATCGGCTTCCTGGTCTCACATGTCACGGACAAGGGCTTCGTTCACGTGCAGCCCGTTGGTGGCTTCGATGCCCGCAACCTGTTCTCCCGCCGCGTACTGGTGTCTACCGATGAAGGCGACTTCAAGGGGGTGATGAACCCGGGCGGCAAGCCGATCCACATCTCTTCTCCGGAAGAGCGCAAGAAGGTGCCTGAGCCCAAGGAATTCGTCATCGACATGGGCCTTGGCGAAAAGACCAAGGAGATCGTCAAGGTCGGCGACATGGTGACCATGGACGAGCCGCTGATCGAGATCGGCGACAAGGTCGTCTCCAAGGCGCTCGACAACCGCATCGCCTGCTGGCTCGGCATCGAGGCGATCAGGGGTCTGGGCAAGGCCAAGCATGATTGCGAAATTCATGTCGCCTTCACCTGCCAGGAAGAAGTCGGCCTGCGCGGCGCGCGCACCGCGTCCTTCGCCATTGCGCCGGACATCGGGCTTGGCATCGATACCACGCTTGCCTGCGACACGCCGGGCGTTCCCGAGCAGGACCGCACCACTGTGCAGGGCGAAGGCTTCGGTCTGCACGTAAAGGATTCCAGCTTCATCGCGGACCGCGACCTGGTGAAGGAAATCGAAGCCATTGCGGTCAAGGAAAAGATCCCGTTCCAGCGCACCATGCTGGCGGCTGGTGGCCAGGACGGCGCGGCTGCCCAGCAGGCGGCTGCCGGTGCCAAGGCAATCGGCATCGTTGTCGGCACCCGCTACATTCACACGGTCACTGAAATGATCGACAAGGGTGACCTTCAGGCGGCTCTGGACATCATCGTCGCCTACCTGAAAAAGGCGTAAGGCATGGAAAAGGGGAGCTTCGGCTCCCCTTTTTAAGTCAGGTGTCAGATCTGGTTTTTTCCCACCTGCGTCATTGCCGGACTTGATCCGGCAGTCCGGTCCAGCCCACGTCCCAACCGGAGCGTACGCGGAAGGGCTGCCTGCTCAGGCTACCAGGCCGAGGAGGTTCGAAACCTGGTCGCCGGTGCCTGCATAAAGCTCGCTGACGGCAGCGCTCTGGTAGCTGAAGGAGCCGTTGTCGAAGTTGCCTTCGATGGAAGAGGCGTTTGCGGTGCGGACGGACAGCCCGGTTTCGCTGTCGTAGGACACCCGCTCGAAGGATACGAACTGCGCGGAAACGGTTTCACCACCGATTTCGGCTTCAATGGTGGTCGTTGAAATCGTCGCGCTTTCGTAGGCGACATTCGCCGAAGCGCCGCTTTCCTCTTCACCAAGAGCCACCTTCAGTTTGCCGGCAGTCTTCTGATAGTCCTCAACGGTCGCCAGCGCGCCGTCCTTTTCCTTGTCGTCGTCCTTGCCTTTGCCTTTTTCGACCGCATCCTGAAGGGCGGCGATCACGACCGCGTCTTCCTCGGCCTGTTTGCTGGCTGCTTCCAGAGCATTGACGGCGGGGGACTTGTCGTGGCCATTCCGCTGGCCGATCTCGTGGCCGTAGGCGTTGCCCTTGGGATCGTTCTTCTGGCCTTCAGCGCCGCCATTCGAAAAGGAAGCCGTAAAAAGGCTCGCGCTTTGCGTAGTGGTTTCGATGGAAATCTGCATGGCTTCGGATCCCGGCTTGTCCGGCCCTTTCTGGTCCGGCACAGTTGCAGAAAGCATCCTGCAAAACCGTTAACAGGCTATTAACCAATGCAAGGCCGTCTTCAGACCGGCATTGCCGGGCCAAATGCCTTTTCCAGAAACCGCCCGCCCAGCACCATGCCGCGCTCGTCAATCGAATGGCCGAGGCCGGCCAAAAGGTGCAGGCTTGAGGAAACCCCGGCATCGTCAAGCGCCTTTTGTGCTGCCTGGGCATGATAGCTGGCAACGACATCGTCTTCCTCGCCATGGACAATCAGCACCGGGCTCTGTGTGTTGACCGGACCCAGCTGGCCGGCTCCCGGCAACAGTCCGGAATAACCGATCAGGGCCGCTGGTGGAGACGGGCGGCGCAGGCCGCATTGAAAGGTCATCATGGCTCCCTGGCTGAAGCCGACCAATGCCAACGCGCTGCCGTCCAGCGAATGGCGGGCCAGTTCGTCGTCCAGAAACCGGTCGAGCACCGGTTGAGCGGCCTGCGCGCCGAGGCGGTATTCATTGGGATCGCGCTCCTGGAGTGCAAACCATTGCCGCCCGCCAAGCGCTTCGAAGGGAAGGTGTTCAGGAGCGTTCGGCGCAACAAAAGCCGCATCGGGAAGCTGTCCCTGCCAGGCGCGCCCGAGGTCGATCAGGTCAAGACCATCCGCGCCGTAGCCATGCAGGATCACAACCAGCTGACGGGCGGGTTTGCCGGAGGCCGGTGCAAGACGTTGACCGTCGAGAAGGGGAGGAAAGGTGCCTGTCACTTTTGGGGAACCTGATTATTCGGCTGGTGTCTTTCGGTCGGCCGTCTCGGAAGGTGACGGCAGTCTTTCCTGAAGACGCATGAAGGGAAGGGCGATCAGCATGGCGGCGAGGATCAGCACGCCTGCCAGGGCAAACGGCGCGCCGGGAAAGGAAATCGCCGCCTCAGGACCTGAAAACGTGGCAAAGACCTGGGTCATCACCAGCGGGCTCACCACCATGGAAAGGCCGGCGGCACTGGCAATCAGGCCTTGCAATTCGCCTTGCGCATTGTCCGGGACACGGACCGACATCAGACCGGTGAAGGCAGGCGTCGCCATCGCACCAAGCGCCGCGAACGAGATCAGCAGATAGGCCATCCAGCCGGTATCGGCGACGGCGAGACCGGCAAAGGCCACGAGGTTGGCGGCCAGTCCGATGAAGAGTGTCCGGCCGGGCCCGAGCTTTGGTTCCAGGACACGGATCAGGTATCCCTGAACGAAGGCAAACCCGACACCGACGGCCGCAAGTGACAGACCGATGTCTCCGGGGCTCCAGGAGAAGACCTCCTCCGCATAGTAGCTCCAGACGGACGGGTAGACGTAATGGGCGATGTCGAACAGGAAGATGGCCAGAAGCAGCGTGCGCACCGCCGGATAGGCGGCGATCTGCTTGAAGGCCCCGAATGGATTGGCCCGTTTCCAGTCAAAATCTCTTCTGTTTTCGTCCTTCAGCGTTTCCGGCAGCATGAAATAGCCGAAGAGGAAATTGACGAAGGAAAGGCCTGCGGCGGCATAAAAGGGCGCACGCGGTCCGTATTCGCCGAGGTACCCGCCGATCATCGGCCCGAGTACGAAGCCGACACCAAATCCGGCCCCGACAAGGCCGAAGTTCTTGGCCCTGTCTTCCTTGGACGACACGTCGGCAATAAAGGCTGATGCGGCCGAGAAGGTTGCTCCGGCGACACCCGACAGGGTTCTGCCGATGAACAGCACGGCCAGATGCCAGGAGAAGGCCATGATCAGGTAGTCGACGGCCATGGCGAACATGGACACCAGCAGCACCGGACGGCGGCCAAAGCGGTCGGACAGATTGCCGAGCGTCGGACCGAAGGCGAACTGCATCAAGGCGTAGACGACGCTCAGTGCACCGCCCCAGCGGGCGGCTTCGCTCACGGGCAGCGAGGTGAGTTCGGTCAGGAGCGAGGGCATGACCGGCATCATCAGGCCGATGCCCATGGAATTGAGAACCAGCGTGACCAGGATGAACCCCAGCGCGCTGCGTTTGGAGATACCGGACCGCAACTCTTTTCCCGCCAATCCCGTCAGCTGAAGGACGGTGACCTTACCCGATTACTCGGCGGCCACCAGCGCCGGCTGTTCCCAGTTGCCTTTTTCGATATCGGCAATCTGCTTGTCGATCTGGGCAACCACGAACCGGGAGAACGGCCCCAGGTGCACATAGAGCGCAAGCATCATCATGACCGGCTTGATCGCCCTGAAATTGGTGAAGGCGGTCTTGATCAGGGTTTTCCAGAAGGGCCCGCGATAGGTGGTTTCCTTGAAGGTCATTGCCAGGATAAGACGGCCGAACAGCTTGATATCGTGGAAGAACCCGGCGCCGAAGATCGAGCCGTTAGCGCCGCTCATGTCGAGCATGGAAGCCACCTTCTGAACGCGGCCGAAGTAGGCTTCCGGACCATATACCCGGTCGATGACCTGCTTGAAGTCTTCCAGGATCTGCGCGCGCGGGCGCACTGTGGTGAAGTTGAGGCCGGCGGTGCACTGATCGCCATGTTCCGTATCCGGATCATCGGTGGCGAAATCCGCATGCAGACGGCCTTCCTTGGCGAGCCGGCGCGTCAGCTGGGTGTTCGGCAGGGCATAGAGCAGCCCGGTCATCGCGACAGGGATCGCGGCTTCCTCGATCAGTGCCGAGATCTCGTCCGCCACCTTGTCGCTTTCCTCGTCGAAGCCGACAATGAAGCCGGCCAGCACGAAGATGCCGGCATCGTAGATCTTGTGCACGCTCTTGGCGATGTCGCGGCGTGTGTTCTGTTTCTTGCGTGTCGCGACCAGAACGTCCGGGTCCGGGCTTTCGATGCCGATGAAGACCGAGAAATATCCGGCCTGCTGCATCATCTTCAACAAGGCTTCGTCGTCCGCCAGATTGAGGGAAGCCTCGGTCGACATTTCGAACGGGTAGCTGCGTTCCTTCTGCCATTTCGCCAGTTCGGGGAGGAAGCCCTTCACGGCCTTCTTGTTGCCGATGAGGTTGTCATCGACGAAGTCGACGTGACCCCGGTAGCCAAGTTCGTACAGCCGGTCGAGTTCGGCCAGCATCTGGTCGTTGGTTTTGGTGCGCGGCACGCGGCCATACAGCTCGATGATGTCGCAGAATTCGCAAGTAAACGGGCAGCCGCGCGAATATTGCACGCCGATCTGGACATAATCGTCGAATCTCAGAAGGTCAAAGCGCGGTACGGGACTGGAGGAAACGTCTGCCTTGAATTTCTCGGCCGAAAAACGGCCGTTGCGGACCCCTTCCTTCCAGGCGTCGACAAAGGTGGTGAGAATGCCTTCGGCTTCCCCAAGGACCAGGAAGTCGGCCGCTTCATAAACTTCCGGAGAAGAGGTTGCGTCCGGACCGCCGACCACGACGGGAACATTCTTTTCCTGCGAACGGCGGATGACGGCGAGGCAATCGGCCTGCTGAGGCAGCATGCCGCCGGTCATCACCATGTCGGCCCAGGCGAGATCGTCGTTCGTCAGGGCGCCGGTGTTGCGGTCGATCAGCCGGACATTCCAGTTCTCCGGCAGCATTGCCGCAACTGTGATCAGGCCGAGAGGAGGAGCGGGATATTTGGCGCCGACCATTTCGCAGGTCGCACCATAGTTCCAGAATGACCCGGCATTGAAGCGCGGATACACCAGCAGAACATTGCATTCCGACATTAACGGTCCCTCCAAACGGACACTCGTTCCCAACGGCGACACCGTAACAACTTTACGCCCCGGCACAACCGCTTTGAATGTCCTTGCACGAATTCACTTGCCGTCCGCGCGGACAGACTGTCACGTCTGGCTGGCGCCTGGCTTGCGGATGTGAAAAACGAGTCCATTCACATCCTTGCCGAGTTCCTTGCGCAGAATATCCCGTTTCTCCCGCGCATAGAGAAGGCCCGCGGCCTCTGCGCAGCGCTTTAGATATTCTGGCCGGTGGGCGTAGCGCCCCGTAGCATCCACGCGGTAGTCCGGCCCGTCCGACGTATCGAGATGCTCGACGCTCGCGACGAGCATGCCATCCGGGGCTAGGGCTCCTGCAAGCGCCTGCATGAAAGGCTCCAGATCGCCGAGATAACACAGCGTGTCGACACAGACTGCCAGATCGAAGTGCGCCGGCAGGTCGGAGGACAGAAATCCAACGAGCTCACCCTCGACCAGGAAGTCGTAGACCTTCAGTGCCGCGGCCTTGCGCAGCATGCCCGGTGACAGGTCGATGCCGGTGAGCCGGGCACAGTGGTCGCGGATCAGTGGTCCACAAAGGCCGGTCCCGCAGCCAAGGTCGACCACATGGGCAAACGGCAAGTCACGCTCCCTGGCCAGCTCCGCGACTTCCTCGGCAACAAGCTTCGGCGCCTGGTAGCCGAGCCCGTTCAGGACGTCGTCAAAGCTTTCCGAAAAGCTGTCGAAATGATCCCGGACATAGTCCGCGGGGGCAAGCGACAGGTCTTCTCCGCGGATCGCAGCAAACTGATAGCGGATGACCGGGTCGTCCGGGAAGGTTGCAACAAGCATCTCCATATGCCGTGTGGCGACCTCGGCCCGTCCAAGCGCGCACAGTACGCGCGGATGCCAGCCCTTGTCGCTCCAGACGTCTGGCGGGAACTGCAGACACCGTTCGAAAGCGTCTGCCGCTTCCTCTCTTTTGCCGGCAAGCATCAGCGATATGCCGAAGTTGTGCCAGCCGCTGTGATTGTTCGGGTCGAGGCGCACGACTTCTCGCAGCATGGGCAGAAGCTCGTCGTTGTTGCTGGCTTCCTGCAGCATCATCGAGATGTTCTTCCAGGCTTCCTCGTGGCGGACTTCAATTTCTACTGCGCGCAAATAGGCCTTCAAGGCTTCGTCCTTGTCGCCTGAAAGCTTCAGGATGTTGCCGAGGTTGTTCCAGGCGGAGAAATTGCGCGGGTTCCTTTCCAGGGAGGCATGGATAAGCGCAACCGCATTGTCCGCCTTGCCGGCATCGAAATGCAGCAACCCCAGGAAATGCAGGCCGTCCGCATGGTCGGGATCTTCCGATAGCACATCCTTGTAGGCGCTGAGGGCGGCTTCCAGATTGCCGCTGCGGTGGGCGGAGATGCCCTGTTGTAATCTCTCGTCAATTTGCATCTGAAAAAAATCCAATAAAAAAGGGCGGTCGAACCGCCCTTGTACCCGGTAATGACCTGTAAGTGACCTTACAGGACTTTCAGGTCTTCAGCCACCATTTGACCGCGGCGCCACTCCAGGTCGAATGCCACAAGCTGGCCTTCCTTCAGAGTGTCAATACCGGACCGGCGCAGGGCCGAGATGTCGACAAGGATGTCCTCGCCGTCCTGCGGTTCGATCGTGCCGATACCTCGGCGCTGATCAAACCATTTCACGTTTCCATGTAGCATGGAGTCTTCTTTCCAATTCTTGGCATCTTGGCATACGACGGCTTCCATAGCTGCCTTTTTCAACGCCTTGATGACAGTGTTGATGATAATACTAAAGTACTTTTCAGACCCTGCTCGGAACTGGACATCGACGTGCGCAGTCTTTTCGCGACTGCCTCACTTCAAGAAGCCGTTCCATTTGGCGGAGGTCTGGTTGCCCGGTAAAAACACCCGGGCTTTTCCATAGTGTCTATTAGTATGGTAATGAAATTGTTAATTTCAAGACCTGCTCACCGATCGAGCTTCCCAAGTATAACATATTTGAGGATATCGACGACTTGTTCGGAGGTCTCGGCGACCGCAAGAGCAGCTGCGTCAACTTCCTTGAGCGGGTGGGTCAGCGACGGGTCATGAACGACAATCAGAGACTTACCGAGCGCGGCAGCATAGCCGGCATCGAAGGCTGCGTTCCATTGCTTGTATTTATCGCCGAAGCGGACCACGACGATGTCGGCTTTTTCCAGCAGCGTCCGCGTGCGGATCGCGTTCACCTTCGCGCCCTTGTGGTCGTACCAGAACTTGTTGTCCTCACCACCCAGGATGGTCGCGCCGCAATCGTCACTGGCATCGTGATCCGTCACAGGAGAGGAAAATTCCACCGGCAGCTTGAGTGCGGATGTGCCTTCCATGATCCTGTCACGCCAGTCGGTATGGATTTCGCCGGATAAGTAGACGCGCCAGGTGGTCATAAGGTTCTCCCATGCAAGCTTTTGAATTATGTGGCGAAAATCCCCGCCTTGTTGTGACCCGAAACTGGGGGCTGAACCAGGCAACGTCAACCCCTGCGTTCATTTGCCCCTCGGTGGAATGGGCCGGGAGACTCGACAAGCCTGCGCAAAAACTGAAGGGTAAACCGCCGCAAAACTGAGATTGCGGTCCGTAATTTTAAGGAGCTCATTCATGTCTGCACTTTTGCTCGGAGACGAGGCACCGGATTTCGAAGCCGACAGCACGGATGGTCCGATCCGTTTTCATGAGGCGATCGAAGGGTCCTGGGCGGTTCTGTTTTCCCACCCCAAGGATTTCACGCCGGTCTGCACCACCGAACTGGGAATGACCGCCAAGCTCAAGGACAAGTTCGCAGCCCGTGGCGTCAAGGTTTTCGGCGTTTCGGTCGATCCCATCGAGGATCACCATGCCTGGGTTGGTGACATCGCGGATACGCAAGGCGTTGCCCTGAACTTCCCGCTGATTGCCGATCCGGATCGTAAGGTGGCCACCGCATACGGCATGATCCATCCCAATGCCAATGACACGCTGACCGTGCGGTCGCTGTTCGTTATCGGCCCGGACAAGAAGATCAAGCTCAAGATCGAATACCCGGCCTCCACGGGCAGAAACTTCGATGAAGTCATCCGCGTGATCGACAGTCTGCAGCTCACCTCCGCCCACAAGGTCGCCACCCCGGCCAACTGGGTGTCCGGTGAGGATGTCATCATCGTCCCGGCGGTGAGCGATGAAGAGGCGAAGGAGAAATTCCCTGAAGGCTGGAAAACCCTGAAGCCTTATCTGCGCGTCGTGCCGCAGCCCAAATAACGGCTGAAATGAACGGATGAAACGGCTGGCGGCGCATGAAAAAAGGCGCCGCCGTGTCAGAGTCTGGTCAGGGCAGGGACCTGCGTCGGGATCACACCGTCTCCAACAAGGCCTTCAGGGCAACACGGTAGTCCGGATAGCGGAATGTAAACCCAAGCTCATCCTTGACGCGCTGGTTGGAAACCCGCTTGTTTTCGCCGTAGAAGGACCTGGCCATCGGTGTGAGATCCGCGGTTTCGAACGGGATCTCGGGCGGGGCTTCGACGCCGAGCAGATCCGCGGCAAAGGCCACCACATCCTGCGGCGGGGCCGGTTCATCGTCCGTGACGTTGAAAACCCGCGTCGACGGCTTAGCCATGGCAGCCTTCAATGCGCCCGCAATATCGGCAACGTGAATGCGGTTGAAGACCTGACCCGGTTTCACCAGCCGCCGCGCCGTGCCCTTCCTGAAATTCTCGAATGCATTCCGGCCCGGGCCATAAATGCCCGAAAGGCGGAAAATCTGCACCGGCAGGTCATTCTGTTCGGCAAATGCCAACCAGGCCTCTTCTGCCGCGACACGCTGGACGGAGCGTTTGGAAACGGGGTTGAGCGGAGTTTCCTCATCGACCCAGGCACCGTCGTGATTGCCGTAGACACCGACTGTGGAGAGGTATCCTATCCAGCGCGGTTTCGCACCGACAATCTCATTGGCGTACTGGTTCAGCACCGGGTCGCCGGCCTCATTCGGAGCAATCGAGACCAGTATATGCGTCGCTTGCTTCAGTGCTTCGGCAACGCCGTCGCCTTGAGAATTGCCGTCGAAGAGAAACGGTTCGACACCCAGTGTCCGGAGCGCCTCCATCTTGTCCGAAGAACGCGTTGTGCCGCCGATCCAGTCGAACTGGTCACGCACTTCTTCCACGAACGCCTTGGAGGAAAACCCGGTGCCAAAGATAAACAGACGCATAGGTTCTAAAGCTCCAGATGCTTGCGGCGGATTTCATAAAGCGCAACGCCCGTGGCAACGGCCAGGTTCAGGCTGTCAGCCTGTCCGACTTGCGGAATGCGGATCAAGGTACGGCAGGCGGCTGCCATGTCGTCTTCCAGGCCTTTCTGCTCGTTGCCCATGACCAGCAGAACCGGCTCGGCATAGTCGGGCGTGCGATAGTCGACCGATCCCTTCAGGTGGGTGGCCGCGACGGTGCCGGGCCACTTTTCGGCCAGTGACTTGAATTCGTCCTTGCCGAGTTTGGCCAGCGGCACATGAAACAGCGAGCCCATGGTGGCGCGCACCGCTTCAACCGCGAAGGGATCCGTGCAATCGCCGACCAGCATGACACCTGCGCCGCCGACCGCATCGACCGTGCGGATGATCGTGCCAAGGTTGCCCGGATCGCGCACCCGGTCGAGAGCGACCCAGAGCGTGGTACCGGCGGGATCAATGTCGCGGGCTCCCAGAAGCTTCTGCTCGTAAACACCGACAACCATCTGCGGATTGTCCTTGCGCGTCATCGCGGACATGACGGCGGTCGAAGCTTCCAGGATCAGGGCGCCGCGCGCCTTCGCGGCAGCAGCAGCCTTCTGCGCGACAGGATTGTCCCGCGCTTCCGGGCCGAGCGCGAGATAACGCACGCCCCAGCCGGCTTCCAGCGCATCGGTGGCCAGCTTCAGGCCTTCGGCCACGAACAGGCCCGACTGGCTGCGGTGCTTGCGTTGCGCGACGAGCCCCTTGATTTCCTTGACGATCGGGTTGGAATGGCTGGTGATCTGTTTCACCGCCCCCTGGCGTTTTTCGATCATCTGCTGCTCCAGCGCGAAAAGAGCGACGTGGACAGCGCGCGCTTGCCGTCCTCCTCGCGGATGACCAGTTCGCCGGATTCCAGCAGGCCGCCTTCGGTGTCCAGGGTTTCGGCCATGAGTTCGTGAATGGACACGAAACTGGAGCGGATCGCATAGGCGGTCAGGATCATGAACAATGCGTCCTTGTCCAGAAGCTGCTTCAGGTCCGCGAGCATGCCGGGCAGGCTGGTGTAGATGTCCCAGACCTCGCCCTTCGGGCCGCGGCCGTATTTCGGTGGGTCGAGAATGATGCCGTCATAGGTGTTGCCGCGCCGCACTTCGCGGGCAACAAATTTCGAAGCGTCCTCGCAGATCCATCGGATCGGCAGATCTTCGAGACCTGACATCTCCTGGTTCTCGCGGGCATAACCGATCGCCTTCTTGGAGGCGTCCACATGGGTCACCTGCGCCCCTTCCGTCGCCGGCAGCAACGAGGCAAGGCCGGTGTAGCCGAAAAGGTTCAGGATCTTCAGCGGCTTTTCCGGTGCGCGCTCGCGTTCAGCGCGGATCTTGCCGTTGACCCAGTCCCAATGGGCGGCCTGTTCGGGGAAGACGCCAACGTGGCGGAACGACATGAAACGACCGTTGTAGCGAACAGGGCCGTATGACATCGGCCAGGTTTCCGGCACGCTTCCGGAAAACTTCCAGCGGCCCGGGCCTTCTTCTTCCGTGTCGCCGGAAAAGACGGCATCGGCGCGGTTCCAGACACTTTCCTTCTGCCGCCGGGCCCCCATGGCCTGCGGTTCCGGACGCACGATGGTGAACCGGCCATAACGCTCCAGCTTTTCGCCCTGGCCCATGTCCAGAAGCCGATAGTCCTTCCAGCCCTTGGTTTCCAGGATCACCGGCCAGCTCTGGTGTGCAGGCTCGCCGGACGGGGCATAGGTGGAGGCACTGGTCTGATCCGCCACGGGTCTCACTCGTTTTCTGTCAGGTTTGAAGTTGTTCCGCCATAGAACATCCTGCCTTCTTTTGAAAGTAGATTAGACGTTCCTTTGTGGTCGAAAAGGTTTCCTGGCCGGCTTTTGAACCCCTCCGGTCCAAAGGTTTCGTGACCGGCCACAACAGCACCGCAAAGGCAATTTCCCGCTGCCGTCGGCGATCCTGTCGAGCGCAAAAGAAAAGGGCGGGGAGCCGAAGCTCACCCGCCCTCTTCGGTCAGATGTGTGCGATCAGGCCGCGGCAACCTCGGAGAGGAACTGCTCGACTTCACGCTTCAGTTCGTGGGTCTTCTGGGTCAGTTCTCCGGAAGCCGACAGCACCATGTCCGCAGACGAGGAGGTCTGGTCAACGGCCTGCGAAAGCTGCGACATGGAAGAGGACACGGCACCGGTTCCTTCCGCCGCGCGCTGCACGTTTTGCGAAATCTCCGCGGTGGCGGCACCCTGCTGTTCGACAGCCGATGCGATGGCCGTGGTGTAGGTGTTCACCTCGGTCATGGTTTCCGCGATCTCGCCAATGGCAACGACGGATTCCTTGGTCGCGTTCTGGATCTCGGTGATCTGGCTGGAGATCTCCTCCGTTGCCTTGGAGGTCTGGGTGGCCAGCTCCTTCACCTCGGCAGCAACAACCGCGAAACCTCTTCCGGCTTCACCGGCGCGTGCCGCTTCGATGGTGGCGTTGAGGGCCAGAAGGTTGGTCTGTTCGGCAATCGCCTGGATGAGGGTCACCACTTCGCCGATCTTTGTGGCGGCTTCCGCCAGCCCTTCGACCTTCTGGTTGGTGATCCGTGTTCCGGTGGTGGCCCGGTCGACGATTTCTGTCGTCTGGGCAACCTGGCGGGAGATCTCGCCGATCGAAGCCGCCAGTTCTTCGGCGGCGCTTGCCACGGTCTGAACGTTGTTGGTGGTCTCGTTGGACGATGCTTGCGTTTCGCTGGCGTAGCCGGCGCTGTCCCGGGCGATTTCCGTCAGGGCCTGTGCGGTGTTGTCGAGGCCGCCTGCCGTGGTTTCCACGGAGCCGAGCGCTTCTTCCGCCTTGGTGCGGAATGAATGGATCAGACTGTCGATACGGGCCTGGCGTTCCTGGCGGGAGGCTTCCTCGCGGGCATTCTGCTCCTGCAGCTGAGCGCGTTCGACAGCGTTGTCGCGGAACACCTGCACCGTGCGGCTCATGTCGCCGATCTCGTCGCCACGATCGATGCCCGGGATCACAACTTCATTGTTGCCGTTTGCCAGGCGGTCCATGACGCCGGTGATCGTGCGGATCGGACGCGTGATGGCCAGGTTGAGAATGAAGGCAAGACCGATGCCGCCCAGGATGGCGAGCAGGATCGTGACGGCAATCTGGACCTTTGCAGCCGTGGCGGCGGAATTGGCGGCCTGCGACTGTGCAGCGGAGATGGATGTGATGTCGGCACTGACCTTGCGGGTCAGGTCGTCAAGGTCCACTCGTTTGGCGGCCAGATCTGCCTTGGTGACAAGCATCTCGCGGAAAGACTTGTCGAGCGTTGCAACGGATTCAGGGATGGCGTTGATCGCGTCTGCGGCGGAGGGAAGGATCATGGCGTATTTGACCATGTCTTTTTCCAGGCCCTGCAGATTGGCGATCTGTTCTTCCACGGCCGACTGGTCGCTGACACCAAAGGCGCCGAAGAGGTAGAGTGTTTCCGCACGGGCGGCCAGCGCCATCTCATTCAGGCTGGTGGCTTTCTCGGCAATGGAGCGCACCGTTGCAAGGCGGGTGGAGGCGGTCAGTGCGTCGGTCTTTGCCTTGGAAACGACCGGGTGGACTTGCCCGAGAATTTCTTCTGTAAAGCCGTTCATCCCGTCGATTGCATTGCCGACGGCCTGGCGTGCTTCATAGGCTTCGGAAAAGCCGAGATCCTTGGTGAGGTTCTCCAGAGCCGCGTTGAGCTTGTTCGCCTGCGAGGCCAGCTTGCTCACGGTCTTGCGGTCGATACCGTCGATCTGCTTGTACTTCATCTGCTTCGTGGAAGAGACGAGGTTGCGTGCGGTGTCGATGGCTGAGGTAAGATCTTCACCGTCAATGTTGCCGCTGCCCTTCAGGTAAAGCATGTGAACCTTGACGACTTCGTCTTTCAGTTCGAACACGGTTCTCTGAAGCTGATTGGCATCGTCCAGCTGGCTGTTCGCCGCGAAAGCTTCGGCGCTGATGCGTTTTTCTTCCGTCAGAACGGCGTCACTGATGTTGGTCGCCAGTGCTTCCAGATCATTGGTGCTTTTCTGAAGTGTCGCGATACGCTCGGCCTGCTGCACCGTCTGCTCGGCGACCTGATCGAAAGTGGTCGAGAAACTGGAGACCGCGTCCTTGGCCCCCGCAACCTGAGCTTCAGAGGCGGTGTCGCCCGCAATCTCGTTGGTCAGAACGTCCAGTTCGCCTTGCAGCGTCGCCACACCTTCAAGCACGGAATTGCGAAGGTCTGCCGAAGGATTGTTGAGATAGTCTTCACGAAGCAGGGACGTTGCCTGGACCTGTCCGGCAACCTTGGCCGCCTGATCGGCAACGACGAACCGCGCGGACAGACCATGGATGGCCAGAAATCCCACGCCACCTACGACTGCCGTCAGCAGCAAGACAGCCAGAAAACCGCCGCCGACCTTGAAGCCAAATTTCAAGTCGGTCAGAACTTTCAATATTCGTTTCATTTTATCCCCGCACAGCCGGAACAACTGCATTGTCGTTCTGTCAGTATTGCGGAGCGCAATGAACATTAGGTAAATCACGCATTTTTAGCTTCAGGTAATATTTAGCTGAAGAAGAAATGCGTCATTTTGAAAGTCTGGTTTAGGTGTCGCAAATATATCGGCAAGCTAGAAGAAGTTCGGGTTGTATAATTGATTTATACATGCTGGCCGCCGTTGATGTGAATTTCTGCTCCACTGACGTAGGAAGACTTCTCGGAGCACAAGTAATAGATCGTGTCGGCAACTTCATTCGGCAGGCCAAGGCGGCGGAGCGGAATGTCTTCTATCATCTTTTCGGTGCCAGGTGACAGGATGGATGTATCGATTTCGCCCGGTGCGATTGCATTGACGCGAATGCCGTGCGGACCGAAGTCGGCCGCCATCTCCCGCGTAAGCGATGCGAGGGCTGCCTTCGAGGTGGAATAGGCGGTACCGGCGAAGGGATGCACCTTCATGCCGGCGATCGACGTTACGTTGACGACCGAACCCTTGGCATTCTTCAGTTCCTTGAAAAGGCCCCGGCCGAGAAGGATGGGGGCAAAGAAGTTGACCTGAAAAACGGTGCGCCATTCGTGCATGGCCGTTGTCAGCGAATCCAGACGTTCCCCGTCGGGGCCCTTGGGGCTGATCCCCGCATTGTTGACCAGCGCATGAAGGCGTGAACCGTTGGGCTCCAGACGCTTGCGGATTTCCTGGGTGGCAAACCCGAGGTTTTCCGGATCGGAAAGATCCACCTGGATATGGTCCTCAGGCCCCATCGGCCATGGACACTTGTCCGAAAACGCCTGCCGGGAGCAGGTGATCACCCGCCAGCCTTCCGCGGAAAACCGCTTGACGGTGGCATGTCCGATGCCGCGGCTCGCGCCTGTCAGCACGAGTGTCGGACGCTCGTCGGGGATACCCTGGCCGGTCATGTTATTTCCCTGCTGGCGTGCAAAAGTCGTGGAAAAAGTTGACTCTTGCAGTCGAGTTTCGTTATTGCGCTGGAATTCGTCAATGCCAATATGTTCGCATATGAGGACGCGCGCCGGATCCTACAATGATCATTTGCTCCTGTAACGTACTGTCTGACAAGCAACTTCGCGAAGCCGCGGAAGAAATGCGTGCAGACCCGAATGGCAAGGTGCCAACGCCCGGAGCGGTGTTCCGTCATCTGGGGTGCAGGCCACGTTGCGGAAGCTGTTTTCCGTCGGTCATTGACATCATTCACGAAAAAAGTTCTGAAGAGCAACCAAAGTCGGAAGAGTCGCCTGCAGAATTGAAGCAGGCTTCAAACCGCTAGGACTTACCGGCCCCTGCCAGAGAAATGGCTTGGTCCGGAACATGGATTTCGATCAACATCCGGGCACATGTCCAAGTGACAGAGCACCCCGGGGGGATCTCGCAGGGAGAGGGTCATGAAGGGCGAAGCGCGCGTAATCGAGTATCTCAACAAGGCCCTGCGGCACGAGTTGACGGCAGTGAACCAGTATTGGGTCCATGCCCGACTGCTGGCCGACTGGGGCTTCGGCAAGCTGGCCGACAAGGAACTGGCGGAAGCTGAAGAAGAGCGTCAGCATGCACAGGATCTGATGGATCGGATCATCTTCCTAGAAGGCCTGCCCAATCTTCAGACCCTGGACCCGCTGCGGATCGGCCAGTCGGTCAAGGAATGCCTGGAAGGCGACCTTGCAGCGGAATACGTCGCGCGGGCCCTTTACCACGAAGCCCGCGAAGTCTGCCGCGAGCTCGGCGACTATGTTTCCATGGCGCTGTTTGAACAGCTTCTGAGCGACGAGGAAAGCCACATCGATTTCCTCGAAACGCAGCTCGAACTGATCGAACGGATCGGCATTGACAACTATTCCCTGCTGCAGGCCAAGTCTGCGGACACCGCCGAATAAGCACCAGGGTTCACAAACCTGATTTCCGTCTGCCGTCGTCGGAGCCAACCCGGCAACGGCAGACATCTTCTGTCTGCCATCAGAAGACTATTTAGGCGGCTCAGTTCTTCCGCGCGTTTTGGCCGTACGCCCTGTTCGCCGACAATTGCACCGATGTGACCTCCTTCTCAGGCGCAGCCGTTGCCTGATCCGCTTTCATCAAGAAAATGTACCTTGCCACCGGCTGCGTCAGCGTCTTCCTCGTCGTGCGTGACAAGCAGGACGGGCAAGCCCTTTTGTCTGGCTGCGTCGAAGACCAATGCCCGGATGTCAGCTCGCCGGGCCTTGTCGAGGCTCGAGAAAGGTTCGTCCAGCAGCAGCGCATGCGGCTCGGCAAGAAGCGTTCGCATCAAGGCGACGCGGGTCTGCTGACCGCCGGACAGCGTCGCAGGGTCCCGGCTACCGAAGCCGGAAAGCCCGACATCGGCAAGGGCCTGTTGAGCCATGTCCCGGCGGAGGGATCTTTTGCGGATTGCAGCGGGAATGGCGAACATCAGGTTCTGCAGCACGGACATATGCGGGAACAACAGCGGCGTCTGGAACATCAGGCCGATATGTCGTTCCTGTGCAGGCAGAGGTGTCAGATCCTTGCCATCAAGCATCACCTTACCACTCGCCTTGAAATCCGGCCGGAGGAAACCGGCAATGAAGTCGAGCAGGCTGGATTTGCCGCTGCCGCTTTCGCCCATCACGGTGAGTACTGTTCCCGGTTCTATCCGGCAGTCGATCCCAAGCAGGGGCGCTCCGTCCAGGTGGAGGGTGACGTCCTGAAGAACCAGGCCCAATGGCTCGTTTGGGGTTTGCATTGCTTGCCTCACCTTTCCAGCCGCATGGCGGCCCGGTTGCGATGAAGCAACGCCGGTAACAGTGCGGCCAGCGTAAATCCGGCCAGTGGTATGCCAAGTTGCAGCAGGGCCAACAGCGCAGTTGCCTGCCGGCTGCCTCCGCTGGCAAGAGCGACGCTCTCGGTCGTGACCGTGGCGACCCGTCCGGCACCGATCATCAAGGTCGGCAGATACTGGCCGACGGAAACCGCGGCTGCCACGGCAAGCGTTACCAGAACAGGCCGCAGCAGCAATGGCAAACGGATCTGCCAGAAGATGCGGGCACGCGACGCGCCGATGGAGGCTGCGGCCTTGGCAAAGCGCGGATCGAGACGGGCCCAGGGATCGCTCAAGGCCAGGAAGGCGTAGGGCAGGACGAATACCAGGTGGGCCAGCAAAACAGCGGAGAATGTGCCGCTGAAATCCGCTGACAGGAAAAGCAGCTGCAGACCGAACAGAAAGCTGATCTGCGGCAGCAGCAGCGGCAGGAAGACGAGTGTCTTGAGGCGGCGCGAAGAGGTCGACTTGCGGTGATCGCGCGCTTCCAGAACCCAAAGTGTCAGGGCTGTTGCAACAAACGCGGAGGCACAGGCCAGAGCGACGGTCGTACCGAGAAGCCCGAGGCTCATGCCGAGGGTGTCGGTCATTTGCATGACATTCCAGGCCTGCGGCAAAACAGAGGGAAACCACCACGAGCGGGCGGCAGACCAGATCCCGAGCAGCAGAAGCGAGAGGATCATGGCCATGATGATGAGTACCATCACCAGAAGTCCGCCATATCTTGCCGCACGCTCGCGCAAGTGACGATGCCCTGTGACGAGGCGGCGCCTGGAGGCCGAGGCGACCAGCCGTTCGCCTGCCAGATAGGTGGCCAGAGCAGTCGTACTGACGGCAAGTTGCAGCAACGCCCCGGCAGATGCCATCAGACGTTTGGTCAGATCCGGGTCGTTCATCCAGCTGACGAGACGCGGGGCGAGAGGAGCCGGTGTCGTTGGCCCAAGGATAGCGGCGACATCAACGACGGATGTGGCATAGGCGACCACTGCCAGCACCGGCAGGCGGATGAGCGGGTAGATCTGCGGCAGAACGATCTTGAAGAAGGTTGCAACACGGCCATAGCCAAGGCTGGCACCTACCTTGAAATACTCCTGAACGTGAGGGCGGTTTAGCGCGGCGAGCGTCATCAGGAACAGAAAAGGCACTTCCTTGGCGACAAGACCAACCGTCATGGCGATGCCGAACGGATCGTTGAGGATCAGAACGTCGGGTGGCCTGGTCCAGCCAGTCGCCCAGGGCGAAACGAGGCGAACCAGAAAGCCCGATGGCGCAATCAGAAAAGCAAGACCGATGGCCGCCGCCGCGTGTGGTACCGAAAGCAGTGGCGACAGAAACCGGGTCAGGCGCCGGAACGCCGCCGTTCCGGACCAGCCTGCCACGAACAGGAGCACGATCGCCAGCGACGCGATCGAGGCCGTCAGGCCGGTGGCAATACTGAGCCAAACGGAGGTCAGCAGACCGGGTTGTTGGAACAGGTGCCGGACAGGTTCAAGGGAGAAGCTGTTGTGGCCCAGCGCGGGCAGGTAACCGAAGGCAGGCAGGATCGTACCCGCCAGGCCGGCGAGAACCGGCCCGGCCAGAAGAACCGACACAAGGATGATCGGTATGGCCGGGACGGCTTTCGGCTGGGTTGCCACGTACTCCGGCTCACTCGGCGCCGAAGCGGGTGGTCCAGGCCTCTTCAAGCGCACTGACCCAGCTCGGATGCGGTTCCGGCAGGACCGGGCCGAGCTGTTCGGGCGTCAAGGTCGCAGGCCCAAGGTCGAGCGTATCGAAGAGAACCTTTTCGGTTTCAGGCAGTCCGGCAACGTTCAGAACCGTCGGGTCGCCCCAGATACCGGGATCCTGCTTGCGGGCCTGTGCAGCGGGTGACAACAGGAAGTTGGCGAAGACTTTGGCACCTGCCTGGCTGGAACTGTTGAACGGAATTGCAACGAAGTGGGTGTTGCCGATGGTGCCGCCATCCAGAACGAAGGTGCGCACGCTGGGCGGCAGTTCGCCGTTGGCAATTGCGCTCGAGGCATCGGACGGATTGAAGGAAAATGCAATATCCAGTTCTCCGTCGGCAAGCAGCTGGCGCATATGCGCTGCATCCTTCGGGAAAGCGCGGCCCTGGCGCCAGAGCGAGCCGTTCAATGCGTCCAGATAGGCAAACAACGGTGCAGTCATTTCTTCGAAGCGGGCTTCATCCACCGGTTTCGTCAGAGCGGCCTTGTCCGGAACCGTGCTGACGAGAACCTGTTTCAGAAAGGTCGTGCCATAGAAATTGGGCGGTTGCGGATAGGCAAATCGGCCCGGGTTCGCCTTGGCGTAGCTCAGCAGCGCATCGAGTGTCGCGGGTGGGGTGTCCAGGCGGGCACTGTCATACATGAACACGAGCTTGGCCATCCCCCACGGGCTTTCCTGGCCATCCGTAGGCACGGTGAAATCCTGGGCGACCGTCGGCTTGTTTTCCACGTCGACGTAATCCCAGTTCGGCAACGTCTGCGCCCATCCAGGTGCTGCCAGCAGGCCCTGTTCCTTCATGGCCGCGAAATTTTCGCCGTTGATCCAGACCAGATCGACCGCGCCGCCAAAGACCTTGCCAACCGATTTTTCGGCAAGTACCTGTGAGACCACAGATGCGGTGTCACTGACCTTCACCTGAAGCACGCGAACGTCAAATTCATTTGCCACTTCCCGGGCAGCCCAGGCGATATAGGCGTTGATGCGCGGCTCGCCGCCCCAGGCGTGGAAATAAACGGTCTCGCCTCTGGCCTCATCCAGCACTGCCTGCCACGCCGGATCATTGGCCGCTTCCTGTGCAGAAGCAGCCACCGGTGCCATCAGTGATCCGAGAAGACCAAGCGTTGCGGCAAGCATGCGTTTCATCAGAATTTCCCCTGTTGCGGATCGTGTCCGTTCCTCGTTCCCTCGCGCAAGGCGCATGGCACGGTCAAGACAAGGCTTTGTGAACGATGAGTGTTCGTGTCCGTTAGGTTCCAGTGCAAATCAGACCGGCAGGATATGGGTGTCCTTGATCTCTTCCATGACGGCGTAAGTATGTGTTTCACGCACGCCCGGCAGCGCCAAAACCACATCAGACAGGAAGGCCCGATAGGCTTCCATGTCCTTGACGCGGCTTTTCATGAGGTAGTCGAAGCCGCCTGCCACCATGTGACATTCCATGATGTCGGTCGAGCGTTCGACGGCAATCTTGAAGGCGTCGAAAATTTCCGGTGAGGTGCGGTCAAGCCGGATTTCGACGAAGACCAGCAAGCCCCGGTCCACCATCTTCGGATTGAGGCTGGCGGAGAAGTGCTCGATGTACCCTTCGCGCACCAGCCGCTTCATGCGTTCGGCGGTCGCGGTTGCCGAAAGATGCACCCGTTCGGCAAGGTCCGTATTGGTAATGCGGCCGTCCTGTTGGAGAACCTTCAGAATCCTCCGGTCTGTTGCATCAAGCATGGCGAATTTCCCTAGAAAAAAGAAATTTGCAGAGAAATACACGGAGATTGGCTTCAAAAACAGCGAAAAGCGGACTTCGATTCAAGATATTTTGGAGACATCTAGTGACCTGGCCCCGCGGGGCCCCTTTGGGAGGCTCTCATGACCGCAACTGTTGCAGCCATGAAGACAATCAATTCGACCGAACTCGAGCCGTTTCGCCCGGCTTACGCCCCCGATGACAAGACGCTTGTCGAAGCGCTTCTGAAGGAAGCCAACACCGACCCCGTGGTGGAGAAACTGATCGACCAGCGCGCCCGCGGTTATATTCAGGACATGCGCTCGGTCCAGGTCGGTCTCGGCGGCGTGGAAGACTTCATGCGCGAATTCGGTCTGACCACCCGTGAAGGCCTGGCCATGATGGTGCTGGCGGAAGCTCTGCTGCGCGTTCCGGACGCAAAGACCGCGGACAAGCTGATAGAGGACAAGCTGGCGGCAGCCCGCTTCGACGATCCCTCAGGCCCGAAATCCGACACATGGCTTGTCTCCGCCTCTTCCTGGGCGCTGGGCGTCACCTCTCGTCTGCTGCACCCGGGCGACACGCCCCAGTCGATCCTGTCGAGCCTCGTCAAGCGCATGGGCATGCCGACCGTGCGCATGGCAACCCGCAAGGCAATGCGCCTGCTCGGTCATCAGTTCGTGCTTGGAGAAACCATCCAAAAGGCTCTGGAACGCGCCAGGACCCAGGAAGCGAAGGGCTATCGCTATTCCTATGACATGCTGGGCGAGGGCGCGCGCACCCAGAAGGATGCGGAGCGTTACTTCCAGTCCTATGCCAAGGCGATTGCCGCCATCGGCAAGGCCGCCGGTGACAAGAAGCTGCCGGACCGTCCGGGTATTTCGGTGAAGCTTTCCGCGCTGCATCCGCGCTATCAGGCCGTCAACGGCGAACGCGTGCGCGACGAACTCCTGCCGAAGCTGCGCGAACTGGCGCAGATGGCCAAGGACCACAACCTGAACTTCACCGTCGACGCTGAAGAAGCCGACCGGCTGGAGATCTCGCTGGATATCATCGCGGCCATGCTGACCGATCCGGTCACCGAGGGCTGGGATGGCTTTGGACTGGCGGTTCAGGCCTATCAGAAGCGCGGCATTCACGTGATCGACTGGCTGGTCAACGCAGCCCGCAAGACCAATCGCAAACTGATGGTGCGCCTCGTAAAGGGCGCCTATTGGGATACGGAAATCAAGCACGCCCAGGAAGGCGGTGCGGAAGGCTATCCGGTGTTCTCGCGCAAGGCCGCGACGGATCTGTCCTATCTGTGCTGCGCCAAGCGGATGCTGGCGGCACGGGATGTGCTCTACCCGCAGTTCGCCACCCACAACGCACTGACAGTTGCCCAGATCATCGAACTCTCCGGTGGCAAGGCGGAAGGGTACGAGTTCCAGCGGCTGCATGGCATGGGCGAAAGCCTTTACAAATCCGTTGTCGAGCGCGACGGCTTTCCGTGCCGGATCTATGCCCCGGTCGGTGGTCACAAGGACCTCTTGGCCTATCTCGTCCGCCGCCTTCTGGAAAACGGTGCCAACTCCTCCTTCGTCACCATTGTGGGCGATGCCTCCGTGCCGGTTGAAAAGATGCTCAAGCGGCCGAAGGAACTGCTGGATAGCGGCCACCATTCCATCAACCGGTCGATCCCGCTGCCGAAGGACCTTTACGGCGACAGCCGGCAAAATTCCGACGGCGTGGAATTCGGCTGTGCGGCAGAACGCAATTTGCTGACGTCCGGCATGGCGAAAACCACAGCACCGTTCACCGAAGCCGTCCCGCTTGGAGCAGGTCTGAAACCGTCGGGTGACGCCAATCCGGTGTTTGCCCCGATGGACGGCACGACCAAGGTCGGCACGGTGCGCTTCGCGGACAGCGAAACGGCCCGCCTTGCTGTCGAAAATGCCCAGAAGGGGTTCGAGAAATGGTCGCGCAGACCGGTTGAAGAGCGGGCGGCTGCCATCGACAAGGTTGGCGACCTGCTGGAGGCAAACCGGGACCGCCTGATGACGATCCTCTCATTGGAAGCCGGCAAGTGCCTGACCGATGGCATTGCCGAAATCCGCGAGGCAGTCGACTTCTGCCGATACTACGCGGCCGAAGCCAGAAACCTTTTCGGTGAAGGCAAGCTGATGCCCGGACCGACAGGCGAGGAAAACCGCTACCGCTATCGGGGACGCGGCGTCTTCGTCTGTATTTCGCCGTGGAACTTCCCGCTGGCGATCTTCCTCGGCCAGATCAGCGCTGCCCTGATGGCGGGCAATGCCGTTGTTGCCAAGCCGGCGGAACAGACACCGCTGATCGCTTTTGAGACCGCCAGGTTGATGTATGAGGCCGGTGTCCCGGAAGATGTCTTCTACCTGCTCCCGGGAGAAGGCGATGTCGGTGCGGCGCTGACGTCCCATCCGGCCGTTGCAGGGGTAGCCTTTACCGGGTCGACCGAAACCGCATGGCTGATCAACGGTACGCTGGCTGCAAAACGCGGCCCGATCGTTCCGCTCGTTGCCGAAACGGGCGGCATCAACGCGATGATCGTCGATGCCACGGCCCTGCCGGAACAGGTCTGCGATGACGTCATGATGTCCGCCTTCCGCTCCGCCGGTCAGCGCTGCTCGGCACTGCGTCTGCTTTATGTGCAGGAGGACGTCGCCGATCATCTGCTGGACATGCTGGAAGGCGCAGCGAAGGAACTCAGCCTGGGCGACCCGCGGCTGCCGTCGACAGACATCGGTCCGGTGATTGATGAGGAAGCACGCGACAATATCCTCTCCCATGTCGACGACATGAAGGAGAGCCAGAAACTGCGCTACGCCGGCAAGACGCCACACGGCAAGCTGGCCAACGGTTCCTGGGTCGCCCCGCACATCATCGAACTGGACAAGGCCGAGGCCCTGACACGGGAAGTCTTCGGCCCGGTCCTGCATGTGGTTCGATACAAGGCGGGCGATCTCGACAAGGTGCTGAACCAGATCGCGGGCACGGGATACGGCCTGACGCTTGGCGTCCACAGCCGTATCGATGCAACGGTGAAGAAGGTTGTTGATCGCCTCTCCGTGGGCAACGTCTACGTCAACCGCAACACCATCGGCGCGGTTGTCGGCACCCAGCCCTTCGGCGGCTCCGGCCTGTCCGGCACCGGCCCCAAGGCCGGCGGCCCGGCCTACCTGACCCGGTTTGCCCTGGAACAGGTGGTCTCCATCAACACCGCCGCCGCCGGCGGCAACGCCAGCCTGGTGGCAGCCTCGGACGATTGACGAGCAAGGCCTTCTCGGAGCTAAGCATAGTCCGATTTGCAACCTGGATTTCGCCCATATACGGACCGGTTCCCTTCCCCCTTGTGGGGAAGGGGTAGGGATGGGGGTGAACCGCAAAGCGGTAACTAGGGCCGTGGCTTCATACCCCCACCCCTAACCCCTCCCCACAAGGGGGAGGAGGACTCGGCTGCGGCAAGGTGTGGGACAGGGGACTTCTGAAGCGTCAGTCCCTCCTGTGTCTTCCCATAGTTCGACCACGGGATTCATGCCGTTTTCTCTCCTGAAGGGAAGGCCGTGCAAGGCTGAAATGCGGAGCTAGGTTCCCCGCGGCTTCGCCCTGCGCGTTGCCTCGGCTGCGGTCGGGTCGTCCGGCCAGGGGTGCCTGGGGTAGCGGCCTTTCATGTCGGCTTTCACATCCGCCCAGGAACCCTGCCAGAAGCCGGGGAGATCCTTCGTGATCTGGATCGGCCGTTGTGCCGGGGAGAGAAGTTCCAGGATCAGCGGCAATCTGCCGTCGCAGACGCTTGGGTGCTCCTTGAGGCCGAAGAGTTCCTGCACGCGAATGGAAAGCGTCGGACCTGCGGCCGCACCATAGTCGATGGGCACCTTGCTGCCTGTCGGGGCGGTGAAGTGCGATGGGGCAAGGCTGTCCAGCCGCGCAGCCGCATCATAGGGCAGGAGCACTGCAAGCGCATTGCCGAGAAGCGCGGTGTCGATTACCCCCAGGCTCGTGCAGCCGGCAAGATAGGGCTGCAGCCAGGTTTCCAGGGTTTCCGTCAAGGTGCCGTCGGAAAGGTCCGGCAGATCCTGCGCGCCGTTCTCCCGGGCATAGGCGACACGTTTCTTCAGCCGTTCCTGTTCCTTGCTCCAGGGCAGGCGGGAGACGCCGCGCCGGCGGATCTCGGCAATCAGGGCCCGTTCGACAGCTGCCGGATCTGCTGACTGGATCTGGACGGACTTCAGTTCAACCGCCTTGTAGCGGGTGACACGCCGCGCCTTCAGCGCACCATCTCCTGTCAACTGGACTTCATCCTGCTCGACGATGTCTGCAGCAAACAGGTCTTCGATATCGGATTTGGAAATTGGCGCGCAGAGCTGGATACGCCCGCTTGCCGCCTTGCCCTGAATATCGGCAACAGTCAGGAAGGCTTGCCGGGAAAGGGCATGTTCCGCCTCCAATTCTGCGCCACGGCCGTTCGCAAGGCGGAAGCGTCCTGTCTGCCCGCGCTGCTGGGCCACCCGGTCAGGATAGGCAAGGGCGAGCAGAAGTCCGGCGCTTTCCGGGTCTATCTCCCTGCCTGTGCCGCCTGCCTGCTTCAGCCAGCGCTCGGCAAGTTGGCGGCCGTCTTTTACACGTTGGCTCTTGTCGTGGCGCAAAGCCTGCAAACGCGCACGCAGGTCGGGATCCCGGCCGCCAAGACCCGGTTCGGACAGCACCAGCGCGATCATCGCGGCGGTAAAGCCGAGATCGCGGGCAACGCCTTCGATCACCATGTGCGCGAGGCGCGGATGCAGCGGGAGCTTCGCCAGTGCCTTGCCGTCATTGGTCAGACGTCCGTGGTCATCCAGAGCGTGCAGATCCTGAAGCAGAGCCTTTGCTTCGCGCCAGGCCGCAAGTGGGGGCTGGTCGGCAAAAGCGAGGGCTGCCGGATCGAGTGTTCCCCAGGCCGCCAGGTCCAGCACCAGGCCGGTGAGATCCGCTTCCAGGATTTCCGGAGCCTCTGCCTGTTGCAGGGCCACGGTCTGGGCTTCGTCCCAGAGCCTGTAGCAGACACCGGGCTCGGTACGTCCGGCGCGGCCTCGCCGTTGATCAGCGGAAGCGCGGGAGACGCGCACGGTTTCCAGCCGGGTCAGTCCGGTCTGCGGTTCATATTTCGGCACCCGTGCCAGACCGCTGTCGATAACGACACGCACACCTTCGATGGTCAGCGAGGTCTGGGCGATGGCACTGGCCAGCACGATCTTGCGGCTGCCGGCATCGGCCGGCCGGATGGCTGTGTCCTGGGCTTTGGCGTCCAGTCCGCCGTAAAGTGGTGCCACCTGGCAGCCTGCCGGGAGCTTGCCCTCCAGCATCTCAGCGGTGCGGCGGATTTCGCCCTGGCCTGGCAGAAACACCAGAATGGAACCTCTTTCTTCCACGAGGGCTTGCCGGATCGCCCTCACCATCTGCGGCTCCACGCGCTCGTTGGGTGTTCGCCCCAGGTAACGCGTTTCAACCGGGTAGCTGCGCCCCGTGCTTTCGATGACGGGCGCGTCGCCAAGCAGGCGTGAAATTCCGGCAGCATCGAGCGTGGCTGACATGGGCAGCAGACGCAGGTCGTCGCGCAGTGCAGCCTGCACATCCAGCGCCAGCGCCAGCCCGAGGTCGCCGTCAAGCGAGCGTTCGTGAAATTCGTCAAAGAGAATGGCGGCAACGCCCGTCAGTTCCGGATCGTCCAGGATCAGCCGGGTGAAAACACCTTCCGTGATGACCTCGATCCGGGTACGGGCGCTGACTTTCGTTTCCATGCGCACACGGTAGCCGACGGTCTCGCCTGGCTTTTCGCCCAGTTCGGCTGCCATGCGGCGCGCAGCGGCACGGGCAGCAAGACGCCTCGGTTCCAGCACCAGGATCTTGCCGTCGCCGCGCCAGGTCGCGTTCAAAAGAGCCAGCGGCACGCGGGTCGTCTTGCCCGCGCCCGGTTCGGCAACAAGAACCGCGTTCAGCCCTGTATCAAGCGTTGCCAGAAGCTCCGGCAGGACACCGTCGATCGGCAGTGGTGCCGCGAAGGCTGGGGCAGAGGACATGACGGGCCCGGGTCAGCTCGCGCCCGATGCGGCGCCTGCAGTCCATTGCCGTCCTTGCATGTCGACGGCAAAGGCTTCCGGCGCGCGTGCGAAGGAGGCAAGGCCTTCCAGGGCCGGATCGGGATGCCGGACGATGAAGGTCGGTATCTTGGCCATCAGGGCCTCGTGGGGCGCCTTGGCCTCAAAGGCGGCGCGGAAGCCGCCGTCCGTGAGGAAGCGTGTGATCCGCGATGTGACACCGCCAGTCAGATAGACGCCGCCCCGTGCCAGAACCGCGAGGGCAAAATCACCGGCCACACGGCCAAGGGCCCTGGCAAAGACTTCCAGCGTCTTCACCGCTACCGGATCGTTTGTCTCTGCGGCCGTTGTGATGCTTGCCGCCGTTGTGAAGTCGCGGTCCGCGCCCATATAGGCGGCAACACCGCGGGCAAGGCGGGGAAGGCCGGTGCCGCTAAGGACCTGTTCGGCGCCAAGCCGTCCACCGACGAGTTCGATATGCGGCCAGATGGCAACGTCTTCCGGGGTTACCGGCCCGAGTTCCACATGTCCACCTTCGCCCGGAACGGGAACCCAGGTCTGGGCGGCATAGATCATCGCGGCGGCGCCGAGGCCCGTGCCCGGACCGAGGACGAACTTGGCGCTCTCTTCGCGGATCGTGCCGGAGCCGACCTGTTCGATATCGCTGCCGCTATATCCTGGCAAGGCCAGGGCCTGCGCTTCGAAATCGTTGAGCACGATGACTTCGTCCAGACCGAGGTCGGCGATCATCTTCAGCGGCTCGATCACCCAGGCCGCGTTGGTGAGGGGGATCCTGTCACCGGTGACGGGACCGGCGACCGCGATGATTGCCGTGCGTGGTTTCGGATCGGTTTCCGGCAGCACCACTTCGCGGATCGCGGAAGAAATGTCGGGATGATCCGCGGTCGCCGTCTTGCCGCACATGCGGGTGGGCGCCTCAGCGTCGTCAACCAGAGCGAAACGGGCGTTGGTGCCGCCGATATCGGCAACCAGAACCGGATAGGCAAAGGATTTGGTGTTCTTGGAAAAACTCATGAGGACAGGGAGCCAACTTCAGGTGTCGCGGATGTGGTCTTGAGGCCCTGCAGACGGGCGGAGCGCAGCAGGATATCCGCGGTCGACGGATTGAGCGCCATCGGCATGTCATAGACCACTGCAAGGCGCATCAGGGCTTTCACATCAACATCATGCGGCATGGGCGACAGCGGATCGACGAAGAAGAACAGGCCCTGGAGCTTGCCTTCGGCAATCATCGCGCCGATCTGCTGGTCGCCGCCCAGCGGGCCGCTTTTCAGCCTTGTGACCTTGAGATCCGGACAGGCTTCCAGAATGCGGCCGCCCGTGGTGCCTGTGCTGACAAGTTCGAAAACCGCGAGTTTGTCCTGGTGCCGTCTGGCGAACTCGACCATGGCGTCTTTTTTGGCGTCATGCGCGACAAGCGCAAGAGTGGGCGTGGCAGGCATCAGCGGTCCTCTGGGGTCTATGCAATCCGGATCGATTGAATAGCCGAAAGCTGATCGAAACCAAAGTCCCGGGAGACCAGTTCGTCCCCGGAGGGAACCGGACGAAAAGGCACCCTGGCAGGAAGCGACAGCGGCGGGGAAGTGTTTAGCCTTTCAAAGCGCTTTAGGCAAAGGAAGATGAACGGGCGGGCGCAGAACCTGTTCCCGGTTGGCAGATCACTGGCAGGGAGCAAAAGAAAATGCCGCGTCCCGGCCCGGAACGCGGCAGGCAATAAGGAGAATGGAGACGTGGCGATCAGTCGAACAGATTACAGCGGATCGGTTCGCGGCCGGCAACGCGCTGGAAGTAGGGATCGGGTTCCGGCAGATGCAGCCCGGCGATCTCCATCACCAGCTTCATCCGGATCGCGTCTGCAAAGCCTTCCTGACTGCGAACGGGGATGGCGAAGGAGCCCGGGCCGCCGATCACACAATCCTCGTAATAGTGGTCGAGGTTGAGCATCGCCTGCCAGGTGTTCTTGTTCGACTTCATCATCAGAGGCAAACCGTTGATGGTCACGCCGGAGGCAACCATGCGGTCACGCATGGCAGTTACGGAGCCGCCCTGGTTGTTCGGGCCGTCACCGGAAATGTCGATTACGCGGCGCAGGCCTTCATACTGGTTGTTCTGAACCAGAAAGACCGACTTTTCGAGCGCCGAAGCGATGGAGGTGCGCTGGACCTGCCGAAGCGGGGCCTCGGCAATCTTGGAAGCGAAGTGTGCTGCCGAGCTTGCATCCTGGATCACCGTCCAGTCGGCGACGATGAAATGCTCATCGACCCCGCCCCATTCCATGTAGGTCACGGCAACGCGGCCGATCGGACCGACCTGAATGGCGTCAAGAAATTCCCTGGAGGTGAGAGCGGCAACATACCCGGCGCGCTGCACTTCCTGTTCTTCTGTATCCATGGATTGGGAGATGTCGACGGCCAGGACAAGTTCGACGTCCACTTCGTTGGCCGGATCATAGCTGTATTGTGAAGAAGCCATCAGAGCCGGACGGTAGTCTCGGGCTGCGGCTGGGGCGGCGAAAAGAAGTGCCGCACAAATAAGTGACAGTAAACTTGTAACCGTCAGTGCACAGTCTGTTTTGGTTATGTCGAGACGCATGGTTTTTCTCCTTACTTCAGCCTTGCGGCTGGGTGGCCACGTCTCCCCTGTTTATTTTGTCGTTGAATTCCTTATCTTTCCGTTTCTCGTGATTCCTAACAAGGCATTGGCTGAATGCCTTGGATGAGCTTGGAAATTTACTTAGCAAGCTACATGCCAAACGTAGCGTAATATTCCTTGGCTGGCAAAAGTAATGTGCACGGAGTGCATGTTCTATCCACAGGCGCGGGATATCTTCCGGATTTGCTAGGCAAATTTTTCATCCGTGGATACGCGTTGGGATTTACGTATAGGTAAGGTGGTGATTTCTTGAGTTATTTCAATCCGCCTTATCGGTCACATTTTTGCGCGAAACTGTGAGAAACTCGGGCGAGAGAACCTGTTTGAGACCCAAAACAGCCGACGTTTCAGCAACTTCTGAAGCGCCTGACATGCGCGTTCCGATTAGCTGTTTTTCGGTCGGAAAGACGCAGGTTTTCAAAGTGGGGGACAAATCCACCGGCAATTATTGCCGTGCAGCTAGGCAAATTTTGCCGGGTTGTTTCTGAAAATCGGCAGCTTTGGGCAGAATTTGCCGCCGTTCAGAAGTGGTACTCGGCGCTGATTGCTGCCCAGAAATGCAGCAATCAGCCAGAAAATTGGCAGTTTTTTTAGTTGACGGCAAAGGCAAGGCTGGTCATGATCTGAAGAAATTCTCACTTGGTGAAGAATTTTTCGGCCGGCCTTCGCGGCCCCGGAAAACAAAAGCTCCGAAGAGAGCAGGGCATAGCCGGACCGTTGCGGTCAACCGCTTCGCATGGCTGGACAGGCGGGTGTTTCATCTTGCGGGATGCAATTCCATCAAGCCGGGCGTTTTGAGAGTGGTTGAGTATCCTGTCCGCCGGAAGGCGTGCGCAAGGGCTCTGGAGGGGAAGGTTTCGACGCGGAATGCAGACACGCGACGACGACTGGACATCATATATGGCCATCCGGGCGGCCTGGCTGTCCTTTGTTGGAGGCCGTACGCAGGGCGAAATCGCCTCGCAGCTCGGCGTTTCGCCTGCCAAGGTGCATCGCCTGATCGCTCATGCGCAGAAAGCCGGTTTCGTCAAATTCCAGGTCGATGGTCGCCCGATGGAATGCCTCCAGCTTGAAAAGGAGCTGACGGAGCATTTCGGCCTGACGAACTGCATCATTGCTCCCGATCTTGGTGGCGGCGACGACGACAGCGCCCTCAGGGCCGTCGCGGTGTCCGCGGCACAATTCCTGTCCGGGATGCTTGGTGGGTCAAACGTCACGCGTCTGGGCGTTGGCATGGGCCGCACGCTGACCGCGGCTGTCGAAGCGTTGCCGAAAGTGGCAAGAACCGATCTCGAAATCATGTCGATCTGCGGATCGCTGACGCGCACGCTTGCTGCCAACCCCTATGACATCGTCCAGAAGATGCAGGAACGCACAGGCGGCATCGGCTATTATCTGCCGGTTCCCTATTTTGCCGAAAACCAGGACGAAAAGGCAATGTTCCTGACCCAGCGCAGCGTGCAGGACCTGATGGATCGCGCGCGCCAGTCGGATGCCTTTCTCATCGGCATCGGTTCGGTCGAGAACGAGGGCCATCTTGTCCAGCGCGGCATGATTTCCAAAAAAGAACAGGAAGATTTGCTGTCGGGCGGCGCCGTCTGTGATTTGATGGGGCGCTTTCTGACGATCGAGGGAAAATTGGCCCCGGATCCGCTCGGCGATTGTGCCGTGGGTCTGCATTTCGACGAAGTGCGCGGGCGCCGCGTGATTGCGCTGGTAGGTGGGGAGAGCAAGGTGGATGCCACGCTCGCGGCCCTGCGTACCGGTGTCATTACCGACCTTGTGGCAGACGAGACCCTTGCGAGGGCTCTGACGGCACGGGCCGGATTGCAGCTGGCACAGTCCGCATGATGCGGCTGGGTCACGAGGGGAAACGGGCCGGCCAAAAGGCAGGCCCCCGCATGTCGGAGGACATATAAGTGAAAAAGCTTCTTACCATCGGCACCGCGCTTGCCGGCCTGGCCTTTACCGCCGTGGGCGCATTGGCAGCCGATATCAAGCCGGCAGTGCTTTACGATCTGGGCGGCCGTTTCGACAAGTCGTTCAACGAAGGCGCATACAACGGTGCTGAAAAGTTCAAGGAAGACACCGGCGTCGAATACCGCGATTTCGAAATCCAGAACGACAGCCAGCGCGAGCAGGCCCTGCGCAACTTTGCCAAGCGCGGCATGAACCCGATCGTCGCTATCGGCTTCTCTCAGGCAAACGCCGTGGAAAAGGTTGCCAAGGAATTCCCGGACACGCAGTTCGCGATCGTTGACATGGTCGTCGACCTGCCGAACGTGCGCTCCATCCTGTTCAAGGAGCAGGAAGGCTCCTACATCGTCGGCATGCTGGCTGCGATGGCGTCCGAAACCGGCAAGGTCGGCTTTGTCGGCGGCATGGACATTCCGCTTATCCGCAAGTTCTCCTGTGGTTACAAGCAGGGCGTAATGGCTGCGAACCCGAAGGCGGAAGTCTTCGAGAACATGACCGGCACCACCGGTGCGGCCTGGAACGATCCGGTCAAGGGTGGCGAACTCGCCAAGTCCCAGTTCGACCGTGGCGCTGACGTTGTCTATCACGCTGCCGGCGGCACCGGCATCGGTGTTCTGCAGGCTGCTGCTGACGCCGGCAAGCTCGGCATTGGCGTCGACAGCAACCAGAACAACCTGCATCCGGGTTCCGTCCTGACCTCCATGCTGAAGCGCGTCGACATTGCCGTCTACCAGGCGTTCGAAGATGCGGCCAACGACAGCTGGTCTTCCGGCTTCGAAGTCCTCGGCCTCAAGGAAGGCGGCGTCGACTGGGCGCTGGACGACAACAACGCCGAACTCGTCAACGACGAGATGAAAGCAAAGGTCGAAGAAGCGACCCAGAAGATCATCTCCGGCGAGATCGAAGTTCACGACTACATGGCCGATCAGTCCTGCCCGATGTAAGGCAGTCGTTTTGGACCTCCGCGCGATACCGTGCGGAGGTCCACCTGTATTTCTAGCGTGCCCAACCCGTTTTTTCGGAGGACAGGATGCTCCGTCTCACATCAGGCGTCATTGCTGCGGCCTGCGCTGTCTTCATGACAACAACCGCAACTCTGGCCGAACCGGCCATCGTTTATTCCGTCGGCGGCAAGTTCGACGGGTCTTTCAACGAAAGCGCCTTTGCCGGCGTGAAACGGTTTCAGGACCAGGGCGGCGACGTCAGGGAATTCGAGTTGGAGCGTGATGCGCAAAGCCTGCAGGCACTGCGGAACTTTGCCAGCCGGGGCGCGTCCCCCGTTGTCGCAATCGGTTTCAACCAGGCCAACGCGCTTGGCCAGGTGGCTCCCAATTTTCCAAAGACGGATTTTGCCATCGTCGACATGGTGGTCGATCAGCCGAACGTGCGCTCCTATGTGTTCAAGGAACATGAGGGGGCCTATATCGGTGGTCTGCTGGCCGGCATGGCCTCCAAGAGCGGCACAATCGGTTTTGTCGGCGGCATGGATATCCCGATCATCCAGCGGTTTCTGTGCGGCTACAAGCAGGGCGGCCAGGCCGCAAGGGCGGATATCAGGGTTCTGTCCAACATGACGGGCGATACGCCGGCCGCTTTCGCGGATCCTGTTCGCGGCGGCGAACTTGCCATCGGCCAGATCAATCAGGGCGCCGATGTGATCATTCAGGCAGCGGGCGGAACCGGCATTGGTGTGCTGCAGGCAGCTGCCGACAAGGGCGTGCTCGGCATGGGCACCGACAGCAACCAGAACGGCCTGCACCCGGGCAAGGTTCTGACGTCCATCCGCAAGCGCGTGGACAACGCCGTCTACGACAGCTTTCAGGCGGCGAAGGACGGCACCTTCGAACCCGGCATCAAGGTGCTGGGCGTCGCGGATGGCGGCATGGACTGGGTGCTGGACGAAAACAACAAGGACCTGATCACGCCGGACATGAAAGCGGCGGCGGATGCCGCCGTTGCGGCCATCTCCGACGGCACCGTCAAGGTTCATGACGTCGTCACCGACGGAGCATGTCCTTTCTGATCGGGACACCGCGAGGCAGCGGCGAGGGGCAATAACAATGACAAAGAAAAAGAAAAACAGTCAGGCCTGGGGGAACGCATGAGCGATACGCCGGCAATCGAACTGCGCAAGATCAACAAGCGCTTTGGCCCGGTTCACGCCAACAAGGACATTGACCTTGTGGTGAAGAAGGGCTCCATCCACGGTATCATCGGAGAGAACGGGGCGGGCAAGTCGACGCTCATGTCCATTCTCTACGGTTTCTATCAGGCCGATGACGGCGACATCCTGGTGGACGGCAAGAAGGTCACGATATCGGACTCGAAAGCCGCCATCGGCATGGGCATCGGCATGGTGCATCAGCATTTCATGCTGGTCGACAATTTCTCGGTTCTGGAAAACGTGGTTCTGGGCGCCGAGGACAGCGCGCTCCTGTCCGGCGGCATCAATCGCGCCAAGACAGAACTCAAGCGGCTGGAAGAAGAATACGAACTGCGGGTCGATCCTGACGCCCTGATCCAGGATCTGCCGGTTGGTCTGCAGCAGCGGGTGGAGATCCTGAAGGCGCTCTACCGCAGCGCGGAGGTTCTGATCCTTGACGAACCGACCGGTGTTCTGACGCCGGCCGAAGCCGATCACCTGTTCAAGATCCTCGAAGTTCTGAAGAACGAAGGCAAGACGGTTCTCCTGATCACGCACAAGCTGCGCGAGATCATGGCGGCGACCGATACTGTTTCGGTGATGCGCCGCGGCGAGATGGTGGCAACGCGCGAAACCGCGAACACCTCGATGGAAGAACTGGCCGAGCTTATGGTCGGCCGCAGCGTGCTGCTGCGTGTCGACAAGAAACCGGCGCAACCCAAGGCTCCGGTGATGGAGGTCGAGAACCTCACGGTGACCGACAGCCGCGGCGTGCAGGTGGTCAAGGACGTTTCCTTCAATGTGCGTGCGGGAGAGATTGTCGGCATCGCCGGTGTCTCCGGCAACGGCCAGTCGGAACTGCTGGAAACGCTCGCGGGCATTCGCCGCGCCACCAGAGGTACGCTGAAGATCAACGGCGAGACAATCGATCTGGGAACGAGCACGCTCGACGCTGCCGACATGCGCGCCAAGAACATGGGCCACGTGCCGGAAGACCGGCACCGGATGGGCCTGATCAATTCCTTCTCCGAATACGAGAATTCGATCCTTGGCTACCATCGCGACCCGGCCTACTCCCGGGGCCTTCTGATGGATCTTGCTGCCATCAAGAAGAACGCCGTGGCCGAGATCGAGAAATACGACATCCGCCCGCCCAACCCGATGCTGAAGACCGCCAATTTCTCGGGCGGCAACCAGCAGAAGATCGTGCTGGCGCGCGAGATCGAGCGCGATCCGGAAGTGCTTCTGGTCGGTCAGCCGACGCGCGGCGTCGATATCGGCGCCATCGAGTTCATCCACCGCCGGATTGTGGAAATGCGCGATGCCGGCAAGGGCATTTTGCTGGTGTCGGTGGAACTCGACGAAATCCGGGCGCTGTCCGACCGGGTGCTGGTAATGTTCGACGGCAAGATCGTCGGTGAACGCGGCGGCGATGCGGAAGAAGGCGAACTTGGCCTGCTGATGGCCGGTGTGGAAGATAACAACAAGATGGCTGTTGAAGGAGGCGCCCGATGAGTGCCGGTCAGCTCCCGCGCTGGGTCGATTACGGCCTGATCCCGTTCCTGAACCTGGCCGCCGCCTTCCTGGTGTCCGGCCTCGTCGTTGTCCTGATCGGGGAAAACCCGCTGGACGCGGTGCAGCTTCTGGTCTGGGGCTCCATTGGCTATGGCGAAGGCATCGGCTTCACGCTGTTCTATGCCACCAACTTCATCTTCACAGGCCTGGCCGTGGCCGTTGCCTTTCATGCCGGGTTGTTCAACATCGGCGGTGAGGGCCAGGCCTATATCGGTGGTCTAGGGGTCGCCATTGCCTGTCTGGCGCTGGACCACATCGTTCCTTGGTACATCACCTTGCCGTTTGCCATCATCGGCTCGGCGCTGATGGGGGCCGCCTGGGCGTTCATCCCGGCCTGGCTGCAGGCCACCCGCGGCAGCCACGTGGTGATCACCACGATCATGTTCAACTTCATCGCCTCGTCGCTGATGGTCTATCTGCTCAACAACGCGTTGAAGAAGCCAGGCTCGATGCAGCCGGAAACGCGAACCTTCGAGGATGGCGGCCGTCTGCCGTTCCTGAACGACATCTTCCCGTCCTTCGGCTTCGGCTATGCGCCGGTCAACCTGTCGCTCTTCGTGGCGCTGGCGGCTTGTGTTCTGGTCTGGGTGCTGATCTGGCGCACCAAGCTCGGTTTCGAGATCCGGTCCTTCGGTGCCAACGCCACAGCCGCGGTCTATGCCGGCATCTCGCCGGTGCGCACCATCGTCATCACCATGCTCATATCCGGTGGTCTTGCAGGCATGATGGCGATCAACGAGATCATGGGGTCACAGCACCGTCTGCTGATCGATTTCGTGACCGGCTACGGCTTCGTCGGTATCGCGGTTGCCCTCATGGGGCGGGCGCATCCGGTCGGCATCGTTCTGGCATCGATCCTGTTCGGCATGCTCTATCAGGGCGGCGCGGAACTTTCGTTCGAAATGCCCAATATCACGCGAGACATGATCATCGTCATCCAGGGCCTTGTGATCCTGTTTGCCGGTGCGCTTGAGCACATGTTCCGCCCGGCCATCATCAAGCTGTTCACGCCCTCCCGGGCTCTTGCCGAGAAGGAGGCGTGATCATGTTCGAGATCGTGATCCTGACACTTGATTCCACAGTCCGCCTGTCGACACCGCTTCTGCTGGCCTGTCTGGCAGGGCTTTACTCGGAACGCTCCGGCGTGGTCGATATCGGCCTGGAAGGAAAGATGCTCGGCGCAGCCTTTGGGGCGGGTGCGGTAGCCTACATGACCGGAAACGCCTGGATCGGCCTTCTGGCGGGCATGGCGGTTTCGATCGGCCTGGCGCTGATCCACGGCTTTGCCTCCATTACCAACCGCGGCAACCAGATCGTTTCCGGCGTCGCCATCAACTTCCTGGCAGCGGGCCTGACCGCGCTGCTCGGGCAGACATGGTTCCGCCAGGGCGGTCGTACACCCTCACTGCCGGAAGGCGGACGGTTTAGGGACATCGTTTGGCCTTACGCGGAAGAACTGCGCGATGTTCCGATCATTGGCGGCATCTACAGCGAACTGCTGTCAGGCCACAACATCCTGGTCTACGCGGCTTTCGTGGCCGTGCCGCTGACCTGGTGGGTGCTGTTCCGCACCCGTTTCGGGCTGCGCCTGCGTGCGGTCGGGGAAAACCCGGCGGCCGTTGACACGGCCGGCATCTCCGTCACCTGGCTGCGCTACCGGGCGGTCATCGCCTGCGGTGCCCTGTGCGGTGTTGCCGGAGCATATCTTTCCATCGCCCAGTCCTCCGGCTTCATCAAGGACATGACGGCGGGCAAGGGCTTCATCGCGCTGGCGGCCCTGATTTTCGCCAAGTGGAAACCGGCCAACGCCATGTTGGCCTGCCTGTTGTTCGGCTTCCTCGATGCTGTCGCCATCCGGATGCAGGGTCAGAAATTACCCGGTATCGGCGAGATTCCGGTGCAGTTCTTCCAGGCACTGCCCTATATTCTGACCGTGATCCTGCTTGCAGGTTTCATCGGCAAGGCAATCCCGCCGAAGGCGGCTGGCATTCCGTATCTCAAGGAGCGTTCATGAGCGATCTGGACGCGTTGTTCGAGGCCGCAAAAGCGGTTCGTGAAAACGCATATGCACCCTATTCAAACTTCCTGGTCGGCGCGGCCTTGCGTGCACCGGACGGCACTGTTTTCATCGGCTGCAATGTGGAGAACGCTTCCTACCCGGTGAGCGTTTGTGCAGAAGGTGGGGCGGTCAGCGCCATGATTGCCGCCGGTTACCGCGAAATTGCGGAAGCCGTCGTCATTGGCGATGCGGCCCTGTGCACGCCCTGCGGCATGTGCCGCCAGCGTCTGAAGGAATTCGGCACGGACGATCTGGTTGTCCATGTCGCGGATCTCGACGGTATCCGGCGCAGCTTCACGATGGATGAGCTGCTGCCTGCCGCCTTCGAACTGGAATACACGTCAAAATAAGAAGGACTGACCCACAATGAGTGGTTTCGGCCGTGAATGCGCGGAGATCGTCCGCGCAGCCCGGGAGGGCTCGTACAAGATTGGCATGATCCTCGGCTCCGGCCTCGGCGCGCTCGCCGAGGAAGTCGAGGACGCTGTTCGCATTCCCTATTCGCATCTGACCGAATTTCCGGTCTCCACCGTCACGTCCCATTCCAGCGAGCTGGTTGCCGGCACGCTGTCCGGGGTGCCGGTGGTGATCCTGTCGGGCCGGGCCCATTATTACGAGGGCGGCGATCCGACGGTCATGCGCACGCCGGTGGAAACGCTGAAGGAGCTCGGCTGCGAGATCCTGCTGGCAACCAATGCGGCTGGTTCCCTGCGCCAGGAAGTTGCTCCCGGCTCGCCCATGCTGATTTCCGACCACATCAACTGGTCGGGCATGAACCCGCTGATCGGTGAAGAGGACGAAAAGCGCTTCCTCGATATGAGCACCGCCTACGATGCGGACTTGCGTGCAGCGATGAAGAAAGTCGCCGAGGAAACCGGCGATCCGGTTGCCGAGGGCGTTTACATGTGGTTCTCCGGCCCGTCTTTCGAGACGCCTGCCGAAATCCGCATGGCCAAGACACTGGGTGCGGATGCGGTTGGCATGTCAACCGTGCCGGAAGTCATCATGGCCAGATTCCTGGGCATGCGCGTCGCGGCCATGTCGATTATCACCAATTACGGCGCAGGCATGCAGACGCACGCGCTGTCTCACGACGAAACCAAGTCCGTCGCCTTGCAGGGTATGGAACGCATGAAACAGCTGGTGCGGGCATTCGTGAAGGAGATCGGCCAATGACTGACATGATCGAACACGCCAAACGGGCCCTCGGGCTCGTCGACCTGACCAACCTCAACGACGACTGCACGTCGGCGGATATTTCCAAGCTGACCGGACGGACCGTGACGGATCACGGGTCGGTTGCGGCTGTCTGTGTCTGGCCGCGGTTCGTGGCGCAGGCCGCGCAGGAACTGACCGGCACGGGCGTGAAGGTGGCGACCGTGGTCAACTTCCCTGAAGGTGGCGAAGATACGGAAGCTGTCCTGGCCGAGACGAAGCAGGCACTTGCCGATGGAGCCGACGAGATCGATCTGGTCATGCCCTACAAGGCTTTCTGCGCTGGCCGCAAGGGCTTTGCGGAAGAGCAGATCATCCGCGTGAAGGCTGCCATTCCGGAACCGGCACTGCTCAAGGTCATCCTGGAAACGGGTGAAATCAAGGATCCGTTGCTGATCCACGCAGCCTCCAACATTGCCATTGGGGCGGGTGCGGATTTCATCAAGACTTCGACCGGCAAGGTTGCCGTCAATGCAACGCTGGAAGCAGCCGAGATCATGCTGACCGCGATCGAGGAGGCCCGGCGCGACAACGCCGAGCGTGTGATCGGCTTCAAGCCGGCCGGTGGTATCCGCACCGCCGAGGACGCGGCTGCCTACCTGGCGCTTGCCGACAAGATCATGGGCCAGAACTGGGTATCGGCACACACGTTCCGCTTTGGTGCCAGTGGTCTTCTGGATGCCCTGATCTCGACGATCGAGGGTCAGGAAATCGTGGACCACTCCCACCACGGCTATTGAGACGGCTTCAAGAAGGACAACAAATGCTGCCGCAAGAACTCATCAGAAAGAAGCGCGACGGTGGAACGCTGGACGCGGCGGAGATCCAGTTCTTCGTCAAGGGCCTGGCAGACGGCTCGGTCACGGAAGGCCAGGTGGCCGCGCTCGCCATGGCTGTCTTCTTCAAGGGGCTGACCGTCGACGAACGTGTGGCTCTGACGCTCGCCATGCGCGACAGTGGCGATGTCATGGACTGGTCGGGCATCGACGCGCCGATCCTGGACAAGCATTCCACCGGCGGCGTTGGCGACAACGTCTCCTTGATGCTGGCGCCGGCGCTTGCCGCCTGTGGTGCCGCCGTACCGATGATCTCCGGTCGTGGCCTGGGTCACACGGGCGGCACGCTGGACAAGTTCGACAGCATCCCGGGCTATCAGACGCAACCGGACAATCTGCTTTTCAAGAAGGTGGTCAAGGAAATCGGGTGTGCTGTCATCGGCCAGACCGGCAACCTTGCTCCGGCCGACAAGCGCTTTTATGCCATCCGCGATGTGACCGGCACGGTGGAGAGCATCGACCTGATCACCGCGTCGATCCTGTCCAAGAAGCTGGCAGCCGGTCTGCAGGGACTGGTGCTGGACGTGAAGTGGGGCACGGGCGCTTTCATGGCAACACTTGAAGATGCTCGTGCGCTTGCCGAAAGCCTGGTGCTGGTCGCGAACGGGGCGGGTTTGAAAACGACGGCTCTCCTGACCGACATGAACGAGCCGCTGGCGTCTGCCGCCGGCAACGCGGTTGAAATGCAGAACGCCGTCGACTTCCTGAAAGGCACGGCAATCGACAACCGCCTTTGGGATGTCACCGTGGCACAAGGCGGCGAACTGCTTGCCTCGGGTGGCATTGCCGCTGATGCAGAGGCCGGTGCCGGCATGATGCGTGAAGCGTTTCAGAGCGGCAAGGCGGCTGAGAAGTTCGCCCAGATGGTTCATGCGCTTGGCGGACCTGCCGACTTCATGGAAAAGGCGGAACTTTATCTGGCCAAGGCGTCGGTGGAAGCGCCGGTCTATGCCGAACATGACGGCGTCATTACGAGTGTGGATGCCCGGGCAGTAGGCGTCGCGGTCGTCGCTCTTGGCGGTGGACGCCGGGCGGCGGCAGACGTGATCGATCCGTCCGTCGGCCTGACCAGCCTTGCCGGTGTCGGCAACACCGTAGACGCGGATGCGCCCTTGGCGATTGTCCATGCCAGAACCGAGGCAGAGGCCGAAGAAGCAGCCGTCGCGGTGCGCAAAGCCTACACCATCGGCTCCGCAGCTGATGTCATCGACAGGCCGAGCGTCGTCGAGCGCATCGCGCCCTGACCGGGAAAATGCGTGCCGGGCGAATGGTCGCCCGGAACCTCTCCGGCTGAACCGGCCGGCAATGATAAATTTGAGGAGATGTCCATGCCTCGTGCAATTCTGTGCGTTCTGGACAGTTTCGGTATCGGCGGTGCCGCGGATGCGGAAGCCTTTGGTGATGCCGGGGCCGACACTTTGGGCCACATCGCGGCGCGTTGTGCAGCCGGTGAGGGCGACAAGGACGGTCTGCGCTCCGGCCCCTTGAACGTTCCCAACATGGACCGGCTCGGCCTGGGCGCGGCAGGGCGTCTGTCCACCGGCAAGGACGTGCCGGGCCTGGATTTCGATGGCGAGCCGGTAGGCCTGTGGGGCTATGCTGCCGAAGTTTCCAACGGCAAGGACACGCCGTCCGGCCATTGGGAAATCGCGGGTGTGCCCGTGCGCTTCGACTGGGGCTATTTTCCGGAAACGATCCCGACCTTCCCGGAAGAGCTGATTGCAAAGATCAGCGAGAAGGCAGGCCTCAACGGCATCCTGGGTGACAAACACGCTTCCGGCACGGTGATCATTGCCGAACTTGGCGAAGAGCACATTCGCACGGGCAAGCCGATTTTCTATACGTCGGCGGATTCCGTCATCCAGATCGCCGCCCACGAAGAACACTATGGTTTGGAGAAGCTGTACGAACTTTGCGAGATCGCGCGTGAATTTGCCGATCCCTACAACATCGGCCGGGTGATCGCGCGACCCTTCGTCGGCGAAACTTCGGACACTTTCCAGCGCACCGCCAACCGGCGTGACTATTCGGTACTGCCGCCGGAACCGACCTTGCTCGACCGTCTGACCGAGGCAGGGCGCACGGTCTATGGCGTCGGCAAGATATCCGACATCTTCGCGCATCAGGGCGTTGCCAGGGTGCTGAAGGGCGCAGGCAATGACCAGCTGTTCGACAAGACGCTGGAGGCCATGGACCAGGCTGCCGATGGCGACCTGATCTTCGCCAATTTCATCGATTTCGACTCCCTCTACGGTCACCGCCGGGATGTTCCGGGATATGCAGCCGCGCTTGAGCATTTCGACCGCCGCTTGCCGGAAATGATTGCCAGGATGACGGACGGTGATCTCCTGATCCTGACGGCCGATCACGGCTGCGATCCGACCTGGCGTGGCACGGACCACACCCGCGAACATGTCCCGGTGATCGCAACCGGTCCGGGTCTCGAAGGCAGAAGCGTCGGTGGTCGCAAGACCTATGCCGATATCGGTGAAAGTATCGCCGATCATCTGGGCATCGCGGTCGGTCCGAACGGCACGAGTTTTCTGTAACCGCATCCGCATTCCGGCAATCCGGTGAATCGGGCACAATAACCGCGGGCCACTCGTCCGTCCTTTCTGCGGAAAGACGGAGAACCGGCCCGCCACACACTCGAATGAGGACCCGCGGGACATGAGCGACGCCATCACGGTACCGAAGGCGGAATTGCATTGTCATATCGAAGGCGCCGCGCCACCGACCCTGGTCAAGCGCCTTGCCGACAAGCGCGGCGAGGATGTTTCGGCCGTCCTCGACGGTAACGGCAAATACATCTGGTCCGACTTCACCACCTTCCTGAAAGCCTATGACGTTGCAAGTTCGGTGTTCCGGACACCGGCGGACTACGCCCTGCTTGCAGAAACCTATTTCCGCATGCTGGCGGCGGAAGGGGCAATTTATGGCGAGATCTTCATCTCGCCAGACCACGCTCAGGCCGCCGGCCTGTCCTACCGCTCCTATGTCGAGGGACTGGCTGCCGGGATCGAGCGCGCCAAGACAGACACCGCCATCGAAGGCCGGATGATCGCGATCGGCGTACGCCATTTCGGTTCGGCCTCCGTCGAACGGGTCATCAAGGAAGTGATCGGCAATCCGCATCCTCTGGTCACGGGCTTCGGTCTGGCCGGGGACGAACGCTCCGGCCACCCGGCCAATTTCGCGAAGGCCTTCCGCATGGCGGCGGATGCAGGGCTGGGCACGACAGCCCATGCGGGCGAGTTCGGCGGTCCGGACAGTGTGACCGCGGCACTCGAATTCCTGCGTGTGAAACGTCTCGGCCACGGAGTGCGGGCGATCGAGGACAAGGATCTGGTCAAGCGCCTTGTCGACGAGGAGATCGTGCTGGAGGTCTGCCCCGGGTCGAACATCGCTCTGGGCGTCTACACTCACCTGCGCTTCCACCCGGTCAACATGCTGCGCAAGGAGGGCGTGAAGATCACGCTCAACTCCGACGATCCGCCCTTTTTCGGCACCACGCTCGGCAAGGAATATTCATCGGTCACCGAAACCTTCGGATGGAGTTTCGATGATCAGATGGAAGTCACCCGCACTGCCATCGAAGCCGCCTTCTGTGATGAGCCCACACGCAAAAGGCTCCTTGTACGACTGGAAAGCGCAAAGCAGGCGCCGACGGGTTGAGGCAGGTCTTCTGCAACATGCCGGATGCGCCGCACGCTGAATACACGCCAGATTTGTTTCAGGCGAGGTCGCTTCGCTCACGCTGATGTCTGGTTTCCGGACCGGCGTACAGCTTTGCTGCGCTTGTCCGGAATTACGCCGGCCATAGGCGCGGCTGCTTTGCATTGGCTCGGTTCAGCGAGAATTCTAGTGAGCTTTCTGGCCTCTCGCCCTCTCATCCCCAAAACCTCATCCTGAGGAGGACCGACAGGTCCGTCTCGAAGGATGGGCGGCATACTCCGGAACAAGCGGCCCATCCTGCAAGACGCCGCTGAAGCGGCTCCTCAGGATGAGGGGAGAAGGGCGATGAATGCCGAAGGTAATGGCGTCAAGCCCCCTCAGATTTCCCCGCCGGTCTCGTCCACTTCCGTGCGCGGATCGAGGCTTACCGTTTCCGGGGTCGTAATCTGCGCGGTCGAGACTGCCATCACGAAATCGGACTTGTCTTCCTGTGGCAGCGAAGCACGCTGACGCATGCGCCAGAGGGCAAAGAGCATCATGGAAAGATGTGCTGCCGCCGTCACCTGGAAGAGTGCGCCCGGATAAGTGAAGGTCATCAAGCCCGAAGCGAGCAACGGTCCAAGCATTGTACCCGCCCCGAAGATAAGCAGAAGACCGCCGCTGATCCTGAGAAAGTCACCTGGCTCTGCGTGGTCGCTCGCGTGGGCGACGATCACCGGATACATGGAATAGACCACGCCGCCGAAACCTGCGATCAGAAGAACCGTGAGGGTCGGATCGGTGCCGCCGAAGAATGACAGACTGGACCCGAAACTCATGGCGGTTACGGCGAGACCGACCAGCACAAGGCGCCGGTCAAGCCTGTCGGACAGCATGCCGACCGGGATCTGCACCACTGCGCCGGCCAAAAGCGCTAAACTCATCATGATGGCAATCTCCGGTACGTCCAGTCCGATGCGAAGTCCATAAACCGCACCCAAGGTGCCGAAGGACCCGTTTGAAATGCCGACCATGAAAACCGCGACCACTGCGATCGGTGAATTGCGCCAGAGTTTTTTCGGGTCCAGCCGCGCCTGTGTCAGGGGCTGGGGCGATGCGGCGGTGGACAGCGCTGTCGGCAGCAGTGATAGCGAGTAGATGATCGAACCGAGAACGAAGAAGAAGAAGCCGGTCGGATCGCCAAGCGTCAGCAACATCTGTCCGGCGGTCGTCGCCCCCAGGTTGATCATCGTATAGATGCCGAAGATCCGCCCGCGCGTTTCGCTGGTCGAGCGTTCGTTCAGCCAGCTTTCCACGATCATGGCAGCGCCGGAAAAGCAGAAGCCGGTGATCGCCCGCAGCACGATCCAGACAGCGGCATCCATGAACAGGAGGTTCAGCAGAACCGAGATGCCCGCCAGCGAGGCAAGCGCCCCGAAGGCCCGCACATGGCCCACACGCTTCACGATGACCGGCACGGCCAGACAGCCGCTGACATATCCGACTGCCCAGCCGGTGCCGAGCAGACCGAGCGAGGCATCGGAAAAGCCGTTGGCGAGACCGGCAAGCGGCAACAGGAGGCCGTGAAGGCCGCCGGCGAGCAAAAGCAGTCCGGATCCGACGAGAAGGGCGGCGATTGAGACAACGGCAGACATGAAACTTCCGGTGTGGGGTGGTTGAAAGGCTTGGGTTCAAATCACACAGATGATGACCAATGACGAACCGGTTTGACAAGGTTATGGTGGGCAGATAGGCGAGGGCAGCGTCTTTTCACACAATCCTTTCCAGATCCGGCGATCTCCATGACCGATACCCAACCAGCCTTGTCCCTGTTCCGGCCGCAACATGTTCGGGAAAAAGCCTATGAGCTTTTGAAGCTCGCCACAGATGGCAAACTCGCCCATGTCGAAGCGGTTCCGGACCGGCTCGAAACAGCCCTTGCCACGGTGCTTGAAACAACCCGGGAAAATTATCCGGATTTTCACATTCCACCCTACGGCATCTGGCGGAATTACGAGGCCGGCGGCTTCGACCGCTGGGGTGCGCTGGCGAATGCGCGCGGGTTTGAAACCGCCGAAGAAATGCTTGCCGCTGCAGCCGACCTTGCCATCCTGGGTACCTACATGAAAACCCGTCATCCTGAGGGCTGGGTCTTTGAAGACCGGATGACGGACACCAAGGCAACCGGTCAGGAGGCTTCGGCACTGGCCGCCTTTCACATGTTCGCGGCAGGTTCCTTTTCCGGTGAAATGACCGATCCCTACCGCGTCGATGCGCAGACGCTTGTGCAGATGGACCGGATGGAACTCGCAGAAGGCCTGCATTGGGACGCGAGGGAAGATGACGACCTGCTCGAGGCGATGCAGCGCCATCTGAAACGCTTCGGTGAAGCGCTTGCCCTGCGGCCGGACCTTTTCGGGGAAGGGGACGAGACCCGTCCCGGCCGTCTTGCAGTCCGGATGGCAAAGGAAAGCGATGGTGTGGTTTCGGCAAGGGATCTGCTCGACCGGTTGCTGGAATCGCTTTGTCCGCTCTGGGACGGTGGTGCCAGCGAAGGAAGCATGGTCTATGGCGACAGCTTCGAGCATTACCAGCGGGGCGCGGTTTCCGAGAGAACTGTTGTGCCGTTCCATCAGGCTGCCCAGGAGATGGTCTATTCACTGATCGAACCTCTTGCCTGGGCCGGGTTTGAAGTCTCCGGACTGGAGGCACTGACGCCGCCGGCCGATCCTGCCCACGCGGCCCTGTTCCTTGACGCCGGTGTCCTGAAAATTCTCGAGCCGGACACGGTGCTGTCAGCAGAGGCCGAACGCGACAGGATGGTCGAAATCCGGGCTGTGGCGCTTGCCCTGACCGACAGGCTTGCCGAACTGCTGCGGCACGAACTCAAGGTTCATCAGGATCAGTTGCCGCTCACCTGCATCCTGGAAGGCGGAACCAGCCGGGCTGGCGGCATTTATTTGCAAGGACACCCGCAGGAAGCGAAAAAACTCGGGCACTTCATGAACCCGGGGTCTGTTTTTTGGTTGCCGTTCGGGGCATAGGTCCCGAACATAAAAAATCATGAGACCGGGCCGGTGTTATGGCCCCATTGAGAAGAGAGGCAGATATGTCCGGAGCCACTGTCATCAGCCACCCGCTGGTTCAGCACAAACTGAGCATCATGCGCGACAAGGGAACGTCCACCCAGGGGTTCCGGCGCTTGCTGCGGGAAATCTCCACGCTGCTCTGCTATGAGGTCACCCGCGACCTGCCGCTCGTCTACCAGACCATCGAGACGCCGCTTGCCGAAATGCAGGCGCCGACCCTGGCCGGCAAGAAGCTGGTATTCGCTTCCGTTCTGCGCGCGGGCAACGGACTTCTGGAAGGCATGCTGGATCTGGTTCCGTCAGCGCGCGTGGCGCACATCGGGCTTTACCGCGATCCGCAGACCCTTCAGCCGGTGGAGTATTACTTCAAGGCTCCGGAAGACCTGAACGAGCGTCTGGTGATCGTGGTCGATCCGATGCTGGCCACCGCCAACTCGGCGATTGCAGCGGTTCAGAAGCTCAAGGAGCGCGGAGCCAACAACATCCGCTTCCTCTGCCTGCTCGCGGCACCTGAGGGCGTCAAGAATTTCACCGAGAACCACCCGGACGTGCCGGTCTACACCGCCTCCATCGACGAGAAGCTGAACGAGAAGGGCTATATCGTTCCGGGCCTTGGCGACGCCGGCGACCGTATGTACGGCACGAAGTAACCGGCCGACAGAACAGACGGCTGAAAGCGCGGAGGGAAACTTCCGCGCTTTTTTGTTGCGCTTGGGCGTGCGGTGTCTAACCTTTTGTAAAAAAAGGGGAGGCGACATGATTACGGTCTTTGGTTCCATCAATCTGGATCTGGTCGTTGCCGTGCCCCGCTTGCCGACTGCCGGCGAAACGGTGAGTGGTCGCGATCACCAGACATTTCCAGGTGGGAAAGGCGCCAACCAGGCGCTGGCTGCCAGGCGGGCAGGGGCCGACGTTCGTTTCATCGGCGCGGTCGGACAGGACAGCTTTGCCGAACTCGCGCTGCTTAATCTGCGCGAAGCCGGCGTCGATCTTTCAGGCGTTCGCACCATGGCCGGGTCGACTGGCCTTGCCCTGATCGGTATCGATCCGGCAGGGGAAAACCAGATCATCGTCGCCAGCGGCACCAATGCGCGTGTCGAAGCCTCCTGGCTGGAAGGCGGTTTTGGGCCTGGTCAGACACTGCTCGTTCAGGGAGAGGTGCCTCTGGTTGAGGTGATCGAAGGTGCCAGGCTTGCCCGGGATGCGGCAGGCACGGTCATCTGGAACCCGGCTCCTGTGCCTGAGGGTGACCTGAGTGCCTGTCTGGATGTTGCCGGTGCGATTGTGGTCAATGTGAGCGAGGCAGCAGAGATCGGAGGTCGTCTCGGCATTGCCGGTGACACGGAAACATTCGCGCTGAAGTTGGCGGAAGGTGGCCGGAACGTCATCGTCACCCTTGGTGCGGACGGTGTTCTCGCTCGCACGCCAACCGCCCGCTATCGCTTCGCTTCTCCTGCCGTCAACGCGGTGGATACGACCGGTGCGGGCGATGCCTTTTGCGGCGCCCTGGCTGCCGCTCTCGATCGCAAGACGTCCTTCGAACGTGCCTTGAAGGAAGGTGCCGCCGCCGGTGCGCTTGCCTGCACCGTGACAGGGGCCCAGTCCAGTGCACCGCATCTGGAGGACATTGCCCGGCTGGCCGACACGATTGCCTGATGCTGTTTTACAGGCCGCTAAGGAAACCGTGATAATCAGGGGGTTCACGCAACGTCGAGACCCTGCATGTCGCGCTTTGTCATCATCTTTCTGGCCTGCATGGCAATCGTTCCGCTTGCGGCGTATCTGCTGGAAAGCAGGCTTGAAGTGCTGGTGAGCAGCGACCCGGTTGCCGAAGATCAGGACGTGGACGAGGCCGGCGAGCGAAGCCACCGAATATCGGCCAACAGGCAGGGGCATTTCGTGGCGGATGCCTATCTGAACGGCCGTGCGGTGGACATGCTGGTCGACACCGGTGCAACCGTCACCGTTTTGCCGGAATCGCTTGCCGAGAGCATCGGCATCTTCCTGAATTCGGCCGACTACAAATACGCAATCCAGACGGCAAACGGCACAGTTCGTGGCGCCAGGGCGACCATTGACAATTTGCGCATTGGAAAGATCCGGCTACGCAATGTCGACACACTTGTGTTGAAAGATCAAAGCCTCGGGGAACCCCTGCTCGGCATGTCCGTTCTCAACCAAATGAAGCGGTTTGACATCTCCGATGGCACGCTTGTACTGGTGCAGTGAATTGTCATACCGTGTTTAGGTAATTACCCAGTTCCGTTCTTCTTCCTTGCTTTGAGAGGCATTGATGTTTCCGAAACCGCGTCCGAAATTGGTTCCGAACACTTTTGAATATGAATCCTTTCCAATGGTGAAGCCCACGGGTTTCCGTGAATACGATGCGCGTTGGCTTTTCGAAAAGGAAATCAATCTGATGGGCATGCAGGCGCTCGGTATGGGCATCGGCACGCTCATTCACGAACGTGGCGTGCGCCCGGACATCGTGGTGGGTCATGATTTCCGGGGTTATTCCTCCTCCATCAAGATGGCGGTGATCAACGGCCTTCTGGCGGCTGGCATCAACGTGCACGACATTGGCCTGGCCTTGTCGCCGATGGCCTATTTCGCGCAGTTCGCGCTCGATGTTCCGGCGGTCGCCATGATTACGGCGTCGCACAACGACAACGGCTGGACCGGCGTCAAGATGGGCATCGACCGTCCGCTGACCTTTGGTCCCGATGAAATGGGCCGGCTGAAGGACATCGTTCTGGAAGCGGCCTTCGACCTGAAGGGCGGCGGCAGCTACCGCTTCGTCGACGGTTTCCCGGATGTCTATTTCAAGGATCTCACCGACCGGGCCAAGCTGAAGCGCCCGATCAAGGTGGTTGCGGCATGCGGCAACGGCACTGCCGGCGCCTTCGCGCCGAAGATCCTGGAGGCGATCGGCGCCGAAGTCATCCCGCTTGATGCCGAGCTGGATCACACCTTCCCGCGCTACAACCCGAACCCGGAAGACATGAAGATGCTCCACGCGCTTCGTGACAAGGTTCTGGAAGTCGGTGCGGACGTCGGACTTGGTTTCGATGGCGACGGCGATCGCTGCGGTGTCGTCGACAATGAAGGCGAGGAAATCTTCGCCGACAAGGTCGGCGTGATGCTTGCGCGCGATATCTCCGCGCTTCATCCCGGTGCTCAGTTCGTGGTCGATGTAAAATCTACCGGCCTGTTCCACACGGATCCGGTGCTGAAGGCCAACGGCGCCAAGACCGACTATTTCAAGACCGGTCATTCCTATATCAAGCGCCGTGTCACCGAACTGAATGCCATGGTCGGGTTCGAGAAATCCGGCCACTATTTCTTCAACAAACCGATTGGCCGCGGCTATGATGACGGCCTCGTTTCGGCCATTGCCATCCTCGACATGCTTGACCGTAACCCGGACAAGACGATGGCAGACCTGCGCCGGGATCTTCCCAAGACCTGGGGGTCGCCAACCATGGCTCCCAAGTGCGACGACGAAATCAAGTACGACGTCGTCGACCGGGTTGTCGCCCGTTTCCAGGATATGAAAGCCAAGGGCGAAACGGTTGCCGGGCAGTCGATCACCGACCTGATCACCGTCAACGGCGTTCGCGTCGTCAGTGAAGACGGAACCTGGGGTCTTGTGCGTGCCTCCTCCAACAAACCGGAGCTGGTGGTCGTGGTCGAGAGCCCGGTTTCGGAAGACCGGCTCCACGCCATGTTCAAGGCTGTCGACGGCGTCCTGCGCGAGAACTCGGAAGTGGGCGACTACAACCAGACGCTCTGACCACTTGACCGATTGACGAAAGGCGGCGGATAGTTCCGCCGCCTTTTGCGCATCCTGCCGCCTTCTCGCCGGAGACTTTCATGATCAAGGAATTTGGGGTTCTGCCAGACGGGACCGTTGTCCAGGAAATTACGCTGGCAAAAGGGTCTCTGGCTGCCTCCATTCTCACTCTTGGAGCGATTATCCGCGACCTCAAGGTCGATGGTGAGACGGTGGTGCTGGGCTTTGACGATCTCCAGAGCTATCTGGATCATTCGCCCTATTTTGGCGTGATTGCCGGGCGCTGTGCCAACCGGATCGGCGGTGGCCAGATGACGATAGACGGGGTCACCTACCAACTCGACCAGAACGAACGGGGTATCAACCACCTTCACGGTGGCTCGCTCGGCTTCTCCAGCAGGGTCTGGCAGATAGAGCAGCACGACAAGGCCAGTGTCCTGCTGAAGCTTGTCTCCGAAGACGGCGACATGGGGTATCCGGGCCGGGTGGAGGTGCTTGCCCGCTATACGTTGACCGGCACCGGTGCGCTGCGTCTGAAAATCACCGCAACCACCGACAAGACGACGCCGGTCAATCTCACTCAGCACGCCTATTTCAATCTGGATGGCAGCAGCAATATTCTGGACCATACGCTGGAAATCGCTGCCGAGACCTATCTGCCCGTGGACGAGGCGCTGATCCCGACCGGCGAGATCCGCAACGTGGCCTGGACGCCATACGACTTCCGCGACGGGCGCAAACTGCGGCGTAAGGCGGGTGAGGAGAACGTGGTCTTCGATCACAACTTCTGCCTTGCGGATGCACCACGCGAGGGCGTGGAATTCGCTGCTGCCCTCGAAGACAGTTCCGGCAATCGCCGCATGGAAGTCTGGACGAGCGAACCCGGCCTGCAGCTTTATGATGCGCAGCGGATCTCGGTGACGGTTCCCGGGCTGGACGGCAGGCACTATGGGGCCCATGCCGGGCTGTGCCTTGAAGCGCAGCGATGGCCGGACAGCGTCAATCACGACGGGTTCACACCGGTTTTGTTACAGCCCTCAGAGACTTATACTCATGTTACGGAATTCCGTTTTTCCTGAAATGGGTTACATTAGCGCTGCTGTGTGAGACAACAGGGGACTTGGGGGCAACTCGTGAAGACGGTTTTTTCAAACACCCAGCTCGCGCATGCACCGGCGCAGGAAATATCAGACGGCGAACTGAAGCCTGCTGTCGAGATCCCGAGCCGCGCCGAAATCGTGCTCAAGACCGTGCGGGAGCGCAATGTCGGTGAAATCGTTGCGCCGGAGGAATTCCCCGTCCGTCCGCTGCACCGGGTGCACGCCCCCGAATACGTTTCGTTTCTGGAAAGCTTCTGGGAAAAATGGACAGCCGCAGGGCGGTCGCGGGAAGCCTTTCCCTTCGTCTGGCCTATCCGCAGCCTGCGTCAGGATGTTCAGGTCGAACATATCGACGGCCTGCTCGGACGGTACTCGATGGATGCCGGTACGCCGCTCGGCGAAAACACCTACAAGGCGGCGCGGGCGTCAGCCGACACGGCCCTGACTGCAGCCCGCCTGCTTCTCGATGGCGAGAAATCGGCTTTCGCGCTTTGCCGGCCACCAGGACACCACGCGGGCTATGACTTCTTCGGTGGATACTGCTTTTTCAACAACGCTGCTGTCGCGGCGCAGTATCTTCGGGACTACGGACTGCATCGTATCGCAATCCTGGATGTCGACTACCACCATGGCAATGGCACCCAGGCGCTGTTCTATGACCGGCCGGACATCCTGTTCCTGTCGATCCATGCCGACCCTAAACACGAATATCCCTATTTTCTTGGGTTTGCCGACGAGACCGGTGAACATGCCGGTACCGGGTTCACCCGTAACTGGCCTTTGCCGCTCGGCACCGATTGGGACAGCTACACACCGGCACTCGAGGAAGCCTGCCGTTGGCTGCTGGTGTACAAGCCAGAAGCGTTGATCGTCTCGCTTGGCATGGATTGCTACGAGAACGATCCGATCTCCGGCTTCAAGTTCAAGAGTGAAGACTACATCCGGCTTGGCCAGAGGCTCGCCAAGGTCGGCGTTCCGACCATCTTCCTGATGGAAGGCGGCTATGCGGTCGACGCACTGGGCACCAATTGCGTCAATGTGCTTGAAGGCTTCGAGGGGTAAGACCTCTTCGCCGGGACTTGAGTGCGACGGATCCTGAGAGGAGGCCTTGCCGCCTCCCAAATATTGGTCTCTTCCTCGTGGCAATTACCCGTTCAGCAGACCAAGCTGTTTCAGTTCCGCGCGCAGACCCTCAGCCCCCTTGAAGTGATGGGCTGACATGCCGGCTTCTCTGGCAGCCTCGACATTGCGCTCGCTGTCATCGATGAAGAGGCATTGCGCGGCGGTCAGTCCGTTTCGCTCCAGCAGGATTTCGTAGATGCGCAGGCCGGGCTTGATTTCCTTTTCAGCGCCGGAGACGACGATGTCGCGGAAGCTGGTCTTCAGAAACGGAAACCGTTCCTGGGCCTGGACAAACTTGTCTTCTGAAAAATTGGTAATTGCATAAAGGGGCGTCCCCTGAGCCTTGAGCTCTGCAAGCATGTCAGGCGTACCGGGAATTTCGCCGGGCACCATGTCGTGCCAACGTTCGCTGTAGGCGGCAATAAGCTCGGCCTTGTCCGGATGCTGGCGGGACAGAACATCAACGGCTTCCACCCAGGGTCGGCCAAGATCCTGCTGCAGGTTCCACTCCATTGTGCAGACCGTCGTCAGGAAGTCTTCGCGTGCATCGTCATCGGGAATGAGCTCGCGATAGAGATATTCGGGATTCCATTCGATCAGGACATTCCCTATATCGAAGACGACGGTCGTGATAGCATCGTTCATGTGGGCGATCCGGCTTTCTGGCGGAAGTTGTTCAAAAGGCGAGATAAAATTTTGCAAGTTTCATCAGAAGGTTATGTCGGCAATATGGCACTTGTAAATCTCCTGTTCCGCTGGCTGGCCCCCATTCTCGCGGCAGTCTTTCTCACCGCTGCCACCGCCAGCGCACAGGATCCGGAACCCCTGCCCGATCGGCTGCGCCTCGGTGTAGTCGTGGCGGCAGATGAAGGGGCCCGCGACCGGGTGGAGCCTTTCCGCCTAGCGCTTGAGGAAATTGCCGACCTGCCGGTTGACCTCTTTCTGATGGATACCATGGCCGATGCTGTTGAGGCGCTTGCTTCCGGAAAGATCGACTATGCTCGCCTTTCACCATCTGCTTATGCTGCCGTGCATCAGCTCTGCAGTTGCGTTGAGCCGTTGGTCACCGCCGCTCCGGATGATTTTCCGGCGCGCTTTTATGCCCTTCTGATCGCGAAGCGCGGCGCAGAGCAGGGAACCCTGGCAGACCTCAAGGGGAAGCGCCTTGCTGTCGGTGGTACCGACTCCGTGACCGGTTATCGTGTTCCGCTCGCCAATCTGGCGGCTGACGGTGTCGACGCGCGCGCGCATTTCACCGCTCTTGTTGAGGTGAAGGACCCTGTTGAGGGCCTCCGCGCCGTTCTGGACGGCCGGGTCGATGCGACCCTTGGCTGGTCGTCATTGGCGGGGGAGGCAAAGAATGGCTATACGGCCGGAACACTCAATGACTTTTATGTTTCGGGAGAGCGCGGTTTCAAGGATCTGGAAATCATCTGGCGCTCGCCGCCGATCCCCTATTCCGCTCACAGTGTGCGCAAGGATTTACCTGACGCGTTGAAACGGCGTCTCAGGGCCGGGTTGATGGACATGCGCCGGGAAGCACCCGACGCCTATCTGGCCATAGAACCGGACCTGCCGGGCGGTTTCGAGCCTGTGGTGCATGCCGACTACCGGCCGGTGCTGCGCACCTACGAGGACGATTACGCCACGCTGCTGGATCCAGCAGGCCGCTGAAGGAACCCTGCAGCGGTTGAACGATCGTCAGGCACCAGCGGCGGCGCTGCCCAGAAGCCGTTCGGTGTGGCGCCGGATCATTGCCTCTTCGTCGGTCGGAATGACCAGTACATTGATGCTGGAGGTATCGGTGGAGATCGTCTCTGCTCCTGCCTCGTTCCTGACCGGGTCGATTTCAAGACCGAGCCATTCCTGACCGGCACAGACCTTCTCACGGACCAGGGCAGCGTTCTCGCCGATCCCACCGGTAAAGACCACGGTGTCGAGACCGCTCAGAACGGCGGCCATGCCTCCGAGTTCCCGCCGGATGCGGAAGACGAAATAATCGATGGCTTCGGCGGCTTTCGGATCGTCGCTCTGCGTCAAGGTGCGCATGTCCTGGCTGATGCCGGAAAGCCCCTTGAGCCCGGACTGCTTGTACAGCAGATCGGAGACCGCATCGGGGCTCATGCCCTTTGTCGTCAGCAGATACAGCACCACGCCCGGATCGAGCTGGCCGCAGCGCGTGCCCATCGGCAAGCCGTCAAGCGCGGTGAAACCCATCGTCGAGCCGATGCTCTGGCCTTCTCGAATAGCGCACATGGAGGCGCCGTTGCCGAGGTGGGCGACGACTAACCGGCCTGTATAGATTTCAGGATGAGCCTGCTTCAGATAGGAGCATATGTACTCGTAGGACAGGCCGTGAAAGCCGTAGCGGCGTACACCTTCGTCATAGAGAGGCCGGGGCAGGGCAAAGGTATCGTTGACCCAAGGGTGACTGCGATGGAAGGCGGTATCGAAACAGGCGACCTGCATGGCCTCAGGAAAGGCTTCCCTGGCTGCGGTGATCCCTGCCAGATTATGCGGCTGATGCAGGGGCGCAAGCGGTTCGAGCGCCTTTAGGTCCTCAAGGATCTCAGCCGTCAGGCGAACCGGTTCGGTGTGGGTGACACCGCCGTGGACGACCCGATGACCTACTGCATCGACGCTGCGTCCACCAAGTTCCTGTTCCAGAACCGGCAGGAGTGCTGCGAGCGAAGCCCCGTGGCTTCTGCCTTCGTCCGCGGACAGTTGCCGGTCCACCCTTGTGCGGGAAACCCGTGAGGCAAGGGAGATATGCGGCTGGGCACCCAGTCCGGAAATCTGCCCCTTGAGTTGAACGGTGTCACCCGAATAGAGGGTGAACTTGATCGAGGATGAGCCCGAATTAAGGACAAGAATGACCGGGTCCATGGTCACTCGCCGTCCCGGTCGAGGATACCTGCCGGATTGCCGGTTGCCTGCCAGTGCATGTAGAGCAGGGCGAGGGCACAGGAGGCGAGGCGGGCCCGGCTGTCGTCGGCTCTGCTCGTCAGCATGATGGGGACCTTCGCTCCGATCACAAGCCCGGCCGCTTCCGCGTGAGCGATAAAGGTCAATTCCTTCGCGAGCATGTTGCCCGATTCCAGGTTCGGTACGATCAGGACCTCTGCATGTCCGGCAACCAGCGAGGTGATGCCCTTGGTCCGGGCTGCCTGCACATCGACCGCATTGTCCATTGCCAGGGGACCGTCGACGATCGCACCGGTGATCTGTCCACGTTCGGCCATCTTGGAAAGAACCGCCGCATCGAGACTGGACGGGATCGCCGGGTTTACGGTTTCGATGGCGGACAGGACCCCGACGCGCGGCATTTCCAGGCCGAGAGACAGGGCGGCGTCAATGGCGTTCTGGGTGATGTCGACCTTGGTATTGAGGTCGGGCGTGATGTTGATTGCAGCATCCGAAATCAGGACCGGGGTCTTGCGGCCCGGGATGTCCATCACAAAGACATGGCTGATACGCCGTTTGGTTCTGAGCCCGCCATCGCGTTTGACCACGTGGTGCAGAAGATGGTCGGTGTGAAGGTGACCCTTCATCACGGCCTTGACCCGGCCTTCATGGACCAGGGCAACGGCACGGCCGGCCGCTTCCATTTCATCTTCGATATCGATCAGCTCATACGGACCGAGATCTTCATCAAGTTCTTTGGCCGCAGCTTCAATCCGGCTCTTCGCGCCAATCAGAATCGGCATGATCAACCCCTCGCGGGCGGCCATCAAGGCACCTTCCAGCGAGTTGGGATCGTCCGGTGCAGCCACCGCGGTCGGCAAGGCAGGCAGTGTCTTTGCCAGTTCGATCATCCGGTTGAAGTGCCGGTGACGCTGCACCAGGATCGCTGGAATGTCGCTGGAATCGAATTCGATAAGCTCTGTCGGTGCGGCGACTTCGGCAACGCCTTCAACAAGGCGGGTACCGTCTCCCCGTGTTACCGACATGTCGAACAGGACAATGTTGTCCGGACGTTTTTCGGTTGCCGTGACCCTGACATGCAGTTTGTCGCCGACCGCAGCTCCGCTCAGAAAGCGGAACGACTGCGCCTTGTAGATCGTGCCGGGTCCGGGAAGGATGTTGCCGAGCACCGCGGAGGCAAGCCCCCCGACCCACATGGCCGGTGCGACCGGTTTGTCGACCAGGCCATCGCCGGTCCAGTCCGTGTCGGGAAGATGTATCGGATTGTGATTGCCGGAAGCGTGCGCGAAAACCAGAAGGTCGTTGGAGGAGCATTCGCGGACGATTTCTGCGGTATCGCCGACCTTGATCTGATCGTAAGTCTTGTTTGTCGCCATCGGTTCAAAAATCCCATACTTAAAAGTGCATATTGCGACGCAGCATTCCGGAGCAGATTAGCCGGAATGTGCGACGTTACAAATACGGGAGTTAGCGTAGGCGCGTGTCCGGCCGATTGAAACGGGATCACGTAACGCGAAACAGACAGGTTCTGGCGCTGCAGTTCCCGTTTCCAAGACGTTCGGCGTTTATCTTCAGCAGGCCGGACACTTGACGGTATCGGTCAATCGCGGGCGCAGATAATAGGTATCGCTCAGGTCGATCGAGGATGCCCGGGAAAAATACTCGGTAAAAAGCCCGGAGAACGTCGGCACATAGTTCAGGTTGGTCTGCGTCACGACGATGGAAGTGTTCGCTGCGGCCACCGTGGCAGGCAGTTCGATCGGCGGTGTCGACCCTTCCGCCCACGGGCTGCCGCCTTTGGACGAATAGCTCCAGTCGACAGCGGGATCACCGTCCTCGTCGAAGGTTACACTGGCGACAATCGTTTCCAGATTGGTATCCGGATAAGGATCCAGGATCTTGCCACCCAGAGCCATCATGGCGCTCAGGTCGGCAGGGGTAATGGTTTGCGCCTGGGCCACAAGGTCGGCGACCGAGTTGGCTATGCGGCTGACCTTCCGGTCATAGTTCAAGGTGCCCGTGACCTCTTCCATGCCGATCAGCAGGATCAGCAGAAAAGGCAGGATCATCGAAAACTCGATTGCGGACACGGCACGCTTGTCGGCGTGGAAGCTCCTCAGGCCGGCAAGCCGGCGCCGGAAGTGGCCGAAATGACGAGGCATCTTAGTTCCAGGGTTCATTTCGAAACACCAATGTAGAGGTGAGATAGCGTTCGCTGCCATGATCGGCGAGGTTGAGCGACAGAAGCGACGTGATCATCGGCCACCTGTAGATGACGTTGACCACGACGATCTCGCCCGCACCGGCGTCTTCGTAGTTGGACTCTTCCTTCAGGTTGCCGTCTTCATCGTAAAGACTTTCGCCGGCGGATTTGGCCAAGGCAAAGGCATCGACCTTGTCGACGTCGACCACCAGGCGATCCAGTGAACAGAGAAAGTCCGGCAGGTTGCCGCAAATCCGGGTCTTGAAGGTGGCAGCGTCATAACCGCCATCATGTGCCTGGCCGGTGCGGATTTCGCGGGACGCATTGATCACGGCATTGTCGACCATCCGGTTGACGAAATGGGACAGGCCCACCTCGATGATCCCGAAAACGACTGTAAAGAAGGGCAGGGCGATCAGTGCGAATTCGACGGCTGTAGCGCCACTGTCGTTCTTGCCGAAGGACGCACGCCCTCTTTTCCGTCTCGAGACGAGGAGCCGTTTCAACAAGCGCATTCGGTGACTACTCCGTTAGGGGACCCGTTACTGCTGCCCGCCGGCTGCCTTGGTCGCCAAATCATTGCGTGCGCTTGCCTGATCTGCGGTTTCCTTGAAGGCTTCAATCGAGTCCCCGAGGCGCAGGACCGGTTCGCATGCCGGATTGCAGGACAGCGATTCCCGCGAGGCCTTCCTGTATACGGAGACGACGTCATCATCCGACGCCTTCACCGTAATGACTTCGTCGACGATCGGCTTGTTGTCACCATCAAGGATCACGAGGTTCGTTGTGCCGTAGCTCTTGCCGGTAATGACGACGGTGTTCTGATCGAACATCGCGACGTCCGCGATAAAGGGGTTGCCGACAATAACCGCTGCGGCGCCGTCCTCGATCCGAAAGACCTTGGCGCGATCGACCGTAACAAGCACAGGGCCGTCCTGTGCGACCGCAACGGTCGCGCCAAAGGCAACGGCGAAAAGGCTTGTCCATCTGATTAGCTGCGCAAACATGCCTATGGATACTCCAATTGTGCATTTCCATAGAAGATCATGCGTCAAACGTGGTGAACGATCTGCTAACGACCCGGCGAAGGAAGTGTAAATGGATGTTCTTTTGCTTTTTCAGGGACAATTCTACGTTTGTTTTGCCTTTATTCGTGGGTGCGTGGATATTCTTCTCCCTCGGTAAAATTTCAGAGGCGGGAAGAAAAATAGAAGTTCGGGGAATTAGCGTATAAGGCCGATCAAGCCCAAAATAAAATCTAAGAAACAAACTGGACAAATCGCGTGAGTATGTAGATAATTCTGTATGAAATTGAATTATACGTGTTTATATTAAAGTTTTTTGATCGTATTAACGAAATTTTATTTATACGTCTTGTTAACTATAGTAATAATTGCCAGCATTCTTTTTGGTCGGGATGGTAAATTTAACTGCTTGGAAAGCTCTCTGTCCTAGGGTGAGCCTATGTCCAATCGGACACAAAAGATCCGACGGACTTGAAGCTGTCAATTCAGTGGTACTTGGAGCAAAACACATGAAATCTCTTATCAACCGTTTCGTAAAAGACGAATCTGGCGCAACTGCAATCGAATACGGCCTCATCGCTGGCCTGCTGTCCATCGTCATCATCGGCGCACTGGCAGCAACCGGTACGTCCCTGAGCGCGATCTTCACCCGCATTCAGACGCAGCTCGGCGTTGCAGCTACCGACATCGCTTCCTAAGCGTCGTCTGGCGGCTCAAGCTGCCAAACAGGTTGAACAAGAACGGGCGGTTTTTCCGCCCGTTTTTTGTTCTGCCGGGCCGTATTTCCGCGAAATGTTAACCTCTGCCCCCTAGCCTTGAGGCATCAGGTTTTCAACGAGACGAATGTTCCATGGTTCAGGCCGCAATTCTCGTCATTTTTCCGATGCTGGTCGCCTTTGGCGGCGCATCCGATCTGCTGACAATGACTATCCAGAACCGGGTTTCCCTGCTGCTGATCGCTGGGTTTGCCATTCTGGCGGTCGCGACAGGCTTGCCGTTGCAAGCCTGGGGGATGCATGCTCTCGCATTTGCGGTTGTCTTTGCCCCGTGTTTCCTGTTCTTCGCCTTCGGATGGATGGGCGGAGGCGACGTCAAGTTCATCAGTGCCATTGCGCTCTGGATTGGCTTTTCGCACGAACTGCTGATGTTCGTTCTCTTTGTTGCTGTCTACGGCATGTTCCTGACGCTGGGGCTTTTGGCCTTACGGCAGAATGCGGTGGTGCCGTCCGTGCTTTATAGGCAGGAATGGTTCGCTCGTCTGCATGACAGCAAAAGCGGCATTCCCTATGGCATCGCAATCGCGATTGCCGGTCTTCAGGTCTATTCCTCTACTTATTGGTTCGACCTCATTCGTTGAGGTCTTGTCCTGATGGGCTTTGGCTGCCGGGTCGAATCGCGCCTGGCCGAAGACCTGTTGGCGTTCGACTACCTTTATGGGTCATCACTTTGAAGTGAGCAATTTGCCCCTGGTTGGCAAATGCTAGCCGGCGAACGGATTTTTCTGCTTCAGGCCGCAGCAATCCAATTTGTCTGCAGGTGTTTCAGATAAGCAAAAACACGGTCTTTGAAGCTGTGAGACGGTGTTGTGGCTCAGTATTCGTTGCAGAATGCATCAATTTAAGAAAGTGTTCAGTAAAGTTAACGAATATTAACCGAAAACATCCATATCTGATTAACCATGTTTTGACCAATTACCCCTCATCCTAGTCGGGAACAGCGCATGTGCGCATTGGAATATTGGGTTTTGGTCATGAAAATCGCGCGAATTTTCGTCCTGGCAATTGCTGTAGCGGCAGGCATCATCGCTTTCCGCATGGTCATGATGTCGGGCAACAAGCCAGCAGAGCCTCAGATCGTACAGGCACCTGCCGCCGAGCAGACCAAAACGCAGGTTTTGGTTGCCCAAAGGGATATTCCGCTCGGTGCCAAACTCACGGCGGACGACATGAGCTGGGCGAAATGGCCTGAAGATGCCGTTCCCTTCGGAGCCGTAACGAAAGAGGCCTCGCCTCTGGCCAACGAGGAATATGAAGGCCGAATCGCCCGGGCACCGATTTTCGCAGGTGAGCCCGTTCGCCCCGAGCGTCTTATTAATACCGACAAGGGCTTCATGGCGGCGATCCTGCCCAAAGGCAAACGCGCCATCGCCGTCAGCGTGGAAGCGGAAACAACGGCAGGCGGTTTCATTCTGCCGGGCGACAAGGTCGACCTGATCCTGACCCGCAAGTCGGATACGGGCGCTCTCAGCGAAACGATCCTGGAAAACATCCGCGTCCTGGCAATCGATAGCACGACCGCAGGCGAGCAGGACCAGAAGAACCTGTCACCAAAGCGCACGGCCACGCTGGAACTGACCCTGCCTCAGTCCGAGGTGGTCGCTCAGTCGCAGCAGATCGGCACGATCGCGCTTGCCTTGCGCAGTGCCCAGGATTCCGCCGATGACGCAGACGACGAGGGCGGTCGCCGCCGAGGTGTCAGCTACGTGAAATATGGCGTGACGAGCCAGGCAGGTGCGCAATGAGCCCGGTTGAAAACAGAACGTCCAGCAAGAGGGGCGCGATGAAAAACTATCTTCACAAGCTGGCTGCCACGGCTGTTTTGCTCGGAGGACTGATGGGCGTGTCGGCTCCGGCAGCACAGGCGGAAGGCAACTTCCCGAGCCAGGTCCATATCGCCGCCGGTGAACGTGCAACGGGCCGCATCCTGAACGTCGGCGTCGGCCGGTCGGTGGTGGTCAATCTCGCGGAAGACGCAGCCGATGTGCTGGTGTCCAACCCGGAAATCGCTGATGCCGTCCTCAGAACACCGCGCCGCATCTTCGTGATCGGCAACACCGCGGGTCAGTCTCGACTGGTTCTGTTCAGTCGCAGCGGTCGGGAGCTGGCCAGCTTCGACGTCCGTGTCGAAAAGGATACGTCCGATATTACCCGGATCATCCGGAAGCTTATTCCCGGTTCCAACATTTCCGCAGAATCGATCAACGGCAGTGTTGTGCTCAGCGGAACGACCAAAAGCACGCTGGAAGCCCAGCAGGCAGCGGATATCGCGGCGAAGTTTCAAGGTGCCAAGGGCGCAAGCGAAGTCATCAATCTGATTTCCGTCGCTGGCAAGGATCAGGTTCACCTGAAGGTCACGGTCGCGGAAGTCGAGCGTTCGATCATCAAGCAGCTCGGAGTCCAGTTCCAGGGCACGATCGGCGTTGGCAATTTCACGCCCTTCATGTCCAGCCTGCCGAACTTCACCGTGAACCCTTCCATCGTGAACCAGGCAGTTGGCGGTACGCAGCTGTCTGCGGGAGCGACGAGCATAACCGCACAGGTGGAAGCCCTGCAGCGTGAGGGCGTCATCCGCACGCTGGCTGAGCCGACCCTGACCGCGATTTCCGGCGAAAACGCAAGTTTCCTCGCAGGTGGCGAATTCCCGATCCCGATTTCCCAGCAGGACGGCGAGATCAGCGTCGAGTTCAAGAAGTTCGGTGTCGGTCTCGACTTTACGCCCGTGGTTCTATCCGAAGGTCGGATCAGTCTGCGCGTGAAGACCGAAGTCAGCGAACTGAGCAACGATGGCGCGGTCTCCGCAGGTGGGATCACCATTTCCGCCCTGAAAGTACGCCGTGCGGAATCAACCATGGAACTGCCGTCCGGCGGCACGCTGGTGATGGCCGGCCTTCTGCAGGAATCCTATCAGCAGGCTATCGAAGGTGTTCCGGGGCTGATGCAGATCCCGATCCTGGGCGCGCTGTTCAAGAGCCGCGACTTCCTGCGTGAGCAGACGGAACTGGCGGTCTTCGTGACGCCCTACGTGGTTCAGCCGGTTGCAGTGAGCAAGCTGCAGCGCCCGGACAAGAACCTGATGGCGCCGTCGGATGCCGAGACGATTTTCCTGAACCGGCTTAACAAGATCTACAACCCGACCGGAGCCGCCGCCGAAGGCATCTATCACGGTCAGGTTGGCTTTATCTACAAGTGAGAACGGACGGATGAACATGTCAAACACGGTCCGCAGCAAGACGCTCTCGCAAACCGCACTTGTGGTCTTTGGGTGCCTGATCGCAGCCGGCTGCCAGAACCAGTCGCAGAGCCAGCTTCTGGCGTCTCACGACTACAGGCTGATGCACCCGATCGTGATCACCGAAGAGCCGGAAACGCTGGATCTCCCTGTTGGACGCAACACGCGTAACATCAACGGGCCGATCGAAAGCACCATTGCCGCCTTTGGCCAGCAGTCCCGGCAAAAGGGCGATGGATCCGTCGAGATCCTGGTGCCGTCTGGTGGGGCCAACGAGGCAGCGGTTCATTCCATCACGCCGAAGATCCGTCAGGCATTGCAGCGCGGGGGCGTTTCAAGGAACAGGATCAGCACCAGAACCTACTCGGTGGGTGATCCCGGAGCGGATGCACCGATCCGCCTGTCCTATGCGCGCATGCAGGCAACTGCGGGCGAGTGCGGGGCCTGGCCGAAAAACATCGGTGGCGGCTTCGGCGAAAACATCAACTACGAGAACTTCGGATGTGCCAGCCAGGCGAACCTGGCGGCGATGGTCGACAATCCGTCCGACCTGATCACGCCGAGAGCATCCGATCCTTCCGATCAGGGCCGGCGTGCTGTGGTCATAGAAAAATACCGGAAGGGCGAAGTCACCGCGGGTGACTTCAACGAAGGTGTCGGCGCCGAAGTTGCCGAGGACTAGGGGATAGCTATGAGTGCCAACCCAGACTTGAAAGATATGTCCGGCTACATGGATCCCATTTCCGAGCCTGCGGATAACAACTATGCGGGCAGCGACGATGGTCTCCATATCGGCTCCATCCCGCGCATCACGGTGCACGGCTTCTGCCTGACCGACGCCACCATGCGGGTGGCGGAAGCAGCCATGGAAGACCGGCGCATGGCAAAGGCGCACCTGAAGCTGGATATGGGCGGTATTCCGGCGGCGATCGAAACCTTCGAACAGGCTCCGACACCGAACCTGATCATCGTTGAGACGTCCGGCAGGCGGGAAGACCTTCTGTCGAGCCTCGATCATCTGGCGGAATACTGCGACGCCGGTACAAAGGTGATCGTCATCGGTGATGTCAACGATGTCATGCTGTATCGCGATCTGATTTCCCGCGGCGTCAGCGAGTATTTGATCACGCCTGTCAGCGTGTTCCAGCTGATCGGCTCAATTGCCAACCTTTATGCCGATCCCGAGGCTGAGCCGCTTGGCCGCACCATCGCGTTCTTCGGCGTAAAGGGAGGCTGCGGTGCTTCGACAATCGCTCACAACGGAGCCTGGGCACTTGGCCGCGTGTTCCAAAGCGAGGTCGTGGTAGCAGATCTGGATCTGCCATTCGGCACGGCCGGGCTGGATTACAATCAGGATCCTCTCCAGGGCGTTTTTGAGGCCGTGTCTTCTCCGGAGCGCCTGGACGAAACGTATCTCGATCGCATCCTGTCCAAATGCAATGAGCACCTGAGCCTGCTGGCCGCACCGGCAACGCTCGAACGCACCTACGACTACAGCGAGAAGTCCTTCGACCTGCTGGTCGAGACAATGCGCGCCGGGGTGCCGAGCGTCGTGCTGGACGTGCCGCATTCCTGGAATGCCTGGGTCAAGAACACACTGCTTGGCGTCGACGAGATCGTGCTTGTCGCGGAGCCGGACCTTGCCAACCTTCGCAATGCCAAGAACGTTGTCGACATGTTGAAGCAGCTGCGGCCGAACGACCGCCCGCCGCATCTGATCATAAACAAGGTCAACGTTCCCAAACGCCCAGAGATCAAGCCGGAAGAATTTGCCGGAGCACTCGGCCTGTCGGTTCACGCGATAATCCCATTTGAACCGCAGCTGTTTGGAACCGCCGCCAACAACGGTCAGATGATTGGTGAGATTGACGGCAAACACGCGATTGCGCGCGTATTCGATGACCTGGCACACACCATCTCCGGCAAGGCCCAGCCCGTCAGGGCGTCCAGGTCGAGCCTCGGTGGTTTGCTTTCGAAACTGAAGCGGAAGGCCGGCTAGGCCGGCCTGAGAGCGGAGCAGATAGTTCGTTATGTTTGGTAGACGTGGCAGCTCATCGTCTGGACCCCAGACCCTTCGGCCAGGTGGCATACCCGGGTTGCAGGACACGCCTGCGCCGGCGGAACAGGCTAAACAACCGGATCAACCGGCGCCGCAGAAGATCCAGACCGAGCCTTCCCAGCCGGCGGCCGCGCCGACACCTCCGCCACCGCCTCCGCCGCCCGAGCCCCAGCCGGCTGCCCCGGCAGCTCGGAAGAAGAACAGCGAATATTACGAGACCAAGGCCCAGATCTTCAACGCGCTGGTCGAGGCGATCGACCTGTCACAGCTGGCTCGTCTCGATGCCGAAGATGCTCGCGACGAGATCCGCGATGTCGTGAATGACATCATCGCGCTTAAGAACGTGGTGATGTCCATTTCAGAGCAGGAAGACCTGCTGGAAGACATCTGCAACGACGTACTTGGTTATGGTCCGCTGGAGCCTCTGCTGGCTCGCGACGACATCGCCGACATCATGGTCAATGGCGCGCACACGGTCTATATCGAAACCTCCGGCAAGGTTGAGCAGACCGGTGTGACGTTCCGCGACAACGCGCAGTTGATGAACATCTGCCAGCGCATCGTGAGCCAGGTCGGCCGCCGCGTTGATGACAGCAGCCCGATCTGTGACGCCCGTCTTCCCGACGGCTCCCGTGTCAACGTTATCGCGCCACCGCTCGCCATCGACGGGCCGGCCCTCACCATTCGTAAGTTCAAACGCGACAAGCTGACACTTGACCAGTTGACCAAGTTCGGTTCGATCACGCCGGAAGGGGCGACGATCCTGCAGATCATCGGCCGTTCGCGCTGTAACGTGCTGATTTCCGGCGGTACCGGTTCGGGCAAGACGACGCTGCTCAACTGTCTGACTGCCTATATCGAGAGCACCGAACGCATCATTACCTGCGAAGATTCTGCCGAACTGCAGCTGCAGCAGCCGCATGTGGTGCGCCTGGAGACGCGTCCGCCCAACCTGGAAGGGGAAGGCGAGATCACTATGCGCGATCTCGTCAAGAACTGCCTGCGTATGCGTCCTGAGCGGATCATCGTGGGCGAAGTGCGTGGCCCGGAGGCATTCGACCTCCTCCAGGCCATGAACACCGGTCACGACGGCTCCATGGGAACCCTGCACGCCAACTCCCCGCGTGAAGCCCTGTCCCGTCTGGAATCCATGATCACCATGGGCGGTTTCTCGCTTCCGTCCAGAACCCTGCGCGAGATGATCGTCTCGTCAATCGATGTGGTGGTCCAGGCAGCGCGTCTTCGCGACGGTTCCCGCCGCATCACCCATGTGACGGAAGTAATGGGCATGGAAGGCGACATCATCACCACCCAGGATGTCTTCCTCTACGATATTGTCGGCGAAGACCCGAACGGCAAGATCATCGGCCGCCACCGCTCCACCGGAATCGGTCGTCCGAAATTCTGGGAGCGGGCAAGATACTTCGGCGAAGAAGCCCGTCTGGCACAGGCACTGGATGCTGCCGAGATGCCTGAATATGTAGCTGATTGAGGACCCCATGTCCGGACTTGAAGAGTTTCTCACGCCTGAAATCACCGGCCTGGCCGTCGCCGCCCTGGTGATGCTTGCCGTTGGCGGCATCATCTACAGCCTGTTTCAGCCTGCTCTGTCCGGCTCCAAGCGGCGCGATCAGCGCGTGAACGCGGTCGCAGCGCGGCCCCAGAGCGAAAATCAGCGCAAGGCCCTTCGTGATGTCGACCGGCGCAAACGGTCGATCCAGGATCAGCTGAAGGAATTCGAGGTACGGCAAAAGGCCAAGCAGGACAAGCAGCAGAAGGTCTCGCTGAAGGTCAAGATCGAGCAGGCCGGCCTGGCCTGGGAGACCCATCATTTCGTGATCTTCAGTATCGTTGCCGGTCTGGTCTTCCTGATCCTGGGATTGATTTTCAGCGGAAATCTGCTCATTGCGGCAGCCTTCGGCTTTGCCGGCACGCTGGGTTTCCCCCGCTGGTACGTTTCCAGCAAGCGCAAGCGCCGCTTCAACGCGTTTCTCGACGAGTTGCCGAACGGCGTCGACATCATCGTGCGCGGCGTCAAGGCCGGTCTACCACTCAGCGACTGCATCAAGGTGGTTGCCCGCGAAGCCCGCGAACCTGTCGCGACCGAGTTCCGCAAGATCACCGAAACCCAGATCATGGGGATTTCGCTTGCCGAAGCGGTCGGCAAGTTGCCCGAACGAGTTCCGCTGGCAGAAGCCAACTTCTTTGCCATCGTGGTTGCCATTCAGCAGAAGGCTGGTGGTGGCCTGGCCGAAGCATTGAACAACCTGTCCAAGGTGCTGCGCGGCCGCAAGGCCATGAAGCGCAAGATCAAGGCACTCAGCGCAGAAGCGAAATCCTCCGCCGGGATCATCGGTTCACTTCCGTTTTTCGTCGGTGGGATCATGTACCTCATTTCGCCGAACTACATTCTGGTCCTGTTCGAGACCACAGCCGGAAACATCATCATCGCTGGCTGCCTGTTCTGGATGTTCTGCGGCATCATGGTGATGCGCGCGATGATCAACTTCGACTTCTAGGAGACGACATGGATATCGATACCATCGCATCCAGTCAGTTTCTGGCAGCTGTTCTGGCCATGGTGGCGGTCACGGGAACCATCTTTTCCCTGGTGATGCCACTTCTGTCCCGCGACACGTTGAAATCGCGGATGAAATCGGTCGCGATCGAGCGCAACAAGCTGCGCGCCAAGGAGAGGGCCCGTCTTCAGGCAGCCCAGGCAGACGCAAAGGCTTCCCTGCGAAACCAGCCCAAGGCGCAGATGAAAAGCCTTGTCGACCGGCTGAATCTCAAGGAAGCGCTTTCCGATGAGAGCACGGTCGAAAATCTCAGAATGGCCGGCTACCGCGGTTCCGCACCGCTTTACTACTTTCTGGTTGCGCGCATAGCGTTACCTGTCGGTATCTTCGCCTTTACGGTGGCCTACGCATTTCTCGTGCTGCCCGACGACTTCCCGGCATTGTCGAAGCTCTGCTTCTGTCTGGGTCTTGCCGGCCTCGGCGCTTTCATGCCGAACATCTATCTGAAGAACAAGATCGACAAGCGCAAGCTGACCATCCAGCGGGCCTGGCCGGATGCGCTGGATCTCATGCTGATCTGCGTGGAATCGGGCATGTCCATCGAAGAAGGCTTCAAGCGCGTTGCGGAAGAAGTCGGTGTGCAGTCGGTTGAGCTGGCAGAAGAATTATCGCTCACGACGGCCGAACTGTCTTACCTGAGCGACCGCCGTATCGCGTATGAAAACCTGGCGAAACGCACGGGTGTCGAAGGTGTGAAGAACGTCATGATGGCGCTTATCCAGGCCGAGCGTTACGGTACACCTGTCGGCACGGCCTTGCGCACGATGGCGGACGACACCCGCGAGCAGCGCATGCAAATGGCCGAACAGAAGGCTGCATCCCTGCCGCCGAAGCTGACGGTGCCGATGATCATGTTCTTCCTGCCTGTGCTGTTCTTCATCATCATGGGGCCGGCAGTGATTCAGGTGATCAACACCTTCCAGTAGGCAGCAGGTTTGCTCTCCGGCGGGCTTATCGCCGGAGGGCCAGGGGTCTCTCAGCGACAACCGAAAACCGGATGCGTCAAACGCGCAAAAGGAGTGCCGATGTTGAGCAGCACTCCTTTGGTCGTTTTTCCGAATTTTCTGGATTTAATTCTGGCCCGACGCGGGCAGTTCAAGGCCGTACAGTTATTTAGAAAAGCGGAATTTATTGAAACCGCGCTGTTGCCTCAGCCCTGCTGGCGCTTCTGCATCATGGTGCGCAGATAGGCGATGTTGGCCTGGGCCTGCTGCGGATCGATCTCGGACTGGGCCACCTGGATGGCTTCGTCAAACTTGCCCTGGATGCCAAGCACCAGGGCCAGGTTCTGGCGAACGCGGCTGTCTGCGCCGGGCAGGGTGGCTGCCTTGCGCAGGGTATATTCCGCGTCGGGCAGATCATTGGACAGCAGATATGACAGGCCCAGGTTGTTCAGGAGACTGGGATCGTTTGGCGCGATGATAAGCGCCTGCTTGTAGAGGCTGCGGGCCTTGTCGTGGTTGCCGGTCTGATCATAGATCGCCGCTTCAGCGGACATCAGCCTCCAGTCCGGCGTGTCCGGCCTCTGGGCACCACGAATGACGTTCAGCGCTTCGTCGAAACGGCCGTTCATCGCCAGAACCTTGCCATAGGCGGAAGAGATTTCCCGGTCCTTGGGATGTGCGATCACGCCGGACCGAAGAACGGCCATGGCCTGCGGTATTTGTCCGTTCTGGCTGAGAGCGCTGGAATAGCCAAGAATGGCACTGCGGTCTTTGCGATCGCGCTCATAGGCCTTGGACCATTTGGACACCTGTGCCAGTGCCTGCGAGGAGCCCGGCGAAGTGTAGCCGGAGGCAGGGGAGTGCGTGCCGGTGTTGGCGCGGTTGGAAGCACAGCCAGTGACAACGACAAGCGCCGACATGGCCAGCAGCGTCGTAGCGAGACGAGTGCGACGGCGAACGGAACCGGTTCTGGGCGATTGCATTTCCAACATCCTTGTTGTCGGCGGCTTTCAGGTTTCCTTATGAGAAATAGATAATTAACCCTAATGCTTGGTTAAGCACCGTTGCGAAATGCGAGAAGCGGTGCGCATCGACACGCACCATATTGCGTCCGAACGCCGGGCATCCTAGGTCTTGAAGATCGAATCCAATCTCCAACGGAGGTCCTCCCGTGCGCGAAAGCCTAGTCCGCAAGAGCGATGTTTCCAGCTCCACGCCCATCCACGCCGTCACCGAGGCAAGCCTGCCCCAAGTTCTGGACGGGCTCGGATCAGCAGCATTGAACTGGTGCAAGGTCAACGATTTTGCAGGCAAGCCCGCAACATCCCTGCTTGTCCCGGGAGCAGACGGTGCCGCGGTGCTGTTCGGCGTAGAGGATGGCGGTCTGTCGCATCCGCTGGCACTAGGCGGCCTGGTCGCGGGACTGCCGGAAGGCGATTACCATCTTGCCGAGGGGTTTCCGGATCCCGAACAGGCGGCGCTCGGCTTTGCCCTCTCCACCTATTCCTTTACCCGCTACCTGAAAAACGAAGGCAAGACCCGCCGTCTTGCCGTTGACGAGACCGTCGACCTGGATCGACTCGGAACGATTCTCGACGGGGTCCAGCTGGCGCGTGATCTCATCAATACGCCCGCGAACGATCTTGGACCGGGGGAACTGTCCCAGGCCGTTGTCGCCCTGTTCAAGCAGCATGGCGGCACTGGGCGTATCGTCATCGGGGAAGACCTTCTGGAAGAAAACTTCCCGATGGTGCACGCAGTCGGCAAGGCCAGCAGCCGGGCGCCGCGCCTGGCAGACTTCACCTGGGGTGACGAAGCCGCGCCCAAGGTCACTTTGGTGGGCAAGGGCGTCATCTTCGATACCGGCGGTCTCAACCTGAAACCGGGCTCCTCCATGGCGCTGATGAAAAAGGACATGGGTGGGGCGGCCAATGTGCTGGGCCTTGCATCCATGATCATGGCGTCAAAGCTTCCTGTTCGCCTGCGGGTCATCGTTCCCTGTGTCGAAAACGCTGTTGCCGGAAACGCCTTCCGGCCGGGAGACATCCTGCCGAGCCGCAAGGGGCTGACCGTTGAAATCGGCAACACCGATGCCGAAGGCCGGTTGATCCTGGCCGACGCCCTGGCGCTTGCAGACGAGGAGAGCCCGGAAATCCTGATCGATATGGCAACGCTCACCGGTGCTGCCCGCGTTGCTCTGGGGCCGGATCTGCCGCCTTACTACACGGACGACGAGGAACTTGCCGAGGACATCGCGGTCATGGCCGAGGCTGCGGCCGACCCGCTGTGGCGCATGCCGCTGTGGCAGCCCTATCTTAAATATCTCGACAGCAAGGTTGCCGATATCAATCACATCAATACATCCGGCGCTGGATTCGCTGGGTCGATCACGGCGGCGCTGTTCCTGTCCCGCTTTGTCGAGAACACCAGCAGCTGGGTTCACTTCGATATTTTCGGCTGGACCCCGATGGAAAAGCCCGGAAAACCGATGGGTGGGGAAGCCCAGGGCATTCGTGGTCTGTTCGATGTCCTCTCGGAGCGTTTTGCGGGCGCACAATAACGGCTCCGAAACGTTTTCGTGCTTCGATGGTCATGGAGATGGATGGGGGAAAAGGATGGGACCCTGTAACTCATGGCCGTCGAATTGCGCGCCTCGCAGGCGCTGAAACTGATGCACGAGGTCAATCTGGCGCTTGTTCGCGATAGCGAACAGGATCTTTCCGCGCGCCAGTTGACGATCCTGATGACAGTCTATCTGGAGCCACCGCCGCATACGGTGCGCGGGTTGGCTGCCAAGTTGAATGTCACCAAACCTGCCATCACCCGGGCGCTTGACACTCTGGGCGGTATGCGGCTTTTGTCGCGCAAGCGCGACGAAGCCGACAAACGCAATGTGATCATCACTCGCACGGTGGAAGGCGCGCTTTATCTGGAGCAGCTTGGCGATCTCGTGGTGGAAAAGGCCCGGGAACTGCCGCGCTGACAGTCCAATCCATTTCGGGATCGACTATCGACCATGACCGAGACCTTCGACCGCCGCCGCCATCCGGTCCGTGCCGACCTTGCCGCCATCGACTATGAAGGCCGGGCAACCGCTAGCCGTTTCGCCGAGGGCGAGGTGTTTCAGGTCATTGCCGACCAGCTGCCGATCCGGCCTGAACCGCGTCCGGACCGGCCGATCGACACCGAGGCCCTCAGCGGCGAGTGGGTGACGGTTTACGAGCAGGCACCGGAAGGCTGGGCCTGGGGACAGCTCGACACGGACGGCTACGTCGGCTGGTTCTCCTCCGACGACCTTGGGCCGGTGAAGCCGGCAACCCACCGGGTGCGCGCCCTTCGGACCTACCGTTACCCGGTTGCCGACCTCAAGTTTCCGCCACTCGGGCTCCTGTCCATTGGCTCGCTGGTCACGGTTATCGGTGAAACCGAAACGCGTGGGCTGGCCTATGCACTCCTCAGCGATGGTTCGGCGGTTGTTGCCAAACATCTTGTGCCGCTGGACGCCGTTGAGGATGACTGGGTGGCTGTCGCCGAACAGCTGATCGGCACGCCCTACCGCTGGGGTGGACGCTCGAGCCTGGGTCTCGATTGCTCAGCGTTGGTGCAACTTGCGGCGCAGACAGGCGGACATGGCCTGCCGCGCGACAGCGACATGCAGGAAGCGGAAGCCGGCGAAGCCGTTCCGCACGACGATCCGGCCGCATTGAAACGTGGTGATCTGCTGTTCTGGAAAGGCCATGTCGGCATCATCGCGGGCGAGAACCGCCTTTTGCACGCCAACGGCTTCACGATGACCGTCGCCTATGAGCCACTGGACAAGGCAATTGATCGCATCGCGGCAACGGAATGGGGCGCGATCACGAAGGCGCGGCGCCTGCCGGAGTTGTAAGTGGACAAGAGGTAGCAGTGCCCCGGGCATTCAAGTGCTCGCCCGGGGTCTTGTCGGCTGTGGTCTTGTGTTTGTCTAATCTACGCGAATTTCTCAGCCGGGGAACGTCTGGACGCCAATGGATTCGAGTGCGCCAGACTTCGGGTTCTTGACCAGGCAAAGCTGGCTTTCAGTTCCCTGAATGAAGCAGACCATGGGACGCTCTTCCTGGCGGGCCCGCTCATAGATCTCCCGTGTCACGCCTTCTTCTGCATAAAACGGAAATTCGCCGGCCTGCGGGCCTTCAGCACCTTCCGGCCAGACCGGCAGCTTGGCGGATGTTGCGACATCGGTATAGCCGCTGATCCAGTCCAGCAGGGCTGCCTGCATGTCGGTGAGGGTTTCGATGCCGTAAAAACCGAACAGGTCGTTCTGATCAAAGGTAGCCTGATATTCAATGCCACCGGACTGATTGAAGACCGCGAGCGAGACTTCCGCAGACCCGCATTCGCCCTGTGCATCGGCTTCAACCGAATAGGTGTCCAGCCAGACCGCTTCGACGGACTGCGAGCATTCTTCCGCCGCTGCATTCTGGCTCAGCGGGAACGCGAGCCCCCCAACCACCACGCCGGTGATTGCGATGTTAAGTGTCTTGGAAAAAAGGAAATTCCGGAACGACATACCTGCCTCCAAATCGACTCGGATCGAGCCGGCCGGACTGTAGACCCGAGGTAGAACAGCAGCAACAGATTTGCTGCGTCACCCCTTCGGTGTCATCGCCAGCTGGGGTTCGGCACTGGAAGTGTCCTTTGCCACGCTTTCGAGTTCTCCCAGCTCGAGATCCTCGATTCGGCGGCTGCGCTTGGAGATCTTGTCGGAGGAAATCAGGATCTGGTCGATATCCTTGTTCGCCTGGGCGAAATGGGCCTGAAGTTTGCCGACGCGGTCGTTCAACCGGCTGACATCGGCAACCAGGTGGCCGACTTCCGCCTGGATCAGATGGGCTTGCTCGCGCATCTTGGCGTCGCGCAGCACCGACTGGATCACCTGGATCGACAGCATCAGCAGCGACGGCGAGACGATCACCACCCGGGTGCGGTGCGCCTTCTGGATCAGATCCTCGAAGCTCTCGTTGAGTTCTGCAAACACGCTTTCCGATGGCACGAACAGGAACGCGGTATCCTGCGTCTCGCCGGGCAGAAGGTATTTCTCGCCGATGTCCTGAATGTGTTTGGTGAAGTCGCGGCGAAACTGGGCCTGGGCATATTTCAGCTGGTCGTCGGTTTCCGCATTGCGAAGCAGGTTGAAGGCTTCCAGCGGAAACTTGGCGTCGATGGCCAGGGGCGGCGCACCGTTCGGCATGTGGATCAGGCAGTCCGGGCGGCTGTTGTTCGACAGCGTTGCCTGGAAGGAATAGGTGCTGGGCGCCATCTGGTCCTGGACAATCGCTTCCATCCGGCCCTGACCGAAGGCGCCGCGGGTCTGCTTGTTGGACAGGATAGCCTGCAACTGGCCAACCTGGCCGGAGAGATCGGTAATCGTGCGCTGCGCCCGGTCGATCACCGCCAGCCGCTCGTGCAGGTGCCTGAGGCCGTCCTGCGTTCGCTTGCTGGTGTCGGCCATCGAAAGGTTCAGCTTGTGGCCCATGCCGTCCAGACGCTCGTTGACGGCGCGCATCATGTCGGACTGCCGCGAGCCGAACACTTCCGCCATGGTCTGCATGCGGCCGGTCATTTCCCCCTGAGATTTCAGCAGTTGCGAGAGATGGCTTTCCAGCTCGTGAATGCGCTCGCCGGCCACTGCGTCCGATTCGGCACGCAAACGGATCTCCCGCATGGTCTTCAGGACCAGCCAGACAATCAGCGCCAGAAGAAAAAGGCCGCCGGCGATGGCAGCTTCCAGAACCGTCACCGGACGGCCACTCAAATCGAACAGGATCTCATTCATGAAACAAACATAGAACGATTCGGGGCGAAGGCCCATCCGCGCGGCAGGAGAGAGCTGTAGACTTCTACCAGGTAGCAGGTCCGGTCGAAGGCGTTGAAAACGGGAGGCTGCCGCGCTATTTCCGCGTTGACCGGAGCGCTCCGATTTCTTATGTCAGGCGCATGACAATACGCCCGATCATCACCATTCCCGATCCGGTCCTGCGCGAGGTGTGTGCACCTATCGTGACCGTCGACGACGACGTCCGCAAACTGGCCGACGATATGCTGGAAACCATGTACGATGCCCCCGGTATCGGACTTGCCGCCAGCCAGATCGGGCTGCTGCAACGCATCTTCGTGCTGGACGTCGCCAAGGAAGACGCGCCGAAAGAGCCGATGGTGTTCATCAATCCGAAGATCGTCTGGTCGAGCGAGGACCTGTCCGTCTATCAGGAAGGTTGCCTGTCGATCCCCGATTACTACGAGGAGGTCGAGCGGCCTGCCGAAGTAACGGTCCAGTTTCTCAACCGGGAAGGCGCCGAACAGGAGATCAAGGCCGACGGGCTTCTGGCAACCTGTATTCAGCACGAGCTTGACCATCTCAACGGGAAGCTGTTCATTGACTACCTGTCGAAGCTGAAGCGCGAACGCGTTGTCAAGAAATTCACCAAGCAGGCAAAGCTGGCCGGAAAACTCTGATCCGCTGCTGCCTGGCTGAAACCGGGGGGCGGCATAAATGGATCAGGTCCTGTTCCTGAAACTCTTCGCTGCGCTCTTTGCAATCATGAACCCGATTGCAAACCTGCCGGTGTTCTTGTCGCTCACCGCCGACAAAGGGCCGGGGTTTGAGCGCAAGGTTGCCCTGACGGTGCTGGTTGGCCTTGCCCTTGGCTCCGCATTCATCGGCCTCACGGGCGACGCCATTCTCAAGGTCTTCGGCATCAGCCTGGATGCATTTCGGCTTGCCGGTGGTTTCCTTATTCTCCTGATCGCGCTCAACCTCATCTCCGGTGAGAAGAGCAAGGCGCATCATGGGACGGACGAGGAACAGGAACATCATTCCGAACAGGACAATCCTGCAATCTATCCGCTGACCGTACCAATCCTGCTCGGACCGGGAACGATCTCGACCATGATTATCTACCGTGGCCAGGTCACGGATCTTTCCCACGAAATTGCGTATATCGCTGCCATCGCCGCCTCCATCGCCGTTCTCGTAGGCACGTTCTTCGCCGCCCCGTTCCTGTCGAAGTTCCTCGGCCAGACCGCAACCAGCGTCATGAGCCGCCTGATGGGGATGATCTTGGCGGCTATTGCGATGGAAATGATGGTCGGAAGCCTAAAGGTCCTGCTGCCAGGCCTGGCTTGAAGCGAGCTGACGCCACGCGGCAGGCCTGATCGATTTCGCACTTCCAGGAAGGAGTAGCCCTGGGTGCAGGGGCGCCAACAACGCACGCTGCCCCCTTGCAACACCCGCCGCGAGACGCAATAAGGGCGCAGATCTTCAAAACCCCTCAGGAGCCTCATGTCCTTACGCGTCATCTTCATGGGCACCCCGGATTTCTCGGTGCCGACCCTCATGGAAATCGTCGGCCAGGGCCACGACGTGGTCGCCTGCTATTCGCAGCCGCCGCGTCCTGCGGGCCGGGGCATGGACCTGAAGAAATCGCCGGTTCATGAGGCCGCTGAATCTTTCGGTATTCCGGTGTTCACGCCGCAGAGCCTCAAAGGAGCAGAAGAGCAGGAGGCCTTTGCGGCCTTGAATGCAGATGTCGCGGTGGTGGTTGCCTACGGCCTTCTCCTGCCGAAACCGATCCTGGAAGCGCCGGAATACGGTTGTCTCAACCTTCATGCTTCCATGTTGCCACGCTGGCGCGGCGCTGCGCCCATCAACAGGGCGATCATGGCAGGTGACAAAGAAACAGCCGTTCAGGTGATGCGCATGGAAGAGGGGCTCGATACCGGCCCCGTGTGCATGTCGGAAACCGTTGCCATCGGCGAGAACATGACGGCCGGTGACCTTCACGACAAGCTGTCTTCGCTCGGCGGGGATCTGATGGTTCGGGCGCTGGCGGCCTTGTCGCGCGGGGCGCTTGGAGACCAGACCCAGGCAGAGGACGGTGTCACCTACGCGGCCAAGCTCTCCAAGCAGGAAACCCGGATCGACTGGTCGAAACCGGCTGCGGAGGTTCACAACCACATTCGCGGCCTGTCACCCTTTCCCGGTGCCTGGTGCGAAATGCCGCTCGGCGGCAAGATGGAACGGGTCAAGGTTCTGCGCAGCACGCTTGGCGAGGGCTCCGGCACGCCGGGAGCCTTCCAGACCGGCGGGGATGTGCCGGTGATTTCCTGCGGTGCGGGTGCCGTACGTCTGGAACAGGTTCAGCGGGCCGGCAAGAAGCCGATGAGCGGCGCGGAATTCCTGCGCGGAGCATCGCTTTCTGACGGCACGGTTCTGGACTAATCTGAGGTTCGAGGAGACCGACATGACCCAAGCTGCCGAAGCTGCCGGCCTTGCCATCAGAAACGTAACTTCTGACGATGAAGCTTCCGTCAGAGAGCTGGTCACCGCTGCCTTTCCATCCGACATGGAAGCCCGCCTCGTGCATACGCTGCGTCATTGCGGCGCTCTGGTGCTGGAACAGGTCGCGGTCGATGCCGACGGCCGGATCGTCGGACATATCGCCTACAGCCGTGTCACCCCGGCTGCCATCGGTCCGGGGCAGGGCATGCAGGTTGTTTGCCTTGCGCCTGTTTCCGTCTGGCCGGACCTGCAGAAGACCGGCATCGGTTCGACGCTGATCAAGGCTTCTCTGGAAAGCCTGAAGGATCTGGGAGAGGACCTTGTTCTGGTGCTCGGCCCGCCGTCCTATTATCCGCGCTTCGGTTTCGATCCCGTGCTGGCACGCAAGGTGCAGGGACCTTATGCGGGCGATGCCTTCATGGCGCTTGCGCTGACGGAAGCCGGATCGCGGGACCTGCCAATCGAGGTGGCCTTCGCCACGCCCTTTGAAGAATTCGAGTAATGCCCCGCTACAAACTGACGGTGGAATATGACGGCAGGCCGTTCAGCGGCTGGCAGCGCCAGGCGAACGCGCCGTCCGTCCAGGCGGTGATCGAACGTGCCGTCAAGGCATTCTCCGGTGAGGAGGTGACCATTGGCGGCGCCGGTCGCACAGACACCGGCGTCCACGCCACCGGGCAGGTCTGCCATGTGGATCTTTCGAAGGCCTGGGACGCAAGAACGGTCATGGGGGCACTGAATTTCCATTGCCAGCCCCATCCGGTGGTGATCCTGGATGCTGCGGAAATGCATGAAGGCTTCGACGCGCGCTTTTCCGCGATCCGACGCTCCTACCGCTATCGCATTCAAAATCGCCTGCCGCCGCTCACCCACCAGCTTGGGCTTGCCTGGCATGTGAAGGTGCATCTCGATGCGGACGCCATGCACGCGGCCGCGCAGGAATTCGTCGGTCATCACGACTTCACCACCTTCCGTCACACGCGCTGCCAGGCAAAAAGCCCGGAAAAGACACTGGAGGAATTCCGGGTCTACCGCGAGGGCGAGTTCGTCATTGCCGAATGCGCCTCACGGTCGTTCCTCCACAATCAGGTGCGCTCGATGGTCGGCTCCCTGCGCCTGGTCGGTGAGGGCAAATGGGGGCCGGGTGATGTCACCAGGGCCCTGCAAGCCCGCGACCGGAACGCCTGCGGCCCGGTGGCGCCGGCAGACGGGCTTTACCTGACCCGTGTCGACTACCGCTCGGCGGAAATGGACATCGAACTCAAGAAGGACTGGCAAGCCCGCAAAGCCATGTTGGACGCCGGAGAAGGCGAAGAAGACGGCGACGCGTGAGAGGATACTCTTTAGCTCGTCACAACGTCTCCTCGGGTATCTCCACGCATTTCTTGTAAAGGTGCCAGGTCGTATGACCGAGGATCGGCAGGGACACGACTAGACCCAGGAACGCCGGTGCCATCGAGACGATCAGAACCGCGGTTACGACAAAGGCCCAGCCGATCATCGGGACGGGCGATGTGAACACGGCGCGCACGCTGGTGATCATGGCTGTGATGAAGTCCCGGTCCTCCTCCATCAGCAACGGGAAAGACACCACGGTCAGCGAGAACAGGATCAGCGACAGGATTGCACCCACCACGTGGCCAACGGCCAGGAACATCAGGCCTTCCGGGGTGGAGATGACCTGGGTCAGAAACTCGTCGAACGAGGCAAACGACCGGAAGCCGAGGAACAGCGCGAGCAGCAGGCGCACCTGATACATCCACATGATCTGGATGAACAGAACCACGAAGGCCATCCAGGAAAGTTCCCGCCCCTTTTGGGCCCACATGGTGCCGAAGATGCGTGACCAGGAAAGCTCCTCACCATTTTGGAGACGCCGGCTGACCTCGTAGAGACCAACCGCGGCGAATGGCCCGATCAAGACGAAACCGGCCGCTGCCGGATAGGACAGGTAACTCATGTTGAGGGCGGCCGCGCTCAAGACGACGAACAGGCCTCCAAGAGCGAAAAACGCGCCGATCGCGAGGCCGTAGACCGGCGCCCTGCGGAAATCGGCCAGGCCCGCAGCGAACGCGTCGATCACGTCGTTGACGGTAATCTTGTTGACCTTTGGCATGGGCCGCAATCCAGCTGTTGCGGATGCCCCGCTACCGTGCGGGGTTGACGTGTTGTCACTCATCAGGCGGCTTCCTCCCAAAAGCATATTGCCTGCCCGCCTCCCGCGGACAGGCAATCTTAGGCACGGAACGGTGTCCGGCTCAATCGGGAGAAGGGCTTATGCGCCGGTTAAATCCGATCGGAAGCACGGGCTGAATCGCGTGACGGGTTATCCGGTCGTGAAAATGGGGAGCAGGGCTTTGGGCCCATCCTTCGAGACGGCCTGGTGGCCTCCTAAGGATGAGGCTGCGGTTTGCTGAAGCCTTTTTTCCCCGTATCGCCTCATCCTGAGGAGCCGCGATAGCGGCGTCTCGAAGGATGGGCCACAAACGCTGTGCCCACCGCTCTCACAGGCGAAGCGGCAGGCCGTTATGTTGCAGGCGAAGCAAGGCAGAGCCTCACTCGGTAGCCGGCTTCTTGTCCATGTCGGCGGCTGCGGCAGCCGCAGCTGCTGTGACGGCTTCCTTTTGCTTGTCGTCCAGCTTCGCGGTGTCGGGAATGTTGACCCGCACCTCCTTGCGCGCGAACTGGATGCCGTTTTCCTCGAACGCTTGTTGAACGCGCTTGTAGATTTCCTTGCGGATGCCGAACTGCTTGCCGGGTTTGGTGGTGTACTTGCCGCGCACCACGATGCCGACGTCGTCAACATCGGCAACGCCCTGTCCCTTGAACGGGGCCAGAATGTCGTCCTTGAACTCTTCCATCTCCATGATTTCCTGGCCGATCCGCTTGAAGAGCTTGCGAACCTTCTCGACATCCGTGTCGAAAGGAACGGTGAACTTCAGCTTCATGATCACCCAGTCACGGGACAGGTTGGTGAGCTTCGGAATTTCGCCATAGGGGACGATATGAACGGCACCACGCGTGCCGCGCAGCTGCAGGGACCTTATCGAGATTTTCTCGATAGTGCCCTGTGTACCGCCCGCATCGATGAATTCACCCAGACGGAAGGCGTCGTCCATCAGGAAGAAGATGCCTGAGACCACGTCGCGCACCAGGGTCTGCGCCCCGAAGCCGACTGCCAGGCCAACGACACCGGCACCGGCCAGAAGCGGCGTGATGTTGATGCCCAGCTGGCTGAGGGCGAGCAGTGTGGTCAGGGTCAGGATCGTGATCTGCACGACGACGCGGATCAGAGGCAGGATCGTTGCCAGGCGCGACTTGCCGGCCCCGCCCATCTCCGCGTCTTCATCTTCGTTGGAAGGCGGCGGCGAATCCTTGGCGAGCTGGTGGGCAACCCAGAGATTGGTGATTTCCCAGGCAAGGTAACCGGCGGCCAGAATAAGCAGGAAGATAACCGTATGCCGGGCGACCGAGGACCCGTCTTCCGCGCCGAGCGCGAGCAGATTGAGACCATAGATCCTGCCGACCATCAGCACCAGGAAGGCAAGCAGGGCCACGCGGGCAATGCGCACGTAGCTGTGCCGGGTCTGCATATGGGCAGCTTCCGCAACCGGACCTTCCCCGCGCATGGGCGGAACGATGTGGGAGACGATGCCGCGGACCATCGTGTCGAGAAACGGCGCGAACACGACCAACGCGATCACGGCGAGAGAGCGTCCCGCGGTCAGCGCTTCGATGCCCATGCTGGTTGTTATCTGAACCAGCAGCCAGTTGAAGGCGATGAAGGCAATCGAGAAGTAGGGCCAGAACCGGGCCATGCGTTCCAGGCCGCTGGTTGGCTGGTGCTCATCACCAAGAATGATGCTCGTCAGGCCATGACGGGCGTTCCAGATGACCATGGCGATCCAGAGATTGACGCCAAAGCCGATGAAGAAGCGGAAGGTTTCGGCAACATCTCCGTCGCCGGCCTCAATCATGATGTTACGCAGGAAGAACGTGACGCCAACAAAGGCGAAGAGGCTCGTGAAGCTGCGGTAAAGCGACTTGGCGGTGGTGTCGTCCGCAGTGACGAGGCGCAGCTCGCTCCGATGCGGGGCCAGGGCAAAACGCAGCAGGGCTGCGACGATGCGTGGCAGGAAAACGATCCAGAATACCGCCTGAAAGGCGAAGGCTCTGGCGACAGGATCGAAAATCGCGATCTTGCCGACAGCGAAGGCGACGATTGCAAAAACAATCAGCCCGCCAAGATCAAGCGCGGCACGTGTGGAGACCAGTTTGACAGTTTCAAAGAGGCTGTGGGGCGCATGGCTCTGGATCTTTTCCCGGCGGGAAGCGAAAAGCCGGTTGACCAGGAATTCGGCGGCAAACCCGGCTGCCAGGATGAGGGCGATCGCACCAATGAAGATATGCACCGGTCCTGCGACCGTTCCCGCAAACAGCGCGCCGATACTGGAGAAAAGGCTGCTGAAGAGTTCCGGCAAGGTTCTGAAATTGTTGGCAATCAGCGCGCCGAACTGATCGGCAGCGGTCTGTACCTTCTCGATCAGTTCGACTTCTTCTGACGGAGGCGGGGTCTGCGCGCCCTTGGCTGCGGCACCTTGCTGCAGCAGGGTCATCAGGTCGGTCAGCGCCTTCACCTGTTCCGGATCGAGATCGGAGACAAGCTTTTCCATGGCTTCGGGCTGAAGCTGCGACGGAAGGTTTTTTCCGGTGTCCTGTGCGTTGGCCGGCAGTGCCATAGTGGACAAGAACGCCAGAAATACTGAGAATGCACAGGCAGTTAGTCTAGTCTTCCAGGCACCGGTCATCAGCGAGCCCCCTCGTCGGCAGTGAACCTTTAAAATTAGGATTGGCACGCCGAACGTGCAAAATCCATTAAAATTACCCAAGGTAATAGGGGTGCAAACTATACGACTGGCACAATTCGCATGATTACGCACTGGCCAAGGCCGGTGCGACTGTGTAACAGACCTTGATCCGGCCCGCGTATGCGTCTACCTCCTTGCCAGATCAATCGAACCTGAGCTGGATGGAATGACAACGCCCCCACAGAGCGCGAATACTGCCCCGGGGCCGATCTGGGCCCTTTTGAGCCCTATCGGTCGTATGGGCCGGGAACCCTATTGGCTGTGTTTCCTTGTCAGCTGGATCATCTTCGGCATTGCGCTGCGGATATGGTGGCTTTCCTCCGCTGAAACGCCGACGCCTGAATCCATGATTTCCGGCGACTACATCGGCACGAATCCGCTGTTTCCGGTTCTGTTTTTCGTTCTGCAGTGGGTGGAACTGGCACTGGTCGTCAAGCGGCTGCAGGACATCGGTCAGAGCGGGTTCCTCGCACTTTTGATCTTCGTTCCGATCCTGAATGTGATCATGCTGATCTTTCTCGGCGTTGTGCCGAGCCAGGGCCAGCCGAACCGCCATGGCCCGATGCCAAACAGCTACTGGCGCAAGCGCTGAACGCGCGTGAGCCTTGCATACGACTAACCAAAGAGACTGTTTCATGCCCACTTCCGCCGTCGCAATCGCACAGGACCTGATCCGTTGCCCGTCCGTGACCCCTGCCGAAGGCGGCGCGTTGGCATCGCTGGAAGCGTTGCTCGGCAAGGCCGGGTTTGCCGTGTCGCGCGTCACGTTCCAGGACGAGGACACGCCGGACGTGGAGAACCTGTTTGCCTTCATCGGCAGCGGTGCACCGCATTTCGTCTTTGCAGGCCACACGGATGTGGTTCCGGCCGGTGCCGAGAGCGACTGGCGGCACGGCCCGTTTGAGGGGACCATCGACAACGGCATGCTGTTTGGCCGGGGCGCAGTCGACATGAAAGGCGGCATCGCGGCCTTTGCAGCAGCAGCGCTTGATTACGTTGCCGAAAAGGGCCCGGATTTTGGCGGCACGATTTCCTTTCTCATCACCGGCGACGAGGAAGGCCCGGCAGTCAACGGCACCGTCAAGCTGCTTCAGTGGGCCAGGGAACAAGGGCATGTGTTCGATGCCTGCATCGTCGGCGAGCCGACCAATCCGGATGTGCTCGGCGATGCCATCAAGGTCGGGCGGCGCGGATCGCTGTCCGGCACCATCACGGTCCGGGGTGTCCAGGGCCATGCCGCCTACCCGCATCTGGCTGACAACCCGATCCCGGGCCTGGTTCGCCTTCTGGCCGCGCTTGACGCGCTGGAGCTGGACAAGGGCAACGAACGCTTTCAGCCGTCCAATCTGGAGATTGTCTCCGCTGATGTCGGTAATCCGGCCTTCAACGTCATCCCGGCGCGGGCGGAAGCCCGTTTCAACATTCGCTACAATGACGAATGGACGCTGGAGAGCCTCAAGGCCCGCATCACCGAGACGCTTGAAGCGGTAGACCTTGGAAATCTAGCGCTTGGGCTGGAGTTCAAGCGCGATGCCAGCGAATCCTTCCTGACACGGGACGAAGTCCTGATTGAGGCCCTGAGCAAGGCTGTGGAAGCGGAAACCGGCCGGGTTCCGGAGCTTTCAACGGGCGGAGGAACATCAGACGCCCGCTTCATAAAGAACTACTGCCCGGTCGTGGAATTTGGCCTTGTCGGCCAGACGATGCACAAGGTGGACGAATGTGTCGCGGTTGAGGACCTTGACCGGCTGGCAGCAATCTACAAAAAATTCCTCTTCAGCTATTTTTCCGGAGCAGACGGGAATTGATCAGCAAGGTCGAAATTCGCGCGGCATTGGACGGGTCCTGGTTGCTTCTGCGCAACCGTCCGGAAGGAATGGCGTTTTTCGACCAGTCCATTCAGGGGTTCTGGCGTTCGTTCTCCGTCATCTTTCTGCTGGTGCCGGTTTACGTGGTCAGTTGCCTTGCGGAAAAGCGGCTCTTTTTCGCCGAGAACCTCTACCATCCCGACGCCTTTCCGAACGGTAGCTACTGGTTTGCCCAGTTCCTGGGAATGGGCGTCGACTGGCTGGCACTACCGTTGTTGCTGGCGTTGCTGGCAGCGCCGATAGGCATTTCGAACCGCTACGTGTCTTTCATTGTCGTACGCAACTGGACAAGCCTGCTCGCGTCGGTGCCGTATCTCTTTACCTACATCCTGTTTCTTCTGGACGTTATCTCGCCTGGCATCGTTGTCTTGTTATCGCTGACCTGCCTCTTTGTCGTGATCTGGTATCGCTACCAGGTCGCCCGCATCGCGCTTCAGACAACCGTGAGCCTGACCATCGGCGTCGTCGTCCTGGATGTGTTGCTCACGCTCGTGATTTCCCAGGTGGTCGGGCTTTTGTGGGGCGCATGAAAAACCCCGCCGGGTTAGGGCGGGGCTTTCCGGATTTCCAGATGTCGGAGCGCTCGCGGCGCCCCCTGGTCTGCGTCAGTCGCGCAGAAGTTCGTTGATGCCGGTCTTGGAGCGGGTCTTTTCGTCAACCGTCTTCACGATTACGGCGCAGTAAAGGTTCGGAGCGGCTTCGCCGTTGCCCATCACGCTGGACGTCGGCATGGAACCTGCGACAACCACGGAGTAGGGCGGTACTTCGCCGTAGGTGATCTCGCCGGTCATGCGGTTGACGATGCGGGTGGACTGGCCAATGAAGACACCCATGCCGAGCACGGAACCTTCGCGCACGATGCAGCCTTCGACCACTTCGGAGCGTGCGCCGATAAAGCAATTGTCTTCGATGATCACCGGACCGGCCTGGAGCGGTTCCAGAACGCCGCCGATGCCGACGCCGCCGGACAGGTGGACGTTCTTGCCGATCTGGGCGCAGGAGCCGACGGTCGCCCATGTGTCGACCATTGTGCCTTCGTCAACAAAAGCACCGAGATTGACGAAGGACGGCATCAGGACCACGCCTTTGCCGATAAAGGCAGAGCGGCGAACGATGCAGTTCGGCACGGCGCGGAAACCGGCGTTTTCAAAATCCATGCCGCGCCAGCCGTCGAACTTGGACGGCACCTTGTCCCACCAGGTGGCGTCGCCGGGGCCGCCCTTGATGATGTCCATCGGGTTCAGGCGGAACGACAGCAGAACAGCCTTCTTGGCCCACTGGTTGACCGCCCAGTCGCCATCCTTCTTCTCCGCAACGCGCAGCTTGCCACGGTCGAGCAGGTTCAAAGTTTCCTCGACCGCGTCCCGGACTTCACCGGTGGTCGTGGTGTCGATGGCGGCACGGTCTTCGAAGGCGGCGTCGATGATCTTGGACAGGGAAGCGAGATCGTGGGTCATCAGGCAGATGGTCTCCGGGCGTTAACATTTCTGGCGCGGACCTAAGCCGCCCGGCAAGGTGCTGTCAAGCACGGGAGGGTCGGCAGATGTCCTGTAGCCGTCAAACAAGCAGCCATTCTCGGGGGAATGCTGGCTGGATTACACCTGCCGTCCAGGTCGATGAGTTGAGAAAAAATAAAATGTTGGTTGCGATCACGGCAGTTTAAAGCGGCGACCAAATCGCTAGGGTGAAATCAATTCAACAAAATCGACAAGAGTACGTTCCGTGGAATTATGGATCCCGATCACCATTGCAGCAGCGTTCTGCCAGAACCTGCGTACGGCCCTCCAGAAACACCTGAAAGGTCAGCTTGGTACCACCGGGGCGACATTTGTGCGGTTCGGCTACGGCGTGCCTTTCGCGATCGCCTATGCCGCCGTGCTGCACGTCGTGTTCAAGTTCCCGCTGCCTGAACCGACACCGACGCTTTTGATTGCCGGTGCCCTGGGTGGTCTGGCGCAGATCCTCGGCACGTTTCTGCTGATCCACCTTTTCTCCTTCCGCAACTTTGCTGTCGGGACCGCCTATTCCAAGACAGAACCGATCCAGGCGGCGCTCTTCGGCTTCGTCGTTCTCGGCGAACACATTTCCCTGGCGGCTGGACTGTGCATTCTGGTCGGCGTCATCGGTGTGGTGGTCATTTCGTTGGCACGGGTTCCGTTGACACTGGCTGCCATCCGCACGTCGCTAGTCGGACGTCCGGCATTGATCGGCCTTGCCTCGGCTGCCTTTTTCGGTGCGTCCGCCGTCGCCTACCGCACGGCTTCACTGTCGCTGGAAGGCACCGGGGTGCCGATGCAGGCCGCCTACGCGCTGGTTTATGCAACGGCTTTTCAGACAATCGTCATGGCAAGCTGGATGGTGCTGCGTGAACCCGACCAGTTGCGCGCCAGCCTTCGCGCCTGGCGAGCAGCCGTCTGGGTTGGCGCTTCCGGCGTGGCCGGGTCTGTGGGCTGGTTCACGGCAATGACGCTGCAAAATGTCGCCTATGTGCGCGCACTTGCCCAAGTCGAGCTCGTGTTCACCTTTCTGGTGTCATGGCTGGTGTTCAAGGAAGCGATCGCCCGGTCCGAGATTTTCGGCTGCATGCTCATCGTTGCGGCGGTCGTGGGGGTTATCCTGCTACGTTAGAACAGCACATAAGCTCTGAAGCAATATCGCTCAATCCCTTCAGTCAAACTGTAAAGTGACCTTTAGGCATTTGTTTCGTTTTTAAGGTTATTCTGAGATAAGCTCCAAGACTGCGGTGTCCTGATCGTTGGCCATTGGAGATTTCTCGACCTAACGAGATGAGATGCCGAAGACATTTTTTTCCCGAATTGGAGCCAGTCATATTCTGACACGGCCCAGCCTGGCCAGCGTTGCGGCGATCGGCATTGCCCTTGCCGTGACAATTGCTGCCGGAATATTCGCGGAAGTTCAGAACCGGTCCGTGCATCTGCAAAGTGCGCGCGCGAATGTCGCCGAGCAACTCGGCATTGTCCGTGCCCGGCTGGAAGGCAACATCAACAGCAACCTGCAGCTTGTCCGGGGGCTTGTCGCGCTGATTGCGACACAGCCGGATATTGATCAGGACCAGTTCGGCCGGATTTCCAGTGGTCTCATCGGCAATCACTCGCAGCTTCGCAATGTCGCCGGCGCACCGGATCTTGTCGTCAGGCTGATGTATCCGATGACCGGCAACGAAAAGGCCATTGGGCTCGATTACCGGAAAAACGAGCAGCAGCGTGATGCGGCCCTTCGGGCGGTGAATTCGGGCGAGATGGTGCTCGCCGGTCCCGTCGATCTTTTGCAGGGGGGCAAGGGGTTCGTCGGACGCTTCCCTGTCTTTACCGAAAATGATGATGGCACAAGGCGCCTTTGGGGGCTGGTTGCTGCTGTCGTCGACGCCGACAGGCTTTATGCGGATAGCGGCTTGCTGGACGCTGCGCTTCCCGTGGAAATCGCGATCATGGGCCGCGATGCGACCATGGCGGACAAGTCGGTTTTCTTCGGGGACGAGAACATTCTGTCCCAGAACCCTGTGTTGTCCGAGGTGGTTCTGCCGACCGGGCGTTGGCGGATTGCGGCGATCCCGCGTGGTGGTTGGTCGGCAATGCCGGACAACGCCTGGAAAGTCCGCTTGCTGATGCTGGCCGGGGGACTGCTGGTCCTGTTGCCGATCTTCATCGCCGGACAGCTGTACGATCAGCGGCGCGGGCATATCCGCGAACTGAGACGCCGCCAGGTGCAGATGGAAGGTCTGTCTCAGCGCCTGAAGCTTGCCCTCGATACCTCCAAGATAGGGATCTGGGAACTGAATCTGGACACTGGTGTGTTGACCTGGGACAGCCGGATGCGGGAGCTTTACGATATCCCGGAGTGGCGCGACACGTCGCAATATGACGTCTGGTCCGAGTGCCTGCACCCGGAGGATCTGAAGCGCGCCGAAAAGGAATATTGGGACGCGATCGACACCGGCGGAACTTATCATTCCGACTTCCGTGTGATCCTTCAGGACGGCTCCACCCGCTGGATCCGGGCTATCGGCGCCGTTCACACCAACACTCGCGGCCAACGTTACATTCTGGGCGTCAACTGGGATGTTTCCCGGGATTTCCAGCTCAAGACCCGGTTGCTCAACGCCAAGCAGAATGCCGAAGACCGGAACCGCGAACTGGAGGATGCCCGTGCGCTGATGGAGCACCATTCGCTGCACGACAGTCTGACCGGTCTCCCGAACCGCCGGTTCCTGGACCGGCAGCTGTTGGACGAGCAGGCCCCGCACAAGCCGACGGCGCTGCTGCATATCGATCTCGATCGCTTCAAGCATATCAACGATACGCTTGGCCACGCTGCCGGCGACTCGATGCTTACCCATGCCGCGTCGGTGCTGATGGAAAACGTCAGTTCCAGCGAGTTCGTCGCCCGCATCGGCGGTGACGAGTTTGTCATTGCCATCACCGAGCCGACCGACGAGAAAAGCCTGGCCGCCCTTGCTGAAAAGATCATCGAGCAGATGCGTCAGCCGGTGACTTTCGAAAATCATCAATGCCGCTTCGGCGTGTCCATCGGCATTGCCATGGCCGACACGACCTTGAGCGACTACGGTCGGCACCTGCTGGTTGATGCGGACATCGCACTCTACCGGGCCAAGAGCAACGGCCGCAACCGGTTCGAATTCTTCTCCGACACGCTGAAGTCGGAAATCGTCCGCAACAAGCAGGTTGCCGACGACATCCTGTGTGCATTGGAGCGTCAGGAATTCCTGCCGTACTTCCAGCCGCAGTTCGATGCGAGAACGCTGGCGATCACCGGTGTCGAGGCACTGGCGCGCTGGAACCATCCCACCGAAGGCATTCTGACACCGGACGTATTCCTGAAAACGGCCGACGAGCTTAATGTGGTGCCCCTGATCGACCGGATTATTCTGGAACAGACCCTGTGGCAGTCCGCACGCTGGAAAGCGGCCGGGATCCACATTCCGAAAATGTCGGTCAACGTGTCGGCTGGCAGGCTCAACGACGCAAACCTGATGCAGAGCCTCGACGGTCTTGCCTTCGAACCCGGGTCACTGTCCTTCGAACTTCTGGAATCCATCTTCCTGGACGACAAGAACGATCTTATCGCCGCCAATTTCGAACACCTGCGGGACATGGGCATCGACATCGAGATCGATGATTTCGGCACAGGCTATGCCTCCATCGTCAGCCTCATTCACCTGCGTCCGAAACGGCTGAAGATCGATCGTCAGCTGGTCATCCCGATCACCCATTCGGAAGGCCAGCGCCGCCTGGTGGCATCGATCATCGAAATCGGGCAGTCGCTTGGCATCAAGGTTGTCGCCGAAGGCGTGGAAACCATGGAACATGCCAGGATCCTGCGTGATCTCGGCTGCGATGCCCTGCAGGGCTATGCCTTTGCACCGGCGATGCCCTCGGACAGGCTGATCGAATTCGTTCGCGAGGAGCGCTGGCGCGAGGCGTCCTGAGACGCCCCGTCAGGGTTCATTCAAGGTCGCTCAGGTCACCACTCGGCGAGACTTCCGTCTTCATGACGCCATATGGGATTGCGCCAGCGGTGGCCTTCCTTGGCGCGCTCGACGACATAATCCTCGTTCACCTCGATGCCGAGGCCTGGTCCCTGCGGGATGGCGGCAAAGCCGTCCGCATAGGCGAAGACATCGGCATTGGTGATGTAGTCCAGCAGATCGTTGGACTTGTTGTAATGGATGCCGAGGCTCTGTTCCTGAATGAAAGCATTGTAGGACACCGCATCGACCTGGAGGCAGGCGGCAAGGGCGATGGGGCCAAGCGGGCAATGGGGCGCGAGCGCAACATCGTAAGCTTCGGCCATCGCGGCGATCTTCCGGCATTCCGTGATCCCGCCCGCGTGTGACAGATCCGGCTGGATGATGTCCACATAGCCGTCGGACAAAACAGACTTGAAGTCCCAGCGGGAATAAAGTCTTTCGCCAAGGGCAATCGGCGTCGAGGTGTGATTGACGATATCGCGCAGGGCTTCCTTGTTTTCGGAAAGCACCGGTTCTTCAATGAACATCAGCTTGTAGGGATCAAGTTCCCGCGCCAGGACCTTGGCCATGGGCTTGTGCACCCGCCCGTGGAAGTCCACAGCAATGCCGATGTCCGGACCAACGGCCTCGCGCACACTCGCGATCGCCTCCACAGCCTTGTCCAGCCGTGAGTTGCTGTCGACGATCTGGAGTTCGGCGCAACCGTTCATTTTCAGCGCCTTGAAGCCGCGCTCGACCACCTGCCTGGCGTTGTCTGCCAGCTCCGAAGGCCTGTCGCCTCCAATCCAGGAATAGACCTTGATCCTGTCCCGCACCTGGCCGCCAAGCAGCGAGTGAACTGGCTGGCCGAGAGCCTTCCCCTTGATGTCCCACAAGGCCTGGTCGATGCCTGCAAGGGCGCTCATGTGTATCGCGCCGCCCCGGTAAAATCCGCCTCGATAAAGCACCGTCCAATGGTCCTCGATCAAAAAGGGATCCTTGCCGATGAGATAGTCGGAAAGTTCATGGACAGCCGCTTCCGTAGTCAGGGCACGGCCTTCGACCACGGGTTCGCCCCAGCCGGTGACGCCTTCATCGGTTTCGATCTTCAGGAAAAGCCAGCGCGGCGGCACGATATAGGTCGTGAGTTTGGTGATCTTCATTCTTTAAGTTTCCGGCAAAGGCGACGTCATCGGGCGGCAGGCGAAGGGGTGGTCAGAGATCGACACGCCCGGCAGCAGCCTGGGCCGCAGTCAGGTCATGCTCGGCCAGGTCCAGCATCCGGTTCGAGGCTTCCCGGGCTCGCGGCGCATCGCGCAGGCGCAGGGCATCCACAAGTTCGCCATGCAGTTCGATGGCAAGGTCCCGGCTCTCCACCGCAGTGTTGGACGCATGCAGCGTATAATGCAGGGCCGTATGAATGGCACTGGAAAGACGCCGAAACACCTGATTGTGGCTGGCGGCCATAAGCACGCTATGGAAATCGACGTCCGCCTCGGTGAAGGCTTCTGGGTCGGAATTTGAGTCGCGCATCCGCATCCAGGCCGCTTCCAGCGCCGCAATTTCCTGCAAGGTGGCACGTTTGGCCGCAAATTCCGCTGCTGCCGGCTCAATCGTGCGCCGGGCTTCCAGGATGCATCCAAGCAGGTCGAACTCATGGATGAAGGGGCCGATCCAATCGAGCACTTCCCCATCCAGTATGTTCCAGTCCTCCCGGTCGGTCACCACGGTTCCCACGCGAGGCTTCACCCGCAGCATGCCTTTGGATTCCAGAACCTTGATGGATTCGCGAATGACCGTGCGGCTGACGCCATAGATTTCGCACAGGTCGTTTTCTCGCGGGAGCTGAGCGCCGACCGGATATTTTTCAGAGCAGATGTCTTCCGCCAGAGCCGCCGTCACATTCTTTCGCACGCGAGGGCGCTTGCCACTGTTCTGATCAGCGGTCGCTGTCTCCTCCCTCAACGTTTCCAATGGCCTGCTCCCTGTTTGTGGCGGAATGAGATCCCGCATTTTTAGCGGATTTTTTGCTCTGCGCGAACTGCGCGTTTGACCGTCCGTCATCGAATGTCGGGCAATCTTATCCGATACATCATACAAAGGCAATTGACTGGTATGATGATTCACAGTAGGTCTGTTGAAGCGCCCCGGGAGGCTGGGCGCCTCGAAATGAATTGGGAGGTTCTGCAATGCGTGTGTTGAAGAAAGCCGTTCTGACCGGAGTGATGGCCCTTGCCCTCGTCGGTTCTGCCCATGCCGCTGACGTGAAAATCGGTTTCGTCGTCAAGCAGCCGGAGGAGCCCTGGTTCCAGGACGAGTGGAAGTTTGCCCAGAAGGCTGCCGAGGAAAAGGGGTTCACCCTTGTTGAAATCGGCGCACCGGATGGAGAGAAGGTTCAGGCAGCGATCGATAACCTGGGTGCGCAGGGCGCGCAGGGCTTCATCATCTGCGTGCCGGATGTGAAGCTCGGACCGGGGATCGTGGCCAAGGCAGCCGCCAACGACCTGAAGCTGATGACCGTGGATGACCGACTTGTCGGCGCTGATGGCGAACCCATCGAAAGCGTGCCGCACATGGGCATTTCCGCGGTAAAGATCGGCGAGACCGTCGGTCAGTCCATTGCGGCCGAGATCGAGGCGCGCGGCTGGGACATGTCCGAAGTGGGCGCGATCCGCGTTTCCTACGACCAGCTTCCGACGGCCGTTGATCGGGTCGAAGGCGCTATCGCAGCTCTGACGGCTGCCGGCTTCCCCGCGGAAAACATCTATGACGCACCCCAGGCCAAGACCGATACCGAAGCGGCCCTGAACGCTGCCACCACCGTGCTCAACCAGCACGCGGACGTGAAGAAGTGGATTGCCTTCGGTCTGAACGACGAAGCCGTTCTCGGCGCCGTCCGGGCCACGGAATCGGTCGGCATCCCGGCTGAGAACGTCATTGGCGTTGGCATCGGAGGTGCTGAATCGGCCATCAACGAGTTCAAGAAACCGAGCGCGACCGGTTTCTACGGTACGGTCATAATCTCGCCGAAGCGCCACGGTTATGAAACCGCACTCAACATGTACGAGTGGATTGCCAACAACAAGGCACCGGAGCCGCTGATCCTGACGTCCGGCTCGCTGGCCCTGCGCGACACCTATGTGGACGTGCGCAAGGACCTGGGCATCGAGTGATCCGTCCCGACTGACACCTGATCCGGCGACCGGTCTTGCGGTCGCCGGGGAACTGTTGCGCGAGCGTCATGTCTTATCTGTCAGTACAAAACATATCCAAGAGCTACCCGGGCGTTCAGGCCCTATCGGACATCTCCTTCTCGGTGCAGAAGGGAGCCGTACATGGGTTGATGGGCGAGAACGGTGCCGGCAAGTCCACCCTGATCCGGGTGCTTTCCGGCGACCAGTCCGCGGACAGCGGATCCATTTCCATCGACGGGATCGAGCAGAACTACGGGTCTGTGCGCGATGCCTTCGAGGCCGGAGTGATCGTGATCCACCAGGAACTCCAGCTGGTGCCGGAGCTGACGGTGGCAGAAAATCTCTGGCTGGGCCGGTTTCCCAACCGGGGTGGCGTCCTCGAAGGCCGGCGATTGGTCGAGACCGTGCGCGACCGGCTTGAGGAGATCGGCGTCGATGTCGATCCCAATGCCAAGGTCGCTTCGCTGTCCATCGGTGCGCGCCAGATGGTGGAAATCGCCAAGGCCGTGATGATGGAGGCCCGGGTCATCGCACTGGACGAGCCGACGTCATCCCTGTCCTCCAGGGAAAGCGAGATCCTGTTCAAGCTGATCGCCCGGTTGAAGGCCAAGGGCACGGTGATCCTCTATGTGTCTCACCGGCTGGAGGAAATCTTCCACCTCTGCGACAGCCTGACGGTTTTGCGGGATGGCCGTCTTGCAGCCCATCACCCCGACATTGCCAATGTGACCCGCGACCAGATCATCGCCGAGATGGTCGGGCGTGAAATCGGCAACATCTGGGGCTGGCGTGAGCGGTCGTTCGGGCCGGTGCGGCTGGAAGTGTCCGGCATGTGCGGTGAAAAGCTTCCCGGACCGGCCGAATTCTCGGTTCGGCAGGGCGAAATCCTGGGCTTCTTCGGCCTGATTGGCGCCGGACGCAGCGAGTTGATGCGCCTTGTCTATGGTGCGGACACGCGGCGCGGCGGCACGGTCTCCATCGACGGCAAGGAAGTGCCTGCGGACAATCCGCGCGGTGCCATCAATGCAGGGCTCGTGTTGTGTCCGGAAGACCGGAAACACGACGGCATTATCCAGGGGCGGTCCATCGAGGAAAACATAGCCATTTCCTCACGCAGGCACATGTCCTCCTTCGGCATTCTCCAGCTTGGCAAGGAAGCAGCTCTTGCGGATCGCTTTATCGCCCGGCTCAAGGTGCGCACGCCATCGCGGAAGCAGGACATCGTCAATCTCTCCGGCGGCAATCAGCAGAAGGTCATTCTGGGCCGCTGGCTGTCGGAACAGGGTGTGAAGGTGCTGATTGTCGACGAGCCGACACGCGGCATCGACGTCGGCGCCAAGTCGGAGATCTACGACATCCTCTACGAGCTTGCGGAAGGCGGTATGGCCATCGTGGTCGTTTCCAGCGAGTTGCCCGAAGTGATGGGTATTTCCGACCGCATCATCGTCATGTGCGAAGGCCGCATGGTCGGCCAATTCGCGCGGGAAACCTTTGAAGAGCGCAACATTCTGACCCTGGCCTTGCCGGACAGAAATGCTGCCCACACGGTGTGAACGGGGCCGTTTCAGATGAATTCTCTCAAGAAAATTTTGCTCGGAGACCAGGGCCTGGTCGTCATCTTCGCGGTGGCCTTCGCAATCGTTTCCCTGACCGTTCCCAACTTTCTCACCGAGCGCAACATCCTCGGCCTGTTGCAGTCGGTGGTGACAATCGGCATTGTCGCCTGCACGATGATGTTCTGCCTCGCTTCGCGCGATTTCGACCTTTCGGTCGGATCGACGGTCGCATTCACCGGCATGATCGCCGTCATTGCTTCCAACATGACCGGCTCCATCGTTATGGGGCTCATCATAGCTTTGCTTAGCGGTGCGTTGGTGGGTGCGGTCAACGGCTTCGTCATCGCCTGTTTCCGCATCAACGCGCTGATCACCACACTGGCCACCATGCAGATCGTCCGGGGACTGGCGCTGATCGTGTCCGACGGCCGGGCCGTCGGCATCAACGACCCCGGGTTCTACCAGCTCGCCCTGTCCCGCTTCCTGGGCATCCCCACGCCGATCTGGGTCATGGGTGCGCTTTTCATCGCTTTCGGTTTTCTGCTGAACCGGACGGTCTTCGGCAAGAACACGCTGGCGATTGGCGGCAATCCGGAAGCGGCCCGTCTTGCCGGGGTGAATGTGGTGTCCATGCGGATCTGGATCTTTGCCTTGCAGGGCCTGATCTGCGCTGTTGCAGGCATCATGCTTGCCTCGCGCATCACATCCGGCCAACCGAATGCAGCCACCGGCCTTGAACTCTCGGTGATTTCCGCCTGTGTCCTCGGCGGAGTCTCCCTGGCCGGTGGCCGCGCCGCCATGACGGGTGTCATTGTCGGCGTCATGATCATGGGCATTGCCGAAAATGTCATGAACCTCCTGAACATTCAGGCCTTCTACCAGTATGTCGTGCGTGGCCTGATCCTGCTCATCGCGGTTCTTCTCGACAATCTGCGCTCCACGGCAAGCCGCTGATGTCCGTGGGGGCCGGGCAGGACTGGACGCTCGCGCAAGGGGATCTGGTGGTCACCGCCAGCCCTGAGGGAGGTTCAATTGTCCAGGCCGCGTGGCGAGGCACGCCGATCCTGCAAGCTGCCGGTGGACCAGAGGGGAAGGCAGCCTGTTTTCCCCTGGTGCCCTTCGGAAATCGGATCGCCGGCAATCGCTTCACCTTCCGGGGGGAGAGCTTCACACTTCAGCCCAACACTGACGAACCGCTTGTTCTGCATGGTGACGGCTGGCTGGATACCTGGAACCTGACGGAAAAGACCGGCAATTCGCTTGATCTTGACCTGGTCAGGGAGCAACCCTCCCATAGTCCCTATGCCTTCAAGGCGCACCAGAAGGTTCATCTGGAAGAGGACTGCCTGTCCCTGAGCCTTCGCGTGACGAACCTTGGCAATAAGGCCCTGCCGTTCGGCATCGGGTTTCATCCGTTTTTCCGCCGAACTCCGGACATGACCCTGCAGACGAAGGTGCAAAACATGTGGCGGGAAGGCGAGGGACATCTTCCGGACGGTCTGCAGCACATTCCTTCCGAACTCGATTTTTCGATGCCGCGTATCGTGCCGCCGCGCTGGATCAACAATGCCTTCGGCGGTTTTTCCGGCAAGGCCCGGCTACACTGGCCGGATATTGAGCTCGCTCTTGATCTCAGCTGCGATCCGGTGTTCGACGTGATGATGATCTTTGCCCCGCAGGCACCTGCAGACTTTGTCTGTCTGGAACCCATGAGCCATCTGCCGAACGGTCACAATCTGCCGGATCTCGGTGGCCTGAGCGTTCTGGAGCCGGGGGAGGAACTGGCGGGAACGATAAAGATGACATTTCTGCATGTGTCGGAGACCAGGGAGAAGCACAATGGCTGATCGGCTTTCAGGAAAGCGTATCCTGATCACTGGCGCCGCACAGGGCATTGGTCTTGCCATCGTTCGAGCCTGTCTCGGCGAAGGCGCTGCCGTGTTTCTGATGGACCGGGACGAAGCACTTCTTGCCCGCAGTGTAGCGGATCTGGGCGGGGAAGGAGAGTATCTGACGGCTCTTGCCGGGGACATCACGAACACGGATGACGTCGCCGCTGTGGTCGCTCGCGCGCAGCAGACCATCGGTCCGTTGAACGCGCTCATCAACAATGCCGGGATAAATGTCTTCGACGAGCCTTTGTCCCTGAGCGATGAAGACTGGAACCGCTGCTTCGACGTCAACCTGAAGGGGGCGTGGAACTGTGCGCGTGCCGTGTTGCCGGGTCTGCTTGAACAGGGTGGCGGGGTCATTCTCAATATCGCCTCCACGCATGCTTTCACCATCATCCCGCACACCTTTCCCTACCCGCTTGCCAAACACGCCCTGCTGGGGCTTACCAAGTCCCTTGCGCTGGAATATGCCGCACGGAATGTCCGGGTGAATGCCCTGGCGCCGGGCTATGTCCAGACCCAGAAGGTGGTCGATTACTGGAACAGTTTTCCCGATCCCGAGGCGGCCCGGCAGGAGACCTTGCGACTGCACCCGGGCGGGCGTATCGCCACGCCTGAAGAAATCGCCAGGGCGGCTGTCTTCATGATTTCCGACGAATGCCCCTTCATGAACGCCGCCTGCCTGACTGTCGATGGCGGCCTCAGCGTCCAGCAGCACCCAGCCTGACGCGGTTATTTTTTCAATAAATCGGGCTTGACCCTGACACTAACGTCAACCGGCTAACACCGGCTTGGCGCGCAATGCGCAGGTGTTAATTCAGGAAAGCAAGCCAAGATGAATGAACGGACAAACTGGCAGGGCAAGGTTGCCATCGTTACAGGCGGAAGCTCCGGAATTGGAGAGGCCACCGCGCTGGCATTGACCGGGCAGGGGGCGAATGTTGTCATCACCGGACGTGATGCTTCAAAGCTTGCCGGTGTTGCCGGCAAGAGCGAGGCAATCGAGGCCGTGCAAGCCGACAGTGCCGACCCGGCAGGTAGCCGGCGCGCTGTCGAGGCAGCACTGGGGCGATGGGGCCGCCTGGACCTTGTCGTCAACAATGCGGGCGCGGGCAAGCCGCTGCCCATCGGGGCCTATGATGCCGAAACGCTTTCGGAAATCTGTGCGGTGAATATCGTTGCGCCGTCCCTTCTGTTGAAGGAGGCCCAGTCGGCCTTGCGGGACAGCAAGGGGGCTGTCGTCAACATCGGTACGGCTGTTTCCCAGAATGCGGCGCCGGGCCTGGCGCATTATGCGGCCACAAAGGCGGCGCTTGAGCATCTGACACGATCCTGGGCCATTGAGCTTGCAGGTGACGGAGTACGGGTGAACGCCGTCTCTCCCGGTCCCGTCAAGAGCGGCGCTCTCACGGGCATGATGGGTCTGCCGCCGGAAGTCGCGCAAACCATCGAGGAAACAGAAGCAGCTCAGGTTCCGATGGGACGGCGCGGACTGACCTCCGATCTTGTTCCATGGATCTTGCAGCTCGGCAGTTCCGCCAACGAGTGGCTCACCGCACAGGTGATCACGATTGACGGTGGCTGGTCGCTTCGGGGCCAGGCAGGCTGAGCATTTGCGACCAAGGGCAAATATGGGCATCCTCCCCTTGATGGGGAGGGGGCCCCTCGCCACTTGAAGGCCTGAAGCGAGCACTTCCGGCAAAACAGGGCTTGACCCTGACACTAGTGTCAAGGTGCTAGGGACCACACCCTAGGCCGGTGTTGAAAGGGGTCGACATGCAGATCAAGGAAGCAGCCGAACGGCTTGGCATTACGGAACGGATGCTGCGCCACTATGAAAAGTCGGGCCTGATGGAAGCTCGCCGTTCGGAAAACGGCTATCGCAGCTATGGTGCCGCAGACTTGCGCCGCGCCGCCCGGATCCGCGATTTCATTGCCACGGGTTTTTCGACGCGCGAAGTTCGTGCGATGGCCGCCTGTCTGTCGGACGAAGGATCCGGGCCTTGCGAAGGCGGTATTCCGCAGCTTCTGAAAAAGCTTGAGCACATCGACCGGCTCAGCGCCGATCTTGAAGCGAAACGCGAAGCCATTCTCGACCGCCTTGCCGTGCTGGAAGAAGCTCTCTCGGTGAGCGCAGACGAGAAAGGTGGCGCCGGATCCGGGATGACCACCCCTGTTCCAGGCCGGGGTTCTGGCACGCCCGGCAGAGGCCGTGTCGATCTGGAGCCTCACGCAAGTGGGCGCTGACGGGCTGACTTGCTGATTTTTTGACACGCGCCGCATCCCCTGGCGAACTTCGCCATTGACATCAATCGAGTTTCGTCACAAATTTCTGTCATGACAGAAATTACCGACAAAGCCGATCCTTCGGCAAAAGAGAAGTTCATCCTCTATTGGGGGGACATGGGCAGCCAGTGGAGCGTCAACCGTTCGGTAGCGCAGATCCATGCATTGCTGTTCCTGAGCCCGGTGCCGATGAATGCGGAGCAGATTTCCGAGGAACTGGGCATTGCCCGGTCCAATGTCTCCAACTCCCTGAAGGAACTTGTCGGATGGCGGCTGATCCAGAGAGTGCCTGTCGCGGGGGATCGCCGGGAGCACTTCGTGGCCGAGACGGACGTCTGGGAAATGGCACTGCTGATTGCGAAGGGCCGCAAGGAACGGGAGATCGATCCGGCGATCCGCGCCATCGATGTCTGTGTGCGCCAGGCGGAAAAGGAAAAGACGCTTGACCCCGTTGCTCTGGAGCGGATGCAGGAGATGCACCAGTTTCTGACCACTGCCGATCGCTGGTCGGAGCAGATGCTGAGCGTGCCGAAGTCGAAACTCGCCAGCTTGATGAAGATGGGCGACAAGGTTCTCTCGCTGCTCAAGATCGGCGGCAAGAAAGGCTGACAGCTGGGGCGAGTCAGGTCTTCGCCTTACCTGGAAGCTCCCATGGAAGTGCCGGACAGCGAGATAAGATCGGGTGAGAGGCCAGTAGGCTTGCCACCCGATTTCAGGCTCAAAATTTTTTGCTAAGTAATTTCTCTTTGTACAGAAATAACCGACATAACAGGAGGGATTGGAAATGCGAAACGCAAGCGCCACTCTGGAGCGGCCCGAAGCTGGCGATCGCCGTTTTCGCGATCTTCTGGGAGAAGCCGCCTGGCATGGCCTGCCAGCGGCCGTCCGCCGCCGGTTCGGCAAACGTCTGAGCGGCGGGGCAAGTGTCGTCTATCAAGGCCTGGTCGTGACCATGCGGATGAACCTTGCCGGAAGCATTCTGGCGCAGCTCGCGCGGCTTGTCGGCGGTCCACTCCCCTTTGACAGATCCTCTTTCAACCAGCCTGCCGTCGTCACCGTCACAGAAGATATTGCGAGCGATGGCCAGTTCTGGATCCGCCAATACGGGCGTAGCTCTGGCTTTCCGCAGGTGATCCACAGTTCCAAGCGGTTCGAAGGCCCAACCGGCATTGAGGAATATATCGGTGCGGGGATTGGCATGGCACTGCGGGTGAATGCGCTGACAGACGGTCTCAGTTTCGTAAGCGACCACTATTTTCTGCAGGCCGGACGGTGGCGGTTGCGGCTGCCCGCCTGGCTCCGGCCCGGAGCGTTGACGATCACACACCGCGACCTCGGCAAGGACCGTTTCCTGTTCACCCTTTCCCTCAAGAGCCGCGTCTTCGGTGAACTGGTTCACCAGGACGCACTCTTTCATGACATGGAGACTTGATCATGGATAATCCCGTTCTCTGGACGTTGATCTCCATCCAGATATTCATGGGCGCATTCGATACGCTCGTGCACCATGAAGGCAGCGAGCGCCTGGCTTGGCGTCCGTCGCAGAAAACCGAACTGCGGCTGCACGGTGTGCGAAATTTCTTCTACGCGGTGATCTTCCTCTGCTTCGGCTGGCTGGAACCGCATGGGGTCTTCACCATGCTGTTGACGGCAATCCTTGTCGCCGAGGTGCTGATCACGCTTTGGGATTTTGTCGAGGAAGACATGACCCGAAAGCTGCCATGGACCGAAAGGATCAACCACACGCTGCTGGCTTTGAACTATGGTGCGATCCTGGTCCTGGCCGCGCCGGTTCTGTGGCAATGGTCGTTCCTCCCCAGCGCGCTGGTGCCCGTCAGCTACGGCTGGTGGAGTGTGCTTTCCTCGGTTTCGGCATTTGGTGTCGGGCTCTTCAGCGCGCGGGACCTGCTTGCGGCCGCGCGCAGCGACAGGCTTGGTGGTCCAGATCCGGCGGGACTGGTTGCAGCCCTGCCACCGCGCCGGCATATCCTTGTGACGGGCGGCACCGGGTTCATAGGTCAGCGGCTGGTGGAAGCGCTGGTGAGAGGCGGCCATTTCGTCACGGTCCTCACGCGAGACCTGCACAAGGCGGATGACCTGGAACACCCTGTCCGTGTGATCACCAGTCTTGACCGGATCCACAATGCCGAGCGCTTCGATGCCATCGTCAACCTGGCAGGAGACCCGATCGCGAGTGGCTTGTGGACGAGCGGCAAACGCGACCAGATCATCGGCTCCCGTGTTCAAATGACCGAAGCATTGCAGGCACTGGTCGGTCGTCTTGACAACAAACCGGCTTGCCTGATCAACGGCTCCGCCATCGGCTGGTACGGTCTGCGCGGTGATGAAACGCTGACCGAAGACGCAAACTTCGAACCTGCCTTCGTCCACGAAGTCTGCGAGCGCTGGGAACAGGCGGCCCAAAAGCTGGAGCGGGACGGAGTGCGTGTCGTGCTCTTGCGGATGGGTCTCGTTCTCGGTGTCGAGGGTGGCATTCTGGCAAAGCTGCTGACGCCCTTTGAATTCGGTGGTGGCGGGGCAATGGGCTCTGGCCGCCAGCGGATGTCCTGGATCGAACGGGACGACTTGGTCCGCATCATTGCCCGCGCGGTGGTAGATGAAACCCTGTCCGGCCCCGTCAACGCCACGGCACCCGTGCCGGTTCGAAATGCGGAATTCACGAGGGCTCTGGCCAAGGCGCTTCACCGTCCGGCATTTCTGCGCCTGCCTGCCTGGGTATTGTCGACGGCGCTCGGCGACATGGGCCGGGAGACGATGCTGGCCGGCCAGCGTGTGGTGCCGGCGAAACTGGTCGCCGCAGGTTTCAGGTTTCGCCACCCGGAACTTGCCCCGATGCTGCAGGTGATCACGGGTGCAAGGGAAGGCGCAGCGCGGGGTGAAGAACAAGAGGCCCGGTCATTGGCTTGAATGGGGCTGAAATGACAAAGTGGTCATGCGCTGCGATCAAAAAGGGGCAGCCGGCTGACACCGGCTGCCCCGACTCACGATCTCCTGTCCATCGTCATCCCGGCCAAGCGAAGCGCGAGCCGGGATCGGAGAGCCACAGGCAGTGCTGTATTGTCCTCTATTGGAAAACCTCGGCTCTCCGATCCCGGATCTTCGCTGCGCTGCGTCCGGGATGACGAAGGAGAGGGCGAGGGAGAAGGTTGAGTGCGAACCTGCAGGCGAAGTGCAACCGAGAGGGAGGCGTTTCGCAAGCACACCCATTTGCCCCTCGTTCAAATACAATTCACGTCAGAAGCGGACGCAATTCCGACTGGACCTTCAAGAGGGCGGGCAGGAACTCCGTTGTTGCCGTTTCCGGCGTGGCGGACGTGCTGCTGTAGCCGATATTCAGCGCCGCAATGGTGTGGCCGTGGGAATTCAGCACCGGAACCGCGATGGAACACAGTCCTGGTTCGACCTCCTGATCGATCGTCGCGAACCCCTGGCTGCGGATACTGGCAAGTGCGGCCAGAATGGCGTCCACCCGGGTGAGGGTCTTTGGCGTCAGCGCTGTCAGGGTCATGGCTTCCAGCCTTGCTCGCGCCTCGCTCTCCGGCAGGGCGGCCAGCATGACGCGGCCCATCGACGAGCAATGGGCCGGCAACCGTGAGCCCGGCATCAGCGCGATCGACATGACTTTCGTTCGGGCGGCCCGTGCCACATAGACGATCTCGTCACCGTCGAGGATCGACACCGACGAGCTTTCGCCGATCTGTTCCGACAGGCGGTCGAGCAGGGGTTGCACCACACGTGGCAAGGGCATGGTGGCAAGGCAGGCAGTCCCCAGCCGCAGCACCTGCGGCGTCAGGGTGAAATACTTGCCGTCCCAGTTTGCATACCCGAGATGGGCCAATGTCAGAAGGCACCGGCGGGAAGTTGCCCGGTCGAGACCGGATGCGTTCGAGACTTCGGAGATCGACTGGCGAGGACGGTCTGCGGTGAAGGTTTCGATAACCTGCAAGCCCTTGGCCAGGCCGCCCATGATGTCCCGCTCTGCAATCATTCGCCGGTCTCTTGCTGATTTTGATTTGTGCGATATGTAAACAAATGAAGCATATCGCACAAATCAATTGGACGAAAGACACCCGCCGTCGCTATCTCCATGGACACGACAAGGGGCGAAATCTGGTCGGCCTTGAGGTGTTGGAACCTTTCGCACTCAAGGCGCACGCAGGAAGCTCCGGGCGTTGCCCGAAAAGGAGACAAAGATGGACAAGACGGTTTCCGACCTTGCCACCGCCGTGGCGGGGATCGAGGACGGCATGACGGTGATGATCGGCGGTTTCGGCGGCTCCGGATCTCCCATCGAGCTGATCCACGCGCTGATCGACCGCTATCGAGAGACGGGGCATCCGAAGGACCTCGTCATCATCAACAACAATGCCGGCAACGGCCATGTCGGCCTGGCTGCGCTCATCGAGGCGGGCATGGTCCGCAAGTTGATCTGCTCTTTCCCGCGCTCTGCCGATCCGGTGGTCTTTACCGAGATGTACCTTGCAGGCGGCATCGAGCTGGAGCTGGTGCCCCAGGGCACGCTCGCGGAGCGGATCCGCGCGGGCGGTGCGGGTATTCCCGCCTTCTACACGCCGTCGTCCTACGGAACGGATCTGGCAAAGGACAAGCCCGTCGGCGAATTCGACGGCCGCATGTATGTGCAGGAACGCTGGCTGAAGGCGGATGTTGCACTGGTGAAAGCCGAAACAGCAGATACCTTTGGCAACCTGACCTATCGCATGGCAGCCCGTAACTTCAATCCGCTGATGTGCATGGCCGCGGCGGAGGCCATCGTACAGGCAAGCCGGATCGTCGAAGCGGGTGGGATCGACCCCGAAGTCGTCGTCACGCCGGGTATCTTCGTTCAAAAGGTCGTTGAGGTGGCCAATCCGCTGCAGGAAGAAGACCTCAACCGCGCCAATGCCGCCTATCCGCTGGAGGCCTGAGATGGAAAAGCTTTCAAACAACCAGATTGCCTGGCGTGCGGCACAGGATATTGCCGACGGCGCCTATGTGAACCTCGGCATCGGCTTCCCGGAAAAGGTCGCCCAGTTTCAGCCAGAGGGACGCGAGGCGATCTTTCACACCGAGAACGGACTTCTCGGCTTCGGCCAGGCCCCGGAGCCGGGTTCGGAGGACTGGGACCTGATCAACGCCGGCAAGAAAGCCGTCACGCTGAAGCCAGGCGCGGCCTTTTTCCACCATGCCGACAGCTTCGCGATGGTGCGCGGCGGTCATCTGGATGTGGCCATTCTGGGCGCTTATGAAATTGCCGAAAACGGCGACCTCGCCAACTGGTCGACCGGCCCCAAGGGTGTGCCTGCAGTCGGCGGGGCGATGGATCTCGTGCATGGTGCCAAGCGGGTTGCCGTCATCACCGACCACGTCACCAAGAACGGCCAGCCGAAACTGGTCAAGCGCTGTTCGCTGCCGCTCACCGGTGTCGGCTGCGTCACTCGTGTCTATACCAGCCTTGCGGTGATCGATATCGAGAAAGGCCGCTTCGTGTTGCGTGAAAAACTGCCCGGCCTGTCGCTTGAAGATCTTCAGGCGGTAACCGGTGCTGAGCTTCTTGTTCCCGGCGCTGTCGCCGATCTTGTTGTTCCCGAGGTGTGAAATGGCTGAAGCCTTTATCTGCGACTATATCCGTACGCCCATCGGCCGCTTCGGCGGGGCGCTGTCCTCCGTCCGCGCCGATGACCTTGGCGCCATTCCGCTGAAAGCGCTGATGGAGCGTAATCAGGACATGGACTGGGCGGGGGTCGAGGAAGTCTTTTTCGGCTGTGCCAACCAGGCTGGTGAAGACAACCGCAACGTGGCGCGCATGAGCCTGCTGCTTGCCGGCCTGCCGGAAACCGTGCCCGGCACCACGTTGAACCGCCTGTGCGGTTCGGGCATGGATGCGGTCATCAGTGCGGCTCGGGCCATCAAGGCGGGTGAAATGGAGCTGGCGATTGCCGGCGGCGTGGAATCCATGTCCCGCGCTCCCTTCGTCATGCCCAAGGCGGAAACAGCGTTTTCACGCCAGAACGAGATTTTCGACACCACCATCGGCTGGCGCTTCGTCAACCCGCTGATGAAGAAGCAATACGGCATCGATTCCATGCCCGAAACCGGCGAGAATGTTGCCGAAGATTATGCCGTCTCCCGCGAGGATCAGGACGCCTTTGCCCTGCGCTCGCAAGAAAAGGCGGCGGCAGCACAGGAAAACGGACGTCTGGCACGGGAAATCACGCCGGTGACCATCCCCCAGCGCAAGGGCGATCCGATTGTCGTCGACAGGGACGAACATCCGCGCGCAACCTCGCTGGAAGCTCTGGCCAAACTGCGGGCACCCTTCCGCGAGGGCGGCAGCGTCACCGCGGGCAACGCGTCCGGCGTCAATGACGGTGCGGCAGCCCTGATCGTTGCGTCCGAGGCAGCGGTCCGGAAGTATGGTCTGACGCCGATCGCCCGCATTTCCGGCGGTGCGACGGCAGGCGTCGAACCGCGCATCATGGGTATCGGCCCGGCACCGGCAACCAAAAAGCTGTGCGAACGGCTTGGCATCAAGCCGACTGATTTCGATGTTGTCGAACTCAACGAAGCCTTCGCAAGCCAGGGCATTGCCGTCCTGCGCCAGCTCGGAATTGCCGAGGATGCACCCCACGTCAATCCGAATGGCGGTGCCATCGCACTCGGGCACCCGCTTGGCATGTCGGGCGCACGTATTGCCGGCACGGCTGCTCTGGAGCTGCAGCAGCGCGGCGAAAAGCGCGCCCTTGCAACCATGTGCATCGGTGTCGGCCAGGGTATCGCGATCGCGCTTGAAAGCGTCTGATCGTCGGTCGGCAATTGTCAGGTGGAACGGCCGGGCATCACGCCTGGCCGTTTCGCTATCTGCTCCTCAGGGATTGAGGACGATCACCTTGGTCTGACCGCCATTGCAGGTGTAGCAGCAGTTGGAACAGCGATTGCGGTTCTTGTAGCCCACGCCCCAGTAGAGATTGTTGCGATTTCGCACCCAGGCGCCATAGCAGACCTTTTCGCCGCGCTGGCAGGATATGTTGATCGTTTTCGTCGAAAAGTCGTCGAGCACGTAGATCTTCTTGTTGCCCGGCCAGACGTGTCCGCGGCGGGTATCGGAATAGAGTTCCACATCGACAATGTTCGGGTGTTTGCTTTCGAACCGCCAGTGCAGTGTTTCCGCTGATGCCGGCAACGCAGCGGCGGCAAAATAAACAAATGAGAACGCCAACAAGGCGGCGCTCAAAAGCCCCTTACGCATAATACTTCCCCCAAAGTATCCCCATGAAAAGCTGCGCCGGACCATTGTGTTGAATGGTTATCTGGCAGCTCGCGCAAATAATGGGGCCTTTTTGAAGAAGATGGCAAGCAGGCGTTGCCAATTGCAGTGTTCAGACAGTGGTTTGCAGCCAGTCGCGAAAGGCGGCCACGGGGCGGGTCAAGGTGCGGGCGGGCGAGCGCACAAACCAGTATCCGGTCTCCAGTTCAACCAGTTTCCAGTCCGGCATGATCAGGTGTCCTGCCTCCAGTTCCTGGGAGACGAAGCGTCTGTCGATCACGATCGCGCCCATGCCTGCTATGGCAGCCTGGATGGCAAGATCCCGGCTCTGCAGCACGGTTCCCGATTTCGTGTCCGAATGGCTGAGCCCGGCCTCCTCCAGCCAGCGCACCCAGTCGCCACGCCGCGAGGCGCTGTGCAGAAGTCTGAGGCCGCTCAGAACGGATGTGTCGGTGGCATCCTTGCCACGCAGCAGACCGGGTGCCAGGGCCACCGCCAGGTGTTCCTTCCACAAGAGGTGGCTCTCGACACTCGGCCAGTTGCCGGTGCCCAGCCGTATGGCGCAATCGTAGTTTTCGCGATCGAGATCAACCATGCGAGTGGAGGCGGACAACAGCAGTTCCACATCCGGCTGGCTCGCCTGGAAATCCGGCAAGCGGGGGATCAGCCAGCGGGTGGCAAAGGTCGAGACGGTGCTGATCCTCAGCTCCGTCCGGCCGCGCCGGCGGAAGCTGTCGACAGCCTCTTCGATGCGGTCGAAGGCATCGCCCATGCTCAGGGCCAGGCGCTGTCCTTCTTCTGTCAGGGTGAGCCCGCGACCATCCCGGTTGACCAGCGTCGCACCAAGCTCGTTTTCCAGCTTGCGCATCAGGTGGGACAGCGCCGAAGGCGAAACCCCGAGCTTTTCGGCCGCAAGCGACGCACGCCCGTGGCGGGCCAGCAGGGAAAAGGCATGTAGCGCACGCAGGGACGCCATGGTCGATCTCCGGAAAGTTGAATATTCTTCAATAATGAACCCCGGAGACCCTGTCGAGATCGGTCAGGCATTTTCGGCGGAACTTTCCCTTTTCGGCCTGTTCACAAGCGTGACCAGTACAAAGGAAATGATCATCAGAAGCACCCATGCATTCAACTTTGCGATTGAAACCAGTGTCCATGCATCGGCCTGGTCCGGATACTGCCAGGCGCGGGCGAAAGTGCCGATATTCTCCGCAATCCAGATGAACAGGGCGACCAGAAAAAAGCCCAGCACCAGCGGCATCTTGTGCCTGTAGCGGAACACCGAATAATGGACCCAGGTTCGTCCAAAGAGCAAAAACAGCAAGACGAAAAGGCCAAGCCGCAGGTCGATGATGAAATGGTGGCTGAAGAAATTCACGTAGATCGCGAGCGCAAACAGCCAAGTGGTCCACAAGGGTGGATAGCCGGTGTAGGCGAAGTGGAATATCCGGGAAACGCGGGCGAGATAGCTGCCGACGGAGGCATACATGAACCCGGTGAACAGGGGCACGCCGCCGATGCGGAAGAGGCTTTCCTCCGGATAGACCCAGGACCCGGCGGAGGTCTTGAAAATCTCCATGACCGTGCCGACCACATGAAAGATCAGAATGATCCTGGCTTCGTCCAGCGTTTCCAGACGCGTGGCAAGCATTGCGATCTGAAGACCAAGGGCCGCGAGAAACAGGAAGTCGTAGCGACTGAGTGCGGCGTCTTCCGGATAGACGAACCGCGTCAGAAGGATGATTGCGAGCAGTAGTCCGCCGAAGATGCAGGCATAGGCCTGCTTCAGGCCGAAGGCGAGAAACTCCGTCGCCGCCAGACCGAACAAGCCCTTGCCGAAGACCGGACGCAGCCTGTGCAGGAGGTGATTGATGAGCCTTTCCGTTCCGGAGCCTGGACGGGAGGGGGCTTGTAGAGGTTGGACGATCCCGGTGAGTAACATGTAACGCCTCAGCTGAAGATACCGGCCGGTCCGCAAGCGGCCGGCAGGTCTTCTATGCATCTGGCGATGTGCAGGAACTGTGCAGTGCCTTCACAGTTTTCAGCAATATTGCGAGCTGACCTGCGGTCGGGCGCTAGCTGATGGCGCCGAGCACGGCCTTCAGGAAACCGGTCAGTTCATCGGTGACGAAATCCACATGCGGATAGGGTTCGCCTTCCATGTCCCAGGTTTCCTGGAACACATCCCGCGTGCCGGTCGGCAGGATCAACGTCGTGCACATGCCAAGCGCATGCGGCACGCTCAGGTTCTTGGCCAGGTCCTCAAACATGGCAGCACGTGCCGGCGCGACGCCGGTATGTGCCAGGAAACGTTCGTAGGTGACCTTGTTGGGCTTGGGCACAAGATCCGCCGAGACGATGTCGAAGATATCCTCGAAATGATCCGCGATGCCGAGCGCAGTCGCCGTGCGTTCCGCATGTGGGCGGTCGCCGTTGGTGAAGATGAACTTCCGGCCCGGCAAGGCCTCGATCGCGGCTGCAAGGTCCGGATCGGGTTTCAGGGTCGAGTAGTCGATATCATGGACGAAACGCAGGTAATCGTCCGGGTCGATGGCGTGGTTGGTCATCAGCCCGCGCAGGGTCGTGCCGAACTCGTGATAGAGTTCCTTCTGATGCGCCATCGCCTCATCGGGCGGCAGGTTCAGGATCTTCTGCACATAGCGCGAGATCTGCTCGTTGATCTGCGGGAACAGGTCGCTCTCGTGAGGGTAGAGCGTATTGTCCAGATCGAATACCCAGGCTTCGACGCCTTTGAAGATCCTCAGGTCGCGGCGATGAGCCTGCGGGCCCTCGTGGGGCAGGGGGCGTTTTCCTGTCACGGGCGGATCAACGTCCCTGCGCCGCCGTCGGTGAACAGTTCCAGCAGCACCGCGTGCGGTACCTTGCCGTTCAGGATGACAACGCCTTCAACGCCGCGGTCCAAAGCTTCGATACAGGTTTCGACCTTGGGGATCATGCCGCCGGAAATGGTCCCGTCGGCAATCAGCTCATGCGCCTTGGCAACGGTGAGCTGCTTGATCAGGTTGCCGTCCTTGTCCAGAACGCCGGGCACGTCCGTCAGGAACAGCAGCCGTTTGGCGTTGAGCGAGCCCGCAATGGCGCCGGCAGCGGTGTCGGCGTTGATGTTGTAGGTCTCGCCGTCTTCGCCCGGGGCGACCGGGGCGACAACCGGAATGATGTCTTCCTTTAGCACCAGCTTCAAAACGGTCGGGTCGACCTTGTCCGGTTCGCCGACGAAGCCGAGATCGAGAACGCTTTCGATGTTGCTGTCCGGATCAACCACGGTCCGGGTCAGCTTGCGGGCGGTCACAAGGTTGCCGTCCTTGCCGCACAGTCCGACCGCGCGGCCGCCTTCGGCATTGATCAGCTGGACGATTTCCTTGTTGATCGAACCGGCAAGAACCATCTCGACCACTTCGACGGTGGCCCTGTCTGTGACGCGCAGACCGCCCTTGAACTCGCTGACGATGTTCAGCCGCTGCAGCATCTTGCCGATCTGCGGCCCGCCGCCATGAACCACCACCGGATTGACCCCGGACTGGCGCAGCAGCGTGATGTCGCGCGCAAAGGCCTGGCCGAGTTCCGGATCGCCCATGGCATGGCCGCCGTATTTCACGACAACGGTCTTGTTGTCGTAGCGCTGCATGTAAGGCAGGGCATGGGCAATGATGTTGGCGCGTGTGGCGGTGTCAGGCGTGGTCATGGAACGGAAATACTCACCGTGGCTGGGAAAACGTCTCGCGAAAGTCCCCTGCTATAGCCGGTTTGAAGTGGCTTCACAATCGGCGCAGGAGTGACGGGTCACTGGGTGGCCAGAAGAAACAGCTCCGCCCGCAGTTCGTCGACACCGCGGTTCTTTTCCGAGGACGTGGCCAGAATCTCCGGATGGGCGGCGACCCGTTTGCGCAGGATTGCCTTCGTGTCCTCGATGAGGCGAACGAGTTGCGGCGGTTTGATCTTGTCGGCTTTGGTCAGCACGACCTGATAGACGACGGCTGCCTTGTCGAGCAGTTCCATCGCTTCGAGATCGTTCTTCTTGATGCCGTGACGGCTGTCGATCAGAAGGATCACACGGCGCAGGTTCGGCCGACCGCGCAGATAGGAAAACACCAGCTGGGTCCAGGCCTCCACCAGTTCCTTGGGCGCCTGCGCATAGCCATATCCCGGCATGTCGACGATCGTCAGCGGCGTCTCGGGAGCAATGAAGAAGTTCAGCATCTGTGTCCGGCCCGGGGTTGCCGAAGTCCGGGCAAGGTCCTTGCGTCCGGTCAGCGCGTTGATCAGGCTGGACTTGCCGACGTTCGACCGTCCCGCAAAGGCGATCTCCGCTCCGGCCGCTTCCGGCAGGTTGGCCATGTCGGTGACGCTGGTGAGAAAATCCCACGGACGGCAGAACATCAGCCGGCCGGCTTCGAGGTCTTCATCGGAATATTTTTGTTCTTCGCTCATAAGCGCCTTCTACCCTGCCTGAAAGCAACCGTCACTAGTTTTGGCGTGCCGGTTCAAGCCTGCAACCCCGCAAGGCGCACCCATTTGAAAGGGACGCCTTGCAGGTCTTTTGGTCCGCACGGCCGGACTGTTCGGATCAGGCGCTGTTTCGTTTGGCATCACACTCACCGCCCAACCCTGTCGCGGCCGCCTCCAGGGCCTCGATATCCGCGCCGCGGATCGCATTGAGGTTCCGGGAGATCGTCTCGGCCGGCCAATCCCACCAGGCGATTTCAAGCAGCCGTTCGATAGTGGCTTCATCAAACCGGAGTTTTACCACCCGGGCAGGATTGCCGACCACCACCGCATAGGGCGGGACGTCGGACGCGACCACCGCGTGCGCGCCGATGATTGCCCCGGAGCAGATGGTGACACCGGGCATCACTGTTGCATTGGTTCCGAACCAGACATCATGACCGACAATGGTATCTCCCTTCAGGTGGTCGAAAATGGTCGCAGGATCGAAGCCCTGTTCCCAACCGTTTTGGAAGATGTTGAAAGGGTAGGTCGAAAAACCCGTCATGGCATGGTTGGCACCACTCATGATGAACGTCGTTCCCTGCGCCAGCGCGCAGAAATTCCCGATCTTCAGCCGGTCGCCGACAAAGTCGAAGTGATAGCGCACATTGCGGCTTTCAAACTCCGCTGCGTGGTTTTCATCGTTGTAATAGGTGAAGTCACCCACTTCGATGGTAGGGCGGGTGATCACGTTTTTCAGGTAAACCGTGTGCGGTTCGCCATTGAAGGGATGGAGCGTGTCGGGGGACGGGCCGTGCATGGGGCCTCCTTAAAAGCAAGAAAACAAGGGAAATTGGAAAACGCGTGTTGGACGCGGTTGACCTGCCGGTGAGCGGCTTCGCCTTGCGGATCAGGTCTTGCTTTATCGGATCATTGGTCCAGGCACTCCAAACGGGATCGGTTGAAAGACGCGAGAGCCTCGCGTCAAGGGTCGGGATAAAAACACGAGGTTCCGGCGCCGGTCAAGGTGGAACCTTTTAGGGCTTGTCTATTTGTCGCGGCAGCCTTCCAGCCAGACGTCGCCATTGTCCAGCGGTTTGCAACTGCCGGCAACCAGGCGTTCGATCCGCGCAACTCGGTCTTCAAGTTTCGGATCGTCTTTTCCAAGATGGTAGGTGGACGGGGCGATAAGGACCGCGACAAGGGAGAGAAATTCCCTCTCGGAAAGCTCTGCCGGAGCTTTCCCGTAAATGGCATTGCTTGCCCTGAAGAACCCGGTCATCCAACCGTCGGGCCCATGGCCCATTTCCAGGGTGTCGAGCCAGAGAGCCAGAATTTCCTGCTTGGTAAGCTCATGTTCCAGCCCGATTGCGTAACCGGTCTGCCGGATCTTGGCGATACCGGGCTGGAATGTTTCGAAACCGACGCGTTTGGCAAGCGATTGGGTAATCGTGGTGAGACCGCCTCCGGCACTGGATAGATCAACACCGGAATGGTCCACAAAGCCGGGATCCTCGACCTGCAGCAATTTCGCAAGTTGCCTTGGCCCAAGATCGACACCGCCTCGGCCGCCGGCAATCAGCCTGTCGGCGCGCGCGGACAGGCGAAAGGCATCGGCTCGGGCATCGAGATAACCGGCAAATCCGTAAACAAAGGCGGCGGCAGTCAGAAGCAGGACGAGGGCGGAAAGGATTTTGAGCACGCGCAAGGGACACCTCCGGAAATATATCTCGAACCGTGTCGGGCAAAGCGGGCACTGTCATGATGGAAACGAGGCCTAAAGACGGCACTTGCCTGCGTTTTTCACATCGAGGGCTGCGGGGATGTGTGGTAGGCGACGACCTGAAAAGACCTGCTTGAGTGGGGTTCTTCGGGTCGGTCAAGAACCCCGTCGAAAGTGGACCGGACAGGTGGTGCCGGTTTCTGGAGTCGTGTTCAGGTGGGAATGCGAACCCGGGCGTCGACACGCCTTTCACCATAAGCCCTGTCCTGCGGCATTTGGACTGCCCTCGGGTCGTTGAACAGGAATTCGGAGATTCTCGACATCAACCTGATACGTGTGTGTCTGTTGCCTTCGTGAAATCCGATATCATTAAGCCCTCTCACATAGGCTTGGAATGTCGGGTCCGGGGCGTTGTCCTGCGGTGGCTTGAAATAGAGCTCACCTTGTCCGAACGCAGGCTGATAGCCGAAAAACGCCAGGCCAAGCAGTTCGCGCGCCAGCACACGCGGGTTCTGGAATGATGCTTTCCTGTTGGTTTGTCTGTCCGTGTACTGTCCGAAGGTCCAGAACATGCCGGCGTTCCGGTTCATGAACTCCTTCCAGTGGTTCTTTTGATAGTCCACGGTTCCCTTCACAAGGTGCTCTGCATTTCTCCGGTTGGTCACATGCGGCAGAATCTTCTGCAGTTTCGGGACCTCTTCGTCCAGCAAATCCTCGCCGCATTGGCGAAAAAGGCCGGCCTCAGCGGTTTCCAGCGTCAGACTGAAGGTCTTGTGGGCAGTGATCGCACCGATGATGAGTGCATCGTTGAGAAGAGGCGTCCACTTCTTTTCACTCAGGATGGCGCCTCCTGTGACGGGCACGGGAGGGATGATATTGTTGTCCGCGTCCGTGTGCGTGCCTTTGCCATCGTTGCGGGCTCTTTGTTCCGTCCGGACATGCTTCCTGGTTACGTCTTCCTGGATGCCGCTGGCAGCCGTCACACCGAAGTTTGCGATCAGGTTTTTGCACATCCGGATACCGGTGCCGCCAAGCAAGGTATATGGCATTCGGTTATTTGCGGCAGCCCTGTACAGACTGTAAGCAGCCCGGCAAAACTGGTCCATTTTGTCCCGATCCTGCCAGTTGGACCAGTTTTGAACCCACGCGTTGTCGTCCCAGTAACGCTGCCAGTGAGGTTCAACCGCTGCTTTGAAGGCGTCGTAGTCTGCGTACATGTTCACGTTCTCCACGATGTGGCCATGCTTGCGGCCGCACAAAAGGGATCAGGCGCACGCTTTGCTGTGTGCCGGTTTCTGTTTCAGGTGTTGGCTGGCTTGCTTGTGTCACCGGGTATTGAGCAGGCGCTTTCTGCTGCGAGCACCCGGCCGCACAAGTTGTTGCGTCTCTGGCAGACAATTTGATGGAAGAAGGGCCAAATGGCCAGTGACGCCCGTCACTGCGCTCGCATGGGCCTTGAAGTGGTCAACGCTGGGTCTTGTCGAGAAATGGCGAACTCTTGCCGGTCATTTCCATACCGAACATTCACTCGACAGGCGGAGCGGGACAAAGTCGGCAATGTCCTGCCGACGGAAGCCAGGGGGGCGTCATAAGAACATCAAAAGGTTCGATGACCGGCCTCTCAATGAATAAGCCCCACCAGTTGGCGGGGCTTATTGTTTTCAGGCAACTGCCAGAGGACTAACTCTTGTCGTCGGGAGCTGGCTTCTTGCGTTTGAAGAGCGCCCCCAGATTGTCCCAGAGCTCCACCTTGGCTCCCTGACGGCGCATGATCACATACTGCTGCGTCACGGACAGGGTGTTGTTCCATGCCCAGTAGATCACCAGACCGGCCGGGAAAGAGGCCAGCATGAAGGTGAAGATCACGGGCATCCAGGTGAAGATCATCTGCTGGGTCGGATCGGGCGGAGCCGGGTTCATCTTCATCTGGATGAACATGGTGATCCCCATGATCAGCGGCCAGACGCCCAGCATCAGCATCTGCGGCGGATCCCAGGGGATCAGGCCGAACAGGTTGAAGATGGTGGTCGGGTCCGGTGCCGAAAGATCCTGGATCCAGCCGAAGAACGGTGCGTGGCGCATTTCGATGGTGACGTACAGCACCTTGTAGAGTGCGAAGAACACCGGGATCTGCACCAGGATCGGCAGACAGCCGGCCAGCGGGTTGATCTTCTCTTTCTTGTAGAGCTCCATCAACGCCTGTTGCTGCTTCTGCCGGTCGTCGGAATATTTCTCCCGAATTTCCGTCATTTGCGGCTGCACGAGCTTCATCTTGCTCATGGAGACGTAGGACTTGTTGGCCAGCGGGAAGAAGATCAGCTTGACGATAACGGTGACGACCAGGATGGCGACACCGAAGTTGCCGAACAGGTGGAAGAACCAGTCGATCGCGAAGAACATCGGTTTGGTGAGGAAGTAGAACCAGCCCCAGTCGATGAGGAGTTCGAACCGTTCGATGCCGAGCGCTTCCTCGTAACCGTCGAGAACCTTGGTTTCCTTGGCGCCGGCAAACAGATACGAGCTGCTTTCGCCGGTCGAACCGCCTGCAATGGTCACACCGTTGCCGAGATAGTCGGCCTGAAAGACGTCGGTGGTGGCGGAGTGGCTGAAGCCCGGCTGGAATTCCTGACCCGGGGTCGGGATGAGCGTCGCGGCCCAGTACTTGTCGGTGATGCCGAGCCAGCCCTGGTCGACCTTGGCCGGCCGGATGGAGCTTTCTTCCATCAGATCGTCGTAATCGACTTCCTTGAGACCTTCCGCGCCGAAGACGCCGAGCAGACCTTCATGGAGAATATATATACCCTTGGTTTCCGGCATGCCCTTTCGAGCGATCAGGCCGTAGGGATAGAGCGTTACCGCGTCGGCGCCAGTGTTTTCGACCGCCTGATTGACGGTGAACATGTAGTTGTCGTCGACAGAGAAGGTGCGCTTGAAAGTGAGGCCCGCACCATTGTCCCAGGACAGTGTCACGGGGGTCGACGGGGTCAGTGTCGTCTCGCCGTCGATGGACCAGATGGTATCCGGGCCGGGCAGGGCGATGTTCGAACCCGGATCGCCGACCCAGCCGTAATCAGCGTAGTAGGGCTTGGGGCTGCCGGACGGTGAGAACAGCACGATGGTCGGGCTGCTCTTGTCGACGGTCTCGTGATAGTCCTTCAGCCGGATATCGTCGAGGCGGCCGCCTTTCAGATTGAGCGACCCTTCAAGGCTGGGCGTATCGATGGTCACGCGCTGGGAAGCGGCAAGCGCAGTATCCCGGTTGGCAAAGGCGGCCTGTTGCCCGGCCGCCGGTGCCGCGGTGTTGGCGCCCTGCGAACCGGTCGGTTGCGGTGCATCCGGGTTTGTTGTGCCGGTCGCGGCCTTTTGAGCGGCCTCCTGCTGGGCCTGAAGTTCGGCCTGCTGGCGTTCCAACTGAGGCGCGGCAACGAAATATTGCCAGCCGAGCAGAACAATCAGGGACAGAACGATCGCGAGAATCGTGTTGCGGTTTTCAGAAATCAACTGGATTTACCCCTGTTTCCTGCGCTGTTTCGATTGGGCTGCGAGCCCTGCCGGCGCGGTTTTCCCCGTCCGCGCGGCGTTTGCGGATCCAGCACCTGGCTCAGGCCAGACTTAAGGTCTGCAACGATTTTTTCAAAGGGAAGAGTGAGTGCGCTGTCGCGAGCGACAAGCACGAAATCCGCCTTTTGCGGGATATCTTCGGGCGCAAGTTCGGCCACGGCGGCTCGAAGCCTCCGCTTTATGCGGCTGCGCATAACCGAATTGCCGGTTTTCTTGGTAACCGTGTAGCCAACCCGCGACGCGTCGTCGCTGTCGCGGTTCAAGCCCTGAACGACAAAAGCGCGCCGGCCCAGCCGGCCGCCTTTGGCGACCGCCAGGAATTCGGAGCGCTTTTTCAAAGTGTCCATAGCGGCGGATTGGTGTTGGCAGTCGCCGCCAACCCGGCGCACTGCGGGCTGGTCGCCGATTAGGCGCTGAGGCTCTTGCGACCCTTCGCGCGGCGACGAGCAAGCACCTGACGGCCATTCTTGGTGGCCATACGTGCGCGGAAGCCGTGGCGACGCTTGCGGACAAGACGGCTCGGTTGATACGTACGCTTCATTGTTCTTCCCCGCGCGGCTAAGAGCGCGGCCCTTGTTCATTTTTTAAATTCTTTGGAGGAAGCACCCGAAGCGCCATGAAGAGCGCGGCTTTTCCAGCCTTGGGTCCGAATGCATGTCCCGGTCGAGCGCGCTTATAAGGGCCATGCCGCCTCAAGTCAACTTTGCACGCCTAAGATTCTGCGTTTTCCTTTCGATCACGCACAGGTGAACCTGAAACGAGCAAGCGTCACTTATCAGTGAAGCACAGTTCTTTTTACGAGGTTTAAGGTACATCTGCCTATCAGAACAAAAAAGCAGGGCGCCCCTGCGACAAGAAGCGAGCTGATGGAAGAGTGGATGCTGGGTGACGAGGCCAACAGGATGACGCCGCCGAAGGACACGGGGCAGACCGGCGGAAAGACGCAGGAACGCACGGCAGCCGAAAGGCTCAGAAAGTGGCTTCCACTGGCGGTTCTCGCAGGACTGATGGTGCTCGGATTCGCGCTTGGCCTGCACAAGCAGCTGACCTTGTCGAACCTCATCATGCAGCGGCAGGACCTTGCCGGTTATGTCGAGCAGAACCTGGTGCTCGCCATTCTCGCCTATGTGGCCATCTATACCGTGGCGGTCGCTCTGTCGTTTCCCGGGGCATCCTTGCTGACCATCGCGGGCGGTTTTCTGTTTGGCTGGGTAATTGGCGGTGTCGCAACGGTTCTGGGCGCGACGATCGGCGCCTGCGCCGTCTTTCTTGTCGCAAGATCCTCCTTCGGTGAGGTGCTCACCAATCGGGCCGGCCCCTTCCTTGCCCGTCTGGCCGAAGGGTTTCGCAAGGATGCGTTTCATTACCTCCTGTTTCTGCGGCTGACGCCGGTATTCCCTTTCTGGCTGGTCAACATCGCCCCGGCAATCTTCAAGATGCCGTTGCCCTCCTACACGCTCGCAACGTTTGTCGGCATCATTCCAGGCACCTTTGCCTTCACCTTCATCGGTTCCGGCCTCGACAGTGTCATCGCGGCACAGGAAGCTGCCAACCCCGGCTGCGCGGCGTCCGGAACCTGCCAGATCGACGTTGCTGCCCTGGTAACTCCGCAGCTGCTGGCGGCGTTTTTTGCGCTCGGAATCGCCAGCCTCATTCCGGTGATCTTGAAAAAAGTCCGCAATCGTTAAACTTTCCGCCAGTTTCCTGCCGAATCGGAGCCCGTCATGGCCAATTTGCTGACCCCGGACATTTGCGTGATTGGCGCAGGCTCTGCCGGCCTGTCCGTTGCCGCGGCCGCGACGGCCTTTGGCGTCGAGGTGGTGCTGATCGAAAAGGGGCTCATGGGCGGCGATTGCCTCAACTACGGCTGTGTGCCCTCCAAGGCGCTTCTGGCCGCCGCCAAGGCCGCGCACACGCAGGAAGCTGCGAGCCGGTTCGGAGTGCATGGCGACAAGCCGAAAGTCGATTTTGCCGAAGCGAACGATCATGTCCGCAAGGTCATCGCCGCCATCGAGCCGCATGATTCCCAGGAACGCTTCGAAGGCCTCGGCGTCACCGTCCTGCGCGAGACGGCAAGGTTCACCGGATCCGATGAGGTGTTGGCCGGTGCAGTCCGTATCAAGGCCCGGCGTTTTGTCATCGCAACGGGGTCCTCCGCTTTCGTTCCGCCTATTCCGGGCCTCGAGGACGTTCCCTATCTGACCAACGAAACCCTGTTCCGGTTGCGCGATCGTCCGGAGCATCTGGCGATTATCGGCGGCGGACCAATCGGTCTTGAAATGGCGCAGGCCCACCGGCGTCTCGGTTCGAAAGTCACCGTGTTCGAAGCCCAGAAGGCTCTTGGCAAGGACGATCCGGAACTGGCGGGGGTGGTGCTGGATACCCTGCGTGCCGAAGGTATCGACATTCTGGAAGAAACGGCGGTCGAAAAGGTCGGGCGATCCGGTGCGGGGCTTGTGATCAGTGCGAAGGGGGCGGATGGAAAGCCGGTCACGGTGGAGGCCTCTCATCTGCTGGTGGCGACCGGCCGTGCGCCAAACGTCGACGGTCTCGGCCTGAAAGAAGCCGGCATCGATCATGACCGCAAAGGCATTGCGGTCGACAAGGGTTTGCGAACGAGCAACCGGCGCGTCTATGCCATTGGCGACGTTGCTGGCGGTCTGCAGTTTACGCATGTCGCCGGCTATCAGGCAGGTCTTGCGATTCGCTCCATCCTGTTCCGGCTGCCGGTCTCCATGACCAGCGACATTGTGCCCTGGGTTACCTACACATCGCCGGAACTTGGTCATGTCGGCCTGAGCGAAGCCGAGGCCCGCTCGCGCTATGGCCAGAAGGTCAAGGTGCTGACGGCGGACTATGCCGGCAATGACAGGGCGCAGGCAGAAGGCCTCACGAAGGGCCGCCTGAAGCTGATTGCCGGGCCGCGCGGCAGGCTGCTTGGCGCGGATATCGCGGGTGCCCAGGCAGGAGAGGTCATCAATCTTCTGTCGCTCGCCCTGTCGAAGAAGATGACCATGAAGGACCTTGCCGGGTTCATTGCGCCCTATCCGACACTGGGTGAACTCGTACGCCGTGCGGCAATTTCTTACTATGCGGAAGCGCCCAAAAATGCTTGGCTGCGCAAAGCGATCGGTTTCCTGCGTCTGTTCGGGTGACCGCTGGTGCCGTCTGTTTTAGAGAAGCTGTGGTACCATCGCTGATGCGGGGCCGGGGCCTTGGGATTTGGAAAGACGTGACATGAAACATGAGGGCGCGCCGCAAGGATCGGCTGTCCCGCAAGAACCCGCCGCCACGCCCGCTTCTCCCGGCGATGGCTTCGGGCATTATCGATTTGGCGGCCTGTCGGGCAAACTGCTGTTGATGACGGTGCTTTTCGTGATGCTCGCGGAAATCCTCATCTATGTGCCCTCGATCGCCAATTTTCGAAACACCTGGCTTACCGACAGGCTGACCACGGCAGGTGTCGCGGCCTCTGTGCTTGCGGAAACCAACACCATCGCCCCGCGTCTTCAGGAAGAATTGCTGCGCACGACCGGTGCGCTCGCGATTTCCCTCGACGAAGGCTCGCGGCGCAGCCTGATCGCCATGAGCAATGTGCCGGGTGAGATGGACTTCGTTGTCGACATGGCCGAAGTCACCCCCTGGTCGGCCATCCTGCACAGTTTCGAAATCCTCACCTATCGCGGCGACGGCGCCATGCGCATCATCGGCGTCGGCCAGATGGGCCATACCGAGCATGTCGATGTGGTCCTGCCCGTACGCCTTCTGCAACAGGACATGCTGGCCTTCTCCGGCCGCATTCTTGCACTGTCGCTGGTGATCTCGATCATCACCGCCAGCCTTGTCTACATCACCCTCAGGGCATTGTTCATCCGGCCGCTGCGCCGTCTGACGCGCTCCATGGAGCGGTTTGCCGAAAGCCCGGAAGATACCTCGCGTATCATGTCGATTTCCGGCCGCCGCGACGAGCTCGGCGACGCCGAAATCCGTCTGGCAGGCATGGAGGAGGCTCTTTCAAGGGCGCTTCATCAAAAGCAGAGGCTTGCTGACCTCGGTCTGGCCGTTTCCAAGATCAATCACGACCTCCGCAACCTGCTGGCCTCTGCACAGCTGTTTCTGGAGCGCCTGGAGCATGTGCCGGACCCGACGGTCAAGCGCCTTGCCCCCAAGATCCTGGCAACGCTCGACAGGGCGGTCGGTTACACACAGGCGGTGATGTCCTACGGCAAGGCCCAGGAACGGGCGCCACAACGCCGTCTGTTGGCGCTGAAGCGTGTCGGTGACGACGTGGCGGACGTGCTGGGTCTCGTGGATCATGCGACGGTGCGTTTCGACAACAAGGTCCCGGTGGAAATCGAGATCGACGCCGATCCGGAACAGATCTTCCGTGTGATGCTCAATCTCGTCCGCAATGCCTTTCAGGCGCTGGAGGCGGAAAAGGACGAAACGCTGGTCCGCCGGATCACCATCGAGGCCGAGCGTGAGGGCACTTGCGTCCGCGTCCGGGTTTCCGACACGGGGCCGGGCATTCCGGACAATATCCGCAAGGCACTGTTCAGGGCTTTTCACAGCGGTTCGAAAAACGGCGGCGTCGGTCTCGGGCTGGCGATTGTCGCCGAATTGCTCAAGGCGCATGGCGGATCGGTGCGGCTGGAAGACAACCGGACCGGCACGTGTTTCTGTTTCGAGGTTCCCGACCGCAAGCCATGAGCGGGAAGGGCGATCTTATTCACCGCTAAGTCTCGAGGAGTTCTGCGGCTTTCCGAACTGTGTGACAGTTCTTTGAAAAAAAGTTCAAAAAGGTTCTTGCAATCCCCATCGGACCGCAGTAGGTAAGCGCCCTGTCCGGGGCACACGACACGCCCCGCAGCGCCAAGACCGGTCATCTCCAGGTTCAACCGAGATGACAAGATCTTCGCAAATACGCACCGGTAGCTCAGCTGGATAGAGCACCAGACTACGAATCTGGGGGTCGGGGGTTCGAATCCTCCCCGGTGCGCCACTTTTCCCGCACCATCGGTATTCGATCTGCTTGCACCTGTGTGCATTGCGCTGAAGCGTTGACGGCCTGTCTGGACAGTTTCCAGGAAGCAACTTCAGCATTTGCCGTTTCCGCAATAGCTACATTCGTGCATTGGGTTCCCGCTTTCCATGCGATGGACCGGACGGGTTCTCGGGGGCGCCAATCTCGTTTGAAGGCCAGCTTGTCAGCGGGTGATTTGCCGAATCCCGACGTGCCTGATCCGGGAAATCTGATTTTTTTCCGATGACACATGCCGCATGTTCTTGGGCAGGTGATTACGGTCGCCCGGCTTGGCTGATCCCGACAACAAGGGGCCGTTTGGGGTCATTCCAAAAGAATTGGAAGAAATAAAAATCTTAAAATATTTTGATGTTTGATTATTTTTGTAAAATGTGTATGCTAAAAGTTAGAAAAATAAGCGCGGAACAAAATAAAAATCAATCTTACCGCCTGTTTTGTCATGAGAATTCAAAGTACATGAGTGTTTTTTACTTGCCAGGGTGCTGCTTATGCCTGCGCCCTCCCTGGATAAGTGTGCCCGCGAAACCGGTCATGACACGTTCGGCGGCGCAGATGTTTACCGCTTGCCGTCACGCATTTGGCCTCGTTGGATCAAGAGCAGTTCACGGAAGCGGGCACCGTATGCCGGTTGAACAGGCCGATACGCGTATCTGTCGATAGCATAGCGTCACTTGGCGGATCTCAGCCGGCGAATTCTTCAAATCAAAGGATACCCAGTTATCATGACCAGGAAAACGGTCACAAATACCAGCCAGGGCAGAGTCTCGGGTGGCTCTTCGGACCACAGTTTCAGGATAGGGCAGGCCGTCCGCCTGAAAAACGTATTCGGTGGCAAGGGCATGTCCGGCATGACGTATCGTGTGACAGGCAGGTTGCCTGCTCGCGATGGCATGCCGCAGTATCGCATACAGTCCGATGGGGAAGCGTACGAGCGCATGACCACGCAGGATCAACTTGAAGCGGTTGGCGAAGCTGCTTCTGGTTCCAATTCGACGCTGCTTGAAAAAACATTCGGTTCAAGCCACCGTTAGGTTGCTGGAGAACCGGTTCAGCCCATGCGTGAGAAGGGGTGTTCCTCGTCTGTCAGTGCCTGATGAACCAGGAACAGGAAATGTGGTGGAGCTGGTCGAATTTGCGTCTGATGGCGATCGATCAGACGGCCTGCCCAGGTCCCGTCTCAGGGCTTTTCTTGCGACGTGTTGGCGCGAAACCTACCAGGAGCAATTGGGTAGCGACATTGCCACTGCGATGGTCGAATCCCTTGCGGGAGAGGATCTGGGTGGCATTCTGCCTGCGACGGATGAGCGGGTGATCCTCGCGTTTCATGACGATCGGATCGTCGGAAGCTGCGTCTACGCAGCTCGTGGGGAAACTGTCTATGTCTGGGGCTGTTACATCAGGCGAGCGTTCCAGAGATCGGGGACCGGACGCAGATTGATCCTGCATGTTCAACGTGAAGGTTTGAGCGCAAGGCGGCTTCAGGTCACGGTGCTATGCGCCAGCGCGGGTGCAATCGCCTTTTACGGATCTTTGGGATTTGCAGTTGTGGAACGCGTAGAATACGAGCTCTTGCCCGGTTGCAGGGAGCCGGCGCTGGTCATGGAACTGGCGACCGCCTGACGGTGTGCCATGGTTCCGAGGCTTTGGGCGGAAAAGCATAAGCGAACGCCGAACGGCAATCAGGGGCGGTCCATATTGAATGCCCGTTTCGCTCGCCTTGCCGACAGTGCTCGCAAGAAGCCCCTGGAAAAAGAGGAATGAAACCTGGCGTCAGGTCTTGGGCACAATGGGTTTGCGGGGTTTTGCCGGGGCTGACTTGCCTTTGGCGGTATTCGTGGCGGCGGCTGCCTGCTTGTCCTGGCTCGCCAGTCTTGCAGCTTTCAGCCGGGCCGTCTTGGCGTCGCGGGCAGATGTCTCGGCCTCATTGATTTCACGCGCGACCCGACGCGTTGTTTCCGCTTTGCTTTCCGCAGTTTCCCGTCGTGTGCGAAGCGGGCTTTCATTATCCTTGGACGAAGTCATCTGCACGTCTCCAACCGTTCACTGGTGGTAATTGCAAAAAAGGCCGGGAGTTACCCCGGCCTTTTCCATTCATCCTGCTGCCCGGTGCCAGTACATCCGTGGTCACCGAACAGAGTTGGATGCAGAATTAGACTTCCTGAAGGTTGTCAGCAGCGGACTTGCCGGAACGGCGGTCCTGGACAACTTCAAAGCTGACCTTCTGGCCTTCGACCAGGCTACGCATGCCTGCGCGCTCTACAGCGGAGATGTGCACGAACACGTCGGCAGCGCCATCTTCCGGCTGAATGAAGCCAAAGCCTTTGGTGGTGTTGAAGAATTTTACGGTACCTACTGGCATAACGATTTCCTTTCAATCGGTCATGGTAGTTTGCGCGCCTCACGGTATGCGGGGCGGCGCGGTTAGGTCGACGTTGATGGGAAGATCGTTCAGAACACGGAAAACCGCGCAGTCACAAAGTTCGACAAACAATATCGATGCCCGATACCTAAGTTGAAACCGTGTCCAAAACAAGGCGCATTTCCTGTTTCTTTGAAAAGAATTTTTGCGGCGATGAAACTTAGCAATAATAATTCGTTTTGATCCGATTTCAGGATCGTTTTGGCGGGTGATGGGTCATCTCGGCTGGGTGCAGACCCAGGGGTAATAACGGGATTCCGGTTAATGGACGTAGAACCTGGCAATTGGCGAAGGCGCAGGCGGTAGTTCTGACAGGTTTGTTTTACCAACCTTCTTTTAGGTGCTACAAAGACGCGAAGTGTTTTTCCAAAGTGAGTTCAGAGACATACATGTCCCAGGCGCTGGAAATTTCGCTCCTTGGGGAACTGCGCGTCAGGGCCATGGGGCAGGAAATTGTTCTGCCGGCCTCCAAGAAGGCACGGGCGCTTCTGGCGTTTCTGGTTGCGACGGGGCGGCCGCATCGGCGTGAGCGATTGTGTGAGCTGTTCTGGGACCTTCCGGACGATCCGAAAGCGGCGCTGCGCTGGGCGCTCAGCAAGCTACGGCGGGCGGTGGATACGCCGGACCGGTTGCGCATCATCGCCGACCGCGAACGCGTCCAATTCGATGCTGAAGGCATCGGTATCGACATTCTCGATATTCACGCAAGGCTTCGGAACCAGGCAGGGATGCTTGGCGTCACCGAGCTTGAGGACATGGCCACACGGCTCGGGAATATGTTGCTGGACGGCCTGGACGGTGCCGGGGACGAGGCTTTCGATGCCTGGCTGACGGCTGAACGTGAAGACGTCCATCTGGCACAGGTGGAAGTTTACAGGCGTCTGGCGACTCACAGGGATATTGGCCCGGCTGCCAGTCGGAAGTGGCAGCGTCTGTGGCTGGAAGCCGACCCGGAAGGCGCAGAGGCGCACCAGCGGATGCGAAGTGATACGTCGCCGGCAGGCCTTCAGCGGATCACATCACCCCCAGGTCTTTTGTCTGACCACGTCGTGCTTGCCGAGACGAGTTCGGCCGACCCCGCAGACAGGGTTCGAAAGGCCCGTGCCCATGCGCTCAGGGCGCAGAATATCGGATTTTGCGACGTGGCAGACGGCACCAGGATCGCCTATGCCAGCATCGGGTCCGGCCCACCTATTTTGAAGGCGGCCAATTGGCTGAACCACCTGGAGTTCGACTGGTCGAGCCCGATCTGGGGCAGAAGCTTTGCAGAGCTCTCCCGCGGCCGCACGTTGATCCGTTACGACGAGAGAGGCTGCGGTCTGTCAGATTGGGACGTGGATGATCTCGGGTTCGACGCCTTTGTCGAGGATCTTGAGGTCGTTGCCGATACCCTGGGGCTGGAGCGGTTTCCGCTGGTGGGTATTTCTCAGGGCTGTGCCGTGTCGGTTGAATACGCCGTGCGTCATCCCGAGCGCGTTTCCGGACTGATCCTGATCAGTGGGTATGCTGCCGGCTGGCGATATCTCGCCTCACCGGAGGAACAGGCCCGGCGCGAAGCGGTGATCACGCTGACGGAACTTGGCTGGGGAACGGATAATCCGGCCTACCGGCATATTTTCACACAAACCTTCATGCCGGATGCCAGCGCGGAAACCCTGGACTGGTTCGACGATTTTCAGCGTCAGACAACCTCGCCGAAAAATGCGGCGCGGTTTCAGGAAGCCTTCGGCCGTATCGATGTCCGCCACCGCCTTGGGCAGGTAAAGGCGCCGACAATCGTTTTGCACTCCAGATACGATCAGCGCATTCCGCTGGAACTCGGCCAGGCTGTTGCGGCAGGTATCCCGGGGGCGCAATTCGTGGCACTGGAAAGCCGAAATCACATTCTGGTCGATCAGGAACCTGCCTGGCAGGTGTGCCTTGGTGCCATCCATCGCTTTCTTGAAGAAAACGGCATCTGATTTTGGCTCTTGCCGGAGGCGCATTCCGGCGGGGCAGAGCCGGGATATTATCTCCGTGCTCTGCCCGCTTTGCCGGCAAATGTCTCCTGTCAGGCGAATGGTCAGCGGCTAATGAACGGAGAGGAGCACTGCAGGCGCGAGCCTTGCCCGGACTGGAACGTGTTGTCGGAAACACGATAGGAGTTGTAGCGGCCAAAGCACCAGTCGATATGCCGTGTCACAACCGCATCGCGAGCGCCAAAAGCCCACTGGTGCTGATAGCCCTTGTGGTTGCTTTTTCCATAGCCCCCGGCAAAGGCGGCAGGGGCGAAGGTCGTGGTTGCCAGGGCTGCGGCGGCAACGGCGGTGAAGATGGTTTTCCTGAACATCTGGATCTTCCTTTGGCTTGGTGAAGGCGAAGTGGTGTTCGCCTGTCCCTCTTACCTAGGAGAGATCATTCGCCGGGGCCTGTGACGCGCGACACTGCCCCGACATCGGCTGTCTGATGAAAGCCAGCGCGTCCCGAGTTCTGGCCAAAACGGCTCTCGTGTTCCTCACACGAAGTCCGCGACGTCCTCCAGGCCTTCCCGGTTCCGGATGATCAGCCAGCCTTCCTTGAGGTCGATCAGGTCTGCTTTCTGGAACTTGCGCAGGCACCGGTTCACTGTCTCTCGCGTATTGCCGATCATCTCTGCGATTTCCGACTGGGAGAGCGACAGTTTGGTCAGTGGCTTCTCTTCAGTGCCGGGAGCGGTCACGGTGATGCGGAGCAGCAGGCGGGCGAGACGTTCCGGCAGACCGAGAAAACCGATTTCCATCATCCGTTCGTCCGACCGGCGAACGCGCTGGCAAAGCAGTTCGATCAGCCGGATGGAAAGAGCCGGATCGCGATTGAGCACTTCAAGCAGAGACCTCCGTTCGACCACGACCAGCTTGCAGTTGGTCAAGGCGCGCACGTTTGCTGACCTCTCGCCGCCATCGAGCAGGGCAATTTCGCCGAAGATGTCGCCGGGATGCAGTTCCGACAAGGTAACATCGCGGGCGCTGGGCGTCGGCATGCTGACGCGCACCGAGCCTTCCGCAATTGCCATCATGCTTTGCCCCGGCGTTCCCATGTCGAAAATGATATCGCCTGCGGTGTAGCGTTTGACATGTGCGAAAGCGGCCAGATCCTTGCGGCTCTCGTCATCCAGCGCTTCGAAAATAAAGCTCTGTCCCAGGAGCTTTTCCTTATTCAAACTCTCTTCGGTAGCCATATTCTCTCTTTCTCGTGTGATGCGAGCACCAGTACAACGGTGGTTACAACGGTTGTTGTGTCATACCATGGTGGTATCTCACGGCGATGCCTTACCTAAAATTGACAAGCCTATCGGGATTGCAATGTCAACAAGACGATTGAAATTGGCCGGAACCCTGATTGGGTTGATGCTCGCAGCTTCCTCCACGGCCATGGCGCAAAATGTGAACGGCTGCGAACGCACACAGGTCCAGGATCCGCCCAGGACCGTGTTTCAGTGCGCGAACGGTCTCGTGATCGAAGCAGAAGCAGCCAGTGCTTTCAACATCGACACTGCCGCAGGCGCCACGCGCCCGGAAGATGTCGATCTCGAAACCGATGCGATGCTGATCGAGGTCGAGCCGGGCAGTGGCCCGTTCCAGGTGCGAACCCCTCACGCCATTGCCGCCGTTCGTGGCACGATCTACGCAGTGGATGTCGGGCCGGAGCGCACGTCAGTCTTCGTTTTGCGCGGTCACGTGTCGGTGTCCCGGCCGGATGGCAGCGATACGGTGCTGCTCGCAGCCGGTGAAGGAGCGGACGTCGCCCCGGGCCTTCCCTTCGCACCGGCCACATGGTCAGCGGAAAGGGCCGCAGGGCTTATGTCCCGTTTCGGTCAATGAAACTGAAGCTCTACGTCTGTCTCGTGGTCCTGGCGATGATCGTCGGGGCCGTCTGGGCAGGCTCCCTGGCGTTGGGCCATGTTGCCGGACGGGCAAGCGTGCTTGACCGGCTGGAAACGGTGCTTCTCGATCTTCGTATCCACATCAAGGGACCGCGCGAAGCGCCGCAGGATGTGGTGATCGTGGCCATTGACGATCAGACGGTGGCCGCAGCCGGTCACTATCCGGTCGACAGGGTGTTTCTGACCGAGCTGGTTGACCGGATCCGGGACGCAGGCGCCAAGGCCCTGGCCATCGACATTCTGCTGATGGGAAAATCGAACGAGGCAGCAGACACCGGCCTTGCGACGGCGCTTGCATCTCTGCCTACGGTGATTGCGGCCGGTGGCCAGTTCCCGCTTGAAAGGGCTGCGGCGGTACTGGTGCCGGCTCCCGAAACCGAGTTGCGCCCGTTTGAAGCCTTTGCGGAAGCAGCCAGCGTCGGCCTCGTCAATGTCTCGACCGATGCCGGCGGCACACCGCGCCATATCCCTCTTATTTTCAAGACCGACCAGGGACTGGCCCCCTCGTTTGGCATGCTGGCTGTTGCCGGGTTCCTGGGTGCACCCCCATCGGTGACCGCGGAAGGTATCCGGATTTCCGGGCGAGTGCAGTCGCTGGATCTGCAGTGGCAGCAACCGCTGAACTATTATGGCAAGGGCGGCACCATCAGAACCGTCAGCGCGCAATCGCTTCTTCAGGATGCCGCAGCCGCCAAGGCAGCTCTTGGCGGTCGTCTGGTGCTTCTTGGTGTCACCGCGTCGGCTGTCGGCGACCGGTTTTCGTCTCCGTTCGACCCTATCCTGCCTGGGGTGGAAGTCCTGTCGACGGGGATTGCCAACCTGCTGGACGGATCGGTTCTGCTACGCGACAGCCGGGTCCGCAGTTTCGATGCACTCGCTGCCGTCTCCATTACGCTACTGGGCATGGCCGTTGTCGTGTTTCTGCCGCTGGCCAGCGCAACCATCGTTTATCTGCTGCTTTTGCTGGGCTGGCTGACCGTCGTCGTCATCTGTTTCAACCAGGGCATCTGGCTCAACGCGGCATTGCCGATTGCGGCAAGCGTGCCGCCGGTTGTCGCGCTTGCTGTGCTGAGGGAAGGTTTCGAGTGGTTCAGGGTACGCCGGCTGGTGGCGGCCCGGGAGGCTCTCAGCCGGTTTCAGGCGCCGGATCTTGCCCGGCGTATTGCCGATGATCCCGGCTTTCTGCTGGTCCCGCGGGAGCAGCCGGTTGCGATCCTGTTCATTGATCTGGCCGGATACACCGCCCTTTCGGAAAAACTGGGTCCTGCGCGAACCCGGGATGTTCTGAAGGCCTTTCATACGCTGGTCGTCAATGAGGCCGCGCGCAACAAGGGGCTTGTACTGGATTTCATGGGAGACGGGGCGATGATCGGATTCGGCATTCCGGACGCCGGACCAAAGGATGCCGCTGACGCCTGTCGCTGTGCCTTTGATCTCGTCGTTGCTGTGCGTGGCTGGATCCTTGCCTCCGGGCTCGACGCCGAAATTCGCGACGTACGCCTTGGCGGCCATTTCGGTCCGGTGGTGCTGTCGCGTCTGGGGCATGAGAACCAGCAGCAGATCGCGGCAACCGGCGACTGCGTGAATGTGGCCAGCAGGCTGATGGAAGTCGGCAAGTCACGTGGCGCTTCGATCGTCCTTTCCACCGCCCTGACGAAAGCCGCCGAGGCAGGTGGTGAAATGTTGGGAATGCCGCCACGCAGGGAAGCCGTCGCAATCAGGGGGCGCGTGCAGGAGCTCGAAGTTGCGCTCTGGACAGCGGACGAAGCCATGCCGGAGCAGCGCGCGCTTTCTGCGACAAATTGAATGTGCGGTAGGCGATCCCGGGTTGGCCGAAAAGCGGACGGGCGGAAGCTTTCTGCCTCCGCCCGTTTGCTCCACCGGCCATCTGCTTGAGGGTTGCTCCTGCCAGTGGTGTGTCCGTTTCTGCGGACAAGATGTAAATAGCCCGACTGAGCCCCGGAGACATGTGACGGCCCTCACAGGCAAAACGGTCTTCAGCCAACGATCGCGACTTGCGATGCCTCGCATGTGGCTCCGGCCTTTCGAGGTTCGTTTGCAGGAAAAATCGTCCCAAGCAATCTCTTCAATTTTGTCAGGCTATGGCCTACCGTGTGCCCCACCGCGCAGGAACCTTTGAGTCGCCTGCGGCCGGATCTTTCCAACCGCATTTGAGACGAGACCCTTCATGGCACAGCTGCCGAATTCCCTTGAAGCCCGCGACACGGCATTCCAGCTCCATTCCTACGCCGACGCCCGCCGTCAGGAAGAGACAGGCGCATTGGTGATCGAGAAGGGTGAGGGCATCTATGTGGAGGATATCAACGGCAAGCGTTACATCGAAGGCATGGCCGGTCTCTGGAGCGTTGCCGTCGGCTTCGGTGAAAAGCGCCTGGTCGATGCGGCCGCCCGGCAGATGGAGAAGCTGCCCTACTACCACACCTTCACCTACAAGAGCCATGGACCGTCGATCGAGCTGGCGGAAAAGCTGGTCGAGATGGCACCCGTGCCGATGTCGAAGGCCTATTTCACCAACTCCGGGTCTGAAGCCAACGATACGGCAATCAAGCTGATCTGGTACCGGTCGAATGCGCTTGGCCAGCCGGAGCGCAAGAAAATCATTTCGCGCGTGCGCGGCTACCACGGTGTCACCATCGCTTCGGCCAGTCTCACGGGCCTGCCCAACAACCACCGCTCGTTCGACCTGCCGCTGCCGCAGATCCTGCACACCACCTGCCCGCACTACCGGACCATGAAAAAGGACGGTGAAAGCGAGGCGGATTTCGCAAAGCGCTGTGCGCAGGACCTGGAAGACCTGATCCTGGCCGAAGGCCCGGAAACGATCGCGGCCTTCTTTGCCGAGCCGGTGATGGGCGCCGGCGGCGTGGTCGTGCCGCCGGACGGATACTGGCAAGCAGTTCAGCCGGTTCTGAAGAAATATGACATTCTCTTCGTCGCCGATGAGGTGATCTGCGGATTTGGCCGGACCGGCAACATGTTCGGCACGGAAACCTACAATCTGCAGCCGGACATGATGACCCTCTCCAAGGCTTTGTCGTCGTCCTACCAACCGATTTCCGCGCTGCTGATCAACGACACGGTCTATCAGCCGATTGCGGACGAAAGCCACAAGATCGGCGTGCTTGGTCATGGTTACACCGGCAGCGGGCACCCGGTTGCAGCAGCTGTTGCGCTTGAAAACCTGAAGATCATCGAGGAGCGCGATCTGGTTGGTCATGTCAGAGCCATCGCACCGACTTTCCAGAAACGCCTTGCCGGTCTTGCGGAAAATCCGCTGGTAATCGAGACGCGCGGCATCGGGCTGATCGGTGCCGCGGAACTGTCGCATGAGGCGCTTGCGGCAACGCCCGGCGCGCTCGGCGCGAAAACCAATGCAATGTTCCACGACAAGGGCCTGATTTCGCGCAACATGCTGGACGCCATGGCCTTCTGTCCGCCGCTGATCATTACCGAAGCCCAGGTGAACGAGTTGTTCGACATCGCAGAAGCCGGTCTCAAGGCAGTTCAGGAAAGCCTGTGAGCGATCACTACTCCATCCTTGGAACAATCTCGGGCACCTCGGCCGACGGTATCGATCTGGCGTGGATCGAAACCGACGGCCGGACGGTTGCCCGGTTCGGCCCTGCGGAGACGGCAAGCTACCGGCCAGAGACAAAGCGCCGGGTGCTGGAAGCTGCTGCGCGCAAGGGAACCGGACGCGACGACTGGCCGGAAATCGCCGCTGCGGTAACGCGCGACCATGCCGAGGCGATCCTGGGGTTTCTGGCAACGCACGGTCTTGCGCCGGATGCCGTGGTTTTTCACGGCCAAACAGTCTGGCACGATCCGGCCAAGGGCGAAACGGTTCAGCTGGGTGATCCGCAGTCTCTTGCAACGGATCTCAACGTTCCGGTGATCGGCGACGTTCGCCTGGCAGATATGGTGGCAGGCGGGCAGGGAGCCCCTTTGGTGCCTGTCTATCATCAGGCGCTCGCCAAGACACTGGTTGGCGAAGACAAGGAGCCCTTGTGTTTCCTCAATATCGGTGGGGTTTCCAATCTTACCTATATTGAAGGCGACAAGCTGCTGGCGTTCGATATCGGACCGGGCAATGCCTTCCTGGACGACTGGGTCCGCAAGCACGGTGCCGGCGACTATGACGCGGGCGGGGCGATCGCGGCAAAGGGCACGGTCGATGAAGGTCGTCTTCAGGCAGCGCTCACCCATCCGTTCCTGACCGAGCCGGGTCCGAAGTCCCTCGACCGCTACAGTTTCTCCGGCGAATTTGCTGAAGGTCTTGGCCTGGAGGATGGCGCTGCCACCTTGCTCGCTTTCACGGCAGCCGCCATTGCCAGCGCGGAAAAGCTTTTGCCGCGGGTTCCTCGGCTTTGGCTGGTTTGCGGCGGCGGACGGCACAATCCGGTTCTGATGAAAGCCTTGGCGAAGCTTCTTGCGGGAGATGTCGTGTCGGCGGACGACTACCGGATCGACGGCGATGCCCTGGAAGCCCAGGCAATGGCATTCCTGGGCGCGCGTTTGAAGGCCGGTCTGCCAACCACCTTTCCAGGCACGACCGGTGTCCGCCAACCGGTTGTCGGCGGCAAACTGTTTACGCCCGGCACATGAGCGTGCGTAGCGAGGTGCTTCTCCCGGTAATCGCAAAAACGCCTCTCTTCCGGAAGTCAGTGGTTCGGAAGGTCAAGCGACCAGAAAGCTGCAATTGCTTGCGCGAACCCCAGCTTGCCGCTAACCAGACATCATGAACGGATCTGAAATCTACCACCGGCTGATCGGCCTCATTGAAGAGCGGGTCTTGAAACCCGGCGACCGATTGCGCGAGGCAGACCTGGCGGAAGAATTCGGCGTCTCCAGAACGCCGATCCGCGAAGGCCTGAAACGGCTTGAGGCCCAGGGCCTCGCCGTGCACGAGCCCAACCGTGGCATGGTGGTGCCGACCCTTGATCATGGCCAGATCAACGAAGTCTACTTCATGCGGGAAGTTCTGGAAGGAACGGCCGCCGGACTTGCCGCCAAGCATGCGTCAAAGCCGGAAGTGGAGATCCTGCAGGATCTGGTCAGCGCCGATCGCAAGCGCATTGCGGACAAGGACAGCCTGGTGCGCTCGAACCGGGAGTTTCACCGCCGCCTGTGCCTGGCCTCGCACAATCGCTATCTGGTCGACCAGATCGACCACCTGCGCCTGTCGCTCATCCTGATGGCGGGCACGACGCTGGATACGCCGGAACGGCGCGAAACGGCGGTCGAGGAACATGCCGCAATCGTTGACGCTATTTCACGGGGCGACTGTGCCGCAGCAGAAGCCGCTGCCCGGCTTCACATTGCGCACGCACACAAGACCCGGCTGCAGCAGATCTGATCAGCCGGTCAGCAGACCGTTTGCCGAGCGCGTTAACAACATCAGTGCCGCGACAACCAGAACGGTGAATGTGAGAGCCATGCCTGCAATCCGGAATCTGAGCGGTTCCGGTTCCTGGCTGACGCTGTAGGCGTGCAGAGCCCTGCCGGTGAAAAGACCCACACCCAGTGCCCAGAGCAGCCAGGGCGTGGCACCCGTCAGCTCCAGAAGCAACATGAGTATCAGCCCCAGCGGGGTGTATTCTGCAAAGTTGCCGTGGGCGCGCATGCGTCTTTGCAAACCGCCATGGCCGCCATCGCCGAGGCCGATGCGTTCGCTCTTGCGCACGCCGATCACCCGAACACTCAGGAAAATGTAAAGCAGCGTCAGCAGGCCCGCGAAAAGCGGGGTGATGTAAAGCGCCATGTCGGCCCCTTGAAAGAGAGAGCCGGCGGCGCAGGTTCTGGCCGCCGGAGATGTTCAGCTTACGCCGGGCGGGCAAAGGCGGATCAGCATTCCACGATATTGACGGCCAGCCCGCCCTTCGAGGTTTCCTTGTACTGCTCCATCATGTCCATGCCGGTCTGGCGCATGGTCTCGATGCAGCCGTCCAGCGGCACGAAATGCGAACCGTCGCCACGAAGCGCCAGAGAGGCAGCAGTAACAGCCTTGACCGCACCAAGGGCATTACGCTCGATGCAAGGGACCTGCACCAGGCCTGCAATCGGGTCGCAGGTCATGCCGAGGTGGTGTTCCAGGGCGATTTCCGCCGCATTCTCGATCTGCTCGTTGGTGCCGCCAAGCGCTGCGCACAAACCGGCAGCCGCCATGGCAGAGGCCGAGCCGACTTCGCCCTGACAGCCAACTTCGGCACCTGAGATCGAGGCGTTTGCCTTGATGATGCCGCCAACAGCTGCCGCCGTCAGCAGGAAGGTCCTGATGCCGGCCTGGTCCGCGCCGGGGCAGTGATCGAGGTAATAGCGGGTCACGGCCGGAATGACCCCGGCAGCACCATTGGTCGGTGCCGTCACGACACGGCCTCCGGCAGCGTTTTCCTCGTTGACGGCCATGGCGTAAACGCCGAGCCAGTCGACCACGTTGTGCTCGAAAGGCGGGTTCGTGCGGCCTTCGCGAATGAGCTTTTGGTAGATATCTGCGGCGCGGCGTTTCACTTTCAGGCCGCCGGGCAGAATGCCGGTCTGGGAAATGCCGCGGTTGATACAGGAATCCATTGCCGACCAAAGACGGTCGATGCCTTCTTCCACTTCAGCCTGAGGCTTGTCGCTGCACTCGTTGCGCAGCTTCATCTCGGCAATGGAAAGCTCGGCTTCCCGGCCCATCTCCAGCATCTGTTTGGCGTTGGCAAAGGGAAATGGCACATCCTGCTTGGCAAGCTCGTTGACCGGTTCGTTGCTGGTCTTGCGCAATTCGGATTCGCTGACCACGAAACCGCCGCCGATGGAATAATAGACAAAGGTGTCGATAACGGCGCCGGCAGCATCCAGCAGATGGAAGGTCATGCCATTGGCGTGCAGCGCCAGCGGAGGACCATAGTCAAAGATGACATCCCGGGACGGTTCGAAATGCAGCTCCGGCAGGCCGTCTATTTTCAGCTTCCTGGTCTGCTCCAGCTCTTCCAGCATCGGGTCGACCTTGTCCGGATCGATGGAATCGGGCCTGGCTCCCAGCAGGCCGAGACACACGGCCTTGTCCGTGGCGTGGCCCTTGCCGGTGAAGGCAAGTGAGCCATGCAGGGTGACGGTCAGCCGTGTCGCACGGTTTTCCGCGCCGGACAGGCCCCGCACCCGGTCAAGGTAACGGTGAACGGCAACCATCGGGCCCACCGTATGAGAACTGGACGGCCCGATGCCGATTTTGAAAATGTCGAAGACGCTGATGAACATCTCTTGAACCGCATATGTCAGATGCACCGGCCCTGCCGGCGCTTTGAGGTCACGCTAACAGATAGCGCCCGGATGTCCTCCATTCAAACGGGCATTTTTGTGTTATTTGCGACATGCGGCTGAAACAGACGTTTTCCCGTGCGGGTTAGAACCGGATCAAACGGTTCGCGGAAACAGTTGTTTGCGAAATGCCCCTTTGATAGCGTGCCGCTTCCTTTCAAATGCAACTATCCGACACAAGAGCTACTCATGACCTCGCAGCACCCGGCCGACACGGCAGATGTTCTGGCTTCCAAAAAACAGGCGTTTCAGATCCCCGACGGGGTCATCTATCTGGATGGCAATTCGCTTGGTGTGCTGCCGAAACACGTGCCTGCCCGCATTGCGCAGGTCATCAACGAGGAATGGGGCAACAGCCTGATCCGGGCCTGGAACACCCACAGCTGGATCGACCTTCCCGCCCGTACGGGCGACCGCATCGGCAAGTTGATCGGCGCACCGGCCGGGACGGTCGTCGCCTGCGACAGCACCTCTGTCAATGTGTTCAAGGTCCTTTCCGCAGCCCTGGCGCTGCGGCCGAAGCGTAAGGTCATCCTATCCGACAACGGCAACTTCCCGACCGATCTATATGTCGCCTCCGGCCTGAAGCAATTGCTCGACAAGGGACATGAACTGAAGGTTGTCGATCCGGAAGCGGTGAAGGACGCCATTGGTGAAGACGTGGCGGTGGTGATGCTGACGCAGGTCGACTACCGCACCGGCCGGGTTCATGACATGGCGGATATCACCCGCGTGGCCCATGAAGCAGGTGCCCTGGCGATGTGGGACCTTGCCCACTCTGCCGGTGCGATCCCGGTCGATCTTCACGGGGCTGGAGCGGATTTTGCCGTTGGTTGCGGATACAAGTATCTGAATGGAGGCCCGGGTGCTCCGGCATTTCTGTATGTCGCGCCCGAGCACCAGGACAAGGTCACCTCGCCGCTGACCGGCTGGATGGGGCATGAGGCCCCCTTTGCGTTCGATCTCGACTACCGGCCGGTTTCCGGCATCAGCCGGATGACGGTCGGCACGCCGGCCATTCTTGCGCTTTCGAGCCTTCATGCGGCCCTTGATGTCTTCGAGGATGTCGACATGGCGGACATCCGCCGCAAGTCCGTTTCACTCAGCGAGTTGTTCATCGCTGAAGTCGAGGCCAAGTGCCCGCAACTGGAACTGGCCAGCCCGCGGGATCCGAATGCCCGCGGCAGCCAGGTCTCGTTCCGCTTCAAGGAAGGTTACGCCGTCATGCAGGCGCTGATCGACCGCGGCGTGATCGGTGATTTTCGGGCACCTGACGTGATGCGCTTCGGCTTCACGCCGCTGTACCTGTCGCATCAGGACATTGTCGATGCGGTTGAGATCCTGAAGGATATTCTGGATACGGAAAGCTGGAACCGGCCGGAGTTCAAGACCCGCGCAAAGGTCACATAGCCGCGACGCGAACCTGTGCCTGCAGCATGTCGATAAACTGCTGTTCGGGCACCGGTTTGGAATAGAGGAAGCCCTGGAAACGGTTGCAGCCGTTTTCAGACAGCCAGGCCCGCTGTTCAACGGTTTCCACCCCTTCGGCGACAACGCTGGCATCAAGCGCTGATGCCAGCGACAGGATCAGCTTCACGATGGCACCGCCGGTGGCAATGTCGTTCATGAACATCCGGTCGATCTTGATACCGTCGATCGGATAGTTGTGCAGATAGGCAAGGTTGGAATAGCCGGTGCCGAAATCGTCGATAACGATCCGGTAGCCGGCGGCTTTCAGCTTCGTCAGGGATTCGTAGGCATGCGGAATATCGCCAAGCAGAACGCTTTCGGTGATTTCCAGCGAGATGTCGTTTGCATTGCAGCCGGTTTCCTTCGGCAGGCTCTGCATGCGTGCAACAAAGGTGGGGTCCGAAAGCTGCTTGGGTGAGACGTTCATCGACAGCGGTACGGAAACGTTCAGCAGCTTGAGCCCGGACTGCATGTAGGCAACATTCCGGCTGACCCAGGTGCCGATCTCGTTGATGAGGCCCGTTTCCTCGGCAACCGGCACGAAGTCATCGGGACTGACCAGGCCTTTTTCGGGGTGCTGCCAGCGCAACAGGGCCTCGGCGCCGACAACACGCTGGGTGCGGGTGCAGGCAATCGGCTGGTAATACAGCAGGAATTCATTCTCGCGGATTGCCCGTTCGAGATCCTTCTTCAGGGACATGTGCTTGTCCCGGAGTTTGCGCATGAATTCCTTGTAGCGGACGCATTTGTTCTTCCGCTCCGACTTGGCCTGGTAAAGCGCAAGGTCCGCATGACGCATGAGCTGGTCGATGTCCGTACCGTCGGCCGGATAATGGGCATAGCCGATGCTCAGCCCGACATGACGAGGCTTGCCCTCAATCAGATGTGGACTGGTAAAGGCCTGCAGCAGTGCCTGTCCGAACCAGTCCGGTCGCGGGGTTTCGGGCGAGGACAGGTGGCAGATCAGAAATTCGTCGCCGCCAAGACGCGCGACAATGTCGTTGTTTCCGGCCAGATCCTTCAGTTTGGATGCAACAAGCTGCAGAAGATGGTCGCCTGCAGCATGGCCAAGCGTGTCGTTGACCATCTTGAAGTCGTCCAGATCCACGAGATAAAGCGTTGCGATCAGATTGTTGTCCTTCGCAGTCTGCCTCACATGCGACAGGCGTTCCTTCAGATAGGTCCGGTTCGACAGTCCTGTCAGCGCATCATGGCTCGCAAGATACTGGGCGCGTTCCTTGGTCTGGTGAAGCTCCGTGACATCGATCTCGCTCAGCAGAAAGGCAGGCTTTCCTGTTACGGCGTCATGGCAGCGGCGGATGGTGATTTCGTGCCAGCGCAGGCCGTCGCTCGTCCGGACCTCCGCCACGAACTTGGTCGTGGCTTTTTCCGTGAGGACGCCCATCACGTTCTTGGCGAGCACCTGATCGATGAAATGATCCCACAAGGTGCACGCGAGATCGGTGCAAGCTGCCCTCGCGGCCGTGTTGCGGTAAAGAGGTTGCCCGTCTTCGGAGAACAGCGAGATCATCACCGTGGTGTGCATCAGCGCTTCGGCGCTTCGGAGCGTTTCCGGCTGTTGCTCGTGATGCGGACGGCCTTCGCACAGCAGCGCCATACGACCGTCATTCAGCCGGATGCCGCTCATGACAACCTGCAGGACCTGAGCCTTGCCATTCGGATAGAGTGTCCAGATCTCCGAAAAGCTCACGTCATGCTTGGTGAAATCCTGCTGGTACTGCCGCAGGCGCTGTTCCACCGAATGGGACATGTCCGAGCCCATGTCGCGTGCCCGCAGCTCTTCCAGCGATTCGGCATCGGTAATCTCAAGCGCCTTGCGATTGGCCCACACAATACATTTCTCGTCGAAATCGAAAATCCAGATACCGGTGTCGAGACGATCGTAAATCGAAAAGATCAGCTCCTGATCCACCCTGCCGTCATCGAGTGTAAAAGGCAGGGACGCTTTCCTTTTTTCGGTTGCCCGCTGCGTCTGGGAAAGATCGGACATGTGTGACAGGGTCGTTCTCCGGGATGAACGCATTCGAAATCAAAAATCATGACGGACGAAGCCGCCAGTTCGTGTCTGGCAACGCAAATTTGCAACTTTGCAGAAGTGTAAGGAACGTGAATATATCATTCAATTTAAAATCGGGAAAACCGCTGACAAACTTAACGAGATCTGGTGATACTTTCAGTTTCTGAATTTAGAATAGTGCCGATAGATAAAACTTGCATCAAACGCCAACAGATTGTTGCGCGACACCTTGGATGCCGGATTTGAGCTTCCCCCGATTGCAAAAGGCCGTATCGCGCTGGTTTTGCGCCAGCTGACTGCCTGTCGCCGGCGTGTCCGCTCAGCTTTACAACACTTGCCAGCCATGGTTGTTTCAAACTGTCTGAAACGCGGCAATTGCCCTTCAGCAGGATATTTCAAGATGACGGATCTGTTCGACATCACGCCGCCCGTTCGACCGGGTATGGCGGTCTATCCCGGCGACGCGCCTTATCGCAGCTCCTGGACGGCGACGATCTCAGAGGACTGCCCGGTGAATGTCGGCGAGTTTTCCATGTCGAGCCATTGCGGAGCCCATGCCGATGCACCCCTGCACTACGACCCTGACGGTCTGACGATCGATCAGCTTGATCTGCATGATTTCGTCGGACCGGCCCGGCTGATCGATGCACGCGGTTCCGGTCCGCTTTGCCAGCCCGGAGAGCTGGAAGCGTTCCTTGAAGGCTGCCCGTCCCGAGTGCTTGTGCGGCTTGCCGAAGAACAAGACGTTACGGTCTGGCCGGCAGGCTACAGGGCTCTGGCACCGGAAACGATGAGTCTGCTGGCGGACGCCGGTGTCAAATTGATCGGCGTGGATGTGCCCTCCGTCGACCCGGATCCTTCCGAAACCCTGCCCAGTCACGGGATCGCCCGTTCCCGTGACATGCTAATTCTGGAAAATCTTGCTCTTTCTGCGGTGGAACCCGGTGATTATGAGTTGATTGCGCTGCCAATGAAGTTAGAAGGGCTGGACGCCGCGCCGGTTCGGGCCATTTTGCGCCCGCTCCGCTAATTCCGGGAAACGGGAAAGCGCGGCCGGAATAAGAAAAAGACTGACCGTTGGGAGCGGCAAGGAGCGTGAATGCTGGAGCTTGATCAGCTCGTTATGGATTTCAGCGGATTCCGGGCGGTGAATGGCTGCTCGTTCCGCGTCGAGGAAGGCAGTATCACCGGATTGATCGGCCCGAACGGGGCTGGCAAGACGACGCTTTTCAACCTGATCGCAGGGGCACTGCAACCGACAAGCGGACGCATCCGGTTTCTGGGCGAGGACGTCACCAGCCTGGCCAGCCATGAGCTGTTTCAAAAGGGACTGGTGCGGACATTCCAGATCCCGCATGAATTTCACAAGCTGACGGCGCTGGAAAACCTGATGATGGTGCCGCCGTCTCAGCCGGGCGAAAGCCTGTTTTCCAATTGGCTCGCCTGGGGGCGGGTGAAGGCTGCCGAGGCCGAGGTCGAGAAAAAGGCCTATGAGACCCTGGCGTTCCTGGAGCTGACGCACGTCGCGCACGAGCCGGCCGGCAACCTTTCCGGTGGCCAGAAGAAGCTTCTGGAACTGGGCCGCACCATGATGACCGATGCCAGACTTGTGCTGCTCGACGAACCGGCGGCAGGCGTCAATCGCACCCTGCTGCGCAAGCTCGAGACCAAGATCGAGATCCTGAACAAGGAGCGCGGCTACACGTTTATCCTGATCGAACATGACATGGAAATGATCGAGAAACTCTGCGATCCCGTTGTGTGCATGGCCGAGGGCAGGGTGTTGATCCAGGGCGATTTCCAGACCGTGCGGTCCAATCCTCAGGTGCTGGAAGCCTATTTGGGCGAAACCACGGGAGATGCCGCATGACTGCGCTTCTTTCCATGGACGGCATTACCGGAGGCTACGGTGACGCCGACATCCTTCAGGACGTCTCCATGCATGTGGATGCGGACGAGATCGTCGTCATCGTCGGCCCGAATGGTGCCGGCAAGTCCACAGCCATGAAATCCGTTTTCGGTCTCCTGACCATCCGCGGCGGCCGCATGCTGTTCGACGGCGACGACATCACCAGTTGGGCTCCCAACCGCATCGTCCAGCGCGGCATCTGCTATGTCCCGCAGGTCGACAACATTTTCCGCGAGATGTCGATCCACGAGAACCTGGAAATGGGCGGCTTTCTGAAGAAGGGCGACCTCAGCGCTGCTTATGACCGGGTCTACACCCTGTTTCCGGACCTGAAGGAACGCCGCAAGACGCTTGCAGGGTCCCTGTCGGGCGGGCAGCGGCAGATGGTGGCGATGGGCCGGGCGCTGATGCTCGATCCGAAGCTTCTGCTTCTCGACGAACCGACCGCCGGGCTTTCGCCTAAATACATGGAACAGATCTTCCAGATCTGCCGGGACGTGCGCGACACCGGTGTCGCCATTCTCCTGGTGGAGCAGCACGCCAAGCAGGCGCTTGCCTTTGCCGACCGGGGCTATGTCCTGGCCGCCGGCAAGAACCGCCACGAAGGCAGCGGTGCCGACCTCTTGGCCGACCGTGAAGTCGCTGAAATGTTCCTGGGGGGCTGAGCGGTATGGATTTTCTTGAGCTCATCAATTTCTACGTCATTCCGGGCATCGTGCTCGGCTCGATCTATGCACTTGGCGCCGTTGGCATCACGCTGATCTTCGCCATCCTGCGCTACGCCCATCTGGCGCATGGTGATCTGGCGACGCTTGGTGCCTTCATTGCGCTGGCGGTTGTCACCGGTCTTGGCGTCTCGCCACTGCTGGCCCTGCCGATCGCCATCATCGCAACCGCCGCCGTTGCCGTCGGCATCGACAAGGTGTTCTATGAACATCTGCGCGAGCGGCCGAAAATCGTCACTGTGATGGCTTCGCTCGGCATAGCGCTGATGATCCGCGCCGTGGTGCAGGTGGTCTGGGGTGTCGATACGGAAACCTATTCACGCGGCATCGTCCGTCCGGAAAATTATTTCGGCCTGCGCATCCGTGACCGCGAAATCCTGACGGTCATCGCCATGCTCGCGCTTGTCGGCGGACTGCAGCTGTTCCTGACCCGCTCCAAGTGGGGCAAGGCCATGCGCGCCATGTCGGACAACCCCAATCTGGCTTTGCTCTCTGGCATCGACAACAAGAAGGTCGTGATGCTGACCTGGGTGATCGCAGGTGGTCTGTGTGCCGCCTCCGGTGTCTTCCTCGGCCTCAACACGGAACTGAAGTCGCTGATGGGCTGGCAGATGCTGCTGCCGATGTTCGCTGCCGCCATCCTGGGCGGGGTCGGCCGGATCGAGGGGGCCGTGCTTGGCGGGTTGATCGTCGGCATTGCCGAGGAGTTGTCGGTTCTGGTGATCCCGAGCGAATACAAGGCCGCAATGGCCTTCGCCATCCTGTTGTTCATGCTGCTTGTGCGCCCGACCGGGCTGCTCAAGGGCAAAGTGCTATAAGGGGAGGGAGAGAAAATGGAATATCTCGGTCTTCTCAACTACGCCCTCTTCATGGCGATCTTCATCGGCATCTACGCGCTGCTGGCGCTGGGGCTCAACATTCAGTGGGGCTTTGCCGGTCTGTTCAACGCCGGCATCGCCGGGTTCTTCGCAGTTGGCGCTTATACCTCCGCGATTCTGACGACAGAACATGCCGACGGCCGTATCGGCGGCTTTGACATGCCGTTCTTCGTCGGCTGGATAGGAGCGATGCTTGCCGCAGCTCTCGTGGCCTGGCCTATCGGCAAGATCTGTCTGCGGTTCCGCTCCGACTATCTGGCGATTGCCTCCATCGGGATTGCGGAAATCATTCGACTTGTGGTCAAGTCCGAACCGGTGCTGACCAATGGTGCCCGCGGTATTTCCGGTATTCCGCGCCCGGCGGCGGAGTTTCCGTCACTGGCGCAGGAAAGCGCCTACATGGCGTCTCAGGCTGCCTATCTTGGCATTGTCATCGTCGTTCTGATTGCGGCTTACCTGCTGGTCGAGCGTCAGTTCAACGCGCCCTGGGGTCGCATGATGCGCGCCATCCGCGACAATGAAGGCGCCGCCAAGGCCATGGGCAAGGATGTCGAGTTCCGCCGCCTGCAGGCCTTCATTTTCGGCTCGGCCCTGATGGGGTTGGGTGGAGCGCTGTTCGCGCATTTCAACCGCTCGATCACCCCGGAAGCCATCGACCCGATGGTCGCGACCTTCCTGGTCTGGATCATGCTGATCCTTGGAGGCTCCGGCAACAACCGCGGCGCCATTCTGGGAGCTGCGGTGGTCTGGATCATCTGGTCGATGTCGGAAATCGCAACTGACCGCCTGCCGACGGAATATGCCATCCAGGCCAAATATATTCGCCTGTTCCTGATCGGCCTGATGCTGCAGCTGGTGCTGCGCTTCCGGCCGGAAGGCCTGCTGCCGGAACCGCTGAGAGGCGACCGGCGTGCAACAAGATCCGGTGCGGATCACACTTAGATCCGTTCCTCAGGCTAGCTTCCCGGTATCGGGAGGCGGAGCCTCGAAAATCCAAAGTCCCGGCGAAGACCGGAATAATGAGGAGGTACTTTGATGAAAACCAAGATTCTCGCGCTTGCAGCCGGTCTGATGACCGCAACCGCGCTAGCATCCGTGCCGGCAAAGGCCGATGTCAAGATCGGCTTGCTCGGTGGCATCTCCGGCCCGATCGCAGCCATGGCTCCGGCCATGATCGACGCCGCGCAGTTGGCCTTTCAGCAGGTCAACGAGCAGGGCGGCATCGGCGATGGCGAAAAGCTGGTCGGTGTTGTCGGCGACAGCGCCTGCAATCCGCAGAACGGCACTGACGCCGCAACCAAGGCCGTGAACATCGAAGGCGTCATCGGCGTCGTCGGTCCGCATTGCTCGGGCGCGGTTCTGGCTGCAGCCGGTTCCGTTACCATTCCGGCTGGTATCACCATGATCACGCCGTCCGGCACCTCGCCGGAAATCTCCACCCTCGACGACAAGGGCACCGTGTTCCGCACCGTGCCGTCCGACGACTATCAGGGCCGTGCACTGGCACGTACCCTGAAGGAGCAGGGCTACGAGAAGGTCGCCGTCGCTTACCTCAACAACGACTACGGCACCGGTCTTGCCAATGCGTTCAAGGCGGAATTCGTCGATGAACTCAGCGGTGAAATCACCCAGTTCGCAGCGCATGAGGAAGGCAAGGCCTCCTACCGTTCCAACCTTGCCGAACTCGCCAAGGGCGGCGCGGACACGCTGGTGATCTTCGACTACGGCGACGGCACCGGCCTCACCATCCTGCGTCAGGCTCTCGAAAACGGCTTCTTCGACAAGTTCGTCGGCGGCGACGGTATGAAGTCCGAAGCAGTCATCAACGAGCTGGGTGCCGAAAACCTGGCCACCTTTGTTTCGTCCTCGCCGGTTGGCGAACAGTCCGAATCCCTCGACATCTTCAACGAAGCCTTCAAGGGCATCGGCGGCGATCCGGATGCGATCTTTGCCACCACCTCCTATGACGCGGCGTTCCTGCTGGCACTGGCGGTCGAAAAGGCCGGCGGCAAGAAGGAAGACGTTGCAGCGGCAATGGCCGAAGTCTCCAACGGCGAAGGTGAAGCGATCCGTCCGGGCGAGTGGAAGAAGGCCAAGGAACTGATCGCAGCCGGCACGGCCATCGACTACAAGGGCGCAGCCGGCGACCACAACTTCGATGAAAAGGGCGACGTCCCGGGCACCTACGCCCTTTGGGAAGTCGGTGCAAATGGCTTCGAAGTCCTGACCGAAATGAAATAAGCGACTTCGCAAGAAGCGTTTTTAAGAGACCGGCGACCTGAAAGGGCCGCCGGTTTTTCTGTTTCCATCGCTTCGATTCCCCGTCATTCCGGACAAGTGAGGCAAAGCCGAACGCAGATCCGGAAACCAGACTTATTTCGCGCGCACGCGGGGTGGCTTCCTTTTCTGTCAAACAAGTGTTCCCTCATGCTCACGCTTACGCACTGGGTTCCGGATCGGCGCGCAGCATTGGCTGCGCTTGTCCGGAAAGACGGAGGGGTAGAGAAAACAAGCTCACATCTCCCTTACCCCCTCCCGAAATTCCCGCTATACACCCCGCCATGCGTGATCTGGATGTTCTTGTGCTTGGTGGCGGTGCCGCGGGGCTGATGTGTGCGATTGAGGCGGCAAAGCGCGGGCGCAAGGTGCTCGTGATCGACCATGCCAAAAACCCGGCGGAGAAAATTCGCATTTCCGGCGGGGGGCGCTGCAACTTCACGAATATTCATTGTTCGCCGGCTAATTTTCTCTCGCAGAACCCGAGGTTCTGTGTGTCGGCGCTGAAGCGCTATACCCAGCAGGACTTCCTGAAACTGGTCGAAAAGCACCGCATTTCCTGGCACGAGAAGACACTCGGCCAGCTCTTTTGCGACAACAGCGCCAAGGACATCATCCGGATGCTGCTGGCCGAGCTGGAAGCGGCCGGGGGCACGTTACAGCTGGAAACGGACATCAAGGCGATTGAAAAACCCGACGACCGGTTTTCCGTGTCAACGTCCAAGGGGCCGTTGCGGGCGGCATCGCTTGTTGTGGCGACAGGCGGGCCTTCGATCCCCAAGATGGGCGCGAGCGGCTTCGGCTATGATCTGGCCAAGCGCTTCGGCCACAACGTAATTGCCCCGCGCGCGGCGCTGGTGCCGCTGACCTTTTCCGATACCAACAAGGAACTGTGCGGCCGGCTTGCCGGTGTTTCGGTGGATGCGATCGTTTCGTTCCAGAAGACGTCGTTTCGCGAAGGCCTGCTCTTCACGCATCGGGGTCTGTCCGGGCCGTCGGTGCTGCAGATTTCGTCCTACTGGCAGGAAGGCAAGCCCATCTCGGTGAACCTGTCTCCCGAGGCCGACGTCTTCGAAGCCCTGCGGCAAGCCCGCCAGGACAACCCGAAACAGGATTTGAAGACCGCACTGGGGGGACTGCTGCCCAACAGGCTGGCTGACGAACTTTCGCAGGCGTTTGCCCTGAAAGGCCGTCTGGCCGACCAGTCGGACAAGGTCCTGCGCCGGGCGGCAGAACAGTTGAACCGCTGGCAGCTGACGCCGGTCGGCACGGAAGGCTACCGCACGGCGGAAGTCACGCTTGGTGGCGTGGACACGAAGGAACTCTCCTCCAAGACCATGGAAAGCACGAAGGTGCCGGGCCTCTATTTCATCGGTGAGGTGGTCGATGTCACCGGCCATCTCGGCGGCTTCAATTTCCAGTGGGCCTGGTCGTCCGGTCATGCCGCCGGGCAGGTGGCCTGAGTTTCGTAATCATCAATTGGTAGAAGACTTTGCGCGGCGCAGCATTTTTTGATGATCGCCCCTCAAAGCTGGTTATAGTGGCTTGAAAGAAGGCTTGGAACCAAGCCGCTCTTTCACCGTTGCCTTGAGTGTCCTCTTCCCGCGGAAAAGGTCTGTGCCGGTGCGAAGTAACGGCAAATGGCTGACGTCCGGGGGGATGAATGAAGCGCGTAACGATCCACGATGTGGCCGAAACAGCGGGTGTCAGCCTGGCAACGGTTGATCGTGTCCTCAACGGGCGGCCGGGTGTCCGGAAGGTCACCATCGAAAAGGTCAAGCAGGCCGTCGAGGCGCTCAACTACAAACCGGATGTCTTTGCCGCCGGACTTGCCAAGAAACGGGTCTACCGTCTGCACTTCCTCATTCCAAATGGCCCCAACGCCTTCATGGAAGACCTGACCCGCGAAGCCTTGTCCCACGCCGAAACCATGAGCGGTGACCGCATGCATGTGCATGTCGAGCCCATCGACGCCTTCGACGGGCACAGGGTGGCCGGTACGCTTGCGATCCTCGACCGCTCGCAGTGCGACGGTGTCGCGGTGGTCGCGCCCGCGTTCCCGGAGGTTCAGGCAGCCATCGACCGGCTGCAGGACAGGGGAGTGCCCGTCGTGACGCTGGTCTCCGATCATCCTTCCTCCAGCCGCCAGCATTTTGTCGGCATCGACAACGTCGCCGCCGGGCGCACCGCCGGACGGTTGCTCGGTCGCTTCCTGCCCAGATCCCCGGCCAAAGTCGCCATCATTGCCGGATCGCTCGGCCTTCGCGATCATGCGGAGCGCTATCAGGGCTGCCGGGCGGTCATCGAGCAGGACTATCCCCATCTGGACTTACTGAAGGTGCGTGAGGGGAGGGACGACAACGCCCGCAATGCGGACCTGATGCGAAAGCTTCTTGCGGAACATCCCGATCTTGCCGGGCTCTACAATATCGGCGCGGGCAACCGCGGCACGATTGCGGCCCTGAAGGAAAGCGGCCGCAGCCAGGGCATCGTCTTTGTCGGACACGAACTGACGCCCTACACGCGCGAAGCGCTTCAGGACGACGTGCTGGATGCGGTGATCGCGCAGGACCCGGGTCACGAGATCCGCAGCGCCATCCGCGTCCTGAAAGCGCTTTGTGATGGTGTGCCGATCATCGAAGGGCAGGAGCGTATCGGCATCGATGTGTTCCTGAAGGACAATCTGCCCGGGGAACTGGAGCCATCAGACACCGCCGGACGACCTGTCTGATCCCGGCAACTGGGCGTCTTTCCGGCATTCCTGCCAAAAAGTCGCCTCTCACACTCAAATTTTGAATTGACCTTTCAGATCGCGCAGCTCATATCTATGGCATGCGTTTGACACAACAGACAAACTATGCCGTGCGCGCGCTGATGTACTGCGCCGTCAACCCGGACAAACCAAGCAAGGTCGCGGATATCGCGGCCAGCTTCGACATGTCCGAAACCCACCTGTTCAAGATCATGAAGGTTCTGGTCGATGCAAATCTGATCAAGACCATTCGTGGCCGGAACGGCGGGGTCATGCTGGCTCGTCCGGCAGAGAATATTTCGGTTGGCGAAGTTGTCCGCGCCGCCGAGGAAAGCTTCCTTCTTGCCGAATGTTTCGACAGTGGCCGCAAGGATTGCCCGCTCATCATGTCCTGCGGCTTCAATGGCCTGCTGCATGAAGCGCTGGAAGCATTCATGGAAGTTCTGGACGGCAAGTCGATTGCCGACCTTTCGGAAGACCGCTTCGGCATGCGCGATCTCCTGAAGATCGAAATGACCAAGGCTCCGATCGCGGCCAACGCGTAAGGTTTTATCTACGTAAAAAGTTTCGAAGGCGCCACCATCCGGTCGGCGCCTTTTTCGTTTCGTATGTCTCGAAATGTGTCGATTGGTCGGGAAAAGGAAAGGCATGCCACGCGTCTTGCGCGGGCTCTCTCAAAGAAAAGGCCGGGCTGGCTTGCCGCTGAGGGAGAGGAGAGGGCGGTTGGCTGGCCTGGCATTTGTCACTCCGGTTGCCCGGAGGTCCTGTCTAATCCGAAACCAGAGGACGCGATTTCCGGTTCCGTTTCGATCAGGCATTGCCTTGATAGGAAAACTTGAGTATGAGTGTCAAGTATAAAGTTGAGTTTGAAACTCATCTTTTGATTCCGATGTCCCATCGCTCCGCTAAGAAGCTGATTTTTTGAACAGTTTCAGGAGCAACACAAAGGCCAAGGACCGATTGCGCGCAATGACACCGACCGCCAACAGCCAGAAGCACCGCCTCTCCCTGGGTTCCAGCAGCCGCGCTACGCGCGCCTTTGCGGCAACACCGCCGCGTGAGCATAAATCGGAGCTCGACACGCGCGACCTGTTCAGCGGCCAGCGCCAGATCCAGATCCGCCACAACGACGAAACCTACCGTCTGTCGATCACCAAACAGGGCAAGCTGATCCTGACGAAATGATTTTGCCGGGCTGATATCCCTTCCCTTTTGCGGGGAAGGGGTGCGGCAGAGGGAGCGCCCTCTCTATAGACTGCGATATGCCCGGCGCTCTCACTACAGCCTTTCTTTCTCCACCTTCAAGCCGTATCGATCAGAGCTTCTTCGGGTGCCGAATGGCGTTCGACGCGGATGGGTTGGCGCACGCCTGCGGCCTGGTGGAAATGTTCCAGCCGGCGGATGGTGGTGGGCGTCAGCATATGGCCGCGGGACAGAACCAGTTCGTGACCGGTTTCGGTCAAGGCGTCGTCGATCAGCACATCACCCGGCCGCAGAGAGCGGATGTAGCATTCGGCAACAAGTCTTTTGCGCTCCTCCGGCACGTCATCCATCAGCGTTTCCTTGGCCAGCTCCAGCAGCATCGGATCATATTTGCGCTTGTTGATGGTAAGCGCCTCGAAGGCCGCTGCATCCGGTCCGCTTTCCGGGCTTGCGTACCACAGATCCGTCAAGAGCTTGAGGATGCGGGCAATCATCGGGATTTCCTTGCCCGTCGGCCCGTCCTTGGGGAAACCCGAGCCGTCGAAACCGCGGCCGGATAGAAACAGGTATTCGGAGACTTTCTCCAGTTGCGGTATGTTCTTCAAAAGATCCCGGGTCTGGTCCGGTGCCCGGTCCAGGATATTCCGCTCCTGCTCGGTCAGGCCGCGTGCGGCCCGGTAGCGGGCAAGGATCTGTTTCGGCAGCAACGCCTCGCCAAGCGGTGACAACATCACCGACATTTCCAGTTCCCAGGTTTTCTTCATCCCCAGGCGTTTGGCCAGCCGCAGGGCCTGTTTGCGAACCGTGCTCGTGCGCCGGAACGCTTCCGGGTGGAAGAGCGCCAGCATGTCGATCAGCAACTTGACGGATCCGGCAAGTGTCCGCTCCAGCAGCGCGCGGTCCTTGGCGAGCTGAAAATGATGGGAAAGAGCTGTTTCCATGGCGCAGGCCAGATCTGTCGATTGACAGGGCTTTTCCAGATACATGAAGGCATGGGCCTCATTGAGCGTCTTCTTGATCGCATCTGCCGAGGTTTCCCGGGTCAGCATGACCCGCGCGGCTTGAGGCGCAATGGTCTCCGCTGCTCGCAGAAAGGCCGTTCCGCCGCGGCCCGGCAGATTGAAACAGGAAAAAATGACGGCTGTGCCATGGTTCTGCTTCAGAAACTGCAATGCAGCTTCCGTTTCGGAAAAGCAGGCAACCCTCATGTGACTGCCGAACAGGCGTTCAAAGCCTGCCTGAACGTCCTTGTCCGGATCGGCAACGACTACCAGGTCCGTGCCTTTTTCCATTCACGGCTCCTTTCACAGGAAGCAGACCCGCCGGGAAAACTTCCGCAGGTACACCCCCTGGATGATATTCTCATGAGACTGATAACAAATACTTGCAATAATTCTCGACATACCAACACCGGTTCTGATGAAAATCGATGGTGGTCTTTGCAGCCCGCCTTGAACTATAAGGCCGCATGTTCGACGTCCTGATTGCCGGTGCCGGTCCGGCCGGTCTCTTTGCTGCGGAGCGCCTGTCCGAAAACGGGTATAGCGTTGTGGTTATCGACCGCATGCCCTCTCCCGCGCGCAAGTTCCTGATGGCTGGCCGCGGCGGCCTGAACCTGACCCACAGCGAAGACCTGACCGCGTTCCTCGCGCGCTACCGGCAGGCCGAACCTTTTTTGGCGCCCTTGATCCAGGAATTTCCGCCCGAAAGACTGCGGCGCTGGTGCGAAGATCTTGGCGAAGAAACCTTTGTCGGCAGTAGCGGACGTGTCTTCCCGAAATCCATGAAGGCCTCCCCTTTGCTGCGTGCCTGGCTGCGCCGGCTCGATGCCAATGGCGTCCGCCTGCTGACCCGGCATGCACTTTGTGCCATTGAAGGAGACGGACCGCTTCAACTCAGGACACGGGATGAAACTGCCGCCGAAGACACTGCAGGTGAAGGCGCCCTGCAATCCCTCACCGCACGTGCCTGCCTTCTGACCATGGGTGGTGCAAGCTGGCCGAAGCTCGGTTCCAACGCCGCGTGGGTGCCGATGCTGGAAGAGCGCGGTGTTCGCATCAACCGGTTCCAGCCGGCAAATTGCGGCTTTCAGACCGGCTGGAGCGATTTCCTGAAAGAGCGGTTTGCCGGTACGCCGCTCAAACGTATCGCCCTGTCCCATGGCGGGAAAAGGGTGCAAGGGGAGGCGGTCTTGACGGCTCAGGGCCTTGAAGGTGGTGCCGTCTACGCCTTGTCCGCCGAACTGCGCGAAACAATCAACGAAACCGGTTCGGCGACACTGCACATCGATCTGCGGCCGCAGGCCGGAGTTGACGAGCTGGCAGCGAAACTCTCAAGACCCCGAGGCAAGCAGTCTGCAGCCACGTTTCTCAAGAAGGTCCTTCGGCTGAGCCCCGTTGAAATGGCGCTGCTGCGCGAAGCCGGCGATGTCCCTTCCGATCCGGAAAGCCTCGCGCGCTGCATCAAGGCCGTTCCCGTTGTTCTGGACGCGCCCTATTCCATCGACCGGGCGATCTCTTCCGCCGGAGGCATCGCGCTGGACGAACTGGACGAAGGCATGATGCTCAAGAAGATGCCGGGCATCTTTGCCGCGGGTGAAATGCTGGACTGGGAAGCGCCGACAGGCGGCTATTTGCTGCAGGCGTGTTTTGCGACAGGTGCCCGGGCAGCAACCGGCATCGCGGCCTTTCTCCAAAGCTCGAAAGGAGAGCAAACAACATGACCGTGCTCTACATCGACGCCGATGCCTGTCCGGTCAAGGACGAAGCCGTTCGCGTGGGCGAGCGCCACAATGTTGAGATCAAGTTCGTTTCCAACAGCTGGATGCGGCTTCCCGAAGGCGATCTGATCGAGCGGGTTGTCGTTCCTGAAGGGCCGGACGAAGCCGACAACTGGATCGCGGAACGTGCGGTGGCGGGTGATGTGGTCGTGACGGCCGATGTGCCGCTTGCGGCACGCTGTGTGAAGGCGGGCGCTCTTGTCATCGGTCCGACAGGCAAGCCGTTTCGCGAGGATGCCATCGGCATGCGCCTTGCCATGCGGGACCTCAACACGCATCTGCGTGAAATAGGCGAGATCCGCGAAAGCGGGCCTGGCTTCACGAAGGCCGACAGATCGCGCTTTCTCAACCAGCTTGAGACCACCATGCGCGCGGCGAAGCGTATATCCCCCTAGGGGCAGACACATAAATCCTTCCTGGCGACATCGGTGTTCCAACAAAAAACTCCCTGCAAGGAGGGGAGGAAACCCTTGCAGGGAGTGGCCGGTGGCCTTTTCAGGCCGGTTATGGCCCGGCGAAGTTGGAAACTGCCTTACTGGCAGAAGCGGTACTGTCCGGAATAGGACAGGAAGTAGCCGGTGTTCGGATTGAACGAACGATACTTGCGGCTGCAGTAGTTGTACCAGGCCGGGCTCCACGGAGCCGGACGGTAGATGACCGGGGCCGGAGCCGGTGCCGGATAGTAGGCCGGCGGAGCCGGATAGTAAGCCGGGGGCGGAGCGACATAACGCGGCTGGGAAAGTGCTGACCCGAGGATCGCGCCGGCGGCAAGGCCGCTGGCGACGCCGACGCCGACCTGCCAGCCCTTGGCGGCATGTGCGGGTGTGGCCTGAGAGGTCAGTGTGACGCCGGCAACAAGAGCCAGCGCAGAGGCGGTAACTGCAAACTTCTTGAACATGACGGTGTCCCTTCCAGTGTCGTGAGGCCCTGCTGTCCGCCTCAACTCATGAGACGAAACTAACCCGCCCCCCGGTCGGGCTCTGTGACTGGTGTCACAAGCTGTCACTTTGTCACCGGAACAGGATTTATCGGCTTTGTGGCCTCGGTTTGACCACTGCAAAAATCTTTCGCTTGCCGTAAGCGCCACCTGGACCTACATTATTCTCCATCGGTACGCGTTGTGCCGTACGGGACTGACGAAAGACCCGGTGAGACTGACTTCGGCAGGGCTCCATCAAGCGCTGCTCTGAATTTCCAAGCTTTCCGTTTCTTGTTGACTTCTCGTTTATCCGCGCCTGCCGGAAACGGGATGGCGCATCCAACCAGCGGAAAGGTTTCTCCATGCGCGAGAACGGCACCATTAAATTCTTCAACCATGACCGTGGCTTTGGCTTCATCACTCCGGAAAACGGTTCCAAGGACGTTTTCGTCCACATCACCGCATTCGAGCAGGCCGGTATCGGAACGCCCGTCGAAGGCGCGAAGATCTCCTTCGTTGCTGAAGACGACCGTCGCGGCCGCGGCAAGCAGGCTGCTCAGCTCGAGCTGCTCTAAGGTTTCAGGCTGCAGCCTCCGTCCGGGGACGGCTGGCGCGGATTGAACAACGAAAAACGGGACCGAAAGGTCCCGTTTTTTGTTTGTTTTTGAGGATGAAACCAAGCCTCGTATCTTCACCCACTCAGCGCGGCCGATTTGTTCATTCTCCTCAGGATGAGGCTCAATGTGCGGAAAAACTCCAGGTCGCCACACGCCTTACGCCATGCAGTCCAGCAGCTCCTTCTCGCCAATGACACCGACGATGGAGCCGCTTGCTTTCACGACGACCGGATCCTTGCTGGACTTTTTCAGCTGTGCGACTTCACGCACCGAAGCGTCGGCATCGCAGGTCAGGGCGCTGGCGAGCGAGCCCGGCAAGCTGCCCGGAGGCACCATGATGTCGCGCGCGCGCAGCACGTTCAGCGGGTTCATGTGGCTGACGAATTCAGCCACATAGTCGGTTGCCGGCGACTTGACGATTTCCTGCGACGTGCCCAGCTGGATCACCCGTCCACCTTCCATGATTGCGATGCGCGAGCCGATCTTGGCGGCTTCATCGAGATCGTGGCTGACGAAGATGATGGTCCGGTTGAGTTCCTTCTGCAGGTCGAGCAACTCGTCCTGCAGCTTGTCGCGGATGAGCGGGTCGAGAGCCGAGAACGGTTCGTCCATCAGCAGAAGCGGCGCGTCGGTCGCAAAGGCGCGAGCGAGGCCAACACGCTGCTGCATGCCGCCCGATAGCTCGTGTACGTGCTTTTCGCCCCAGCCGTTCAGGCCAACCAGCTTGAGCTGCGCCTCTACCTTTGCGGCTCGTTCCTTTGCGGGCATGCCGGCAAGCTCCAGGCCAAAGCCGACGTTTTCCGCCACCGTGCGCCAGGGCAGAAGACCGAACTGCTGGAACACCATGCCGATCCGGTGCCGGCGCAATTCCCTCAGATCGTTCTCAGAGCAGGTTTCCGGATTGACGTAACGCTTGCCGTCATGAACCTGCACTTCACCCCGGATGACCGGGTTAAGACCGTTGACGGCCCGGAGCAGCGTCGACTTGCCGGAGCCGGACAGCCCCATCAGCACGATGACCTCGCCTTCGTAGATGTCGAAGGTCGCACCGGCAACGCCGAGGATCTGGCCGGTTTCTGCCTGGATTTCCTGCCGGGTCTTGCCGGCATCGATCATGGGCAGAGCCGTGTGAGGCTTTTCGCCGAAAACGATGTCGACGTCCTTGAAGGAAACGACGGCCGATTTGTTGGTCTCGCTCATCGTTTGCCTCCCTCTTCGGCGCGGAAGAAGCGGTCAAGCACGATGGCGATCAGGACGATACAGACACCAACTTCGAAACCTTGGGCGATATTCACCGTGTTCAGGGCGCGCAACGTCGGCACGCCGAGGCCGTCCGCACCGACAAGGGCGGCAATCACGACCATCGACAGCGACAGCATGATCGTCTGCGTCAGGCCAGCCATGATCTGTGGCAGGGCGTAGGGCAGCTCGATTTTCCAGAGCAGCTGCGATTTGGTGGCTCCAAAGGCCTTTCCGGCTTCGATCAGCGCGGTCGGCGTCGAGGAAACGCCAAGCTGCGTCAGGCGGATCGGTGCGGGAATGGCAAAGATGACGGTCGCGATGAGACCGGGCACCATGCCGAGACCGAATAGGATCAGTGCCGGGATCAGGTAAACGAAGGTCGGGATGGTTTGCATCAGGTCCAGCACGGGACGAAGTGCGGCGTAAAAGCGGGGGCGATGCGCGGCCAGCACGCCGACAGGCACGCCGACCACCATACAGACCACGGACGCGGCAACCACCAGCGCCAGGGTTTCGGTCGTTTCTTCCCAGTAGCCCTGGTTGATAATCAGCAGCAGGGAAATTGCCACGAAAGCCGCAAAGGATATGGTCCTGTGGACCAGGTAGCCGATGGCGACGGCGACAACAACGATGACCAATGGATGCGGCGTCTGCAGCAACCAGAGGATTCCGTCTATCAGCGTTTCGAGAATTGCCGAGATTCCGTCAAACACCCAATAGGCGTTGTCGGTGAGCCAATCGACCAAGGTGCGCGCCCACGGCCCGATCGGCAGCTTGTGTTCTGTGAGCCAGTCCACGCCACTGCTCCGGTATTATTGTTCTTGGAAAACCAGTGGCGCCGGGCAGGAGACCCGCACCGGCGCCAGATTTTGGTCAGCGATCAGAGACCGAGAGCCCCTTTGACGGCTGCGAAACTGTCGCCGCCATCAAAAGTCTTCACGCCGACGAGCCAGTTTTCGAAGGTTGCCGGATGCTCCTTCAACCAGGCGGCTGCCGCCTTGTTGGGATCCTCACCCTCGATCAGGATGGCACCCATGATCTCGTTTTCCATGGGCAGCGAGAATTCCAGGTTTTCAAGCAGCTTGCCGACGTTCGGGCATTCCTTGACATAGCCGGCACGCACGTTGGTGTAGACGGTGGCTCCGCCATAGTTCGGGCCGAAAATGTCGTCGCCGCCTTCAAGATACTTCATCTTGAAATTGGCGTTCATCGGGTGCGGTTCCCAGCCGAGGAAGACGATGTCCGCCTCGCGGCGGTTTGCACGGGCGACCTGCGCAAGCATGCCCTGCTCGGAGGATTCCACCACTTCGAAGCCTTCCAGTTCGAAGAGGTTTTCATCGATCATGCCGATGATCAGGCGGTTGCCATCGTTGCCCGGCTCGATGCCGTAGATCTTGCCGTCGAGATCGTCCTTGAACTTGGCGATGTCCTGGAAGCTCTTCAGGCCTTTTTCGTAGGTGTATTCCGGAACGGCAAGCGTGTACTTCGCGCCTTCCAGATTGGCCCGGACCGTTTCCACGGAGCCGTCTTCGCGATAGGCCTTGATGTCACCTTCCATGGTCGGCATCCAGTTGCCGAGGAAGATGTCGATGTCCTTGTTCTTGAGCGACGCATAGGTCACCGGAACGGACAGGATTTTAACTTCCGGCTTGTAGCCGAGCGCTTCCAGGACGACCGAGGTTGCGGCGGTGGTTGCCGTGATGTCAGTCCAGCCGACGTCGGAGAAGCGAACCGTCTGGCAGCTTTCCGGATCGTTTGCCAGGGCGGTTCCCGTGAGCATCAGCCCGAGCGCCAGGCCTCCAGCGAGTTTCGCTGCTACTTTCATATGTATACCTCCTATGGAAAGTCTGTTTTCTTGTTTTTCTGCAGGGCATGGGGTGTCAGTGTGGTTCTAACGCCCTCAGTTTCCTCTGCCCACAGCCTGCCTAACCTAGATCCAAACATCCACGGGAAAAAATTGCAAGTTTTCATTGATTGACTGATCAATTAAAAATAAAACTTGGATGTGAGACGAACGCGGCAAGGCGCATTCAGAGGCTCTTGGGAAGGCTTTTCCTTCTCCTTGACGCTGCTGCACCATGATCGTGACGATCGGTAACCGGACTTGTTCTTGTCCGGATGTGCCGCCGTCTGATCATCGCCAGAAACGCTGAGCCGAATTCTTCTCTCGCCCTGTGTCGGAGGTTGAAATGCCCAAGGTCGGAATGGAAGCGGAACGGCGGCGCAGTCTGATTGACGCGACGGTCGATGCCATACACGAACGCGGCTACAGCGACGTGACCATGGCGCAGATCGCAAAGCGCGCAGGCGTTTCCGGCGGTCTTGTGCATCACTATTTCGGCTCCAAGGACCAGTTGCTTGCCGCCACCATGCGCCATCTCCTGACCGAACTCGGCCGGGCGATCCGCGAGAGCCTGGAAAAGGCGGAGACCCCGCGCGAGCGTATTTCGGCAATCATTGCCGGCAACTTTGCGGTCGACCAGTTTCAGCCCGCCGTGATCGCGGCCTGGCTCGCCTTCTACGTTCAGTCGCGTACCACCGACAGCAACAATCGTCTTCTGAATATCTATTCGGCAAGGCTTGCCTCGAACCTGACCCACAACCTGAGGGCCTTCATGCCTCAGGACGAAGCACGCCGGATTGCCGAAGGCACGGCGTCGATGATTGACGGCGTCTGGATCCGGCAAGCCCTGCGCGACGGCAAGACCGACCGGCCGGCCGCGATCGAGCTGGTCGAGGACTATGTGGAAACCCAGATTGCCGTCCACCTGGCGCGCAACACCAAGAATTGAGCAGCTAGGATCAACATGAGCGACCAGTTCGACTTCATCATCGTCGGAGCCGGATCCGCCGGCTGTGCGATGGCCTACCGCCTGTCGGAAGACCCGAGCAACAGGGTGCTTGTGCTGGAATTCGGCGGCACCGATGTCGGTCCGCTGATCCAGATGCCGGCTGCCCTGTCCTACCCGATGAACATGCCGCTGTATGACTGGGGGTACACCAGCGAACCGGAACCGCATCTGGAGGGCCGGCGCCTGGCCACACCGCGTGGCAAGGTGATCGGTGGATCGTCTTCCATCAACGGCATGGTTTATGTGCGTGGCCATGCCTGTGATTTCGACACCTGGGAAGAGATGGGTGCGAGCGGCTGGGGGTATCGCCATGTGCTGCCGTACTACAAGCGCCAGGAGCACAGCCATGGCGGTCAGGACGGCTGGCGCGGCACCAACGGTCCGCTGCATGTCCAGCGCGGCACCAAGTGGAACCCGCTGTTCGACGCCTTCAAGACAGCCGGCGAGCAGGCGGGCTATGGCGTGACCGCCGACTACAATGGCGAGCGTCAGGAAGGCTTCGGCGACATGGAAATGACGGTCCATCGGGGCCGTCGCTGGTCTGCCGCAAACGCCTATCTGAAGCCGGCACTGAAGCGCGGTAACCTGACCCTGATCAAGGGAGCTCTCGTGCGCCGGATCCTGATCGAGGACAAGCGCGCGGTCGGTGTGGAATTCGAAACCGGCGGCGAGGTCCGCGAGGCAAAAGCTGCCCGCGAAGTGATCCTGTCGGCGTCTTCCATCAATTCGCCGAAGATCCTGATGCAGTCCGGCATCGGCCCGGCGGCGCATCTTGCCGAAATGGGGATCGACGTCGTGGCCGACCGGCCGGGCGTGGGTGCCAACCTGCAGGATCATCTGGAGCTATATCTTCAGCAGGCCTGCACCCAGCCCATCACGCTCTACAAGCACTGGAACCTGTTCTCCAAGGCGGTGATCGGGGCCCAGTGGCTGTTCCTGAAGCAGGGTCTCGGTGCATCGAACCAGTTCGAAAGCTGCGCTTTCATTCGCTCCAGGGCGGGCGTGAAATATCCTGATATCCAGTATCACTTCCTGCCCTTCGCCGTGCGTTATGACGGACAGGCAGCTGCCGAAGGCCATGGTTTCCAGGCCCATGTCGGACCAATGCGCTCCAAATCGCGCGGCCGTATCAAGCTGACCTCCAGCGATCCGAAGGCCAAGCCGTCGATCCTGTTCAACTACATGTCCCACGAAGACGACTGGGAAGACTTCCGCACCTGTATCCGCCTGACCCGCGAGATCTTCGGCCAGGAGGCGTTTGCCCCCTATCGTGGCAAGGAGATCCAACCGGGAGACAGTGTACAGAGCGACGAGGACCTGAACGGCTTCATCCGCGAACACGTGGAAAGCGCCTATCACCCATGCGGCACTTGCCGGATGGGGGCGAAGGATGATGCCATGGCCGTGGTCGACCCTGAATGCCGGGTGATCGGCGTTGACGGGCTTCGTGTTGCCGACAGTTCCATCTTTCCGCAAATCACCAATGGCAATCTGAATGCCCCCTCGATTATGGTCGGGGAGAAGGCATCGGACCATATTCTCGGCAAGACCCCGCTGCCCGCGGCCAACCAGGAACCGTGGATCCACCCGGACTGGCAATCCAGCCAGCGATGATCCCCGGCAGTCCAACGGCAGACACACAGATCAAGGAGCCAACCCATGCGCGCCCAACCGCAAGCGTCCCACTATGTCGGCGGCTCATATGTCGAGAGCCAGAGCGGCACTCCCTTTGACTCGCTGTATCCCGCAACCGGTGAAGTCATCGCGCAGATCCGCGCGGCCGACGATGCCGTGATCGAGGCGGCAATCCGCTCTGCCCAGGAAGGCCAGAAGGTCTGGGCGGCAACACCAGCAGTCGAACGCGGCCGGGTGCTGCGCCGGGCGGCCGAGATCCTGCGTGAAAAGAACCGGGAACTCTCCATTCTGGAAACGCTCGACACCGGCAAGCCCTTGCAGGAAACCCTGATTGCCGATGCTGCGTCCGGCGCCGACTGCCTGGAATACTTCGGTGGTCTGGCCGCAACGCTTACCGGCGAACATATCGATCTGGGCGGCTCCTTCGCCTACACCAAGCGCGAACCGCTCGGCATCTGTTTCGGCATCGGCGCCTGGAACTATCCGATCCAGATCGCCTGCTGGAAGTCTGCTCCCGCACTCGTTTGCGGCAATGCCATGATCTTCAAACCCTCGGAAGTCACCCCGCTGAGCGCCTTGAAACTGGCGGAGGCCTTTACCGAGGCCGGTCTGCCCGCTGGTGTCTTCAACGTGCTTCAGGGCTTTGGTGATGTCGGTGCAAAGCTGGTCGCTCATCCGGCCATTGCCAAGGTTTCGCTAACCGGCTCTGTCCCGACCGGCGCCAAAGTGGCAGCCCTTGCGGGTGAGCATCTGAAGAAGACAACGCTGGAACTCGGCGGCAAATCCCCGCTGATCGTGTTCGAGGACGCTGACATTGAAAACGCGGTGTCCGCCGCGATCAACGCCAACTTCTATTCCACCGGGCAGATCTGCTCCAACGGGACGCGTGTGTTCGTTCATGAAGCGATCAAGGAAGCCTTTGTGGCACGGCTGGCTGAACGCACCGCCAAGGCGGTTCTGGGCGATCCGCTGGACGAGGCAACCAATATTGGTCCGCTTGTGTCCAAACAGCAGCTCGACAAGGTGCTCCACTACATGCAGATCGGTCAGGAGGAGGGCGCCCGGCTGGTGTGCGGCGGTGGTTCAGCCTCTGTCGCCAGCTTCCCGGACGGCTATTTCGTGCAGCCGACCGTCTTTGCCGACGTGAAGGACGACATGCGCGTTGCCCGCGAGGAAATCTTCGGCCCGGTGCTGAGCGTGCTCGACTTCACCGATGAGGACGACGTCATCGCCCGAGCCAACGACACCGACTTCGGCCTTGCCGCGGGCGTTTTCACAAGGGACATTCAGCGGGCGCACCGGGTGATCGACCAGTTGCAGGCCGGCACCTGCTGGATCAACACCTACAATCTGACCCCGATCGAAATGCCTTTTGGCGGCTACAAGAAGTCGGGCATCGGCCGCGAGAACGGCCATGCTGCGATCGAGTATTATAGCCAGACCAAAAGCGTTTATGTGGAAATGGGCGGTGTAGAGGCGGCGTTTTAAGGCGCTGCTTCTCGTTCCACCTAGAACAGGTTGACCAACCTTCGAGACGGCGTTTCCTGCTTCTTCAGGACAGGGTTGGCGTGTGTGGTGCGTGCAAGCTGCCTGTCACTCCATGCGTCTTTATCCTGAGAAGCCGCGCAAGCGGCGTCTCGAGGGTTGGGCCGGTTGTCCTCGATGCCCAGTTGCCCTTGGGTCGATGTTTCCCTTGGGCCAATTGAGGGCATTTCCTACCATTCGGTTTTTTGCCGATTGAAGTTTGATCTCCGGCGCCCGAGATATTAGCCAGAGCGTTTCACGGAGCCCCGATGAACAAAGCCTTTCTTGACCCAGCCCCGCGCACATACGCGCCCCATGTCTATCTGCTTGCCCGCTCCAGCAGAGGCCCTTCCTGTGCGCCGGAGACACTCAGCATCGATCAGCTGAATTCGTGGCTCTTGCATGAAGCGACGCGGATCGATGATGTCATGCTGATGTTCGAGGAGTTCATGTGGCGCTGCAAGGCTGCCGGCCTCGCCATCGACCGGGCAACGCTGCATATCGGTACCCTGCATCCGCGCGTCATCGGTTTTTCCTGGGTCTGGAACAGTCAGGACTATTTCTGCGACGAGGTTGCCGCAGATGCCAACGCGACCAAATCGGAAGCCTTTACCCGCAATCCGCTTTTCCACGTCATCAACGAAGGCCAGACCATCAAGGTCGATCTGGAAAGCGAGGAAGGTGCCAATTCCGCTCCGCTGATGCGCGAACTTGCCGATCAGGGATACACGACCTATGTCGCCCTGCCGCTCAGTTCCTCGCACGAAAAGCGGAATGCCATGACCTTGGCAACCCGCAAACCCGGTGGGTTCCCTCCGGCGGAAAAAGACTTGATCCGCAATCTGATCGACCTTTTGGCGCTGCACATCGAGCGCCACATCGTTCAGCGGATTGCCCGCAACGTTGCCGACACCTATCTCGGGCCGATCGCCGGACAGCGCGTGCTGGACGGCGAGATCAAGCGCGGTGATGGCGAGGCTATCAAGGCAGTGGTCTTCATGGCCGACATGCGCGGCTTCACTCAACTCGCCGACCGGCTGAGCGGACCGGAAGTGACGGCTATCCTCAACGCCTATTTCGACAGGATCTCGGACGCCGTGCTCAACCACGGCGGCGATATCCTGAAGTTCATGGGCGACGGCATTCTGGCCGTGTTCGATCAGAAGACATTTGGTGAAACAGCGGCGGCGAACGCCGCCGTGAAGGCCGCCAAGGCTGCACTGGAGGCCATTGACGAGCTCAACCGCAATCCGCCCGAGGATCTTCCCGACCCGATCCACTGGCACCCCTTGAAGATCGGTATCGGCCTTCACCGGGGTGAAGTCTTCTTCGGAAATGTCGGTGGTGAGGAACGGCTCGACTTCACGGTGATCGGCCGCGCCGTCAACGAGACCAGCCGGGTGGAATCCCTGTGCAAACCCCTCGGCCGCGCCTTGCTCCTGACAGAGCCGGTACGCGCTGCTCTTTCCGGAGACCTCCAGACCGGCCTAAATGCCATGGGCGAACATGCCCTGCGCGGCGTCGGCAAACCGGTTGCCATTTTTGCGGCCTAGTATGGAACGACTTTGAAAACCGATACAGGTCCGGTGAGGGGGCTGCGACAACGGTAATGCGCAGCTCTTGCCTCAGTCCGTTTTGGTCCTGTCCAGCAACTCGGCCTCATAGGCCTTGGCGACGCGCAGGAAGCGGGCGTGGGCGTAGTTCATGGCCAGGATAAAGCCCCACCAGCCGTATTTGCGGTACTTGCGCACGAAATAGGCCTTGAAGAAGCTCACCGGGAATTCGGTCAGGAGGCGGCTTTTCGGCAGCTTGCGGCCGCGGGCGCGCATGTCGTCCACCTGCATGCCCGAGTAGCGATTGTATTTGCCGACCTGAAAATCCAGTGACCGGATGGACCGGTGCGCCATGATGCCGGAGAGGTTCGAGATGCGCGCACCTTCCTCGGGCCGGACCGTGTCATGAACTGTCGAGGCAGAGAACCGGCCCTTGCGCCGGTCATAGAGGCGGATCTGGTGATATCCGTAGGCCCAGGGGGCAGGGGCGGTTTCATGGGCATAAAGATCGCGGATCATGATGCGCCAGCCATCGGCGTCCGCGTAACTGCCGTCTGCGAATTTGGCTTTGATTTCCGCGGCGAGGCCCGGCGTCACCTCTTCGTCGGCATCCAGATTGAGCAGCCAGTCATTGCGGCACTGGTCTTCGCCGAAACGCTTTTGCGGACCGTAGCCAGGCCAGTCGTTGCGGATGACCCGCGCGCCAAGTTGTTCGGCCACGGCGACAGTTTCGTCCGTTGATCCGCTGTCGATGACGATGACCTCGTCCACCCAGCCGATGACACTTTCGATCGGTCGGGCGATCCGGTCGGCCTCGTCACGGGCGATGATGAAAACGGAAAGAGGCAGGCGGTCGGTCATGAAAGGTCCGGCGTTGGTTTGCTCGGCCGGAAATGCTCCGGCGCGACTATTTAGCCGTGCCGGAGCCCGAATTGAAGGCGCGAAATCAGGATTTCACGCGAGCAAACAGCGCGTCGAGACCCTGGAGGACAATCGTGGCGCCCTCCAGCGTGCCGTTGAAGCCGGGCGCATTGAGGTTTTCCAGCTCAAGTCCGTTCAAGGTGACGGTGGCCGGCTCGGTGCCGAGGTTGAAGGCACACAGCACGGTCTCACCCTGATGGCTGCGGGTGAAGACCAGCGTGTTGTCCTGGCTGTCCAGAAACACCATGTCGCCCTTCTTCAGGGGCTCCTGAGCCTGCCGCCAGGCATAGAAGGCCCGGTTCCGGTTCAGGATGGAGCTTTCGTCCTTGTCCTGTTCGAAGGCGGCAAGCGCCAGATGATCCTGCGCGACCGGAAGCCAGGGCTCGGCTTCGGAGAAACCGGCGTTGCTGTTGTCTTTCACCCAGGGCATTGGTGTTCGGCAGCCGTCGCGGCCCTTGTATTCCGGCCAGAAGCGAATGCCGTAGGGATCCTGCAGCTTTTCAAAAGGAACTTCAGCCTGCGGCAGGCCGAGTTCTTCGCCCTGGTAAAGGCAGGGGGTGCCGCGAAGCGAGGCGCAGAGGGCGGTTTCAAGCGGTGCGAACCGGGCAATGTCCAGATCCTCGCCCCAGCGGCTGGCGACCCGCTTCACGTCGTGGTTCGACAGCGCCCAGGAAGCCCAGCCGGAGCCGATGCCGGCGTTCATCTCTTCCACGATCTTTCGGATGTAGGGCGCCGAATGCTGGGGTGTCAGCAGGTCGAAGCTGTAGGCCATGTGAATGCGCTTGCCGGCTTCCGTATAGGAGGCCGTCAGTTCCACGGCCTGTCCGTCCGCGCCGATTTCACCGACGGACGTCGTGCCCGGATATTTGTCCAGGAGCGCGCGCAGCTTCTCAAGAAACAACAGGTTTTCCGGTTGGGTCTTGTCGTAAAGGTGATCCTGATAGCCGTAGGGGTTGGTCGGATCGACGGTGGACGGCATTTCAGTCGCGCTCAGGGGTGGGTTGTCCCGGAGCTGCTTGTCGTGGAAATAGAAATTCACCGTGTCGAGACGGAACCCGTCGACACCGCGGTCGAGCCAGAACCTGGCGGCACCCAGAACCGCGTCCTGAACCTCGGGGTTATGGAAGTTCAGATCCGGCTGGCTGGTCAGGAAATTGTGCATGTAATACTGGCGCCGGCGGCTATCCCATTCCCAGGCCGGGCCGCCGAAGATCGAAAGCCAGTTGGTCGGCACCGTGCCGTCCGGCTTGGCGTCGGCCCAAACGAACCAGTCGGCCTTGGCATTGTCGCGTGACGAACGGCTTTCGACAAACCATGGATGTTGGTCGGAGGTGTGCGAAATAACCAGGTCGATGATCACCTTCAGGCCGCGCGCATGAGCGGCAGCCAGCATGCGGTCGAAATCGGCAAGCGTGCCGAACATCGGGTCGACATCTTCATAGTCGGAGACATCGTAACCGAAATCATCCATCGGCGAGGTGAAGAAGGGCGACAGCCAGATGGCATCGACGCCCAGCGAGGCAATGTAGTCCATGCGTTCGCTGACGCCGTTGAGGTCGCCTATGCCATCACCATTGGTGTCGTTGAAGGAGCGCGGATAGATCTGGTAGATCACCGCCCCACGCCACCAATCCGGGTCATTCTTCATGTCTGACGGCACATCAGCCTCCAGGCCCGTTTCGGCTTCTTCGAACATTGCCGGTTGTCTCCGTTCCGCTTCTGAGGCGGTCTTAATGGGTTTCAAAGCGCTTTGAATGGCTATATCCAGCGCCTTCTCAGGTCAAGTGAACAGTGTTGAAAAAGTCGTTCGGCAATTGCTTTCGGTAAGCGATGTGTGAATTGCGTCGCACATGTGGAACGGGGATGATGAGCACATGCAAAAACCGGCCCTGCGAGGCAGGACCGGTTGAGCGACTGAAAAGGAACGAAACACGATTTTGTCCGGAACGCGTTCTTCCTATACCGCTTAAGTGACAGGCATATGACCGTCTGCCTCGCCTTCTTGGCAAAACGCAGTAAGGAAACGCCATGCCGGCAGCGCCGCTGGTAACCGCTTTATCTCTTTGGACTAATGCAATTAAGTAACTGAAATAAAACATGGAAAAATATTGTTATGACGTTTAGGTCAGTTTCTTCTTGCAAAGCAACATGGAAGCTGGAACTGTCCCCGCACACAGAACTTACGTAAGATGGAGCCCCCCGCACGGACAAGAGATCCGGCGGAAATCGGGTTTCATCTTGCGGGCAAAAAAACTGGAGGAAGTGTCATGACGGCAGCCATGGTGGGTTGGGCACACATGCCCTTCGGCAAGCATTCGGAAGAGACGGTTGAAAGCATGATCGTCAAGGTGGCGGTCGATGCCATCAAGGACGCGGGTATCGAGCCGGGAGATGTCGACGAGATCCTGCTCGGTCATTTCAATGCCGGTTTCTCGGCACAGGATTTCACCGCTTCGCTGGTGCTGCAGGCCGATCCGGCGCTGCGTTTCAAACCGGCAACCCGTGTCGAAAACGCCTGCGCCACCGGCTCTGCCGCCGTGCATCAGGGTGTGCGCGCCATTGCTTCGGGCGACGCCCGCTTCGTGCTGGTCGTCGGTGTCGAGCAGATGACCACGACGCCCGGTCCGGAAATCGGCAAGAACCTGCTCAAGGCCTCCTACCTGAAGGAAGAAGGCGATATCCCGGCAGGCTTTGCCGGTGTCTTCGGCAAGATCGCCGACGCCTACTTCCAGAAATACGGCGACCAGTCCGATGCCCTGGCCAAGATTGCGTCGAAGAACCACAAAAATGGTGTCGGCAACCCCTACGCCCAGATGCGCAAGGACCTCGGTTTTGACTTCTGCCGCGCGGAATCCGAAAAGAACCCGTTTGTCGCCGGTCCGCTGAAGCGCACCGACTGTTCGCTGGTGTCCGACGGTGCCGCTGCACTCGTCCTGACCGATCCTGCAACGGCGCTCGGCATGAAGAAGGCGGTTGCCTTCCGCGCGCTTGCCCATGTGCAGGATTTCCTGCCGATGTCGAAGCGCGACATCCTGAAGTTTGAAGGCTGTTCCAAGGCCTGGGGTCAGGCACTCGGCGATGCCAATCTGGCGCTGGATGACCTGTCTTTCGTCGAGACCCACGACTGTTTCACCATTGCCGAGCTGATCGAATATGAAGCCATGGGCCTTACCAAGGAAGGCGAAGGTGCCCGCGCCGTGCTGGAAGGCTGGACGGAAATGGGCGGCAAACTTCCGGTCAACCCGTCTGGCGGCCTGAAGGCCAAAGGCCATCCGATTGGCGCCACCGGTGTTTCCATGCACGTGCTCACTGCCATGCAGCTAACCGGCACCGCCGGTGAAATCCAGGTGAAGAACGCTGAGATCGGCGGCATCTTCAACATGGGTGGTGCCGCGGTGGCCAACTTCGTGTCCGTGATGCAGGCGATGAAGTAATCGGCAACAACTGCCTTTAAGTAAGATTTAAAGGAGGACGAGAAATCGTCCTCTTTTCGTTTTTGTTGAAGATAAAAGTAGTTTTTGTCTAAATACATACTCGTGAAAAGTTCCTAAGTGTTCACCTAAATTAATTTTTTAAAAATCTTATAAAATCAGATTGTTGCCCAGAGTAACGCATCGGCAGGGGGCAGGTGCGACATAAGCTGGGTTAACCATGTCCGTCTTTCAAAGTCTGAAATCCAAAATGATCGCCATGCTGGCTGTACTGTTCGTTGTTGCGACAGCGCTGAGCCTTGGCACGATACGCAATCTTGGCGTGCTCGAAGAAAACGCGGGGCATCTCCGCGAAGGGGCGGAAACCTTTGCCACCGACGGCGTGAACCTGGCCATTTCACTGCAGAAAATGCAGTTCGACATCGTTCAGGTGCAGCAATGGCTGACAGACATTTCCGCAACAAGAGGTCTTGATGGCCTGAACGACGGTTTTGATCTTGCGGTTTCCTTCTCCGACAATTTCAAGAGCGAGAGCACCGCGGCAATCGATCTCGCCGAAAAGCTCGGTTATGCGGATCTTGTTGAAAAGATCAGGAACGTTCAGGCGAAATTCCCGTCATACTACGACACCGGAAAAGCCATGGCGGAGGCCTATGTTGCCGGTGGACCGGAGCAGGGCAACAAGCTCATGGGGGCATTCGACGGCGAAGCTGAAAGCCTGACGACGGCGCTGGAAGCAGCCCTTGATCTTCATCACCAGCATCTGGAAACGGAACGCGCCGAGTTGGCCGTTGAGGTGGCGAGCTATCAGAGTGCGGCCCGGAACGCTGACGTCATGACCTACGCTAACCTCGGGCTCGTCGTCCTTGCCCTGGCAATGGCCGGTTTCTTCATCATGCGTGCGGTCATTCTGCCGCTCGGGTCCTTTGCCGAGGCAGTCGCCCGGCTTTCGAAGGGCGACTATGGCATTCACCTTGCCGAATGCGAACGGGCTGACGAAATCGGACAGCTTGCAAATGCGATCAATGTCCTGCGCGACGGCGCTTCGGAGCGAGAGGAGTTGGTCAAGGCGCAAAAGGCCGAAGACGAGGCGCGTATTCGGCGCATGCGGCAGCGTGAAGAGCTGACTGCTTCCTTCCGCAGCAGCGTATCGTCCCTCATCGTGGATGTGACCGGCACCATGTCGCAGCTGGAAGACACAGCAACTGTGCTGATCGGTGTTGCAGACGACACCACGACACACGCTGAAGGAGCGGCCTATTCATCCAATTCGGCTCTGGGTAATGTCGAGGCCGTCGCTTCTGCCGCTGAAGAGCTTTCGGTTTCCATCGAGGAAATCAACCAGCGTGTGGCTTCCACCTCCGCAGTTGTCTCGGAAGCTGCCGAAACCACCAGCCTGACCAATGAAAAGGTCGCAACCCTTTCGTCTGCGGCCCAGGAAATCGGTGAAGTCGTCCAGCTGATCCAGACCATCGCCGAACAGACCAATCTTCTGGCACTCAACGCAACTATCGAGGCTGCTCGTGCTGGTGAAGCCGGCAAGGGATTTGCTGTCGTTGCTGCGGAAGTCAAGGAATTGGCCAATCAGACAGCGAAAGCCACGGAAAGCATCACCCAGCAGATCATCGCCATTCAGGAAGCGACCACCGATGCAGCCCACTCGATCCAGCAGATCACCGACATCATGGGCAATGTAACGGCGGAAACAACGGCAATCGCATCGGCGGTTACTGAACAGAGCGCAGCGACTGGCGAAATTGCCCGTGGCGTCAACGAGGCCTCCACCAGCACCCAGACGGCAAGCGACAGCGTGTCCGGCATGAAGGAAAACGCGGTCCGCTCCAAGGATGCGGCAGGTGAAGTCCGCCAGGCGGTCAACCTGGTTGCAGAACGCACCCAGACGCTGACCCACCAGATCGAGGACTTCATCAAGTCCTTTGCGGCCTAATGTCAACCGAGACCAGTTACGAAAAGCCGGCGGTTTCCGCCGGCTTTTTTGTTTCCCGGTTTTGACAATCCTCCAAGTGACGATGAGGCGGCGAACGGAAAAAAAGCCGACCTGCTACTCAGGTGAACAGCCGACTTGTGGTCGGTGATCTGGGCTGCTCGTTTTGCCTTACTCCGCAGCGTCGGCGATTGCCGAGTAGAGATCCGGATCCGTCAGTTCAGGCGGAGAAACCGGTGCGCCACCGCCTTCGCCGACGTAAGTATCCGCCACGCCGTAAATGAAGACCCCGCCCGCCTTGCGCTTTGCGATGGCGACCCGCTCGATCAACTGGAAGTCGCCCGTTTCGCAGTTGGCGTAACTTGTATAGATCGGTTTGCCGTTCTCGTTGATCCGTTCGGAACCTGAGGTGAATTTGCCTTCCGCGCATTTCTTCTGGCTGTCGGCAACAATAAGCGACATCAGTTCTTCTTCCGACTGGTAGCTACCCGCCGGAAAAATGTGCGCCACTATCGTGCGTGCGTCGTTGGTGGCAACGGCATGAAGGCCGTTCAGATCTTCTTCGCGCTGTCCGTCGGGAATAAGCTTTAGCCCGGAAAGACCTGCGCTGCCCATCAGGTTGAACAGGGCCTGGGTCGCTTCGATGGCAAGTTGCGGGTCGGTCGCCGAACTGGACGCCGCCGCTTCGTCCTTGGTGGGGGCGGAATGTCCGAGGCCACCTTGAGAGCTGGCGCCTGCAGCACCGGCAACGGGTGCCGCACCGTACCGTGCGATGTTCTGCTCCACACATTTGGCAAGACGTGCCATCAGGCGAGAGGTGCCTGTGAGGCGGAATTCGTAATTGTAGGTGCCATCTCGAACGTAAAGTGTCCGTCCGCGGCGAAATCGGGTGATGATGTAGCCGCCTCTCGGCATTTGCATGCGCGCCAGATTCTGCGACGTCGCCTTGGCAACGCCGCTCTGCCAGGCGCCCCGGTCGATGCGATACTGAAGCGCAATATCCGCGCCGACCTTCATGTTCCACTGAAGTGCCGAAAAGCCGATGGCCCAGTTGTAGTTGGTGTCGAGCTGGACATATAGCGTGATGCCGCTGTGGTAGCTCACGGACGCGACACAGGTCGAAAATGCGCCGGTCTGATCATCAGTGAAGGCACTGCCGTTCCAGCCGCCGCTTTGGAAGTTTTCAACAACGGCTGCATGGCTAGTTCCGAAGCTGCCGAAGAGCAAAAGACCTGCGGAAACCCCGGCGGCAACCAATGAATAAACAAGACGCATCATACCCCCTCTGATGCCACAGCGGCCGTGTCCCAGCCGTCTGGAAAGGCTAAGTGATTTCCTTTGCGGCATCAAGAATGACGCACGCTTGCCCGGAAGGTTGAATGCCGTCGCAAACGACGGCTGAACGGGGTGTTCACCGACCGTTGTAACAGGAGAAAAACTCTTTCAATCGGACCAGGCCCGTTGGAAATTTTTCCTCGCAAAAATCACTCTGACCGGCCGCCGGGAATTGAAATTGGCCAAATCAGAGGATTGCAAAAAACTATTCCGCTTCTGTTTCCAGCTTTGAAATCCGGTGCCCGGCGCAGGCATGGGCTGCCGATTACATTAGACCCATCAAACTGGGACTGGAGACCCTGACGATGACTAGCCGTGGTGGCGACACTCTGAAAACACTGAAAAAGCCGGAAGACCGGCTCGACGTGTTTCCGGCCTTCATGAAGGTTGCCGGCCGGCGTGTGCTCGTTGTCGGGCACGGCGGTGAAGCTGCTGCAAAGGTTCGTCTCCTGGGGGAAACCAACGCCCGGATCGTCGTCGTTTCCAAAATTGTCGAACCGGATCTGCAGGAGGCTATTGACCTCTTCGAGACCGAGCATCTTGCCGAGGATTTCCAGCCTGGTCATCTGAAGGACGCCGCTCTGGTCTTTTCCGCGCGCGAAGACTGGGATCTCGACAAGGCTGTTGTCGATGCAGCACGGGTTCAGGGCGTTCCGGTCAATGCGGTCGACAAGCCGGAACTGTGCGACTTCTACACCGGAGCCCTGGTCAATCGCGCACCGATCGCCGTTGCGATAACCTCGACCGGTGTCGGTCCTGTCCTGTCGCGCCACATCCGCGCGCGCATTGAAGCCATGCTGCCGCGTTCGACCGGCGAGCTGGCGCGTCTTGCCGAAAGTTTCCGCGATGCCGCAACCAAGGTGATCCGCGACGGGGGGCTGCGCCGCAGTTTCTGGGCGCGCTTCTTCTCCGGTTCGGTCGCAACCAATCTCTATGCAGGCAAGGCTGATGTCGCCCGTTCCGAGGCACAGCGGTTGTTGAATTCGATGGCGGACGAGCCCGGTTTTGTCTGGCTTGTCGGTGCCGGGCCGGGCGCGGAAGACCTGTTGACCCTGCGCGCGCAGCGCCTGCTGCAGGAAGCCGACGTCATCGTTCACGATGCGCTGGTGCCGGCAAATGTCGTTGCCATGGGCCGCCGCGATGCGGAGCGCATTTCCGTGGGCAAGCGCAAGGGCGCTCATTCCGTGCCGCAGTCCGAAATTTCCGAGCTCCTGGTCGAGCTTGGCCGCAAGGGCTTGAAAGTCGTGCGTCTGAAAGCTGGAGATCCGATGATCTTTGGCCGTGCGGCGGAAGAAATGGAAGCGCTTCGCGAAGGTGGTATCGGCTTTGAAATTGTTCCAGGCGTCACGGCAGCCTTCGCCGCGGCAGCGTCAGCCCAGATCCCGCTCACGTTGCGCGGTGTCGCCTCCAACCTGGTTTTCGCTACCGGCCACAATGCCAAGTCCGAAACCCTGCCGGATTGGGCTGGGCTGGCACTCAAGGGCGCGACGGTGGCCGTCTACATGGGCCGGACCGTGGCAGCTGCCGTTGCCGAGAAGATGATCGGCGCGGGCCTGAAACCTGAAACACCGGTTGCCGTGATCGAGAATGCGGCACACCCGGACGAACGCCAATTTGCCGGAACCCTGTCCGAACTCGCGGTGCTGTCGAACCGCGCGGAGATCGACGGACCGGTTCTGATCGTGATCGGCGAGGCCGTGGGCCATGCCGCAATGGACAAGGCCGAACCCCTGGCGCCGCAGCTCGCCGCCCGGGTTGTAGCCGCCTGAACTTGAAGAGAGTGGACGCACATGAAAGTCATCACCGCCAACCGCCTTTTGAACGGCGATGTTGTCTGGCTCGCGGAAAACGGTTCCTGGGTCGAGCGCATTACGCTGGCTAAGGTTTATGACGGCAAGGAAGCGGTCGCGGCAGCCCTGGCCGAAGGTCTTGAGGCCGAGAAGAACCAGAAAGTCGTTGGTGTCTACGAGATGGACGTGACCGTGGAAGAGGGCGTCATCGTACCGGTGCGCCTGCGCGAAAAGATCCGGGCAACCGGCCCGACCACCCACCCGGAACTGGGCAAGCAGGCCCAGGCGGTTTCCGCCTGAAACAACAATGAAGGGCAGGGCAGCGCCTTCCATGGCAGCGCCCGCTGAGGAGAGATTGAGACATGTACCGTTACGACGAATTTGACGCGAGCTTCGTGAACCAGCGTACCGAGCAGTTCAAGGACCAGGTCCGCCGCCGTCTGGCTGGCGAACTTTCCGAGGACGAGTTCAAGCCGCTGCGCCTGATGAACGGTCTCTATCTGCAGCTCCATGCCTACATGCTGCGCGTTGCCATTCCCTATGGCACGCTCAACGGCCGGCAGATGCGCAAGCTTGCCCATATCGCCCGCACGTACGACCAGAGCTACGGCCACTTCACCACGCGCCAGAACATCCAGTTCAACTGGCCGAAACTGGAAGATACGCCGAAGATCCTGGAAGAGCTGGCAGAAGTCGAGATGCATGCCATCCAGACGTCGGGCAACTGCATTCGAAACGTGACCGCGGATCACTTCGCCGGTGCTGCCGCCGACGAGATCGCTGACCCGCGCCCCTATGCGGAAATCCTGCGCCAGTGGTCATCGCTGCATCCGGAATTCTCGTTCCTGCCGCGCAAGTTCAAGATCGCCATCACAGGCGCCCCGAACGACCGTGCTGCCGTCCAGGTTCACGATATCGGTTTGCAGCTCGCACGCAACGATGCCGGTGAGATCGGGTTCGTGGTCTTCGTCGGTGGCGGACTTGGCCGTACGCCGATGATCGGCCGCAAGGTGCGCGACTTCCTTCCCGAGGAAGATCTGCTTGCCTACTCGGAAGCGATCCTGCGCGTCTATAACCGCTACGGCCGCCGCGACAACAAGTACAAGGCCCGCATCAAGATCCTGGTTCATGAAACCGGGCTGGACGAACTGAAGGCGGATATCGAGGCCGAATTCGAAAAGATCCGCTTCGGGGTCCTGCGCCTGCCGGATGAGGAGGTGCGCCGCATCGAGGCCTATTTCGCTCCGCCTCCGCTGGAAGTGGGCAATGCGACCTCGGCTGCCGTTGAAACACGCAAGGCGGCGGATGCAGCCTTTGCCCAGTTCACGGCGCATAACCTCAACCCGCACCGGGTGCCTGGCTATACCTCCGTCACATTGTCCATGAAGCCGATCGGCGGCATCCCGGGTGATGCGTCGGATGAGCAGATGGACGTGATCGCGAACCTTGCCGAGAAATACGGTCATGACGAGATCCGCATCAGCCACGAGCAGAACGTGATCCTGCCGCATGTGAAGCTGGACGACCTGCCGGCGCTGTTCGACGAGTTGGTGGCCGCGCGTATCGCGGAAGGCAATGCCGGTCTGATCACCGATATCATCGCCTGCCCGGGCATGGACTATTGCGCCCTGGCAACCGCCCGCTCCATTCCGGTGGCGCAGCGGATCTCCGAACGCTTCGGTGCTGCGGAACGGCAGGCCGAGATCGGTGAGCTGAAGATCAAGATCTCCGGCTGCATCAACGCCTGTGGTCACCACCATGTCGGCCACATCGGCATTCTCGGCCTGGAGAAGAAGGGCGAGGAATTCTATCAGGTGACGCTTGGCGGCTCCGCCAACGAAAACGCGTCCATTGGTGAAATCGTCGGCCGCGGCTTCTCGTCTGAAGAAGTGGTCGATGCCATCGAGAAGCTGGTCGATACCTATCTCGGCCTGCGGAACGGCAAAGAAGAGACCTTCCTGGAAGCCTATCGCCGGGTTGGGGAGGATCCCTTCAAGGAGGCCCTTTATGGCGCTGCATGAGACATTCAGCCTAGGTGTTGACCCGGAGCTGGGCTTGCAGGCGGAAGTCGCCGCACTCAACGCCCAGTTCGAGGATGCAACCGCGGACGACGTCCTGAGGGCGGCCATCCGCCACCAGTTCGCCGGTGGCATTGCCATGGTCTCCAGCTTCGGGGCCGATTCCGCAGTGCTCCTGCATATGGTTGCCCAGATCGACCCGTCGACGCCGGTCGTTTTCGTGGACACGGTCAAACTGTTTCCGGCCACGCTGCTCTATCGTGATGAGCTGATCGAGAAGCTCGGCCTGACCGATGTCCGCACCCAGAAGCCGAACAAGGACGATCTCTCCAGGGAAGATCCCGCGGGCATGCTCTGGATGAGCGATACCGACGCCTGCTGTCATATCCGCAAGGTGGTGCCGCTGGCCGAGGCCTTGAACGGTTTCGAAGCCTGGATTTCCGGCCGCAAGCGGTTCCAGAGCGCAAGTCGCTCCAGCCTGGAGTTCTTCGAAATCGACGAAGGCCGGGTGAAGGTCAATCCGCTGGCGGACTGGACGGCTGCCGAAATTCTGGATTATGCCAAGACCCATGATCTGCCGCCGCATCCGCTTGTGGCGCAAGGCTACCCCTCCATCGGCTGCCTGCCCTGCACCAGCAAGGTTGCCCCCGGCGAGGACCCCCGGGCTGGACGTTGGCGTGGCCAGGACAAGACGGAATGCGGCATTCACTGGCCGACCCATGGCAAGGAAGTTGACGGCAGCGGTATCTGACCGCTGTCGATAGAGGATTTTGAGGACGCAAAGAATGGCAACGATTTTCAAGGACGGCGATTTCGTCGAGGAAAGCTGGGCGCGGACAGATGCCGAAACCGGCATTGCTGTCGAAGGCGATGCGCTTGTACCGATGACCGTGTTTCTCATCGACCCGGATGCATATCTGGCACGTGAGGGCAAAACCGCGGTCATCGTCGAGGCTGGTGACGATGTCGAGCTGATCGAAAATTATCTCGACCGACTGGCACTGGTTGCCGTCGACTTTCCGAGCTTTTCCGATGGCCGCGGCTTTTCCGCAGCCCGCATCCTGCGTGAGCAGATCGGCTACAAGGGTGATATCCGCGCGCTCGGGAAATACATTCTCGACCAGGTGCCGCTGGCACGCCGCTGCGGTGTGTCGACGTTCGAGATCTCCAAGCCGGAAGTGCTGAAAGCCCTGAAAGCCGGTGAATGGCCCGAAGTGACCAAATATCTGCAGCCGGTCGGCACGGTCGATGAAATCCCGGAAGGAACACGCCCGTGGGCGCGCCGCTCCCACCGGGACCTGGCGGTCGCCGCGGAGTAAGCGGAACCGGCCTGCCCGTCTTGCGCCAATGGTCATAGGACGGGCGGCACACAATTCGAATGAGCGTTTCAGGGGACCTCGCAAGGCGGGGTCCCCATTTGTTTGCGAGCGGCGATCCTTGCAAGAGGCCGTCGGCATCGCCGAAGACTACAGGCGCTCGCCCAAGGTCATTTGCTGTCGAAGGAAAAGGTGAAACCGAACCACGGCAAGCGTTTTGCCCCTCCAGTTTGTGTCAGCAACCGGAATGCAGTTCGTCAGTGGATTGAAACATCCGGTTACAGGCTGTGAATCGCATTGTCACAAGACTGACTTATTATACGTCATATGGTCTGGCGGCAAAGTGATTTGCCGGCGAACCGGCACTGGCGCACGAGGCAATGTGGCGTCGAAACGGGGATACCGGGGCATTGCCAATTGTTTCCCGAAATCCAATACCGCAGGCCGGTTCCGGTCCTCAGCAGGAATGTCGCTCAATGGCCGTCACTCGCACCCTCGAAACGCTCTTCGATCTGAGGAAGCCCGCAGTAAAGACCAACAAGGTGCTTGTGGTCGGGGTCAGTTCAAAGCGATCGCTCGGCCTGGCAATCGGCGAACACATGTATCAGAACGGTTGGGAAACCGTGCTGACGTCGCGCCGGCCGGAAAAGCTGTCTGCCAAAACGCCACATCACGACATCCGCTTCCTGGACTATCCGCAGTCCATCGACGCGATTGACGATCTGACCGACCTGACCGGCATGGTGTTCTGCCTGGCCAAGACCGACATCGGCGAAGCCGGACAGAACGGTCTGCTGGGGACGAGCGAAGAGAACTTTCTGAAGACGATCAGCACCAGCTGTTATGCCTTCATCGCCCTGGTGCGGGAGGTGCAACGTCGCAACCCGAACCTCAGATCCGTTGTTGCCCTGACCTTCCTGGGCGGTGAGCGCGTGGTGCCCGGCTACGAGGTCCTGGGTGTCGCAAAGGCTGCACTGGAACACTCCGTGCGGGCGCTTGCGGCGGAACTTGGCCATGAGAATGTCCGTGTGAACGGTGTTTCCGCCGGCGCGGTCCCGACCACGTCATCGCGCGTCCTGCCCGACTTCCGCAAGGTTCATGAAGTTCTCTCGCGGCAGTCGTTCCTGCGCCGCGGTGTCACTGCAGAGGAAGTTGCCGGAGCTGCTGCCTATTTGCTCAGTGATCTTTCCGGCGGAATGACGGGTGAGATCCTGCAAGTCAACGGCGGTCTGCGGCACACGGTTCTCTAAGCCGGTGGCTGGTTCGGCGTCGTGGTCTTTTCGTGATGCCGCACGTCGTTCAGCCTAATCCAAGTCAACGCTCCACGTGAACTTAATGCAAAACATCCGTGCTCCGGAAGTTAATGCATACTTTGTGCTTGTGTTTTTATTGGTTCGTTAGATAAACACCCTCACCATGCCTCAGAGGGATCAACGGATTCGGTTGCCGAAACCTTCCGAAACCAGGGGCGCACTTCGGGAAATTGCGGAACGTCCGACGGCGAATGCCTGAATTATCTTAATTCGAGCTGTCGCAGATGGAGAGAACAGTGGTCGCAAATTTATACGGAAAGGGTGGTGTCCTGGACCGGGTCGCAAGGCCTGAAATGCGCGTACCGTTCTTGCTGGGTCTGGTGGTGTTCCTGGCTTGCATCTTCGGCATTCTTACCCGGCCAACCGGGTTCCTGGCAGCAGTCTGGCCGGCCAACGCAATCCTCCTCGGACTGCTGGTCCGTGTGCCAAAGTCGGCTTGTTGGCAGAGCTGGGTTGCTGCTGCCGTAGGCTATCTGGCAGCGGATCTTCTGACAGGAGCGACGCTCGAAAAGGCCGTGCTGCTGAATGCGGCCAACATGGTTGGGGTGGCTGCCGGGTATCAGGTCTATAAGTACTTGCCTGCTTCCTCCGTTCGGCTGCAACAACCCTTGGCCCTTCTCCATCTCGCGGTGGCTTCGGCTATCGCCGCTTCCCTGGCAGGGGTTGTCGGGGGCATCGCAAATCCGATCCTCTTCGGCGGGGGTGTCATTCCCGGCTGGATATTCTGGTCGACGACCGAGCTGGTGAACTACATCTCCTTTCTGCCGGTTATCCTGTCAGCACCGAAGCTGGAAGGAACGTTGCCGGACTTTTCCGGTCTGCTGGCCCGGTTGAGGCAGGAAAAACGCGCACCGCTGATCCTGCTGCTGATCTCCTGTATTGCTGGAGCAGTCGTCGGAGGGCCTGGCGCCATTGCGTTTCCGGTTCCGGCGCTCCTTTGGTGTGGTGTCGTCTATCCGGTCTTTCCGACAGCGATACTGACGCTGTGCATTGGCGTGTGGGGTCTCGTCATCCTGTCAAACGGGCTTGGCGACAGCAGCTCCCTGCAACTCGACGTGATGACGCTCATTTCCATCCGGCTCGGCATTTCCCTTGTTGCTCTGGCGCCTATCATGTTGTCCTGCGTCACTCAGAGCCGGAATGCATTGCTGGTCCGTCTGCAATATCTTGCCACGCACGACCAACTGACCGACGTGCTCAACCGCAACGCCTTCCGCGAGGAGGTCTCCCGCAGTCTCTCCCTTGGCATGAACGGCTTTGCCCTGCTGATGGTCGACCTCGATCATTTCAAGTCGGTCAACGACACCTACGGACACGCCGCCGGTGATACCGTACTGGTCAGCTTCGTGCGGCGTGTGCAAGGCACGTTGCGGCCAGGCAGTCTTCTGGGTCGTATGGGCGGCGAGGAATTCGCCATCATGATTCCGAACAGCCAGATCATGGACGCAGTCGCGGAAGCCGAGAAAATTCGGCAAAGCGTCTGCAGTGAGCCGGTTGCCGCAGGAGACGGAAAACTGGTTCGCGTGACGGCAAGCCTTGGCGTCGTCGCTGTCGAACACGACAATGCAGCCTGTCTTGATACCCTGTTGGCCGAAGCAGACCGGCTTTGCTACCAGGCGAAGGAACGCGGCCGGAACCGCGTGGAGCACTGCGGAGCGGCATAGGGTTTTCGGACAGGCGGCCGTCAGACTTCCTTATTTCTGGTCAGGTAAAGCAATTGCGGGAAGATTTCTTCCAGCGCCGGGTCACGTCCGGTTTCCGCATTGGCCGTATAGAACTGCCGATTTGCCTTGAGATTGGCATACCCGTGAATGAACGCCCACAGCATGGTTTCAACGGAAGTCCGGTGAACGGGGTTCTCGCAATTCTCCGGTGAAAGTCCTTCGGAGACCTCCCTTAGAACCGCATAGGCTTCGCGGCTGGCCGGCTGAAGCTCCGGATAGATATCGATCTGTCGTTCCATGGAGAACATCAGCCGGAACAGATGCGGGTTCTCTTCAACGAAGGCGATGTAACCGCGGGCGCTTGCGAGTATCTGTTCACGGGCGTCGTTGGACGCATCCGCCATATGCCGGCGCATCGTGCCCGCAAACTGCCGGAAGCCTTCCGTCGCGATGGCTGCCTGCAGGACGGCAAGATTGGCAAAGTGGTTCTTCGGCGCTCCATGGGAAACGCCGGCACGGGCGGCGCACGCCCGCAGCGACAGGGCCTCAAGTCCATCTTCGCGCAGAATGTCCAGCCCTGCCTGGATCAGGGCCTCTTTCAGATTGCCGTGGTGATATTTCAGGTCGCTCAGGCCTGTTTCCTCCATAAATAGACACTGTCAACATTTTCGTTGACGGCTGAAAATTCCGCATATAGACAGTGACAACATTGCTGGGGTCGCAATGCAGAAGGGTTGTCTTATGTCGTCTAAGTGTTATGTGCGGGCTAGCGTCCTTGCAAGTCTCGCGCTTGTCGCATGTCCTGCCATGGGGGAGGAACAGAAGGACTGGAGCGTACTGGTTGGCGCTGGTCCCTTCTTCGGTCCGGAATATCTGGGCTCCAAGCACTACGGTTTCGTTCCCGGCATCATCGCGTCTGTGCAAAAGGGGCCGTACTTCGTCAAGTTCAACGGATTGACGGCGACCGCCAACGTGCTGCCTTTCGACAGCTTTTACGCCGGGCCGCTTATTGGCTACGGCACGGGCCGCAAGGATGTGTCCGACAATGTTGTCGACAAGCTTCCCGATGTTGACGAGGAGCTCTGGGTTGGTGCCACGGCAGGAGGTGGCTACGCCGGTTTGCTGCTTGATCGCGATTCACTTGGTGCCAGTGTCGAGATTGCCCATGACGTTATCGGCGATAGCGGCACAACGGCTACATTCAGCCTGGGTTACGAAATCAACGCGACCCAGCGTCTGGCTTTCGGCCTTGATGTCTCCACGACCTTTGTCGACGGAACCTATGCTGACGCCTACTATTCCGTGACCGCAAAAGGCGCGGCCGCAAGCGGTCTCAAGGAATACAAGGCCGACGCAGGCTTCAGGGACGTGAGCGTGGATGTTTCGTCAAGATTTGCCGTAACCGAAAACTGGGGCGTCGGTGGCCTCGTCGGCGGGTCGGTGCTTCTCGGCGGCATGGCCGATAGCCCGATCGTTGAAGACCGGGGAGAGGCGCTCAACGGCCATGGCGGTCTGTTTCTCTGGTACAAGTTCTGATTTGCGGTCTGCACGGAAAGCTGCTCTGACGCGGTCAAACTGTGCCGGAACCTTTCCCGGTAAAACCACGAAGCGCACCAACGCCAGAACGGTCATCGGTTGCATCAGTGGCTCCGTCAGCCAGAATTTTTGAAAGGTTATCGCGGGGCGCATTCCACCAGGCGTGCCCCGGCACAAGGCCGGGGCTGCTGAAGGTTCAAGCGGCAGGCGCAATCACGCGTCTGTCGGCTCTTCGTATGTGATCATCGCGATCACGCCTCCGAGCGGGTCGACAATCGTTGCCATGCGGCCGACGTTTGGAATGCTCATTGGTTCCATTGCAATCGTCGCGCCAAGCGCACGGGCCTTTTCGACACGCGCATCGACACTGTCGACTGTCACATAAGGCAGCCAACGGGGACTTTCAGTTTCCATGGATGGGAAGCCGCCGATCATGTTTTCATTGTTCATGATCATGGTGTAGGGGCCTACGCCCACATCCACGGTTTTTGTGCCCCAGCCGAGCAGGTCGGAATAGAAGGCCTGCGCCTTGGCACCGTCAGCGCAATGAAGTTCCATCCAGCTGAACGCGCCATGTGTTTGCGACGGAGTGCTCATGTCTTTCATCCTCTGTGTTGAAAACAATTGCCTGGCAGTGCCAGGTGATCAGAGGACGGCGGGCGGCAGGCAGACCCGACAGGGGGACCAAAAATATTTTGGTCTGGCAGGATCTGAACAAGACGAGGCTCGAAACAGGCCTATGGTCTGCCAGAAACCTTCATTTTCCGGCGGATATGGTCGCGATCGACATCGGTTCCCGCAAATTCCAGCGCTTTGCGGTAAGCGGCCTGAGCCTCTTCAGCCAGGCCCAGTTCTTCCAGAAAGGTAGCGCGGACAACGTGAAAGTTCGGGTAGCGCTCCAGAGAGCCAGCCAGTTGCTCCAGGCGGCACAAGCCGGCCTGTGCTCCGTTCAGCTTTGCCTGGACCACGGCGCGGTTGAGCGCCACAACCGGTGAAGGCCGGATATGTTCCAGGGCACGGTAGAGCCGGTCGATCTCTACCCAGTCGGTGGTTGCGTAGGTCGCAGCCTGGGTGTGGGTCGAGGCAATGGCTGCCTCGATCTGAAAGGGGCCGGGCCGCCCCTTGCGCAAGGCGGCCTCAAGCAGAATGTTGCCTTCGGCGATCAGTTTCCGATCCCAAAGCGAACGGTCCTGGTCTTCCAGCGTTACGGCAGCGCCGCTCCGGCTCAGCCGGGCCTTGCGGCGGGAATGCTGGATCAGGCAAAGGGCCAGCAAGCCGCGCAGTTCCGGTTCTTCGGGAAACAGCCGCACGATCAGGCGGGCCAGGCGGATCGCTTCCTCACACAGGGGCTCGCGGATCAGTTCTTCACCCTGTGAAGCCGCATAGCCTTCGTTGAAGATCAGATAGATGGCATTGGCTACGGCGGAAAGTCGCTCGGCACGGGCGGTTCTGTCCGGCTCCTCATAGCTCAGTTTGGCCGCCTGCAGCCGTTTCTTCGCACGCGTGATGCGCTGTTCCATGGTCTTGGCCTGTACCAGAAATGCACGGGCAATCTCCTCCACACCAAGACCAGCGACAATTTTCAGGGAAAGGGCAATCTGCTGGTCCCGGCGCAGCACCGGGTGGCAGCAGGTAAACAGAAGACGCAGGATGTCGTCCCGGTAGACGGCATGATCCAGCGATTGGGTCAGCTCGTCTTCCGGGTGTGGGCCTTCGGGAAGAGGCTCGAGATCATCCGGTGCGGTGAGGGTTTCCTTTTTGCGTTTCCGCAGCGTATCGATGCCGGCATTGCGTCCGGCTATGATCAGCCAGGCAACCGGATCCGCCGGCATCCGGTCGGGCGACCATGCCTTGAGCGCCTTCAACGAGGCGTCCTGAAACGCATCCTCGGCAAGGTCAATGTCGCCGAAGACGCGGTTGAGCGCTGCCAGGACGCGCGGGCGGGCAGCCCTAAGATGCGCTGATGACCAGGCGCTCGGCATTCTTGAAATCGGCTCCCTCGAAGAATTCCACCGGGCGAATTTCTATGCGGCCATGATCCAACGGCAGGATCTTCACCGCCTCGATGGCGTCCTCCAGTGTCGGGCAGTCGATCACGTAGAAGCCCATGAACTGCTCTTTCGTTTCGGCAAAAGGCCCGTCGGTGACAATAAAGTCGTCCTTGTCCTTGTTGATCGTGACCGACGTTCCCGTCGACATCAACTTGGTTGCAACGGCGAAGGAGTTGTTTGTCTTGGTGTGTTCGTGAAAGGCGCCGTGTTTCTGATAAACGGTGGCAAGCTCTTCCGGTGGCAGAGCGTCAATGAAATCTTCGCTGGCGTAAATCAAAACGGAAAAAAGCATGTGGGTCCCTCCGGTTGCTTGGATTGATACCCAAGGAACGTGCAGGCGCGAGCTTATCCGACAGCCGACCGAAAAAAAGTGAAAACTTGCCTGCGATCAGGGCATGGCCTGGCCGAAAGGGAGTGTTGCCGGCCGTTAAGCCGGGCAACTCCGATCCGTGTGATCTGCTAGGCGTTGCCGATGAGAACGCCTGCGGCAAAGACCAGCGAACCACCGAGGACAACCTGGAAGGCCGCTCGCAGAAACGGTGTTTCCATGTAGCGGTTCTGGATCCATGCGATCGCCCACAATTCGATGAAAACGATGAATGCGGCGACAGTTGTCGCTGTCCAGAATTCGGGAATGAGATAGGGCAGGGCGTGACCAAGGCCGCCGAGGGCGGTCATGATGCCCGAGGCGAGGCCGCGCTTCAGTGGTGATCCGCGTCCCGAGAGCACGCCGTCGTCATGGGCCGCTTCCGTAAAGCCCATGGATATGCCCGCCCCGACGGAGGCCGACAGGCCGACCAGGAAGGTCTGCCAGGTATCCTGCGTCGCGAAGGCGGCAGCAAAGATCGGGGCCAGCGTTGATACCGAGCCGTCCATCAAACCCGCGAGGCCCGGCTGGACGTAGGTCAGGATGAATTGCCGGCGTTCGGTCTGGCGCTCCTGTTCCTGCACGTCGTCGGGCGTGTGTTTGGCTCCAAGGCGCTGGGCGAGACTCTCGTGGCCTTTCTCTGCAACCGCAAGATCGCCCAGTAGCTTGCGGGTTCCTGCATCCGAGGTGCGCTTGGCAGCTTCGGTGTAGAAGCGATAGGCCTGCGCCTCCATTTCCTCGGCCATGGCACGGACCTTCTCCAGTCCGAGGGGGCGCACCAGCCAGTCGGGCTTGCGGTCGTAATAGCCGCGCACATGTTCCCGGCGTATGAGAGGGATCGTTTCGCCGAATCGCGCCCGGTGCTGTTCGATCAGTCTCCGCCTGTGCTGGTTTTCCTCTGCGGCCATGTCGTCGAAGACCTTGGCCGATTGCGGATACTGGTCACGCAGACCATCGGCATAAGCCTTGTAGATGCGGGCATCGTCCTCCTCGGAGGAAATCGCAAGCGCCAGGATTTCCTGTTCGGAAAGGGATGAGAAATCCCGCTTTCCCAGTCTGAAAACACGTCCGAACATCAATGCCTCTCACCCAGGATTACCATTTTGCAGGTGGACCGCCTTCAGGCAGGCAGCACGCCGGCCCCGAGCCGGTTCGATCACCGATCAGGTTATATTCGGATGTTAGCAAATTAAGAGAAGCCGAACCGATGCCAAGATGACGCATGTTTCATCGTCCCCGCAACCGGTTCGGCTGTCGATGTCAGCCTATCCAGCCGTCACGCTTCAGGGCCTGATAGGTCTCGTCGAGAGTTTTCTCGGCGGTCTTCACCAGAATATCCGCCTCCTCGTGGGTCAGGACCAGCGGCGGTGAAATGATCAGGCTGTCGCGCACCGCGCGCATGACCATGCCGTTGCCGAAGGAAATGTCGCGGCAAATGGTGCCGGCCGTGCCGACGTCCTTGAACGGTCGATGCGGATTTTTCTTGTCCGGCACCAGTTCCAGGGCACCGACAAGGCCGGTCATGCGGGCTTCGCCGATCAGAGGGTGATCGCCCAGCTTCAGCCAGCGTTCCTTGAGATAGGGACCGATATCGGTCTTGACGCGCTCGACCAGGCCTTCGCGCTCGATGATTTCCAGGTTGGCGAGTGCAGCCGCGGCGCAGGCCGGGTGACCGGAATAGGTGTAGCCGTGGTAGAACTCTTCACCCGAAAGCATCAAACCTTCGGCCACGCGATCGGAAACCATGACACCGCCCATCGGCAGATAGCCGGACGTCAGGCCCTTGGCGATGGGCATCAGGTCCGGCTTCATGCCGTAGTGGGTCGAGCCGAACCATTCGCCGAGACGGCCGAAGCCGCAGATGACCTCGTCGGAAACGAAGAGGATATCCCGTTCGTCGAGAATACGGCGGATTTCCGGCCAATAGGTCTCCGGCGGAATGATGACACCACCAGCGCCCTGGATCGGTTCGGCGATGAAGGCCGCAACCTTGTCCTCGCCGATCTCGTCAATGGCTTCTTCCAGTTTGCGCGCGGCAAAGACGCCGAACTCTTCCGGGCTCATTTCATGGCCTTCACCGAACCAGTAGGGCTGGTCGATGTGATGCACGCCCGGAACCGGAAGGCCGCCCTGCTGGTGCATGCCCTTCATGCCGCCGAGGCTGGTGCCGGCAAGCGTCGAGCCGTGATAGCCGTTCCAGCGGCCGATGATCACCTTCTTGTCCGGCTTGCCCATCTTGTCCCAATAGGTGCGGACCATGCGGAACACGGTGTCGTTGGCCTCGGACCCGGACGAGCAGTAGAACACCCTGTTGATGTGATCGGGTGCCAGTTTCGCCAGCTTTTCAGACAAGGCAATCGCGGGCGGATGGGTCGTCTTGAAGAACGTGTTGTAATAGGACAGCTCGTTCATCTGCTTGTAGACGGCATCCGCAATCTCCTTGCGGCCATGGCCAACCTGCACGCACCACAGACCGGCCATGCCGTCGAGGATCCGGTTGCCTTCCGAATCCGTCAGCCAGATACCGTCGGCATGGGTGATCACCCGGCTGCCTTCCTGGTTCAGCGACTTCATGTCGGAAAAAGGATGCCAGTGATGGGCGGCATCGAGCTCCTGAAGGGCCTTGGTCGGATAGATGTTGGAATGGGCCGTCATTGGCGAACGCTCCGGATAGTGACAGACGGGATCAGACGTTGAGCAGCAGGTATTCCCGCTCCCAGGGGCTGATCACGGACATGAAGGTTTCAAATTCCTCGTATTTGATCGCGCGGTAGGTGGCGACGAATTGTTCGCCGAACACCTCGATCATCTCGTCGGATTTTTCGAATTTGGCCAGCGCCTCTGGCAGACCTCGCGGCAGGGACTTGGACCGTTCCGAGCAGTCGTCGGATTTCGGGGAATCCGGCTTGAGCCCGTGGACCATCCCCAGGTACCCGCAGGCAAGGCTTGCGGCGATCGCGAGATACGGGTTGACGTCGGACCCCGGTACCCGGTTTTCCAGACGACGTGCCTGGGCGTTGGAATAAGGCACACGCAAACCCACCGTGCGGTTGTCGTAGCCCCAGTAGACATTCACCGGTGCGGTCGAGGTCTTGGAGAAACGGCGATAGGAATTGACGAAAGGCGCCATGATGCAGGTGACCCGCGGAAGGAACCGCTGGTGCCCGGCGATGAATGACAGGAACGCCTGTGTTTCCTCGCCGTTTTCATCCGCAAAGATGTTGAGGCCGGTTTCCTTGTCGACCACCGACTGGTGGATATGCATGGCCGAACCGGGCTGGTTCGACATCGGCTTCGACATGAAGGTGGCATACATCTCGTGACGAAGCGCGGCCTCACGGATGGTGCGCTTGAACAGGAACACCTGGTCGGCCAGGGCCAGCGGTTGGCCATGGCGCAGGTTGATTTCCATCTGCGCTGCGCCTTCCTCGTGGATCATGGTGTCGATCTCGAGGCCCTGCTGTTCCGACAGGTCGTAGATGTCGTCGATCAGGTCGTCGAATTCGTTCAGCGCGGAAATCGAATAGGACTGCCGGCCGACTTCCGGACGGCCGGACCGGCCCCGCGGCGGCTCAAGCGGATAGTCAGGATCCGTGTTCGGGCGGACGAGGTAAAACTCGATTTCCGGCGCCACGACAGGCTCCCAGCCCTTGTCCTCGTAGAGTTTGAGAACACGCTTCAAGACATTGCGCGGGGCGGTCTCGACCGGTGCACCCTGCCGGGTGACGGCGTCGTGGATCAGCTGCGCGGTCGGGTCGCTTTCCCAGGGCACGGTGGTAAGGGTGCTGTAGTCGGGCTTGAAATAGAGATCGCCGTCGATGGGGTTGTGCTGAAACCAGTCGTCGTCGTCCGGATAATCGCCCGAGATCGTCTGCGCGAAGATCGAAGCAGGCATCGTCATCACCGGGCCGGAGAAAAACTTGCCAGTCGGCATCATCTTGCCGCGGGCAACACCGGCAAGGTCCGGAACGATGCATTCGATATCCTGGATGTTGCGCGCGTTGAGCCAGTCACGGGCCGCATCGACATCGGGAACGCCGCGCAGGCTGTCGATCGGATTTTCGCTTTCGCTGGCAGGCGTTTCAGCAGTCACAAGAAGCTCCAATGGTTTTGGCACTTTGGCCGGGGCAGGGAAGGCCATTTGGACGGCAAACAGGGGCGTTATCAAGTGCCTGTCTGCATGGGGCTGTCCCGGGTCGGAGAAATCATTTTGTGATCACAAAATGACATGGCTTTCAAAAAGGATCAACCGCCTGATGCATTTGACAGGATTTCCTTGCCGAGAAGCCCCATGCCGTCGGCAATATCGGCCGCGATCGCAGCCCGCAGTGCAGGGCCGTCCTGATCTTCGATCGCGCGGATGGCTTCCTTGTGACGGTCCTCAAGACTGGCAGTGCCGACCCGTCCGTAAACCGTACGCATGAATGGCGCGAACTGCAGCCAGAGACTGTCGATCAGCGGCAGCAGAACCTTGGATCCGGACGCCCTGTAAATGCGGAAATGAAAGGCGTGGTTGAGCCGCATGTAGGCTTCTGCATCGCCACTTGTGAGCCGCTCATCGATGTCGTCATCGATCGATTGAAGGTCCTTTGCATCCTTGGATGTCAGGTGCGGCAGGGCCAATTCGGCCAATTCCGGTTCCAGAAGAAGTCTTGCTTTCAGCACCTCGTCGAAGCGGGCCGGGGTCATGTCGGGTATCTGTACCCGGCCGTTCGGTTTCACCTCGAGAGCGTTTTCTGCCGCAAGCCGTTGCAACACTTCGCGCACTGGCATCGGGCTGACGCCAAGTTCTGCGGCAAGCCCCCGGATTGTCACGGCTTTTCCAGGTATGAACCGGCCTGTAAGCAGCCCGGACCGGACGGCGTTGTCGACCTGCCCACGGGTTGCACCACGGGACGTGGAAGGGCCGCTGGCCTCCTTCACGGGGCCGGATTGCAAAGCGGATTGCCGAAGGGCCAAAGACGTCCTCCCGAAAAAGTCAAACGGTCAATTTATGCGATCCCGCTTGACAGGGTTTTCCGAAAGTGATCACATTTTTGAAAAGGACGCAAACAAAAGCTGCCGGCTGCCGCAGGAGTGCGGACGGCTCAGTCCAGCAAGACGCAGGGGCGTAAAAACTCTAAATGAACGAGCTTCCCCACCAGATCCTCGAGCATCCGGCGCTGCCCGGCTGGAAGACGGACTTCGAGGCCTTCATGGCCGCCCACCCCGATCTTGATACGCTCGAGGTCATTCTGCCCGATACCAATGGCGTGCTGCGCGGCAAGTGGTTGCCGGGCAAGGCGCTCGAAAAGGTATTCGAGGGCGGCGTGGCCTTTCCCTATTCGCTTTACGGGCTTGATGTCTGGGGGCGCGAGGTCGAGGCCACCGGCATGCATCTGGAAACGGGTGACAAGGACGGTGTCTGCTGGCCGATCCCCGAAACACTGAAGCTTGTTCCCTGGACCGACCGCAAGACCGCCCAGGTGCTTTTGTCCATGTACGATCGGGACGGCGATCCGTTCCTGGCAGACCCGCGTCACGTTCTGGAAAACATGGTCGACCGGCTGAAGGACGAATTCGGCGTGACCGCCACCTGCGCCTTCGAGTTGGAATTCTATCTGTTCGAGGAAAGTGACGGCGACTGGACGGAGCAGCCCAAGCCGCTGTTCTCCACCCATCTCGGCCCTGCCCGCCAGAACATGTACGCGCTGTCCGACCTGGAGGCCTTGCTGCCGGTGGTGGACGATCTACGGAAGGCCTGCGAGGTTCAGGGCATTCCGGCGGACGCTGCGGTTTCCGAAGCCGCGCCCGGCCAGTTCGAACTCAACCTGCACCATCGCCGCAACCCGCTGCTGGCGGCCGATGACGTTGTCATGTTGCGCCGCCTGGTGGCGGGGGTCGCCCGCAAGCACGAGCTCAAGGCGTCCTTCATGGCCAAGCCTTTCGTGGAATGGCCCGGCAACGGCATGCATGTGCACGTGTCCATGGAAGACGATAACGGCAATTTGTTCGCGGATCCGGAAACCGGCGCAGACCGGCTGGGATATGCCATCAACGGTCTCTTGAAGACCATGCCGGAAGCCCTGTTGCTGTTCATTTCCACCTTCAACGGCTTCCGCCGGATGCAGCCTGGCTCCTATGCCCCGGCCTCCATCTGCTGGGGTTACGACAACCGCTCCGTGGCGTTGCGCGTTCCTGCCTCGACACCGGAAGCTGCCCGTGTCGAACACCGGATCGCGGGCGCCGACGCCAACCCCTATCTTGTGCTGACGGGCATTCTCGCCGGCATGATGGAAGGCCTCAGGCTGAAAAAGGATCCGCCTGCGCCCGTGACCGGCAATGCGTATGAGAAACGCAAGAAGCGACTGACCCCCTGGATGGACGAAGCCATTGATGCTTTTGAAGCCTCCAAGCTGATGAAACAGGCGGTCGGAAAGGAAATGCACAAGGTACTTACCGAGATCAAACGGGAGGAACTGAACGAATTTGGGCGGGAGATCTCATCGCTTGAGCGACAGACGTATTTGTGATCGGCTGCTGCCCAAAATCGACGCTGGACAAAATCCGGCGCCATAGCCAATCTGCGGGACAGACAAGACGCAAACAGCGCAAATGTCCATTTGCATTCAGGCACTAGGCCATCAAAGGGCCACTGACAAAACTCTGAGGGGAGTTCTCAAATGACGTTTAAATCCATGTTGACCGGGGTCGCCGTTCTCAGCCTGATGAGCGGTGCTGCATTCGCCCAGGACAAGGTCGTGAATGTCTACAACTGGTCCGACTACATTGACGAGACCATCCTGGAAGACTTCACCAAGGAAACCGGCATCAAGGTTGTCTACGACGTGTTCGACAGCAACGAAGTGCTGGAAACCAAGCTGCTGGCAGGCGGCACCGGCTACGATGTCGTCGTCCCGACCGGAACCTTCCTGGCCCGCCAGATTCAGGCCGGTGTTTTCTCTGAACTCGACAAGTCCAAGCTGACCAACCTGTCCAACATGTGGAAGGATATCGAGGCCCGCGTCGACAAGTATGATCCGGGCAACAAGCACTCGATCAACTACATGTGGGGCACCACCGGCTTCGGCTACAATGTCGACAAGGTGAAGGCCGCGCTCGGCGACAACCCGCCGGTGGACAGCTGGGATCTCCTGTTCAAGAAGGAGAACATCGAGAAGCTTAAGGATTGCGGCGTGTTCATCCTGGACGCTCCGACCGAGCTGATCCCGGCTGCTCTCAACTACCTGGGTCTCGATCCGGACAGCAAGGACCCGGCGGAAATCGAAAAGGCCGGAGAGCTCCTGATGTCGGTTCGCCCGTACATCCAGAAGTTCCATTCTTCCGAATACATCAACGCTCTTGCGAATGGCGATATCTGCCTTGCGGTCGGCTGGTCCGGTGACGTTCTGCAGGCGCGCGACCGTGCGGCGGAAGCCGACAACGGTGTGACCGTCGAATATTCGATCCCGAAAGAGGGCGCGCTGATGTGGTTCGACCAGATGGCGATCCCGGCCGATGCTCCGCACAAGGAAGAGGCGCACGAGTTCCTGAACTACATCATGCGTCCTGAAGTGATGGCGAAGGCTTCCAACGTCGTCTACTACGCCAACGGCAACAAGGCGTCGCAGGAATTCCTCAACGAGGACGTGATCGGGGATCCGGCGATCTACCCGACCGAGGAAGCGGTGAAGAACCTCTACACCGTCACCCCCTATCCTCCGAAGGTGAACCGGGTCGTGACCCGCACCTGGACCTCGGTCAAGAGCGGCCAGTAAGCGAACACGAACACCGCCGGGCCCTTTCCAAGGGTCCGGCGATTTAGTCTTGGGAAGGTCTCTTAGGGGTGGGAGATTGTTTTGGCGAAGAAATCGATTGGACCGGTGCGTCGGGCCTACAGCCCGTGGGACGATCCGGACAAGGCACCATTTATCGAATTCCGGAATGTCACAAAGAAGTTCGGTGATTTCACCGCGGTCAAAGACCTGTCCCTGAAAATCTACGAGCGCGAGTTTTTCGCGCTGCTTGGTGGCTCAGGCTGTGGCAAGACCACCTTGATGCGCATGCTGGCGGGTTTCGAGACGCCGACTTCAGGGCAGATCTTTCTGGATGGCCAGGACTTGGCCGGAATTCCGCCCTTCAAGCGTCCCTCCAACATGATGTTCCAGTCCTACGCGCTGTTTCCGCACATGAGCGTCGAGAAGAACATTGCCTTCGGTCTGAAGCAGGACAAGTTGCCGGCCTCGGAAGTTGAAGCGCGCGTGTCCGAAATGCTGCGGCTGACCAAGCTGGAACAATTTGCCAAACGTCGTCCGCACCAGCTTTCCGGCGGTCAGCGCCAGCGCGTCGCGCTGGCTCGCTCGCTCGCCAAGCGCCCCAAGGTGCTGCTGCTGGATGAACCGCTCGGCGCGCTTGACCGCAAGCTGCGTGAGGAAACCCAGTTCGAGCTGATGAACATTCAGGAAGAACTGAAAATGACCTTCCTGATCGTGACCCACGACCAGGAAGAAGCCATGACAGTGGCCGATCGTATTGCCGTCATGGACAAGGGCGAACTTGTGCAGGTTGCGACCCCGGCCGAAATCTACGAAGCGCCCAATTCCAAATTCGTTGCCGACTTCATCGGCGACATCAACCTGATCGAAGCCAACGTCGTCGAGAAATCGGACGCCGGTACGAAGCTGCGTTCAGTCGCGGACAACTTCTCCATCGAAAGTGATCAGGTGACCGATGCCGCCGTCGGCGACCGGGTCTGGTATGCCATTCGTCCGGAAAAGGTCCGCATTGCCCAGGGGCGCCGCGAAAAGGGCGTCCCCAACAGGATTGACGGCGTTGTCTGGGACATCGCCTACCTGGGGGACATGTCGATCATCCATTCGAAAGTCGGCGACGACGACGGCGATACGTTGCGCGCGACCTTCGCCAATGTCTCGCGCATGGTCGAAAACCCGATCACCTGGGATGACGAGGTCGTCATGTCCTTCGACCGGGACGCCGGCGTCATTCTAAAAGGGTAGGAGGAAACGATGTCCGACGTACACGTTCCCGCTCAACCCAAACGGACGCTCGGCGGCTGGCTGCTGATTTCGGTGCCATACATCTGGCTGCTGATCTTTTTTCTGGCGCCGTTCCTGATCGTCTTCAAGATTTCCCTGTCCCAGGTGGCCGTCGCCATTCCGCCCTATGTACCAACCTTCGATCTGGCAGAAGGCTGGAACGGTATCTGGCAAAGCGTCTCGGAATTCTCCTTCGAGAATTATGTCTGGCTGACGGAAGACGATCTCTACTGGAAATCCTATCTGTCGTCGGTTGTTATCGCGGCTATTTCAACGCTTCTTACGCTCATCATTGGCTACCCGATCGCCTATGGCATGGCACGCAGTCCGCAATCCTTGCGTCCGACGCTGCTGATGCTGGTGATCCTGCCGTTCTGGACCAGCTTCCTGATCCGCGTCTACGCCTGGATCGGCATCCTGAAAAACGAAGGCCTGCTCAACCAGCTTCTCCTGATGCTCGGCATCATCGACGAACCGCTGGTGATCATGAATACCAACATCGCGGTCTTTATCGGCATCGTCTATTCCTACCTGCCGTTCCTGGTTCTGCCGCTTTATGCCAGCCTGGAGCGGCTGGACGGCAGCCTTTTGGAAGCCGCCGAAGACCTTGGATGCCCACCCTGGAAGGCCTTCTGGAAAATCACCGTGCCGTTGTCGCTGCCCGGTGTTATCGCGGGGTGTTTCCTGGTGTTCATTCCCGCCGTCGGTGAATTCGTCATCCCGGATCTTCTTGGCGGGTCCAACACCCTGATGATCGGCAAGACGCTCTGGGTCGAGTTCTTCAACAACCGCGACTGGCCGGTGTCTTCTGCGGTTGCCGTGATCCTTCTGATGATCCTGGTGGTTCCGATCGTGCTCTTCCAGAACCAGCAGCAGAAAATGTCGGAGAGAGACGGATGACGCGCGGCCCGACCTGGTTCAACATCACCTCGCTGGTGGTAGGCTTTTCGTTCCTTTACCTGCCCATCGTGCTGCTGGTGATCTACTCCTTCAACGAGAGCCGTCTAGTGACGGTCTGGGGCGGGTTCTCCACCAAGTGGTACGCGTCGCTGCTGCAGAATGATCAGTTGCTCGATGCGGCCTGGGTGACCCTGCGGGTTGCCTTTGCGTCGGCCACACTGGCAACGATCATCGGCACCATTGCTGCACTTGTGCTGGTGCGGTCCGGACGCTTCGTCGGCCGGTCTCTGTTTTCCGGCATGATTTTCGCGCCGCTTGTGATGCCGGAAGTGATCCTCGGCTTGTCGCTGCTGCTGCTGTTCGTGGCCATGGACTATACGCGTGGTTTCTGGACCGTGATGCTGGCGCATACCACCTTCGCCAGCTGTTATGTGGCCGTTGTCGTTCAGTCGCGTCTGGTCGGCTTCGACAAGTCGATCGAGGAAGCCGCAGAAGACCTTGGCTGCCCGCCGGTGAAAACCTTCTTCCTGATCACCTTGCCGATCATCCTGCCAGGGGTCATCGCCGGCTGGATGCTGGCCTTCACCTTGTCTCTGGACGATCTGGTGATCGCCAGCTTCACCACGGGACCAGGCGCCACCACGCTGCCAATGAAGATCTACTCACAGGTGCGCCTTGGCGTGACACCGGAAATCAATGCGGTCTGTACCATTCTCGTTGCTCTGGTCACCATGGGCGTGATTGCCGCCTCCATTGCGACCAAGCGGCAACAGGCGCAAAAGGAGCGGGACGAACGGGCGGCCTTTGGCGCGGAAGGGTGATGATTTCCGAAGCTTCCAGAAGTCGGTGATATTGTGTAGGCAATACTGAATTTTAACAAAACCATGCCTATTTTACGGCGGGGCGGTACACTTCATTGGTGTGTCCGGGCCGATGGTTTTTATTGGGGTATTGCGAGTGATGGCATTGCGGGAAACAGAGCATCTACTGGCTCTGGAAAGCAGCGCTATTTCCCGGATAAAGGTTCGTGAACTCGAAGCTCCAACGCTTTCGGATATGAGCGGTCTTTGGTCTTCGTTGAAGGGCGGCGTCGTATCGACGCCGTTTCAGACACCGGAGTTTCTTGCAGCTTTGCAGGAAACCAAACTGAAGACAGGTGATTACCGATTTTCAGTGGGCGTTTTCGCGGAGCAAGGCGAGGAAGCCTCTCCGTGTATGCTGTTGCCGCTGGTGCGGTTCCAGCGTGGCCCAATCCGGGTCATAGGCATGCCGGATTTTGGTCTCGCCGATCAGAATGCACCGGTTCTTGGTGCAGGATGCCCGGCCTCCAGAGAGTGCCAGGTTGCAATGATCCGGGCATTTTTTGAGCGTCTCCACGATGCGGATATCGTCGACATACATAAACTGCATGGCCGGATCGACGCCCGGGAAAACCCATTGAACTTCATGCCGGAAACCATTTCCCAGAACAGTTCCCTTCTCCTCGACCTTCGCGATGGAGAGGGATCGGACAATTGGTGCGGCAAGTCCATCTACAAGAAGACCAGATCCAAATTTCGCAGGCTCGTGAAGGAAGGTGTCAGCCTGGTTGAGGCTGAAACGCCTGAAGAGCGAACTGAATTGTTCAAGACACTTGCGGCGCAGCGCAGCGACAGGTTCCGACAGCTCGGGCGGAAAGACAGTCTGGAACGTGAAGACCGTGCTGACTTCTACATCCGCCTTGCGCAGATGGAAGCTTCATCCTCGCCTTTCAGGGCCATCGCGCTGAAGTGCGGAGAAGAGACCGTTGCGGCCATGGTGTTGATGATGTCTGGTTCCCAGGCGACCGCCGTGCTGGTGTCCATCGGGGATCCGCGGTGGCACGCCTTTTCGCCGGGCATGGTGTTGTTTGCCCAGGCGATACAGCATGCTGCGCAAACCGGTGTTCGCTGGTTCAGCTTCGGCACAGGACAACAGGAATACAAGCAACGGTTCGGTGGGGTTGAGCTACCTTCCCGACGTCTTCTTATGCCACTCAGCACGCGTGGACGGCTCTTTGTCGGTGCCCGTGAAGCGCATCGTGCCGCTCAGGATATGCTTCAGATCGCGTTGCGCAGGAATGGGGTGGATACGTGACGGAGATGTCGGACGTGGCAGGACAGGAGACCTTCTGCGGGCAGGTGGCTGGGCAGAACCTTCATGTTGTCTGGCATGAGAAGCCCGGCGCGGACCTTTTGCGCTCGCTTTGGGCTTCACTACCCGGCGGAGCCATATGTTCGGCGTTTCAGGCACCGCGGTTCGTCGAGTGCTTTTTTCAGGAAATGGCACCTGCTGCCTGCGACACTTTCGGAGTGCTTGCCGCTTATCGCGCCGGTTTGCAGGACCCGCTTGCATTGCTGCCGTTAATCCGTTTCAGGAAAGGTCCGGTTCGCATCGCATCCACTCCCGACCTCGGCGTGGCAGACCAGAACGGCCCGGTATTGAGCGAAGCGCTCGCAAGCGAAGGCGCTGAAACGGTTCAGGCGGTCATGTCCGCAATGATCGAGGCCATCCCGGATGCCGATGTGGTCGACATCAAGAAACTGCACGTATCGATAGGCAACGCTGATAATCCCTTCTTTGTGCATCCAAATGCGAGCCCGGAAAGCAGCAGCCTCTTTCTGGAAACTGACGCCCTGCTCGCCGCCGGGGCCAAATCCGGGATAAGTATCTACAAGAAGGCAAGGGTCAACTTTCGCAAGCTTCAAAGCGAAGACGTTCAGTTGGTCGAAGCAACGACCCCTGAAGAGCGTGTGAAAATTCTCGAAGCTCTGATCGTCTCCAAGGAGGAGCGTTTCAAAGCACTTGGCCGCGCCAATTCCATGAAACAGGACAACCGGGAAAACTTCTATCGCGCCCTGGCGGCCCAAGCGGGGCTGGAAAACCCCCTGAAGGTTCTGGCGTTGAGGTCCGGTCACGACGCCATCGCCGTGGTTGCGATGTTGGTGGAAGATGGCTACGCCACCCTTATTCTGATTTCGATCGGGGCAGAGCAATGGCACCGGTTTTCACCTGGCATGGTGGCACTGGTTCAATCGATCTATTGGGCGCGGGACAATAACATTCGGGTCTATGGTTTCGGTACGGGTCACCAGGGTTACAAAAGCAGGTTCGGCGCCACGGAACAGCCGACACGACGCCTGCTTTTACCGCTTACGGTGAAAGGTCACGTGGCGATCACTGCCCTGAAGGCAAAACGGAGTTTCCAGGAAACCGTTGATCGCTGGAAACATCGGAAAACCGCTCAGACAGCCTGATCGGGAAATGTCATCCCGCTCGCGGTGGCCGGATCAGGTAGATGACCAGCCAGATCGGCACGACGATGAAGGCGCCCAGGATCATGTTGGGAATGGCCCAGTCCCGAAACTCCAGCAGATAGATCCAGAGCTCCAGAGGACTCATGCCGACGGAGCCCAGAATGTCCTGCGCGGTGATGTTCACGAAGGAAAGACCCGCGCCGACGAGCAGCGAGATGACCGCGATCTTGAAGAATGTCGACAGAAACGGGAACACGGTGCGTAGTGTCTCTCAGTAGGCTCAAGGTATCCGGTGCGCTGGAGAGTGGCGGTAACGCTCCGCGAACGGTGCCCAATTCTTGCCGTTAAGGATTTACAAACCATAAACAACTTGCCGGAAACCGCCCAAACCCGCGCTGCAACGGCAGTTTGGCGCCGGGCAAAGTGACGCAAATCGATTAAGTGACGGGCCATTCATGTTTTTCGCTGCAACGCGGGAAAGAGCTCTTGACCCGGTCGAACCAAGCGGCGAATGTGCGCCTCACGCATGTAGCGGTCTTAAACGGGAGTGAAACATGAACAAAATTTATCCGGACGCAAAGGCCGCCCTCGAGGGGCTGACCTTTGACGGCATGACGGTGATGGCCGGCGGGTTCGGCCTCTGCGGCATTCCGGAAAATCTGATCGTGGCGCTCCGGGATTCCGGAGCCAAGGACATTACGGCCATTTCCAACAATGCCGGTGTCGATGACTTTGGCCTCGGTCTTCTGCTGCAGACCCGCCAGATCAAGAAGATGGTTTCGTCCTACGTGGGTGAAAACGCGACCTTTGAAAAGCAGTACCTGAACGGCGAGCTTGAGCTTGAATTCAACCCTCAGGGCACGCTGGCCGAACGCATTCGCGCAGGTGGCGCGGGCATTCCGGGCTTCTACACCAAGACCGGCGTCGGTACGCTGATTGCCGAAGGCAAGGAGCACAAGGACTTCAACGGCGAGACATACATCATGGAAACCGGCCTCGTGGCCGATGTGTCGCTGGTCAAGGCCTGGAAGGCCGACAAGGAAGGCAACCTGATCTACCGCAAGACCGCGCGTAACTTCAATCCGATGATGGCAACCGCCGGCAAGACCTGTGTCGTGGAAGTCGAGGAGATTGTCGAGATCGGTGAACTCGATCCGGACAACATCCACACCGCCGGCATCTTCGTCGACCGTATCATCGTCGGCAGCCACGAAAAACGTATCGAAAAGCGCACCACGCGCGCAGCCTGAGGGAGAAAACATCATGGCCTGGACTCGTGATGACATGGCAAAGCGTGCCGCGCAGGAACTGGAAGACGGCTTCTATGTGAACCTGGGCATCGGCATTCCGACGCTGGTATCCAACTACATTCCGGAAGGTGTCCATGTGACCCTCCAGTCGGAAAACGGCATGCTCGGCATGGGCCCGTTCCCGACTGACGACGAGGTTGATGCAGACCTCATCAACGCCGGCAAGCAGACCATCACCGAATTGCCGCAGACCAGCTACTTCTCGTCTGCCGACAGCTTCGGCATGATCCGCGGCGGTCATATCGACCTGTCGATCCTGGGCGCTATGGAAGTGTCCGAGGGCGGCGATCTCGCCAACTGGATGATCCCTGGCAAGATGGTCAAGGGCATGGGCGGCGCGATGGATCTCGTCGCCGGCGTCAAGCGCGTGGTGGTGATCATGGATCACACCTCCAAGGCTGGCGACCCCAAGCTTCTGAAAGAATGCTCGCTACCGCTTACCGGCGTGAAATGCGTTGATCGCGTGATCACCAATTTCGGTGTCTTCGATGTTGTCGAAGGCGGCCTGAAGGTGGTTGAACTCGCTGACGGCGTAACGCTGGATGAGGTCAAGGAAAAGACCCAGGCAACGCTTCAGTCATAAGGCAGGATGCGCGCTTCGGCGTCGTTTTAAATCAAGGTGCCTGCGGTCTCGCAGGCACCTTTTTTCGTGGTTGCTTCAGCCAGCTCGTCGATTATTTCAATAAAAAAAGACTGTTTGAACGTGTCGCAGGCGCAATTTGTCCCGAATTGGAACCAATTCGTAGAATTGCCGAGGAAATTTCCAAATTCGTTAATAGATCGAATTGCGAATAACCCGCATAAATCAAGCATAGATAACCCGTTATCCTTTAAAAGCCGGGAAAGTCGATTTCCCGGCTAAAGAACAGATCAGTGTTTACGCGATCTGGTCACCCGCATTTACCTTCTTCAATCCACCTTCAAGACTTGTTCTGTATGGTGTTCAGGTATTCGCAAGGGGTGTTTGGCGTGCCTGGAACGCATGGGGCTGTCTCAAAGCTGATAAAAGTCCTGTCGACCTGGCTGCCCAGCCTGCGCACCCGCTTTGTCTTGCTGGTGGCCGGCCTGTTTCTGGCGCTCTCGGTCGTGATGATCATGGTGGCGAGCTACCTGGACCTGCGGGACGAGGAGCAAAGGGTGGTTTCGGACGCGCGAGCCATCGGGGCGACCGTCAGCCGACTGGCCGTACCGCATCTGACCAACCACCACTATCTGATCCTTGAACAGGAACTGGAAAGCATTGCCGGCAGCGGCGTGGTCGACCTGGCGCAAGTTCACGATCCCGCGCGTGCGGTCACTATCGACAGCGATCCGGACACGAGCTACTTCGACGAAATGGACCTGCATCCGCTGATCACGCTGTCGCTGCAAACCGGGCTCGATCAGATCCGCCAGACCGGAGACAGGATCGAAATAGCCTTGCCGGTGCGCGAGACGGCAGACAGTCCGGTTCTCGGGGTTGCGCTGGTGTCGGTCAAACGTCTTCAGGCCAACGGCATGCTGTTCGCCATCTGGGGACGGAACATCGTCATCACCCTGGTGCTCCTGATATTCTGTGTTCCGGTGACGTTTCATTTTGCGGAAAATTTCGTCCGGCCGATCAAGGCGCTGACCCAGACCGCCCACACGGTCAGTGCCGGCAATTTCGACGCGCCTTTCCCAGTCGAACGAACCGATGAGATCGGTGTTCTCGCCCGCGCCTATCGAGACATGGTCGGAACCATTCGGAACAACATGGCCCGCATCCACGAACTTGCCTATGTGGACCCGGTCACGCGGCTGCCGAACCGGGAGAGCTTCCGTCAACATTTCAATTCAAACATGCAGCTTGCGGACGGCACGCCGGTCCGGATGGCCGTTCTGTTTATTGACCTTGATCGCTTCAAGCGGGTGAATGACAGCTACGGACACGATCATGGCGACGCACTGTTGAAGGAAGTGGCGGCGCGGCTGCAGCGCTTGCTGAACTCCTCGGACAAGGTAGCGGCAGGCAAGACGGCCTTTTCACCACTTGTCGCCAGGCTCGGCGGCGATGAGTTTGCCATCGTCCTGCCGGCTGAAAAGCCCATGTCCAACGTCTACACACTCGCGGACCAACTGGTGCAATGCGTCGAGCAACCGCTGGAAATCAACGGTCTGACAATGGCCGTTGGGGCCAGCATCGGCGTCTCGACCTATCCGGATGACGGCGAGGACTACACCGCTATCCTGAAGAACGCGGACATTGCCATGTATGCGGCCAAGCGAACCGGCGGCAACCGTGCATGCTTCTTCAACGAGATCGAGCGCGATTCCCGATCTCACGAACGCATCCGTCTGGAAGCGGAACTGAAACGGGCCCTTCTGGCGGACGAGATCACTATCGCCTTTCAGCCCAAGATCGACTGCGCCACGTTGAGGGTGGTTGGTGCCGAAGTGCTGGCCAGGTGGGACCATCCCGAACGTGGCCTGTTGGCACCGGGATGTTTCATCGATGTTGCCGAAGAAAGCGATCTGATCACGCGCCTGGGTGACAGGGTGCTGGAACTGGCCTGCCGACAGGGCCGGGTCTGGCTCGATCATGGTCAACGTCTGCCGCTGGCCGTGAATGTTTCCATTCGCCAGCTTGAAAAGCCGGGCTTCACCGCCCGCGTCCTCGACATTTTGGAAATCACGGGCTTTCCGGCCGAGCTGTTGCAGCTCGAGGTGACGGAGACCGTTGCCATGGGGGATCCGGAGCGAATCTCGGAGGCGGCAAAGCCGCTTCTGGAAGCCGGCATTACCTTTGCGATAGACGATTTCGGCACTGGCTATTCAAGTCTGGCGCATCTTCAGCGTCTTCCGTTCAACACCTTCAAGATCGACCGAAGCTTCATCAGTGGCCTCGCCGATGACCATCACAGCCGCTCGATCGTTCAGACCATTCTGGCAATGGCGAAAAGCCTCAATTACGAGGTTGTCGCCGAAGGCGTCGAAACGGAAGAACAACACGTTTTCCTGGCTGAGAACGGCTGCACGACTGCGCAAGGCTTCCTGTTCGCGCGGCCGATGCCGGCAGAACATTTCGAAGCCTGGTCGAAGGCATTTCTGATGGATGGCAACCATCCGCACCTGGCCGCCGGAGCACAGCCGAAAGGTGGCAGCACGTTCGCCGCGTGAGGCAATTCGACGTTGACACGAACCGGCCTTACTCCGCCGCCTCGGTCTTGCGGCGTTCGGTGAGGGGGCGGATTGCTGGGAAGTCCTGATCGGTCAGTGTTTCCTTTGCAAGCAGCAATGAGGCCCCTTCGTCCAGTTCGCCGCGATGGCTGTTCAGGAGCGCCTTGGCGCGCTGGAAGGCGGCTTCCACCCTTTGCTTGATGGCAAGGTCGATCTCCCGCTGGGTCTGTTCGGAAACCTCGGCAACGTCTCCGGCAGGCTGGCCGAGAAAGTTCTGGCGCTGGGTGGCATAGGCGCGATTGCCAAGGTCGGGATCCATGCCGTATCGCATGACCATGTCGCGGGCGACTTCGGTCACTTTCTGCAGGTCGTCGGAAGCACCGGTAGAGATCTCGTTGAAGACAATCTCTTCTGCCGCCCGGCCGCCCATCAGGACAGCCATGCGGTTTTCCAGGTCGAGAGAGGACAACAGGAAACGATCCTCGGTTGGCCGCTGCATCGTGTAGCCGAGCGCGCCGATGCCGCGCGGGATGATCGAGATCTTGTGCACCGGATCACAGCCTTCCAGGTTGGCGGCAACCAGGGCATGGCCCATTTCGTGGAAAGCGACGGTTTTTCGTTCCTTGTCCGACAGGATCCGGCTGCGCTTTTCCAGTCCCGCAATCACCCTCTCCACTGCCTCGTTGAAGTCCAGCAGGGTAACGGCATCCGCCTGCCGACGTGTTGCCAGGAGGGCCGCCTCGTTGACCAGCGTCGCAAGGTCGGCGCCGGAAAACCCTGCTGTTAGCTGGGCCACCTGATCGAGGTCGATATCTGCGGCCAGCTTGATCTTTTTCACGTGGACATCGAGGATCGCGCGCCGGCCGATCTTGTCCGGCCGGTCGACCAGCACCTGCCGGTCGAAGCGCCCGGCGCGCAGGAGGGCTGGATCGAGGATCTCCGGCCGGTTCGTCGCTGCCAGCAGGATGATGCCGCTGGACGGATCAAACCCGTCGAGCTCGGTCAAAAGCTGGTTGAGCGTCTGTTCTTTCTCGTCGTTGGTGCCCATCGGGCCGGCTGCACGCGCCCGGCCCAGTGCGTCCAGCTCGTCGATGAAGATGATGGCAGGAGCGGCCTTTCGGGCCTGCTCGAAGAGGTCTCGAACCCGCGCGGCGCCGACGCCGACGAACATCTCCACGAATTCGGAGCCGGAGATCGAGAAGAACGGCACACCGGCTTCACCGGCCACGGCGCGCGCCAGAAGCGTCTTGCCTGTGCCCGGAGGGCCAACCAGCAGGATGCCCTTGGGCACATGCGCCCCCAGACGGCCATAGGAAGCTGGTTCCTTCAGGAAATCGACAATCTCCTTCAGTTCCCGTTTGGCTTCATCCACTCCGGCGACATTCTGAAAAGTGACTTTCACGTCCTTTTCGACAAATACCTTCGCCTTTGACTTGCCGACCGTCATCATGCCGCCAAGACCCTGTTTTTCGGCAAACCGGCGGATGAAGAACATCCAGAGGCCGAACAGCAGCAGGACCGGCAGCACCCAGGAGAGGATGTCGCGAATGAAGGTGTTCTGGACGACGCCGGTGTATTTGACATCGTACTTGCTGAGTTCGTCGGCGAGCGGAACCTCGACGCGCGTAGTGACGAAATACTGCTTGCCGTCCTTCAGTTCCGCCTTGAACTTGCCTTCGATGAAGTTCTCCTTGACGGCGATCTCCTCGATCTTTCCGTCCTTGAGGTACTGCTCGAACTGGCTGTAGGGGATCTGCTCGACGGTCTTGTAGGTGGTCCACCAGCTTTGGAACATCAGCACCAGCATCATGGCAATGAAGGCGTACCAAAGGTTTATCTGGTGTTTCTTTTCCATCGTGAAACTGTCCCGGCAATTGTCTGAACTATGCCGCCATTGACGCGGTTCGCCCGGAGGCTGTCAAGGCACGAGGTGGGCACGAGGTGGCATGGCTGCCCTGGTTCAGACGACCGGCTCCAGTTGCCGCTTGGACGTTTGCGTGCGGAAGGACGAGGCGCTGGAACGGGCGAGGTAGATGACCGGGATGAGGCCGACCAGAACGATGGCAAGCGAGGGCAGGGCCGCTTCGCCAAAGGCTTCGCGCGAGGCGGCCTCGAACACGGTTGTTGCCAGGGTTTCGAAATTGAACGGACGCAGGAGAACCGTTGCCGGCAGCTCTTTCATGCAATCGACGAAGCTGAGCAGGGCTGCGGACAACAGCACCGGCTTCAGGATCGGCAGGTGGATCTGCGTCAGGGTCTGACCGCTGTTGCGGCCAAGCGTGCGCGCCGCCATGTCGAGATGAGGTGTGATCCTGCCGAAGCCACCTTCAACCTGGCCGTAGGAAACTGCAAGGAAGCGAACCACATAGGCAAACACCAGGCCGGTGCCGCTCCCCAGCAGTAGCAGGCCGGTGTTGATACCGAACCAGGCTTCCATGCGGGCATCCAGGAAATTGTCGAAGCCGGCCAACGGCACCAGAATACCGATGGCGAGAACGGTGCCCGGAATGGCGTAACCGATCGAGGCAAGCCGGACGGCAAACTTCAATGGTCCCCTGGGGTTGAGACGCAGGGCATAGGCCAGGGCAACGGAAATGAGCACGGTGATCAGCGCTGCAATGGCAGCGAGGCTGAGGCTGTTCCAGACAGCATCCAGAAATCCGCTGTCCCAAAAACCGTCCAGGCGCCGGCTGGCCAGGTCAGCAAGCAGCAGCCCGGGAACCACAAAGCCGACAAAGACCGGCGTCAGGCATAACAGCAACGCCAGCGCAGCCTGCCAGCGTCCAAGTTCGAAGCGTGTCGGTGGCCGGTGCTTGGAGCCACCGCCGCTGTCGAAGCGCTGTTTGCGCCGCCCGAACCGTTCCAGCCACAATAGCAGGAACACCATCACCAGCATGGCAAGCGCGAGCTGGGCCGCGCCACCGAGGCTGGAACGGTGCAGCCAGGTGTCATAGACGGAAAAGGTCAGGGTCTTCACGCCGAAGAATGTCACCGCGCCGATATCGTTGAGGCACTCCATCAAGGCAAGCGAAATGCCGATGACGATGGCAGGGCGTGCCAATGGCAGGGCGACACGAAAGAACAGCCCGTAAGGCGAAGCGCCAAGGGTACGCGAGACATCCAGCGTCGAGGCGGATTGAATCAGAAAGCTCGCCCGGGTCGTCAGATAGACATAAGGGTAAAGCACTGCCCCCATGACGAATATGGCGCCGCCCAGTGAGCGAATTTCGGGAAACCAGTAGTCTCTGGACGTCTTGAAACCGAAAAGCGTGCGGATCAGGCTCTGAACCGGCCCGGTATAATCGAGCACTTCGACATAGGCGAAGGCGACGATATAGGTCGGCACCGCAAGGGGCACCAGAAGAGCCCAGTCGAGGACCTTTCTTCCCGGGAAATTGCACATCGTCACGAGCCAGGCCGTGGCAACGCCGGTGATGCCTGTGGTCAGGCCGACCCCGAGCATCAGCAAAACCGTCGTCTGCAGGGAGCCGGGCAGAACCGTTGTCAGAAGATGGCCCCAGACTCCGCCCGTCGGCGTCAGCGCGATCCACACGATCGCCGCCAGTGGCAACAGCACCAGCGTGGCAATCGCCAGCGATGCAATTTGCCAGAAACGGTCAGCAAAAGTGAGGGTGGGCGTGCGCAGCAAGGCCTGTCATTTCTTTGAGAATGGTTCGCAGGAAGCTCTATAGGCAAAACCCGGAAAATGCAAAAGCCAAGAGATCCCGAGGCGCGACCTGAATTTTTGCGGTGGCTTTCTTTTCGTCATGCCATGGCTCGACCATGGCATCCATGCCGTTGAGGGTCGGATCGACGTCACATCTGAATTTTGTCGACAGGGAATGGCATGGATTGCCGGATCAAGTCCGGCAATGACGGGCCCCAGATTAGTTTGAAAGTCCGCCTTCCTTGCTCTCAACAGAAAAGCGCCGCAAAATGCGGCGCCCGTCTTTTTTGTCGATATGGCCTCAGGAGGCCGGGCCGTCATCAAAGCCGACTTCGTCGATCAGCTCGCTGGCGGTCTTGCGGTTCTTGGCAATGTCGGCAAGTGACAGGGTGTCTTTCTTGAACTCGCCCCAGCTTGCAACGCGCTCGGAAACCGCTACGCCCGGCTTGACCGGATATTCATGGTTGGTTTCGGCGTAGATCTGCTGCGCTTCATCGGAAGACAGGAACTCGATCAGCTTGACAGCATTGTCCTGGTTCGGTGCGTTCTTCGTCAGGATGACGCCGGCAACATTCACGTGGCTGCCACGGTCGTCGGTGTTCGGGAACAGGATGCGGACGCTGTCGGCCCAGGTCTGCTGTTCCGGTTCCTTCTCGTTGGTCTGCATCAGGCCCATGTAATAGGTGTTGCCGAGTGCGATGTCGCATTCGCCGGCGAAGATGGCCTTGACCTGGGCGCGGTCGTTGCCGGCAGGCTTGCGGGCAAGGTTGTCGCGAACACCTTCAAGCCACTTTTCGGTTTCTTCCGCACCATGGTGGGCGACCATCGAGGCGACCAGTCCGACGGTGTACACATGCTGACCGGAGCGGGTGCACAGGCGGCCCTTCCACTTCGGATCGGCAAGTTCCTCATAGGTGATGCTGTCCTGGTCGACGCGTTCCTTGGAAGCGTAGATCACGCGGGCACGGTTGGTCAGGCCGATCCAGTGGCCTTCCGGATCGCGGAATTCTGCCGGAACGTTTGCATTGACGATTTCAGAAACAACCGGCTGCGAAATGCCGAGCTGCTTGGCACCGTCCAGGCGCCCGATGTCGACGGTCAAGAGAACGTCGGCCGGAGAGTTGGCGCCTTCTGCCGCAATACGCTCGCCCAGGCCTTCAGCCGCAAAGACCACGTTGGTCTTGATGCCGGTTTCCTTGGTGAATGCGTCGAGCAGCGGCTCGATGAGATAAGGCTGACGATAGGAGTAGATGTTCACTTCCCCGTCGGCAAATGCGGGTACAGCGGTAAGGGTTGCCGAAGACAGCAGGGCAGCGCCTGCCAGGATGCGGAAAGTGGAATTCATGTAACTCTCCCGTTGATATGGTTCTTGTTGCCCGGACGCGGGGTCCGAAGCTTGCCGGGAATATGTCGTTAGCAGGGCTTCAAGTCAATAAATCTAGCAAAATCAATACTTTAGAATGATTCAAAACTAACTGGAGGATTGCATTCCACTATTTTGCCGAAAACCGGTGAGAATACAGGAGTTTAAGACTCGACTTTAGGTCTGATGGTCATTGAAGCTTGCTTTGAAAGGTTGATCACGAACGCGTTACCGGCTGGCGTGAAAAACTGTCACACCCAGGCAAGCGCCTGCCGCAGGAAGGCTGTGCCATTGCCTGGCTGCCAGACGCCATGCGCCATGATCACCCTTTCAGGTGACCAGGCAAGGATCCTGTCCCGGCAGGTTCGGGCCTTTCGGCGGTCGAAAAAGCTCAGCCGCCATTCCAGGGGCGCATAGCCCTTGCCTTCGACAATGCCCCATAGACCGGCAATCCAGCGCTGCCAGGGTTTCCAGTGCCGGTGCAAAAAACCTTCCGAGAAATGCTCGCTGAGATCCGCCAGGATGACCGTTGCCGAGGGCCGGTGCAGAAACACCAACTCGTCCATCACCGGAGAACCGGAAAAGCGCACCATGTCGATGACGCCTTCGAATGCATCTGGCACCGCCTCGTCCAGCGCCGGTTCGAAGGCGAGGTCCGTACGCTTGGCAATGGTGCTCTGTGGTCCCCAGAGCCTGGCTTCCGGCCACGCCGCCTTCCAGTCCTGCAGAAAGAGATGGTGGATCTTGTTGGGACTGACGAGATGTGTCGGGGTTCCAAGGGCATCGATCTGCTGCCGGACCGCCGGCGTCAAGGCGATGGGTGACCAGACCCACAGTTTGCCGGACGGCAGGCGAATGATCACACAGCGGGTCGGGTAACAAAATCCGTAGAAGGAGACGGTGTCCCCTTCAAGGATCCAGATATTGCTGTCGACTTCAACCAAGGTGCTCTCCTGTCGGGAGCCCGGCATTACTCCGAAAGCACCCGCTGTGTCGGGAAGATGATTTCCACCAGGGTGCCCTGATCCGGCGTGGAATCGATATGGAAGCTGGCCCGGTTGGCTTCCACCAGTGCCTTGGTTAGCGGCAGGCCAAGCCCGGTTCCACCGCCGCGGCTGGAGGTATGCAGCTGCCGGAACGGTTCAAGCGCCGCTGCCAGCTGCTTGGCTGTCATGCCGGTGCCGGTATCGCGAACCCGCAGCGCGACTTCGCCGTTGCTTTCCAGTGCGGTCGACAGGATCACCTGCCCACCGGACTTGTTGTATTTGATCGCGTTGGACAGAAGGTTCAGCACGATCTGGCGCAGAGACCGCGGGTCAGCCACGACATCGGGCACGGATTCCGGCAGGCTGGCACGGATGATGACACGCTCCCGGTTGGCCTGCGGCTGCATCAGGGCAACGCATTCGTTGATGACGTCGTTGGTCGAGACGGCGGAGAACTTCAGATCCAGCTTGCCCGCCTCGATCTTGGACAGGTCCAGGAGATCGTTGATCAGGCTCATGATGTGCGAGCCGGATGTGCGGATATCCTTGAGATAGTCCTTGTAGCGGTCATTGCCGATCGGGCCGAAGCGCTCTTCCATCATGACTTCCGAAAAGCCGATGATCGCGTTCAGCGGGGTGCGGATTTCATGGCTGATCTTCGCCAGGAAATCGGACTTCTGAGAGCTGGCGTTTTCAGCCTGGCGCTTAGCCTGGGTCAGCTCTTCTTCTGCCGTCTTCCATTGGGTGATGTCGCGCAGCACCGCACAGTATTTGACGTCGTCCTTGTTGCCGCTGATCCGGCCGATGGTCATGAACAGCGGGATGAGTCCGCCGGTCGGAACCTTGCCAAGCACTTCGCGGCCATCGTTCAGGATCGAGGCAACGCCGTTGCGCGACAATCCGTCCAGATAGTCGGCCGCCGCCCGGTGGCTTTCGGGCGCCAGGAAATCCGTGAAGGGCGCTCCGATCATGTCGGACCGGTTGGCGCTGAAAAGCGCCTCCGCGGAGCCGTTCACTTTCAGGATCGTGCCGTTCTGATCAAGCACGAGAACGCCGTCGGTCGCCGTTTCCAGAATGGTGTCCATCTCGGCGATCTGGTTTCGCGCGCTATCAAGTTCCGAGCGGACTTCCGCAAAGAAGTTCGGCGAAGTCGGAGCAGCGGTCGCAGGTGCCGGCTTGGCCTTGCGTTCGGTGATGGAAATCATCAGACCGCGGGTGCCGTTCCACGGAACGGAATGCATATGAGCGTCGACGTTGAGGACACCGCCATCCGACAGGCGCATCTTCATGGTCTCGTCGACTTCACCATCCATGCCTTCGGCGTCCGGCAGCTCTTCCGCATCGTCGATGAAAAGTGCTTCCAACCCGCCGGCCTCGGAGAGCGCGGTGATCGACTTGTAGCCAAGCATGCTCAGCAGCGCCTTGTTGGCGTAGAGAACTTCCCGGTCATGGGCAATGGCGATGCCGATGGGCAGGCGGTCCAGGAGGCTCGGGTCGATAGGGCCGGCTTCCGGAACTTCGGGCGGCAGCTCTTCGACCGGTTCCACCGGATCGGGTGCATCGAAATCTTCAAGGTCGCCCTCCAGCCGTGCTCCAAGGGCTTCGGCGATCTTGCGAAAGGCCTGACGTTCGGGCCGGGAAAGACCGGAGGTATCCACCGGAACAACGCGCGGTTTCACCGTTGCGAGCGGGATGACCTGGCCTGTCGGTTTCGGTTCGGCCGGCTCATCGGCGTCGGCGGTTTCGGCAGCCTTGTCCTCGCTCTCGAAGGCAGCGGTTTCTTCGAAGAACTCGCGCTCTTCAGCCGCATCGTCCGTTTCCAATGACGCAGCCACGGCTTCGATCTCGCGGTCTTCCTCCTCAACAAGATCGAAATGGGTGTCTTCAAAGGCAGGCTCGGGCTCGAACAGATCTTCGTCGCCAGCCGAAGCCTCATCGGTTCCCGTTTGCTGGTCCTCGTCACTTTCGGCAGTTGCGACGGCTGTGGACGACATGTCGTCGTCTTCCGGGGCCGTGGGGTCTTCTTCTTCCTCAAAGAGGTCGCGAGACTTCTTTTCCGCCTCTTTGTAAGCCTTGGCGAGCGACTTGACCGCGCTTTCGATTTCAGCCGGTTTCAGCGCCGCTGGCCCGGAGATACCGGTTGGTTCGGCACTCGCTGGAGTGGGCACTGCAACGGCTGTGGTGGTATCCCCTGTCTCTTCACCGGTCAGCTCGTCACTCGCAGCATCGGTTTCGCTGTCGGTGTCCGCTTCGTCTTCGTCTGCCAGTTCAGTGTCGTCATCATCGATGGCGGTGTCTTCGCTCGACGTGTCGCTGACCTCGTCTTCAGGGTCTTCGTCATCAGCTACTGCATCAGCGTCATCGACGACCGCTTCTGCCACGTCGTCCGTTTCGTCGGTTGCAGTTCCAATGTCCTCAGCGCTTTCACTGTCCTCAGGAACGGTTTCATCGCTGCCGGAGACGGGCTTGTCTTCGCCAGTCTCCGGAACGTCGCTTTCCTCGGGAAGAGCTTCGTCTTCCGGTGCATCTTGCAGACCGGATTCCAGGGCCTTGAACTTGCTGTCGAGAGCTGCGCCAGGCAGATCGTCGAAATCCTTGTCGGCATCCGGGGCAACGTCCTCTGGAGACGTGTCGGTTTCAAGGTGTCGGGTATCCGCCTTGGCGGGCTCGTCTGCCTTTACCGGCGGGTCTGCCGGGCGCTGCGGAGCCTTGCCGGTGAACTTTGCCAGGGACCCGACGAGAGCAGCCGCACTTGCGCCAAGAAAGGTCTTGCCCGCGAAAGAATCCGGTTTTGCCGGTTTCAATTCCGCAAGCTTGGCTGCCGCCTCCGCGGTTGCCTGCTGCTCTGCTGCCTCTGGTGAACCAGCTTCATCGGTACCAGCCTCACCAGTCGATGTATCTGTTGTTTCATCACCTGTTTCAGAGCGGACGTTTTCATGTCCGTTGTCATAGCCCACGGTGGCAATGTCGTCTTCCACCTCTGGCGCCACGGTCACGTCGGCAGCTTCGGCACCGGGCGTGTCTTCCTGCAGCGTTGCAGCGGCGTGGCTGGCTTCATCTTCCGCAAGTGTGTCGCGTCCGGTTTCGTCCGTGTCAGTGTCGGATGCCCCGACAACGGCCAGCGTCGGACCGGAGGGCTGGCTTCCATGCTCCGGCACGGCATCTGCGGTCCGGCAAACTCCGAAGCCGCGATAGCCTTCGAATTTACGGTTCCGGTCGAAGGCGGGCAGGGCGGCCATGTCGACAGGTACGCGCAAGTCCGCACCGGAGACCGGCCAGTCGATTGTCTTTCCGCTCCAGGTATCGCGTCGGTCGAGCGCCCGCGCAATATGGCCACGGGGATCGAGATCGAAAGCGTCGGACACTTCCTTCCAGGTCAGACCGATAATGTCGGTTGAGGAAGGGCCAAGAACTTCGGCAAACTCGTCGGACAGAAAGGTGAAGCGCTGGTCGATGTCCATCTTCCAGGCAAAGCGCACAGGTCTGCGCCGTGGCTGAAAGACAAAGCCGTCCCCACCTTCCATTGCAGCGTCATCAGAGGTGTCTTCGGCCACGACTTTGGCGGTCGTCTCCTCAAGGACACTTTCCTCGAGGTCGAGTTCTTCGAGGCCGTCGTCCTCTTCAGCATCGGCCGAGACGATTTCTGCCGTCTCGTCGTCATCGTCTTCAATCTCTTCCAGGTCGGACAACGCGGCTTCAAGGTCCGCCTCTCCGGCATCCATCGGGGAGATGTCGTCTGAGGTGACAACACCGGCGGCAATGGATTGCTCACTGGCAGCCAGGTCGTCGAGGTCTTCCTCAACAGGTTCTTCAACGGGTGGGGCAGGGGCGGCCTGCGTTGCGGCCATATCGTCAGCGGTTTCAAACTCGTCTTCGTCGGCCCGTACCCAACCGGCGTCGTCCTCACCGGTCTGGGAAACTGTTTCCTCGTCCGTGGACGAAGTGTCAGCGGCAACTGCAGCTCCGGCGGCAACGCCTTCGGCCAGCAGCCCGGCTTCAATTGCTGAGGCGTCCGCTTCTTGCGTGCTTGCGGGGCTGTCTTCCCCGGCTTCAGTGCCGGGATCCGCCAGAGGCAGGTTTTCCAGGACCACCAGCTTCTGGCGGTCCGTCACCTTCAGAACAACGCCCTCATGAAAGTCACCATCGAGTTCCAGAGGACCGAAAAGCGCCGTCTGCCCGTCCGGCAGGTCAAGGTCTTCCGGCGTTCCCTTCAGTTCGCCAAAACAGCCTTCCACCGAACCGGCATCCGTCACGAACACGGTGGCATCATCGGCACGCAACATCTGTGCAAAAGCCGGCACCGGGTCCTTCGTCATGGACAGACCCTTGTCACCGCAGACAATCAGGGCAGCGGCTTCACCGTTGTCCAGCTCGATACGCATACACTGACAGGTCAGCAGCATGACCCTGAGACCCCGGTAAAACCGCAGCCGGTCGATGCTGAACTTGTCTGTAGGGCCGGATTCGGCGATGCGGGAGATATGCGGACGGGCGGGTGAGCGCTCGAGCGACGTCAGGTTGGCCAGGTCGGCTACGGACTGTGCGGAGAAAAAGGAAGCACCGGCAGCATTCGCCCATAGAATACGCGCCCCGTCGGCCGACCAGAGCCAGGCTGCCCTTTTGTCGGCGACAAGCTGAACCAGATCATCCATGGCAGTCAGTTCCAGGAATGATAGGGTTTGTTCGTCCATGGCTCTGCTCCAAACTGGTCTGCAACACCGGTTGACGGGTGCGTGGCGGCCGGATTTGCCCAAAGTGGTAAACACTCCGTTAATACAAGCAATCTCCAACACAGTCCACGTAAAGCAAGGTTGCTAAAGGGGTTACATGAAGGCGTGGTTAATCCGACCGGACAAGTTTGCCGGAATGCCATCGTCGTGTTACGAATTTTTGGCATGGAAGGATTTCAGGATACCCGCCTGACATCTTTCGTCGACCTGAGGAGCGCCGACATGAGCACAGACAAGACCGGTTTTGAAATTCCCGACCAGATGCGCGATTTCGCGGAAAAGAGCGTCGACCAGGCCCGCAAGGCCTTTGACGACTTCATGGGCGCGACCCACAAGGCTGTCAGCAATGCGGAAGACAGCGCGAATGCGGTTCAGGCCGGTGCTGCGGATGTGAACAAGAAGGCGCTGAACTATGCCGAAGAGCATGTCGACGCGGCTTTCAAGTTTGCGCAGGAACTGGTCAAGGCGCAAAATGTCGAGGACATGATGAAGCTGCAGCAGGACTATCTGCGCCGGCAGATGGAATCCCTCGGCGAACAGGCGCGCGAGTTTTCCAACTCGGCAACGAAGGCCGTTCAGGACGCGGCCAAGGCCACCCAGAAAAAATAATCCGGCCGGCATTTTTCCTTGCGCAGGGCGCCAGAGCCCCGCGCAAGGTGTCACAAGTGTTTCATTGAATATTTCCTGTTTTGGTTGTAATGTTTTTCCGGTCCTGATTGCCTGTTTTCGTCTTCCCTTGTCCAGCCAATGGCTTACCGACAAAGGGCTGCAGTCCGCTCCGCTTTTTGCAGAACGGAACCGACGAAACACCAGAAATCCCCGACGGTAAGTTTGTTGTGCAGTGCAAAAAAATGTTGCAATGCAGCACAGCATGCACTATGTAGTGTTTGCGGATGACGACAGGGTCCGCCGGCACACGTATCGGCGGAATGAACTTGCACCAATGATCGCATCCGGACTCAAGGAGATGAGATCATGACTGACACCACAACCACTGCTCCGGCAAAGCCGGCGCCGAAAGCTCGCACCACCAAAGCCAAAACCGCTGCTGCTGGTGTAGCTTTCCCTGACTTCGAGGCTTTTGCTATGCCCAAAATGGAAGTTCCGGCCATGTTCCGTGAAGCAACCGAAAAAGGCATCGAGAACGCTCGCGAAGCCTATGCAAAAGTGAAAAACGCTGCTGAAGACGCAACCGACCTGATGGAAGACACTTTCGAGACTTCCCGCCAGGGCGTTGTCGAATTCAACCACAAGGCCGTTGATGCTGCCAAAGCCAACGCCGACGCAACTTTCACTTTCGTGAAGGACATCATGTCTGCGAAGAGCCTGGCTGAAGCTATCGAGCTGCAGTCCACGTTTGCTCGCCAGCAGTTTGACGCTCTGAGCGCCCAGTCCAAGGAAATGCACGAACTGGCTACCAAGCTCGGTACCGACGTTTCCGCACCGGTCAAGGAAGCGTTCGAGAAGTCCTTCAAGGACATCAAGGTCAACTAATCCGGCATCCTGCCGTTCGCAGTCACCTGATTGCGGTTCGGCAGGGCCATGCCGATGACATCGGCAAACGGTTGTTATGCCCGGGGCGACGCTCCGGGCATTTGCTTTTCAACAGCTCGAAAATTTCCGCAAATTCCCGCTTGCGGGTTGGAAAAAACGAGTTTAGAAGACGCCCTTGCAAATGGCGGCACGGGTCAGTATGGTCCGCGTCACCTCACGCCTTTAAGCAGACGTAGCTCAGTTGGTTAGAGCGTCGGATTGTGGCTCCGAAGGTCGGTGGTTCGAATCCACTCGTCTGTACCATTTCCCTCTTCATTCGTTTTGAAACTGAACATGGTCCCGCGCAGGGCTCTCTTGCGGCCGGCGACATGATTTTCTGTATTGGGTATGCTGCAGCCGGATTGTCCGAAGCTGTTGAGACATAATCCTTCACTATCAAATTCAGAACCGCCGGCAGGTAGACTGTAACCGGGCAGCAATCCCTGTTGTCTGCAAGCCGATCTCCAACGGCGCACACAGGCTGTCCCTGACTTACAGGGACGGGTTCTCGGATTTGACAACAAGAAACGGATAGTTCGGCTCGGCCCGATCATGGCACCTGTCGCTCGGACCCTGGCTCAGGCCGGGGCCAATGACAGACAGGAGAAAACGTCATGGAACTCGAAAACAAATCGATCATCATCACTGGGGCAAGCAGCGGGATCGGGGCTGCTGCAGCGACCCTTTTTGCGGCCGAAGGAGCGAATGTCATCCTCGGTGCCAGGCGCTCCGCGGAACTTGAGGCTGTTGTGTCCAAAATCCGTGAAGCCGGCGGCACGGCCGTTTTTCTGGAGGGCGACGTCAAGGACGAAGGTTATGCCGCGGCACTGGTCGACCTCGCCCTGAAGGAGTTCGGGCGACTGGACGGTGCCTTCAACAATGCAGGCATTGTCGGGTCCATGGAGCCGGTCCCGGACATGGGTATCGGCAACTGGAACGAGGTCCTGACTGTCAACCTGACGGCGGCGTTTCTGGCTGCAAAAGCGCAGATACCGGTCATGAAGAAAACCGGCGGTGGTTCGATCGTCTTCACATCGTCATTTGTTGGTTTCAGCAACGCGGGCATGCCTGGCATGGGCGCTTACGCGGCTTCCAAGGCCGGTCTCAACGGCTTGGTGCAATCACTTGCCTCAGACCACGCCGCTGAGGGTATTCGGGCTCATGCCTTGATGCCGGGTGGCACAATTACACCGGCCGGCGGCGAAGGGAATCCGGACGTCTTGGCGTTCATTGCAGGTTTGCACCCCATGAAACGCATGGCGGACGCAAGGGAGATCGCACAGGCTGCGCTTTTCCTGCTGTCCGACCGTGCAAGTTTCATGACTGGCAGCCCGACGATTGTCGATGGCGGCATGTCCATTCGGCTGACCTGACCGGACGCTTTGCCACAAGGCGGGCAGCCGCCTTGTGGCAAATCCCGGGCCGCCTGTTTCAGGCAACAGCGCCTTTTCAACAGACTTGAACGGAGCCTCCGCTCCGTCCCTTGCCTTGAAATTCAAATATGCCAGCAGCTCGGAAAACGGGTCGCTGAAGATCCCGATTTGAAGGTAAGGACCGGAGTGCACGGTCGTGAAGCCGGTGACAGGATTGGCGAAGTTGACGACAACAATTTCGGGAAGACGCACCAATGGAAGCCTTGAACGACAATCAGACCAAGCTGCCCCTGGCAGAGGACCCTCGATGGGCGCGCATAGCAGCCCGTGACAAGACCGCAGACGGCCAGTTCTGGTATTCGGTGTCGACAACCGGCGTCTATTGTCGACCGTCGTGCCCTTCGCGCCTGGCCAATCCGAAAAACGTACAGCTTCACACCACGCTCGAAAGTGCCCGGGCGACCGGCTTCAGGGCGTGCAAGCGCTGCAAGCCGGAAGGCTTGCCTGCCGGTGCCGAGAATGCAGCAATTGTCGCAAAGGCCTGCCGCATCATTGAAGGCAGCGAAGAAGAGCCGTCACTGGATGATCTTGCTCGCTCCGTCGGTCGTAGCCCCAGCTACTTTCACCGGGTGTTCAAGGCGACGACCGGGCTTACGCCAAAAGACTATGCGTCAGCGCATCGGGCCAACAAGGTCCGTGATGGACTTGGTTCCGGCATAACGGTGACCGAGGCAATCTATGACGCAGGCTTCAATTCCAGCGGACGGTTCTATGAAAAATCCACCGGGATGCTGGGTATGACACCCACGCAATACCGTGCCGGCGGAGCCGACGAGGAGATCAGGTTCGCGGTTGGCCAGACGACGCTTGGTGCCATTCTGGTCGCGTCCAGCAAGAAAGGCGTTGTATCGATTCTTCTCGGAAGTGACCCGGGGGATTTGGTCCGGGATCTGCAGGACCGGTTTCTCAAGGCAACACTGCTTGGGGCGGATCGCGACTATGAAGGTCTGGTGGCCCGGGTGGTGGGCTTCGTCGAATGTCCAAAGATCGGTCTTGACCTGCCTTTGGATGTCCGCGGAACCGTCTTTCAACAACGGGTATGGCAAGCTCTTCAGGAAATCCCTGCCGGAGAAACGGTCTCCTATGCCGAGATTGCCCGGCGTATCAAGGCACCCAAGGCATCACGGGCTGTTGCCCGGGCTTGTGCTGCCAACAAGCTCGCAGTTGCAATTCCCTGCCACCGTGTGGTTCGAACCAGCGGTGCACTTTCCGGCTACGCATGGGGTGTGGAGCGCAAGCGCGATCTCATCGAGAGGGAGAAACGGGCATGAGAAAGCTTACCGCCAACGAGGATCGTTCGGATGCCTTGGCGACCTCTTTAGAGGCTCGGGTTGCCGGTTATGATTGGGCCGCGATCCACGAAGAGTTGAACGGTTTCGGCTGTGCCACGCTGCCTCAGCTCTTGTCGCCCGGGGAATGTCGTGCCCTTTCGTCACTTTATGCCGAGGAAGAGCATTTCCGTAGCCATGTCGTCATGGCGCGGCACGGCTTCGGCAAGGGGGAATACCGTTATTTCAAATATCCACTGCCGGATATTCTGGGTGGATTGCGGACCGCCCTTTATCCCCGCTTCGCCGGTCTTGCCAACACGTGGAACGAGATCATGGGCTTCGATCAACGATTTCCGGTCACCCATGACGCGTATCTGGAGCAATGCCACAAGGCGGGTCAGGTCCGGCCGACCCCTCTGCTGCTGCAGTATGGCGCCGGTGACTTCAACTGCCTTCACCAGGATCTGTACGGAGATCTGGTTTTTCCGATCCAGGTCGCGATTCTGCTATCGGAACCGGGCAAGGATTTCTCGGGTGGCGAGTTCTGCATGACCGAACAACGCCCGCGCATGCAGAGCCGCGTTGAGGTTGTCAGCCTGCGCCAGGGGGATGCCGTGGCCTTTGCCGTTCACAACCGGCCTGTCCAGGGAACGAGAGGTAGTTACCGCGTGAACCTGCGCCACGGTGTGAGCCGTGTGCGGTCCGGCACGAGACACACCGCAGGGATCATCTTCCACGACGCGAAATAGACACCTGCTCCGTGCTTGGCGAGCCGTCTTGAACTTTGATGGTACCCGGCAGCAGGTTGATAGCTGCCGAAGCGCGATCATGTCTTCCTGAAAGACTTGATGAGCAGGACAATGGCGCTGCAGCCGAGAAGCACGCCGGCGATGAAACACATCAATGGAGCCAGCAGGCCAAAGTCCGCCTTGAGCGCCTCATAGTTCTGGTTGCCGAACTTGAAGAGGGCGGACGTCATCCAGAGGAACAGTATTGCTGTGATCAGGCGGCCGTAGTTCATCCGTGCCCTATCGGTGTTTCGAATGAGAACGGAGTAACCCTTTTTCCGTTAAAGGTACGTGTCGTTTCTCGGATAAAGTGTAGGCTGGGCCGCAGGCAGACGATACCAAGGGCTCTGATTATACGGCGAACGGATGGTCGGTCGGTTCTCCCAAGAAATCAGGTCTTTCTGACGGTTCACGGCCCGGGAGGCCGTTGTGTGTCATGCGGGACTCTGTCTGAATGAGAGCACCTGATCTCTAAGGAGCATGCAATGTCCTATCACGATGCCCCCGGCCTTGGCCGCCGTCTGGTCCGTTTGCCCGGTCAGCTGCTTCTGGCGCTCGTGAATGCGACGGCGCTGCTCGTCATTGCAGCCTGCGTGCTGTCGCTTCTTGTGTTGAACAGGGTCGATACAGCGGGCGAACGTATCGCCGGCAATGTGACAGAAGCCGCGCTCGCCCGGTTGCAGGTCTCTCCGGGCGAATTCAAGGCCCGGATCGAAGCGCTCGACGGCAAGATCACCGGGCTTGCTGCGCAACTCTCTGATCCCGAGCTCAGGGATCATTGGGAAGTGGCGCAGCAACTGAAGGAGCTCAATCGGAACCTTGCCGACATCAGGCTGGCGGCAGTTGGTTTGAGCGCTGCCGGTCCGGAAATCACCGACACCGCTTTCGAACAGGCCGGCAACATGCTGACCGGTGCGCTCTACACCTTGCGGGGGTGCGAGACGGCCGTAGAGGACAACGAGCCTTCGAGCTGAGCATGTTTCTTTTCGCCTAGGCCTGAAACACGTCCGCCCATTCGGGGTGCTTGCGCCGCTGCGCATTCACATAAGGACACAGAGGCACGATCTTCACCTGCTTGCGACGGGCGTCATCAACAAGCCTTTCCACCAGTGCCTTGCCAACCCCCATGCCACGCATACTGTCCGGCACGCCGGTGTGATCGGCAATGATCAGGTGTTCGTTGACAATGGAGAAGGTCAGTTCGGCCGGTTCGGTGATCCCGTCTACCTTCGCCACATAGCGGCCTTTGCTGCCATCCTGTTCCAGGGTGATGTCGGGGGAAGTTGTCTCTACCATTGTCGGTCTCCTGATGTGGATGAAAGCAATTGCTCTGATCCTGTGTTCAATCTGGCTGTTCGTTTCCAGGGAAGTACATGGGGATGGGGCGGGAACAATCCCGCCCCAATTCGTGTCAGGCTGCCAGGTCGAACAGCAGGAATTCGGCATTCTCACTGGCTGTCAGCGAGATCGCGCCTGTCTGAAGCAGACCAAGACCGTCACCTGCGGAAAGCGGTTGGTCGTTGACGCTGATCTTGCCTTTCACCAGTTGCAGCCAGACTTTCCGGCCGGGGCGGATGTCGAAGGCCAGGCTGCGATCGGCGGTCAGAAGCGACGCATAGAGATCGACATCCTGATGAATGGTAACGGATCCGTCCCGCCCGTCGCGCGATCCGATCAGGCGCAGCGCATCGCGGCGGCCGTCTTCCGGAAAGGCCTTCTGCTCGTAGCTTGGCGAGATTCCGTCAGCTTCCGGAACGATCCAGATCTGCAGGAAGTGGACCGGATCCGTGTCCGAGTGATTGTACTCGCTGTGACGGACACCGGTGCCGGCGCTCATGCGCTGCAGTTCTCCCGGCCGGATGACGGAGCCCGTACCGAGCGAATCCTTGTGTTCCAGACCACCGGAAACGACATAGGAGATGATCTCCATGTTCTGGTGCGGGTGGGTCGGGAAGCCGGCGCTGGGCGCGACACGGTCCTCGTTGATCACCCGCAGGGCACCGAAACCGATGTGGTTCGGGTCAAAATAGGACCCGAAGGAGAACGTGTGCTTGCTCTTCAACCAGCCGAAATCGGCATCGCCGCGAGCATCCGAAGGACGGAGTATCTGGTTCATGGTTCAATCCTTTCCCAATTTCTGGCACGGGAATGTCCGTGCGCTGTTGGACCTAAGATTGCCATTGCGAGATTGTTTTACAATTCTGCCAAATCTGGACAATTAGTCATCGATTTTTGAACAATTCCCTATTGAAAAGTCTTTGGAGCTTCGGTCCGGGTTCGGTTTCGTTCCGCGATCTGTTTCGATACGCCGCCGTTCACTGTTGTGGGCTTTCCGGAAGGATCGAAAGCGGACTTGAAAGTGAAGGCCGCGGGCGTGGGGCCCGCGTCGCCCAGGCGCTCGAAGCGGTCGACCGCTTCCACCCAGTCCGGTTGATGGCCTTCCGGCACCCACCACAGGGCATAGGCGGGGTAGGCGTGGTCTTCCTGCATGAAGTCCTGGCCCTTTTTCAGGATCTCGGCGTGCGGCCCTCGGTAGACGGCGGCAAGCGCTGATTCCAGGTCTTGCCAAAGCGAGATGGTGGAGGGTGCCCAGCCGTCGCCATTGTCCTGCCAGTACCTGGGAAAAACCTGCTCGCCCCAGCTGTCCGGTCCCGGTTCGTCCTCGTAGCCGGAACGGGCGACGAAACCCTCGGCGCGTTCCATCGCGGCCCACACAAGCGGCTCGGCCTGGTGAAAGGGTTCCACAACCGGGTGGTCCGCCCGCGTACGGAATTGGCCGAATGTATAGAGCGCAAGCCAGTGACCGTTCATGCTTCCTCCCCGCCTGAATGACACCCGGCAGAGACTGGCTGCAATTCACCCGTGTCGCAAGAGGTTGCAAGCGTCGCAAAACAGATAGTCCGCGCATGCGGCTGGAAAAATTCGCGCAGCTGGTCTAAGCGCTGGAAGAAGACTTTGGTGGCCGGCATGAGCTCGGCACCGGCAACGAGGATAATCGCGTGGAAGATCTCAGCCTTTTCTCCCTTGGCCTTCTGGCTGTTGCGCTGCTGGCAACCGGGCTTGTGGCCGGGATCATTGCAGGCCTGCTCGGCGTCGGTGGCGGCATCGTCATCGTGCCGGTGCTCTATTACATGTTCACCGCTCTGAAGATCGACCCGTCGGTTCTCATGCATGTGGCGGTGGGAACGTCGCTTGCAACCATTCTGGCGACCGGGACGTCGTCGGCGCGTGCCCACTACAATCGGGGGAGCGTCGACATGGATCTCCTGAAACGCTGGTGGTGGGCGATCGCCCTTGGCGTCATCGCTGGGGGAACGCTCGCGGGGAATATTTCGGGCGGCGCACTGACGCTGGTCTTCGGGATTGTCGCTCTGGCCGTGTCGGCCAACATGATGTTCCGCAAGGAGGGCTCCCATCTGGCCGACAAGCTTCCCGGATCTCCTATCAAGGAAACATTGGGTTTCCTGATTGGCGGGATCTCGGTGATGATGGGCATTGGCGGTGGCACGCTCGGCGTTCCGACATTGACCCTCTTCAATTATCCGATCCGCAAGGCGGTTGGCACCGCAGCAGCCATCGGCCTCATCATTGCGGTTCCAGGCACCCTGCTGTCGATCTTTTTCGGTTGGGGCGAGGAGGGGCGCCCGCCGTTCTCGCTCGGGTATGTCAACCTGATCGGCTTCTTCCTGATCATTCCGGCCAGCACTTTTGCTGCACCCTGGGGCGCGAAGATCGCCCATGCCATCGATCCGTCAAAGCTCAAGCTCGTGTTCGCGCTGTTCCTCGGTTTTACCGGCCTGCGCATGATCTACGGCGTCGTGTTCTGACCCGTGGCCTGGTCCTGGCTACAGGATCGCTGATGGGTAAATCAAAAGGTTTCATTGGTTCTGAGGCGATTTATCAGCAATACTGACCTTTCTATGCGGGGGCTGCCCGCCGCCTGACACTCTTGGACAGACATGTTGAACAAAAATGTGACCCTCAGCCTGCAAGGCTGCGTGCGGGGCGCCACGATGTGCATTCCGGTTTCCCCGGGCATCATCGCGCTTGGACTGGTCTTCGGAACGGTCGCCGCGCAAAAGGGGCTGACCTTCCTCGAAACGATCATGATCAACTCGCTGGTCTTCGCCGGCGCCAGCCAGTTTGTCGCGATGGAAGTCTACAGCGATCCGCTCAATTATGCTCTTGTCGTGGCGATGATCGGGGTTACCGCTGCCGTCAACATGCGCATGCTGCTGATCGGCGCGAGCCTGCGGCCCTGGCTTGGCCAGGTGCCGGCCTGGCAGACCTATCCTTCCCTGTTTCTGCTGACGGACCTCAACTGGTTGCTGGCCTTGTCGGAATACGACAAGGGCACGCGCGACTGGGGGATCTATCTCGGCAGCGGCCTCTTCACCTGGTCGGTCTGGTCGCTTTCCGTCGTTCCGGGCTATTTCGCGGGCAGTCTGGTGTCGGACCCGAAGGTCTATGGCCTCGACGTGGTTCTGCCGGCTTTCTTCGCCGCACTTCTGGTGCCGCTCTGGAAGGGCAAGCGCCAGACAGTCAGCTGGCTGTTCGCAGGCGGTATCGCCGCGCTGACCTGGTATCTGGTCGGGGGCTACTGGAGCATTTTCACCGGTGCCATCGCCGGTGCTTTCGCGGGGGCCTATCTCGATGACTGAGGGAGCATTCACCGCCGACCCGATCTTTATCCTGGCCGTGCTTGGCATGACAGCGGTCACTTACGCCCTGAGGGCGGGTGGATACTGGGTCATGGGCCGGCTGCCCATCACGCCGCGGGTGCGGCGCGGTCTGGAGGCGTTGCCGGGGGCGATCATCGTTTCCACCATCCTGCCCATCGTGTTGAAGGGCGGGCTGGCCGTGGCGCTGTGCCTTGTCGTAGCTGCAGCGGCACAGGTGACACTGCGCAAGGAATATGTCGCCGTCTTTTGTGCAGCCGGAGCCGCGGCAGCTCTCAGGGCTGCCGGACTGTAGGCTACTGGCGGTTCAGGATTTTCCGCACCTGTCCGGCGGTTTCGTCGACGTTGCTGCCCGCGTCGATTTCCGCCCAGTTCATCTGGCCGAGGTCGTAGCCAAGCTGGGTATCGACAACGTCGGCGTTTGCGTCCGAAGCATCGTCCCCGCGCGCGGAGACCCGGGCTTTCAGGATGTTCGCCGGCGCGGTCAGCCACAGGCCGCAGAAACCGCATTCAACATTATTGGCGATGGCCTCGATACGGTCCCGTTCGCTCTCGGCGGCAAAAACCGCATCGAAGATTGCGGAGTGACCTGCTGCGAGGACGGTCTGAATGGTGTCGTCCAGCGCGTGGTAGACCTTCTGGGACGCCTCCAGCGTATAGGCTTCCGCGGGCGCCTTTTCCGTTTCTTCAATGCCCAGCAGGCGCTTTCGCATCACGTCCGTGCGCAGCACGCGCGCGCCGGGTGCCCGGCCGATGCCGGGGGCAATTTCGTAGGCAAGCGTGGTCTTGCCGGTGCCGGAAAGGCCGCCGATGGCAACCAGTTGCGGGCGTGAGGGATCCAGAAAGTCCACTGCGTGGCGGAAATAGGCCTGGGCCTGGTCGCGCTCACGTTGTTTCTGGTTGGGGTCCGACTGGTTGAGCGCGGAGCTGGCCGCGATCTTGGAGCGGATCGCCGCGCGCATCATCAGGTAGAAGGGCAGGGCTGCCAGGCCTTCCGAATGCGTGTCCAGGCGGCTCTTGTCCATGTAGCGGTTGAACACCCGGTTGGCCGCACGCTGTTGACCCCGGTCCCACAGGTCCATCAGCAGGAAGGCGAGATCGTAAAGAACGTCGCCGGTGGCAATCGCATCTGAAAATTCAACCGCATCGAACAGGACCGGGGCGTCATCAACCATGACGATGTTGCGAAGGTGGGCGTCTCCGTGGCAACGGCGGACAAGGCCCTGTTCGCCCCGGCGCAGGATCAGCTCGTGCAGAGCCGACAGGACAGTGCGGGAAGTCTCGGTCAGATGCCGGACCGCCTCGGCTTCGAACAGATCGGGGTGCTCGCGAAAGGCGGCGTCGTTTTGCTCCACGTAGCTTGCAAGCTCCGCGTAGAAGCCATTGCCCTGCCGCAGCGGGGCGGCGTCATGAGCAGTGACCATCATGTCCGCCAGCCTGTCCGTCAGGGTGTCCGGAAGCGGGTCGGTTCCAGCGACGGAGTCCAGTTCGTGCTGTCGTTCGAACCGGCTCATTTCAACTGCCCATTCGATGGGCTCTCCAGTGCCGCCAAGATCCAGCGAGCCATCTGCCTCCCGCGTCACAGGCAAGGCCTGCCGGTAGATCTGTGGTGCGTTCGGCTGGTTGAAGGTTATCTCTGCCTTGCAGGCTTCTTCGCGCAAGGGCAACGTCGAATAATCGAGAAAGGGAAACTTGACCGACCGTTTGACCTTGTAGGCCTTGCTGCCCACCAGAAAGACGATATTGGCATGGGTGTCGATCCGCTTCACCTCGGGCCGCGCCGGATCGTCGGACGGCAGGCTGCCGAGGAACTCGAGCGCCTGGTTCTGGGTTTCGGCCTGATCCATCTTCCGTCCCTTTTGCTGACACGTGGCAATACATGCCTCACATGCAAACCACCGGGTTTGATCCTTCTCAATGTGAGGTGCCCCGGATGTGGCACAAATAAACCGGATTGTCAGTAAAGGAGGGCCCCATGAGCGACTATCCGGCTTTGAAGAAGATCAGGTTGAACCTGGCCAGAACCAAGGATTTCCCGCAAGGTTCGGCGAACCACGGTTATGAATTCACCGCTCCGCTTGACGAAACCGGCCATATCGACGCCGGTCTTTGGAAGAAGCAGCGTGACCATTGCCGTGTGCGGCGATTCTGGGGCGCCGAGGAAGAGGAAGTCGGCCACCTCATCCACCGTCCGGGGGGCTCCTGGGCTTTCCATTACGATATCGACGGCGAGGACGACGACGAGGCGGGCTACCGTTTCGGCGCACATGCCTTCAACCCGGGTGAATACGTCTCCATCAAGGACGAGGATGGCGAGATGCACACCTTCCAGGTGGTGACGGTTCAGTCGATCTGAGATCAGCTTCCCATAACAAGACATAACAACGAATGGGGGCAGGGGTACCGGGAAACCGGTGCCCCTTTTTTGTTTGCAGCGCCGGTGCTTACCGGCAAGGCTGGCCATGACATGAGGCCCATCCTTCGAGACAGCGCTTCGCGCTTCCTCAGGATGAGGACTGTGTGTGACACAATCAGGCGGCCTTACAACACATTTAACTTCATCCTGAGGAACGCGTTTGCGCGCGTCTCGAAGGATGAGCTGCAAGTCCGTTGTCGGAGATAAATTATTCTAAATCGGAATGACCCCATTGCCAATTAATCTGATTTTCGCCTCTAACAGGCGGGATTTTCATACGCTATAGAATGAACAGATCATCTTTCTCGTAAGGACCCGGAACATGGACCAGAAGACCGGCGGTGAATTGTTGGTGGAGGCGCTGGAGCGCCACGGGGCGGAGCGTGTGTTCTGTGTGCCCGGCGAAAGTTACCTTGCCGTGCTCGATGCGCTTTACGATGCATCGATCCCGGTCACGGTCTGCCGCCAGGAAGGCGGGGCTGCAATGATGGCCGATGCCTGGGGCAAGCTCACCGGCAAGCCGGGCATCTGCATGGTGACCCGTGGTCCCGGGGCTACCAACGCTTCTGCCGGTGTCCACGTGGCGGCGCAGGATTCCACGCCGATGATCCTGTTCATCGGACAGATCGAGCGCGGCATGCGCGAGCGTGAAGCCTTTCAGGAAATCGACTACCGCCAGATGTTCGGCGGCATCGCCAAATGGGTCGCGGAGATCGATCACGCGGATCGCGTACCGGAGTTCATTTCGCGCGCCTACCATGTCGCCACGTCCGGTCGTCCGGGACCGGTGGTGCTGGCGCTTCCGGAAGACATGCTGGTCGAAAAGGCGGATGCCCCGCAGCCGCCTGCGTGGACCCAGGTCGAAACGCATCCGGGCCTCACCCAGATGGCGGACCTGCAGAAGCGCCTTTGGGCGGCCGAGCGGCCGATCGCCATTCTGGGCGGCAGCCGCTGGTCGGAAGAGGCCGTCGCCGGCTTTACCCGCTTTGCCGAACGTTTCGACCTGCCGGTTGCCTGCTCGTTCCGCCGCCAGATGCTGTTCGACAACCTGCATCCGAACTATGCCGGCGATGTCGGTATCGGCATCAATCCGAAGCTGCTGGCACGGGTCAAGTCCTCCGACCTGATCCTGCTTGTCGGTGGCCGCTTGTCGGAAATGCCGAGCCAGTCCTATTCGCTGCTCGACATTCCCTCTCCCACACAGCAACTGGTGCATGTCCATCCGGATGCCGAGGAACTTGGCCGGGTCTACCGGCCGACGCAGGCAATTCATGCCAGCCCGACTGCCTTCTGCAAGGCGGCCGAAGGCCTCCAGCCGCCGTCCGAACTGAAGGGCGCAGGCGAAGCGGCCAAGGCCCATCAGGATTATCTGGACTGGTCCGGTGCCCGGCCACAGGTACCCGGCAACCTCCAGATGGCCGGCGTCATGGAATGGCTGGAAGCCAACCTGCCGGAAGATGCGGTCTGCACCAATGGGGCCGGCAACTACGCCACCTGGCTGCACCGCTTCCACCGGTTCCGTCGCTACGCCACCCAGGCAGCGCCGACGAGCGGTTCCATGGGATATGGCCTGCCGGCAGCCGTTTCCGCCAAGCTTGCCTTTCCGGAGCGCGAAGTCGTCTGTTTTGCAGGCGATGGCTGCCTGCAGATGACCATGCAGGAGTTTGGCACCGCCTGTCAGGACGGCGCCAACATCATCGTGCTTGTGATCGACAACGGCATGTACGGCACCATCCGCATGCATCAGGAACGCACCTATCCCGGTCGCCCGTCGGCAACCAAGCTGGTCAATCCGGATTTCGCAGCGCTTGCCCGCAGCTATGGTGCCTTCGGTGAGACAGTCGAGACGACAGACGCTTTCGGTCCTGCATACGAACGAGCCCGTGCCGCCGGCACACCCGCAATCCTGCATCTGAAGCTCGACCCGGAAGCCATCACCCCGGCCGCCAGCCTCAGCCAGATCCGCGCGGCGGCGCAGGGAAAGTAAAAGCCCAGCCTTGAACGAAAAAAGCACGCCCGTTACCCGGGCGTGCTTTTTCATTTATAGGGGGCTTCGATGCCTACCTCAGCACCTGCGGCAGCCACAGGGTGATGATCGGAAAACAGACCAGCAGGATTACGCGCAGGATCTCGGCACAGAAGAACGGTGCAACGCCCTTGAAGGTCTCGATCATCGGCGTTTCCCGGTCGAGCGAGGAGATGACGAAGACATTCATGCCGACCGGTGGCGTGATCAGGCCGAGTTCGACCACGATCAGGGCGAGTACGCCGAACCAGATCTTCAGGTCCTCCGTGCTCATGCCGAAGCCTGCCCCTTCCGCTCCCTGGTAGATGCCGCCGTTGATCTCGACCAGTACCGGCCAGAAGAACGGGATCACCAGCAGGATCATAGACAGGCTGTCCATCAGGCAGCCGAGCAGGATGAGCGCGATCAGCAGCAGGATCAGAACCGTCATCGGTTCGAGCCCGGAGTTGGCGATCCAGGAAGCGGTTTCCTGAGGCAGGCCAACGCGGGACATGAAGATCTTGAGGAGTTCCGCCCCAAGGATGATCAGATAGATCATGCCTGAAGTGGACGCGGTTTCCTTGAGCGCCTGAATGAAGTCGTGGCCGGACAGCTTGCGTTGCAAGAGCCCGAACAGCAGGACCAGAAAAACGCCGACGGCAGCTGCCGGTGTCGGGTTGAAAAATCCGAAGTAGATGCCGCCGATGACCAGCCCGAAGATGATCAGCACCGGGATCATGCCGGCAGTCGCCTCCAGGAATTCCTTGCGGTCGGCAACACCTCCCTTGGGCCCGGCTTCCGGCTTGATGGTAACATAGAGGGCGATGGTCAGAAGGAAGAGAACCACCGCCAGCAGGCCTGGCAGAAATGCTGCCATGAACATGGTGACGATGTTTGCTTCCACGATGATGGCATAGATGATCAGCACGACCGAGGGCGGGATCAGGATGCCGAGCACGCCGCCCGCGGCGAGCGTTCCTGTCGCCAGCGCACCGGAATAATTGTAACGCTTGAGTTCCGGCAGCGCGACCTTGCCCATGGTGGAGGCGGTTGCAAGCGACGAGCCGCAGACCGCACCGAACCCGGCGCAGCCGGCGATGGCCGCCATGGCCGTGCCGCCGCGCAGCCAGCCGAGCCAGGCATTGGCCCCCCGGAACAAAGCCTGGCTAAGGCCGGTCTTCGAGGCGATCGCCCCCATCAGGACGAACATCGGCACGACGGAAAGGTCGTAGATGGAGAACTGGCCGTAGGCGAGGGTCTTCAGCTGGCTGAGGACGAGGGCGGGGCCGTTCAGCATCATGGTGCCGACACCGCCGACAAGGATCATCGCATAGGCAATGGGCATGCGGATCGCGATCAGGGCGATCAGCACCACGAGAGCGCCAAGCCCGAGGACAAGTGCGTCCGTCATTCTAGTGGTGTCCTCTCGACAGCGCGGTCATGTCCTGCAGCAGCGTGACCAGCGCGGCCAGTGCCAGCAGGGCAAGCGATATCAGGATCGGCACGAAGGCCATCCAGTGCGGGATCTGCAGGATGGTGGTGGTGTAGTCGTAGTTCTTCTGGTCCAGCATGCCGTAATACATGCGCCAGATCAGCAGCAGCGCAAACACAAGGGCAACCAGCGACCCGAGCAGGGTGAAGAAGGCAATCACCCGTCTGGACGCGCCGGCGGTGAAGATGTCCGCCGAGACGTTTGCCCCGACCAACTGGCAATAGGGCAGGAACGCGAAGACCGCGATGGCCACGCCCATTTCGGTCAGCTCGAAATCACCCGGAAACGGTGTGCCGAAAACCGAGCCGATGATCGACAGCATGTTGACAGCAACGACCAGCAACAGCACGGCGCCGCCAAGGAGTGCCCAGAGCGTTATCAGGCGGCTGGCAGCCCCGGTGAACCCGGAACTGCTGGCTTTGAGAGTGTTCGACATCAGTTGGCCGAGTGGCTGGCCACCGCTGCGCGGGCCTTTTCAACCAGCGCGGCACCGTCGATACCCTTTGCGGAGACTTCCTCGACCCAGCGGTCGGCAACGGGTGCCAGCGCCTGACGGAAAGCTTCGGTCTCTTCCTCGGTCAAGGTGACGTGGGTGTTGCCTGCCTTGGTGGCCAGACCGATCCCGAAATCATCCGAAGCAGCCCAGATTTCGCCAACCTTCACGATCCACTCGGGACCGGAGGCATCGCGAAAGGCCTTCTGAATGTCTTCCGGCAGACCATCCCAGCGTTCCTGGTTCATGGAAACCTGGAAGGTGGTGGTGCCGAAACGCTCCTTGTCGACGCCTTCGATCTGGTACTCGGTCTGCTCCTGGATCTTCAGCGGCGGAATGATTTCCCAAGGAATGAAGGCGCCGTCGATAACACCCTTCTGCAGCGCAGGCGGCAGTTCCGGAACCGGCATGGCGACCGGCGAAGCGCCGAGTGCCTCGATCACCCAGGCACCGGTACGGGTCGGGATACGGATCTTCTTGCCGGCGAGGTCTGCCGGGGAGTGAACTTCCGTGTCGCGCATGTGAATGGCCTGGCCGGCATGCACATGCAGGAACATTACTTCAACGCCCTTGTATTCGTCCTTCAGGTCCGTTTCGTACAGATCCATCAGCGCCTGGTTTGTGGCCGCCGGATCGTTGGTGTGAATGCCCGGAAGTTCGAACACCTCGGTGCGCGGGAAGAGGCCAGGCGTATAGCCGTTCACGGTCCAGACCAGATCGACCACGCCGTCACGCACCTGGTTGATCAGTTCGGGCGGACGGCCGCCAAGCGTCATGGCCGGATAGATTTCGATATGGACCTTGCCACCGGAATTTTCTTCCACCTGCTTGGCCCACGGCACCAGCATCTGCGTGTGCGCAGGGGCTTTCTCACCCAGAAAGTGGTGCAGCTTGAATTCGTAATCGGCCGCGGCTGCGGACGATGCGCCGGCGGCGATCATGGCAGCGGCCAGAAACGCGTTCTTGAGAATGCTCATGTTGTCTCCTCCCATCGGAAGCTCTTGTCGACTCCCGGTCTGTAACTTGCTGGCCAACCTTCAATGTGTGCGATCGCGGAACGCCCTTCAACGAAGTCGGAAGACCTTTCGGGCGCACCTCTTGCAGATTTGCAGCCAGCAGGGAACGTAGCTCCGCGATCATCTTCACTAATTAGTTTGGTAATGTAAAATGAGATAATAGCCATTATACTTTCCAATTCTGGAAAGAAAATTCCTTGTTCCCATTGCCGTTTTTTATCGTCTAGGGTGCGCGTCAAAGCAGATGCGAAGGCGGCGGTTCGCGGAGGGGCTCCTCTCCCGCAAGAGCCTGAATTGCCTCGCAATTTCTGCATTCTGCATCCAAAAGGAACATGGGAGGACGGCATGGCCGACAGGATGGACAGCACCACAATTACCGCGGGTGGAGCGGTGTTCGGCAAGTTGAAGGCGCTCGGTGTCGACTATGTCTTCGCAAATTCCGGCACAGATTTTCCACCGATCATCGAGGGACTGATCGAGGCAACACAGAACGGGCTCGACCTTCCGGTGCCGATCACGGTGCCGCACGAACATGTTGCCGTCGGTATGGCACACGGCTTTTACCAGATCTCCGGCAGGATCCAGTCCGTCATGCTGCACACCAACGTGGGGCTCTCCAACGGCATTACCGGCGCCATCAACGCCTGGTGCGATCAGATCCCCGTGCTGATGATGTCCGGTCGCACGCCGGTGATGGAAGCCGGCCGCTTTGGCGCGCGCACGGTGCCGATCGGCTGGGGACAGGAAATGTTCGACCAGACCGCGCTGATCCGCGAAGTCACCAAATGGGACTACGAGTTGCGTTTTCCCGAGCAGATCGCGGATCTCTTCGACCGGGGCTGGGCGATTGCCAATTCCACGCCCAAGGGCCCCGTCTATCTCAGCCTGCCGCGTGAAGTTCTGTGCGAGCAAACTCCGCCGGACGGCCTTGATACCCCGTCGAAACAGTCACCGGTCATCGCAGCACCGGAACCCTCGTCCCTGAGGCGCGCGGCAGACCTGCTGGCGCAGGCCAAAAGCCCGCTGATCATCAGTCAGCGAGGAGCCGGATCGGAAGAGGCCTTTGCAGCCCTCGGACGGTTTCTGACGGACTGGGCCCTGCCGCTGTCGCATTATTGGGCAAACCAGCTTTCCGTGCCCCTGTCGCATCCGATGCAGGTCGGCGCGTCGCCGGAAGCCCTGCTTGCCGAGGCGGACGTGGTGCTGGTGATGAACTCTCTGGCGCCCTGGTGGCCGGACAAGGTCGCCCTTCGCGATGATGTCACCGTGATCCAGCTCGGGCCGGATCCCCTGTTCACCCGCACGCCTATCCGCAACTTCCAGGCGGATGTGACCCTGGCAGGAGAAACCGCTCAGACGCTGCTGGCCCTGATTGCCGAAATGCAGAGCCGTCCGCGTGACGAAGCCGTTTTGAACGCCCGCAGACATCGTATTGCCGAACTGTCGTCCGCCAATCGAGCGGAGGTTGTCGCCCGGGCCAAGCGCGGCAATGCCGGCCCGATGAGCAAGGACTGGGTCAGTCTTTGCCTTGGCCGCGCCATCAAGGGGCGGAGGGCCACAATCTTCCATGAGCTTGGTTGTCCGCTCGAGCCGCTCGACCTGGAGCAGCCGAACAGCTACTTCCAGGAACCGCATTCCGGGGGGCTAGGATGGGGTCTCGCAGCGGCGCTTGGCGCACAGCTTGCCGACCGCGACCGGCTGGTCTTCGCAACCATCGGCGACGGCAGCTACATGTTCGCCAACCCGACGGCCTGCCACATGGTTGCCGAAGCGCATGAGTTGCCGGTGATCACCCTTGTGCTGAACAACGAGGAGTGGGGCGCAGTGCGTCACTCGGTGGTGGGCACTTACAAGGATGGTCTTGCCAGCAAGGCCAACGATGTGCCGCTGACGTCCCTTCGGCCAAGCCCGGATTTCACCAGAACCGCGGAGGCCAGCCGCGCCTACACCGAAACGGTGACGGAAGGCGACGCGCTGCCGGCAGCGCTGGAACGTGCCATCAAGGTGGCGACGGAGGAAAAGCGGCAAGTTCTGCTCAACATCGCCATCGCGCGGGCTTGAGGCGCGGGTTCAATTGATCGGAAGAATAAGAAAATCAAGGGACGATTATCTTGTTTTTCCGAAAGGAGCTCTTCGGACATGCCCCGTGGTCCGGCCTCGAAAGGCAGGTCATAGTTCCCGGTAACTGGTTTTGTTGAAGAAGAAGGTTGGCCGTGTCCCAGTCCATGCCCCCAAGATCCTATTACGCGCCGACCGGCGGTCATCCCGGTCAGGAAACACTCCTGACAGACCGGGCTGTCTTTACCGATGCCTATGCGGTCATCCCGAAAGGCACCATGCGTGACATCGTCACCAGCTATCTGCCGTTCTGGGACAAGACCCGCCTGTGGGTGCTGTCGCGCCCATTGTCAGGTTTTGCCGAAACCTTCTCGCAATATATCGTCGAAGTGTCGCCGGGTGGCGGCTCTGACCGGCCGGAGACAGACCCTTCCGCCGAAGGTGTGCTGTTCGTTGTCGAAGGTGAGGCTGTCCTGACAGCCGACGGACAGCGATACGACCTGAGGCCCGGAAGCTACGCCTTCCTGCCGCCGCAAACCGACTGGAGCCTGAAGAACACAGGCAGTGAACCGGTGCGGTTCCACTGGGTCCGCAAGGCGTTCGAGCCTGTTGAGGGCCTGGAGCGACCAACACTTTTCGTCACCCACGAAAACGACATCGAACCGCGGGCAATGCCCGGCACGGACGGCAAATGGGCGACGACCCGCTTCGTCGATCCGGAAGACGTGCGCCACGACATGCACGTCAACATCGTCACCTTCCAGCCGGGTGCCGTCATCCCGTTCGCGGAAACCCATGTGATGGAACACGGGCTTTATGTCCTGGAAGGCAAGGCGGTCTATCGCCTCAACCAGGACTGGGTCGAGGTGGAAGCCGGCGACTACATGTGGCTACGCGCCTTCTGCCCGCAGGCCTGCTATGCCGGTGGCCCGGGCCCGTTCCGCTACCTCCTCTACAAGGACGTCAACCGCCACATGAAGCTGCAGGCGGCAGGCCGTTTCGAGGCCAGTTCCCGGCAGAGCTTCCGCAGCGCCGCGGAGTAAAGAGAAAAGCCCCTTCCTCCTTGCACCCTCATCCTTCGAGACGGACCTGACGGTCCTCCTCAGGATGAGGGAGAGGGTGGGATTGGCCGCTTCAGGGTGTGGGTGTAACGAACTCCTCTGGATCAGGTCGGGAGTGAAGCAAGCGCCCTCATCCCACGGTCTTCGTTTGCGGCGGAGCGATTTCGCCGCCGAGGGCGGCGGTCAGTGCAGCGGCCGCCGCCTTCACCGCTTCTGCGAAGGGTCCGATCCTGTCCGGGCTGACCCGGCTGGTCGGGCCCGAGACGGACAGACCGGCGACAGCTTCGCCATAGTGATTGAACACGGGTGCCGCGATGCAACGCATTCCGAGGTTCTTTTCTTCCCCGTCGATCGAGAACCCGCGTGCACGGATCGCTTCCAGGTCCGCGGTCAGCAGGCCCGCGTCACACAATGTGTGCTCGGTGAAGCGTTCCCGGTCGGTCTGCTTCAGGATACGCTTGCATTGATCCTCGTCCATGAAAGCCAGAAGCGCCTTGCCGATGCCGGAGGCATGTAGCGGTGACAAGGTGCCGGGCGGGAAGAAGGCACGAATGCTTTCGTGGGTTTCGACCTGGCTGACAAACAGCACCTGGTCCGCCTGTGCCACACCAAGATTGGCCGTTTCCCCTGTCTGCTCCATCAGGGAGCGCAGGACAGGACGCGCCCGTTCCACCAGACTGGTGCGCCTTAAAAATCGTGCGCCGATGATGAAGGCGCCCGGACCTATGTGCCAGAGCTGCTGCGCCTGGTCGAATTCCACCAGGCCACGTGTCTCCAGCGTGAACAGGATGCGATAGAGCGTTGCCGTGGATTCTCCAAGCTGATCCGACAGGGCTGAAAGAGAGACGCCGGACTGGGAGCTCAGATGCTCGAACACCGCCATCGCCCGGTCGAGCGACTTGATGGTGTTCTGTTCGGTCTTGTCGTCCCAGGCACGCGGTCGCCCACGGGCGCGTCTGGTGGCGGAACTATCGGATTTGAGATCTGTCATCAGCTCATTTTTTCGGAATTTGAAAAATCAATTCACCATATGAAAAATATAACATACTGACAAGATTGGCAATTTATACAAAATCTATTTTTGAAAAAATATTTTAAAAAAATTGCGGAGCTTCGCCCCTGCACGGTACCGTTTCTCAAAATTCATAAGAGGAAACGGCCATGAGCTTCCAAAATCCTGTTTTCATTCCCGGCCCCACCAACATGCCGGAAGCGCTCCGCAGAGCGTGCGACATGCCGACCCTGGACCATCGCTCGCCGCTGTTCGGACAGATCCTGCAGCCCGCGCTTGCAGGCGTCAAAAAGGTGCTGAAGACGGAAATCGCCGAGGTGTTCCTGTTTCCGTCGACCGGAACCGGCGGCTGGGAAACCGCGATCACCAACTGCTTGAGCTCCGGCGACAAGATCCTGGCTGCCCGCAACGGCATGTTCAGCCATCGCTGGATCGACATGTGCCAGCGCCACGGCCTAAAGGTTGAGGTTGTCGAGGCAGCCTGGGGCACGGGGCTGCCGGCAGACCGCTACGAGGAAATACTCGCCGCGGACACAAACCACGAGATCAAGGCGGTGCTGGCAACCCACAACGAAACCGCGACCGGCGTCAAATCCGACATTGCCGCGGTGCGCCGCGCGCTGAATGCCGCGAAGCATCCGGCGCTGCTCTTTGTCGATGGCGTCAGCTCGATTGCCTCGATGGATTTCCGCATGGACGAATGGGGTGTCGATGCCGCGGTCACGGGCTCCCAGAAAGGCTTCATGTTGCCACCGGGGCTTGCCATCATCGCCCTGTCGCCAAAGGCACAGGCTGCCGTTGAAAGCGCCCGGTTGCCGCGCACCTTCTTCGATGTTCGCGACATGATGAAAGCCTACGCCAACAACGCCTATCCCTACACGCCGGCCGTCGGCCTGATGAACGGGTTGAAGCAGAGCTGCGACATGCTGCTGGCAGAGGGCCTCGACAATGTCTTTGCCCGGCACCACCGCATTGCAGAAGGCGTGCGTGCCGCGGTCCGGGCCTGGGGCCTGGAGCTTTGTGCGCAGACACCGGACGTCTATTCGGATTCGGTCAGCGCGATCCGTACGCCCGAGGGCTTCAACGCCACCGGCATCGTTACCCACGCCGCCGCGAAATACGGCGTCGCCTTCGGCGTCGGCCTCGGAGAGGTCGCAGGCAAGGTGTTCCGTATCGGCCACCTGGGCAGCCTGACCGACGTCATGATGCTGTCGGGGCTGGCGACCGCCGAAATGGTCATGGCCGATCTCGGCCTCGACATCCAACTGGGCTCCGGTGTTGCGGCCGCCCAGGAAGTCTATCGCAGCGACAGCGCCATTGCCTCGAAGGAAGCCGCATGAAAACCGACGCCTTGACCCAGTACATCCCGACGCTTGAGGACATGCTCGTCGCTCATGAGCGCATCAAGCCGCATATCCACCGCACGCCGGTTCTGACCTCCTCGTTCCTGAACGAGCTGACCGGTGCGGAACTGTTCTTCAAATGCGAGAACTTCCAGAAGGCAGGCGCCTTCAAGGTGCGCGGTGCATCCAACGCCGTCTTCGGTCTGGACGAGGAAACCGCCAAGGCCGGTGTGGCGACCCATTCCTCCGGCAACCACGCGCTCAGCCTGTCCTATGCGGCTGGCCGGCGGGGCATTCCGTGCCACGTGGTCATGCCGAGAACGGCGCCACAGGCCAAGAAGGATGCCGTTCGTGGGTACGGCGGCATCATCACCGAGTGTGAACCGTCCACCTCCAGCCGCGAAGCGGTCTTTGCGGAGGTCGAGGCCCGGACCGGAGCGGAATTTGTTCATCCCTACAATGACCCGCGTGTCATCGCCGGTCAGGGCACCTGTTCCAAGGAATTGATGGAGCAGACAGATGGTCTTGATGCGGTTGTCGCACCGATCGGCGGTGGCGGCATGGTCTCAGGTACCTGCCTGACCCTGTCGAACCTGGCGCCCGAAGTGAAGATCTTTGCTGCCGAACCGGAGCAGGCAGATGATGCTGCCCGCAGTTTCAAGGCGGGTCACATCATTGCCGACGACGCTCCGGAAACTGTTGCCGACGGGCTGAAGGTGCCGCTCAAGGAGCTGACCTGGCACTTCGTCTCGAACCACGTCACCGACATCCTGACCGCGTCGGAACAGGAAATCGTCGACGCCATGCGTCTGATCTGGGCGCGGATGAAGATCGTCATGGAACCGTCTTCCGCCGTGCCGCTGGCAACGATCCTGAAGAACAGGGACGTCTTTGCCGGCAAACGCGTCGGCATCATCATCACCGGCGGCAATGTCGATCTCGGTAAATTACCCTGGAGCATCCTGCGTTCCGAGGACCGCAGCTAAGATGCTCCATCGCCCTAAAAACGATCAACTTTTCAGCTTTCGGATGAATTCCGAAAGCTGGTTGATCTGGAATGCCTGAGCCATTTGGAGAAGAAAAATGAACGCACAAACCGGATTTGAAAAACTCGAAGTCGGCTTCGACATTCCCGCCCTGCCCGGCATGGACGAGGCCGATATCCAGACGCCTTGCCTGGTGCTCGATCTCGATGCACTGGAGCGCAACATCAAGAAGATGGGCGACTACGCCAAGGCCCACGGCATGCGTCACCGGGTGCATGGCAAGATGCACAAGTCGGTCGATGTCGCAAAGCTGCAGGAACGGCTCGGCGGTGCTGTCGGGGTCTGCTGCCAGAAGGTTTCGGAAGCCGAGGTCTTTGCCCGTGGCGGTATCAAGGACATCCTGGTGTCGAACCAGGTTCGCGACAAGGCCAAGATCGATCGTCTGGCCCGGCTGCCCAAATTTGGCTGCCGCACCATCGTCTGTGTCGATGATCTTGCCAATGTTGCCGATCTGTCTGAAGCCGCTGCAAAGCACGGCACCACGCTGGAAGTCTTCATCGAGATCGATTGCGGTGCCGGTCGTTGCGGCGTTACCACGAGCGAGGCGGTTGTCGAAATCGCCAAGGCAGTGGACGCGGCAAGGAACCTGAAGTTCAGCGGCATCCAGGCCTACCAGGGCGCCATGCAGCACATCGACAGCTATGAAGCCCGCAAGGACAAGCTCGACATTGCCATTGCGATGGTCAAGGACGCCGTCGAGGCGTTGAAGAAGGAAGGCCTGGAGCCGGAACTCGTTTCAGGTGGCGGCACGGGCTCCTACTATTTTGAATCCAATTCGGGCGTCTACAACGAGCTGCAATGCGGTTCCTATGCCTTCATGGATGCAGACTACGGCCGCATTCTCGATAAGGACGGCAAGCGCATCGACCAGGGGGAATGGGAAAATGCCTTCTTCATCCTGACCCAGGTGATGAGCCACGCGAAAGCCGACAAGGCGATCTGTGATGCGGGCCTCAAAGCCCAGTCCGTCGACAGCGGTCTGCCGTTCATCTACGGCCGCAACGATGTCGAATACATCAAGTGCTCGGACGAGCACGGGGTCATTGCCGACCCGAAGGGTGTTCTGCAGGTGGGCGAGAAGCTGAAGCTGGTGCCCGGCCACTGCGACCCGACCGCCAACGTCCACGACTGGTATGTCGGCGTGCGGGGCGGCAAGGTTGAGACGGTCTGGCCGGTCTCGGCCCGCGGCAAGGCTTACTGAAGTTACGACTTAAGGCCTCCCTTTCGTCATCCCGGCCAAGCGCAGCGCGAGCCGGGACCGGAGAGCCACCTGGTCTTCGGGTTTAACCCGATACGCCCCGGCTCACCGATCCCGGATCTCCGCTACGCTGCGTCCGGGATGACGATGGAGGGTTTGGCATTAAGTGCACAAACGAACACCAACACCTCATCCTGAGGAGGGCAGACAAGCCCGTCTCGAAGGATGGGCCAAACACTCCGAGCGAGCCGCCTATCCTTCGAGACGGCGCTTCGCACCTCCTCAGGATGAGGTCGGGGGAAGACGATGTTTTGCTGGAGACACACATGATCATCGTTCCTGAAAAGGAAATCGCCGGCCTGATCGGCCGCCAGGAATCCTTTGACGCTGTCGAAAGCGTCTTTGCTGCCATGGCGGGCGGGGCGGCCTATAATTTTCCGGTTATTCGCGAGGCAATCGGCCATGCCGATGCGCTATACGGGTTCAAGTCGGGCTTCGACCGGTCCTCGCTCGCGCTCGGCCTGAAATCCGGCGGATACTGGCCGGGCAACATGGCAAAGGGCCTGACCAACCACCAGTCGACCGTGTTCCTGTTCGATGCCGATACCGGCAAGGCGAAGGCCGTCGTCGGCGGCAACCTGCTGACCGCCCTCAGAACAGCGGCAGCATCTGCGGTTTCCATCAAGCATCTGGCACGCAAGGACGCGAAGGTGCTTGGCATGATCGGAGCCGGCCACCAGTCCGCATTCCAGATGCGGGCCGCTGCCGAACAGCGCGACTTCGAAAAGGTTCTCGGCTGGAACCTTCATCCGGAGATGCTGGTGCGTCTGGAGGAAACGGCGAACGAACTCGGTCTGCCCTACGAATCTGTCGATCTGGCCAGGCTGGGTGCGGAAGCCGACGTGATCATCTCGATCACTTCCAGCTTCGATCCGATCCTGATGGAAGAGCATGTTTCGCCGGGCACGCATATCGCGTGCATGGGCACCGATACCAAGGGCAAACAAGAAGTCGATGTTGCGCTTGTTGCCAAGGCAAAGCTCTTCACGGATGAAGTCGCTCAGTCAGCGACGATCGGTGAATGCCAGCATGCGGTGGCCAGCGGAATTGTCTCTGAGGACAATATAATTGAGATCGGCGCGGTCATTAATGGTAATCATCCAGGCAGGACGTCGCAGAGCGATATCACCCTCTTCGACGGTACCGGCGTCGGCCTTCAGGATCTTGCCGTGGCATCCGCCGCGGTCGATCTGGCAATCCAGAAGGGCGTCGCGATCGAAGTGGATTTCTAGACGGACCGTGGAAAATGCGGATTGTGATCAACGGGTTCGGCCGGATCGGCCGGACCCTCTTGCGTCAAGTGCTGAAGCTTCCGGAAACGGAACGCATCGAGGTGGTGCGGATCAACGATATCGCACCGCTTGAGACCTGTGCCTATCTCTTCAAGTATGACAGCGTCTTCGGTCCGTGGACGGGCGAAGTAACAGCGGGCGAGGGCACCTTGACGGTAGACGGACGCGAGATTGTCTTCTCCGCCGAGCCCGATTTGTCTTTCCTTGATCTTTCCCAGGTGGACGTGGTGCTGGAATGCACCGGCAAGGCTGACACGCGCGAGATCGCGGAACGTGGCCTGAAAGCCGGCGCTGCCAACGTGTTGATTTCAGGCCCCTCCAGGGCAGCCGATATCACCCTGGTGCTTGGCGCGAACGAAGACCAGCTAGGCGACCACCGCATCGTCTCCAACGGTTCCTGCACCACCAATGCCCTCGCTCCGCTGCTACGCGGTCTTGATGATGCTATCGGCATCAAGAGCGGGCACATGACCACCATCCACTGCTACACCGGCAGTCAGCCGATGGTGGACGCCCCGAGGGGGCCGCTGGAGCGCAGTCGTGCCGGCGGCGTCTCCATGGTGCCCACCACCACCAGCGCCACCAAGCTTGTCGGCAAGGTTCTGCCGCAGCTTGAGGGCAAGATCAGCGGCGCTGCGGTCCGGGTGCCAGCGATCAGCGTTTCCGCGGTCGACCTGACGGTGACGCTCGCACAGCCCGTGAAGGCCCCCTTCAACACCAGACTGCTCGAGATCTTTTCCGGCAATCCTGTGATCGGCTTCGTACGGGACCGGGTGGTATCGACGGACATGCGTGCGCGACCTGAATCCCTGGTTATCCATCTGCCTGAAACGCTCGAGGCCAATGACTACCAGGTGCGTATTTTCGGCTGGTACGACAACGAATGGGGCTTTTCCGCCCGCATGATCGACATGGCACGGCTGATGGCGGGGCGGTAGGGACACAATTTCTCCTCGCCTGTCATTGCGCACAAGTACAGCTTGGCTGTACGCAGATCCGGAACCCAGCGCATCAGCGTGAGCGAAGCGAACACCTCTCAAAAATAGAGACGCGTTTTCAGCGCGAAATATGTCTGGGTTCCGGATCTGCGTCCGGCTGCGCCTCCCTTGTCCGGAATGACGGAGGGGGAAATTTCCAACTGCTGAAACGCCTGAAATTCTTCCCTGCAGACCCCCTCCATCGTCATCCCGGCCAAACGAAGTGCGAGCCGGGATCGGGTCCACAGAGGACGGGGGTCTTTTACGTTGCATATCGACAGACCCCGGATTTCCGCTGCGCTGCGTCCGGGATGACGTGCAAGAAGTCATAAAAAAGGGCCGCTCACGCGGCCCTTTCTCATACTGGTATGGCTTGTCCTTACGCGGTTTCTTCCTTCGGCAGGGAGCCGCGTCCGTGGCCCGAGAGACCGCCGGAGACCTCTTCGGTGGATTCGTCGGAGAGTTCTTCCGGCAGCACCAGGTTGAGGACGATGGCGATCAGGGCAGCCGGCAGCAGGCCGCTGGTCAGAAGGATACGTGCGGTGTCCGGCATGTGCTGCAGGGCGCCCGGTTCCAGCTGCAGGCCGAGACCGATGGAAAGCGAAATGGCGAAGATCACCATGTTGCGCCGGTTCCAGTTCACATCCGACAGCATCGAGATACCGGCGGCAACAACCATGCCGAACATCACGATGACACCCCCGCCGAGAACCTCGATCGGAACGGTGCGGATGACCGCGCCGACCTTCGGGATCAGACCGCAGACGATCAGGAAGATCGCGCCGATGGTCACCACATGGCGGCTCATGACGCCGGTCATGGCGATGAGGCCGACGTTCTGGCTGAAAGAGGTGTTCGGGAAACCGCCGAAGAAACCGGCGACAGCCGTGCCGAGACCGTCGGCAAACGTCGCACCGGCGATTTCCTTGTCGGTCGCTTCCCGGCCGGCGCCACCCTTGGTGATGCCGGATACATCGCCCACGGTTTCCACCGCGGAAACGAAGGCCATCAGGCAGAAGCCGAGCACGGCCGCGAACGAGAATTCGAAGCCGTATTTGAACGGCTGCGGCAGGGCAAAGACGGCCGCACGGTCCCAGGACGTGGAGACGGCTTCAAAGGTCAGCATGCCGGTGGCAAGGGCGAAGATGTAACCGGCGATCAGACCGAGCAGAACCGCGGAGACCGACATCATGCCCCTGCCGAAGAACTTCAGCCCGAGTGTCACCACGATCACCACCAGAGCGGCCGCCCAGTTGAGCAGCGAGCCGTATTCCGGCGTGCCGATGGCGGGGACGCCGCCGGCGGCATACTGGATGCCCACCTGAACCAGCGCGAGACCGATCATCGTCACCACAAGTCCTGTCACCAGGGGAGGCAGGGCGAAGCGGATCTTGCCGATGACGAGGCCAAGGCACGCATGGAAGAAACCGCCGATGATCACGCCCCCGAACAGAGCCGCGAGACCGTCGACCCCCTTGCCGGCAACAAGCGGAATCATGATCGGCAGGAAGGCAAAGGATGTGCCTTGAACGATCGGCAATGCCGCACCGACCGGGCCGAGGGTGATCGTCTGCAACAGGGTCGCGACGCCGGCAAAGACCATCGACATCTGGATGAGATAAAGCAGTTCGGGAAAGTCGGGAGAATTGGACCCGAAGCCGAACCCGGCTGCACCGGCCACGATGATGGCAGGTGTGACGTTGGAGACGAACATGGCCAGGACATGCTGGATGCCGAGCGGGATCGCCTTGTAAAGCGGTGGCGTGTAATTGGGATCCCGGAGCTGCTCCGGAGATCCGATCGATGAATTAGACATTTCTGCTCCTCTGAAGGTCGTGTGAACGTCTCCGCCTCGTTGAGCGGGCAGGGATCGTTCTGAAAGGGAGGCTTATTCCTTGTTGTCGGCCTCCACTGTCCAAGGGTCGGGAAACCAGTGTTCCTCCAGGTTGGTTCCTTCCCCGATGCGGTCCACGACCGCGTAGCGGCCCGCTTGCCAGAGCGGGGCCAAAACACCGTGCCAGGTGCCGCGATACAGGTTGATCGCCTGTCCGGGCTGGCTGATGAATGCCTTCAGGTTGACCGGCTGGCCATTCTCGTCGTCAGCGACGACAACCAGCATCGGCACACCGTCCAGCGGTATGAAGGCCTGACTGCCTTCCGGGTGTCGCTCGACCATGTCGACGACATAGGGAAACGACCGGGCCTTGGCATCGAACAGGCTGATGCCTGCCCGGCCTTCGCCGAAGTCGAGCTTCGCCCGGTCATGATGACGGCCGCACATGCCCTGATTTATGATTTTGTCGGGTGCGCCCGCCACCTCGAGAACATCGCCATAGGGGGCGAAGGCCTCTGCGGTCAGGATCGATGGGGCAATGAGACGGCTCACGGCAGCAGGTCCTTGAGCCGGAACTGGGCAATCCGTTCCACCTGGCGACAGGCTTCCTTGAATTCGGTCGCCCGGTCGTTGTCGATCCGGCGCTGGAAGGCAGCCATGATCGAGGCCTTGTCATGATCGCGCACTGCGATAATGAACGGGAAGCCGTGTTTTTCGACGTAGGTATTGTTCAGCCGGGTAAAGGTCTCGCGTTCCTCGTCGGTCAGCATGTCGAGACCGGCGCTGGCCTGCTCGTTGGTGCTTTCCGCCGTCAGGCGGCCTGCCTGTGCCAGCTTTCCGGCCAGATCCGGGTGGGCAGTCAGAACGCCGAGGCGCTCTTCCTCGCTTGCGGAGCGGAACATGCGGCACAGCGCGTTGTGAACACCGGCGGCACAGTCATGAGCCGGGCCGAGTTCCAGCTCGAAGGCACGTTCGGCGATCCAGGGGGAGTGCTCGAAGATGCCGCCGAAGGTTTTGACGAACTCGGCTTTTTCCATGCGGCTGGGGCGAAGACCCTTCTGCGGCGGGTGTGTCTTGGCCCAATGGTCAGCGATCTCGATGCGGCGCGGGCACCAGACGCCTTCATGAGCCTGGATATGATCGATGAACTTCTTCAGCGCCATGATCTTGCCCGGACGGCCGACGAGGCGGCAATGCAGGCCGATGGACATCATCTTCGGCGTGTCCGTCGTGCCTTCCTCATAAAGCATGTCGAAGGCGTTCTTCAGATAGAGGAAGAAATCCTCTCCATCCGTCCATCCCGGTGCCGTCGCGAAGCGCATGTCGTTGGCTTCCAGCGTATAGGGAATGATCAGCTGATCACGGCCATCGGAATCCAGCCAATAGGGCAGATCATCATCATAGGTGTCTGAAATATAGGCAAAACCGCCCTCCTCGGCGACGAGGCGAACGGTGTTTTCCGAGCAACGGCCCGTGTACCAGCCGAGCGGGCGACTGCCGACCACTTCCGTGTGCAGGCGGATCGCCTCGGCAATGGCCGCACGTTCCTCTGCTTCGGGCATATCCTTGTGTTCGACCCACTTCAGGCCATGGCTGGCGATTTCCCAACCAGCGTCCTTCATTGCCTGTACCTGTTCCGGGCTGCGGGCCAAAGCGGAAGCGACACCATAGATGGTCAGCGGAATATCGGCCCGCGTAAACAGCCGGTGCAGGCGCCAGAAACCGGCGCGGGCGCCGTATTCATAGATGGATTCCATGTTCCAGTGACGCTTGCCCTGCCACTGGGCCGCACCCGGAATATCAGACAGGAACGCCTCGGACGCCGCATCGCCATGCAGCACGCAATTCTCGCCGCCTTCCTCGTAATTCAACACGAACTGGACAGCGACCCTGGCCCCGCCTGGCCACTTTGGATCCGGCGGGTTCTGACCATAGCCACGCATGTTCCGGGAATAGCGATTCAAGACGGACCTCCTCGTGATACCAACGTGTTTTGAACCAAGCAAAGACTATGCCTCATTCAAGGGCTGGCATGTTGTCTTCTTATAAAACAGAATAATGGACATGACTTTCTCGTCTTTTTAGAAAGTGCTTCCTGTGAACCACGGGTGCCCTTCGATTGAGGCCCACAGCATCATGCGCGCAAACTGACATTTGGAGGAGGCCAAGATGGCCGGTTACCTGACGACTCACGTGCTCGACACCGCCCAGGGTTGCCCTGGAAAAGGCATCAAGATCGATCTTTATGCAATTGATGGTGACAACAGGACCTACGTCCGCAGCCTGGAAACCAACGACGACGGCCGCACCAACAGCCCGATCCTGCCGAAAGACGAATTCAAGACCGGAACCTACGAGCTGGTGTTCCATGTCGGCGCCTATTTCGACGCCGCAGGAATCGCTTTGCCGGACCCGAAGTTTCTCGACACGGTGCCGCTGCGGTTCGGCATGTCGGAAGAAGCCCACTACCACGTGCCGCTTCTGGTCTCGCCATTCAGCTATTCGACCTATCGGGGGAGTTGAGGAAAGTCGCTGTTTCGAGTGTCTTTCCAAAGTTTCAGCCTCATCCTGAGGAGCGAGCCTGCTCGCGTCTCGAAGGATGGGACCCTTGCTCGAAACAAGCGGCCCATCCTTCGAGACGGACCTAAGGTCCTCCTCAGGATGAGGTTTTTTGCTGTGCTGGGGTATCGACAGCTTCGATCGGTGATCACCCGTCCGGACAAGGTTGAAGCGCTACCGGCTAATCGATTTCATTCTGCTTTCCGCGGACTTCTTGGAACGCCTCGGCAGGCAATCCATTGCCCGTCTCCTTCTTCATGATGATTTCACGGTGCGGATACGGGATGCCGACGTTGTTTTCCTTGAAGGTGTCCCAAAGCGCCAGCAACACCTTGCCGCGTACGTTGGTGAGGCCCTGTTGCGGATCGCGGATCCAGAAACGCAGGACGAAGTCGAGTGAACTGTCGCCGAAGCCCGTAAGCCAGCAGACCGGACGGCGGGAGCCTTCCACCCGGCCGACCGTCATCGCCGCTTCGATGGCAAGCTTCGAAACTTCATGCGGGTCGGCGTCGTAGGAGACGCCGAAATTGACGTCAAGGCGGACAAGTTCGTCGCTGAAGGACCAGTTGATCACACGGTGGGTGATGAAGTCCTCGTTCGGGATCAGATATTCGCGTCCGTCCCGCGTTACCACTGAAACGAAGCGGGCGCGCAACTCGCGGATCCAGCCGAACGTGCCCTCCAGCGAGATGGTGTCGCCGGGTTTGATCGACTTGTCGAGCAGGATGATGATGCCGGAAATGAAGTTGGAAATGACCTTCTGCAGGCCGAACCCGAGACCGAGGCCGACCGCCCCGGTAAAGACGGTGAAGGCGGAGAGATCGATGCCAACCGAGGAAAGCGCAATCGTTCCGGCCACCAGGATCAGCCCGAACTTGGCGACCTTGCCGATCAACACGCGGATCGACGGGGTCAGCTCATCCGACTTTTGTACCTGCTCATCGAAATAGCGCCCGAGGACCACCGCGACCCAGACGGTTGCAAACAGCAAGAGAACCGCCTTCAGGATCAGCAGCAAGGACAACCGCATCTCGCCGAGTGGCAATGCCAGACTGTCGAGGAAGGTGCCGGCCTCGTCGTCAAAGCCCAGAATGACCAGCGCAACATAGATCCAGGCGAGCCAGCTGAGCGTTCTTGCCACCAGCCGGTTGCGGATAACCCTCGACAGAACCGAGACAAACAGCCAGGCGAGCGACAGCGACAGGGCGATCGCGATGAAATGGCTCCGGCTCGGCCAGGTGACGCTGCGCATCACCGTAAGCGCAATGAACAGGAACAGGCTGAAGAAGATCCACTCGATCCGCCGGAGCAGGGCCACCACCACACGAAGCAAGCCCGGATGGCCCCTGATTTCACGTGCACGGGCTTCAAGCCTCGGCTCGACGCGAAGGCTCAGCAGCTTGGCCAGGCCGAACAGAACTACGATGATGGCGAGCTGATAGGCAAACCAGGGCGCAGTCAGGTAGCTGAGAGCCAGCGTGGCCCAGGATTGAAGTTCGGCAACGAAACTTTCGAGGTTCATCAAACCACCCGTCCGTCTGTTTCCCGTCGAAGCATCAACAGCTTAACAGCATTCCTGGCCCGCGGCCAAGGCGGCTGCAAAACGCGTGCTTCTTCGAGAAGGATACGGCGCGGCCGTGCAGGTGGTTCACACAGGCGGCTTTAGCTGGCGCTGTCGATCTCCAGCTCAGCGCGGAAACGGGACACCCAGTCGGCATTGGTGGCATCTGCCAGTTTGGCAACGCCGGGCACGACACCCTCCGCTGCTGACGCTTCCAGGCCGAGCCGTTGAAGAACCAGTCTCAGCGTGGCCTGCGGATCTGCCGAAAGCGCGTCATAGGTAACCCGAAGTGGGGAAATGCCCTGGATTTCGAACCAGGCTTGCCAGTCGCGGTCAAACCGGGTGAAGCGATCGTGACAGGCGCGGATTTCAGCGGCGTCATATTGCAATTCGCGCGGTTCCGACAATCGCTCGAGCTCGGTGCCGTCCGGAGCCCTGTGCCAGAGGCCGGATTGCTCGGCGCGAACGAAGGAAACCGCCTGGTCGACCTTGTCAGCACGGGTCAGGTGAATGAACAGCGTCTTGCCGAAGGCTGCTTCAAGACGTGCAAGATCGCTTTCATGAGCCGGATGCAGGATGGCCAGCTGTTTCATGAAGAAATCGAAGCTGTGCCGCTGCAGCCGCAGGCCAAAAAGACCTTTGCCCCGCGTGCCCTTTTCGATAGCTGCCGCAAAGATGCGGCGCAGCGTTGCCTGCTCGTTTTCCCCCGGCACAACATCGATATTCAGGTCCTCAAGCCAATCCTCCTGGGACGGTACGTGAAAATAGGAGCCCGGGTGCCCGGAAACACCCGTCGCCGCCAGAAGCTTGCAGAGCAGCGTGCTGCCGCTACGGGGGGAGGTGCACAGGATGTAGGACGAGTAGCCGATCATGGGGTGTTCATTTCAAGGATCGACGACAGGTGCAAGACAGCTGAAGCAAAGCGAGGGGATTGCACTGGACACAGGCTTGAACTTGCGACGGATTTTGATCAAGAGGTGTCCGGCGGGCAACACTCTGTCCGTGAATTTGCCAGAGAGGATCGCTCATCCCGAGGTTGGCCGATGCCTCGAACTATTGGCGGCAAATCCGGAGCAAGCGGCCCATCCTTCGAGACAGCGCTGCGCGCTTCCTCAGGATGAGGGGGCTGGGGGGCTGGAAGATCGTCTCTGTTGCCGGACAGGTTTTGGGATACCTTGACAACCGCGCAGACGTTTCGTTTGCCATAGCCGGCAGTGCCGTTTTCGTTCAATCCCCGCCCCCCAAGGCCGTCACCCCGGACAAGCGCAGCGCAGATCCGGGGCCTACTCGCAGAGGCAGCTCGCTGAAGCGGTCGCATTGAGAACCACGCCTGAATTCTGGAAATGAGCAGACCCCGGGTCTCGCGTTGCTCGCCCGGAGGGACTTCAAAGGGATTAACACCGGCGTATGTTTGCGTCTGAGGTCTTGCTGGCAAGCACTCAAGTTACGCCAAGCGACGACTGTCACACCGCCATCAGTCGCAGGCGGCGGTGATAATGATCTCGACCTTCAACTCCGTCCGGGCAAGTTTGGATTCGCCGCAGGCCCGTGCAGGGGCATGTCCTTCGGGCACCCAGGCGTCCCAGACGGAGTTCATGTCGGCGAAGTCGCTCATGTCCGACAGCCAGACGATGGCTTGCAGAATATTCTTGCGTGAGGACCCTGCCTTTTCCAGCAAAGTGTCGATGCGCGAAAGGCAATCCCGGGTCTGGTCGACGACGCTCGTGCCATCGCCCACCTGTCCGCACAAATAGGCAACGCCGTTGTGCTTGACGATTTTGCTCATGCGGGGGCCGGTTTCGATGCGTTCTATCATGTGACGGGTTCCTGTTCGTCGGTTTCTAGATCTGTCATGGCCGCCAGTTCACCGAGTGTGACCGGTTTCAGGGGTGGCCGGATGCGGTAATAGCCGGTGCCGTCCTGTGAACGTCCACTTTCGTCCGCGAGAAGGTTCGTGACCGTCAGGCCACAATAGCGGCCCTGGCACGGGCCCATGCCGGGCCGTCCGAAAGCTTTGGTCTGGTTGGGTCCAAGGCAGCCCAGACCGGCATAGCGGCGAATATCGCCTGCTGTGACTTCCTCACAGCGGCAGACGATGGTGTCGTCGGCAGGCAGCAAGGCTTCGCGGAAAGGCGGATAGGCCCTGTCTATGAATGGCCGGGCGGCAAGTTCGGTTTCCAGTTGCCGATTCAGTGGGGCGGCGTTCCGGTCACGATCTGCCGGCGTGGTTTTACCGAGATCGCAAGCGATTGCCAGAGCGGCCAGCCTGCCTTGAAGTTGCGCAGCTGTTGCACCGCCAATACCCGCGCTATCACCGGCAATGAATACGTCCGGAAGCTGCGTGCGGCCCCAGCCATCCTTTTCCGGCACGAAGCATTGCTGAACTGCGTTCCAGTGATGCGGCACATCGATGGAGCGTGCAGCCTGAGTGTTAGGAACCACACCATGATGCAGCAGCACCGTTGCACACTCCAGCCTGTGCCGTTTGCCTTCCGATGTGAAGCTTATCGTTTCGGCCTGCGCCTTGCCGTCAATGGCAATTGCCGATGCGCCGGTGTAGCGGGGAACGCCCGCCTTGCGGATTTCGGCAAGCAGACCCAACCCCTTGGCAAGTAGTCGCCAGCTGCGCAGCGCTCCGGACAAATGCCGAAGCGCTGCCCGCCTGTCGGCGAATGTCTGTGTTTCCACCAGAGCCAGGGGCGGTGTGCCTGCCCGGTACATCTGGGCGGCGACCAGATAAAGCAGGGGACCGCTTCCGGCCAGAACCGCCCTTTCGCACATGAGGCCGGATTGCTTCAACAGGATCTGCGCCGCACCTGCGGTCATCACGCCCGGCAGGGTCCAGCCCGGGACTGGCATCGGCCGTTCCAGCGCGCCGGTGGCTATCAGCAGGCGTCTGGCTTTTGCGGCGGAGGCAGCACCGTCTCGTGTGAAGGAGACGCGTGGCCCTTTTTCGATTTGCCACGCGGTTGCGCCGCTCAGATGCCGGATCATCGGATGATCCAGCTCCTCGGTGAGAGCCTTTCCCTTGGTGTAATCGCTGCCAAGGATCTGCGCCCGGCCTTCCGGCACGCTTCCGACGCTGCGATAGATCTGTCCGCCGGACCGGGCCTGCTCGTCCAGAAGCAGAACGGAAAGCCCAGCATCCGCCGCCGTTCTGGCAGCCGCCATTCCCGCCGGACCGGCGCCGAGGACAAGGAGATCAGCTTCAAGCATCACCATCTCCTCCGGTGCCCGGCATGCCAATATTCATGCCGGCGGTCACCTCAGTCATACAGGCCTGGCGGGTGACACCGTCGATTTCGACAAGGCAATCGAAACAGGCGCCCATCATGCAGAACGGCCCACGCTCTGCGCCTGAAACGGGCGTCTGCCGGAAGGAACGGACACCGGCAGCCAGAAGTTCGGCTGCCAGATTACCGCCGTCGCGCAGCATCAGGTCCTTGCCGGCGAAGCGAACGCGGACCCGCCCGGCACTTTGTTCCAGCTCACGAAAGGGCGAAGCGGTCTTCACTGAACACCTCCAGGTCTGGCGCCGTGTTTGTCTTTTCCAGCCAGTCGGGCAGGAAAGAGGCATGGGCGGCGGCTAGCGTGATGCCGCTATGACAGGTCACGAGGAACGCGCCCGGCATCTCCGGACTTTCCTGATAAATCGGTAGGCCGTCAGGCGAGAGAACGCGCAAGGCACCCCAGCTGCGCACCAGTTGAGCCTTGGCCAGAATGGGATAGGCGGCGATCGCTTCGGCCGCGAGACCGGCAAGCCCCTTGGCGGTGACCTTGTCGTTGAAGCCGACTTCTTCGTTGGTCGCGCCGATTTGTATGCCACCTTCATCGACCTGGCGTGCAATCAGGGACGGCCGGTTGAGGATTCTGGGCAGTTTTTCCGTAATCAGAACCTGGCCGCGCTGCGGCCGGATAGGCGCCTTGAAGCCGAGTTTCGGGCCGAGTGCAGCCGAACCGAGACCGGCAGCCAGCACCAGCTTGTTCGCTTCGACCACGGTGCCATCGCTGCAGTTGATCCTGAAAGAGCTGTCACGCGTGACTGTGTCGACCGTCTTCCCGTTCAGCACGGTTCCACCGTTGCCGCGTACACCGGCAGCAAGGCCTCGCAGCAACTTCAACGGATTGGCGTGGCCGTCCTGATGATGAAGAATGGCCCCGGCGACTTTCGGGCCGACTTCCGGCTCTTCCCGGCGCAGTTCGTTGTGGCCCAGGATTTCATAAGGATAATCACCGCCAAGCTTTGCCTTCAGAATTTCATACTGGGCAACTGTCTCGGCTAGTGTCTCGTCCGAGAAATGGAGATCGTAGCCGCCCTTCTGCTCCAGCGCAGCGTCAAAGCCGGTGGCTTCGCGCAAGCTGGCTGCGAAATCTGCCCACGCGGCGGCGGAGCGCTGCGACCAGCGGGCATAGGCAGGCTGTTTCATGCCCTTGGATTGCACCCAGACGAGGCCAAAGTTGCCCCGGCTGGCGCGGAAACTGCCGTCGTCACCGTCAAGAACGGTGACCGACCTGCCGCGCTGGAGCAGACCCCAGGCAACGGAAAGCCCCACGACGCCTCCACCAATGATGGCGTAGTCCGATTCCATGATGTTTCCCGAATAAGATCAATGTCCGGGCGGCGGTTGCCGCCCGGCGGTTCACGGCTGTCAGTTAAGGGCCTTGTCGAGGATCGACTGGCCCCACTCCTGACCGACATCGTTGAGAAGCTCCGGCCAGACCGTTTCGCGAACCTTGGCAGCCATGCCTGCAAGCTGTTCGTCGGTGAGTTCAACCACATTCGCGTCGAGTTCGTCGGCAAGACGCTGTTCCCATTTGCCCTGGTCTTCCTCGGCAACAACCCAGCGTGCAGCCTCGAAGTCTTCAGCAGCCTTCTTCATGGCCGCCTGGTCGTCTTCATCGAGACCGGAAAGAGCCTCGTTGGAGATGATCATGAACCAGACCTCGAAATGAGTGTTCGCTGGAATGTAGGACTTGGTCACGTCCCGGAACGACGCGTAGTAGCCTTCCGCGCCGGAGCCGATGACACCGTCGACCACACCGACCTGAATGGCCGTGAAGGCTTCGGAGAAGGGGATCGGTGCCGGAATATAGCCGAGCGCCTCACCGGTGAGCTGGAAGCTCTTGATGCCTGGAACACGAACCTTGATGCCCTTTGGCTCGGTGGTGCCCGGTGTGACAGCGTCGCGGTTGAGCGAAATACCGCCGAAATAGACCGGGTAGGCCGCGAGCATGGTGATGTCCTGCTTTGAGAACAGTTCGGCCATGGTTTCGTGCAGCACACCGTCGGGACCGTAGATCTTGCGGGCGTCTTCCCAGTTGGAGGCAAGGAACGGCACGGACGCGATCTGCATGCGCCTGTCCGTGCCGGTTGCCGCCGGCTGGGTTGCCATTTCGATGGCGCCGACGGAAACACGTTCCTGGACGGTGGTGTAGTCGCCCAAGGCCGAAGCGGCGTAGATCTCGATGTTGACGTCGCCGCCGGTGGCTTCCTTCACGGCTTCGGCATAGGCCTTCAGTTCAACGTCGATGGTCGCGCCCTGTGGGCGGACGTGGCTCATCTTGAAATCGGCCGCCTGGGCAGCTCCGGAAAGTCCGATCAGTGTTGCGACGGCAGTCGCGGTCAGAAATTTCTTCATGTTGGTGTTCCCCGTGGTTTTCATGTTTGTCCTCCCAAGAAAGTCGGTTCGATTCTGTGTTTATGAGCCGGCTCAGTAGCCAAAGAGACGCGGCAGGTAGAGTGAAAGATCCGGCCAGAAAGAGGTCAGGAAGACCACCGGCACATATCCTGTCAGCACAAGGAACATCGCCGGCGGAATGACCTTGGTGACCTTCACCTTGCCGATGCGTGCGCCGAGATAGAGGATCGACGCATAGGGCGGGGTGACCCCGCCCATGGCGGTGTTGACACCCATGATCGCGGCGAACTGGACCGGGCTGATATCGAGCGCCTGCATCAGCGGCAGCAGAAGCGGCGCCACCAGGATGATGGCGGTGGCATCGTTGACGACCATGCCGATCAGGAACAGCAGGATGTTGATCAGGATCAGCAGAACGATCTTGTTCTCGGTGATGCCGAAGATGACGCTGACCAGTTTCTGCGGCACGCCCTCATAGACGAACATCTGTCCCAGGATCATGGAAAACAGGATCATCAGCATGATCGCGCCAACTGCCGTCGCCGCTTCCTTGCCGGCAAAGAGGAAGTTGTCGAGACGCAGGCCCTTGTAGATCAGGAAGCCGACCGGGATTGCGTAGATGACCGCAAGAGCGGCGGATTCGGTCGGTGTCATGATGCCGCCGTAGATGCCGCCAAGGATCATCACCGGCATCAGGAGGGCCGGAAAGGCATAGATGCCGCGTTTCGTGATATCGGCGGTGAACTCCCGCGCAGTCGGCTTTTCGTCCAGAACCAGGTTGAACTTGCGCGCCATCCAGAGGTTCACGGCCGAGAAGTTGAACATGATCAAGAGGCCCGGGCCGAGCGTTGCCAGGAAACAGGCTGCAATCGACGTGTCCGTTACCCAGCCGAACAGGATCATGGAGAGAGACGGCGGGATCAATAGGCCGAGGATCGACGAGTTTGCGATCAGCGCGGTGGCGTATTCCCTCGGATAACCGCGCTTTTCCATTTCGGGAATGAGCAGAGGCCCAATGGCGGAAATACCGGTGAGGCCCGAACCGGAAATCGCACCGATTATGGCGCAGCTGACCGCCGCAACGACGCCCAGACCGCCACGGACATGACCGACAAAGGCATTGACGAACCGCAGCAAGGCCGCCGCAATTCCGCTTTCCGACATGATGGTGCCGGCCAGAACGAACAGAGGAATGGCAAGCAGCGCCGGGTTGCCGAGCTGCTGGAAGCCCCAGAGTACCATGCCTTTCATGGTAACGTCGCCGATGAAATACATGACCATCAGTGCGGCGCCGAAGCACCAGGGCAGCGGGACGCCCAGGGTCAGCGTGATAACCAGAACAAGAATGGCCAGAAGCGCGATCTCGATCATCGTGCGCCTCCTTCCGCCGTCCGCAGGCTGCGGACATGCATCAGCAGATAGGTGACGGTGTAGGCCATCATCAGCACCAGCCCGACGACCAGCGCGACATCTGCATAGAAGGTCGGGATGTAAAGGGTCGGGCTCTCGCGCCAGACCCGCCAGGCATAGCGGGTGTAGTCCCACGCCCAGGTCAGCAGCCAGATGCCGACAACGAGGCTGATCAACTCGCCGACGATGGCCAGTATGGTGTGCTGGCGCTCTGTCTTGAGAAAGATTTCAAGGACGTTGGCGCGGATGTGGCTGTTTTCCCGCGAGGCGTTGACCGCGCCGAAAATATAGAGCCACAGCGTCGGATACATGATCGTTTCTTCCAGCCCCATCACCGGGACCTGAAGCACGTAGCGCGTGACGACCTGAACAAACTGGCCAAGCGCAACGATCAGGATCAGAGCCGTCAAAAGGCACTGCGTGAACCGTTCCAAAACCACCCCCGTATTGTTGGCGCCCTTTTTTTTGGCGCTCGAACACCCTCTGTCTGGAAGGGGAGTATGGAGTTGGCTAATCCATAAAGGCAAATTCGAAATATTGCTACTTTGATAGAGTGACTTTATAGTTTGGTTATGAACCTCTCCTTCCGCCAATTGCAGACTTTCGTGCAGGTAATGCGCACCGGATCCGTCTCCGAAGCAGGGCGTGCGCTGGGGCGAACGCAGCCTGCCGTCAGCGCCATGATCGCAGGGCTGGAACGGGAGGTCGGCTTCCAGCTGTTCGAGCGCGAACGCGGCCGCCTCGTGCCCAAGCCCGAAGCGCATTATTTTCTGGAGGAAGCGGAGTTTCTGCTGGAACGGCTGACACGTTCCACCCGCACGCTGCAGGACATCGGCAACCTGGAAAAGGGCAAGCTGCGTATTGCCTGCAATCCGGCTGCCTCCAGTTTCTTCATGCCCCGGGTTCTGGCCAACTTCTTGCGGGACAAACCTGACATCGAGGCCTCGCTGATGATGCGCTCATCGCCCGTCGTCACCGATTGGATCGCCTCCCAGCAATACGATATCGGCTTTGCCGAAACACCGGAGCCGCGGCGAACCATTATCTCGGAGGTCTTTGCCTTGCCGGGGGTTTGCGCCGTGCCGAAGGACGATCCGCTTGCCCGCAAGAAAGTCATCACACCCGCTGATCTTGACGGCAAGCCGATGGCGATGCTGTTTGACGATCACTCGATCAGCGAACAGACCCGCAAGGCCTTCAATGAGGCGGGAGCAAGGCTCAACAAGCGCTTCGAGCTCAGGACGTTCCTGCCCGCGCTGCAGCTGGTTTCCGAAGGTCTGTGCTACACGATCTGCGAGGGACTGTCGGCGATCAGCCACCAGGAAAGTTTCGGCGACCAGAACAGCCTGGTCTTCCGGCCTTTCAAGCCGGAGTGCTTTCTCAACATGTCGCTGCTTACCCCGGCCAACCGGCCGCTTTCCCTTCTGGTGGAAAGCTTTGCTGAGGTTTTGCGTGCCGAGATCAAGGCACTTGTGGAGAGAGCCGCCGGTCTCCGCGATCTTTCTTGAGGTCTTGGTGAAGAGGTGAGACGGCTAACCCTCAGTGGGCGTTTGCCAACTCCGCAAGTGATTTCTGGATATGCGCCACCATGAAATCCAGGAACAGGCGTACTTTCGGGTCCTGGCGGCGGCGGTGCGTGTAAAGGCAGGCCATCTGCACCGGGATCGGCGGTTCGTTTTCCAGCACCGGCACCAGTTTGCCCGAAGCCAGATAGTCGGCAACTTCAAACGCCGGTTTCAGCACGATGCCGTGGCCTTCCAGCGCCCAGCCGGTCAGGACATCGCCATGGTCGGATTCGAACGGGCCGGACACTGCGACGCGCTTGACGCCATTTTCCGTCTGCAGCGGCCACTGGAATTCCGGTGCACCGGGATAACGCATGTTGAGGCAGTCATGGCGGCCGGCGGCAAGCTCGTCGCTTGTTTTCGGGTTGCCCTTGCGGGCGAGATACTCCGGAGAGGCGCAAAGCAGCCGGTCGCAATCGGCGATCTTTCGGATCTTGAGATTGGAATCTTCCGGCAGGCCAAGGAAGAACGCGGCATCGAGACCTTCGCCCGTCAGGTCGACCTTGCGGTCGGACAGGCGCAGGCGAATGTCGATCAGCGGATTGGCTTCCTTGAATTTCGGGATCGCCGGGGCGATCAGCCGCTGGCCCATGCCGATGGGGGCGGCAACAAACAGCGTGCCGCGCGGTGAACGGGTGACATTGCTGATCTCCGCTTCTGCTTCTTCCACCGCCTCGATTATTTTTGTTGCACCGCGATAGAACAAGTTGCCATGCTCTGTCGGGCTGAGGGCTCGGGTGGTTCGCTGGAACAGGCGGACGTTCAGGTGCTCTTCCAGTTGGGACACCCGCGACGACGCGACGGCGGAGGAAATCCGCAGATCGCGTGCGGCGGCGGACATGTTGCCCAGCTCGTAAACGCGCAGAAAGGTTCGGATGTTTTCCAGATACGCCATGAGGATGTCCAACCGGGCCGGTTTATTGTTCCGATTTTTTTGAAACTGCTCGGAATTATCCCGAGATACCAGAAAATTCTTGCATGAGCTAGCTTGGGTCAAACGAATTTGGAGGGGAAGCAATGCTGGACATTGCCATCATTTGGGACTGGATCGCCTTTGCGGTTCGCTGGCTGCACGTGATTACGGCGATGGCCTGGATCGGCTCGTCGTTCTATTTCGTCGCGCTGGACCTTGGCCTGAAGAAAGCTCCGGATCTGCCCAAGGGGGCTCATGGAGAGGAATGGCAAGTCCACGGCGGCGGCTTCTATCACATCCGCAAGTTCCTTGTGGCCCCGGAAAACATGCCGGAACACCTGGTCTGGTTCAAATGGGAAAGCTATTCCACATGGCTGTCCGGCGCGGCTCTCCTGATGGTCGTCTACTGGGTCGGCGGCGAGCTTTACCTGATCGATCCGGCAAAGGCCGATCTTGCCCTTTGGCAGGGTATCCTGATTTCCGCCGGGTCTCTGACCATCGGCTGGCTGGTCTATGACCGGCTGTGCAAGTCGAAGCTCGGCGAAAGCCCGACGCTGCTGATGCTGCTGCTGTTCGCGCTGCTGGTGGCCATGGGATACGGGTACAACGAGATCTTCACCGGCCGCGCCACCATGCTGCATCTCGGTGCCTTCACCGCGACGATCATGACCGCGAACGTGTTCTTCATCATCATTCCGAACCAGAAGATCGTGGTGGCGGACCTGAAGGCAGGGCGGACCCCGGACGCAAAATACGGCAAGATCGCGAAGCTGCGCTCCACCCACAACAACTACCTGACCCTGCCGGTCGTGTTCCTGATGCTGAGCAACCACTATCCGCTCGCGTTCGCCTCGGAATACAACTGGCTGATTGCTGCCCTTGTCTTCCTGATGGGTGTCACCATCCGGCATTACTTCAACACCAAGCACACGGGTGCTCCGGCACCGACCTGGACCTGGCTGGCAACGGCGATCCTGTTCGTCGCCATTATCCAGCTGTCCATGGCACCGCTACAGCAGGATACCTGGGAAGCGTCGGAGGCCCGTCCGCTGACGCAGACCGAACAGGTATTCGCCAATGCGGAAGGCATCGATGATGTCATGAACATCATTCCCGGCCGCTGCGGCATGTGCCACGCCCGCGAACCCTTCTATGAAGGCATCCACTGGGCACCCAAGGGCCTGCATCTGGAAACCAAGGCAGACGTCGTGCGCGCCGCAAAGCAGATCTACCTCCAGGCCGGCGTCACCAACGCCATGCCGCCCGCCAACGTCTCCTTCATGGAAGAAGACGAGCGCAAGAAGATCATCGAATGGTACAAGAACGCCCGTGGACAGTTGTCTTTCGGTATGGCCGCAACGCACTGAGCATCTACAGATGATCCACCCGGGACGCTCCTCCTCGCGGGGAGCGTTTTTGTTTGGGGCAACGTCCATGTGGGCGTGCTGACAGGCAAACGGAAATCAGATGCGTTGCGGACTGCGCAACGCGTTCAGATCTGTTCCGGCACTTCCGCCACAGGCAGCGTCACGAGGGCTATGCCGGGATCGTCCGGAGAAGTGCCGACGGAAAAGCCGAGCGACTGGCACATGGAGATCATCGAGGTGTTTTCCTTCAGAACCTCGCCCTTGATGACCTCGATGCCGTCTTCCCTGGCGTAGCGAATGAGCAGTTTCATCAAGGTCCAGCCGAGGCCCTGTCCCTTCAGGTCGGAACGGACCATGATCGCGTATTCGCCGGTTTGATGGTCGGGATCCGCGTGCAGGCGGACGACGCCGAGCAAACTGCCGTCTTTGGGTTCGATGGCAGCAAAGGCGATTGCGCGGGCATAGTCGAGCTGCGTCAGCCGGGACAGGAACCTGTGGCTGAAATCGCGCACAGGTGCGAAGAACCTTAGGCGCAGGTCTTCGGGCGTTACCTGCTCGAAAAACGTCTTGAACAGGTCCTCGTCCTCCGGGCGCACGGGCCGGATGAAGATCTCGTGCCCATCCTTCAACTCAAGTGTCTGTTCCCATTCCTGGGGATAGGGGGCGATGGCCAGGCGGGAACTGCCGGCACGGCCCGGTCGCTTTTCCGGATGGCACAACGTCATGCGGGCATCGAGCCCGATAAGCCCGCTCGGCAGGGCAACCAGCGGATTGATGTCGAGTTCCTGTATCTCGGGAATATCGATAGTGATCTGGGAGAGTTTTACCAGCGCTTGGGCAAGGGCTGCCTTGTCGAGGGCCGGGCGCGCCGGTCCGCCGTCCAGAAGCCTGGCAATTCGTGTGCGGGATATCAGGGCTTCTGCCAGATTGAGATCCAGCGGCGGCAATTCCAGCGCGACGTCTTCGCTTTCCTCGATTGCGGTACCACCATGGCCGAACACCAGGACCGGGCCGAAGTCCTGTGTTTCGGCAACACCCATATAGAGTTCCAGCCCGTGCCGGTCTTCCAGCATCGGATGAATGGAGAGCCCGGCGATCCGGGCGTCCGGGTAGTCTCGTCTGGTCTTATCGATCAGTTCTTGTGCCGCGTGACGGACGGCTTCAGGGCTTTCCAGCCCCAGTCGCACACCATCGATGCGCGACTTGAACGGCAGATCCGGCGAAATCAGCTTGGCAACGCAATGAGCCGCGGTCTTGAAGAAAGGCTCCGACAGCTGGCCGGCTTCCTCTGGCGTTGTCGCCATGGCGGTTGCCATGATCGGCAGATCATATGCTTCCAGAACGGAGACCACTTCCGGCGGGCTGAGCCAGGTGCGGTCTTCCTGAAGCGCCGCTGTGACAATGCCGCGTGCCCGCGCAACATCGGGTGAAAACGTGCTGGGCAGGCTGGCCGGGGCCGCCATAAGGAATTCGCGCGCCTGCGCATCATGCGCCAGATGCATCAGGCTGCGGGCGGCCTCGGCCGGGCTGGCATAGTTCGGGATGCGCGCTTCGGAAAGGGCTGCCCGCGTTGCCCCATCACCACCGATAAGACCGGCAACAATGGCCTTGCGCCGCCCGGTGCGCCGCCTGTCCAGCGCCGCCGCATCGGCAATTGCCTTGGCGATGGCCGACAAGGGCTGGAAGGCACTGGCAGCCTGAAGCACGACAGCACCATCCACATTCGGGTCTTTCAACACCGTGACGATTGCCTCGGTAATCTGTTCCGGTGTCACGTTCTCCTTCAGGATTACCGAACCATCGGCAGCGGGTGTGACCGACAGGCCGGCATGGCTCCGGCTGGTGTCTTCAAGAGCTGTTCGAGTTTCGGTGCCAAGCTCGGCGAAGGAGCCGCCCAGATCCATCAGCCTGTCGACGGCAAGACTGGCAAGACTGCGACCGTTCGCAATGACGGCAAGCTTGTCGCAGCGGGGAACGCGAATGTGGGAGAGGGTTTCCAGTGCCTCGAACATCTCGTCAAGATCATGCACCCGCAAAAGGCCGGTGCGGCGAAACACGGTCTCATAGACCCTGTCAGTCCGTGCGAGTCGCCCGGCGTGGGTTCTGCCCGAGCCGCCTGTATCCCGGCTCTTGCCGGAGCGGATCACGATCACCGGCTTGCTGCGGGCAGCTGCCCTGGCGGCGGAAATGAATTTTCGCGGGACCGCGATGCCTTCCAGGTGAAGCACGATCGCACGGGTATGATAGTCCTGCGCGAAATAGTCGATCAGGTCGCTGATATCGACGTCCATCCGCGCGCCGAGAGAAACGACAGCGGAAAATCCGGTATTGTGGGTCTTCGCCCAGGAAAGCGTTGCATTGAGCACGGCACCGGAACGAGCGAAAAACGCGACTTCCCCCTTTTCGGGGCGCTCCGCGCTGAGGAGTGCGTTAAGTCCCCTGGCGGGAACGGCAAGGCCAAGCGTGCCTGGTCCGATAAGTCGCAAGTTCGTCGCCTGCGCGGCTTCGCGGCACTCCTGAAGCAACTCTTCAGGCCAGGTTTCAAAGCCGGGCGAAGGGATAAGCACGGCCTTCGTCCCACCAGCAGCAAGGATCCGGATCTTTTCCGGCAGCGCTTCCGCTTTGGCGAGATAAATTGCCAGATCCGGCATTTTCTCCAGATCGGCCAGCCGAGCGACCTTTCGGCCCTTGAAAGGGACATCCTCGTCGATCCCGACGAGCGTTACCGGATGGCCGGCCTCGATATCCTGCAGGCAGGAAATCAACTTGCTGGTCAGGACGCCCGGATGCCTGCAAGGGCCGATAATGGCTATCGATCCTGGCGCAAAGAAACCGTCGAGGTTGCGAATGGTCATGAGATCGATCCTTTGAAAAGCTCCGCAAGGAACGAGGCGTCTGAAACGAACCTAGGTCGCGCGTCATAAAATTCACGAACAAGAAGCGAAAAACAACAGGGTGGTTGCAGACGAGCGTCCGGCCTTGCCGGTGTTTCGACCCTGCAGTTTCATCATGTTTTCCGGTCAAAAAAAGCCCGCGGACCGGAGTGTGTCAGGTTCGCGGGCTTCATGCATCGCAAAATCTCGGCGATCGAGTGTGCGCCGGTGGCTTAATGGGCCATCAGAACCGGTACGGTCATGGCTTCCAGGATTTCCCGGGTTGCCCCGCCGAACAGGAATTCACGCATGCGGCTGTGGCCGTAACCGCCCATCACGACCAGATCGTTGCTGTTGTCGGAGACATGGTTGAGCACCGTGTCGGCAATGCCGGCTTGCGGGTTGGTGACAACCTCGACGGTGACATCCATGTTGTGGCGCGCCAGATAGTTGGCGACGTCGGCACCCGGTTGGCCGGTTGCTTTCGTGGCTTTCTTCTCGACGACCAGGACCGTGATTTTCTCCGCCTTTTCCAGAACGGGCAGAGCCGCATGGATGGCCCGTGTCGCGGTGGAGCTGCCGTCCCAGCCAACCAGCACGTTCTTCGGCTGGAAGGATTTGCTGCCGATATAGGGCACAAGCAGAACCGGTACGCCGCTTTCAAACAGGACGGTCTCGATCAAGAGCTCACGCATCGGCTCCGGCTTGTCCGGATTGGCCTGACCGATGACCACCAGGTCTGTCGGGCGGCAATGAACCAGCACGTTTTCCAGGGGACCGCCGGTGAGGATTTCCGCGAGCCTGCTTTCGCTCTTCACACCTGCCAGACGGGCCAGCTCGTCGAATTCCTTCTTGGCCTCGGTGGCTGCGGCAACCGCCTGTTCGTGCGCTGCCTGCAAATAGTCGACCGGCATCGGCGCGGCCGCGAATGCGGGAACGACCGGCTCGAACGACACCGCCAGTCCGGTGACATGGGCATCGTAGTTTCGGCCGAATTCCAGGGCGTATTTGGCGGCCGGCTGGTCACCTGCGAGATCCAGAACGGTCAAAATATCTTTGATAGGCATATATCCCTCCTGCGGCCGGTATCATGTCATCGAACCAGCCTCGTTAAAAATCTATAGGTCTGAATGTGGTGAGTCCTTGACGCGCATCAATGTCACCAACTTGTTCTGATAGCCGGTCGGGTGGCGGGAATGAAAAAAATGCGCAATATGGAGCCATGTCAAACCGTTGGTTCTATCTGGCCCTGCCACCGTTCCTGCTCGTGGCTGTCGCCTTCATGCTGGTTCAGCTCTTCATGGAGCTGGATGAGGACAGCGTTGACAGGAAGGCCGCCGAGCGGCTGACGCTTTATCGCCAGACGATTTTGGGCGAATACCAGAAGTACCGCTATCTGCCTTACATGATTGCACGGGATCCCCGCGCAACGTCAGCGCTGGGCCTTGGCCAGCCGTCGGAAAGCGCCAATCGGTTCCTGCAGGAAATGGCCGAAAATTCCGGCGTGGATCTGCTCTATGTCATGAATGCCGAAGGCACGACCCTGGCGTCAAGCAACTGGCAGGAAGACTTGTCGCTGGTCGGCCGCAACTACGGTTTCCGGCCTTATTTCTCAGCCGCCATTGAAGGCGAGGAAGGCCGGTTCTTTGCAATCGGCGCGACCTCGGACGAGCCGGGCCTGTTCCTGGCACGGCCGACGCCAGTCAGCGGCAAACCGGTTGGTGTGGCTGTGGTCAAGGTGGACATGGGCCCCCTGGAAGAAGCCTGGGCCGAAGGCGGTGAGACCGTCTTTGCCTCTGACGACAATGGCGTGATTTTTCTGTCGAGCCAGCCCGATTGGCGCTACCGGACGTTGACGACGCTGCCGCAGGAGGTGCGCCAGATGATCGAGGCAACGCGCCAGTATGCCGGGCGGGAATTGTCCCCGGTCAGCGATAGTCTGGATCAGGAAAGACAGCAGCTCGTCATCGACGGCAAGAACTACCGGCACAATTCGGCGGATGTCGGCCTGCTTGGCTGGACCCTGCATTTCCTGGTCCCGGTGGAGGAGACCCGCAAGAGCGTGCTGCCGATCTGGGCGGCAACCATTTCGCTCTGCCTTGTCTATGCGGTCATCGTCCTTGTGCTGCGCGGTCGGCGTCTGCGCAAGGCCTCCGCGTTGCTGCGTCAGGAATCGGCCGGACTGAAAGAGCTGAACACCCGTCTGGTGGAGGAGATTCAGGAACGGCGGCGCGTTGAAAAAGAGCTTCTGGAAGCACAGCGCGGCCTTGCCCGCTCCAGCCGTCTGGCGGCTGTGGGCGAAATGTCCGCGGCAGTCGTGCACGAACTCAGCCAGCCGCTAGCAGCCTTGCGCATGTTCGTTGCCGGAACACGCAAGTTCCTGGAAAAGGGCGACACGGAAACCGCCTCGGAAAACCTCGACGAAATCGATTCCCTGCAGATGCGCATGGCCAGCCTCACGCAGGAACTGAAGCGCTTTGCGCGGCCCGGTGAAAGCCGTATCGAGAAGATTGACCTGACAGAAAGTGTCCGGACCGCCGAAAAGATCGTGCGGCCCCGGTTTGAAGAGACCGGCTGCCTTTTGAAACTGGACCTTCCGCCCGATCCGCTGGAGGCGGAAACCGCACCGCTCAGGATCGAGCAGATCCTGGTCAATCTCTTGCGCAATGGTGCCGATGCAACGGCGGGTGAAGAGGCCGGTGAAGTCAAACTGCACGCGGATCGGCAAGGGACAGAGCTGGTGCTAGCAATTTCCGATAACGGCCCCGGCATCCCGGAGGACCTGAAGGAACGGATCTTCGACCCGTTCTTTTCCACCAAGACCAGCAGCGGGGGCATGGGGCTCGGCCTTGCCATATCCATGCGGCTGGCGGAAGACCTTGGCGGCAGCTTGTCAGTGCGCGCAAACACCCCCAAGGGTGCTGTGTTCGAATTGCGTCTGCCTGCCTTGTCCGGCGAGAAAGCCAGTGAAAGAGCCAGTAACAGCGCCGGTGACAGCGCTGGTGACAGCGCCTCCGGCACCAGGACCGAACGGGAACCAGAAGCCGCAGAATGACCGACCTTTCCCAGAAGACTCCAGTTCTCATCGTCGACGACGATCCGTCCATGCGCGCGGCCCTGCGCCAATGGATAAGACTTGCAGGTTTTGAAACCCATGAAGTTGCAACGGCAGGTCAGGCGCTTGCCAGATTGTCCGCCGAATTCCGGGGTTGCGTCGTTTCGGATGTGATGCTGGACGGGGAAGACGGCGTCTCGCTTCTGCGCAAGATCGGGGCGCTCGACGCGGATCTTCCAGTGGTGCTGATTACCGGTCACGGCGATGTGCCGATGGCGGTCGAGGCGATGCGGGCCGGGGCCTATGACTTTGTCGAAAAACCGTTCGATCCAGATCTGATTGCCGACGTGGTTCGCCGGGCATGCGACAGGCGTGCACTTGTTCTGGAGAACCGTTCGCTGCGCACGCAATTGCTCGATAGCGCGGGGCTGGAAAGCCGCCTGATTGGCAATAGCCCCGCCATGCAGGCCCTGCGCCAGCAGATCCTGCATTTTGCTGCAACGGATGCGGCGGTTCTCATTACCGGTGAAACCGGCACAGGCAAGGAAGTGATTGCCCAGGCTCTGCATGATTTCAGCCCGCGCAAGGAAGGGCCTTTCATGGCGATCAACGCGGCAGCCCTGCCGGAGGCCATGGTGGAAGCGGAGCTGTTCGGCCATGAGGCCGGCGCTTTCACCGGTGCAGACAAGCAAAGGACAGGAAGGATCGAGGCGGCAAGTGGCGGCGTCCTGTTCTTGGACGAGATCGTCTCCATGCCGCTGGCGTTGCAGCCGAAGCTGTTGCGCGTGCTGCAGGAGAAAAAGGTAGACCGTATCGGCGGCACAAGACCGGTCGATGTCGATATCCGTTTGGTCAGCGCCGCCAATGTCGACCCCAGGGAAGCAGTGCGCAGCGGACGGCTGCGCGAGGACCTGCTCTTCCGGCTGAATACGATTGAACTGCGGGTGCCGCCACTGCGCGAGCGAGGCCGTGATGCGCTCCTGCTGTTCGACACGTTCCTGAACCGCTTCGCCGCCCAGTATGGTCTGGATGCCCCGGCCACAAGCGCCCGCGACGAGGCTTTCCTTCAAACCTATGGCTGGCCGGGAAACGTCCGGGAGCTGCGCAATGCCGCCGAGCGCTTCGTGCTCAACGCACCGGTCACGCCGCAGCCGCTGGAAGAACTGGTGACCGGCCAGCGGGAAACGGGACCGGTTCCCGTTGGAGGTGGCCTGAAGGAACTGATGGACGCCTATGAGCGCAACCTGATCGAAGGTGCCTTGCGTCGTCACGGTGGGCGGATGGCCGATGTGATGCAGGAACTCAACCTGCCGCGGCGAACGCTCAACGAAAAAATGACCCGCCTCGGCCTCAGCCGCGATCAGGCGAATGCCGAGACTGTCGAGGGATAGGCATTCCTGAGAGCATTCACCCGAACGATGCCCCAACATCACCCCGAACCGGCGGAAATCCGCCGAGGGTATCGGGCTATCGGCAAGATCTTGCCGAGGTGCACTGCAGCAAATGGAGGGTAGGGCGGAAAGAAGCATCGATTTCCTGCCGGAAAGTGTTGCCAGCAAGAACTGGCACGGGTCATGCTACGGGCTCATCGACTTGGCACGGGCTTGTGCGCGGAGGTGTTCAGGCCGAGCTGTCAAGGAAATGAGCAAACGTCTTGGGAGGATTGCATGCTCTTTTCACTGAAATCCGCAACCGCTGTATCCGCGGCTGCGCTGTCTCTGGTATTCGCCACCGAAACCTTCGCCGCCGACGTAACCTGGAACGTGTCGCTCTGGGGCAAGCGCCGTGCGTTTACCGAGCATGTCGAAAAGCTGGCCGAAGAAGTGTCCGCAAAGACCGACGGCAAGTTCGAAATCAAACTGCAGTACGGTGAAGCCCTGTCGAAATCTCGCGAGAATCTCGACGGCATTTCCTTCGGTGCGTTCGAAATGGCGCAGATCTGCGCCTCCTATCACCCGGACAAGAACCCGAGCTTGACGGTTCTGGAACTGCCGTTCCTGGGCGTGAAGGACCTTGACCAGGAAATCAAGGTATCGATGAAGCTCTATGAGCATCCTGCCGTGAAGGAAGACCTTGGCCGCTGGAACGCTCAGGCTCTGATGCCTTCGCCGATGCCGCAGTACAACTTTGCTGGCAAGGGCGATGTGCCGAGCTCGATTTCCGACTTTGACGGCATGCGCGTGCGTGCCCTTGGCGGCATCGGCCAGTTGATGGAATCTGTCGGCGCGGTGCCGACCTCCGTGACCGCTTCGGAAACCTATCAGGCGATTGATTCCGGCACGGTGGCGGCTGCAAGCTTCGCACCGCATGCGCATCTGTCGTTCAAGGTGGTTGAAGTCGCCAACTGGTGGACCAAGAACCTGAACCCGGGAACCGTGCAGTGCCCGGTGATCGTGAACATCGACGCTTACAACGCACTTCCGGACGACTTCAAGGCAGCTCTCGACAGCTCGGTTGAGCCGGCCCTGGCGCATTACCTGGAGACCTATGACAAGGTCTACGAAAAGTGGTGGCCGGAACTGGAAAGCCGTGGTGTGACGCAGGTCGAGTTCTCCGATGCCGAACTGGCTGCCTTTGCCGAAAAGGCCGGTCCGATCCAGGCCGCCTGGGTGGAAGAGCAGTCCGCCAACGGTCTGCCGGCGCAGGACATCCTGGACATGGTCAAGTCGACCCTCGCGGAATAAGCCCGGCAAGCCTGGACTGTTTCACACTCTTCCCGGCGCGACCTGCGCCGGGAAGCCAATGCTCGGGGCTTAACTCATGAACACAATCGATCCCGGAGGACGTTCCGTTTCGGAGCGCCCGGTCACCTATATCCGCTTCGACGGCTGGCTCGCTCACGTCGAGAATGCCTTCAACCTGTTTGCCGCAGGAGCCATCCTGGCCTTGATGCTGCTGGCCGTCCTTCAGGTTGTCGGCCGCCTGGGCTTCAATACCCCGGTACCCGGCTTCATCGACATCACCGAACAGGCAATGGCCATCTTCGCCTTCGCCGGTATTGCCTATTGCCAACGCGTCGGGGGCCATATCCGCATGGAGATCGTGCTCGGCCGGCTCAGCGGCCGGACGCTTTACATCTGCGAAATGCTGGGTGTCATCCTGATCGCCTTCACGGTCGCGCTCCTGATCTGGGGCTCCTGGTACCATTTCGACCGGTCCTGGACGATCGGCGACAGCACCATGGATATCCGCCTGCCGACCTGGCCGTCCAAGCTGATGGTTCCGGTCGCGCTCAGTCTCCTGTTCCTGCGCCTGTGCATGCAGATCTACGGGTACGCCCGTCTGGTCGTGAACCCGTCTCGTGAAGCCTATTGCGTGCCGATGATCGAGGGTGTCGAGGAACACGCCAAACACGAGATCGAAGAAGCCTTTGGCGATGACGTGGAAGAAGGAGGCGCGCGATGACGCCGTTTGAAGTTGGCCTCCTGATGACCGGCGTCCTGCTGGTCCTCGTCGTCCTGGGTGTGCGTGTGGCTTTTGCCGCGGCCTTTACGGGACTGGTCGGCCTTATCGTGCTGTTCTCCCTGAAAATGGGGTTCTCGAAAGGCTTCTTCGTGGCCTTGCAGATGGCCGGCACGATCCCGCATTCCAAGTCGGTCACCTATGCCCTGTCGGTGCTGCCGACATTCATTCTGATCGGCTTCCTGGCTTTCTACGCCGGGTTTACCAAGCAGCTTTTCGAAGCGGCAAAGCGCTGGCTGGGCTGGCTGCCGGGCGGCATGGCCGTGGGCACGGTGTTCTCCACTGCCGGTTTCGCAGCCGTATCAGGTGCATCGGTGGCAACGGCCGCGGTCTTTGCGCGTGTCGCCATTCCCGAAATGCTGGCCGCCGGATATTCCAAACGACTGTCGGCTGCCGTCGTTGCCGCCGGTGGCACGCTGGCCTCGCTCATCCCGCCGTCCGCAATTCTGGTGATCTACGCCATTCTGGTGGAACAGTCGGTCGGCAAGCTCTTGATCGCCGGTTTCCTGCCGGGCGTGTTCTCGGCATTGATCTACGTCGGCATCATCGTGGCCGTTGCCGCCTGGCGCGGCGATGCACCACCGGTCGGTGGCTTTACCTGGAAAGAGCGCTTTGAAAGCGTGCCCGGCACCCTGCCGATCATCGCCGTCGTCGCGATCATCTTCTGTTCGTTCTTCTTCGGTCTGGCCACCCCGACCGAAGCCGGTTCGCTCGGCGCCTTCGTGGTGCTGGTCGTTGCGTTCATGAAAGGAATGCGCACCAAGCAATTGGGCCAGGCCTTGCACGAGACCGCGAAACTGACGGTGATGATCTTCACCCTGATCTGGGGCGTGCTTGTCTACGTGCGGTTCCTGGGTTTTGCGGGCCTGCCGGACGCCTTCAAGGACTTCATCGTCGCCCTGGATTATTCGCCCTGGGTGGTGATGGTCTGCATCCTCCTGGCTTACGCCGTTCTCGGCATGTTCATGGATGCGATCGGCATGCTCATCCTCACGCTGCCAGTGGTCTATCCTGCGGTTATGGCGCTGAACGGCGGTGAGGGCGTGTCGGCTGCCGACAGTGCGTTCGGCATGTCGGGTGAGGCCTGCTCGATCTGGTTCGGCATTCTGGTGGTGAAGATGGCGGAACTCTGTCTGATCACCCCACCGATCGGGTTGAACTGTTTCGTTGTCTCGGGAGTGCGGCCGGATATTCCGGTGCAGGAAGTCTTCCGCGGCTGCGTACCGTTCTTCGTTGCAGACGTCCTGACCATCGCAGGCCTTTTGGCATTCCCTTCGATCATCACCATCCTGCCCGAGCTGATGGCCTGACGGGAAAGCCGAATTCAAGAAAACAAAACGCCGCCGGAAGGTCTTTCCGGCGGCGTTTTTTGTTGCTGGCCGGGGAATTGCCCCGGGTTCGGGTTAATCGAAGATGTGAGCCTGGCTCTGCGGCGTATCGAACCGGTTGGGTCCCTGTGTGCCGGAGAAGAACATGTTGGCGAAGCCCTGACAGAGGGCGAAGAGACTGCCGACAATCGGAATGAACCAGACGAGCAGCCAATAGCCCGACACATCCCTGTCGTGGAACCGGCGAACCTGAACGGAGAGGTTCGAAATGGAGAACGGCAGGATCAGCAACCACATGGTCAGTCCACTTCCGCTTGCCAGCAGTTCGTCCGCGTTTGCGTAGTATTGAATCTCGTTCTCGATCGCAGTGAAATAGGCAAAGATGACCGCAACCATCATGATCAGGTTGAATGTGCCGATACCCCAGTAACCGAGCCTGCCGATGCGGCCGTTGAAGCTGAAAAAGAAACCGAGGAACTGCATCACCGCATCGATGATGGAAAGACTGCTGTCGCCGGCAACCTGAACGGCGGCGCCTCCGGCGCGCGCATACCCGCCGGCGCTCGAAGCATAGGCATTGTTGCCCGAATAGCCGTTCTGGCTCGGGCCCCACTGGCCCTGACCTTGCGGGTCCAGTCCACGTTTTCCAAATTGCTTGCGCTGCACAGGCATGAGTATCCCCCGTCCGAAAATTTCTTGTCAGAACGAAGGTAACCTTACGCGAGCCGGCTTAAGATTGACGTAAGGGACGTGGTTAAATCTTGGTGAAATTGCGGAGGGTTTTCTACCCGTTCAGAACAGGCTGCCCTGGCTGGTTGCCGGTCCCTTGCCGGTCGCCGGTTTTTTCACTTTGGCAGGCTTCGGGCCGGCACTGTCGCTGAGCGCGACGGCGTCAACCGTACCGTCCGCCAGTTCTATGGAAAGGGCTGCACCAGACGCGATCGCTGCCGCCGAGCGCACCGGCTGGCCGCTGTCGTCGCGCACCACGGCATACCCGCGTGCAAGCACATCCTTGTAGGAAAGCGACTTCAGCAGTTTCTGCAAACCGTCAAGGCGCGCTTTTTCCTGCGAAAGACGGGCAAGATAGGCCCGGTCAAGCCGGTCCCCCAGACCGGACAGGCGCTCGGTCCCGAGCGTCGTCTGCTGGGCGAGCCGGGCCGGTGTCAGTCGCACGGCCAGGGCCTCGAAGGCATGCCGCTTTTGCGAGACCGCGACCTGCAGCGCACGCTGCTTGCGTTCGCTCGCCTGGACAAGATCTTGCCGGGCTTTCGTGCTCAGGCGGGACAGGAGCAGCGGAGACAGGCGTCCGGCAAAATTCTGGTAATGGGTCCGGTGCGTTCTGGTGCTCACGATCAGTGCGCGTTCCAGGCTGCTGGCCAGCGTATCGAATTTCTGGCGCGGCAGGGCGAGAAGGTCTTGCGGCGCGGGCAGGGCGGCGCTGGCGGCACGCAGCTCTGTGCGCCGGGAGGTCACGAACCGCACCAGGCCCGAATTGAGCCTGCGGGAACGGTCGTCGACCATGGCCATCAGCTCGGCCTTCACCGGCACGGCAAATTCGGCAGCGCCCGTCGGCGTCGGGGCACGCAGGTCGGCGGCAAGGTCGATCAGCGTCCAGTCCGTTTCATGGCCGACGGCCGAGATCAGCGGGATCTGGCTGTCTGCGGCTGCGCGGACGACGGCTTCCTCGTTGAAGCCCCACAGGTCCTCGATGCTGCCGCCTCCGCGGGCTACGATCAGGACGTCCGGCCGCGGGATCGGTCCGCCGGGTTGCAGGGCGTTGAAGCCGCGAATGCCGTTGGCGACTTCCGCACCCGAGGTCTCGCCCTGGACGCGGACCGGCCAGACCAGCACATGCAGCGGAAAGCGGTCGGCGATCCGGTGCAGGATATCGCGGATGACGGCACCGGTCGGCGAAGTGACCACGCCGATGACACTCGGCAAGGGTGGCAGCGGACGCTTGCGCTCCTCGGCAAAGAGGCCTTCCGCGGCAAGTTTCTTCTTGCGCTCTTCCAGCAGCGCCATCAGGGCGCCAGCTCCTGCCGGTTCCAGGGAGTCGATCACCATCTGGTATTTCGACTGGCCCGGGAACGTGGTGATCTTGCCGGTGGCGATCACCTCCAACCCCTGTTCAGGCTGGATCTTCAGCTTGGAGGCTGCCCCGCGCCAGATAACGCCGGACAGGACCGAGCGGTCGTCTTTCAGGTCCAGATAGATGTGACCGGACCCCGGCCGGGAGATCCGGCCCAGCTCGCCGCGCACGCGCACGTAACCGAAAGCATCCTCCATCGTACGTTTGATGGAGAAGGAAATTTCGGAGACGGAGAATTCGGCGACGTTGGACTGGGTTTCGCTCACGCAGGTGATTCCTCTTCTGCCCCGAAAGTGGCCGTTCGGGGAGGCAGGGTCAAGGACCGTGCGGACCGCCTTTGCCCAAGGCTTGGGAAAAGAAGATACGGCTTAAGCAGGCGCGTAAGAATCGAATAGGCTGTGGAAGCTTCCACAGCCATCCGAACCGCCTTGAAACCCTCACAATCGAGCGCATACCTAAGCACCATGGCCAAATACGAGTTCAATATGCAACGACTGTTCCTGCGACATATCCTTGCCGATGGCGCGCGCATAGATGCGGACCGCAGCCAGGCGAACTATCTGCTGAACGTTCTGCGCCTCAAGGATGGCGACTACGTGCTTGTCTTCAACGGCAATGATGGCGAATGGCTGGCGAAGATCGTCAGCAATGGCCGGCGCGACTGCACTTTGCAGCTGATGGAACGCACTCGCGAGCAAACCTCGGCAAATGACCTGATGTACATGTTCGCGCCGCTCAAGCACGCCCGGCTGGACTATATGGTGCAAAAGGCCGTGGAGATGGGAGCTGGCAGCCTGAAGCCGGTGCTGACCCAGCATACCCAGGCCAGCCGAATCAATCTTGAGCGGATGGAAGCAAACGTGATCGAAGCGGCCGAGCAATGCGGTGTGCTGGCCGTGCCGGAAGTTCTTGCGCCCCAGCCGCTGACGGATGTGCTTGCGGTCTGGAACGAAGCACAGCCCGGCCGCAGGTTGCTGTTCTGCGATGAAGCGGAAGGGACAAACAATCCGCTTTTGACCCTGGCCCAGATGAAGGAAAGCGGTCCGAAGCCGCTCGCCATACTGATCGGGCCGGAAGGCGGTTTTTCCGATGAGGAGCGGTCTCTTCTGCGCAGTCTCGATTTTGTCACGCCAATTCCCCTGGGCCCACGTATCCTGCGCGCCGACACGGCAGCTGTCGCAGCCCTGGCGGTTCTGCAGGCAACGGTGGGCGACTGGAGGTAGGCGGCTGTCCGGCTGTCTGGCTGCACGGAACCGTTATTCATGTTCAGGATCACGTGACAGCGTTGGGGGAGGGACCTTGCTTGATATGGTATCGCTCCTCTGCGAGGTCAGGACAAAGCTGGGATCGGCACCGTTGCAGAAGCCGGTTGCACATTCCCCGACGAACGGCTTGCGTTCCTGAAACGGACCGGCATGATCACCACGCACACTTCGGTGTCGTTTCCTTGCTTGCATTCTTGTTTCAAGAAACCTAAATCACCGAGGCTCAAAAGCGTTCCTCCCGGAACGCGCCGGATCACTGCGGTTTGTAGGGGGCAGCCTGACGGGCCGCGCAGTTTTTAGGACGCTTTCATGGCCCGCGATACGGTCGACTCCACCCCGATTGAAACGGTTGCGGACCTTGCCGCGACGCTCGAGGAGGGCTGTAAGCCGGAAGAGAAGTTTCTCATCGGCACCGAGCACGAAAAATTCGGCTTCTGCCTGAACGAACTGACGCCAATTCCCTATGGCGGTGAAAAGGGCGTCGAGGCCATCCTGACCGGCATGGAAAAGCTGATCAACTGGGAGCGGATCGAGGACGCCGGCAAGATCATCGGTCTGGCAGACGACCGCGGCGGCGGCGCGATTTCCATCGAGCCGGGCGGTCAGTTCGAACTTTCTGGCGCGCCGCTCGACAACCTGCACCTGACCTGCCGCGAAGCCAACCAGCACCTTGCCGATGTGCGCCGCGTGGCCGAACCGCTCGGCATCGGCTTCCTTGGCATCGGCATGACCCCGACATGGTCGCGTGCCGACATGCCGCGTATGCCCAAATCCCGCTATGACATCATGACCAACTACATGCCGAAGGTCGGCTCGCTTGGTCTCGACATGATGTACCGGACCTCCACCATCCAGGTGAACCTCGATTTCTCGTCCGAAGCGGATATGGCCCTCAAGATGCGCGTCGGCCTGGCTCTGCAGCCGATCGCGACCGCCATTTTCGCCAATTCGCCCTTCACGGAAGGCAAGCCGAACGGCTTCAAATCCTTCCGCGCCCAGATCTGGACCGACACCGACCACGACCGCACCGGCGACATGCCCTTCGCTTTCGAGGAAGGCTTCGGCTTCGAGCGTTATGTGGAATGGGCAATTGATGTGCCGATGTATTTCGTCAAGCGCGGCTCGACCTACTACGACGTTACGGGCACCACTTTCCGCCAGTTCATGAACGGCGCGCTGGAAGGCAAGGTTCCGGACGCTACGCCAAATATCGGTGACTGGAACAACCACCTGTCCACGCTTTTCCCCGATGTCCGGTTGAAGAAATACATCGAGATGCGCGGCGCTGACGGTGGCCCGTGGCGGCGCATCTGCGCTCTGCCGGCACTCTGGGTCGGCCTGCTTTACGACAAGGGCGTGCTCGATCAGGCCTGGGAACTGGTCAAGGACTGGACCCAGGAAGAACGCGCGGCTCTTCGTGCAGGCGTTCCCAAAACCGCCCTGCAGACACCTTTCCGCTCAGGCACCGTTCTGGATGTCGCCAAACAGGTGCTTGCCCTGTCCCAGGAAGGTCTCAAGCGTCGCAATCGCCTGAGCGATGGCGATCTGGACGAGCGCGTGCATCTGGCTCCGATCGAGGAAGGCCTCGCCTCCGGCATGTGCCCGGCAGACGTTCTGCTGCAGCGCTATAACGGTTCCTGGAAGGGCGATATCAGCCAGGTCTTCCGCGACTACGCCTACTGAACAAGCTTCGCCCGCAGCATCAAGTTGTGGGCGACCGGCGCTGTCCGCAAAAGGCCTGAATTGACCTGAGGCCCGCGAAGCGTCACTCTGTCTGTGATCGGTCTTTTTTCTCAAGGCCTTGCAACAGCGTGAGCGGAGCGACGCAAATGACTGGCAGCGAGACGGGAGCTCCTCCCTTCGACATCTTTTCCTTGTCGGAAGATGTGCGCAACCGCTTCGGCTGGTCGAATGAAGACCTTAGCCGGGTGATGGAGCAGCTCCTGCCTGCCGCGCTCAACGGTTTCCGCTACTTCGGCAGCACGGTACCGGGCTTTTCGGAGTTCCTCGGGCAGACGTCGCCGCTTGGCTCAGTCGCGCAAAACCCCTTTGCCGGCTACGCAGGTCTGTTCCAGAGTCCGTCCGATGCGGCCCTGACACCCTTTTTCGGGCCTGAAGCTGTTCAAAAGGCGCTTGCCAGCCAGATTTCCGGCCTCACAGGCCTTCAGCGCGATGCCATCCAGGAAATGATGCCCGTGGCGGCGACGCTTGCCATGGGGCAGATTGCCAGGCCCTTTGTCCACGGTGAAGCTCGTAACCTGCTTGACGCCTATCTGCGCGGCTTTGCCAGAGGCCGGCCGAAACCGCAGCCGACCCCGGTCGACTACCTGCAAGGCTATGCCGAGGCGATGCAATCCTTCTGGGGCGCGTTCCTGCAACCGGCCAGCATCGTTACGAAATCCGCCTCGCCAGAGCCTGAGCCCGAGCCACAGGAAGAAGAATTGCCTCCGGACGACGAGCCGGAAGGCCCTGAGGGCAATGCGTCCGAGTTTGAGGAAATGGTGTCGAGCTGGATGTCCGCCGGCCGTGATTTCCAGTCCAACCAGTTCAAGGCTTTCGACAGTTTCTTCGAAAAGGCCGCCAAGGATTTCCGCGACGTTTGAGCCGTCTTCAGGCTTGGGCCGCCCTTAACGCTTTTTTTTAAAAAAAAGACCCGCCGGTGAGGCGGGTCAGGTTCGTCAGCAAGGCTTGCCGACAGGGGCTGCAAATGAGGGGAGGTCAGCCGAAAGGTCAGGCCGCCAGCTGGCGGGTCTTGCTTTCGGTCACGAGTGTCATCATCGGCTTGTCCTGCGCCGAATTGGCGGCGCTATAGCCGATGGTCTCGCGGAGCGCTGAAGATCCGTTCACCAGGGATGTCGGATCGGTATAGAACGGTTGGGCCAATGCGCGTCGAACGTCGCTCCGCGTCAGGCCGATGTCCTTCAACTGCTCGTCGGACCAGTCATTCAGTTCCGCGAACTGACGACGGTTTTTGGACACACGCCATACACGGGCAACCATCTGCCCGAAGAGAGCGAAGAACGGGGTGCTTGCTGTATGTGTCATGGCAAAATTCTCCTGTTGGCGGACGGAGGGATTCCGACTGCCTGTTCCGAGCCTGATTTGTCGTCGCTTGTTGTGGAACATCCCCTATGTGGACTGTTTGCTGCTATTAATCCAACGAATGTTTGTGATTGAAATTATCACTTTCTGTGAAGTCAAAATCCCCAAAGCGCTTCGATTGAAGCAAGGCGGCCGCTTCGCGAAATCATTTCCCCTTTAAATGGATGCCATGTTAAATATGAGCATCCTTTATCAGTGAGGCGCTCATGCTCGACCTGGATCAGCTCCGGACCTTTGTGGCCATTGCCGAAAGCGGCAGCTTCACCAAGGCGGCGGACAATGTGCACAAGACACAGTCGGCGGTGTCGATGCAGATGCGCCGTCTGGAGGAGCGGATCGGCAAACCGCTCTTTGTCCGGGTTGGCCGGCAGTCCCGCCTGACCGAACATGGCGAGCGTCTGCTTCACTACGCGCGCCGGCTCGTGCAATTGAACGACGAGACGCTTGCCGCTTTCGATGACACGGAACTTGCCGGGCTCGTGCGTCTGGGCACTCCGGACGACTACGCAGATCGGTTCCTGCCGGAAATTCTGGCGCGCTTTTCCAGGTCCAACCCCAAGGCGGAGGTCAGCGTCGTCTGCGCGCCGACACCCAATCTGGCCGACATGATCGCCGAGGGTGAGCTGGATGTCGCCATCATCACCCACGTACAGAAGCGTGGTCGCAAGAACGTTGATCTGGTACGGCGGGAACCTTTGCTCTGGGTTGTCTCGGCCCGCCACGCGGTGGAAAACGAGTCGCCTCTGCCTCTGGCGCTGGGGCGCGCAACCTGCGACTGGCGCCGGGCTGCGATCAATGCGCTCAGCGATCAGATGCGCGAACATCGCCTGCTTTATTCAAGCTGGAACTCTACGGCAGTCGGCGCCGCCGTCCTTGCCGGGCTTGCCATTTCCGTTCTGCCAGAATCTGCGCTTCGGTCCGGCATGCGGGTTCTGACGGAAGCCGAGGGTTTCCCGAAATTGCCCGATTGCGAAATCGGTATCATGCGGTCCTGGCATAACAATTCCCGGGTCACGGATGCCCTGGTCGAGCACATTGTTTCATCGCTCGACAACCTTTCGGTTCCGCTCGCGGCCGAATAGTTGCAAGCGAACGGAATTCCCGGAACGATTTCAAAATCTTACCTAGAGTATTGTTTTGTCCTGCTGGCCAAATATCGATTGAAGTGTAAGAAGTTGTGATGTATCTTTAGTAAATCAATTCGAATCTCAAATTTCACCACCGGTTTGTGGCTCATTTCATAGGGTCCTTGCATGCATCACGCACTGGACATCGACCAACTTCGAACGTTTTTGGCGATCGCGGAGTTGGGAAGCTTCACCAAGGCTGGTGAGGCTGTGCACAAGACGCAGTCGGCAGTCTCCATGCAGATGCGGCGGCTGGAAGAGCGTGTTGGTCAGCCGATCTTCATCAAGGACGGGCGCCAGTCCCGGCTGACGGAAAACGGCCTGCGGCTGGTCGAGTTCGCCCGCCGGATGATCATGTTGAACGACGAGACCCTGTCTGCCTTCAATGGCCAGAAGGAAGTCGGCCATGTGAAGCTGGGCGTGCCGGACGATTATGCCGACCGGCTGCTGCCGCAGGTGCTGGCGGCCTTCAATCGGCTCAATCCTTCCATTGAAGTGCAGGTGGAATGTCTGTCCAGTGCCCGGCTGACGGATGCGATCCGGGAAGGAACGCTCGACGTTGCCATCACGACCTCCCAGGATACGATGGACCTGCGCGGTGAAATCATTCGCCGTGAACCGCTCTACTGGGTTACGTCTAACCAACATTGCGCCCACACACAGGACGTTGTCCGGTTGGCACTCGGACCGGTGACCTGTGGTTGGCGCCGGATTTCGATGGATGCGCTCGACCGGGCGGGACGCCCCTACCGGGTCTCCTACACAAGCTCCAGCGCGGCGGCTCTCGTCGGTGCGGTTCAGGCCGGACTCGCCGTGACGGTGTTTCCTGAAAGCGCAATTCGAGACGGCATGCGTATTCTGGACGAGAAGGACGGCTTTCCGACGCTGCCCTATTGCGACATCGCCCTGCTGCGCTCGGATACGGCACGCGAAACCATGCACGATACGTTGTGCAACCACCTGGTGGCAGCGATCGGCAACGTTGGCAGCGGCACAACGCAACTGGCGGCGGAATAAACCTCCGCCGTCCGGTTTCTTCTCATGTCAGGGATAGACCTATCGGGCGCGCAGCATCATCAGGTTGCCACCGATGACACAGGCCAGACCGGCGGCGGCCACTGGCGTCCACTGATAGCCTTCGAAAATGGTCGACAGAGTGAGAGCGACCACCGGGAACATCACGGTGGCATAGCCTGCCCGCGCCGAGCCGATGCGGCCGAGCAGGGTCAGGTAGGAAGCAAAGGCGATGACCGAGGCGACAACAGCCAGATAGATCAGGCTTCCGAAATAGTTCACGGACCATTCGACGGAAAAACTCTGGCCGCGCAGGGCCGAGAACACCCCCAGGAAAAGCATGCCGTAGACCATGCCCCAGGCGGTAGCAGGTGTAACGCCGATGCCGCGCCGCTGGGTGTCAGCCGACAGCATGTTGCCAAGGCAGAAGGACAACGTGCCGCCGACACACATGGCGAGGCCAATGGCAGCTTCGTCGTTGAACTCTGCCCCGGCCAGCTTCGGCCAGAACATCAGGCCGATACCCAGAAAGCCGAGCAGCCCGGCACCGAGAGCGATCGGGCTTGGTCGTTGGCCGAACAGGATCAGTCCCAGAAACAGGTTGAAGATCGAGGCGGTCGAGAAGATCACCGCCAGCAAACCGGACGGCAAAATGGCCGCGCCGTAGTAGAACAGCGTGAAGTTGGTGGAAAACAGAAACACGCCAAGTCCGGCAAACCGCAGGTGATCCTGAAGGCCGAAGGCAAGATGGTGTCCGCGAAAGCGTGCCCACGCCATCATGATCGACGCTGCCAGCACAAAGCGCCAGAAGACAGACACTTCAGGCGCGACCGTTGCCACCTGGCCCTTCATTGCAATCCAGCTGAAGCCCCAGGCAAGAACCGTCGCCGCGTAAAGACCGTAGTCGGTTGCACTGAAGCCGGCAGAGCCGGGCCGGAGGCTGGGGGATGCAACGCTCATGAATGAACCGATCTTTATGGGGATGTTGTTCCTAAGATTGACGGTCAGGACACTTCAATGCAAATGATTGTTTTTGATGTTTTCATCAAGGTTGCGCATGGATAAAGTCCCGCCGGAATTGAAGCGGTAAGGCTCGTGAGCAGGTTAGAGGACAACATGCATTTTCTCGTCGTTGAGAACTATCAGCATACGGAACTTGGCATTCTCGGTCGTGTCGCTACGCAGGAAGGTCATAGCTGGCACACCGTCAAGGCATTTGAAGGCGAGCCGCTTCCTCAAGCCGCCGATGCTTTTGCCGGATTGGTCGTGCTGGGCGGAGCCCAGGATGCGCTGGCGGACGATGCCTACCCGCATCTGCCGAAGGTCTGCGATCTGATCCGTGCCTTTGACGATGCCGGCAAGCCCGTCCTCGGTATTTGTCTGGGCTCGCAGCTGATCGCCCGCGCCTTTGGTGGAGAGAACGTTCTGGGCTTGCCGGTTGAATTCGGCTGGCGCGACGTGACACCGACCGACGCAGGGCTGGAAGACCCCGTGGTCGGCAAGCTCGGGGCCGGTGCTCCTCAGTTCCACTGGCATTCCGACACCGTAACGCTGCCGGACGGGGCGGTGCTTCTGGCGAGCAGCGCCATGACACCGGTCCAGGCCTTCCGCATGGGCGATTTGACCTACGCAATCCAGTTCCATTTCGAAACCGGCCTTCCGGAAGTACGTAACTGGAGCGAAGCCTTCAGTGACGACATTCGTGCGCATACGCCGGACTGGCACAGCCGTTTCGACACCGAAGCGTCCCGCCATGCAGCAAAGGCCGACGAGACCGGCGCCGCAATTGCAAAGGCCTGGCTGTCGTTGCTTTGAGAACTTTCGCACTTCTGGTTCCGGGGTTGTGTCCCGGGATATTGTCATCCCGGTATTCAGACCACCGGTGTTCCACCGGTCAGAACTGTCTGCATTGCCGTTTCGTCCAGGTTGCCTCCTGACAGAATGATACCGGCCTTCCTGCCTTGAAGCTTCGGCGCATCCTGTATCAATGCGGCGAGGGCGGCAGCACCGGCACCTTCGGCGAGATTATGCGTATCTGCAAACAGGACGCGGATGGCGGCAGCGATTTCGTCATCCGTAACCGTTGCGATCCGGTTGGAACCGGTCTGCAGGATATCAAGCGCCGCCTGTACCGGCTCCCGGCAGGCCATGCCGTCGGCGAAAGTGGCTGCGGTTTCCGTGGTCACGATTTTTCCCGCCTCGACGGACAGGCGGTAGGCGGGGGCGTTTTCCGTAACGACAGGAACGATCTCGGTTTTAAGCCCCAGAAGGTCGCGCACCGTGATCAGTCCACAGGCGCCGGAACCCATGCCAACGGGGACATAAACCACGTCGAGATCGTCATGCGCCCTGAAAAATTCCAGCGCGTAGGTCGCAACGCCAAGGACGATGTTCCTGTGAAAGCTCGGCACCATCAGGAAACCGCTTTCACGGGCCAGCCGCTCGGCAGTGCGCCGGGAAATGTCGAAGTCGCGACCGTCGATCACGAGATCAGCACCAAAGGCCTTCATCGCCCGGTTCTTGCCCTCCGCATTTCCTTCCGGCACCACGATGGTGGCGGGCAGGCCAAGCGTACGGGCGGCCAGCGCCATGGACTGGCCGTGGTTTCCGCGGGTGGCCGTAACGACGCCGCTGGGGCGGCCGTGTTCTTCGATATGTTTCTGGATGTAGACGATGGAGCTGCGCGCCTTGAAGGCGCCGATCGGGGTGTGGTTCTCGTGTTTGACCGCGATTTCCAGGCCGAACCGCTCCTTCAGGAGCGGCCAGGCATAGCTTGGCGTTTCCGGCACAAGCTGGCGCACGATCGGAAAAGCGGCTTCAAGGTCGTCCAGGGTGAAGAGAGCGGTCATGGGCGTGGTCAGGTCCGGTTTCTGGTGTTGGTCGGCCGCGAGTATATCCGCGTGGTCCGCACTGTCTTTCAGGATCCTGAACCTATTCGGACTTGCGCAGCCCCTGTTCCTGCGTCAGGTTTGCGCGCCATGCAAACGGACACTGTTCATACCCAGCCTGGATCTGTGCCCATCTACCGGGAGGTCGCCGGATATGGGCTCCGCCTTTTGCCGGCCGCCGGTTACGATGTCGGTTTCGTGGCAGAGACGGGAACCATCGGCTTTGCGTTTGACTATCAATCGGGCAGCCATGCCATCGCTTCGGACAGGCGGGAAGATTTCGTTCGCTTGCCCAACACGCTGGCTTTGACACCCAGCGGCTGCGACATCCGCTCCCGTTCAGAAATGGGCGGTGAATATCTTCTGGTCAGCGGTCGCGAAATCTGTCTGACGGAAGGGTGTTACCGCACCAACATCCTGTCGAAATCTGCTTCCATGGCCGCAGGCAGACTGCGCAAGTGGCTGTTGTCGGATACGCCTCCGGATCATCTGGAAACCGAAGCCTGCATCAACGCACTTGCAGAGGCGGGGCTGAAGCCGCAGCGCCCTGGCAAGGCTGCCAGATGGATGACAGGCAATCGGTTTCGGAAAGTGGCGGACAGGATCGAGGCCGATCTCGGGTCAAATCTGTCCGTTGCCGTTCTGGCGCAGGAAATCGGCGTTTCGGCCAGTTTCCTGAGCCGTGCCTTCTCGGCTTACTGTGGGCAGTCGCCCTACGACTATATCGTCAGCCGGCGGCTGCAGCGCGCCCGGGCGCTCATCGTTTCCACCGGCAAGCCGCTTTCGGAAATCGCTCTCAGGTCGGGCTTTTCCTCGCAAAGCCACATGACGGCGAGTTTCCGGACGCGCCTCGGGGTCAGTCCCTCCAAGTTCGTGCGCCCGGATAGGTGACCCGTCAGAGCACCAGGTTGTGGCGGCCGACCTTTTTGATGTCGGTTTCGCCGCAAAGGCCCATGGTGACGTCCAGTTCCTTGTGCATCATTTGCAGCACCTTCGAGACCCCTTCCTTGCCCATGGCGCCAAGACCATAGATGAAGGCGCGGCCGATGTAGGTGCTCTTGGCTCCCATTGCGACCGCCTTGAAGACATCCTGGCCGGACCGGATGCCGCTGTCGAAATGCACTTCGATCTTGTCGCCGACCGCATCGACGATGTCCTGAAGCACCTCATAGGACGCAAGAGCTCCGTCAAGCTGACGGCCACCATGGTTGGAGACGACGATCGCGTCGGCCCCAACGTCCGCCGCGATCTTCGCATCCTCCACATCGTTGATGCCCTTGAGAATGAGTTTGCGCTTCCAGTGGGACTTCACCCATTCCACCGAAGACCAGTCGAGGGTCGGGTCGAACTGGCTGTTGGTCCATTCGGCAAGCGAGGTCATGTCGCCAACACCGGACACGTGGCCATGGATGTTGCCGAACTGGCGGCGCTTGGTCTGCAGCATGTGCCAGCACCAGCGCGGCTTGAAGGCAAGATCCAGCAGAACGTGCGGTTTGGGTTTCGGCGGCGTGGACAGGCCGTTTTTCAGATCCTTGTGCCGTTGGCCAAGAACCTGAAGATCAAGCGTGAGCACGAGTGCCGAACAGCCGGCAGCCGTTGCACGCTGCATCAGGTTTTCCGAAAAGCCCCTGTCGCGCATGACGTAGAGCTGGAACCAGAACGGGTTCTTGGTGTTCTCGGCGACATCCTCGATCGAGCAGACGCTCATGGTGGACAGGGTGAAAGGGACACCGAATTCTTCTGCGGCCTGGGCCGCGAGAATTTCACCGTCGGCGCGCTGCATCCCGGTGAGGCCGACAGGGGCAAGGGCAACCGGCATCGTTACGTCCTGGCCGATCATGGTGGTCTTGACCGAGCGGTTGTCTATGTTGCAGGCCACGCGCTGGCGCAGCTTCTGGCGCTGCAGCGCCGCTTCGTTCTCGCGGTAGGTGCTCTGCGTCCAGGAACCGGTATCCGCATAGTCGTAAAACATCTTCGGTACCCGGCGCCGGGCCAGGGCCTGCATGTCGGCAACATCGGTCACAACAGTCATCGAATTCCTCCTGAGGCTCACGCGCGAGCCGGTTTTCGGGTCCGTCTCAGGCCGGCCAGCTGCTCGCGCCGGTCCAGATCCTTCGTTTCGGCAAGGGTGCCGCGCACATAGTCGATATGGTTTTCCGAGGCCTGCCTCGCGCGGTCGGCATCCCCGGTCTGAATGGCGTCGGCAATGGCCTTGTGCTGCTGCAGCAGCTCGATCCGTGCCGACGGGTGGTGGTACAGGCGCCCGCGATTGTAGAAGACGCCGTTTTCCAGAAGCCGGTAACAGGACCTGAGAGTGTGCAGCATCACCACATTGTGGGCCGCTTCACCTACCGCGTGATGAAAGGCAACGTCCAGCCGGCTTTCGGCAGGCAGGTCCTCGTTGTCATGCGCTTCCTGCATCTGGCGAACAATGTCCTGCAGCCGGGCAAGGTCGGATGGGGCGGCCCGTGCGGCTGCAAGGCCTGCCGCCTGGCTCTCGATGCCCCGCCGGAATTCGAAATAGTCGTTTACCGCGCCCGGGTGCCGGGCAATCAGCTGCACCACTGCTTCGGAAAAGATCGGGCCGATCAGCTCGGCAACATAGGTGCCGCCACCCCGGCGCGACGAAATCAGCTCGCGGTCCTCAAGCGTCTTCAAGGCATCGCGAAGCACGGGACGGGAGACATTCATCTGGTCGGCAAGGTCGCGCTCGGCTGGCAGCCTGTCGCCGGACTGCAGCACGCCCTTCAGGATCAGATCTTCGATCTGCTCCACCACAGCATTTGCCGTTTTCTGATGATCGACCGGCTGAAACATGCCGCTCCCGCTCCAATTGTTGGCGCGGAAAATAGCGCCGCTTTCAAAATTGGTCAATTTTTTTGTCCAATTATTTGTTGCTGAAATGTCTCTCCGGAAACCCAATTGTCTGCTGCGGCAAAAATGCGGATTGGTTTCGGCGGTGCCTTAGCGGAATGTAGAATTGACAGAACATTTCCAAAGTCGGGGTTGCTCCTTGGATCAGGGATCAGAAAACGGGTCCACCTTTCCTGCCTTTCGCACATCTCCCTTGCGGGAAAAGGTGTTGGGGGAGGTTCATGCGCGGCCGTTTCGTCCGCTGCCCTGTCCGCGGACGGTGCTCCACTACGCTTTCCTGACAGATGCTGAGGAAGCCGCCAGAGATCATGCCTGGCTGTCAGAGTTCTGCATTTCTCGCGGCGGCCACGGCCCTGCGCCCGGAGCCCGTCATCACACCGTCAATTTCGGCGGCGGCACCTTGAGCTGGGAACAGCACGCGGAATTCACCACCTACACCTGGGATGGTAGCGCCCACGAACAAACGATTTTCGGGCAGGTGCCGATCAAGCACCCCTTTGGCGCTGCGTTTCGGGCACCCGGCGATCTGCTGGTCGCCGTCCGGCTGGAATTGCGCGGTGGTGATGAAGGCAAGGAATGGCGAAGCCAGTTCGATGAAGCCAGCCTGACGGTTTCCAACCTTGAAGACGGCGCTGCCATGGTGGCGACCGACTTCCGGCAGGATGGCGATGGGCTCACACGGCTCCTGGTCTGCAACCGGACCTTGAGCGACGTTCAGTCCGGCGCCGTTGTCCAGCGGCTTCTCGAGGTCGAGACCTATCGAACGCTGGCCATGTTGGGCCTGTTCGAGGCAACCAGACTTCAGCCGGATATCAGGCGTTTCGAGATCGAGCTTGCGGAACTGACCGGCCTGATGCAGGAGACCTCGGCGCTCGGCGCCAACCAGGAGCTTCTGGACAAACTGAGCGGCCTTGCCGCTGCGCTGGAAGCTGGGGCAACCGCCAGCACGTTTCGGTTCGGCGCGAGCCGCGCATATGACCAGATCGTCCGGGCACGGCTGGAAACCTTGCATGAAGAGGCTGCCCCCGGCGAACTTTCAATGGCGTCCTTCCTCGTCCGCCGGCTTGCCCCGGCCATGCGCACCTGCCAGGCGATCGAAGACCGTCAGGCGATGCTCTCGCGCAAACTGGCGCGGGCAACCACGCTCCTGCGCACGCGGGTCGACGTCGAACTGGAAGAGCAGAACCGTTCGCTGCTGGAATCCATGAACCGGCGTGCCCATCTGCAACTCCGCCTGCAGCAGACCGTCGAAGGCCTGTCCGTTGCCGCGGTGAGCTACTACGTCGTCGGCCTGATTTCCTATCTGGCGAAAGCCGCCAAGGAAACCGGCTTGCCTCTGCCTGACTCCAACCTGATGACCGGCATATCCGTGCCGCTGGTCGTGCTGGTGATCTGGTGGACCGTCAAGCGCATCCGTCAGCAACACGGTGAGCATTGAAACCGTCAAGACAATGTACCAGGAAGCTGGTGTGGAAAGATCGACCCGATTAATTTCGAGGCGAGGACCGTTTCCCTGGACTATCTCCCATTTGGTGCGAGCCGATCGAGATAGTGTGACAAGTGGGACAAGGCTGTTTCCCCGGACTGTTGGCCAATCAGGACAGCTGTTCCCAAGCCATGTATCAGCCCGATAAGGATTGCCGCTTCGGCTTCTGCATCCAATTCGGAACGAAAGTCACCGGTTCCAATCCCCTGTTTCACTATTTCTGAAATGCGCCCCTTCAGCTTGCTCGGACTGTCGATGAACGCACGACCGGAAATTTCGTCACTGGTCAGCGCAAGGACTGTGTAAGACATCCATAGAAGATGGAATTCACGGCTTTTCCGGTCTGTTGGCATCGCTTCTTCAAACAGTGTCAGCAACGCCGCGCGTGGCGAAGTCTGGTCCGAGTGGCCGTCGAGCCGCGCAGTCCAGCGCATATTGCTTTGGGCCTCCAGAAAGCTGAGCCCAGCCTGCATCAAGCCGGATTTGGTTTCGAAATAATACTGCACCAGCCGCAAGGAAACGCCTGCGGCTGACGCGACATCGCGAAGCGAGACGGCATGCAGTCCTTTCGCCAGAGCAACTTCGACAAAGGCCGTCAAGATCATCGATTTGCGTTCGTCATGGTCAACGGTTCGCGGCATGGGCGCTGTCTCTGGAGCGATGAAATTTTTTATGATACAAGTGTACCATAAAAAATTCGGAAGGGTCCATTGTTATCGTCATGAAACCCGAAATATTGCGCATACCACCAAGACTTTGGGCCGTTGCAACTGTGACCGGGGCTGGAGCTTTCATGGCCATGCTCGATACCTCCGTGGCAAACCTTGCGCTTCTCCCGCTTCAGGAAAATTTCAGAACGTCTTTGGGGGACGTGCAGTGGGTGGTGACCGGCTATCTGATCGCTCTGGCCGTTTCGATGCCGATGACGGGTTGGCTGTGCAGGCGGTTTGGGCACGGCCGCGTTTGGCAAATGAGCATGACAGGATTTGTTGCGGCATCTGCGCTGTGCGCACTTTCCGAAACGTCTTTGATGCTGAGCCTCGCGCGCGGACTGCAAGGGCTTGCCGCCGGGATAATGGTGCCTTCAGGCCAAGCGGTGCTGGCAAGTGTTTCAGAGCGCCGGCAATTGGGCCGTCTGATGGGGACCGTCGGATTTGCGGTGGCCTTGGGACCAGCCCTTGGGCCTGGGGTAGGCGGTGTTCTGATCGAAACGGTTTCGTGGCGCGGTTTGTTCTGGATGAACGTACCGATCGGGGCCGTGGCAATTGTCGCCGGTAGATATCTTGTCCCGGCTGGTGATGGAAAGCCGTCAAGCAGGCTGGACGCCAAGGGGTTGCTTCTGTGTGCCGTGGGTTTTCCGCTGGTGCTGTTCGGGCTTGCCGAAATCAGCACCGCCAATATCAATTGGCAGGCACTGGTCAACGTTTTTCTTGGCGGTGTATTTCTGAACTGGGCACTACGGCACTTTCGCCATGTGGACGCGCCTCTCATCAATCTTGCACTGTTCAGTCGTCCCGGTTTTGCCGGAGCCGCCGCCACGGCAGGACTTACGGGAGCTGCAATGTATTCCGGACTCCTGCTGTTTCCAATCTATCTGCAGGTAGAGCTGAACTTTGGAGATATCGAAACAGGCGGGATGTTGCTGGTGATGGGGCTCGGAGCCGCGATTGCACTGCCGTTCGCCGGATACCTGACGGACCGATACGGACCTGCCGCGGTCTCCGGTTCGGGGGCCGTGCTCCTGTTGCTTGGCACGTTGCCTTTCGGCGTCTGGCCGATATGGGCAGCAAGTCCGATTGCGGCCTTGTTGTGCCTGCGAGGTATCGGTCTTGCATTAGCTCAAATGCCTGCGATGACAGCGGCGTTCACCGTGGTGCAGGAAATGGAAACCGGAGATGCCGCAACGCTGGTTAACGTGGTGCAACGCGTTGGCGGCGCCTTGGGAGCGACTGCCATGGTGCTGGTGATCGAACTGGGTGGAACAACACAGAACGGTGCACTGGCCTTCCCGCTACTGATCTTGCTTGCAGCGGGACCGGTATTGACGTCTTTCTGGCTCAGGCCTGCCGGCAGGACGTAAGACCAGTGGACGCTTGCTTTCCCCTGAAAAGACTTTCTCAGGACCCAACACAATGATCCCATGGACTTATCGATACGCTTCCAGAGACTTCGGCTCCTTTTTGTCGGACGCAAAGCAGCGAATGGATCTTGTATCCGACAATTCCACCTACACGGCGGTCGATGCAGTCTTTCAGGTATTCAGGCGGCGGCTCACGGTTGAACAAGGTTTGGCTTTCGCCGGCGCTCTGCCTTCTGTTCTTTGCGCGATCTTCATTAGGGAATGGGACGTGACCCGAAAGCCTGTGCCATTCTCAAGCAGAGAAGTAATGTCCAGGGAGGCGCAGCAGGTTCGAAAGCACCATAACCTCACGCCAGACAATGCGATTGAAGCAACCGCATGGGCTCTAAGGCGGCATGTCGATCAACGGGATCTCGACCGGGTTCTTGAAACTTTGCCCCTTGCGGCTAGGGAGTACTGGCACGTGGATGTCGCCGATCCTGCGGAGCTGCAACAACGCATCTTCTGAGCACGGGCCGATTGTCAGACGCCACCTTGGAAACGATTGCCAACAGATGCTGAAAAGCCAATTGGCCCGCCAGGGTTCCCCGGCGGGCCAATTGGTTGGTCTGGCAGCCAGTGGCGGCCGTCAATGTGACGCGCAAGCAGTGCTTACTTGCTGGAACCGTCTTCGTTGTACTGGTTCAAATAGGCGATCACGTTGGCGCGGTCGTCTTCCTTCTTCAGGCCGGCAAAAGCCATCTTGCCTTTTGGAATCAGATCCTTCGGCTTGGTCAGGTAAACGTCAAGCGTCTCCTCGTCCCACACTTTGCCATCGGCCAATTCGAGCAGGTTGGCGGAATACTTGTAGCCGTCAACCGCGCCCCAGGCCCGGCCGACAATGCCGTTCAGTTCCGGACCGACCTTGTTTTTGGCTTCGGGTCCAACCGCATGGCAAGCGGCGCATTTCTTGAATACTTTCTCACCCTTGGCAGGGTCGCCTTCGGCGCTTGCCTGAACGGTCAGGGCCAGAAGCGCGGTTCCGGCGATCATCAGCAGTCGCTGCATGTATATCTCCCTCGGTTTGGGTGTTTAAAACCCCCGTCAACAGAACAGGATGTCAGGCTTTGATGCAAGTGACGGACCGTCGCATCCCGCATGCCAAGCTCCGATCGCCGACTGGGATCGTTTGGCGTCCGGGTGGAATGTCAGCCCGCGCGGGCGTTGCTCGGCAGGCGTAACCAGTCCTCAAGCCCATGGTCCCAATAGGGGGATGAGCCATAGAGCCCGGCGAGGAAGTCGATAAAGACACGCACCTTGGCCGGCAGAAACTGGCGGCTGGGGTAAACGGCATAAAGTCCGACATCCTTCGAGGCCCGGTACTCGGGCAGGAGAATTTGCAGTTTGCCTTCACGCAACTCCGGACCGACGTCCCAGGTCGATCGAAGCGCAACGCCGACGCCGGCCAACAGGCATTCGCGCACGACCTCGTTTGAGTTGGTCTTGACCGGCGCCTGCGTGCGGACGGTCTCGATCCCGTCCGGACCGGCGAGCCGCCACGGGTCCTGGTTGGTTGCGGCAATGGTCACATGGTTTGCGACGAGATCCTCGATGCTTTGCGGAGTGCCGTATTTTTCGAGATAGGTCGGGCTTGCGCAAAGGACGCGGTGGACCGGTGCCAGGCGCCGCGCGACAAGACTGGAATCGGAGAGCTCCGCAATACGGATGGCAAGGTCGTAGCCGTCACCGACGATGTCGACAAAATCGTCGGAAAGATCGAGATTGACCGAAAGATCGGTGTTTTCAGCCAGGAACTTGCCAAGGTGCGGAGCAATGTGAAGCCGGCCGAAGGACGTCGGAACGGCCACCTTCAGGTTGCCGCGTGCCTTGGCCGAGCCGCGCGAGACAAATGATTCGGCTTCTTCAACGGAGGCAAGAATGGCCACAACGCGCTCGTAAAAGCCCTGTCCGGCCTCGGTCATGGCGATCTGGCGAGTGGTCCGTTGCAGCAGTCTGGTACCGAGTTTTTCTTCCAGACGCCGGATGCGTTTGGAGACGACTGCGGGCGACAGGCTCATTTCGCGGCCGGCTGCCGACATGCTGCCGGCGCTTACCACCCTTGCGAAAATCTCCATGTCGGTCAGATTGCTCATTTTCAATCTCTCAGAAAGACAATTAGTATTTGCCGGTCGTTTTCCTCGGGCGCGAACCTTGCCACACTTAAGCAAGGGTAATTCACTGCCATCTCATGTTACGTAGGACCAATTCAACTGGATCAACGTATTAAAAAGTAGAAGGAGTTCATTTCGTGACCGCCATTGCGATGCCCGCGCCAGATCAGGCCGTATTGGCCCGCCGCCAGGAAATCCTGAGCGCGCTTCAGGCGATTGTGCCCGGAGAAGGGGTGATCCATGACGAACGCGAGATGCGCGCCTATGAGACCGATGCGCTGACGGCTTATCGCCAGCTGCCACTGATCGTCGTCCTGCCGGAGACGGTCGAGCAGGTATCGAAGGTTCTGAAATACTGTCATGACAATGACTTGAAGGTCGTGCCACGCGGGGCGGGCACCTCGCTTTCCGGCGGCGCGCTGCCTCTGGAAGACGGCGTTCTGCTGTCGATGATGAAGTTCAACCGCGTGCTCGATATCGACTATGACAACCGGGCCGTGGTCGTTCAGCCGGGTGTCACCAATCTGGGCATTACACGTGCGGTCGAGCACGAGGGCTTCTACTACGCGCCGGATCCCTCGTCGCAAATCGCCTGTTCCATCGGTGGCAACATCGCGGAGAACTCCGGTGGTGTGCACTGCCTGAAATACGGCCTGACCACCAACAACGTTCTCGGCCTTGAAATGGTGCTTGTCACCGGCGAGGTCATTCGCCTCGGCGGCAAGCATCTGGACAGCGAGGGATATGACCTGCTGGCGCTGATGACCGGTTCGGAAGGCCTGCTCGGCGTCGTCACCGAAGTCACCGTGCGGATCCTGCAAAAGCCTGAAACGGCGCGGGCGCTCCTGATCGGCTTTCCGACCAGCGAGGACGGGGGGCGCTGTGTGGCCGATATTATCGCCGCCGGCATCATTCCAGGCGGAATGGAGATGATGGACAAGCCCGCCATCCACGCCGCCGAGGATTTCGTCAACGCAGGTTATCCGCGTGATGTCGAGGCCTTGCTGATCGTGGAACTGGATGGGCCGGAGCGCGAGGTCGATTACCTGATCGGCCGTGTCGAGGAAATCGCCAGGGCCAACCAGGCCAGCCACGTGCGCATTTCCGAAAGCGAGGAAGAGCGCATGACCTTCTGGGCCGGCCGCAAGGCCGCGTTCCCGGCGGTGGGCCGCATTTCCCCGGATTACCTGTGCATGGACGGCACCATCCCGCGCCGCGAACTGCCGAAGGTGCTGGCCCGCATGCGGGAGCTGGCCGAAAAGCACGGGTTGGGCGTTGCCAATGTCTTTCACGCCGGTGATGGCAACCTGCACCCGCTCATCCTTTACGACGCCAACAAGCCGGGTGAACTCGATGCGGCGGAGGCCTTTGGAGCCGATATTCTTCGGCTTTGCGTTGAGGTCGGCGGCGTTCTGACCGGCGAACACGGTGTCGGCATCGAAAAACGCGATCTGATGACAGACATGTTCTCCGAAGCGGACCTGAAGCAGCAGCAACGGGTCAAATGCGCTTTCGACCAGAAGCATCTTCTCAATCCGGGCAAGGTTTTTCCGGTGCTGCACCGCTGCGCCGAGCTTGGCAAGATGCATGTACACAAGGGCCAGTTGCCCTTTCCAGATATTCCGCGGTTCTGAGGGTAGGGGCATGGACGCGACAATGAAACCGCGAAACACCGGCGACGTGGAAAAGGTGGTGGCCTGGGCCGCTGCCGAAGACCAGCCGCTGGAAATCATCGGTCAGGGCTCGAAGCGGACGCTCGGACGCCCTGTGCAGGCTGCTCATGTGCTGGACCTGTCGGGTTTGACCGGGGTCGAGAGCTATGAACCTGCGGAACTGGTGCTGACGGTCAAGGCGGGTACGCCAATTGCCGAAGTGGAAAAGCTGGTCGACGACAACGGTCAGGAGCTTTCGTTCGAGCCGATGGACTTCGGCCCGCTCCTTGGCGTCACGCCGGCACAGGGGACAATCGGCGGCGTGCTTGCAGCCAATCTTTCAGGCCCCCGCCGGATCAAGGCCGGGGCTGCTCGCGATCATGTGCTGGGCATGGAGGCGGTGTCCGGGCGCGGCGAGATCTTCAATTCCGGCGGCAAGGTGGTCAAGAACGTCACCGGATATGACCTGCCGCGGGCTCTGTGCGGCGCATATGGCACGCTTGCCGTTGCAACGACCGTGACGCTGAAGGTCAATCCCAAGCCGGAGACCTCTGCAACATTCGTGCTTTCCGGGCTCGATGACGACGATGGCATCAAGGCATTGTGCCAGGCCATGGGATCGTCGGCGGAAGTGTCTGGCGCGGCCCATTTGCCTGCGGGGGTGAACGGCGGCAGCAGCTCAACCGTATTGCGCCTGGAAGGGTTCTCGACCTCTGTGGATTACCGCTTCAAGACCCTGCAGGCCTTGCTTGGCACCTATGGCACGCCGTCGCGACTGGAGGCATCGGAAACAGGTGCTCTCTGGCAGACGATCCGGGATGTCAAACCCTACGCGGGTGGTGAAACCCCGGTCTGGCGGCTTTCCGTTGCCCCGACCGCAGGGCCGCAACTGGTTGCCAGCCTGAGGGAGACGTTCGAGCTTCAGGCCTATTACGACTGGAGCGGCGGCCTTGTCTGGCTCTCGTGTCTGGATGGCAGCCTGCATGAGGCGGAAATCAGGGCTGCGGTCGATGCCGTCGGCGGCGGTCACGCGACACTTGTGCGGGCCGATGCGTCCCAGCGGTCCAATGTGCCGGTGTTTCACCCGCAGCCTGCTCCGCTCGCGGCACTGTCTCGCCGCCTGAAGGAACAGTTCGACCCGAAAGGCATTCTAAATCCTGGAAAAATGGTCAGTGGTGTGTAGTGTGAGGCCATAATTGTCACACGCATTTCCAACGGAGTGCCTTCATGGATCAACAGTCCGACGTTTCAGGCTACATGGAGCCAGGCGGCAAGAACGCCACGCTCATCTATATTCTTTATCTGGCAAATATCATCGTGCCGTTCACCGCCATTGTCGGCGTCATCTTTGCCTATCTCAATCGGGGCAAGGGCTCGGCCTGGGTTGATAGTCACTACACCTATCAGATCCGCACTTTCTGGATCGGGCTGCTGTTCGGCATCGTCAGTGGTCTTTTGACCCTGATCCTGATCGGCTTCCTGATGCTGATTGCCGTACTGATCTGGATGATCGTCCGCTGCATCAAGGGGCTTCAGCTTGCAGGCCGTAACGAGCCTGTGCCCAACCCGGAAACCTGGATGTTCTGACAAGAGGGCAAGGCCCGTCCGCAAGGCGCGGCACGGGCCATGAACCTTTACCAGGCTGCCGGTGCGGCGAATGTCACTGCGCCGGCAGGCACTTCACCGTCACGTCGTAACCATAACCATCGCGCTGATGCGTGGTGTTCTTGAACGACCACTTGTTCTTTTCGGCCTTGTTCTTCTTCGCGGCCACAGCGTCCAGCTCGAAATAGGCCTTGGCGGACACCGTCCAGGTCTTGCTGAGCGCGACCGACTTCTTCATGCCGCTTTTAAGAACCTTGTCCAGGTTGAGCGAGCAGGCCTGAACCGGATCCCATCCCTGCCACTTGACCTTGGCCATCGGGATAACCGGCGTGTAGGAAATGGAAACCGAGCGCTTCGTACCCGCGCCGACGTCGCGGTTCTGGAAGCTCTTGCTCCAAAGGTTGCCGTCCCCTTCGAAGTAAAGCACGTTCTTGAAGGAACCGACCTTCATGGCAACAATCCGCTCGCCATTCGTCGCCTTTGCCGACAGGCGCAGCAGGAACCGGTGATTGCCGGACTTGATCTTGGTGTAATTGTAGGCGTTGGCCTTCACTTCGACGGGAATGACGTCGATGCCGTCGCGCTTGACTTCCACTTTCTCGATCCAGTCCTTGGCCATGGCTCCGGTTGCGACACTGGCGAGAACAGCGGTCAGAACGGCAGTTTTTGAAATCGTCTTAATCATCAAATCAATTCCTTGGTTGGCATTTCTTTTGCCCACGCTTCGGAACTTAGGCAGACCCGGTTGAACCGGTTCTGAGTGCACTGTTTATCCCGGGTTCATGTTCCATCTGTCCGTTCAGGGAAGGGGGAGGTGGTGAGGCAGAAAGTCCGTGCCGGCAAAACCGTTGTGCCACAAAGGTGCCTTGTGCCGCTTTCCTTCTGACCGTACGATCCGCCTCGCTCGGAAGGAGAAACCCGCAACGACGGGTCATTGAGGGATACGGGGAGCAATGCAGACAAATTTCACCGCAGAGCAGCTCAAGGACAGTCACGTTGCAGCGTCGGAGAAGATCCTGCGCAAATGCGTGCACTGCGGTTTCTGTACGGCCACGTGCCCGACCTTCACACTGCTTGGAGATGAGCTCGACAGCCCTCGAGGCCGGATTTACCTGATCAAGGACATGCTGGAAAACGACCGTCCAGCAGACAAAACCATCGTCAAGCATATCGACAGATGCCTGTCCTGCCTTGCCTGCATGACCACCTGTCCGTCCGGCGTGCACTACATGCATCTGGTCGATCACGCACGCATTCACATCGAGAAGACCTACAAGCGACCGTTTGCCGACCGCCTGATGCGCTCGGTCCTTGCGTTTGTCTTGCCCTATCCGAAACGGTTCCGGCTGGCGCTTATCGGCGCCTATTTCGGCCGGCCCTTCGCTGGGCTGCTGAAGATGATGGGCGGCCCGCTTGCCCGAATGGGCGCCATGCTGGAACTGGCCCCGGCAAAGGCGCCGGGCCGCGGCCAGCTGGAAGGACCGGGGGTCTTTGCGGCCGAAAGCCCCAAACGCAAGGGGCGTGTTGCACTCCTCAGCGGCTGCGCCCAGCCTGTGCTCAACCCCGGCATCAACGACGCGACCATCCGGCTCTTGCGCAGGGCCGGGTACGAGATCGTGATGCCGAAGGGGGAAGTCTGCTGCGGTGCGCTTGTTCATCACATGGGCAAGGAAGAAGCGTCGCTGGAAAACGCCCGTCGCAACGTTGATGTCTGGATGAAGGAAGCCGAGGGCGAAGGGCTGGATGCCGTCCTGATCACGGCATCCGGTTGCGGCACCACAATCAAGGACTACGGCTTCATGCTGAAGGACGATCCGGCCTATGCCGAAAAGGCGGCCCGGGTGTCAGCCCTTGCGAAGGACGTGACCGAGTTCCTGACCGGTGTCGATCTGGGTGAGCCGCCGATGAAGCCCGGCCTGACGGTTGCCTATCACTCCGCCTGTTCCATGCAGCACGGCCAGAAGATCACCCGGCAGCCGAAGGATCTCCTGAAGGCTGCAGGCTTTGCCGTCAAGGACGTTCCCGAAGGCCACCTTTGTTGCGGCTCTGCCGGCACCTACAACATTCTCCAGCCGGAGATCGCGCGCCGTCTGCGCGACCGCAAGGTTGCCAATATCGAAAAGACCCGGCCGGACGTGATCGCAACCGGAAACATCGGTTGCATGACGCAAATCGGTCTTGGCACGGAAATTCCGATCCTGCACACGGCGGAACTGCTCGACTGGGTCTATGGCGGCCCTCAGCCCGACAGCTTGACGCCGGTACTTCAGCAGCGCCAGGCTGCGGAATAGCCGGACAACGTGACAACTTGGCTCGCGGGCTTGTTTGCAGCCCGTCAGCTCTCCCGTGTGCCCAGCTGAACCGGTGTCTTGTCTCCGTCCGGAGGGCCGTCCACAGGCTGTCCGGCAAGCCGCAGCGTGCGTTCCAGCAATTCCTCGTAGATGGGGCGACCACCCATGTGGTGTGCCGTCAGTGATGCCGTCGTACAGGTGATCAATACCGGCATGATCAGCGAATAGGCGCCGGTCAGTTCCATGACCAGCACAACACCGACAAGTGGTGCGCGCACAGAGGCTGCGAAGAAGCCGCCCATGGCGGCAACGGCACAGGCGCTGCGGAAATCGTCTTCCACCGGCAGGAATTCGGCCGACGCGACACCGAAGGCGAGGCCGGCACAGGTCGCGATCGACAGCATCGGCGCAAAGATGCCGCCGGGAACACCGGACGCGTAGGAAAACAGCACCCCGCCGAAGCGCAGGAGCGTCAGCACCAGCAACGTGATCACGCCATAGTTCGACAGAATGAGGTTGTGGACCAGTTCTTCGCCGCCACCGGTCGCCGCGGGAAGGGCGTTGAGCAGCAGGCCTGTTACCGCACCGATGACAAGCGCCGGGACCCAGCGCAAGCCGGAGGGGATCTTCAGGAAGAGATCCATGACCGTGATCAGCGCCCGGTTGAAGAACACGCCAAGCGCGCCGAGGAAAACCCCCAGAACCGCCAGCAGCGCGAAGCTCCAGACCGGAACATAGCCGACATCCACCTGCAGGGGCGGGCCGATATGGGTCAGCTGTTCGGTGATGGCTGCACTCAGGATCGATGCGATGATGACGGCCATGTAGGTGCGATAGCCGAAGGGAAACTGTCGGCGGGTTTCCTCGACAATGAACAGGATCGCGGCCAGGGGGGCATTGAAAGCGGCGGCCAGTCCCGCGGCTGCGCCGGCCGCCAGCAGGCCCTTGTGATCATCGGGCGAAAGATCCTGCGACCGCGACAGGGCCTCGGCGGTCATCGCACCCATGTGGATGGTGGGGCCTTCCCGGCCGAGCACAAGCCCTGACCCAAGCGCCAGCAGACCACCGAAAAACTTGGCGAACAGGACGCGCGGCCAATGCAGCGGCCGCTTGTCTTCCATGGCCCCTTCGATTTCCTGGATCCCGCTGCCTGCCGCTTCCGGGGCAACCCGCCTGATGAGCAGAAAGGCTCCCGTGACGCAGGCTGCCGAAATGGCCATGGATACGACATAAGGCATGTATCCTGGGCCAAGAGCCAGCCGCAGTGCCGCATAACGGGAGAATAGGAAATCGAGTCCGGTGTGAAATCCGGTTGCCAGACCGCCAACCAGAATGCCGACCAGCGTTGCCTTGAGAAAATAGGCGGCATCCGATCGAACCGAAAAGGAGATGTGGGGGGCTTTCATGCCGCGGTCCTGAAAGAGACTTTAGGGAGACTGCTCTAGGCCGGCGATTCGACCTGTCGTGACGTCAGACTGCAAAGAAAAGCAGGTGCCGGCAACAAAAACGCGCGGCAGAGCCGCGCGTCTGTGTTCCGTTTGCCGGAAAGCGGAAAACTTCGTCAGATCACGTGCACCGTGGTGCCGACCTTGACCCGTTCGTAGAGATCCATGACGTCTTCGTTGCGCATGCGGATGCAGCCGGAGGAGACCGCGTGGCCGATGGTCCACGGCTGGTTGGAGCCGTGGATGCGGTAAAGGGTGGACCCGAGATACATGGCGCGTGCGCCGAGCGGGTTGTCCGGTCCGCCGGCCATGAAGGTCGGCAGGTCGGGACGACGCTTGCGCATTTCCGCCGGCGGGCGCCAGTCCGGCCACTCCGCCTTGCGGGTGACCTTGTGGGTGCCGGCCCATTCGAAACCGGGCTTGCCGACGCCGACACCATAGCGCCGCGCGGTACCATCGCTCTGAACCAGGTAGAGGAAGCGTTCGTTGGTATCGATCACGATCGTACCGGCCTTGTGCGGGCCGTCATAGTTCACGATGGTCGGCAGGAACTGCGGTGCAATCTGCCGCGACTGCGGGGCTCGTGCCTGGCGTTGCGGCTGCTGACGGACCGGCTGCTGGCGGGGAGACCACCAGTTGGCGCGGCGCACCTGCGGCTGTTGCTGCTGGACACGTGGCCGTTGCACACGTTGCTGCTTGAACTGGTAGCGCTGCGCCGTCGAACGCCGCTGGACCTGGGGCTGCAGTTGCAGCATCCAGGGTTCTGTCAGGTTCGGGCTGAGCACGAGCGGCGGTGGCGAGACCTGGCCCGCGGTTGCCGGAGTGCCGGAAAGGCCGGTGGAAAGAACCAGGACACCGGCAAACGCGATAGCCTTGGGAAACATATTTCGCAGCAGCAACATGGCAGTACTCATCAACTTGTCATCGACCACGTTCAGCGGCCTTTTACAGCCGCCGGTTAACGGATTAGCAAGGATGATAAGCAGCTCAGGCTGTTGCAAAGATGAATCCGGCGCACGGAAATCAGGTAATCTTTTCTTATGGTTAGTTGTTGGTTGAGGAACAGGCTTAATGAAATCCTAGGCGCTTCGGTCGTCGCCGGATTAACCTTTGAAGGTGGTTTGAAAAGACAAAGCTTTCCGCGATTCCTTGGTTAACGCACGCGCCTTCTGGCATCGCGCGCCACCAGCGGCAGGATCGGCCGGGTCTGCTGCATCGACATGCCCGGTTTGATACGCGGATCGTAAAGCATGTTCAAAATGATCTGGTCGAACACCGTAAAGCGGCTGTGGCGCGAGGAATCGTTAAACACCGAATGAGTGAGTTGCTCGTCGTCGTTCATCGGCCCCAGCCCCTGCAGAAGTTCCTCGACAAGACAACGCTTGAAAAGAAATTCGCCTTCGTCGGAAACGATGACTGCCGCCGAGCGCTTGATGCCCTTGCGGCCGGAAACGACACGAACAAGGCATCTGCCTGGAACCCGGGCATGTTCGTTCTTGTAGATGTCCTTCTTCACCACCGGTTCGTACTGAGCCCGGTCGACCACATAGATCTCGAAATTCGCCTTGGCCGGATCGTTCGTGACGCCGGTCGTCAATCCGCCGATGCGGTTGTCGATTTCCTTTATGAAGCGATGGACCGTCTGTGTCCTGTCGCGCGCGGACAGGTTATGGACGTAGAAAAGGACCGGGGTGGTGAACTTCTTGACCAGATAGGGACGCCAGCTCCAGCTGCGGTACTCGAGCCCGAATACGGTCTTCTCGAACCCTTCCAGCAGCTCTTCCGTTGAAAAGGAATCGTTTGCGGCCGAAGGGGAACTCAGCGTGACGGGGGCCGTAAGAAAGAGCAGGCAGGTCAAAAGGATGCGCAGGAAATTCATCTAGGTCAAAGCACCGTTTGCAGCCACATTGGCCTGAGGGTCATGCCTGATCATGCGCGCAGCAGTTCGTTGTCAATCTGCGCGAGGATAACCAAAGCGCCGCCGCGAGGAAAGCCAAGAAACCGTTACCAAACACCAAATTATGCCGTAAGGCGCGCCAAGCATTGAAAAAACAATTCTTTAAACTTCCCGCGCTATAAGGGTCGGTATTGCGATTTAAGAAAGCCTGCAGGGGCGGGGAACGGGAGTAGGCATGGCCGCGGTGAAAAGATCCTTTCGAGCGGAAAGCTTGATACGCATGAATTCCGGGGCGAACGAGAACCCCGCCTATGCCGAAGAACGTCGTCACCAGGAAGTCTTGGCAGAGATCGCCAGCCTCAAATCCATGCTGAAAAGCGGACCGGACCAACAGGCACCGCTTGATCCGGAAGCCATGAGCGCAAAGTTCATGGCCGAATTCCGCAAGGAACTGTCCGAGGCCGCCAAGCTGAAGGTTGAACTCGACGCCATCTACGAGGCAATTGCCCAGACAAAGCGCGAGATCGCGACGCTGCATCACACCACTGGTTCCAAGGGCGAGGAGATGACCCGGGTCACCAACGAGCTTGACGCCGTGGTGATCGGAACGGAAGGGGCGACCGAAACGATCCTGTCGTCTGCAGAGTTCATCGACGAGACCGCCAACACGCTGTCCGCGCGACTTGGCAAGGAAGACGCCGAACTTGCAAACGACATCCAGGACAAGGTCATCCAGATCTTCGAAGCCTGTAACTTCCAGGATCTGACCGGCCAGCGTATCACCAAGGTGGTATCGACGCTGCGGTTCGTCGAAGACCGCATCATGCAGATGATGGATATCTGGGGTGGCATCGAAACCTTCAAGGATATCGAAGTCGAACAGCGCGACCTGAAGGAGGGCGACGCTGCCCTTCTCAACGGTCCAGCGCTGGAAAGCGACATCGATGTGGCGACCCAGGACGATATCGACGCCCTGTTTGCTTGAGAAAAGTCTCTAGCCTTTAAAATTCGAAACCCGGCCGGCCTGGCCGGGTTTTTTGTTTTTGAAGCCGGGCTCACATTTCGGGTTGCTTCAAGGTATCGGGGAGGGTACCAAAGTGGGAACAAACAGTGAATATCAAGGTGGCGTATGGCAGAGCAGAAACCGGCGGAAACGGCAAAAGCGGAACGCGATCCGGTAACAGGTCTGCTGCTGGGGGAGGACGACAGGAACCGCTGCTGGTGGCATGGCGGTCTGGAGGACTACCAGCGCTATCACGATACGGAGTGGGGCTGGCCGGTTGACGAGGACAGGCGTCTTTTTGAGAAAATCTGCCTGGAAGGGTTCCAGTCGGGCCTGTCCTGGCTGACCATCCTGCGCAAGCGCGAGGCTTTCCGGGCAGCTTTCGCCAATTTCGAATTTGAACGGGTGGCAGAGTTTACCGAGGCGGATGTCGAACGCTGTCTTCAGGACAGCGGCATTGTTCGTCACCGCCGCAAGATCGAATCCACCATCAACAACGCCCGGCGGGCACTGGAGCTGAGGCAGGAGTTCGGCACGCTTGCCGCATACTTCTGGTCATTCGAGCCGAAACCGGAAAACCGGCCTGAGAAGCTGGACTTCGCCACGGCAAAGACCCTGGGCAAGACGGCCGAAAGCACCGAACTCTCCAAGGATCTCAAGAAACGCGGCTGGAGCTTTGTCGGCCCGACCACCGTCTATGCCTTCATGCAATCCATGGGCATGGTCAACGACCACCTGGAAGGCTGCTGCTGCCGGGAAAGCGTTGAAGCCGCACGCACGGCATTCAAGCGTCCTGTGAGGCGCTGAAGGTGACCGGGTCCTGACGAGTTACTCGGCTGGATTCCCTTCCCCCTTGTGGGGAAGGGTTAGGGAAGGGGGTATTCGGCGAAGCCGAAAAAACAACGTCCGCAAGCAATCTCCGCAATCATATCACGCGGCTCGGAAACGCTGCTGTGTGCTTACCCGTTCACCTTCGCCTTCAGCGGCGAAAACAGGCGGTTTTCCTTGGAGAACACATAGTCGAGCGTTTCGACGGTAACCGTTTCCGCGCCTTCTTCGATCAACAGCTGGGCACAGTCGGCAACCGCATCCCTGGGGCACAAGACGCTGACGTGGTGCAGGTCATCGACTTCGGAAAAACGCTGAAGAGCGCCAACCTTGCTGACAGATCGAAGGGCCTGTGTGCGGTCGGCAACCACGGCCTTGACCAGCTTGACGTTGCGCGCTGCTTCTTCCGCGGCAACGCGGTCGAGGATCGCCCGGGCTGCGCCAAGGGCGGTGGCGGACCAGTCGGCGTTGAGGGAGGCCACCAGATTGGCCTGGCTTTTCAGCATCACACCATCTGAAAGGATTTTCAGGTTGTTGGCCTGCAGCGTCGAGCCGGTCGTGGTGATGTCGACGATAAGTTCCGCGGATCCGGCTGCCGGTGCGCCTTCTGTTGCCCCCGCGCTTTCCACGATGCGGTAGTCGGCAATGCCGTGACCGGCGAAGAACGAGCGCGTGAGATTGACGTATTTGGTGGCAACGCGCAGACGGCGGCCATGGCGATTGCGGAAATCGGAAGCGACATCGGAAAGATCCGCCATCGTTTCAACGTCGATCCAGGCTTTCGGCACGGCAACCACCACATCCGCCGGACCAAAGCCAAGCGGCGTGACGATGTGAACGGTGCTTTCCGGGTTGGCGATGTTTTCATGCACCAGATCCAGACCCGTGATCCCGAAATGGACCGTGCCGTCGGAAAGTTCCCGCGCGATTTCGGAAGCCGACAGGAACGCGATCTCGACGTTCGGCAGACCCTTGATGGCCCCGCGATAGTTCCGCGCGCCGCCGGGCTGCACCACCTTCAGTCCTGCGCGGCCGAAGAATTCGTGCGTGTTTTCCTGCAGACGGCCCTTGGAGGGAATGGCGATAATCAGTTTGCTCATGACCTAACACTCGCTGCAATCCGGTCGAGCCACATGGAAAAGCCGATGGCCGGTACGTCGTCTTCGGCTCCAAGAAGGGTCACCAGCTTGTCGTAGCGCCCGCCGCCGACCAGCGGTCCTTCCACGGGTGGATTGACTGCATGGATCTCGAAGACAAAGCCGGAATAATAATCAAGACGCCGGCCGAACTCGGCTGCGAATGTCAGCCGGGCGGGATCGATGCCCTTGGCTGCAAGGGCCGCAAGGCGCTGTTCGAAGGCAGCGATGGGCGTATCCAGGCCAAGGCCGAAATCGCGGGAAAAATCGCGCAGCATTCCGGCGGCGCTGGCGCCATCCGCCTTCAGGGCCAGATAGGCGGAAAGTGTTTCCGCCGCCTTGTCATGGCCGCGGGCACCGCTGGCAAGGGCGGCCTGTTCCAGGAACCTGTCTGCGATTTCGCTGGGCGTGCGTCCGCCCACGGCGGAAATTCCGGCAATCGACAGAAGATCCTCGACGACCGCATGGGCAGCCTCCGGATCAGCCCCTTCCAGCGCAGACAGGAAACCGAGGCGGACGTCGCGGCTGTCATCGTCGGAGGAGGAGGCTCCGGCCATGCGGGTGATCGCGGCGGTCAGACGGTCGGTCTCGCCAAAGAGATCACGCAGCCGGCGGCGCCAGACGGTCGGCAGGTCAAGCCCTTCCAGCACGGCGGCAAACAGGGTCTCGTCGCCAATTCGGATGACGATGTCCGACAGGCCGAATTCCTCCAGGGCCTTTACGGAAAGCGCAAGCAGGTCCGCATCCGCTTCGGCCGTGTCCGTACGGCCGAGGCTTTCCGCGCCGAGCTGCGGGATTTCGCCCAGGCCGTCCGGGCGCTGGCGGAACACCGGGCCGTTGTAGCAATAGGCGACCGGAAGCTTGACGGCGTCCTGTGCCAGGTGATGACGGCAGACCGGAATGGTGAAGTCGGGGCGCAGGCACAGATCAAGCCCGTCGGTACCGCTGGTCAGATAGAGCCGGCGCCGGATGTCCTCGCCGGTGAGATCCAGAAAGACGTCCGCCGGTTGCAGGATCGGCGGGCTGACCTCGTCATGGCCCGCGGCCTTAAAGAGGCCAAGAACCGTCTCGATCTTCTCCGGAGCCAGTCCGGTCACCTGTGCCGCCCCACTCATGATCAGCCCTCGTTCTGGCGCTGGCGGTCTTCCGCCTGCCCGTCCAGGATGCCGCGCACGGTCGCAAGGAGTTCCGTCTCCTTGACGGTGACCTGCGCCGGACGGCTTTCACGCCAGGTAATGTTGTCGGTTATCTCTTCGGAAAGCCGCTTGCCCTCGATCAGGTCCTTGACCTGTATTTCGCCGGCTTCCCGCTCGTCAGAACCCTGGATGATGGCGATCGGGCAGTTGCGCCGGTCGGCATATTTCAGCTGGTTGCCGAACTTCTTCCAGTTGCCCTGGTACATCTCTGCGCGAATACCGGCCTCGCGCAGGTCCTGTACCATCTTCTGGTAGCGTCCGAGCGCGGCAACGTCGCCGTCCATCACGGTGACCAGCACCGGCGCGACAACGTCGGACGTGCCGAGCTTGCCGAGGTTCTTCAGTGCTGTCATCAGGCGGGAAACGCCGATGGAAAAGCCCGTCGCGGGCACGTCACGTCCGGTGAAGCGCTTGACCAGCCCGTCATAACGGCCACCACCGCCGACAGACCCGAACTGGACGACTTCGCCCTTCTCGTTGGTCACGTCGAACAGGAGTTCGGCTTCGAAAACGGTGCCGGTGTAATATTCCAGGCCGCGCACGACGGACGGGTCGATCTTGATCCGGTCTTCGCCATAACCACAGGCCGAGAAGATTTCCGCCATGGTGTTGAGCTCGGTGATGCCATCGTTCTCAAGCGTGCCCGTGCCGGAGACGAAGGCAACGATGCTGTCGATGGCAGCCGGGTCGAGTTCCGCACCCTTGGTGAAGTCGCCGCTCTCGTCCTTGCGTCCGTCGCCCAGCAGCAGGCGAACGCCTTCAATCCCGAACTTGTCGAGCTTGTCGATCGCTCGCAGAACCGTCAACCGGCGTTCTTCGTGCTCTTCACCGCCAAGGCCGATGCTTTCCATCACGCCGTCCAGGACCTTTCTGTTGTTGACGCGGATCACATACTGCCCGCGCGCGATGCCGAGCGCTTCCATCGTGTCGGACATCATCATGCACATTTCGGCATCCGCCTGGACACCGGGCGCACCGACGGTATCGGCGTCAAATTGCATGAACTGGCGGAAGCGGCCCGGTCCGGGCTTTTCGTTGCGGAACACCCAGCCGGCACGGTAGGTGCGATAGGGCAGCTGGATCTCGTTGATGTTTTCCGAAACATGGCGGGCCAGCGGTGCGGTCAGGTCGTAGCGCAGGCTCATCCACTGCTCGTCTTCGTCCTGCACGGAAAAGACGCCGGCATTGGGCCGGTCGGTGTCCGGCAGGAACTTGCCGAGGCAATCGGTATATTCAAAGGCAGGGGTTTCGACGGGATCGAAACCGTAACGCTCATAGACAGCGCGGATCTTCGCCAGCATCTCGTCGGTGGCGCGGATGTCCTCGGCAGAGCGGTCAACGAAGCCGCGCGGCAGGCGGGCTTTCAGCTTGTTCGGTTTTTTGGCCATAAAGGTCTTGAATCCTGGCGAGTTCCCGGCCGGACGCGCCCAAGGAAACCTCTCGCATCCGGCTGTCTGATATTGCGGCTGTCGTAGACGAAACAAGGCGCAAGGGCAAGGCGGTGCAACATCCTGCCAGTTCGTTCGATCGAAGCTGGTGGTTCTGGCCGCGAACCAATGAATGTCGTGCGGGACCAGCGACAGGGAAGCAATTCTGCAGTCCGTGCCTTGTTTGCATCACAGTTCGCGGTAAAAGGGCGCTTCAGGAACAGTGGAAGTGCAGCTGCGAAAGACAGGTGATGCACAATGGGCCGGTAAATCGGCCGGGCAGTGCGGGCATCCATTGTCTTTTCTTGTATTTAATCTCTGCCGGGCTATGGTCCGCGCGGATCGGGTGAAAAGGGCCGTCCCGGTGCTGCAAGGAAGGCACGGGACCGGCGGACAGGGCTCAGTATGGACAGTGCGGTGCGCATGGCGGACGGGAATGCCGGCGAAGTTGGGGCCGAGGCTCTGAAAGGGCCGAAGGCCGCTGAACTCAGTGTCATCCTGCCGAGTTTCAACGAAGCTGCGAACATTCCAATCCTGATCGGCCTCCTGGACGAGGCGCTCGCCGGGATCGCCTGGGAAGCGATCGTCGTTGACGACAATTCGCCCGATGGAACCACCGAGGTTGCTCGCGAGATTGCCCGGACCGATGCCCGCGTCCGGGTCATCCGCCGTATTGGCCGCCGGGGCCTGTCGGGGGCCTGTATAGAGGGCATCCTGGCGTCCTCCGCCCCCTTTGTCGCCGTCATGGATGCGGACCTGCAGCACGACGAGACCATGTTGCCGAAGATGCTGGCCGCCCTGAAGGCAGACGAGACGGACCTGGTCGTCGCAAGCCGCAAGGTCGATGGCGGCACCATTGGCGAAGGCCTGTCGTCCTTTCGCGCCTGGGGCTCCAACCTCGCCAACGGCCTCGCTCAGAAGCTGCTGAACGTCACCCTCAAGGATCCGATGAGCGGGTTCTTCATGATCCGCCGGGACAAGGCTGAAGCTCTCGCACCGAAACTCTCGCCCCAGGGCTTCAAGATCCTGCTCGACCTGGTCTCAAGTGCGGGGGGTACCTTGAAGATCAAGGAACTGCCGTTCACCTTCCGCGAGCGCCAGCACGGCGAAAGCAAGCTGGATACGCTGGTCACGCTCGACTATTTCGGTCTGCTGCTCGCGAAATATTTCGGCAACATCGTTTCGGTCCGTTTCCTGATGTTCGGCCTTGTGGGGGCAAGCGGCCTCTTCGTCCATCTGGCGGCGCTGCGCGTGTTCCTGCTGAGCGACATGGAATTCAACCTCGCCCAGACGGCGGCGTCCTTCGTCGCAATGACTTCAAACTTCTTTCTCAACAACCAGCTGACCTATCGCGACCGCCGCTTGAACGGCATGAGGGCGCTGGTCGGCCTCCTGACCTTCTACGCGGTCTGTTCGGTCGGCGTGCTGGCCAACGTCGGTGTCGCCAACCTGATCTATGCCGATCCATCCTACTGGTGGTTCGCCGGTACGGCGGGGGCGATCATGGGGGCTGTCTGGAACTACGCGGCCAGCTCCGCCCTGACCTGGCGCAAGTCGTAAAGGCCCGTTGTGACCGCTGAAGCTCAGACCGGATCCTTGCCTTTCTACCTGCGGCCCGCAGGCCTGATCCTGATTGTCGGCCTGTTGACGGCGTTGAAAATCTTTGCCGCCAGCCACTCGCATTTTGTCGAGGACGAAGCCTATTACCGCCTCTGGGGGCTTTCGCCGGCGCTCAGCTATTACGACCATCCGCCGATGATCGGCTGGTGGATCGGCATCGGTCAGGCACTGTTCGGTGACACGGTCTTCGCGGTTCGCGCCCTTGTCATCGCCTCAGGCGTGATCGGTTCCCTGGCCCTGTGGCGCACAGCCTCCCTTTTGTTTGGACGCACTACCGCGGCCTGGTCCGTCCTGTTCCTCAACGCCAGCCTGCTGGTGGGTATAGGCGGCATTCTGGCAACGCCCGACGCTCCGTCAGTGCTGTTCTGGGGCCTCAGCCTGTGGGCGCTGACAGAACTGTCAACGTCCAGAAACGCCAACTGGTGGTTCGTGGTGGGGCTGATGGCCGGTTGCGGCCTGGTTGCCAAATATTCGGTCCTGTTTCTGGGCGCGGGCATCGTCCTGTGGCTGATCTGGGTGCCGGATGCCCGCCGCTGGTGGCGATGCTGGCAACTCTGGGCCGGTGGACTGATCGCGCTGCTCTGCTTTTCGCCGGTGCTTTACTGGAACCACGTCCACGAATGGGTCAGCTTCTACAAGCAGTTCGGCCGGGCAGGCACCGGCGGTTACACGGCAAGATACATTCCAGAGTTCCTCGGCGCACTGGTCGGGCTGATGAACCCGCTGATCGCTGTTTTGGCGTTTGCTGGTGCCGCCAGGCTTTTCAAAGGGCTTCGGGCGCGGGAAAACGTGGCGTCTCTCCTTCTCCTGACCGTTTTGCCGTTCCTGCTCTATCTCGGGTATCACTCCTTGCATTCGCGCGTGCAGGCCAATTGGCCGGCACCGCTTTTTCCCGCTTTTGCCATGATGGCTGCGGTCTTTGTCACCAGCCGGCCTGCCAGCCCAGCCCTGTGGCAGCGTCTGGCGCAAGCCGGTGTCGTCCTTGGCTTTGCAGTTGCCGTCGTGGTGCAACTGCACGCAGTCTGGCCGCTGACGGGTGCCTTTGCCCGCAAGGACCCGACCTTCCAGTTACGCGGTTGGCCGGAGATCGGACAGGAAGTGAAGGAACTGGCAGAAAGGGAGGGGGCCGGCTTCGTGGCAACGACCAGCTACGGCCTCAACGGCCAGCTCGATTTCCTGATGAAAGACGACTTGCCGGTGTTCCAGCTGACCGAGCGTATCCGCTATGTCATGCAGCCTGCGCCTGACATGTCGCTGTTCGACGGGCCGGGGCTCTATGTTGCTGAAAAGCGCCGGAACCGGGAAGGCGACCTGCGGCAGTCCTTTGCCAACGTCGAGGAAGTTGCCGAGCTGACGCGCAAGGTTAAAGATGTGCCGCTGGAAAAGCTTGTCGTCTACAAGGTTGAGGGGCGTATCGGCCCGGTGTTCGAGCCGGTTGACCCAAATTGAACCGGCAGGAGATGTCGGCTCCACCCAACATCCGACTTGATTTGCTTGGCTGAATGACGCAGGGATGTGGCTTAATATTCACATTGTCCGGTCCGCCTGCGGAATTTCATGAAGCGAATTACACTTGGAGCGTTGGACTACGGCCTTGCCTTCGGGGTCGATCGCGCATTGCGTGAACTTGTGGAACGGGGGCGCCTGAGCGCTCTCGGGGCCATGGTTGCCACCGAGCTGTGGCCACGCGAATTCCGTCCGTTGCAGGAAACCGCGGAGAAGGTCGGCAAACGGGCACTCTTCGGGGTGACCTTGGCCTTCAGCGGCGACCGTGTTTCGCCGGTCAGCGCCCGCATGCAGGAAATCTATGGCGACCGGATGTTCACGCGCGAACAACTGCAGCGCCGTGCCTTGCTGCGGCTTTTGCCGGACCAGCTTCTGCAGGAGGAAGCCCAGGCTCAGCTTGCCCGCTACAGCGTGTTGATGAAACGTCAGCCGGATTTCGTGGCGGTGCGTGAAGGTCTGTTGGAGCGCACGTCCCTTGCGCGGATCGTTCTGAAGGCGATCGAGCATGGCGATTATCCCGATCCGCCACTGTTGATTTCGCCGGTGCAATCAGGTCTCAAGGCTGTCCGCCTGGCACGGCTTGCCAAGGCGCACGGCCTGAAGCTGCTTCCCAAGGCGGATCCCTTGCCGGAGACCGAGGATCAGGAAGCGCTGCACGCTCTTTTGCATAACCATTTTGACGGCATGAGCGATCTCAGTTTCGTGGCTGCTATTCCCGGCCGTTCGGACGATCGCCTGCGGCGGGACGAACCACGCCGGAAGATTGCGATACGCGAATGCCAGTTTGAGGTTCTTTCCAGCCAGAGGTTCTTCCAGACGCTGGAGAAGAAGGACGTTTTTCTGAACTGACGCCGAACTTTCGCTTAAGGTGCTGGCAGTCAGGCTTTTGTGAGGTTTGTTTCGGACTTGCGAATTCGGATCGGCTGGTGAGTCTAACGAAGTGGAGAAACGAAAAAACGGCCCTGCGGGGTACAGGGCCGTTTTTCGTGGAGGTCCGGAAGAGGGGAGGGGCGGCCCCGCTTCCATGTCCTTAGATATAGGGTTATTTTGCTGGAATGCACGTGATGGGCATCACAAGATGGCGTTTGATCTTGTAATTTCGCGGGCAGCAGCGCTTTTGGCAGGGGTAAGGTGTGGCTGAAATCAAGGATTTTTTAAAAAATAGCTTTTCGCTTGAAGGGCTTGACCCGGAACTGGCTGTCGGCCTGTCGCGCCTTGCAAGGCCGATGAAAATATCGGCTGGCACCATTCTCTTCGAAAATGGCGATCCCGGAAACGGCTGTTACGCGGTTCTGGAGGGCTCGCTCAAGGTATCGCTTCTGTCCGTTGAAGGCGACGAGCAACTGCTTGCAGTGCTCGGCCCTGGCGATCTTGTCGGCGAACTGGCGCTGCTTGATGGCCGTCCGCGGTCGGCAACGGTCATCTCCCTGAAGGAAGCCCAGCTAGCCTTCATCGACAAGGCCGCCTTCCAGCGGTTTGCCGACGAGAACCCGGCCGTCTACCGGCATATGTTGTCGATCGTCGGCAAGCGGCTGCGCCATGCCAATGATGTGCTGGCGGCACGCTCGTTCCTGCCCTTGCCGGGAAGGGTCGCCCAGACCCTGCTGCAGTTGGCGGAAACCTTCGGCAAGCCGCTCGACGATGGCCGGTTGCTGATCCACTACAAACTCAGCCAGGCAGACATCGCCAACATGGCGGGTGCCGCGCGCGAAAACGTCAGCCGTGTCCTCAACGACTGGAAGAGGGCAGGCACCATCAGCCGGATTTCCGGCTACTACTGCCTGGAGCAGATGGACTTCCTGGAAAAGGCTTCGACGCTCTAGGAAAACCAGGATCGAAACGGATGGTCCCGGTCTGCCTTGTTGCAGCCGGGGTGCCTCAGGCGCTGGTTTCGACCGGCAGTGCCATCTGTGTTCCGGCCAGAATGGATGCCAGCGTTTCGGTATTGAGGCTTTCCAGGAAGGCTTCCGAGGCTCGCGCCATTGCACCTTTCAGGGCGCACCGGGGCAGGAAGGCGCAGACTGTGGGCTCGGGCTTCAGGCAGGCGACGACGCCAAGGTCCGGCTCGATCAGCCGCACGACATCCCCCAGGCGGATCATGTCCGGTGTTTTCGCCAGCCGTATCCCGCCGCCACGCCCGCGCGTCGTCTCCAGATAGCCACCCTTGGCGAGATGAGCGACGATTTTCATGACATGTGATTTGGCAAGGCCAAGCTGCCGCGAAAGCTTGTCGACCGTCTGCGGGTCGTCGGATTGGCCGGTCGCCATCAGAATTCTCAAGGCAAAATCGCTGGCCTGACTGAGGCGCATGGCTGGGTCTCTTTAAACATTCATCTTATATGTTGATTTTAGCGGGTTACTGTGCCATTTAAAAGATGCATCTTAAATGAATGTTATGGAGGCGGCTATGGAAGCCCCTAACTCCAGTACCAACAGATACAAGCTGAAGAGACGCGAAACGCCGGACCAGGGCGACCGGCTCCGCCGTTACGAGAAGGTCGATGAACAGGCGATCCATGTGATGGTGCATACCTTCTATGGCTGCATCCGCCAGCATCCACGTCTCGGAGGCATCTTCGAGCGCCGTCTGGCTGGCCGGTGGGAAGAGCACCTGCCGAAGATGGAAGCCTTCTGGCAATCCGTCCTGATGAAGAACGGCGCCTACAAGGGCAAGCCCGTGCCGGCTCACCTGAAGCAGAAGGAGCTGGTAAGCACGGATTATGGCGAATGGCTCGGTGTCTTCCGGCCCGTGATCCGTGAATTGTTCGTGCCGGACCTTGCAGACGAGATTGTGGCCATTGCCGAACGCATCGCACAGAGCCTGTGGCTGGCCACCTTCGGAACCCCCGGAGCCAATCCGCCTGCCGAACTGACATCGCAACCCTCTGAATGGAGCGGATCATGCTGGTAACGATTGTCCTGATAGCGGAAGTGCTGGTGTTCGTCTGGTTCACCGTCTTTTCGCTGATGCTTCTGTCCATGTATCTGGATTCGCGCGGCATGCCGCTGCCGAAACTGGATGTCGCCGGCCGCACACTCATCGGCAGCGCGAAACTGGCCTTCATCACCGGCATCGTCGCCCTTTCGGCGATGACAGTCCTTGAAATCCGGGCCTTCAGCTAGAAAGCAACCGAAATGAATACCACCAACCTTCTGCATCGCGGCCTGCCGATCCTGCTGATCTGGGTCGCTGCCCCCATGCCGTTGTGGATCATGGCAATCCTGATGTTTGTCCTTTGACGGTGGACTTGATCCGCAGTTCCTTCTGAGGCCCTCTGATCAACCACTTCTATTCTTGCAGGTGATGACCTAGTCTTCTTGCGAGAATCAGCGGAGGGGCTCAGGCGTGTACGACGAAAAGCCGACAGGCGATCTGACATTGCGCACCATGGCAATGCCTGCCGATACCAATGCCTCGGGAGATATTTTCGGGGGCTGGGTGTTGTCGCAGATGGACCTGGCAGGCGGTATCGCAGCCGGTCAACGGGCCGAAGGACGTGTCGTGACCATCGCGGTCGACAAGATGAAATTCATCCGGCCTGTGCATGTGGGCGACGTGCTGTGCGTTTATGCCGAAGTCCTTCGTGTCGGCAACTCGTCGATGGAAATCAAGCTTGAATCCTGGGCCCTGCGCCATCGCTACGGCCACCGTGAAAAGGTGACTGAAGCGGTCTTCACCATGGTGGCCGTCGATGACGGCGGCAAGCCGCGCCCGGTCCCCAAGAGGGACTGAGCGCCGCGATCTCATCCGGCTTGGTTCCCCAAAAAACTCATTCTGAGACAGCGCTGAACCGCTTCCTCAGGATGAGGCGAGTTGTTGCAACACGCCTGTATCAAAGAAATTGGCAGAGTGCAGACGTTGTGCACCACACGGGGGACCCCCGTCAGTGCCTGACGGGTCCGTGCCGGTTGAGAATATCGGCAAAGAGGTCTTCATCGACAGCGCAGGTGCAGCCGTTCGCCCACAGTTGAAGCAGTGTTTTCAAACGCTCGGTGCGGGCGGTCTGGCTCAGCGGCGCCTTGTGCCGTGGTAGGCCACCCAGGATGCGCAGGGATTTGATCCGCGCCAGAACGCAGTCTTCAGCGGCCTGGCACCAGATATCCGTTCCGGCAAGCTTGGAGCTCGCCGCCACATGGTTCTCGATCAGATCTGCCGCACGTCCGGCAAAAGGGTCCTGAGACAAAAAATCCTCCATCGGTTGCCCGAGGAGGACTGGCGCATGCAAATTAACCGCTTAGTTGCCGGAAAGCCTCGGTTGAGGGTCTGACCAGCCGCATCCCTGTTGCGGAAACCACCTTGCCCGGAATGGCAGGTTGGCGAGGGCGCCAGCCCTTCTCTTGATGATGGCGCGCTTATGCCATGTCCAATCCGGCTTGGCAAGTCCGCCAGTGCATGGCACATCTTCCTGAAAGGACTAGCTCGGGAGCACCACAATTGGACCGATCCATGTTGCATCACAGTCGGCCGTTGGTGCCGATCCTGCTCGCCTTTTGTGCTTGCTTCATCGATGTGGTCTGCATTCTCGGCCTGTTTCACACCTTCACGGCCTTCATTACCGGAACGCTTGTCGTCTTGTGCACGGAGGTGTTTCACCAGGGGCAAAACGCGGCCCTGAAGGTTTTCGTGCTCGCGGTATTCTTCGGTTCGACTCTCTTCTGGTTCGTTTCGGTCACTGCGCTGGTGCGCAAAAACAGGATTGCCGTCCGGCATCTGTTCGCGCTCGAAGCTTTGCTGGTGGCGGGCTTCATGTTCGTCGCCGGTCTTGGAGATCCGTCAGCCGGAGGACCGTTGTCTGCCGTCACTCTGACGGCTGTCGGGTTTTCGACCGTGGCCATGTCGTTGCAGAACGTCATCATGCTGACCCTGCTCAACAGGCATGTTCCCACGACCATCATGACCGGCAATACGCTGAAGCTTGTGCTCGGCATCGCCGACTATTTCACGCATCCCGAAACGCGGCCCGACAGCCGCTCCCGGATCCGTCACCAGGCCTTCGTCCTGATGGCCTTCGCGGCCGGAGGCCTCCTGGCGAGTTTCCTGATGACCGTTATGGGGTTCTGGGCGCTTGCGATACCTGTTGCGCTTTTGATGCTGCTGGCGATAGTCCAGCCGGTGCATGAGCCTCAAGTCGCCTGAAACCGGTGCCAGCTACTCAGGCCGCAAATTATGCGCCCAAGCCGGGTGCTTCTTCCCTTTGGTGGTGCCGGTCGTAATCGATGCGGCCGTCGACCAGATGGATACGCCGGTCCATCCTGTCGGCGAGATCGATATCATGGGTAACGGCGACGACGGTGGTCCTTTCGGTCTTCACAATGGCCTGAAGACTTTCGAACACCTGTTCCGTCGATACACTGTCGAGACTGCCGGTCGGTTCATCAGCAAGGATCAACTGCGGTGAATTGGCAAGTGCTCGGGCGACAGCGACGCGCTGTCGCTGCCCGCCGGACAATTGCTCCGGGCGGCGGTGAAGAAACTCTTCCAGACCCAGCGCCGCCAGAAGCTCCGTCGCATGGTCGAGTTGAGCCTTGGGGCTGCGTTTGCCGAGCCGCTGCATCGGTATCATCACGTTTTCCAGCGCGGTAAATTCCGGCAGCAGGAAGTGAAACTGGAAGACGAAGCCGAGTTTTTCCAGTCGAAGATGCGCCATTTCGGCAGATGTCAGCGCATGGGTGGGAAGGCCGTCTATCCGGACCTCGCCTGACGTCGGCCTGTCGAGGAGGCCAAGCAGATACAGAAGCGACGATTTCCCGGAACCGGACGGACCGGTAATGGCAACGAACTCCGCCTCGCCAACCTGAAAGCTGACATCCTGTACCAGTGTCACCGGCACGATGGCCGGCAGGATGCGGGTGAGGTTGCTCGCTTCCAGCAGAACGTGGCCGGGAGCCGTCTGTTTTTCCGGGGAAGGGGTCATGTCGCCCCTCGGATTATGTCGACAGGATTGAGCCGAGCGGCTTTCCTGGCGGGAATGTAGCCGGCGATCCCGGAAGAAAACAGCGCCAACAGGCAGGCAATGATGTAGTGCAGGGCGGAAAAATAGATCGGCAGGTGGGTCATCTCCACGTCCTGGGTAAATTCGAATTTTACCGACGCGAGATAGCTCGACAGTCCGAAACCGAGCGCTGAACCTGCAAGAGCGCCCAGGATACCGATCACCAGCCCTTCAAGCACGAAGATCTGCTGAATATCGACTTCCGGAAATCCCAGTGACTTCAGGATCGCGATATCACGCGCCTTTTCGTGCACGATCGTCGAGACGATGTTGAAGATGCCGAAGCCGGCTACCACCAGAATGGCCCCGACAACCGTGTACATGATCACGTTGCGCACGAAGAAGGCTTCCATCAGCCCCTCGTTGGCCTCTTCCCAGGAAACCGCCTTGTAGCCGAGCTGCCGCTCGGCCCGTGCGGCAACCGCGTTGGCTTCGGCGATGGAATTGAGGTGGATTGCGATCGAATTGATGACGTCCGGTTTTTCCAGGAGGATCTGCACGGCCTTCAGCGGCGCATAGGCAAGCCCTTCGTCGCTGGTGGTGATGCCACTGTGGAACAGGCCGACGATCTTGAAGCGCTTGGCGACACCGTTTGCGGATGTCAGGGTCACGGTATCGCCCAGGTCCGCCCCCAGTCGCTCCGCGGCCTTGTCGCCGATAACGAGGCCATTCGACGTCGTATCCAGGTCCTCGAAGGAGCCCTGGCGCATATCCTCGCCGATCTTGGAGACGGTCAGTTCGCGCTTTGGTTCCACACCGACCAGGGTCATGCCGATGTCCTGTCCGGCATAGCGCAGCACCGCCTGGCCGCTCAGGCGCTGCGCCATCGATCCGTTCACCCAGTCGCGCAACGAGGCAAGCGCTTCGGTCGGGTTGCGGATACCGCGAAGGTCTTCCTTCGGCCTGAGACCATGATAGGTGACAGCGTCATAGACTGCACTGGCCGGTTGTTCCGCCGGTGCGCGCTGCTCGTCCAGGATCTCCACATGGGGAATGGCGTCGATCAGTGTTGCGGTAAAATCCCGCTGAGACCCTTCCATGAGGCTCGCCATCGCCACCGAAAATCCGACACCAAGTGCGACGCCAAGCGTTGAGACGATGGTCTGGCGCAAGCGGTTGCGAATGTGGGTGGATGCGATGCGCAGGAGAAGCATTATGTGCCGTCTCCGGGAACCGGCCTGACCTTCTGTCCTTCTGCCAGATCCGGGTTATAGGGAAAGACGACCCGGCTATCTCCGGTGATCCCCTTCAGCACTTCCGTGGCGCGGGTGCCCTTGATCCCGGTTTCGACCTCCAGCAGAACGATTTTGTTATCCCCATCCAGCGTCAGCAATTTCGAGCCGTCGAAGGCCGCGGTCGGCAGAAGCAGCGCGTCGTCCTTCTCCGAGGTGACGATATTGATCTCGGCTGTCATGCCGATGCGCAGCGGGGTGTCTTCCGGGAGATCGAGATAGACCCGGTAGTTCTTCAGCACCGGATCGCCTTTCGGAGTGATGCTGGCAACTTCCGCTGTCAGTTCCTTGCCTGGAAAGGCATCTGCACGGATCAGGGCCTTGTGACCCTTGGCGACCTTGGGAATATCCTCCTCGTTGACTTCCGCCACCAGTTGAAGGGGAGAAGGCTGACCGATCCAGAAGAGAATTTCACCGGGTTCGGCAACTTCCCCCACCGACCCGTCCGCCCTCAGAACCATGCCGTCCATGGGGGCCACGATGACATAGTCGCGCAGTCGTTCCTTCTGGGCCGCGGTGATGGCGTTGATGCGGATCAGTTCGTTCTGGGCCTTGTCGTAAACCTGCTGGCTGACGACGCGGCGTTCCAGCAGTTGCAGCGCACGTTCCTTGTCGGATTGCGCCAGCTCCTGGCGGGCTTCCAGTTCGGCAAGCGTCGCACGGGCATCGCCACTGTCCAGTTCCGCCAGCTGGTCGCCTTTCTGGACCTGGTCACCCTCGCAGCCGCACAGCGAGACGATCCGCTCGCGGATGATGCTGGTAACCTTCGCCCATCGGACGGGTTCAACGACTGCGGTGGCATAGACCACTTCGGCCGCCCGCCCGGTCGTCGGCATCACGGTCTGCACTTCCGGCGGTTTCTTGAACCACCAAAGTGAGCCCGCGATGGCTCCCGCGATCAGCAGAACAAATATCAAAAGTTTTAAAAAGCGCATGGCACACCCTTGCCGGATCTGCCGCCACAATAACGTTTCGAGCGAGGAACGCCATGGCCTGGATCAAATGAGGATGCCTGCGCGCAAAGGCTGGTCGGACGTGTGCCTGAAGAGCGCGATCAGGTGACGCCCTCGTCGAAGATCAGTAATGCGGCGGCTTTTCGATCTGGTGGCCGGGCAGAACGTTCTCCATCAGTTCCGTGACCTGGTCCGTCATGTTGGTGACGAGCCGGTTGAGCCTGTCCAGCTGGCGTCCCTGATCGAAGACGACCGTATTCAGTTCATCAATGGTGTTGAGCGCATGAGCGAGATCGATCTCGAGCTTCTCGATTCGGGCTTCTTTGTCGTCCGCCATGGGTGTCTCCTGCGTCGTCCTGGGGCAATGTGGCTTCTTTCGGCACCCGCCCGATGTCTGTCGAGGCAGGTATATTGCGGCGGCGGCGAAACACCAACTCTCATTGTCGGCGGACTGTGAGTTTGCGCCGGGCGATGCTGCGCTATATCTATGCGTAATCCTGACAGGGGTCGGGACCTGCAATCCCTAATGAGGGCTCCATGACCGATCTGTCTGACTTCGAGATCTCCCGCAAATGGCCTGCCAAACACGCTGACCGTATTCAGCTCTATTCGCTGCCGACGCCCAACGGCATCAAGGTTTCGGCGATGCTGGAAGAAACGGGCCTGCCTTATGAGCCGCATGTGGTCGATTTCGGCAGCAATGACCAGTTAAGCCCGGAATTCCTGTCGCTCAATCCGAACAACAAGATCCCGGCAATCATCGATCCGCACGGCCCAGGCGGCGAGCCGCTGCCCTTGTGGGAATCCGGCGCGATCCTGATTTATCTGGCGGAAAAGTCGGGCAAGTTCCTGCCGCAGGAGCCGGCAAGGCGCGCCGAAACGCTGCAGTGGCTGATGTGGCAGATGGGTGGCTTTGGCCCGATGGCGGGTCAGTTGGGCTTCTTCCACAAGTTCGCGGGCCGGGACTATGAAGACCGTCGGCCTTTCGAGAGATACCGGGACGAGACGAAACGCTTGCTTGGCGTTCTGGACCGGCAGCTGGATGGGCGCGATTTCATCATGGGGAGCGACTATACCATCGCAGACATGGCCTGCTGGCCCTGGGCGCGAAATCTCAACGGCTTCTACGAGGCCGGCGAGGTGACCGACTTCGCGTCCCACACCAATGTGGTTCGCTGGGTCGACACCTGCATGAGCCGTCCGGCAAGCCAGAAGGCGGTCAACATTCCTTCGCGCGACTAACGTGAAACGGTGTCGATCAGGCCAGGAAGACGACCGAAGTCAGCAATGCCAGCAACAGGATGATCACCGCTGCGACCCGCCAGATGGTGCCATATCTGGAAACCGGGGGAACCTGGGATTCCAGTTCCTGATCGGTTTGGGCATCCTGGGCGATCGTCCTGTTGAGTTGATCGGCATTCTCATACTGGTTTGACGCGGTCTGTCGCATACTCTGTGCCATCGGTCTCTCCATGGTTCAATTCTAGGAAGAAAACCGTCAGAGGCGGCTAAGGTTCCGAAAACCGTGTAAGACGGTCACGCATGAGGAACGGATGCTGACCGGATTATTGCGCTTCAGCCTCTTTCAGTGGTGGGCCGCTGAACTCCGTTTCGATCACGAACTCAACATCATCCCCCACCCCGAGGTTGGAGCCTTCTGGCGGAAGTCCGTAGGACATGCCGAAATCGGACCTTGTCAGCGTACCTGTTGCGGAAAATCCGATCCGAGCCTGTGGGTCGTAAACCGCCAGGCCCGGATAACCGCCGTTGAAACGCACGTCGAGCTCAACTGGCCGCGTTTCTCCCCTGAATGACAGGTCGCCTGTCACGACGGCAGTTTCAGCGCCAGTCAGTTCAATGCTGGTCGAGCGATAGGTGATCTTCGGGTGATCTTCTGCATTCAGCCAGTCCGGGCCAAGCAGCATATCGCGAAAGCCATCGGGTGGCGTTGCCGTCAGATGCAGGGATGCGACGTTTATGTCGACGCTCAGGCTGGCGTTGGCCGGATCAGCGGGATCGAGTTCCAGTGCGGCGTCAAAGTCAGCAAAGGACGCGCTGTAGTACGAAAAGCCGAGGTGATTTGCCCGGAAGACGAGCGTCGAATGGAATTTGTCGATCTTGTAACTGCCTGCCGGTAGAGCCGTCGCGGCGTCACCTGCATTTGCAGCAAGTGATGGCAACAGCACCGCTGCGACACCGCAAAGTACAGACAGAAAACGAAGTCCCGGGGACAGTGGCATAGTGGTTCCTCTATTGACCGGAAGTTGGAAACAGCGGTGTGTTCAGGCCGATTTCAGGTGCAGCCGTGGCTGATTTACCTGTGGCCATAGCCAGTGGTCTTGCCGATCGGCCATCAGGCAATCAAAAGATACCGACCAGTTGGTATGTTGTCAATCTTGCGACCCTGATCTGTCGCCGGACGAGGCGGGTGTTGGACTTTGGCATCTAACAAAGCCTTGACCATGCGGGAGCAGCATCAAGGCTGGTAAAATCTCCCGCGGCGATGGTTTGACCCAGTGTATTGATCGCATTGAGAGCTGCGCGGGTAAATGATCCGCCAAGACTGATCCGCCGCACGCCAGCGTCTGCGAGCTGGTCGAAGGACAGGCCCGATGCACCTTGCCCGATGACATGGTTGATCGGAACAGGTACCGATGCGCAGACCGTCCGTATGGCTTCAAGATCAGGTAGGCCCGGGGCGTAGACGACGTCTGCCCCTGCTTCGGCAAAAGCGGACAGACGGCGAAGAACCTCATCGAGGTCATAGGCTCCCTTGCCGAGACCATCGGCGCGAGCCGTCAGGACGATCCCGGATTTCCGGGCCTCCAAGACAGCGGCCTGAACGCGTTCGAGAGCTTCGGAATATGGTCTTATACGACCGGGATTGGACGTGTCCCGGTCTTCTATCGAGATGCCGGCAAGGCCAGCTTTCGCGGCAAGTGCGACCGTCTCCGCGACACCTTCCGGTGTGTCTGCAAAACAGTCTTCGCCGTCCAGCGTTACGGGAAGGCCAGTCGTACGGGACAATGCCGATGCGTGGTCGATCGCTTCCTGCCTGGAAATTTGCCGGGAACTATCGCGCCGGCCCGTGGTGAAGGCATATCCCGACGACGTGGTGGCCAGTGCCTTGAAGCCGCAGTGCACCAACAGCCTGGCGGATACGGCATCCCACGGGTTGGGCACGATAAAGCACCCGGTCTCGTGCAGTTCTCGAAAGACATTGGCTGGGCTGGACATTTGAAGGATGCGCGAAGAGCAGGGCTATCTTGGACCGATATGAAAACACAGAGGTAGCAAGAAGGGCAAGCGCTTCCTTTGGTTGAGTTGCTGTTCAGTTTTCTGGAAACCCATGCCAGCCCTGGGCTGCCTTGCAGTACAAGCGTGAGATGACGGGCGGCCAAGAAAAAAGGGCGGTCCGAAGATCGCCCTTTCTGTAAAGCTTGTGAGCTTTGGGTTTCTTGGAAGCCCATGCCGCCTCCCGTGCCGCGAGGCGGCACAAGCATGAGATGATGGGCGGCCAAGAAAAAAGGGCGGTCCGAAGACCGCCCTTTCTGTAAAGCTTGTGAGCTTTGGGCTTCTTAGAAGCCCATGCCGCCCATGCCGCCCATGTCGCCGCCCGGCATTGCCGGAGCGTCTTTCTTCGGCAGTTCAGCAACCATGGCTTCGGTGGTGATCAGCAGACCAGCGACGGAAGCTGCGTCCTGCAGAGCAGTACGGACAACCTTGGTCGGGTCGATGATGCCAGCTTCGATCATGTTGACGAACTGTTCGGTCTGAGCGTTGAAGCCGAAGGACGGATCGTCGTTTTCCTGGATCTTGCCAACAACGATGGAGCCTTCGACACCAGCGTTTTCAGCGATCTGACGGATCGGAGCTTCCAGAGCGCGCAGGACGATCTTGATACCAGCTGCGATGTCGGCGTTATCGGAGGCGAGGCCTTCGACTGCCTTCTTGGCGCGCAGCAGAGCGGTACCGCCGCCCGGGACGATGCCTTCTTCAACGGCAGCGCGGGTTGCGTTCAGAGCGTCGTCGACGCGGTCTTTTTTCTCTTTCACTTCGATTTCGGTCGCACCGCCAACGCGGATAACGGCAACGCCGCCTGCGAGCTTTGCAAGACGCTCCTGGAGCTTCTCACGGTCGTAATCGGAAGTGGTTTCTTCGATCTGAGCCTTGATCTGGGAAACGCGGCCGTTGATGTCGTCCTTGGAGCCAGCACCGTCAACGATGGTGGTGTTTTCCTTGGTGATGGACACCTTCTCGGCGGTGCCGAGCATGTCGAGGGTCACGTTCTCCAGCTTGATGCCGAGATCTTCGGAGATAACGGTGCCGCCGGTCAGGATCGCGATGTCTTCCAGCATGGCCTTGCGGCGGTCGCCGAAGCCCGGAGCCTTGACAGCAGCAATCTTCAGGCCGCCACGCAGCTTGTTGACGACGAGGGTAGCAAGTGCTTCGCCTTCAACGTCTTCAGCAATGATCAGCAGCGGACGGGAAGACTGAACAACAGCTTCCAGGATCGGCAGCATGGCCTGCAGGTTGGAAAGCTTCTTCTCGTGCAGCAGGATGTACGGCTTTTCCAGGTCAGCCATCATCTTGTCAGCATTGGTGACGAAGTAAGGAGACAGGTAACCGCGGTCGAACTGCATGCCTTCAACGACTTCGAGTTCGGTTTCGAGGGACTTTGCTTCCTCGACGGTGATCACGCCTTCGTTGCCGACTTTCTGCATGGCTTCGGCAATGTCCTTGCCGACCTGCTCGTCGCCGTTAGCGGAGATCGTGCCGACCTGTGCAACTTCACCAGAGGTGGTGATGGTCTTGGAAGCAGCGGTCAGAGCCTTGACGGCTTCAGCAGCAGCAAGATCAACGCCGCGCTTCAGGTCCATCGGGTTCATGCCGGCTGCAACAGCCTTGGCGCCTTCCTTGACGATGGCCTGAGCCAGAACGGTCGCGGTGGTGGTGCCGTCGCCAGCGATGTCGTTGGTCTTGGAAGCCACTTCGCGCACCATCTGGGCGCCCATGTTTTCGAACTTGTCTTCCAGTTCGATTTCCTTGGCAACAGACACACCGTCCTTGGTGATGCGCGGTGCGCCGAAAGCCTTGTCGAGAACGACGTTACGGCCTTTCGGGCCGAGGGTCACCTTGACGGCGTTTGCGAGGGTGTCGACACCACGCAGCATGCGCTCACGTGCGTCGGAGGAGAATTTTACTTCTTTAGCAGACATGTGATCGTCTCACTCTTTTGGAACAGGTTGAAATCAGAAGCGGTTCGCGGCTGGTTACGCGATCACGCCCATGATGTCGGATTCCTTCATGATCAGGAGGTCTTCACCGTCGATCTTGACTTCGGTGCCGGACCACTTGCCGAACAGAACGCGGTCACCAGCCTTGACGTCGAGCGGAACGATCTCGCCGTTGTCCTTGCGGGCGCCGGTGCCGATGGCGATGATTTCGCCTTCCTGCGGCTTTTCCTTAGCGGTGTCCGGAATGATGATGCCGCCAGCAGTCTTTGCTTCAGAATCTACGCGGCGAACGACGACACGGTCGTGCAGTGGACGAAATGCCATAACACTGTTTCCTCTCATGAGCGCGCCCCACGCAATAGGCAGCGCGCGAGACATGAACATTGGGTTGCGTTGCACGGAAGGAAATTGCCTCCCGTCACCAATTAGCACTCCTTAACAGCGAGTGCTAACAGCGCCATGGATTTATGTAGCTGTGCTCAGCTTGTCAATGCTTTGTGACGAGAATTTAATCGCAATCGGTCGCGTTGCGCCTATGGGGTAGTCAACAGACCGGGGAGGCGGAATTATGGCGTCGCTGCTACTGTGTCAGCGGGCCCGGCTCAATTCGCGCCGGAAACGCTGAAAGGCAGTGTAAAGGCGCTCGTTTTGCCACCAATTTCGTCGGTGAAGCTCGTTTCCAGCTGGTAGTCGCCGGCCGGCAGGCCGCTGAACTGAAACGTGAGGGCCGCGGAAAGTTCACGCTGCTTGGACCGGCCGCTGCCGGAAAAGGTCGCGAAGTTCTCCTGTTCGGCCAGAACCTGGCCGGATTTGGTCAGCAATTTGTAGTCCGCGGTCAGCTCATAGGCATAACCACCTTCGGTTTCCTGAAAGCCGTAACCGACCGGTTCCGCGTAGACAGACAGCGCTTCACCATCGGCAAACGTTGCATCAGCACGCGGCGTATACTGGCCATATCCGGTGCTCGGGCTGGAAGCGAAGGTTGCGGCCGTGAACGAAAGACCGGCAGCCGCCCATGCCTGATCATAGGCGGCAAGTGCGTTCTGGAAAGCTTCTGGAGGACTGGCGGGGGATTGGGCCTGCGCGGACAGCTGTCCAGCAGACAGTCCGGTTGCAATCAGAACAGCAGACAGCGTCTGCCGAAAAGCACATTTTCCCACCAGCATCATCTATATCCCCGCACGCCTTTAAATCTTGTCGTTTTCAGCGATTTTGCCGATATAAACCGACTTGTCCGATTAAACAAGGCAATGTGTGCGGCGCGGTAAACGCCGGATTTAGCTGTACTCTACTCGTTATCCGCGAAAGTAGAAAACCCGATTGCGGTTAACGTGTCGCCGGTCCGGGCATTTACATGCTGCGGGCTGTCCAGGACTGGCGCTTTCGGTAGATAGTGGAAGGGCTGATCTCAAGGGCTGCTGCCGCCATGGCGATGTTGCCGTCAAAGGCATCAAGAGCGTCTTCGATGATGCGCCGCTCCTGGGCCCAAAGCGGCTCGATGGTTCCGAACGGTCGGCTTGGCGGCGCCACGCGCGATCGCTCGCGGGACAGGTCGATCAAGGTGCCGGGCCGGCTGCTCTGGTCGCGAATGATCAGCGGCAGCATGTCGTATGTGACAGCGGCACCGTCATTCATGACAACGATCTGCCGGATGGTGTTCTCAAGCTGGCGGACGTTGCCCGGCCAGGGATAGGAAATGATCCGCGCTTCCGCGTCCGCATCAAATCCTCTGAAACCGCGCCGTTCTTCCGCCGAATAGCGTTCAAGGAAGGTTTCAGCGAGCGGCAGGATATCGTCGCGGCGCTCTCTGAGAGGCGGCATGTGGATCGGCAGCACGTGCAGACGGTAGTAAAGGTCTTCGCGGAAGCGGCCGGCGGATATTTCCTGAACCGGGTTCCGGTTTGTGGCGCAGATGATGCGCGCGTCCACCTTGCGGGTATGTGTGTCGCCGAGGCGCTGGAACGTCCCCGTCTGCAGGAAGCGCAACAGCTTGCTCTGCAGGAGAAGGTCCATCTCGCCGATCTCGTCCAGGAACAGCGTGCCGCCATCGGCCTGTTCGGCCGCGCCCGCACGGTTGTCTGCAGCTCCGGTAAAGGCGCCGCGCACATATCCGAAGATCTCGCTTTCAATGAGGTCTCGCGGAATGGCAGCGCAGTTCAAGGTGACGAAACGGTTGGACCGGCGCTCGGATAATTCGTGAACCGCAGCAGCGCACAGTTCCTTGCCCGTTCCGGACTCTCCGGTAATGAAGACCGGAGCCTGCGACGGCGCCATGCGACCGATCTGGTCGTGGATGTCGCGCATCTGGGCGGAGGTGCCCACCAGGCGGTTCGTTCCGGAGCTTTCGGTCCTGATGTGTGCGGCGCGAAGCGGAGGTGCTGATAGCTCCGGCATTGAAACGACAGGCTGGACATTCTGCGGTGCTGCGGGAGCAACCGGTTGAACGGGCCTTCTTTGTTTCAGCTGGAAGGAAATCTTGGACGCAAGCGCATCGAGCGAGAAGGGCTTGGTCAGGAAATCATGGGCTCCGGCGCGCATTGCGCTGACGGCCCGCGAGACAGACCCCTTGGCCGAAACCGCGATGATGACCGCCTTGGGACAGCGGACCGCATAGGCTTCCAGGGCTTCGTCGCCACCGATGGTTTCCAGATCGATGATCAGAATGTCGGTGGTCTTGTCTGCAAGGTCCTGCAGGCAGGACGAGGATTCCGTGTACAGGATGGGGTCCGTACAGGCATGAGACAGCTTGGCGCAGACCGCAGAGGTGCGGGCAGCCTCGGAGGCCGTTGCGTCAAGTACGCGTACTATAACAGGCAGCTCTTTGCCCTCATTACTCCCCATTGCTGGGTAACTCCCATCGCTGGATACGGGTCATTCGAATATCGAAAGATTCGTCAATTTGATAATTCTCCGAACAGGGTAAACAAAGCGTTGTCAGATGACGCAAATTGCAGGCGATCTTCGCTTTCGGCACAGAAAAGGGCCGAAGTGAGCAAAATATTCCAGCTCAGGCAGTGTGTGGTGGATATGTCGAATACCGGTCAGACCTGAGAAATCAAAGGCCGGCCGACAGGTATCCTGCCAGGAAACTGGCAAGGCAGAGGGCGAACACCAGCCAAAGGTCAACAGGATGTGCCAATGCGCGTTGCAGCTTTCGGAAGGCTTCCGGAAGGCCGGTTCCACCCGGTGCGTTGGTTCCGGTGCGCAGGGCGCGCGCGGGCGGCCGGAAGGCATCATGCTCGTCCACGGTTCCCGACACCCCACCTGTTTCGAGGTGCGGATGAGCCATCGTTTCCGGCGCGAAGTGTTTACCGGCCGAGTCCCCGTCTGGCGCATCTTTGGTGGCAAGGTCTGCTGCACAATCCGGCAACGATCCGGCGTGCGCCGGTTGAAACTCCGGCGCGTAGCTGCCTTTGGGAATGGTGATGCGCACCGGGTCGTTTGCACCGGACCCGGCATAGTATTTCTCTAACCTGCGCCGCAGCCGGGCGGCCTCGACACGTACGATAGGGTCCGTCACCGGATTGAAGTCTTCCGGCCGCCCGAGCGCTTCGACCGCGATCGTATAGCCTTTGATCTTTTCCTGTTGTCTGTTCAACGTGGCATGCACGACAAACCCCAGGAAGGCGCGCAGCTGGGGCGCGGACTGGAATTCGGAGCTTTTCAGGGTGTTGATGAGCGCGGCCTTGATCTGCTCCTCGCAGGGAAGTTGCTCCTGCACTGTGTTCGGGGCCGTCGCTTCACCTGACTTGAGAGAAGTTGAGGCCTCGGGTGCGGGGCGGTCCTTGGCAGGCTGGTCTATCTTCGCATCCGGCGCATTGTCGCGCGGTGCCCGATATGTCGTTTGTTCGGCTGCATGCATATCAGCCCCCTGCTAGACCTGTTGACTGATCCGCCGTGAAATAGCTTCCCTTACGTAAATTTAGACGAAGTACTACCGAATGCAACGGTCAAAAAGTCATGGGGACGTCATTGCCCAGTGCGGCCAGCGGGTGAGTTGGAGACTTGTGGTTGTGAGCTGTTTGAGACACTGTGAACGCTGCGTGAGGAGCGAAAAACGCCGAAATACCGTGACGCATCAACCATAGTCGGGGACAAGTCACGGATTCCATACCGCAAGGCGGTTGTAGATTCGGCCACGCATGGTTCTTAAGGCATGATTAACCAGTAACTTTTGATTCGCGTTGGAACTTTCGAATACCATGGGGCGGACAGGGACCATATTCGTAGCAATTTGCATGGCCGTGATCGCGCTGTCGTCTGCGACAGTTCTGGTCTTCCAGTTCGGACGGCCGTTCGGTGAAGCTGTTTCCCTGTCGCTTGCGCTCATGTGCACCATGATCCTGATCCACCTGCTGATCGGTCGTGCACGCGACCGCGGCGCGGTGAGTGAAGCGGTCGACCGTCTTGAAGAGCGCATGGCGGATCTGGACGAGGATGTCGGCAATCTCGAAGGCAGGCTCACGGGCATGGAACACACCATGCCGCGCCGTACTCGCGCCGAAATCGACCCTCTGTTTGCTGAAGTTGAAGTACTGGGCACCTTGGTCAAGCAGATGGCCGAGGCCATGTCCGACCTTGAAGCGAGGGTCGAGGACCAGCAGGCCATCGCACCACCACCGCAGATGCCAAGCCTGCCACGTTATCAGCAGCCGCAGGAGACCTACCAGGAAGAACGCCGGTCCACCTATCAGGCACCGCAGAACTGGCCTCCGGTTCAGCAGCCTACGCAGGCCCCGCAGCGCCAGCAGCACGCCCCGGCGTCCTTTTCTCATGAAACGGACAACGCAATGCAGGAGCCCTATGCGCCAGCGGCTGCACCGCGCCGGGACATGAACGATTTCGATCGACGCTATGGTGTGCACGCGCCGCGTCTCGAGGATAAGCTGGGTCATGTTCCGGTCAAGGAACAGCCGAACCACCAGCAGCAGGATTACGCATTCGATCTGCCGGATGAACCCGACCAGCGCCTTGCCGCACGTACCGCGATGCCGGTCGAAAAGCCGAAGCCGAACATGGCCATGCGCGAACTGATCACGTCGGCACTCAATGCCAACCGGGTGGAGCTCCACCTGCAGCCGATCGTGACACTGCCGCAGCGCCAGGTGAAGTACTATGAAGCCTTCACCCGCCTGCGTGACAACGGTGGCAACCTGATCGAAGCATCGGCTTTTATTCCCGAAGCGGTTCTCTCGGGCCAGATAGCCAGGATCGACAATCTGCTGCTGTTCCGCTCCATCCAGGTCGTGCGCCGCCTGACCTCGCGCAATCGCAATGCCATCCTGTTCTGCAATATCTCGTCGCAGTCGCTGGTTGACGAAACTTTCTTCCCCGGCTTCCTGGAATTCGTGAAGGCGAACCAGGATCTGGCCGATGTACTTGTGTTCGAATTCTCCCAGGACGATGTCGCCCAGATGGGCGGGATGGAGCTGGAAAGCCTGAGTTCGCTGTTCGAAGCCGGGTTCCGCTTCTCCGTCGACCAGATCGCGGACATGAAGATGGACTTCAACTCCCTGGCGGGCCGGGGTTTCAAATACGGAAAGCTGCACGCCGACTATCTCATCGGGCGCCGCGAAGCCAAACACGGTCACATCCATCCGTCCGATTTTGGTGACCTGCTTCATCGCTATGGCATGCAGCTGATCACTGATCATGTGGAAACGGAATCCCAGGTGCTGGAGCTGCTCGACTACGACGTCAAGCTCGCTCAGGGCAACCTGTTCTCGCCGCCACGCCCGGTGCGTGCGGAAGTGCTGCAGGGCGCACCTGCACCCGGCCCGAGACGGTCTGCCGCCGGTTGATCCGCGCAAGGCGCTTCCGCGTCCCCGAAACGATAACCTGCTTCGACATTTCAGCCGCTGCAAACCGACGAAGCAGCCATGACAGTGGTCTGCCGCCATATGACCATGGCAGGCGGCTTCAGGGCTTTTTCCGCTCGGCCTTATTCGAGTGCCGACCTGGAGCGCCCTGTGTCACTCCGGACAAGCGGATCGCAATGCCTGTCTCGAATGCACGTTTTCTGCCTTGAAGGCTGGTCCCAGGCTCGAGCAGTGATGATCGCACTTCAGTCTGGCAGGCAAAATCAAAGACGCCCCGGTTTGAGCCGGGGCGTTTGTCATTGAGGCAGTGTCGTTTGTGGTTTGGGGTTTACCCCTGCTTCGGGCCGACGGTCACCACTGTCGGAGCCTTGTCGGCCAGCAGGCGTTTGGCCACCCGTTTGACGTCGTCCAGTGAAATAGCCTCGATCTCGCTGTTGCGGCGGTCGAAATAGTCGATCCCCAGTTCCGCATTCTGCAGAGCGACCAACTGCCGGGCAATCTTGCCGGAACTGTCGAAGCGCAGAGGGTAAGAGCCGGTCAGATACTGTTTGGCAGACTGCAATTCGTCTTCGCTCGGTCCGGTTTCGGCCATGCGATTGATCTGTTCCAACATGATCTTTACCGTCTCGTCCGCCCGGTCCGCCTTGGTCGCGGCATTGGCGATCAGAAGACCCGTGTGTGCGTAAGGAGAAAGAGATGTGCCGGCGCCATAGGAAAGCCCGCGCTTTTCCCGCACTTCTTCATACATCCAGGAGGTGAAAGTGCCGCCACCCAGAATGTGGTTCATCACAAAGGCGGCCTGATAGTCCGGATCGTCACGTGTCAGCCCGGGAAGGCCGAGCAGGATCGTGGTTTGCGGTACCGCCAGCTGCTGGTTTACCCCGGTTCCGAATTCCGGTTCGAAATCGGCAATCTGCACCAGCTGACCTTCCTCCTGCAGAGGTGCAAAGACCTTGTCAAGAATTCCGGCGAGGGTTTCAGCATCGATCGCACCGACGACACCGATGATCAGCCCCTTGCGGGCGAGAAGCTTGCCCTTCTGGTTTGCAAGGTCATCCGCGTTCAGGCCGGTCAGTGTTTCGGCGGTGCCAAGCGTTGGCCGGGCGTAGGGGTGATCACCGAACATAGCTTCGGCAAGGGCTCTTCCGGCAATCGCATCCGGATCGCTTTCGTTGCGTCTCGCCCTTTGCGACAGCTGGGCCTTCATCCGCTCCACCGGGGCTTCGTCGAAGCGCGGCTCGTTCACGGCGAGGGCCAGAAGGTCACTGGCCTCGTCAAGGGTCGGCGTCAGGGTCCGCAAGCTGCCGTAGAACCGGTCCTTGCCGGTGCTGAAGTTGATGCTGATGGCAAGTTCTTCCAGCTTGGCCTGGAAGGTCTCGGAATCCATTTCACCCGCGCCTTCGTCCAGCGTTGCGGCGAGCAGGCGCGTCAGGCCTTCCTTTCCGACAGGGTCCTGCGCGGAGCCGCCGTCAAAGGAAAAATCGAGCGCAATGATAGGCACGGTATGGTCTTCTACCAGCCAGGCTGTGATGCCTTTGGGGCTGGTGACTTCCTGGATCTCGACCGCCTGCGCCAGCCTCATCAGGCCAAGCAGGGCGACAAGCGACAAAGCGAGGGCGGAGACCGGACCGCGCAGGGAGAAGAGGGTGTGTGCCATGATCAGGACTTGTCCTTCGTCTGGGGCGCATCGGATTGGGCGGCATCGGGCACGACGGGCGGTTCCATGCGCAACTCTCCGACCACGGGGAGGCCGGCGAGATAGGTGCGGGCCGCATCCAGGACATCTTCAGGGGTGACAGCCTGCACCTGCGAAGGCCAGGTCTGGACGTTTTCGATCGTTTGCCCAGTGGTCAGGGCACCGCCGAAAAGGCGTGCCAGGCCGGATTGGCTGTCCTGGGCGTAGATCGCGCTGGCGACCATGCTGTTTCGGGCGCGTTCGACTTCTTCTTCCGTGACGCCGGTCTCGAGCAGTTTCTGAAGTTCGGTCGCTATCAGCCGTTCCATGTCTTCCAGCGTGTAACCGGGGCGCGGCACGGCGTAGAGACCGAAGCGGCCGTTATCAAGGGCGCTACCCTGATAATAGGCGCCGGCGCTGAGGGCGGCTTCCTGGTCGAGAACCAGTGCCTTGTGCAGGCGGCTGGAGGGCCCTTCGCCCAGAATATACGATAGAATGTCCAGCGCCTCCGGCGTGCGACCTTCCCCGGTGGTCTGGCTCGGCACGATCCAGATTTGCGACAGGGACTCCTGGCGCACCCGCGGATCGGAAACGGCAATGCGTCTTTCACCCGCAAGCGGCGGTTCGGCCGGCCGGAGGCGTTCTCCAGGCTCTGCGCGCCGGGCAACCTTGCCGTAGGTTTCCTGCGCAAGCTTGCGAACCGCATCAACGTCCACATCACCGGCAATTACCACCACCGCGTTGTTGGGCGTGTAGAACCGGTCGTAGAAGGCGATCGCAGCTTCCTTGTTGAGCGCTTCGATTTCGCTCTGCCAGCCGATGACGGGTGAGCCGTAGGGGTGGTTGACGAAGGTGATGGAATTCAGCGCCTCCTGCAGTCGGGAACCGGGTTCACTGTCGACCCGCATGCGCCGCTCTTCCAGAACCACGTCCCGTTCCGGCGTTACGACTTCGTCGCTCAGAACCAGGTTCTCCATCCGGTCGGCTTCCAGCTTCATCATGAGCGGCAGATGCTGCTTGGCGACTTTCTGGAAATAGGCAGTGTAGTCGGTGCTGGTGAAGGCGTTCTCCTGGCCACCACGATCGGCAACCATCTTGGAGAATTCTCCGTTGGGATGGTCGTGAGTACCCTTGAACATCAAATGTTCGAGAAAATGGGCAACACCAGATTGACCTTCCGGTTCATCGGCGGAACCGACCTTGTACCAGATCATGTGGGTGACAACCGGTGCCCGGCGGTCCGGGATGACCACGACCTGCAAACCGTTATCCAGCGTGAAGCTTTCAAGGTTCGGCGCAATCATCAGGTTTCCTGCCGCTGCCGGCGCGGAAAAGGCACTTCCCGGCACAAGGGCCATGCCGCCGCCCAGCAGGAGCGCAGGCATCAGCACAAGGCCGATGGAGCGCTTCAACCGCCGCACGGGGGATGTCTTGTCGTGCTTCGAGGACGATGGGTTCACGTGCAACTCCCGTTCTTTGTCGTTCGAACAGCATGCGCTTCAACCAGTTGCGGGAAAAGCGCAAAGCCGGGCAATTTCATGGTGGCCAACAAAAAAGACCTCCGGACCTATCCTCCATATAGGAGGTGCGGTCCGGAGGTCCCGTTACAATTTTGTCATCTGTCTTTCGGACCCTGAAGTCCGGTCACTGAAGAGATCAGTTACAGAAGTTCTGGTCGCCTTCCAGGCAGCGCGGATCGAGCGGCTTGGAGTCGTACTCGTCGTAATTCGTCGGCTTGCGCTTTTTCTTCACGACTTCCGGCATCGGTGCATCCGGAGAAGGCGTGCTGTAGCCGGTGGGCGGATCGGTCAGGTAGCGGCGTGCGGACAGGCCGTTCTGCTCGATACCTGCCTGCTGGGACCGCAACTGCTGCAGGCGCTCCCATTCGGCCCGCTGCTCTTCACGGGTCAGCTTGCCGCCTTCGGTGATCTCGTTGAAGCGGCGCTCCGCGTCGAGATCGCGATTCTGACCGGTAACACCGGTAATCTTGAAGCCGCGCATCTGTTCCGGTGTCAGCGCTTCGCTGTTCATGCTGCCGGTCTTGCCGGAGCTGGCATAAAGCTGCTTCAGCTCGGTCAGCTGTTCGTTTTCACGCTGCTTCGGCCAGTTCTGATCGTTTACACCGGCAACATTGGTTTCCGGTTCGGGAAGGTTCGTCGGCTCTGCGGGCATGGCCAGCGGTCCGCGAGGTTTGTACTCGATCTGCTTTTCATTCGGATCGACGGCGCCAAGGCCTTTCATCACGGTGTCGACAAGGGCGACATCCGGTGCCTGGCTCGTGCCATCCGCTGCCTGGCATGCGGCCAAACCGGCCAGAAGCACCAGCACTGCAGAATTCTTTACAAATCCAACTAACGTCCGCACTGCGCAGACCCCTCGATTTCTCATAAAAAACAGCCGGCAGCACTCCGCCCGCGATCAGTCGTTGTCCAGCCTAAACCATTATTTTGCGGCTGAATTAGGACCATCTCGGAAACTGTCATACAGGAGACCGACGACGCCCGCAACGATCCACACATCTGCCAGGTTGAACACGTACCAGGAGAACGTGCCGACGTGGAAATGGACGAAGTCGACGACGGCGCCATAGGTCAGTCTGTCGATCCCGTTTCCGATCGCCCCGCCAATGACCAGCGCCAGGGCAAGGGCCACCAGGCGTGACTGGCAACGCGCCGACCAGACCCATAGGCCAATCGTGACTGCAATCGTCACACCGGCCAGAAGCCAGCGGCCCAGATCGCTGTTCTGCTGGAACAGGCCATAGGAAATACCCCGGTTCCAGACCAGAACGATCTCGAGAACCGGCAAAAGGTCGACCGGTCCGTTGCGGGCAAGATCAAAGCCGTAAACCAGCCAGAGCTTGCTGCCCTGGTCGATGACAACACCGACAAGCGCGATCAGAAGCACAAAGGTGCTGAAACGGCCCCAGAGAAGGGGCCGTTTCGTATTGTTGGAAGATGTATCCTGTTGCGTCATCGTGACCGGGAACCCTGCCGCTCAGGCTGCGGCATGGGCAGCGTCCCATTCACGCAGGGCGGCAGCATCGCGCAGGGTCACATCCGGATAATCCGGATCGGAGCCGACTTCCGGCAGGATCTTCCAGGAGCGGGCGCATTTGGTACCCTCGGCAAGGCCGGGCACGACAGCCACACCCTTGGTGTCGCCGAGCGTGAATGCGCCTTCCGGTGCCGGTTCGCTGCTGAGCGTCAACTGGCTGGTGATGGCGATGTCCGCCATGTCCTTGCCCTTGAGCGCGTCCATCAGTTCCGCATCGGTGACATGCACGACCGGGTGAGCTTCCAGCGACGAGCCGATCCGCTTTTCACGGCGCTCGATTTCCAGCGCGCCGGTGATCACGCGGCGAACCGTCTTGATCTTCGTCCACTTGGCGGCCAGTGCATCGTCACGCCATTCGGCTGGAACAGTCGGGAACTGCTCCAGGTGAACGCAGGCATCCTCGCCGTAACGGGAGGTCCAGGTTTCGTCCATGGTGAACGGCATCATCGGTGCGAGCCAGGTCACCAGGCAATCGAACAGCTTGTCGATCACGAAAAGCGACGCCTTGCGGCGCACGGACGAAGCCGCATCGCAATAAAGCGCGTCCTTGCGGATGTCGAAATAGAAGGCCGACAGTTCCACCGTCATGAAAGTGAACAGCTGGTGGAAGACCTTCTTGTAGTCGAACTCCCAGTAGGCTTCACGGATCATCTTGTCGAGTTCGACCAGCCTGTGCAGCATCAGCCGCTCCAGCTCAGGCATGTCGGCCAGCGCGACTTCTTCACCGGTGGCATGGCCAAGCGAGCCCAGCATCCAGCGCAGCGTGTTGCGCAGCTTGCGGTAACTGTCGACGCTGGTCTTGATGATCTCCGGCCCGAGGCGCTGGTCTTCCCAATAGTCGGTGGAGGCCACCCACAGGCGCAGGATGTCTGCGCCATACTGCTTGATGACGTCCTGCGGGAATACCTGGTTGCCGAGAGACTTCGACATCTTGCGGCCGTCTTCTGCCATGGTGAAGCCATGGGTCAGAACGGCGTCGTAAGGTGCATGACCGCGTGTACCGCAGCTTTCCAGCAGCGAGGAATGGAACCAGCCGCGATGCTGGTCGGAGCCTTCAAGGTAAAGGACATAGTCCTTGCCGCCGTCGGTCTTGCGCTTGGGGGCGAGATCTTCGCGCTGTTCCAGAACGAAGGCATGTGTGGACCCACTGTCGAACCAGACATCCAGGATGTCACGGACCATGTCCCACTCGTCTGCCTTGTAGTCGTTGCCCAGGAAACGCTCCTTGGCGCCGTCCGCAAACCAGGCGTCGGCACCCTCCGCCACGAAGGCATCGAAGATGCGCTTGTTGACGGCTTCGTCCTTCAGGACTTCAGAAGTTTCCTTGTGGATGAACACGGTGATCGGCACACCCCAGGCGCGCTGGCGCGACAGGACCCAGTCCGGCCGGTTCTCGATCATGGAGCGCAGACGGTTCTGGCCGGCACCCGGCACGAAGCGTGTCTCGTCGATGGCGTTCAGTGCCCGCGTACGCAGCGTGTCGCCTTCGCCGGACAGCTGCTTGTCCATGTAGACGAACCACTGCGGCGTGTTGCGGAAGATCACCGGCTTCTTGGAACGCCAGGAATGCGGATAGGAATGCTTCAACCGGCCGAGGCCGATCAGGTTGCCGCTTTCCTTCAGCTTTTCGATCACAGCCTTGTTGGCCTTGCCCTTCTCGCCCTTGTGCGTGATGACTTCGCAACCTTCGAAGCCAGGGGCATCCTTGGTATAGAAGCCGTCATCGGCAACAGTGAAGGGGATCGCGGTGTTGATGCCGCGTGCTTCCAGATCGGCCCGTTTGGTCATCCAGATTTCAAAGTCGTCCGTGCCGTGGCCGGGTGCCGTGTGCACGAAGCCGGTACCGGCATCGTCGGTGACATGGTCACCGTCCAGCAGCGGCACGTCGAATTCGTAACCGCCGAGATCGAGCCCTGCCAGCGGATGAGCACAGGTCAGTGTTTCCAGCTCGTCGTTGCTGACGGACCGGACACGCGCAAAATCGGTGATACGGGCGTTCTTGAACACTTCGTCGGCAAGGGCATCCGCCAGGATCAGCTTGTCGCCCTTCTGCACCCAGTTGTCGTCCGGCAGTCCGTCCTGCGTAACCTCGTAGAGGCTGTAGTCGATGCGCGAGGAATAGCTGATGGCGCGGTTGCCCGGGATGGTCCAGGGCGTGGTCGTCCAGATCACGACCGAAGCGTCCAGCAATTCCTCGACAGCCGCTTCATCGCGTCCGCCGGCACTTTCGACCGGGAACTTCACCCAGATCATGTCGGACTGGTAGTCCTGATACTCGATCTCGGCTTCGGCAAGCGCGGTCTTTTCGACCACCGACCACATCACCGGCTTGGATCCGCGGTAAAGCTGGCCGGAGGTTGCGAACTTCATCAGTTCCCGGGCAATCACGGCTTCGCTCTCGAAGCGCATCGTCAGGTAAGGGTTGTCCCAGTCGCCCTCGATGCCGAGGCGCTTGAACTCCTTGCGCTGGACGTCGATCCAGTGCTCGGCGAATTCGCGGCACTCGCGGCGGAATTCGTTGATCGGCACCTCGTCCTTGTTCTTGCCCTTGGCGCGGTACTGTTCCTCGATCTTCCATTCGATCGGCAGGCCGTGGCAGTCCCAGCCCGGAACGTAGTTGCTCTCGAAGCCCGTCATCTGCATGGAGCGCGTGACGATGTCTTTCAGCGTCTTGTTCAGCGCATGGCCGATATGGATGTTGCCGTTGGCATAGGGAGGTCCGTCATGCAGCACGAACTTGTTGCGGCCCTTGCCCTGTTCGCGCAGCTTTTTGTAGACGTTCATCTGCTCCCAGCGAGCGAGGATTTCCGGCTCTTTCTTGGGAAGGCCGGCGCGCATCGGGAATTCGGTCTGCGGCAGGTTCAGCGTTTCGGAATAGTCGCGTTTATCTGTCTCGGTCATCGTCACGTCGATCCGGTCGTTCGGGCCCTGGGCCCGCGTCATATGTCAGGATGATTGCCGGCCCGTTTCGGGCAGCAACATGAAATCAGGAAGTCCCGGTCCCTGGCGCCGCATTGCCGCGTCAGCCGAAGGCCGGGCAAGTAATTCGCGTAATCGCGATCGTCGGTCTGGCGACGACTATGAGAGCCTTGTGTTGCATGGCAAGGGACATAGCAGCACTTCGGCGATGAATAAAGATGTTCCCGCAATTCCTGTGTTGTTTGTCTGTCCGGCAAACGTACAACTTCCGAAAATCGGCTTCGGGTAACCGAATATGAATGTCTTTCGGTCATGGATAGGCCCGGATTGAGACGGGTGAGCGACGGACAGACCGGCAGAAAATGGCCAATCAGGTGAAACAGGCGGCAAATGGGTCGCAGGCGGGCGTAGACAAGGCAAGTCTCTGGTCTCGCGGTGTCGTGACGGGCGACTGGCTGAGCTGGGACCGGATCGGCTTTGCATGTCTGTGTTCGGCAATCGGTTTCACGCTGGGTCTGTTGTGGATGCTGGTGGTGCCCAATACTTATGGCGCGCCCAACGGCACGTTGCTGATGGATTACCTCAGCTTCTGGATGGCAGGGGGCCAGGCTCTCAACGGAACGCCGGAAGTGGCATACAGTCCCGCTGCGTTTTCCGCCCTCCAGCAGCAGTACACCGGAACAGACACCGTCTTCGGTTTCTTCTATCCGCCCACGTTCCAGATGTTGCAGATGCCGTTTGCGCTTCTACCCTACAAGATTGCGTTTGCCGTCTTTATCGGGATCACCACGGGTCTGTTGTGTCTGGCCTGCCGCCTGATTACGGGCAATTGGCTGCTGGCCGCCTGTCTGATCCTCGTTCCGGCCTGCGCGAACAACGCTTTCCATGGCCAGAATGCAGCGTTGACCGCAGCGCTCTACGGTTTCTTTCTCGTCGGGATCGAACGGCGGCAGATGGTGTGGGCGGGCATCGCGCTGGGTCTTCTGACCATCAAACCGCAGTTGGGCATCCTGATTCCGCTGGCCCTTGTTGCCAGCTTCAATTGGCGGACCTTCCTGAGTGCATCCGTCTCGACGCTGGTGTTCGCTGCGCTCGGCGTTGCGGTACTCGGCTTTGGCACCTGGCAGGCCTTCTGGATTCAGGCGCCGGTTGCCTCCGCCATGATGGAGCTGGGCGGCGTGGAATGGGTCAAGATGATTTCGGTTTACGGTGCAGGCAGGGTGCTGGGGCTCGGTCATCTGCCCGCGATGATGGTGCAGGCGGTCTTTGCCCTTGCTGCTGCCGTTTGCGTGTGGCGGGTCTGGCGGCGGACGGACGCCATGTCGGTGCGGGCTCCGGTCCTGGTCGGCGGCACCTTGCTGGTCACACCCTTTGCCCTTTCCTACGACCTGACGCTGATCATCATCCCTTGCGCCTTCCTGATCCGCGAGGGCCTCAGAAACGGCTTCTTGCCTTACGAGAAAATAGCGCTCTTCATCGTCATCGGCCTGTCTGCATCCACCAGCCCGTTTGCGATCTGGCTCGGCATGCCGATCGCACCCGTCCTGCCGGTGATGCTCGTCTGGCTGGGGCTGCGCAGACTGCAGTTGCACGCCGCACATCCGGAACGAGAGCACCTCGACGGCGCGGTTGCCGGGTCAGTTTGAGGCCGCCTGCCGCAGCTTGCGCTCGCGATGGGTGATGTAGAGCCCGCTCGAGATGATCAGGGCAATCCCCAGCCATGTCGGTCCGTCCGGGAAATTGGAAAAGACCAGATACCCGAACAGGGTCGCGCTGACGATTTCGATATATTGCAGCGGTGCCAGCATACTGGCGCTGCCGCGTTGAAACGCGGAAACGACAAGACCGTGGCCAGCGAAGGAAATCAGCCCGATCAAGGCCAGCAAGCCGGACTGGGGTGCGTCCGGCATGACGAATTCCATGCCTTCGATCCCGGTCAGATATCCGATCACGAGACCTGTCCCAAGCAACAGTGAACCGGACAGGCCCGCGCTGAACTGGATGGTCAGAAGATCGTCGCGAACGGGGTAGAGCCTGTTGAGCAGCAGGTAGAAGGAAAACAGAACGGCGGTTGCGACCGGCAGCAGGCTGACGAGACCAATCTCCGCCAGCGTCGGTCGCAACACGATTATGGCCCCCAGCAGGCCAACGAGAATGGCGCCGATCCGCCGCGGGCCGACCTGTTCCTTCAAAAGCACCGCCGCAAGGATGGTAAGGACCATGGGCTCAACAAAGAAGATCGAGATCGCGGTCGCCACCGACATGTACTTCACCGCAGTGAAGAAACAGAGCGATGCCGTGCCCAGAAGAATGCCGCGCAGGTAGTTCACGACCGGTTGCTTGCCCCTCAGGTGCATGAGGCGGCCGGTGACCAATGCAATGGCAAGGCTGATCAGAAGCTGAAAGAAAAAGCGGCCGAATGTGACCTCAAGCGTCGGCAGCTCCGCGGAGAGATACTTTGCGGTGATATCCATCACCGGCAGCAGCAGCATGGCCGACGTCATCAGGAAAATCGCCATGAGCGGGTTCTGCTCGACATCCCCGGAACGCGAGGAAATGGATTGACGCTTCATCGTGCTGCAACCTCCGGAGCGTCTTCATCACTGAAAACCACACGCGAACAGGGATTTCGCCGGCTTTCCGGCGATGGGCAATCGCTTGGGAGAAGGACCGGCAACAAGGAAAGGGCCGGGCAAAAATCTCTGCGGTCGCTGACCGCAGCAGGATTGCCGATCCATATTCCTTTTGAAGTTGAACGTCTCCCGGAGCAAGCCGGCAAACGCCAAGTTCGTCAGAAAAGAGAAAATATTTTGAAGGCTGCTCAGGCGGAAAGATCGAGCAGTTTCATGTCGAGTTCGGAAAGCGGCTGTAACGAGCCGAGCGCGGCGCGGGCTTCTTCGCTGTCCCGGTCCATCTGGGCAATCAGTGCCTCGACCGAGTCGAACTTTTCTTCGCCGCGCAGATAGGACACCAGGTGCACGCGCAGCGTCTTGCCGTAGAGATCGCCAGCAAAGTCGAACAGGAACACTTCAAACAGTGCGGCGCCATTGTCGAAGGTCGGGCGGCGACCATAGCTGGCGACGCCGTCATGCCAGGCCCCGTCGACACGGACCTTGACCGCATAGATGCCCTGCTTCAGCGGGCAATCTTCGGTAAGGCTCATGTTGGCGGTCGGATAGCCGAGGTCGCGGCCGCGCTTGTCTCCGTGGCGCACGTCCGCCTCGAAGAACCAGCGGTAGCCAAGGAGACCGTTTGCCTGGGCGATATCCCCCCGTGAGAGGCTGTCGCGGATGCGAGTGGAAGAAATGACTTCAGCGCCTTCGTCTTCCTCGCGCTGGACGATGGTCACGCCGAAGCCGTGATCGGCACCGGCGGAACGCAAATAGTCTGGGGTGCCCTGTCTGGCCCGGCCGAAGTGGAAGTCATAACCGGTGACCGCGTGGGAAATGCCGAGCGTGTCGATGAGAATGTCCTGAACGAAGGCATTCGCTTCGATGCCGGCAAACTCCCGGGTGAAGGGAAGGATGAGCGCGCCGTCGAGACCGCACAGGCGCAGCAGGTCGAGTTTCTGCTGTGGCGGGGTCAGACGGAAAACGGGTTTGGACGGGTTGAAGACCGTGCGCGGATGCGGCTCGAAGCTCATGGCATAGACAGGATGATGCGTGCCGTGGCCAAGACCGAGCGCGGCGTCGAGCACGGCACGGTGGCCCCTGTGAACGCCATCGAAGTTGCCGATGGCAACGATGCCGCCTTTCAGGTCCGCCGGAAAGGCATCCAGGCTTTCGATGATCGGAAAGCTGGAGGGATCAGTGGAGCTCATGCGGCAAACCTTCGCGCAACGATACGTCACAACGGTCCGGTGTGCCGGCCCGTCCTGCAGGAACACGTCGAAAAAGGCGCTCCGGGTGGAGCAGCCCTGCCGACTTTGGCGTGGAACCTGCCGTCAAGCAAAGCAAAGGTCAAGATGGGGATGTGCCGAAGACTTGCCTTTGCAGTCGCTGCCCGTCAAAGACCTGATTGATCTTCGTCCCGGCCTGGAACCTTCACCAGTGCCTCGCCTTCCAGAACCACGGTGTCGTCGACACTGCAGATACAGGAAAGGCGGGCACGGTTGCCGCGCTCCATCAGTTCCTCGACGGTGACAGTCACCTTGACGTCGTCGCCGATCCTGACCGGGGCCTTGAAATTGAGCGTTTGCGACAGATAGATCGCGCCGGGGCCGGGAAGGCGGGTGCCGAGCACGGCCGAGATCAGGCTGGCCGTATAGAGGCCGTGGGCGATTCTCGTCTTGAAGGGCGTGCGGGCGGCAAAATGTTCGGACAGATGAATCGGGTTCCGGTCGCCGGATACTTCCGCAAAGCCGACCACGTCGGAAGAACTTACATGCTTCACGAGTACTTCGCTCATACCCACGGAAAGATCTTCGAAGCAGAGTTTTTGCAGTTCCAACATTACGGTTTCCGCCCTGATTTGTCTTGATTTGAAGTAGGCGGACGCTAGGCGGTGCAAGGTTTTCTGGCAATTGTGCTTTGGGCGAAGAAAAAAGCGCCTGTTATTAACGGTCTTTTCAGGGGCGGCGGGTAGATTGCGTTGAGTGTGGGGAGGTGAGGACACAATAATGTGTCGCTCTCCTTCGAAGTCATAACGCGTTTCCACCGGCCCACGGCCAGGGGCCGCGCAAATTGACAGTATGGAGTAGACAATGGCCCTTGATCTTCAGATGCCGGTCCTCGTGGTCGATGACTACAAAACGATGATTCGCATCATTCGGAACCTGCTCAAGCAACTCGGTTTCGAAGACATCGACGATGCTGCGGACGGCACCGAAGCTTTGGAAAAAATGAAACAGCGCCGTTATGGCCTGGTGATTTCCGACTGGAACATGGAGCCGATGACCGGATACGAGCTGCTGAAGCAGGTTCGTGCCGACGGCAGCCTCAGCAAGACGCCTTTCATCATGGTGACTGCTGAATCCAAGACGGAAAACGTCATCGCCGCCAAGAAAGCCGGCGTGAACAACTACATCGTGAAGCCTTTCAATGCTCAGACGCTGAAAGGCAAGATCGAGGCGGTCTTCTCCGATTGATTTCTTGCACTTGGCGGGGCGCTGCGTTGGGGCGCACCTCCGCCAGTGCCAGACGGATGTACAGGATCGGCGCGGTCTTGCTGGGCAGGCAGGCCGGGTCAGCTTTGCTGCATCCGAAAAGTTATAGCGGTTCCTGAGAATTCCGGATCCGCGCTTCGGAGGATGCTTTCAAAATGGAAAGGCTCGACCTGGTGGCCAGTATGAAACAGGAAAACATTGCCCGAGTCATAGACTTCCTGCAGGAAAACAAGAACAGGCAAGGTGAAGTTTCCCTGACCGACGTGATGCATCTTGCAGAAGTCATGTCGGGTTCGATGCACGACTTTCTGTCGACCGTACAACCGGCCGTTACGGAAGAGCTGACCGTCATCGCCAAGGAAATCAGGCGCATGAAGGAGGAAATCTCCCAACTGCGCGCCAATGACATGACTGGCAGCAAGATCCCGGACGCCGGACGGGAACTGGACGCCATCGTTGAGGCGACGGAAGAAGCCACCAACACCATCATGGAAGCGGCCGAAGAGATCATGGGCGCCGACGCCAGCGACCAGGAAGCCTATCAGGAGCTGGTCAGCAACAAGATGATCAGCATCTTCGAGGCTTGCACCTTCCAGGACATTACCGGCCAGAGAATTTCCAAGGTGGTCGCAACACTGCGTTACATCGACGAGCGTGTGACTTCCTTCATCGAACAACTGCGTATTCCGGAAGATCTCGATGCGACGCTCGTCGAGACAGAGTCGGAGCGCCGCAAGCGCGAGCTGATCCTCCATGGTCCGCAGCATTCAGGCGAAGGTGTTTCGCAGGACGATATCGATGCCCTTCTGGGCGGCGCACAGGCGGATATCGACAAGCTGTTCGACTGATCCGGACTGAAAAAAAACGATTTCGAAGGGCTCTCCATTGGAGGGCCCTTTTTGGTTCTGAACTTTCTCTCCTTCGTCATCCCATGGCTTGACCATGGGATCCATGCCGTTTGGTCTCCGGTCGGATTGGCTTGTGCGGGACAAGGCAACGGCTTGGACTGCAGGGCAAGCCCTGCAGCGACGAAGTCTGAGAGGTGCATCTATTCGGCGGCCACCAGCTTTTCCCGATGCGCCTTGCGTTCCCGGGCGAGCGAGGTCAGGTCGAAATCGTCGAGGATGGTGTAGAACGCCGGAACCACGAAGACGATCATGAGTGTCGTGCCGATCAGTCCGAAGGAGATCGAAGTCACCAGCGGGATCAATACCTGTGCCTGAGGGCTTGTTTCGAACAGCAGCGGCAGCAGGCCGACGATGGTGGTCACCGACGTCAGCAGGATCGCACGGAACCTGGCCTTGGCACCCAGTGGAGCGATCTCTGCAACGCTTTCCAGCGATGGGTCGTGCTCGTCCTTGATGAACTGGACCAGCAGGATTGAATCATTGACCACGATCCCGGCTAGCGAAATGAAGCCCAGCATGCTTGGCATCGCAAAGTCGATGCCCATCAGGAAGTGCCCCCAGACCGCGCCAATCAACGCCATGGGGATGAGCGTCATCACCACGACCGGTTCGCTGTAGCTGCGGAACTGGAAACTCAGCAGGATGAACACGAAGATCAGGCCGGTGCCGAGTGCCTTGACCATGGACGCCTGCGTCTTGGCGCCTTCCGCATTCTGCCCCTCGGTCGAAGTGCTCAATCCGGGGTATTTTTCGAGGAGTTGCGGCAGGTATCTCGTTTCCGTGTCCTTGACGACTTCGTTGGCATTGGCAACACCGAGAAGAACGTCGCCGGTGACCGTCACGGTCGGTACCCGGTCAATACGATTGATCCGCGTGAAGCTGCGGTCGGATCGGATGTCGGCGACGGAGCCGAGCGGGACCCGGTGACCAGAAGGGGTCTCCACGGTGAAGAGTTCGAAATCGCCAACGCTGTTGCGGTCGCTGCCGGCAAGGCGGACATCGACCTCGAAGCTTTCCGAACCGACTTGCACCTCATCGGCGGTAATGCCGTTGTAGGCCCCTCTCAGCTGGTCGGCGATCGCCTTGGCATCAAGGCCGACCGCCCCGGCTCCGTCCTTGAGAGACAGGGCCAGTTCCGGTTTTCCGAGGCTGAGATCGTCGGAAATGTTGTAGACGCCGTCATAGCCCTTGAGCCAGGCCTGAAGCTCTTCAGAAGCCTGGTCGAGCAATTGCAGGTCATTGTGGGCCAGGCGCAATTCGATGGCGCGTCCCGCCGGACCGATGCTGGATTCGGTGAGAATGATGCGCCGGACGTCGAGCGTTTCAGGCAGTTCCTGGCGCCAGACTTTCAGGATCTCCTGGTTGCCTGCGTCACGAAGGGGCCCGTCCAGCAAATCAATGTCGATGGTCGCCAGATGTGCTCCGCTGGTGCCGGCATCGCTGTTTTCGTTGAACCGCACCAGTATGTTCTTGAGGAGGGATGTTCCATCCGGATTGCGCGGCGACAGCGCCGCATCCGTGCGCTCCAGCGCACTGATTGCCTCTGTCACGACCTTGCGTGTGTCGGCGAGCGTCGCACTTGCCGGCAGTTCGATCCGCGCTTCGATCTGGTCGCCTTCCACGTTCGGAAAGGCCTGGAATTTAACGACGCCGCCGGCCAGCAGCGAGACCGAAGCGAGGAAAAGCATAAAGCAGGCACCGATGACGAAATAGCGGTTCCGCACAGACCATGTGGCACAAGGACCGATCACATGCTCCCGCGCCCACCCGACACCGCTTTCCGCCTTGCGGGTTACCCAGTTCGGGGTGTCGCGCGTAGCGCCATGGGACAGGTGGTTGGGCAGGATCAGAAAGGCTTCGACCAGCGACACGGCCAGAACCAGCAACATGACCATCGGGATCACGCGCAACAGGTCGCCAAGGTCGCCCTCGATAAAGGCAAGTGCACCGAAAATGGCGGTGGTCGTGACAAACGAAGACAGCACACCCGGGGCGACCTGCCGCGTTCCCTGCACGGCGGCCTCCAGCGGACCGAGCCCTTTCTGGCGCCGTGTCGCGATGTTTTCGGAAATCACGATGGCGTCGTCCATCATGATGCCGACCACGATCAGCATGGCCACCATCGACAGCATGTTGATCGTCAGCCCCAGAATGGACATTGCGGCGAGCGCGCCCAGAAAGGACACCGGCAGGCCCATGCCGATCCAGAATGCCTGTCGCCCGCCAAAGAAGATCCACATGGCCGCAACGACAAGCGCCAGTCCCTGGAGAGAATTGTTGACCAGCATCCACAGGCGATCCTTCAGGATGATCGAGCCGTCGTTGATGATGGTCAGGGCGATGCCTGGGGCAGTACGGGCCTGTTCCTCATCGACGAATTCCTGCACCCGCTCCACCACCTTGATCAGGTCGTCACTGCGGGTCATGGAAATGTCGAGAACAGCGGCCAACCTGCCGTTCAGCCGGGTTTCGACCTCTTCGTCCTCGAAGAGATCACTGATCGTGGCAATGTCGCCCAGCTTGATCTGGCCGCCTTGCGGGGAAGAGGCGACAATCACCGACGCATAGGCATCCGCCGCAAGGCGCTCGTCGGCGAAACGCAGCAGGATCGAGCCGCCAACAGTCGTGATCTCTCCGGAGGGAGCGCTGACATTCTGCCTGGTGAGGGTATTTGCGATTTCCGAGAGGGTTAGCCCAACTTCACGCGCGGCGGCGTCGCGCACCTCGATGCGGAACTGCCGGTCAGAGAAGCCGGAAATCTCGACCTGGGGTATGCCGCCGAACTTCAGCATGCGGTCCTTCACCGCTTCGGCGTAGTTCTTCAGCTGCGGCTTGTCGTCAATTCCGGTGATGACGACGGAGGTCGCCTCGCTCAGGCGGCCCGCCTCTTCGATGATCGGGTCTTCAACGCCCTCGGGAAAATCATCGATCGCGTTGATCTCGCGGTCGATATCCAGCATCAGCTGGTCGATGTCCTTGCCTTCCATGATCTTGACGGTCGCAAGTGCGAGGTTTTCCCGGGAATCGCATTTGAGTTCGTCGATGTTCTCGATCCCGTCGAGCGCGTCCTCGATGCGCCGGCAAACGGTGCGTTCGACATCGGCTGAGGTTGCTCCGGGATAGGCGACTGTCACGGTAATCCGTTTTATCGGGATCTGCGGAAAGGTTTCCAGCAGAAGACCCGGAAGGTTGACCAGTCCGAGAATGATGAAACCGGCCATCAACAGATTGGCGGCGGTTGGGTGCTGGGCGAAGTAGCGGATCATGGCTGGTCCTCACCGTTGAGAGCATCCGTGCTCGCCATTCGCTTCAAACCTGCCTTCACGGCTTCGTCTTCGACAGGCTTCAGCAACATGCCTTCGATCACCGGGGACACATCGCTGACGATGACCTTGCTTCCAGCTGGCAGATCCGTTCCCAGAACGACGATATCATCGAAGCGGAAGGCGATTTCGACCGGCACCGTAACCAGTCGGCTGTCGGGCGAGACAGTCATGATCCTGCCACTGTGGACCGCGTTGCGCGGCAACACGATCTGATCGGCCACGGGCGGTGCGGACAGCTCAACCTCGGTAAACATGCCTTTGACCAATGGCGGCTTTATACCCGGCCGGATAGTGTCATAGGGCTTGTCCACGCTGACGATCAGTCCGATGGAGCGGGTGTCCGGATCCACCGTGTCGCTGACCCGCTTGACGTGCGCATCCCAGACGGCGGTCTCTCCGACGGATCCGACCCTTACCTTGGCCTTCAGCCGGCCAAGCGAATGCCGTGCCCGGATGACACCTTCTTCCGTTTCCAATTGTCCGGGAAAGGCCAGATTGGCAAATCCGGCCATGTTGCCAGGACTGATCTGAACGTCGATGTCGGCAGCGTCGATGCCGTCAAGTTCACCGATGGAGCTGCCGGCACCGACATACTGGTCGATCTCTACATTTACCTTCGAAACCCTGGCATCGAAGGGAACACGGATCGTGGTGCGGGCAAGGTTCAGCTTTGCGGTTTCCAGACGAACCTCGTTCTTGGCCTTTACCTGCTCCAGTGCCTTGCGCTTCACCGGGTTGAGCGCAATCTCGTTCTCAAGGTCCTGAACCCGCGACTTTTGCTGAAGCACCGTGCCTTCCTGGTTTTCGACCAGCTGATCGGACGCGACTTTGCGCTCCTGAAGCGTTTTCAGCCGGGCCAGCTCACGCTGTTCCAGGTCGAGGACCGATTTGGCAATCGCCAGGGATTGTTTCTGTGTATCCAGGGTAACGGCCAGCTCTTCAATATCCACCTCGGCACTGGCGATATCGCTCTGCGCCTCGGCAATCTCCAGCTCGTAGTCTTCCGGTGCCAGTGTCACCAGAATCTTGCCTTCCGGGATGAATTCACCGCGTTTGAAATCCGGATTGATGTAGGTGACCCGGCCGGACACCTGCGCGATGGCATCAAGTGTATGGGCCGGATCGACCGTGCCGTACCCAGTTACGCGCGGCACGAAGTCCTGAGGCTCGACCGTGACGACACGCACGAGCGTCGTCGTTTCTCCGATGTCGGTGCGCTTGGGTGCTTCGCGCCCGCTCACCGCATAAACCAGCACTGCCGCACCGGCGATCACGGGGGGAAGGATCAGGGCTTTTCGCAACAGCGACACGGCGGCTCTCCTGGCAATGTTCGTTCGGCGGGCTGCAGACCTCCGCCGACCACAATTCTTTTAATGCAAGTCCAAACTTGCAAATAGTGATGATCCAATTTTATTGCAAGCGATTGCTTGCATTTGCATCCTGTTTGGCATTAGGTGCGACGGAATGTCTTCCGGAAAATTGAGGGCGCGCCCGGCGCGTTTGGCGGCCAAGTGCCTAGAAATGTAGATGTTTCAGAAATCTATTCCGCGACCGTCGCACTGTTTTGCGAGCGCGGGTTCAGCGGAACCACGACCAAGGAAATAGCGGACAGGGCAGGGGTGAACGAAGTCACGCTGTTTCGCCGTTTCGGGTCGAAGGCAGGTTTGATCGAGGCCGCCATCGGCGACACGCTATCCGATGTTTCGTTCGGCAAGATGTTGCCGGGGGAAGATGTACAGGCCGATCTTCTGGAAATCGTGCGCAATTATCTGGAGACCTACCGCAAGCATAGCGGGCTTGCCCTGACGCTGTTTGCGCAGGTGCCCCAGCATCCTGAACTGCGAGCGGTGACACCCTTCCTGCTGAAAAACCTGCAGGGCGTAGCCCGCACATTGGCAAAGCATCAGAGCAGCGGGCGGCTCAAGCCGGGTGATCCGGTCAGCTTCGCCGTTGCGCTCATCGCGCCGCTGGCCGTCATGGGCTTCATGAAGGAGATGGGCCTGGGGACAGGCCACGAAGGCCTGGACGTGGAAAATTACGTCCAGACCTATTTGCAGGGGCATGGCCCCGATACGGGACGTTAAATGAGCCCGCTGGCAATAATGCGCGCGCTTACCACCAAAGACGCGGCAGGGCAGCACGTGCGCGCAGGCCTTCTTCGGCCAGACGGCGGCGGATCAGATGTTCGTCCGGCGCGTCGCTCGGACCGAAGTCGGAGGCATGGATGCCAGCGGTGATGAACAGAACGTCGAGATCCTGAGACACCGCACCGCGGATATCAGTCGGCAGGCCGTCGCCGATGGCCAGGACGTCTTCCTTGGCGACGTCTTCGCCCGCCAGCGTCGCGAGGCGCTTCATCGCCGCGTCGTAGATGGGGGCATGCGGTTTGCCGAGAATGGCCACTTCGCCGCCGAGATCTTCATAAAGACGGGCAAGGGCGCCAGCGCACCAGATCAGGCGCTCGCCGCGCTCCACCACGATGTCGGGGTTGGCGCAGATCATCGGCAGGCCGCGTTCGGCCAGCTTCTGCAGCCGGTCGCGGTAATCGTCGGGCGTTTCGACCTCGTCGTCTTCCAGCCCGGTGCAGCTGATGCCTTCCGCTTCCTCGTCATTGGTGGTGAAGGTGGCTTCAAGGCCGTGATACAGCGGCTGGTCCCGGTGCGGACCGATGTGCAGGAGCGTCTTTTTGCCCTGAGCCACAAGGACCTCGCGGGTCACGTCGCCGGAGGTGACGATGTCGTCGTAGGTTCCCTCCGGCACGCCAAGAGCGGCCAGCATTTCACCAACCTGCTTTGCAGGGCGCGGGGCATTGGTGATGAGGACCACCTTGCCACCGGCTTCCTCGCGAAAGGCCTTGAGGGCTTTGTGCGCGCCTTCAAAAGCCGATACACCGTTGTGCAGCACGCCCCACACGTCACACAGGATGCCCTTGTAGGACGGGGCGAGGGTGCGGAGCCCCTCAACAAGAAGCGGTGCAGAAACTGTCATGGCGGGTCACTCGGATCTGGGTAGGTCTGATAAGCTTTGCTGAAGAATCGACGCAAACTCGGCGCGGACCATATAGGAACATGGCGCGGTGCGAAACCGAGTAGAGGGAGTTTCATGAAGGTCAGGCAACTTGGCGAACAGGTGATCAACCAGATTGCGGCCGGCGAGGTCATCGAAAGACCCGCCAGCGTGATCAAGGAGTTGGTGGAAAACGCCGTCGACGCCGGGGCAAAACAGGTCGAGATCGTTACCGCCGCCGGTGGCAAGACGCTCATGCGCGTTGCCGACGACGGCGAGGGCATGCGCCAGGAGGATCTGCAACTGGCAATCCGCCGGCACTGCACCTCCAAGATTTCCGACGACGACCTGTTCGACATCCGCACGCTCGGGTTTCGCGGTGAAGCGCTGCCGTCCATCGGCTCCGTTGCCCGGCTGGCGATCCAGACCCGTCACAAGGACGAGGACCACGCCTGGGCCATCGCCGTCGAGGGTGGCAGGGAGCAGCCGCTTGTGCCCGCAGCCCGCACAAAAGGCACCCAGGTTGAAGTGCGTGACCTTTTCTTCGCGACACCTGCCCGGCTGAAATTCCTGAAATCGGATCGTGCGGAAGCGGCCGCCATCACCGAAATCGTCAAGCGGATCGCGCTCGCCTATCCGGAGATCGGCTTTTCCCTCGGTGGCGCCGACCGGCAGTCGCAGAGCTGGCCAGCAGCACGCGGCGGTGAACCGCATCTTGCTCGGATCGCGCAGATTCTCGGCCAGGATTTTGTCGACAACGCCATGGAAATCGACGCAGCCCGGGAAGGCGTGCGTCTCACCGGTTTTGCAGGCTTGCCGACACACCACCGTGGCAATGCGCAGAACCAGTTCTTCTTCGTCAACGGCCGCCCGGTGAAGGACAAGCTGCTGCTATCCGGATTGCGCGGAGCCTATGCCGATGTGCTGGCCCGTGACCGGCATCCGGTTGTGGTTCTGTTCATCGATCTCGACCCGGCATTGGTCGATGTCAATGTGCACCCGGCCAAGGCCGATGTGCGCTTCCGGGACAGCCAACTCGTGCGCGGGCTTCTGGTGGGTGCCATCAAGCATGCACTGGTTCAGTCCGGACACCGGTCATCGACCTCGAACGCGGCCGTTGCCCTAGACGCCATCAGGGCACAGTCGGCGGGGTTCTCTCAACCGGGTCACACACCATCTTCTCCAACAGGATCCGGCGGATATGGCGGTGGTTCCTACACCCGCACGTCTGCTGCGCCTCATTGGGCGCCGGAAGCGTTTCGCCCGCTCCAGATGGAGGAAGCGCACGCAACAGGCTTTGCCGAAGCGGCACAGCCGGCCTTCGAACGGCAGAACGGTTTTGCCGACTTTGCCAGACCGTCGGCGGATGCCCGCGCGAATGACGTCCCGGTTGAAACCGAAAAGACCCGCCTTCCGCTGGGAGCCGCCCGTGCGCAGGTTCATGAAACCTATATCATCGCCCAGACCGAGGACGGTGTCGTCATCGTTGACCAGCACGCCGCGCACGAGCGCCTTGTCTACGAACGTCTGAAGGAAGCGCTGGCCAAGAAGGATGTCGCCCGCCAGATGCTGCTCATCCCGGAGATCGTCGAGTTGCCGGAAGAAGATGCAATCCGGCTGGCTGATCGCGCGGAGGATCTCGAAAAAGTCGGCCTGTCCCTGGAAGCCTTCGGCCCGGGTGCCATCGCCGTCAGGGAGACCCCCGCTATCCTCGGCGACATGGATATCCAGGGCATGGTCCGGAACCTGGCCGACGAGCTTGCCGAATGGGACACTGCCGAAGGTCTCAAGGAAAAGCTGGACCATGTTGCCGCCACGATGGCCTGCCACGGTTCGGTGCGTGCAGGCAGGCGCATGCGTCCCGAAGAAATGGATGCGCTCTTGCGCGACATGGAAGCCACGCCGCTTTCCGGACAGTGCAATCACGGCCGGCCAACCTGGGTGGAGCTGAAACTCGGCGATATCGAGAAGCTGTTCGGCCGCAAATAACCCGGCAATCTGATCGACCTCCCGATGCGGATCGTAGACGTCGGAGCAATGGGAGACAGTCAGATGACACAAACCGGCTCCGGCAGCGCGGAACAGGCATTGAACAAGACCGGCAGACCTGGGCGCACGCTTTGGAAAGCCGTCTCGCGTGTGGCTGTCATTGCCGGCATCGCCTACGCCATGGCGGCCGGTTACATGTATTTCAACCAGCGCAGCTTCATCTTCGTTCCAACCGGAGAATTGAGTACGCCGGATGAAAAGGGGCTCTCAGGTGTCACCGTTGAAACAGCGGCGATGGCTGACGGTACAAAGGTGACCGTCTGGCACGCGCCACCTGCTGCTGAAGGCGCTCCCACGGTACTCTATTTTCACGGCAATTCAGCCAATGTCTCCTCCCGCTGGAAGCGGTTCAAGCAGATCCTGGACAGCGGTTTCGGTCTCTATGCGCCCAGCTACCGGGGATATGCCGGAAGTGAGGGGAGCCCGTCGGAAGAGGCGTTGATTTCGGACGGCCTTGAAAATTTCGACCGGATGGCAGCTTCGGGCACGCCGGTCATTGTCCATGGAGAAAGTCTTGGCTCGGGTGTTGCGGCCGCAGTGGCGGCAGAGCGTCCGCAAACAGACCTTGTGGTGCTGGAAGCGCCCTATACGGCGCTGGTCGACATGGCCTGGGACAGGTATCCCTGGTTGCCGGTGGGCCTCATGATGCGGGACCCGATGGCGACGCGGGATCGCGTCGGCAAGATCGCCGCGCCGGTCCTGATCGTGCACGGGACGGAAGACCGGGTTATCCCGGTCGAACACGGCATGCGTCTTTATGAATTTGCGAAAGACCCCAGGCAGCTTGTGATCGTCGAAGGTGGCGGTCACAGCAATCTGTGGTCAAACGGGATGTGGGACTTCGTTCTCGCCGCCTGGGCGAAATGGCACGAAGGCTCTTGAACCATCTGCCGTGTTGCGCCTGAAACCGAAAACCCCGGGCGAAGTGCCCGGGGTTTTCCTTTGCCAGGGTAAAGGCATCAGAATGTGCGCTGCAGACGAAAGGTCCCGTAGAGCTCGTAGGTGTCGTTCAGGCCGGAGGAGCGGCTGTAGTCGACGTCACGATACTGGAATTCCGGGCCCATCAGGAAGCCGGAGACCGGTTCCCAGACCACGTTTGCGGTCGCGTCCCACTGGGTGAAGTCATAGGCGCTGGTGCCGCCATCGACATCATGGTAGCCGCCTTCGACATTCACCTGAACGGTGTCGGTTACGCCGAGCGTCACGCCGCCGAAGATGTTCAGCGTCTTGGTGGTCTCGGTGCTGCTGCCATTCCAGACCGCATCGGTGATGCGGCTGTTCCAGCCCGTGGACCCGTATCCGCTGGCGCCATCGGTATAGACGGCCTGCAGGGAGATCGCACCGCCCTTGGCAAAGCCACCGAAGTTCACGGTTACGCCGGCACCAGCTGCCCAGCCGAGTTCGTCTTCCGTCCGGCCTGCAAGACCGTTGTAGGCAGCGCTCGGATAGACCTGGTGAAGAGCACCCATGATCTGGGCCTGGCCCCAGCCCTGGTTGACGCCCAGTGCCGCGACGAAGTCCGGAGCGCGGGTGCCGCCATAGCTCTGGTTGGTGCCGTTGAACGCGATATTCTCTTCGCGGCCCGAACGGTCTTCCAGCGCGACAGTCGCATTGAAGCCGTTGCCGAAGGCCATCGTATAGGCGACCTGATTCAGCTTGCGATCGGAATAGCTTTCGATCTGCGCGTTGAAGGCATATCCGGTGAAGAAGTCGAAGTTCGAACCGTTGTGACCGGCCAGCAGGCCGCCCCACTGGATATAGGCTTTGTCCAGCGTGGTCGAAGTCGATGCGTTGGTCAGCGTGATGTAGGATTCGATAAAGGCACGCAGTGTGCCGAATTCGGTCGCGGTACGTGCATCAAGGTAGAGATACCCGCGCGAACGCCACTGGTAACCGTCGGTGTCCCGGTCGCCCCAGGCGTTTTCGGCCTCGCCGAAGTTGCGGACGCGGAATTCGGTCCGGACACGACCACCTACGCGCAGGCAGGTTTCGGTGCCGGGAATGTAATAGAAGCGCGCGCCGTAGGCGTCACAGATCCGGACATAGTCGACAGGTTCCGGAGCCACTGGCAGGTCGGCCGAAAGAGCCGGACTTGCGGCCGCGAAGAAACCGGCAATTGCCCCGAGAACAACATTACGAGTCATTTGATACTCCGATGAAGTGCGGAAATACCCCCACGCACATTATGCCGTTCGTAGATGTCAGTTTCAGCCTCTCGGAGAGGTGAAATCAGCAGATATGAGCGATTGGTTGATGTTGTTGCTTTTGAGCAACGGGCAATCCGGTCAATTTAACTTGAAAACCGTTTAACGCTTTGCCTGAAAGAACGATCTGAGCAACCCCGCCGCGCGTGTCGCGCCTATGCCGGAATAGACATCCGGTGCGTGATGACAGGTCGGCTGGCAGAAAAAGCGGGTGCCATGATCGACCGCGCCGCCCTTTTTATCTCCTGCGCCATAGTAAAGCCGGCGGACCCGCGCGAAGGAGATCGCTCCCGCACACATGGGACACGGTTCGAGCGTCACGTAGAGATCGTAGTCCGGAAGGCGTTGCGAAGCTGCCCGTTCGCATGCGGAGCGGATCACGAGAATTTCTGCGTGAGCTGTCGGATCGTTGAGCTCCAGCGTCCGGTTCCCGTCTCGAGCGATCACTTCACCATCGCGAACGAGCACCGCACCGACCGGCACTTCACCGCGTGCCGCCGCTTTCTCGGCCTCTTCGAGCGCGAGATCCATGAAAGATGTCTGATTGGCAGAAGTGGTAAGCATCGAGCAGGGTGAGTCGGAGCGTAAGTGTAGGGTTCAGCCTCGATTTGAGAGGCTGTCGGCTTTGTTCTGTTTACCCGTTATTATGCCGGTCGTCAGCCCCGGACAGGGCCTTCGCGGAGGCGTCAGGCCACTGCCATGCATCCGGAGCACGGCGCCTCTGCGGTTTATGCAGAAAACAAGCGATTCCCGAAAGGCTCAAGCTCTGCTATGACGCGCGCATGACGACAAGAAAATTCTCTTCCGAGCGCCCGGGTCCCGCAAAAGGCCGGGGACGCGATAAACGTGCACCGGAAAAGCGCCGGTCCGCACCGAACGACAAATCGAAAGCCGGCCCCAAAAAGGGCGACTTCGAAAAACGGGCGCCGAGACCGGCGACTGCACCGCTGGCAGACGAAGCCAATGATCGTGGGGAACGCATTGCCAAGGTCATGGCGCGCGTCGGCCTGTGTTCTCGCCGAGAGGCGGAAGTGTGGATCGAAAATGGCAGGGTTGAGCTCAACGGCAAGCTGTTGACCACGCCTGCGGTAACAGTGACAGCAGACGACAAGGTGCTGGTGGACGGGGAACCGTTGCCGATGCGCGAGCGCACCCGGCTCTGGCTCTACCACAAGCCACGGGGTCTGGTGACGACCAACAAGGATCCGGAAGGCCGTCCGACGGTGTTCCAGCGCTTGCCCGATGATCTCCCGCGCGTCCTGACCGTGGGCCGGCTCGACATCAACACTGAAGGCTTGCTGCTCCTGACCAATGATGGCGGCCTGGCGCGCGTTCTGGAATTGCCGGCCACCGGCTGGTTGCGCCGCTACCGCGTGCGCGCCTTCGGCAAGGTGACCCAGGCGGATCTCGACACATTGAAGGACGGTATCGCGATCGATGGCGTGCTCTACGGCGCGATCGAGGCGACGCTCGACAAGGAGCAGGGCAACAACGTCTGGATGACGGTCGGCCTGCGCGAAGGCAAGAACCGTGAGGTCAAGCGGGTTCTGGAACATCTCGGCCTTGCCGTGAACCGCCTGATCCGCCTGTCCTATGGCCCGTTCCAGCTGATGGATCTGCCGGAAGGCGACGTCCGTGAAATCCGGGGCCGCGTTTTGCGTGACCAGTTGGGCGATACGCTGGCCGAGGAAGCCGGTGCGGATTTTGACGCTCCGATCTTTCATGCCCCCAAGCCGGAAGCGGAAAAGAAGTCAGCAGGCGCCAAGCGTGGCGGTGGCCGGGAAGGTGGCGGCCGGGAAAGTAGCGGCAGGGATGGCGGCAAGCGTGAAGCCAGCCAGGGTCGCTGGATGACCGCGCGAGAAGGCCGTAGTGAGACCGATCGCAAGCGCGCAGCCAAGACTGAACGCAACGAAAAGCGTGAAGATCGCAAGAAGGCATCCGGCCAGGGGCCGCGCAAGAATGCCGGGCCGCGCCAGGAAAAAGTAAAAGTCTCGCCGCGCTCCCGTTTCCGCCTGACGTCCGAACCGAAACCTCGCAAGGATTTCGGTGAAGAGCGTTTCACACCGCCGCCGCGCCGCATCTGGGGCGAGGAAGGCGTGGTCGAAGACAAGCAGCAGGAACGCCGCTCCAGCCGTGACAAGGACGACCGGCGCGGGCCTCCGAAAGGTGGACGTCCGCCGCGTCGCGGAGATCGTTCGTGAGAATAGTCGCCGGGCGTTTCAAGGGCGCGGCTCTGGCCGCGCCGAAATCGCACGACACACGGCCGACCAGCGACCGATTGCGTGAAACCATTTTCAACATCCTGGCTCATGGCCTGGATGTTGATCTTGAAGATGCAAGGGTCCTGGATCTTTTTGCCGGCACGGGCGCGCTGGGCTTCGAGGCGATCAGCCGGGGCGCCCGCCATTGCACTTTCATCGAAGAAGGGACGGAAGCGCGCGGCATCATTCGCCGGAACATGGAGGCCCTGGGCCTCAATGGCGCTGCCAAGATCTTCCGGCGCGATGCCACCCGCCTTGGCAGTGCAGGCACCATCGAGCCATTCGATCTGGTGTTTGCCGACCCTCCCTATGACAAGAAGCTGGGTGAAAAGGCCCTTGCTTCGGCAGCGGGCGGAGACTGGCTGAAACAGGGCGCCTTGTGCGTGCTTGAAGAGAGATCTTCAGCTCACATCGATGTTCCCGAAGGCTTCGAGGAACTCGACCGCCGCCAGGCAGGCGATAGCCAGGTCGTGTTCCTGCGATATGGCGGCTGAAGTCTCTTTCTGCCCGCCATCAACCCTCTCGTCTCGCTATGGGATTTCCTTCGTCCGTCAGGCGCCGCCCGGCATCATGATGTAGGCGGTTTTCCGCGTTGGCAGGCTGGAACGGCTGACGATCAGGGCCGGCGTTTGCGCCCGCACGATGTCATACCCTGCCTCCTGTGCTCGCCCGACAAAGGCCTGAAGTGCTCCGGAAAAATGGAAGTGCATCGGCACGACCATCGCAGGGCCGATGCTTTCCAGAACGTCCATCAGGCTGTCCAGCCGAAGGGTCGAGGAATTGTCTATGGCCGCAAATACGACGTCGATCTGACCAAGGCGGACGAGATCTTCCTGCGTAAGCCGGTGATGCAGGTGGCCGAGATGCGCAATGCACATGTCGGCGACCTCGAAGATGAAGATCGAATTGCCGAGCCGGCGCTCTTCCCCGTCCCAGCCGCGGATGTTGGTCTGGATATTGCGGATGCGGACATCATCAACAGTGATGTCATGGTCCAGCGGCCCGCCCTTCGGGTTCCAGCCGTACAGAAGATGTTCGATGTTAGGATCCGGGCTGATGGAGTAATGCGTGCTGTGAGCCCCGTTCATCGTGGCTACATCCGGCGGCAGAAGCGGGCGGACACTGTCGTTGTAGTCGGTTGCGATCCGCACGCCCTTTGGCGTTTCAAGTTCAAAGGTGGAATGGCCGATGTAGCGGATCTGGACTTCATTTGCCTGAAGAGACGCGCGCCAGATGCGCATTTCGTCCGGCCCGGGCGCTCGGTAGGGGGCGTCAGCAACCAGTTGACAGACCGCGAATGCGGGTCCTGCAACAACAGCCGTAACCAGAAGGCCGAGCAGCACCGGAACCAGCCGGAACAATCCGCCGGCCTTCTGTCGCCGTCCGTGAATTGGGAAAAAGCACATCGCCATGTCAGTCCATCCCGAAAACCACACCTGAGCAAAATACTAGGGGGCAGACCGCCAACGGCAAGGCATGTCGAGGTGTACGCTGCCCGTTTGCCTGAAACTTGAGACGTTTTGGAAGGGGATGCCAAAAGAAAAGGCAACCGGCCTGCGCTTGTAGCTGCAAAGGCGGTTGCCTGAGGTGGGGGCGGGTGGGAGGAAGAACCAGCCCCGGAATTGACTTTCAGACCACGTAAAGACTGACCGGCGGTTTCCCGGACTTTGCCGTCCGGTTGGCCGCGTCGCCTTCGCTCATGAATCCGGCGCTGCTTGCCTGGCGGTAGATAAGATCACCCGCGTGCCCGGCCTCCATGACCAGCGCCTGCTGGCTGCAAAGCGAGGCCAGCGAAAGACCCAGACGGCGGAAATGCGCACGGCGATAGCAGTAGACGGCAAGTGCCGCGCGCTGCTGTTCCGGCAGCTGGCATCCGACATCAGTCACTGCGTTCAACGTTGCATCCAGCAACCGTTTCAGCAAATCGTCCGATACTGGACAGGCTTCCAAATCTGTTGATCCCGATGGCCGCATTGACCTTCTCCTAATAGATTGAGAAAAGTATTTAGGAGTAAGATTAATGATTTGTTAAACGCAAAGTCGGGTCCAATAAAAAGGAATTATACGGATAAATCTGCTGATGTTGCCATCAAGTAACTTCCATTGTTTCTTTTATCAGTTCCTCCAGTTTTTCCCTGGTAACTGTACGCAAGGATTCCGCCTTATCCAGTATGCTCTCGGCTTTCATGAAGTCCAGAACCCGGATGGAGTCATGGGGCGGGCTGACCAGGATATCCGGTTGATCTGATTTCAGTTTTTGCTTTGTGATGGTCTGCATCAGGATCTGGGAAGAGCCGAACAGGGAATCCAGCATGCTGATGTCATCCTTGTTGTCTCGCGGCACCGGCGCGCCAACGACATCAACGGCAATGACGATATCGCAACTCGCCCTGAGCCCGTCGAAAGGCAGTGGATTGACGACGCCGCCGTCGATCAGAAACCGGTCGCCATAGCGCACGGGTCTGAAAACCGCGGGAATCGCTATCGAGGCGGCCAGGGCAGGCAGCAAGGGGCCACTTTCAAAATCCACTTCCTCGCAGCGATAGAAGTCCGTCGCCAGCATACGCAGCGGGATTTCCAGGTCTTCGAACGTTTCGGACAGATAGTCCGAAACAAACACTTCCAGCACGCGAAGCGGGTCGAACTGCACCGGGCCGCCACGGAACACATCTGCGAACTTGCGTGGTCTCAACTGCCACAGGCGCGACAACACACTGTTGCGATCAGCAAAAATCTCCAGCGCAATGTCGCGGATTTCCTGGCCACTGCGACCACTGGCATAGGCCGCCCCCATCAGGGCACCGATGGACGTGCCGTTGATCCGGACAGGTTTTATGCCCAGGTCATCCAGCGCTTCCAGAACGGGTACGTGGGCGAGGCCGCGCGCACCACCGCCGCCAAGGGCAAGACCGATTCTGGGGGAGGAGGTAGAGGGCATGGCGCGGGTCCGGCATTGAGAGCGTTACTCCCTGCACATGGGGGCTGACGCGCGCCTTGCCAACCTTGCAACTGCCTGCAACGGCAGTTGCGAACAGGAAAACCCTCTCAGTGCCGGAAAAAATCAGATCACGAAGTATAGATCGTCCGCGGCTTCCGACATCCAGTCCGTTGCATGATCAAACGGCATCGGCCGGGCAATCAGGTAACCCTGGATCGAGAAATCGCCCATCATCCGCAGCCGGTCGTATTGCTCTTCGGTTTCAACGCCTTCGCAGACGATGCCGATGTTGAGCGATCGGGCCAGATGGATGAGCTGGTTGACGATCACTTCCTTTTTCGGGTCCTGAAGCATCTGGCGCGTGAAGGAGCGGTCGATCTTCAGCCCGTTTATCGGCAAGTCCGAGACATGGGAGAGGGACGCATAGCCGGTGCCGAAATCATCCAGCTCGATATGAACGCCGAGCTCGAAGAGTTGCCGCAGCGCAGCCAGGTGACCCGACCGGTTGTCGTTCAGGAACACCGATTCCAGAACCTCGGCAGTGATCCGCTCCGGTCCGACATTGTGCTTTTCCATCGCGGCCTTGAAGTGCTCGAGCAGCAGCCCGGACGACAGGTGCGATGGCGAGATGTTCACGGAGATGCGGCCAAAATCGAGGCCCTGGTCGATCCAGTGCCGGGCAGCGGCAAAAGCCTTGTCGATGACAATCTCACCCAGGATCGGCGCCAGACCGGATTTTTCCACGACCGGCAGAAAGTCTCCGGGCGAAACCGTGCCGCGTTCGGGGTGTCGCCAGCGTACCAGCGCTTCGATGCCGGTAACGGCCTGAGTGCGCAGGTTGACCTGCGGCTGGAACACGAGGAAGAACTGATCGTTCTTGACCGCGTCCTTCAGTTCCAGCTCGATCTGTGCTTCCGTTTCGCTGTCTGTGCGCATATCCGGACGGAAGAAAGTATACCGGTCCTTGCCGTTTTCCTTGGACTGGTAAAGCGCGAGATCGGCATTGACCAGAAGCGTGTCGAAGTTGTCACTGTCCTCCGGGCACAGTGCCAGTCCCATGCTGACGGTCGGCCAGAACCTGTTGCCGTTGAACTCCATCGGCATCCGCATGATCCGGCGCGCCCGTTCGCACAACTCGTTGGGATCCGACGTTCCGCTTTCCGCCAGAATGACGAACTCGTCGCCTCCCCAGCGATAGGCCGTGCCCAGCCCACGGCAGACTTCGCGCAGCCGGCGGCCCGTCTCTTCCAGGCAATGATCGCCGGCAAGATGGCCGAGCGTATCGTTGACCCGCTTGAATCCGTCCATGTCGACGTGAACCAGGAACGCCGGCTTCTCGCTCCGGGCGAAACGCTCCTTGGCATCGCGCTGGCAGCCGGCGCGGTTGGACAGTTTGGTCAGGGGGTCAAAATAGGCCAGGCGCTCCGCCCGGACCTTGGCTTCGCGGGTTTCGTTTTCCCGCTGCACCCGTTCGGAAACATCATTGGCAATGGCCACGAACAGGTCGCGGTCCTGATCGCGGAGAAGCTGTACCCTGAGATCGACCGGATATTCCGTGCCGTCCTTGCGCCGGTGAACGCTTTCGACCGACAGGTTGTCCCGATGTCCTTTCAGGAGGGGCGCGACGTGGCGCCGGACCGTGTTCGGGTCGTAAACGGGATCGATATCGCCGATTTTCTGGGATTTCAGCTCTTCGATCGTGTAGCCGAGATTGGCCAGGGCACAGCGGTTGGCATATTCGATCTGGAAGGTTTCCGCGTCGAGGATGTAGATCTCGTTGAGCGAGGACTCCAGAATATTGGCCAGCAGATGGTTCCTGCGTTCTGCCAGGCATCGGTCGGTGATGTCGTGAACGGTCCCGATCACCTTGGATGCCTTACCATCCCGACCGGCAAGCACATACCCGCGAACGTGCAGATACTGGATGGTGCCGTCGTCATGTACCAGCGGGTGTTCAGTGTCGAATTCACCGCAGGATTTCACCGCTGCGTTGACCGCGTCCAGGGTTTTCTTCCGGTCGTCACCGGGAATACGATCAAAGAGATAGGCCTGGATCTCGTTTGCCGGAAGGTTCGGCGGGATCTTCATGACTCGGTAGTATTCTTCCGAGCCCAGGATTTCGTTTGAAGCGATATCGCGTTCCCAGCTGCCCACATGCGCAATCCGCTGGGCTTCGATAAGTTGAAGCGTGCTGCTTTCCAGCTTCAGGGTATTGTCCAGAACTTCTGCCTCGAGACGCGAACGCGTCAGCTGCACGGAGGACTGAAGACGGGACAGGAGACGAAAGACCACCGTCCATGCGAGCAGCGCCAGACCGATGCCTGCCATCAGAGAAAGCAATGTCCCCTTGGCAAAGTCCCAGATGTTGTCCGTGATGTCCTTTACCAGCAGAAGCTTCACGTCGTTGTTCGGGGTTACGACCATAATTGGCAGATCGCGAACCATGAACACCTTGCTGTTCTGGAGGAAGAAGCTGTTGAAGCCGGCGAAGTGGCCGTTGGAGGCGATCTTGCTGAAGTCGAAGCCGGTCGGCGTCAGATTGCCCAGAACCTTGTAGTGAACCGTGCTGGAATCACCTGCTTCGGCGACTTCGCAGGCCTTGACGATCTGGGCATTGACCGCGGAACTGGCCAGCGCGAGCGATTGTTCGATATTGATCGCGAGTTTCAGATACCCGATCCGGGTTCCCTCAACGAGCCAGGGTTTCAGCACGCTGACGATGAACTCGTTGTTGCGGCCGAGTTCGATAGCATCGACTTCGCGAAAACGGTTGGAATTCAGTTCGGTCTCGAAGCTGGCGGAATCCTGTGCCGGGGTGGCATTGCTTTGCGCGCGATAGACGATCTGCTGGTCGGCGGAATAGATGGTCAATTCCGCAATATTGAGATCGGCAGCTTTTCCGGCAAAGACCCTGTCGGCAACGGCCTTGATGTTGGCGGTGTCTTTCTTGCGGATGGCTGTCTGCAGATCGGTGTCGGCGCTGACGACACTGACTGCCTGATCGAGTGTTTGTTCCCCCAACGCCCTTTGATGCATCAAAAGACGTTCAGTCGTCCTGACGATCAGGTCCTGCGGCTCGCTCAGCGTACGATATTCCGTCACCACGTTCTGGAGCGTCAGGACGGCAACTGTCAGGCAGAGAAACGACAGAAAAACGACGCGAAGGGGTTTTTCGAAACGGGTTTCGTCCTTGCACCACCGCGCCAGGATCTGGTCAAGAATGGCACTCGGACTTCGCCCGTGCGCATGCGTGCGCGATTTCTCGTCGCGCAAGTCCTTGTCTTGCCAAAACTCTTGCTTGCCCACGCGTTGCACCCGTTCCCCCGAGCAGCCGTAGCTCCTCTTTGATCGGCAAGGACAGTCCGCTGTTTGTTATGGTCACCGGGCACGGCGAAGTTATGCAAACCATCACTGCCAATTTTCTCAATAGGCTGTATTGGTTAAATTGTATTGAATGTGTTCCTTAAGGCTTATTAAGAATAGAATTCATCCGAGAGGAATTCTTCCAGTCTCAAGATCAAATGTATTTGCGCTGAGCCTGATGATTGGCGATGCAGCAAAATAGTTTGATCTAAATCAGACGATCACCTTTGAGCGTCACCAGTTGAGGTAATATCGCCGCCCAAGCGTCTGTGTTCGACCCAGCCGATTGACGCGAGCCAGCCTCAACTTGGCAAACAAGTCGTATGGCGCGGTTCTATCAACTCTCTGATGCGCTTGCGAAGAACTCGAGAAGGGCAGTGACCGTCTCTTCCGGGGCTTCTTCGGGCAGGAAGTGCCCACCGGGAAGCGCGGCGCCGACAGCGGTCCTTGACCAGCTCCGCCAGACTTCAAGCGGATCGTCCACGCTGGTGGCGATACCTTTACTTCCCCAAAGTGCAAGAAGGGGAACAAGGATCTTTCTTCCCGCATCCAGATCCGCCCGGTCGTGGTCGTAGTCGACCGTTGCACCTGCGCGGTAGTCCTCGCAGGTTGCCGATACCCGGTCTGGTTCGCAAAACCAGTCACGGTTATGCGCCATGGCTTCCTTGGAAAAGCACGACAGGGTCTTGGCCGCAGTCCAGCTGGCCAGCGTGTGATCGAGAAATCGTATCGGTGCGGCAGAAATAGTTTTTTCCGGGAAAGGCGCAGCCTGGGCCAGAAACATCCAGTGATAGATCTTGAGGCCGAACAGCCTGTCCATCCGGTCCCAATAGTCACATGTCGGAAGGATGTCGAGAACGGCGACCTTCAGAAGGGCTTGCGGGTGATCGAGGGCAAGGCGGTAAGCCACCCGGCCGCCACGGTCATGGCCAGCCAGAAAGAACGTCGAGTGGCCGAGCACCTTCATGAGCTCGACCATGACCGAGGCCATGCTTCGTTTGGAATAGGCCGCGTGATCGTGTGATAGCGGCGGCACGGACGAACGGCCATACCCTGGCAGGTCGGGCAGGACGAGCGTGAAGTGTTCGGCAAGCTGCGGGGCCACCTTGTGCCAGCAGACATGAGATTGCGGGTAGCCGTGCAGCAAAAGCAACGGTGGACCGGACCCGCCGGTCCGGCAGAACAGCCGCACATCGTTGGCTTCCACAGTGATGCTGTCAAACCCCGGAAACAGATCCGGCAGGTCGTTTTTCACGTCTGTCTCCCCAGCCCGCACCGGGGAGAAGATTACCTTTGCTTTCAAGCGCCTGCCAAGTCCCGGAAACCGGAAATGCCACGATTGCCGGTTTTTCGCCTGGCTCGGCCTCAGCTTTCCCGGGCGATGGCCCGCCAGCCGATGTCGGTTCGGCAGAAGCCTTCCGGCCAGTCGATGTCGCGGATCCGCTCGTAGGCCCGTTGCTGTGCCTCGCGAACGGTGGTGCCGACCGCCGTCACGTTCAAAACGCGTCCGCCATTTGCCAGGATCTGCGTGCCATCGCGTTTGGTGCCTGCGTGAAAGACGGCAACGTCATCCGTTGCTGGTGTATCGAGACCACGGATTTCCGTGCCCTTGTCGTAGCTGCCCGGGTAACCCTTGGCGGCCATGACGACCGTCAGTGCGGCTTCGTCGCGCCAGTCTGCCGTTGTCTGGTCCAGCCGGCCCTCGACGCTTGCAAGCAGCAGCTCCAGCAGGTCGCTCTTGAGGCGCATCATCAGGACCTGGCATTCCGGATCACCGAAGCGGGTATTGTATTCGATCAACTTCGGGCCGTTCTTGCCGATCATCAGACCCGCATAGAGAACGCCCTTGAAAGGGGTGCCACGTTTGGCCAGTGTCGCGATTGTCGGCTCGATGATGGTACGCATCACCTCGGCAATCAGTGCATCTGTCAGGACGGGAGCGGGCGAGTAAGCGCCCATGCCGCCGGTATTCGGGCCTTCGTCACCATCATAGGCGCGTTTGTGGTCCTGGGCGGTGGCAAGCGGCAGTGCGTTGGTGCCGTCGGACAACACGAAGAAGCTCGCTTCCTCGCCTTCCAGGAATTCCTCGATGACGACTTCCGCACCTGCAGCCCCGAACGAGCCTTCAAAACAGGCCGTTACCGCCTCTTCGGCGTCTTTCAGGGTCATGGCGACTACGACGCCCTTGCCGGCTGCAAGCCCGTCGGCTTTGACGACAATCGGTGCACCTTTTTCCCGGACATAGGCGAGCGCGGCATCTGCCGTATCAAAGCGGCCGTATCCGGCGGTCGGAATATCTGCTTCGTCGCACACGCCTTTGGTGAAGGCCTTGGAGCCCTCCAGTTGTGCTGCTGCCCTGGACGGACCGAAAGCCTTGATCCCGGCCGCTTCCAGATCATCGACAAGGCCCGCCACAAGCGGTGCCTCGGGGCCGACGACCACAAGATCGATGGCATTTTCGCGACAGAAACCGATGACTGCCTGATGATCCGCGGTGTCCAGATTGCAAAGCTCGGCCACCTCGGCAATCCCGGCATTGCCGGGCGCCGCATAGAGCTTGGTCAGCTTGGGAGATTTTGCCAGCGCCCAGGCGAGCGCGTGTTCGCGGCCGCCGGATCCGATCAGGAGAAGTTTCATAAACGGGCAGTCTCTTCGTGAAGGTTGAAGCAAGAGGGCCGTCCCCTAACACGGAGGGCGGCATACCGCAATTGGCGGCGCGTGCAACGGCGCATTTCTGCCGGTCACAGCCCAACTTGTGACGCGGCGGGAGAGGTGGTTTCCGCGCCCAGGAAAAGGCCGGAACGCTTGTCAGCCAGGTGTGGCAAGCGCGAAGAGGAAACCGAGGGCTGACCGGGGTTGGGTCGTCAGACCATGGCACCTTGCCCAACTCTGAGTTTCACGATAGCGCCCCTGTGACCTCTTGCGGGATGAATTTCCTGCTGAAAATCGCTAAAAGAACCTGAGAAGGGCGGAAAGCAGGAGCGTTTCCGCCGGATAATCGAGAAATGGACGGATCGAAAGTGTTTTCCACGAACGACACGGGGCCGGTTGCAGATGCGGTCAAGCAGCACTGGGTGGACACGCGGCTGCCGGCTGGCCTGCGCCCCTATGCGCGTCTTGCCCGCTGGGAACGTCCGATTGGTTGGTGGCTGTTGCTGTGGCCCTGTTTCTGGTCGGCGGCATTGGCGGCGGTCGCCGGTGGCAAGGCCTGGCCGGACCCCTGGCACATGGTTCTGTTTTTCATCGGTGCGGTTGCCATGCGCGGTGCAGGCTGCACCTACAACGACCTCGTCGACGTCGACATCGATTCCAAGGTCGAGCGGACCCGCTCCCGGCCCATCCCGGCGGGGCAGGTGTCCAGACTTCAGGCAAAGATCTTTCTGGTGGTCCAGGCCCTCATCGGCCTTGCGGTGCTGCTGCAGTTCAACACCTACACGATCTGGCTGGGCATCGCCTCGCTGCTGCCGGTTGCGGTCTACCCGTTCATGAAGCGCATCACCAACTGGCCGCAGCTGTTTCTGGGGTTCGCCTTTTCCTGGGGGGCGCTCATGGGCTGGGCGGCCGCCTTTGGGTCCCTGTCCTGGTCACCGGTGTTTCTCTATATCGGCGGCATCTGCTGGACGATCGGCTACGACACGATCTACGCCCATCAGGACAAGGAGGACGATGCGCTTGTCGGTGTGAAGTCGACGGCCCGCCTCTTCGATGAGCACACCAAGCCGGCTCTCATCCTGCTCTACAGCTGCGCAACCGCGCTGTTCTTTCTGGCTGCGATCTTTGCCGATGCCGGTCCGGCCGCTTTTATCGGCATCCTGGCTGGCGTCATTCACCTGGGGTGGCAGATCGTCGTACTGGATATCGATGACGGCGATCAGTGCCTGCAACTGTTCCGATCCAACGGGACCTATGGCTGGATCCTGTTCTTCGGTTTCTTCGCCGATGCCCTTATCGGTGCGCTCTAACGAAAAAAGCCCCGCTCAGCGGGGCTTTTTTTGAAAACTGTCGTGTGCACGCTCAGGTGCGGGCAATGATCTCACGCTCATTGGCGTGGACGGTTGCCGAAGGTTCCTGCCGGCCGGGAAGACGGCGATTCAGGAAGCGCGGACGGCGGCCGGTCAATAGGCGCAGCTTGCGCCGGGGCGCAGGTTTTGAAGCCGGAACGGCGCTGTAGGCTTCGATCGGCTTTACCTTGCCGCCGAGGTCACACACCAGCATAGGCAGGTTGAACACCTGGGCCCACCGGCTCCACAGGACCGCGAGGTCGTCGGATTTCTCGGTTTCGGCCAGGGTGATCGACAGCGCGCTATCGGGATGTTTCAGGATCAGTGCCGCCACGATTTCGCCCGGCACCGCGCCCGGAACGATCCGGACCATGACACCATCGAAACCTTGAGCGGGCACCACCACCGTCACCGGAACACCGGCAACCCGCCGCTTGATGACCGCCCTGTCGCGATCCAGGAAAATTTCGGCTGGCAGGGAAGGGGTACCCGGCCGGTTTTCAAGGCGTTGCTCGAAGTGGGCCGGCAGGCAACCGGGATGCGGCATCGTTTGGGCGCCGACCCCGGTTGCTACCATTTCCTGTATTTCTGTTTGACGTCTCAAATGACTCTCCACCGGACCTTTAGGTCGGACCATTTTTGGTCTCTCGATGCATTCAATCTACTGAAGAAAAGTCGTGAACCACTTAAGATACAGAGTTAAAAAAGTCTGATTTATAAGAGGGTTACTGGAATGTAATCAGACAGGTAACACCTTGTTCAGTCATGTGGCAGATTCGACTTGATACAACCTTTGAATGAATTTTCCACCCTGTCCCGATCCCGCCTATCTTGCGGTCATCATTACGAAAATCGGATGAGGCGCTGCGGCATTGCAACCTCTTGCCGGAACCGGCTCAAAATCCCATTTCCCACCTATCAGGGGAAAACCATGGCTCTGGAAGGCGCCCGGCACGACCGGATTGCCCGCAAAAGGCCCCGACAGTTGCAGCGCAGCCGTGCGGGGCGTAAACAACTGCCGAACCAGAAGACGAAAGAGCGGACACGATGTCGGAACTGATTGATCAAAGCGAATTGCAATCTCGGGCAGCCCGTCTGGTGGAAGCAGCCCGCAAGGCCGGAGCTGACGCCTGCGACGCGATTGCGGTTACCGGTGTCTCGCTTTCGGTCGATGTTCGCGAAGGCAAGGTGGAAGAAACCGAGCGCGCCGAAGGCGACGATGTCACCTTGAGGGTGTTTGTCGGCAAGCGTACTGCTGCTGTCTCAGCCAACCGTCTCGATGATCCGGCAAGCCTGGCTGAACGGGCCGTCGCCATGGCCAAGGTCGCGCCGGAAGATCCCTATGCCGGTCTTGCCGATCAGGATCTTCTCGTGAAGGAGTTTCCGGAACTCGAGCTTCTGGACACAAAGGAAATGACTGCCGAGGATCTGACGCAGATTGCGCTGGAAGCGGAAGCTGCCGGTCTGGAAGTCGAAGGCGTCACCAAATCCGGCGGTGCGGGGGCCTCCTGGCGTCTTGCCGGTGTCGTTCTGGCGACCAGCCATGGGTTCCAGGGGTCCTATATGTCGTCCCGCTATGGCATGTCCATGACAGCCGTCGCAGGGGAAGGGACCGGCATGGAGCGGGATTACGATTTCGACAGTCGTACCTATTACGAAGACCTGGAAGCACCGGCGGAGATCGGACGCAGGGCCGGTGAAAGAGCTGTGCGCCGTCTCAACCCGAACAAGCTTTCGACCCGTACCGCGAACGTCATTTATGAATCGCGCGCTGCCCGCAGCATTCTGGGGCACCTTGTCGGGGCGATCAACGGGGCCGCAATTGCGCGCAAGACCAGCTTCCTGAAAGACCGGATGGGCGAGGCCGTGTTCGCACCTGGCATCCAGGTGGTTGACGACCCGTTCAAACGCCGGGGTGCCGCAACACGCCCCTTCGACGGGGAAGGGACCCGGGCGGAGCGTCTCGATGTCATTGAAGACGGTGTCCTGCGACACTGGTTTCTGGACGGTGCTTCCGCACGCGAACTGGGCCTGACGCCCAATGGCCGGGCGCACCGCAGTGGCAGCGGCACGTCGCCTGGCGCAACGAACGTCACATTGATGCCTGGCGAAAAATCGCTGGAAGAATTGATGGCGGAAGCCGGGCAGGGCCTGCTGGTGACCGACCTGATCGGTCACGGCGTAAACGGCCTTACCGGTGACTATTCGCGCGGGGCAGCCGGGTTCTGGTTCGAAAACGGCCAGATCGTAGAAGCCGTCAGTGAAATCACCATTGCAGGCAATCTGAAGGACATGTTTGCACGGCTCGTGCCCGGCAGCGACCTCGACAACCGTTATTCGGCAGCCACTCCCTCGGTCATGATTGAAGGAATGGCCCTTGCCGGAAGCTGACAAGGGCCTGAACGACACCGGACGAAGCGAAATCGGGCTGGATGAAGCCGGAAGGGACGCGGACCTGCGCCTGTTGGAGTTGGCTGCGCGCCAGGCGGGCGATATTGCGCTGGGTTTCTTCGGTCAGGATCCGGAGACCTGGTACAAGGGCAAGGCGGGCATGTCGCCGGTTTCCGAGGCAGATCTCGCGGTAGACCGTTTTCTCGCGGACTACCTTCGGTCCGCGCGGCCGGACTACGGCTGGCTTTCGGAGGAAACCGCAGACGACCGCAGCCGGCTCAACCACGAGCGTGTCTTTATTGTCGATCCGATTGACGGCACGCGAGCCTTTCTGGCGGGCGGCGACGAATGGACGGTGGCGATTGCCGTGGTCGAGGCCGGTCGGCCCGTTGCAGCTTCGGTCTTTTGCCCGCGCCGGGACGAGATGTTTCTGGCCCGTTCAGGCGGCGGAGCCTGGCTCAATGGGGCACGACTGGCGGTGTCAGATCGCACCGGCCTTTCCGGCGCAACCTTGACCGGACCTCATTCCATTGTTGCCAATCAGGACGTTGTCGCTGCAGGTTTTGTCGGCACGGAAATCCTGCGCTCCCTGGCCTATCGGCTGGCGATCGTGGCGGCGGGACGGGTCGATGTCGGGGCCGCACGAGGCGGGCCGAGCGATTGGGATCTTGCGGCGGCGGATCTTTTGGTGCAGGAAGCGGGCGGTGTATTGACCGACCTGTCGGGTCGGAACCTGATCTACAACCGCGCCAAGACCGGCCACCCGGCCCTGATCGCAGCTCCTGTTGCGCTGATCGGGCCTGTGCGCGACGCGCTCGACGACCTGATCAGGTAACAGACCGGTTGCAGCGACGAAAGCGAGGATATTGATGAGTAATACCGATACTCCGAAGCAGCTCCTTCATCTTGTGTTCGGCGGCGAGCTGGAATCACCGGAAGGGCTGACGTTCCGCGATCTGGACGAACTGGATATCGTCGGAATCTACCCGAATTATGCCGAAGCCTACAAAGCCTGGAAGTCCAAGGCGCAGGCGACGGTCGACAACGCTCATATGCGTTACTTCATCGTCCACATGCACCGCTTGCTCGATCCGGAAACGGCTTCTTAAGGCAGCGCAGCTCTCTCAGGCGACAACACCAAATGATAAAACGCCTCGGCCGTCAGCCCTGGGTTCTGGCCAGCATCGGCACTTTGATGGCCGTTTACCTGAAACTGGTCTACCGTACCAACCGGTTCGTGATCGATCCGGAGGGCGTGCACGAACGTTCCGAACAGGATCTCCCGGTTATCGTGGCCATGTGGCACGGCCAGCACTTCATGGTGCCCTTCGCCAAGCCGGCTCACTGGCCCGCCAAGGTGATGATTTCCCGGTCTGCCGATGGCGAGGTCAACGCGATCGCGGCCCGCAAGCTCGGCCTCGGCCTGATCCGTGCCTCCGGCGGCAAGAACGCACGCCAGATAAAAAAGCGCGGCGGCATGCGTGGTTTCATCGAGGCGCTTCGTGCGCTCAAGGAAGGCTATTCCATCGCCATGACGGCGGATGTGCCCAAAGGTCCGGCCCGCAAGTCCGGCGTTGGCATCGTTCAGCTTGCGAAGCATTCGGGCCGTCCCGTCCTGCCTGTGGCGGTGGCAACCAGCCGCAGCATCGAGCTGAACAGTTGGGACAAGGCCAGCGTCAACCTGCCGTTCGGCCGGGGCAGCATCGCGGTGAGTGATCTCATCTGGGTTCCCGCCGATGCGGACGACGACACGCTTGAGGAATATCGCCTCAAGGTGGAAGAGGGGCTCAACGCCGCAACGAAACGTGCTTACGAGCTGGTCGGAAGGGCGGATGGCTGACCGGCGACCCCTTGTCTTCAGTCTCTACAGGGGCCTTGCACGGGCCCTGACGCCTCTGTTCAATCTGCTTTTCTGGCTGCGCAGCCGCTCCGGCAAGGAATTGCCGGCCCGCAAGGGGGAGCGTTTCGGACGGAGCGCAACAAGCCGGCCTGCCGGCAAGCTTATCTGGATCCATGCGGCCAGTGTCGGTGAAACCGTATCCGTGCTGCCGCTGGTTGATGAACTGACGGGGTCCGGCAACAAGGTGCTCCTGACCACTGTCACCGTGACGGCGGCACAGCTGGCACAGGGCCGCTTGCCGGAAGGGGCGATCCACCAGTTCATGCCATTCGATGCGCCTGGGCCGATCTGCCGATTTCTTGACCACTGGTCCCCGGACCTGGCGATGGTGGTCGAGTCCGAAATCTGGCCGTGCCTTTTTGATGAAATGCGTTCACGGCAAACGCCCTTCGTGCTTCTCAATGGCCGCCTGTCGGACCGGTCGTATCGAAGCTGGGCGCGCTTTCCGCGTATTTCCGGATATCTGTTTCGGTGTCTGGACATGGTTCTGGCGCAAAGCGCCGCCGACGGCGAGCGGTTCCGCCTGTTGGGCTGCCGCAATGTTTCAACGCCCGGCAATCTGAAATTCGATGCACCGGACCCGGCCGTGGACGAAGGCCAGGCAACCGCCCTGTTGGCACAGACAGGAGCGCGTCCTGTCTGGCTGGCCGCCCTGACGCATCCGGGCGAGGACGAAATCGTGCTCGAGGCCTTTGGCCGTCTCACCGAGGAATTTCCCGGTCTCCTGCTGGTCCTGGTGCCGCGACATCCCGTTCGGACAGATGATATTGCGGCCATGATCGATAGCCGTGGCCTGCTTGCGGCGCGTCGAAGTCTGGATCAGGCAATTGAAACGGACACAGATGTCTATCTCGGTGATACACTGGGCGAGATGGGACTTTTTTACAGATTGGCACCGGTGACGTTTTTGGGTGGTTCATTCAACGATGCAGGCGGTCATAACCCGGTGGAAGCTGCATTGTCGGGCTCCGCGCTGGTCACTGGCCCGCGTGTTGCGAACGCCCGAGCCGTCTACAAGGACTTCTGGAGCCGGCGGGCTTCGCTGAAAGCGGAGTTGCCGGAGAACCTGGCAGATTGTGTCGGCAGTCTTTTGCGCGATGCTGACGCTGCCCGAGCGCAGGCGGAAAGAGCAAGAGCCCTGGTCGAGGCCGGGCGCGGTGCCTTGGCCGAAACCCTGAAAGTGTTGCAAGCCATGCTGGGAAAAGCAGGTCCGGCGACTGACGATCCGCTGCCGCGGGGCCGCGCATGAAGTCGGCGCCCGACTTCTGGTGGAAGCCGGGACAGACACTGGCAAGTTGGCTGCTGTCGCCGGCAGGCTGGATTTACGGACTGGTCTCTGGCCGCCGCATGTTGAAGAAGCCGAAAGCGAAAAGCCGGTTGCCTGTAATCTGCGTCGGCAATTTCGTCGTTGGCGGAACCGGAAAGACCCCCTTCGCCATCGAACTGTCCTACAGATTGCAGGAAGAAGGCTTGCGGCCCGGTTTCCTGCTGCGCGGTTACGGCGGCAAGGCAAAGGGGCCGCTCCTCGTCGATGCCGGCATGCATGACGCCGATGTTGTCGGTGACGAGGCCTTGTTGCTGGCCCGGTACGGTCCAACCGTGATTGCGGCCGACAGGCCGTCGGGGGCACGGCTTGCCGAACAGCAACCCATTGATGTCCTTTTGATGGATGACGGATTTCAGAACCCGGCGCTGGCCAAGGATCTCAGCCTGGTGCTGGTCGATTGCAGCGTGGGGTTCGGCAATGGCAAGTGTCTGCCTGCCGGGCCCTTGCGGGCACCTGCGGCCAAGCAGATCGTGAAGGCCGATTGCCTGGTCCTGGTAGGCGAGGGGGATGCGGCAGAGGAAGCTGTGCATCTGGCCGGACGCAAGGGGCTGCCGATCCTTCACGCGCATGTGCGGCCACAGCCGAACGATGAACTGGCGGGAAGCAGGCTCTTTGCATTTGCGGGCATCGGCAGACCGCAGAAATTCTTCGATACGCTGAAATCGCTTGGCTACGACGTGAGGAAAACGCGGGAATTCCCCGATCACCATCAATACACGCAAGCCGACGTGCGTGCGCTGCTGACCGAAGCCGAGGAAGCCGGGTTCAAGCTGGTGACGACGTCCAAGGACATGGCCAGGCTGGAAACGTCGACGGGAGAGCTGTTCCACTGGATCGCATCCAGTGCGGCCGTTCTGGAAGTGCGAATGGAGATCGACGACGAAGACAGGCTGGCGTCACTCATCAAAGAGCGGCTACGTCGGCGTCAGTTCGGAAAATGAGGCTGCTTGACTTCGCCTGACGCGGCTCAGCGCGTTTCCAGATACCGCTTCATGGACGCATTGGCATCGACATAGGCTTCCTGCCGTTCAACAGACCAGTATTTCAGCTCGTCCAGCGGGATCGCCGTTCCGGTGACCGCACAGCGCACGAATGTCCCCGGTGTTTCCACCTGATAGTCGCCGTCCAGGTAGCGGACGCGGGCTTCATTGGGGATGCGCGGATTTTCGTAGCGGTTCATGATCTGCAGTTTGGCTGTCGGTCTATCGGGAAGTCTTGATAGCATTTATGGCAGACTGGCAGGAGAGGGCAAGTTAAAGCTTTGCCAGCGGGCCTTTTCCCCGTTGTGGGACAGTCGGCTTCAAAACCGCGCAGGGTAACCCGGCCCCGACTGCATTCCGGCGTGCGGTACCGTATGACTGGCAAGTGGAATTCTCCGCTTATGGGATGATTTGCGCGCCAAAACGCCTATGTTGAGAGAAACAACCAAATTGCCCGGTCTGGCAATGCAACCTGCATCGGCAGACACTCCGGGCGAAATCAGGACAGACAGATGACCCTTTCCACCACCGATCTTATCGAATCTTCAGGCCTGGGCCTCGAAACGGCAAGGCGGATCACTCAGGACGCACTTGATGGAGCGGATGATGGCGAGCTTTTTGTCGAATATCGGCAAAGCGAGGGCCTTGTCTTCGACAACGGGCGCCTGAAAGGGGCCAACTACGACACCGCACAAGGTTTCGGCCTGAGAGCCGTTGCCGGTGAAGCTGCCGGTTACGCCCATGCCGGAGATATCTCCGAAGGTGCATTGAAGCGGGCGGCCGATGCGGTCAGCGCCGTCAAGAAGGGGTATTCGGGTAGCTACGCGGCAGCACCTGCGCGCACCAACCAGACGCTTTACACCGATGCAAATCCGCTTGGCGGGCCGAGCTTCGAGGACAAGGTCAAGCTACTGCAGGAAATCGATGCCTACGCGCGGGCAAAGGATCCACGCGTGCGGCAGGTGTCCGCGTCTCTGGCGGGGTCCTGGCAGGTGGTCGAGATCCTGCGTGCGGACGGTCATCTGGTGCGCGATGTGCGTCCGATGGTGCGGCTCAGCATTTCCGTCGTCGCCGGCAATGACGAACGCCAGGAAAGCGGCTCTTTCGGTTGCGGTGGCCGGGAAGGCTTCGAGCGTTTCATCACCACGGAAAACTGGCAGGGCGGTGTCGACGAGGCGCTGCGTCAGGCTCTGGTCAATCTGGAAGCGGTTCCGGCACCTGCCGGCACCTTCGATGTCGTGCTGGGGCCGGGCTGGCCGGGCATTCTCCTGCATGAAGCCGTCGGCCACGGACTGGAAGGCGACTTCAACCGCAAGAAAACGTCCGCGTTCGCCGGTCTCATGGGCCAGCGCGTCGCTTCGCCTGGCGTGACCATCGTTGACGACGGAACGATTGCCGATCGTCGGGGCTCGCTGACTGTGGACGACGAAGGCACGCCTTCCAGCCGGACGGTACTGATTGAGGACGGTATCCTGAAGGGCTACATGCAGGACCGCCAGAACGCACGCCTGATGGGCATGGAACCGACAGGTAATGGCCGCCGGCAGTCCTACGCCCACATCCCGATGCCGCGCATGACCAACACGGTAATGATGGCCGGTGACAAGGACCCGGATGAGATCCTGGCATCGGTCAAGGACGGCATTTACGCCGTGTCTTTTGGCGGTGGCCAGGTCGACATCACCTCCGGCAAATTCGTGTTCTCCTGCACCGAAGCCTACCGCGTGGAGAACGGCAAGGTTGGCGCGCCGCTGAAAGGCGCAATGCTGATCGGTAACGGACCGGACGCGCTGACCCGCGTTTCCATGATCGGGAACGACATGAAGCTCGATCCCGGCATGGGCACCTGCGGCAAGCAGGGGCAGGGCGTGCCGGTTGGCGTCGGCCAACCATCCATGCGCATCAATGCCATGACCATAGGCGGGACGGCGGTCTGACAAAGCCGCCTGGAAGGACCTATGCCGGACATAAAATTCGTCATCTTCGATATGGATCTGGTGCTCTACGACTATGACCACCAGATCCGCTTGAAGCTGCTTGAAGAGCTGACAGGAAGGCCTGCGGCCGATATTGATCGCTCGGTCTGGGGCGGTCCTCACGAGAATGCAGCCGAGGCGGGAGATCCTGCAACGGCGGATGCCTATCTGGAGCAATTTGCAAGGCTGCTCGAGTTTCCGATCGATTTCGAAACCTGGGCGGATGTGCGCCGGCAGATGATGCGCCCGCGCCGGAATGTCTTGTCGCTTGTCCGCCGCCTGAAGACGACCGCAGACATTGCGCTTCTGACCAACAACGGCATGCTCTTGAAGGATGCCTTGCCCGTCTGCGCGCCGGAAACGGTCGAAATTTTCGGTGAGAAAGCCCATGTCTCGGCTGAGTTTGGAGCCCGCAAGCCTGATCCGCTGGTCTTTGAGCGCATCTGCGGCCGCTACGGCTACGGTCCCGAGGAAAGTGCGTTTGTCGATGATCGCGCGGAAAACATAGAAGGGGCACAGAGCGTCGGGCTTAAGGGCCATCACTACGTGACTGTGGATGGCCTGGAAACGTTCCTGAGGGCTTGTCGGCTGATCTGATCCGGAACGCAGGTTTGCGCGATCAGGGTGTTTCAGTCAGGGCTTTGGGTGAAAGTGCCTTTGAGGCAGCAGGTCTTCCGAACTGAAACTCCCGTTTCCGGCTATCACCATGCCGCGTGCCACGCTCAGGTTCCTGGCAACGCCGCTTCCTTTCAGCAGACCGCCTCTCATGTCCGGATCATCTTCCTGAAAGGAGCCTCCGTCCGACAGTATGCAGCTGTCGACCGTGATATTGCCGAGGATCTGACTGCCGTCTCCCAGCATGCATCTGCCGAACAGGGCCGGGTTGTTGAGGAACCGGCCATGGCTTCCGATCCGGATTTCCGCGCCGGGCCTGTTGGCCTTGGCGGTAAATCCGCCTTCGCCGAACTGGTTCTTGCTACCGATCAGAATATTGCCGTTTGACGCTTCGAAATGGCTACCGGAGTGCACAATGTTGTCGTCGCCCAGCCGGATCTCTGCTCCGGATGAGGTCTTCAACGTGACGCCCGGATAAAAGATGTTGTTCCTGCCCGCCGATACGCCTTCGGAAACCAGCGTGGAAAAGGGATCCAGAACTTGATTTCCGTCCAGGATTTCCATCATCTGAGACAGCGGCAGAAACCCGCAGGCAAGGCGTGCGGCATCGATTGAGGCAAACAGATCGGACATGCGGTGCAAGAGCTCCGTCTTGGAGTACAGGGATAGATAGCCAGCCTTTGGACTGGACGTTGCCTGCCAGACTTTTTCACCGGACATCTGCAACGCTACGCAGCAAATACCCAACGTGCAATCAGCTTGTGCGGTTCTCGGCGTGTGGGCTGTCCTTTGATTGAAAATAAAGCACTTTTTTGCTGCAGTCGCTGGATTTGATTAAAGGATAGGGCGTATTCTCTGATATCGTTGAAGTGAGCCGAATTCGCCTGAAACAAGAAGGCGACGTGTCGGGACCATGCGGTTAAGGAGAAGGAATGGCAGCAGAAGGAGCCCCTCCGTTTTTTGCCGAATCGATCGTGTTTCTGGCCGCGACGGTCGTCGCCGTACCGATCGCCAAAAGGCTGGGGCTTGGATCGGTGGTCGGATATCTCGCTGCCGGAGCCGTTATAGGCCCGCACGGCCTAAAGCTTCTCGGCTCGGGCGAGGACGTGCTTCATGTCGCCGAACTTGGCGTCGTCCTGCTGCTGTTTGTCATCGGTCTGGAGCTGGACCCGCGAAAACTCTGGCGGATGAAGCGTGACATCTTCGGCCTCGGAACGGCCCAGGTGCTTCTGACCGGTGTGACCTTCTACGCCATAGGGCGGCTGTTCGGTTATTCCTTCACCACCTCTCTGGTTGCTGGCTTCGGCCTGGCACTTTCTTCCACCGCGTTCGCGCTGCAGATCCTGCAGGAACGCGGACAACTTTCCTCAGCCTACGGCCAGCGCGCGTTCGGCATCCTGTTGCTTCAGGATATCGCCATCGTGCCACTGCTTGCGATGGTCGCCATTCTGGCGCCGGGGGAAGGCCCGTCCACCTATACCCAGATCGCGAGCGAGATCCTGATCGTTCTGGCGGCGGTGGCTGCCGTTATCCTGACTGGCCGATATCTGGTGTCGCCGATTTTCCTGCTGCTGGCGGCAAGCCGCGCGCGCGAGGTCATGCTGACAGCTGCTCTCCTCGTCGCTCTTGGCAGTGCCGGCATCATGCATGCGGTCGGCCTGTCGATGGCGCTCGGGGCGTTCCTGGCAGGTGTTCTGCTGGCCGAATCGAGTTTCCGCCATACGCTTGAAGCCGACATCGAGCCCTTCCGGTCTTTGCTCATGGGCCTGTTTTTTGTCGCCGTCGGCATGTCGCTTGATGTCTACCTGGTGATGACCCACTGGGAAATCCTCGCAATCGGCGTCATCTGTGTGATGGGCGTGAAGGGCATATTCCTTTGGGCTCTGTCACGGGGCACCGGCTCGCCGAATTCCGATGCATTGCGCATTGCCGTCACGCTGCCTCAAGGTGGTGAATTCGCCTTTGTCCTGTTCACCGCCGCTGTCGGCGAACGCCTGTTGAGCTATCAGGCCGTCAACCAGCTGAACGCGATTGTGGTCTTGACCATGTTGCTGACGCCGGTTGCCTGCCTCGGGCTGGACCGGCTGGCGGCCAGGGTCAAGGCACGGGGTGTTGAAAACCCGTCGATCGAAACATTCGAGGAGGCAACTCCGACCGTGCTGGTGATCGGCTTCGGCCGCTTCGGCATGGTGGTGGCCCAGTTCCTGACATCCGAAGGGCTTGAGATCACCGCCATCGACAACCGGCCGGACCGTATCGCCTACGCCCGCAAGCAGGGCTACAAGGTCTATTACGGCGATGCGACGCGGGCAGACGTTTTGGCGGCGGCTGGGGCAGGCAAGGCAACATTGGTTGCCATGTGTATCGAGAACGACAAGGTGATGGGCAAGGCCATCGACCTCGTTCGAGAAGGCTTCCCCGAGGCACTGATCTTCTGCCGGGCGACGGACCGCGCGCATATGCTGGATCTCACCAAACGGGGCGTCGATTTCCAGATTCGTGAAACCTTCGAATCAAGTGTCGTCTTCGGCCGGGCGGCACTCGAGGCACTGGGAACTCCCCTCGACCGGATCGACCAGATCGAGGAAGACGTCCGCGACCGGGACGAGGAGCGGCTTGCCCAGCAACTGCGTGAGGGCATGTTTGCCGGCGCCGACAAGCTGCACAAGGTAACGCCGCGCCGGTCGATGGAGGCGAACGCTCCTGACGCACCAGCCGCGGAATAGACGGCAAGGCTCTTCACCAGGATTTCGGAAACAAAAAAGGCGCCGAATGGGCGCCTTTCGTTTGGTTGCTTGCGTTTCCGCGTCAGGGCAGGGCGTCGAAGCCTGCGGAGAACCCGTTCAGCGAAATCGGGATGCCGATCCCTTCTTCCGGGGTCTGGAAGATGATGAAGGTCGCCTGAGAGCCGGCCTGCAATTTGCTCAGCAGATCTTCTTCGAGAATGACCTCGGCAATGCAGCCGTTCGGAAGGCAGCGGACGAAACCGGCCCGGCCGATATCGGCGTTGTCGACCCTGAGGCCAAGACCAGACGGCAGCAACACGCCGAGCGGTGCGAGAACCCTGAGAATGCGGGCCTGCTTGTCGGCGGTTTTCAGAATGATCACGGAAAGCCCGACGTTTTCCCGGTCGGCCGCAGTGACGTTCTGGATCAGCGCGCACTGGTCACCGGTGGAACCGGGAGGCGTGTCGCAGCGCATTTGCCAGTCGCCGTGAGTCGAGCGGACCTCGCCTTGTGCCGCGGCGGGCAGATTTCCGTAAGTCAACGAACTGAAGACGATCCCGGCAACGGCCGCGAGTTTGGAAAAAGACAGTCTGGAACGTCCGTTAGGGCGGGCAGCCAGTGACTGCGGCAATTGGGTTGACAAGAAATCCTCCAGTCAATCGTTGTCCGGTTCGCTTTTGGTCGGCCTGCCAAAAAAGATGCGGCCTGCTTGGCGAATCAAGGTGTAATTCTAGGCCAGACATTGCCGCATGACGGCGCACGTTTCCAGTCCGGCAGTTCAGGAACCGAAGGATTAGCCGCAATTCTTGTCGAAAATTCGCATGTCCTTGACCCGTGTCAAATGACAGAGAGCTTCAGGTGGCTGTGAAAAGTTGGAAATTCCGTTGCAGCTCGGCGTTTCTTGTGGTTTTTGTGCGGCTCAAAGGTGTCGGTGGAATGATGCGGCACATCGCCGCTATGCCCGATGGTAGCCATCGCCCTTTATATGAGTTTGTGGTTATAGTCCGGTCAAACTCATGACCTTGTCCAACGCCAGGACGCAGCAGATTTGGCTTGCGCAGCGCCGCCAAGCCCGCTACTGCCGCACCGGATTGGACCGGATCTGAGTCCGGAAATTTAGCATTTTCCGCCATTTCAGGCGGATGAGGGAAGGGAGCGCGGACGTGAAGGCAGTCTTCAAGCGTCTCATGACTATGGCCGGTGCGGCGGCAACTTTTGCTGGAGTGTCGACAGCGGCCCTGGCAGCGGAATCCGGCATCAAGGAATGGCAGTTGGGCTTTCAGGCCTCTGTTACCGATGTAATGGACGACATTACCTGGTTCAACGGGTTCACCCTGGTGATCATCACCGTAATCACGCTGTTCGTGCTTGCGCTGCTGATCGTCTGCATGACCCGCTTCAGCGCGAAAAAGAACCCGGTTCCGTCCAGGACATCGCACAACACCATGATCGAAGTGGTCTGGACGGTTGCGCCGATCCTGATCCTGGTCGTGATCGCGATCCCGTCTTTCCGGCTGCTCTACAAGCAGCTCGACATTCCCGAATACGAGATGACCGTCAAGGCGATCGGCTACCAGTGGTATTGGGGTTACGAGTACACCGATGAAAACATGGGTGAACTGGCGTTCGATTCGCTTATGATCGGTGACCCTAGCGATCCTGCAAAAGATCTGGCGGCACGCCAGGAAGTTGCCGACGCTCGCGGTGTCTCCTTGAACGAAGTTCCGCGCCTTCTGTCCGTTGACTATGATCTTGTCATTCCGGTCGACACCACGGTCCGTATGCAAGTGACCTCTGAGGATGTGATCCACTCCTTCGCGATGCCGTCCTTCGGCGTCAAGGTCGACGCCATTCCGGGCCGTCTGAACGAGACCTGGTTCCACGCTCGCGAGGAAGGCGTCTACTACGGTCAGTGTTCAGAACTTTGCGGCAAGGCTCACGCTTTCATGCCGATCGCGGTCCGGGTGGTTTCCAAGGATCAGTTCCAGACCTGGGCAACTGCCGCTCAGGACGATCTGGACACTGCAAACCAGCAGCTCCTGGCATCGATCGCCGATACCAAGAAGCTGGCTGCCGCAGGCAAGCTGGAAGAGATCTCTGTCGCCGCGAAATAATGCGGCGGCGATCCTGTTTGGCGATGCGCGCGATGTCATGCAGCGCCGCTGAGAAAGTCTGAAAGAGGGAGCCCAAAATGGCTGCGACCGAAGCACATGCGGCACATGGCCATCCGACCGGATGGCGCCGCTGGGTCTATTCGACCAACCACAAGGACATCGGTATCATGTACCTGATGTTCGCTATCATGGCAGGTATCGTTGGCGGCGCGCTCAGCGTCGGCATGCGGATGGAACTTCAGGAACCGGGGATGCAGTTCTTCGGCGATCCGCACCTGTTCAACGTGTTCACCACCGCTCACGGCCTGATCATGATCTTCTTCATGGTGATGCCGGCCATGATCGGCGGCTACGCCAACTACTTCGTGCCGATCATGATCGGTGCGCCGGACATGGCGTTCCCGCGGATGAACAACATCTCCTTCTGGCTGCTTCCGCCGGCCTTCCTGCTGCTGCTTCTCTCCCTCTTCGTTGAAGGTCCTCCGGGCTCCAACGGTGTCGGTGGTGGCTGGACCATCTATCCGCCGCTGTCCACGTCCGGTCAGCCCGGACCGGCGATGGATCTGGCGATCCTGGCCCTGCACATCGCAGGTGCATCCTCGATCCTCGGTGCCATCAACTTCATCACGACCATCTTCAACATGCGCGCGCCGGGCATGACCCTGCACAAGATGCCGCTGTTTGCCTGGTCCGTGCTGATCACCGCGTTCCTGCTGCTGCTGTCCCTGCCGGTTCTGGCTGGTGCCATCACCATGCTGCTGACCGACCGTAACTTCGGCACCACGTTCTTTGCACCTGCCGGTGGTGGTGACCCGATCCTGTTCCAGCACCTGTTCTGGTTCTTCGGTCATCCGGAAGTGTACATCCTGATCCTGCCGGGCTTCGGCATCATCAGCCACATCATTTCCACCTTCTCGCGCAAGCCGATCTTCGGTTACTTGGGCATGGCCTACGCCATGGTCGCCATCGGCGTCGTCGGCTTCATCGTGTGGGCGCACCACATGTACACCGTCGGCATGTCTTCCGAGACGCAGGCCTACTTCGTGGCTGCCACCATGGTGATCGCGGTTCCCACCGGCGTGAAAATCTTCTCCTGGATCGCCACCATGTGGGGCGGCTCCATCGAGTTCCGCACGCCAATGGTCTGGGCAATCGGCTTCATCTTCCTGTTCACCGTTGGTGGTGTGACGGGTGTGCAGCTCGCCAACGCCGGTCTCGACCGTTCGTTCCACGACACCTACTACGTGGTTGCTCACTTCCACTACGTGCTGTCGCTGGGTGCCGTGTTCGCAATCTTCGCGGCCTGGTACTACTGGTTCCCGAAAATGTTCGGCTACATGTACAACGAGACGATCGGCAAGGCCCATTTCTGGATCACCTTCGTGGGCGTGAACCTGGTGTTCTTCCCGCAGCACTTCCTGGGTCTGAACGGCATGCCGCGCCGCTATGTCGACTATCCGGATGCGTTTGCCGGCTGGAACTTCGTTTCTTCCATCGGCTCCTACATCTCGGCCTTTGCGGTTCTGGTGTTCCTCTTCGGCATCGTCGAAGCGTTCTCCAAGAAGCGCGTTGTCGGCAACAACCCGTGGGGCGAAGGTGCAACGACCCTGGAGTGGACCCTGTCTTCTCCTCCGCCGTTCCACCAGTTCGAGACCCTGCCGCGCATCAAGTAATTCGCGGAGGGAGGTTCGCCTCCCGGTCAAGATCAGCACCGCGCCGGTTGCCGGCGCGGTGCTCCCTTTAAAGAAATCTGCCGGGCCATGTGCACCCGGATGCGCGATCCCTGGATCGCGGAAGAAAACAAGAATTCAAAGGACGCGCCTATGTCGCTCGTTGAGCGCCAGGATATGATGAGCCAGGAAACCGCTGTCTGGGACGGCGGCATGGGATCGGTGAGCGACTATGTGGCGCTCCTGAAGCCGCGTGTGATGTCTCTGGTCATCTTCACCGCTTTTGTCGGCCTGATGCTGGCACCAGGCTCCGTGCATCCTGTGCTGGGCGTTGTCGCAATCCTGTGCATTGCCATCGGAGCAGGCGCTTCCGGCGCGCTCAACATGTGGTACGACGCCGACATCGACGAAGTCATGACGCGCACCCGCAAGCGGCCGATCCCGGCCGGCAAGGTCACGCGTGAGGAAGCGCTAGCCTTCGGTGTGACGCTGTCCATCGGTTCGGTTGTGCTGCTCGGCCTTCTGGTCAACTGGTTTGCCGGTGCGTTCCTGGCCTTCACCATCTTCTTTTACGTGATCGTCTATACGATGTGGCTGAAGCGCTCGACGCCGCAGAACATCGTTATCGGCGGCGCAGCCGGGGCGTTTCCTCCGATGATTGGCTGGGCAGCCGTTACCGGAAGTGTAAGCCTGGAAAGCTTCGTGCTCTTCCTGATCATCTTCATGTGGACACCGCCGCACTTCTGGGCGCTGGCACTGGTCAAGAACGGCGACTATCAGGCCGCCAAGATACCGATGCTGCCAGTTGTCGCCGGCGAGACCGTGACACGGCATCATATTCTTGCCTACGCCATCCTGCTCGCACCTATCGGTGTCGCGCCTTATCTGCTTGGCTTTGCAAGCCCCGTCTACGGCATTGCATCCGCTCTTCTGAGTGCCATCTTCGTCGGCCTTTCCTTTGACGTCTGGCGCAAGCGCGAGGGCGATCCGGCGAAGGCCGCGTGCTGGCGTCTGTTCAAGTTTTCAATCTTTTACCTGTTCATGCTGTTTGCCCTGCTTCTGGGCGAGAGCCTGATTGCAGGAGTGTGACGTGATGGCCAAGGAAGAGCAGGGCATTGCGCTCACCGAAGAGCAGAAGAAGAAGCGCCGGTCGCGGTCGATTGCAATCGCCTGCGTGCTCGGCGGCCTCGTCGTGCTGTTCTATGTCGTGACCATCGTCAAACTGGGCCCCGGTATCCTGGACCGGGCGCTTTGAGGGAGATCGTGTGAGCAACGGACAAGACACTTCAAACCTGTCACGCAGCAACCGCAAGGTCGCGGTGGTTTGCGCTGGCGTGTTCATGTTCATGGTCGGGGCGGCCTATGCCGCCGTGCCGCTCTACAATCTTTTCTGCCGTGTCACCGGGTTTGGTGGCACCACGCAGGTTGCCACGGCTGAAAGCGACGTGATCATCGACCGCAAGATCACCGTGCGCTTCGACGGCAACGTCAATCACGAGCTGCCCTGGAAATTCAAACCGGTGCAGCGTTCGGTCACGCTCCAGATGGGCGAAACCGCCCAACTGGAATATGTGGCAACCAACACAGGTTCCGGCAGGACCGTCGGCACGTCGACTTTCAACGTGTCGCCGCCGACGGCCGGAGCCTATTTCAACAAGCTGCAATGCTTCTGCTTTACCGAGCAGGCGCTGGAAAGCGGCGAGACTGTTCAGATGCCGGTCGTTTTCTTCGTCGACCCGGAAATGGACAAGGATCCTGAGCTGAAACACGTGAAGGAAATCACTTTGTCCTACACCTTCTTCCCGGTAGAAGAACCGGAACGTCCTGTTGCAGCAAAGGCCGAGAAGGCCGCAGCTGAAACAAAATTCGAGTGATTGGCGCATCCGCGCTTGAAATGACTGTCTTTGGGGAGCTTGCCGATGGCTGAGGCACATACCAAAAACCACGATTACCACTTGGTCGATCCGAGTCCGTGGCCGTTCATCGCATCCGTCGGTGCATTCGTCATGGCACTGGGTGCCATCGGCTTCATGAAATATGCACAGGGCACGGAGTTCGTGCTGCTTGGCCTGGATCTCACCGGCTGGGGCCTGTTCGCTATCGGGCTGCTGATCGTCCTTTATGTGATGTTCGGCTGGTGGCGCGACACCGTTCGCGAATCTGCTCAGGGTCACCACACCCGGGTGGTCTCGCTGCATCTTCGCTACGGCATGCTGCTGTTCATCGCTTCTGAAGTGATGTTCTTCGTTGCATGGTTCTGGGCCTACTTCGATGCATCGCTGTTCACCAGCGAAGCCATTCAGTTTGCCCGTGTCGAGGCAACTGGCGGTCACTGGCCGCCTGCCGGCATCGAAACATTCGATCCCTGGCACCTGCCGCTGCTCAACACCCTGATCCTGCTGTGCTCCGGCACGACGGTCACCTGGGCACACCATGCGCTGCTGCATAATGACCGCGATGGCCTGAAGTGGGGCCTGACCCTTACGGTTCTGCTGGGTGTTCTCTTCACCGTCTGCCAGGTCTACGAATACATGCACGCCGCGTTCGATTTCGGCGGCAACATCTACGGCGCGACCTTCTTCATGGCGACCGGTTTCCACGGTTTCCACGTTATCGTCGGCACCATCTTCCTGGCCGTCTGCCTGTTCCGGGCACTGGCTGGTCAGTTCACCGTCGAGAAGCACTTCGGTTTCGAAGCCGCCGCATGGTACTGGCACTTCGTTGACGTCGTCTGGCTGTTCCTGTTCGTCTCCATCTACATTTGGGGCGCAGGCACACCGGCCGCTCACTAGGATCGCGCCAAACCGGCACGAGCAACGCCCGATCCGGCCACCGGATCGGGCGTTTTCATTTCAGCTGAGGCTTGAGGCACATCATGGAAGACAAGGCGCATTTTCCACCGGTCAATCCGGTTTCCGCAGGCCTGTCGGGCAAGTGTCCGCGCTGCGGCCAGGGGAAGCTCTTCGACGGTTTCCTGAGCGTCAAGAAATCCTGCATGGCCTGCGGGCTCGACTACTCTTTCGCCGACAGTGGTGACGGCCCGGCGGTTTTCGTCATCATGATCGTCGGGTTTATCGTGGTCGGTCTGGTGCTCTTCGTCGAACTCTCCTACCAGCCGCCGATCTGGGTACACCTGCTCCTCTGGCTACCGCTGACGATCCTGCTGGCCGGCGGAGTGCTTCGACCGCTGAAAGGCCTCATGATTGCGCTTCAGTTCCGGCACAAGGCTGCCGAAGGTCAACTGGACACCGGCAAGGACGACAATTGACCGGGCAGGTCCCGGGAAGACAATCTCATGCGTAAACTCGTTATCCCGACACTCGCCGCCATCGCGGCTCTGGTGGTTCTGCTCAATCTCGGTTTCTGGCAGCTCGACCGCCTGGCCTGGAAAGAAAACCTCATCGAACAGGTGGAAGCCGGTGTTTCGACCCCGCCGGAAACAGCACCCGAACCTGGGGCCTGGGGCGACCTTGCCCCCTCTGACGACTATAGCCATGTCAGGCTCACCGGACGTTTCCTGGAAGGGGCGGTCTTCTATTACACCGCGCTGACTGATCCAGTCGGGCCAGTAAGCGGGCCCGGGGTGATGGTTTATGCACCTTTCGAAACGGATCAGCAGTGGATCGTTCTGGTCAACCGCGGTTTCCTGCCACAAGGCCTCGACAAGGCTTCGCGCGAAAAGGCAATCACGCCGCCTGATGGTGCCTGGGAGCTGACCGGCCTTTTGCGGCTGAGTGAAAAACCGAACTGGACAACGCCGGAACCCGGTCGGGAAGATCGTATCTGGTTCGCACGTGATACGGATGCCATGGCAGCAGAACTGGGCCTCGATCCCGCCAGGCTGGCTCCCTTCAGCATAGATCTCGACGCTTCCTTCACGCCGCCGTCCGGTCTGCCACAGGCGGGGGAGACCATCGTTCATTTCAAGAACGACCACCTCGGCTATGCGCTGACCTGGTTCGGTCTGGCGGCAACGCTGATCGGTGTCTACCTGACTTACGCGGCAAGTATCCTTTGGCCGCGCAAACGGCAGGCGGGTGAAACGTCGACCAAGTAGGTGGTGCTGGTGGCCTCGTGACGCGAAAGAACTTGGCTCCGGAGGGGCAGGAGAACCCAGGCTCTCGGTCGTCGTCGCGGCCAAACGAAGCGCGAGCCGGGATCGGGAAGCCACAGCTTTACTTTTATCAGCAGGCAGGTTGAAAAGCCTTCGGCTCTCCAGTCACCGATCTCCGCATTGCTGCGTCCGGGATGATCTGCTGAGAGGGGGCGATCAAAAAAGGGCCCCGCAGGGCCCTTCATCATTTCTCTTGCAAGCTTGCAAACAGCTTACCCGAGTGCTTCCAGGATTGCGGCGGCACCGGACTTTACGGCTTCGCCCGGAGCGTCTTCAATCGCCAGGAAGGTGATCACGCCATCCTTGGCAATCAGCGCGAAACGCTGTGAGCGCAGGTGACCGAAGATCGGTGCCGGCCCGAGGCCGAGGCCTGCGGCTTCGACAAAGCCGGCAGCCGTGTCGGACAGGAATGTGATGCTGTCGCCGGCGCTGGAGGCTTTCTTCCAGGCGTCCATGACGAAGACGTCGTTCACGGACAGGACAGCAATGGTGTCGACACCCTTGTTCTTCAGCGTTTCCGCATGCTCGATAAAGCCCGGCAGGTGGTTCATGTGGCAGGTCGGGGTGAAGGCACCCGGCACGCCGAACAGCACAACGGTTTTGCCGGATGTCAGCTCGCCGGTCGATATTTCGCCGGGGCCGTCCGCGGTCATGGTGTTGAATGTTGCCTCAGGAAGACGATCCCCAACAGAAAGTGTCATAGTGAATATCCCTTGATTGACCGGCTGCGGCGAAACGGCAGCCCCGCGACACAGATAGGGCTTTGTTGGCTATCCGTCGAGGGAAGTTGAGGCAAAAGCGGTTCGATAGACAGACCGGCAGGAGGCAGTTTCTATTTCACCCAGGCCGGATCAATGGGAAACAGCTGCTCGACCGCCCGACCGCCCGCAGTCAGCACAAGGCGCAGATCGGCGTCGGTCTCAGTTGTTTTCATGCCTTTGAGTGGCAAGCGCCAGAGTGTCTTTTCACCGCCTTGGCCGGCAGGTTTAGGCAGGCCGATATAGGAGCCTTCGGGAGCTGCTGCAAAAAGATCCGGCGTGGTGTCTTCAGGCGCCTGGACCTCGATCTCCACTGCATCGCCCGATGCCGACAGGGCTATCGCACTTATCTTCAGATCCGCGGACGGCTGCTTGGCAGGCACGGCCTCGAGGTCTCGTAGGATCAGTGTCTGGGCAAGGCTGTCGGTCTGGTCATCCGGGGTCAGATCAAGCGTCATGGAGGCCTCTCCGGGAACGCAGATCTCGTTGCAGATACCAAAGAAAACGTCCAGGGAAAGCGTCACGGTTTGACCGGGATTTTCAGGTTCGACCCGCAGCGGCAGAACAATGCCATTGTGATAGACGATTGATTCAGAAAAGCCGTCGTCATAGCGCTCCGGCGCAGGATAGAGCACCTCGGTGGCCTTGATGTTTTCGCTACCGGTCGTGTCGATCTGGGGCGGAATTCCGGCTTCGCCCGGATAGCGCCAATAGGTGTGCCAGCCCGGTTCCAGAAGGAACTCCAAACCGGCTTCATAATGGCCGTCCTTCATGGGGCCCGAGGCGATCAGCCTGACGGCGCCTCCCTGAACTTCCGTCCAGCCGGTCATGGCGGCATGGGCGGGTGGAGCAAAAACAAAAATAGTGAGCGCAAGGGCAAGGACAGAGCGTTTCATGCCTTCTTTGCTACACGAGTTTCAGGCAAGCGTCATCGGCCAGACTGGGCAATCCAGGTCATATCCTTGTGACGCTGAAGTGAGCCGGTTGCCATTCGGCGAGCACAAACAGACATTAACAAAGCCCGGCAAAGGGGCTATGCTTTCCCTTGGGCAGAGAGCGTCAACAGAAAACGAGGTACGCATGGCCGGATCCGCAGCAACAGATTCCCTTGAAGGTCAGTTTCTGATTGCGATGCCGGGCATGTCAGACAGCCGGTTCGAACATTCTGTGATTTATCTGTGCTCTCATTCGGACCAGGGCGCAATGGGCCTCGTGGTGAACCAGGTGGCCCGCCATTTGTCACTGGAAGAGCTTCTGATTCAACTCGATATCGTCAACGACGATGGTGCCATTCGCCTGCCGTCGAAAGTCCGCGACATGAGCGTCCACAAGGGTGGCCCGGTGGAGGTCGAACGCGGCTTCGTGTTGCATAGCGACGATTTCATGCTGAACCAGTCGACCCTTGCCATTGATAACGGCATCTGCCTGACGGCAACACTGGAGATCCTGCGGGCGCTTGCGCAAGGGACCGGCCCCACCCAGGCCATGCTGGCCCTCGGTTATGCGGGCTGGGCTCCGGGGCAGCTTGAAAACGAAATCCAGGCCAATGGGTGGCTGACGGCTCCGGCCGATCCGGACATCCTGTTCGATCAGGCCTCCGACAAGAAATGGCATCGCGCGCTCGCCAGCATGGGTATCGACCCCGCCATGCTCTATGCGGATGCAGGGCACGCCTGACGGCGCTGACGTCACGGCCGGTTTCGCAAATCTTGTCTCTTCACGGTCATCATTTTAGCCAAAAGCGACTTGCGCTTGAATGTTATGGCGCGTAAGTCGCATCAATGGCATGGTTTGTTTCAAATCTGCCGGAATTCAAGTAGGCTGATCCTTCTCGCATCAGAGGTCTGGCAAACAGGCAGGGGACGCGGGCGTCCCGCGACAAACAAAGCAAGAGGAACGTTGCGCGGTGAAATACATCAGTACGCGTGGTGAAGCACCAGTTCTGGAATTTTCCGATGTCCTGCTACAGGGGCTCGCACGCGACGGCGGACTTTATTTACCCGAAACCTGGCCGCAATTTGATGCCGACACCATCGCGTCTTTCGCCGGTAAACCCTATCAGGATGTTGCCTTCGAGGTTATTTCGCCCTTCGTGGCCGGCGCCATTCCCGAAGACGATCTGAAGTCCATGATTGCAGAAGCCTATGATGGCTTCCGCCACCCGGCCGTGACGCCGCTTGTTCAAACCGGACCGAACACTTTCATCCTTGAACTCTTCCACGGCCCGACGCTGGCGTTCAAGGACGTCGCGATGCAGCTGCTTGGCCGGATGATGGACTATGTCCTGACCGAGCGCGGCTTGCGCGCGACCATTGTCGGCGCAACATCCGGAGACACCGGCGGCGCCGCCATTGAGGCCTTCCGCGGGCGCGAGCGCACCGATATCTTCATCCTGTTTCCCGACGGACGCGTTTCCAGCGTGCAGCGCCGCCAGATGACGACCCCAGCGGAAAAGAACGTTCATGCCCTGGCACTAAACGGCGACTTTGATGATTGCCAGGCCATCGTCAAAGGCATGTTCAACCATTTCTCCTTCCGCGACAGGGTTGCCCTTTCCGGCGTCAATTCGATCAACTGGGCGCGGATCCTGGCGCAGATCGTCTATTATTTCGTCGCAGGCGCTGCTCTTGGCGCGCCGCATCGCAAGATCTCCTTCACGGTGCCGACCGGCAACTTCGGTGATATTTTTGCCGGCTATGCAGCCATGCAGATGGGGCTTCCCGTCGAGAAGCTGGTGGTGGCGACCAATGTCAACGACATCCTGGCGCGGACACTCAAGACCGGGCGTTATGAAAAGCGCGGCGTGACGCCGACCATTTCTCCGTCCATGGACATCCAGGTGTCCTCCAATTTCGAGCGGCTTCTGGCGGAGGTCTGCGGACGCGATGGCGCGGCAGTCCGGCGCATGATGAACCAGTTGAGCCAGTCCGGCAGTTTCGAGATCGAGGAAGGTCCACTCCGCGCCATGCGCGCGGTCTTCGGCGCAGGCCGTTGCAACGAGGACGAAACGGCATCGACCATTGCCGAACTGTGGAACGAGGCAGGCTATTTGCTGGACCCGCACACGGCAATCGGTGTCCATGTGGCGAAAGACCATGATAACGGCGAGACACCGATGGTGGTGTTGGGCACGGCGCATCCGGCCAAATTCCCGGATGCGGTGGAAAGGGCTTCAGGAAACCGGCCGGAGCTGCCGGAAAACCTGAAGGATATGATGACTGCGGAGGAGCGCCAGCAGGTTCTGGCGGCGGATCAGGGCGTGGTGGAGCGATACATCGAAGATCACGCCCGGGCCGTTACTGCTGGGGTGTGAGCATATGAAAGTACAAACAACAATCCTCGATAACGGGATGACGGTCGTCACCGACCAGATGCCTCATCTGAAAACGGCGGCTCTTGGCGTGTGGGTGCGAACCGGATCCCGCGCGGAGAATGTGCATCAGAACGGGATAACCCATCTTCTGGAGCATATGGCCTTCAAGGGCACCAAGACCCGCACGGCGCGTGGCATCGCAGAAGAGATCGAGGCCGTCGGTGGTGAGCTGAACGCTTCCACAAGCATCGAACACACCAATTACTACGCGCGTATCCTGGCTGAGGACACGCCGCTTGCGGTCGATATTCTCGCTGACATCCTGCAGAATTCCACATTCGATGCTCAGGAGCTGACGCGCGAACAACATGTGATCCTTCAGGAAATCGGCGCGGCAAACGACTCCCCCGACGATCAGGCTTTCGATCTGTTCCAGGAAACCGCCTGGCCGGACCAGGCCATCGGACGGCCGATCCTCGGAACGCCGGAAACGGTGCAGGGGTTCAACCGCGACGCACTCAACGCCTATCTCGCCGATCGCTACCGGGCACCCGACATGGTGCTGGCCGCTGCCGGCGCGGTTGATCATGAAGAGCTTGTCGCTCTTGCCCGCGAGAAGTTCGGTGGTTTCAACTCCGAGCCTGCAGCTCCGGAATCAGAAGCACGCTACCGCGGCGGCGAAACCCTTCGGCCGAAGGAACTGATGGAAGCACAGGTTCTGATCGGTTTCGAAGGCCGGCCCTACAAGTCCAAGGACTATTACGCCATCCAGATCCTGGCATCGGTCCTGGGCGGTGGCATGTCCTCGCGCCTGTTCCAGGAAATCCGCGAGAAGCACGGCCTTTGCTACGCCATCTACAGCTTCCACTGGGCGTTTTCCGATACCGGACTGTTCGGCCTGCATGCGGCCACAAGCCAGGAAGACCTGGCTGCGCTGATGCCGATGATCGTGGACGAGCTGATCGCCGCCACCCAGACGATCACCGACGAGGAAGTCGCCCGCTCCAGGGCGCAGATCCGCGCGGGACTGATGATGGCGCTGGAAAGCCCGGCAGCCCGCGCCGGACAGATTGCCCGTCAGATCCTCGTGCACAACCGCGTGCTCGATCCGGACGAGATTTCCTCGAAGATCGAAGCGGTGACGGCTGCCGACATCCGTAGGGTCGCGCACGAGACTTTCGTGGGCACGGTGCCGACCCTGACTGCGATCGGCCCGGTTGACGGTATCATGACTGCGGACGAACTCGCAGGACGGCTTCAGCAAAGCCCGGTCCTGCGGGCCGCATCCATGTAAGTCGGACAGAACAAGGCGGAGAGTGGGGCATGGCGCTGTTACGGCCGGGAGCAACACCTGACGCCGAACTCCTGATCGAGGCCGGCGGTTATTATCTTCGCCCGCCGATCATGTACGACTTCAAGCCCTGGGCGGAACTTCGCGGCGAAAGCCGGGCCTTCCTGAAGCCCTGGGAACCGCTCTGGCCGTCCGATGACCTCACCCGAACCGGCTTTCGCCGCCGCTTGCGCCGCTATTCGAAGGACCGCAAGGAAGGGCGCAGCCTGTCGTTCCTTCTGTTTCGCGCGCGCAGCAACGAGATCCTCGGCGGACTGACACTCAGTAATATCCGCAGGGGTGTCAGCCAGACTGCGACACTTGGCTACTGGATGGGCGAGCGGCACGCCGGAAAAGGACATATGTCCTCGGCTGTCGCCATGATCTTGCCGTTTTGTTTCGACGTGTTGAACCTTCATCGTATTGAAGCGGCGTGTCTGCCTACGAACATGCCGTCCATCCGTCTGCTCGAAAATGCCGGGTTCCACCGGGAAGGCTACGCACGCAACTATCTGTTAATTAACGGGACCTGGCAGGATCATCTTCTGTTTGCCTGTTTGGCGGAAGACCATGCGTCGCGACCTGAAAAGGTGGCACCGAGCGTCGAGGGAATCTTGAAAGAATTCTTGTGACATGCGCCACAACCCGGTACTTCTTCGCCCCATGTCGATTATGATACCGGATCCGAAAACAAGCGTGATCAGAAACCTTGTCATTGCTCTGACGTTGTTTGCAACGTTGCTTGCCACCCTGCCTGCGCGGGCGCTGGAGCCGATCCCTGTTCCGATCGACGTCGAAGCACTGGACATCACCAATTCCGTCGACCTGCATCGCGAAGCCGGGACCCGGCTGCAGGTGTCGACCGCACCGGGTGCGGACGGCATCGTGCGCCGTATCGAGGTTCCCTCCCGCGATGGTACCAACACCAACTGGGCGGTGTTTGCGCTGGCCAACACCAGCGATGAACAGATCGACCGCCTGATCGTTGCGCCAAATTACAAGCTGGTCGGCTCCGACCTGTTCTGGCCGGATCTCGGTTCCTCGCGCATTCTGGCGATCACACCGAGCCAGGGCATCGCTCCCGAACGTCAGAAAAGCCTTGAGGCAGACGTCTTCCTGGTCACGCTCGATCCGGGGTCGATCGTCACCTTCGTCGCGGAAATGACAACGCCGAACCTGCCGGAAATCCGGATCTGGGAACCGGACGTCTACGAGGAAACCGTCAACGCCTACACGCTCTACCGTGGCATCATTCTGGGCATTTCCGGCCTGCTGGCCCTGTTCCTCACCATCTTGTTCGTGGTCAAGGGCACGGTCATGTTCCCGGCCACCGCGGCACTTGCCTGGTCGGTGCTGGCCTATCTGTGCATCGATTTCGGCTTCTGGGGCATGGTGTTCAATCTGGAGGGCGGCGGCAGCCAGCTTGCGCGCGCCTGCGCCGAGGTCATGCTCGCGGCCAGCTTGATCATCTTCCTGTACGCCTACCTGAACCTCAACCGCTGGAACATTCACTATTCGCATCTGGCGCTCACGACGCTGATCCTGATCCTGGGTCTGCTTGGCGTTGCCGTTTGGGATCCTTCGATTGCAGCCGGCATCGCCCGTCTTGCGCTGGCCATCATCGGCTTGCTCGGGTTCGTCACCATCGCGGTGCTGGCCTTCCAGCACTATGACCGCGCCATCCTGCTGATCCCGACCTGGTGCCTGCTGATGGCCTGGCTGGTCGGGGCGGCGATGACCGTAACCGGCTATCTGTCCAACGACATCGTCCAGCCCGCGCTCGGTGGTGGTCTGGTTCTCATCGTGCTGCTGATCGGCTTCACGGTGATGCAGCACGCTTTTGCCGGCGGTGCGATTGCACAGGGGCTTATCTCCGATGTCGAACGCAAGGCACTGGCCCTGACCGGTGCCGGTGACATCATCTGGGACTGGGACATCGACCGCGACCGCATCTACACGGGCAACGAGGTTGAAGACCTGCTCAACCTGAAGCGTGGCACTCTGGAAGGGCCTGCGCGCGACTGGCTGGACATCCTGCATCCCCAGGACCGTGACCGGTTCCGGGCGACGCTCGACGCGGTCATCGATCAGCGTCGCGGCAAGGTAACCCAAACCTTCCGTCTGCGCTCAGAAGACGGTCATTTCCGCTGGTTCCGCCTGCGGGCCCGGCCGATCATCGGATCGGACGGCGAGGTGATCCGCTGCGTGGGCACGCTCCTGGACGTGACCGAGGAGCGCACGGCGGAAGAACGCCTTCTGCACGATGCCGTCCACGACAATCTGACCGGTCTGCCGAACCGCGAACTCTTCGTCGACCGCTTGCGCACCAGCGTCATCCGGTCGCGTGCGGAAGAAACCTCCAAGCCGACCTTGCTCGTGCTCAATCTTGATCGCTTCAAGCAGGTCAACGACAGCATTGGTCTGTCTGCCGGCGACAGCATTCTCTTGACGGTGGCGCGTCGTCTCGGCCGACTGATCGGCCAGCAGGATACGCTGGGACGTCTTTCCGGCGACCAGTACGGCCTTGTTCTCCTGTCCGAGCAGGAGCCGGACCGGATTGTTGCGCTGGCGGATTCGCTGCGCAAGGCGGTCCGCGCGCCGATCACCTTCGGCGACCGGGAGATCTTTCTGACCTGTTCCGTCGGCATTGCCTTCTTCGAAGGTGGCAAACAGGCGGTCGAGGACATGGTCACCAATGCGGAGATCGCCCTAAATCACGCCAAGCGCCTGGGCGGTGACCGCCAGGAAGTGTTCCGTCCGATCTTGCGCCCGCTCGACAAGAACATCGTCGACCTGGAAGCCGACCTGCGCGAAGCGATCAAGAAGGAAACGCTGGGTGTCTACTTCCAGCCGATCATCCGGTTGGAAGACCAGGCGGTAGCCGGCTTCGAAGTGCTGGCACGCTGGAACCACGCCAAGCGCGGCAAGATTTCACCTTCGGAATTCATTCCCGTCGCAGAGCAGTCCGGTCTTATCAACGAACTGGGCATCTACATGCTCGACAAGGGCGCACAGCAGCTGGCGTTCTGGCAACGCGAGTTCCCGATGCAGCAGCCTCTGTTCGCTTCGGTGAATCTCTCGTCCCGTCAGCTGTTGAAACAGGACCTGATCAACGATGTGAAGGCCGTTCTGTCGAGAACATCGCTGGCACCGGGAACGTTGAAGCTGGAACTGACGGAATCACTCGTCATGTCCAACCCGGAATATTCCGCCAAGGTGCTCGAGCGCCTTCGCGGGCTGGGGGCAGGCCTGTCCCTCGACGACTTCGGCACCGGCCATTCCTCACTGTCCTATCTGCAGCGGTTTCCGTTCGACACGATCAAGATCGACCAGTCCTTCGTCAAACCCAACGGGTCTTCCGCCCGGCCGGTCCTGCTCAGGACAATCGTCGCCATGGGGCATGACCTTGGCATGTCGGTCGTTGCCGAAGGAGCGGAGAGCGAGAACGATGCGCTGGAGCTCTACCAGCTCGGCTGCGAATACGCTCAAGGCTTCTACTTCGGCGAGGCCGTCACGGCAGCGGAAGCCACCAAGATCCTGCGCAAGATGCCGGCGGAAGCCGAAACGGCCTGATATTGGCCGGCACCTATCGTGCCGGCTGATCTTGCGTCAGGGGCTCTGACAGCAGTTTCCCACACTCTCCGTCATGCCATGGCTCGACCATGGCATCCATGCCGTGCGCCATCCAGCCGCAAGGGCTTCGGGGTCGCCGAGGTCATGAATAGGATTGCAGGGGCAAGCCCTGCAATGACAGAGGGAGTTGATGTCGTTGGGGTTGGAAGGCGAGGAGGCGATGCCGCGCCGTTTCCGCGTCAAGGTGCCAGGATGGGCACGGTCTTGTCCGTTTGCCGGATTTCCAGCGGCGTTGCACCGAAGGGATCGCCGTCCACCTGTGCAGCCACGGCACCTGTTGCCAGAATGGAAGCCGTTTTGAACGGGCGCACCAAAGCGCCCTTGGCCTTGTGGATGCGGCCCATCAAGAGCGCGACGCCATAGCAGAAGGACGACCAGGGGTCGTCCCTTTCCAGGACCAGCATATGCAGGCCGGGATCGGTCGCCCCACCGGGGCAAATGACAAAGGGGCCGCCATAGTGGCGGGCGTTGCTGGCTACGGCGAGTTTGCCGGTCAGCTCTTCACCATCCAGGATCACTTTCAACGAGGCGCTCTTGCGTTTGAAACCGGTCCGAAGCGCTGTGATGACATAGGCGAGCTTGCCAAGGCGCCGTTTCAGGGAAAGCGGCACGGCGTGAACGACTTCGGCATCGAACCCGGCAGAGGCCATCAGTACAAAAGGCCTGCCGTTGGCAAGGCCATAGTGCAACTGCCTGGTCTTGCCGCGTCGGATCAGTTCGGCAATTGCTTTTGCATTGCGCGGGAGGCCAAGTTCAAGGGCAAGCACATTGGCGGTGCCGAAGGGAATGATGCCCAGTTGCGGCGGGGCAGGGTGGTTCTGAAATCCGGTCAGGGCCTCGTTGACGGAGCCGTCTCCGCCGGCGACCACCAGCGTCTGCACAGGCAGTGAGGGATCCGCGCATATGTCGCCGATCTCGCCTGCGCGTCTCGTCAACCGGATCTCGGTCTTGCATCCGAGATCTTCCAGGCGATTGCGCACGTCATCCAGAAATTCGGCGCTATAGCCACCCGAGGTCGGGTTGGCCACGATCAGAACCTTTCCGGCCATATCCGGAACCATTGTGCGCACTGCTGCTGCGCCGGACCACCAGAAAAGTCTCACTCAAAATCCTCTGCTCATCAGACAGGATTCGTTTTTTCGCCGCTCTTATACGGGGCCATTCCGCCGCGCGCCAGTTCATCTGCGCGTTCATTGTCCGGATGGCCGGCATGTCCCTTGACCCAGTGCCAGGTAACGTCATGACGTTCCCTTGCGGCGTCAAGAGCTTGCCAGAGATCCGCATTCTTTACCGGCTTGTTGGCAGCCGTGCGCCAATTCTTGCGCTTCCAGCCGTACATCCATTCCTTGATGCCGCTGCGCACGTATGTGCTGTCGGTATAAAGGTCGACCGCACAAGGGCGCTTGAGGGCATTCAGCGCCTCAATGGCGGCCATCAGCTCCATACGGTTGTTGGTGGTTTCCGACTCGCCCCCGGAAAGCTCTTTCTCGTGCTCCCCGAACCGCAGGATGACACCCCAGCCGCCCGGGCCAGGATTGCCGGAACAAGCGCCGTCCGTATAGATCGTGACCCGGTTGTTGTTCTCCGTCATCGCTCCAACCCGTAGGCCTGCGTGGAGGAAATGCTCTGGTGGAAGCGGAGCTTCTTCAGATATTCCAGCGGATCCTTCGGCGTAACCAGCGCACCTTCCGGCACGCTCAGCCAGTCATAGAGCCGTGTCAGCAGGAAACGCAGGGCCGCACCCCGGCAAAGGGTCGGCAAGGCATCGTATTCAGCCTCGCTCAACGGTCGCACGGCGGCATAGCCCTTGAGCAGGGCCTTTGCCTTGGTCACGTTGAACGACATGTCCTGCTCGAAGCACCATGCGTTGAGACAGATGGCAATGTCATAGGCAAAGGCATCGTTGCAGGCGAAATAGAAATCGATCAGCCCGGAAAGTTCGTTGCCCAGAAAGAACACGTTGTCGGGAAACAGATCCGCATGGATCACCCCACCCGGAAGGTCCCTGGGCCAGACCTTTTCCACGTGATCCAGCTCGCTGGCGATCTCTGCACCGAGACCGGGATGAACCGTATCGCTGCGCTCCCCGCATTGATCGAACAGGGGCCGCCAGCCGCTGACGTCGAGTGCGTTCTTGCGGAACCCGTCGTAATCGGCGCCGTCCAGGTGCAACTCTGCCATGGCCCGGCCCAGCTCGGCGCAATGATCCACTTTGGGCCGCTTGACCCACATGCCGTCCAGAAAGGTGACCAGCGCGGCCGGTCGGCCGGCGAGAGTGCCCAGAAGTTTGCCGTCCCTCGAAGGGACCGGCGTCGGACAGGACAGGCCCTTTGCGGCCAGATGCTGCAGAAGGTTCAGAAAATAAGGCAGATCGTCCGGGTTCACGCGCTTTTCGTACAGCGTCAGGATGTAGGACGCCTTGTCCGTGTGGACCAGGAAGTTGCTGTTCTCGACACCTTCGGCAATGCCCTTGAATGACAACAGACGTCCGACATCGTAGCTGCCGATGAAGTCGTTCAGTTCCTCATCGGTTACTTCGGTATAAACAGCCATGGGGTTATCCGGCAGCGGCCTGGGAGGAGGCGATCATCTCGCGCAGCTCCCGCGGCAGGTTGAAGGAAATCGTTTCTTCGGCAGTACGCACCGTCTCGACGTTGACGTCGAACCGGTCGGCAAATGCCGCGATGATTTCCTCTACCAAGGTCTCGGGGGCCGATGCACCTGCTGTCAGACCCAACGACGTGATACCTTCGAAATCGTGCCAGTCGATGTCGCTTGCACGCTGGATCAGCACTGCAGTCTTGCACCCGGCCCGTTCCGCAACTTCACGCAGGCGCTGCGAGTTGGAGGAGTTCGGCGCGCCGACAACGATCATTGCGTCGACCTTTGGCGCCACATGCTTCACCGCTTCCTGACGGTTGGTGGTTGCGTAGCAGATGTCCTCCTTGTGTGGAGCGACGATCTGCGGGAACCGGTCCTGCAGCACAGCCACGATCCCGGCCGTGTCGTCCACGGACAAGGTGGTCTGGGTAATATAGGCGAGGGGGCGGTCGGTCTTCGGCGTGAAGGCACGCGCGTCGTCTTCAGTCTCGATCAGGCTGACGGTGCCTTCGGGCAATTGGCCCATGGTGCCGATCACTTCAGGATGCCCCGCATGACCGATCAGCAGAATCTCGCGGTCCCGGCGAAAATGGATTTCCGCTTCCTTGTGGACCTTCGAGACCAGAGGACAGGTGGCGTCGAGATAGAACATCTTGCGGCTCTGGGCGTCTTCCGGCACGGATTTCGGTACGCCGTGCGCAGAGAAGATCACCGGTCTGTCGGTGTGCCCGGCCGGTATTTCTTCCAGCTCTTCCACGAACACAGCGCCCTTGGCCTTCAGCCCGTCCACCACGAACTTGTTGTGCACGATCTCGTGACGGACGTAGACCGGACTGCCGTATTTTTCCAGGGCGAGTTCCACGATCTGGATCGCGCGATCGACACCGGCGCAGAACCCTCGGGGCGCGCAAAGGTGAATGGCAAGCGGTGTTTTTTCCTGATTGCTCTCGGTCATCATGCTCTTTCGAGGAACGTTTCTGCGCGCAATAAGGGCTCGCAGCCACGCCGTGTCAAGGGATGTGCGGCAAGCTGAACCAATTCAGCCACAATGAGCTGCTTGAAGGTTTGCGTTTGACAAGCCTCGCCAAGCAATTCTTCACCTGCTATGAAGCTCCGCCGACAATTGTTGCATTTTTATGGAATGAAGATGATCAGTGCGATTCCCGCCGTCTCCGGCAAGACCCTGAAGACAATTATGGCCGTGGGCCTTTCCGCCGCGGCTCTTGCGGGGTGTATGAGTGCCGCTGACGGTGTTGCGGGCAAGGTTATTTCCGGTGGTCAGCAGCCGATCGAGATTTCTCCCGAAACCTTCGCCCCGCCGGTTCCCTGTCCCGCGCTGCAGCTTCAGTCCAACACCTTCCTGATCCGCAAGTATGTGCGTGGCAAGGATGATGACCCGCAGGGTCTGCTTTACCAGGCCACCGTCAAGGATTGGGCCAACACCTGTACGCAGCAGCCGGACGGTAGCCGCCGCATGAAGCTGGGCCTGTCCGGCGATGTCACCTCCGGTCCTGCCTGGAAGGGCGGCGAAGTGGTTCTGCCGATGCGCGTCGCCATTGTGCCCGGCGGCAGCGGTGCCAAGCCGCTCAGCTCCGAGATCGTGAAAATTCCGGTCACGCTCGGAGCGAACTCGCCAAGCGAAACCTGGACGCTGATCGAAGAGAAATTCACGATCCCGGCAGGTGCGGACGCCAAGGTTGTCTTCGGCTTTGACGAAGGCCGTCGCCGCTAGGGCCCGGCCACGCACGTAGCACATCAGGTTCGACTGGATTTGAGGCCTGGCCGGGAAGATGGAAACCGGCCGGCCATTGATCGTGCACACTCTGCAAGACGATGCCTAAAATTGTGCACCGGCAAAATTGCGGGGGCTGCATGTCGCATATTGACAAGACTATGTCTGCCTCGCACAATCCGGCCCCAATCGGGGTCGTCCCCCGGTTGGCGTGGAAACACGTCAATGTTTATGCGGGAGAGGCCGGGTGAAAGGATCCTGGCGCCGAAGGAGCAACCGCCCCGGAAACTCTCAGGCAGAAGGACCGCATGAACTGCAACGCTCTGGAAAGCAGTGCTCCGCAAGTGGGTTTGCGGACTGCTCACCGAAGGAGTAACCGAAAGGCGTCATCGGCGCCGGTCGGGAAATCTCTCAGGTACTCGGACAGAGGGGGTGCAGACGGATCAGGACCCATGCGGGCCGGTTCGGGACTGCGCAACCCCGAATACGAGGACCGTTCATGGCGGAAACCGTTGCAGACGAAGATCTGAAACAAACGCCTCTTCACGACCTTCATGTGGAACTGGGTGCACGCATGGTGCCGTTTGCCGGCTATTCCATGCCCGTGCAGTACAAGGCCGGCATCATGGCCGAGCACCAGCAGACCCGCACGAAGGCCGGCCTTTTTGACGTCTCCCACATGGGCCAGGCCCTGTTGATCGGTCCCGATCACGAAACGACGGCCCGGGCTCTGGAAGCGCTGACCCCGTCCAATTTCGTCGAACTTGGCCACGGCCGTCAGCGCTACACGGTTCTGCTCAACGACGAAGGCGGCATTATCGACGATCTGATGGTCACCCGGCCGCTGTCCGAAGCAGAAGACGGCAAGCTGATGCTGGTGGTCAATGCCTCCCGCAAGGATGTCGACTACGCCCATTTCCGCGACAGACTGCCTGAAAACGTGACCCTTGAAGTGATCGACGATCGTGCGCTGATCGCGGTTCAGGGGCCGGAAGCCGTGGCTGCGGTCGCAGCACATGCGCCAAAGGCAGCCGAACTTGGCTTCATGGCCGCCGCACCGATGGAGTTTGACGGTATCGACTGCCACGTTGCCCGTGCCGGCTATACCGGCGAGGACGGCGTGGAGATGTCCGTGCCTGCCGGTGCTGCTGAAGCGATTGCCCGTGCACTGCTCGCCGACGACAGGGTCGAACCGATTGGGCTCGGGGCCCGCGACAGCCTGCGTCTTGAGGCAGGGCTGTGCCTCTACGGACACGACATTGACGAGATGACGTCTCCCGTCGAAGGCGCCATCACCTTCTGCATGCAGAAGCGCCGCCGCGAAGAAGGCGGCTTTCCGGGCGCCGAACGCATTCAGGGTGAACTCGAAAAGGGACCGGGCCGTGTCCGCGTCGGCCTGCGCCTCGATGGCAAGGCACCTGCGCGGGAAGGGGCCGAGATCGCACTGCCCGACGGGCCGGTGATCGGCACCGTGACATCCGGCGGATTCGCACCGACCGTGGGTGCCCCGATCGCAATGGGCTATGTCCCGGTGGAGCACTCCGAAACTGGCACGCCACTTGAATTGATCGTCAGAGGCAAGCGCTTGCCCGCTACCGTCGCGGACATGCCGTTTGTTCCGAACCGGTATTACCGCAAACCCAAAGCATAAATCTTTCCAGATAACGGACGCACAATATGACCACCTATTACTCCAAGGACCACGAGTGGATCGCCGTAGATGGCGACAAAGCCACTATCGGCATCACGACTTACGCGCAGGAGCAGCTCGGCGACGTCGTTTACGTCGAACTGCCGGAAGCCGGCAAGGCGCTGTCACAGGGCGATGAAGCCGCTGTCGTTGAATCCGTCAAGGCCGCCAGTGAAGTCTACGCTCCGATCGACGGTGAAGTCGTTGAAGCCAACGATGCGCTGGTGGACGAGCCGGCCAAGGTGAACGAAGATCCCGAAGGCGCTGCATGGTTCATCAAGATGACCGTCGGCAATGCGGATCAGCTGTCCGACCTGATGGACGCGGCAGCCTACAAGGCGTACGTGGAGACGTTGTAATTCATGGCAGGGCACTACTACACGGCACAGGTGGAATGGGCATGCGACGGCGACTATGCCGCAAACGCCTATTCCAGAGGGCACATCTGGCGTTTTGACGGTGGTCTCGAGATCCCGGCAAGCGCTTCGCCCACGGTGGTACCCCTGCCATATTCCATTGAGGCCGCCGTCGATCCGGAAGAGGCTTTCGTCGCCGCTATCTCGTCCTGCCACATGATGTCCTTCCTGGATCTTGCCCGGCGGGCGAATTTCGTTGTCGCCAGTTACAGCGACCGTGCCCAGGGCGAAATGAGCCGGGTGGCGCGGGGCAAGATGGCAATCACGAAAGTGGTGCTGCGGCCGGTTATCACGCTGGTTGCGGCCGAGGACCCGGATCCGACCTGGCTGACCGATCTGCATGAAAAGGCGCATGACGTCTGTTTCATAGCCAACTCCGTGAAGTGCGAGATCGTTGTGGAGCCCGAACCGCTCCGCCTCGTCGCACCGTGACTTTCCGGAGCCGGCCGCACGAAGTCGCAGCCGGTTCCCTGTTCTGGATGGTGACCAGTTCTCTTCTCTGTGCGTCTGCACGGCGCCACCGCGCCGAGCAGGAAACGGGGAGCCCGTATCCGGAAGCTTGTCAGTTCTCCGGTTCCGGGCTGATGAAGCGAGAGCAAGGTTTTCACCGGTCCGATTTTTGATCAAACCCTTGGGAGCTGCCTGATGCGCTACCTGCCTTTGAACGATACCGACCGCAGCGACATGCTCGCGCGGGTCGGCGTCAAATCCGTCGATGAACTCTTTGCGGATATCCCTGAAGACGTTCGCATGAAGGGTCTGCTCGACCTTCCCAAACGAGCCAGCGAAATGGAAGTGGAGCGCAAGCTCTCGGCCATGGCATCGAAGAACACTGCGGCCGGCTCCGTTCCGTTCTTCGTCGGCGCAGGTGCCTACAAGCACCATGTGCCGGCAACGGTCGACCACCTGATCCAGCGGTCGGAGTTCCTGACCTCCTATACGCCCTATCAGCCGGAAATCACGCAAGGTACGCTTCAGTACCTGTTCGAGTTCCAGACCCAGGTAGCGCGCCTTACCGCAATGGATGTCGCCAACGCGTCCATGTATGACGGCTCCACCGGCACCGGTGAAGCCGTGCTGATGGCGCACCGGGTGACCAAGCGCAACAAGGCCGTGCTTTCCGGCGGGCTGCATCCGCAGTACCGGGAAGTCGTCGAAGGCCTGTCCAGCATGGCCGGCGATCGGGTCGTCAGCCTCCCGGCAGACCCGACGGGCACCGAAGACATCCTGTCACAGATCGATGACGAGACGTCTTGCGTCGTCGTCCAGTCACCGTCCTTCTACGGCCAGTTGATCGACCTGAAGCCGATTGCCGAAAAGGCGCACCAGCACAAGGCGCTGCTGATTGCGGTCTTCACCGAAGTGGTGTCGCTCGGCCTGATCGAACCGCCCGGAACACAAGGCGCCGACATCGTGGTCGGTGAAGGCCAGTCCATCGGCAACGGCCTCAACTTCGGTGGTCCTTATGTCGGTCTCTTCGCCACCCGCCAGCAATATGTCCGCCAGATGCCGGGCCGGCTCTGCGGTGAGACGGTGGATGCGGAAGGCAAGCGCGGTTTCGTGCTGACGCTGTCCACCCGCGAACAGCATATCCGCCGCGACAAGGCAACGTCCAACATCTGCACCAACTCAGGTCTCTGCTGCCTTGCCTTCACCATTCACATGTCGCTGCTGGGGCAGGCTGGGTTGAGCAAACTCGCCCGCATCAACCACGGCAACGCGGTCAAGCTGAAGAAGCTTCTTGCCGGCGTGCCCGGTGTCGAGGTTCTGAACTCGGCCTATTTCAACGAGTTCACGATTGCGCTGCCGAAGGTGGCCGAGGACGTGGTCGAGCAACTGGCCGAACGTGGCGTTCTCGCTGGCCTGCCGGTTTCTCGACTGGAGCCGGGCAACAAGGATCTCGCGAACCTGTTGGTCGTCGCGTCGACCGAAGTCAATACGGATGAAGACCGCGCGGCCTTTGCGGACGCGCTGAAGGAGGTGCTGGCATGAGCATGAACACGCAAGGCCGCCCGACCGCAGCAGGTGATGCCGGGGATGCTTTCCGCCCGAAGACTTTCACCGGCAACCGTGGTCTCGATATGGAAGAGCCGCTGATTTTCGAATTCGGCTCGCTGGAAACAACCGGTGTCGATCTCGACGAGGACGAAAGCGCGGAGTTCGAGCTTGGCAGTTTCAAGCGCAAGGCCGAGATCGGTCTACCGGGCCTCGCCGAACCGGAAGCCATGCGCCACTATGTGCGCCTGTCGCGGAACAACTATGCCATCGATAGCGGTCTCTATCCGCTCGGCTCGTGCACCATGAAGCACAATCCGCGCCTCAACGAGAAGATGGCCCGTCTGCCGGGCTTCGCGGACATCCATCCGCTTCAGCCGGTGTCCTCGGTGCCCGGCGCACTGGAACTGATCGATGCGCTTGCCCACTGGCTGATGGTGTCCACCAACACCTCCGCTGTCGCGATGAGCCCGAAAGCCGGTGCCCATGGCGAATTGTGCGGCATGATGGCGATCAAGGCAGCCCACACCGCTGCCGGCCGTGATCCGAAGATCGTTCTGGTGCCGGAAAGCGCCCATGGCACCAACCCGGCAACGGCAGCGCTCTTGGGTTACAAGGTCGTCAACATCGATGCCAAGGACGACGGGACCGTCGATCTGGAGGCACTTAAGAAGACCATTGCCGAACACGAAGGCAACATCGCCGGCATCATGCTGACCAACCCGAACACCTGTGGGCTGTTCGAACGGGAAGTGAAGCAGATCGCCGATCTGATTCACAAGGCGGATGCCTATTTCTACTGCGATGGCGCCAACTTCAACGCCATCGTCGGCAAGGCTCGCCCGGGGGATCTTGGCGTCGACGCCATGCATATCAACCTGCACAAGACCTTCTCGACGCCTCACGGCGGCGGTGGCCCGGGTTCCGGTCCGGTCGTCCTGTCCCAGAGACTGGCTCCTTTCGCGCCGCTGCCGTTCATCCGCAAGACGGAAAAAGGTGTCGAACTGGTCGAAACCGAAGCCGCCACCAAGGACGGCGAGCAGCCGTTCGGCCGCATGACCGCGTTCCACGGCCAGATGGGCATGTACGTGCGGGCTCTGTCCTACATGATGAGCCACGGCTCCGACGGCCTGCGGCAGGCGTCTGAAGATGCGGTGCTCAATGCGAACTATATTCGCGTCGGCCTGCAGGACCTGATGAGCCTGCCCTTTGGCGAACGTCCGTGCATGCACGAAGTGCTGTTCGACGACAGCTTCCTGAAGGACACCGGCGTGACCACGCTCGACTTCGCCAAGGCGATGATCGACGAAGGCTATCATCCGATGACCATGTACTTCCCGCTGGTTGTCCATGGCGCGATGCTGATCGAGCCGACGGAATCGGAAAGCCGGGCTGCGCTCGATCTTTTCGTCGCCACCATGCGCGATCTCGTGATGAGCGCAAAGCGCGGCGAAACGGAACGCTTCTCCGGTGCACCGTACCTTGCCCCGCGACGCCGTCTGGACGAAACGGGTGCAGCTCGCAAGCCGGTCCTGAAATGGACCGAGCCGGCTCCGGCCGAAGTGACCCCGGCTGCTGCCGAGTAGCACGTGGACAAATTTTCAAGGATGAAAACCCCGGCTTCGGCCGGGGTTTTTTTGTTTCCTGTCGCTCAGGTGTGCGCTGTCACCACGTTGGAGACGTGAGGAAACCGGATTGCCTTGCCGTCAAAACAGGGGCCCAGTTCTTTCAGGAAATCATTGAAGCAGGCGTTTCTGTCGTCTTCGGATAGCCGGGAGAGCTTGTCTCCGGTATGCATGCCGCCCATGGCTCCGGCGGCATACGCACGGCCATCCGGGTGATGAAGCGTCAGTGAAACTGTCTCCAGTTGGATATCCAGAAACCCGGCTTCTTCAAAGTTCGATCGTATTTCTCCAGGGTCGGAGAGTTGGCAGATCGCACGAACGGCTGCCCCCGCCTCTGCGCCGACGTGTTTTTCCAATGCGGTTGCCTGCGCCATCAGCAGAGGATTTTCTGACAGACCGCGGGAAACGCAGAAGGCGACGCGGCCCCCGGGTGCCAGAACGCGGTGAAGTTCGCGCAGGGCTCCGACACGATCGGGGAAGAACTGCAAAGCCTGCTGACAGTAAGCGAGGTCAAAGCCGCCATCAGGGAACGGCAGATCGCCTGCGGTCGCCTCGAACCATTCTGCGTCTATCCCGTTTACGCTGGCCTTTTCGGCTGCAACGGCCAGCATTCCCGCACTCATGTCCACGCCGGCCAGTTTTGCGAACCCGTTCCCAAGGCTCGCGACTTCACGGATTACCGCACCGGTGCCGCACGCAAGGTCCAGGATCCGGTCTTCGGTTTGGGGTGGTTGCCGTTGGAGCAGCTCTTGTGCCCAAGGCTGAAAGATCACCGGCACCATGACACTGTCGTATCGCTCGGCAAATGTTCCGTTTCGGGGGACGCCTTCCTGATTGCTCATGGTTCGCTCCAGACTACGAACGGGACCGGCAGTATAGCTCCAAACCCTCGCCAAGGCACGGAACCTGGTTTTCACCGGGATCGAAACGTCTGGCTTAGGGCCCTCGATTCCAGGGTGATGACACACAGGGGCCTTCAAAATTCTTATTGACAATATAAATGTCAAAATGACATATAAATTGTCAAATGAGGTGTCCATGAAGAAGTCCGTCGAGCTTTATGAAATCATCCGCCTGATACGCCCCGTGCATCGCCGGCTTGCGCGGGCGGTGGAGGCCAAGCTGGAGGGAACCGGCGTGACCGTCGGTATGCGAGCGGTCATGGAAGTGCTGGAGGAGGCCGGGCCGATGGCGGTACCCGAGATCGGCCGGGCGCTGTTTCTTGCCCGCCAGCAGATCCAGCTCGTGATGAACGCTCTGGAAGAGCAGGGACTGGTCGAGCGCCGGGCCAATCCGGCGCACAAGCGATCACCACTGTTTGCCTTGAATGAAGCGGGGCACGACCGGTTCGGAGAAATCCGGGCACGGGAGACTGACGAAATCGAGACAGTCTGCGAGCTCTTCTCGGACGACGATCTGCGTTCCACGCAGCGGGTGCTCTGCACCATGCTTGATCATTTTGCCGCGTTCGAGGACGACCCGGATCGGCCCAAGGCACTGGAATAATTTCACGAACAGGAGAGGTCACATGACCGGTATCTGGATTGCGGCCGGGCTCTGTGCCGCAGGCGTTGTCGCCTATATCGTTTATTGCCTGCGGCGGCTGGGAACGCCGACAAAGGGCGCAAGTATCGCCAAGTCAATGCGGCCGGGCACAGCTCTGGTGGTGATCGACGTGCAGGAGGACTTCACCAGGAACACCAGCAAACACGCTTTTGACCCAGGCCAGAGAGACGCCGTGCTTGCCGAAATAGGACGCCAGGTGGAAGCGCACCGGATGGCAGGCCACCAGGTCGCTTTCGTCAAGAATGTCTTCCGCGACTGGCCGGTGATCGTGGCCATGAAGATGTCGGCGGGCGGTATCGGCACACCGGGGCGAGACGGTTTGAAGCTCGACCGAACACTTGCTGTCGGCAATGCTCCGGTCTTTGAGAAGTCGATCGGTGACAGTTTCTCCAGTCCGCAATTTGAAGCCTGGCTTGAGGAAAAGCGGATCGGACGGCTGGTCCTGGTTGGGCTTGATGCCTGTCATTGCGTTCAGCTGACCGCAAAGGGTGCGTTGAACCGGGGATATGACGTCGAAATCAGGGATCCTGCGACACTAACCACGACGCCGGACAGATGGACGGACCTCAAAGGCGAGTTGGGCAAACTCGGCGCAGCCTTCGCCTGAAACAGGCGCAGTCGGAGCCATGTCCGGCTGCGCTTGAAGGCCTCAGTGTGCGACCAGGAGTGATCGCTCCCGGCTGCGCAAGTCGAGAAGTTGGGAGATCCAGCTATTTCGGTTTTGCAGAAAGGCGGTCAAAAGCGCTGGATAGTCCGCAGTGACTGCTTCTTGAACCGATGTACGGGCCGCAAGCTTGCTACGCCACGCAAGAACCCGGTCGAGGTCGTCAAACATTTCAAGCGTCAAGAACGACTCAAAGACATCGAAATATCGGAACACCGGGGCGAAAGCCGCATCGACGAGCGAAAAGGCTCTGCCGGCGAAGAAGGGACCGTCCGGATCAAGTTCACCTTCCAGATGACGGAACTTTGCACGAAGTGCTTCACCCGCAGCATAAAACCCGGTGTCATCCCTGGCGTTGTAGAGCGCGCCGATGCCGTTCAGAATCTGCGAGGCGAATTCGATATAGGCCCGGTGCCGCGCGCGTTCGGCAGGGTCCTCCGGGTGCAGCCGGCTCCCTTCTGTCTCGTCCAGGAATTCGACGATCGGGGCGGATTCGAAGAGATAGCGATCACCACCCAGTTTCAGCAGCGGCACCTTGCCGAGTGGTGAGGTCGCGCGGAACCAGTCCGGTTTGTCGGCAAGGTCGATGGTAACCCGGTCAAACGGAACATTCTTTTCATGAAGGACGATCGCCGCGCGCTGCACGTAAGGGCAAAGCGCATGGCTGATCAGGGTAAGTGTGTCGGGCATCTGGAAACTCCTTTTCATGCATCTGCATCAAGATGGATGCATATGCATGAAAAATCAAGATTGATGCAATTGCATAAATTTTCTATTTCTTGGCCATGAGCAATTCCGCCGAAACCGTCCCCCAGGCCATCGACGCCTGGGCCCGTCTGCAGCGTGCAAGCGGCAACGTGCTGGCACGGGTCGAGGCACGCCTGAAGGCGGCCGGTTTCCCACCTCTTGGTTGGTACGATGTGCTGCTGGAATTAAGCCGGGCAGAGGACAAAACTCTGCGACCGGTCGAAATCGAAAAGCGGATGCTGCTGGCCCAGTACAATGTTTCGCGCCTGCTCGATCGGCTGGTGGCTGCGGGCTACATCGAAAAGCTGAAGAGCCCGGAAGACGGCAGAGGCGTCTCGGTGCGTCTGACCCAGGAAGGGGAGACGCTCTTGAAGGCCATGTGGCCGTGTTACCGGGCAGCGGTGGAAACCGAATTCACAAGGCATCTGGAGCCGGGGGACACCGAAGCGCTCTGGAAGGTGCTGGGCAAACTGGTGCAGTGACGTCTGTTCCCGGGGAGTGAACACACTGTTTCCGCATGACAGGCCAAAACATGCGTATAAGGTCGGCAAACCTTCTCTCTGACCGGACCTGAAACCCATGACCAACACCACCAATCTGGATGAACGGACCGGACTTCCGCAGGAGTGGCTGTTCCTTCTGAAAGAACATCCGCGCGAAGACTGGCCGGGTCACCGGAACCTCGGCCCACTGACCGAATTCTGGCTCGCACGGCATAACGGCTTCCGTCAGCTCGGTGCTGACCTGGATACGATCCTGACCGACTTCCGCGAACAACGGCTCCCGGTAAACCGTTTCGGCAACCTCTTTGCCCCGCGTCTGCAACAGTTTCTCAGTGAGCTGCATCACCACCACATGATCGAGGATGAGCACTATTTCCCTGTATTCATGGAAGCCGAAAAGCGCCTGGTGGATGGCTTTGAGCTACTGGAGGGCGACCACGAACTGATCCACCATCGCATTGAGGCGGTGATCAAGAGCGCCAACAAGCTGTTCGGGCAATTGCAGACGAAAGACCGCGATGCCATCCGCCGCGCGGCCGACAGTTTCGCCGGTGTCAGCGACACCCTGATCTCCGGCCTGATGCGCCATCTGGATGACGAGGAAGACCTGATCGTTCCGGTTATCCTGGATCGCGGCGAACGGAAACTCGGGTTGTCGTAACGCGGCCAGATGTGCGGAAGCGCACGCCTTTCGCCCTGGGTTAGGTGGGATTTCTTGACCGCGCGCAGCCTTGAGGCATTCCGGTTACACTTGCCGAGGTCTGGAACGTCACGAACACAACAGGCTTGACTCTTTTCCCGCCCTAACGCATTTAAGCTGGCATGACCAAGATGAGCGCATCCTTCGTGTATTTTTATTACGTCACCGACATACCGGCGGCTGCGTAGGATCTTGTTCACCCCATAGACACCTCAAAAGCCGCCGCGTCAGGCGGCTTTTTGGTTTCTAGGACCCGAGCTTCCTGGCGGGGGAACCAGGAAGCGAAAAATGACCAGACATATGATCGAAGCCGGCAAACCGGCGACAAAACTCAAATCGGAAGCACTTGCCGTGCTTCTGGAACGTGGTCTTGTGCACCAATGCACGGATATCGAGGCGCTCGACCAGACGCTGTCACAAGGGCCGATCACCGCATACGCCGGGTTCGATGCCACGGCGGCAAGTCTTCATGTCGGCCATCTGATGCCGTTGATGACCATGCGTTGGCTGCAGAAGCTCGGCCATCGTCCCATCGTCGTGCTTGGCGGTGGCACAAGTCAGATCGGCGATCCGAGTTTCCGCAAGGATGCCCGGCCGATGCTGGAAGAACGTCAGATCGCAGCCAACATCGCGAGCATACGACGATCCGTTGAGCGTCTCGTGGATATGAACGGCGAAGATGGGGCTTTGCTGGTCGACAATGCGGAATGGCTCAATGAATTCCGCTTCCTGGAATTCCTCCGCGACTATGGCTCCCAGTTCACCGTCAACCGCATGATGACCTTCGACAGCGTCAAGTCGCGCCTCGATGCTCAAATGCCGCTGACGGTTCTGGAGTTCTGCTACATGATGCTGCAGGCCGTTGATTTTCTGGAGTTGGCAAAGCGTCATGATTGTGCGCTTCAGGTCGGTGGATCCGATCAATGGGGCAACATCGTCAATGGTGTGGAACTCGGCCGCCGTGATGGCCGCAAGTTGCACGGCCTCACTGTTCCCCTGCTGACCACCGCCAGCGGTGCGAAGATGGGCAAGACGGCCGCGGGTGCCGTGTGGCTGCACCCCGAACACCTGTCGCCCTTCGGCTTCTGGCAGTTCTGGCGCAACACCGCCGATGCCGACGTCGCCAAGTGCCTGCGCCTTTTTACCGAGCTGCCGATGAGCGAAATCGAACGACTGGCGGCGCTGGAAGGGGCGGAGCTGAACGAAGCCAAGAAGATCCTGGCAACCCAGGTGACGGCAATCGTTCATGGCCCGGAAGAAGCGCGCGGCGCCTTGCAGCAAGGCGATGCCCTGTTTTCGGGCGAAGGCGAGATCCTGGAACCGACCCACAGTCTGCCGCTGAAAATTCTGGCAGACGGTCTCGGTCTTCTGGAGCTTGTGGTCGCGGTCGGCTTCGCAGCATCCAACGGCGAGGCACGGCGGCTGGTGGAAGGTGGAGGCGTTCGCCTCAACAACCAGATCGTCGACGACGCGCGCCGCCGCATTGCCACCGGCGATCTTCAGGCCAACGATCGTTTGTCGATTTCTGTCGGCAAACGCCGCAAGGCCCTGGTCGGCTTCGAGTGAGGCCGGTCAGACGGCTTGTGCATCATCGATCAGAACGGCCGGCTCCAGCCGGCCGTTGTAGCCGAAGACCTTCCCGATCAGCGGGAAGGTCACCTCTACGGTGAAACTGTACCTTCCATCGACAACACGCTCGCGCCCGACCGCTCTCGGAGCAAGGCGCAGCGGCAGCGGAATCGGTCCAAGCGAAACCTCTGCCGGGGTGATGTCGATGCCCTTGTCACTTGCCGTTACCCGCATCTTGAACAGGAAAGGTCCAAGGCGCTCGAGCATGCAGGGATACGCTTCGCCAGTACCGGCCATCATGTCGGTCTGGAACGGCTGCCCGTCAAACCGCCGGGTCCAGCGCTCTCCACCCACGATAGGTTCAAAGCTGGTCTCGACCGGAACACCCATCCGTGCTTCCGGCAACTTCGCCAGCCGGCAAATCAGCTTTGCGCCCCACGAGCTTCCCCGGCTGACATCCGCGGTGCCCCGCGCCACCCGCGCAAAGCTGTGCATCCGCCGGATTTCTGCCGGTACCTTGTCGAACTCGGGGCCGAGGATGGTTTGATAAAGCGTGCGGGGCATGTGAGATCTGCTTTGATGTCGAAGTGTCTTCTCAGACAGACCATTCTCGCGTCGATTGGACAACAGCAAAAACTCTTTGCACTTGTTTGGTGACGTCCAGATGAGCACCATTCAGCCTCCAACATCCCTCTCCACTTCCTCCGTCATGCCATGGCCCGACCATGGCATCCATGCCGTTCCCCATCCGCCAATTGAGGCTTCTGGCTGAGGCGCGGTCACGGCATGGATTGCAGGGTTGAGCCCTGCGATGACGAATGTTTGGGACGAACGAATCCTGGGTTTCCCGGACTGTGGAGAGGAACTGAAAGAGGGAAGCGCAACGCGGCAAAGAAAGAAGCCGGGATTTCCCCGGCTTCCATTTGACCGTTCAGCTCTGTTTTTCCAGCTGCCTTGCCCGGTATTCTTCCACCGGCAGGCCGCCGACGCCCCAGTTCTCAAGGTCCACTTCCTCGATCACCACGAAGGTGGTTGCCGGGTTCTTGTCGAGAACGTCAACCAGTAGGTCCGTCGCGCCTTTGATAAGCCGGGCTTTCTGTTCCGCCGTCACCCCTTCACGGGTAACCTGGATATTCACGTAAGGCATGTCAGGCCACTCCTTCGTTGCGTGGTCGAATTTCGAAGATCTTCGCCATGATTTGCCAGCGGCCTTCGTCACGCACGAAGGTCAGGAAATCGGTGAAATCGTTGTTGCCGATCGAACAGCGAACTCTGGCAAAGGCCGTGTTCTCACCGGCGAACTGGATCTCGTCGATGACATCGCGGCGCTCCTCACCCCGGGACGCCGGCGACTGGCGGGCGGCGACGACCGGTACATATTCGGCCATCGTGCGATAGAGCAGGGGTGTCTCGTCCGCCGTGGCGTAGATTGCCTTCTCGTGAAACACCTGCTGCAGCAGGCCGGTATCGCAGTGATAAAGCGCGTCGAAATAGTCGGATATGACCTTTTCCAGCGCGGTCAGGGCACTGCTCATGCCGCCAGGCCTTCTTCCTGAAGGGTCTTCAGGGTGGCCGGGCGAGCACGGATGCGCTCAACATAGGCTGCCGTCTTCGGCCAGTCGCCAAGAGACACGCCGATGAAGTTCGTCCAGTTCAAGATGACAAAGGCATAGGCGTCGGCAACGGAGAAGGTATCTCCCAAAAGATAGTCGCCGCCCTTGACCAGCAAGGCATCGAACTGGCCGAGCTTGGTATTCAGCTTTGCCTGGTTTTCAGCTGCTTCTGCTTCAGAAAATTCCTTGCCGGAAAAGAACGGACTGAAGCCTTTGTGAAGCTCTGAGGACAGGAAGCTGAGCAATTCCAGCACGCGGAACCGGTCGAGCGGCTTGCCAGCTGTATCCGTCGCAAAGTCCGGGTACTGCTCGCCAAGCCAATGCAGGATGGCAACGTTTTCCGTCAGAACGTCACCGTTCTCAAACCGAAGTGCCGGCACGTAGCCGCGCGGATTGGTCTGCGCGTATGCTGCGCCGGTCTCCGTCAGACCCGCGGTCGTATCGACTTTTTCGAGACTGTAGGTGGCTCCGGCTTCGTTGAGCAGGAGATGAGCAGCCATGGAACAGGCACCGGGTTTGTAGAACAGTTTCATCGATTGGCTCCTTGGTTTGTATCGATGCCCGGAAGGTGTCTTTTGAAGTCACCATTGACAAGTAGGTTTCTATTGGTAACTTGCATTATCGAGTTACCGGGCAGAAACCTGATGGTTCCCGCGTGACCTTGGACCCTTGAAGATCGTGTGGTGCCTATGGCCTTGAAAATGCGCAAGAATCTGAGCCCGAAACCACCGACTCCTTGCAGTCTGACCCAGTGCATGCAGGTGATTTCCGGAGCCTGGGCACCCAACGTCATCTGGAGCCTGCGGGCAGGTCCCCGCCGCTTCAACGAGCTGAAGGCGGATATTCCCCCAGTGTCCGGCAAGGTGCTGTCACAGCGCCTTTCAGAGTTGGAAGGCCGCGGTGTGCTGTTGCGCCATGTCCGCCCGACATCGCCACCTTCCGTTGAATACGAGCTGACGGATCTGGGCCAGGATCTGATTCCGGCACTGGAAGCTATTGTCGAAGTCGGGCACAAACTGAAGGTACGGCGCGATTTCCAGATGGCGGCCGAAGCCGCCGAATAGGTGGTGAAGTGGGGAGGGGCTCTTGAAACAGCAGACTTTCGTTTGCGTCCATGGTGTCTGGCATGGCGGCTGGTGCTGGTCGCGTCTGGCAAACATCCTGCGGGTACGTGGGCATCGCGTGACCGCACCAACGCAGACGGGTCTCGGCGAGCGCTCGCATCTGCTTTCGCCGGACATCACGATCCGGACCTTCGTGGAAGATATCGTCCGGCATTTACAGTTCGAGGACCTGGCGGACGTCATTCTAGTCGGCCACAGCTTTGGCGGCATTCCGATCACCGGGGTTGCAGACCTCGTGCCTGAGCGGATTGCCGGTCTGATCTATCTCGACGCGATCATGCTGGAAAGCGGAGAGACCTGGTTCGATCTTCTGCCGCAAGATCTTGCCGAAGACCGCAGGAAGCTGGCGGAAACCAGCAGCGGTGGCCTGTCACTGCCACCAGCCCCGCCGGAAAGTTTTGGCATCACGAAGCCGGACGACGTTGCCTTTTTGAAACCGCACCTGACACCGCACCCGTTCCGAACCTTCACCACGGCACTGGACCTGAAGCACCCGGTCGGAAACGGTCTTCCAGCCCATTACATCGAATGCACTGACCCGCCGTATCCACCGGCAAAAGTCGCGCTGGCCCGGGCACAGGCCAAGGGATGGCCGGTCTCTCGGATCGCGACAGGCCACGATGCCATGGTGAGCGAGCCTGAGGCGCTTGCGGATCTGCTGGAAGAGATTGCGGAAGAACTTTGACGATGAACAGGCTGCCGTTCCCGGAGCTTCAACGGAAAACGGGGCAGCCTTCTTCCGAAGACTGCCCCGCATCACTGCCAGGACAAGATCGGGTAACGCCGGCAGTCTTTAGAAGAACCCGAGTTTGTTCGGGTTGTAGCTGACCAGCATGTTCTTGGTCTGCTGATAGTGATCCAGCATCATCTTGTGGGTCTCACGGCCGATGCCGGACTGCTTGTAGCCACCAAAGGCCGCATGGGCCGGGTAGGCGTGATAGTTGTTCACCCATACGCGGCCTGCCTCGATGGCGCGGCCGAACCGGTAGCAGCGGTTGGCATCACGCGACCACACGCCGGCGCCGAGGCCGTACATGGTGTCGTTTGCAATCGCCAGGGCTTCTTCTTCGGTCTTGAACGTGGTGACGGACACCACCGGGCCGAAGATTTCCTCCTGGAAGACCCGCATCTTGTTGTGGCCTTTCAGGATGGTCGGCTGAACGTAGAAGCCGCCGGAAAGGTCGCCGTCGAACTTCGCTTCCGCGCCGCCGCACAGCACTTGTGCACCTTCCTCGACCCCGATGGTCAGATAGGACAGGATCTTGTCCTGCTGCTCGCGGCTGGCCTGGGCACCGACCATGGTCTCGATGGCGCGCGGGTCACCCTGCTTGATGGCTTTCACACGGGCGATCGCCCGTTCGATGAAGGCTTCGTAGATGTCTTCCTGGATCAGGGCGCGGCTCGGACAGGTGCAGACTTCACCCTGGTTGAAGGCGAACAGAACAAAGCCTTCGATGGCCTTGTCGAGGAACGCATCGTCTTCGCTCATGACGTCGGAAAAGAAGATGTTCGGCGACTTGCCGCCCAGTTCCAGCGTTACCGGAATGAGGTTCTCGGTTGCGTACTGCATGATCATCCGGCCGGTTTCGGTCGACCCGGTAAAGGCGATCTTGGCGATGCGATTTGACTTGGCGAGCGGGGCGCCAACCTCTGCACCAAAGCCATTGACGATGTTGAGAACACCATCCGGCAACAGGCCGCCGATGAGCTCCGCCAGCACCATGATTGCCGCCGGGGTCTGCTCGGCCGGTTTCAGAACGACGCAGTTGCCGGCGGCGAGCGCCGGAGCCAGTTTCCAGGCAGCCATCAGGATGGAGAAGTTCCAGGGAATGATCTGCCCGACAACGCCGAGCGGCTCATGGAAGTGGTAAGCAATGGTGTCGGCATCGATCTCCGACATGGAGCCTTCCTGGCCGCGCAGAACGCCTGCGAAATAGCGGAAGTGGTCGACGGAAAGCGGAATATCGGCTGCCGTGGTTTCGCGGATCGGCTTGCCGTTGTCCCAGGTTTCTGCCTTGGCCAGAATGTCGAGATTCTGCTCCATCACATCGGCGATTTTCAGCAGAATATTGGCACGCTCTGCTGCCGGGGTCCGGCCCCAGGCTTCCTTGGCCGCATGGGCCGCATCAAGCGCCAGGTCAACGTCAGCGGCATCGGAACGGGCGACTTCGCAAACGGTGGCGCCGGAAATCGGCGTGATGTTGTTGAAATACCGTCCGTTCACAGGCGCAACGAATTTGCCGCCGATATAGTTGTCATAGCGGGACTTGAACGGAGACGTCGTATCGACGGAAAAACTGGGCATCTGATTCATCTGGGTTCCTCCACAAGATCGGCGGTCAGGCAACCGAAGCTGCGACGGGCCGAAGGTCCCGGTCCTCCACCGGGAATGGGTGGACTGTGCCGGAGGAACTTGCGCAGTGGTAGGAGGGGGCAGATGCCTGTGTCCGGCATGTGTCTCAGTTCTGAGACAGGTCAGCCAGGATATCAGTCTATGTTCAGCCGTTTCATTCGCCGGTAAAGGGTTGCCCGGCCGATGCCGAGCGCGCGCGCGGCTTCGGAAACGTTGCCGCCGGCCCGCGCCAGTGCACGAATGACGGCAGCCCTTTCGGCCTTCTCAAAGCCGCTCGGGCCATCCTCGCGGCCAAGCAGATCGGAAGCGGGCAGGGGCTTCAGAGGGCCGCTTGCACCAAGCCCGAAGGCCTTCCTGGCAGCGCGCGTTGCCCCGAGAACAATGTCGTCGGCGTCGACGGCAAGCAGCATTGCGGTATCGGTGGTTTCCCCGTCGGCGACGATGATACGGGCGGCTGGAAAAGCGGCGCGGAAGGTTTCGATCTCGATCTGTCTTGCAGTCTGCGAGACCATCGCTGCGATCAACCGGTTGAAGGTTTCCGTCTGGTCGGAACGGGCAGAAGACACATCGAGTGCACCGGCGAGCCTGCCGTCCGGACCATAGATCGGCGCGTCCATGCAGCTCATGCCGACATTGCGAGCCAGGAAATGTTCCTGCCGATGGACGATCAGATTGCGTTCCTCGGCAAGGCAGGTGCCGATGCCGTTTGTTCCGACGGCGGCTTCGCTCCAGTCGGTGCCCTGGCTGAGACCCCAGTCCTGAAAGATGTCCGCATCGGCGCTCATGCAGCGCTGGTCAAGCACAACCCCCTCCGCGTCGGTCAGCAGAACCGTGCAGCCGGACTGACCGACCAGGCCGAATAACTGGTCCAGTTTCGGCGTGGCGATTTTCAGGAAGGCGCCTGTCTCTTCCCGGCGCCGGTAAAGCTGGTCGTCCCCCATGCGCTGGGGCGCCTTGTGGGCGGCAGGGTCTAGGCCGTGCTTGTCGATCGATCTGCGCCACGAGGCTGCAATCCGGGACAGCGCAGGCGCTGATCCCGATTGCACGGTTCGCAGAACTGTCTCGACATGGTCTTTCATAAATGCGACCGCCGACCTCGGGTCTTCCGGCCGTTTGCGCCGGTTTCAAACCGTCGGATCGTTCCTCCCATGAACGCTCGATTGATCGCGGAGGATGGAGGGATTGCATGGCGATTGCAAGCCGTCTGTCCGGCAAGGGGCCGAACCGAAGACGCGGCCGAGCCGGACACGAAGGTTTGCATTGCCTTTCCGGTACCTCAAACGATGCGCCTTCTTCCGGCAAGAGTTTCAGGTATTCATTGTTGTTTTTCTCAATGGGTTATTTGGAGAAAAAGAAACGTTGGGTAATTAAATCGGAAAACTCGCGCGGAAGTAGTGATTGTTTGTCAGTAATGGCAGTTAAAAACAGACATATGTCTGGAACTGATTAATGCTGACGTAAGCAAATTCGTATACTCACAATGCTAACTCTGGAGGAGTCTGCATGTATGGAATGGTGAACGAAGGCATTCGCACCTTCATTCTGGACAACCACGGACCCGAGGCCTGGCAAAGCATTTGCGAAACCGCGGGCCTGGAGGAACTCGAATTCGAAAGAATGTCGAGTTATGACGATGCCATCACCTACAAGCTCGTCGGTGCCATCTGCAGCTTTACCGGCCTGCCTGCATCGGACGTCCTGAGCATCTTCGGAAAATACTGGGTCGAATACGCAGGCGCCTCGCATTTCGGCAATCTGATGCGCCTTGCCGGCAATTCCTTCATCGAGCAGTTGAAGGGGCTCGATGACATGCACGACCGGATCCTGCTGTCGATGCCACATCTGAAGCCGCCGTCCTTCGAGGTCGACCAGAAGGAAGATGGATCCTGCATTCTGCACTACTATTCCGATCGTGACGGACTGGCGCCGATGGTCATCGGACTTCTGCATGGTCTCGCCAAGGAGACCGGTGAGAGCATCGAGGTCAACCAGGTCGCGGTGAAATCGGAACAGGCGGATCACGACATCTTTGAAATCCGGATCCTCGACACTGCACTCAAGCCCATGAGAACCGAGGCCGGAATTTGACAGCATCCAAACTCGATCTGACCTGCAAGGCCATCGACATGCTTTTTCCCATGCATGTTGTTCTGGACAATTGCGGCCGGATCAGTGGACTGGGTCCGACCCTTGAACGGATCCTCGGGCCGGAAGCGTCGGGAGCGAACTTGTTCGACGTCTTCACGGTTGAGCGGCCGCGTAACGTCAGATCCATGGCCTGTGTTCGCGAAAGGCTCGGCACGAAACTGGTCCTTTCCGCATGTCCGCAGGATGGCGAACCTATACAGTTTCGCGGTTTTGCCCTTGCTGCTGCGGACGAGGACACGGTGTTTCTGGACCTGTCCTTCGGTCTTCACCTGTCGCAGGTCGTGGAACGTTTCGGGTTGACGGAAACCGACTTCAAACCGAACGACTTCTCCATCGATCTCTTCTACTCCTTCGAAGCGCAGCGCACGCTTCTGGAGGACAGCCAGAAGATGGCAACCGCATTGAAGGCGGCGAAGATCGAAGCGGAAAAGAAGGCCTCACAGGATCCGCTGACGGAGATTGCCAACAGAGGGGCACTGCACCGGCGTCTGGAAGAGGCGTTGCAGCTGCCCGACACCGGGCACGTGTTTGCGCTCCTTCACATCGACCTCGACGAATTCAAGTCGGTCAACGACAACTTCGGCCATACCGCGGGCGACATGATCCTGATGCAGACGGCCGAGGCGTTGTCGGCGATATGCGGTCCGAACGACCTTCCTGCACGGCTTGGCGGTGATGAATTTGCCCTGTTTCTGGCTGAGCCTCCGGACAAGGAAAGCCTCTATGCCATGGCGCTGCGCCTCTTGAATGCGATCGCCATGCCGATCCGCTACAACGGGCACAGCTGCCAGGTCAGCGCGAGTATAGGCGTGGTTCTGTTTCATCCCGGCGAAGTGCAGAACGCCGACAGGCTGATCGCGAATTCCGATATCGCGCTTTACGATGCCAAGGTCACCCGGTCGTCCGTCAAATTGCTGTCAAAGGAGATGATCCGGCGGCACGAGGAGACGAGCAGGTTGGTCTCACAGATCGAAGAAGGTCTGAAACGCAGCCAGTTCGTTCCCTATTTTCAGCCGCAGATCGATATCGTCACGGGTCGGGTGTGCGGCCTGGAGGTGGTCGCGCGCTGGGAGACGGCAGAACAAGGGGTTTTGCCACCGGCCCGTTTCCTGGAAACGGCGACCAGGGCAAACATCATGTCCGAAATCGACCGGCAGGTGCGTTGTAAGGCGTTCACCCATTTTGTTGCCTGGAAATCCGCCGGCAGGGACATAGGCAAGCTCTCGTTGAACGTGACGGCATCGAACCTCAGGTCGGTGGAATTTGTCGCGATCTTGCATGCCGAACTTGCCGCGGCCGGCCTGAAGCCCGGGGACATTCAGCTGGAGCTGCTGGAATCGATCCTCTTCGACCAGTCGGATCAGGAGCTGATTGCCCAGTGCCGTAACCTGGAACAGGCAGGTTTCGCCCTGGCCCTTGATGACTTCGGCACCGGACATTCCTCCATCGCAACCTTGATCGAAACACCGGTCGCGACGCTGAAGATCGACCGCTCGTTCGTTTCCGGGCTCGACAGGAACCCGAAGATGCAGAGAATTGCCGGCGCCATGCTGGCAATGGCCAAGAACATGGGGCTGGACGTTCTGGCGGAAGGCGTTGAAACCCGCGAGGAGCTGGAGTTCCTGAAAAACTGTGGCTGCCGTCTATTCCAGGGTTTCTATTTTTCGCCGCCCATCGGTGCCGACGAGATCCTGCAATGGCTGGATGTCTGGGCGCCGGACGTGAAATACAAGAGCGCCTGATCGAGATACCGTTCCCGTATTCCATAAAGAAAACCCCGTCTCCTTTTCTGGGAAACGGGGCTAAGTCGATCTCGCGGGGAACGCGAAGTCTCTCTTTGGAGTGCCTGCTTATGCCTGCAGGCGGGATCTGATTTCCTTGCGGAGATCGTCGATGGGCGACGTCTTGCCGCCCTCGTTGATGTGCCAGAAGGTCCAGCCGTTGCAAGCTTCCTGACCCTGTACCAGAGCACCGACCTTGTGGATCGAGCCGGTATGATCGCCGGACTTGAGAGAGCCGTCGGCGCGCACGATGGCAAGATGCTTGCCTTTCGGGCAGCTGAGTTCCGTCCCCGGCTGCAGCAGACCGCTTTCCAGAAGCGTGCCGAACGGGATGCGCTTCAGCGCCCGCTTGCCCTGCTGCATTTCCAGCGATGCGGCATTGCCCGGCTCGATGGCCTCGATACGAGCCGTGGCCGCGTCGATATAGTCCTGCTCACGCTCCACGCCGACATAGTGGCGGCCAAGTTTCTTGGCGACAGCCCCGGTGGTGCCGGTCCCGAAGAACGGGTCGAGCACGACATCTCCCGGTTTGGAGGAGGCCGTCAGAACACGGTAGAGCAGGGCCTCCGGTTTCTGGGTCGGATGCACCTTCTGCCCGTCCTTGCCCTTCAGCCTCTCGGTACCGGTACACAGCGGCAGGTGCCAGTCGGAGCGCATCTGAAGATCCTCGTTAAAGGTCTTCAGCGCATCGTAATTGAAGGTCGGCTTCGCATCTTTCGATTTGACCGCCCAGATCATGGTCTCGTGGGCATTGGTGAACCGTTTGCCGCGGAAGTTCGGCATCGGGTTGGACTTCAGCCAGACGATGTCATTCATGATCCAGAAGCCGAGATCCTGCAGGATCGCGCCAACCCGGAAGATGTTGTGATAGGAGCCGATCACATACAGCGAGCCATCCGCCTTCATCACCCGCCGGACGGCCAGAAGCCAGGCCCGGGTGAAAGCGTCATAGGCTTCGAAACTTTCGAACTGGTCCCAATGGTCGTCACAGGCATCCACCTTTGACTGATCCGGCCTGTGCAGATCGCCGCCCAACTGAAGGTTGTAGGGCGGATCCGCGAAGACCAGGTCAACAGACCGGGACGGCAGTTTCTCAAGGGCGGCAACGCAGTCGCCCTTCAGGATCGTGTTCAGCCAGGAAGCACCAGCTTCCGGTTCATTTGATAGGCGGGGTGCCGCGAAGGACACCCCGGTACGCAGTACACTCATTGCGACGCAATACCTCACGCAATTTCGAGTGTCATGGTTACCGGGTTTGGTAAATCAGCGGTTAAGCTGATGGAACAAAAATTCCCTTTGAATCAAGGCTTTGTTTACAATCGTAAAAGCTGAATGAGAAGTTAATGACTTGTCCCGACCGAAAAGGCCAGAATTCTGCTGATTTCGTTCAGGGGACGACCGGAAGTTGCTTTCCATTCGTTAAAGGCGGCCTGAATCGCGGTAAGATTTTTTTTCGACATCGCGTCCTTCTCGATGACATTTTCGCGGATCAGGGCGTTAACCACATCGCCGGAGAGGACGAAACTTTCCTTGCCCATGAAGCGCAAGGCGATTTGCCCTGTGTTGCCACCAAGCCGGCTGCCGCGCTTCTTGAGCAGCTCCATCAGGCCGATCTGGTCGTTGACGGGATAATGCGCGAAAAAACCGGCTGCGCTGCCGTGTTCGGTCGCTAGGTCCTTGAGGAAAATCGCGTTTTCCTGAACAGATCGGATCTTGGCACCGTTGCGGACGATGCGTTTGTCACCGAGCAGCGCTTCAAACGCCTCGTCAGGGAGAAAGGCGAGGCGGGGAACGTCGAACCCCTCGAAGGCTTCTTCGAAACCCGGCCACTTCTGGTCGATCACCTTCCAGCTGAAACCGGCCTGGAACACGCACTTGGTGAACATGGCCAGCCAGCGATCGTCACCGACCTTCTCCAGTTCTTCCGCAGTCCTGGGCGCATTATGCTCTGCCAAAAGAGCATTGAGTGCTGCCGGTCCGCCTTTCTTCTCCGCGGCCAGTGCTTCTATTTCTTCAAAGGAACGCATGCGGGTCTCCGTCTCGCTGCAGACGCCGCTCCCCCGGCACCCCCTCCTCAGGATGAGGGAGGAGGAAAGGCGTGGTCAGGCGAAAACCTTAGCGCTCCTGGATCTGCTTTGCCCGTTCAAATTTGCGCAGGGCCAGCGAAAGCGTGATCGTCATCATCAGGTAGATCAGCGCGACGACATTGTAGGTCTCGAAGTACCGGAAGGAGCCGGCAGCGTAGACCTTGCCCAGCTGAGTGATATCCGCGACACCCAGAACCGAGACCAGCGAGCTGTCCTTGATCAGGGCGACGAAATCATTGCCGAGGGGCGGCAGGATGGTCTTCAGGGCCTGCGGGAAGATGATCAGGCGGAAGCGAAGCCAACCGTTCATGCCGAGTGCTTCGGCGGCCTCGATCTGTCCCTTGTCGACCGCCTGGATGCCTGCCCGAAACACCTCGGCAATGAAGGCAGAATAGCCGATGGTCAGCGCGAGAACGGCGCGCCAGAGCAGAGGGAAATCCCGCGTGCGCAACGGATCCAGACCCAGAGGTTCCACAATGGCGTTGACCCCGGCAATGAACAGCGGCGTTGCGACGAAGGCGATATAGAGCAGAAGCACGATGATCGGCATGCCGCGCACGATTTCGACGTAGAATCGGGCAATCTGCCGCAAGACGATTGATCCGGACAGGGAGGCAAGCGCCAGCAGGAGCCCGATCAGGGAGGCGCAGAAGAAGGCGACAAGCGTGACGAAGACCGTCAGTCCGATACCACGCGAGACCGTCGACATGACCTGCGAATAGATGTCGTCGGTGGCGATCTGGAACAACAGGAAAACCGCAATGCCGGCGGCAGCAACAAGCCAATAGGGAAAGTCTTCCTTGGGGGCGCCGGACGGTGTCTTGTTGCGGAACATGGGTTGGTCTCGGCTCCAGCTTTGTTAACGGCAGTTCAAACGAAAATGGCCGGCATCGGGGCCAAAAGCCCGGATACCGGCCATGGAGTGGAAAGTCCAGCCGCGCAGGGGCGGAGGATGGCCTTACTGGGCGACTTTATAGTCGAAGAACCACTTCTTGTTCAGTGCATCCAGCGTGCCGTCTGTGCGCATGCTGGCGACAGCCGCATTGATCGGTTCGATCAGGTCGGAGCCTTTAGGGAAAATGAAGCCGAAGTCTTCCGAGCCCATCGGATCGCCGATCAGCTTGAAGGTGTCCGGATTGGTCGCGACATACCCCTGGCCGCCGGTGCTGTCTGTCAGGACCAGATCGACGTCGCCCGCCTTGAGCGCCTGGACAGCGGCACCAAAGGTTTCGAACAGCTTGATGCGCGGATTGGCTTCATCGCCATCCAGCACTTCATAAACAGTGACGTAGAAGGGGGTGGTGCCCGGTTGAGCACCGGCCAGGAAGTCCGTGTTGGAAGCAAAGCCCTTTGCATCGGTAAACCGGTCTTCATCGGCGCGCACCAGCATGAACATTTCGGACCGCATGTAGGGCTCCGAAAAGTCGACCTGCTCGGCCCTGTCGGCGCGAATGGTGATGCCGTTCATCGCCATGTCGTATTCGCCGGCGGAGATGGCAGGGATCATCGCATCCCAGCTGGTGTTCTGAAAGGTGACGTTCAGGTTCAGCCGCTTGGCGATTTCTGCAACCGCATCATATTCCCAGCCGATTGCCTCGCCTGACTTGGGGTCGACGAACTGCAGCGGTGGGTAGGTGTTTTCCGAAGCAATGACAATGTCCCGGCCACCGAGATCCGGCAGATTGTCGGCAAGGGCGGAGACGCCTGCGCCAATCAGGGAGGAAACGGCGACCGCGAGGGTCAGAACGGTTTTTTTCATGGGAAACTCCTGGTCAAAAGTTAGCCGGACTTTAGCCGCTTGCCACGGTTTGGGAAAGCCTGCTCAAATGCATCGTTGAGGGGCTTGTGCAGAAATTTTCTCTCTGCGAAAAAAAATTCAAAATCCGATGCTAGATCTATTGACCAAGGCAAGCGTTAGCGGGACTGTGAGCCCATAACAACAATAAGGAGACGGTTTATGTCCAACTCAACCAAGAACGTTTTTCATCAAGCCGCCCGCAGGGTTCGGCATGCGCCATCGCATCCGCTTGAGGTCTTTACCGACGCCAACAAGGCGGTCGACCGTTTGATCGAAATTTTTGAATCCAACACCGCCTTTCTGCGCCAGCATTTTCAGGACCTTCTGGATGGCAAGGAAATCGACGGCCGCGTGCGCGCGTTCTATCCGCAGGTCCGTATCGTGACCGACAGCCACGTCCGCCTCGACAGCCGCCTGTCTTATGGGTTCGTCTCCCGCCCTGGCACCCACGCCTCCACGATTACCCGCCCGGATCTGTTCCGTAACTATCTGGTGTCGCAGCTTTCGCTGCTGATGAAGAACCACGACGTGCCGATCCAGGTCGGCGACAGCGACATGCCGATCCCGCTGCACTTCGCTTTCTATGACGGAACCCATGTGGAAGGCGGCGCAGCAGCTGCAAATCTCGACCGTCCCCTCGCTGACATGTTCGATCTTCCCGACCTGACGGTGATGGACGATTCCATCGCCAACGGCACTTACGATCCGGCCGACGGGGTGATGCCGCTGGCATCTTTCACGGCGCCGCGCGTCGACTATTCCCTGCACCGCCTGCAGCACTACACGGCGACAAAAGCCGAGCATTTTCAGAACTACGTGCTTTTCACGAACTACCAGTTCTACATCGACGAGTTCTGCCGCATGTCCAAGGCGCTGCTGTTGCAGCCGGACAGTGGCTACGAGGCGTTTGTTTCCCCCGGCAACGTGGTGCTGGAGGCAGGACAGACCCAGCCGGATGGCGAAGAGCTGACAAAACTGCCCCAGATGCCGGCGTATCACCTGAAGCGGGCTGACGGCAGTGGCATCACCATGGTCAACATCGGAGTCGGGCCGTCCAACGCCAAAACCATTACCGACCATATCGCGGTGCTGCGCCCGCATGTCTGGCTGATGCTCGGTCACTGCGCAGGCCTCAGGAACAGCCAGACGCTCGGTGATTATGTGCTGGCCCATGGGTATGTGCGAGAGGACAATGTGCTCGACCAGGACCTGCCGATCTGGGTGCCGATCCCGCCGCTCGCCGAGGTGCAGGTTGCACTGGAAGACGCGGTTGCCGAAATCACCGGCATCGATGGGTATGAACTGAAACGTGTCATGCGCACCGGAACCGTCGTATCGCTCGACAACCGAAACTGGGAACTCTGGGACCAGCCGGAACTGGTCAAGCGGTTCTCCCAGTCCCGTGCCATCGCGCTCGATATGGAATCGGCAACTATCGCGGCCAACGGTTTCCGCTTCCGGGTGCCTTACGGCACGCTGCTGTGCATCTCGGACAAGCCGCTCCACGGCGAATTGAAACTGCCGGGCATGGCGACCGACTTCTACAAGCGCCAGGTCGCCCAGCATCTCCAGATCGGCATCAGGGCAATGGAGAAGATGCGAGACATGACGGCAGAGCGCCTGCATTCCCGCAAGCTCCGCAGCTTTGCCGAGACAGCGTTCCAGTAAAGTTTCCTGTGCGGACAGGGAGTTTCCCGATTTATGACTGTCGCCCCGGGCGAGCAAAGCGAGACCCGGGGCCTACTGATTTCCAGAGAAATGACCTGGCGCGGCAAGGGGGTGGCAGAACCTCCTGCTTTGGCAAGCTGACTTGCGAGTAGGCCCCGGATCTGCGCTGCGCTTGTCCGGGGAAACACCCTGGAGAACAACGCTCGACCCCAGCCGTCCCGTCCGTCAAACCGTTGCCCACGTACCGGTCTTCGACGATTTCCAGGCAGCTTCCGTGACCAGTTGCACCTCCAGCCCGTCCCGGAAGGTCGGCCAGACAGGTGTTCCGGTTTCGATGGCCTTCAGGAAGTCCCGCATCTCGATGATGATCTGGTCCTGATAACCGGTTCCGTGACCGGGGCCCTGACAGAAGGGCAGGTAATCGGGATGTGCCGGTCCGGTCAGGATCTTGCGGAAGCCGCGTTCCGCCTCCGGCCCTTCGGCAAGGTAAAGCCAGAGCGCGTTCTGGTCTTCCTGGTCGAAGCGGATCGAACCCTTGTCACCGTATATCTCATAGGCATAACCCATCTTCCGGCCGGTGGCGACACGGCTGATGAAGAGATGACCCATCGCACCGTTTTGAAAGCGGCACATGAGATGGGCCTGGTCGTCATTGGTGACCGCCTCCGGCCCGTTTGCGCCCGGACGTTCGGAGTGGACGGTCTGAATATCCGCACTAACGCTGGAGATAGGCCCGGCAAGGCGCAGGGCGGCGTTGATGATGTGAGGGGCGAGATCGCCCATGCATCCATTGCTTATGTCCTTGGTACGCCAGTGCGACGGCGTTTGCGGATCTGACAGAAAATCCTCGGTGTGTTCAGCGCGAATATAGTGGATCTGACCAATCCGGCCTGACTGGACAAGGTCATGGGCAAATTGGCTTGCAGGCGTGCGAATGTAATTGAAGCCGGTCATGTTCGGCAGGCCGGAGGCTTCTGCCGCCGCCATCATCCTGCGGCAATCTTCGGCGTGGCTGGCAAGCGGCTTTTCGCAAAAGACAGCCTTGCCGTTTTCAAAGGCGGCAATTGCGATATCCATGTGGGTCGACTGGGGCGAGGCAATTACAACCGCATCGATCGCCGGATCGGCAACGACAGTGCGCCAGTCGTCCGTCGCCCGGTTGAACCCGAAAGCACGGGCCTTTTCCCGGGCGCCTTCCAGCGTCGTTGCACAGATCGTCTCGCAAATCGGGCGCAGGCCTGTGTCGAAAACCGACGCCACTGATTTCAGGGCAACAGCATGGGCCTTGCCCATATAGCCTGTTCCGATCAGCCCGATCCGGATTTCCGTCATGGTTTCGCACCTCCAATTGCAATGAAAAAGCCGGTGCAGACCTGCACCGGCTTCAACATAACCAATGAAATGGCCGCTTGCGACTACTCGGCTTCGTCGGCTGGTGCGGCATTCAACATGCCGTAGCGCTCGACACCGATCTTTTCCAGAAGGTCGATCTGGGTTTCCAGGAAGTCGATATGGCCTTCCTCGTCGGACAGCAGCTCTTCGAAAAGCTGCATGGAAACATAGTCGCCTTCTTCACGGCAGACATCGCGGGACTTGGCATAGGCCGTGCGGGCGTCATATTCGCCGGCAAGGTCTGATTCCAGCACTTCCTTGATGTTCTGGCCAATGCGCAGCGGTGCGACCTTCTGCATGTTCGGATGGCCTTCCAGGAAGATGATGCGGTCGACCAGCTTGTCGGCGTGCTGCATTTCCTCGATGGATTCTTCACGTTCCTTCTTGGCAAGGCGCGCAAAGCCCCAGTCGCTCAGGAGGCGGTAGTGAAGCCAGTACTGATTGATGGCGCCCAGCTCCAGAAACAGAGCTTCGTTCAGGCACTCAATGACTTTTTCATTCCCTTTCACGGCAGAGCCTCCTTATTGCAAACCGGTCTTTGTTTAGAATTATTCTAGAGTAATTCACGGCAGGCGCAAGGGTCCATTGCGCATAGAAGTGTAACTTCCACTGGTTACACCCCGAAACAGCGAATTGAAACCGATCACATGCGCTTTGACGTTTTTCCGGGAGTGGAGAGCAAGCTTCGGAGCCGTAGACACCTGTCTCCGCTCAGATCTCACCGAAAGCGGGGGCCGTGGCTCCAGCAGGTCAGGGAGTAGCGGGTGCCCTTGGTCACGGGTACGACCCTGTGCAGCATGAAACTGGCAAACAGCGTTGCACAGCCCTGTTCACGCGATGCGGCCATCACCTTGTGTCCAAGGCTGATTTCCAGCGCGCCACCTTCATAGTCCTGTGAAGGGGAAAGCTGGGTGACGATGGTTGCCTTGCGGAACTGCGCGATCGGGCCTTCGCCGACATCGGAATGCCAGTCGTAATGGCCTTCTTCACTTTCGTCGTAGATGGCGACCTGGAGTTTCTCCCGAAACTCGGTGATGTCGAAATCGAAAGCCTCGCGGTTGGCCTTTGCAACGGCTGTCATAACGCGGTTCAAAACCCATCCCGCATCGCCTTCGTCATCAAGCCAGCTGATTCTGGCCCGGCGGATGTCACCCTGCTGCTTGCCCCCGACGAGGCCGCCCGTATCCTGAGCTTCGGCCCGGCTCAGGCGGATGATTTCATCGCAGTCCTTTTGAGAGAAGAGTGCGTCATAGGAATAGGTGAACATCGAGGCTCAGATCCAAGGATTGGGTGCGCTGTTCAACATCCAAACCGGACAAACTGCAACTGTTTTCTTGAGCCGGGAAAGAACTATTTCCGGGGGCTTTCGAACGCAGCGGCAAGAGCCTTCTTCATAACCGTGGGAAGTGCTTCGGTTTCAATGACTTCCGGGGCCGACCACCAGCCACCGTCAAGCAGTGGAGTGGTGTCCGCCATGAGGTCGGCCCGATAGACGGTGAGCCGCAAATGGAAATGGGTGAAGGTATGTTTCACTTCCACCGGGCGCTGCCGCCAATCCGCTGGAAACGGTGCGAAGTCTGGAGCTGCTTCTGGCGAGAAATCCTCTGCCCATTCGGTCCCCGGCACTTCGCTCATCCCGCCAAGAAGGCCTCTTGGTGGGCGGCGGCGCAACAGCACGGCCCCCGTCGCCGTATCGACAGCCACGAATGCAGCTCCAAAACGGGTGGGTTTTTCCTTCTTGGGTGCTTTGCGCGGCAGTGTTTCGGCAAGGCTTGAGGATTGCACCTTGCAGATAGAGCGCCACGGGCAGAGCGCGCAGGCCGGACGTCTGGGCGTACAGATGGTTGCGCCAAGGTCCATCACCGCCTGTGCAAAGTCACCGGGCCGTTGGTCCGGTGTCAGGCCAGCCATTTTCGCCTTTATTTCTGGTTTGGCGTCCGGAAGCGGTGTTTCGATCTGGAAAAGTCGTGTCAGCACCCGCTCCACGTTGCCGTCGACCACTGCCGCGTGCCGGTCAAACGCGATGGTTGCGATGGCGGCAGCCGTATAGGGGCCGATGCCCGGGAGCTTCAGCAATGCGTCTTCGTCTTCCGGAAAGCGGCCGTCGTGATCACGGGCAACGGTTTCTGCGCATTTTTTCAAATTGCGCGCCCGCGAGTAATAGCCAAGGCCCGCCCAGGCTTTCATGACGTCTTCTTCAGCCGCGGCGGCAAGATCGGTTACGGTTGGCCAGCTTCGCGTAAACTTCGTGAAATAGTCTTTGACGGCGGCAACGGTCGTTTGCTGAAGCATGACTTCGGACAGCCAGATCCGGTAGGGATCGGGGACTTCGCCCAGTAGGCGGTCTTCCGGGGAAACCCGCCAGGGCAGGCGCCGGGCATGACGGTCGTACCAGTCGAGAAGCAGTCGGGAAGGGGAAGCAGACGCCATGAGATCAGCAGAACAAGTGGTGTTGATATGAAGCAGCAAGCCTTGGATAGCCTGGGGACAACTTGGCTGATAAAGGCAGTGCGGTGAGGTTGGGGAAAGTATTCGTCGTCATTTTGTCGTATTCTATTGAGACACAACACCCCAATCCGGAAAATGGCCGGCAAATCGCCGCACCTTACATCTGGATGAGGAGGTAGGCTATTAGCGCTACAAAGGCAAATCCCGTGCACGCCTCGAAGGGGGTGAAATCGCTGGCCGATCTTGTCGGCAAGGCGATGACGCCTGTTTGCCGGAAGCGTGGATTTGCGTCCGTCGATATCATTGCCTCCTGGGCCGATATTGTCGGCGAGCGTTACGGCACGCGCGTGCAGCCGGACAGGCTGATCTGGCCGCGGCAGCCTGAACGCGGCGATCCGGAAAACCCACCGGAACCGGCGACGCTGGTGGTGCACACGGACGGGGCAACGGCCTTGATCCTGTCTCATGACAGTGCCCAGGTGATCGAGCGTATCAATACCTTCTATGGTTGGCGGGCCATCGGCCGCATCAAGATCCTGCAGAAGCCGGTTCTGGTGAAGCAGCCCGTGCGCAAGAAGCCCTTGCGCGACTTGACGCAAACCGAGGAACAGCAGCTCGAAGCGCGGCTGGAGGGGGTGGAGAACGACCGCCTGCGGCAGGCGCTCAGGAAGCTTGGCGCCCAGGTTATTGCCCGCAGCGCAGAAGATGCGGCCTGACGGTCCACATTGCTTCTTCCAATAACAACTCTGTGAAACCGGCATTGGCAAACGTGCCGCCGGCTTTGGCATGATATCGAAGAACTCAGGATTTCCCTTGTGTTGGTGTCGGCGGGTCAAGGGTGGATGCCAGTATTTAATAGCCTTTGACCGTCCTCGCTCCTGCCACATTTGATAAGCTTTGTTGACGCCGCCTGCCCGAGAGGGCACAGAAAGCGGCAAGCTGGTTCATCCTGCATTCAGCTGAACGCAAATAGGGTGGCCCGGTATCAATTAACCCGATCGGCCAGGATATCCGACAGGATGTGCTTCGATCCACGCACCGGCCGGTGCAGCGCTTGATTAATGTGACAGGACGATCTTCGTGACCCAGACCCGTAGACAGTTTCTCAAAACCACTGCCCTGGCGACGGCCGCATTCTGCCTTGCCGGTTCGAGCTTGGCTCTTGCGCAGGCCGTCGACCAGGACGAGCTGGTCAAACCCGGCCCGCTGGGCGACAAGATTCTTGGCGACGAAAACGCGCCGGTCACGATTGTGGAATACGCATCCATGACCTGCGGACATTGCGCCAATTTCCATGAGCGTACCTATCCGGCCCTGAAGGCCGATTACATCGATACCGGCAAGGTTCGCTTCATTTTCCGCGAATTCCCGCTGGATCCGGTTGCGGCCGGCGCGTTCATGCTCGCCCGCTGCGCTCCTGCGGACAAATATTTCGAGATTGTGGACATCATGTTCGAACAGCAGCGGACCTGGGCGTTTACCGACAATCCGTACCAATCCATGCTCGACTTTTCCAAGCAGATAGGTTTTACAAAAGAGTCCTTTGAGGAATGCTTGGGGAACCAGGGTCTGCTCGACGCCATCGATGCGGTGAAAAACCGCGGTGCAAACGAGTTTGGCGTGAACTCCACCCCGACGTTCTTCATCAATGGCGAAAAGCACTCGGGGGCGCTTTCGATTGAAGAGATGGGCAAACTTATTGACGCAAACCTCTAGACTGGCGGTCTGTCCGCCGGTCTGTTCGGTATGCGCCGATCAAGCCCGTGATCTTCAGGTGTCCGTGTCCAGGAGGCACGGGCGCCAATGAAATTTTCCAAGCTCCGCATTGTCGGTTTCAAATCCTTCGTCGAACCGATGGAGTTCATCATCGGCAACGGCCTGACCGGTGTGGTCGGGCCGAATGGCTGCGGCAAGTCCAATCTTGTCGAGGCCCTTCGCTGGGTGATGGGCGAAAACTCCTACAAGAACATGCGGGCGTCCGGCATGGACGACGTCATCTTTTCCGGCAGCCTGAACCGCCCGGCGCGCAACACCGCGGAAGTGACGCTCTACCTTGAAAACCAGGACCGTACGGCGCCTGCCGCTTTCAATGATGCCGATGCGCTTGAAGTCAGCCGCCGTATCGAGCGCGAGCAGGGCTCCAACTACAAGATCAACGCCAAGGATGTGCGTGCGCGTGACGTGCAGCTTCTTTTCGCTGACGCATCCACAGGCGCCAGGTCACCTGCCATGGTGCGCCAGGGGCAGATTGGCGAGCTGATTGCCGCCAAACCGACCTCCCGAAGGCAGATCCTGGAAGAAGCCGCCGGTATCTCCGGTCTGCATTCGCGCCGGCATGAGGCGGAAATTCGCCTTCGCGCCGCTGAGCAGAACCTGGAACGACTGGAAGATGTCCTCGTTCAGATCGACAGCCAGCTCGACAATCTGCGCCGCCAGTCGCGCCAGGCTTCGCGCTATCGTAACCTGTCGTCTGAAATCCGCGGGGCTGAAGCCTCGATCCTTTACATTCGCTGGACCGAGGCGCGCGATGCGCTGGGAACAGCCGAAAGCCATTTTGCCGAAGCCCAGAAACAGGTGAACGAAGCCACCGGTCTGCAGGCGGAAAGCGCCCGCATCCAGGCTGTCGCCGCTCACAAGCTGCCGGAACTGCGCGAGGATGCGGCCAGGGCGGGCGCCGCCTTGCAGCGGCTGGTGATCGCCCGCAACGAACTGGACGCGGAAGAACGGCGGGTAAAGGAAAAGCTTCAGGATCTGGAGCGCCGCCTGGTGCAACTGGCGGAAGATATCCGGCGCGAACAGTCCATGGTGTCCGAGAACGACGAGGTTCTGGAGCGCTTGTCGGAAGAACGCGCAGAGCTTCTGGAAGAAAACGAGATGGTGCAGGAGCGCACCGAAAGCGCTCGTGAAAAGGTGGCCGAGGACGAAGAGAGCGTGGGAACGCTGGAGAACCAGTTGTCCGACCTGACCGCGGCCGAAGCGCGTGCAACCGCCGAACGCCGCCAGTTGGAGCGGGCAGTCGCGGAAAGCCGCCAGCGTTCGGACCGATTGTTAGCTCAGGCTCAGGACGCTCAGAAGGCTCTTCAGGAAATCAACGAACGTATGGCCGAACAGGACGGCGTTTCCGAGAACCGGGAAGCGCTGGAGATGGCCGAGGAATCTCTTCTGGAGGCGGAAGCTGCCGCGGAAGAAGCCGAAACCGCGACCCGCGAAGCGCGTGAACAGGAACAGTCCGCACGTGGACCCGTTGGTGATGCCCGCCAGATGTTGCAGGGCCTCGAGACAGAGGCAAGGACGCTGGAGCAGGTGCTGAATGTTCACTCCGAACAGGATCACACGCCGGTTGTCGAGCAGATCCAGGTGGAGCAGGGCTTCGAAACGGCTCTGGGGGCGGCACTTGGTGAAGACCTTGATGCCTCACTTGAAGAAGCTGCTGCTGTTCGCTGGGGGGGTGTCCTCTCTCATGATGGCGATCCAGCCTTGCCGGCAGGAACCCGCAGTCTGGCCGAGGTGGTTGAAGCCCCTGTCGAGCTGAGCCGCCGCCTGCGCCAGATCGGCCTTGTCGACCAGACCGACGGGCCAGGCCTGCGCACGACCCTGAAACCGGGGCAATGTCTGGTTTCCGTGGAAGGCGACCTGTGGCGCTGGGATGGATTCGTTATCGCGGCCAATGCGCCGACACCGGCGGCACAGCGCCTGGCGCAGAAGAACCGCCTTGCTGAACTCGGAGATGAAATCGAGCAGGCCCGGCGCGAGCTTGAGGATCGTCAGCAGGCACTGGAAGGTGCCGCAACGAGGGTTCGGCAGGCCGTTGAACTTGAACAGATGGCCAGAGGCAAGGTTCGTGACGGCCAGCGTCAGGCAGCCGCGGCGCGCGAAGCCCTGGCTGCGGCGGAAAGGGCCGTTTCCCAGTTCGCCGCCAAGCTGGAAGCTGCGCAGGACCGGGCACAGCGTCTTGGTGAAGAGGCCGAGCTGGCACGTGAACAGCTGGCAGAGGCCGAAGAACGCCTGGAAGAAGCGCCAGACGGAACCAGCTATCGCGAAAGCATCGAAGAATTGCAGGGGCAGGTCGCGGCCGCACGCGGCGCCTTGGCCGAAGCAAGGGCCGTGGCAGAGGGTCTTGCCCGCGAACAGCAGATGCGCGACCGGCGGCTTGAAGCCATCGCCCGGGAATATGACGGCTGGAAGACCCGTGCTGCCAATGCCGCCCAGCAGATTTCCATTTTGCAGGAAAGGCGTGAAGAAGCGGAAGAAGAGCGGGCCGAGCTGATCGAGGCGCCTGAAGACATCGAAATCAAGCGCCGCGACGTGTTTTCCGCCATTGCCAAGGCAGAAGAGGAAAAGAAGGCGCGAGACGATCAGCTTCAGCAGGCGGAACTGGATCTTGCCGACGTCGACCGTGCAGCCAAGGCTGCGATGGAAGCGATGGCGGGCGCACGAGAAGAGAAGATTCGCGCCGAGGAACGACTGGAAGCCGCTCGCGATCGCAAGCAGAATCTGGAACGGCGGATCGACGAGGACCTGGAGGTTGCGGTGACGGCATTGCCGGAAATCGCGGGTCTGAAGGAAGGCGCGCCGCTGCCGGATCCCGATTCCATGGAGCGCAAGCTGGAACGGCTGAAGGCGGAGCGCGAACGGCTTGGCGGCGTCAACCTGCGCGCGGAAGAAGAGCTGCGCGAAATCGACGATCAGAAGACCACGCTGACCTCGGAGCGCGATGACCTGATCGAGGCGATTCGCCGTCTGCGAACAGGGATTTCGAATCTCAACCGCGAGGCGCGCGAACGTCTGCTCGCCTCCTTCGAGATCGTCAACGGTCATTTCCAACGCTTGTTCACTCATCTTTTCGGCGGGGGCACGGCCGAGCTCCAGCTGGTCGATTCAGATGATCCGCTGGATGCGGGGCTGGAAATCATCGCGCGTCCCCCCGGCAAGAAGCCACAGACCATGACGCTGCTGTCGGGTGGTGAGCAGGCGCTCACGGCCATGTCCCTGATTTTCGCGGTCTTCCTGACCAACCCTGCGCCGATCTGCGTGCTCGACGAGGTCGATGCGCCGCTGGATGACGCGAACGTGGAGCGTTACTGCGATCTCCTGGACGAGATGGCCAAGAGCACGGAAACCAGATTTGTGGTGATCACGCACAATCCGATCACCATGGCGCGCATGAACCGTCTCTTCGGCGTGACGATGGCCGAGCGCGGGGTTTCCCAGCTTGTTTCGGTCGATCTGGAGACGGCAGAGCGATTCCGCGAAACTGGCTAAGATTGCGTCTGGTGCGGCACTGCCGCGAAAACCTTATGCAACTTAGGTCTGGCTGATTCTGCAAAAACAGAAAAGATCTTTATTTTTCAAATGGATAGAGTTTAGTGCAGGCTTCTTGACACGGCATGAGGTGCCGACTATGGTGCGCGCGGCTTAGGGGGCTCCCCAGTTGTCGGATCAAGCATGTCGGCGCAAGCTGAGGACTTAAGAACATGTCTTCGCAAAACGGCGATAACAAGGATCGGGCGGTTGGTTCCCCGGAAGCAGGTCTGTCGGAACGGCGGGCTCAATTGAACCGGAAGCTTGATGACATAAGGGTGGTTGAAGAAAAGACCGCTCGGAAGTCTCAAAGCAGCTCATCCGGATACGCGCAGGCAATGAAACTCTCTTCGGAGTTTATCGCCGGCGTGCTGGTGGGGGCCGGGATTGGTTGGGTTGCCGACCAGTGGCTTGGGACGTCGCCTTTCGGGCTGATTGTCTTTCTGTTGCTGGGTTTCGTGGCCGGGGTCTTGAACGTCCTGCGCGCGGCCGGTGTCGTCGAGCAGCCGGATGCCAAGGTCCAGCGCGAAAAAGACGTTCAGAACGACAGATCGAAATAGAATTTGTCGCGCCTTCTGGCGCATTGATATGAACGAACGAAGAAGGCTGGCCGGTGGCGAACGATCCGATCCATCAGTTCCATATCCAGACGCTATTCCCGATTGAAGTCGGGGGCATGGATTTCTCTTTTACCAACTCTTCGTTGTTCATGGTTTTGACCGTGGCGGCGACGTCTGCATTCCTGATTTTCTCGACCAGCGGCCGCGGACTCGTTCCGACCCGCCTGCAGTCGATTTCGGAAATGGCGTATGAGTTTGTTGCCGGAACATTGCGAAGTTCAGCAGGAACGGAAGGGATGCGCTTCTTCCCTCTCGTGTTCTCGCTCTTCATGTTCGTTCTGGTTGCCAATCTGTTCGGGATGTTCCCGTACTTCTTTACCATCACCAGCCACATCATCGTGACCTTCGCCCTGGCGATGCTGGTGATCCTTACCGTGATCATTTACGGCTTCATGAAAAACGGCATGAAGTTCCTCAAGCTCTTCGTCCCCAGCGGCGTGCCCGGTGCACTGATCCCGCTCGTGACGCTGATCGAGGTGATCTCGTTCCTTTCGCGCCCGATCAGCCTGTCCGTTCGTCTTTTCGCGAACATGCTCGCCGGTCACATCACGCTGAAAGTGTTCTCCGGATTCATCGTCAGCCTTAGCGCGATGGGTGCGGTCGGTATCTTCGGATCCATTCTCCCTCTCGGAATGACGGTTGCCCTGACGGCTCTGGAATTCCTGGTCGCGTTCCTGCAGGCATACGTCTTCACCGTTCTGACCTGCATGTACCTGAACGACGCCATTCATCCTTCACACTGAGGGTAACCCAATCACACGGCCATTGCGCCGCGAGTGAGCAATCTGCAAACACCATTTAGGAGCACGTGTCATGGAAGCAGAAGCAGCAAAATACATCGGTGCCGGTATCGCATGCCTGGGCATGGGCGGCGCAGGCATCGGCCTTGGCAACATTTTCGGTAACTACCTCGCAGGCGCTCTGCGCAACCCGTCCGCTGCTGATGGCCAGTTCGGCCGTCTGATCTTCGGCTTCGCCGTGACGGAAGCTCTGGGCATCTTCTCCCTGCTGGTGGCTCTGATCCTCCTGTTCGCTTAATCGCTAAACCTTAGCGACTATCGATGCGACTCCGGTGGCGGCGCTCTCTAGCGCCGCCCAGCCGGATTTAGGAGACTGGAAATGGCAGGCCAAACTCACTCGACCACAGAAGGCATGCACGAAGCCATAGAAGTGCCGGCCGCAGAGCATGGCGCGGGTTTCCCGCCTTTTGACAGCACCACATTCGCCTCCCAGCTCTTGTGGCTCGCGATCACGTTCGGCGTGTTCTACTGGATCATGAAGAATGTGGCCGTTCCGCGGATCGCAGGCATTCTGGAAGACCGCAGGGACCGTATCGCCGGTGACATTTCCGAAGCCAACCGGCTGCAGGAAGAAACCGACGCTGCGATCGCAGCTTACGAGCAGGCGCTGGCCGAGGCCCGCAACAAGGCTCATGGCATTGCCCACGAGACGCGGACCAAGCTCAAGGCAGATCACGAAGCTCGCCGCGAAAAGGCGGAAGCCGAGCTGAACGGGAAGCTGAAAGCGGCTGAAGCACAGATCGCTGCAACCAAGACCGATGCCCTTTCTCAGATCGGGGATATTGCCGGAGAAACCGCTTCAGCGCTCGTTGAGCAGCTGATGGGCAAAGCTCCGACCAAGACCGACCTGACCAAGGCGCTCAAGTCGGCGATGAACTGAGGAGACCGTCATGGATGCTACATTTTGGGCCCTGATCGGTCTTATCCTGTTCTTCGTCGTGATTTTCTACGTCAAGGTTCCGGCCAAGATCAACGGTTCACTGGACGAACGCGCAGAAACCATCCGCAAGGAACTGGAAGACGCACGCAAGATGCGTGAAGAAGCCCAGGCTCTCTTGTCCGAGTATCAGCGCAAGCGTCATGAAGCCGAAAGCGAAGCGGAAGCCATCATCGCAGAAGCCAACTCGGAAGCCGAGCGCCTGACGCTCGAAACCAGCCAGGCTCTGGAAGAAATGATTGCTCGCCGTACCAAGGCTGCGGAAGACAAGATTGCACAGGCTGAAAGCCAGGCAGTCGCTGAAGTCCGTGCCAAGGCCGCTGACATTGCCGTTGCCGCTGCCGAGGAAATCCTTGCAGCGAAGGTGAAGGATAAAGTCGCCGACGACATCCTCGCCAAGAGCATTGAGCAGGTGAAGGAGCGGCTGAACTAAGTTCGGTCCACTCTGCTGACGAATTGAAGAAGCGGCCTTTCGGGGCCGCTTTTTTGTTGCGGCAGGCAATTCGCACGCTACTTGGCACTAATCGGCAGCGATCTCCATTGCCGGTTGGTCTTGAGATGACCGATAGCAGAGGAGTGTCGCTGACTTGCAGCGTATTTCCTGCCGTCTAAACCCAACCCGTTATGTCCGGAACCTCAAGACCCTGCAGCCTGCCTGACCGGCTTGAAGCTGAGGCGATGATGAACGGTCGGCCCATGGCGTTCCAGCGCTGCCTGGTGCTGCGGCACGCCATACCCCTTGTGCTGGGCAAACCCGTAGTCCGGAAAACGGGCGTCGAGGTGGACCATCATCCGGTCTCTTGTCACCTTCGCAACGATAGAGGCAGCCGCAACGCACAGGCAGCGGCCATCGCCCTTGATCAATGCCTGTCCGGCCTGATTCAGCCCATGCGGCACATCGCGGCCGTCGACAAGAACGTAGTCGGGAACCAGAGGCAGGTGATTGACGGCCCGCACCATGGCCGAAAGGGTTGCTGTGCGAATATTGACAGCATCGATCGTTGCCGGTGAAGCGCTGGTGAGCGAGACATGGGCTGTAGCAACAATCTGCTCGAAAAGCTCTTCGCGCCGGGCTTCGGTCAGTTTCTTGGAATCATTGAGGCCAACAGGCACCCGGTCGTAATCCAGGATAACCGCGGCCGTGACCACCGGCCCGGCCCAGGGGCCACGACCGGCTTCGTCTACGCCGCAGAGCCGACCGTCAAAGGATGTCGCGTGCTTGCGCTCGATGGCAAGGTCCGGGCTATCGGGAAAGGCAAGGTCAAAGAGGGAAGGGCTGAACGTCATGAACTGCACCCTGCCGTCCGGCAGCAAGTTTCTCAAGATCTTGCGTCAAAACAGGTCCAATTGCACACCGCCTTTTTGCGGCTGGACGAAGGCCTCGGTGTTGAGCTTTCGGCGACGCAGATTGAGGCCAAGGCGTTTCGCTCCCAACGAGAACCGTTTGGCAATCTGGTCGGCATAAGGACCTCTCCCGCGCATGCGCTCGCCCCATTTCGCGTCATAGTCCTTGCCGCCGCGCATGGCGCGGATCAGGTTCATCACATGGCGGTAGCGGTCCGGACGCTCTCGCAGCAGCCAGTCCCGAAAGAGTTCCGACACTTCCAGGGGAAGCCGTAAAAGGATGTAGGCGACCTCCGTCGCGCCATGCCCGGCTGCCGCTTCCAGAACGTTTTCAATTTCGCTGTCTGTCAGGGCTGGGATCACAGGCGCCATCATTACAGACGTGGGAATGCCCGCGTCGGAGAGAGCCCGGACGGCTTCAAGCCTTTTGTGGGGGGCAGACGCACGCGGCTCCATGGCCCGGCAGAGCTTCTTGTCGAGCGTCGTGACCGACAAGGCAACCTTCACCAGATTTCGTTCTGCCAGCCTCGACAGAATGTCGATATCTCGCGTGACCAGGGCTGACTTGGTGACGATCGCAACCGGGTGGGAGCAATTATCCAGCACTTCCAGGATCTCACGCATCAGCTTGTAGCCGCGTTCCATCGGCTGGTAGGGATCAGTATTGGTGCCGATGGCGATCACGCGCGGCTGATAACCGGGGCGGGAAAGTTCACGTTCAAGCAACTGTGCGGCATTGGGTTTGGCGAACAGCCTGGTTTCGAAATCCAGGCCCGGAGACAGCCCCATGAACGCGTGGCTCGGTCTGGCGAAACAGTAGATGCATCCATGTTCGCAGCCCCGGTACGGATTGATCGAGCGGTCGAAGGAAATATCCGGCGACTCGTTTCGGGTGATGATTGTGCGCGCACGCTCTTCCTGCACCTGGGTTTTCAGCGGCGGCAGGTCTTCAAGCGTTTCCCAGCCATCGTCGAAACATTCACGAGTTAATTTCTCGAAGCGGCCGGAGGCATTGAGCGCAGCCGCGCGTCCCCGCCGCCTGTGCTCGGCAACGGAGCGGACATCGGGTACAAGGCCGGCTGCGTCGGCTGGTAGTGAAATCTCATCGGGGGGGCTGAAGGGCACGCGAGAACGTCCAGGTTACGAAATGGAACATAACAAGAACATTATCACGACGCCAACGCGACGCAAGATGCTGTTTACACCTTGTGGGTTTTGACCTTCAAAAGATGGTGGACTGCAGACCAGGCCGGAATTCAGGAACCGCCACGGTCATCGTGACCTGGCCGGCGACCAAGGTATTTGATCAGGATCGCATCCAGCGTCCCGTCGGACTGCATCTCGCGAATGGTTTCGTCGTAGCGTCCGGGAAGGCTTTTGATGTCCGGGTAGGTCGAAGCTTTGGCAAAGACGTTGTAGTAGGGCTTCGTTATCAGCGGCAGCGGTAACGTCGCCAACTGGTCCAGCCTCCCGGCCTTCTTTTCCTCGTAGAGCGTGCTGATGGTGTTCATGGGAACGGCATCCACACGCTTTGCCAGCAGCATGCCGATCTGGAGATTGTTGCTGGCGACCGTCTGAAAATCGAGGCCGGCGTTGAGGAACTCCGGGGTATAGGCGAAATCCTGCGTGATACCGATCTGCAACCCCTTCAGGTCGTCGTAGCCTTCGAAACGGATTGTTCCGGCATCTTCGGCGCGGATGAAGAAGCTCCAGCTGATGTCGATGTAGCTTTCGTCCGGATAGTTCAGGTACTCCATCCGGTCCGGCTTCTTGGAAAACAATAGCAGCATGTCCGCCCGTCCGGCGCGCGCTTCCTGTTGGATGCGAGTTCCGGAATCGATCAGTTCCAGCGAATAGGAAAGGCCGAGACGGCGCATGACTTCATCGAGAACTTCGACGTCGATACCCTTGTAGACCCCGTCTTCGACAAACTTGTATGGCTCTTCCGGGGTTGCCAGCACCACGAGGTCTCGGGCCGATGCTGTCCCGGCCAGCAAAGCCAGGGACAGAACAAACTCGGCGAGCCCCATCAAGATCCGGCCGAGCGTCTGCGTCAGGTATCCTGCGCCTGAAGTTGGCTTTTGATCGGGTGTCGTCATGGCGCGATCGCTTGGGTTCTGGTCGAAGTAAGAGCTTTCAGCTTTGGTATGCACTCTTAAGATAACATGAAATCCGGCAGTTCCATTTGCCAGAGAGGGGCTATTTTCCTGAAAACCGTCAAATGGATACCGATCGGTTTCACACTGGAGCAACTTTTCACGGCCCTATGACAAATGTGAAAGAGGTACTGCTACAGCTTTCGCCCGGTCTTTTCTTTTCATGCAACCAAAGTAGACATTACCCGGCGATATATATCGCGAAGGTTGGTGGCCGATTATTGGAGTTTGTTAAGAACCCCAACAAAAAACAGCTCCCGCTTCGTCGGCGACACTCGCACTTTGAAAAAAATCATGTAAAACTTGAGATCATGATCAGCGTCATCATTGCGACAAGAAATTCCGAAACCGAGCTCGTTCACGCGCTTTCGGCCCTGGTGCCGGCAGCTGCAGAAGGCGTTATCCGCGAAGTTATCGTGGTCGATGGTGGTTCGTCGGACAATACCGAGAAGGTTGCCGACGCGGCCGGGTGTGTCTGGATCAGCCGGGGCAGTGCTTCCCGCAGCGAACGCCTTGCCTATGGCGCCTCCATGGCGAGCCGGGGCGACTGGCTATTGTTCCTGCGGCCGGAAACGCTTCTGGAAAGCGGCTGGCATCATGAGGCCCAGGCCTTCATCGAGCGGGCAGCCCGTGCCTCCAACGGTCCAGGGACCGCCGCAAGCTTCCGCCTTCGCTATGAGGCTTTCGGGCTCAGTGCGCGGGTAAGCGAGTCTTTTGCAGCCTTGCGGTCCCAACTGCTTGGCATGCCTTACGGTAACCAGGGCCTGCTGATCTCCAGACAGTTTTATCAGAAGCTCGGCGGCCATCGGCCGTTGCCGGAGCTGGAAGATCTCGATATCGCCAAGCGTATCGGACGCGGGCGGATGGTGTTCCTGCGGGCTGCCGCCGTCTCTTCGGGTGAACCCGAGCGGGAAGGGATGTTTTCCAGGTTCCGCCAGGCCTTCGCACGCTTTTGCGTCGGTACCCTGCGCATTCCAGCAAGTGTTGCCGTCAAGTTGCACGGCTGAACAAGGCACTGCAAGGTTCTGGGCGGAGACGCTCTTCTTCGGTATGGTGGCGATCACGCCTCCCGCAGCTTGCCGCGCTTCAGGTGCTCGTCCAGCCTGGGCATGATTTCCACGAAATTGCAGGGCATGTGACGATAGTCCAGCTGCCATTTCAGGATACCGTCCCAGGCGTCCTTGCAGGCGCCCGGGGAACCGGGCAGCACGAAAATATAAGTCGCCCCGGCGACGCCGCCGGTCGCACGGGACTGGATCGTGGAGGTGCCGATCTTGTCGTAGGAGATTCGGTGAAAGACCTCCGAAAAGCCGTCCATGCGTTTTTCGAACAGAGGCTCCATAGCCTCCGGCGTCACGTCACGGCCGGTAAAGCCGGTGCCGCCGGTCGAAACGATCACATCCACGCCCTTGTCATTGATCCAGCTTTTGACGACCGCCTGAATGGCTGGAACGTCGTCGGTGACGATCTGCCAGTCCGCAAGCGTATGTCCTGCCTTTTCGATCCGGTCCACCAGCGTATTGCCGGAGCGGTCTTCTTCCAGCTTGCGCGTGTCCGATACCGTCAGCACAGCAATGTTGAGCGGAATGAACGGACGGGTTTCATCGAGACGGGACATGGCGAACTCCTTTGCTCTCCAGACATAGGCAATAGCCGCAATGGCTTCCAGAGGCAGCAAGCAAACTGTCGCGGCATTTTGATATTGAAATAAAATTACAAAAAATAACAAGATTGAGACACTTGCAAAAAAGTTAGGTCAGTATTATTGACTTAAATAACCAATCCAAAAATGCAACGAGCCAACAATGACAACCTGGGAAAGCCTATACGCCCGACGCGCCAGCCGCATGCGCGCCTCGGAAATCCGTGAACTCCTGAAACTGCTGGACCAGCCGGATGTGATCAACTTCGCCGGCGGTATTCCCGACCAGGCTCTGTTCCCCGCCGAAGCGTTCAAGGCAGCCTATCAGGAAATTCTGGCAGGTCCGGACGCGGGCCGCGCACTGCAATACGGCATGAGCGAAGGCAGCGCCCGCCTGCGCAACTGGATCGTCAGCCACATGCGCCGCCTTGGCGTCGAGTGCGGGCCGGAAAATATTCTCGTCACCTCCGGGTCTCAGCAGGGGCTCGATTACATCGGCAAACTGTTCCTGACGGAAGGCGACACCGCGCTGGTGCAGTGGCCGACCTATCTGGGCGCATTGCAGGCTTTCAATGCCTATGAGCCCGGTTACGACCGGCTTGACCCTGGAGCCAACCGCCCTGCGGAAGATTATGCGGCAACCGCGCGCGAAAAGGGCGGACGGATCAAGTTCGCGTACCTTTCTCCCGATTTCGCCAACCCCACGGGCCTGACGGTGGATCTGGCCGAGCGACAACGTCTTCTGGCACTGGCCGGGGAACTCTCCTGTGTAGTCATCGAGGATTCGCCCTACGAGGCGCTGCGCTATGACGGCGAACCGTTGCCACCGATGCTGGCGCTTGATTGCGAAGCCTCGGGGGGGATCAACAACGCCAGCACACTTTACTGCGGCAGCTTTTCCAAGTCGCTCTCACCGGGATTGCGCCTCGGCTGGATCTGTGCGTCGGCTGAAGTCATCTCCAGGCTGGTTCTGATCAAGCAGGCGAGTGACCTGAATTCGCCGGTGCTCAACCAGGAAGCCATGGCCCGGGTCGCCGAAAATGTCTTTGAAGCGCATACGGCAAAGACGAATGCGGTCTACAAGTCCCGGCGCGATGCAATGCTGGCCGCACTTGAGCGGCACATGCCGGCTGGTGTCAACTGGACCCGCCCGGAAGGGGGCATGTTCATTTGGATGACCCTGCCCGAAGGTATGGACGCGGCAACTCTGCTGGAAACCTCCATTGAAACGGTGCGCGTCGCCTTCGTTCCCGGCCGTGCGTTCCATCCGGATGGCACCGGGGCGAACACCCTCCGGCTCAGCTTCTCCTGCAACGACTATCAGAAAATCGAAGAAGGTATTTCAAGGCTTGGCCGCTTGATTACCGAAACTGTCACGTCCAAGTTGTAAGTCCTTCGAGGGAAGAAGCAGGGGCGGGTGTTGGAGCCAATGGCGCTGACCGACAAGCTGGACAATTATTGTGAGCGGATCGGGCCGGAGTTCTGGTCCGAGCCGCTCAATGCGCTCACCAATGCGGCTTTCCTGATTGCGGCCATTGCCGGATACATGCTCTGGCGCCGCAAGACACCGGACGATCTCTTTGCCCTTGTCCTGATCGGCATCGTCTTCGTGACCGGCCTGGGATCGTTCCTGTTTCACACCTTCGCGACACGTTGGGCGAGCCTTGCCGATATCATCCCGATCGCGCTGTTTATCCATGTCTATCTCTTTGCGGCGCTGAACCGGTTTCTGGGTCTGTCCTGGTGGGCGGCGCTAGGCATCGTTATCGTGTTTTTCGCAGTCACGCCCTTTGCCGGGCGCGCGGTCGCACCGCTGGTCGGCTCATCTGCAGGCTATGTGCCTGCGCTGCTGGCGATCTTCGTGGTGGGGGCACTGTTTCTTCGCAAGAATGTGCGGTTCGGGCGTGAGGTGTTGCTAACAGGTGTCGTCTTTGCCGTATCACTGACATTCCGGACACTGGACGGCCCGGTTTGCGATCAACTTGCCATTGGCACGCATTTCCTGTGGCATATCCTGAACGGGGTCGTACTGTTTTTGCTATTACGGGTTCTCATCAGGCAGCGTGCCGGTTAAATCACACAGAGTATTCACGAAATTGCAGATCACCCTTGCGGACAAGCCGCAGAGCTTTGCAGAAAAACAATATGACCTTAGGGAAGAGGCAGGAGACAGGGACCGTCATGAGCGACAGCAGCAAGACCGGAAGTGATCTGACCGAAGCGGCCCTGTTCTATCACGAGCATCCGCGCCCGGGAAAACTGGAGATCCAGGCAATCAAGCCGCTGGGCAACCAGCGCGACCTGGCGCTGGCCTATTCACCCGGCGTGGCCGCGCCGTGCCTTGCGATTGCCGACAATCCGGCACTGGCAGCCAATTACACCTCGCGCGGCAATCTGGTCGCTGTCATCTCAAACGGCACGGCAGTGCTCGGCCTCGGCAACATCGGTCCGCTGGCATCCAAGCCGGTGATGGAAGGCAAGGCGGTTCTCTTCAAGAAGTTCGCCGGCATCGACGTCTTCGATATCGAGGTGGCCCAGACCGACGTTGAAAAATTCGTCGATGCGGTTTCGGTTCTGGAGCCGACCTTTGGCGGTATCAACCTGGAAGACATCAAGGCGCCCGAATGCTTCATGATTGAATCGAAGCTCCGGGAACGAATGAAGATCCCGGTCTTTCACGACGATCAGCATGGCACGGCGATCATCGTCGGCGCCGCGGTTCGCAACGGTCTGGACCTTGCCGGCAAGAAGATCGAGGAAGCCAAGATTGTGGCGTCCGGTGCGGGCGCGGCTGCGCTTGCCTGCCTCAACATGCTCGTCTCGCTGGGAGCGAAGCGGGAGAACATCTGGGTTACCGACATTGAAGGCGTCGTCTATGAAGGCCGCGAGGCGCTGATGGACGAATGGAAGGCGGTCTTTGCCCAGAAGACGGATTTGAGGTCGCTCGATCAGGTAATCGACGGCGCCGATGTGTTCCTGGGGCTGTCCGCTGCCGGCGTGCTGAAGCCGGGCATGGTGGAAAAGATGGGCAAGGGCCCGCTGATCTTGGCGCTCGCCAACCCCAACCCGGAAATCATGCCGGAGGACGCCAAGGCTGTCCGTGACGACGTGGTCATGTGTACCGGACGGTCCGACTACCCGAACCAGGTCAACAATGTCCTGTGCTTCCCCTACATCTTCCGGGGCGCGCTCGATGTTGGGGCGACCACCATCAATGAGGAAATGAAGCGGGCCGCCGTGGAGGCAATTGCCGGCCTTGCGCGCGAGGAACCGTCCGACGTTGCCGCCCGTGCCTATGGCGGCAAGACCGAAACCTTCGGGCCGAACTACCTGATCCCTTCGCCGTTCGATCAGCGCCTGATCCTGCGCATTGCACCGGCTGTTGCCAAGGCGGCCATGGCAACAGGTGTCGCCACGCGCCCGATCGAAGATTTCACGGCCTATCTGGACCGGCTGAACCGTTTCGTCTTCCGGTCCGGCCTCATCATGAAGCCGATCATCCAGAACGCCAGCAAGGACCCGCAGCGGATCATTTATGCCGAAGGCGAGGACGAACGTGTTCTTCGTGCCGCTCAGGTGCTGATCGAAGACAATATCGCCAAGCCGATCCTGGTTGGCCGTCCGGACGTTCTGCAGCAACGCTGCGAACGCTTTGGCCTGCGCATTCGTCCTGATGTCGATTTCGAGTTCGTCAACCCGCAGGACGATCCGCGCTACCGTGAGTATGTCGACGAATATTTCGAGTGTGTCGGCCGCAAGGGCATGCCGCCCAACGCTGCGCGGACGGTCGTGCGCACCAACACCACGGTGATTTCGGCCCTTGCGGTGCGCCGCGGCGATGCCGATGCGGTCATTTGCGGTCTGGAAGGCCGGTTCATCCGCCATCTGCGGGACATCAAGCAGGTGATCGGCGTTTGCGAGACGGCCAGGGACCTTTCGGCCATGTCACTTCTGATCAACTCGCAAGGGGCCATATTCCTGTCGGATACCTTCGTGACGGAAGACCCGACCGCCGAAGAGATCTCCGAAATGGCAAACCTCGCGGCTGAGGAAATCCGGCGCTTCGGTATCGAACCGAAGATCGCCCTGCTGTCGCTTTCCAACTTCGGTTCTCGCGACACGGCGTCCTCGCGCAAGATGCGCGAAGCGCTGGAGATGATCTGGAAGCGCTATCCGGAACTGGAAGTCGATGGCGAAATGCACGGCGACAGCGCGCTCAGCGTGGAGCTGCGCGAGCGGGTGATGCCGGGCAGCAAGTTGAAGGGCGAGGCCAACCTGCTTCTGTTCCCGAACCTGGATGCGGCCAACATTGCCCATAACCTTCTGAAAGTTTCGACCCAGGCGCTTCATGTCGGACCGATCCTTCTGGGCACGGCCAAGCCCGCGCATATCCTGACACCGTCTGTCACGTCGCGCGGCGTGGTAAACATGTCGGCACTTGCCAGCGTCGAGGCACAGACCCGGTCCGCCGGCTAGTCCTGCTTCAAATCGCGCCTTCTGTTGAACAAGGCGGACCGGTACAACCGGTCCGCTTTTCCATTTTTCAAACGGCCTGCCATGACCCTTGTGAAACAGCCAGCCGACTGCGTCAGCAAAACGGATATCCGCACCGCAATTGATGCGCTTGACGAAGAACTCCTGCAGCTCTTTGCCCGTCGCCAGGGCTATGTCCGGCGGATGGCGGACCTGAAACAGCATCCTGATGAGGCCTTTGATCACCAGAGGATTGAAACAATGGTGGCTGCTCTGAAAGACCGGGCGGAAGAATTGGGGCTGGAAGGCGCGCAGGCGGAAGCGGTCTGGCGGACGCTGATCGACTGGAACGTGGCCTTCGAGAAGCGAACGATCGCCGCACGGCTTGAGGCGCTGCAGGACGGTCTGACGAAACCGGGCTCCGATTTTTAGCACCGTGCCGGGTTTTCCAGACGGTTCGGGCTCCTACCTATCAGGGAGTATGGATCGTCCGTGGAGCCCCAATGACCCTGAATTCGCATCTTCTTCCAGGCGTGGCCGCAATGGCCGCAGCGCTCGTCCTGCCGATTGTCCCTGCCGCTATGGCCCAGTCAGCGGTTCAGCTGGAAACCGTTGCCGCGGGATTGTCCTACCCATGGAGCGTCGCTTTCCTTCCGGAGGAGGGCTACCTGGTGACGGAACGCGACGGGACCGTGAAGCACATTGATGCATCCGGCAGGCAGAGCGAAGTTACCGGTGTTCCGGAAGTCTTTGCCCAAGGACAAGGTGGTCTGCTGGACGTGGCGCTCAGCCCGGACTTTGCCACCGACCGGACGGTCTTTCTGTCCTATTCCCAAGGATCCGCGGAGGGCGCCGGCACATCCTTGTTCCGGGCGAAGCTTACCGGTGCCTTTAAGGGAGGCTTCGCGCTGGAAGATGGCGAGACGATCTTTTCCGGCAACAACAAGGCTTACGGAGGCCGCCACTTCGGATCACGCCTCGTTTTTGCGCCCGATGGCACCTTGTTCATGACCGTCGGTGAGCGGGGAGACGGTGAGCGTGCTCAGGATACCTCGGACCACGCCGGGTCCGTGTTGCGTCTGACGAGGGACGGTCAACCTGCTCCGGGCAATCCCTTTGTCGGGCAGGAAGGCTACAAGCCGGAAATCTGGTCCTATGGTCATCGCAATCCGCAGTCGGCTGCGATCCATCCTGAAACCGGCGTATTATGGACAGTTGAACACGGGGCACGTGGCGGCGACGAAATCAATATTCCCGAAGCCGGGAAGAACTATGGCTGGCCGGTGATTTCCTATGGACGCCATTACTCCGGGGCAACCATCGGTCAAGGCACGTCGAAGGAAGGCATGGAACAGCCGGTTCACTATTGGGATCCCTCCATCGCGCCGTCCGGCATGGCCTTTGTAACCAGCGACCGATATCCGGACTGGAAGGGCGACATGCTGGTCGGTGCGCTGGCCGGACAGCACCTTGCCCGTGTTGACCTCGACGGCGGAACGGTTGTCGGCGAGGAAAAGCTGCTGACGGATCTTGGCGAGCGGATACGCGATGTCCGGCAGGGCCCCGATGGCTACGTCTATGTTCTGACAGATAGCGACGATGGCCGGTTGCTGCGGCTGCAACCCTGAGGCAGGCCGAACTTTTTGAGCTGTAAGCGCTTTTGCGGCTTCTCTGCTTGACATTAGGGCCGTTCCCGACGATATACCGCACTGCAACCGCTGCCGCGTGAGCAGAGAGTGCGCCCCGGACAAGAGAAGTTTCTTGGCGGGCAGTCGCAAGAGGGTTGCCACTTCAAGAACCCAATGAGGGGTTCAACCAGTTCCCATTTCACGCGAGGGTCTGGCGGCAGAGAGACCGGGTAGCGATGGCTGCCGGCTGTGCCGCATTCCAACTTCAAGTCGCACCGTCAATGACGTGCGGCTTAACAAGCGTTTGTTTCGCTTGAACCAAGGATTTTATATTGACCGACTTTCAAAGCCTGGGACTCTCCAATGGCCTTGTGACTGCCGTTACCGAAAACGGCTATGACGCTCCGACACCGATCCAGCAAAAAGCCATCCCGTTGATCCTGGAAGGCCGGGACCTCATGGGTCTGGCACAGACGGGTACGGGCAAGACGGCTGCTTTCGGCCTGCCATTGATCGACCGGCTTCTCCTGGAGAAGAAAAGAGCCGTTCCCAAGGGCACACGGGCGCTGATTCTGGCCCCGACCCGCGAACTGGTGAACCAGATCGCTAAGAACCTGATTTCCTTCCTGAAGCATACACCGCTGCGGGTTTCCTCCGTTGTCGGTGGTGTGTCCATCAACGGCCAGATCAAGCGGCTCTCAAAGGGTACCGACATTCTGGTGGCAACACCGGGCCGGCTGCTGGACCTGGTAGATCGTGAAGCGATCGACCTGCGCACCGCTTCCTACCTGGTGCTCGACGAAGCTGACCAGATGCTCGATCTGGGCTTCATTCATGCCCTGCGCCGGATCGCGGGCCTGGTGGCCGACAAGCGCCAGACCCTGCTGTTCTCCGCGACCATGCCGAAGCAGATCAACGAGCTGGCACAGTCCTATCTGCGCAACCCGGAGAGGGTCGAAGTTGCTCCGGCCGGCAAGACCGCTGACAAGGTTACCCAGTCGGTTCATTTCATGGACAAGAACGACAAGGGCGACTTCCTGGTCGATCAGCTTCGTGACAAGCCGGACGGGCTGTCGCTGGTGTTCTGCCGCACCAAGCACGGCGCGGAACGGCTGATGCGCAAGCTGGCGCATTCCGGAATTTCCGCTGGTTCGATCCATGGCAACAAGAGCCAGAACCAGCGTGACCGCGCGATCAAGGACCTGCGGGAAGGCACCATCAACGTGCTTGTGGCAACCGATGTTGCCGCTCGCGGCATTGATATTCCGGGTGTCAGCCACGTTTATAACTTCGAGCTGCCGGAAGTTGCAGAAGCCTACGTTCACCGAATTGGCCGTACGGCCCGCGCCGGTGCGGAAGGTGAGGCGATTGCCCTGTGTGCTCCGGAGGAAATCGGTCTCTTCCGCCAGATCGAGAAGCTGATCGGTATCGATATCACGGTTGCCGGTGGTGAAATTCCGCCGATGTCCGCGGCTGCCGGCCGCGCAAAGCGCGGCGGAAACCGGAATGGCAACAGCAAGCCGGGCGGCAAGAAGCCGTTCCGCAAGCAGTCGTCCTCCGGCGCCAACGACAACGCGTCCGAAAACCGTCGTCCTCCGCGTCGCCGTCGTCAGAACACACGCAGAGATGCAGCCTGACGACTGACGGGTTACGTCGCAGTTCATTGTGATGTGAAAAAATTGCACCGGGAAGTGGCCTTCCCGGTGCCGAACCTTGTGGTCGATGGGTTTCAGAACTGTTGAAACAGTGCTGAATGAATTTGGTGGATGAACCGCCTGATCCGAACCAGAACCGCCGCCGGCTGGTTATGACCCTGCTGTCTTCCTGTCCACAAGGTATCCAACCGCTTGCGCGGCTCGATCTCGTTAAGCTTTCGGGAAAACCGCGGGAACTCCGCGAAGAACTTGTAGAAAGTCACCAAGATCTTGGTGATTTGCTACAAATTTGCCCCGTGAAAGTAAAAGTAAATTAACCAACGCGAGACTGCAATCACAACCATCTGATCGCTATTTGGTATGTGGATAAATAGATTCATCAGTAATTTCAGCTAGTTAGTTTGTTTTTGGTGAAATAGCGATGGATTTGATGAACAACTTCAGATGGAGTTGATGGTTGAGTGGTTTAAATAAACGCTTAGATTTCAAAGAATTGGCTAATTCATTTTCTTAATTTATTGTTATATAGAAAAAATTTATAGACCCTCTGAAGGTCGATAAATTCCCTATCGCCTTGTTTGTAAACGGAAAAAGCCGACAATAGTCATACTGTCAAATATCGCGATGTATTGATCGGTATTTTCGGACAACCCTTATTTTCCAGGCTCCGTGTTTTCAGTTGAGGCGTATTCCTGGCATTTTTTGACCAGTTGGTATAATTTTGTCTTTTGGAGTCATAACAAGTTTTTATTCGTCTCATTATTTATTTGACCTTGCCGTAGGGGGAGTTTATTCCGGCGCCATCACGGTTTTGGTTAACAGAATTAAACAAATCGAAACCCGAAAAAATCCAGATCATCTCTGGGATAAATGTGCACGCTGGCTCCATCGGGACCAACGACCTCATAAGAATTGCCCGTTGTTAATACGGGTACGAACTTGTGGCGCGGGCAACCACGCGGCAGCAAGCGGAGTGGCATGTCCACTCGGCCTTGTCCGTGTGTTTGACAACCGCAACAGGCTGGACCCCCACATACGCCAGCCTGATTACGACCCATCGGCCGCAAGACTGCAGCACCGGGAAGGCTTCCTTTCCGGTGCTGTTCGTTTTTTCAAGGCACAAAAAAACCACGGGTTTCCCCGTGGCTTTCAATGTTTTCCAGTTTGGCAGCGAACCTTACATGTTCGGATAGTTCGGACCACCGGAACCTTCCGGAACGGTCCAGTTGATGTTGCCGTTCGGGTCCTTGATGTCGCAGGTCTTGCAGTGGACGCAGTTCTGCGAATTGATCTGGAACCGCGGCGCATCTTCGCCTTCCTCGATCCACTCGTATACGCCAGCCGGGCAATAGCGGTTGGACGGACCGGCGAAGACATCGTGTTCCGAGCGCTTCTGCAGTGCCTCGTCCTTCACCTTCAGATGGATCGGCTGATCCTCTTCGTGGTTGGTGTTGGAGAGGAACACCGAAGACAGCTTGTCGAAGGAAACGACACCATCCGGCTTCGGATAGTCGATCTTCTTGCAGTCCTTGGCCGGTTTCAGGGTGTCGGCGTCCTTCTTGCCGTGTTTCATGGTGCCGAAGAAGGAGAAGCCGAACAGCTCGTTGGTCCACATGTCGAGACCGCCGATGGCAACACCGATAGCGGTGCCGAATTTGGACCACAGCGGCTTTGCGTTGCGCACGCGCCAGAGATCCTTGCCGATCGGGCTTTCGCGCCAGGCTGTGTCGTAATTGGCCAGCTCGTTGTGTGCTTCGCCGCGGCCGATTGCGGCCATGACTTCTTCTGCAGCCAGCATGCCGGACAGCATGGCATTGTGGGAGCCCTTGATCCGCGGCACGTTGACGAAGCCTGCGGAACAACCCATCAGCAGACCGCCGGGGAACGAGAGTTTCGGCACGGACTGGAAACCGCCTTCGGTAATGGCACGGGCACCATAGGAAATGCGCTTGCCGCCTTCGAAGGTGTCACGGATCGCCGGGTGCGTCTTGAAACGCTGGAACTCGTCAAAGGGCGACAGCCAGGGATTCTCGTAGTTGAGGTGAACCACGAAGCCGACAGCGACCTGGTTGTCTTCCAGGTGATAGAGGAACGAGCCGCCACCGGTCTTGCCGTCAAGCGGCCAGCCGAAGGAATGCTGTACAAGGCCAAGCCGGTGCTTCTCCGGGTCGATCTGCCACAGTTCCTTGATGCCGATGCCGAATTTCGGCACGTCGCTGTCCTTGTCGAGGTCGAATTTCTCGATCAGCTGCTTGGCCAGAGAGCCACGTGCGCCTTCACCGATCAGAGTGTATTTGCCGCGCAGCTCCATGCCGCGCGTGAACATGGCATTGGGTTTGCCATCCCGGCCGATGCCCATGTCGCCCGTCGCAACACCAACCACGTTGCCATTGTCGTCATAGAGGATCTCGGCAGCCGCAAAGCCCGGGTAGATTTCAACGCCGAGCGCTTCAGCCTTTTCGGCCAGCCAGCGGCAGACATTGCCAAGCGAGACGATGTAATTGCCGTGGTTGTTCATGAGTTTCGGCATGAACATGTTCGGCAACCGCATGGAACCTGCCGGCCCCAGCACGAGGAAGTGGTCGTCGGTAACCGCCGTCTTGATCGGCGTGTCTTCTTCGCGCCATTCCGGAAGCAGCTTGTCGAGAGCGATCGGATCAATCACGGCGCCGGAGAGAATATGCGCGCCGACCTCGGACCCTTTTTCCAGTACGACAACGCTCAGCTCTTCGCCCTTGTCGTTGGCGATCTGTTTCAGCCGGATCGCAGCTGCAAGACCGGCGGGCCCTGCGCCTACGATTACAACATCCACATCCATGCTTTCGCGTTCGCCAAGCGCTTCTTGTTCGCTCATCTTTTTCTCCCTCCGCCCAAAGGGCAACTTCTGCGCCGCCAGGTGCTCAAATCAAGTGAACCAGCGTATGGATAACGGCTGATGCCCAATTGTTAGAGCAACTTACCTGCGTCCGTTCGGAAGCAGCGCCTATTAGCCCTTACCGCCTATTTGCCCCATTTTGCAGCGCAAAACACGACATTTTTCATCGGCAATTGCGAAATTTCGCCGCTATTCCTTCAGTTGGGCATCAGATAGACCAAAGCAGGCGCAGGGCGTCAAGTGCTTAGTTAACGCTTACGTAAACGTAACTAATGGGTATTCCCGGCAGTTTCGAAAATGTGCACAGGCTTTGGAAAACCGGCCGGATTGAAGGTGGTCTGGCGCTGCATGCTTGTAGAAATGATCGGGGCGGTTAAACTCCGCGCCGGAGGCAGCCTCTTGCAACAGATCCCGAACGACCCCAGACACCTTGAAGCCCTGCTGGATTTTTATGCCGGTGCGGGTGTTGATTGTTTTCTACAGGACGAACCCGTCGATTGGGTAGCGCTGACGCGTGCGCAGGCAGCGCAGCGTGCGCTGGCCGGTCAGCATGCGGCAGCTCCCACGCATGCTCAGCAGCCCCGGCAACAGGCCCCGGCAGGCAATTTCCAGGGGCAGACAGGCTCTCCGGTTCCAGCAGCTCCCGTTGCTCCCCAGGCGATTTCCGTGCCGCCCGCAGTTGCGGGGCAAGCGCCGGTCTTGCCCGACAGGGAGATAATCGCCGCAGCCCGGGATCTGGCGGCATCTGCCCCGACTCTCGAGGAACTGCGCAATTGCCTGGCCGGTTTCGACGGCTGCAACCTCAAGCTGACCGCCAAGAAGCTTGTGTTTGCCGACGGCAATCCACAGGCGAAGCTGATGTTTGTCGGCGAGGCGCCGGGCCGCGACGAGGATCTTCAAGGCCTGCCTTTTGTTGGCCGTTCCGGCCAATTGCTGGACAGAATGCTGGGTGCGATCGGTCTGGATCGCTCGTCGGCCTATATCGCCAACGTGGTTCCCTGGCGGCCACCTGGCAACCGGACGCCGACACCGCAGGAAACCGAGATCTGCAAGCCGTTCATTCTGCGCCAGATCGAACTGGTCAATCCGGACGTGCTCGTTTTTCTCGGTGCGGCATCCGCCAAGACCCTGCTCGGGGTACAGGACGGCATCCGCAAGATGCGCGGGCGCTGGATGACCTATCCCTGCAAGGGCAGGGAAATCTCGGCTATCGCCACTTATCATCCGGCGTATCTTTTGCGCAGTCCGCTTGAGAAGCGGTTGTCCTGGCGCGACTTTCTGGCGATCAAGCAGAAGCTGGAAGAAAAAGCAGCGCAATAGCCTTCGGACTGCATGGTTTCCTGCAAACATCCAGACGTTTCTTCGTTTTCTCGACCTTGTCGGGCAGGTTGTTCGAAACGTTCAGGGAAATCCTTCTTTTTCGGATCAAAAGTGACCTTGCGTTAACTTGGATTTCAGACTACAGGTTGTAACATTGAGTGTGTAACGCTCTGGGTGATTTTAACAACCGGTCATGACGATGGATGCAGACAAATGCATTTCGGCGCTCGTCGTCGACTTGGCGGACATGTCGTGTTTCGAAGCAACGGCCTATGATCTGACAGAGAACGGCTGTTGGATTGCGTCCGACAGGGTTGACCTCCTGAAGGAGGAGGTGGGCTTGCGCCTTGCCGGGTTCGACAAACTGGTCCGCGGGACCGTGATTGCCTTTGGCGATCAGCAAGCGCAAATTTCTTTTCAGACCAAACGAGAGGCGTCAGGCGAAAAACGCCGCGAGATCCGGCGGCAAGTCTGGATCACGGCAATCGTTTGCGGCAAGACCAATTCGGCAACAATGAGATGTCGGATCGTTGATGCCAGCAAGTCCGGATGCCGGCTGGAAGGCGACAAGCTGGATCGACTTCCCGATGACATCGAGGTCTCCATTCCCGGTCTCGATCTGCCGATCAGTGCAGAGATTGTCTGGCGCAAGAACAACCAGGCCGGTGTCAGGCTCACCTGGCCGTTCGAAGCGTCGCCCAAGCCCAAACCGGAAGAGGTTCTGGAGCGCATGAAAGAAGAAGACGAAAAGCCGAAACGCAAGCGCAAAAAGAAGATCAGCGCTTTCGGTGGTTGAACAGCGCTTGGGCGCTTTAAACCGTGCGACAAGGTTTTGACGGCCTGAAGTCTTTGCAAGTGGGCTTTGCGTACATATATCGGATGGAGTTTGTGAACTCTTTCAGGGCCTATTGCGCGTGATTTCATCCCTTCGCCGGTTTCTTCCCAAACCCTTTCGAAACGATAAGCCGGTCATTCCGGTCGTGCGCCTGCATGGGGCAATCGGCGGCGGTGGGCCGTTGAAGTCCGGATTGTCCCTGGCGACCGCGTCCATCCCCCTGGAAAAAGCCTTCTCGATGAAGAAAGCGCCGGCGGTGGCCCTGGTGGTCAATTCGCCGGGTGGCTCGCCTGTTCAGTCGAGGCTCATCTTCAAGCGGATCCGGGATCTGGCCAAGGAAAACGAGAAGGACGTTCTGGTCTTCGTTGAGGATGTCGCTGCCAGCGGCGGTTACATGATTGCGCTCGCAGGGGACGAGATCTTTGTCGATCCGTCGTCCATCGTCGGTTCCATCGGCGTAGTTGCAGCCGGGTTCGGCTTCACGGAGATGATCAAGAAAATCGGCGTTGACCGGCGCGTTTATACCGCAGGTGAAAAGAAGGTGACGCTCGATCCCTTCCAGCCGGAAGTGCCGGAAGACATCGAATACATCAAGAGCCTGCAGCTCGAGATCCACGAGACCTTCATCGACATGGTGAAATCGCGTCGCGGTGACGTGCTCGCAGATGATCCGGATCTTTTCACGGGCAAGTTCTGGACCGGGCGCACTGGTGTTCAGCTTGGGTTGGTCGACGCGATCGGCGACCTGCGCGAAGTGATCAAGGACCGGTATGGTGACAAGGCCGAGCCGAAATTGATTTCCGCACCACGTGGCCTTTTTGGCCGCAAGGCCGGACTTGGTGTCGGCCTTGCAAAAGGCCGACTGCTGGACGGGGTCGGCGAGGAGTTGATCTCCTCTGTCGAAGAACGGGCAATGTGGATGCGCTACGGCCTTTAAAAAGGCACAATGCCTGTGTGAAAATCGGGTAAGCAAGGGGAAAAGACATGACGGAATTGATAGGCGTCGCCGCATTGGCCGTGGGAGGTTACTGGATCGTGCAGCGCGTGAAGCGCAAGATGGCCGAGGTTGAAAACCAGATTTCCAGGGCAGCTGCAAAAGCCGATCCCAATGGCCGCGGCGCCAAGCTTGTGCTTGACCCGGTCAGCGGCAAGTACCGTCCGCAAGCCTGACGCAACGGCGGGCAGTTTGCCCGCCCGCCGTCAGGTGCTTTGTTTCAGCGGTTTCAATTTGCCGGTACCGCCCGGAAAAGCCCCCAGCGCGCTGTCCCGGTGCGCGCGGTAATCCCGAGCAGGACCAGCGTCACCACCAGCAGCATCAGTTCCGCCAGCGGACTGGACAGCCAGATGCCGCCCTCTCCGAAATAGACCGGCATCAGGAACACCAGCGGCAGAAAGAACGCATAGGGTTTGGCGAGGCTCAGCAGAGCTGCCCGAGCCGCATCTCCGAGCGCCTGAAAGTAGGTCGCAACCATGAACAGCGGCCCCGCGACAAAGTAGAGCGCCATTATCACCGGAAGGATCCGGCCAACTTCCGCCGCCACGCCTGGATCGTCGACAAATGCGAAACCGACCTGGTGTGAGAACAGCGTGAGCACGAGTTCGGCAAGGCCGCAGTAGACAAGGGCCACAACCAGGCCAGCCCGCAAGGTGCTGTCCGAGCGATGCCACAGACCTGCCCCGAAATTGTTTCCGATCATGGACTGTAGCGCCTGGGCAAGTCCCAGGAGAGGCAGATAGCAGAAGGTCATGACCCGGGTAACGATCCCGAAAGCGGCGACCGTTGCCTCGTAACCGCTGGCACCGGCCGTCTGCAGTGCGGCGATGGTTGCGGCGGATCCCAGTGCGATGCCGATGAAGCTGAGGCTCTGAGGTGCACCAAGCATCAGGATATCGCGCCAGAAAGATGTCAGCGGATATCGCAGGAGCGCGGACGGTGATAATTCCGTTTTCCCGCTCAGTCTCAGACCCAGCATGATTGCAAGCGCCAGAGCCTGTGCCAGCACGGTTCCTGCCGCACTTCCGGCAACACCGTAATCGTAAACCGCGATCAGCAGATAATCGAAGGCGATGTTGGCCAGCGAAACAAGCAGGCTGAAGCCCGCCATTACCACCGCGAGGCCTTCGTTGCGCAGCGCGTCAGCATTTACCGACAGCACGAACATTAGTGGTGTGAAGGCAACCGTGATGGCCATGTAGGTATGGCTCATACCGGCAATCTCCGCCGAACCGTCAGCGGCGGCCCGGGTGAGGCTGTCGCCAAGACCCAGGAAGAGGGCGACCACGATGCCAGCGATGGCAAGTGCCAGGCCGTGGGCGCCGGCAAAAACCGCTTCGGCATCGGCACGAAGGCCGGCTCCGAGTTTGCGGGCAAGCACGCTGGACATGCCGCTGGCAACAAGTGTCGCCAGCGCCGCAAGCAGCATATAGGCAGGAAACATCAGCGTGACCGCGCTGAGCGCATCCGGCCCGACGAAAAGGCCGAGGAATATGGCATCGACCACGGTCAGCAACCCGTTCATGCTCATCACCAGGATGATGGGCAAGGCGGTTCTGGCAAGGGTCGGTAGGATTGGCCCATGCGTATAGGCGTTGGGCCGGGATATGTCGGAAGACATTCCGTTCTCCATCAATGGGCATTTCGATCGGGAAGGAGGGGCTCGCATTGCCACCAGCGCGAAATGCGTGGGGAACAGAAAGTCTTGAAGACCAGAATTTCACCGTGACTGTCGTCCGCGAGCGGCAGGCATTCTGAAGCCGGTGCGAGGGATACCTTGGTGCCGGCGCTCCGTCAATCTGAAACAGCCACGCCCGCTTCGCCTTGACCTTGCCCCGACATCGTGGCACCTGTCGCCCAAACCGGCGATACGTGCACGCCGGGCACAGCCATATTCGCGGAACATCTTCATGTCGACTGAAACCCTGCCGGCGCACATGCGGCCGGAAAACTCCTTTCAAGGCCTGATCCTGACCCTGCAGCGCTACTGGGCCGACCAGGGCTGTGTTGTGCTTCAGCCTTACGACATGGAAGTCGGCGCCGGTACGTTCCACCCGGCGACCACGCTGCGTTCACTCGGCCCACGTCCGTGGCGGGCTGCCTATGTGCAGCCGTCGCGCCGCCCGACCGACGGCCGTTATGGTGAGAACCCGAACCGTCTGCAGCACTACTACCAGTTCCAGGTGATCCTGAAGCCGTCACCGGCAAACCTTCAGGAGCTCTATCTGAATTCGCTCTACGCGATCGGCCTTGACCCGAAGCTGCACGATATCCGCTTTGTGGAAGACGACTGGGAAAGCCCGACCCTGGGGGCCTGGGGCCTCGGCTGGGAATGCTGGTGCGATGGCATGGAAGTCTCGCAATTCACCTATTTCCAGCAGGTGGCAGGCTTTGAATGCTCGCCCGTCTCCGGCGAACTGACCTACGGCCTTGAGCGCCTGGCGATGTATATTCAGGGCGTCGATAACGTCTATGACCTCAACTACAACGGCATGGAAGGCGATGCCAAGGTCACCTATGGCGATGTTTTCCTGCAGGCTGAGCAGGAATACTCGCGGCACAATTTCGAGCACGCGGACATCGAAATGCTGTTCCGCCATTTCAAGGATGCCGAAGCCGAATGCCGTTCACTGCTGGAAGCCGGTGCGAAAGCACGTGAAGCTGCCGGTGCCAATGTCCATCAGGTGGTGCTGCCGGCCTATGACCAGTGCATCAAGGCCAGCCATGCCTTCAACCTGCTCGACGCGCGCGGCGTCATCTCCGTGACCGAGCGACAGAGCTATATCCTGCGTGTCCGCGAACTTGCCAAGGCCTGCGGCGCCGCCTTCCTGGAAACGGAAGCCGGCGGTGTCGGCTATCACAACCAGGCTGCGGAATAACGCATTCCGGCTTGAGGCGGATCTTCTTGATCAATCGAATGCGGGGCCAGGTTGGCCCCGTTTTCGTCAGGCAATATCCAGGCTGTTCATTTGCCCGCTACCAGCAACCTGCGAAGGCTTACTCGGGTTCCGAGCCCGGCTCGGGCTCCAGTTCACAGGCGAGGCGCATGTCGCCGATGTCCAGGTGGCTTGCATGTCGATTGCCGGAAAACCGGGTGTTTCCCCACTCGAAACTTTCTCCCGAAGTACCTGGAACCGGGTCAAGCAGGACTTGCGTATGTGCCTTTCCGCCGACAGGTCCGGAAAGCGTCGCGGGCCCCGGTTCCTGTGGGGTGAAGATGACGTGAAAGACCAGATCGCCATTCGAACAGCGATACTGGTCAGCAAGCGAAGCATGGGCCTCTTGCGTTGCCAGCACCAACGGCAGCACCGCAAGCGCCGGGATCATTCTGCAAAGTTGCAACACGCACATTGGTGGGCGACCTTTCGTTCAGGCGTTTCGGGCAAGCTCGCCCAAGCTTATCTGCAATCCTGTGTCGAAGATTACAGAATGACTCAATTCAGGCGTCGGTCGCTTGAAGAAGATGACAAGTCAGCACCTCCCGGTTAGCTTCCAGAACACATTTTCTGGAGGTGATTGTCTTGTCCTGGTTCTTTCTTGCAGCGCTGATTGCGCTATCTGTTTTTGCGATCGTTCTTTACAACGGACTTGTCAAGAAACGGCAGATGGTCGAGGAGGGCTGGAGCGGCATCGATGTCCAGCTCAAGCGGCGGGCAAATCTCATTCCCAACCTTGTCGAGACCGTGAAAGGCTACGCCTCGCACGAAAAGGAAGCGCTCGAGGCCGTGACCAGCATGCGCGCGCAAGTTTCGGCAGTGCCGAAGGATGACGTTGCTGGCCGTGCGAAGGCAGAGGGAGAACTCAGTCATGCTCTCGGCCGCCTGTTTGCAGTTGCGGAAGCCTATCCAGACCTGAAGGCAAGTCAGAACTTTTCCGACCTTCACAATTCGCTGGACGAGATCGAAAACGCCATCCAGATGGCGCGCCGTTATTACAATGGTGCGGTCCGGAACCTGAATGTTGCGGTCGAGAGCTTCCCATCCAATCTGATTGCCAACCAGTTCAAGTTCGAAAAGGCCGAGTACTTCGAAATCGAAGACGAGGCTGACCGCGCGGTTCCCAAGGTCCAGTTCTGAGGTGCGCGCAATGCTGAACCGGGTCTCTGCGGGCATCCTGGCCGTCTTCGTCCTGCTGACTGCCGGACTTTGCGCGCAAGCTGACGAACGCATCTTGAAGTTCGTTTCCGATATTGACGTTGCGAGCAATGGCACGCTGACGGTCACGGAGACGATTACCGTTCGTGCGGAAGGCGATCAGATCAAGCGGGGCATTTTCCGCGATATTCCGCTTGCGGTGGAAGGTGCAAACGGGCGCATCTACAAGGCCGGCTTCAAGCTGCTCTCGGTGCTGCAGGACGGCGCCCCGGCCTCCTACCACACCAACGAGAACAGCCGGGGTGTGCGGATCTATGTGGGGGATGAATACACCTTCCTGTCTCCGGGCAATTACACCTACAGCTTCACCTATGAAACCAATCGGCAAATCCGTTTCTTTGAAGACCATGACGAGGTCTACTGGAACGTGACAGGCAATGAATGGATCTTCCCCGTTGATGAGGCCATCGCGCGGGTCGTATTGCCGGAAGGGGTGAAAGCCAGCGCATGGACGGCCTATACGGGCGGCTATGGCGAAACCGGAAATGCCTTTGAGGCACAAAGCGCCCAGGGTGGTTCTGAGATTATCTTCCGGACAACCGAGGTTCTGGGGACCTACGAAGGCTTGTCGATCAACGTCAGCCTTCCGAAGGGCGCAATTGCAGCGCCTACGGAAGCCGAACGGCTGGAGTATTTCGTCGAGGACTACAGATCGGAGCTGATCGGCGGAGCCGGGGTGCTGCTGGTGCTGCTTTATTATTTCACAGCCTGGTGGATGGTTGGCCGGGATCCTTCTGAAGGTGTTGTTTTCCCGAGGTTTTCACCGCCTTCCGGCATCTCGCCGGCTCTTGCCAAATACATTGTCAACCGAGGGTTCGGGGATGGTGGCTGGGTGGCCCTGTCTGCAGCCTGCCTCAACCTCGCGGTCAAGAAACGCTTGCGACTTGAAGAGACGGATGGCGATACAACTCTGGTTCTGAACCGGAAGGGACGGGAAGGTCAGATCCCGGGCTTCGGGCTGCCCAAGGGCGAAGCTGCGCTTGAGGACTGGCTAAGCGGACGAGGTAGTCCATTGACCCTCAACAAGGACAACGGCACCTCTATCCAGGCGCTGGGGAAAAAATTCCGTGCGGCTATCGAGCGGGAGAGCCGAAACGTCTTTTTCAGGGCGAACAGGGGCTATCTCATTCCCGGGTTCATACTGAGCCTGGTTACCATTGTCGCGCTGCTGGCTTTCGGTGGACTGCAGCCGGGTCAGGAAGGGTTCGTCATTGTCTTTCTGGTCTTTTCCGTTTTTGCGACCGTCATTTCAGTCAATCTGGGGAGGGCCATCTTCCGCTTCGCCAGCATGAAACTGCGTATGGCGCTGATCTTCATAGTCTTTGGTCTCGCAATATCAGGGGCAGCCTTCGGTGCCTTCCATGTGAATGGCGGTGTGGATTCCTTGCCTGTTCTGCCGTTCATCGCGGTGGCGCTGGTTGCCCTCAACATCCTGTTCTTCTTCCTGATCGGCGCGCCGACGGCAATCGGCCGCCAGGCCCTCGATGAAATCGAGGGTCTTCGGATGTATCTGAGCGTGGCAGAAAAGGAGCGGCTCAACATGGAAAAGCTTCCGGATATGAGCACCGATCATTTCGAGGAGCTTTTGCCCTACGCCGTTGCACTTGGCGTCGAAAAGCCCTGGGCCAAGGCCTTTGAGGCCTGGCTGACAACCGCTGCCGGGGCGGCCGCGGCCGCCAGCTACCATCCGGGCTGGTACTCCGGCAATCACTTCGATGCCCGGCACGTGTCCGACAGCCTCGGCCGGACGGCAAGTTCCATGGCCGGGTCGTTCCAGTCGTCTCTGCCAGCTCCCAAATCGTCCAGCTCCGGATCGTCGGGTTCCTCCGGCGGCTTTTCCGGCGGCGGTGGCGGCGGTGGCGGTGGCGGCGGCTGGTGACGAGCTGAGGATCGTCAGCTCCGCCTTGCGCAAGCTGCTTCGAACGGCATAGTGGAAGCATCAAGCAGGAGCGGGGGTGCGGATGGCCGGCGAAACGATCACGCTAACGGAATTTGTCAGCTTCAATCTGGCAATCCTCGTCTACTTCCTGGGCGTGCGGCTGAACAAGAAGATACTGGTTCTGGATAGGTTCAACATTCCGGAACCGGTATCAGGCGGCCTGCTTGTCGCGTTCCTGTCCCTCGTGGTCTACCTGAGCCTTGGAACGGAAATCGGGTTCTCCCTGCAGTCGCGTGATTACCTGCTGTATTGTTTCTTTACGGCAATCGGCTTGAACGCCCGCTTCACGGACCTGGCCAAGGGCGGCAAGCCGCTCCTGATCCTGCTGATGCTCACCGTCTGTTACATGCTGCTGCAGAATGCGGTCGGTTCGGGCATTGCGGCTGCGCTGGGTCTGCCCACAGGGTTCGGCCTTCTTGGAGGCACCATTTCGCTGGTTGGCGGCCACGGCACGGCAATTGCGTGGGGGCCGAAGCTGGCCACCGACTATGGCGTTCCAGGGGCGGTCGAGATCGGTGCCGCAACGGCAACGCTCGGCTTGATCGCCGCCAGCCTTCTTGGCGGTCCGGTGGGCAAGTTCCTGATCGAAAAACGGGGTGGCAAACCGGATCCGAACCGCCCGGAAGAAGCCCCCATGATCGGCCTTGAGATGGAACGAGAGGCAGACACGAGCGTGACCCACACCGGGCTGATGCGCTCGCTGTTGGTTCTCAACATCGCCATTGGCCTCGGCGTCGCGCTTCAGGAAGCCTTGAGCGCGGGAATAGGCCTCGATCTGCCGGTCTTCGTCTGCTGTCTCTTCTGTGGCATCGTGCTGTCAAACACCGTGCCGCTGGTCTTTCCGAAAATGACTTGGCCGGCCCGGTCCAAGTCCCTGGCGGTCTTGTCGGACCTTGCACTTGGCATCTTTCTGACGATGTCACTCATGAGCCTGCAGCTCTGGACCATCGCGGGACTGGCGGGGCCGATGCTGCTCATTCTTTTCACGCAGGTCGTCGTTGCGGCCGCCTTCATTATCCTGGCGCTTTATCCGTTGATGGGCCGGAACTACAACGCGGCGGTGCTGGGGGCGGGCTTTGCGGGGTTTGCACTGGGCGCGACACCGACGGCCATTGCCAACATGACCGCAATCACCAAACACTTTGGCCCGGCAACCCAGGCATTCCTGATCCTGCCGCTCGTGTCCGCATTCTTCGTGGATCTGGCCAATGCGGTCATCATCCTTCTGTTTCTCGGAGGATGAGAGGCGCGGTCAGGCGGCGTCTGTCTTCTCGCTGAAAGGAAACCGTCCGTCGACCTGGGATTCCAGCAGGCTGCAGGCTTCGTCTGAAGTAACGGCCGCGGCGTAAAGGAAGCCTTGGCCGTAGTGACAGCCGTTGGAATTCAACGCGTCATGGACCGCGCTTTCCTCGATCCCTTCCGCGACGGCGTCGATGTCGAGACCCTTGGATAGGACCAGTATGGCCTCGACGATGGCGGCACACTGCTTGTCTTCCAGCATGCGTTCGGTGAAGGACTTGTCGATCTTGACCTTCTTGATCGGGAAATCGCGCAGATAGCTCAGGCTGGAATGGCCCGCGCCGAAATCGTCGAGCGCAATGGAAATGCCGGCTTCCGTCAGCTCGGTCAGGATGCGTTTGGCCGATTCCGGGTTCTTCACCAGCGACGTTTCGGTGATCTCCAGCACCAGCCGTCTGGGCGGAAATTCGAATTTCTTCAAGATGGCATTGATCTGGGTCGGCAAAGCCGGATCCTGCAACTGCACCGGCGACAGATTGAAGGACAGGTAGAGATCGTCCGGCCAGGTGGCGGCGACCTTGCAGGCATCCTCCAGCAGATGCTGGGTCAGCTCGGAGATGATGCCGCAGTCTTCGGCAATCGGGATGAACTGCAGCGGCGGTACCTTGCCGAAATCGGCATCGGTCCAGCGCGCAAGGGCCTCGAACCCTGCGATGCGGCCGGAATCCATATCCAGGATCGGCTGGTAATAGGCCTTCACCTCATGTTCCGAAATTGCGCGGCGCAGACGCTGTTCCAGAAGCGTGCGATGCAGGATCGAGGCATCCATGTCGACCTCGAAGAACCGGTAGGTCGAGCGCCCAGAGGATTTGGCCCGGTAAAGGGCAATATCGGCCCGGCGCAATAGCTCGGTGACCGCGTGGCCGTCATGGGGATAAAGCGCGATGCCGATACCTGTGCCGATGGAAATCTGGCGGTCGCCGAACTCGAAACGATCGTTGATCCGCGTCAACAGTCGCCTGGCGAAGCCGGCTGCCTCGGATTTGTCCTTGAACACCGGGGAGACGATGGCAAATTCGTCCCCTCCGAGACGGGCGACAATGCCTTCCTTGCCGAGAGTTTCGGCCAGTCGGTCGGCAAAGCTTCGCAGCAGATTATCGCCAAAGGCATGACCATAGACGTCGTTGATCGGTTTGAACCCGTCGAGGTCGAGCATCATTACGGCACGAAAGCAGTCAGGCTTCACCTCACGGGTCAGATCGGCAAAGGCCTCCAGCAGTCGGCGGCGATTTGGCAGCCCGGTCAGCGGGTCGTGCTGGGCAAGGGCCAGGGCTTCGGAATGAGCCGAGGATCTTGCCTTCAGCTCCTTGCGCAAACGGCGCGTTGCCCACGTGCCATATCCCAGACTGAAGATGGCGATGCCCAGAAGGAGGCTGGTGACCACGTCGAACGTCATTTGCGAATTATGGATTTGGTAGGTCGGGAAAAGTACTGGAAGGACCTTAACCCCAGTAAAAATGACAAGAACTATCGCAAGTAACGCAACTATAGATCGTGTCATATATCTGTTGTCTGCAACTTCCCGGTTCGCCACAAGGTCGGTCCCAATACATACAACTGCTAACAAGTCGCGCAGTTTCACATGCAATCCTTGAAGAAGAGTGAAACAAAGCAGACGGACTGGCGTCAAAATGGGCAGGTCGCCCGTTGTCCGGTTCCGCGAAAGGGGGTGACAAGTCTCCGTTGTCTTGGTAACGGACGGCGCAAACCGTTTCCGGTGTTATTCCACCAGACCAAAGGTCCAGATATCCATGCCCGATCTTCTGCTTGAACTTTTCAGCGAAGAGATTCCGGCCCGCATGCAGCGCAAGGCGGCCGAAGACCTGAAATCTCTCGTGACCAATGCCCTGGTGGATGCCGGTTTGCCATATGAGGGAGCAAAGGCCTTCGCGACACCGCGGCGTCTGGCCCTGCATGTTGCCGGCGTTCCCGCCGGCTCTGCCGCCACGCGTGAAGAACGCAAGGGACCGCGCGTCGGATCTCCCGAAAAGGCACTGGAAGGCTTCCTGAGAGGCGCAGGGCTGACGTCGATCGATCAGGCAACCATCCAGACGGACCCGAAAAAGGGCGATTTCTACGTTGCGGTGATCGAAAAGCCGGGCCGTTCGGCGATCGACGTCATTGCCGAGTTCATGCCGGGCATCCTGCGCAACTTCCCCTGGCCGAAAGCCATGCGCTGGGGCACTGGATCCACACGCTGGGTGCGGCCGCTGCACTCAATCGTCGCGACCTTCGGTCCGGAAACGGAAGAGCCGGACGTGGTTCCGTTTGAATTCGATGGCATAAAGGCGGGCAAGACCACACGCGGCCACCGCTTCCTGGCGGACGAGGCCTTTGACGTGCGCCGTTTCGACGACTATGCGCCTTCGCTTGAGAAGCACAAGGTCGTGCTGGATGCCGACCGCCGCAAGGACATCATCCAGAATGACGCCAAGGATTGTGCACTGGCACTAGGCCTCGATCTGGTGGAGGATCCGGGTCTTCTGGAAGAGGTTGCCGGGCTGGTTGAATGGCCTGTGGTGCTGACGGGCAGCTTCGACGAGGATTTCCTGACGATCCCGGACGAGTGCATTCAGCTGACCATCAAGGTCAACCAGAAGTGCTTCGTGCTGAAGAACCCGGCTACCGGGCGCCTTGCCAACAAGTTCGTGCTGATTTCCAACATCATTGCCGACGATGGCGGCAAGCTGATCGTGGCCGGCAACGAAAAGGTTATCCGTGCACGCCTGTCCGATGCCCGCTTCTTCTGGGAAACCGACCTGAAGTCGAAACTTTCGGACAACCTGCCCAAGCTGGATGAAGTGAAGTTTCACGAAAAGCTCGGCAGCGTTGGCGAGCGGGTGAAGCGTCTGATCGCGCTTTCGGCCGAACTGGCCGCGTTTGCCGGGGCGGACGAAACCAAGGCCAAACGCGCGGCGGAACTCGCCAAGGCGGACCTTGTCTCCAACATGGTGTTCGAATTCCCGGAATTGCAGGGCCTCATGGGCCGCTACTATGCGACAGCCCAGGGCGAGGATGCGTCGGTGGCAACGGCTATCGAAGAGCATTACAAGCCGCAGGGACCAAGTGACAGCGTGCCGACCGACCCGGTCGCCGTTGCCGTGGCCCTTGCCGAAAAGCTGGACCTTCTCGCAGGTTTCTGGGCCATCGATGAAAAGCCGACCGGCTCCAAGGACCCTTACGCGCTTCGCCGCGCGGCTCTGGGCGTGATCCGGATCATTCTGGAAAACAACCTCAGGATCAGGCTGGGCGATGCCATTCGTTCCGCTCTGGACCTTCAAGGTGTTGAAGCGAGTGATCCCGCAGCCCTTGTAGCCGATCTGCTGTCCTTCTTCGGGGATCGCCTGAAAGTCCACCTGAAGGATGAAGGCGCGCGCCACGATCTGATCGACGCGGTCTTTGCATTGGAAGGCCAGGACGATCTCCTGATGGTGGTTCGCCGTGTCGAGGCGCTTGGCAAGTTCGTATCGTCCGACGACGGCACCAACCTGCTGGCTGGCTACAAGCGTGCGGTCAATATTCTGAAGGCCGAGGAAAAGAAGGACGGCAGCCCTGTTTCCGGCAAGCCGCACGCCGACCACTTCCAGGAGCAGGCCGAAATCGATCTGGCCGCCGCCATCGATGTGGCCCGGGCTGAAGCGGCCGACGCCGTGGCAAGCGAGAACTTCGAAGGCGCAATGGAAGCGCTGTCGAAATTGCGTGCTCCGGTCGACCGTTTCTTCGACGATATCCTGGTCAATGCCGAGGACGCCACGCTGCGCATGAACCGCCTGCAGCTCCTTGCTGAAATCCGCGATGCGACCCACGTGGTGGCGGACTTCTCGAAAGTGGCTGGGTAAACGGAATTGGCCGGTTAAGCGAAACGGAACTGACAAACAAAAAGGCGGGCCTTGAGCCCGCCTTTTTCGTTCTTTGCCTCAACGTTCAAGTTTGAAGGTCCGGCGTCTCTTACTCGGCAGGTGCAGCAGCGAGCCGGTCAACGGGTCTTTCCTGGATCGGCCAGTGCACGATGGCGGCGAAGATGCCGAGGGCGATGCCCAGCCACCAGATGGCGTCATAGGAGCCTGTTTCGTCGTAGATCTTGCCACCGAGCCACACACCCAGGAACGAGCCGACCTGGTGTGACAGGAAGACGAAGCCGAACAGGGTTGCCATGTAGCGCGGCCCGAACATGACGGCGACGAGGCCGGATGTCGGCGGCACGGTCGACAGCCACAGGAGACCCATCACGCCGGAGAACACGAGCACCGAGGCAGGCGTGACCGGCAGCATGATGAAGGCGAAAATCGCGACGGCGCGGCCAAGGTAGATCAGCGACAGGAAGATCGGCTTGGAATAGCGGCCGGAAATATATCCTGACAGCAGCGAACCCGCGATGTTGCAAAGTCCGATGAGGGCGATGGCCGTAGCGCCCCAGGCGGGGTCAAGGCCAAGGTCGGCGATATAGGGCGGCAGGTGCACCGTGATGAAGGCGACGTGAAAGCCGCAGACGAAAAAGCCGAAGGTGAGCAGGATAAATCCGCGTGTTCCGAAGGCTTCGGAAATGGCGGAGGTCAGCTTCTGGTCGTTCGCCGGATTGCTGTCTTTCGGCATCTCCGACTTGCCCCTGAGCGCGATCGCCAGAAGCGGAACAATTGCCACAAGGCCGGCGAAGACGATCAGGGTCTGCTGCCAGCCGATGCTGGCAATCAGCGTGCCGCCAAGTGGGGCAAACAGGAACTGGCCGAGAGATCCGGAGGCTGTGCCGATACCGAAGGCCAGCGTTCTCTGTGAAGGCGAGACGGCACGGCCGAAAGCCGCCAGAACGAGCGAGAAGGACGAACACGCAATGCCGAGCCCGATGAGCACACCTGCGGAAATGTGCAGGGCGACGGTGCTTTCCGCGTCGATCATCAGCAAAAGGCCGGCACAGTAGAGGACTGCGCCAAGTGTCATGGTCTTCCAGGTTCCGAACCGGTCGGCCATCATGCCGGCGATCGGCTGTCCGATGCCCCACATAAGGTTCTGGATCGCCAGTGCCAGTGCGAAGATCTCGCGGCTCCAGTCCCTGGCCTCGGTCATGGGCTGAAAGAACAGGCCCATGGCAGAACGCGGCCCGAACGAAATGAGGGCGATCAAACAGCCGCAGGAAATCACCAGCGGTATATTCGGGCCGACCCGGCCGGTGGAAGAAGCTGTTGTCATGGATGAGTCTCTGATCGTGAAATTACGATAGGTATAGTCTGAAGCCATCCAATCGCAAAACGCGTAATTTTGATGGATTGATCAACGTTGCAAATGGAACGGCAAAACTTGGATCACGCCAGTGCGTCGCGCGTTCGCGGTGGAAACGCAGCAACAGATGCTGTGAGAGCCCGGTTGGTTTTGCCGTTTGCATCTCGTGTGTGAAGGCGATAATTGTTAGCTGGCTTTCCGGAAATGGAAAAGTTGCGCCTTAAGCTCACGAAAACAAAGGCAAATCGGATTTCCCGCGAGAATTTTTCGGATTTTTGTAGATTTTCGATTTGCTGATGACTATATAAACTCCGAAAGAGCAAAAGTATGGGCATCACCGCCCGTTTTCTTTTGCCTCTGATATGCTCAAGTTGAGTATAATTAAATAGCGGCACAAAATACCCCTCGCGCCGCGCAAAAAAGGGAGGTCGCCATGACCATTGCCCAGACCAAAGCACCGGTTGGAGCACCGATTGCCGCCGGACTGACGGCACTGGAGCGTTTCGGCAAGCTGGAGCGCCCGGACCTGCGTTATACGCCGGAGGTCGCAGAGGCGACTGCGCCGATCTACGAGAAGGTCAAGCACATCATCCCGGCCATCGAATGGCCTGCTCTGGCGCCGACCATCCATGCGATCAACAAGCTGAAGAAGCAGCGCAACGCGGTTATCCTGGCGCACAACTACATGACGCCGGATATCTACCACGGTGTTGCCGATATCGTTGGCGACAGCCTGCAGCTGGCCATCGAGGCGACCCGCACCGATGCGGAAGTCATCGTCCAGTGCGGCGTGCACTTCATGGCCGAGACCTCGAAGATCCTGAGCCCGGAAAAGACCGTACTGATCCCGGACATGCGTGCAGGCTGCTCGCTGGCTGAATCCATTACCGGTGCCGATGTGCGGGCCCTGCGCGAGCGGAACCCCGGCATCCCGATCATCACCTACGTGAACACGTCTGCCGACGTGAAGGCGGAATGCGACATCTGCTGCACGTCTTCCAACGCGCTGCAGGTCGTGGAAAGCTTCGGCGTCGACAAGGTGTTCCTGATCCCGGACAAGTATCTGGCTGCAAACGTCGGCAACAAGACCGACGTCGAGGTTCTGGTCTGGGACGGTGCCTGCGAAGTGCATGAGCGCTTCACCGCGGAAGAGCTGCGTGACTATCGCAAGATCGAACCGAATGTGAAGATCATTGCCCATCCGGAGTGCCCGCCCGAAGTGGTCGCGGAAGCCGACTTCGCCGGTTCCACCGCGCACATGATCGACTGGGTCAAGACAAAGCGTCCGGAAAAGGTGATGATGATCACCGAGTGCTCCATGGCGGACAATGTTGCCAGCGAAACGCCGGGTGTCGACTACATCCGCCCTTGCAACCTTTGCCCGCACATGAAGCGGATCACGCTGAACAAGATCCTCGACACTCTCCTGGAGATGAAAGAGGAAGTGGTCGTCGACCCGGCGGTGGCCGACAGGGCCCGCACCGCGGTCGAGCGGATGATCAACTTGAAAATCTGACCGGCTTCGGTCTAAACCGCATCTATGCGATTGCTTCCGGGCCTGCCGGCCCGGGAGTTTCTTTGGGGCTCTTGCCCCGTCTGTTCCAGGAAGTTTCCCATGGCCGTGTCGGTTGAGGATTTTGCACCTGCCTATATAGGCAAGGATGTGGATGATGTCGTCATTCTGGGGGGAGGTCTGGCAGGCCTTTTCTGCGCGCTGAAGCTCAGCCCGCGTCCGGTCACCGTCATCACCAACGCACCGATCGGGCAGGGGGCGTCGTCTGCCTGGGCGCAGGGCGGTATTGCCGCTGCGATCTCCGAGCAGGACTCGGTGGAAAAACACCGCGACGATACGCTGGCCGCCGGCTGCGGCATCTGCGAGGAAAAGATCGTCGAAGAGATGACCCGCGAAGGCAGTGCCCGGGTTCATGACCTCTTGTCCTATGGCGTTCCGTTCGATCAGGATCTCGAAGGCCGGCTGAAGTTTTCGCGCGAAGCCGCTCATTCCCAGAGCCGGGTCGTACGTGTGCGCGGCGACATGGCAGGCCGGGCGATCATGGATGCCCTGATCGCCGCTGTTCGCAAGACGCCGTCGATCCGCATTCTGGAAGGCTACATCGGTGAAAGCTTCATTGGCGAGGGACGGTATGTAACCGGGGTCCTGGCGCGCCGGCGCGGCGGCCTGGAACGGCTGATTTTCCCGGCAAAGGCTGTGGTGCTTGCTTCCGGCGGCATCGGCCACCTCTACGAACTGACGACCAACCCGCACGAAGCCAACGGTCATGGTCTTGCCATGGCGGCCCGCGCCGGCGCGGTGATTGCCGATGCCGAATTCGTGCAGTTTCACCCGACCGCGCTTGATCTCGGCAAGGATCCGGCACCGCTGGCAACCGAAGCGCTGCGCGGCGAGGGAGCTACCCTCGTCAACAAGGCCGGCGAACGCTTCATGGAAGGTGTTCACCCGGAATTGGAACTGGCGCCGCGCGACATCGTTGCCCGGGCCATTCACCGGGAAGTGTCCGAAGGCCGGGGGGCCTTCCTGGACTGCCGGACAGCGATCGGCGAAAGGTTCAAGGACGATTTTCCGACCGTCTTCGCGGCAGCCTCCGCAGCAGGCATCGATCCGGCGAAGGATCTGCTGCCCGTGGCGCCCGCTGAGCATTACCACATGGGCGGGGTCCTGACCGATGCCAACGGCCGGACGTCGCTTGACGGTCTGTGGGCCGCGGGTGAAGTGGCTTCAACCGGTGCCCACGGCGCCAACCGCCTGGCATCCAATTCGCTGCTGGAGGCGGTCGTTTTTGCCGCGCGCATCGCGGAAGATATCCAGGGCCTGATGCCGACCCCGCGCAGTGCCTACTGGAACGAGATGGACGATGCTCCGGGCTTGCCGAGCCAGCGCAACGTCGAGGAGCGGGAAGCGATCACCGTTCTGCGCAAGACACTGGCGCGCAATGTCGGCGTGCTGCGCGACGCGGCCGGCCTCAAGACGGCCCTGGCCGATATTGCGCAGGTTGAACAGAATTGCGTGCGCCAGTCGATCCTCAACATGATGGTCGCCGGGCGTATCATCACCGCGGCGGCGCTGAAGCGCGAGGAAAGCCGTGGCGGGCATTTCCGCAAGGATTTCCCGCAGGAAAACCCTGACATGGCAAGCCGCTCCTACACCACCTTGAAGGAAGTCGAAGCCATCACCGCCGAGGCCCTGGAAACTGCCTGACCGGAGAGGCGCATGACCCGTAGATTTTTGCCCGAGCTGCCACGCCTGATGGTGGATGAAGCCGTCAAGGCCGCTCTTCTGGAAGACTGGGGCCGGGCGGGTGACGTCACCAGCCAGGCAACGCTGCCACCCGATGCAAAAGCCTCCGCCGTGATTGCCGCGCGCAAACCGGGCGTTCTCGCCGGATTAGCCTTCGCCGAAAGCGCCTTTCGTCAGACGGATGCCGGTTTGCATTTCGAGGCCGTTCTGGCAGATGGTGACCGGTTGTCGCCCAAGGCGGTCGTCGCCCGGATCGAAGGTCCGGCCCGCGCGCTTCTGGCCGCTGAACGGGTGGCGCTGAACTTCCTGGGTCACTTGTCAGGCATTGCGACGGCTACGTCGAAATTCGCCGATCTGATCGCACACACCAAGGCGGACATCGTCTGCACCCGCAAGACGACACCTGGTCTGCGTGCGTTCGAGAAATATGCGGTCAAATGTGGCGGCGGTTCCAACCATCGCTTCGGTCTCGATGATGCGATCCTGATCAAGGACAACCACATCGCGGTCGCCGGCGGTGTGACGCAAGCCATCGAAGCCGCCAAGGCTTTCGCCGGTCATCTGGTGAAGATCGAGGTGGAAGTCGACACGCTGGAACAGCTGGACGAGGCACTTGCCGCCGGTCCTGACGTGGTCATGCTCGATAACATGCCGCCTGAAGTCCTGAAGCAGGCCGTTGCAAAGGCCGGAGGCAAGGTTCTGCTGGAAGCATCCGGTGGAATAGAGCTCGATACGGTCAAGGCCGTCGCCGAAGCCGGGGTTGACCTGATCTCCTCAGGCTGGATCACCCATTCGGCTCCGGTTCTGGATCTGGGTCTGGATATCGAGATCGGCTGAGACCTCTTTACCGGCTACCCGTTCGGTGTTCTGCCCTGTCTGCCATCCCGTCTCTACGTCATCCTGAGAAGGACCGTCAGGTCCATCTCGAAGGATGGGCCGCTTGCTCTGAAGTTTGCCGGCCATCCTTCGAAACAGCGCTGCGCGCATGCTCAGATGTGGGTGAGCAGGGGACGACAGTCGCGGCTGTTTTAATCAGTCACCGAACTCACGCTGCTGCAAGATACAAGCCGCCGAGTGCCGTCAGCACACCCAGGCTGCGAATGATGCGTGGTGCCCAGGCGGGATCGTTCCGGGTGGCCACATTGGCGCCGTAGCCGATCAGGAGCCCGGCCGCATGCAGGAGCGCGGTCGCCAAAACAAAGCCACCGGCATAGGAAAGTTCGCCAGCCGAGCCGATTTCACCGCCGTGGGCATGGCCGTGACAAATGCCGAACACCCCCACCAGTGCCGCACACACCCCAAGTGGCAGGCGCAAGGCAAGGGCGACAACGACACCCAGAACCACGACCGATGTCAGAATGAACGGTTCGACGTAGGGCAGCGGAATGCCGGCAAGCGAGAGCAGGAATCCGACGATCATCGCACCGACGAAGGCGGTCGGCAGAGCCCAGACGGCGCGCCCGCCAAGAAGGGCGGCCCAAAGGCCAACGGCAATCATCGCCAGCACGTGATCGGTACCGAACAGTGGATGCGTGAAGCCGGCGGCAAAGGAGCCGTGTTCGGACGGATCCAGATGGGCAAGGGCGGGAGAGGCGGTCAACAGGCCGAACGCGGTGGCAAGGCCGAGGCGGTAGAGCATGAAATGTTCCTTCGGTTGGTCACTCCGGTGCCCCGGGATGGGTCGCACCGTTCATGAAGAGCTCAAGACCTGTGTACTATCGATGATTCTGGGAGCCTGTAAACCACAACGGCGGTCTCTTTCGTGAGGCGTGTGCCGGGTAGCGCAACGGAAGAACTGCGACAATGTAGTCCGGTTTCCCGATAGGGAGCAGCTTTTCAGGCTGCTAAATTTCCGGCTGAAGGTTCTTCAAGATCGGTTCGAGCCGATGAAGATGGTGAAGGCAGGATACCTGTGAGCGCTAGATTGGACGAAGCACAAGTTTCCCCAGGGCGGAAATCCTCTCCGGCCCCCGGCCGAAGCGAAGGGGATGACGGCGGAGAGGCGCTTGCCTTGCGAACCGTCGAGATCTGCTTTCTGCTCATGAGAAATTTTTCCCTGCTCTCCTTTGCCTCTGCAATCGAGCCTCTGCGGATCGCGAACAAGGTGTTGAAACGCAAGGCCTTCACATATCGATGCTGCAGTCTGGACGGCAGCGATGCCGTTGCAAGCAACGGCAGCACCATACGGGCCGACTGCGCCATCGGCGATGTCGAACGGCCGGATCTTCTTGCGGTCTGCAGCAGTGACGATGTGGAACGCATTGGGCTGACACTGGCTCAGAAGGTTGCGATCCGGAAACTGGCCAACCGCTCCAGCCGGATCGCAGGCATCTGCACTGGTGCCTATGTGTTGGCCGACTTCGGCCTGCTGGACAACAGGAACTGTACGATCCACTGGGAATATGCCGATTTCTTCAAGGAGCGGTTCCCGGATGCGCGGCTGGTGGACAGTCTCATTCAGACGGACGGCAAGTACATGACCTGCGCCGGGGGAACCTCCGCGCTCGATCTGATGATCGGCTTCGTGGCCCAGGTTCACGGCGGTGCGGTTGCCGCGGACGTCGCCGAAATTGCCCTTCATCACGACTGGCGCAGTGGCAATGAGCGGCAGCACAAGCACATGCGTGATGATCTGGAATCCGTCTCGCAGCGAGTGCGCAGCAGCATCGCCCTGATGACGGAGAACGTCGTCGAGCCGCTCTCCTTGCAGGAGATCGCGCAGAAACTGGACGTCAGCCCCCGCCAGTTGCAGCGGGAATTCCAGAAATATCTGAAGTGCAGCCCGCAGGAATATTACGCAAAGGTTCGTCTGGACATTGCCCGCCAGCTCGTCTGCCGCACCTCAATGCGCATGATCGACATCGCGATGGCCTGCGGCTTTGCCAGCGCATCCCATTTTTCGAAACGCTACCGGTCAGCCCTCGGCACAAGCCCTGCCGCGGACCGTCAGCAGCATGGCCGGGTTTTCGAATTCTAGAAGGACTTACTCGGCTGCGGGCTTCAGGCTTGCCATCAGGTGATGGAATTTCTCGCCCTGTACGGAAACGTGCCGACGGATGGCAGCCGCCGCCCGTTCACCGTCGGCAGCCTCGATGGCGGCAACGACGTCTTCATGTTCGGCCATGGATTGTTTCATGCGCCCGCGCACGCGAAGCTGCACCCTTCGGAAAGGCTGCAGACGCCGTTGAAGGCGAAGGCATTCCTGCTCCAGAAAACGGTTGCCTGACTGACGGTAGATGATGGCGTGGAATTGTTCGTTTTCCAGATAGTAGCCATCCGTGTCCTGCGCCTCGACGGCGTGTTTGCAACGCTCGTTTGCAGCGTGAAGATCGGCAAGGGCAGTTTCGGAAATACGCGCGGCAGCCAGGCGTGCACTCACGGCTTCCAGCTCTGCCATCACTTCGAACATTTCGATCAGTTCCACCGGGCCGGGTTGCCGGACGAAGACACCGCGGCGGGGTATCTGCACGACCAGACCGGACTGGGAAAGCCTGTGAAGGGCTTCCCGGACCGGTGTTCTGGAAACCGAAAACCGGCCCGCAAGCTGAACCTCGTCCAGCCTGTCGCCATCGGCGAAAGTGCCGTCGAAAATCAGCCCTTCAAGCGCATCCGCGATGCGGTCGGATCGTTTTCTTTCCATGTTTCGCATTTAGCATAGGAGTTTTTCGCGCGCAATATTGTCGATCTTGTATACAAAATCACTTGACAGAAAAACATCACATGAGGGTAAGATCAAATTCCGGTTCCTGTCCGGAACCATCAGGGAGGAAAAAATGAACTTCAAATTCTCAGCGTCGGTTGCTGCCGTGACGCTTTTCGCCAGCGCGCTCACCGCCAACGCGACCGAGCTGCGCCTGTCTCACCAGTGGTCCACCGGCGACGTTCGCCACAAGGTGGCCCAGATGGTTGCCGACGACGTGGCGGCGGCCGGTGTCGATCTCGACATCAAGATTTTCCCGTCCCAGTCGCTTTTGAAGGCGCGCGAACAATATAAGCCGCTGTCTCGCGGTCTGCTGGACATGACCGTTCTGCCGCTCAGCTATGCCGGTGGCCAGCAACCTGCCTATAACCTCACCCTGATGCCGGGTCTGGTGAAAAACCATGACCATGCGGCCCGCATGAACGAAAGCCCGTTCATGGAGGCCATTGAGGGAATCATGGCCGAGGACGATGTGATCGTGCTGGTGCACGGTTACCTGGCCGGCGGCTTTGCAGCCAAGGACAAGTGCATCACCAAGCCGGAAGACATGCCGGGCCTACAGACCCGCGCTGCGGGCAAGGCCTTTGAGCAGATGCTTGCAGGCGCAGGCGCGTCAATTGCCTCGATGGCGTCTTCGGAAGTCTACAATGCCATGCAGTCCGGTGTTCTGGACGCGGTCAACACCTCGTCCTCGTCCTTCGTCAGCTATCGCATTTACGAGCAGGTGTCCTGCTACACCCCGGCTGGCGAATATGCGCTCTGGTTCATGTACCAGCCGCTCCTGATGAACAAGGCCAAGTTCGAGAGCCTGACCGAAGACCAGCAAAAAGCGCTGCTTGCGGCTTCTGAAAAGGCGCAGGCTTTCTATCTCGAAGAAGCCAAGAAGGAAGATGCGGCCTCTGCAGAAGTCTTCCGTGAGAACGGTGTCGAAATCGCCGAAATGACCGCAGCGGACTTCGATGCCTGGCGGGCTCTTGCCAAGGAAACCTCCTACAAGGCGTTCGTGGAAGAAACCCCGAACGGTCAGCAGCTTCTCGATCTGGCATTCGCCGTCGAATAAGCGACTGAACTTGCGGGGCGGCCTGAAAGCCGCCCCGAAACCTGTTCCAAAGGACCTCATTTCAAGGAGTGACCCATGGCGGGCCACAGTACGGCTGCGGTAGCGCATGCCGGCAGCAACCCCTTCTTGCGCGTTGTCGCAGCGATTTCGACCGTGGCCGGCTGGTGTGCGGCAGCGATGATCGTTGTCGCCGTCGTCGTCACTTGCCAGATGATCTTCGTGCGCCTCGTGCTCAACGCTTCCACCGTCTGGCAGACCGAAACGGTCATTTATCTGGTCATCGCCGCAACCCTTGTGGGGCTGCCTTACGTTCAGCGGCTTCGGGGGCACGTCAATGTCGACCTGTTTCCCCTGTCGCTGGCACCACGTGCCCGCTTCGTGCTGGCCTGCATCACGCTGTCAATCTCGATCCTGGTGATGGCGATGATGCTCTTCTACGGCACTGAATTCTGGTACCTCGCCTGGTCGAAGGGCTGGACCTCAGACACTGTCTGGGGCGTCAGGCTCTGGATCCCGTATCTGTCGATCCCCGTTGGGTTCGGACTGCTGCTGCTGCAGCTCGCCGCAGATCTTTACGCGGTTCTCATCGGTATCGACAAACCCTTCGGTCTGGAGGACAAATAATGGATCCCTTGCTGCTCGGCGCCCTGGTGGCGGTCGCCACCATCCTGGTCCTCTTCTCCGGCATTTCCGTTGCGATCGGTCTGTTGATCGTTTCCGCCGGCTTCCTGCTGGCATTCGACGGCTTCCGGTCGCTCGAACTGATGCCCGAAATCCTGTTCGGCAAACTTGATAACTTCGCCCTTCTGTCGATCCCAATGTTCATCATCATGGGCGCCTCCATCGCCTCCACTCGGGCGGGGGCCGATCTCTACGAGGCTTTGGAACGATGGCTCACCCGGGTACCCGGTGGACTGGTCGTCTCGAACCTCGGTGCATGCGCCCTGTTCGCTGCCATGTCCGGGTCTTCACCCGCCACCTGTGCGGCCATCGGCAAGATGGGTATTCCGGAAATGCGCAAGCGCGGTTATCCGGATGGTGTCGCTGCCGGTTCCATCGCCGCGGGGGGCACGCTCGGCATCCTGATCCCGCCGTCCGTCACGATGATCGTCTACGGCATTTCAACCGAAACTTCGATCGGTCGTCTGTTCCTGGCAGGTGTCATTCCCGGCCTGATGCTGATGGGCCTTTTCATGGCTTGGTCGCTCTATTCGACCTGGCGCAGCGGCAATGCCAGCGTGCTCAGCGCGGGCAACTATTCCTGGGCGGAAAAGTTCGAGATCCTGCCGCGCGTCCTGCCGTTCATGCTCATTATTCTGGGTGTGCTCTATGCCATGTACGGCGGCATCGCGACACCGTCTGAAACCGCTGCCGTCGGCGCTCTGCTCTGTCTGCTGATCGCGGTCATCATCTACCGGCTCTGGAGCCCGAAACTGCTCTGGACCGTGCTGCGCGACAGTACGCGGGAAAGCGTGATGATCCTCTTCATCATCGCGGCAGCCGGTGTCTTCTCCTACATGCTGTCGTCGCTTTTCATCACGCAGGCGATTGCAGAATGGATCGGTACGCTGTCCGTCAACCGCTGGATCCTGATGGCGGCAATCAACGTCTTCCTGCTGATTGCCGGGTTCTTCCTGCCGCCCGTCGCGGTGATCCTGATGGCGGCACCGATCCTGCTGCCGATCATCACCACAGCCGGCTTCGATCCGATCTGGTTCGCGGTTGTCCTGACCATCAACATGGAGATCGGTCTGATCTCTCCTCCGGTCGGGTTGAACCTCTACGTGATCAACGGCATCGCTCCGGACATTTCCTTGAAGACGATCCTCACCGGGTCCCTGCCATTCGTGGCGTGCATGTTCGTGGCGATCGTCATCCTCTGTCTGTTTCCGGAACTGGCCACCTGGCTGCCGGACGTGGTGATGGGAGAAGCGCGGTGATGTTTCTGGCCGATCTGCTGACGACCGTTTTCGAACGAAGATACCTGTCGAAGGGGGCGGACAAGGCGGATGACCGTCCGCTCGAGGCGCTCGTCGCCGATCTGATCGGTGCAACCGGGGAGGTCTCCGGGCAAAATCTTGCCCGGCAGATCCTCAGCCGGTATGGCGCTCTCAATGACGAGGAGAAACGTGCCTTCTTCCGTCATCTCGCGGAAGGTCTGGCCGTATCGGCTCCGGCTGTCAGATCGGCGTTGGAGCATTATGAGAAGGGGCAGTCGAAGGCCAGTTACCGCGAATTCATGGAGGCTGTCGAACCTCCGCGGCAGGAACTGATCCGGCGGCTCAACCAGGTTCCGGATGCAACCCGGCTTCTGGTCGGCATGCGCGAGGACCTGTTGCGCCTCAGCAAGGGCGATGATGCCCTTCAGGCGCTTGATCTGGACTTCCGGCATCTGTTTGCCAGCTGGTTCAATCGCGGCTTCCTGGTGCTTCGGCCGATCAATTGGGAAAGCCCGGCCCAGCTTCTGGAAAAGATCATCGCCTATGAAGCCGTTCACGCGATCGACAGCTGGAGCGATCTTCGCCGGCGTCTGGAACCTGTCGACAGGCGGTGCTTCGCGTTTCTGCATCCGGCAATGCCGGATGAGCCGCTGATCTTCGTTGAAGTTGCCCTGACAAAGGGAATTCCAGGCTCCATCCAGGGTCTTCTTGCCGAAAACAGAACCCAGATCGAAGCAGATACGGCGGATACCGCGGTGTTTTATTCGATCTCCAACTGCCAGGCCGGCCTTGCAGGGATATCCTTCGGCAACTCGCTTATCAAACAGGTGGCCGCGGATTTGTCACTTGAGCTGCCCAAGCTCAAGACATTCGTCACCTTGTCGCCGATCCCGGGGCTGGTCCGCTGGCTGGAAGGCGAGGGGATCGACCACGGCTCTGCCGACGAGGATACCTTGCGCAAGCTTGCAGCCCGGTACCTGATGACCGCAAAGCGCAAAGACGGTCTGCCGCTGGACCCTGTCGCCCGCTTCCACCTTGGCAACGGCGCATTGGTTCACCAGGTGCACGCAGGCGCGGATCTTTCCGACAAGGGAATGAAGCAGTCTGCCGGCGTCATGGTCAATTATCTCTACGATCTGGAGAAGGTAACCCAGAACCATGAGAGGTTCGCTTCGACCCGGACAATTGCCGCTTCATCTGAAATCAAATCACTCAGCACTGCTGGAGAAAATGCGTTCACTTTAGAGCTATCCGCACTGAACTGAATGCGGCTAATAAGCTCTAACAATATAGAATCGATCAGCTTTTTGGCCTTGCAAGGTTAGATCGAAAGCCTGCTGATCCAGGAGCCCCATAGATGACAAACCCACTCTACGACCAACTGTTCGGAAAGCATGCCGGCAAGAACACACCCTTTCTGATCTTTCAGGACGGCTCCATCCTGACCCATGCTGCGTTTCTGGAAAGCGCGGCGCAGATTGCCCATGTTCTGACCGACAACGGCATGGTGGCTGGCGACCGTCTCGCCGCCCAGGTCGAAAAGTCAGCCACGTCTCTGGCTCTTTACGCGGCCTGTGCCCAGGCGGGGATCGTGTTCCTGCCGCTCAATACGGCCTACACCGTCGATGAGCTCAGCTACTTTATCGAAAACAGCGGTGCCAGGACCGTGGTCTGCGACGGTGACAGCAAGACCTTGCTGGACCCTGTCGTCTCTAAACTCGGCGCCCGCCTCGAGACGCTCAACGCTGACGGAAGCGGGTCGCTGACGGATCAGGCCAAAGCCAAACCCACCGAATTTGCAACAGTGGAACGAGCGCCGGACGATCTGGCCGCTTTCCTTTACACCTCCGGCACGACAGGGCGGTCGAAGGGGGCAATGCTGACACAGGCGAACCTGTTGTCGAATGCCGCCACCCTGGCGGAACTCTGGCGCTTCACCGACAAGGATGTGCTGCTGCATGCCTTGCCGATCTTCCACACTCACGGGCTTTTCGTTGCGACCAACGTGTCGCTGGCTGCTGGTGGTGCCATCCTGTTCCTGCCGAAATTCGATCTCGACGCCATGATCGATCTGATGCCCAAGGCAACGACGATGATGGGCGTGCCGACCTTCTACACCCGATTGCTTCAGGACGAGCGTTTTACGGCGGACCTCACAAAGGGCATGCGGCTGTTCATTTCCGGAAGCGCGCCGCTGCTTGCCGAAACGCACCGGCAGTTCGAGGAAAGGACCGGTCACCGGATCCTGGAGCGATACGGCATGACCGAAACCAACATGAATACCTCCAACCCGTATGAAGGCGAGCGCCGCGCCGGGACAGTCGGTTTCCCGCTCCCGGGCGTGGAACTGAAGATCACGGACCCCGCGACAGGCGACACGTTGCCGGCCGAAACGGTTGGCCAGATAGAGGTGCGCGGCCCGAACGTCTTCAAGGGGTATTGGCAGATGCCGGAGAAGACCGCTGCCGAATTGCGGGAGGACGGCTTCTTCATCACCGGTGATCTCGGGATGATCGACGCAGACGGTTATGTCCATATCGTCGGGCGCAACAAGGACCTGATCATTTCCGGTGGCTACAACATCTACCCGAAGGAGATCGAGTTGATCCTGGATGCCCAGCCCGGGGTTCGGGAAAGCGCCGTCATTGGTGTGCCGCATTCCGATTTCGGAGAAACAGTGCTGGGCCTGGTGGTGCCGGATAGCCCGGAAACGCCCGATCTGGACGCGATTCTTGCTGTTGCCGGAACATCGCTCGCCCGTTTCAAGCATCCGCGGAAGCTTGTTCTGGTCGACAGCCTGCCGCGCAACACCATGGGCAAGGTCCAGAAGAACGTTCTTCGCGAGCAGTTCAAGGACACTTTCGCAACCGCTTGATCTCAGCCGTTTGATCCGGCCGGCATCTATCGCCGGCCGACCTTCCGGGTTGGTCTGCAATCCATACTCGTGCTAGCTCTGAAGAAGGACAGTCAGGGCAGGCACATGAGCGAACGTGAGAACGAAGACCGCAAGATCCCGGCAAGCGATCCGGTAATCAGGCTGACCCGCTACGCGCAGGTTCCGATCCTGGCCGGTCTGTCTGTTGCCATGGTGCTGTTTCTCGTCACCTTCTTCGTCGATATCTACGACGCGATCCAGAGCTTCGAGTTTCTGGACCGAAAGAAGACGATTCTGTTGATTCTCAATCTGCTCGACATGGTGTTCATCGCCAATCTGGTGATCATGGTGGCGACCAACACCTACAACACCTTCCGGCTGAAGGCCCTTGTGCAGGGCGATGACTACATCCAGCAGGGCGAGAAGGCCTACAGGCGGATGAAGCACCGGATCGTCTCGACGATCATCATCATCTCATCGATCCACGTATTGAGCGAACTTCTGGAATTTTCCCAGACCACACCCCTTCAGGTTGCCGCCCTTCTGGGGTTTCATCTCGTCCTTCTGGCAACCTATGTGGTCACCAACGTCTTCAAGTCGAGCGACTGACGGGAAAGCACGGGCCACAGGCATCTGAGGACGCCTATGGCACGAGCAGGCCGAAGAAGGACTTGGGGAAGGCCCCGGGCGGCAGGATCAGTTCCATCCGCCGGCGTAGGTCTTGTAAAAGATGTGCAGGCCGACTTTGCCGCGTTTTGCCATGGACTTCGCCCACCGCGGGTTGACGTAGGTCGCATGATAGTGCGTCGAAGCGTCGACCATCTTCGAATAGCGCTTGCCGTCAGCGACATCCCTTGCCAGCTTCTGGGCCGTTGCCCAGGCGGTCGGGCTGGAAATACGATCCTTGATACCATCGCAGGCAAAGGAGAACTGGCAGCGGTTGCGTTTGTGGCGGTTCTGGTAAACGACGCCGCAGATGCTGTCCGGGTAGGCCGGGTTCTTGACCCGGTTCAACACGACCTGCGCGACGGCCACCTGGCCATCTTCGCTTTCACCGCGAGCTTCGAAGTAGATGGCCTCGGCAAGGCAGCGCTGCTCTTTCTTGTCTCCAACGGACAACGGTAGCGGCTTTTGCGCCCACCAATGCGGGTTGTCGGGATCTTCCGGCGGCGGCAGCTCCTGCTCGTACATGGCAGCGCCGAACAGCGCGTCGAAGGGTTCCTTGGTTTCCTTCACGCTTTCAGGAGCGTAGGCGGAAACGAGGGAGAAGCTGGCGGCAGCGGCATTGCGCGCCATCATGACCTTTTGCAGGTCCAACGGCCCACCTTCCGGGAAACCATCCTTGCCGTTGCTGGCGAGCATGCTGGTTTCCTGGGAGTTGAGCGGCTGTGCCTTGACGAAGGCGACGCGCGGCAGATCCTCGTGTTTCTTCTCCGTCGAGATCAGGCTCGACATGGCGTAGAGATTGCCGGCTGCCCTGTCGACCATCTGGCGGTCCGGCGCCATCGTGATCAGGCGGTCGCTTTTGGCGGTGCTGTTGGTGAGGATCGTATCGGGCACTTCGGTCGGCCTGGCGTTCATGGCGACCTCTTCAAAACCGACGAGTGGCCTGGCCTCGAAATCCTCATCTGCCGACGTCAGTGTCAGGATCGGTGCAGAGATATGGTCGGGTACCGGCGTCGTGCCGAGCGCCAGTTTCGGTGCAACCTTCGTCGTGAAATTCGCTGGCTCAAGATACATCATCCAGCGCGGCGATTCCGCCTTGCGCGAGTTGACGAGCGAAAAGATGTCCTGGTTTCCAACCGATCCGCCGATACCGAGCCAGACCAGTGGGCAGGCAACAAGAACATATTTGAGCCGGCGCATACGCGCACGGACCGGGCCGAAATCTTGTGTCACTTTAGAAGAAAACCGCTTTCCGTTGCGGGACTTAAGGCCAGACATACGCAGCCAACTCCAACTCGTTACACATCGTCCCGAAAACGCCGGACGAACAGCGTGAACGCTGTGTAAACAACGACGCTGAAATTGAAGATGTCTGCTTAACCTTGAAAGAGCGTTAATAAGACTGGAATTCGTGGAAAATCGTGGAAGTTTTCGCGCCGATAGGAGGAGTTATGGTTAATATTACTAAGGACTTAACTTTAATGGCCGTGTCGAAAAAAAACGCAGAAAGCCGTCAGCGCCCGCCTACACGAAGCCCGGGGGCAGGCCGTTCGCTCAACAATTGGTGGCGGAACCGGAACAGGGCGGCCGGGCGGCCCCCGGTCGCGGTCGACGTTGCACCGGTCGGTTCGACAAGGTCGGCGTTTTCTACCAGGCGGCGGAAATTCTGCTTGTGCAGATGGCGTCCCGAAATGGCCTCGACAGAGGTTTGAAGCTCGGTGAGCGTGAAGGTCTCCGGCATCAGTTCGAAGATCACCGGTCGGTATTTCAACTTGCCGCGCAACCGGGAAATGGCTGTCGCCAGCACCCGGCGATGGTCGAAGCGCATCGACGCGCCGAGAAAAGGCAGGTTTGACCGCCGCAGGGCCGCGGGCCGTCCATCGGTCCGGGCTTCTTCGACGAGGCCAGCCTCATAAAGAAGTTCGAACCGCTCCAGCGCCCGTTCTTCATCCCAGGAAGTCCCGCCGGTGCCAAAGGCAAGCCGCACCCGTTCCTGACGCCCAAGTGGTTTGGGCGGCTCACCCGAAGGCGGCGGTTCGCTGGACCAGGCGTCGAGAGCCGGCAGAATGTCCCGATCCAGGACCTCGGGACGCCCGGTGCGCCAGTCTTCCCAGGGGAAATAGTCGTACCAGGAACGCCATGCCGAATCGTGCCGCAGAAGCATGCTTTCCGAATCCGGGGTCTGACGTGTCAAAGCCAGATACCCGACCGAAACCACATGCGGTCCTTCATCACCGAAGACCCGGTGCCGGCCACGGTCGCCGAAAGTGTAAAGCTGTTCGACATATCCCAATCTCAGCGCGGTCTGGTTTTCCACCCAGGAACGCAGGCCGATTTCGAAGGTGCGGTGACGGATCGGGTCGAATGGACCAAACGGAAGGCTGTCGAGTGTTGCCTCACCCGGCGCGTTCGTGCCGCTCTCTGCTCCGGTTTGCTGGCCTGTCTGTGTACTGGCCTCCTTCGCATCGTTCACGTGAACGATCTGGGGCAGGCCTCCGGCAACCGATACGATGACGGCATTCAATCCGATTTCAATATTGGCTTGCCGGTGGGGCATTGCGTCTCCGTGGATGGTCGTCAGTCGATCGGCATGACAAAGGGGTTGCCTTCAAAGGCATTTGCACCGCGGCCGATGCCCCGGATCGCGTCGATCATGCGGCCATCACGGCCGAGAATCTTGTCGCCCATCGCAACAATCCGGGCGTTCGGTGTGGCCGACGGCGACCGTGTCCGAAGGATCTTCGCAAGATCGTATTCATCCGCATTCGGGTTGAGCGCACAAGCTGCCACATAGGCACCGGCCGTCGAGCGGCTGATGCCTGCCCAGCAGTGTATCACCAGTGGTTCCTGCTGGTCCCAGGATCTCACGAAGGACAGAAAAGCCTCCACTTGCCTTTCACTGGCCGGAACCAGCCCCTTCACCGGCGTTACAATGTCGTTGAAGGCAAGAAACAGATGGCGTTCCGGCAAGATACCGACGGGTGTCGGCACGCTCATTTCGGCGTTGATCAGGGTGATCACGGATTTGGCGCCGGTGGAGACCACCGTTTCGGGCAATTTCGACAGGGAACAAACGTGCAGCATGACAGAACCGGTTCTTCGTATCCGTCAATAAACTAGGGTCATTCGTGGGCAAGGTCACCCGTTAGCTTGTCTGCTTTTCGGGTTGTTCCCAGCTTCGCGCAGGGCTTCGATCGCTTCAAAGCGCTGCATGAACATTTCCTGGGCAGATTTCACCGGCAGAGGCTCAAGGCCGTAACGCAACTTGCCGTTCGCATCGAGCGGAAAACCACGTGGTTTGCCGAAAATCTTGGCAGCTTCGTCTTCGTCGAAACCGGCCAGTTCCACCGCCTCGAAATAGGCACAGATGATGTCAGCGCGCTTTGCGAGCTTCTTCACGGCCACGGGAATTGCCGCGGGCAGACCGAACCGCAGGTGGATTGCCCCCTGCAGGCGTAATTCCACCCCCTTGTAGGCTTCACCAATGACGGACTTGAAGGGGGATATCATGTCACCGATGACATATTCCGGTGCATCATGGAGCAGAACAGCCAGGCGCCAGTGCGGCGGCAGGTCCGGTTTCAGCATCATGGCGATGTCTTCAACGATCAGCGAATGTTCCGCGACCGAGAAGGCATGGTTGCCATAGGTCTGTCCGTTCCAGCGGGCGACACGGGCAAGGCCATGGGCAATGTCGGAGATCTCGACGTCGAGCGGTGAGGGGTCCAGAAGATTGAGCCGTCTGCCGGACAACATGCGCTGCCAGGCGCGCGGGGGCTGGTCGGTTCGGGCAGAGGCCATCGGTCCTCAAAGGTCTCGCGGTTTCAATCCGCGGTGCTGGGCTCCGGCAAGGAAAACGATGCCCAGTCGGGCACCTTGACCAGAATCTCCGCGTCACCGCATTGCAGAGGGATGCCGTTGTCCTTGGCTTGGGCTACCTTGTCAAGACGGAGCAGGGCAAGGCCCACAGCGCTGTCACCGGTACCGGCACTGGACCCGAGCGCCCCGACGGATTTGCCGCCGGCCATGATATCGGCGCCCTTTTCGGGGAGCATCGCGCCGCTTTCGATCTGAACGAACCGCTTGCGGGCGCTGCCCCGGTGCTGCATGCGCGAAACCACTTCCTGGCCGACGTAACATCCCTTGGAAAAGGAGACACCGCCAAGCTGATCTAGATCGGCATCGTGAGGGAAAATATCCGAGTAGTCGTAGTCTTTCAGACCTTCCGGCACGCCTTTTGAAATGCGGTGAAGATCATAGGCTGCAACGTCCGCGGGTGAACCGTCGAGCATTGCGGAAAGATCAGCCACTGAACCGGAAATGCGCATCCCGAGCGCTGGCAGCCGCGGATCCGTGACGCAGGCCAGGGCTGCCTCCAGACCAAGGTTCGAAGCGTTGCCCGCTTCCGAGGCGTCATCCCAAACCGCAATCACACCAATGTCTTCCGGCAGCAGTTCCAGTTCCACCTTTGCCCGCAGCCGATAGAATGTCAGCCGTTTCAGAAGGTCGGCTGCCGTTGCTGATGGGGCATCCAGCAGATACCCGGTTTCGACGCGGTAAATCAGGAAATCGAACAGGATCTTGCCCTGGGGCGTCAGCAGGGCTCCTGCGCGAGCGCCGCCTTCCGCCATGCCGTCGATATCCGCCGTCACCAGGTTTTGCAGGAAATGCTGTGCCTCGGCACCGCCAACGCGGATCAACGAGCGGTCGGACAGGTGGGCATAGGACAGGGTCGACACGGCAGGCTCCATGGAACGGATGACTGTTTCAGACAGGTTGACTGGCCAGTTTCACTTGAGTGCCACATAGGCGCTTTCCCCACCGTGGGCAAGGTTCTGAATCTGTCGACCCCTGTCTGGTCCTTTGCCGCCGGGCCGCGTATAAGCCCGTTAAACCGACCTGCCGATAGACCCGAATTAACGCGGAGGAGCCACATGAGCGCGACCTATGACCTGATCCTGAAGGGCGGAACCGTAGTCAATCAGGACGGCGAGGGGCAGCGTGATGTCGCTGTTCGCGGCGGCCGGATTGTCGGCATAGGCTCCTTCGACGCTTCACAGGCAGGCGAAACGGTCGATTGCACGGGGTTGCATGTCCTGCCGGGCGTCATGGACACCCAGGTGCATTTCCGCGAGCCCGGTCTCGACCACAAGGAAGACCTGGAATCCGGTTCCCGTGCTGCCGTCATGGGCGGCGTCACAGCGGTTTTCGAGATGCCGAACACCAATCCGCTGACGACTTCCGAGGCAGCCCTTGCCGACAAGGTGCGGCGCGGACACCACCGCATGCACTGCGACTTTGCCTTCTGGGTCGGCGGAACGCGGGATAACGTCAAGGACATTCCTGACCTGGAACGACTGCCGGCGGCAGCGGGCATCAAGGTGTTCATGGGGTCTTCCACCGGCGATCTTCTGGTGGAAGACGACCAGGGCGTGAAGGAAATCCTGTCCGTAACCCGCCGCCGGGCGGCCTTCCACTCCGAGGACGAATTCCGCCTGCGCGAACGTCAGGGAGAACGTGTTGAAGGCGACCCAAGCTCCCATCCGATCTGGCGTGACGAGATCGCAGCGCTTCAGTGCACCCAGCGTCTTGTGGGCATTGCGCGCGAAACCGGCGCCAAGATCCACATTCTGCATCTGTCTACGGCAGAGGAGGTCGATTTCCTGATCGACCACAAGGATGTCGCCTCCATCGAGGTGACACCGCACCACCTGACATTGACGGACGAAGCCTACCACCGGCTGGGTACACTGGTTCAGATGAACCCACCGGTGCGTGCACCGCGCCACTCGGAACGTCTCTGGTGGGCCTTGCAGCAGGGCATTCTAGACATCTTCGGTTCCGATCATGCCCCGCATCTTCTGGAAGAAAAGCAGAAGCCCTATCCGGCGTCCCCGTCCGGAATGACCGGTGTGCAGACGCTGGTTCCGATCATGCTGGATCATGTTAACGCAGGCCGCCTCAGCCTCGCGCGCTTTGTCGACATGACCAGTGCAGGCCCGGCCCGTCTTTTCCAGACGGCGCTCAAGGGCCGGATCGCAGTCGGCTACGATGCCGACTTCACCGTGGTGGACATGAAGCGCAAGGAAACGATCCGCAACGAGTGGATTGCCTCCAAGTGCGGCTGGACACCTTATGACGGCAAGGACGTCACCGGCTGGCCGGTTGGGACTGTTGTCCGCGGGCAGCGCGTCATGTGGGACGGCGAGCTGACGACACCTTCGCGTGGCGAACCTGTCCGTTTCCTGGACGGACTGAAAGCCTGAGAAAAGCCACTCCTGCGGGAACCGTTGGCGTGAATGGGCCGTTTTCCCCATTCAGGCCCCGTTCACGTTGTGGCTGCTAGCTGTACAAAATGTGATGTGAATAACAGCCGCGAGCTGGGTAATGTGCGACTTTGCGGCTGAAAGGTCGAAGGAAACCAATAAGTAACCGTGTTTCCTAACCCGATCTACACAGATGTTGGTTACAGTTTTAATCGAGCTTTATGGGTATTTGCGTTGGGGAGCTCAGGGATGTTGTCATTGGAAATGAATAGCCGGAGCAGGCACAAGCGCTCGCTGCTCAACTTGACCGGTGCCGCAGTTATTTCGTTCGCCGCCATGTCGGCCGCATTCGCGCGTGACGCCGCTCCGGAAACGGATGTGGCAAGCGAACCGCCATTGCACATGCTGGTGTCGCTGGACGAGCAGAAGATCAAGGTCTATCGCGGCCTTGATCTGATCGAAGTGTCGTCGATTTCCTCCGGGAAGCGCGGCCACAGCACACCGACCGGTGTGTTCTCCATTCTGGAAAAGAGGCGGAAGCACTTTTCCAACCTCTACGACAATGCGCCGATGCCATTCATGCAGCGTCTGACATGGTCGGGTATTGCCCTGCATGTGGGAAGGTTGCCCGGCTATCCGGCTTCGCACGGTTGCATTCGTCTTCCGAAAGCATTTGCACAATCGCTTTACAGCATGACCGAGCGCGGCATGCATGTTGTCGTGACACGGGGCGAGGCGAACCCGCTTGGTGTGCATCACGCTGTATTGCCGCAGCCCTATGTGCCTGAAACCGAGGTCGCAAGCCTGACGGACGAGACCATTGCAGCCGATCCGGCTCTGCGTGGTGCCATTCAGGAAGCGCCCCTGCAGGCTAACCTGCCGGCAGTACAGCCGGAAAATCCTTATTTCGATCAGCCTCTTCGGATGATCATCACGCCGCAGAAAGCACCAAGCCGCATTCAGGTGCTGCAACAGCTGCTCAACCAGATGGGCTTCAATGCCGGTCCGGAAGACGGTGTCATGGGCCGCAAGACCCGTGCAGCAATCAGCCTGTACCAGGAAGGTGCCGAGCTGCCGGTAACCGGTCAGCTGACCAATGCGCTTGAGTTCCGCATCCATGCCGATGCCGGATACGAAGAGCCGAAGAATGCAACGCTGCGGATCCGTCGCAAGTTCCGCGATGTCTATTCCGCCCCTGTCTCGATCAAGGATATCGACCAGGAAATCGGAACGCACGTTTTCACCGCCATGGATTTCAAGCCCGGAGACTCGTCGGTCGAGTGGATGGCGGTATCTGCCGAAGGTGAACGCGGTGGCGCGTCGATGGACGTTCTCGACCGGATCGAGATGTCCAAGAAGGTCGCGCTTGAAGTTTCCAGGATGCTGACCCCGGGTTCGTCCCTGACGGTCACGGACCGAAACTTCACCCGCAACACGGGTCTTGGCACCGACTTCGTGGTTATCACGCGCTAGGTTCGGATCTCCCAACGGTCTGGACGGAAACACAGCCCCCGCTTCGGCGGGGGCTTTTTTGTTTCGTTTCCGCCGGGGAGGAAGGCTTCCCATCGGCGAAGACGCTCCTGGACTGCCGAGGCAGGTCTTCACTGGCGGTTTATTATCCGGATAACGGCTCGATTCTCCGCAAACGTCACCAAACTGTCGCGTCCGTCACGTATCGGAAGGCAGTTTATTGGCGCAGGTGACTCGGGAGAAAGACATGGCGCAGAGCACGCTTACCGCATCGAAGAAACGTCTCAAGAATGCGGTTCACCGTTCCGAAGCCACCTCCAAGGACGGTTTTCTCGAGCGCCTGTTCACATTCGCTTTCAAGGGCCTTGTCTATCCGCAGATCTGGGAAGATCCGGATGTCGACATGAGGGCTCTTCGCCTGACGCCGGACTCTCGAATGATCACGATCGCGTCGGGCGGCTGCAACGTCATGTCCTACCTGACGGCAAATCCGGCCGAGATCACTGCGGTGGACCTCAACCGTGCACATGTGGCGCTGGGCCGGCTGAAACTGGCCGCAGCCAAGCATCTGCCGAATTACGAGGTCTTCTACAGGTTCTTCGGTGAAGCAGACGAAAAGGCCAATGTTGCCGCCTATCAGCGTTTCCTGAAAGACAAGCTCGATCCTGAAACGGTCGCCTACTGGGAAGGCCGTGACATGGCCAATTGGGGCCGCAAGAGGATCACGCTGTTCTCGCGCGACCTCTATCATCACGGTCTGCTGGGCTATTGCATCGGCGCGGGACACCTGGTCGCAAGGCTTTATGGCATCGACCCGAAGCACATGGTCAAGACAAGGTCGCTGGAAGAACAGCGCACTTTCTTCGATACCGCACTGGCGCCGCTGTTCGACAAGCGTCTGGTGCGCTGGGCTACGTCCAAGAAGATGTCGCTCTACGGCCTCGGCATTCCGCCGGCGCAGTATGACGCCCTGGTATCGGCCAGTGCCGAACGCGACATGTCCGCGGTTCTGCGTCAGCGGCTTGAGAAACTCGCTTGCGACTTCTCCATGCAGGACAACTATTTCGCCTGGCAGGCCTTCGGCCGTGGCTATGCTCCAAGCGGTCAGGACAGCACCGGTCCGGCCGGGCCGTTGCCGCCTTACCTCAAGCGCGAACATTTCGAGGAAATCCGTCAGCGTGCGAGCCGGGTCCGTGTGCTCAATCGCAATTTTACCGAACACCTTCAGTCGGTTCAGGACAATACACTTGACGCCTATGTGCTGCTGGACGCCCAGGACTGGATGACAGACCATCAGCTCAATGCACTCTGGACCGAGATAACGCGGACCGCGCTTCCAGGTGCCCGGGTCATCTTCCGCACCGCTGCCGAACCGACACTTCTGCCGGGCCGCGTATCCGACCAGATCCTGAACCGCTGGACCTACGAGGAAGAGGAAAGCCTGGAGCTTGGCCGTCAGGACCGCTCCTCCATTTATGGTGGCTTCCATCTTTATGTGTTCAACGGCTAAGCTGGCCGTCCTGCGTACGGAAACATAGCGTCATGACCCAAGCCGTCGAAACAGCCCGGCTGATGGATGCCGTCTATCGCCATCAGCGCCATTTTTACGACCTGACCCGCAAGTTCTACCTGCTCGGGCGCGACCAGCTGATCCGAGAGCTTCAGCCGCCGCGAGACGGCGTCGTGCTGGAACTTGGCTGCGGCACCGGCCGGAACCTGATTGCGGCTGCAAAAGCCTATCCGGACGTTCGTTTCTACGGTCTCGACATTTCCAGGAACATGCTGGAAACCGCCCAGAAGAACATCGACAAGGCAGGCCTGACAGATCGGATCACGCTTGTGGAAGGCGATGCCGCAAACCCGGCGGCAACGGAAGGTTTTGGTGTTCCGGCTTTCGACCGCGTCTTTTATTCATATACGCTGTCCATGATCCCGATCTGGCGCGAAGCATTGGCGGCAGGTGCCGCGCGGCTTGCGCCGGACGGGCGGATCCACGTGGTCGATTTCGGTCAGCAGGAACGCTTGCCTGGCTGGTTCAAGCGCGTCCTGTTTGCCTGGCTCAAATCCTTCCACGTATCTCCACGAGCTGACCTGGAAGGCGAGTTGAAAGCCCTGGCTGCCAGCATCGGCGCAGTTGCCTCTTTCCATCGCCTTTACGCCGGCTACTCCGACTATGCGGTGATCTCGAAATCGCAGTAACCGAGGCACGCAAAAATACGTCGGATCGCTACAGAACCGGCGTCGAAGTTACGGACACCCCTGTTCGGCCCAAAGCCGCAACGCATTCTTGAAAGTGCCGCCGTAGGGGTGCTGTTTCTCGATGGTTCTGGACTTGTCTGCGACATAGGTCTTGGCCTGGTCGCACAGGTTCGCCTGCTCCCATTGATGACAGGCAGCACAAGTCTTGTCCTTCCAGACCGCTTCCGGCAGGCCCTCGATCGGCGGGAATTTCGGCGATCCGGTGATCAGCTCCGAAATGCTTCGGGTGGCGATATCCGGCTCTCCCATGGCAAGGGGGGCGTTGAATGCTATGACGGCTGACGGTTCCCCCGGCTCGGCGGCAGGTGAGCCTTGCTCGGCGATGGCCGGCGCGTCTTCCTGCTGCGGCTGACTGGCGACCGGGTCGGTGCTCTGCTCCTTGTTGACGATCGTTTGCAGCTCCAGGCGTGCGAGTTCGGCAAAGGCACCGTTCGGATATGCGTCCAGATAGGTTTGATAGGCGCTTGCGGTTCCCTCTCGGCGCGCTGTTTCGATCATGTCACGCTCGCTTGTCTGGGGCGTGGCAGGTTCGGATTCCTGTTGTGGGGCAGGTGTCGCTTGCGCGGTGGGCTGCGTTTCCTTCTCCATCAGAGCCGTCAGGAGTTCCCTGGCTTCTGCGGAGTATCGGCTGTCCGGGTGCGCGCGCAGGAACAGGAGGACCTGCAAGGGGTCCTTGCTGAGTTTCACCGTGTCCCAGATCTGGCGCAGCTCGACTTCCTCGGCAGAGGGAGCCTTGGCCGGGACAAACTGGAAATCAACGGTGAGGGAGGACGTGTCCCACGGGGTCTGCTGGTTGCCGGTCTCCTTCAGAACATCGACCCGCACCGCCTTGAAAAGGGTTTCGACGGGCATGCCGGGTGTCGGCATGTGCCGGGCCAGCGCTTCGGTGAAGGGGCTGTTGCCGCCGATACCATCGAGCGCGATGTCGCCCGGTGCGGTGGAATAAGAGAGGAAAGTACCTCTGGGGGCCTTCATTTCTGCCAGACCGTTGTCGCTGAGGTCCGGGATGGAAACGAACGGATTGTTTCGGCAGGCATCCAGAATGACGATGTTGGTCCGGTTCCGTGCCGAGAACATCTGCCGCAGAACGGCCTGCGCAGGGACACCGACCAGGCTGAGGTCGGCAGCGTCCTGAAGTTCGATATCGACCGGAAGGAGAAAGTTTGCACCGAACGATTGCACGCCGTGGCCGGCATAATAGAACAGCCCGGTTGCGTCCTCGCCCGCGGCTCGCAACTTGCTGCCGAACTGCGAAATCGCCGTGATCATCTCGTTCTGGCTGGAGTCGGTGACGAGGGTTACCTCGAAGCCTACCTTGCGCAGCGCGTCGGCCATCAGGCTTGCGTCGTTTACCGGGTTATCCAGGGGCGTCACGGTCGTATAAGCGCCATTGCCGACAACCAGAGCCAGCCGCGGTTCCGCGTGAGCCCTCTCAGACAGCGCACCAATGGTCACTGTCAGTGCCAGGAGGATTGCGATTGCAAAGCGGTTCATGTTGGACCTATTCGACAACGACAAACTCTATCCGCCGGTTGCGTTGCTTTCCTTCCGCAGAGGTGTTCGGAGCGACGGGACGGCTTTCGCCATACCCGACACTCCTGATCCTGCTGTCGGGAACGTTCTTGGAGACAAGATACTGCTTGACCGCACCCGCCCGGCGTTCGGACAGAGCCAGGTTTGATGTATCGCTGCCATCACTGTCGGTATGTCCTCCGACTTCAATGGTCAGCTCCGGGCATCTCATGATGATGTCAACGAGGCTGTTCAGGAGTGGCTGGCTTCGCGGATCAAGCTGCGAACTGCCGCTTGGAAAGTAAATGTTGTCCGTGCGGGACAGGATCTCGAACCGGCCAGTGCAAGCCTCGTTGTCCAGGTTGCCTTCCGGTTCAAGCGCGGTGCTTGCAGCTGGCTGAGAAGCGGCCGCCTGCTGGGTCTGGTCGTCGGCATCGTCCTCGTCCGTTTCACCCGATTTGCGGGCGAAGACGAAATCGAAAGAGACCGTTGCCGATGGCACGATGACGACGCCGGCGGCTTCCTCGAGCTTCTTGATACCGCCACCGAGGGCGAAGTCGGAAGCTGCGACAGACACCGGCGCGGTGCTCGAAACGGCAACCAGGTCTTCGCTCAGATAGGTCACCGTAACATTAGCCTCGAACGGTTTTGAGACACCGTGAAGGTCGAGATTGAAGGCAAGCGGAATCGTCTTGCGTTTGACGGTCGGAAGGTCAGCCAGGGCTGACGCATCAATTTTCGTCGAGATGACGGCTTCAGGGAACTCGAACGTTTCGAAGAAGAGAAACCGCATGCGCACGTTTCTAAGGTCGATTTTCGTATCGATCGAGTCAAGAAAGACGCGGACCCTGGCATTGCCGGCATCGTCAATGCCGCCTTCAAATTCCGCGAAAGAACTGGATTCCACAATGGTCAGGTTCTTGACCGACTGGAACCGCAGGGAAGATGCATCCCGTTGCAGGGTCCAGCCGCCTTCAAAGAATTCTTCCGATGCATTGGCAGGCGACTGAATAAGGACCACTGTCACCAGCGCAAGGAAGAGCATTTTCCAGGCGAACCGCACACCATTCATCTTCCTACCCCTTCGACCCGGACGGCGTTGATCGCCAATTTTCGTAGCGTCCTGAAAGTTTTACAACGTCAGCGGGGGAATGCAACGGGCCGCTGCCGGGTTTCCCGTATTGGTCGCTCGGGTTGGTAAAGAAGCCGGCAGGCCAATGCTCCGCGATATGTGTCAGCGATAGGTCCGCTCCTCTATCGGCGTCAGCCTTATCTTTTCCAGCAGCATGTCCAGAAGAGCCTGTTCGGCGCGGTTCAGTTTCGCCTTCGGGTTCCAGACCACATGAACGTCGATCTCCGGCAGCGCGTCATAGGGTGGGAGTTGCCACAAAAGACCCTCTCGAATATCCCGCTTGGCAACGTGGACGGGCAAGGGGCCGATGCCCAGCCCGGCAATGATCATGCGCCGGACTTCTTCCAGGTTGGCCGATGTGCCGACGATCCGGTCTTCGAGATCCGCTTCCGCCCGCATCAGTGTTACCGGACGAAGGGCGTCTTCCAGCCGGTCGGTCACGAAGCTGACAGCGGACTGGCCGGCAAGATCGGCCTTTGTCAGGTTGGTCTTGCCGTAAAGCGGGTGAGGCGGACCGCAGAAGAGGCCGAAAAACTCCCGGAAAAGGCGCAGGTACTCAAGCTTTGGATTGCGTTCGCGCACCAGGCAGACGGCGAGCGAAGCCCGGCGGGACGTGACGGCTTCCAGTGCGTCCTTGCTGGCCGAAACATTGATGGTGAGTGTTGCGGCAGGGTGCCGTTCGTGAAACTCGCGCAGGGTGTCGTCATAGAGCGGCGAAACCACGTGACTGGCCATGGCGATTTCGACGTGGCCGCGGATTTCGTCGGTGACGTCACGCATCAGGGTTCCGAGCCTCAGGATGGAACCCTGGATCTCGATGGCTTCCTTCAACAGCAATTCGCCGGCTTCCGTCAGCTCGAACTGACCCGGCTTGCGATTGATGAGCTTGCGTCCCAACCGGTCCTCCAGCCGCTTCAGTGCGCTGGAAACGGTGGGCTGCTTGAGGCGCAGTCTGTCTGCCGCCCGTGTCACACTTCCGGACTGGGCAAGGACGATGAAGGTTCTCAGCAGGTTCCAGTCCAGTTCGCGGGCAAGCCGTTCCGCCTGGATCGGGCGTAATCCATCAGGCATTGATTAGATCTATAGTTATAATTTTCATTATCTATTTGATCAATGATCACCTCCCTGCGACGCTGAAGTCAAGCAATTTTGACAAGGCATCTGGCAGGGTTTGAGCGCATGAGCGTCGAGGCGCGGGAAAAACGACAGCCATGGATACTCCTTTCCCCTGCGCTCACAGCAGTGGGGCTGCTGCTTTTCGTGCCGCTTGTTTTTATTGTCGTCTATTCGTTCTGGCTGCGCACGGCCACGGGCGCTGACCAGGCGGGCTTTTACCTGGACAACTGGAACGAGGCGCTGACCGATCCCTTCTATCGGGACATCCTGCTCGGTACGTTGCGGATTGCCGCCATCACCACATTTGCCTGCGCCGTCATGGGTTATCCTGCGGCTTATTTCATTGCCCGTTCACGAGGCAACAAGGCCTTGCTGCTGCTGTTGCTGATGCTGCCGTTCTGGATCAGCTACATCATCCGGACCATGTCCTGGATCAACATCCTGGGTGTATCCGGTGCGGTCAACTGGGCCCTGCTCAACCTCGGCATCGTCTCCGAACCGGTCCAGATGCTCTACAACGAGCCGACCGTGATCCTCGGCCTCGTGCATTTCCTGCTGCCCTTCATGGTGTTGAACGTCTATGTGGCGCTGGAAGGGATCGATGTTTCGCTGGAGGACGCGGCCTGTTCCCTCGGCTCCACCCGCTGGCAGGCATTCCGGGAAGTCACCTTGCCGCTGTCCCTGCCGGGGCTCGCCGCAGGAGGTCTGCTCTGTTTCGTGCTGAGTGCGGGCACATACATCACACCGCTGGTTCTGGGTGGTCCGACGGACGCCATGTTCGCCAACCTCGTTTTCGAGGCGATCATCACACAGCTCAACTGGCCGCTCGGCTCTGCGCTCTCGCTCATGCTGCTCGCCGTCCTCGGCGCCCTGGTGCTGATCTACAACCACTATCTCGGCATGGGCCAACTGATGAAGGGGCTTGGCTGATGGGGTGGCAACTGATCCGGGCCTACACGCTGCTGGTCTATCTGTTCATGTTCCTGCCGGTCGCGGTGGTGGTTCTGCTCAGCTTCAACGCCAGCCAGTTCGGCAGCTTTCCGATGACCGGCTTCTCGTTCCGCTGGTTCGTCGAACTGGCCGGAAACGACGCCATCCTGCGGGCATTCCAGACCTCGATTGTCCTTGGTGCGCTGACGGCGCTGATCTCCACGACACTTGGTGTTCTGGCAAGTCTTGCCCTGGTGCGCTACGACGTGCCCGGCCGCAACCTGATCTCCACCCTCCTGATTGCGCCGATCCTGGTGCCGGAGGTGGTGCTGGCGGTCGCCTTGTTGCTGTTCCTGAATTTCCTGTCGATCAACAAGAGCTTCTTCCTGCTCCTGATGGGGCACGTCATCTTCACGCTGCCCTTTGTCATCCTTGTGGTGCAGGCCCGCCTTGTCGGCATCCGCCGCGATTACGAGGAAGCCGCACTCAGCCTTGGTGCCAGTCCCGTGCAGGCCTTCTTCCAGATCACGCTGCCACTGCTGGCCCCGGCGGTCTTCGCCGGTATGCTCTTCGCGTTCACCATCAGCTTCGACGATATCACCGGCACCTTGTTCTGGAAGCCGGGCGGTGTCGAAACCGTTCCCACCCAGATCTTTGCCATGCTGCGCAATTCCATCTCCCCGGAGATCAACGCGCTCGGCACCGTGATGATTTTCCTGACCGTCGGCCTGCCGCTTCTCGGGCTGGCAATCGCCCGGCGGATGGCCATGCAGCGCGGCGGTTAGAACCGCGCGATCAAAGCAAGAAACCGACACAAGAACCAGAGTGGAAAACAAGATGGACAATACCAAACGCTATGAGCGTCTGCGCGAACGCTATCTCAACGGTGATCTCGACCGCCGCAAGTTTCTCGGACTGATCGGGGCAGCCGGTCTGGCCTACGGTGTGCAGACACCCTTTGCCCGCCATGCCATGGCTGCGACGGAGGAAGTCCGCTTCGATGGTTGGGGCGGGGTCGTCTCGGAAGCCTTCCGCAAATATGCCTTCGATCCCTACACCGAAAAGACCGGCATCAAGGTTGTCGACGGAACGTTCGGCGGCGGTGATGAATATCTGTCGCGCGTCAAGGCCAGCCAGGAAGGCGAATACAATATCGCGCACCTGTCAGGCGTCTTCGACTACGCACGCTATGTCAATCTCGGGCTGAACTCGACGCTCAACGAGGACAACATCCCGAACCTGAAATACGTGATCCCGAAACTCACCGACGTCTTCCGCGGTGTCACCGACGGCAAGCTGTCCTGCGTGCCTTATGACTACGGCACCACAGGCATTGCCTATAACCGGAAATACATCTCCGACGACGAAGCCAAGGAAAAGGGTGCAAAGCTCCTGATCGACGAAGCCTACAAGGGCAAGATCGGCGGCTGGTCCGACTGGCGCACCCGCATCTGGTACGCATCGCTGCAGACCGACCAGGATCCGAACAACGCAACGGATATGGATGCGGTCTGGCAGGCTGTGCGCACCAACCGCGATCTGCTGTTGAAATACTGGCAGTCCGGCGCGGAACTGATGAGCCTTCTGGCCGAAGAGGAAATCTACGTTACCGAGGGCTGGTCCGGCCGGATCTACGCCCTTCAGGAGCAAGGCCATGACATCGGCTATATTGATCCGCCCAACGGTTTCGGCTGGCAGGAATGCCTGTTCGTGATCAAGGGCTCGCCGATGGAAGCTTGCGAGGAACTTCTGAACTTCATGCTGGCGCCCGAAACCTCGATCGCGGTCGCCGAAGGCCAGAACTACCCGCCGGCGCTTGACCCGACAAAGGTTGATCTCGGCAAGAAGATCCCGACCCTTCCGGCGTTCGACCCGACGGGCACGCTTGACGGTCTGACCTTCGCCAATCCGGAATACTGGAACAGCCACGAACAGGACTGGTCCAAGATGTTCGGGCGGATCCAGAAGGGGTACTGAGCCCGGTACGGCCCCATCACTGACCCAGCACCTTCCGGCAGTTGCTGCCGGAAGGTCGTCTTCTCCCCAGGACCTGGAGAATTTGCGTGAGCGCGGTTTCCCTCAACAATATCGTCAAGAAGTTCGGTGGCTTTACCGCCGTTCACCGGATGAGCATGGACATCCCGGACGGAAGCTTCGTAACGCTGCTCGGCCCTTCCGGATGTGGCAAGACGACCACCCTCAGGATGATCGCCGGTCTCATCGACCCTTCCGAAGGCGACATCACCATCAAGGGTCAACGCATCAACGACGTGCCGATCCACAGGCGAAACCTCGGTCTCGTCTTCCAGAACTACGCGCTCTTTCCGCATAAGACGATTGCCGAAAATGTGGCTTTCGGCCTGAAATATCGCGACATCCCGAAGGCGGATGCCGAAAAGAAAGTGCGCGATGCGCTGGAACTGGTTCAGCTGCCCCATGTCAGCGACCGTTATCCCAAACAGCTTTCCGGTGGTCAGCAGCAGCGTATCGCGCTGGCGCGGGCCATCGTCATAGAGCCGGACGTGCTGCTTCTGGACGAACCGCTGTCCGCGCTCGACGCCAACCTGCGCGAGGACATGCGTGTCGAGCTGAAACGCATCCAGCATCAGATCGGCATCACCACCGTCTTCGTTACCCATGACCAGTCCGAAGCGCTCGCCATGTCCGACCGGATCGTGGTGATGTCCAACGGACGTGTGGAGCAGATCGGCACGCCGCAGGAGGTTTACAACACGCCTGCAAGCGAGTTCGTTTCGCGCTTCCTGGGCATCTCCAACATTCTGCCAGCGACGTGCCAGGCGGTGAACGGACAGGAGCTGTCCCTTGAACTGCCTTACTTCGGCAAGATCAATGTGCCGAGGGAAAAGGCTCCCAATCTTTCGCAGGCCGGTCCTGCACAGCTTGTTATCCGGGCTGAAAAACTTCTGCTGGCGGAAAAATCCGCTCCGGCGGATGATCGCATCGCGCTCGACGGCAAGGTCGAGGCGGTGGACTACCAGGGTCAGGCGGCGCGGTATTTCGTGCGTGTCGGCGACCAGCAACTTCAGGTGATCAACATGATCGATCAGCACCCTTTCGAGGAAGGCTCGGACGTCTCCGTTCGCTTCCGTCCGCGCGACTGCGCAGCCCTGCCTGGAGCTGCTTCATGAGCCGTCCGCAAACTTCTCATCTGTTCTATCAGTCTCGTCAGCGCCGGCCTGTTCTGGACCAGGCGCGCGGTGTCTACATGTGGGACGTCGACGGCAAGCGCTATCTCGACGGTTCGTCCGGGGCGATGGTCTGCAACATCGGCCATTCCAACCCGCGCGTGCTGGAGGCAATGCGCAAGCAGATGGACAAGTCCACCTTCGGTTACCGCCTCCATTTCGAGACAGAGCCTGCGGAGCTGCTTGCCGCCAGGACCGCCGCACTGGCACCCGAGGGACTGGAAAAGGTCTTCTTCGTTTCCGGTGGGTCGGAAGCGGTGGAGAGCGCCATCAAGCTGGCCCGCCAGAACGCCATCGCGATCGGCCAGGCGCAGCGTTACAAGATCATCTCGCGCGAACCGAGCTATCACGGCTGCACGCTTGGCGCTCTGGCCCTGACAGGCTATGCACCCCTTACCGCGCCGTTCGACCCCATGATGCGGCCGATGCCGAAGATCCCGGCACCGCGCGCCTATCTCGACGGGTTGGATCCGGACGACGAGGCAACGGGTAGACACTACGCCGACATGCTGGAGGCAAAGATCCTGTCCGAAGGCCCGGAAACAATCCTGGCCTTTATTGTCGAGCCGATCGGTGGCGCCTCCACCGGCGCGCTCGTGCCGCCGAAGGGGTACATGCAACGCATTCGCGAGATCTGCACGCGTTACGGCGTCCTGCTGATCCATGACGAGGTCATGACCGGTGGCGGGAGGACCGGAAAGTTCTTCGCCGGTGAACACTGGAATGTCGATCCGGATATTCTGGTGATCTCCAAAGGCTTTGCTGCTGGTTATGCGCCTCTGGGCGCCATGATTGCGCATAAGGACATCGTCACCAACGTGCTCGACAATGGCGGTTTCCTGCATGGTTTCACATATGCCGGCAATCCGCTTGCCTGCTCTGCCGGTCTGGCGGTGCTGGAGGAGATCGAGCGGGAAAACCTGTGCCAGAACGCGGCCGAGACCGGGGCGCTCCTGAAGAGCGAACTGAAGAAGCTGATGGACCGCTATTCGATCATCGGCGACGTACGCGGCGAAGGGCTGTTGCTGGCCTTCGAACTGGTCGAGGACCGTGCAAGCCTGAGACCGCTCGCAAAGGAACTGAACGCCTTCAACGAACTGGTCGATATTGCTTATGAGAACGGCCTTATCATCTATTCCCGCCGGACACGGGGCGGCTACAGCGGCGACCACTTCCTGATTGCGCCCCCCATGATCTCGACACCGGATCATGTAGCCGAGATCATCGAAGGTCTCGACCTTTCTCTCCGCCAGTTTCTCGACAGGATTTCGCAGCAACAGGCCAGAGCCAGCTGACATTCAAGACATGACAGACAAGATCATCATCACCTGTGCCGTCACGGGCTCCATTCATACACCCACCATGTCACCTCACTTGCCGGTGACGCCTGCCGAGATTGCAGGCCAGGCGATAGGCGCTGCCGAGGCGGGCGCCGCAATCCTGCATCTTCATGCCCGAAATCCGGAAACCGGCCAGCCGTCGGCGCAGGAGGCCGACTTCATGGCCTTCCTTCCGGAGATCAAGGCGGGTTGCGGCGCGGTGCTCAACCTGTCCACCGGTGGCAGCGCGATCATGAGCCTGGAGGACAGGCTTGCCGGTCCGCTGAAGGCAGAGCCGGAAATGTGCTCACTCAACATGGGCACAATGAACTTTGCGCTCTATCCGCTGGCCGACCGTTACGACGCGTGGGTGCATGACTGGGAGCAGCCTTTCCTGCGCGGTACGGATGATCTCGTCTTCAAGAACACACCGCGGGATATCGAATTCGTGCTGACACAGATGGGCCAGCAGCGCGGTGCGCGTTTCGAGTTCGAATGCTACGACGTCGGGCATCTTTACATGCTGCGCCACTTCGCCGACCGGGGGCTCGTCAAGCCGCCGTACTTTATCCAGTTCGTCTTCGGCGTTCTGGGCGGTATCGGTGCGGACCCGGAAAACCTGCAGCACATGAAGCGGATGGCGGACAAGCTTTTCGGCGACGACTATATCTTCTCCGTTCTTGCGGCGGGCCGACAGCAGATCCCTTTCGCCACCATTGCTGCCAGCATGGGCGGGCACGTCCGTGTCGGGCTGGAGGACAATCTCTACATCGCCAAGGGTGAGCTGGCCCGCTCCAACGCGGAGCAGGTCACCAAGATCCGCAAGATTGTCGAGGAACTCGGGCGAACGGTCGCAACACCGGAAGAAGCCCGGCAGATGCTGGGCCTCAAAGGGGCCGGCGAGACGGCCTTCTGATCATGAGCAACATAACGATCAGGCGGGCTGAACGAGCTGATGCCGAAAGGCTTCACGCAGCGCTGCTTCAGCTTTCGGCCGATATGGGCGACACTCACGTCGCCAGTCTTGATGATGTGATCCGCCACGGTTTCTCGGAAACCCCCGTCTTCTTCGCGCTGCTTGCGATCCGGCCGTCTGACGGCCGAACGCTCGGCGTGTTGCAGGCCTCGCCTGTCTTTTCGACGACGCGTGGCGGCACCGGTCTCTATGTTTCCGATCTTTGGGTCGATGGAGAAGCGCGCGGAGAAGGGCTGGGCCAGCGCCTGCTTGCCGCCAGTCTGGATCTTGCGCCTGATAGCTGGACGCCGATCTTTCTGAAGCTCGCCGTTTATCACGACAATCCGGATGCACGCCGTTTCTATGAACGGCTCGGTTTTGCGCCTCGGGAAGGCGAAACCGTCTTCGATCTGCGCGCACCGGCACTCGACAAATTGAGGGACCGCTCATGAAAGCCATTTTTGACGACCGCCAATGGGTGCACGATCCCAAGCATTTCATGGCGAACGGCACCAGGCTGGCCAATCCGGAACAGCCGAAGCGCATCGAGGTCCTGACCGAAGGTGCCAAGGCGGCAGGGTGCCGCTTCGAAGCGCCGGAAGATCATGGCCTCGGCCCGATTGCGGCTCTCCACTCTGCGGAATACCTCGTTTTTCTTCAGACCATCCATGAACGCTGGAGCCGGATCGAGGGCGCATCCGACGAGGTCATCCCGAACATTCATCCGGACCGGCGCACGGCAAGTTATCCGCGCTCCGCAGTCGGTCAGGCCGGGTTCCATCAGGCCGATACCAGTTGTCCCATCGCAGCCGGTACCTGGGAAGCGGCCTATTGGTCTGCCCAAAGTGCGGTCCACGGCGCGGACTTGATGGTGGCCGGGGAACAGGCCGCCTATGTGCTGTCGCGCCCTCCCGGTCACCATGCATTCGCCGATCTGGCGGGCGGCTTCTGTTTTCTCAACAACTCCGGCATTGCGGCCGAAAGGCTTCTGAAGGCAGGCAAGCGTCCGGCGATCCTCGACATCGACGTCCACCACGGCAATGGTACGCAAGGCATCTTCTATGAGCGCGGTGACGTTCTCACCGTTTCGCTGCATGCCGATCCGGTGCGGTTCTATCCGTTCTTCTGGGGCCACGGCCATGAGCGCGGCGAAGGCGCGGGACGAGGCTGTAATCTCAACCTGCCTTTGGCACGCGGCACCGGGGATGACGAGTACCTGAAAACCCTGGAAACGGCCTTCGACCACATTCGGGCCTTTGGAACCGATATTCTGGTTGTTGCCCTGGGGCTCGATGCTTATGAAAAAGATCCTCTCAAGGGCCTCGCCATCACCACACCGGGGTTCGAACGGATTGGTGCCGCAATCGCGAAGCTCGGCCTGCCGGTGCTGTTCGTGCAGGAAGGCGGTTACCTGTCGGAAGAACTCGGCCAGAACCTCACCAGTTTCCTGAAAGGGTTCCAGGACGCATGATCGAGACATCGGATTTTCTGATCATCGGCGGCGGCATTGCCGGCACCGGGGCTGCGGCACGGCTTGCGCCGGACGCAAAGGTCACCGTGCTGGAAATGGAAGATGCGCTTGGCCGGCACGCGACCGGTCGCTCCGCCGCCATCTTCATCCGCAACTACGGCAATGCCACCTTGCGGGCCCTGAATGCAGCTTCGGAGCCGGTTCTGAAGAACCCGGAAGGGATATCGGAGGAAAGCCTGCTGTCACCCCGTGGTGAAATGCTGATTGCGACCGAGGACGAACTGGACGCGTTCAAGGCCTATCTGGACGGTGCCGACGGTATGGAAGTCCTGACGGCGGAAGAAGCTGTTGCCTTGTTTCCACTGCTTCGCAAGGAAACGATTGCCGCTGCTGCCATCGAGCGGGACGCACAGGATATCGACGTCGACAGGTTATTGCAGGGCTTTGCCCGGCTTGCACGAAAGGCCGGGGCGCGGTTCGTCACGGAAGCGCCCGCGCAGCGCATTCTCAGAAGCGGCGGGCAGTGGCGTGTCGAGACGCCCAAGGGTGCCTTCGAAGCGCCGGTCCTCATCAATGCAGCCGGGGCCTGGGCGGATCAGATCGCGGGTCTCGCAGGCGTTCGCAAGGTCGGCCTGGTGCCCATGCGCCGCTCGGCGGCCATCGTGCCGCCGCCGGATGGTATCGATGTCACGAAATGGCCGCTCGTCGCCAGCGCGTCGGAGCAATGGTATGCCAAGCCGGATGCCGGCAAGTTCATGGTTTCGCCTGCCGATGAAGACCCGGTGGAGCCGCACGATGCCTGGGCAGATGACATGGTTCTGGCTGAAGGTCTGCACCGGTTCGAGCAGGCCGTGACGATGCCCGTCACGCGCGTCGAGCGCAATTGGGCAGGTCTGCGCAGCTTCGTTGCGGACCGTACACCTGTGGTTGGATTTGCACCGGATGCGGAAGGGTTTTTCTGGCTTGCCGGTCAGGGCGGCTACGGCGTACAAACGGCCCCAGCGCTCTCCCGGCTCGTTGCGGATCTTTGTCTCAAGCGTCCGAGCGAACTGCCCGAGAAGGTAGTGGCTGCTCTCGATCCCGCCCGCTTGTTCTGAGCGGGCGTCTCTTTCAAGACAAGAAGGAATTCAATCATGTCCGACATCAAACGGCTGGAAGTTGGCCCGCGCATGAGCCAGGCTGTTATCCACGGCGGTCTCGTCTATCTTGCCGGTCAGGTCGGCAATCCAGGCGACACCGTTACCAACCAGACCCAGACGATCCTGGAGCGCATCGATGCCCTTCTGGAGCAGGCTGGCAGCAACAAGAGCCGCATTCTCCAGACCACTATCTGGATGGACGACATGAAGGACTTTGCCGAGATGAACAAGGTCTGGGACGCCTGGGTCGATCCGGCAAACCCGCCGGCACGCGCTACCGGTGAAGCCAAACTGGCAGCCCCGGAATACAAGGTCGAGATCATCGTCATCGCGGCACTCGCTTAAAGCGAGGTTGGCCGGTTCGAAGTCAGGGACTCCGGTTTCACCCACCGGCGTCATCCCGGCCAAGCGCAGCGCGAGCCGGGATCGGGGAGCCAAGGAGCTATCTTTTGAGGCCGCTCAAACGAGCGGCCCCGGCTCACCGGTCCCGGATCTCCGCTCCGCTGCGTCCGGGAAGACGTACCGAGGGCTGTCTTCAAAAGAATCCGCCGCTCAAAAGTGTCGGGCGGGTCAATCTGAATGACGCAAAAGGCTGTGCGTTAAAAAGAGAAAAAGCGTGTCGCCTGAATTCGAAAGATCGCGACACGCTTTATTTGTTGACGCTGACGTCATACTTCGAGATTGCTGGCAGCTTCGGCAACAAGCGAGCGCGCACGACCGGCATCGGCGATCTCATGCGCCAGCAGCAAGGCGAGCTTGGCGAGGTAAAGCTCCCGTTGAGCGGATCCGATGGCATCCAGCTGTTCGGCCAAGGCCTCGTAAACGGTTTCCAGATCGGCGGGTGTCATGCATTTCCTCCAGCTACTGCAAGCTCGAGAGCTTGGCGGATTGCCTCTGTTGAAGCGGTTTGCCAGCGCGCTGCAATGTGCATGTCGGGCCGGACAAGATAGGCACTACCGGCCGAAGCCGCGAGCACTTCAGCTGCTTCCGAGCCCGTCTGCAGCACGACCCGGGTAAAATCCAGGTCGGCGAGACGATCCGCCACCTCTTTACTGAAGGCGATCAGCGAGAACCCGTCACCGAGCACGTCGGACAGGAACCCGTCACCAATGCGCGCGTTCGGCAAGACAGCGCCGGGCTTTGGCCCACCTTCGAAGTTTTCGTCGTCCGGGGTAACAACCGGACTGTCGGCATAAGTATAGGGTGTCATCTGGCGCGGGTTGGCGAGCTCTCCCGCAAAGGAGTGGCTGAGCGAAAGATTGAGAGCTGCGTCGCGCATCAATTGCCAGCCTGCCGTCGGAGGTGTCATGAAACGGGCAGACTTGGAGGCGTTCCGAAACACATCCAGTGTCGCCCCACGCCGCTCGGGCGTGTAGCTGTCGAGGAGATCCGGACCGGCCTTGCCGTTCAGCACCCAGGCGAGTTTCCAGGCAATGTTGTGGGCGTCGGCGAGACCGTTGTTGAGGCCACGTACGCCAAAGATCGGCACGATGTGCGCGCTGTCGCCGATGAAAAACACCCGGCCGTCGCGGTAGTCATCCAGCGCCAGGGTGTTGGCCGAATAGATGCTCCACCATTCCAGGTCCCAGTTCCCTTCATAACCGATTTCCGTCAGAACGGCGGCCACTGAGGCACGCACGGTGTCCTCGCGGATGGCTTCGGCTTCGTCCTCGCCATCGCGAAGCTGATAGTCGATGCGCCAGATGTTGTCGGGCTGCTTGTGAACAAGGATCGTTCCGCCCCGGCGACAATCCGGATCGAACAGGGCGCGTCGGATCGTCGGGTAATCATGCTCCATCTGGACGTCGGCAATCACGTAGCGGCCTTCAAAATTCTCGCCCTTGAGCCGCAGACCGCGCAAGCTCCGGACGGTGCTGCGAGCACCATCCGCCGCCAGCAACCAGTCGCAGGTCATCTGGTAAGTGCCAAGCGGATCCTCGATTGTCAGTCGCACACCCTGCTCAAGATCTTCCAGACCGCAGACACGGCTTTGCCATCTCGTTTCGATCAGCGGCTCCCGCTGGATCGCATCCCACAGGTACTGCTCGATATATTGCTGTTCGAGGTTGTACATCGGCCGGTATTTCTCGCGGGGACTGTCCGGCATTTCAAATTCGAGGATCTGCCTGCCGCGATAGAAGCTGCGGCCTGTGGTCCAGCCGAGTGATTTTTCCAGAAAGGGCTCGACTGCGCCAACCCGGTCGAGAATGTGGTAGCTCTGCCGGGCGATACAAATCGCGCGGCTGCCGTCGTTGAAGGTGGACTTCGCATCCAACAGGACGCAAGCAATTCCTTCGCGGGCAAGTGCCAGCGCTGCGGTCATTCCGACCGGCCCCGCTCCGGCAATGGCAACACGCGCAGGCCGGGTCAGATGCGCACGGTCCGTCGGCGCTTCGAAATGCGGATAGGTGAAATAGAGCGAGTCCGTTTCGGCACGTCCGGCTGGCCTCATTTGAGGATCCTCCCTGATTGTTGGCAGAAGATTAGGAGCCTTGCCGTCTCGCGTCTGTCCCCTTTCGGGGAGGACATGCTATCAGCATTTCATGAGCACTCCGGACGGACACACCACAGCCTGTCACATCGAAGCCTGCCTCGCGGATCTGGGCACGGATCGGTTTGCCCAGACCTTTGTCTCGTTTGTCGAAACGCTCGGTGTCGACCAGATCATGGTTTTTGCAATCGAGATCACGCAGGCTCGCTGCCTGCTGTCGTGGCACTTCAGCCGCTCCGTCATGGCCGGAAAACTTGCCGAGACCTATCTCGACGGCTGGTTTCTCAAGGATCCTCTGTTGCCTGATCTGGTGGCGTCACCGCCTCAGTCGGTGACCTTGAGCCGGCTCGCCGAGATCGAGGGCCGAATGAGCGCAGACTACCGGAAGCTCTTTTTCGAAAATCCCGGCATGCTGGCAAAGACGACATTGCTTGCGGTCGGAGAAAAACTGCGCCTTTTCGTCAGCCTCTATCAAAGCGATCCTGCCGCTCCCCTGTGTGATCCGGATCTTGCACGCCTTGCAGGCCGTCTGGCTCTGCTCCATTTCGAAAAGGCATCGGACACGGATCTGCCACCGCCTTTGGCGGCGCTCAGCGAGCGGGAGCGTTCGGTGTGTCTGGGCATCCTGTCAGGTCGCAAGGCGGAGGCGATTGCAGCAGATCTCGACGTCGCTCCCTCGACAGTCATCACATACCGCAAACGCGCCTACGCAAAGCTTGGCATTGCCTCCAGAGCCGGCCTCTTCGCAATCTGCGGGAAGTAGCTCCATCTCGCCAGGGCGAGCCGCGTCAGAGACCTGCAACTCGTTGACAGGCACCAAGGGCGCTCCTAATGATGCTCTCATGTGCGAAGAAGATACTCATATCGTTTCCCGGTTCGCTTGCATCCCAATAGGCGGGATGCAGGCTGATTGTGTACGCTGAGTTTCAAGCGTTTCGCGCACCTGCACCCCCGCCGGATCGGGCGGGGCTTTGCCTGTTGCGGTGCGCGCCGTCCATCGGCACTCTGATGGAGAAATAAATGGCACAAAACATCTATGACGAACCGGCCTTTTTTGAAGGCTACAGCCAGCTGCCCAGGTCGCAGTTCGGCCTTGACGGGGCTCCCGAATGGCCCGCTATCCGGGCACTGTTGCCGGAAGCAAATGGGCTGCACGTTGCAGATCTCGGCTGCGGGTTCGGCTGGTTTGCCCGCTGGGTCCGGAGCGCTGGTGCTGCGCATGTACTCGGTTTCGACCTGTCTGAAAAAATGCTTGCCCGTGCGCGGGACGAAACCGAAGACGATGCGATCGTTTACCGGACTGCTGACCTGGAAACCCTGAACCTGCCTCAGGCTGCCTTCGACCTGGTCTACAGCTCGCTCGCCTTTCACTATATCGAGGACTTCAACCGGCTGGCCGGAGAGATCTTCAGATCACTCAAGGCAGGAGGCAGTTTTGTCTTCAGCATCGAACACCCGATCTTCATGGCACCAGTAGAACCTGGATGGATCGAACTGAACGGCCGGAAGTCTTGGCCGGTCAACCAGTATCTTCGCGAAGGAGCACGGGAAACCAGTTGGCTGGCCGATGGCGTCGTCAAATACCACCGTACCATCGGCACCACGCTCAACACGCTGATCGCGGCAGGTTTCACGGTTGATCATGTGCTGGAATGGTTCCCCGGCGAAGAGCAAATCGAAGCCATGCCATCGTTGGCGGAAGAGATGGAGCGCCCGATGATCCTGATCGTCAAGGCACGCGTTTGAGTCCGGAGCGCGGGCGGTTCAGGAACGACCGCCCGCGCTTCCAGCGCTCAAGGCGCTCATCTGCCTTGCCGTTTCCTCGTCTGCGGGAAAGAAGGCCTCGATGGCGATTTCGGACAAGGTGACATCCACGGCCGTGCCGAACACCGTCGTGGTGCTCAGGAAGCTCAAGGTTCCGTTGGGGCCTTGCAGATAAAGCGGAACGGCGATGCGTCCCTTCTGTGACGGTACCTCGGTCCGTGATTTGCGCGACCGCTCCGGAGCCATTTCGGCGAGTTCCTCCCTGAGCGCGGCAAGCTTCGGGTCGGCGGACTGATCTACCTCATGTGCGAGGCGTGCAAGAATATGGGCGTGCCATTCACCGAGGTTGAGGATGCGTGGTGCCAGGCCATCAGGGTGCAGGCTGAGACGAAGCACATTTACCGGTGCTTCCAGCAGATGTGGCGCGACGCCGTCCAGCAGGGCAAAGATCGCCTGATTGGCGGCCTGCAGCTCCCAATGCCGGTTCACGGCAAGGGCAGGGTGGGGCAGATGTCCGTCGAGGATCTGCCGGACAACAGCGGTTGCCGCGGCAAGTTCAGGCTCATCCAGCCCGTGCTGCGGATATTGCGGGGCATGGCCTGCCGCAACAAGAATGGCATTGCGTTCACGCAAGGGGACATCCAGCTGTTCGGCAAGATGCATCACCATGTCCCGGCTTGGACGAGACCGTCCTGATTCCAGAAAACTCAGGTGGCGCTGAGAGATATCCGCTTCACTGGCCAGTGCAAGCTGGCTCATTCGCCGGTGTTGTCGCCACTGGCGCAGCAGGTCACCCGCCGTTTCCGCTGTTCGTTTCATGAGCATTACCCTGCTGGTGCAGTTTCGAAGATTCAATTACCTGCGAAGTAATCGACTTCAGAACATCGATTGGCAATCCTCTTGTCATCGCCACTCGCAGTGTGCGGGTGGATTTCACGAGTGGAGACAGATGATGACCAAATCGAATTCAGGTGTTCCGTTACAGGTGGTTCTACGGTTTGACGCGCTCACCTGTGCGGTGATGGGTGTCCTGCTGGTTGGCGCATCCGGATGGATTGCCGGATTGACGGCACTTCCAGGCGAGCTCCTTTTCTGGGCAGGTCTGGCCTTGTTTCCGGTAGCGGTTTTCATGGGAGTGTTTGCGTTTGCCGGTCAGGTGCCTGTCTGGGCGTCAAGCCTGGTCGTTGCCGGCAATCTTCTTTGGGTGCTGGCCAGTTTGCTGCTGCCGTTGGCGGGCCTGATTGCGCCCAATGTGCTGGGCTGGGCGTTCCTCTTGGCGCAGGCCGTCGTCGTGCTCTGCTTCACCTGGCTGGAGTGGAAAGCCGCAAGGCTTCAGCTCGCCATTGCGCAACCGCTTGCTTGAAGAGGCCGGACCATGACCTGTTACGCCATCGGCCATCTGCGCGAAATCGAAATGGGGCCCGACATCGTGGCCTATCTGGAAGGGATCGACGCAACGCTGGCACCCTTTGACGGTCGCTTCATCATCCATGGTGGCGAGAAACATCAGCTGGAAGGCGCGTTCCAGGGAGACCTCATCGTGATTGCCTTTCCTGACCGGGTACGGGCCGAGGCCTGGTATGCATCGCCGGCTTACCGGACGATCCTGCCACTGCGCCTGAACAAGGCGGTGGGCGAGGTGTTCCTGATCGAAGGTGTCGACGCGGATCACAAGGCAACGGATGTACTTTCGTGATCTTCCGGCGAAGTCGCAGCACGAAAAGGAAAGGCCGGTCCCGATGAGGAACCGGCCTTTTGACTTGTTGTCCTTGCCTGCGTCCTAGAAGCTGATGGCAACTCCCATCAACGGGCCGTGTGTGACCGTGTCATAGCTGAAGGCGGATCGGCCGGACTTGCCGTTGTCATAATCGACGCCGGTTGCCTTGTATTGCAGATGCAGCGCGACACGATCGTTGAAGTGATAGCCGACACCGCCTTGCAGACCCCAGGTGAAGTCAGACACCAGGCCAAAACCACCGACGTTACCACTGCCGAACAGCGACCATTTGGGTGCCACGAATACCTGCCCGCGAACGCCGATCACCGGATCGATCCATTGTTCGGTGATTGTTCGGGTAAAGGTGTTGGCCGGCGTGTTGGCACTGACCTTCAGCTGATTGTACCACCAGCGCCCCCCGGCATAGGCTTCGGCCCAGTTCCGGTCCTGATGCCAGAAGCGGTAGCCGAAGAAGGCTTCGGTCACCAATTGCTTGACGCCAGCATCAATAGTGCCGCCGACACGTGGGAAATTCCGGCCCTTGCCAAGGTCCATGTAGGCCACGTCCAGTGTTGCGCCGAAACGATTGTCGTAAAGCGCCTCGAAATGACCCATCGCCCCGAATTGTAGGTTCTTGAAAATGGTTCCGGGGGAAACGTCGAGCGACGTGTTGGGCAATCGGCCGATACGGCTGTTTCCCTGAATGGTCGGAGCAAGCAGGTAAGGCGCGATGACGAATTTCCACGCTCGGTCGACACGCACATCCGGTGTGTCAACCGGAGCAGGCGCTTGGGCCAGATCGGCAGCCTGTGCGCCCTCGGACAGCAGGCTGGCCAAAATCAGAAGAAATGCAGCTCTTTTCATATTACCCCGCCCCTGTTGGGTCCTTATTTCGGGAAAAGAAAGGTCACTGCAGCCCGTGCGCCGAAGCCTTCCGGGCCGTTGTCGGAACTTGCCGCATAATACCGAACACCTGCCTGAAAGCTGATGGGTTGCTTGTCGATGGTCACAAGTTTGGCAACCATGGCGTTGATCGGCACGGACCATTCGTCCGACGTCCAGTCATAGGTGCTTTCCGAGTTCAGCGTGAAGGTCCAGGCGTCGTCGGTCGTGTAGGACAGGAACGGCTGCAGGAAGGTCGAATTGACGTCGCTACGATTATCGTCACCTGCGTATGACCAGACGTGGTTGACTAGCCCGCCATAGGTCCACGGACCGGATTGACGCAGCACAACGCCCGTCGGACCGGCGCCCCATTTGCGGGTGCTCAACAGGTCGTCGGTACCTGTGGGCAGCAGCAATACCGGACCAAGGCCCCAGATGATCCCGCCGGACGTTGGCTCCTTTGGCGAAAGGAAGAAGCTCTGCGTTGTGTCGCTGAGACCGAATTGCGTGCCTGAATTTCCGGCAATGTCATCCTGCCAGACAACGGGCAGGATCGTTCGAGAGATCAGGTTCCAGTCCTCGTTGAGCGAGAACGGCACCACGGGCTGTATGTTGAGCGTGACCTTGTTGCCGTCGGCAGGGCCAAATCCGTGATCGTAATTCCATTGAAACGGGACGCTGATGAGCGACGCCACGGGATTGGAGAGTTTCTTGGCAAGTTCGGAATCCTGAGCACCTGCCGGTGTCATCTGGAAGAAAAGCGCCAAAGCGCTCAAGGTAACCAATTGCTTCATGGTCTCATGCCTTCCATGCTCAAGAGAACTGCCCTTGCAGGGGCCTGATCATCTATGTGACCCAGAAGATCCTTCCGGGTTTTGTGGGTGTACTTCTGGAAATGGCAATCAGGAGTATAGCACGCCTTTTCGACTTATTGCTGTGAAAGCTGTTGCCTGTAGGATTGCAACGTCGGGTCCGAAGGATTGGCAACCAGGGCCTTTTGCAGACTGAGCTGCGCTCCCGCCATGTCACCGACTGCCATCTTGATGCGTACCTGCATTACCCAGGCATTGATCATTTGCGGATCCAGCAGCGTGACTTCCTCAAAGGCTGCTATGGCTGCCGGGATATTGCGAAGAACGAGCGCAGTTCCACCAAGCACGAGCTGGGTCTCCGGAAAATCCGCCTTGTTCGCGAGTGACTGCTGCCATTCGGTTGTGGCTCTGGACGCAGCCTCGGCCATTTGGTCCGGCATATGGGCAATCGGAGCGCCGATCATGAGACGGGCCGCTGCAATCCGGACGGCTTTGACCGGATCACTCAAGGCAGGAATGATCCGCGGAAGCCGCTGGGTTGTCGGAACCGGTTGCTGTAACGCCAGCGCTCCGGCGCGGACGATTGGCTCCGGATCTGCCAAAAGGTCGGTGACGGCCTCGGAGATCTCCGGTGTCACAACAGGCAGCAGCAGGTCCAGCGCGCTCGCCCGCACGATGCCCGGGTAGCTTGCCTGATGGGCAACTGCCAGAAGGTCCGCGGCGTTCACGCCCGGGTTCTGCCGTGCCGCCGAAAAGATCTCCGCAAAATGCGGCCCACGGTGACGACTGTCCGGAAACCGCGTTTCAAGTTCTCCCGCCGCCCAGGCGGCAGACTTGTCGGCGTGGCAGTCGTTGCAGGCATTCGGCGTGCCGAGCTTTTCCGAAAGATCCGGCCGTGGAACGCGGAAGGAATGATCTCTTCGCCCGTCGATACCCATATAGACGCGCTCGATCATGTGGCAGGATTTGCACTCGGCGCCCGGCGTCTCCGGCTGATGGAAATGATGGGAAGGGTCGTCATAGAGCTTGCCCGTCAGCGACGGAAACGCCTCGTTGCCTGCGGGACTGTGGCATTGTGTGCAAACGGCGTTGCCTTCCGCGCGCAATTCCCCGCTGTGAGGCTCGTGGCAATTGCTGCAGCTCACGCCCTTGGCATACATCTTTGACTGCAGAAATGAGCCGTAGACATAGACCTCGTCAAGGATCTGCCCATCGGCGTGATAAAGGCCTTCGCGTAGTGGCGATAGCCGGTACGCATCATGGAACGGTGTGCCAGGCAACGGATTGCCGTCCTCGAAGGCTTCGCGGCGCGAATGACAACCTGCACATTGCTGGATTTCCGCTTCCGGCTGGCCTTTTGCAAACACCGGCAGAAGACCGGTCGGCCCGGTTCCGGGGAAGGGGCTTTTGCCGTAGGTCTCCGGGTCTTTCGCCCAGGCAAGATGGGCGGCCCCCGGTCCGTGGCAGGCTTCGCATCCGACGCCGATTTCCGCCTGCCGGCTGGAGTAGGTCCTGGTGGCGGGGGCATAATTCTTTTCAAAGCCGGTGGCGTGGCACTCGGCGCAGCGGGCGTTCCAGTTCTTGTAAGGTCCGGTCCAATGCAGCCCGTCTTCAGGCGGTGGAGCATCGTCTCCGTAAAGGTGGTACCAACGCTTGTTCTGCTGGTCCCAGACCACGTCGAAAGACTGAACCCGTCCCGGTTCCGTTTCGACAAGATACTGTTGCAGCGGAGCAATTCCGTCGACGCCGATCACCTTGAATGTTTGCGTCTTTCCCGGAACGTCGCTCGTTTCGATGAAATAGTCGCCGTCGCGTGTGAAGAAGCGGCTGGTGCGCCCCTTGTGCGTGAACTGCGAATTGTCGAAGTCCGCGTCGACCGTATCCGGTCCGGGCTCCATCCATGCCTTGGAATGGTGTGAAGCGCGCCAGGCGCCGGCCTCCGCCTCGTGGCAACCGGTACATGTTGCTGTGCCGGCATAGTCCGGAACAGCAGCAGAAAGGTTTTCGGCTGCATTGGCACTCTGGAACCAGAGCACGGCAAGGAGCGCGACGAGCAATCGGGTGAACAACATTCTGTGCGCTCAAACCTCTCCGTCAAAGCCGCTGGGTAAAACGAGACGTCTGACTGCCGGCACTGCCTGGCGCTTGTGCAGGCTCCATGCGGAGAAGCTGCTGCCTACCGGCTGCTTCTCCGCACGGCTTCGTCTCGATGTTGCCTAGTCGAGGTCTGAACAGGGAACGACGTGTTTCTGGCCGGCAGCATCCGTTACCTGGCAACCATTGTCGCTGTTCGAACTGGCGATTGCAGATCCGACCAGCGCACCGGTTGCTGCGCCAACGGCCGCTCCGGCCAGGTAGCCGCCAGTCGGGCCGTAATAGGGGCGGCCGTAGTAGCCATGGCTGCTGTTGTTTTCCACGACCACGTTGTGGCCACCATGATACCCGCCGTGATATCCCCCGTGGTAACCCCCGTGATACCCGCCATGGTATCCGCCGCGGACAACGTCATGGGACATTGCGATCCCGCTGCTGCCGAGGAGCAGGGCAGCGCCAACACCAAGAAGTCTGATCGTGCGAAGCCTCATTCCTTTTCCTCCAGTTCCAGCGTTTCCTTGACGTCTTCCCAATAGGCGAGCCGCTCGTCACAGTTGATGCTTTCCAGATCGCGAGCAGAGCCAAAACCGACGGAGGCCGCATAGTCGTAGGCGGCATCTTCACCGTGGTCATAAAGGACGTGCACAAACAGGTGGCGGGCCTGGTCACGGAACGCCTTTTTCTGGTCGTCCGGAGTGCAGGCGTAGGCATTGCCGACATCCAGTCCGAGTGTCCGCATGCGCTCTTCCATGCGTTTTTGTATCTTTTGGGGATCGTGCGCCAGCGCCGGGCCGGCAAATGCCAGTCCTGTCATGAGGGCGAGGCAAAAAATTCTTTTCATGATCTATCCTTGCAGCTTGCATCGCCCTCGGTCTGTCCCTTCAGGTCTCCGAGCCGGGCGCGGTGCACTCCAGTTGCTGTTCAATTCATGTGTCTTTTCCGGTTAATCTATTCCGGAAAGATCTGCTTCCAATCGTCTTTCATGCTGATGATATGCCAACCTTCCTTCGGGGCGTCGTCCAGCCCCTTGTTCAGCGACCCGAAATGGGTATCACGATCATAAGCATATTCTCTATCTGCATCATCATGATGGACAAACATGCCGAGGCGCTTGCCGGAACCGGCAGTCGTGTATTGCAGCATCTGATAATCGCCGTCGGAGTTGCCGAAGGCTGCCAACGGGCGTTTGCCTATGTGGGTCAGGATGCCGACGGGCTTGCCAGCCTTGTCGTCGACAAAGGCAATCTTGGGTGTCCGCATCAAGGTTGGAACGCCGTCGACCACCTCGTATTCAGTGACAATCGATGAGCCGACCACCTGCTCAGGCGGTATACCGTAGATCTCTTCGGTCCAAGGACGCATGAATTCGATGCCGCCACCGGAGACGATGAAGGTCTTGAAGTCGTTGGCACGCAGATAGGCGAGAAGTTCCAGCATCGGCTGATAGACAAGCTCGGTATAAGGCTTGTCGAATTTCGGGTGCTTGGCGGTTGCGATCCAGTCGGTGACCGTCTTTTCGAACTCGTCCGTACTCATCCCGGCATGAGTCGCTGCGACGATTTCCGTCAATCCCTTTTCACCAGCCTTGCCGAGGGCTTCCATGTCGTTTTCCAGAACGGCCTGGAAAGGCTGGGTCGTCTTCCATTCCGGGTGGTCCGGTGCCATTGCCTTCACCCGGTCGAGCGCGAAAGCAAGCTGGGTGTACATGGGATGCTCGACCCACAAGGTGCCGTCATTGTCGAAGGTTGCGATCCGCTCTCCCGGTGCCACGAAATCCGCGCCACCTTCGCTCGTTACGGCTTCGACGAATTCGACGATCGCCTGCTTGTTCGCGCCATCGTTCCACGATGGCAGCGGGTCGGTTTGTGCAAGGGCACCCGATATCCAGACGCTTGCTCCCAACAGGCCGGAGACCATTGCGCCAAAGAGGAATTTGACCTTCATAGCTGCAACCTTCCAAATTCGTGTTGTTCAACGCGATGTCCGCCCCGGACGTCGCCGGGGCGGACGCTCATTTACTTCGAAGATCAGTTGCCGGTCGGCAGGCCGATCGAGAAACCGTCCTTGGCAAGAGCCTCCTGAACATATTTGAACCGCTGATACTGGCTGAGCGTGATCGGACCTGTATAGGTTTCCGACTGCAGCTTGCGCGGCGGATATTTGACGTAGGACTTCATGAGTTCCGTCACCTCGTTGTTGATCACCGGCAAATACCAGGTGCGTTCGGTGAAGTTGTTCATGAACATGTCATAGCGCTCCTGCGGATCGTCCAGCAGGTTGAACACCTGCGGAACAGTAGCAACATAGCTGTCGGGACCCTTCCAGCCAAGGTTGCTGTCGACTGCCAAGCCGCCGGTGGTTGCGCCATCGTCGCCGCGCAGGTTGAAAACGGCCTTGTAGTTGCCGACACGCGCTGCCCCAGGGGAAAGCTCGTTCTCGGTGAAATAGAACCACGCTTTGCGGCCGGAGTCTCCGGAACCTTCCCATACAGGTGTCATGTCGTAGCTGTCGAACATGATCGGCTGGCCTTCGCGGTCTTCGGTCGGCAGCGTAATGCCGGCGGCAGAAGCGAAAGTGGCCATCAGGTCGAGACCGCCGACAACAGCGGCACTTTTCGTGTCCGGTTTGACGTGACCGGGCCAGCGGACGATTGCCGGAACGCGGTTGCCGCCTTCACGCACGGTGCCTTTGGTGCCGCGGAACGGCGTGTAACCGGCGTCCGGATAAACGTCCTGCCAGGCGCCGTTGTCCGTGGTCCAGAAGACAATCGTATTGTCGGAGAGACCGAGCTCGTCGAGTTTATTGACCAGATTGCCGATGCGGCTGTCCAGCTCGACGACGGAGTCTGCATATTTGGTCTTGGAGATCGATTTTCCTTCAAACTCCGGCGCCGGCATGTTCGGCTGGTGCACCTTCATGAAGTTGACGTTGATGAAGAACGGCGTGTCCGGTTTCTTGGCAGCTTCTTCCAGAAACTCGAGCCCCGCCTTTTCGACGTAGCCATCGAAATAGGGAATGCCGACCACACCCTTGTCCGGCGTATCGACGTATTGGCCGTTGATCTTGAAGTCCTCTGTCGGCTTTTCACCGGCCTTGCCGGAGAGCGACCCCTTTGTGACCTTCGCGAACATTTCGCGCAGGTCCTTCGGCATATCCGGGAACCAGGTCGGATCGGCATAGGTGTAGGCGTTGAGGTGGTAAAGACCGACGTATTTCATCACGTCATAGCCCTGGGCATTTGGCAGCGCGTAGTCCGCTTCACCAAGGTGCCATTTGCCGGTGAAATAGGTGTCGTAGCCACCGGTTTTCAGAACCGACGCCAATGTCCACTCGGCAGCGGGAAGGCCGCCACCCTGACCCTGGAAGGCCACCGTTGTCATGCCGGACCGGTTGGGAATACGGCCTGTCTGCATGGCGGCACGTCCCGGCGTGCAGCTGGGCTGGGCGTAGAAATGCGTGAACATCATGCCGTCGTCAGCCAGCTTGTCGATGTTCGGCGTCGGCATGCCGCGGGCTTCACCGCCCAGATACGGGCCAGTGTCGCCGTAGCCGGTATCGTCCGACACAATGAAGAGGATGTTGGGCTTCTTTGCGTCTTGCGCGAAGGCGACACCTGACAGCGCTGTGCAGGCCATGCCTGCGACCGCCAGTCCGGTTACTATTCTGGTCAACATACCTAATGGCTCCTTTTTGGACCATTCGTGGAGTAGGCCGATGACGGCCCGTCGATAGGTGCGCTTCCTGTCAGGAAGCTTGAAATTTCCCGTTCAAGTTCTTCAATCACGGAGCGATAGTCGGCAGCCTTTGCTTCATCGTTCTGCCAGCGTTCGAGGGCGCAACATGCGGTTGCGTAGTCCTCGCACAGTGACAAGAAGGCAGGATGAGAGTTGCAGAGGCGGCGGACGGCAAGTTCGTCCACGTTGAAACGACGCATGATGAGAGCTGCTGTCGGCATGACGACATTGCCCCGTTGTCGATGGCTCCAGGAAAATTCCACCAAGATTACCTACGGGATTCAAGCCACTTACAAGGTATGAACAGGTACGAACGGGAGTCTTATGCAATCTGTTGTTCGTCTTTTTGCGTTAAGTCACTTGTTAAAGATGACAAAGCTCATGGCATTGGACTATCGTTCGGATAAAGTTATTTTCCGGCACTTTCAGGGGGAAAGATGCGGACTGGCAGGCAACAAATAGTTGCAGCGGGAGATGTGGAGGAGTTCGATTGCCCGGCCCGCGTTCGGGAGGAACTATCCCGTGTCCTGCAAAGCGATCATTTTCACGCAACCCCCAAGCGCCGCGCCATGTTGACGTTCCTGATCGAGGAAGCGTTGGCCGGGCGCGCGGACGCCTTGAAGGGCTACGCTATCGGATTGGCTGTCTTCGGTCGTGACGAGAGCTTCGATCCGCAGTCCGATCCGATCGTGCGTCTGGAGGCTCGCCGTCTGCGCCATGATCTGGACAGCTACTATATTGCCGAAGGTGCGCGAAATCCGATCCGGATTTCCATTCCCAAGGGCCAGTACGCACCGAAGTTTCATGACAATCTGGCCAGTGTAACTGCACGGGACGGCTCGACCACCGGCAACGGCGAGACGGCGGATTCTCATGTGCTGGAAGAGACCAAAGCGCCACCAAGACCTCCACGAACCTCGCCCAGGCTGCCTTGGCTGGTTGCCGGAGGAGCAGTCCTGTTGGCACTCCTGGCTCTTGGAGCGCTTGTCGTGATGCACTTCGTGCCGGTACAGCAGGAGCGTCTCGAGGCTTCGAAACCGTCCGTGATGGTTCTTCCATTCAGCGTGACGTCGACGGATCCAGAACAACAGATACTGGCGGCGGGTATTGCCGAGCAGATCATGACTGCCCTGAGCCGGTTTCCGGACTTCCGTATTTTCTGGCCCCCCGTCGGAACCAAGACAGCCGAAACCTTTGACCCGGTTGAAATCGGCCGGCGAGAAAACGTCTCATTCCTGATTACCGGGTCTGTCGGATCGGAAGACGGGCTCATCCGTGTCAGTGCGAAATTGGTGCACAGCTCCAGCAAGCGGGTGCTCTGGTCCGGTAGCTACGATCGCATTCGCAGCCGAACAACCCTGCTGGAAATCGAAAAAAGCATCGCTTCGGAAATCGCGACCATTGCCGGTCAACCCTACGGTGTTATCAAGTCGGAACTTGCCGGTAGCCTGCCTGTCGGAAGTGAACCGAGCAACGACAGTTTCGAATGTGTGCTGCGTGGCTACGTCTATCGCAGGAACTTTTCAAGGCAACTGCACGCAACAGTCCAGGAGTGCCTGAACAGCGCAGTCAAACGTGACCCGGGTTATGTCGAAGCCTGGGCCATGCTGGGCTGGCTCTATCTGGATTCTGCACGCTTCGGTTTGGTCGCAGACGGAAAAAAGGAACTTGCCTTCGACAGCGCCCTGAACGCCGCGTCACATGCCCTCAGTCTCGATGGCGACAACATTCTCGCACTCAAGGCGCTTTCCTCGATCAATCATTACATGGGAAATATTGAGGAAGGGGAAAGGCTCGCCAAGAAGGCGCTCGATCTCAATCCCAACGATCCGGACACGCTGGCTCAACTGGGCTGGCGACTGGCCGTGGTGGGCAAGTTCGAGGAAGGCATTCCTTATCTGGAAAAGGCGATCGAGCGTACGCGGAACGCGCCTGGATGGTATTTTCACCTGATTGCCATAAACCACATGCTGAACGGCCGCTACGCCGAGATGCTGACGGCCGCGAAGAAGGGTGTTCTGGATGGATCAGGGGTGAGCTGGTGCCTCGTTGCTGTTGCCCAATCGAAACTTGGCAACAAGGCGGCAGCTCGTGCTGCGTTGGAAAAGATGGCGGACGTTTCTCCGGGCTTGGGCCGTGACCCAGGTACTTTCCTCCGCTCCCATCAGGCGAGCGAGCAGATTGTCAGTTCCCTGATGGCAGGACTGAAAGAAGCAGGCTGGACCGCCGCTGCCGGACAGTGAGGTTCGGCATTTTTTTAAATCAGTAAAGGTCGCTGGCTGGCGAAGCAGCTCGGAAGCTTTCCGGGACGGTTGTGCTGTTTGCGGCAGCCGTTCCGGAAAGCGTGTTCTGAACTAGTCGCGGGTGGTTAGCAGCCCGGTGTCATCGAAGTGCCTTCGGACATTTCGCCTGCGCAAGCGTCCGGGTCGCCATCCGGACCCTGGTCCACTGAACTCAGGCCGCCGATCGGAGGCGCCGCGCTACCGTTCTCCAGGCCGTCGCCGGACTGGTTGCTGGATTGGCAGCCGCCCAGGGCCAGAAGCGAAATCAGAAAGGCAGCAGAGAAAAATCTTACAATCATATTGGTCACTCGCATGCGCCGCAGATGGCGGGAGTTGGAAGGCGGGGCGCAAGTGCGTGCTTTTCGGGTAGTGAACTTCTTGCGCTCGTATTGATTGTCACGATTTTTTGTATTGCTGCAATAGCCCCATCGGTACAGGCGCCCGATTTATCTGGCGGTTTGCGTTCTGAGAGCTGCTATTGTCAGTCACCGGCTACGAAGTAATGAAGCGTGCCGTCAGGACCGATGCCGACGCGATAAAACGTCCAGGCACCGAAATCCTGCATTTCAGCAAAGTCACCTGCGGTAACGATCCGGAATAACTCCACTTTCTGATCGGGTGTCAGATCGTGAAGGGGGTAACGGGCAAAATACGGCCAGAGATACATTTCCTGGGGTGTGCCTGCATCCACATGCAAGAACCCTGCATCCATGATGTCGGCGAGAATGGCCAGGATCTCGAAGCCTTCGCCGTCACCGGAGATTTCCTTCAGAAAGTCTATCGGGTCGTCGATTTGCCCGAACGAGACCGTAGGAGGCAGTTCGTTGCTCTCGAACACCATGCGCAGCCGTTCCATGTTGCCCGAAAGCGCTGCTTCCTTCAGCTGGGCTTGCATGCGCTGCACAGGCTTCGGCAGATAGGACGTGCTGTAGAGCACCTGAGGCAACTCGGCGCTGGCCGGCGCAGGTGCTTTGGAACCTTCTGCGGCTGCCGGCTCTCCAGCTTCGGGCGCTGCGAGGTCTTCCGCCGGAATTGCGGGTGCATTTTCAGGCTCGGACGGCGCAACCGGAATTGTTTCCACCTGGACAGTCTTGGCGAAACCAGGGGCTGCGAGCGCTGTGCCCGCCAGAAGAGCGGCGGCAATAACCGCAGCCTGATAATTCCGACTCATGAAAGTTCCTCGTTTATCCGCACCTGCCGGTCCCCGTCGTATAACACTGGCACAAGCAGGCATCGCCCCGCGCCTTTCCTTAAACAATTCATGCGAGACTGAAAACATCGGGACTGGAATTTCCTCTTGTCTTGTCACGACGCCGCGGGGCCGCTATCGAGAGGTCCGTTCGCTTTAAAAGTAATATCAAGGGTCTAGAAAAGGACCGGCCGTGTCGTTTTTCGAATATGCGCTGATCGGGTTTTTTGTTGGCATTATCACAACAGCCCCGGTTGGTCCTGTAAACATCATGGCCATTCAACACGCCGTGCATGGCGGGTTTCGACAGGGTGTCTTCGTGGGGCTGGGGGCTGTCGTTGCCGACACCATCTTTGCGGCTGCTGCGATTTTCGGCATCTCCGCTGTCACCAATTTCATCGAAGGCCAGTTCGACCTCATCGAGATCGTCGGCGGAGCTCTGCTGATTATTTTCGGCATCAAGATCTGGAACACCCATCCGCATCTGACCCGGAACGGCAATCCGAGAGAACATGGATTTTTGGCCGACGCCACCGCAGCCTTTTTCATGGCGATCACCAATCCGGGTGCAGTGCTTGCCTTCGTGGCGATATTTGGCGGTCTCGGAGACTATCGCCCCCAGACGGGGGATCATTTCGGCGCATTGGTGATGGTTGCCGGTGTCACGGCAGGGGCGACCACCTGGTGGGTGCTCGTCTCGGCATCCGTTTCACACTTCAAGTCGCGTATCGACGATCTCTGGCTGGATCGTGCCAACCATATTGCCGGATTTCTGCTGGTCGTGTTCGGCGCGCTGATCTATCTCAAGCTGGCGCTCGAAGCGGCAGGCGTTGGGCTAATCACGTAGCACGGGCCAAGCGTAAATACACCTGAATCAAAAAGGCCGGGCGACCGGCCTCTTCAGAATGCGTGTCGTGAGCGTGCGTTTTACTGAAGTACGCGGTTCACGGTATAGTCGCCCTGCAGGATGCGGTCCGGCAGGCCTTCAGCCAATTTGGCCACGGCATCTTCACCATAGGCAGCAACCAGATCCGCAAGTGCAGTGAACATCGCCGCGTGAGCGACGGCGTCCGCATCTACACCATTGGCGATGGCTTCGGCCCAGGCGTCGGAAATGAAGCCGAGTGCAGCACGTCTGATGTCTTCGTCTTCAGCAAATTCGGCTTCCATTGCCGCGTCGGCGTAATCGTCGTTTATCATTCGCTTCCTTACCGGTCCTTCCCGAACGCAAGAGGGACAACTCCCGCGTGTTCCTGCCCCGAATCTTGAGTAATGATCCTAGCACGGCGAACCGCGCTGATAAGTAACCGTGAACGCAAACTTAACGGCCACCCACAAATTTGATTCAAAAGGTTAACCAACTCGTAACGATTTGAAGATTTCTGCGAAAATTACCGACCATAGCGACTGGTGACGTCGCTGATGATGACCTCGCCTTCGCTCAAGTACTGTCCCATTGCGAGACGGGCAGCCTCTGTGCACTCTCGGTAAGCAACTGAGAAACCACGATAACCCTGGTTAAATCGCTCAATGAACCTTCGGCGGCGATTCTCGTCCAGCGTTTCAGCGTCCAGGAAATCTTCCATGCGGTCACGCCAGCTCGGGTTATCGCTTTCCTTGCACAGCGGTCGCAGGAAATGCAGCGCTCCGAATATCTCCGACAGACGCATGAGTTGCTGTTCGTAAGGGGGCGCGTCGATCGCGGTTTCCTGCGCCGATACAACCTGCGCCGGGCACATGGCCGCAAGGGCCAGAACAACAGCAGTCCGGGACAGGAAAACTTGCATTCGGCGTTTGATCATGGGCGGATCATGCTGAACCCGGCGCCGCACCGCAAGCACTATGGCAAGTTGATCCAAAGATTAGAGGTCTGGTTGCTTGGCTGAAGGGATAGCCAGGTGCCGCCGAATGCGGTCCGGCGTACCGGGTGTGGTCAACAGCCCGTCGAGATCTTCCAGGCTGACCCAGTCGAGCGCGGCGGCATCATCGGCGGCAACTGCAGTTCCCGATACATAAGGCCCACAAAAGACAGTCAGGATGAAGTGAGTGACGACACGGCCGTCATCATCTCTCTGGATGGAATCGAAGGTCTCGACAGGTTCGCTGATCGCGGCAGTGACACCGGTTTCCTCCAGCAGTTCACGCGCGGCCGCTTCCTGAAGGGTCTCCCCAAGCTCGATCACTCCACCAGGCAAACTCCAGTGATCCTTGAAAGGAGGCTTGCCGCGCTTCACCAGCAGGGCACGGCCATCACGATGGCACAGGACACTGACACTGGCGCGTGGCGCTTCCGGATAAAACCTGGACATGGAACCTCGGCGGACGGAAAGACGGCTGATTCTGCCCGGGCACAATAATCCCCAAGGCGTTATGCGAACAGAGCGTCGATTTCCGCCTGTGCGCCTTCGCCTTCGTGCTGCGTCGCTTCGGGTTCCACATGGCCGTGGATGACGGCACCGGCAACGGCTATCAGCGGCTTGATTTCGTTCGTGGCCCGGTCGGCAATGTCAGTCGCAATCATTGCGGGATCCGGTGTCTCGCGCAGCTGGTCCTGAATCTTGCCCACGAGCCTGTTTATGCCCGCAACCTGTTTTTCCAGGTGTTCGCGCAAGAAGTTCGGGGCGGCATGATAGGCCATGATGGCCAGGTTCTTGTCCTTGAAACTCGAGTTCTCGAAATGGCCCTCATAGTCGAGCGGCTCCCACTCCAGAACATCTTCGGCGCAATCCGGCATATCCGGCAGCATTTCCAGAAGCATCATGACTTCATTGAAATGGTTGAGATAATCGGTCGCCAAACCGGTTTGGGGATTAATGTTTGCCTGTTCCAGCCTTTCGGCTGCCAGCTCCCCGGCGCCCAAAACTGGATGCAAACATTCCATACCGGTCCCCCTGTTATTGACTTGGGGCCTACGGTACTTCTTTTTTATTTCCAATTGCCTAACTTGGCGGAACCCTGTTTGCCCCGCTTCAGGGGCCCCAACCGGAGAAAAACGATGTGCGGCCGCCTGGCTCTGACGACACCACCGGATGCTGTGCGCAGCTTCTTCGACTATGTCGATCAGCCCAATTTTCCGCCGCGATACAACATTGCGCCAACCCAGCCGCTGGCCATCGTGCGGCAGACGCTCGACGGCACACGCCGCTTTCATCTTGTGCGTTGGGGCTTGATGCCACCCTGGGTCAAGGACCCGGCAAGCTTCACACTTCTGATCAATGCCCGGGCGGAAACAGCGTCGCAAAAACCGTCGTTCCGCAATGCCATGCGTCATCACAGGTGCCTCGTGCCGGCGTCCGGCTTTTACGAGTGGCGTCGCACGCCGGAAGGCAAGCAGCCTTTCTGGATCCGTCCGGCGGAGGGCGACGTCATGGGCTTTGCCGGCCTTTGGGAAACCTGGTCCGATTCCGATGGTGGTGACATCGACACGGGCTCAATCCTGACGATCCAGTCCAACCGGATGATGTCTGCGATCCATCACCGGATGCCGGTGATCCTGAAACGGGAAGATTTCGGAACGTGGCTGGATGTTGCCAACGTCGACAGGCGTGAAGCCGAAAAGCTGCTGCAGCCGATAGAAGACGATTTTTTGGTCGCGACGCCGGTCTCCAACCGGGTGAACAAGGTGGTCAATGACGATGCTGATGTGCAGCGCGAGATTTCGCCGGAAGAAATGTCGGTGCCCTTGAAAAAGGTTGCCAAGCCGTCAGCTGCGGAGAAATCGCAGGAGGACAAGAACCAGCTCGATCTGTTCTGAACCGTCGCAGGCATCAGAATTGCCGTGCAAAAGTCGGCTCATGGCTGTAGGGCAGGGGCGCAGCCGCAAGGATGGATCATGAGCAACGACGATACGCCTGAATTTGAGCTAGACGAGGCCTTGGAAGACGACGCATCGGAGAACGAAGCGTTGGCCGAAGCCTATAATCGAGGTCTCGCCCTGCAGAAATCGGGCGATCTGGCAGGTGCCGCGCAGGCCTATCGCGAAGCCCTTGCGCTGGACCCGGACGACCCAGGCGGCGTCAGCATTCGTCTGGCGGCAATCGGCGCGGAAGCCGCCCCTCAGAAAATGCCGGATGCCTATGTCGCGACCCTATTCGATCAGCACGCAGATGTGTTCGACGACATTCTGGTCGATGAGCTTGGTTACTGTGTGCCTCTGCTGGTTCGCGATCTCGTCCAGAAGCTTGAGATTGGCCCATTCGATCGATTGCTCGACCTTGGCTGCGGCACGGGTCTTACAGGTATGGCTCTTGCCGATTGCACGGGCCACCGGACCGGCGTCGATCTCTCCGAGCGGATCGTTGAACTTGCCTATGACCGGGAAGTCTATGACGACCTTTATGTGGGCGAGGCCGTCGCATTCCTTGAGGAGTTCGAGGAAGACGATGGCTCTCGTCCCGGCTGGGACATGATCGCGGCAACCGACGTGTTTCCCTATCTGGGGGCGGTTGAACCATTTCTTGCCGGTGCAGTTGACCGTCTGAAACCGCGCGGTTACCTGGCTTTCTCCACCGAAACCCAGTCTGAAGAAGCGCTTGATGGGCGCCCCTACATGGTCGGGCCGAAAAGCCGGTTTGCGCAGGGGGAAGGCTATATTCGCTCATCTCTGGATGCGGCTGGCTTCGACATTCTCGCGATGGACCCCATCACCGTTCGTCTCGAGGACGGAGACCCAGTCCCCGGGCACCTTGTGATTGCGCGGCTGCGCTAGAGCCCATGCGCTGAAGAGCATCTCTTCGGTGCGATATTCAACGGGAAGGCCAGGGATCATCTGCCGTTCCATCATGGCCGATGGCACGGCAGACTATTGCCTTTCCGTCAGTCGGCCCTTTGCATGCGCAGATAGGGTTCACCGTCGGACGTTCGCTTGACGGCGACACCGTCACCGTTGATCAGAACGACCACCCGGCTGCGAAAAGCAGAAAAACTGTCGAAGGTGACCACATCCACCGGCGTGTCGAACTTGATGGTCACCCGGTACTGGCCTGCCGGACCAACCCGTGTCAGCGACAGCACCTCTCCTTCGAAAGGCTGCTTCATGTAGGTGCCCGAGACACGGTTGCCGACGGCAAACTGCATCTGGTTTGGTCTGGCGGCTGTCGCGGATACGGTGTTCCAGTCCTTGAAGCCGTATTGGGCGGACAGGAGTTCGAGCGCCTGGCTGTGGGAAATATCCTGCCCCTTGGCAGCTAGCGCGGCGCGCAGGCGCTTGGCCTGTGCTTTGAGATTGGCAACGCTGGGCAGCGTCATGGGATTACCTTTCCAAGAAAGGCAGGCGGTAAGGTGTTCGCCAATTGGCGGCGACCCTTCATGGGGCCCGCGTTGCCATCAGCCTGCACTGTCTCGTGAAGGTCGATCAAAGCTGCAAGATGTCTTGCGCAAGGGAATTCACCATGGCCGAAGCCTGCGGGCGGCCGGTTCCCTCAAACCGGCGCAAGGCATACGCCCCGGCTCCAGGTCTGTCAACGCGGCAAAAAGAAAGCCGCTGGCGCGGCTTCAAGGAGAGGGAGGTTAAGATGAAACACCCGGCGGTTCTTACCGCCTGAGTTCGACCACGCCCCGTCGGACGCAGAAGGGTGATTGCCCTGAATTGGGGGCAGGGCAATCGCGGAGACGGGCAAGCCCGCCGCCGCAGGTTTTCCGAGGGAGGGGTGTCCCCGGAAACAGATCAGGCGTGGACCAGCCGCTTCAGGAGTTCGACTTCCTGTGCAAGGGCCTTGTCCTTGGACACCATGTCCTCGATCTTGCGGACCGCATGCAGCACGGTGGTGTGATCACGGTTGCCGAACCGCCGGCCGATTTCCGGCAGCGAGCGTCCGGTCATCACCTTGGCGATATACATCGCGATCTGGCGCGGACGGACCAATGTGCGCGCCCGGCACGACGACAGGAGATCCGCCTTGGTAACGCTGAAATGCTTGCACACCACCTGCTGGATCTCTTCCACCTTGATGGAGCGCGGCTCGCCGATCCGCACCAGGTCGTGCAGGGTCTTTTCCGCCAGGTCCATCGTCACTGGCTGTTTCGTAAGCTGGTTGTGAGCGAACAGGCGATTGAGAGCGCCTTCCAGGTCGCGGGCCGAAGCGATCACGTAGCGGGCAATGTAGTCGGCTACATCTTCGGGAACGGAGAAGCCCGGATGTGTGCGACGCGCCGCGGTGATCCGCTTCTTCAGGATGTCGTGGCGCAGCGCATAATCGGTTGACTGGATGCCGACAACTTCACCTTTCTGGATCCGGTAGCGCAATGTATCGCCAAGCGTATCGAGGTCTTCAGGCGAGCGGTCGGCTGCCATGATGATCTGGGTCGGCGACTCCATGAGCAGTTCCAGCGTCTTGCTGAACTCGTCCGCAGCCTGCTTGCCATGCAGGAACTGGAGATCGTCAACCAGGAGCAGGTCGATGGAGCGCATTGCCTGGCGCAGCACCGGGAAGGCCGGCGTTCTGAGCGCAGGCACCAGGTGGTACATGAAGAATTCAGCCGACAGATAGGCAACCTGCCGTCCTGTCTTGCGAGCTTCGGCCGCCGCTGCCTGCAGCAGGTGGGTCTTGCCGATGCCGGTGGACGAATGGATATAAAGCAAGTCCAGCGTGCCCTGGTGGCCGGCAGCCATCTGGCGCACGGCGGCACAGGCAAGGCTGTTCGAGGCGCCTTCCGCAAAGGTGTCGAAGGTCAGCTTCGGATTGAGAGACGCACCGTTCAGGAAATCCGCCGCCGCATCCTCGTTGCTGTCCGCAAGGCACGGAATGACCGACATGCCATGGGATGCGCCGAATTGAGGCGTGCTGCTGAAGGGGCCGGGACGGCCGCTGATCCGCCGGGCGGAGATCGCCTTGGGGGCAAGGCCGACATTGAGTTGACGAGGACGCAGAGCACCGCGAACGGTCAGCTCGATGCGGTTGATATCGTCCTGCTCGCGTTTCCAGAGGCCGACGAGCTGCTTCTCGTAGTTGTTCTGGATCCAGTTTTTCAGGAAGCGGGTGGGCACCGACAGGCGGACTGCATCGCCCGTGGTTTCTTCGTGTTTTACTCTGCCGAACCAGTTGGAAAATACATCGTCACCGAGCTCGTTTCTCAGTTCCTTTTTCACACGATCCCATTGATCCGAACCAGCTAAGTTCTGAACCTGCATTGTGGCCTCCATTGGAGGGACCGTTTGGAACCGCTCCCCCCCTGTGCACTGTCTATGAGCAACGACGTTCCGCCTCGCTGCCCGTTTCTTTCGTTAGGTCTTTTGCCCATTTTGGGTCTCCAGACCGGATGGCTTATTAGCGCCTATGAAACACCATTAACCTTTTGCTTACCATATTTACAAATAGCTTATTTTTATGAGGTCATAGACGTTTCATATTGTAATTTTTGTAGATGACGGGCACTGCGCATGTAAATTTTACATAGCGAATCTTGCGTTTCGTCATCGTCAGGACATGCCGCAAGTCCCGACTCAGTTGTTCTCCTGTTGCTGTTTCCGCTCTGCCTGTGAGCTTGAAGACGATTTTAGGAAAAATTTAACTTTTCAGGATTTTTTCTGCGAGTTTTCAAAAGGACGCTGTCAAATTAAGAAGTTTAGCCAAGGAAAAAGCCGGCTTAAATCGAAAGATCATGTCGTTTATGACAGGGGTGCGTACGCGCCGGTTCACCCGTCACATGGTCACTGAATCGGCTACCATTCCCTCCAACCGGTCTGGCAGGTCCGTATGGTGGTGGAAGCTGGGGAAAATGGGACGCCTGAAAACGAGCTTTATGACCGGCAAAACCAGAACCCGGGCCTGGTTGCCGTTCCCGTAAACTGCTGACAGATCAGGATCCTGGCCGTATCAATGCATACGTTGATGGGGCATTCGTATTTGGCAGATCGAACGAACCTTATCCCCAGCACCGAGGAAACTTCGGCAACCTGCCAGTTTTGACAATTGATCCCTTGACGCTGTTGCGGGCGGAGCATGCCTTCCCGGCACTAGGTGCTTTTACATAGCTGAGACCTGGCGCTTTCCAAGTAGAGATCAGTAAATCACGAAGTTCGGCTACGCCGACGTGGCGAAACCGGCTTGGGGTGCGCCGGCTCCGCAGCTTGTCAGCTCAAGTTGTCGTCTTGAAAACATTCGCAACAGTCGAGAACAGATTGTTTCTGTTCGTGTGCACATCTATTGGAAACTTTGGGCCGGTGTTCGCCCAGATGGGCGCGTCGTTGGGCAGGCCGGGACCCCGTTGCACCGAAACGAGGCCAAAGCCGTCGTTGTCCCAGTACCCGTTGGGGAAACCGGGCGCAGGCGGGCCGCCCCACCAGGTGTAGATGTTGGGGGCTTCAGGCTGGTTCCACAGTTCATCGCAATATTCGAAGTAGTAAAGCCCGATACAAAGCGGATGAGCAAAGGCCTGAGGCAGCATTTTCTGCGCAACTTGCGCCGCCTTGCTGCAGGTCTGATCGTCGGCATAAATGGTCCCGGGGTTGTTCGGGTCCCGGTGACTGGTTGCCGGCATGCCCCACTCGGTGAAGAGAACGGGTTTCAACGCCTTTGGCGGCAGGCTGCCGTAGTCCTTGAAGATGCTTTCAAAGGTCTCGGTCTGGTAGGTGTTGACGCCCCAGAAGTCGATGCTCGGGCAGTTCTCCATGTAGGAGGACGCCTTTAGGGGAATGTTCGGGTCGTCGTGGGTGGCCATGCCGGCCAGCTTGCCAGGAGCTTCTTCCTTGACGATGGCAGCCATTTTCTCCACCTGGCCCCACCAGAAAGTGGCCCATTCCGGATTGTTGTAGCAAACGTCGGCGCCGTCCTGTTCGTTCTGAATGGTGAACCCCATCACCGCCGGATGATCTGCTACGGATCTGACGGTCTCCCGCAGGACATTCGTCCAGTAGTCGATCTCTACCTGTGAGGCCTGGTCGTATTGGGTCTTCCAGAACATCGTGGCAGGCAAGGGGATGCCGACCAGGACGGACCGGCGCATCTTTGCTTCTGGCGGAGCAGACTTGTCCCAGGCCAGGTCCAGAAAATTCTTATGCGTGAAATAGTGACCCTTGTCCCACGGGGAAGGGAAGGTTCCGTTGCCTTCCAGTTGCCGTGACAGCATGCAGTAGACCCGCAGTGCATTGTTGTGGAGGTTCCTGAAATTGGGGAAGTCGCGGGACAGCAAGGGTGACCAGCTGGAAATGAAAGTGGAGCCTGCTTCGAAGTCGTCCCAATACCAGTCACCCAGGGCGGGGGCGTAGGAGTTGGAACCGTTGATCGGGGCCGGGGAATAGCAGACCCCTTTTAATTTGACCTTCTCGGTCGTGGGCTGTTGTCCGTCTTCGGTGAGTTCGCAGTAAAGATTTGCGGTTCCATTGCTGTCGACGGAACATGTCCATTTGGTTGTCGTCATGGTGGGTCGCCTGAAATAAAGGGTTTTTGCGGAAGTCTTGCGCTCAGAAATGAGATACTTTTTCGTGCAATCTCACAATAATGCAACCAAAGAGTGCTGAATAAAGCTTTAAGAATACATCCCTCATTGAAGCGGATTTGGAATGCAGGCCACGCTGGCAAAGCCGCTTTGACTTGAGAGGTTCGGACAGCGCAAAAAAATGCCGGCGCTTTTGGCACCGGCACTTCTTGTTTGTCGAAATCTGCGGATGACCGGCTTTCAAACGTGCGGACGTAATGTCTGCCCTCAAGAGCAGGCCAAGCGCCCTAGAGGACGCGGCCCGGGTTCAACAGTCCCTTGGGGTCGAATGCGTCCTTGATCCGCTTCATGAGATCCAGCTCAATCCCCTGCTTGACGTCCTTCAGGAGATCGCGCTTGAGGCGGCCGATGCCATGCTCTGCGGAGATGCTGCCGCCGAACTCGCCGACGATGCCATGAACAATGGTGTTCATCTCATCCCATTTCGCCAGGTAGTGTTCCTTGTCGGCGCCCACCGGCTGGCTGACATTGAAGTGGATGTTGCCGTCGCCGATATGACCGAACGGAACAGGCCGGCATCCGGGCACGAAGTCCTCTACCGCGGCCATGGCCTTGTCCAGGAAGTCCGGGATCGAGGCAACCGGCACGGAAACGTCATGCTTGATCGAGCCACCCTCGGGCTTCTGCACTTCCGACATGCCGTGGCGGATGTGCCAGAAATCCTGAACCTGGGTCAGGTTCTGGGCAAAGGCGGCGTCTTCCACCAGGCCTTCTTCAAATGCTTCGCCGAGAATGCTCTCCATCAGGTCCCGCACCGGAAAAGCTTCAGAACCACTGGACAGCTCCATCAGCACGTACCAGGCATGTTCGCCCTCGAGCGGGTCTCGTGCACCTTCCAGGTGGCGCAGGCAGAATTCGACGCCAACGCGCGGCATGATTTCAAAGCCGGTCAGAACCGGTCCGGCCTGAGCCTTGGCAAGGGTGAACAGCTTGAGGGCGGCGTGCGGATCCGGCAGGCCGACAAAAGCGGCCTCCAGCTTCTTGGGCCTGGGGAAAAGTTTCAGCGCTGCGGCTGTAATGATGCCCAGAGTGCCTTCACCACCGATAAATAATTGTTTCAAATCATAACCGGTATTGTCCTTGCGCAGGGTTCTGAGACCGTTCCAGATCTCCCCTGTCGGCAGCACCACCTCGAGGCCCAGAACCAGATCGCGCGTGTTGCCATAGGCCAGAACGGCGGTCCCGCCCGCGTTCGTGGAAATGTTGCCGCCGATCTGGCAGGAGCCCTGCGCCCCGAGCGCAAGCGGGAACAACCTGTCGACGTTTTCAGCTTCATTCTGAAGCGTCTCCAGCACCACACCGGCCTCGGCCGTAATGGTGAAGCCGGCCGGATCTACCGCACGAACCTTGTTGAGGCGTGACAGCGAAAGGACGATTTCATCCCCGGTTTCCTGCGGAATCTGGCCACCGACAAGGCCGGTGTTGCCGCCTTGCGGCACGACCTTGAGATCGTTCTGATACGCATAGGTCATGACGGCGCTCACCTCTTCGGTGCTGCCCGGGCGCAGCACCATGGGAGTGACGCCCTGATACAGGTCGCGCCATTCGGTGAGGTAGGGAGCCTGGTCGTCCGGACTTGTCAGAACGTTGGCTGCGCCGATCATCTCGGCGAAGCGGTCGGCATGGGCAGTACGCTCCATGAGCGGGGTCCTCGTGAAGTTTAACAGTAAAATTCGGGCGCCAACATAGTGTCTGAAAGCGCTGGCGTCGACGGTTCATTCCGTCACCGTGTCTCTTGAAGGAACAAACCCCTTGTGCCATAGGAAGCCAGCCCGCTGGGGTGGTATTGGAATTCTTTCGGAGACGACGATGGCGGAAACGCGCGGACTGATGAATGGCAAACGCGGCCTGATCATGGGTGTGGCGAACAACAAGTCAATTGCCTGGGGCATTGCCAAAGCACTGGCCGACGCGGGAGCTGAACTGGCTCTGACCTACCAGGGTGATGCGTTGAAGAAGCGCGTGGAGCCACTGGCAGACCAGTTGAACGCCATTGTTGTCGGCCATTGCGACGTGACCGATGGCGCCTCCATCGATGCGGTCTTCAAGACGCTGGAAGACAAATGGGGCAAGATCGATTTTCTCGTCCATGCCGTTGCCTTCTCCGACAAATCCGAATTGACCGGCCGTTTCGTCGATACGTCTTCCGATAACTTCGCCCGCACCATGGACATTTCCTGCTACTCGCTGACGGCTGTCACCCAGCGCGCCGAGAAGCTGATGCCCGACGGCGGCTCCATTCTGACGCTGACCTATTACGGCGCCGAGAAGGTTATGCCGCATTATAATGTCATGGGCGTTGCCAAGGCCGCGCTGGAAACCAGCGTAAAGTATCTGGCGATGGACCTCGGCCCGCAGAACATTCGCGTCAACGCGATTTCCGCTGGGCCGATCAAGACCCTGGCTGCCTCCGGTATCGGCGACTTCCGCTACATTCTGAAGTGGAACGAATACAACTCGCCTCTGCGCCGCACGGTGACGATCGAGGAAGTCGGCGACAGCGCGTTGTTCCTGGTGTCAGACCTCGGCCGTGGTGTTACCGGCGAGATCCAGCACGTCGACTGCGGCTACAACATTGTCGGCATGAAGGCGGTGGACGCTCCGGACATTTCCGTCGTCAAGGATTGACCGTTTCGAATGGCCGGTTTCGCACCGGCCATTTTCATATTGTCCGGCCCCGCCCGCCAGGGGTGATCCCGCATTCCGGAAACTGAAATGACATCTGTGCTGAGTGCCCCGAAATCCGACCTGCTGCCCAAGCTGCACGATCCGGAGTTCCTGATCTTTGTCCGCCATGGCCAGACGGACTGGAACTTCCAAGGGCGCATGCAGGGGCAAAGGGACATTCCGCTGAACGACACGGGGCGCGGCCAGGCCAGCGGCAATGGCAAGCGTCTCAAAGCGTTTCTGGAGCAGGAGATGATCGATCCCGCCGGTCTGGATTTCGTATCCTCACCGCTCCACCGCACACGGTCGACAATGGAGTTGCTACGCCAGTCCATGGACCTTCCGGTGGAGGCCTACCGCCTTGAGGACCAGCTCAAGGAGATCACCTTCGGCGACTGGGAAGGCTTCACGCTGGAAGAACTGGCAGAGGAAGAGCAGGATCTGATCCTGCAGCGCCGCGCCGACAAGTGGGGCTTCGTTCCCCCCAAGGGCGAAAGCTACAAGATGTTGGCCGAGCGCATCGGGCGCTGGCTGGTGACCGTTGATCGGCCTTCGGTCGTCGTGTCGCATGGCGGTGTCTTCCGCGTTCTGCACGGCTTGCTGGAAGGGCTGGACACGGTTTCCGTTCCCAAGCTGGATGTGCCGCAGGACAAGGTCTTTGTCTGGCGTAAGGGCGCTTTCGAGATCGTTTGACAGCCCCTTCGTCGGCGTTCGGTCGTAGTTTGCGACAAGCTGTTGCAGGTCCGCATGCGGGAAAGTTCTGTCTGCGGAAATCGCTAATCAATCCATAGAATAAGCCGGAACCAATCCGCCAAATCAAGGATCTGCGGCATTCCTCCATTGGCTCAGTAGATACCCTGGGCATAAAGAGAAATCTTCGCTTTGGCGACAACGCTATTGGCAGCTTGTCCCATGAGGGTGGCGTAATTCGTGAGCGTCGCACGGTCGGCCTTCTGCTTGTTGGTGCAGACAAAGGTCATCACGCTTCCCCATTCCCGTTCCGGCTCGTAGCCGAACTTGCTCAGGCCATAAAGCTCACGCCCTGTCACGATGAAGAAGCCGCGTCCGTAATCGTAAATTTCACCCGGATTGCGGATCTTGGTAACGAGACAGAATTTCTTGTGGGTGTGAATCGCCCCCAGGATCCAGCAGTCGTTGATGCACACCGACCAGCGGGCAAGCTTCTGGACATTGATTGGAAGACCGGGGGTCAGGTTGAAATGCGTCGGGTCTTCCAGGTTGAAGCGCCGGTAAAGCTGTTGGGTCTGCGCCAGTCTCCCGACATACATCTCGCCACCGGAACGGGCGACTTTGTCGTAGACGGCCCACGCGGTGTGTCTTGATATGTGTGACAGGCTGATCTTGCTGTTTGCATCGCCAGGTGATTCAAATTGGGTCCGGTTGGTGTCCCAGGGGTTCTGCCTCAGTTCGTTCAGCTCATAGTGATTGTAGGAAAGTGTCAGTAGATCCTGATCGAAAGCGGTTCTTGAATACGTCATTTCGGTTTCCTCTGGTACAACGGGCCATGAGCGTTTGCTGTTCGAAATGTACGCATGTGAAGGCCGCTTTACGTGTGACCTTGGGCACTGCAAAGGAACCCCCGACCATCCGTGCCTCGGGTTTGTCCAGTGACGGTGATCGGGCGAAGCAGCTGCGGCGTATATGTTTACAGCGATTGCGAGGGAACCTGGAGACAATCCGGGTCAGGTGCCGTGTCCGCCAATGAATTTTATAGCGAACTGCCAAGCTTTTCAGATTTCAGCACGGTCGGGGATCTGGCCGATTACCGGCCGGTGCCGGACGACTGGTACGTTCTTGCTGCCGACATAGTCCGCTCCAGCGATGCGGTCGCACAAGGCCGGTACAAGGAAGTCAACATGGTTGGCGCCGCGGTGATCGCCGCGGTGTTGAACCGGATCGGCAGCGACCGTGTACCGTTTGTCTTCGGCGGAGATGGCGCGATGCTGGTCGTGTCCGAACACGATGTCGAGGCAGCCAGCGACGCGCTGGCCGGCGTTGTCGGTCTGGCGCGCCAGGTCATGGAACTGGAGCTGCGCGCCGCTGCGATTCCGGTCGCTCATCTGCGGGATCTTGGGGGCGACGTCCGTGTGCGCAAGTACCAGCTCAGCCCGGGCAATCACCTGGCCATGATCCTGGGGGAGGGCCTGGCCGTCGCGGACAATATTCTGAAAGATCCGGAAAAAGCACGGCCGTTTGAGATCTCTCTCCCCGATGCCGCGTTACCGCCGCTCGACGGGCTTTCCTGCAGATGGGAACCGCTTCCTTCACGAAACGGACACATCGTGTCCCTGATCGTCAAGCCGACCGGACGTATTCCAATGCAGGATGTCCTGCGGGGGCTGGCCGATAAACTCGGCTATGATCCCTCGAGGGATGACAGCCGGATGAGACTGGCGGACAAGACGCGTCTTCGTTTTCGCTTTCCCCCAACCGGCACGCGTCATGAGGTGCGCCTGGGATCACCGGGAAAAGACTTCCGCGGATGGGCAAAGGCGTTGCTGGAGGCGATGGTCTTCGTCATCAGCTATCACACGGGCTGGCGCATCGGCCCTTTTGACCCGAAACGATACTTTCCCGAACTTGGCCTCAACACTGACCATCGCAAGGTCGGCGACAGCCTGCAGCTCGTGCTGGATCTGACACCGGAGCAGTTTGCAGGGGTCGAAGACTATCTGAAAGCTGGATACGCCGCCGGGGATCTGGTGTTCGGGCTGCATGTGTCCACGTCCGCCCTGATGACCTGCTTTGTCGAGGATATCGGCAAAAGCCGGCATATCCATTTCGTTGACGGGGCTGACGGCGGGTTTTCTCTTGCAGCTGCCGAATTCAAGAAACGGCAGGCGAACATGGTGCCGAAGGCGGTCGGTCAGGCCTGACTGCGCAGGGGACCGTGTCGTTCCAGGGCGGGTATCGGGTGTGCAAAATTCTGTTTCAGGATCATCATCGCAAGGTCGCTGTCGGGAACGGCCTTTGATATGAGGAACCCCTGGATGACGTCGCACCCGTGGCGTTTCAGCCAGTCACGCTCGGCTTCGGTTTCCACACCTTCGGCAAGGACACTGATGTCGAGGCTCTTGGCAAGATTGATCAGCGCACTGGTGAATTTCTGCAGGGCGGGATCGGCATCGACGCCGGAAATGAAGCTCCTGTCGATCTTGACCCGGTCAACCTTCAGATCGCGCAGGCTCGAAATGCTTGAATGGCCGGTTCCAAAGTCGTCCAGTTCGATGAAGAACCCCAGTTCCGACAGGCGGGCGATATTCTGCTTGATGGGGGTAGCCGTGATTTCGTCGATCATCACCGCTTCCAGGATTTCCAGGCTGACATCTGCAGGCTGAAGTCCCAGGTCAAGCACCTGCCTGTGGAGCGCATCCACCGCCTTGGCACTTGTCAGCAGACTGGCGGTCACGTTCAGGCCCAGATGTATGGCTGGCCTCGTCTTGCCGCTCAGGCTGGCGGCAAACTTCAGCGCCCGGCTGCGCACGGCCTCCTCGATCTCCTCCAGATACCCGACTTCCATTGCGGCGGGCAGGAAAGAGCCTGGATACCGGATCTCGTCTTCATCAATCCACCGGGCGAGGGCTTCTGCGCCGACAACTTCGCCCGTGTGAATATTCACCTGCGGTTGGAACCAGGCAACGATATTGCCGTTCTTGAGCGCATTCTGCAGCTCTTTGGCAATCTCGTCGCTTTCCTCGAAGGCAGCGCGCATTGCCGGGGTGAAGCGATCGAACTTGCGCGGCCCCTTTTGCTTGGCAGCTCTCAGGGCAAGAGCCGCATCGGTCAGCAAATGATCGAAGACCTGCTCGCCCGGACTGCTGATGAAAATGCCCGCATTCGCCTCGATCGCCGATCTGTTGTTGCCGATGATCCGGTCGGTCGCAATTTCCTGGAGAAGTGTGAAAGCCAGTTGCTCGAACTGCGCCGCCTTCTTGAGGCGCGGACGCAGAAACAGGAACTCCGTTCCGCCTGTCCGGCACAGGAAGTCTTCCGGTTCCGCGTGCTGGGTCAGCTGTTCGGCCACCTGGCGCAGAAGTGAATCGCCGTTGTGGTCCCCGAACCGGTCGTTCACCTTCTTGAACTGTCGCAGGTCGATCAGGATCGCACCCGTGCGCGTTCCCGGCTCTGCCGGTGGCAGGTTGCGTATCGTATTCAAAAGGGCGCGGCGGTTCGGCAGTCCGGTCAGCGGATCATGAAATCCGAGATTTTCAAATTCCTGCTGCGTCCTGTCGGCAAGTGCGCGCGACAGGGCGATGGCGATTGCAAAGGCCGCAACAATGACCAGTCCGCCGACAAGACCGGCAAGTGTTACGGCAAACAGTGTCTCGGATCGCTGCCTCTGCAGATCCATCAGGAGATAGTCGACGGTGGACTGCCAAAGGTCGAAAGCGGCACTGACCAGGGCTGGCTGCATCTCCACCACGGGCTGGGCGATGACATCCGCCCCCTTTGAGGCGGTGATTGTGGAAGAGAGCAGTTTCGAGCCCGCGGTCTGAAAGGCGACGTTCGTTGTCCGGAAGGCTCTCGCCTGTTTTTGCAGGAGATCGGCTTGCTCACCGGTCAGGTCGTTAAAGTAATCAACCGTGTCCCGCGACGCCCCGTCGGCGGCAATCTTGTACTGGCCTCCCTGCACGGGGATCAGCATCTTGTCCCAGACGTTGATCTCGCCCCGGCTGGAAATGCTTTTTGCATTGCTTGCCATGATCGCGGACTCGATCACGACGGTCGGCATGGTGTCGGTGATCAGATGCGGAAGTTTTGCGGTCTCGAAAGATGAAGTCGAACTCAGCCTGGTGACCTGGGAGATCATCGAGGCGAGGATACGGGCCTGCCGAAGTGCGAGCGGAATATTGCCTTCGTTCAGGAAGGTGTCGAGCGGCTGAACGAGGTCGGCGGAAAGCTCATCTCCCCCGAGTGTTTCCAGGCGTTCGCGCAGTTGGACCGGCGTCTCCCTGATCGTGCCGGTGAGCGCTTTCTCCTGCATCAGCGGCCCGAGTGCCTCGATCAGGTGCAGCCCCGCCAGGCTGTGGTCGATCGAGTTGACCTTCTCGAATTTATTATGAAACCAGAGTGAGGCAAAGAGCAGGCTGGGTGCCAGCAGAAATACGATCAGTCCAGTCAGCCAGCCCCTGATCCGCAACGTTTTGCCTCTTGGTGTTTATTAGATCCCAACGTGTAATAACGGTAGAGGTTTAAGGATTAGCAAATCAAGGGTCGAATTTTTGCGAACGGTTCGCGCGATTTCCTAGGTCGTTAATTCAAGACATCGTGAAACGCGTACCAAGGACGCCAGCTTCCATTCGATATCTACTTGCCTTTAATTTTGACAAGGGTGGTGGACGAATGGACTTGCCAAAAATACCTGTATTCCCGGCTGCGGGCTTGAGCTTGCGGGCGCGATGGCGTATCGCTCGGCGCCTGACAGTTCAATTGCAAGCCTCGGTCACCGTTCATGTCGCATAACAGTTTTGGTCATCTTTTCCGGGTCACCACCTGGGGCGAAAGCCACGGTCCCGCTATCGGTTGCGTGGTGGACGGCTGCCCGCCGCTCATTCCCCTGACGGAGACCGATATTCAGGGCTTCATGAACAAGCGCAAGCCGGGCCAGTCCCGCTTCACCACGCAGCGGCGCGAGCCGGATGAAGTGAAGATCCTGTCCGGCGTCATGGTTGACGAGGACGGTATCCAGAAAACGACCGGGACGCCGATTTCACTGTTTGTCGAAAACACCGACCAGCGCTCCAAGGACTATTCGGAGATCAAGGACCGGTTCCGTCCCGGCCATGCCGATTTCACCTATGACGCGAAATACGGCATCCGCGACTATCGCGGCGGTGGACGGTCCTCGGCGCGCGAAACCGCCATGCGCGTTGCCGCCGGGGCCGTCGCACGCAAGGTGTTGCAGGGCGTAACCGTTCGCGGCGCTTTGGTGCAGGTTGGGCCGCACAAGATCGACCGGGCCAACTGGGACTGGGCGGAAGTCGATAACAACGCCTTCTTTTCTCCGGACGCAAAGGCCGCCGCATTCTGGGCGGACTATCTGGACGGTATCCGCAAGGCCGGGTCTTCCGTCGGTGCCGTCATCGAAGTCGTTGCCGAAGGTGTCCCCGCCGGTTGGGGTGCGCCGATCTACGGCAAGCTGGACACGGATCTTGCTGCTGCGATGATGTCGATCAATGCGGTCAAGGGGGTCGAGGTCGGCAACGGGTTCGATGCCGCAAGCCTGACAGGTGAAGACAATGCAGACGAGATCCGCCTTGATGATGTCGGCCGTCCCGTCTTCCTGAGCAACAATTCAGGCGGTATTCTGGGCGGGATCTCCAACGGCGATCCCTTGGTTGTCCGGTTCGCGGTCAAGCCGACGTCTTCGATCCTCACCGAGCGCAAGTCGATTACCAGCAAGGGTGAAGAGGTCAACGTCATGACGAAGGGCCGGCATGACCCTTGCGTCGGCATTCGCGCGGTGCCGGTCGGCGAAGCGATGATGGCTTGCGTTCTGGCGGACCATTTCCTGCGTCATCGCGGCCAGATCGGCTGACGGGCAACTTCGCAGCGTTACAACTCGTTACAATTCCGGAAGGCAAGGGCCATGGACCTTGCCCGTCATCTCTCTAGTTTTATCTCCAGCATGACGTCTCATGCATTTCAGGGAGTAATGACATGAATGAAATGACGCCTGTGCGCCGTATGACGGCAAAGGATTTTCCTCAGGAGCTTCTGGATCTTTATGATTTCTACGCGCATGGAAAGATTACCAAGCGCGAGTTCATGAACGGGGCAGCAAAATTCGCGGTTGGTGGACTGACGGCGGCCATGCTGCTGGATCAGCTTTCTCCCAATTATGCGTTGGCACAACAGGTTGCTCCCGATGATGCGGGGATCGTCACCGAACGCATCACTTACCCGTCACCAAACGGCCATGGCGAGGTCAACGGTTATCTGGTGAAGCCCGCAGGTGCGACCGGCAAGCTGCCGGCGGTGCTGGTCGTGCATGAGAACCGCGGTCTCAATCCATATATCGAGGATGTCGCGCGCCGCCTCGGCAAGGCCGGGTTCATGGCGCTGGCGCCGGACGGACTGACCTCGGTCGGCGGTTATCCGGGCAGTGACGATCAGGGTCGCGAATTGCAGCGTACGGTCGATGGCACCAAGCTGATGAATGATTTCTTCGCCGGCTTCGAGTATCTCCTCAACAGTGACGACAGCACCGGCAAGGTTGGGGCGGTTGGTTTCTGCTACGGCGGCGGTGTGGTCAATGCAATTGCGGTCGCCTATCCGGAGCTTGCCGCGGGCGTTCCTTTCTATGGACGTCAGCCGGATCCTGCGGATGTCTCCAAGATCGAAGCGCCCCTGATGCTGCAATATGCCGAGCTGGACGAGCGCATCAATGCGGGCTGGCCGGCGTATGAGGAAGCTCTGAAGGCCAACGGCAAGACCTACGTGGCGCATATGTATCCGGGCGTGAACCACGGCTTCCATAACGACACGACACCGCGCTACGACGAAGAGGCTGCAAAGCTCGCAGAGCAGAGAACCGTCGACTTCTTCAAGGAAAACCTGATGTAGGGTTGCCTGGGTCTGCTCGTCTCACCTCATCCCGGTTCCGGCTTTGCCCGGCCGGGATGATCACGATGAGCAGGCTTGGTTTGGTCGTCTTCCAACAAATTCCGGCCCGACTTGGTGCCGGGGCCGCGATATCTCAGACAAACTTGAAGGCGCGGATGCGGCTCAGGATTTCTTCCGGGTCGGCTGCAAGCGTGTGCAGGTTGATCGCAATCAGCTCCCGGCCATGCTCGCGCGGCGTGCGCTTCCAGTTGCGCATCATGAACTTTTTCCAGACCGGAAAGGTCTGTGCCTTGGTGACGGCGTCATCCAGTGAACGGGTCAGGAGGACGTCCAGCCGGACCAGCTCGATGTTGCGGACGGACGTCCGTTTGACGTCCGTCATCCGGATTGCGGCCCAGTCGATGAAACCGATGCGTTCCACATAAAGCCCGTCTTCGTTGGCGCCGAGCTGTGGCTTGCCTTTTTCGATCATCGGATAGTGCCAGAAGGCAATTGCGAGCGGGGCGAGGGCGGCGAGGGCCAGCAAGGGAAGATTGCCGACAATCCCGATCACGGCGAACAGAATGCCGAGGATGAGGCTGCCGTAGACAATGCTTTCGCTCTGACTGCGGTTAAAGCCGACGGTGAAGGGCACCGGTGTCGGCTTCACGTTTTCCTCTTGTTTGACTGCCTCTTTCTTCGCCGCCATGAATGGCCCCTTCCGAAGGATCCTCAGGTGTCGAGGATCTCTGTTTCGTCAATCTTGATGTCGAAGCCTTCCAGCCCAACGTAATGACGCTCACGGGAGGCCAGCAGGCGAATTGAACTGACGCCCAGGTCCTTCAGGATCTGTGCACCAAGCCCGACCTCACGCCATTGTTCCTGTCTAGCTTGTGCGGAGCTGTGTTCCTCGGAATCAGCGGCTTCAAAGTCGGATCTCGGCCGCTTGGACTGACGGGCAACGCCCACCGACCCTTCGCGGAGATAGACGATGACACCCCGACCGCGATCCGCAAAGTGTTTCATGATCTGGTCGAGTGGCTGGACGTCTCCGAAGACATCATCGAGCACGGATTCCAGTTGCAGGCGCACCGGCACGCTGCGGCCGTCCAGAATGTCGCCGTAGACGATCGCCAGATGGTGCATCGGGTCATACGGGGTGGAATAGGTGGTGGCATAGGCCGGGCCGAAAACCGTGTCGACGGGCTGTTCGTTGACCCGTTCCACCAGTTTCTCGGTACGCTGGCGCCAGGCGATCAGGTCGGAAACGGAAACCATCTTCAGGTCGTGCTCGGCAGCAAACTCGGCAACCTGCTGGCCGCGTTTCACGGTGCCATCGTCGTTGACCAGCTCACTGATGACGCCAACCTGCTCCAGTCCGGCGAGACGGCACAGGTCGACGGCAGCTTCCGTATGGCCGGAGCGGATCATGACACCGCCTTCCTTGGCCACCAGCGGGAAGATGTGCCCGGGGCGGACGAAGTCGTCAGCGCCGACATTGGGGTTTGCAAGTGCGCGTACGGTAGAGCAGCGCTCTTCGGCCGAAATGCCGGTGGTCAGACCCTGGCGGTAGTCCACGGAAATGGTGAAGGCGGTCGCAAGCGGAGCATCATTTTCGGCAACCATAGGATCAAGACGCAAGCGCCGTGCATGGGCAACCGTCATCGGCGCACAGATGATGCCTGAGGTGTGACGCACCATGAAGGCCATCTGTTCAGGCGTGACCTTGGCGGCGGCAACAATCAGATCGCCTTCGTTCTCGCGGTCGTCATCGTCAGTCACGACCACCATTTCTCCACGTTCGAATGCGCGGATTGCTTCTGCGACACGGGCCTGGGACACGGGATGCTCCTTGGTTGTAGACAGTCCGAGAAAGTCGTTGGGGGTTACGGCGCCATTGGTGGCAATGGCGATCTTGCGGGCCATATCCCGCGAGACCCAGACATTGGGGTCGTTGCATAGGGCGGTTACGGAGGCAGGCGACAGGTTGGCGCGGCGCGCAAAGGCGCTGCGGCTTTCCCCTGTCTGCAAGAGCCATAGATCCAATCTCATGGCGTTCGATATACGCCTGATTGTTTTCAGTCTCAAGAGAAGGAATGAGATTTTTCAGTAATACTGAAAGATCAGTCGCTTTTGATAAACTCTGCGACGCGGGAGACAAAGGCAGGCACCATCCAGCTCTCTTCGAGCCCTGCGGCCTTGGCGATACCCGTCAGGTCTTCGCTGAGATAAGAGGTAAAATAGGGCTCGTGGAAAAGCTGCGGAAAGACCGACAGAAGGCCGTCATATTCCGGCACGTCTCCGGTTTGCAGGCTGTCGACGAAAAGAAAGGAACCACCGGGTTTCAGAACGCGTGCGACCTCCGAGATGACCTGACGCCGGATTTTCGGCGGCAGTTCATGGAACAGGAAGACGCAGGATACGACGTCGAGAGAATTGTCCGCAAACGGCAGGGTTTCGGCCAGGCCGCAGATATAGCCGGCACGGCGCGTCGGCAGGCGCTCACGGGCAACGTTCAGATAGGGTTCCGACAGATCGAGCCCCGTGCCCTTGAGGCGCGGAAATGCGGCCAGGGCGGGCCGCAGGAGACCGCCGGTGCCGCAGGCGATATCAAGATACGAAACGTGGCGTTGGTCCTTGCGGCGCAAGATCCTGGCGAATGGTACCAGGGCCCGTCGACGCATGGCGGCAGTGGCACCTGAAAAAAGCACATCCACCTGGAAGTCATAGAGCCTGGCACTTTCCTCCGACAGCCAGCCATCGGTCTGAAAGTGAAAATTCTGCCGGTAATAGCGCGGCAGTGCAGCGGCAAATCCTTCGGTGGAATTGACCTCCTGATGTGCACCGCTTGCGCGACGGCGTGCCACCTCCGGCACGTCCTTGAAGAAGGCACGGCTGGTCGCGATCAGCTCGCCCGGCGTCATGGTGCCATCGGAAGGCAGCGGATAAATCCCGTCCTCGACGGACTTCAGATCATCCGCAAAAAGCTTGACGATGTCCGACAGCATGCGCCTTTGGCTCGGCACCGGGCCGGTCGGCACCACCTTCGGCGTTTCCGGAAGCTGTTTCTGGAGATCCCGGTTCATCCGCCGCATGGCTTCGGAATGAAGGGTGTAGAGCGCGACCCGGCTGCCCTGGTAAAGCGCATAGCGCGTTCGCCGGGCAAGGCTCAGGAGCGGCGGCAGGCTGCGGGTTCCTTTGACAGGTCCGAATTCCTCATCCGCCGCGCTCATGGCTCACTCCCTGATCAAGGTCTGGTCAACACCGCCACTGCTTCAATATGGGGCGAATAGTGGAACTGGTCCACCGGTGTGACGCTTTGCAGCACATAACCGCCGTCGAGCAGGATCCGCAGATCCCGGGCAAGCGTCGCCGGATTGCAGGAGACGGCAACAATCGTCTTGACCCTGGAAAGCGCCAGTTGCTCTGCCTGGGCTTGAGCGCCTGCGCGCGGCGGGTCGAAAACCACGGCGTCGTAAGGCTCCAGCTCTTCCTTCACCAGCGGCCTGCGTGACAGGTCTCGCCGTTCAAACGTCACCTTCTTCAGGCCTTGGGGTTTGCGCAGGGCCTTGTCAAAGGCGGCCAGTGCCGCAGCATCGCCTTCGACCGCATGCACATTTGCCTGTCGGCCGAGCCTGAGCGCGAATGTGCCGACACCGGAAAAGAGATCTGCAATTGTCTTGGCCTTGCCGACACCGTCAATTACCAGCTTGGAAAGCGCATGTTCCGCCACCAGTGTCGCCTGGGCAAACCCGCCGGGCGCGGCAACAATGCCGATGCCGCCCATGTCGAGCAGCGGCGGGCGCAACTCAAGAATGACTTCGCCATTGACCGAAAGCCGGGCAAGGTTCTGATCGACGACCTTTTGCGACAGGGCCGGGATCTTGCGCTCGTATCCCTTGTCGGCCTTGTCGAGAGCCACATCTAGACCGGTGGTCGTTACTAGGACGGTCATCCGCAGTTCACCCTTTTTCGGAAGCACTTCCGAGGCAAGGGACTTGAGACCAGGCAGCGCTTCAACGATGACCGGGTCCAGAACCGGGCATTCGGCGATATCGACCAGCCTGTGGCTGGCCTTTTCATGGTAACCGAGCAAGGTGTGGCGTCCGGCGCGGGTAGCCGTCAATACAGCCCGGCGCCGCCCTCCCATGGTCGCAGCTATCGTCCCGGAAACTTCGGTCTCGATGCCACGGTCGCGCAAGGCCTTTTCGACCAGCCCGCTTTTCCAGACAAGGTATGGCTCTTCCGCAAGGTGCTGTACGGAACAGCCACCGCAGGCGGAGTAATGACGGCACACGGGTTCGACCCGGTCCGGTGACGGCTTTTCGATCACAGGCTTTTGGGCGCGCCCGTCCACGACTTTCGCCCGGACGATTTCCCCGGGCAGGGCCCCGGCCACGTAGATCGGCCCGGTCTCCGTCTCGGCAACGCCGTCGCCGCGGTGACCGAGCGTGGTGATTTCAATCTCTCTCTCGCTCATGGGCGAGCGATAACGCCAAGTAGGGGTTTGGGCAAGTCTTGATCATGGGACGTGCTTTCCGCTCCCTTGATGGAAACAGGCTTTTGCGCTTTCACCAGACGTCGAAGGAGATGAAAGGCGACAGCCCTCAGTCGGCTTTCTTTCCGTAGAGCAGCCATTCCGCATTGCCGTCACCACCCTTGACCGGCGAGGGGACGAGGTCGCCTGCCTGCCAGTCGGGAACGGTGCCCAGCCAAGCTTGCAGGGATTTTGCGGTCTCTTCGGCAATTGCCGGATCGACCAGACCGCCTTTGCCGATATTGTCCTTGCCCGCCTCGAATTGCGGCTTCACCAGAAAGACGCCTTCAGCACCCGGTGCAGCCAGCGCAAGAGCGGGAGGAAGGGCAAGCTTTAGCGAGATGAAGCTGACATCCGAGACAAGCAGAGCCGGGGTGTCTCCTCCAAGGTCCTGTGAGGTCAGGTCCCGGGCGTTGAGGCCGTCGCGTGCGGCCACCTTCGGGTCTGACTTCAGACTGTCGTGCAACTGACCATGCCCGACATCGATGGCGTGGACCTTGTTGGCCCCACGTTCCAGCAGAACCTGGGTAAATCCGCCTGTGGACGCGCCGATATCGAGGCAGATCCGGCCTGCGGGGTCGACCGTGAACCGGTCGAGGCCTTCGATCAGCTTCAGCGCGGCCCGACTGACATAACCGGAAGCGGGATCTTCAACCGTGATGCTGGCGTCCGCCGAAGTCTTCTGCGCCGGTTTGGTGCATAGATGACCATCGACGCTCACCGTTCCGCGCAGGATTGCGTCACGCGCCCGTGCGCGGCTCGGAAAGACACCCGTATCGACAAGATGCTGGTCGAGGCGTTGTTTGGACATGCAGCCTTCAGAAGCAGCCGGCGATTGCCGAGATCAGGCGGTCGGCATAAACCCGCTCACCGGCGTACAGCCACAGAAACGCCGAAAGCGCGACGAGGCCCGTCGCGCCGGTGGTCAGTCCCATGAACAGCGGCATGCGCATCGTGTCCGGCTTGCTCCAGCTATCGCCTCAGGAAGAGGCAGGCGCGTTGTCGATCAGCCTGCGCAGCTTCTTCAGGGCATTTTCCTCCGCCTCACCATAGGCAATGGTTCCGACGAACTTGTTGTCGGCGCTCATCAGGTAGACGGCAGCGGAATGGTCCATCGTATAGTCGCCATCGTCAAGTGGCACCTTCTTGGAATAGACCCGATAGGCCTTCAGCATCGCATCGATCTGTTCCCGCGAACCGGTCAGCGGAACGATACGCTTGTCGAATGCCCAGACATAGTCACGCATGACTTCGGGCGTATCGCGTTCCGGATCCACAGTGACGAAAGCATAGTTGAGCTTGTCCGCATCCGGTCCGAGTTCGGCCATCCAGCCCTGAAGTTCGGAAAGCGTGGTCGGGCAGACGTCCGGACAGAAGGTGAAGCCAAAGAACATCACTGTCGGCTTGGTGGAGAAGGTCTCGTCGGTCACCGTTTCGCCGGTGCCGCTGACAAGTTCGAACGGGCCGCCAATGGCCGCAAGCGGCTCGATCAAGGCACCGGTGCCCTTGTTGCCGGCAGTCTGCTGATACACCAGAACACCGGACACGACAGCAAGCACGGCAACGGCAGCCCAGGCCACATACCGGAAGAGTTTCAAACCAGACATCGGTTTCGTCCTGCTTTGGCCAGAGCCTTCAGTGCCGGCTTCGAGACGGGCTGGCAGCTCTGACGCTTGGAAAAGAAATTGCCGGGCGTTGCCTCTTCACCGAGACAGCGCCCGCTGACGGGGCTCAGTTCTTGCCGTGATCCATCTTGCTATGGTCCATCGCACCATGCGCAGCTTCGCCATCAGGTGCTTTGGCGCCCATCTTGGCAACAGGAAGTTCAATGGCAACGTCCCCGGCCTTTTCAAAGGTCAGGACAACCGGAATGCTGGTGCCTTCTTCGAAGGATTGGTTCAGGCCCATGAACATGATGTGGAAGCCGCCCGGTTGAAGTGCAACCGTTTCGCCGGCCGGGATGTCTATGCCATTTTCCATCTTGCGCATTTTCATCACGCCGTCAGTGACTGCCATCTCGTGGATTTCCACCTTGGCGGCAACATCTGAACTGACCGCGACAAGGCGGTCTGTGTCGGTGCCGTTGTTGACGATCTCGACGAAACCGCCACCGGCCTTTGCTTTGGGCGGTGTCGCGCGGGTCCACGGTTGGGTCAGCGTCAGTTCACCAACCTTGTAGTCACTGGCAAGGGCGGACAGGGAGACAAGCGAAAGGGCGGCTGCAGCCGCAACGGATTTCCAGAGTTTCATAATGCTATTCCTTGAGGTCTGAGAAGTTGGATATTCTTTCAGATCAAGGAAGGGGGAGCCCTGATGGCAGTAGCTCTATAAGGAACGGCCAGAACAGCCTGTTGCCCTGCCGGAACACGGTCAGTGGCGGAAATCTCGGGTGACAGGTTCAGAGGGGTGAAAGCACTCGCAAGGCAGGGCGCGATAGCGCAGCCATGAGCACAGACCGGGCCGCATTGGCATGTCAGCGGGTTGTGTGGTCCAGGAAGACCTTGTTCCTGCCCGGAGGGTTGGCAGAGACTGGTAAGGCCCGCGGCAACAGCTGCGTCCGGCGTCAGCGCGCTGGCGAGAACCAGCAGAACAAACCGCATTGCAAAGGCAAGGGTTGCCAGCGCCACCAGAGGGTGGCGCTCCTGCCTTAGCTGTTGCAGCTTTGTGACGCGCGCATTCATGCTAGCGGCTATAAGCCGGTTGCAATGCCGTGTCGAGGGGCGAAACCGCGCAGGTGCATGGGCTGAGGCCTGTCACCCGCGGCGTGGCTGTGTCAGCTCTTTGGAGTTGTCTTGTCTGCAGTCGCATCCGGCGCTTCTTCCGTCGCGGCGCCTTCAGCGGACGCGTTGTTTTCTTCTGCCTCTTCATCGGATGACGATTCGAAATTGTAGATGTCGTCTTCGTAGGCGGGGAAATCTTCAGGCGCGATGACGTATTCTTCTGCTGCTGCATCCAGCGGTTCAGCCGAGATAACCGAACCGACCTGTGCCGTGGAGGCGTATTCGAAGTCGGTCTTTTCTTCCGCTGTCGGTGCCTGACGGGTCAGGACGCGGGCAAGGATGAAGATCACCATCAGGATATTCGAACCGATGATCATGATGTAGAGCCCGGACGGGCCGGTGTTGCTCATGATCATCGAGGCAGCCAGCGGCCCGATGATCGATCCGATCCCGAACGACAGCAGCATGCCGGACGACGTGGCGACAAAATCTTCCGCTGCCGCATGGTCGAAGGCGTGTGCAACCGCGATTGCATAAAGCGGTTGGACGACCATGCCCATGGCCACGGCGCTCAGTATGGCAACCGTGAAGTCCTTCGGCGAGAAGAACACGATAGCAGCCGAGACGGCAGCGGTTGCGATCCCCAGCCCTGCGATCACAAGACGCCGGTCAATGCGGTCGGACAAACGCCCAACTGGCCACTGTGCGATAAGCCCGCCACCGACGATGGCTGCCGCATAAAAGGCGGCTTCCTTGGTCGAGAGGCCGATCTGGGACCCATAGAGCGAAGACAGCGTCAGCAGGGCTCCTTGCGAACTGCCGATAAACAGCACGCCGATGAAGGCGGCAGGGGAGTTCTTGTAGAGCTTGACGGGCTGGAACCGCACCAGCGTGATCGGCGCAGGTTGGGTCGAGGTGGTCAGCGATACGGGCATCACCGCAAGGGACACCATCACCGAGGCAATCGCGAAGGGGATGAAATCGGCGATATTCATCGACGCGATCGAGATCTGGCCCAGCATCAGGGCGCCGAACAGGATGACGATGTAGAACGACATCACCGTGCCGCGGTTCTCGTTGGATGCGCTTTCGTTGAGCCAGCTCTCGACGATCATGTAGAAGCCGGCAAGGCTGAAACCGGAGATCATGCGGATGATCATCCAGGCGTAGGGATCGATGAGCACGGGATGCAGGATTGCGGCGGCCGACATCAGCGAGACAAGTGCGGCAAAGGCACGAATGTGCCCGGCCCGCATGATCACCAGAGGCGCGCCGAGACAGCCAAGCACCATGCCGAAGAAATAGGCCGAAGAGACCAGACCGATTTCGAAGTCGGTAAAGTAAAACCGTTCGGCGGCCAGCGGCAGCAGTGTCGTCTGCAGACCGTGCCCGAATATGAGCAGGGCAACGGACAACAAGAGAGCGGACACGGAAAGAAGGGTCTGAGCCATGGCTGCATCCTGACGATGGATCGCCGCAGCTCCAACAGAAGCGTCGCGGCCGGTATCGTGCTCCAGAAATAAAACAAAAGCGCCGGATTGATCCGACGCGTCTGTTTCTTTCGACCAGCCTTTTCAGGTATGGCGGCCTGTGTCAATCAGGTTTGAAACCCGCTCCCCAATCGACTTTGTCCATTGCAGCATGTCGCATGCTGGAGCCGGTAGCCTGAAGACCGGTCAGGCGCGTTGCGGCGCGCTGACGGAGGCCGTTCCGAGTGCGGTGAAGACGGTCTTCAGGATGCCGTCGCAGGTGAGGCCTGCCCGGGCATACATCAGGTCCGGCTTGTCGTGGTCGAGATAGGAATCCGGCAAGGCAAGGGCCCGCACTTTCAGTCCGTTGTCCAGCAAGCCTTCCTCGGCAAGCCGGGTCAGCACATGGCTGCCGAAACCACCGGCGGAGCCTTCTTCGATCATCACGAGAACTTCATGCTCGCGGGCAAGGCGGCGGATCATGTCCATGTCGAGCGGCTTTGCGAAGCGGGCATCAGCGACTGTGGTCGAAAGACCGGCCGCATCCAGTTCGTCCGCAGCCTTGAGGCATTCGCTCATGCGGCCACCGAAGTTGAGAAGGGCAACCTTGGTGCCCTCCCTGCGGATGACACCCTTGCCGATTTCAAGCACGCTGCCGCGTTCCGGCATCTCCAGGCCGACACCTTCGCCGCGCGGATAGCGGAAGGAGATCGGGCCTTCGTCATAGGCAACGGCAGTTGCCACCATGTGGCGCAGCTCCACTTCGTCCGAAGCCGCCATGACGACAAAGCCGGGAAGGCAGGTCAGGAAAGCGGTGTCGAAAGCGCCGGCATGGGTCGGGCCATCCGCACCAACGAGGCCTGCACGGTCAATCGGGAAACGCACCGGCAGACCCTGGATCGCCACATCGTGGACGACCTGATCATAGGCGCGCTGCAGGAATGTGGAGTAAATCGCGCAGAAGGGCTTGAAGCCTTCGGTGGCAAGACCCGCAGCAAAAGTGACCGCGTGCTGTTCGGCGATACCAACGTCGAAGGTGCGTTTCGGATAGGCTTCGCCGAACAGATCAAGGCCTGTGCCGTCCGGCATGGCAGCTGTAATCGCGACCACCTTGTCGTCCGTTTCCGCTTCCTTGATCAAGGACGTCGCAAAGACGTTGGTGTAGCTGGGCGCATTGGCCTTCGGCTTGGACTGCTTGCCGGTGACGACATCAAACTTGGCGACGCCGTGATACTTGTCCTTCGCCCCTTCGGCAGGAGCATAACCCTTGCCTTTCTGCGTGACCGCATGGATCAGGATCGGGCCATGGTGGGTGTCGCGGACATTCTTCAGAACAGGCAGCAGGTGTTCCAGGTTATGACCGTCCACCGGACCGACATAATAGAAACCTAGTTCCTCGAACAGCGTGCCGCCCGTCCAGAACCCGCGGGCATATTCTTCAGCCCGAGCCGCCTTTTCGAACATGGGTTTGGGCAGGTTCTTCACCAGGTTCTTGGCCGCATCGCGCAGGGTCTGGTAGGTCGGGCCTGAAACGAGCCTGGCCAGATAGGCGGACATGGCGCCGACCGGCGGCGCAATGGACATGTCATTGTCGTTCAGGATGACGATAAGGCGAGAGCCGAGATGGCCGGCGTTGTTCATCGCCTCGTAGGCCATGCCGGCGGACATGGCGCCGTCACCGATCACCGCTATGACATTATTGTTTCCGCCCTTCAGATCCCGTCCGGCGGCCATGCCGAGGCCTGCCGAGATCGACGTCGAGGAATGGGCTGCACCAAACGGGTCAAAGTCGCTTTCGGCGCGTTTCGTGAAGCCGGACAGGCCATCGCCTTGGCGAAGCGTGCGAATGCGGTCGCGGCGTTCCGTCAGGATCTTGTGCGGATAGCACTGGTGGCCGACGTCCCAGATGAGCTTGTCTTCCGGCGTGTTGAACACGTAGTGCAGTGCGACAGTAAGTTCCACGACGCCAAGCCCGGCGCCCAGGTGTCCGCCAGTAATCGACACGGCGTCAATCGTTTCCGCACGCAACTCTTCGGCGAGCTGCTTGAGTTCGCTTTCATCGAGCAGGCGCAGATCGGCCGGGGACTTGACCTTGTCAAGAAGCGGGGTATCGAGCTTGGAAGTCACTCTGGAGGTAGCTCCACGATTTGAAACATGGCGGGCAGGCATACACCAACCGGATATAGGGCGCAAATCGGGCAGGGGGTATGCGCCAAATTGGCCTCATGATTTCGGTCGAAAATTTACCCCGCCTTTGCCTCAAAAGACTTAAGACGGTGTTTGGCAGAAACCGTGCAATTTTTAGTGAAAATACGCGCAATCACCCCATTGGGTGATGCAAAGCATTTGGAACTGGCCTAGGGAATGGGTGTGGTCGATGGGGCCACGTGCACAGTGATCAACTGGGAGTCGTAATCCACGGCTCCATTTTTTTGTGCGTTGGTCGCTTTCCGGTTGCTGAATCAATAGTGATAGCAACTGGCTTCAACACAAAATTCTGCGTTCCTGAGTACTTTCAAAACAGGCGGGCGATCCGGTGGACGAGCCGTGCGAGTTGAAGTTGTGTGTGCGCTCCGGTCTTTTCGTATATCCGTCGCAGATGTGTTTTTGCAGTGTTCTGCGTGATGCCGAGATCCTGGATCGTGGTGCTCAGTGCGCCGGTCATGGTCAGATGCCAGGCCAGACGTGCTTCGGAATGTGAAAGTTCGTAGTGATCCTGAAGGCAAATTTCGACCTCTTCCGGAGGGTCTTTTGATGTTGTCGTGCGGATCAAAAACAAAGGTTGTGCGCAGGCGTCCGGCGGCAGGCTCGGGCACGAAATGGTCTCCAGCGACACCCGGCAGACAAGACCGCTCTCCGGTGCGGGACAAAAAAGGACGCTTGTCGGGTCTGCGATGCCGCCGTCTTCGAAAGTCGCCAGTTGTTCCTGCAGGGCAATCTCAAGGCGTCTGCTGTTGATCGCCAGGTGCCGCTGCCGACGGACGGCGATATCCAGTTCGTTCAACCTTTCCAACCCTTCTGACGTTTCGGCAAGTATCACCCGGTTAGCGTCGACAAGAACCGCAGCGCTCTCCTGTTCCAAAAGCATCAATTCCTGGAGCTGGTTTTCTAGCCGTTGTTTTTCCAGTTGGAAGTGCAGATCGAGTGCGGGCAGCAGCGCACTGACGAGGGTGTGAAAGGTCGCGCTGGCCCGGTCCGCGTCAATCCTTTCGGTGCTGTATCCTCTGAAAAGACAGCCAAACAGGACGGAAGAGTGTGCAGTGCGCCTGACTGGGGTAATCAGCCCGGGAGCATTTTTCAGCCAGTTGTCTGCCATATTCGCATCGCCGTGCGAAGTTTCCTGCGATCCGGTGGCGGGGGCGGATGTCGTCTGTCGATGGTTCGCCAGGGATGTCTTTGAATAGGGGTAGAGCGGGGAGGCTTCGGTGAGCAGGAACTCAAATGCGGAGTTGCCGCTCACCGTTTCAATGCGGCTAAAAAGGGTCGCGAGCTCTCTGGCCTGGTCTTCGCCGCCAAGGGACCTTAACGGTGTCCCGTCTCCATCGTATTCGGCAAGAAAGGTTCTGCAGTTCAGTTTGCCGTCGATGAAGTTCAGTACTGGGGGCCAACCTTCAGGTTGTAGCGGACGCTTGAGCATCCGCATAAGTAGTTCTATGTGGTCGCGTTGGCTGAGTGCCGGCATGCTCTGCTGTGTCTATTAATGATTACATTGTCGAGGCTCTGTTTTGACAATATTTTTATCAACTTATCGAATAAATTGCAATAAATCTGCCAATAGTAACCTAGGGTACGCGTGGTCGAATGATCGTTGAATAGTATGAAATTTATTATGTCAGAATATGGGTGGAACTTGGGCTTACTTCAAAATGAATACAGTGGATGCTGGCTTGTGCTGGTGGATTGGCCGCAGTTGACGCCGTCTTCTCGATAAAGGTGGCCGACACATCAACGAGGCGGCGCGCTCGCAAAGCCGGCGATATTCCGGTTGGCGATTGAGCAGCCGCTAGCCGGTCAAGACGATGAGGGATGACGTAAGCTAAAAGCGTCCGCCGGCTGAACAGGCCGCGTTTCAAGGCTGCTCTGATCGCGATTTGACGGTATTGCGTCTGGTCGAACTGGAAAATGACCTTGTCGGATTACTGCGGGTCGAGTGCTTCGGTACCGCTGGCTTCGCCATTTTGACCCAGTTGGATCTTCTCGACCTTGGCTTCCGCCGATTTCAGAAGTGTGTCGCAATGTTTGCGCAGCGCGTCACCGCGCTCGTACATGTCGATGCTTCGCTCCAGCGGCACGTTCCCTTGCTCGAGTTCCCGCACAATGGTTTCCAACTGCTTCAGCGCTTCTTCAAAGGAAAGGCCGGCAATATCGTTGGCAGCATCGGTCATCGGTCGGATCCCGTTTGTCTGGATGGCATCTGGTCTTGAGGGAAACTTGCGGTCTGAGGGCCGAAGGTCAAGGTTTCATTTGGGCCTTCAGACGGTCATCCCCGTGCTTTTCGATCTTGCCGCGCCGAAGCGGGATCGCTTAGCCCGTCATCAACGTCATGACATGGGCTGCGACCGATCGCGCCAGGCCCTCGAGATCGTATCCGCCTTCAAGGACGGAGATCAGGTGACCGTTACTATGAGCATCGGCAACGTCCATCAGCGCGCGCGTTGCCCAGGCAAAGTCGGCTTCGACAAGATTAAGGCCCCCAAGCGGGTCGCGCATGTGCGCATCGAAACCTGCGGAAATGATAACCAACTCCGGCGCGAAGTGATTGAGGCGAGGCAGCAGCAGGACTTCGAACGCTTCCTTGAAGCCGGTTCCATCCTCCCCCGGGGCCAGAGGTGCATTTACGATCGTGTTGGCTTCTCCGGTCTCCGAGGCGGCTCCTGAGCCCGGATAGAGCGGCATCTGGTGGGTGGAGCAATACATTACCGTGGGATCGTCCCAGAAAATGTCCTGCGTGCCGTTGCCGTGGTGAACGTCGAAATCGACGATGGCCACTCGCTCCAGTCCGAACTTTGCCTGCGCATAACGCGCGGCGACCGCTGCGTTGTTGAAGAAGCAGAAGCCCATGGCGCGGTCTTTTTCAGCGTGGTGGCCCGGTGGGCGCGAGGCGGAAAAGGCGTTGTTGACCTTTTTCGTCAAGACCTCGTCGACGGCACGGCATGCACCGCCAACGCCGCGAAGCGCTGCTTCCCAGGTGCCGGGCGACATGGTGGTGTCCGCATCAACCCGGGCTGTTCCTTCCGCCGGCGCGAGCCGGTGGATCTGGTCGACGTAGCTCATCGGGTGGGCGCGGGCGATGTCCTCAACGGTTCCCATGGGGGCAAGGTCGCGTTCCACGGACTGGAATTTTTCGTGCTCCAGGATCCTGTCGATCGCCCGGATCCGGTCCGGTCGCTCCGGATGCCCCACGGGTGTCAGGTGGTCGAGATAGGACGAATGATGCAGAAGCAAGGTAGACAAGGGGGCGTTTCCGGAAGGTCGATTGTTATCTTTTGTCGGCTCTGCATCAGAACGGTTGCCGGACAGGCTGTCAATTCCCGCATTGGAATAACGACTGCGGCAAAATTGGTGAGCCGCGGAAAGGGAAGCCGGGAGTTCGGGCGGGCATTTTAGAAAGTCAGGTCAGGCTGAACTTGGACCCCGATACCGGTTCCACATGTGGCTTGTCCCGCATCGCGGGAGAGGTGGCTTAAGTCTGAGCTGGGAATTCTCTTGAACTTCGCTTGAAAACTTTCGCCACCGCGTTGAGCGCGTTTGAGGCAGGTGTCGTACACGAGGCAGCTGACTGGGCGAGTGTCGCACGCGTCCCGGTGTGCCGGCTTCAACTTCGGCTGATCGGACTTGGGTCATGGAAAAGGAGGGTCAAAAAAAGGGGCCGGCTCTTTGCCGGCCCTTACCGAGGTGCGAGCACCGCAATGCCCGAGGGGAGGTCCGCTGCATCTCAAATCTGATTCTTAAACTACGTGATTCCAGTAAGGGAATGCGAGCTTTTTACCGTAATCCATTTGGGGCATGGTGTTGATAAGTTTGCAGTAGAGGGTCGTATCTCGATAGATATTGTATGATTTGCTTAACCAAAATCGAGTTGCGAACGCGACGGTTGCTTGTCCGTTAAAGCGGAAACTTACGTCTCTTTTCGGTTAACTTAAGGCGATCCGGATTCAGCTTGAATTTTAGCGCCTGCTTCCGAGTTGCTGTTTTTTAAGGCCTTTTGTTTTGGTGCCGAAGAATGCGCCAAAACATTGCCGGATGAATTTAGCCGGCTCATTCCATCGCTAGCGTTGGTCGGGGTCAGTCGCGTGGTGCTGCCGCACGGCGCAGCCGATCGTTGATCGCTTCGCCCAATCCAAAGCTGGGGATAAACTGCACCTTGATGACGCGGACACCCTTGGCGTCCAGAAATCGCATGGCGCGAAACAGATTTGCGGCAGCTTCGGCAAGGTCGCCTGCCGGGCTCAGGTTGAATTCAGCCTGTGCACGATCAGCTCCTGGCAAACGATCGGCCCCGAAGGAGAGCAGTCCGTCTGCGGCGTTCACCTCGCTGGCGTTCAGTATCATCGCAGCGTCGGGGGCATAGTGAGACGTCAACATACCGGGGGCCGCGGGAGCGTCCGGCCGCATGTCGGGGCTGGCGCCTTGCAGCGATTGGCCAAGTACGCGTTCGATGTCCTCGCGGGCAAGGCCGCCTGGCCGCAACAGGCGCGGTGTGCCGTCAACCAGGCCGACAATGGTGGATTCTATACCGACGGCACAAGCGCCCGCATCAATGACGAAGCTGAGCGAAGGGCCGAGATCGGCAACGACGTCTTCTGCGCGCGTCGGACTGATCTTGCCTGAGCGGTTTGCGCTTGGCGCCGCGAGAGGCCTGCCGGTCTTTTCTGCCAGAAATCGCATCACCGGACCGACCGGCACCCGAAGCGCAACAGTCTGAAGTCCGGCAGTGGCCAGATCGGAAATCGGGGAGGCCGGGCGTTTGGGCACGACCAGCGTCAAGGGGCCGGGCCAGAAGGCTTCAGCCAGTGCAAGTGCGCGTTCGTCGAAAACACCATGTTCCAGTGCTGCATCCAGCGTCTGGACGTGGGAGATGAGCGGATTGAACTGGGGCCTGCCCTTGGCGGCAAAAATCTTCGCACAGGCCGTGCCGTTGGTGGCATCGGCGGCAAGGCCGTAAACGGTTTCGGTCGGCACCGCCACAAGGTCACCCGCCATCAGCGCAGCGCACACCGCATCTGCTTCAGGCGCTTCCTTCCAGTCAGGTGCCGCGATGTCGAGCGTCCAAGTCCGCATGTGCCTCACTCGCTTGCGTATCCGGCAGCCGAGAGCTGCCCGGATGTGCGAAGATTTCGGTTCCGACTGTTACGGTACAATGAGTTCCGGAAGGGCTCGAGCCGACCGGACATGTCATTTCCGCAATTGACCAAAAAGACGATGACCTGCCGCAGCGATACGGGTTGACGTTAACGTCAACGGGTCTATTGTCCTTTCAAACCGCTGTCGATAGCGCCTTTTGCGGAGTAGCCTTGCCGCCGTCAAGCTCGGAACAGCGAAAACCGCCATCCGGCGGCAAGAATCGAAAGCCAATTGGTTTTGGGAGGACCTGAATGTATCGCGCACCCGTCGATGAGATTGCCTTCACTCTGAAACATGTCTGCGGTCTGTCCGACCTGCAAAAGAGTGCCCGTCATGCCGAACTCGGCGACGATCTTGTCGATGCCATCCTGACCGAGGCGGGCCGGTTCGCCGCCGAGGAAATCGCGCCTCTCAATGCAGTTGCCGACAAGCACGGCACACCGCTTGCCGATGGCAAGGTGTCTACTCCTCCGGGGTGGCGCGAAGCGTATCATGCATGGATCGAGGGCGGATGGAACAGCCTGACTGCCGATCCGGAGTCCGGCGGCCAGGGCCTGCCGGTCATGATGTCGGCGGCGGCGCTGGAAATGTGGAACTCCGGCTCAATGGCATTCGCCATCGGACCGACCCTGACCATCGGCGCGATCGAGGCGATGGAAAAACATGCTTCGGAAGAGCTCAAGGCCAAATACCTGGAGAAGCTGGTTTCCGGCGAGTGGATGGGCACCATGAACCTGACCGAACCGCAGGCAGGTTCGGATCTGAACGCGCTCAAGGCAAAGGCCGAGCGTCGGGACGACGGCACTTACCGCATCTTCGGCCAGAAGATTTTCATTACCTACGGCGACCACGATCTTACCGACAACATCGTCCACATGGTGCTGGCGCGCCTGCCGGATGCGCCAGCAGGCACCAAGGGCATTTCGCTGTTCCTTGTGCCGAAGTTCCTGGTCAACGACGACGGTTCCTTGGGCGAGCACAACGACGTAAAGGTGGCCGGTGTCGAACACAAGATGGGCATTCACGGTTCGCCCACCTGCACCATGGTCTATGGCGACGAGGGCGGTGCCATCGGCTGGCTGGTCGGTGAGGAAAATCGCGGTCTGGCCTGCATGTTCACGATGATGAACAACGCTCGCCTTGCGGTCGGTATTCAGGGGCTTGGTGTGGCCGAGCGCGCTTATCAGCATGCGCTTGCCTACGCGCTGGAGCGCAAGCAGGGCAGGGCTCCCGGCGAGACCGGCGAAGGCATGAGCCCGATTGCCCGCCATCCGGATATCAAACGCATGCTGCTGGGCATGAAGGCGCGCACGCAGGTTGCCCGCGCCATCTGTTACGCCTGTGCCCACGCCATCGACATGTCGAAGATTGCCGAAGACGAAGCTGGCAAGACCTTCTGGAACGAGCGTGCAAGCCTGCTGACGCCGATCGCCAAGGCGCTGCCGACCGACTTCGGCGTCGAGGTCGCTTCACTGGGTATTCAGATACACGGCGGCATGGGCTTCATCGAGGAAACCGGCGCCGCACAACATCTGCGCGACGCCCGCATCGCCCCGATTTATGAAGGCACCAACGGAATCCAGTCCATCGACCTGGTCATGCGCAAGTTGCCGCTGTCCGGCGGTGAGCACATCAAGGGCTTTATCGCGGAACTGCAAACGGTGGCCGACGAGGTTGCTGCCTCCAACCGCCCGGAATTCGGTGCCGCCGCGGATCGGCTCTCGGCCAGTATCCGGGATCTTGAGGACGCAACAAGCTTCATGCTGAGCGCGCAGGCGGACGGCAGGGTCGGCGATGCCCTGGCCGGGGCGACGCCCTATCTGCGACTGGCCGGGCTGACCCTGGGCGGCGCCTTGCTTGCCAAGGGTGCGCTTGCCTCGACAGGTGAACCGGCACAGCGGCTGTCAGAACGTACTCTGCTTGCCCGCAGTTTCTGTGAAACCACTATGGGGGAAACCGCCGGTTTGAAGTCGGATATTCTTCTGTCCGCCGAAGCCATTCAGGCGTTCGACGCCGAAGCCCTGGCGTCCTGAACCGCCTGATCGGAGTAGATGATGATCCGCAAGTCCCTTGAAGACGGTGTCCAGACCCTGCGTCTGGACCGGCCGGAAAAGAAGAACGCCCTGACCGGGCAGATGTACAGTGATCTCGCCGAAGCTCTGGAAACAGGCAACACGGACGCGGATATTCGCTGTCATCTGATCTGCGGCCTGCCGGAAGTTTTTACCGCCGGCAACGATATTGGCGACTTCCTGCAATACGCCGGCAAGACCGGACTTGGTGAAACACCGGTCGTCCGGTTCCTGAGGGCTCTGGTTCGCAACGAAAAGCCTTTGGTTGCCTCGATAGACGGTATCGCCATCGGTGTCGGCACGACCTTGTTGATGCATTGCGACATGGTGTTTGCCAGCCCGCGCGCCCTCATCCGTTCCCCCTTCGTCGATCTTGGGCTTGTTCCGGAGGCGGGGTCCAGCCTTCTCGGACCACAGATCATGGGGCCGGCCCGGGCCTTTGAGCTGCTCTGCCTCGGCAACGCCTTTTCGGCCGAAAAGGCGGCACAGGCCGGACTGGTAAACGAGGTTGTCGAAGGTGACGTCGACGCGGCAGCACTTGCCTGCGCGAAGGAAATCGCCGCAAAGCCGCCCGAAGCAATGGCGCTTTCCAGAAAGCTTCTGCGCGGCGACACAGCTCAGCTTTCCGAGCGCGTAGAGGAAGAAATAAGGATCTTCGCCAGCAGGCTGAGTGCGCCGGAAACCATAGCTGCCTTCCAGGCTTTCATGACGAAAAAGAAGGCCTGAGCCACGTTTGCTCGGATGAGAGAATTTCAGACCGCAAGGTTGTCGCCGGAGAGCGGCTTACGGAGGAACCACCATGTCCCTGAAGGGCAAGACACTTTTCATCACTGGCGCATCGCGCGGGATCGGCAAGGCTATTGCGCTGCGGGCCGCGCGTGACGGAGCCAACGTTGCCGTTGCCGCCAAAACCGCCGAGCCACATCCCAAACTGGAAGGAACGATCTATTCCGCTGCCGAAGAGATCGAGGCGGCAGGTGGCAAGGCACTGCCGGTGCTGCTCGACGTGCGCGACGACGAAGCGGTCAAGGAAGCAATGGACAAGACCGCGGCACATTTCGGCGGGCTCGACATTCTGGTCAACAACGCCAGTGCCATTCAACTGACCCCGCTGCAGCAGACCGACATGAAGCGGTTCGATCTGATGCACCAGATCAACACCCGTGGAACGCTTGCCTGTTCCAAACATGCCATCGAACATCTGAAACAGTCCGACAACCCGCATATCCTGATGCTGTCGCCGCCGCTGGACATGCAGGAGAAATGGTTCGCGCCCTTCACGCCCTATTCGATCGCCAAATACGGAATGAGCCTGGTGGTGCTGGGGCTGGCAGGCGAGCTGCGCTCCAAGGGGATTGCGGTCAACGCGCTATGGCCACGCACGACCATCGCGACGGCGGCGATCAAGAACATCATCGGTGGTGACAAGATGATGCAGCAGAGCCGGACGCCGGACATTCTGGCCGATGCAGCCTATGAGATCTTCACCACACCGTCGAAGGAATTTACCGGACAATTCGTCATTGACGATACGTTCCTGGCCAGTCGCGGTGTCACCGATTTCGACAAGTATCGGGTGGACCCGAGCCTGGCACTGGCACCTGATTTCTTCGTACCTGACGAGAGCAAGGCGCCGTGCGACCTGGGGCCGGTCAAGAAGTAGAACCTGGTCTTCCAGACTGTTCAGAAGATCTAGGGGCCGCCGGATGTCGATCCGGCGGCCTTGTCATTTAACCGCGCATGGTTTTCAGGGCGGTCGCCCACTTGGTCAGCTCGCCCAGAAGCTGGGTGGCGCCTTCGCTCATCTTGTCGTTCGGCGTGAAGACGCTTTCATCGTTGATGAATTCCGGGAAGAAGGGAACCGGAACCACCTGCGGCAGAGCCATCACGTTGACGTTGCCGAGCAGCTCGCGCAGCGTCTGCGACGCGCGCAGGCCACCGGAAATCCCGCCGTAGCTGATGATGCCGGCCGGTTTGTAGTTCCATTCGCGGTAAAGCACCTGAACGGCATTCACCAGCGATGCCGGCGTGAAATAGTCGTATTCCGGGGTCAGGAACAGGAACGCGTCTGCGTCGGCGACAATGCTGCTCCAGCGCTTGGTGTGGTCGTGGGTGTATTGCTGGGCAGCCGGATGCGCCGGCTCGTCCAGAAGCGGCAGGTTGATGTCGGCGAGATCGATGCTTTCCACCTCGAAGCCGCCATGCGCTTCGGCGGCACTGGCTGCCCATTTCGCGATCGTCGGCCCGACGCGGCCAGGCCGGGTCGACCCGGAGATGATCTTCAGTTTCAGCGACATGATGAATTCCTTGAGAAACAAAAGCTTGGGAGGAGTATCCAGACGATACCTTGGTATACGTTGGATACTGGTATGAAATGATGTAAGACTGAGCCGGCCGCAAGACGGCACTTTTTGGAAACCGAGGTATCCTTGATGAAACCGCTGGTAAAACCCGTCGAAGAGCTGCCGCGTGAACAGTTGCCGCACCACGAGGATCCGCGCTGCGTGCCGGTACGAAGACTGCTGCAAACTGTCGGCAGCAAATGGTGCAGCCTGGTGGTTGCCCATCTTGAATATGAGCCGCGCCGGTTTTCCGATCTCAAGCGGTCGATTGGCGGCGTGACCCAGAAATCCCTGACAGCGACCTTACGGGAACTTGAAAAGGACGGCCTGGTCAACCGCGTCGTGACCCCCAGCATTCCCCCGCGTGTCGACTATTCACTGACGCCGCTCGGCCGGACACTTCTGGTACCGCTGAAAGCGCTCACCAACTGGGCGATCGAGAACGAAGCCGCTGTCTCCTCGGCTCGCGAACGGTTCGAGAGGGAGAACGGTCCGGACTGACCTCCGGGGTTGCAATCCGTTGTGTCCTCATGCAATTTGGCGTCGCCGACGAGGGCGGCTGCCGGATCCGCGGAAAGCGAAAGCACCCTGACTTCTGACGCATATGCCGGTTTTTCACCTGCGCCCGACACCAGCGGATCGCCCGGGCTTTCGACACAGGAGAAAAGCCATGTCCGCAGGACTTGCAACTTCCCTCGACGACTTCAAGAAATCCGCACGCCGTCTCAGAAAAGCCTTTCTGAAAGGCGAGGCGGGAGCCACTGAACGTGTATCCGCCCACGTAGACCCGGCAAAGCCCCTTCGCCACGCGGATTTTCTTCATGTGATTGCCCGTGAAGCCGGTCATGACAACTGGCCGAAGCTGAAATTCACCCTCGAAGCAGCATCCCTGAGCAGGGAAGAGCGGGCAGAGCGTTTGAAACAGGCGCTCTATTTCGGCCAGCATTGGGTTACGGAAAAACTGCTTGCCGATGACCCGACGCTGAAAGACGACAATTTCGGTCTTCAGGTTGCCCTTTGCGACCTCGACGCCGTTCGCGGGGTGGTGGCAGCGGACGCTGCAGCCGCCACGCGCCTGGTCGGTGTGCGCTCGCCGATCCTGCATCTGGCATTTTCGAAGGAAATACATCGGCGTCCGGAACGGGCGGCAGACATGATCGCCATTGCCGAACTGTTGGTCGCCAACGGAGCGGACGTGAATGACGGTTACCCGGAAAGGCCGGGCGACAAACACATGCTGTCCGCACTCTACGGCGCGTTGTGTCACGCGGATAATTTCGGACTTGGCCGTTGGTTGCTGGAACAGGGAGCCAGTCCCAACGACAACGAAAGCCTCTACCACGCCACCGAGCTTGAGCATCCGCGTGCGCTCGAACTCCTCCTGAAGCATGGCGCGCAGCCGGATGGGACCAATGCCTTGCCGCGCGCGCTCGACTTTGACGATGAAATCAAGGTCCGTCTGCTTCTGGAAGCCGGAGCCGATCCGAACATCACCGTACCGGACCATCCGAGCGGCCAGCCCATGAACACGATTCCTTCCCTGCATCAGGCAGCCCGGCGCGGTTGCTCGGTGAAGATTGTCGAGCTGTTGCTTGCCCATGGCGCTGATCCGGACACGGTTTGGGACGGCCATACCGGATACGCCATGGCGTTGATTTACGGCAATCTGCCGGTCGCCAAATACCTGGTGGAGAAAGGTCATGCGCACAAGCTGGACCGGAACGAACAGGTTCTGGCCGCCTGCGCCGAGGGAAAGACAAATCCGGGTAGTCTCGATACTGCGCGTCTGAGCAAGGAAGACAAAAGCCTGCTGACGCGGCTCGCCTTCATTCCAGGCAAGCTGGAACACATGAAGGCGCTGATTGCGGCCGGACTGGACCCGAATGAGCCCGACGACATGGGGCTGCCACCATTGCAGGTGGCAGGCTGGAACGGCCTTGCGGATGAAATGGCCTATTTCCTCTCGCTTGGACCGGATCTTACCCACAAGAACCGCTTTGGCGGCGACGCACTCGACACTGTCGTCCACGGTTCGGAATTTGCCCCGAAACGCCGTGAAGCCGATCATATTGCCTGTGCACGTCTGCTGCTTGAAGCCGGCAGCTTGCTTGATCCGCGCTACATCAGCGGATGCGGCAACGAGGAAATGGCACAGTTTCTCGAGGATTGGCTTGCCGGCTCAGCCGATGAAGCCGGCTCCCCGGCAATATTCCGGTAAGTTACAGCAATCTCAGGGTGCATTGCTGGCCAGTGCCCAAATCTGCTGTTAGTACTTCCACGTATTCAAGTGATTGTACGGGAACGGAGGGACTTCATGGAAAGCGCAATCGACCAGGTGAGTGTCTATACGCCACTGATCATCAACGCAGTGAAAGCCATCATCGTTCTGGTGATCGGCTGGTTTCTGGCCGGTTTCCTGTCGAGCATCGTCAAGAGCAGGATCGTGGCTCACCCGCGCATCGACGACACGATCGGCAGCTTTGCCGCATCCATCGTTCGCTGGCTCATCCTGCTCATCACGGTTATCGCGGTTCTGCAGCTCTTCGGCATTCAGGCCACCAGTCTCGTTGCCGTGCTGGGCGCCGGTACACTGGCCATCGGCCTGGCGTTGCAGGGAACATTGAGCGACATCGCCGCAGGCGTGATGCTGATCATCTTCCGGCCCTACAAGATGGGCCAATATGTTGATATCGGCGGAACGTCCGGAACGGTGAAGGATCTCAACATCTTCGTCACCGAGCTTGTGACGCCGGACAACGTTCAGATCATCATGCCGAACGGCAAGGCCTGGGGCACGGTCATCACCAATTTCTCGGCGCATTCCACCCGGCGTCTCGATCTGACCTTCGGCATCGACTATGATGACGATATCGACAAGGCAGTGCAGATCATTCTCGATGTCGCCAACGCGGACGAGCGCGTTCACAAGGATCCGGAGCCCTGGGTCCGGTTGACCAATCTGGGAGACAGTTCGGTCGATCTTGGCGTCAGGCTATGGTGTGATGCCGGAAACTACTGGGAACTGAAGTTCCACATGCTGAAGTCGGTCAAGGAAGCGTTTGATGCCGGTGGCATCTCCATTCCTTATCCGCATTCGGTCGAAATTCAGAAAGCTGGATAATACGGCGAACAATCGCCGCAGCGGAACTTCCGCTGCGGCGATTGTATTCCAAACAGGGGCCTATGCCGTCTCGCGGGTCTTGGTCTTCGGCTTTCGAGTTTCCTCAGGCTTGCTCGTGGCGGCGGCCTCTTCAGTTGGTTCCGTCTTGCCCTGGTCCGGTGCTGATGCGTCCGCTGCAGAAGCTTCAAAGCCTTTCGAGCGTGGCTGCGTGCCTTCAGCACCCCCCTTTTCCGGTTCCGCATCGGCAGAGCTGGCGTCGCTCTTGGCGACTTCCTGTACTTCTTCGCCTTCTTCGGCGTGGCTGTCTTTGTCCGTCTCCAACTGAGACGGCTCTTCGGGCGTTGCAGTGACGGTATCCGCCGCGCTCAACTTCTCCATGAGCGAAGGGTCATTCTGCGCGTCCGCCTCATCAAAGGTGAGAATTTCGGTTTCTGTTTCTCCTGCATCGGGCTCCGCAAGAACGGTCTCCGGGGACAGCTCCTCACCGGTCTGGTTGCTGGTTCTGATCTCGGTGAAAATGGGAAAGACAGGGTCTTCCATTTCCGTTTCACCGTCGTCCAGGTTCATCAGCTGACGCCGTTTGGTCAGCATGGCAACGTGGTTGCGCAAGTCCTCGTTTTCGGCCAGCAGCGCCTTGAAGTCTTGCGCCCTGAGGCTGAGCAACTGGCAATACCCGAGTGCGACGACATCCGCGCTGCGGCGGCCGCCGGTCATCAGCGCAATTTCACCAAACACGTCACCGCGGCCAAGACGGATGTTGTGGCTGGGTGCACGCACTTCCACTGCGCCGGACGCAATGAAATAGGCAGCATCACCGCGGTCTCCCTTGCGGATCAGTTTCTCGCCCGGCGTCGCGAATTGCGGCCGCATCATCCGGCGAATGGCCTTCTGCTGCTTGCGGGTGAGGTCCGCAAACAGCGGATGCGCGCTGACGAGTTCGCGGGTCTTCAGGCCAAGATCGAGTTTAGGCCGCGTGTGACAGGCTTTTCGGGTCCGCTCGACATCCCGCAGAAGGTCGCGATGCAGCTCGGTGCCGATCAGCATTTGCTCCTTGGCTTCGTCATAGGCGGTTTCTTCCAGCCGGACGCCGGCCTTGCGCAGGAACTGTCCTTCCAGGGCGTCGGCGTAGTCCGGATACTGCAGGCGCAGGGCATCGATGGCTGCAAGGGTCTCGTCCTGCCGGATCGCCAGGGTGTCCTGCAGAATGTCGGCAACACGGTCACCGAGCAGGGGGCGTATCCGCTTGTTGTTGAAGTCGACAAGCTCGTCGGCAAGGATCCGGTAAACCAGCAGGAATTCGAACCGGTCGGCAAGACGGATGGCCAGTGGCCGGGCAATCCTGAGCCGCCGCTGCAGTGTCTGGGCGAGGCGGAAGCCGAGGCCGAATTTCAACGGCTGACGCGCAGCCTGATTATAGCCGGACCGGCCGTCGCTTCGTGTCAGGTCGCCGGTACGTCCGGTCAGGGCCAGGAACCGCGAAACAGACCGTCCGGAGATGGTCTTTTCGTGGAAATGCTCCAGCACGAGCTGCTGTTCCCGGTCTGCCAGGGCGATCAGGCCAATGCGGACGCGGTCCCAGTCCTTCAGTTCTTCCAGCTTGTTGGTTTCCGCAGCTGCGGCTTCCGCACGGCTTTCGTAGTCTTTCAGCACATCGTCCGTGACGCGCGGTGCAATGTGATAGTTGCGGGCGGCGGTTTCCAGTTCGTGCCGGACGTCTGACAAAGCCAGGGCCAGGAATTGTGTTCGCAAGGCCTCGTCGCGGGCATTCAGCTTGTCGAGACCGAGCAGCCGGATCAGCGGCTTCAGACTGGTGCCGTAAACCAGCAGCGTAAACAGGACGAAGCCCGTCGCCAGTTTGGTGACGAAGACCGACACTTCGTCCGAGAGCATCGCATGCTCGGACACGCTGAGCGCCAGTGTCAGCGTGACGGCGCCGCGCATGCCGCCCCACAGGATCACCGTCTTGTAGCGGTCGTTGACCGCCTGTCCCATCCGGAAAACGCTGAGCACCGGCAGCAGTCCGAAGATGACGACCGCACGGGCGGCCAATGCGGCGACGATGACGACGAACAGCAACAGGATGTCGACAGGCGTGAAGCCTTCCACGAAACGCGGGATCAGGATGGCGGACAGGAGGAAGATGAGCGAAGCAGCCCAGAAGGAGATCTGCTCCCAGACCGCATGGAGAAATTGCCAGCTGGCCGGCTGAATGCGGGCCGGGCCGTAAAGGTTGAACACAGTGCCCGCACAGACGACGGCAACAACGGCGGAAACATCAACGAACTGGTCGCTGAGCACATAGGTGCCGTAGGGCAGTGCCAGGCTCAGGGTCACCTGTGCCAGCGGAATGTCGCGCATGATCGGCAGAAGGGAAACCGCGATCCGGCCAAGCAGCGCACCCACGATGATGCCACCGGCGAAAGAGCGGCAGAAGGCAATGGCGGCTTCGCCGACGGTCATGGTCTCGTGACCGGCCAGCATGTGCAGCAGGATGACGAAGATTACGATGGCGGCAGCATCGTTCAGCAGGCTCTCGCCTTCCACGATTCGGCCGAGCCGCGCGGGCGCGCCAATGTCCCGGAAGATGGCGACAACGGCAACCGGGTCCGTCGTGGCGACAATCGAGCCCAGCAGCAGGCAGGCGATCAACGTGATGTCGGTGAGCGAAAACAGCGTTGCCAGCGGATAAAGGGCAAAGCCGATGAAGGCTGTTGCGACGAAGACGGCGACAACCGCCATCAGCAGGATCGGGGCAATGTCCTCGACGATCCGTCGAACTTCCAGAGTGAGGGCGGTTTGAAACAGAAGGATTGGCAGAAAAATGTAGAGGATCATCTCCGAATCCAGCGGGGGATTGATGAAGACGTCCGCAATAGCGTTGAAGGCATTCGTTTCGGCAGTGTAGCGCAGATAGATCGCCAGAATGCCGATCATGGTGCCGACCGTGGCCAGCAAAACGCTGGGCGCCAGCCCAAGCCGTCTGGCAAGGGGCTGCAGCAGGGAAATCGTAATCAGGAGCAGCGCGAAAGCGCCTGTAATTAATGGAGTTTCCATGTCGTTATGGTGCACCGCGATTGCGGCAATTTCAAATTGGCCTTCCAAAATTATTGCCGCTACGGGCAATAGGGCACAGGATTACGCGCAAATGCGTTAACGTCCGAATGCTTTTCGGAACGGCCATGTAAGAAATCTCACCCAGTCGCCGATAAAGAGCCAGATCATCGCCGGAACCAGCATGATCAGTGCAAACGGCAGGAAGAAGACGATCTTCACGAGCTTGAGCGGCAAAGAGGGAGCTTCGGCGGCAGCACGCCTGCCTAGCACGAAGCGCCAGAAGCGGTTCCACCAGCGCCAGAGATACCAGCTCATGAACAGCGTTACGACGGAAAGGACCGAGAGCAGGATCAGGTCGAAATTTGATATCCAGGGTATCCAGCGGCTTTCGACTTCTTCCGTGTGCTCGGGGTCCTCGCCATTGCGGTGAATGGTCCTGACACTTGTGCGCAAGCTTGCGTCCAGCAACCAGCCCGCGAGCGTATAGTCGTCTCCGGCAGTGGCAGACACCTGAGGCGAGGTCGTTACGGCGTTCGCCTCCGGGCTGAAACGGCTTGCGGTAACAAGGCGGAAGTTTCGTTCATCGGCAGCGTGGATCAGCGTCGTGCTGTTCGGAGGCGAAAGTGCCTTGAGCAGCTCCGCCTGTGTCATTGCCGACTGCGCGGCCTCGAAGCGTTTTTCGAGCGCTGTTCTTGAAAACCAGCTTTTGCCGGGCTGCACCAGTGACTTGCTTTCCACAAGCATCAGGTTGACCCGCTGGCTTTCAGCCGCCTTCTGAAATGCGTCGAGGTCGATTTCCCGCACGGACTTGCCGTCACGCACGCTGAGCTGAGGGCGACCGGTTTGCGGGTGCGGGGTGATGCGGCCGGTGACAACCAGCGTCCTGTTTTTGTACTTCGCCAGGCTGGAGGCCAGAATGTCGGCATTCAGATCGGCAATCATGTCTCCGGGACCTGACGCATTGACTGCTTCGGAACTGTTGAACCGCGCCATCTTGAGATCCGCGCGTTTAACCGGCCGGGACAGGAACCTGATGTTTCCGTCGAGCGCCCTTGCGGTTGCCGGGTTGATCAGGACGTCTGGAGAAAGCGCAACCGCAAGCCGTGTGCCATTTGAAGTGCTGATCGGTTTCAGGTCGTAGGTCTTGCCATTTGGCCTCACCATCACCGCCCGGGCTTTGGGGGGCAGGCTGTCAAGCTGGTCCCGAAGTTTGAAAAAATCGGTTTCCCGAAGCGCAAGTTGCAGGGCGTCGGGCACAGGAGCCTTGCCCGGGAGATCACCCGCCAGTGGCCGGTGGGTCTGTCTGGCGGCATCATCCAGGGCATTCGGCAAGTCGTGCAGGGAGGCGAGCTGAAGGCTTTTCCCGTCAGGCGTGACAAGCTGCCAGGCGTTGCCTGGTGCCGGCATCAGGGCAAGGGATGCAGCACCAGTGACCTTGGGCAACCGCTTTGCAAGGGAAGCGCCTTCATCGAGAAGATGCTTGGGCGTGTCGATATGCTTGCCTGCGGACCCCGCCGCATCGCCTGCTTCCCGCGCAAGCCGTGACAACAGCCCGGCGTCGGCGGTCGAGACAAGACACAAGGTGGCTGCCACGAGGGCAAGCACGCGGAGAGAACCTTTGAAACTGCGCAACACGCCTGAAATCCCGGTCAGATAGAAAAGGTGTTTCCAAAAAACTCAAAACGGCAGCAATGATAATGGGCCTCGACCCGGTTGCAACTGGGTCGGCACTGTGCCGATCCGCTTAACCTGCCTTGCGCTCCGACAGCCAGATGCCGCCGATAACCAGCGCCAGAGCGGTGCCGTGGTACCATTTGAACGGTTCTCCGAGGATGGAGACCGCCAGTATGGCCGCAAAGATCGGCACGAGGTTGATAAAGACCCCCGCGCGCGCCGGTCCGATCAGTTCGACACCTCGCATGAAGAAGATCTGCGCGAGGCAGGAGGGAAACAGCGCGATATAAAGGACCACGAGCCAGCCCTGGAGTGACGGCCACTGAACGGTGCCGGCGGTGATGTCGTATGCAAGTCCGGGCAGAGATGTGATGGCCGCAATGCCGGACAGAACCGCAAAGAAGGCCAGTGGTGAGACCTGGGGCCGGTCACGCAGGGCCAGCGTATAGCCGGAATAGAGCACACAGGCGATCAGCATGACGCCATCGCCCGGATTGACGGCAAGCGCCAGCAGCACGTCCAGGCTGCCCTGGGCTGCAATCAGCGTCACCCCGGCAAGCGTCAGCAGAATGCCGATCACCTGCAGAGCTCGGATCCTGCTGCCGAAGGCAATCATGGAACCGATCAGAACAAGAATTGGGACGGACCCCTGGATAATGCCAAGGTTGACGGCCGTGGTTTCCGTCGCGGCGATGTAGAACAGGGTGTTGAACCCGATGAACCCGAAGACGGCCATCAGCACCATGCGGAAGGAATAGGGCCGCATCAGGGGCCACTCCGCACGTATGTGCCGCCATTGCAGCGGGACCAGGATGCCGGCAACGATCACCCAACGCAGGAACACCACCACCATCGGAGACACTTCCCCCACCGCAAGGCGGCCAGCGACGGTGTTGCCGCCCCAGAACAGCGTGGTCAGGGCCAGCATCAACAGGGCGTTGCCGTAGGTCAGGTCGCCTACACGTTTAACCAGCGAAAACATGAAAACCGTTGCGTGGAAGATGGAGTGGAAACCCATCGGTAACGGATTGGCGGGCGCAGGCAAAGGGCTATCTTTTTGTATACCGACTTATACTGTTGGAGATAATGATCTGGATCTTTTCCAAAATGGAAAAAGTCATCCAATCGACCCGGCAATTGACGATTGCGTGTTAAGACCCCAAAACACGGGCTAATATCAGACATTCAAGTTCGTTTAGGGGAGCTGACAGATGACAGGCCGCGTCGATGCCCATGGATTGCAAGTTGCCAGGGTTCTTTATGACTTCGTCAATGAAAAGGCCCTTCCGGATACCGGCGTCGATCAGGACCATTTCTGGAAAAGCCTGTCCAGCCTGATCCACGATCTGGCACCGAAGAACCGGGCACTGCTGGCAAAGCGCGACAGCCTGCAGGAAAAGATCGATATCTGGCACAAGGCCAACCCCGGGACTCCGGACATGGACGGCTACAAGACCTTCCTGACGGAAATCGGTTACCTGGTGCCGGAAGGTGCGGACTTTGCCGTTGGTACCGCCAACATCGATCCGGAAATCGGCTCTGTCGCGGGCCCGCAGCTTGTCGTTCCGGTGATGAACGCGCGCTATGCGCTGAATGCCGCCAACGCCCGCTGGGGCTCTCTTTACGATGCACTTTACGGCACCGATGCGATGGGCTCTCTGCCGGCAGGCAAGGGATTTGATCCGGCACGCGGTGCCGAGGTGATCGCCTATGCACGCAAGGTCCTGGATGAGGCTGCACCGCTGGCTGATGGAAGCTGGTCCGACGTGACCGGATTTGCCGTTGAAGGCGAAGCTCTGGTTCTTTCCACCAAGACAGGCTCCACGAGCCTTGCCGACGGTTCGCAGTTTGCCGGCTATTCCGGGGACAACGCGGCTCCCTACAAGGTCCTGCTGGTCAGAAACGGTCTGCACCTTGAAATCGACATTGATGCGCAGCATCCGATCGGCAAGACCGATGCCGCCCATATCGCCGACGTGATCCTGGAATCGGCCATGTCGACGATCATGGACTGCGAGGATTCCGTTGCCGCTGTCGACGCTGAAGACAAGGTCGTCGTCTACACCAACTGGCTTGGCCTGATGAAGGGCGATCTGGAAGAAACCTTCGTCAAAGGCGGCGAAACCGTTACCCGCCGCATGAATGGCGATCGCAATTACACCGCTCCCGACGGCTCCGCGCTGTCACTGCACGGTCGCTCGCTGCTGCTGATCCGCAACGTCGGCCACCTGATGACCAACGATGCCGTGCTCGACAAGGACGGCAACGAGGTGCCGGAAGGTCTCCTCGACGGCATGATCACTTCCCTGATTGCGCTGCACGACATTGGTCCGAACGGCCGGGAGCTCAACAGCCGCGCGGGTTCGGTCTATATCGTCAAGCCGAAGATGCACGGACCGGAAGAAGTGGCATTCGCCTGCGAGATCTTCAACCGCGTTGAAGATGCGCTGGGCCTCGAGCGCAACACGCTCAAGATGGGCATCATGGACGAGGAACGCCGCACCACGGTGAACCTGAAGGAGTGTATCCGCCAGGCCAAGGACAGGGTGTTCTTCATCAACACCGGCTTCCTCGACCGGACCGGCGATGAAATGCACACGTCCATGGAAGCCGGCCCGATGATCCGCAAGGGCGACATGAAGGCCGCGACCTGGATTAGCGCCTACGAGAACAACAACGTCGATGTCGGACTTGCCTGCGGCCTGCCGGGCCACGCGCAGATCGGCAAGGGCATGTGGGCGATGCCTGACCTGATGCATGCCATGCTGGAGCAGAAGATCGGTCATCCGATGTCCGGAGCGAATACGGCCTGGGTTCCGTCACCGACCGCTGCAACGCTCCACGCGCTGCATTATCACAAGGTCGCCGTGAAGGATCGTCAGAACGAGCTGAAGAGCCGCGCTTCCGCCAAGCTGGAAGACATTCTCTCCATTCCTGTTGCCGAACGTCCCAACTGGGCACCGGAAGACATTCAGGCAGAACTCGACAACAACGCCCAGGGCATTCTGGGCTACGTCGTCCGCTGGGTTGAACAGGGCGTTGGCTGTTCGAAGGTGCCGGACATCAACGATGTCGGCCTGATGGAAGACCGCGCAACGCTGCGCATTTCTTCGCAGCACATCGCCAACTGGTTGCACCATGGCGTTGTCGGCCGTGAGCAGGTTCTGGAGACCATGAAACGCATGGCCGCTGTCGTTGACGGCCAGAATGAAGGCGACCCGCTCTACCGGCCGATGGCGGCGGATTTCGACGGCTCGGTCGCCTTCCAGGCAGCTTGCGAACTGGTGTTCGAAGGCACCAGCCAGCCAAATGGTTACACCGAGCCGGTGCTGCATCGCCGCAGGATCGAGTTCAAGGCGAAAACCGCAGCCTGACATTTGTCACCAGGTCTTGAAGTTTCGGCCGCCGGGAGCGATCCCGGCGGCCGAAATCGTTATGATCCCCTGTTCCCGCATGGCGTGTTGCTTCGCTTTGTGCTGCGCAATACGGGAATGGTAAACGGGTAAAAATCGAAGCAAACTGTCTTGGATCGAAAGCGTACAGTTTCTGGAAAATATTCTCGCATTTACAATCAGTTAAAACAATTTACCAACTGTTATCCATATTGCATGGGATATAGGTGTTTTTACTACTTTAGAGCAGAAAAACGCTATCTTGCATCATCTGGAGTTGATGATGCTAACCGTCCTGTCTTGCATAGCTTTCGAGCATGACCCGTTGTTTGTTGCCCTGGCGGTAATAATCCTGACGGTCGGTGCCGTTTTGACTATGCGGCTGTTCGCCCGTGTCCGGCGGACGCAGGGCGATCTCAAGTATCTCTGGCTGCTGTTGTCCGGCCTGATCGCCGGCGGTACGATCTGGAGCACGCACTTCGTTGCCATGATCGCCTACAAGAGCCCGTTCATTCTGGGTTACGATCTCAAACTGACGGCCTTCTCGCTGGTTATCGCCATTGCCGGCACGACAGCAGGACTTCTCGTCAGTAGCATCTCCCAGCGCTCGGCACTTATCGAGGTCGGGGGTGTCATCTTTGGCGCCTCTATTGCGGCGATGCATTTCATCGGAATCAAGGCGCTTCAGATATCCGGCATCATGATGTTGTCGACGCCTTTCGTGGTGGTTTCCGTCGTTTTGGCCTGCGTCTTCTGCCTCATTGCCACAAGCCGTGTCGCCCGCCCGGTGACACGCTACTGCAAATACGGGGCTGTACTCAGCCTGATCCTGGCTGTGGCCAGCCTGCACTTTGTTGCGATGGCTGGTGTCGAAATTCTGCCCCTGCGACTGGATGGCAGCGTCAAGGACCTTGTCTCCAACCAGTTGATCGGCATCTCGGTGGTCTTCACCATGAGCGTCCTGTTGCTGTCGGCGATGATCACCTACTCGATTGACAGTGCGAACTCCCAGGTTGCCGAAAGCAGGGTCAACCACATTACCCATCACGACCCGCTGACCGGTCTGCCGAACCGCCGGGCACTCGACCGCCATCTCGATAGTTTCCTGACAAGGTATGCTGCCGACAATGCCCGGGTCGTCGTGCTCAACTGCAGTCTGAGCCGGTTCAAGGAAGTCAACGAAGTTCATGGCCATGCGTGCGGAGATGCTCTGCTGCGGCACGTTGCCAAGCATCTGTCGGAGAACCTGGAGGCCGACGAATACATCGCCAGGAACGGCGGCGTCGAATTCGTGATCGTCGGCAAGCCGGTCTACTATCGGGGCTACATCCTTGACCTTTGCAAGCGCATCCAGAAGCTGGTCGCTCAGCCACTGCTATGGCAGGGCGAAGAAATCCGCGTCAGTTGCAGTGTCGGCTACGCGAACTATCCCGATCACGCGTCGTCGGGTGCGCAGCTGATCGAAGCCGCGGAGCGGGCCATGCACCGTGCCAAGGCTGCCGGCGGCAATGCCGCGCTTTGTTATGACGTCGAGCTAGATCAACAGACCCGCGAGCGCAGCGCCCTTGCCATGGACTTGCGCAATGCCCTGAAGAATGGCGAGTTCGAGCTTTATTATCAGCTTCAGAACGATGTCATGACCCGGGAAGTCACCGGCACGGAAGTTCTGCTGCGCTGGAACCACCCGCAGCGTGGCATGATCCCGCCGTTCGAGTTCATCCCGATTGCGGAGGAGACCGGCCAGATCCGAGAAATCGGCGCCTGGATCATTCGTAGCGCCTGCCGTGAGGCGGCTTCCTGGGACAACCGGGTCAAGATCGCGGTCAATGTGGCGCCAGTGCAGCTTGCCGACAGCAGCTTTCCGGATATCGTTGCCCACGCCTTGAAGGAAAGCGGCCTGTCGCCGGAGCGTCTCGAACTGGAGATCACCGAGACCGGCATCATCGCCGACACATCGCACGCGCTTCAGATCATCCACCAGCTGAAACGTCTCGGCATTCGCATCGCCATGGACGACTTCGGCACCGGCTATTCGTCGCTTGCCACACTGCAGGCCTTTCCGTTCGACAAGATCAAGATCGACCGGGAGTTCGTCAAGGATCTCGGGGGCAACAAGCAGTCAGAAGCGATCATCAAGGCAACGATCATCCTGGGTGAAAGTCTCAATATTCCGGTGCTGGCCGAAGGTGTGGAAACGGAAGACCATCTCGGCTTTCTTGCTTCGCAAGGGTGCAACGAGGTTCAGGGCTTCCTGTTTGGCAGGCCCATGCCGGTGGCCGACGTCCGCCGTGCCTTGATGGCATCAACCGCCATCCGGGTCGAAGAACCGGTTCCGCCCGCTGAGCCCGCGCAGGACATGACCCTGATCAGCAAGGTGGCCTGAGGCAACCTTCTTTCCCGTCACCACATGGTTTGACCATGAGATGACAAAGGCACGGGCCGGGCAAAGGAATACCGCCTTGCCGGCCCTGATCCCCTTATAGCGGCAAAGCCGGGCTTTCCTGAAACCCGAGATGCAATTCATTGCCGGTATAGGGATGGGCCCGCGCGACGTCTTCGTTCAGATCATGCCCGAGGCCCGGTTCGCTTGAAGGAATGACGTAGCCGTCTTCCCATCGAATAGGCGTCTTCAAGAGCTCGGCATAGAAGCCGTCGAAGGTCCGGATGGATTCCAGCACCAGGAAATTCGGGCTGCAGGTTGCCAGCTGGATGTTTGCGAGCGCCACCAGCGGTCCGCAATAAAGGTGAGGGGCGATCTGCGCTGACCGGCATTCCGCCATGGCGGCAATCTTCTTGGCTTCCAGAAGGCCGCCGACGCGGCCAAGGTTCATCTGCAGGATACTGGCCGCACCGGTTTCAAGCACGCGGGCGAATTCATATTTGGTGCACAGACGCTCACCCGTCGCAACTGGCATGGAGGTAAACCGCGCAACCTCGGCCATGTCTTCCGGCTTTTCGGGCGGGATCGGCTCTTCGAACCAAAGCGGATCATATCCTTCTATCCGGCGTGCAAGCCGCTTGGCTCCGGAAACGGTGAACTGTCCGTGGGTACCGAAAAGAAGGTCGGCCCTCGTGCCGACGGCATTGCGGATCTGCCGGCAGAAGGCTTCCGAGCGTTCCAGATCGTCAAGGCTCGGCTGGTGGCCATCGTAGATCGTATAGGCACCGGCCGGATCGAACTTCACCGCCGTGAAACCCTGGTCGACGGCCTTGACCGCCGCTTCGGCCGCCATGTCCGGATCGTTGTAGACATTGGGTTTCGACGGGTCCGGATAGACATCGCCATCGGAGGGATAAAGGTAGGTGTAGGAGCGCAGGCGCTCATGCACCTTACCGCCCAGAAGCTGATAGGCCGGCTTGCCGGCGGCTTTGCCGATGATGTCCCAGCAAGCCATTTCCAGACCTGACAAAACGCCCATCACGGTCACATCAGGACGTTGCGTATATCCGGCACCATAGGTCTTGTGCCACAGCTTCTCGATATGATGCGGATCTTCGCCCTCGAACTGGCGCTGGAACACGTCCTTCGCCATGTCGACCACCAGGTGCGGGCCAAAGGTGGCGTTGTAGATCTCGCCATAGCCTATGATGCCGCAAGCGGTCACCAGCTTGACGAAGATGAAGTAGCGCCCGCCATGGCGCGGCGGGGCGTTTTCGACGACGAAGGTCTCGATTTGGTCGAGTTTCATGTTGGTCCGCTTAGCTCGCGTTGCTGATCGTGATGGACTTTACCTTGGTATAGGCGTCGAGGCCTTCCCAGCCTTTTTCGCGGCCGTAACCTGATTTCTTGTTGCCGCCGAAAGGCAGCTCAAGCCCCCCGGCCCAATAATCGTTAATTGACACCTGGCCGCAATCCATCGCGCCGGCAACCCGCATCGCCCGCCCGACATCATTGGTATAGACGCTGGCAATCAGGCCGAAGTCCGTGCCGTTGGCTAGGGCAACGGCTTCTTCCTCGCTTTCGAACAGTTGCACCGACAGGACCGGGCCGAAGATCTCTTCCTGGATTGCCGGATCGTTCGGTGCAAGGTCCGCAATTACCGTTGGCTGGAAGAACCAGCCTTTGCCCGTCTCTGCGTCGCCGGTCGCGTCGCCGCCGGTCAGGATGTTGGCACCGCGCGCCTTTGCGGCATCCACATGGGCCTTGATACGGGACAGGTGAAGCTCGGAATTGATGGCCCCCATGTCCGGAGCCGTCAGTCCGTGACCGGTCCTGATCTTGGCGGCTCGTTCGGCAAGGATGGAAAGCACTTCGTCGCGGATCGATTTATGCAGGATCAGCCGGGATCCGGCCGAACAGATCTGACCGGAGTTCGAGAAGATTGCCCAGTAGGCTCCGTCGGCGACCTTTTCCGGATCGGCGTCGGCAAAGGCGATCAGCGGTGACTTGCCGCCAAGTTCCAGCGTCAGGCGGGTCACATTCGGGGCAGCCATCTGGGCAACATTGATACCGGTGGTGACGGAGCCAGTGAAGGTCAGCTGCTTGATGCGTGGATCGCGCGCCATCTGCGCACCGACATCACTGCCCAGGCCGGTGACCACATTCACCAGCCCTTCCGGCACCCCGGCCTCGCAAAGCAGTTCCGCCATGACCAGCGCGGTAAAGGGCGTGGTCTCGGCCGGCTTGGCAACAACGGAACAGCCCGCGGCAAGGGCAGGGGCGACACCACGCGCGAAGGTCGAGGTGGGATAGTTCCAGGGAATGATGTGTCCTGTAACGCCGACCGGTTCGCGCACGGTGAAGGCGGTATAGGCCGGACCAAGATTGACCGATCGGCCATCGAGCTTGTCGGCAGCGCCGGCGTAATATTCGAAAAGGCGCGCGGAGGACTGAACGTCACCCTGGGCCTCCGCCAGCGTCTTGCCGCTGTCGACCACCTCTATCACGGCCAGCCGGTCTGCGTTGTCTCGGAAGACCCGGGCAACATTGTTGAGGATACGGCAGCGCTCTGCCGGTGAGACTTGCCGCCAATGCAGGGCTGCTTTCTCGGCAGCGTCGATGGCGTTATCCATATCGGTGTCGGACCCGAGAGAAAATTCGGCAAAGGCTTCCGCCCGGCCCGGATCGAAGCTTTCCATCTTCTTGTTCGAGGCCGGAGTGCGTTTGCCGGCTATGAAATGCCCGCCGGGCAAGGCATCCAGCTTGCCGGTGGTCAGATAGTCTTGGGCGATGTCCTGAACGGTCATGAGAGGGCTCGCTTCTGGTCTTCAAGTATGAGATCGGCTCCCTTGAGAGCCAGCATCATGGTCGGGGCGTTGGTGTTGCCGGAGGTGATGTTCGGAAAGGCGGAGGCGTCGGCAACGCGAAGCCCTTCAATTCCGTGCACCTGCAGCCGGCTGTTGACGACGGTTGTCTCGCGGTTCTCGCCCATGCGGCAAGTCGATACCGGATGGAAGACGGTGCTGGCCCGGGTGCGGAAGTCCGCCAGGATGCCGTCGCCGTCGAGTTCTCCGAGGTTCGGAGCGATGGGGTGCTCGACAAGCGCGCTCAAGGCCTGGCTTGCCATCAGCTTCTGGCAGAGCTTGCCGCCGTCGATCACGGTCTGGCGGTCTTCCTCGGTCGCCAGCGAATTGGGCTGGATCGAAGGCGCTGCACTGGCATTGGCACTTTTGATGTCGATGCGGCCGCGGCTCGTCGGGCGGGCCGGCTGTGCGCAAATGATGAAGCCGTTGAACGGATCGATGCTCAACCGTGTCTTGTCCTTGTAAGGCCTCAGGCGATAGCTGATCGGATTGAAATAGAGCTGCTGGTCCGGCCGGCTCAGCTCGGGACGTGAGCGCAGGAATCCGCCGCACTGGTTGACGGATAGAGCCAGAGGACCCTTGCGGGTTGCTGCATATTGCATGGCGGACAGGGCCTGGCCCAGCAAGGGACGCAGGATCGCATTGAGTGTCGGTTCCTTGGCGCGGAAGGTGAAATTCGCAGCCAGATGATCCTGCAGATTGCCGCCGACATTGTCATTGGCCTGGATCACTGGAATGCCGAGCTCACTCAGCAACCTTCCCGGGCCGATGCCGGAAACCTGAAGCAGTTGCGGCGAACCGATTGCGCCTGCCGCCAGGATGACCTCTCGGCCGGCAAGCAGGGTTTCCCCGCTCAGGAGTTCGACGCCGACAGCCGTTCTTCCTTCAAACAGGATGCGGGCAACCTGGGCCTGTGTCCGGACGCTTAGGTTCTTGCGGGCAAGGGCAGGATGGAGATAGGCGCGTGCGGACGAACACCGGCGGCCATCTTGCGTGTTGATCTGGTAAATGCCGCCACCTTCAGGAGCATCACCGTTGAAGTCGTCACTCCATGGCAGGCCCACTTCACGGATCGCGGCAAAGAAGTGCCGGTTCACCCTGTGGATCTGGTCGGACACATTCTGGATATGGATCGGTCCCTCGCCTTGCTTCACACCCTCGCAGGTCACCCGGGTTTCAAGGCGCTCGTAAGTTGCCTTCACATTCGCCCAGCCCCAACCTGCCGCGCCGGAGGCCTCCCAGTCTTCGAAATCGCCAGGCAGACCTCGGCAATAGACCATGGCGTTGATCGAGCCGGAGCCACCCAGCAATCGACCGCGGGGCCAGTAGACACTGCGCCCGCCGAGGCCTTCGTCTGGTTCGGTCATGAAGCGCCACGTGCGTTTTGGGTCGGAATTCAGCTTGCCATAGCCGAGTGGCAGCGACACCCAGGGTGAGGCATCGGACCCACCGGCCTCCAGCAGCAGGACACGCGTCTGCGGATCTGCGCTCAGGCGTTCCGCCAGGATACATCCGGCCGAGCCGGCTCCCACGATGATGTAATCGACCTTGTCCATGATGCGCTGCCGGTTGACCGCTGTTTCGGAGAAGTGTCTGCGAGGATCGAAATTTCCTGAAACGAAAAAATATTTGGTATAACTTTGAAAAAATTTGAAGGAGACGCTTGTTGCACAGGTGCGAATTCGTTTCAGAAAATGAAAACAGCTTCAGCACCTGATGAAAAAAGGAAGACGAAATGGCCTACAGCCTGCCACCGCTCATATGGCTGCGCGCCTTCGAGGCGGCTGCGCGCCTGGGGAACTTCACCCGGGCGGCGGAGGAGTTGCTGATCACTCCGGCTGCTGTCAGCTACCAGGTTCGCCAGCTGGAACAGCTCCTCGGCTACCCGCTGTTCGACCGTGTTCACAGGGAACTGGCCCTGACCAGACTGGGGCAGACTTACCTGCCGACGGTCGAGAAGGCGTTTTCGGATCTTTCCATCGCCACCGTCTCGGTGTTTGGCGAGCGGGACAGGCAGCCGGTTCGTTTTCGATGCCTCAACAGCTTCGGCCAGCTCTGGATGATCCCGCGTCTGCGCGCTTTTCAGGAGGCACATCCGGGCATCGACCTGCAGATGATCTCGGCCTCCTGGGCGGAAACTCTCAGCCCGGAATTGTTCGACATCGATATCCGCTTCGGCGACGGCAGCTGGACTGACGGAGTGGTGGCGTTTCTGTTGAACGACCCGATCATCCCGGTCTGTCATCCGGATCTGGCGCTTGACCCTGGCAAGCGTGAAATCGAGGCGCTGGCGGAAGCAACCCGGCTCGACATCATGGGTGTGATCGACACCTGGGAAAGTTTCTTCCGCAGCCACGGTCATGCGGTTCCAAAACGCAACGGCCTGCAGGTCGACCAGACCCTCTCGGCCCTGGAACTGGCTGCTCTCGGCCACGGACACGCTCTGGTTCTGGAAACGCTCGCCCAGCCGTATCTCGACAGCGGCCGGCTGATCCGTTCATCGGACAAGAAGATAAAGAGCCGGCACAGCTACTATCTCGTCACCGACGGCTCGCGTCAGGCACTCGGCCCCGACGCCCAAGTCTTTTGCGACTGGATGTTCCGGGAACTTGGCGGCGAAGCGGGATGAGCAATTTGTCCAGGGACACGAACTGCTTGCCTGGTTGATCGCAACAAATTCCGGTTCATTCTTCGAGACGCCGCTTCTCATAGTTTGGCTTGAAAGTATCAGAGGACGCAGTTGACGTGGGTCGTATAACGAACTTGCGCGTCACAGTCGCCCCGAGCATCCCTTTCGGATCAGACACTCAGGATGAGGAAGAGAGTTTGGCTGAGCAAAAGCTCACCCGCTCAAGCTACAAGACTAATCCAGCGAGAAGGTGAACTCGAACAACCGGTCAATCGGGTCGAGCGGTTTGGGATCGCGGTATCGATTGAGGTCTAGCAGGCCCGCCTGAAGGGTGTCCTGGTCTTTCAGGGCGGTCTGGATCCGGTCGAAGTCGGTCCAGAATTCCGGGTCGGTTCTGCGGACGCCAAAACGGTCAACGAGCTTGAGGAAATCATCTTGTGACCTGATCTCCCGAACCGTCTCCACGAAGGCCGGCAGCTGATCCTGTTTCACCTTGAACATGAAATTCGGATAGCTGCTGAACTGGCCGGGCACGACCGTCACGCTGTCGTTCTGGGGTTCGCGGCGCAGATCCTCGTTGAAGATGAAGGCAACGTTGCTGTGGGCCATGTCATGCACCAGGGTAAAGACCTGCGTGTCCCGTTCCGTTTCCACGAGCAGAACCGAGATATCAGGCAGGAACTTTGCATATGGCGCAGGTTTCTGGGCAAGCGGGCGTAGTTGCCCGGCAGGCGTGTCACTGGACGCACAGGCATTGCCGGTGCAGCGGTTGATAGGGTCTTGTTCAGCCCACAGGCCAGCAGGTTCGCGCAGCAGCTCCGTGAGGAATTCCTCCTTGGGATCGCTGGTGGAAAAGGCGATACCTGTCGGAGACCTGGTGTCGAGCGCGCTTTCCTTCCAGAGATCGACCATGCTGACAAGCGGACCCTGATACCAGCTTTCGTGCATGGGTTTGCGCACTTGTGGCGGCAGGAACGACAGGAAGGTTCGCTCTCCTTCACGGCGCAGGCTGTCCATATAAAGGCGTGTCGTAAGCTGGTGTTCCACGTTGCCGAAGACATCGAACCCGGCAACGAGATTGTAGTAGATCCGCTCGAACAGCGGGAAATCGATTACCCAGGCGGTTTCGGGCACCGCGCCGACGAAGCCTGTCACCACCGAGGCGGAAGAGAAATTACGGTAGACGGTCAGACGGGCATCGACTTCGGAGCCGTCACCTTGCCAGATGTCACCGTAGTCGGGGCCGCCTTCCGCCAGGAACTTGCGTTCATACCGCCCCTTGCGAAACTCCTGATACTTGACCGGTCCGAGCGACAGGAAGCCTTCCAGACGCTTGGACAGTTTTCCCTTTGACTGGGCAACCGGCAGTTCGAGGATCGGGGTCGCGGCTTCCAGGAAGCTCGGGTCGGTGACGGAGAGATCTGCGTCGGGTGTCAGGAAGGAGACCCAGAAACGGTCCTCGATCACGTTCACCGCGACCTGGCCGTAGCAGACCGGACCACGAATGAAAGAGCGGACAAAATAAAGCGCTTCGTCCAGCAGGAACTGGTAGCGGCTGCGGGCAGGAATGGCGCGGAACGTCGACAGCGGGTTGCCGCCTGCAGCCGTTGAATAGGGCGGCAGGCTCGCAATCTCCCAGTCGCTTTTCAGGAACAGGTCTTCATAGCGGTTCAGGCGTTTGGGGCCGATCTCATAGACCATGTGCTCCTTGTGCAGGATGGTGCCGTCAATCGGGATGAGCCTGTAATGAAAGGGGCCACCTGGATCGTCAAAGGGTCGGCGCGAGGCAATCTCATCTGGAGGCGACCCGGTCGCGGTTCTGGAACGGATTATGCGGAAGAAGCGGTTCTGGTCATCGCCTTCCAGGTGCAGATGGGCCAGGAACAGATGTTCATAGATATAGCGCGCGACAAGTTTCGACCGTTTGTCGCCGCGGTTGAAGAACGTTTCGACGGTGTGCACCGACTGTTCGACACTCTGTGGCAATCCTTTGCCGGCGTCCGGTGCAGGTGCCCCATCCCTGGCCCAGGACAGCAGGGTCTCGTAGTTGCCATCTGCAAGCGGCGCCATGGCAAAGGGCATGCCGCCCTGCGGGTGTTCCTTGAGATAGTCATTCACCTTGCCGGGCATGGCGCAGGTGTTTGCACGCAGCGTCGAAATGTCGATGTCGTCAGGAAGCGGCGCTCCGAGCTTGAACGAATTCTTGCGGCCGGCCAGCAGCAGTTGTTCCAGAACGGATGGCCCGTCCTGTGCACCGACAACGTCGAAGAAACCCTTGGCGCGCCAGCCCGGAACAGACTTTGCGTCGATCCCGAGGCGTGTCATCGGAGCATCTTCCAGACGCGAGGAATCGTAGACTTTCTGCTTGCTTGCTCCGCGCATCCAGCCCGCGGCGGATGACAGTTTGAGCTGACAAGGCGCGTCATAGCAGCCGTGGCAGACGACGCAGCGCTTGTTGAGGACATCGAGAGCTGACGTATCCTCCTGCGCCGATGCAGCACCAGCACAGCAAATCAGAAGTATGGCGCGAAACGCCTGTTTCAGGATCCGGGACCAGAGAGCCTGAAGGCGGCCGGCCGAAATCATGCCAGAGGCATCAACCTTCATCGTCTTCCATCCGCGGACGGGTCACCCGGCTCGGGTCGTCAGGCCCCTTGTAGTTGAACAGGTACGCCCAGGCGGCATAGGCGGTGATTGCCGCCATGATGTAGACCCAGGTGATATTGCCGAATGCATATTCCACTCCGGTCCAGCCGGCGCAAAAAGCGACCAGAACAATTCTGCGCCAAAGCGCATCAAACCAGGGATGTTCTACAGGACCAAACACAGTTTTGCCTTCCTTTTGCGTCATCTGAGCCGAGCTGTCCGGGCTTGCTGACGTAGCGGGAGCCTCAAGAGCTTGCAAAATCAGGCAAAACTTGCCTGCCATCACCTGATTACACCTTGAAACTGGCTGCTGAACAAGGGAATGTGGCGTACCACTCCCGGCCACGGAAATTCATGTTGATAAGAGGAGCCTGGCTTCCGACATGCTGACTGCGCTTGATCTCCTGACAGCTAATGACACGCCAGGTCAACACCCACCTTCCTATTACGCTGCAACTGCCAACAGGCAAACGGCTCACCCGGTTCTCGATGGCTCACACACCTGCACGGTCTGCGTCATCGGTGGCGGTTATACGGGGCTATCGGCTGCATTGCATCTGGCTGAACGGGGTGTTGACGTCATCCTCCTGGAAGCCAACCGGATCGGGTGGGGCGCCTCGGGCCGCAATGGCGGCCAGGTCGGTTCCGGCCAGCGCATGGACCAGACGGTTCTGGAAGAACGCCATGGCAAGTCTCACGCCAGATTGCTGTGGGACCTTGCCGAGGATTCCAAGGCGCTGGTCAAGGACCTGATCATCAAGCACCAGATCGCCTGCGACTACACGCCGGGGATACTGCATGCCGATCACCGCAAGAGTTTTGTCGAGGAAAGCCGGGACTATGTCGAGCATCTCAGGCTCGTCTACGGCTATGAGGACATTCGCTTTGTCGGTCCGGATGAAATCGGCGAACAGGTCGGCAGTCCCCGGTATTACGGCGGCTCTCTGGACACGGGCGCAGGCCATCTGCATCCGCTCAATTTCGCACTGGGTCTCGGGCAGGCAGCCGAAGCGGCAGGGGCAAGGATTTTCGAGGAAACCAAGGTCACCGGCATTGACGGCCAGGGCACGGGACGGATCACCGTGAGGACGGGGCAGGGCGACGTTCGTGCAGAGCACGTCATTCTGGCGTGCAACGGTTATCTCGGCCGCCTCGACCGGCAGACCGCCGCGCACGTCATGCCGATCAACAATTTCATTGTCGCAACGGAGCCCTTTTCGGAAGACGAGGCGCAAAAGATCATCCGCAACAACGTCGCCGTGGCCGACAGCAAGTTCGTCATCAACTACTTCCGCCTGTCGGCAGACCGCCGGCTGCTTTTCGGTGGCGGTGAGAATTACGGCTATCGCTTTCCGGAAGACATCAAGGCGTTCGTGCGGGAACCGATGCTGGAAATCTTCCCCCAGCTCAGCGACGTGGCCATCGATTACGGCTGGGGCGGTACGCTGGCGATTACGCCCAAGCGCATGCCCTATTTCTCAAGGATTGCGCCCAACATGCTGACCGCAGGTGGGTACTCCGGCCACGGCGTTGCCATGGCAACCCTTGGTGGTCAGGTGCTGGCGGAAGCCGTGACGGGAACTGCGGGTCGGTTCGACGTCTTTGAAAAACTGAACGTACCGGCATTCCCCGGCGGTGACCGGCTGCGCTTCCCGCTTCTGGTACTTGCCATGACGTGGTTCTCTCTGCGGGACAGGCTCGGGTTCTGAGATGCCGCAGAGCCGTACAGAAGCGCGCCGGACGATCGGCAGTTACTGGGAAGCCAGCGTTCCGCAGGTCAAGCTGGACCGGCAGCTCATCGGCAACGCGCTTTTCGATGTTGCGATTATCGGCGCCGGGTTCGCCGGGCTGAGCGCAGCGCTACGGCTCGCGAAGGCAGGCGTTTCCGTATGCGTTCTGGAAGCGGAACACGTTGGTTACGGCGCTTCGGGCCGCAACGGCGGATTTTGTTGCCTGGGTGGTACCAAACTCGATGAACGCCGTCTCATCAAGAAATTCGGCCTCGAGGAAGCGCGCCGTTTCGTTGCCTATCAAGTCGCGGGCGTCAATCTGGTTGCCCAGAGGCTCGACAGCTGGGGTGTTGACGCCGACCGCCATTCCAATGGGGAAATCTATCTTGCCCACCGGCGGAAGGATTTCGCCGGCTTTCAGGCGGAAGCAGCGTTCCTGAAGGAGAACTTCGGCATCAAGGCCCGAGTGCTTTCCAAGACGGACCTGGACGCGGAAGGCTATGGCGGGCCGACATTCCACGGCGGACTGCAAGTACCCTACGGCTTTGCACTCAATCCGATGGCCTATGTCCAGGCCCTGGCGGATCAGGTGCGCCGAGCCGGCGGCAAGATCTTCGGCAAGTCGCCGGTGACAGGGATGACCCGGGACAATGACCGCTGGCAACTGGAGACCGAACACGGCTTCATTCGGGCCCGGAAGGTTGTCCTGGCGGGTAATGGTTATGCACGCGAGGATGCGCCCAAATGGCTGCACGGGCGTACGCTGCCGGTCATGTCGTCAATCCTGGTGACCCGCCCCCTGAGCGAGGGTGAACTTGCCGCACAGGGCTGGACCTCCGACACCATGGCTGCCGACACTCGTAACCTTTTGCATTATTTCCGCCTGTTGCCCAACCGGCGGTTCCTGTTCGGAACGCGCGGTGGCATCTTCGAAAATGCCCAGTCGCTCGCGGCGATGTACAAGCGTGCAAGGTCGGATTTCGACGAGATGTTTCCTGCCTGGGCGGGCATTGAGGCCGAACACAGCTGGTATGGACATGTGTGCCTGGCGCGAAATCTGACCCCCTTTGTTGGGGAAGTGCCCGGGCTTGGCGGCGTCTATGCCGCAATGGGGTGGCATGGCAGCGGCATAGCAATGGCATCGATTTCGGGGGAGAAGGTCGCCGGTCTGATCCTCGGCAAGCTTCAGCCGGAAGATCTGCCGGTTGCCCTGCGCCGGCCTTTTGCAAGGTTTCCCCTGCCGTCACTGCGCAAACTCTATCTTCAGGGCGCTTACTGGTGGTACGGCTGGCAGGACAGGTAAACCGCAGATCTCCATTCGCCATGATCCGGGACCATTGAAGACAGAAATCGGATGCTTATGACTGATACCATGATCGTTCGGCGGGCCGAGCTTCGGGACCTGGAAGCCGTTTACGATATCTGCCTGAAAACCGGCCAGGCCGGGCGCGACGCCACGGATCTTTATTCTGACCCCGCATTGATCGGCCATATCTACGCAGGGCCCTATGTGGCTTTGAAAGGTCCCATCAGCTTTGTCGCTGAAGATGATCTCGGCGTATTCGGTTATGCCGTCGGCGTCAGCGATACACGGGCTTTCGAACACGAACTGGAGCGGGAATGGTGGCCGACTTTGCGGGAACGTTACCCGGAACCGGTGCAGCAGGAAACCGAGCAGTCAGCCGATGATCAGCGGATCCGCACGATCCACAATCCGTCGCCCGTGCCACAGGCCGTCATCGATGAATATCCGGCGCATATTCACATGAACCTCTTGTCGCGTGCGCGCGGGAGGGGAGTTGGCACGAGGCTGCTGGACGCCTGGATTGCCGCTGCAAAACTGAAGGGTGTATCGGCCGTTCATGCCGGGGTGAGCGCTGCCAACGAAGCCGGGCTCGCTTTCTGGACAGCACGGGAGTTCCGTCCGGTTCTGACAGTCAGCAACAGCGGATCTCATGGCACCATCTGGTGCGGGCGAAGCTTGTAGTCGCCACGGGCCAACAAGGCTTTAGCTCCGCATAGTTCGCACTGAATGTTGTGGTCACGGGAGAGCGGAATGCCTGCAACCACGAAAACGGAATTGCTCGCCGCAAGCGAGAGCGAGTTTTCAAAGCTGCAAACGCTCCTCGATGACTTGCCCGCGATGCTGCGTCTTGAAAAGGATGCGGACGGCATATCGCCAAAGGATATCGTCGGTCACCGGGCCCACTGGATAGACCTGTTTCTGGGCTGGTACCGGGACGGCCAGGCCGGCAGACCGGTCTGGTTTCCGGCCAAAGGCTACAAGTGGAACGAGACACCCAGATACAATGCCGACTTGCGGCAAAAGCAATCCGGTCTTTCCTGGCGATCGGTGCGATCCCTTCTGGAGGGAAACCATGCCGAACTGCTCGCCCTCGTGGAAAGTCTGGAGAATGACGAACTCTACGGCGAACCGATGAAAGGCTCCAACAACAAGTGGACGACGGGACGCTGGGCGGAAGCCGCCGGTCCAAGCCATTACCGGTCGGCTTCGAAATATCTTCGCCAACGTCTTTCTCAGTTTCAGGAGGAAAGAGACCGGCGCAATTCCGATGTGAGGGATCAGTCCGGGTCGATCTGAGCCTTGCGCCTGACAACGGCTACGTTGACCTCCCGCCATATCTCGAAACCCAGCTTGCGGTAGAGGGCGATTGCTCCGTGATTGTCCGCATAGGCGTGAAGGAACGGAATGTCGCCGCGGTTCCTGATGACTTCAGTCACATGAAGAGAGAGCTCGGATGCCAGGCCTCTGCCTCGGAAATCGGGATGAGTGCAGATCCCGCTGACTTCCGTATAGCCGTCGAGGTTGATCCTGCTACCCGCCATTGCAGCCAGACGGCCGTCCAGCCTGATGCCGAAGAAAGTGCCCAGCTCCGGCGTGCGAGCGGTGAACGGACCCGGTTTTGTAAGCGTTGCAAGCTCGACCATCTCCGGGACATCGGTTTCGTCCAGCTGCACGATTGAAGTCGATCGGGATGGGCCTGCTGACGGGGAAACTTCCACCATGAGAACACCCAGCGCGGTAATCTCTGCCTCAAGTTCATGGGGCAGGGCGATGTCGTCCGCCTGTAGTATGAAAGCCCGGTCGTCACCAGGTTGAATCAGTCCCGCCAGCGCGGCCAGAGCTTCGGGCGAGTTGTTCGCCGCTGCCGCAAAGGGGGAGATGGCCGGATCGAAACGGCGGGCAAGGTCGCCCCCCTGGCTGAATTGCGCATGCCGGGAAGTCAGGGCTGACCAGACAACCCGCTTCAGAAGGCTGTCCCGGCTCGGTTCATTCGTAACTGCGTGCATCTTCGAGCTCATAGTGTTGTGAAATCAGATCCCATCGCTTCAACACGTCCCGGGCGGCATCGGGCACATAACAGCGCTCGTAATCCGGGCCTTGAAACGCGATGATGTCGTCAAGCGAGCGGAAACTCATGATGGTGATGAACTCCACCTCGGTTTCCAGGTTCCTTCGAAGGACCTCGATGCCGAGATAGCCGGGAATGGCTTTCGCCTCGATGCCCGGAATGACCTGTGTCGTGAGAACATGGGCATAGGTGTCGGCCATGCCGGGGTCCGTCCAGCCATGCCAGATGCGCTTGATCATCGTTCAATCTCCGGGGGCGTTTGCAGAGAGTTCCAGTCCTGCAAGGGCCTGTCCTTGCAGCGGACGGACAGCGGCCTCGTGCAAAGGGCATCCTCCAGACCTGCAAGCTGGTCCAGCAAAGGACCTTCCAGACTGTTGCAGGCATCGGCAACTGCCAGTGTGATCGCGGGCCAGAGCGTTTCTTTCAGATGGGCGACGAGGGCTACTCCCTTGTCGGTCAGGCCGATTGTCGTCACGCGACGGTCCTGTTGCGAGGGAACGGATTCAACCAGTCCATCCGACTTCATCTTGTTGATCGTTCTGGTAACGCCCGGTTGGCTCTGGCCAAGGGTCTTCGCCAGATCGCCGATACTCAGCGGGCCTTGCCGGTCGAGTGCGGCAAGAACAGGGTTGTGCGGCGTCGGCAGACTGGTGTCGGCAAGCTCGGCCGCAACGATCTGCGTTTGTGCCTGCAGCATTTCCCCGATCCGTTTCAGCCGGCTGCCCAGGGTGGCATAGCCAAGCGCGCGGACGACATCTTCGCTCATGGGTCACTCCATTTACATAACTTGATATATAACTAGTTATGTAAATTTGCAAGATCTAGCTGTTTAGAAATTGGAGACTGACCTGAGGCGAAGATGTGGAAGATCGAAAAACGTCGCCCCACCAGTGGCACTGGCGGGGCGAGGTGACGGTCAACAGTTGACGAGGGGGCCGCCTAGTCGAATTCCGGTCCGCGTGCACGGTACGGAGTGATTTCCTTCCAGGCCCGCATCAGCGTGTCCAACTCGTCGTCGCCATGCGGCGGCATTACGATCTGCAGCTTGACCAGAAGGTCGCCATGACCACCGGTCTTGGTCGGCAGGCCTTTGCCCTTCAGCCGCATGGATTTGCCGCTGGAGGCGTTGGCCGGAATGGTCAGGTTGACAGCACCGGACAGGGTCGGCGTACGCACCTTTGCGCCCAGAACAGCTTCATAAAGTGTCAGAGGCAGGTCGAGGTGGAGGTCGGATCCCTTCACTTCGAAAAGCTTGTGAGGCTTGAAGCGGATCTCGACCAGGGCGTCGCCTGCAGGACCGCCGTTTTCCCCCGGGTGCCCCTGGCCCTTGAGCCGGATCTTTTCGCCTTCGACCACCCCCTTGGGCAGGGTAACATTCACCGTCTTGCCGCTTGGAAGCGTTACCTGGGTCTTGCCGGAGTTGACGATGTCTTCCAACGAGGCGCGAGCGACGATTTCCGCGTTGGCGCCTTTTGTCTTGGGGGGCGCCTTCGCGCGGGCGCCGCCGCCGAAACCTGCACCGGGTCCAGCGCCTGCACCTGCACCTGCGCCGGCGCGTGCACGGCCACCGCCGAAGCTGCCGAAAATGTCGTTCAGAATATCGTCGAAACTGCCGCCGCCACCGGATGTCTTCTGGGTGCGTGCACCGCCGAAGTCTTCATATCCGGAAAAGCCGTCAAAACCATGCGCCTGATAGCGCTGCTTGCCCTCCGCATCGATTTCTCCACGGTCGAACTTGGCACGTTTTTCCTTGTCGCCGACAATTTCATAGGCCTGATTTGCTTCGGAAAAACGCTGTGCGGCCGTCGGATCATCCTTGTTCTGATCCGGATGGTATTTTTTGGCCAGCTTCCGAAAGGCCTTCTTGATTTCGCTCTCGCTGGCAGATTTTGCCACCCCGAGAACGCTATAGGGATCACGCATTCGTCTCACCAGGTTCCTAAGATTTTCCGGCAGGCTGCCCCGCGCACTGCTCCGTTCGGCGAGCCGAACACAAGCGTGCAAGTTTAGCAGGTCATGCTTGACCGGACTTGTCCTCTATATCGGGATGGATAGGAAAAAATTCCAGACCCCGAATTCGTCTTGAGGACCTTCCGGTTTTAGCGGTTTTTTGACGGGGTTCAAGCTTCGGCGACAGTCAGGCTGGTGACCGCGAATTTTTGCGTGATGTCCCGGCAGGCCGTGCCGGAGTACAGCTTGATGCCGACGATGGTATTCGCCGTCGTCTGAAAGCCGAGACAGCCTGTCTCGCTGTAGGTGGAGGCATTGATGTTCGACAATGTGCCCGAATTGCCGCTGATCGCGTTGAGCCACGTCAGCGACAAGGCCTGCGTCGGCTTTCCGGCGGCAAGGTCCTGGCTGATAGTGTCGAGGTTCTGCGCGATCACAGACCGGTCGTCCTCGTTGATATCGGCATAGGCGACGTCGGATGCGGACGGAATGGAGCCGGTCAGGACTGTCGGGGAATCGATGTTGTTGCTGCCCACCGGAACGGACAACTGGCTACAGCCGCCAAGTGCGGTTGCAATGGCCATGCAAAGTGCGGCTAAGGGTTGGATCTTTATGTGCCCGGCAGTATATGAACGCATACGATACATTTTTCAGGCAGCCCCCCGGTCCGGCTTATTCGAGCCGCTTTAAAGGCTGTCGTTTCCTTCGACAGGTTACCGATGACAGACCTTAAAGATCCCCCTGAAGAGTTAACAAAAGGTGACTTTACAGAGGTAGTGAAGCCATTTGAGCTTTTTGCAGAATGGCTTGAGGACGCCAGGGCTTCGGAGCCCAATGATCCCAACGCACTGGCGCTGTCGACCGTCGACCCAGACGGCCTGCCGAATGTGCGGATGGTTCTGCTGAAGGACTTCGACGAACGCGGCTTTGTTTTTTACACAAATTTCGAAAGCGCCAAGGGGCAGGAGCTGCTCTCCGCCGGCAAGGCTGCCATGTGCTTCCATTGGAAGTCCTTGCGCCGGCAGGTTCGCATTCGTGGTCTGGTCCAACAGGTTTCGAACGAGGAAGCGGACGAGTACTACCGCTCCCGGCCGCGCGGCAGCCGGATCGGTGCCTGGGCGTCCAGGCAATCGCGGCCGCTGGAAAGCCGTTTCGCGCTGGAAAAGGAAGTAGCGAAATATACCGCCAAGTTCGGTATCGGCGACATTCCGCGGCCCGACCACTGGTCAGGCATGCGCCTGGTGCCGGTTTCCATCGAATTCTGGCACGACCGGCCGTTCCGGCTTCATGACCGCGTGCAGTTCACCCGAACTGGCGCGGATCAGCCATGGTCCAAGGCGCGCCTGTATCCGTAACGCGCCTGCGACCAGGGCTGGAACTTGCAAGATGCCGGACCGGTTAAAGCAGGCGTTTCCAGCGGAAGAACAGGAACGTCAGCCCGACTGACGACACCATCAGGCCCAACGAGAACAGGAACCCGAGCTGCCAGTTCAGCTCGGGCATGTTGGCAAAGTTCATACCGTAGATCGATGCGATCAAGGTCGGCGGCAGGAAGATCACGCTGACGACCGTAAAGATCTTCGAGATCTGGTTCTGCTCCAGCGTGACGAGGCCGACCGTTGCGTCCAGCAGGAAGGACAGCTTGTTGTCCAGTGCGTCGCCGTGTTCCTTGATGGAATGGATGTCCCTGCCGAACATCTTGCAGTCGGCTTCCTGCTCTTCGTTCAGGTTCAGACGTTTGGCATGTGTGCTGAGGTAAAGCATCATCCGCGACAGGCTGGTGCAGACATCGTGCATCTTGGACACATGCAGTCCGATCTGCCCCAATTGCTTGATGGCGATCTGATAGCTTGCGGTCTTGCGCATGTTGAGGCCGTCGCCGAACACCTGCACTGCCAGCTTGTCATACCGCGCTGACGCGCTTTCCATTTCATCGGCACACCGGTCGACGATGATGTCGAGCATCGTGAAGAGGACAGCCGGCCCCTTGTGGGCGATAGTCGAATCGGCCTGAACCTTGCGCGACAGAAGGGCGATGGATTTCGGTTCGCCATAGCGCACAGTCACCAGCCGCTTGGCATTGACGACAAATGTGACAGACGAAAGCGCCGGGTCGATCATCTGCGTGGCGATCGGAAGCTGCGCGGTCATCACCACGGCGCCGGGCTCCAGGTAAAGGCGTTCGGAGGTTTCGATGGAGGCGATCTCGTCCCGTGTCGGGATTTCCGCGCCCATCAGCTTTTCTGCTGCCTTTTGCTCTTCCTGCGTCGGGGCGATCAGGTCGATCCATACAGACGTGGTCGGAAGGGGGGCGCCGGAGGCAAGCTCAAGACGCTCCAGACCTTTGACGGTCGGGCAGTAGGCAATGATCATGCAGGCAATCTCCGCCGAAGGACACGGAGCGTGCCCTGTTCGGCGGCAGTTTGCCCAACAGATCGGAAGACGGCAACCGTCTGAAGAAAGTGATTTTGCGGCACCCCGACGGGGCTTGGCCGCTTCAGGATGGCGGACATTCAATCGTCACCGATTGTATGTCCGAACGCTATCCTGGACCGGTCACGCCGGCCGTCAAACAGCGTCTCGAAACAACATGGCAAGCTGGCCGTCACCAGCGGCTTGCCGCGTCTTCGGACGCTATAGCGCAGCGGCTCAGTTCTTCTTTTTGGCCACCGTGCCCGAATTCTTGCAAAGGGCAGCTGCATTGAGGGCTGCGATGCCGACGGGCTTGTAGAGGTTCACCAGTTTCGCATCGGCGCTTTGCTTCGGGGCAGGGCGGGCAGATTGCTCAGACATTTGTCTCGTCCGTTGTCTTTTCCAGTGCCCGCTCTCTGGGTTAAAGTTTTCATGGCTCGCGGGCGGTGTGCATGTCGTATCCAATTGCGGCAAACGGAAGGCAGAAAACACGCCTTTCAGCCGATTTTCGCAATGGATGTGAAAAAGCATGCGCTTATTGGCGGAAATCGGCCAGTCAAAAACAATAACAAGATGTAACGAATCCCGGCCGGATTTGAAGTAATACGGTAAGGATTTATTTACGAATTAGGCCTGCCAGTCATTTGAGCAAGTATATGACTGCCCATTCATATGAAATAGCTTCTGTGATTCCGTAGTGGAGAGCCTCGCAAGGCACTGCAGAATCCTAGCAGCGATCGCGCGTAGCTGAGCAGTACCGTCGTGGCACAAAGCCCCAGTCCGGCCAGCATCAATGCAGAAGAGATCGAAGCTCCCAGAAGGATCATCAGGCCTCCTGTGCCGAGGCCTATGACCAAGAGGGCAATGGTTGTCCGCAGGTAATGGTAGTGGGCTTGCAGCCAGCGTCCTCCCGGTTCGGCATAGAGGATCGCAAATGCCAGGGCGATGGGCGACAGGAGTATCGTCAGAACCAGCAGGTGGCACAGGCAGATATTGGCAGAGCCTGGCCGAAACAAGCCAAATGGTGAAAACGCCTTTTGTTTTCCGTCACCGGCAGCGCGGTGTTCCTGTTCGCTCGCCGTATGACGGGACCGCAATCCGGTCATGCCTTACCCCGATTTGCAACTGTATTTCCGGCGTGTCTTGCTTGCACGTTTATCGTTTGCCCAGAAGGAATGTATGATGTGTTCGCTGTCGAAGTGAAGTTCATTTTTGACAAATTGGCTGTAAACGAAGAAACAATCAGGTGGACACCTTGCCGCGCAGATGCGGCAAGCCAGGCGAGATAGGATCTCATGAAGCGCTACGCCGTCTATAAAACAGCTTCGGCACCGGCCAGTCGCACGACCGGCTCCGTGGCGCTGGCGCTCGCGGCAATTGCCTTTCTGGCAAAGCGGTTCGGCCTGATCGACGCGGATGTGTTTGTCCTGTCTCTGATTGCAGCGGCTACGATTGCGCTCGCCGCCATCCTGCTTGCCCTGTTCGGCTTCCACCGGATCTGGACCTATGGCGGACCCGGCGTGCCGGCGGCGCTCACAGGTTTGTTCCTGGGGCTGCTGGCGCTTGCGACGCCTGTGCTTGTGGTCGGAATGCTGGTCATGCACGCGGGAGCGAGCGACCTGGCCACCAACCGAACCGATCCACCCGAACTTGAAACGAATGTGGCTTCAAGCGAACAGCCTTTTCTCGACTGGCTGAACACCGCGCTTGTTGAAGACGTCTGGCCGGCCGTTGCCGCTTATACGGGTGCCGCGCCGGGCATGACTGCTGTGGCCAATTCGGCGGAAGACCGTCTTTACCCCGATATCGTTCCGCGCCGATACCGCATTTCTACCGCTCAACTGCATGCGGCGAGTGTCAAGGCGCTTGAAGGTCTGAACTGGCAGGTCGTTGACGAATTGCCGCCCGATCTCCTCGATGCACCGACCTATCTGCAGGCCGAGGGCACTTCGCAGATTCTGGGATTGAAACACGATATCGTACTGCGCGTCCGGCCGGATTCGGTGGGGGCCCTGCTTGACGTCCGTTCGCGTTCGCGCACACCGCTGAAGGACCTGACCGACAATGCGGACCGCATCCGTCTTGTCTTCAGCGAGATCGACCGTGTGCTCCTGGAAACATACGGCGATCTGGCGCGGCTGTCGGTCGACGAGACAGAGCTGGAAGAAGACCTGCCGGCCGAACCGGTTGAAGACTTGCGCGAGACCATTCCGTTGCCGAGCTTCAAACCCTATTTCGAGGACGAGGATGCGCCGGTTGCCGAAGGTCTGGATGCGGTCGATCTGGAAGGCTGATCGCTTGCAGGCTCAGCCGGTGAGGCGATAGCGGGCGGCAAGAGACAGCTCCGGACTGGCCTCGACGCGGCCTCTGTCCGCAAGGTCCTCCAGGTGCGCGAATACGGACAGACCTGCTGCCGGGTGCAGCGCCGGATCAACCGCTGCATAGAGCACCGATACGATTTCCGGAATCGATCTTTCGCCTTTTGCCAGTTCATGAAGGATAGAGGCTTCCCGGTCGTGCCTGTGCCGCTTCAGGTCGCGGACGTAGTCGATGGCATTGCGAACAATACCGCCGTGTCCGGGTAGATAGACGGTTTCGGAACGGGCCAGCAGTTTGTCGATCGAGGCCATGTAGTCCCGCATGCTGCCGTCGGGTGGGGCGACGACCGATGTCGACCAGCCCATGACGTGATCGGCGGACAGCAGAACCGGTTCCCCGGCAAGGGCAAAACACAGATGGTTGGACGTGTGGCCGGGGGTGGCGACGGCTTCAAGCGAAATGCCTGCGGCCTCGAACATCTCGCCATCTTCCAGCAACCTGTCGGGCGCGTAGTCCTTGTCGCCGCTGGCGTCGAGCGGATTGACCTCGTTTTCAAGAAGCGCGCGTGCCGGCCGGTGCGGCCCGCACCCGATGATCTCGGCACCGGTTCTTTCTTTCAACAGCCGTGCGCCCGGCGAATGATCCACATGCGTGTGGGTGATCAGGATCGCCTCGATGACTGCGCCTTGTGCAGCCTTCAAGATGGTGTCGACCTGGCCTTCCAGGGCAGGCCCGGGGTCAACGCAGATCAGCCGATTGGTCCCCAGCAGATAGCTGTTGGTGCCGTGAAAGGTGAAAGGCCCCGGGTTGTTAACCGTTAGCCGGCGCACGCCCGGCATCAGCTCGACGGCAGTTCCATATTGCGGATCGAACGTGCGATCGTGCTTCATGATGTCTCCAGTTGGTTCCGCCAGGGGCGACAGTTTCGGCAGGTTCTGCCTCGGTCTGTACGTCATGTATCTGACGTTTGAATCGGCTAGGGAAGCGGTACTTTGCCAAGCCGGGTCCAAATGTGAAACAGTGCGTTTGGGGTTGGAAAGAACGAATTTGACGGAAAATCATGACACATGACACCGAGTGCCGGGTTGAAGGCATGTTGAATCTGCCGCGGAGCCAGGCGTTTTCACTGTTTGTCGACCGGCTTGATCTGTGGTGGACATCGCCTTTCAAGGATGCGGGCGAGGGCAAGGTTCAGGCGGGTATCGATCCCTATGCGGGCGGTAGCTGTTATGAGATAGACAGTGAAGGCCAGCACAGGGTCTGGGGAACCGTCCTCTCACTGGAACCGCCGCTTTACATTCGTCTGGCCTGGCAGGTCAGCCGGGATGGCGAGGAAGTTGCGGATCCTGCGACGGCAAGTCGTGTCATGGTGAACTTCCGCGAGGCCGGGGACAGCACGCGCCTTGAAATCGTTCACAGTGAGTTTCTGAGACATGGCGAAGCGGGAGCGGAATATCTGGAACGCATGCGCCAGCCTGATGGCTGGCCGCGTATTCTGGACAACCTGAAATCCGCCGCCAGACATCCCTTGCCTCAAAATCGGTGATTGGTGCGGGTATTTGGTGCCGGTTCGGAAGTTTCGGTTCACCTGACGCGAAGAGCGTTGGTGGGTCGGAGCCCATTTTCAGGGGTGTATTTGACTGTCGCTTGGCTGACATGCTTTCCGTGTTAGGGGAGTGGTCCGATGCTGCCCCGATCTCCCTATTCCGGCCTTGCACATTTACTGAGACGTCGAAATAGTGTCTGCACTCGGGACACCTAACTGCTGAAACGAATTCGCTCGACCGTCCATGACCCAACCGCCTTCGCCAATCGAAGAACCTGCTGAAGACCGGCAGGCCGCATCGCCGCTGACCCGACTTGGCGAGGCCCGCTGGATTCTGCTGTTCGCGTTTGCTGCTGCCGCGGGCGCGGTCATCGTCCATGAAGTGCCGTTGACGACGGCGCTGCTCGCCATGGCGGCAATTGTTGTCGTGGCCTGTTTCGTGCCGCGCAAGTCTTCGAGCCGCAGGGTCAAGCTGAATGCCCAGCGGGAAATCCGCAGGATGTGGCCGGGTACGGGCATGAAGGTCACTGTTGATGCGTTGCCGACACCCTGCTTCGTTGCCGACGGGCGGGGCATCACCCGCTATGTCAACAAGCAGGCGCTGTCGATTTATGAAGGCGTGAAACCGGGGGATCCTCTGTCCTTCTCGCTCCGGGCTCCTTCGCTGCTGGAAGCGTTCGACCGTGTCTGCACAACGGGTGAGGCCGAGAAGATCAGCTGGATCGAGAAGGTGCCGACCGAAACCTGGTACGAGGCTCATATCTCGCCGATCTACATGCCCGGAAGCGCAGGCCTGGAAAAGATGCCGAGCTTGCCGGACTTCATTCTGGTGGTCATTCAGGACCTGACAGAAAATCGCCGGCTTGAACGCATGCGCACGGACTTCGTCGCCAATGCCAGCCATGAACTGCGCACGCCGCTGGCCTCGCTCACCGGATTTATCGAGACCTTGCAAGGACCTGCGCGCAACGATCCGGAAGCGAGAGACAGGTTTTTGTCGATCATGCTGGATCAGGCGGGGCGCATGCGCCGGTTGATCGATGATATCCTGTCACTGTCGCGGATCGAGCTGAAGGCGCACGTCCGGCCCGCAAATGCTGTCGATCTGTCAGAGATCGTCCGGCATACGACCGATGCGCTGTCTCCGCTGGCCTCCGACATGGGCGTCGAGATCCGGCTTCAGCTCCCGGACACCCCCGTGCGGATCAGGGGCGACAGGGACGAACTCATCCAGGTAACGGAAAACCTGATCGAGAACGCGCTGAAATACGGCCATGACGGCAAGTTCGTCGACGTTGGCCTTGAAAGACCGCAGGCGCCGCAGGATGCACCGACCTGGCAACTTTCGGTACGCGACTACGGCGAGGGCATCCCGCGTGAGCATCTGCCGCGCCTGACGGAGAGGTTCTACCGGGTCGATGTCGAATCGAGCCGGGCGATGAAGGGGACGGGCCTCGGGCTTGCCATCGTGAAGCACATCCTGACCCGCCACAGGGGCCGGCTGGAGGTGGAGAGCGAGCCGGGGCAGGGGGCGACGTTCAAGGTCAGTTTGCCTGCCATGGAGAACGTTGAAGGTCTGCCCGAGAAGATCTCCGCCTGATGCCGGATTGGCGACTGTCGTATTCCTGAGACGCGAGACTGCTAGAGACTTGCCACTGCAAGATCGGAAAAGTCTTTTGTGATCGGTCAGGCGATCCGCCGGAAGGAAGGCCTGTCTAGCCGGATCGCGCCAGCATTTTGTCCAGGAGTTTTAACGTGCCGATGTATTTTTCAGCCCGCGCTGTGTTGTGTGGCGTTTTTTGTTTGGCATCCCTGACCGCCGAAGCCCGTGACCGATTGCTTATCGTCGGCTCGTCCACGGTATTTCCGTTTGCGACCGCGGTCGCAGAAGCAGTCGGCAGCAACGGCGTAAAGTTCCCGATTGTCGAATCCACGGGCTCAGGCGCCGGTTTCAACCTGTTCTGCAAGGGCGTTGGTGAACACACGCCGGACATCACCAATGCATCCAGGCGCATGAAGCCTTCGGAACTGGACACCTGTCTCGCAAACGGCGTCACGCCGGTCGAAGTGGAAATCGGTTATGACGGCATCGTGCTGGCCAATTCGCGCAATGGCCCGAAATTCACCCTGACCGTGGAGCAGATTTTCGAGGCGCTGGCCGAGAAACTTCCGAAGGACGGACAGCTTGTCGACAATGGCAACCTTGCCTGGTCGGACATCGACGCGGATTTGCCGAATGAGGAGATCGAGGTGCTTGGACCGCCTCCGACCTCCGGCACCCGTGACGCGTTCGAAGAACTTGTCATGGAAGAAGGCTGCAAGTCGGTCAAGGATCTGGAAAAGGACGGTTGCACGCGCATTCGCCGGGACGGCAGCTTTGTCGAAGCGGGCGAGAACGACGACCTGATCGTCGGTGCTCTGGAGGCCAATCCCGTGACGGTCGGCATCTTCGGCTATTCCTTCCTGATGCAGAACCGGGACAAGATCCAGAGCGTTGGCGTCAACGGGGTCGAGCCGACGTTCGAAAAGATTGCCTCAGGGGAATACCCGGTGTCCCGCCCGCTGTTTTTCTACATCAAGAAGGAACACGTCGGCCTTATTCCTGGCATGGAGGAGTATGTGGCTGCCTTCACCAGCGAAGAGGCCTGGGGCGACGATGGGTATCTGGCGAGCAAGGGACTGATTCCCCTGTCTGCCGAAAAACGCAGGCAAGAGGCGACCGACGCAATGGCGTTGCCGGCCTTGCAACTCTGATCGAGCCGAGCCGGGCAATGCAAAACCCCGTTCGGCCGCTGCGGCAGGTGCCTGAAAGCCTCCCTGATCAGGCATAACGCTCGCCAGATGGATAAAAGGGATGCCTGTCAGCTTTGCCGAGGCAAGCGAGAGCTGCACCATGTGCACCTCGAGACGGGTTTTTGTGACCCTTTGCGACATAAAACCGTCAAGGAACAGGTTTTCTTGAGTAATTTCAGCATCTTAAATTGTCACAAAACTGAAAAGGAACTGTCATAGAACTCTCATCCGTGGAGCCTAGGTTCCCCGCATCGCTCGTGCACATCCAAGCGCGGTGATCATCTAGAAACCTTGACATTCAAAGGGAGTGGTCAAGTGAAATTTACGACCCTCGTTAGCGCAACTGCTCTTGCCGTTGCTTCCACTGCATTCGTTGGTTCGGCTCAGGCTCGCGACCAGGTGCAGATTGCTGGTTCCTCCACGGTTCTTCCTTATGCTTCCATCGTTGCTGAAGCATTCGGCGAAAACACCGATTTCCCGACACCGGTCGTTGAATCCGGTGGCTCCTCTGCTGGTCTGAAGAAGTTCTGCACCGGCGTTGGCGAAAACACCATCGATATCGCAAACGCTTCCCGCGCTATCCGCGAGAAGGAAATCAAGGCTTGTGCCGAAGCTGGCGTGAAAGACATCATCGAAGTTCGCATCGGCTACGATGGCATCGTGTTCGCTTCCCAGAAAGACGGCCCGGCTTTCAACGAATTCACCCAGGTTCAGTGGTTCAACGCTCTGTCCCCGAAAGTCCTGAAGGACGGTCAGATCGTCGACAACCCGTACACCAAGTGGTCCGAAGTTGACGCTTCCCTGCCGGACGCGGAAATCGCTGCTTTCATCCCGGGCACCAAGCACGGCACCCGTGAAGTGTTCGAAGAAAAAGTTCTGGCTGTTGGCTGTGAAGAATCCGGCGCTCTGAAAGCCATGATCGACGGCGGCATGTCCGAAGACGACGCTGAAGACGCCTGCATCGCAGTCCGCACGGACGGCAAGTCGGTCGACATCGACGGCGACTACACCGAGACCCTGGCTCGCATCGACTCCAACCCGAACGGCGTTGGCGTTTTCGGCCTGGCGTTCTACGAGAACAACACCGACAAACTCAAAGTGGCAACGATGGCCGGTATCGCTCCGTCCACCGAAACCATCGCCAAGGGTGAGTACCCGGTTTCCCGTCCGCTGTTCTTCTACATCAAGAAGGCACACATCGGCGTTATCCCGGGCCTGAAAGAATACGCTCAGTTCTTCGTTTCTGACGAAATCGCCGGCCCGGACGGCCCGCTGGCCCAGTATGGCCTGGTTTCCGATCCGGAGCTTGCAGCTACGCAGGCTTCCATCGAAGCCGAAGAAACGATGGGCAACTAAGCACATCTTTCCGGAAGGGCGGCTTCGGCCGCCCTTTCTTTCTTCTTTGCCGGTTGGGTCGCCCTATGTCACTTCCATATATTCTTATTGCGCTGCTGGTTCTGGCTGTCGCCGGATACATAGTCGGCCGCGGAAAAGCCTTAAGTTCTGCCGGAGGGGATGTGCGTGAGCTCCATTCCCTGCCTGGTTATTACGGCTGGAACGTCGTTGTTTCGATACTGGTTCCTGCCCTCCTGCTGCTCATTGCGTGGCTGATCTTCCAGCCCATCATTCTTGACAGTCAGGTTTCCTCCAAGATTTCCGAAGAGACCATTGCCGCAAGTTCGCTCGACCTCGTCATGAGCGACGTCGTACGTGTTGCCGAGGGTCTCGACCTTGCCGTTTCTCAAGGCGCCATGTCTGCCGACATGGCGTCTTCCATCCGTACCGATCTGACCGACGTGCGCAGCCGTCTCGGCGAGATAGGTGTCGCGCTCGGTTCCGAAGTGACCGCCGAAACATTGCGGGCCGCGCAGACATACCGCAGCATCTCGGGTACAGGCCTGCTGTTGCGGACAATCGGCGTTCTGGCGGTCGGCCTGATCGGTTTCGCTGTCGGTGTTTTGCGCACCAACAAGGATTTCCGTGCCCGCAACGTCGTGGAAACGGCCGTCCGCTATATCCTGATTGCAGCAGCCTCGATCGCCATCCTGACGACTGTCGGCATCGTGCTGTCGCTGATCTTCAACACGGTCGAGTTCTTCCGGCTCTATCCGGCTGCTGATTTCTTCTTCGGCCTGACCTGGGCGCCGAGCTTCGGCGGTGGATCGGAGCTGGGGATCGTGCCGCTGATCTGGGCGACCATGTATATCTCCCTGATCGCACTTGCCGTTGCCGTACCGATCGGTCTGTTCGCTGCCATCTACCTGTCTGAGTATGCAACGCCGCACGTACGCGCCGTCGCCAAGCCGCTGCTCGAGATCCTGGCCGGTATTCCAACCATCGTTTACGGTCTCTTCGCGCTGCTGACAGTCGGCCCGCTTCTGATGAACGTCTTCGGCTCCGGCGGTGCGCTTGGCGTAAGCTGGATGTCCGGTGCTTCCTCGGTGTTCACCGCGGGCGCTGTCATGGGCATCATGCTGATCCCTTTCGTCAGCTCGCTTTCCGACGACATCATCAACGCTGTGCCGCAGGCCATGCGTGACGGATCGCTCGGACTTGGTGCCACCCATTCGGAAACCGTGAAGCAGGTCATTCTGCCGGCGGCCCTGCCGGGGATCGTCGGGGCCATCCTGCTGGCGGCCTCTCGCGCCATCGGTGAAACCATGATCGTTGTGCTGGGGGCCGGCGCAGCTGCCCGCCTCAGCATGAACCCGCTCGAAGCGATGACCACCGTGACCGCGAAGATCGTCAGCCAGCTCACTGGTGACGCCGACTTTGCCTCCCCGGAAGCCCTTGTCGCCTTCGCACTCGGCATGACCCTGTTCGTCGTGACCCTGGGGCTCAACATCGTCGCGCTCTACATCGTGCGCAAATATCGGGAGCAGTACGACTAATGACCGACACGACCCTTACGCCACCGTCGGGCAAGACCAGTGCTCCGACCCCGCACAAGACCACGTCGATCCTCGAACTCGATCCGCTGACCAGAAAGCGCAACGCCGCTGAAGCGCGCTTCAAGCTCTACGGCATCATTGCCATCGGCATCGGCCTGTTCTTCCTCGTCGCGCTGTTGTGGGCAATCCTGTCCAACGGCCTTGGCGCCTTCAGCCAGACGTTCCTGAAGGTGGATGTCCCGCTCAATCAGGAGCAGATTGCCGAAGCGGAAAAGTCGGTGGTCAAGACCTCCAAGTATCGGGCCATCATTGACGACGCCTTTGCCAAGGAACTTGCCGGTCTCAACATCACCACCGACATGTCGGCAAAGGACCTGCAGAAGCTGTTCTCCTCAGGGGCTGCCGCAACGGTTCGTGACTATGCACTTGCCAACCCGGACAAGATCGGCACGACGGTAACCTTCGAGCTGATCGCCTCATCCCGTGTCGACGGCTACCTGAAGGGCCGCGTCAAGCGCGAGGATCTTGCCGAAGACAAGAACCTGGATGCCGCACACCTGGATCTGGCTGACCAGATGCAGTCCGCCGGCATTCTGGAGAAACGCTTCAACTGGGCCTTCATCACCGGAACCGATGCTTCCGACAGCCGTCCGGAGCAGGCCGGCATCGGGGCGTCCATGATCGGGTCGCTGTTCATGATGCTGGTGGTGCTGTTCCTGTCGCTGCCGATCGGCGTGGCCGCTTCCATCTACCTGGAAGAGTTCGCTCCGCAGAACAAGTTCACCGATCTGATCGAGGTGAATATCTCCAACCTGGCCGCCGTTCCGTCGATCGTGTTCGGTATTCTCGGTCTGGCGGTGTTCATCCAGTTCATGCATCTGCCGCAATCCGCACCACTGGTCGGTGGTCTGGTGCTGACGCTGATGACACTGCCCACGATCATCATCTCCACCCGCGCCTCCTTGAAGGCCGTTCCGCCGAGCATCCGCGATGCGGCCCTTGGTATTGGCGCCTCCAAGATGCAGTCGATCTTCCACCATGTCCTGCCGCTGGCAATGCCTGGAATTCTGACCGGCACGATCATCGGTCTGGCACAGGCGCTTGGGGAAACCGCTCCGCTGCTGCTGATCGGGATGGTCGGTTTCATCGCCTCCAATTTCCCGGACGGTGTGGCTGCCGGTTTCTTCTCTCCGAACTCGGCCATGCCGGCCCAGATCTACGAGTGGGCGAAACGCGCCGACCCGGCTTTCTATGAACGCGCTTGGGGCGGGATCATCGTGCTGCTGGTCTTCCTCATGACCATGAACATTATCGCTATCATCCTGCGCCGCAGGTTTGAACGCCGCTGGTAAGGATTGCTCCGATGAACGAGATGCCGAATTTTGAACAGGCGAAAACCATGACCGACAGCAAAATTTCCGCGAACAAGGTGCAGGTCTATTATGGCGATACCCACGCCATCAAGGACGTGGACATCGAGATCCAGCCGCGGTCCGTGACTGCCTTCATCGGTCCCTCCGGATGTGGCAAGTCGACGTTCCTGCGGACGATCAACCGCATGAACGACACCATCGACATCTGCCGTGTGGAAGGGTCGATCAAGATCGACGGTGAGGACATCTACGATCCCAAGGTCGATCCCGTACAGCTGCGCGCCAAGGTCGGCATGGTTTTCCAGAAGCCGAACCCGTTTCCCAAATCGATCTACGACAACATTGCGTACGGTCCGCGGATCCATGGTCTGGCCCGCAACAAGTCCGAGCTTGATGAAATCGTTGCCTCCAGCCTGCAGAAGGCCGGGCTTTGGGAAGAAGTCAAGAACCGTCTGGACGAGCCGGGCACCGGCATGTCGGGCGGTCAGCAACAGCGTCTGTGCATTGCCCGTGCGATTGCCGTCAGCCCGGAAGTGATCCTGATGGACGAACCGTGCTCGGCGCTCGACCCCATCGCTACCGCGAAGGTGGAAGAGCTGATCGACGAACTGCGGGAAAACTTCACCATCGTGATCGTGACCCACTCGATGCAGCAGGCTGCCCGTGTGTCTCAGCGTACCGCGTTCTTTCACCTGGGTGTTTTGGTGGAGGAAGGTCTGACGGAGGACATCTTTACCAATCCGAAGGACAAGCGTACGCAGGACTATATTACGGGCCGCTTCGGCTAAGCATTTTTTAGGTTTCTGAAGGGGACACAGGATGTCTGAACATACAGTCTCGGCTTACGATGACGAACTGACGGCCATGGCCGGCAAGGTTGCCGAAATGGGTGGTATTGCCGAAAAGGCTTTCGCCGATGCGGTGTCCGCTCTGGTGTCGCAGGATCTGGAGCTTGCCAAGGCGACGATCAAGGGCGATGTCCGTCTGGACAGCCTTTACAACGAACTTGAAGTGAAGCTGATCGAGCTGATCGTCCGCCGCCAGCCGATGGGGCAGGACCTGCGTGAAATCACCGCCGCAACGCGCATTGCCAATGACCTGGAGCGTGTTGGCGATCTTGCCAAGAACGTTGCCAAGCGCGTCATCGCCATCGACAGCGACTTGCAGTCCAAGAAGCTCGCGATCGGTGTGGAGCACATGACGGAACTCGCTCTTTCGCAGCTCAAGCAGGTGCTGGATGCCTACGCCCGCAAGGATGCGGAAGCCGCCCGCCGGGTTCAGGAAGCCGACGCCGAAGTCGACGCGATCTACACGTCGATCTTTCGCGAACTCCTGACCTACATGATGGAAGACCCGCGGGTCATTACCCAGTGCGTCCATCTCTTGTTCTGCGCAAAGAACATCGAGCGCATCGGCGATCACGCGACGAACATCGCCGAGAACGTCTACTACATGGTCACGGGCGAGCGTTTGCCGGAAGACCGGGCAAAGGTCGACGAAACAGGCGCGGTCTGACCCGCCGATAATCGTCGGATTTGCAGAAGATCTTAACGGCCGGCGCTTCGGCGCCGGTTGCGGTAATTGGAGCGAGATGTATGCCGAAGGTGCTCATCGTTGAAGACGAAGAACCGCTCAGCCTTCTATTGAGATACAATTTGGAAGCGGAAGGGTACTCGGTCGAGTCCTGTGTCCGGGGTGACGAGGCGGAAATCCGCCTGCGGGAAAGCCTGCCGGATCTGTTGCTGCTCGACTGGATGCTGCCGGGCCTGTCCGGAATTGAACTGTGCCGCCGCCTGCGGGCGCGCGAGGATACCGAACGCCTGCCGGTCATCATGCTGACGGCACGCGGTGAGGAAGCAGAGCGCATCCGCGGCCTGTCGACCGGTGCCGACGACTACGTGGTCAAGCCCTTCTCGGTACCGGAATTGATGGCCCGCGTGCGCGCCATCCTGCGCCGGGCAAGCCCGGAAGTGGTGTCCAGCATGTTGCGGTCCGGCGATATCGAACTGGATCGCGAAACGCACCGCGTTCGCCGCAACACCAAGGAAATACACCTGGGGCCGACGGAATTCCGCCTGCTGGAATTCCTGATGACATCGCCTGGCCGTGTCTTCTCCCGCGAACAACTGCTGGATGGGGTCTGGGGTCACGATGTCTACGTGGACGAACGCACTGTCGATGTTCACGTCGGTCGCTTGCGCAAGGCTCTGAACAAGGGCAAGGCAAAGGATCCTATCCGTACCGTCCGTGGTGCCGGATACGCCTTCAATGACCAGTTCACCTCTGCCACTGCCTGAGGGCAACTTGCAGAATGGAATTAAGGAGCCCGCTTTCAAGCGGGCTTTTTGTTTCTCAACGGTTATGTGCCTTTCGCGGAGCAAGGTTCTCTTCTGCGACCACCCCATCAGTTGTGTCGGTGTCGGGGCTGATCCTTCGGTCCCTGTCGTGGCGGAGCGGTCAAACAAGGTATGTTTTGATGGAACGGAAACGGCATGGAGCGGTGCCGAGAACAAGCCGTGGGAGGTCACTGTTCGGGGTCGGGCATCTGGTCAATGGAAGGCCCAAACAAAAAAAAGCCCGCCAAATCGGCGGGCTTTCTCATGAATTGGTTAGGTGCGAGGCTATCAGCCTGCCTGAGCCATCGTCTTGCGATCGCGGCGGCGGTCGGCGACCGGCTGATACGCGATCTTGCAGTGATGAGCGCAGTAGGGGACGCCGGCATCGGACTGGCGGCCGCAGAAGTAGAAGTCGTCGGTCGCCGGGTCGCCAATCGGCCATTTGCAGGTCCGCTCGGTCAGCGTCAGGATGGTAGCCCGCTGCGAGATCGGAACGAGCTCTGCAATCGGCTCTACGCGCGGCTTGGCGGCCACCACTGGTGCAGGCGAGATGTCTGCTTTCAGGGCCGTCGCGCCGATCGACTGCGGATGTGAAGTCGTCGGTTTCTTCGGCGCTGCACCCGTTGCAGGAGCTGCGGTGCGCGGCCGGCGCGGCTTGGCGCTTGAAGAGGTGGACTTGGCGCGGCCGGACAGGCCAAGGCGGTGCACCTTGCCGATCACGGCGTTACGGGTAACACCACCCAGTTCGCCTGCGATCTGGCTTGCGCTCAAGCCGTCGCCCCAAAGCTTTTTGAGAAGCTCAACTCGTTCGTTTGTCCAACTCATTGCCGCACCCTTTAGTTTGACCGTCCTGCGGCCATTAACCCCGTGTTAAGCATGCGCAAGCACGCTTAATGCTGGCAGATCTAGTGCCTCTTGGTGATTTGCCTCACGAGATCTCGTGTCTGATTGCTGAGAGGTTACAATAACGTTAATTTGTCAGGCAACCACTCGACCCAAACCAGTTGGGGATGAAACGACTTTTCCCCAATTATGGCGAGGTCATTGAGAATTTTATGAAATCCGCCCTCCGCGGCACATGAAATGTCTTGTGCGCCATTTCCATTGACAGTGCATGGTACCGGCAGTGTATAAGAAAGCCGCTGCGTGCCGCCTCATCGGGGCGGCACGTTGCGTTTTGGCCCTTCGGCATCTTTTTAAGGTGACGGCCCGGCGTCGGGGCGACGCAGGGGACAGCAGGGGCGTTTAAAGGAGACAAACGAGGTTATGTCCGCGACTGCACTATTCGGAAATTACGCAAGATCGAACCTTTCTTTCGATCATGGGGAAGGCGTCTGGCTGGTTACCACCGATGGCCGACGATTCCTCGATTGCGGTTCCGGCATCGCGGTCAACGCACTCGGTCATGCCCATCCGCATCTGGTCAAGGCGTTGCAGGATCAGGCAGCCAAGCTGTGGCATACCTCCAACCTGCACCAGATCCCGGATGGCGAACGGCTGGCGCAGCGCCTGTGCGCGGAAACCTTTGCCGACAAGGTGTTGTTCGTGAATTCCGGCGCGGAAGCGATGGAAGCTGCCATCAAATGCGCGCGCCGTTATCATTATGACAACGGCAACCCCGAGCGGTTCCACATCGTGACCTTCGAAGGCGCCTTCCATGGCCGGACCATCGCGACCATCGCGGCTGGCGGCCAGGCGAAATATCTTGAAGGCTTTGGCCCGAAGGCTCCCGGTTTCGACCAGGTGCCGGCAGGAGACCTGGATGCGCTGAAAGATGCCATCGGTCCGCAAACGGCCGCGATCGCGATCGAGCCCGTGCAGGGCGAGGGCGGTATCCGCGAAATTCCGGCCGATTTCCTGCGTGCGCTGCGCAAGATCTGTGATGACAACGGCATTCTGCTGATCTTCGACGAGATCCAGACCGGTGTCGGACGGACCGGCAAGCTGTTCGCTCACCAGTGGACGGGCGTGGAGCCGGACCTGATGGCAATCGCCAAGGGTATCGGCGGCGGGTTCCCGATGGGCGCATGTCTTGCAACGGCAGAAACGGCAGCGGCGCTGTCCCCCGGGACCCATGGCACCACCTTTGGCGGCAATCCGCTGGCCATGGCAGTCGGCAATGCCGTTCTGGACGTCGTTCTGGAAGACGGGTTCCTGGAAGGTGTCCGTCAGAAGGGGCTCAGCTTCAAGCAGAAGCTGGCCGGACTGGTGGATAGTCATCCGGACGTTCTGGCGGAAGTGCGCGGCAACGGCCTGATGCTCGGTCTGAAATGCGTGGTGCCGGTGGCAGATTATGTGCTTGCAGCCCGTGAAGCCGGTCTTCTGGCAGTTCCTGCCGGCGATAACGTGGTGCGCATCATGCCGCCGCTGACCATGAGCGAAGAGGAAATTTCCATTGCTGTCGAGCGCCTGGAACAGGCTGCTGTCGCCATGGAAGCGAAATTGGCGGAAGGAGCGGCCTGATGACCGCAAACGGAACCTACCGGAACTTTCTGGATCTGACGGACTTCGAAGGCGACGAACTGCGCGCCATCCTGGACACCAGCCGGAAGATCAAGTCGAGCCGTAACGGCGTGCATCGCGGCCAGGGTCCTCTGGCCGGCAAGGTGCTGGCCATGATCTTCGAACAACCGTCGACCCGTACGCGCATTTCCTTCGATGTCGGCATGCGCGAGCTTGGCGGCGAGACCTTGATGCTGACCGGTGCGGAAATGCAGCTCGGCCGCGGAGAGACAATCGCCGATACGGCGCAGGTTCTGTCGCGCTTCGTCGACGCGATCATGATCCGCATCCTCGATCACAACGATCTGCGTGAACTTGCCGACAATGCGACAGTGCCGGTGATCAACGGTCTGACCAAGCTCTCGCATCCCTGTCAGATCATGGCGGATCTGTTGACCTTTGAAGAGCATCGCGGTTCGATCAAGGGCAAGAGCGTTGCCTGGACCGGTGACAGCAACAACGTGCTGGCTTCCTGGATTCATGCCGCGCCGCGCTTCGATTTCGAATTGCGCATCGCGACGCCGGGCGAACTGGCGCCGCCGATGGACCTGATTGAAACTGCTCGTGCCAAGGGTGGTTCCATTCAGGTCACGACGGACCCATATGAGGCAGTCAAGGGGACCGACTGTGTCGTGACCGACTGCTGGGTGTCCATGGGTGATGACGATGCGGAATCGCGTCACAACCTCCTCAGCGCCTATCAGGTCAACAAACGCCTGATGGCTGAGGCAAACCAGGACGCCCTGTTCATGCATTGCCTGCCGGCCCACCGGGGTGAGGAAGTCACCTCGGACGTCATGGACGGTCCCAACTCCGTTGTGTTTGACGAAGCCGAAAACCGGCTCCATGCCCAAAAGGGCATTCTGGCCTGGTGCTTCGGCGCAGCATAAGGCAAGCCAAGTGGCACTTAATCTTGATGAACTGGGCATTACGCCTGCAGGGCTGGACGCTGTCCGGCCCTTTGCCGTGGAAGGGCTCGACGTGCGCGGCCGTGCGGTCGCGCTTGGTCCTGTCCTGGAAAAAATTCTTGACCGGCATGCCTATCCGGAACCGGTCTCGCGCCTGCTGGCGGAAGCGATCGTTCTGACCAGCCTCTTGGGCACGTCGCTGAAATTCGACGGTCGCTTCACGCTGCAGACGCAGACGAAGGGGCCGGTGTCCATGCTGGTCGTCGACTTCAAGTCACCCGACGCAATCCGCGCCTGCGCAACCTTCGATGCTGCAGAAGTCGCAGCGCTGATGGCTGATGGCAAGGCAACGCAGGAGGCCCTTCTCGGGCACGGACATCTGGCGATGACCATCGACCAGGGAATGCACATGCAGCGCTACCAGGGACTGGTGGAGCTGGATGGTGTGTCGCTGGAAGAAGTCGCACGCCGGTACTTCGAGCGATCCGAGCAGATCCCGACAGAAGTTCGTCTTGGTGTCGGTGAACTGTTCACCCGCCAGGAAGGCGAGGGTCACGTGAAAACCTGGACAGCCGGCGGGATCCTGATCCAGTTCCTGCCCGAAGCGCCGGAACGCATGCGCCAGGCTGACATTGATCCGGGCAATGCCCCGGAAGGCACGAGCCCGCACGAGATTGACGAGGACGATGCCTGGGTGGAAGCCAAGGTACTGGTCGAGACGGTCAAGGATGTCGAATTGACTGATCCGGAAGTCAGCGTGGAAATGCTGCTCTTCCGGCTGTTTCACGAACGCGGCGTCCGCCTTTTCGAGCCGCAGCCGCTGGTCGACAAGTGCAGCTGCTCTCGCGAGAAGATCGAGAATGTTCTCGCCGGGTTCAGCGACGACGACGTCGACCACATGACTGTCGACGGCAAGATCATCGTCACCTGCGAGTTCTGCAGCACCAGCTACGAATTCGACGGCAAGCCCGGCCAGTAAGCCGGACTGTCGTGAAATTCAAAAAGCCCGGATCGGAAACGGTCCGGGCTTTTTTCCTTGCTGCCTTGCGCCAGAGCCCTGGACTTGCGCTGCGCTTGTCGGGGTATGTAGTGGGCCTTAACTCGTGAGCCGATCCACGAATGCCCTGACTGCTTCGGCTGCCAGTTTGATGTTGCCGTCGAGTGTCGCCGGCGACTTGCCGCGCGGTCCGAAGTCGTGGTTGCCGTCTTCCAGATAAGTAAGGCTGACATGAGCTGGCAAGGTGACTTCATCGAGTTCCGCCTTCGAGCCGAACGGATCCCGGTCGCCCTGGAGAACCAGAACCGGCCGTTTGGCGTCCTGCAGCGGCTGGAGCCGCCACTCGGCATCGGCCTTGCCGGTCGGGTGGAAAGGGTAGCCGAAACAGGCAACGCCCTTGGCGCGGCCGGGCAGCGAGCCGCCGCCCGCCAGCATCGCGGCGACCCTACCACCCATCGATTTGCCGCCGATCAGCAGAGGGCTGTCGCTCTGGCTGAGGACAGATTGCAGGGCGGTCTGGAACTCGGCAATCAGCTTGTCGGCCCGGGGCGGCGGCTTTTTCGGGCCTCCCGTCCGGCGACCGGCCATATAGGCAAATTCAAAACGTGCGGCTGCAATGCCTTGGCTCGCGAGGGCTGCCGCGAGCTTGTTCATGAAGGTTGAGTCCATGGCTGCGCCAGCGCCATGGGCCAGCAGCAGTGTTGCCACAGGTGGCGTTTCGGGGCGGTTCCAGAGAAAGTCGGTCATGATGATGTGATCTGTCGCAGCGGCAAGGAATGATATCAGGAGTATTGTCGTATCGCCCTATCGTGCCATCGGGACCGTGGCAAGCAGCATTAGTCAGGACGTTTCAAAAGACCCCATGTTTGACCAGATCGACATCAACCAGGTTCGCATAGCCTGTTTCGGCGGCATCTTTCTGATAATGGCGCTGTTGGAGGCGGGTTTGCCACGGCGTCGCCTGAAGAGCAGCCGTTTGAAGCGCTGGCCGACCAACTGGGGCATTGTTCTGCTCGATGCCCTTCTGGTGCGGCTGATCTTCCCCATCGGCGGCGTCGGCCTTGCAATGCTGGCACTGGAAAAGGATTGGGGTCTCTTTGCATTGCTCGGCTGGTCGGGTGTTGTGGCCGGTCTGATCACCTTCGTCGTGCTCGATCTTGCGGTGTGGTTTCAGCACCTGGTGTCGCACAAGGTTCCCCTGTTCTGGCGCATTCACCGCATGCACCACGCAGATAGTGAGGTGGACGCTACAACCGCGCTCAGGTTTCACCCGATCGAAATTCTGCTGTCCTTCCTCTGGAAGGGGCTGGTCATCATCGCCCTCGGCGGTCCTGTTGAAGCCGTGCTGATCTTCGAGATCGTTCTCAACGGCTCTGCGGTTTTCAGCCACGCCAATGTCCGCTTGCCGCTTTGGCTGGACCGCCCCTTGCGGTTTCTGATCGTCACTCCGGACATGCACCGCATTCATCACTCGGTGCTGCCGCACGAGACGGATTCCAACTACGGGTTCTATCTTTCAGTCTGGGACCGTCTGTTCGGAACCTACGTGGAAGATCCCGAACAGGGACAGGAGACAATGGAAATCGGGCTCGGTGCCGCGCTCACGCCGCGTGCGCATTCGTTTCCCTTCAGCCTGGCGATCCCGTTCCTGAAAAATCCGGACCGCCGGAAGGCGGCGCGTGTCGAGGACGCGAAAGGCAAAAGCTGACCTGGTTCTTTGTCGGGAATGGTGGGAAAGGTCAGAAGAAGCTCATGGGAAAATAGCGCAGGTAAAGCTCGCGGTAGATGCCCTTCTGGTGAAGCTGGCGCAAGGCATAGGTGAGGGCCGCAGCCCGTTCCGGATCGTCCTGGCGGGTCGCAATGGCCATGCCTTCATCAAAATAGCCCGGCTCCAGCCACGGGCCGCCGGCAAAGGCACAGCAGCCATCTGCAGCTTCGCTTGGCAGCCAGAACGACAGGTTCAGGCCGTCGCCGAACAGAGCATCGGCCGAACCGCCCTTGACTGCCTCGCGTGTCGCCTCTGCGGTTTCCAGGCTGATGATCTCGGCATCGGGAAAGAAACGCTTGGCAAACGCCTCGTAGCGGGATCCGGCTTCAACAGCTATCCGCTTGCCGGTGAGCGTCTGCTCGTTGAAATCGGACGCGTTATACGCCCGAACCACAAACCGCGCCGGCAGCTTCAGATAGTCCTCGGTGAAGTTGAGGCGGCGCGTGGAGGGGAGGCTGCGCGACAGGCCGGAGATAATCGCGTCACCTTCTTCTTCGTCCAGTGCAGGCAGAAGAACCTCGAAGTCCTTGATGCGCAGGGCGCAGGAACTTCCGAGCTCCTGGCAGAGAGCCCGCGCAAGATCGACATTGAAGCCGGTAAGACGGCCATGCTGGTCACGGAACACGAAGGGCGGATATCCGTCGGTTGCCAGAAACTGGATCTTGTCCGGAATGGCATTTGGCCGGTCGTGGACGGCTTTCGGATCCCAGAAATTGGGAACGCGGACCGAAGCTTCCTGGGCTGAAACCGACAGGACGCCGAGCGCCAAAGTCCCGAGCGCCAAAGTGCCAAGCGTCAGCAGCCCGGCTGCAACGCGGCAGATAGTCTTGAGAAGTGGCAGTGAAGCTGGCACGCGGACGTCTCGTTCCGTATCAAGTCTTGGTCGGCAATACGCGCCGGGAATCGCGCAGACAGAATATCGCGAACCGGCAGCGCTTGTCAGCCCGCTCCGTTGAAGATGTCACGAGGCATTCCGAAAACAAACGCGTGAACTCTGACAGGCACAGCGTCGCCTGAATTCCGCGGAGTGCGGTCAGGTTCCCGGTTCCGGATCATAGGAGCGCAGGACGACGATCGTATCGAAGCCCTTGATGTCGTCTTCATAGAAATGCGCCTCGGTGAAAGTTGCATAGGCTTCCATGGAAGAACACTGCACGGTGAGTACCAGATCGGCCGGACCCGTGACGTGGTAGATCTTTTTCACTTCCCGAAGCTTCAGCAACTTCTGCCGCAACTTCGCCATACGCTCCGGTTGTCCGCGCGACAGCATCAGCATCACGAGCAAGGTAACGGAGGCGCCAGTTGCCTCCGGTGACACGATGGCCACTTCCCGCTCGATCGCCCCGACTTCTCTCAGGCGTTGCACCCTGCGCAGGCAGGCGGCAGAAGACAGGCCAACCTTCTCGGAAAGTTCCTTGCCGGTTTGCCGGGCATCGAGACTGAGCAGATGCAGCAGCTGATGATCGAAATCGTCCAGATCCATGATGGGGGAGGGTCCTGTTCGGCATAGTTGTGCGGTAGATTATCTCAAAATCCAAATTTTTGCGAATTTATCGCTCAAAATTGAGAATTTTGCGCACTGTCCGTAGGGGCATTTTCTAAACTTGCTCCTGTCCCGTCGGAAAGGAGCAAAACAGATGACCGATCACCTTGTCCCCCTGCACCTGGCACGCGTCCGTAGAGCCGGTCTCGTTGCTGCCGTCTTGCATTTTGCGCTGAAGTGCCTGCGCCGTCGGCGCGACATGGCCCACCTGGCGGATCTGCCCGACTATCTCTTGAAGGATGTAGGCCTCAGCCGCGCTGATGTCCGGAAAACCCCGCAGGTCGGCGAAACGCTGCGCTGAAGAAAAGCCACTGGGAAATTCGGGAATTGGATTGGTTGTTTGGAGCGGGTGAGGGGAATCGAACCCCCGTCTTAAGCTTGGGAAGCTTCTGCTCTACCATTGAGCTACACCCGCCGAACCTGATGAGCTTTCTGCGCCGACTTGCCCGACCTGTCAAGCACGCTTGTCTGATGGGTAGATGCTTTTCCAGAGCGCTGCGATCTTGCGCTGCGACGCTGAAATCGCCATGTTCCGGCCCGGGCAGTGCGGTACGCACGAAAAGACATCAAACCGGGTCACATATATGCGAAATCAGGTCAGGGCGCTGGTCACCTCACGCAACTGGGAAGTCTGCATCATCGGCGTTATCGTTTTGAATGCGGTGACGCTCGGTCTGGAGACCAGTCCTGCTGTCATGGCAGAGGTAGGCAGTTTCCTCAGGCTGGTCGATCAGGTGATCCTGGGCATTTTCGTCGTTGAACTGGCTCTGCGGCTCTATGCCCATGGCCTGAAGTTCTTCAAGGACCCCTGGAGCCTCTTCGACTTCAGTATCGTTGCAATCTCGCTGATGCCGGCAACAGGCAACCTGTCCGTTCTGCGGTCGCTGCGAATTTTGAGGGCTCTGCGCCTCATTTCCGTCGTACCGTCCCTGCGCCGTGTTATCGGCGGGCTGGTGGCCGCCCTGCCGGGCATGGGCTCCATCGTCGTGTTGATGGCGCTGGTCTTTTACGTCTTCGCCGTCATGGCGACCAAGCTCTATGGTGAAGCCTTTCCGGAATGGTTCGGCAACCTCGGCGCATCGCTCTACACGCTGTTCCAGGTCATGACCCTGGAAAGCTGGTCCATGGGCATCGTGCGTCCGGTCATGGATGTCTATCCCTATTCCTGGCTGTTCTTTGTCCCCTTCATCCTGTGCACGGCCTTCACGGTGCTGAACCTCTTTATCGGTATCATCGTCTCCGCCATGCAGGAGGAACACGAGGCTGAAGCCGACGCCAACCGTCAGGCCATTCATGACGACACAGGGCTGATCCTGGAAGAGGTCAGGGCGCTTCGAGCAGAACTGAAAGAGCTGAAGGCGGAAGCCGGCAAGACGCGGACGTAAGGCGGCGTGGTGGACTGAAACAGTGGCGTCAGCGGATAAACCAAGAGCTATCCACGATCTGATGCGTCGTCCCTTGGCTGAACCGTGGGAACCAGGACGCTCCGTCTCCTGACCCAATTGTCTCTTTGTGACCAAAATCCCGGTATGGATTGCCGGATCAAGTCCGGCAATGACGACCGGGGGAGGGGCCGGCCCTAGTGACTTGGAAGGAGCGACGGGACGTCGACGCTCTCTAAAGTTCAGCCAGAACCTCTTCCGGCCCTTCGACGGTCAGCGTCACTCCGTCTTCGGTGTAGTCGCGCGCCATGACGGTGAGGCCGAGGGTCTCGATCCGCCGTTCCAGTTCCGATCCGGACGCAAAATCTGCGCGAACTGTTTTCGACAGTATCTTTTGAAACGGTACCAGGTCGGCGTTGTAGATCGCATCCTGCGCTGCGCCGGAATAGGCTCGGGCCAGGCCCCCACCGCCGAGTTTCGTACCGCCGAAATAACGCACGATCAGAACAGCGCAGTTGATCAGTTCGGCGCCTTGCAGCACGCGCAATGTCGGCATGCCGGAGGTGCCAGCCGGTTCACCGTCGTCCTTGCCGCTCTCCTCAATCCGGTCGTCTTCCAGAAGTCTCCGGTGCGCCGTGACGATGTGATTGGCCTTCTTGTGCTCCTTGCGCAGCTCTTCCATCCGCTGGTCGAACATGTCCACCGGCACCAGATGCGCCAGAAAGCGGGACTTCCGGTCTTCCAGAAATCCTTCAAACTCACGGGTGACGGTTTTCAGGGCCATCGGCGGTCAGGTGGGTGCCTTGAAGTGCTTGGACAGCTTGAGTGCCTGGCCCTGATAGTTGGAGCCGATGCCTTCACCGTAGAGTGTCGCCGGGCGCTCCGCCATGTGTTCATAGACCAGACGCCCGATGGTCTGGCCGTGTTCCACGATGAACGGGACATCATGTGAGCGGACTTCAAGAACCGCGCGCGAGCCGACACCACCGGCACTGGCGTGGCCAAAACCTGGATCGAAGAAGCCTGCATAGTGGACGCGGAATTCGCCGACGAGCGGATCGAACGGCACCATTTCGGCCGCATAGTCCGGCGGCACATGCACAGCTTCCTGGCTGACCAGAATATAGAATGCATCCGGATCGAGGATAAGTTCCGCCCGTTGGCGGCGATAGATAGGTTCCCAGAAATCCAGAACGTCCTGCGCGCCGACGACATCCACATCGATCAGTCCGGAGTGTTGCTTGGCGCGATATCCGATCAGGCTGTTGGGTCCGGTCCCTTCCAGATCGATGGAGAGCTGCACACCGTTGCCGATGCGCTCGTTGCCACCGCTCATCAATGTGTGGGCCTTGTGCACCTCTTCCAGCTCCGCATCGGGAATGAGCGATTGACCGCGCCGGAAGCGGATCTGGCTGAGGCGGGACCCGGACCGCACGAGGATCGGAAAGGTCAGCGGCGAGATTTCGGCATAAAGCGGACCGGTGTAGCCGGCCGGAATGGTGTCGAAGGCAAGGCCGTTGTCTGTGATGACGCGGGTGAAGACATCCAGGCGGCCGGTCGAGCTTTTCGGGTTGGCGGTTGCCGAAATGTCGGGGGCCAGGGCGAGGCTTTCCTGCAGCGGCACGATATAGACGCAGCCTGTTTCAAGGACGGCACCTTCGCTCAGGTCGATCGTGTGCAGTTTCATCTGCTCAAGCCGAGCCGCGACCTGGATGTCGGGGCCTGGCAGGAAGCTGGCACGCACCCGGTAGGCTTCCTTGCCCAGACGCAGGTCGAGGCTGGCAGGCTGTATCTGACCGGTGACAGGCGGCGCGTCCGCTGAAATCTCTCCGGCGGCGAACATGGCCTGGATTACCCGTTCGGGCAGAATGCCGTTTGCTGTGAGAAGTGCGCTTCCGTTCAAGACCTGACCCGCTGTGACGTTCATGAAGATGTTCCGCATTATGCTGGTCTATGGTCATTAAAGGATCGGGCCGCCCGCGCCAACAGGCATTCTGGCAGAACGGGGCTTTTGAAGGGATCGTGCGCAAGACAATTGACCTGTGCCTGCTTTTCCCGTAGGACAGGCTCACTTCGTGGTGATTTGGGCCGGCCGGCTTGCAGCCACGTTAAACAAGTTGCTAAAAAGGCCGGAGGTGAGAACCCCGGTCTTGAGGCTGGGGTTTTTTGCGTTTGGAGCGAATGAAAGACATGACTGAGACCACCAAGACCGGAAACAAGAACTGGCGCCCTGCAACCACTCTGGTTCATGGCGGCACCATGCGGTCACCGTTTGGTGAGACCTCGGAGACCATCTACCTGACCCAGGGCTTTACCTACAGCGGTGCCGAAGCTGCCGAGGCCAGGTTCAATGGCGAGGACCCGGGTTATGTCTATTCGCGCTATGCCAACCCGACCGTCACCATGTTCGAGGACCGCATCAAGGCTCTGGAAGGGGCTGAGGCCGCACGGGCAACCGCCAGCGGCATGGCGGCCGTCAATCTGGCGCTGATGGCAGCGGTAAGGGCAGGCGATCACGTGATTGCCGCCAAGGCCCTGTTCGGCTCCTGCCGCTATATTTGCGAAACACTGTTGCCGCGCTTCGGCGTTGAAAGCACGCTGGTAGACGGAACGGACATCGAGCAGTGGAAGGCGGCTGTCCGGCCGAACACCAAGGCCCTGTTCCTGGAAAGCCCGACCAACCCGACGCTGGAAGTCATCGACATCGAGGCCGTGGCACAGATCGCCAAGGAAGCCGGTGCCCGTCTGATCGTCGACAACGTGTTTGCGACCCCGCTGTATCAGTCGCCGTTTCAGCTCGGTGCCGATGTGGTCGTCTATTCGGCCACCAAGCACATCGATGGCCAGGGCCGGTGCCTCGGCGGTGTGATCCTGTCGGACGAGGAATGGATCAACGACGAGGTCATGCCCTTCATCAAGCATACCGGTCCGCACATGAGCCCGTTCAGTGCCTGGGTCCTGTTGAAGGGCCTGGAAACGCTGCCGCTGCGCGTTGCGCGCCAGACGGAAACGGCGGGCAGGATTGCCGACTATCTGGCAAGCCAGTCCAAGGTCGCGCGGCTGATCTATCCGGGCCGGGACGACCACCCGCAGGCCGATGTCGCCAAACGCCAGATGAGCGGCGGATCCACCATGCTGGCGATGGAAATCGAGGGCGGCAAGGAAGCCGCGTTCCGTTTCACAAACGCGCTGGAAATCGTCAAGATCTCCAACAACCTGGGCGACGCCAAGAGCCTGATCACCCATCCGGCGACGACCACGCACCAGTCGATTGGCGAGGAAGCGCGCGCGGAACTCGGTATCACCGATGGTATCCTGCGGCTTTCAATCGGTCTGGAGGATCCGCAGGATCTGCTGGAAGATATCGAGAAGGCGCTCCAGGCGATCTAACGGCCTGTCTGCCGCAGCGCCTTCACGCCGATGAGCACCCGGGCGCCGGCGGACACGACGCATATCGCGGCAAAACCGTAGGCAAGCGCAGGAAACCAGGCGGGGACCAGGGCCATCAGCAGGAATAGCGCGATGGTCTCGGTGCCTTCGGCCAGCCCGCCTATGTAATAGAGCGATTTGGAGCCCTGAGCGTCGGTGGTCAGCTTGTTCTTCTCCGCCATGATGGCAAAGGCCAGAAAGGCCGAGCCGTTGGCGTAGAAGCTGGCAAGAAGTGCCACCGCCGGCAAAGCGTTGCTGGCCGGGTCCTGTATGGCAAAGGCCAGAGGGATTGCGCTGTAGAAGAAGAAATCCAGTGTGATGTCGAGGTAGCCGCCAAGATCCGTCTTGGCCGTTGCCCGGGCCAACGCGCCATCGAGACCGTCTGCAAATCGGTTGACCGCGATCAGGAACAAGCCGATCAGGGTATGACCCGTTGCGATAGCGATGGCTGCCCCCATGCCGGCAGCAAAGCCCGCCAGCGTCACGCTGTTGGCAGTAAGCCCCGTGCCGGCAAGGATCAGGCCCAGCCGGTTCAACGGCGGATCGATCAGCGGGCGCAGGTGGGCATCGAACATGAAGAGATCACTGTTTTGGGTCTGACAGATGGTGTTCTTGCAAAATCCGGCCTCAAATCTCAAGCAATTCCGGCCTCATATGTCACAACCCTCTTTCACGCTTGCGTCATTCGCCCTATAAGCCCCTCCTGAACGAGCGGGCACCACCCGTGGAAGTCGCTTCGGACCGGTCTATTTCAAGGTTCGCAGTTCTGAAATTAAGGAAAAGCCGTGTCTGGCAGTTACACCGCCATCACCCAAGGGATCGAAGTCTCCGTCGAGCCGTTTTATCTGGACGATGAATCGCGTCCGGAAGAGAGCGAGTATATCTGGGCGTATATGGTCGAGATCCACAACGGTGGCAGCGAACCGGTGCAGCTGAAGACGCGTTACTGGCAGATAACCGATGCCAGAGGGCGCCAGGAAGAAGTCAGCGGCGAGGGCGTGGTCGGCGAACAGCCGGTGATAGAGCCCGGCGAGACCTATGAGTATTCGTCGCACTGCCCGCTTTCGACCGACAGCGGCATCATGGCCGGGTCCTACTCGATGGAACGTCCGGACGGCTCCATGTTCGACGTCGTCATTCCGGCGTTTTCACTCGATCTGCCAGATGCGATCCACAGCCTGAATTGAGGCTATCAGCCGATCAGATACTCAGCAGTCCGCCGACAAAGCCGATCAGCAGCCACAAGATCCACTTGCGGCGGTTGAAGGCCGTCAGCAACGTGACCGCTAGTATTCCGAAGATCAGATAAAGGATATGGCCGGCAAAGCCGGTGCCGAGCACCCATGCGAAAAGATCCGGATCCCGGTTCTTTGCCAGATGGAAATGGTCTTCGGCAAACATCACCAGCGCGTCGGCTGCAAGTCCGCAGACGAAGCCTGCAAAGGCAATCATCATTCGCGTGCCCCAGTTCGCCTGCTTTGGAGCGGTGCGAACCTGCACGTACCGGACAGCATAAGGCATGGGGCGCTGTACGCGCAGCCTCTGGCGGCGTCGCCTCAGTGGATAGCGCACACTTGTCCGCTCTCCGATTGCCTGATTGCTCATGTCCCTGTCTCCGCACTGAAGGACCTACAGGTCCCGGCAGCCCACAAGCGTGCTGTCCCCGCACCGGTGATAAGGTGCGGCGGATTGAAGGACCGAAAACAAAAAGGGTTCAATTTGATCGATCTGGTGAAGTTGAAAGGCTGTTTGCTGTTGAGGCCTGTTCCTTGATCCAGATTGTTATGGTGTCCAGTGCGCCCGGTGCGTAGGCACGGCGCCCCAGGACCATGAACAAGGCCTTCGACCAGGAAGGCATTTGCCCTTCGAGCTGGTAGTTGAAGGCTTCCGCCCGCAACAGCGCATGGGTTGCTTCCGGGACGATCACGAAGCGGTTGGCGGGATTGTTGTCCGTCAGCATCTTTCGATAGATGCCGGAATTGAAATGAGGATCGACATTGAGGTCCTCTGCTCCGTGCAGTGTCAGAACGGGCGAGGAGATACGGGCAAGGGAGGCGGTGGAGTCGGAGGCCGCATTCCGGCGCGCGAAGGTGAAGCGATCTTCCGGCATCGGAACCCTGTCCATGCCGCTGTCGAGATAGTCCTGATAGGAAAAATCCCGGTCTAGGAACTTTTGTCCGTCTTTTGCGTCCTGCGCGAGAGCCCTGTCGATCGCCTTGCTGTCTGCACCTGCAAGCTCCAGCCTGCGCCGGGTATAATAACCAGCCTGCCGCAACCAGTTGACGGCTCCGCCGACAATCATGAAGAAATCGCCCTGTGCTGGCTCTTCCGCCAGAATGGGCAAAACCCACCCCGCCTGGGAAAAGCCGAGAAATCCGGCTGGAGACGTCTTCAATTCGGGCTGTTCTTTGGCGGCCGCAAGGGCCGTTGCCGCGAGGCGGGCTCGCTCATCCATGGAAAAGGACAGCCAGTTGCCCTGGCTTTCGCCGACGCCAGGCTTGTCCCAGGAATAGACGGCAAGACCGCTGTCCAGAAGACGGCTGATGAGAGGCATGTACCCACCGCCGGAATAGCGGTCCGCTGGCCCGTCCCCGTGAACGATCAGGACCAGAGGCGGGTTTGTGTGCCCAGGATCTTGCAGGTGGGGCAGATGCAACGTTCCGGCGACGGAATGTCCGTCGAAGGAAAAGGCAATCGGCCGGCTTTCGTATTCAGAAAGATCGAAATCCTGAAGGCCCTGGAAGATCAGGAAAACACCTGCCAGGACGGCTATTAATACCGCCCCGGCCCAGGCGAGGGCCTTCGTTGCTTTCAAATACCTGCTCCGAGAGGATCAGATGGTCCGATGACGGGCAATCGCACCGCGCTCGATTGCGGCAACGGTCAGTTTGTCGAGTTTGAAGCGGTCACGCAGAAGCTGAAGGATGCGCAATTCTTCCTTCTCGACGTGGAGATCGGCAGCCGCGACTTCAACCCCAAGCGCATATGCGGTGTCGTAAAGCTTTGCCGGCAGGACGTCGCCGACCAGCTCTAGCACCAGCTGCAAGCCGTTGTCTTCCTGCAGGATGTCGCCGCAGCGCTGGGCTGCCGGGATGATCCGGTTGCCGTCATAGCCATTGAAAACGGGCAGCATCTTGATCATGTCGCCGATGGTGGCCAGTTCGTTGTCGGTCATCTGGTTGTCCGACGCCGAGACGATAACCATCACGTAGATAAGGGCTTCCTGTACGCTGATCGGCTCGTTCATAGACACTATTCATTCTCCCGTAGCGCCAAAAGACGGAAAATTTCTTCTTGATCGTGCGCCCGATGTAACGGGTTGGAAGACAAGCTTCAAGTCACCGCTACGAGACAATCGATTGACCGGAGTTATCCGCTTTTTTCCGGCGCGATATGTCCGCAGGCGGAAAGAGTTCGCAAAGCCCGAGATTTCGGTCAACTTAGCTGTGTTCATGTGATTGCACATAGAGGCGCGTTGATCTAGTGTCGCGCCGCAGCAACCGGCCGAAAAGTCAAAAAACCGACCGGGTTGCATTCCATCCATTCTCATGAACAGAACGACTTGAAAAATGACCGATCAATCCCTGCCTCCGCTTGACCTTTCGCAAGAGTTTGTCGAGGCGGCCACGAAATCGAAAGCGTGGCCGTTCGAAGAAGCGCGAAAACTGGTCAAACGGATCGAGAAACGGGGAACGGACAAACCGGTTCTGTTCGAAACGGGCTATGGCCCGTCCGGCCTGCCGCACATCGGCACCTTCGGCGAAGTTCTGCGCACCACAATGGTGCGCACGGCGTTTCGGCTGCTGACCGAAGACAAGATCCCGACGCGGTTGCTGTGCTTCTCCGACGACATGGACGGCATGCGCAAGATCCCGGAAAACGTGCCGGACCGCGCAGCGCTTGAGCCATATCTGCAGATGCCTCTGACGGCGGTGCCGAACCCCTTCGGCGGCGACTATGAAAGCTTCGCCGAGCACAACAACGCCATGCTGCGCCGGTTCCTGGATACCTTCGGTTTCGATTATGAATTCGCCAGCGCGACCGAATACTACAAGGCCGGCAAGTTCGATGACGTGCTGATCCGGGCGACCGAGAAGTACCAGAAGATCATGGACGTGATGCTGCCGACGCTCGGCGCGGAACGTCAGGCGACCTATTCGCCCTTCCTGCCGATCTCGCCGACGTCCGGCCGCGTGCTCTATGTGCCCATGAAGGACGTCAATTCGAAGGACGGCACCATCACCTTTGCGGACGAGACGGGCGAGGACATCACGCTGCCGGTCACCGGCGGCAAGGTGAAGCTGCAGTGGAAGCCCGACTTCGGCATGCGCTGGGCTGCGCTTGACGTCGATTTCGAGATGTTCGGCAAGGATCATATGACCAATGCGCCGATCTACGACAAGATCTGCAACATCCTGGGCGGGACCGCTCCGGAACACTTCGTCTACGAACTGTTCCTGGACGAAAAGGGCGAGAAGATCTCCAAGTCCAAGGGTAACGGTCTGACCATTGACGAGTGGTTGACCTACGCTGCACCGGAGAGCCTTGCGCTCTACAATTTCCAGAAGCCGAAGACGGCCAAGAAGCTCTATTTCGACGTCATTCCGAAGGCGGTCGACGAATATTATACCTTCGTCCAGAAGTACGAACAGATGCCGGTCGAGCAGAAGCTTCAGAACCCGGTCTGGCACATCCATTCGGGCAACATTCCGAAGATCGACATGCCGGTGCCCTTCGCCATGCTGCTGAACCTTGTGTCCGCCTCCAACGCGGAAAACAAGGACGTGCTGTGGGCATTCATCTCCCGCTACGCTCCGGGCGTGACGGCGTCGACCCATCCGGAACTGGATGCGCTTGTCGGCTATGCGATCCGCTACTTCGACGATTTCGTCAAACCGACCAAGTCGTTCAAGGTGCCGGACGATGTCGAGCGCACTGCGCTGGAAAAACTGGACGAAACGCTGGCCTCCCTGCCGGCCGATGCGGATGGCAGTGCCATCCAGGATGCGGTGCTGGACGTCGCCCGGTCCATCGAGCGTTATCAGGACCCGTCCAAAAAGGGTCCCGATGGTGGGCCTGGCGTGTCCGTCGTCTGGTTCTCTGCGCTTTACCAGCTTCTGCTCGGGCAGGAAAAGGGACCGCGCTTCGGGTCTTTCGTTGCTCTTTACGGCATTGCCGAAACGCGTGAGATGATCCGCAAGGCACTGGCTGGCGAACTGACAGCCTGATTATCAGACTTCAGGAAAAAGCGGCGCACCAGCGCCGCTTTTTTTGTTTTTAGCTGTGCTCTCCGGCAGAAGAAGCGCGGTATCAGTCTTTGCCGGCAATCGTTCTGACGCGCTCCGTACTGGCGTCCAGCCCTTCACTGATCAGATCCGAAACACCCAGTTCCTTCAGCTTGACGAGACCGGCGGCAGTCGTTCCTGCGTAGTCGACCATCTCCTGAACATGTTCCGCCGGAGATCTGGTGTCACCGGCCATGATTTGCCCAGCCGACAGGATCAGCTGTTTTGCGGCGCGTTCGGCAATATGCCTGTCGACACCGTTTGACCTTGCATAGTCAACAATGCAGTCGGCGAAGAACGCGGCAAATCCCGGTACCGGACCGGTTATGGCGGTGAAGACCTCGATCTGCTGTTCGTCCTGGACTTCATCACTCGGGCCGCAGGCCGACAACAACGACTGGACGAGGTCCCTGTCTTCCTGCGAAAGCGGCGAAGCCGCACACCAGGGGGAGTAGGCCAGCTGCTTGCCCGCCGCCGGGCTCGACATGGCACGAACGACCTTTTCCGAGCCTGTGAGGGTTTTGAGCCTCTCACGTGAGACACCCGCCATGACCGAGAGCACCAGTTTTCCGGGCGCCGAAATGCTGACCGTTTCGACAAGCGCTGGCGGAACCGACAGAAGGATGACATTGCAGGCGTCAGCCAGAAGCTGATTGGATGCGGTGAAGGTGATTTCCGGCCAGCTTTCGAAGCCTGCGGCGGTTCCGGATCGATTGGATATCCAGAGCTGACGAGGTTTGACACAGCCGCTTTCCAGCCAAGCCGTCGCAATGGCGCTGCCGAGTTGCCCGGTTCCACCGATGATACCGACCTTGATTTCTCCAGTCATGAATACTCCAGATCCGGGACTTCCGAAGTCCGGAGCCTAATACCAATCAGGAAAAATAAGAAACCGGCGGATCACAATTGAGCAGAGGTTTGTCAGCAAGTCTGCCTGCATCCAGTGGTGTGAATGGCTGTAGCAGCCGTTCATTCAAACGTGCATGCGATAAAGCTGGATAAGGTGCCCTTTGGGGCACCTTATCAGGGTTGTCAGCAGGCGTTTCCCGCGAAGTTTATTTGTCTTCGTCGAAGAACTGGACGCCCGCCCTGGTGCCGTCCACCCAGATGATATGGCCAAGGCGCTCCTTGCCATCGCTACGGATGCAAACGGTTTTGCCCGCCTTTGCATCTTTTACGCCCTTCAGGCCGACACCCGTTACGGACACGTTTTCAAGCTCCACGGTCTGGATGGCGCCGTCCAGCAGAACTTCGGCCTTCTTGCCGACGTCCTGTCTTGGCGACTTGCGGGGTTCCGCGTCTTTCAGATCGGTTTCCATGGCGGCGGCAAGTTCCGTCAGGCCATTCAGGACTTCCTTGCTGGCCTTGTCCAGATCGACGAGAGCAGCGAAGGCTTCCGTGGAATTGCCTTGCTCGGCGGCAAGCAGGGCTCTGTGGCCTGCATCATGAACTGCCTTGTGCGGAGTGACCAGGTTGCGGAAGACCGGGTGTGTCTTGATCTTCTCGTTCTTGATGGCGTCGTACCACTTGCCAAGACGGCAATGATGATGGTCGGGCATGCCGGAGGATGCCCAGTCGTCGTGTCCGGTCACTGTGTCGACGACACGCTTCTTGAACAGGACATGATCAATCTTCGCCATCTCCAACAGCGACTTGTCGGAATTGGCGTCGAAGAAGTTTTTGGCCGAGCCGCTGAAACTGTCGTTGCTCTGTTTCAGAACACGCTGCATGGCGCCGAGCTGCTGATCCGTGTTCCGGTTCGATTCAGCGACATTGGCGACGTTGCGAGCGATTTCGTGGCTGGCTTCTTTCTGCTGATGAAGGATGTCCGTAATCTGGGTGACCCGTTCGGAAACATTGCCAACCATCCCGTCGATGGATTGCATGAGTTCATTGGCGGCCGCGATGGCATCCTCGCCATTCTGGATGGCGCCTTCGGAGCTCTGGATGGCTGTCTGGATTGTTTCCATGCCAGCGGTCAGTGCTTCGATCCGCTGCGCGATGTCTTCCGTCGCCTTGCCGGTCTGCGAGGCGAGGGTTTTGACTTCCGAAGCAACGACGGCAAAGCCTTTGCCGGCTTCTCCTGCACGGGCGGCTTCAATGGTGGCATTCAGTGCCAGAAGATTGGTCTGGTCTGCGATGGATTGAATGACCGACAGGAATTCGCCGATCTGCGATGCAGCTTCGCTCAGGTCTGACAGGCTCTGCGCGGTTTGCCGGGACGTTGAGGAAATATCGCCGATGGCACTCGATACGGCCGACATCTTGTCCAGGCCATCCTTGGCGGCGTTGTTTGTTTGAACGGCTTCGTTGGCCGCGCCTTCGCTGTTTTCGGAAATCTGGCCGATGGAGGCGACAAGCTGGTCCGCCGCGGCGGAAATGGACTGGCCGTTCGCATTGGCTTCCTGGGTATTGCGCGACAACAACGCCATCGACATCACGATTTCGTTCAGCTCGCTGATGGTGTTTGCGGTCGTGCGCAGGTTCTCCAGCCCGATCGTATCCCGCATTTCAGCGTCTTCAATGCGGCGCTGTTCCGTTTCGAACGCGCGTTGTGCAAGGATCATGTCCAGAAAGAACCGTGTCACCACGGCCTGCATCTCGGAAACCATGGCCTTTTGCGAGAACCGGTGCTTCTTGACGACGACGGGAAGGATTTCGTTCAACAGCCGTCCAAACGCGGACATCAGCCATTCGGCCTTCAGCCCGATCTTTACGTGAGCCTGACCGATACGCGCAGCCTGTCCGATGAACTCCAGGTCCGGGTCGTGGTTGAAGATATATTCCCAGTGTTTGGTTTGCGCATTTTTGAGAGGAACGGTGTTCTTCTCGTGGGCGCCCATTTTCTGGCGCAACTCTTCGTGCGAAACGAGTTCCTTGTAGAAGCGGTCCAGTATGTCGGGCAGGTGTTTTTGAAGGGAGTTCCATGCCGTCTGAGCGGAAGACGTGTCGCTTCCCGTTGAGGACATGAACTTGATGTACTTCGTGATATTGTCAGTTTCGACAGTGTTCTTGGGGGCAGGTGCGCTCATATTTCTTTGGTCCTCGTCACGGACTGATAATGTTTGAGCCACTTTCCCTTATGGGCGTAAACATTGAACTAATTGTACTGATTGATTTGTCTATGTATTAACCCTATTCGCCGAAGGTATGAGCTGCTTCGAGGCGCTCGCAAGGATTTTTCAGCAGCAGTGAGAGGCGGTCGGTTGACGAGGAGAAACAAAGGCTTGCTTCACGCGAAGCGGTGCCGCTCCAGCCCTACTGCACCGGCCGTTCTACTTGCGGGTAATCCTCGATTGCCATTTGACCGTCCCCCGGCTGTTCCGGTTCGGTCCTCAGGCTCCATTCGACGATTTCCGGGGCAAGTTCCTCAAGGCCTGGCAAGGCAGACGGCACTTCTGTTTCCAGTTCGCTCGTCGGCAACTCGTTCAGCCATTCCGATTGCCACTTGCCGACTTTTCTGTCTCTGGCCTTTTCGGCAAGTTCCATGAAATCGGCAGGTGCGTCCGGCGCCGGATCCGCCCAGCCATAGCGTACAAGACGCTTGCTCAGGTCCATCGATCCGCGGGTGCAGGTTGCCAGAATCTGTTGCGGTCCGGTCTCCTCGATCTTTTCGCATACCACCTTCAATTGCCGCACCAGTCCTCTCAGGAAAGTGCGCGCCCTTGCGCCGCAAGGCCAGGTGCCTCCGAGACGGGAAACACAGGTTTCGTCCGATTTCAGCGGAACGATATGGGCAAGCGTTACTGTCAACCGGTCCGACTTGATGCGTCCGCCGTCAAGAACCTGCACGCGCATCAATTCCAGTGGGCCGTCCGGAACCGGTTCAATCGGCGGATCCTTCAGTTCCAGGTAGCGTTTGGAAGGTTCGATACGTTTCAGGTCACCCTGTACCTGCGGTGCTGATACTCCCTCCGGCGAAACGTTGCGAATGTCGTTCGGCAAAGGCGCAGCGGCGACGACGACGGGTTCACTTTGTGTCTGTGCCGGTTTCTGCGTCTGAGCTTGGGGAGGGGACGATTGCGGAGCGGGCTCGGGCGTCTTTGCCGGCTCGCTTGTTTCCTCGGCGGCGCTGGTGATGCCCTCTGCCGCCAATTGCTTGTCCTGTACGGACGGCGGGTCTGCCAGGAGCAGCCAGGCGAGCAGACCACCTGCGGTGGTCAGCACGATTGCTGGCGTTATGAGAGGCCGAAGCTTCATCAAATGTGTGCTCGCAGGTTATTGGCTCGCCCAGATAATACGGGCAGTCCACTCGATTGCCGAGTGCTGAAAGCGCACTGACTGTGAATTGTCCCCGATTGTGCAAACCGCCAGGTCTTCGTCGCCTGTCTCCTGCAACGTGTAAAGCGACAACCGGCCACTGTTGAGCTTGATGGCAAGCCTGTCACCGGTGCGAAGGGGCGCGCCGGGAGCAACCACGACGATATCGCCGTTTCTGTAAAGGGGATGGAAGTCTTCGGTGCTGACCTGCAGCGCAAACGCAGCGCCGATTTGGGGAAAGCTGAGACTTTGCCACGTCGCGCCGGCTGGCCGGCCGGCACTGTCGAAGGCATTTCGGTCAGAGGCAGCATCAAACCCTGCAAGGGGCACCAAAGCTGGCGCAGCGTCGGTTGGCCCGCCCGGGGTTTCGACCCTGGCGGCAAACGTGTTCAAGGCTTCGCCGGTGGCGGCCAGCACCTTGGCAAGCGACTCTGTCGATGGCCACCGTGGGCGTCCGTCGCCCGCAACGCGTTTCGACGGGTTGAAAGCGGTCGGATCCAGTCCGGCACGCCGAGCCAGGCCGGACGGCGAAAGCCCGTTCTGCGAGGCGAGGGCATCAATGGCCGCCCAGACCTTTTCATGTGAGAGCACGGCTGCCGTTTCTCCGTATTGGCGCGACAGGAATAAATACCTTTCGCTCATATGGGTTTTCCCGACCAAAATTCAAAAGAAACAGGCTGGAGTCCCTTGTGCCGCTTGTTCGCTACGGTTCGGATGAGTAGTGTCCCGACCGGCTGAGCATGCGCCGGGCCTTTGCCTGCCATGCCATCCCCGGCAAGAGGCAAGGCAGACAGATGACCCTGATTTTCAAGATCGTCCCGAAATCCATGTGGCAGGAGGCAACCGACCAAGGCGTTTTCAAGGGCGCGCCGGTGGACCTTCAGGACGGCTTCATTCATTTTTCCGCCGAGGATCAGGTCCGGGAAACCGCTGCAAAGCATTTCGCAGGCCAGCAGCATCTGTTGCTGGCCGCCTTTGATGCTGATGGGTTTGGCGACTTGTTGAAATGGGAAACTTCCCGGGGCGGGGCCCTGTTTCCCCATCTCTATGGCTCGCTGGACCCGAAGGTCGCACTCTGGGTGAAGGAACTGCCGCTTTCACCGGACGGGTCACATGACTTTCCGGAGCTGGATCAATGATACCGCCTTTCCTTGAAAACGTCGCGCTGAGAGGCCTGCAGTGCCTGGACGCCGAAACCGCGCACCGTGCGACTGTTGTGGCTTTGAAATCCGGTCTGATGCCGCCGCGCCGGAAGGTGTCTGACCCGCGCCTTGCAGTGAAGCTCTGGGATCTGACCTTTCCCAATCCGCTCGGGATGGCTGCAGGGTTCGACAAGAACGGCGAAGTTCCCGATGCGCTGCTGAAGCTGGGGTTCGGATATACCGAGGCAGGGTCGGTTACCCCGAAGCCGCAGCCCGGCAATCCGCGGCCGAGGGTGTTCCGCTTGCCCGCAGACGAAGGCGTGATCAACCGCTATGGATTCAACAACGAAGGCCACGCAGCCTTGCGCCAGCGGCTTGAAGCCCGCCGGCGGTTGACAGGAATCGTCGGCATCAATGTTGGCGCCAACAAGGATGCAACCGACCGGATTGCCGACTACGTCGCCGGTATCACCGCATTCGCCGATATGGCGTCTTATTTTACCGTCAACATTTCTTCACCCAACACACCGGGACTGCGCGACTTGCAGGCCCGGTCCGCACTTGCCGATCTGCTGACCGCCGTGATCACGGCGCGGGACGAATGCACGCAGACGTTTGGGCGCAAGGTTCCTGTGCTCTTGAAGATCGCGCCGGACGTTGCTGATGAGGACCTGCAGGATATCGTCGAGGAAGTGCTCGCCAAGAGCGTCGACGGCCTGATCGTCTCCAACACGACGATCGGACGAGACGGCCTGAGCGGCAAGGGGCCGGTACAGGAAACCGGAGGCTTGTCGGGCAAGCCCCTGTTCCGGAAATCGACCATCATGCTGGCGCGCGCACGCAAACTGGCAGGACCGGACCTGCCGATCATCGGTGTCGGCGGTATCGACAGTGCGGAAACCGCCTGGACCAAGATCACGGCGGGTGCCGACCTGTTGCAGCTCTATTCTGCCCTTGTGTTCAAGGGTGCGGGGCTGATTGACGAGATCCTGAGCGGCCTTTCTGCAAAACTGGACCAGCACGGAATTGCGTCGCTGCGCGAAGCGCGGGATGCCAATGTCGATGCCTGGGCATCGGAAACGGCCTAGATACAGCTGTTCTTATGCGTTGCCGAACGTCTCGGCTGCCCGCTTTCTGCAGGCGGCCAGCAATGTCAGGCCACGCGTTCCGAAGAACAGCAGGAAGGCGAGCCAAAGACCGTGGTTCCCCAGGATGGGGAACAGAAGGTAATAGGCAGCAAGGTAAACGACGAGCGACAACAGCATCATGTTGCGCATGGTCGATGACCATGTGGCGCCGATAAAGACCCCGTCCATCTGGAATGCCAGCACTCCGAAGACCGGGGTCAGTATCGCCCACACAAGATAGGTCGACGTTACCTGACGGACATCTTCTGCCGTTGTCATGAAATCGATCATGTACTGCCCGAAAAACCAGAACAGCGTCGACAGGATCCCCGCCAGGGCGAAGCTCCACAGTGCTGTCAGTTTCAATGCGCGGTCGAAGGCGGGCCGGTATCTTGCCCCGACCGCCCGGCCGGCAAGCTGTTCCGCCGCAGTTGCCAGGCCATCCAGAAAAAATGCAGCCAGCATGATGAACTTCTCAAGCAGAGCGTTTGCGGCCAATACGGTGTCACCCTGGTCTGCCGAACGCGCCGTGAAAAACGCGAAGGCGAAGAGAAGGGTGAAGGAGCGGATCATGATGTCCCGGTTGACGGCCATCATGCGCACCAGCAGGCGGCGGTCGAAAATCACCTGAAAAGCCGGCCAGGACGTCTTGCCGGTGGTGAAGACAACCAGGCAGACGCCCAGTGCCGTTGCCGCGATTTCACTCAGGACAGTTGCCAGCGCGACACCTTCCACGCTCCAGCCGAAACCGATGACGAACCAGACACTGAGGCCGATGTTGAGCCCGTTCAGAACAAGCTGAAGCACCAGCCCTGTTCCTGCGCGCCCGAGGCCGATGAACCAGCCGAGCATGGCATAGTTGGCAAGGAGAAAAGGGGCACTGTAGACGCGGATGTCAAAGTAGCGGCTCGTTGCTGCCTGCACATCCGCACTGCCTCCCAGGAACCAGAGCCCGATTTCACGCAAGGGGGCTTGCAAGAGGATGACCAGGAGACCGCCGATAGCCGCAATCACGAAGGCGCGCAGCAGTGTTGCCCTGACTTCTTCTTCGTTCTGGGCGCCGAAAGCCTGGGCTGTCAGGCCTGTCGTCCCGGACCTCAAGAAGTTGAAGGTCGTGAACACCAGGTCGAAGATGATCCCGCCTATGGCAATCCCGCCAAGCAGAGCCGGGTCGCCAAGGCGGCCGATCACGGCCATGTCGACGATGCCGAGCAGGGGCGTCGACAGATAGGCGAGTGTCATCGGAATGGCGATGGCAAGAACAGTGCGGTGGGTAACCGCAAACGCCAGTTTCGGCCGCTCGCCGGTTGCTGAAAGTTGGGACATCGATGGCTCGCTTCGAGAGGAAGACCTTCATGTCTGCCTTGCCTCGGCACGTCAATTCATTTCGCCACATACCGGGTATTCACGGACATGGCTGCCGAATTTGCACTGAGCCGTAAAATTCGGATCTGCTGTGTCGTTCAAAGGGGTGCCCGTAGCGCCGGCGCGCCTTATATTGCGCACAGATGACCCTGCCTATCGTTCACCATCCGGCCTACTGCGCCGATCTTCCCGCCAATCACCGGTTCCCGATGGACAAGTTCCGTGCCGTCGCCGAGTTGATACGACAGGAAGGGCTTCTCGGCGACAGCGCTTTTTTCAGGCCTCGTCCCGCTCCCTTCGAGTGGGTCGCACTCGCACATGAGCCGGCCTATGTGGATCAGGTCTTCAATGCCCGGGTGCCGGAAAAGGTGGCGCGGGAAATCGGTTTTCCGATGCGCGAGGACATCGCCCTGCGGGCGCGCTGTGCAACGGGCGGGACTGTGTTGACGGGATATCTGGCGCTGGAACACGGCATTGCCTGCAACACCGCCGGCGGCAGTCATCATGCCCGGCGAGCACACGGAGCCGGGTTCTGCGTCTTCAACGACGTCGCAGTTGCCATCAAGGTGTTGCAGGCGGACGGCGCCATCCGCAAGGCGCTGGTGGTCGACCTGGACGTGCATCAGGGAGACGGCACCGCGGACATCTTTCAGGGCGACCCGGATGTCTTCACTTTCTCGCTTCACTCGGAAAAGAACTACCCCGTGCGCAAGGTCCCCTCCCATCTCGATATAGGTCTTGCCGATGGGACGAGTGACGAAGTCTATCTTGCTGTTCTGGAAGAGGTTCTGCCTGATCTGCTGCGCCAGGGGCCCTGGGACATCGTTTTCTTCAATGCAGGTGTCGATCCCTATGCCGGTGATCGTCTCGGCAGACTGTCGCTGTCACGCGACGGTCTTTGCAGGCGTGACCGCTATGTCATCGAAACGGTGCGAAAGGCGGGCGTGCCGCTGGCAGGAGTTCTGGGCGGAGGCTATTCGACGGATATCGACGAATTGGCCGATCGCCATGTGACGCTACATCGAACAGCCAAGGCTGTTATGGCTGAAGATTTCACTATGGTTGCCGCGCATGAACAGGTGGCCGGCTAAAGCCAGCCGGTTCACACCAGGATATCGGACACCTGCAGGGAGACCGATGTCGAACCGGTTGCGGTCGAAACCCCGTCCGTACCCGCAGGGCTCGCGGTGGAAGCCGGGTCTGGCTGCGCGCTGAAGTCTGAGGTCCTCAGTGCCTTGACGCCGTCCTTGAGATCGGCACGGACGTCTTTCAGATCTTTTTTTGTGTCGCGCTCATCGCGCTTGAGCAGGCGTTCTATCTGTTGGGCAAGAGATTTGATGTCCTCAGCCATCTTGGCGAGGGCTTCCTTGTCGCCCTGCAGCCCGGACCTGCGGCTTGCGGCGAGTGCCTTGTTCGTTTCCTGTTGCTGTTCTGTGTAAGTCAGGACAGCCGCTTTCAGGTCTTCCCGCCAGCTGTCCGGTTCCTGTGCGCCTGCGGAAGAACCATCCTGCTCCACTCCGGTCCGAGCCTGACCCGTCGCCTGGCTCTCCGGTCCCGAAGTCGCGGCACCCGTTTCAGATCCGGATACCGGAATTTGTGTCTCGGGACTGCTCTCTGCCGCAGACACAGTCTCGACCAATGCGGAGGTTGCATTAACCTGCGTCCCGGCACCGGTTATGATATCTGCTGTGGCGGCGATGTTTGAAGCGCCTGAAAGAACACCCGTGCCGACGCCTCCACCGCTCAAGCCCTGGCCTGCCGACTTGAGGTCCTGAGAGGCGGACTTGAACTCCTTGGAGATCTGTTTCAGCTCCTTGAGCAGACGCTTGGCCTGCTCCGGCGTTGCGAACCGCAGCATTTCCTTGAGCCGTTCGATGCGCTTCTGGACCATCTCGATCTTTTGCCTGCGCATCGCATCCTTGTTGTTCTCTACCGACCGGGCGAGGCCGTCGCTGAGCTCAACAGAATCCTTGTAGGTTTCGAAGAGGGATTTTGCCTTGTCCTCGTCGTCGGCCGAACCGTTGGCCCCCAGAAACGTGGTGAGCGTTTGTGCGGCAGCAAGCGAACCTGAGCGATTGCTCGCACCAGAACCCGCGCGGGCGTAGGCCTGGTAGGAGGCAGCAAATTTCGATGTTGCGATGGCGGACATGCAAGGGCCCCTTAAGGCTCGGGGAGGTTCCGCCAGTTTCAGTTAATTATGATTAAGAAAGGGTTAATTTCCCGCAAGGGTTGCGTGCTTGCCTTAAGTGACAAACGCAGTCCTCTGCCGGGACTAGCGGTTTCGACCCATGGCCAGAATGCGAGTAACCAGCCAGATCGGGACAACCACCATTGCGCCGATAACCAGATACTTGCCCAGGCGTCCAAGGGCGTTGAAACCCATGTTCCACAGGCGTTCGACAAAATCGATCGACATGGTGATCAGGTCGAGCGGGTCGAGGTTCAGCGCGGACAGGATAATGCCGACAACGAAGGACAGGAACACAAGCCGCAAAAGCACCTGGGCTGGTGAACCTCCCAGAAATCGGCTCAGGCCGGTGTCGGACATATGTGTCTCCTGCATGACGTTGCTAGTATTCCTGGCCAGAAGTTAGGAATATTCGGTGTCGATTACAATGAGGCCTGGCAAGCACGGCGGCAACTCCAGCTCGTGCGAAGGCCGTTTGTAAAATTTCTTATTAATTAAGTTTGGTGTCGTAATTCGTAAAGTTCTGTTCGCTTCCTGCCAAAGACGCAGCGGCCCTGTTGGCGTATTAAACTTTCAGGAATGTGCATCTAGATTGTTTGCGGCCACCCACAACCGCGACGGTCTGCCTTCCTCTACCTGCGGTGAAAGACAGCCGCCGGACCGGCACAAGTGTTGAACCGGCAAAAAAGCGCGCACACTGCAGGATGGGCCAGCCGCCATCGACCCGTCCTGTTCTTCATGCAAATGAAAGAGCAGCCGAAAGCGGTATTGGCGGGTTCAGTCGAGTGTTCTCTACGGAACCGCCGGCAACAAGAATGATCTCTGGCACGGTGGTGACAAGCCCGTAACCGCCGTGCCGCAATTCTCAAGCCATCACAGCTTCGCGGTGACCAAGCCCTGTCAAAGGCTGGAGACGAAATCATTTTGTGGCAGCGGATTGCCGAACAGCGGAGGGTGTCGCCACCGTGACCCTGGAGCGCTGCATCGGTTGCTTGCGCCCCGTCGTGGAATTAGCAGCAGCAGGAGATCTGGAGCGGGGGGCATCCCGAACCTTCTTGGGGGAGACGCCAAACCATGTCTTCACGGCGCGTGAAAATGTGCTCAGTTCCGAAAAGCCGAGGAGATAGGCGATCTCCTTCATGGGAAGGTCCGTTCCCAGAAGATATCGTTCGGCTGCGGAACGTCGTACTTCCTCGCTTAGCTGACGGAAGCTGGTGCCTTCCTTTTCCAGAAGCCTCTGCACCGCGCGCTGCGACATGCCAAGTTTCGCTGAAATGAGCGGCAGGGTGCATGTCCCGGTCGACAGACTGGCGGAAACTTCATTGGCAATGCGCGACAGCGGAGATTCAAACTGGCCGAACCTTTCCAGTTCCGAATTCGCAGACGTCAGGATGATCTCGTATAGGTGGGCGTCGTGGCGCCGGAGCGGGCGGGAGAGCAACGTTTTCGGAAACGAAATCCTGTTGCGGGTCGCGCCGAACTTGATCCGGCCCTGATATTTCTTCTGAAAATTGGACGTGCAATTTGGTTGTGAGGTCGCGAGCTCGATAAGGATTGGCGGCGCTTTCATGTCGAGTGCATGTTCAATCTGCTGGGTCGCCCAGCCGATGCGTCCGAACACGTTCTGTCGCCATTCACCGCGTCCTTCAAGGATAGGCCATTCCACGAAGCCGCCGGTCTCGTCTTCCTCGAAAATCACCCGATAGGCATTGGTTCTGATCGGACTGAACTTCGCCCAGGCCTGACAGGCCTCCCGAAGTGACGGAGCGCAGGCAAACAGATAGTCGAAGATTGAAAAGCAGCCGATGTCGATCGTGTTGAACAGATCGAACATGACGGCGTCATCGCCCAGGGAATTGGCGATATGTTCAAAAACGGCATGCCAGGCGGCTATCGGCACGGTACCTTGCGGGTCGTCCAGGCTGGCGAGATCGAATTCATAGTCCCTGGCCATTTGAGGCCAGTCCAGATTGGCGTTCGAACAAATGTCGCGCAGAACGCGGAAGACATCCGAGCGCGCCCATTCGCCATCTAGCGGCATTCGTATCTCCAGCCTGCCCATGCTTAATTCCCAGCAGAACTGTGCATGACAAGTCACGCCGGATCAAGTTTTGTCGTAAAATGCTAACAATTGCTGGCGAATGCGATAGGGCGATGCCGCTCCCGTCCGGAAGCGGCATCGGTTGTCGATCAGGCTGCGTCCTTGACCTTGGCTTCGGCTTTCGGCGGGAATTTGCCGTAGAACGTTTCGTTTTCCTTGGCCATGTCCTTCAGCAGCTTGTTCGGTTTGAAGCGCGGTCCCCACTTGCGGGTGAACTTCTTGCATAAGTCGACAAAGGCCGGCGTGCCCATCATGTCGATATAACTGAGCGTACCGCCGGTATAGGGGGCGAAGCCGAAACCAAGGATGGAGCCGACATCGGCTTCACGCACATCCGTCAGGCACTTTTCCTCAAAGATGCGGGCGGTTTCGAGCGCCTGCATCACCAGGAGACGCTGCTTGAGTTCTTCGATGTTGAAGCTCTCTGCAGGTTTCGGCTGACCGGTGACTTCCGGAATGCCGGGCCACAGGCTCTTGTCCTTGCCCTTGTAGTCGTAGAAGCCCTTGCCGTTCTTGCGGCCGAAACGCTCCTGCTTCACCACCATCTCTTCCAGGATGTTGTCGAGTGGGCCTTCGACATATTTGACGCCAAGGTCCTTGCGGGTGGCGGAAACGATCTTCCAGGCAAGATCCAGCGCCACTTCATCGCCAAGCGACAGCGGTCCGACCGGCATGCCGGCCATCTTGCCCGCATTCTCGATCATGGCCGCCGGAACGCCGTCCGCAAGCATCATCAGACCTTCGCGGATATAGGTCATGACCACGCGCGAAGTGTAGAAGCCGCGGCTGTCATTGACGACGATCGGGGTCTTCTTGATGGCCTTGATATAGTCGAGCGCCATGGCAAGCGCGCGATCGGAAGTGCGTTTGCCGAGGATCACTTCCACCAGCATCATCTTGTCGACGGGCGAGAAGAAGTGAATGCCGATGAAGTTCTTCGGTCGCTTGGACGCCTGCGCCAGGGAGGTGATCGGCAGGGTCGAGGTGTTGGAAGCATAGATGGCACGGGACTTCATCACCGCCTCGGCCTTCTCCGTCACCGCCTTCTTGATCTCACGATCTTCGAAGACGGCTTCGATCACCAGATCGCAATCTGCCAGGGCTTCATAATCGACGGTGGCGGTGATCTTCGACAGAAGCTTATCCTTCTGTTCTTCGTTCGCCCGGCCACGCTTGATCGCCTTGGTGATCAACTCTTCGGAATGAGCCTTGCCCTTGTCGGCAGCTTCCTGGTCGCGGTCGATCAGGACGACGTCGATGCCCGCCTGTGCCGTGACATAGGCAATGCCTGCACCCATGAAGCCTGCGCCGAGAATGCCGATCTTGCGGATCTTGTTTGGACGCTGATCCACCGGGCGGCGAGCCAGCTTGTTCAGCTCCTGCATGGAGACGAACAGCGAGCGGATCATGTTGGCGGCTTCCGGGGCCTGCAGCACCTTGGCGAAGTAGCGGCTTTCCACCTGAAGCGCGAGATCCATCGGCAGCTGCAGACCTTCGACGACGGAGCGCAGCAGGTAGCGGGCACCCGGATAGTTGTCATAGGTCTCTCGGCGGTAGATCGCGTTGGCGGCCGGCCAGAACTGGAAACCAGCGGGGGAATAGACCTTGCCGTTTGGCAGCTTGTAACCCTTCTTGTCCCAGTCCTTGACCGGGTCGAGGCCTGCCTTCAGCATCTTCTTTGCGGCGGCGACCAGTTTCTTGGTCGGGGCGACTTCATCCACCAGTTTCATCTGTTTGGCCTGGGGTGCCCGCAGGGTGCGGCCCTGGAGCAGGAACTGCATGCCCTGCTGTCCATCCGTCATGCGCATGACACGCTGGGTGCCGCCGGCGCCAGGAAAGAGGCCTACCTTGACTTCCGGCAGACCCATTTTCAGGCCTTCGTCAACGACACGGCCATGACAGGCCAGTGCCAGTTCGGTACCGCCGCCCATGCATGTGCCGGCAACGGCGGCGACGAAGGGTTTGCCGCAGGTTTCCAGCTTGCGGTAGACCTGAGACAGCTTGCGCGATCCTTCGAACAGAGCCTTGGCCGCAGCTTCCGCGTCGTTACCGCGCTTGATGTGGAAGTCCTTCAGAAGTCCTTCCAGCATGGTCAGGTCGGCACCACCGGAAAAGGCGGACTTGCCGGACGTGATCACGGCCCCCTTGATGGCGTCGTCACTTGCCACCTGGTCGACAATCGCATCCAGCTCGTCCATGACCGACAGATCGATGACGTTCATCGATTTTTCCGGCATGTCCCAGGTGATCAGGGCAAAACCGTCCTCATCGGTTTCAACGGTGAAATTCTTGTAGCTCATTTGATGGTCCTCCTCGGGTCAGGCGCCGGTCGACTGCAGATGGGCGCGCTGTTGCGCAGCCGTCTTCGTGCCGTCGACGACAACGTCGCCGGTGTGTTTGGTCTCTGCGGGTTCGAACAGCATCACCCAGCATTCGTCTTCTGCGAGCGGATTGTGCTCGACGCCCTTGGGAACGACGTGCATGTCGCCGGCGTTCAGGACGACATCGTCCCGGTCGCGGTAGCGGATGGTGAGGCTGCCCTTGATGATGAAGAAGAGCTCGTCCTCGTCCTGGTGGTCGTGCCAGACGAACTCGCCTTTCAGCTTCGCAAGCTTGACGCTCTGGTCGTTGACGTCGGCCACCACACGCGGCGACCAGTAGTCAGTGATCTGGGCGAATTCCCTGTCGATGTTGCTGATCATGATCAGACCCGCTCGATGATGGTCGCTGTTCCCATGCCCGCGCCGATGCACAGCGTGACGAGGGCGGTGTTGAGATCGCGGCGTTCCAGTTCGTCGAGCACGGTGCCAAGGATCATGGCGCCGGTGGCGCCGAGAGGATGGCCCATGGCAATCGCACCGCCGTTGACGTTGACCGTTGCCGGATCAAGATCGAAGGCTTGCTGGTAACGCAGGACGACGGAGGCAAAGGCTTCGTTGATCTCGATGAGATCAATGTCCTTGATGTCCATCTTGGCGTTTTTCAGAAGCTTTTCTGTAACATCCACCGGGCCGGTCAACATCAGGGCCGGTTCGGAACCGATATTGGCGAAAGCCTTGATGCGGGCACGCGGCTTCAGGCCGGAGGAACGGCCTGCGGTGCTGGAACCGATCAGAACGGCGGCAGCTCCATCGACAATGCCGGAGGAGTTGCCGGCGTGGTGCACATGGGTGATTTTCTCGATTTCCGGATGGGCCTGGATGCCGACCGCATCGAAACCACCCATGTTGCCCATCATTTCGAAGGAGGGGTTGAGCGAGGCGAGCGACTGCATGTCGGTTTCCGGCCGCATGTGCTCGTCCCGGTCAAGAATGGTGATGCCGTTGACGTCCTTCACCGGCACGACGGATCCGGAGAACCGGCCATCTTCCCAGGACTTGCCGGCGCGCTTCTGGCTTTCCACCGCATAGGCATCGCAGTCATCGCGTGAAAAACCGTATTTGGTGGCAATCAGATCAGCCGAGACGCCCTGGGGCATGAAATAGGAGGGGATGGCCACCTGCGGCTCAATCGGCCAGGCTCCGCCGGAAGCGCCAAGGCCTACACGGCTCATGCTTTCCACGCCGCCGGCGATTACCAGCTTGTGCTGGCCTGCCATGACCTGGGCCGAAGCCATGTTGACCGCGTCGAGACCGGAGGCGCAGAAGCGGTTGATCTGCATGCCCGGAACCGACTTGTCGTAACCGGCTGCAAACACCGCCGCACGGGCAATGTCGCCCCCGGCTTCCCCGACCGGGTCGACACAGCCCAGGACGACGTCGTCCACCCGGGTCGTGTCGAGACCGTTCCGGTCGCGGATCGCTTCCAGCGCGGTGGCCGCAAGCCGGACGGCGGGCACTTCGTGCAGCGAACCGTCCTTCTTGCCGCGTCCGCGCGGCGTGCGCACGTGGTCGTAGATATAGGCTTCGGGCATCAGATCCTCCTCTAGATCGGATTGGCCTCAGGTCTTATCCGGCAAGGGATGGCCGGGCATGAGGTCGTAAGGATGTTTCCAGCTGGGCAGAGCCTTGATCCGCCCCAGCCACTTGGTGACATTCGGATAAGCCTCGAGATCGATCCCGAGCTCACCTTCGTAAAAGAGGTAGCTGCACAGCGAGAAATCCGCGCTTGTCGGCTTCTTGCCGATGGCGAAGTCATTCTTCGCGAAATGCTTGTCCAGGATGGCAAGTGCAGATTTCGACCGCCCGTCGAGCCATTTGACCACGTCCGTTTCGCCGGTCTTCATCAGCGTGCGCAGGAAGCGCAGCGGGCCGAGCAAGCCGGAAACCTTCTGGTTGTCGAAAATCGTCCAGCGCAGGATTTCCCGCCGCTCTTCATCGTTTTCCCAGCCAAAGGCGCCGAACTTCTCGGACAGGTCGTCCATGATGACGGCGGACTGGGTCAGGATGTCATCACCATGCACAAGCACCGGCACTTCACCCATCTCGTTCAGCGTGTCCCGGAATTCTTCGGTTCGGGTGGCCCCGTTGAAGAAGTCGACCCACTCCGGCTTCCAGTCGGCGCCGCACAGCTCCAGCATCAGGGCCACCTTGTAGGAGTGTCCCGACTGGGCCATGCAGTGAAGAACGTATTCAGCCATAACTTGAAATTCCCCTCGCAAATCAAATTGGAACGCGACTATAGCCGCCGGTTTCGATTTGCGGGCTCAAATTTCCGCCATCAGCGAGCTGGCCCCCGGACGCTTTAAAAAGCGTCCGGGGCAACCGACATCATGGTTTCGGACCCGGACGAGATTCGGGCAAGATGCGCGCCCGTTTCCGGCAACGTGCGTTCCATGAAGAAACGCCCGAAGGTCAGCTTGGTTTCCAGCCATTCGGCCTTTTCGCCTGCGCCTTCCGCGACCTTTTCCTGAATGGCCTTTGCGATCTTCGCCCACATGTAGCCAAGGGCAACAAGCCCGAAGAGATGCATGTAGTCGACGGATCCGGCGCCGGCGTTGTCCGGGTTCTTCATGGCGTTGTTCATGAACCACATGGTCGCGGCCTGAAGATCGTCCATGCCCTTCTTCAATGGCCCGGTGAAGGCGGCAAGGGATTCGTTGTCCTTGTTCTCCTTCAGGAAGGTATTGACCTCGTTGAAGAAGCTCATGACTGCCCGACCGCCGTTCGCGGGCAGCTTGCGGCCGACGAGGTCCAGTGCCTGGATGCCGTTGGCGCCTTCGTAGATCATGGCAATACGGGCATCGCGAACGAACTGCTCCATGCCCCACTCGCTGATGTAGCCATGGCCACCGTAAAGCTGCTGGGCATTGACCGCATTGGCAAATCCTGTGTCGGTCAGAACGCCTTTGAGCACAGGTGTCATCAGCCCCATCATGTCGTCGGAGAACTGCTTGGACTTCTCGTCGTCGGACCTGTGTGAGACATCGCCATGAAGCGCGGTCCAGATGACGAGAGCACGGGCGGCCTCGTTGAACGAGCGGATTTGCATCAGGGTACGGCGTACGTCCGGATGCACGATGATCGGGTCGGCGGGCTTGTCCGGGTTTTTCGGTCCGGTGAGGGCGCGGCCCTGGATGCGATCCTTGGCGTAGATGACGGCATTCTGATAGGCGACCTCCGACTGGGAGAGCCCCTGAACCGCAACGCCGAGGCGGGCCTCGTTCATCATGGTGAACATGGCGCGCAGGCCCTTGTTCTCTTCGCCGACCAGCCAGCCGGTGGCATCGTCGTAGTTCATCACGCAGGTGGCGTTGCCGTGAATGCCCATCTTGTGCTCGATCGAGCCGCAGGAAACGCCATTGTTGTCTCCCACCGAGCCATCGTCGCCGATCGCGTTGCGGGGCACGACAAACAGCGAAATGCCCTTGGTGCCTTCCGGGGCGCCCTCGATGCGGGCCAGCACCAGGTGGATGATGTTTTCCGCCATGTCGTGCTGACCGGCTGAGATAAAGATCTTGGTACCGGTAATCTTGTAGGAGCCGTCGGCTTGCGGCACCGCCTTGGTGCGGATGAGGCCGAGATCCGTTCCGCAGTGCGGTTCGGTCAGGTTCATGGTGCCGGTCCAGGTTCCGGCGATCATGTTGGGAAGGTATGTCTGCTTCTGATCATCCGTGCCGTGGATCGTCAGGGCCGCAACGGCCCCTGCAGTCAGGCCCGGGTACATGGAAAAGGCCATGTTTGCCGAAGAGGCAAATTCATTGAAGACGGTGGTCAGAGTATGCGGCAGGCCCTGTCCGCCGTAATTCGCGTCCGCCGACAAGGTACCCCAGCCGTTTTCGCAAAACGCCTTGTAGGCTTTCAGAAAGCCTTTTGGTGTCGTGACCGTGCCGTCGTCGTTGCGCGTGCAGCCTTCGCTGTCGCCGGTCTGGTTCAATGGCTGGAGAACTTCTTCCGCGAACTTGCCACCTTCGCGCAAGATCGCTTCCACAAGGTCGAGAGGTGCATCCGAAAAACCTGGCAGGTTGGAATATCGGTCATAGCCGAACACGTCCTTCAACAGGAAAAGCGTGTCATCGACGGGAGCGGTATAGCTCGGCATGGAAATCCTCCCAGATCTGCCGTTTATGTCTCGACCTTACGTTTCCGTAAACGTCACCTTGAGGCCTATATACGCGTGTTGTTATTGCCCGGCAAGTGGTGTCCCAACGGAAGGGTTGTCAAAAAAATACGCCTAAAACATGCTGATGGGAATGATTTCCGAAGGCCCCGTACGCGAAATCGTGTTGCGAGGTGTCGTTTTTGGGGAATTTCACAGTTTTGGAAAAAGGGCGCCAATTCTCGCAAAAATTGCAAGTTGGCGGACGCACAAACAAAAACCGCCGGCGTTGCCGCCAGCGGTTTCAAAACTCTGAGGTCGAAAGGAAAGGGACTTATGCCTCTTCCGCTTCCTTGTGCTTCAGCATGCCGGAAACGATCTCGACAGTGCGCGACAGTTCCTCGATAGCCTGTTCGATGTCCTTGCGCTGATCTTCCAGAACGGCGATCTGCTCGTTGAACTTGGACAGGGCGACGCGGAGCTGGGTAACCTGACCGTCGCGCAGGTCGTAAAGGTCGAGCATGTCGCGGATCTCGGACAGGGAGAAGCCAACGCGTTTGCCCATCAGTACCAGTTTCAGGCGGGCACGGTCGCGGCGGTTATAGACGCGGTTCAGGCCGTCGCGCTTGGGGTTGAGCAACCCCTTGTCTTCGTAAAAGCGCAGCGTGCGCAGGGTGCAGTCGAATTCTTTCGCCAGGTCGCCGATTGTGAACTGGGTTTTCTTCGTGCTGTCGTCGTTTGCGGACACAACGTCCACAAGATCGTCTTCATTGAGGATCGAAAGCGCTTCGCTCATAGCAGTTTGTTCTCGTTTTTCAGCCGTTGTCCGGCTCATCGTTGATGTTTTGCAGTTTTCGAAACCCGCTCCGAAGACATGATCTCCAGTGCGTTCTCAGGCGATGCGGTTGTGTGCACAGTGGCTCAGCCGGTTTCTTGCGCACTGTTTAGCTTACGTTTGCGTTAAGGTCCAGTCACGGAAGGTCGCAGGGGAAAAATTCGTTAACGCAGCGTTTGCCGATTCGCGTCACCCTGATCGCGTGAACATCGGATTTTCATTCGAAAACGGTCTGTTTTCGCATTTAGCAAGGCCAATTAACGGCCTGTTTACCCTAAAACGACAAAGTCTTTCAAAACGCTGTGCCTGTCCCGTCCTCGACGGAATCATGGCGCAGCCTGTTTCATCAGCGGTCTGAATGACCGTCAGCCCAGGGTCAAGAGATGCCGGCTTGGAAGAAAAACGAGGCAGGACGCCGCGGCCGTGATGCGTATGAAGGCGACGACTTTTACGATGCACCACGCCGCGAGCCGGCGCGAAACCGCATAGAACGGTTGACGCGCACTGCAACGGCGCTTGGCAAAAATGACCGTTATCCCTCCGAGGAACGTGACGAGGATCTCGACGCCGTGGCCGACGAGCTGGACCGGCTTCTGGCCGACCAGGCGGAACCACGCCGGCCCGAAGTGCGTCGGCCGGAGCCTCACCAGTCTGCGCCGCGCCGCAGGGTGCCTCGTCGCGAGCCGGGCATTGATGAAGTCATGGGTGCGCTCGACCGATTGGACGAACAGGTGCAGGGGCTTGCGAGCCCGGACCCGCGGGAAGACTATCGTCAGGAGCATCGCGCGGACTACCGGGATGAGCCGCTTCGGCCGGCGCCGAAGCCACGTCCTCGCCCGGGAAGCTATGCCATCGACAATCTGCCGGCTGACGAACCCTATTATGACGAGGACGATGCCTACGAAGCGCAATATGCGCCGCAGCCCTCTCGCCAGCGCGACCGGGACGTACGCTCCAGAAGCGAAGCGTCCATGCATATCTACAAGGACCTTGGCCGCCGCATCGACGCATTGAGAGCGCCGCAGGAACAGGCCTTCAATCAGGTTCGCGATGAGCTTGGTTCGCTGCGCGAGGCACTTGGCGGCCTGTCGCGCGGCACCAACGAAACCGTGAGCCGGCAGAATGCGGAACTGCGTCGCCTGTCCGACATGGTCGAGCGTCTGCGTGCCGACAAGAAGAACGACCAGCTGGCCCGAGAGATCCGCAAGGAAGTCGCCGACCTGAAGGACATGGTCGGCCGCACGAACGTGGAAGGGGCACTCCAGACCCTTGAGCACGGATATGCCCATATCCTGCAGCGCCTTGATGAATTGTCCCGTGCGTCTGTGGATCCCCGCGTCCTGCGCGGTGTGACCGCGCGCCTCAACGAAATCGAGGACGCCTTTGCCGCGCTGCCGCGGTCCGAGCACATGATGGTGCTGGAAGACCGGGTCGTCAGCATTGCCGAACGCATGGAAGAGCTCCTGCAGCGCAAGGGCCACGCCGATATCGAACCGCTTCGCGCGGAACTGCGTGAAGTGCGCGGCTTTGTCGAACAGATCGATATCAAGGGTCTTGTCGAGGGTATCGATGACCGGATGAAATTCGTGTCCGGCCGCCTTGACGATCTGGAAGTCCTGGCCCGGGAACAGCGCGGCCTGGACAGCCGTCTGTCCGCCATGGAACAGCGCATGCCCGAGCCGGAAACGATCTCCAGGCTGCAGGGCCGCCTGGAAGACATCGTCGGCATGATGGCCGACGACCGTGCAGCTCCGGTGGACACTCAGCATCTGGGTCAGGTTGACCGGCGCCTCGACGAGATCGTTGACCGTCTCGAGAGGATGGAGCAGGCAGGTCCGCTTCCCTCGACCGACACGGGCGCCTTTGCAGCGCTGGAACAGCGTCTGGAAACGATCTCCGGCAAGATCGATGCGATCGAAAAGAAGTCTGCGCGCCCGGTGCCGGTTCTGGATGCAGCCGCGATGCGGTCCGGCGGCAATGCGCCGGACACCAAGTTCATGGCCCAGCTTCAGGAGCGGTTGAACGATCTGACTGCTCGTCTGGATCAGCCGAAAGACACTGTCACGACATCGGACCTCGACAAGCTGCGCGCGGAGATTGGATCCATGCGTGCCAGCGTGTCGGCACCGGCATCGACAGAAGCGCTCGAGCAGCGGATTGCCGATCTGGCACAGATTGTGTCGAAGGGGGCCGAAGTTACCGATGACAGCCGCTTCGAACAGCTTGGAGCCAAGGTTGCCGCGCTCGCGGAACAGATCGAAAGCACGTCCACTCAGGCGTTCAGCATGGAGCAGTTCTCGCCGTTCCTGGAGCGGATCGAGAAGGGCCTGGAAAAAACCCGCTCGGACGTCGTGGGCATCGCCCGCGAAGCGGCAAGGGAAGCGATCGAAAGCGCACCGGCACCGAGAAACGGCCAGTACGATCAGGCCATCACGGAGCTTCAGTCCGATCTGAAGCGGTTGCTTGATGCTGCTGAAGGTACTGACGAACGGACGCGGAACACCTTTGACGGGGTCAAGTCCGTGCTGGGCTCGCTGACCGAGCGCCTGGACAACCTGGAACGTGCCGACCACTTCGGTGAAACGCCGGCCTCCAGCTTCTCCCCGATCAAGGTTGATGAACCGGCCCCGTTGTTCTCCAAGGCCCCACAGGCCGGGAAGACGGAAGGCGAGCAGCAGCCCGCTGATGCACCGCAGGCACCGCGCGCCGATGACCGGGCCCGTGACCGCAAGGCAGACTTCATCGCAGCTGCCCGCCGTGCAGCACAGGCAGCTTCCGCGGAAGCTGCCCAGCTGGAAAAGCGGCAGAAGGTAACGGAAGAACCTGAAGCTGCCGACGAGGAACGCGGCAAGGCCCGTGTCGGCTGGCTGCGCAACGTTCTCAAGCGCGACAAGTCCGCTGCGAAGGAAGACAAGGCCGAACCGGTCGGAGATCTGGAGCTGAATGCCGAGGACGTTGCCGATCAGGCGTTTGAAACCCAGGATGCTACCGTTCTGCCGGGTGATCGCCCGGCACCGGAAGCTCCGCAGGCCTCCAGCGGCCGCCGTCGGGCCATTCTCTATACTGCTGCCGCCGTTGTCCTGTTGATCGGAACACTGCAGGTGTTCCGCCTGGCAACCGGTGGCCCGGAAGAGGCCGATCAGCTTGCCGCGAACACGCCGGAAACCGTTGAAGCGGTTCCTGCGCCGGAAATGGCAGACGCTGCTCCGGTACAAGCCGACGTGCAGCCGGACGTTGAGGTTACTAGCGAGGTCGCTCTGGCAGAAAGCCGCGGCATCGGATCTGCGGCCGAAGGCGTAGAATCCGGGGCAGTCAGCGCGATGCCGGATGAGACAGCCGACACGATGTCAGAACAGGTCCCGGCTGTTGCATCAGCGCAGTCCGCGCCGGCGCAAACGACACCGGTCACCGAAAGCAGCAATGTTGAGGCTGCTTCCGCGTCCGGTCCGCTTGCCCCTGAAACCGAACTGGCGTTCGCGCCGCCCGCAGGCGTTGCAAGCAGCTTCGGCGAAGCAGGTGAAAGCACTGTGTCCGGGTTCCAACCGGCAAGCGAAGCCGGCGCCCCGGCAAGCCTCCTTGCAAACCTGCCGCCGGAAGGCGTTGGCCCGATGGCGCTGCGTAGCGCTGCTGCCAGTGGCAATGCGGCTGCAGAATTCCTGGTGGGTGTGAAATTCACCGAAGGCAGCGGTGTATCGGCGGATCTGTCCAAGGCAGCAGTCTGGTATCAGAAAGCGGCCGACAAGGGTCTCGCGCCTGCCCAGTACAGGCTCGCAAGCCTCTACGAAAAAGGCCGTGGTGTCGACAAGGACCTGCCGAAGGCAAAGGCCTGGTATTCCAAGGCGGCCGAAGCCGGTAATGCGAAGGCCATGCATAATCTCGCGGTTCTTTATGCCGAGGGAGGTGGTGAACAGCCCGACTATGCAGCTGCTGCCAAGTGGTTCGAAGAAGCCGCCAATTTCGGCGTCAAGGACAGCCTGTTCAACCTGGGCATCCTCTATGCCGGAGGCATCGGCGTCGATAAGGACCTGGTAGCCAGCTACAAATGGTTCGCGATTGCGGCTGATCAGGGCGATCCGGAAGCAGCCAAGCGCCGCGACGATGTCGCCAACATGATGGACCAGGAAACCCTGGCCAATGCCCGGCTCGCGGTCGAAAACTTCAAGCTGAAGACACCGAACGCGGCGGCCAACAAGGTGACGATGGAGCCGGGTTGGGTGGACAGCGCCACATTGCCGGCGGAAAAGGTGTCGATCCAGGCGCCCGACAACACGGCCATGGTCAAGGAAGCCCAGGACAAGCTCAACTACCTCGGTTTTGACACCGGTACCCCGGACGGCCAGATGGGCCCGCGCACCCGCAGCGCGATCCGCGCCTTCCAGCGGAGCATCGGAATGCCGGAAACCGGAGAAGTCGACAACCGTCTGCTGGAAGAGTTGAAGAGCCAGGCGATTTAAACCATCCCTTCAGGCATCCGGGGATGGGCGCGACAAGCGGCGACCTGATGAAACGAACACCCAGCCAGGCGAGATGCCCGGCTGGGTGTTTTCTCATTGCGGCCAGCATTGTTCTTTCCAGGTGACACGAAATGAAAAATTCTTCGGCAATGGCGCTACAGGCTATTTGCCGATGGAAAAGGCCGAACCTGAATGCAGTCAGATATTCGAACGCGAAGCACTATGGGCGTGGTTTCAAAAACAGACCGGAACGCGGGATATATCCGCAACGCAATGGTCGAATTCCGCCTGGCACTTGTCTAAAATCGGCGAACCGAACCAAACCGACCTGCTGGCCGGTTGACATGCCGGACTGTACAGGTCTTTAACCATTTCATCGTAATCTTTACGCAGTCATTTCTGCAGTTTTCCGGTTGATCCCGTGCAATTATACCTGCCCATAGCCGAGATTCCGGTGAATATCTTCGTGATATTCGGCATGGGCGGCGCCGTGGGTTTTCTGTCGGGGCTGTTCGGTATCGGCGGTGGCTTCCTGCTGACACCGCTTTTGATCTTCTCCGGTATCCCGCCCGCGGTTTCCGTTGCCACCGTCACCACGCAGGTGGTTGCCTCTTCGTCATCGGCCGTCGTCACCTATTGGCGACGAAAGGCCATCGACCTGAAACTTGGCACAATCCTGCTCTGCGGCGGTGTCATAGGGTCGTTTATCGGCGTCATATTGTTTGAGGTTCTGCAGTCCATCGGTCAGCTGGATGTCGTGATTTCGCTGTCCTATGTGACGTTCCTGGGCGCCATTGGCGGCCTGATGCTGTTCGAATCCATCCGTGCCATCCGTCGGCGCAAGTCCGGCGTTGCGCCCAAAGCCCGCAAACCCGGTCAGCATAACTGGATCCACGGGCTGCCGCTGAAAGTCCGTTTCCGGCGCTCCAAGCTTTATGTGAGCATCATCCCGGTTGTCGGCCTTGGCGCGATCATCGGCTTTCTCGGCACGATCCTGGGGATCGGCGGCGGCTTCATGATGGTGCCTGCGCTGATCTACCTGCTGCGTGTGCCCACCAGCATCGTCATCGGCACATCCCTGTTCCAGATCCTTTTCACAATGGCAGCTGCGACCGTGTTCCATGCCATGGGCACGAAGACTGTCGACATCGTTCTGGCCATGACGCTGATGGTCGGCGGGGTGATCGGAGCCCAGTTCGGGGCTCGCATGGGCCAGAACCTGCGCGGCGATCAATTGCGTCTGCTGCTTGCGCTTCTGGTCCTGGCTGTCGGTTTGCGCTTTGCGGTCGACCTGCTGCTGACACCGGACGATTTCTATTCCATCGCGATCCGGAAGGGGGCAGGGGCATGAGCCGGCTGATCCTGCTTCTGTCGATTGTCGTTGGCCTGGTAACCGGCGCTGCTGCCCAGAGCCGGCCGAACCAGGAACTGGTGACGTCCTTGTCCTCGGATCTTATCTCGATCCAGTCCAATTTCACGGGCACGGAAATCGTCATCTTCGGGCAGGCCAGCAACATCGAGCGCCAACCCAACGATCCGAGCGGCTATGAACTGGCCATCGTCGTGGAGGGGCCACCGCAGGACATCACCACGCGGCGCAAGGGCCGTTTTCTGGGTGTTTGGGTGAACCGGGAGGCCGAGCGGTTCCAGAACGTTCCTTCCTACTACGCGGTCGCCAGCACCATCAATATCGGCAACCTTGCGAACCGCACTGTTCTTGACGACCTTGGCATCGGGCTCAACCACATCAACCTGGCTGTCTCGGGCGTTTCCAATGTCGCTCTGTCAGACAGGGATGATTTTCGCCGCGCCTTCGTCCGGCTACGGGAGCAGATGGGTCTTTACTCGGAACAGCAAACCTCGATCACCTTTCTGACCGACACAATGTTCCGAACAAATATTCCCCTGCCGGCCAACATTCCGGTGGGCGACTACAAGGTCAAAAGCTTCCTCTTCCTCCACGGCGAGGTGGTGGCCCAGACGGAGCAGACGCTGGCTGTTGCCAAAAGCGGTTTCGAACAGGTCACCTTTGAACTGGCGCAGTCCTATCCGTTCTTCTATGGCCTCCTCGCAGTGTCACTGGCCATTTTCACAGGCTGGCTCGCCGGTGTGATCTTCCGCAAGGACTAGGCAGACCCGATCTCGGCCCGCCCAATCTCGGCCTGCTTGAGTTTGCCTTCTCGAGCCGATTGTGTCCTACCGGGCTTACCCATCTGACTGAACGCCGAATGCTATCGTCGGAAACCGCATGTTTGCGCACTTTCCGCTGGCGCTTGCCGCCGCCGCGGCTATTCTCGAGTCCAAAGATTTTTCAGGCTGTTGGGGCAGGCGGACATGACAGAAGAACCCTCATCCACACCACGGGTGGAAACAGTTGTGAAACCTGACCCGACACTGGATGCAAAGGTCATCGATATCGTCATCCGCCTGGGCGTTCTGGGGCTCTTTGCCTATTTTTCACTTCAGCTCGTCGCCCCGTTCTTTCTGTTCCTGGTCTGGGCGGTTGTGCTGACGGTCGCACTCTATCCGGTGTTTGACTGGCTCGTCGCCAGGCTTGGTGGACGAAAGGTTCTTGCAGCAGTCCTGATCACGCTCTGCTGTCTTGCAATCGTGATCGGTCCCGTTGCCGTGTTGATCGTCAGTCTCGTGGACACGCTTCAGGGCTGGTACCACGGCATGGCGAACGGCGTCCTCAAGCTGCCGCCCCTGCCTGAGAAACTCGCCGGGTTGCCGGTCGTCGGTGCCAAGATTTCCGAGATCTGGCAACTCGCTGGTCAGGGGCTGGAACAACTTCTGGCCAAGGTCGGGCCGACGCTGGTGCCGGCCGGCAGCCGCATCCTCGGTGTTCTGGCTTCACTCAGTGGCAGCGTGCTGTTTTTCATCGTCTCCATCATACTCGCAGGCTGCCTGTTTGTGCCGGCCCCGTCCCTGGCAAAGGGCAGCAAGCTGTTTGCCGACCGCATCATCGCGCCGCGCGGATCGGAATTTGTCGATCTGGCCGGTGCCACCATCCGCAACGTCTCGCGCGGTGTCATCGGTGTTGCTGTCGTCCAGGGGCTGCTGACGGGGATCGTGCTGATAGCGTTTTCCGTGCCGCTTGCCGGCGTCCTGACCTTCGTGGCGCTGATCCTGTGTATTATCCAGATTGGTCCGGCACTGGTGATTATTCCCACGATCATCTGGGCCTGGAGCTCCTGGGAACTGGTGCCGGCACTCCTGTTCACCGTGCTGATGGTTCCGGTGATGCTCATCGACAATGTCCTACGGCCAATCCTGATGTCCCGTGGCCTCGACGTGCCGATGCTGGTGATCCTGATCGGCGTTCTCGGCGGCACCATTGCCTATGGCTTGATCGGTCTCTTCCTCGGGCCTGTCATTCTGGCGGTGTTCTACGAACTGATCATTGCTTGGGTGAAGGCAGGCGAGAAAAGGCCGCCTGAAGTGACGACCTTGCCCGATCGCTAGAGCGTCTGAAAATAGCCACTTACCGGATCTTCGGCGAGATGACCGGAAATCATGGCCCAGGTTCCATCAGCAATCAGTCCTTCGATATGTGCCTTGTGGATTGCTTCGTTTTCCCAGCTTTCGACAAGCGTGAAGCGGCATGCATCATCCAGGTCCTTCAGAACCTCGACACCCTGACATCCGGACACGCCCGGAAGATCGGCCGAAACCGAGTGCATGATGGTTTCAAACGCCTCTTGCCGGTCCTTGAGAGCCTTGAATTGAACGACAACTTTGATGGTCATAGGGGATCCTTTCCGCGTCGGCTGTATGTTGCCGGCATGGGATAATCAGCCAAGGTAGCTGGCGACAGATCCATTCCTGCTGAACGGCTGCCCGATCCTGCGGAACTTTCCTCAAGTACCGTTCTGGCGAGGCGGGTCCAGAGTTTCGGCATATTGGCGCGGAGCCATGCCGAAAGCGGATTTGAAATCACGCGTGAAGTGGGACGTGCTTGCATAGCCGGCAGCTTCGGCTGCACGGGCCACGCTGGCGTTTGACGTCAGTAGATGTTGCCGGGCGCGGTTGAGACGTACCTGCTTGCGGTATTGAAGAGGGGACTGGCCGAACAGAGCAGAGAAACCATGTGCGAAATGGGAGGGGCTCATGGCAACTTCGGCTGCGATTTCGGCAATCGTCAGGTCCGGTCGTGCCGCATGGGTCTCGATATAGCGCAAGGCCTTGACCAGCCTCTCATCCCTTGCGCTGACCAGGGTCCTCAAGACGCCAAAGGCGTCGGACCGCAGGATCCGGTAACAGATTTCCTGCAGGCACAGCGGTGCCAGCACATGGCAGTCGGCTGGATCCCGAAAAGAGGTGACGAGGCGCAGCAGCGAACCGGCATGTTCATCGTCCAGTGGTTCACAGGAGATAAGCGCGCCTTTGGCCGGGGAAGACGCATGGGCATCGGTTTCGGCAAGGCGAACCAGTGTTTGAGCAATCAGCTCAGGTGACAATTGCAGTTTGAGGGCCAGATAGGGCTTTGCAGGTGTGCCCTCGACAACTGCGCTGTAAGAAGCGTCACCATGAAACGCGATCACGTGGCCGGGGTCATTGACGATCTGCTTGTCACCCAGGCAAACGCGTTTCAGCCCGGAGATGGCAACGGCGACGGAAAGTCCCTTGTTCCGGCCACGGTGATAGGGAAGGCATTCCGACAGTTTCAGAGCCCAGACGGAGCCAAGTGGGGACGGAGTGACCCCTTCCGTTTTCGCAAACTTCCGAACGGCATCACTCAGTGCATTGATTGCTGGCGAAGCACTGTCGGTATGGACGGAGTGGCAAGCCTGTAGGGGAGAATTCGTCAGCATAGCTCTGGCTTAGCCAACGGCAGCCATGAGCACAAGCGGCAGATGAAGTGTCAGTCCCCGACCAGACGGCTGGCAGTGAAGGGGAACAGGCGGTCATTACCGAGCATGAAAACGGAAAACTGCCGTCGCCGGAAGAGCATGCCATAGGCTTCATCGGTGACATTGAGCCCGCCGGTCAAGGCGCCAAAGGCGGGCAGGACAAGACGGGTGCCATCGGTCACGAAGCAGGCCCGCCGGATCGAGCGGCCGAAGCGGCGCACGCGGGCGGCCGGATGCAGATGTCCGCAGATTTCTCCTGCGGTCGACGTGGAGCCGACCTTCTCGATTGGTTCGTGCCGGAAGGTCAGCGGTCCGATGGTGATTTCGTCAACCGTTACACCGCACAGGCGCACCGGTGCAATCGGATCGTGGTTTCCCGTGACCCAGATCCATTCACGGCCGAGCTGAAGGGTCGTCAGCATCGCGCGGTAGGGCGCCGGCAACCGGTCGGAGCCGTCGGGATCGTGGAAACTGTCGCCAAGGCAAATGACGCAAGCCGGATCGAAGGCATCGATTACGCCGGCAAGTTTCTCCAGCGTTGCTCCGGTGTCATAGGGCGGAAGCATCACGCCGCGCCGGGCGTAGCTGGACCCTTTTTCAAGATGGAGATCCGCGACGATCAGGGTGGACTCGTCCGGCCACCACAAGATCCCGCTGTCGTGCAGACCGACCAGCTGGCCATTGATCTGAATGTCATGACATACCGGCGCAGCAGCATATTTGCGCAAATGGGATGTCAGGGCACTCATTCCATAGCCTCCAGTACGAGTTCTTCGGCGGCCTCTGCCAACAGCGTGTCCATGGCCTCCCCGTAGACCGGTTCCTTCCCTATTTCCAGGAGAATTGGCACGGCGAGGGGAGAGACGTGCGGGAGTTCAGTATGCGTGATTCGTCCTCGGATCCGGGCAAGAAGTTCCCCCAAACGCGAGATATCCAAAAGTCCTTCGGCGGCGTCGTTCCAGGTTGCCTTGAGTAATATGTGGTCTGGTTCATGGGCTCGCAGCACGTCATAGATCAGGTCCGAGGATACGGTTACCTGCCGGCCCGACTTCTCCAGCCCCGGATGGCGACGTTCGATCAGACCGGCAATGACGGCACAATTACGAAACGTACGTTTCATGAGGCTGGATTCGGCGAGCCAGGCATCCAGATCGTCGCCGAGAATGTCTTCCTCGAACAATCGGTCGAGAGGAATTCTGCCGGAAGAAAACAGCAGAGACAGGTCTCCGAGGCCCCAGACGGCAAGCGCATAGTCGTTGGCGACGAAGCCGAGCGGGTTCGCACCCAGCCGCTCCAGGCGCTTGGTCAGCAGCATGCCAAGTGTCTGGTGCGCCAATCGTCCCTCGAACGGATAACAGACCATGTAGTGCTTGTTGGCGCGCGGAAACGTCTCCACCAGCAAGCCGTCCCTTGCAGGCAGGACGGATTTCTCCCTCTGGATGTTCAGCCAGTCGCGCACCTGTTCGGGCAGCGCCTTCCAGCTCTCGGGTGTCGCCAGCATCGTGCGGACGCCTTCAGCGAGATAGGTGGAGAGCGGAAACTTTCCGCCCATGTAGGACGGGATCATCGGATTGTCCGACGTGGTGCGCGAGACATAGGCCTCGTTTTCGCGGATGCCCTCGAAACGCACGACCTCGCCACCGAAAAGAAACGTGTCGCCCGGCGCCATCTGCTCCAGAAAATACTCTTCCATCTCACCCAGAACCCGGCCGCCCCGGCCAACGGGCGTCCTTCGTCCGGAAGCCTTGGAGCGCACCAGCCGCACCTTCAGCATCGGGGCTTCGACAATGGTGCCGACATTCAGCCGGTATTGCTGCGGGATCTTCGGGTGGGAAATCCGCCAAAGCCCGTCCTGGCCTTTCCGCAGCTTGGCATATTGATCGTAGCTTTTCAGTGCGTAGCCGCCGGTGGCGACGAAATCGAGCACCCGCTCGAACGTCTCCCAGTCGAGATGCCTGTAGGTTTCAGAGGACCGTATTTCATTAAAGACATCTACTGCATCCAACGGGTCTGCGCAGGCAAGGCCGAGCAGATGCTGGGCAAGCACGTCCAGCGCACCCTGGCGCAGCGGCGGCGTGTCCTGGTCGCCGCGCATCGACGCGGCAAGGGCGGCCTGACACTCGAGCACCTCGAACCGGTTGGAAGGAATGAGAACCGCCTTGGAAGGTTCGTCCATGCGGTGGTTGGCACGGCCGATCCGCTGGGCAAGGCGGCTGGCCCCTTTCGGCGCACCGATGTTGACCACCAGATCGATATCGCCCCAGTCGATGCCCATATCCAGCGAAGAGGTGGCAACCACGGCCTTCAGGGCACCGGAGGCCATGGCCGTTTCGACTTTCCGCCGCTGGCCGACATCAAGCGAGCCATGATGCAGTGCGATCGGCAGCGTGTCGTCGTTTATGCGCCAGAGTTCCTGAAACACCATTTCGGCCTGGCTGCGCGTGTTGACGAACAGCAGCGATACGTTGTGTGCCTTGATCAGCTTGTAGATGTCGGCAATGGCATAACGCGACGAGTGACCGGACCAGGGAACGCGTTCTTCGCTCTCCAGGATCGAGATGTCGGGCTTGGCGCCACCGGCGACCTCAACGACATGAGACAGCGCCCGGGCGTCCGGATTGGGCTGATCGACAAGATAGGCGCGCAGGTCATCCGGTTCGGCGACAGTCGCCGAAAGCCCGATGGTCCTGAGGTTCGGGGCAAGACGTCTTAGCCGTGCCAGGCCAAGTGCCAAGAGGTCGCCACGCTTGGAGGTCACCAGCGCATGCAACTCGTCCAGAATGACGGTTCGAAGCGAGGCAAACATCCGTGCCGAGGCTGGATCCGACAGGAGCAGGGCAATCTGTTCCGGCGTGGTCAGCAGAATGTCCGGTGGATTGAGCTTTTGCCGCTGGCGCTTGTGAGAGGGTGTGTCACCGGTGCGGGTTTCCAGCCGGACGGCAAGATCCATTTCCGAAACCGGAGCCTCCAGGTTGCGGGCAATATCGACCGCAAGTGCCTTCAGCGGCGAGATGTAAAGTGTGTGGATGCCATTGCCCACGGAACCGGGTTTTCTTTTGCCCCGCGCTTCCAGTTCCACCAGGCTTGGCAGGAACCCGGCCAGGGTCTTGCCGGCGCCTGTCGGCGCAATCAGCAGCGTGGAATGGCCCTGTTGCAGATGATCGATCAGTTGCAGCTGATGGGGCCTTGGAGCCCATCCCCGCGAGGCAAACCAGCTTTGGAATCTGTTTGGTAGCAACTGCACGTCCATGGCTTTGGTTTTAGGCCAGGGATGGGTGAAAGGCGAGGGGGAATGTTCCTTGATTGTTCAGCTTGTGTTCAGGTGACCTTTGGTCAATTCTGCGCGAATATGACCTAGGGGAGGTTCTTTTGAAAACATTGGTATTTATGGGACTTTTGTCGGTAATCGTTCTGTCTGCTGGTGGAAGCGCAAATGCTTCGGAAAGCCTCAATTACCGTTGCAAACTCGGCAATGAGTTCGTCTTCATTGAAACGATCCCGGAAGAGGGACGCGCAATTCTCGAGGATATCAACGGCAAGACAATCCTGGTGCCGGACGGGCGGGGTGGTTACTTCAACGATGACGAGGAAATCTCTTTTGAGCAGGCTAAAGCCGTTCCTGAACTCTGGCTTGGCGATGTGTCGCATAACTGCGAAATAGCGGCGCCAGATTCCATCGGCCAGAGCCAGGCAAGCAACGCTGTTGGAAAAAATGAAACGCAATTGAATCTCCAGGGCCAATCTCGGGGGGGCAAGTTGCGCGCAGGTCCGGGAACGAATTTCGCGCAGGTCGGCAGCCTTTCGGAGGGGACCTGGGTCACCATCCTGAAAAACAGTGGTGTTCGAATGGACGGCTACGACTGGTTTGAAGTTGTGGCCGACAGCGGATTGCGCGGTTTCCAGTGGGGCGGAATCATGTGCTCCAACGGCTCGAAGATTGCCGGTGTCTATCAAGCTTGTGGTGCGCAGGCGTCTGCGCAGCCGGCCACGAAAGTGGCTCAGCAACTCGGTGGTGGCTGGATGGCGTTTGCTCTGGCACCTGGCGGAGCCTTTGGTCATGGCGCTGCCCCCACCAGGGCAGCCGCGGAACAATTCGCCATGCAATATTGCGGCAACAATCAATGCCGGATTGCGGACGCCACCCAGGCAAGGTGCCATGCATTGGCCGTTTCGCCTTCCAGCAACGGTATTGGCGCTGGCGACAGCGAGCAGGCAGCGATGAACTTTGCCATGGGCTGGTGCTCGAACAGCGGCGCAAGCGGCTGCCGTATCGAGTATTCCTATTGCCAGTGAGCCACTTGCCAGTGAACCACGACGCCATGGCCATGTGACCTTTTCGCCGAATGGCCATGGCACATCCGCAAATCAGACCTATCTAGCGACGGATGTCCGATCTACTGACGCTGACACCCGAAGGCCTCTATTGTCCTGAAGCAGGTGTCCATATCGATCCCGTCCGCCCGGTCGAAAGGGCGGTCATCACGCATGGCCACGCAGATCATGCACGTTCGGGCCATGGCGCGGTTTTGGCAACGGGCCAGACCCTCGACATCATGGCAATCCGCTATGGCGAGAACTTCTGCGGATCGGTGCAGGCGATCGGATATGGCGAGACGTTGAAGCTTCGGGATGTCGAGATCTCGCTGCACCCTGCAGGTCATGTACTTGGCTCTGCACAGGTTCTGCTGTCATCTGCCGGGCGGCGAACCGTCGTATCGGGAGACTACAAACGGCAGGCAGACCCGACCTGCGCGCCTTTCGAAGTGGTGCCCTGCGATACCTTCGTTACCGAGGCGACCTTCGGTCTGCCGGTGTTTCGTCATCCCCCGGCGCGAGAGGAGATTGCCAAGCTGCTGTCGTCGCTGGAGCTGTTTCCGGAGCAGACCCATCTGGTCGGTGCCTATGCGCTCGGCAAGGCGCAACGTGTTCTCGCAGAATTGCGGGCGGCCGGTTACCAAAAGACGGTCTACCTTCACGGCGCATTGGAGAAGCTGACGGCCTATTACCGAAGCCAGGGGATCGAACTTGGCGATGTCGAACCTGTCGGCCAGCGCGGCAAGGAGCTTGCCGGTGAAATCGTCATGTGTCCGCCCGGCCAGCTCTCGGACCGTTGGTCCCGCCGGTTCGGCGACCCGGTCGCGGCAATGGCCTCGGGGTGGATGCGTGTTCGGGCGCGGGCGCGTCAAAGAGGGGCAGAGTTGCCTCTGATCCTGTCCGACCATGCCGACTGGGACGACCTTTGCCGCACCATTCTGGAAACGGGTGCCGAGCAGATCTGGGTGACCCATGGCGCGGAGGAGGCACTTGTCCACTGGTGCGAATTGAATGGACGAAACGCCCGTCCGCTCAATATGATAGGCTATGACGACGGCGAGGACGCCGACGTTGCGCGGGCCGCACAAGGCTGATCCGGCCCACGCGAAATTGCGGCATTTATTTCCTTTTGGGGGAGAGGCAGTCATGGCGGACGACGGTGAATTTGCAGGTGCCGGCAACGGCCAGACAAACGGCGCCGGGGCTGGTGCCAACGGCGAAGCCGAAGAGGCGATTGCACAGCTCTTTGACGACTATCAGGCCGGCTTCAACGATTATGACATCGACAGGATCTGCGACTGCTTCGCCCTGCCGACCATCATCTGGCAGCACGAGAAGGGGCATGTCTTCAACGACGACGAGGAGTTGATCGAGAACATCGAAGCGCTCCTTCAGGCATTGGAGAAGGAAGGCGTGTCCCATTCGGACTTTCACGTCGTATCCAGCCACGTGAGCGGCTCGGTCGCACTGGTGACCCTCGACTGGAGCCAGGAAACGGCGGACGGCGAAGCCGTGTTCGAGTTCACCTGCCATTATCAGCTTATCCAGGACGGAGCGGATTGGGTTATTGCCTGCATCGTCAATGAATAGAACGACGGGCCGGAGGGCAGGGTGCCTTGCCCTGCCGATCCTTTGCCTGCTTTCGGTCCTGTCGGGAACCGCAGCGGGCGAAACGCAGGCTATCTATGGGGCATTGACGCCAGCACCGGAAACCTTGCGAGCCTGCACACTTCCGGAGATGACGCCTGGCAAGGTGTTGCTGGAGACCGATTGCCGTTATACGGAACCGGTCGTCATCTCCTCCGACAACATCCTGCTGGATTGCCGCGGTGGCACCATCACGGGCATGCACCGGCGCGGGATTACCATTCGGCCAGGCCTGAAAAACATCACCATTCGCGATTGTCGCCTCGACGATACCGGCGGCATCCTGATTGAAGGTCAAACGCCGCCGGATGACGCGGCGGCGCGGGACGAGGCGCGGGCAAATTCGTCCCAAGGAGTTGTGCTCGACCATCTGACCATCACCAAGTCCTACATGACGGGCGTCTTTGTCGATCACTACGTCGTCGGTGCGACGATCCGTAATTCCATCGTTGCCGATGGTCATCATGTCGGCATCTATCTGGAGCATGGGTCGCAGAAGAACGTCGTTTCCGGCAATCTGATCCGCAACAATGGCCTCTTCACCAACAAGGGTATCCGGCGCATCGGCCCGACCCGCCGCGAAGGCCTGTCCGTGGATGGATCCGCGTACAATCTGATCGAAAACAACATCTTCGACAGCAACGCTTTCGGCGGCATCTTTCACTACAAGAACTGTTGGGAGTTCCACACCACCAACCCGGAAAGCCGACCACGCCTGCAAGGATCGGACGGCAATGTCATCCGCGGCAACGTCTTTCGGAACATGGACATCGGCATCTGGGTTGCCTCGCGCCAGGCGCGCGATCTGGTGATGTGGGATTGCGGCGACAAGAGCCCTTACGACAGTCCGGTTTCACTGGCCCCGATGATGGGCGACCGCCCATGGGGGCAGTCCGACACTTTTCTGGGGTATCACTTCAACCCGGAACTCATCGCCGGTTTTGTCGACAAGAACGCGCTTGCTCCCAGATGGCCGTTTCCGATGGAGCTGCACCTTTACGAGGATTTCGCCGAAGACAACACGTACCAGGACAACTGCTTCGAGAACCTTGTCACGGGCATCCGGATCGAGGACGACGGCAACACGGTCCGGGACAATCTGTTTGTGGGAGACTTCGAATACCTTTATCTCGGCAGTCCGTTCCGGGCAAAAATGCTGAACCGGCCGATAGAGGGAACAGTGATAGAAGGCAACAAGAATGCCTCTCCCTCGTCGCGAAGCTTCCTCCAGAACAGCTTTCTGGCCGATGACGAGCACAAGGACACTGTCATCGTCCAGCCCGATGCTGGTTCATCCGCGCCTGCGCCGGATACCTGCAAGACGGGACAGACCTAGACCGGTTCAAATGAAAAAAAGCCGGTGACACGGGTCACCGGCTTTCTGTCAGGGCTTTGTTTTCGAGGCCTTGCGCTCGGCGCGCGACGGCTTGTTTTTCTTTGCGGCCTTTTTCTTTGGCGGCGCGGAGTTGGCAGCCGACCGGGTCCGCGGCTTGCGCCGATCGCCGTCCGGGCCATCCGCGGCACGTTCCTTGCGCTTGGGAGCGCGGTCGCCGCCGTCGAGGTCGCGAGCCAGTTCCTTGGTGTTCAGAGGCTCGTAGGCAGGGTGGTGCGGCACAAAATCGTCGTCACCGGACCGGCGGCGGGATTTGCCACGAGGTCCGTCAAACTTGCCGCGCGGCCCGTCGAATTTGCCTTTGGGACCGTCGAACTTGCCTCTGCCTTCGCGCTTCGGCCGGCCGGATTTCATGCTGTCTTCGGCACCGAGGCTTTCATAATCCGGTGCATCTGCACCACGCGGACGGCGCTTGGGCGGGCTGGAACGGTCGGACCGATCACGGCGGAAGCCGTCCTCCTTCGGCGGGGCAGGGATCTTTCCGCCACGTGCATCAAGCAGTGTGATGGTGGCATTTTCCTCGCCCGTGCCTTCGCGCTTGACCACATCGGCGAAGCGCTGGCCATGACTGCCGGCGATTTCGAAGTAGAGCTCGTTCTGGAAGATCTTGATCGCGCCGACTTCCTTCTTGGTGACGTGACCGGCACGGCAGATCATCGGAAGGATCCAGCGCGGTTCTGCGCGCTGGCGGTGGCCGAGCGACAGCGAGAACCAGATGCCGTCTTCGAACTTGCCGGTGATTTCCGCGTTGCGACCGCCGCGCGAGCCGGCGTCCCTGCCTCGAAGCGAGGTCTCATCGAGATCGGAGACTTCTTCCGGAGCGGGCAGACGCGACTGACGCAGCTTGACGAAGGCGGCAGCAAGCTGTTCCGGGCTGTGAAGCGCAAGCAGCTCGTTCGCGATCGCCAGTTCTTCTTCTTCCAGTTCCACCTTGAGTGCGGGATCGGCCAGAAGCCGTTCCTTGTCCTTGGCACGAATGTCGTCGGCGGTCGGAGCACCCTTCCAGGTCGCCGTGATGCCGGCAAAATGCAGCACGCGCTCTGCCTGGCGGCGGCGCGGGAAGGGAACCATGAGCACACAGGTGCCCTTGCGGCCGGCACGGCCCGTACGGCCGGAGCGGTGCAACAGGGCGGCCTTGCCTGTCGGCAGGTCGGCGTGGATCACCAGATCGAGGTTCGGCAGGTCGATACCGCGTGCGGCAACGTCGGTTGCCACACACACACGGGCGCGGCCGTCCTTCATCGCGGCCAGTGCGCTGGAGCGCTGCTCCTGGCTGAGTTCGCCGGAAAGTGACACGATGGAGAAACCGCGGTTCGCAAGGCGCGATGTCAGCCGGCTGACAGCTTCACGCGTCGAGCAGAAGACGATTGCCTTTTCCGCTTCATGCTGGCGCAGCACGTTGATGATGGCGTTTTCGCGCTCGTTCGGGGCAACCGGATGCGCGACGTAGTCGATATCGCCGTGCTGTTCGCGAGCGTTGATGGTCGACAGGCGAACGGCATCCTTCTGGAAGCGCTTGGCGAGTTCTGCAATCGGCTTCGGAACCGTTGCTGAGAACATCAGCGTGCGCCGGTCCTGCGGCGCGGTATCCAGAATGAATTCCAGGTCTTCGCGGAAGCCCATGTCGAGCATCTCGTCGGCTTCGTCGAGCACGACAGCCTTGATCTCCGACAGGTCCAGTGCGCCACGTTCGATATGGTCGCGCAGGCGGCCAGGCGTTCCCACGACTATATGAACACCGCGTTCCAGCGTCCGCCGTTCGGTGCGCGGGTCCATGCCGCCGACACAAGAGGCCGTTACGGCACCGGCTTCATTATAAAGCCAGGTCAGTTCTTCCTTCACCTGAAGGGCAAGTTCGCGGGTCGGGGCAATGGCCAGCGCAATGGGAGCGCCTGCCTGGCCGAGACTGTCCTGGCCGTCAAGCAGCGTCGGGGCAAGTGCGAGGCCAAAGGCAACGGTCTTGCCGGACCCGGTCTGCGCAGACACCAGAAGGTCGGCTTCCGGCGGAGCGTCGCTTAGAACGCTTTCCTGCACGGAGGTGAGGTTTTCATAGCCACGTTTCGCCAGCGCGGCCTTCAGCGCCGGGGCGAGAGAAGTCAAATCGGTCATAGAAATCTTTCAACTGCTCCGGATCTTCTGCATGCCAGTCAGCAGTCTACCGGATAGGGCCATCCAGTCATCGGCCCATGGATGGCCGCGGCTTATACAGGCATTTTTCCTTGCCGTCCATCCCGCATTTTTCAGGCGTGAAAGTGGTGCGCTGGCAAAAACAGCAGCGTTTCTACACAGTGCGCCAGATGCCGAGAGATGACACAAGCGCGCTATTGTTCCTCGTAGCCGGTCATCTTGTGGGGTGTTGACCAATTATCTTATGCCGTTGCTAAATTGAACTCTGCCTGGAGCCGGTGTTAGCTTTCAGCCCGCATTGAGATGGTAAGCTGAATTTTTTTGTCTATGACGTAAGAGCTTGCAGTCCGGGCGCTTTCGCGGTTCGTATAGCGCTTATGCTGGCTTTTTCCCATCTGCTCGACCGGCTTTCGCTGGAACCCAGGCGCCTCGCCAAGGAAGCGCTCCTGATCCGTTATTTCCAGGAGGTCGCGGATCCGGACCGGGGCTTTGCCCTAGCCGCACTGACAGGCGGGCTGAGTTTCAAACACGCCAAACCGGCCCTGCTCAGGGCTTTGATCGGCGAGCGGACGGACCCGGAGCTGTTTGCGCTTTCCTATGATTTTGTTGGTGACCTGTCCGAGACCATTGCGCTGATGTGGCCGCAGGCTGCAAACGGAGAGGTTGCCCTGAAAGAAGCTGCCCCCAGCCTGTCCGAAGTGGTCAAGCGGCTGGAAGGGGCCGGAAAGAGCGAAGTGCCCGGTTTGCTGACCGACTGGCTGGACACGCTGGATGAGACCGGCAGATGGGCCCTTTTGAAACTGGTGACGGGCGGTTTGCGCGTTGGGGTATCTGCGCGCCTTGCGAAAACGGCCGTGGCGAAGCTCGGTGGACTGGACGTTGCTTCCGTAGAAGAGGTCTGGCACGGGCTGGAGCCACCCTATGAAGCACTGTTTGCCTGGGCGGAAGGACTGGCCGGACAACCGCAAACATCCGATCCCGCACCATTCCGGCCGGTGATGCTGGCGCACCCCCTGGACGAGGACAGGGACACGGAGCTTCTGGACGCGGAGGACTTTGCGGTCGAGTGGAAATGGGACGGCATTCGCGTTCAGGCGGCAGCCGGTCTGACAGCGCGTGGCGACCGCGTACGCCGCCTGTTCAGCCGGACCGGTGAAGACATATCCAGGGCCTTTCCCGATATTCTGGATTTGCTGACATTCGACGCCTGCATTGATGGCGAATTGCTGGTGGTGTCGGACGGTCAGGTGCGTCCTTTTGCAGATCTGCAAAAACGCCTCAACCGCAAGACCGCCGGGCCAAAGCTGATCCGCGAATACCCGGCAGCGATCCGTGCCTACGACCTGCTCAGTGTCGGCGGAACCGATTTGAGGGAGCTGCCGTTTGCAGAACGGCGCAAGGCGCTTGAAGCCTTTATCACCGGATTGCCGGAGGGAAGCATCGATCTGTCGCCCATGGTGAAGGTAACCGGATGGGAGGAAATCACCTCCGCGCGCGCCGATCCCCATGCCCATCTGCCTCCTGCCGACGCCGAGGCCGTTGAAGGCTTGATGCTGAAGCGGTGGGATGCGCCCTATGTCACCGGCCGGCCGAAGGGATTGTGGTTCAAGTGGAAACGGGAACCCTACCTGATCGATGCCGTGCTGATGTATGCGCAGCGCGGCCACGGCAAACGCTCATCCTTCTATTCCGACTATACCTTCGGTGTCTGGCGTGACGGGGAGGCGGGAGCCGAGCTGGTTCCGGTCGGCAAGGCATATTTCGGCTTTACCGATGAGGAATTGCGTGAAATCGACCGCTACGTGCGCAACAACACCATCAATCGGTTCGGACCGGTGAGGGAAGTCGTTCATAGCGCTGAAAAGGGGCTTGTGCTGGAGGTCGCCTTTGAAGGACTCAACCGGTCCACCCGGCACAAGTCCGGTGTAGCCATGCGTTTTCCTCGCATTTCCAGGCTGCGTTGGGACAAGCCGACGGCTGAGGCCGACAGGCTGGAAACGCTTCAGGCAATGTTGCCAGGCGAAGAAGGGTAATTCGGTGTTCGACAACTCGCTTTTGAAAACCCGCCCTTAAGTCGTGCTTTGGCCATGGAAATATGGCACCCATGGCAAGATACAAACGGCCAGACGCTTGTGCCCCTGTTTCAACTGAAATGCCTGGGGTGCGAAAGCGCGAGGCCGGCAACCGGAGAGGCAATATGACGATCCGCAACAAATATCTGGCTCCCGTGTTCAGCGGGCTGGCCGTGGCTGTTCTTCTGGCCCCGGCAGCTGTCGCCCAGGACAGCGTCTCCCCTGAAACCGCAGACGCAGTGACAAAGGGACAGGCGGACCGCTTTTCCCTGGTCAGGGTGGATGAGGATATCCTCAGGGTGGACCGGCAGAACGGGACCGTCTCCATTTGCAAGGAGCAGAGCGACGCATGGCGCTGCAATCCGGTGCCGCTGGCAGAAGATGCCTATCTTGCTGAAATCAACGAGCTGGCCGGTGAAGTGGATCGCCTGACCGCCCGTGTGGAGGAGCTGGAAGGCAATGGCGTAAAGTCCGACAAGCAATTGCCACCCGGTTCCGCACTTGATCGCCCAAAAGCACCCGGCTCCAGTCAGGGTGGACGCAGCCCATCGACAACCGAGGAAGATGAGGAACTGGAAAAGGTTCTGACTTTCACAGAAAGCGCCATGCGTCGTTTCTTTGGCATGGTTCGCGATCTGCAGAAGGACTTCGAAGGCGAAGCCAACTGATCGCCTGAAGTCAGGTTAAAAAATAGCGTGTCCCTGCCAGGGGCACGCTGTGTCCGGCAAAGTTCCTTGGCCCGGAGACGTCAGTCGATCAGCATCTTGTTGATGCTCTGATAGGCTTCATCCGGCTGTTCCACGGCAACACGCCTGGTCAGATCCATCGTCAGCGCGACAACATCCAGGACGGCGGCGAGACGGTTCGTCCGTGTTTCAAACAGGTGATGGCGCATCGAGAAGGTCTTTGGATTGACGCCGGTAAAGCCGGAAACCACCAGCATTGCGTCGCCGGTCTTCAGCGGTGTGATCCAGGTCAGCTTCATTTCAACGGCCACCCGGCCGAAACCGTTTTCCGTCAAATAGGCGTGTGTCATCGGCGTACGCTGCCAGACATGGGCTACGCCGTCCGTGCAGCAGGACAGCGCAAATCTGTCATCGGCCTTGCCGTCCGGACCGATATCGCGTGGCAAAACGGTCCCCCGATAGACGATCTGGGCGCCTTTCGACTGCAGGGCCGCAAGCGTCGCGCGCGCATTTGCCGGTCCGGCGGAAATCCCCCTTGGTCCGGCCTCTGCAATCATTGGCGTCTGGAAGTCGCGGAAGCGCTGGCGCAAGGTCTTCGCGGCGCTGGCGCTCGGCTCATATCCGTCGAGAGCTGTTGCTGAAAGCGTTCCCGTGGCGGCGTCGCGCATTTCGTGAATGACAGTGAGCATATGCGGGCCGTCGAAGGCGATGCTGGAGTGAACCGTGATCAGGTCTCCCGTGCGCATCTCCTTGTGGTAGCGCACGTGGCGCACCCGGCGAGCCCCCACGACGGTTTCGCTCAAGCCGGTCATCAGCCGGAACTGGCGATCTGCTTCCTCGAAGCGGCTGAAGTAGAACTGGACGTTCAGATGATCGTTTTCGTCACATTCCCAACGGTTCACAAATGAAAACAGCGTTGCCTGAATTGTCATAATTGCTTCGTGCACTCAGTGATTTTTGATTATGTGATGTGTATTGGACAGGTCATTTGTTGCTGTCTTTGCATTGATTATCAACAAGAAATGTAGATTCTGGAAAATTAGTTCAGGCAACGTTGAGGAAGTGGGTAAAATGAAAAGATCAACTGCTGCGGCGTGATTTAAACTTTAGGTTGTTTTTGTTGGTGGTTCTAACTTGACTATTTTTCTTGCGCCTAAAGGCAGCCTATTTGCCGTGCCAGCAGCGAATGCGCAGCGCGTGAACATGGAGTGTTGGTCAAAAGCATGGTTTGACTTGCGCGTAACCCATGTTGCAAACATACTTCACAATGGCCGCAACAACGGGGCTTCGCCATAAAATCAAGAAGCGAGCGGGTGCAGGATGACTGCGACGCATGGCTCTGGCGGAACCTGCGGGCCAAACGGACCGTTGAGGGAGGAATAACAACGTGTCGGCGACATCGTATCGGTTCATCATCGCGGATGATCATCCCCTGTTTCGGGGTGCTCTGCGTCAAACGCTCGAAACACAATACCCCGATGCTGTGATCGAGGAAGCCGGTGCGTTGGAGGACGTTACGGCCAAGCTGGAACAGGATGGCGAAGTCGATCTCATCCTGCTTGATCTGTCCATGCCCGGCATGCGCGGTTTTTCCGGGCTTATGTACTTGCGGGCCCAATATTCCGGCGTTCCTGTGGTGGTGGTCTCGGCCAATGAAGATCCGCAGGCCATCCGGCGCGCGGTTGAATTCGGAGCTTCCGGCTTCATTCCGAAGTCTCACGGGATCGATGTCATTCGCGAGGCGATTTCGGAGGTCATGTCCGGCAACATGTGGACCCCGCCGGATGTCGACCTTGCCGCCGACGATGGCAGCGGTGATCTGGTCCAGCGCCTTGCAACGCTTACCCCTCAGCAGGTTCGTGTTCTGATGATGCTGTCCGAAGGTCTTCTGAACAAGCAGATTGCCTACGAACTGTCCGTTTCGGAAGCGACCGTAAAGGCCCATGTATCCGCGATCCTGCAAAAGCTTGGCGTGGAAAGCAGAACCCAGGCCGTTATTGCAGCGTCCAAGATCGAGGCCGGGCAGTGGCAGGTTGGCGGCGAAACTGCCGAGGCTGCCCAGGCTCAGTAACGCCTGGCACACGCGCCACGTTACTTTCTGGCTGGTCCACCTGGAAACGGTCTCCAATGCGGGAGACCGTTTTCTGCTTTGCGTGCTGAGATCGACCTGCCCGGATGCAATTTCTGTAGGCCTTCAGGGCGAGCTTTCCAGTCAGGATTGCAAAAACATAGCGGAATCCAGACCACCGTTTTTACCGTAATTTCAGGGAATGGCTGTAACCGTCATTGCTGCGGGGCGCTGCCACGCAGAGTGCGAGTAGCCACCCGGAGAGAAAATGCGGTCCAGCTTCAATTGGCGACTGATCTTCAAGACGATCGGCATGGCCTTCGTGTTGCCCGGTCGTCAGCTCAAGGTGGACTTCCAGTCTGACGCGAACACGCAGACCGGACAGCAGGAAAGCAATCCTGTTCGCGCCTTCATGCTCGCGTTCGGCCACCCGGTGGTCGACGAACTCCTCGCCCGCAAGGTACGTGCAGCGCAGATCGCGAGCATCGCGCGCCTGACACCCTTTATCGTGCTGGCAAACGTCGTCAACGTAATCGTCATTACGCTCGCGTTTCAGCACTTCATGCCGTTCAGTTTCATTGCCGTCTGGATTGCGGCCATTGGAGCTTTTCTTGCCTACACCCTGTTCAAGTGGCTGAAAGCGAACAGGTCGCCAATTCATCTTGCCTCGCGGCGATCTCTGAACAAGGCGGTCTTGCACGCGACGATTTTCAGTGGCCTTTGGGCGGTCGTTCCAATTGCCGCATTCGGCTATGGCGATCCCGACGGCATCTGGATTGCCTCCTGCGTTACCACCGGCATGCTGTGCGGAGGCGGTTTTACGCTGGCAACCGTGCCGCAGGCAGCCTTTCGCTGGGTCGCGATCCTGTTCCTTGCATCGCTCGTATCATTCGCAATCGGACGCAGCGCGGAGCTGTGGCCGCTGGTCTTCCTGTTGAGCAGCTACACGCTGGTGGTGGTCGGCAGCGTTGCTTCGGCAGGCTGGCTGTTTGCCTCCCATTTCCTTGCCGAAGCCGAGCTGGAACAACGCGGTGAACTGATCGCTCTGCTGCTGAACGAGTTCGAGGAAAAGTCCAGCGACTGGCTCTGGAAATCGGATAGCCACGGTAATCTGCATTCCATTTCCGACCGATTCTTACATGCCAGTGGCCGGGACCGGGCGGAACTGGAAACCATGCGCATGGTCGATCTGGCCTATTCCCTGGACGAGAACGATGCGCGGTCCGCCGTGACCAGGCTGGAAAACGCCATGAAGCGTCAGCAAGCCTTCCGCGAAATCGTCATCGGGGTGGACGTGAACGGCGAGGAGCGCTGGTGGTCCCTGGCAGCACGTCCGGTCTACGACGACCATGGTTCCTTTACCGGTTACCGCGGTGTTGCTTCCGACATCACCGAAGCCCGCAGGGCAAGCGCCCTTGTTTCTCACCTGGCCGAGCACGATTCCCTGACGGGGATCGGCAATCGGAGCTGGTTCCTGAAACAGGCCGAGGCGCAACTGGAAGAGCAAAACCAGAACGGCCAGAACACACTGACGCTGTTCCTCATTGACCTCGACAATTTCAAGGTCGTGAACGATACCAGCGGCCACCCGGCAGGGGATGAACTTCTGCGGCAGGTCGCAAGCCGGTTTACCGCCCTTGGCGAAGGCAGAACGATGCTCGCGCGTTTCGGTGGCGATGAATTCGCCGCGCTTGGCCGTTTCGTCAGCGATCAGGCGGCTCTTGCATTTGCCGAGGAACTGGTTGCCGTGACACGCAAGCCTTTCCGGATTGGCCGTCGCGACTTCGCCATTGGTGCCACCGTCGGGTTCACCCGTCTGTGCGACAGCAAGGACACTGTCGACGATCTGATGCGCAAGGCTGACATTGCGCTTTACAAGGCAAAGGAAGGTGGCCGGGGACGGTCGCTTGCCTTCGAGCAGGACATGGAGCGCGAGGTCCGCGAGCGCCGCGAACTGGAATCGGATCTGCGCGAAGCATTCGAATACGGCAAGCTCAATGTCGATTTTCAGCCGATCGTGGACGCCCGGTCCGGCAAGGTGGTGTCCAGCGAGGTCCTGCTCCGCTGGCTGCATCCCGAGCGTGGTGAGGTGCCGCCGGACGTGTTCATTCCGATTGCCGAACACGCGGGTCTGATACTGCCGCTCGGCAGTTGGGTTCTGAGGAAAGCCTGTGCAGCGGCAGCCCAATGTCCCGAACTGGAGAGCGTTGCGGTCAACCTGTCGCCGGTCCAGTTCATGGATCCAAATCTGGTGGAACAGATCCTGACCGTGCTGCAGGAAACGGGGTTCCCGCCGGAACGCCTTGTCCTGGAAATCACCGAATCCGTGTTCCTGCGCGACTTCGGCACAGCATCGATCAAGCTGCAGAAACTGCGTGACCTTGGTATCCGCATCGCGCTGGACGACTTTGGTACGGGCTATTCGTCTCTTTCGTATCTGCGGCACTACAAGTTCGACAAGATCAAGATCGACAAATCCTTCGTCGATGAAATCGGCGAACGCAGCGACGGTCTGGCGATCATCTCTGCAGTCATTGCGCTTGCGCATAACCTTGGTCTGGAAGTCACGGCAGAAGGCGTGGAGCGCCAGTTTCAGGTGGATGCTTTGCGCACGCTCGGCTGCGACACCATGCAAGGCTATTACTTCGGCAAGCCGGATCCCAATCCGATGCGGGTCGCCCAGATTCGCAGGGAAGATTGGCAGGACCGTTCGCCGAGCACCGCGCCGAAGAACCCTGGAGCGCTCCGCTCAGCTTCCTGATGCATTGGTGCTGACAGCGTTCGGGACCCGGGCTCCAACGCGGCTTATTCGGCCGCCTGGCCTGCCTGGCAGCGGGCCAGATGGGCACGCAGGGCAGCCGGTTTCAGCGGCTTGTTGAAGAAGGCGATGTCCTTTTCCTCGGCTTCCGTGCGCACAGGGCGGCTCCGGTCCGCGGTGATCAGGATCGCGGGGATCTGGCGACCGAATTTCCATCTCAGTTTCAAGATCGCCTCGATACCGGTCCCATTGTCGAGGTGATAGTCCGCCAGTATGACGTCCGGCGTCAGGCCGGCTTTGCTGAGCTCGTTTGCCGCCTCCACGTCATCGGCAGCTGCAATCACCTTGCAGTTCCAGTTCGTCAGCAGGTGGCGCATGCCGCTCAGGATGTCCGGCTCGTTGTCGATGGCCACAACGCAAAGACCATCAAGCTGGCCAGCCATGGTTGGGGCCTGCGGAATGGGAACGAGATCGGGCATGTCCGCGGAACGAGGCAGTTCGACCGAGAAGCACGAGCCCTTGTTGGCTTCCGAGCGGAGTTCAACCGGATGGTTCAGAACGTGGCTGATGCGCTCGACAATGGACAAGCCTAGCCCCAGCCCCTTTGCAACGCGCATGCCGTCATCCAGCCGGTGAAACTCCTGGAAAATCGCCTTCTGCTTGCTTTTCGGGATGCCCATGCCCGTGTCGTGAATTTCCACGATCACCCGATTGCCGCGTCGGCGGCACCCCACAAGGACGCGGCCTGACTGAGTGTATTTCAAAGCGTTCGAAACGAGGTTCTGCAGCAGGCGCCGCATAAGGCGTCTGTCTGTCCGCACCGAAAGGGACGTCGGCACGATCCGCAGTTCCAGCCCCTTTTCCTTGGCGACAGGCTGGAAATCGAGATCGATTCCGCGCAGCAGTTCGTCCAGCCGGAAGACCGTCGGTTCCGGTTTCAGGGCGCCGGTGTCGAGCCTGGAAATATCGAGGACGGCGCCGAGAATGTCCTCGACCGATTCCAGTGCCATTTCCACATTGCGGACCAGCGAGCCGTCGTCGCCGTCCTTAAGCTTGTCGACCAGAACCGAGGCGTAAAGACGAGCGGCATTCAGAGGCTGCAGGATGTCATGTCCGGCCGCTGCCAGGAAACGGGTCTTGCCGATATTGGCTTCTTCCGCGGCGTGGGTGGCCTCCACCAGGCGCTCGTTGACGTGGGTGAGTTCTTCCGTGCGTTCCCTGACCCGGCGTTCCAGCGTCTCGTTGGCGCGGGCGAGCGCTTCTTCCGCCAGAACCCGCTCGGTGATGTCTGTATAGGTGGTCACGATGCCGCCGTCGGGCATCGGACTGATGCGGACTTCGAACACCGCTCCGCTTGATTCCAGTTTTTCCTGAAAGGTTTCCTGGATCAGCACCAGCTTCTCGATCCGGTCGGCGACGATCGCCTCCACAGGCCCGGGGCCATGCTCGCCCCGTTCCGCGTTGAAACGCAGGATCGCATCCAGTGTGGTGCCGACCTGACCATATTCGGCAGGCAGTCCCAGCAGGTCGCGGAACTGCCTGTTCCAGCAGATCAGGCGCAGATCCCGGTCGAACACTCCGATGCCCTGGCGCACCTGATCGAGTGCCGTCTGCAGCAGGTCGCGGTTGTACTGAATGGCGATGGAGGCGTCGTCGAGCAGCTTCACTGCGCCCTTGGTCGACGGGTCGTGCCGCTTGAGCATCAAGGTCAGCACAAGGCGCGACGAGGCCGCTCCAATGGCACTTGCCAGAAGCTGCTCGGAAAAGCGCAGCAGGTTGGCGTCCGCCAAAGTTTTCGGATCGAGTTCGATACCTCGTTCGCTCGCAAACCGCCGGAACGAACGGGCTGTCCGCTCTTCGCCGAGATAGCGCGCGACGGTTGCCTGCAAGTCTCCGGCGGTAACGGACGTACGCCAGTAACGCAGGCTGGGGGAGGGCGCGAACTCGGCCGGTACGAAGACGTTTGCCTGAAGGGTTTCCGCAGGCAGAGGCTTTCTCAGGAAAGAGCCGCCAACAAACAGGACAATGTTGACGAAAAGGCTCCACAGGGTGCCATGGATGAACGGATCCATGGTGATCCCGAGCAGGGCTTGCGGGTTCAGTTCGCTAATGCCGAACGGGCCGGTTTCCAGGAAGCCGTCGGAAATCAGGCCGGATTTGGCGAAGGTCGGTAGCAGCAGCGTATAGGCCCAGAAGACAAACCCGCCGCTCAACCCGGCGATGGCCCCCAGAGACGTGGCCCGGCGCCAGAAGAGGGCGCCGACGAAAGCGGGAGCGAATTGCGCGATTGCGGCGAAGGACAGAAGCCCGATGGAAACGAGCGCCGCGGTATTGCCGGCCGCCTTGTAGTAGGCATAAGCCAGCAGAAGGATGCCGAAGATGGCGAGGCGGCGGATCGTCAGCAGCCGGTCGCTCATGTCCTGGCCGCCGATGTTGACGATGTCGTCCTCGCTGTGCCGGCGCAGCAGGAGCGGCACAACGATGTCGTTGGAAATCATGATGGCCAGCGCAACCGTCGCCACGATGACCATGGCCGTTGCCGCCGAAAGGCCTCCGATGAAGGCAAAGAGGGCAAGCCACGGGTGTCCGGCGTCTATGGGCAGGGCCAGAACGAAGGTGTCCGGATTGACGTCCTGTCCGAAGCGCAGCAGGCCGGCAGCTGCAATCGGGATCACGAACAGGTTGATCAGCACCAGATAGAGCGGAAACATCCAGGTCGCGCGGCGCAGCTCGGCGTCTGAATTGTTCTCCGTCACCGTGACGTGGAACTGGCGCGGCAACAAGAGCACCGCAAAGGCCGACAGGCACGACATGACGAGCCAGTTGCCGATGTTCAGCGGTTTTTCGAAAATCTGCGCGACTTCAGGCGCTTCCGAGATGGAACGGATCAGGTCGACCGGGCCGTCGAAAAGCGAGTAGGTGACCCAGAAGCCGACCGCGAGAAAGGCGATGAGCTTGACCACCGCCTCGGCTGCGATCGCCAGCATCAGCCCTTCCTGGTGCTCCGTCGCGTCAATGTGTCTTGTTCCGAACGCCCAGCTGAAGATGGCCATGCCGAGGGCAATCAGCAGGGTGACGTCATCGAACACCGGCGTGAAGATGTCACCGGGGGAGATCAGCGGGCCGATCATGGTGGTGATCGACAGCGACACGGCTTTCAGCTGCAGGGCGATGTAGGGAATGACGCCAATGACCGCAATCAGTGTGGCAAGTGCTGCGACCGACTGGCTCTTGCCGTACCGCGCGCCGATGAAATCGGCGATCGACGTGATGCTTTCTGTCTTGGAGATCTGGATGATCCGCTGCAGCAGCGGATAACCGAGCGCGAAAACAATCAAGGGGCCGATATAGATGGTCAGGAATTCGATGCCCGTCCGGCTGGCGTTGCCGACTGAGCCGTAGAAGGTCCAGGACGTACAATAGACCGAAAGCGACAGGGCGTAGATGAAGGGGCGGCCGCCCGTACGCGACGAATACCGGCGCGGCATCCGGTCGCCGAAGCTGGCGATGGCGAACAAGCACAGGATGTAGGCCGTTGCGGCCAGTATCACGAGCCATCCATGCAGCATGATCTGGTAACCGTCCTCCCGAGCGGCATGGGTTCCGTCGGCCTCTTGTCGGGCCGGCTCGAACCTGTTTCCCGGCAACCCCTTACGCTGCCTTGTCCGATCCGACCACAGCCAAATCGATCTGTCTATTCGCCTTGCGACTGATCTGCTTTCGAGGCTTTCCCAAGGTATGTGAATTGATCACCTTCGGTGAAGTCTTCTTCACATCCTTTCATGGAACATTGGCAAGCAAACCCGATAAGGTGGCGCCAATTGACAATGAAGGATCTGCCACGTGACCAGCCTGATCGAGCGATTGAGCCCGGAAGCCAGAACCGCACCTGAAAGCGGTATCGTCGAAGTTTTCAATGCCGGACGTGACCGGAAAGATCTGATCCCGCTCTGGGCAGGCGAAGGCGATCTGCCGACGCCCGAGTTCATCCGCGCAGCCGCAAAAGCGTCGCTCGACCGGGGCGAGACGTTCTACACATACCAGCGCGGCATCCCGCAGCTGCGCGAGGCACTGGCGGCCTATCATCAGGATCTTTACGGCAAGCCTTTCTCGCCGGAACGATTCTATGTGACCGGATCGGGCATGCAGTCCATTCAACTCGCCGTGCAGGCGGTTGCAGGAGCCGGGCGCGAAGTGATCGTGCCGACGCCGTCCTGGCCGAACATATCGGCTGCCATCGAAATTCACGGGGCGCGTTCGGTCAGTGTGCCGATGCGGGAGGAGGGCGACGGCTGGCGGCTGGCCATTGAGGACGTCGAAGCAGCGATCACGCCGCAGACGACCGCTCTCTTCCTGAACTCGCCCTGCAACCCGACCGGATGGGTTGCAAGCGAAGACCTCTTGAAGGCTTTTCTGGATCTCGCGCGAAAGCATGACCTTTGGATCATCGCGGACGAAATCTATGCACTGTTCTATTACGGGGAAGGGGAGCGTTCGCCCTCCTTCTACGATATAGCCGAAGAAGACGACCGCATCATCTTCGTGAATTCCATGTCCAAGAACTGGGCAATGACCGGGTGGCGGGTCGGCTGGATCTCGGCGCCGCCGGAACTCGGCCAGGTGTTTGAAAACCTGATCCAGTATTCGACGTCGGGTGTTCCGTCCTTTTCGCAGTGGGGCGCCGTTGCCGCCCTGACCGAAGGGCGCACGTTCCTGCAGGAGCAGGTCGCACGTGCTCGCAAGGGGCGTGACTGTGTTCTCAAGGGATTGCAGGGCCTTAACCGCGTGAAGGTGCTGCCACCCGACGGCGCGTTCTATCTCTTCTTTTCCATTGAGGGCGTCACGGACACACGCAACTTTGCGCTGGACCTTGTTCGCCAGACAGGTGTGGGTCTTGCACCGGGCACTGCGTTCGGCAAGGGCGGTGAACATCACCTAAGGTTATGCTATGCCCGGCGCGAGGATCACCTGGAGGAAGCAGTGCGTCGAATTAGCACTTGGATACCAGAGATTTAGAGCCCTGACGGGTTGCTGGCCTACGGGAAAACCCTTAAACCTAGACGGGACGAGAATTCCATTTGGGTGCGGGGACGGTGGGCGACGACGTTTTAGATCACGATGATGACAATGCAGCCGTAACGGAAGCGCGTCTTGCCAGTGTTTTCGATACCGCGGCCGACGGCATTGTCGTGATCAATGACCGTGCGCAGGTGCTGGCCTTCAACAAGGCCTGCGAACGGCTTTTCGGCTATGAAGCCGCGGACCTTCTGGGACGCAATGTCAACAGGATCATGCCTGCAGAATATGCCAACGCGCATGATCACTACGTGAACAACTATCTCACCACCGGTCATAAGAAGATCATCGGTATCGGCCGCGAGGTCCAGGCCCGCCACAAGGACGGCACGGTCTTTCCCATCGAGCTGTCTGTCGGTGAGGCATGGACACCGGCCGGACGACAATTCATCGGCATCCTGCGCGACCTGCGCTCGCGCCGACAGATGGAAGACCGGTTGGCCAAGACCCAGGCACAGCTTCTCCACATGACCCGGATCAGCGCACTGGACGAAATGGGCGCGGCGATTGCGCATGAGCTCAACCAGCCGCTGACAGCTGTACTGCTCTACCTGCAATCCGTATCGCGCAAAACCCGTGCCGACAAATCCCTGGATCCCTTCATCATCGAGGTTATCGACAAGGCGGTACGCGAAGCCGAGCGGGCGGGAGAAATCATCCAGCGCATGCGTCAACTGGTGGAAAAGAAAACGCCCAATCGCCAGTCGATCGAAGTGCGGGACTTTGTCACCAGCTGCCTGGAAATGGCGGAACTCGGCAGCGGCAATGGCAGATCGATCATGAAGGCCGAGATCGCAAGAGGACTGCCGCCACTGATGGCCGACCCGGTGCAGATTCGGCAGATTCTCATCAACCTGCTGCGCAATGCGCGCGAAGCGGTCTGCGATCAGGCCGACCGCAAGGTAGTGCTGGCCGTATGCCGGAATGGAGATCGCCTGGAATTTCGGGTTACGGACAACGGCCCGGGCGTTCCCGAAGAGCTGGTTGACAACCTGTTCCGGGCCTTTACGGGTGCCAAGCACAAGGGGGTTGGCCTGGGCTTGGCGATATCCCGTTCGATTGCTCAAAACCATGGTGGTGATTTGCGTCTGGAAAAGGGGGCAAACGGACGAGGAGCCTCCTTCGTGTTGTCTTTGCCAATAGACCCGCCCGAAGAAGATGTTGCAGAAAGAGCCGAAACGAACGGTTCGAAAGAAATGAGCTGAGGAAGTGATGGACATGAAAGCTGACGCGGAGGCCATATACATCGTTGATGATGATCCGGCGGTGCGCGACGCCCTGTCGGTGCTTTTCAATATGGAAGGCTATGTGGTCGAAACCTTCTCGGATGGCGACACTTTCGTGCAGTCTGCAAGCAAGGCTGTTCCTGCCTGTGTCATGCTGGATGTCCATATGCCTGGGCGCTCCGGTATCGAGATTCTCAAGGCGCTGAATGCCGAACACTATCCGGCGCCGATCTTCATCATTTCCGGCCAGGGCGACATTCCGATGGCTGTTGAAGCCATTCGCAACGGCGCCTTTGACTTCGTGGAAAAACCGTTTTCCGCCGAAACCGTGCTGGAGCGGGTGAAGGAAAGCATCGCCATCACCAAGCAGCGTCAGGACGAGGTCGTCACGGCCTCCTTCCAGGGAGCGGATCTGCTGACCCGCCGTGAGCTGGAAGTCTTGAAGGAAATCACCGACGGAGCTTCCAACAAGGAAGCCGGTCGCACTCTTGGAATCAGTCCGAGAACGGTAGAAGTGCACCGGGCGCGCATCATGGAAAAACTGGGCGCACGCAATGCGGCGGATCTCGTTCGCATTGTTTTGGGCCACTCCGCCTCGGGATAAGCCGGGTTCAGGCGAACGGCTGGAATGCTTTTCCGGATGACCGGCATGCCGAAACGTATTTCTGCGTACATCCGGCAAGCAAAATATCGCGTATGTATGATTGATCGTCTGCGTTGGGGGCAGGCTTTGAGGATCTACATTCGTGGTTGTTCACATTGTTGAAGATGATGAAGCAGTCGCCGATGCATTGGCGATTGCGCTCGAAGATCTCGATCATCATCCGATAACTTACAAAGATGCGGAGAGTTTTTTCGCCGGCGGTATTCCTTCGTCGGACGATTGGGTGATCGTTGACATCGGTCTTCCCGACAGATGCGGCACGGATGTCGTTCGTGAACTCATGGGCCTGCCAACACCTCCGAGCATCCTTGCCATTTCCGGCAAGTCGAGAGTGAACCTGTTGCAGCAAATTCGTGAGCTTCCGGGGCTCAAAATTCTGAGGAAACCGCTGTCGATAGACATGCTGACGGCGGCCATGGCTCAGAAGGCGATCATCTGATCTCTCCGCCTGTTTGACCCAATTTCAGAAAATTGAGTGTTCGAGATTGAGCGCTGCCGATTTTGGCGGGCGTCGGCTTCGCGCGCCCGAAACGCGCAGGCAGTCCCGGCCTGATTAGACCTTAGTCGGCTGCGTCGTTACGGCTCATATGTAGTTTATCTTACGCAGTCGACCGAATTACGTTGTGTGCACTCCGCGTTTTAGAGTGCATCCTGCAAGCTGCGGGGTGTCGGACGGGACACCTGCAAGCAGTGGTCGATTTTTCGAGCGGTGCGGAAATGGAAGCACCAAGGAATGGAGATCACCCGCTGACGTAGCAAATGAAGGCCGTGCCACAGGCACGAAGGAGGGACATATGGCTTATTTCGACGCGGGTACCCCCGGCCAGGGCGCAGCACCAAGAATGACAGGTGCTCCCATCTGCACACCCAGCAAGACATCGTTTTCGGAATTTGGCGGCAAGGCTGTCCAATACGACACCCATGCGGTGATCTATTACGAAGGCGATCCCGCAAAGCGGCTCTATGAGTTGGTGAAGGGCTCGGTGATGCTTTACAAGCTGCTGCCGGACGGACGCCGCCAGGTTGTCGAAGTCCTTCGTCCCGGTGACATTTTCGGTCTTGCGGGCAGTGACGAGAACGACTGCACCGCCGAAACACTCACCAATGCCGAAATTCAGGAAATCGATCTGAAGCAGGTCGAACGTTCCGATGCGCTTCAGCGCACGCTCACCAGATGCCTGACCAACCAGATGCGCGTGCTGCACGAGCATGCCGTTCTGCTTGGCCGCAAGTCCGCTGTCGAACGGGTTGCAAGCTTTCTGATGCATCTCGTTCCGGATCGCGGTGGTGTCGGCTGCGTTGGGCCGATTGACGACAGCGACGACGGGTTCGACCTGAGACTGCACATGACCCGGCAGGAAATCGCCGACTATCTGGGTCTGACCATCGAGACTGTCAGCCGCGTTGTGTCCGATCTGAAGCGCCGGGGCGTTATCCGCGTCGACCGCGCCGACCAGATCCATCTCAACAAGGTCTGCAGCCTCTGTCAGATGACAGGTATGCACTGATCCGTTGCTTTATAGTCGACCTGGAAAGGGCTGCGATTTTCGCGGCCCTTTTTGTTGTCGATCTTCGGCGATCCGTAAGCTGGCAAGTTCGGTATTCGGCCCCAGGGTTTCGCCTTGGGGCCATTTTCTTCAAACCGCGGCAGAATGCCGGGCCTTGCCACTTGCCTGGCTCGCCGCCAGATAGGCGTCAAAGGCTGCAGCTGCGAGACGTACGTAAGGCCGTCCGGTCTCAGTTACCTCAACCCTGGCTGTTTCATTGTCCACTTCCAGACGGACCAGGCCGTCGGCGGCCAGGTCCTGCAAGGCATCGAAAGCATCGTTCAAGTGGCTTGTCGGCAGGCCGAATGCGCGGCAGGCCGGCACGAGATCGCAGGCATAGTTGGTCATCAGCTCTTCGATGATCCGTGCCCGCAAACGGTCGTCGGCAGAAAGCGCCAAGCCCTTGGATACCGGCAATTCGCTCGCCATGATTGCCCGGCGCCAGTTGCCGACATCAGACATGTTCTGAACATAGCCGGCAGACAGACGTCCGATAGAGGAGACGCCGAAGCCAACGAGTTGTTCGCCCTGATCCGTCGTATAGCCCTGGAAATTGCGCTTCAGGGAGCCGTCCGAAAGGGCGATGGCCATGCTGTCGTCCGGCCGGGCAAAATGATCTAGCCCGATGGCGACATAACCGGCCTTGAGCAGTTCCGCGCGGGCGAGGTCCGCAAGGGCCAGCCGTTCGGCGGCATTCGGCAAGGTGCTTTCGTCAATCAGGCGCTGGTGCTTGCGCATCCAGGGCACATGGGCATAGCCGAACAGGGCAATGCGCCCGGGTGCCAGCGAGAGCGTCTTTTCCACCGTATCAAGTATCGTCTCCGGCGATTGGCCGGGCAATCCATACATCAGGTCGAAATTGAGCGCGGTGACACCGGCTGCTGTCAGAAACTCTACGGCCTGTTTGACGACCCTGTAGGGTTGAAGACGGCCGATGGCCTTTTGAACGTCGGGATCAAAGTCCTGAACGCCAAGGCTGGCCCGGTTCACTCCGATGATGGCCAGCGTCTCGGCGAGCTGTTCCGTAACAAGCCTCGGATCGAGTTCGATGGCATGTTCCAGGTCCGGTGCAAGGTCGAAATTGACACGCATCAGGCCGGTGAGGTCGATCAGGCTCTGCCGTGGCAGAAGGCTGGGTGTGCCGCCGCCCCAGTGAATGTGCCGGACAGGACCGGCATTCGGCATGTGCCCGGCAGCCAGATTGATTTCCTGGCCGAGTGTCGCTGCATAGGCCTTGAGCGGCGCATCCTGACGGGTCGCCTTGGTATGGCAGCCGCAATAATGGCAGAGCTCACGGCAATAGGGGACATGCAGGTACAGCGAAAGCGAGTCCTGCGGCGAAAGCGCCTTGAGCCAGTCCGCATAAACGCCGGCCGTTACGCCGTCATGAAAATGCGGTGCTGTCGGATAACTTGTATAGCGCGGTACGTTGCGCATGGCGTAGGAGAGCGGATCTTTCATCATGTGTCGATCTATCCGTCCTTCGCCCGGTCGTGCCTTGATATCGCTCAAGTCCAGCCGTTTGAAAGACACGCAATTCGATGGAGAGCTGTGGGTTGACCGATTTGCTTGCCGCAACTGAACCGACCCGGAAAGCTGAAGATCTGGAGCGCTATCGCCTGCATGGTTCGCCTGACAGCGCCAATTTCATTGTCAGGATGATACTGGAAGAACTGGGCCTGCCCTATGACTACGTGACTGTTGACAGGTTGATCTCCGAACAGAATTCGGAAGCATATCGGCGGCTCAATCCCCAAGGTTTGATCCCGGTTCTGGAAGTGCCGGGTCAGGATGCCCCCATGTTCGAAACCGCCGCGATCGCCTTGCATCTGGCAGACGCGCACGGCTGTCTGGCTCCGGCGCCGGCCTCTCCACAGCGCGGCCGATTTCTGAAATGGTTGTTTTTTCTCTCAAACACCCTGCATTCCGACCTTCGGATCTCCTTCAAGCCGGAAAGATACGTTCGCGACCCGGAGACGGCCTTGAGCCTTCACGCTGGGCTGACCCGCCGGATCGCCGGCAGTTTCGCGCATCTGGAAACTGAACTTGCCACTTGGAGTGGACCATTTCTCCTGGGACAGGACCTTTCCATCCTCGACCACTATCTTGCTGCCTGTGCCAGGTGGGCGCAGATCTATCGTAATGAGGGCAAGTGGTCCCTGGCGGCGACGCCCCACCTGCGCGCCCTGTGCGAACGGCTGGAAATGCGCCCGGCGATACACAGGGCCTGTGAACTGGAAGGAATTGAGGGTAAACCTTTCACGGAGCCCCGTCCTGTACAGTTGCCGGGGACAACCGCCTGATAAAATACAGGCCGTACATGTTGATCCATGCAATCAACCATGCGCTGGCCGATCAATCCATTTATAGCTCAAGGAGCCATTCCAAGCTCAACGGTTCCCGATGCCTGCCAATTCGTTTCAATCTGCCGCCGGAAGACTTGCGGTCACACTTCTCATTGCCGCTGCCGGAGGAGCAACATTCAACCTGTTCGGGCTTCCCGCGGCCTGGCTGTCGGGCGCCATGGTCTTCGTTGCCATCGCAACGCTTGCGCAAGTGCCGACGCTCATGCCGGTCCCGCTGCGAGATGCGCTCTTCGTCATGATCGGCATCTCCATGGGGGCGGGTGTCCATCCCGATATCGTTGACCGGGTGGCGGAGTGGCCGGTGTCCATGGCCATGCTGATCGCTGTCATGGTGGCGGTCACGTTCGCGGGCTACGCGGTTCTGCACTACGGGGCGAAATGGTCCAGGGAAACGGCCTATTTCGGTGCCATTCCCGGTGCACTTTCCTATGTCATAGCCCTCGCCACCGAACGAGGGGCGGACCTTCCCCGCATCGCTTCCAGCCAGTCCTTGCGTCTGTTCGTTCTGGTGGCGGTGCTGCCTTTCGCCGTTGTGTCCTCCGCAGAACCGGCGGGCGGGGGCAGCGGCACGATTTATGTCTCCGGTCTCAAGGACTTCCTGATCGGGATACCGCTCTGCCTCGCGGCAAGCTGGCTTGCCATCAAGGCCAGAGTTCCAGGTGGCGGTCTGACTGGGGCGTTTTTCATGAGTGCCGGCCTCAATGCATCCGGTCTCTTGGTCCTTGTCCTGCCGGGCTACATCGTGCTGCCGTGTTTTGTCATGATGGGCGCTCACATCGGTTGCCGCTTTGCCTCCATGACACTGCGCCAGTTTCTCAGCGTGCTCGGCGCATCCATGGCCGCCTTTGCCGCGGCGTTCCTGACCTCGCTTGCCGGGGCGTGGATCGTTGCCGAACTGGTGGACATTCCCTTTGGCCAGGCCCTGCTTGCCTATGCGCCTGGCGGACTTGAGGTGATGACGCTGCTCGCATTCATGCTGGATCTCGACCCCGCCTTTGTGGCTGCGCACCAGATCGCCCGCTTTACCGGAATGGTGCTGCTGCTGCCTTTCATCACCGGACTTGTTCTGGGGCGTCGAAGCAACTGATCCTGCTTAGCGGTCCTGAGTGCGGAACAAAGAACCGCCGATCTGCAGGTTGAGTGACGCTTCTCAAGGGTGGATGAAGTGGAGCGTGTTGAAACTCTGGCGCCATTTGGCCACGCGTCCTGACATCGCTGCCGGATCGTTCGACCGCAGCGCTTCGGCTATCAGTTTGGCCAGCTCTGGCATGTCGACCGTCGTCATGCCCCAGCGGACCAGTTCCGGTGTTCCGAACCTCAGGCCGTTCATGTCACCGGCGACGGGCGCTATCGGCAGTCCGATTCCGCATGCCAGAAACCCTGCCTGGCGAAGCTTCTTCGAAGCTGCCTGACCGCCGCCGAGGGCTGCCGCTTCCAGGGCAAACTGATGTGAAGCGGTTGTCCCCTTGGCGGTAGTGAACACCGGCATTCCCTCTGCTTCGAGACCAGCGGCGAGCGCACCGGCGCTGGCGGCCATTTCGGCAGCGTAGGCCTTGCCGAAATCGCGCCAATCCAGAAGGGTGATGGCGAGCGCGGCAGACTTTGCAATGTCAAAGTTGGCTGTCAGCCCCGGAAAGGCAATCTTGTCGAGCTTGCGGGCAAGATCCTGGTCATTGCTGACGATCAGCCCGCCAGCGGGACCACCCAGGCTCTTGTAGGTGCTCATGGTCATGAGATGTGCGCCTTCCGACAGCGGATCGGAAAAGACGCCACCGGCAATCATGCCGCACTGATGGGCTGCATCGAACAGGACAAAGGCGCCGACTTCATCGGCAATGGCCCGAATTTCTTTTACCGGGTGCGGGAACAGGTTGAGGCTCATGCCGATGGTAATCAGCTTCGGCCGAACCTTCAGGGCCAGGGCGCGCAGACCTTCCAGATCGATCGTGTAGCCGTCCGCATCGACCGGTGCTTCGTGGATATCCAGGCCATAAAGACCGGCACAGCCCGGCGCATGGTGAGTGACGTGGCCACCGACGGACGCAGGCGGTGCGATGATGGCGTCGCCCGGCTTTGTGGTTGCCATAAATGCATAAAGATTTGCCAGCGCGCCCGAGGCGACCCGGATTTCCGCATAAGCCGACTGGAAGATTTCGCAGGCAAGGTTCGCTGCAATCACCTCGATTTCCTCGATGGCTTCGAGGCCCATCTCATATTTGTCACCCGGGTAGCCGAGCGAGGGACGGGACCCCATGCCGCTCGCCAGCAAGGCTTCGGCGCGCGGGTTCATCACGTTGGTCGCGGGGTTGAGATTGAAGCAGTCTTTCTCGTGGATGGTCCTGTTGGTCTCGGCCAGCGCTTCGATGCGCGCGGCAATTGCCTCGGATCCGAGAGGCGAAGTTGCCTGGGTGATCTCGTCGATACGGGTGGCAGCCACAGCGGGGAGCCAGGGGCATTTGTCTTGCGCGGTCATGTCGGAACTCCGGTTCTATTTGGACAAAGTGTCCATCTCCGCTTGTGTTCGCGCAAATCAGATTTTAGAAATTCGAGGGCTAGAAAAAATAGGTCTTTCAGATGTCGGTAGCTCCTCCCGTCCCCAGACTGCCTTCGCTGAACGCACTGAGAGCGTTCGAAGCGTCCGCGCGCCTCGGTGGGTTTGCACAGGCCGCGGCGGAACTGCAGGTTACACCCGGAGCCGTGGCAGCGCAGATCAAGGCGCTGGAGCAGGAAATCGGCGCGGCCCTGTTCGTGCGGCATGCCAAGGGGGTCCGCCTGACGGCTACTGGTCTGCGGGCACTACCGGGTTTTGTCGCCGCATTCGACCAGCTTGGAACTGCGGTGCGCGACCTGAGGCGTGATGCTGCACCCGGCAGGATACACATTGCGGCCCTGCCGGCGCTGGCGCAGCTTTGGCTGGCCCCCAGACTGCCGCAGCTTCGCGAGAAGTTGCCGGAGATCGACATTTCGGTCACAGCCCTTGAAACACCGCCGAACCTGAAGCGGGTGCCATTCGATCTCTGCCTTTTCTACTGCGACAGCGTTCCGGACAACGGGATCGCGTTTTCGGGAGACGAATTGCTGCCCGTCTGCACACCGGCCCTTGCAAAGGCGCTCAAACGGCCTGGTGATCTGAAAGAGGCGGTTTGTCTGACGGACACGGCCTGGGCAGACGATTGGCGGAAATGGGCGGATGAAGCTATGCCGGGCGAGGGGTTTGCGCCACGCGGACCTGTCTTCTCGCTTTATGCTCTTGCGGTCGAAGAAGCACTGAACGGCGCAGGCGTTCTGATGGCGCACCGCTCACTTGTCGCAGATCAGCTTGCCGCCGGCACCCTGGTGGCGCCTCTTGCAGCAGTTGTCCCGCTACAGCATCAGATCTGCCTGTGGGCCCTTCCGGCAAGCCGGGGCAAAGGTGCGGCCGGTCAGGTGCTGCAGGCCTTGCGTCAGATGGGCTAGGTGCCTGAAAGGCTGTTCCTGTTTCAAGTGCGCCGGGTCTTCGCCTTGTTGCCGCGCCACAGGATGAACAGTCCCGATCCGACGATGACGGTGCAGCCAACCAGCATCTGCGCGTCGATCCGCTCGTTGAACCAGACGGCACCGAGCAGGACGCCGAACAGCAGCCGCGAATAGCGGAACGGTGTGACGGTGGCGATTTCTCCGGTGCGCATGGCCTTCATCAGGGCGCTATAGGCAAAGACACCACAGAAGACTGCGGTTCCAAGGGCGAGAAGGGCGGTTGTTTCAGGCACCACGAAGGCGGACATGTCCCAAAGACCATAGACGAGACCGGCGATTATGATCGTCAGGAAACCGTAGAACCCGAGGATATTGGTGCTGAGGGTCGCCGGCGCAGCGCGGCTGGCAAGGTCGCGGCCGGAGAAGCCAAGCATGCCGATGACGGCCAGGACCGAAAGCAAAGAAAAGCTGTCGCTGGTCGGTCGGAGCACGATCAGGACGCCCACAAGGCCGATAAAGATTGCTGTCCACCTGCGCCACCCGACCTTTTCGCCAAAGAACAGGGAAGCGCCCAGCACAACGAATATCGGTGTTGCCTGGAGAATGGCAGTGGTCGAGGAGAGCGGCGTCAGGGCCAACGCCAGAACATAGAACAACCGGCCGACCAGTTCGAAGGCGAAGCGAACTCGCATGACAGGCGAGAAAACGTCCCGGTTGAGAACTTTCTCGCCTGTGACAGTGGCAAGTCCGAAGAAGGCAATGGTTCCGCCGACGCCGAACAGCACCAGGATTTCCGCCACGGGCAACTGTGCCGCAGCCTGCTTCACGAAGGCATCTTCCAATGCGAAGGCGGCCATCGCAGCCACCATCCAGAGGCTGCCGATGATATTGGGATGGAGGCTTGCGCCATTTTGAGATGCAGCGTTCAAGGGAGGGGTCCCGTGTCGAGGTGGAAGGTCGTCAGCGGCAGATCAGGGGCCATCGGACGCGCCAGAAAGCATCGCCCTTCAGCGGAAGGAAGAACGGCGTAACACGTTTCCCGGTCCTTGGCTTCGGAAAACCGCAAGACCGGCGGATGAGCAAGGGTGCCAGGACGTTGCCGCAAACCGGCCTACGTCCTTCAGGCCGGCGTCACATCCCTTTCACGGCGTGCCTTCATCTTGCCCGCGACAATTTACGCAATGCAATCTGACCTTTGGAGGCTGTTCCGACATCGCCAATTGCTGGCATGTTGATATGAATCAACGCGGCATTTTCAGAGTCGTGTGCATGGTCGTGCCATCGTTGGCACCTTGTAACGATTTCAAGACTGGGGCGCTAAAATGGCACAAAACAAGGCCAAAATGATCTCGCTCGAGGAAGGCGGCTTCGCCATCTTCCTTGTGCTGCTTGCGTTTGCCTGCATCATCGTGGCAGGCAAGACATTCGATCAGGTCATGGCATTCCACGCTGGCATAGGCGCATTGTTCGCCGCCGTCAGCGTGTTTCTGATTTTCAAGAACTACTTCGATGACGGCGGGGAAGTGATTCCGGCCGAAATCGACGGCAAACCAAACTACAACATCGGACCGATCAAATTCGGTGCGGTCGCGGCAATGTTCTGGGGCATTGCCGGTTTCACGGTCGGTTTGATCATCGCTCTTCAGCTGGCCTGGCCTGCGCTGAACTTTGATTTGCCGTGGACCAATTTCGGGCGCCTGCGCCCGCTGCACACCTCCGCGGTGATTTTCGCCTTCGGCGGCAACGTGCTGCTGGCAACATCCATGTATGTGGTCCAGCGCACCTGCCGCGTGCGCATGCCCGGCAAGATCCTGCCCTGGTTCGTTATCCTGGGTTACAACGCCTTCATCGTGATCGCGGGAACGGGTTATCTGCTCGGCGCGACACAGAGCAAGGAATATGCCGAGCCGGAATGGTATGCCGACCTGTGGCTGACCATCGTCTGGGTGGCCTACCTGCTGCTGTTCCTGGGCACGCTCTGGAAGCGCAAGGAACCGCATATCTACGTGGCCAACTGGTTTTATCTGGCGTTCATCGTCACGATTGCCATGCTGCACATCACCAACAACCTGACCATTCCGGTCTCGATCTACTCGACCAAGTCCTACATCGTCTGGTCGGGCGTTCAGGACGCCATGGTGCAGTGGTGGTACGGCCATAACGCGGTGGGCTTCTTCCTGACCGCCGGCTTCCTTGCCATCATGTACTACTTCATCCCGAAGCGCGCGGAGCGGCCGGTCTATTCCTACCGTCTTTCCATCGTGCACTTCTGGGCGCTGATCTTCATCTACATCTGGGCAGGTCCGCACCACCTTCACTACACGGCTCTGCCGCAGTGGGCGTCTACGCTGGGTGCAACCTTCTCCATCATCCTGTGGATGCCGTCCTGGGGTGGCATGATCAACGGCCTGATGACGCTTTCGGGTGCATGGGACAAGCTGCGGACCGACCCGGTTCTGCGCATGATGGTGGTTTCGGTCGCCTTCTACGGCATGTCCACCTTTGAAGGTCCGCTGATGTCGCTGCGCTCGGTCAACTCCCTGTCGCACTACACCGACTGGACCATCGGTCACGTGCACTCCGGTGCCCTGGGCTGGGTTGGCTACATCTCGTTCGGCGCGATCTACTGCCTGATCCCGTGGCTCTGGAACAAGCGTCAGCTGTATTCGCTGAAGCTCGTGAACCTGCACTTCTGGCTGTCCACGATCGGTATCGTTCTCTACATCACCGCGATGTGGGTGTCCGGTATCATGCAGGGCCTGATGTGGCGCGCCTACGACCAGCTCGGCTTCCTGGAGTACTCCTTCGTGGAAACCGTCGAGGCGATGCATCCCTTCTACATCATCCGTGCTCTTGGCGGTGCGCTCTTCGTGCTCGGCGCCGTGATCATGGCCTACAATCTCTGGATGACCGTCCGTCACGGCGAGGCTGAAGAAGCCGATGCCACGCCGGCTGGCTCCCTGGCTCCGGCCGAATAAGGGAGGGACAGACTATGTCTGCATGGAAAAAACACGAAGTCTTTGAAAAGAACTCCTTCGTTCTCTTGATCGGCATTCTGGTCATGGTCGCCATCGGCGGCCTGGTCGAGATCGCTCCGCTCTTCTATCTGAAGAGCACGATCGAAAAGACCGAAGGCGTGCGGCCCTATACGCCGCTCGAACTGGCCGGACGCAATATCTACATCCGCGAAGGCTGCTATCTGTGCCACTCGCAGATGGTGCGTCCGATGCGCGATGAAATGGAACGCTACGGTCATTTCTCGCTGGCTGCGGAATCGATGTACGACCATCCGTTCCAGTGGGGGTCCAAGCGTACCGGTCCGGATCTGGCCCGCGTCGGTGGCAAATACTCCGACGACTGGCATGTGGAGCACCTGAAGGACCCACGCTCGCTGGTTCCAGCGTCCATCATGCCCGGCTATCCGTTCCTGGCTGAAAACCGCCTCAACACCCGGGACATCGAGTCTCACCTGACGGTCAACACCGTGATCGGCGTGCCGTATACCGAAGAGCAGATTGCAAATGCCGCATCTGACATCCTCGGTCAGGCGAGACCGGACACGGAAGCGGCGGATGGCTTCGAGGAACGCTGGCCGAATGCCACGATCCGCGATTTCGACGGCAATCCGAGGGAAGTGACCGAGATGGACGCGCTTGTCGCCTATCTCCAGGTGCTGGGTACCATGGTCGATTTCTCGATCTATGACGACAAGGCAAACGCGAGGTAAGGGCGATGAACGAGACATACTCAGCATTCGCAGGCTTCGCACAAACCTGGGGCCTACTCTACTTCATGATCCTGTTTGGCGTCGTTCTGGCCTACGCATTGTGGCCGAAGAACCGGAAAAAGTTCGACGACGCTGCTCAAATCCCGTTTCGGGAGGACTGATCCATGGCAGACACACATAACAAGGAAGTCGACCAGATCTCCGGGGTCGAAACCACCGGCCACGAATGGGACGGTCTGAAAGAACTGAACAATCCTCTGCCGAAATGGTGGCTGTATCTGTTCTACGCCTGCATTGTCTGGGCGGTGATCTACTGGGTTCTCTACCCGTCCTGGCCGCTGGTCTCCAGCTACACCACCGGTGTACTGGGTGCCAACCAGCGGACCGAGGCGATTGCTGCCTACGACAAGGGGATCTCCGACCGGTCGGTCTTTGCCGACAAGATCGTGGCAGCCTCGCTTGAGGACATCTCCACCGATCAGGAGCTGCTGCAATTTGCCCGGGCCAACGGTCAGGCAGCTTTCGGTGACAACTGTGCACCGTGCCACGGTTCCGGCGGCACGGGTGCGGAAGGTTATCCGAACCTGCAGGACGACACCTGGATCTGGGGTGGCACGCTGGATAACATCCACACCACGCTGGAATTCGGTATCAGGTCCGGTCATGACGAAGCACGCATCGGCGAAATGCCAGCCTTCGGCCGTGATGAGCTGTTGAGCCGCGAGGAGATCAATCAGGTTGCCAACTTCGTCGCATCCCGCGCGGGACTTGAGACCGACGAAGGCGTCGATCTGGCAGCGGGGCAGACCGTCTATGACGACAACTGCGCAGCCTGCCACGGCGAAGACCTGAAGGGCATTCAGGATGTCGGTGCACCGAGCCTGCTGTCTGCCAATTACCTCTATGGCAAGTCGCTGGACGCCATCAAGGCGCAGATCAACAATCCGCGCAACGGCGTGATGCCGGCCTGGGTCGATCGTCTCGATCCGGCGACCATCAAGTCGCTGACGGTCTACGTCCACTCCTTCGGGGGCGGGCAGTAGAACCTGCGGATCTGGTGCGACAAATGCGCCAGATAGCCTGAACGATTTGATCCGGCGCAAAGTGTGACGCTTTGCGCCGGTTTATTTTGAGCACTCGCTGCTAATGGTGGGTGGCGAATGATTTTCCAAAGATCCTATTGGGGCAGGATCGCGTTGAAGAGGACGGACGGTATGTCTACGGACACCGAGACGCATGAGGGCGCGCAATCCGATGAATGGTTTGCATCAGCCAAGAAGATCTATCCCATGGCGACGCACGGCCTGTTCCGCAGGATCAAGTGGGCGCTGCTGTTCATCACGCTGGGCATCTATTATTTCCTGCCTTTTATCCGGTATGACCGCGGCCCGGATGCTCCAAGCCAGGCTGTTCTTGTCGATATGGAAGGCAGCAGGGCCTATTTCTTTTTCATCGAGATCTGGCCGCAGGAAGTTTACTACCTCACCGGTCTCCTGATTCTTGCAGCGCTGGTACTGTTCCTGATGAACGCGGTCGCAGGACGCGTCTGGTGCGGCTATCTGTGCCCGCAGACGGTCTGGACGGACCTGTTCCTCTGGGTCGAGCGCAAGGTGGAAGGCGACCGACGCGAGCGCATCGTACTGGACAAGGACCCCTGGACCTTCGACAAGGTCCGCAAGCGCGTGACAAAGCATTTCCTGTGGCTGATGATCGCCTGGTGGACGGGCGGTGCGTGGGTGCTTTACTTCAACGACGCACCGACCCTGGTATGGGAACTCCTGACCTTCCAGGCACCGATGATTGCCTATGTCTGGATCGCCATCCTGACCACGACGACCTATCTCCTCGCAGGCTTCATGCGGGAGCAGGTGTGCATCTACATGTGCCCATGGCCGCGCATCCAGGCCGCCATGACCGACGAGAAGGCCCTCAACGTCACCTATCGCTGGGACAGGGGCGAGCCGCGTGGTTCCCTGAAGCAAAACAAGAAACTTGCCGACCAGGGCATGCCTGCTGGCGATTGCGTGGACTGCTACCAGTGCTTCCAGGTCTGCCCGACCGGTGTCGACATCCGCAAGGGCATGCAGCTCGACTGCATCCAGTGCGGCCTGTGCATCGATGCCTGCGACAACGTCATGGAAAAGATCGGCAAGCCGAAGGGACTGATCGGCTACGATACGGACGAAAACATCCAGCGCCGCCTGGAAGGCAAGGAATCGGTCTACGAGATCGTCCGCGTCCGAACGGTCATTTATGTCGGTATCATCGCCGTGGTCTGCGGCATCATGCTGTTCGCACTGCTCAATCGTGATTTCGCCGATATCAGCGTTCTGCATGACAGGAACCCGGTGTTCGTCGAGCAGTCGGACGGGTCCGTGCGCAACGGCTATACCGTGCGTCTGTCGAACAAACGCCGCCACGAGCGCCATTTCATGCTGCATGTGGAAGGCATGCCGGCCAACACGATGGTGGAAGCCGTCGGTACGGAGGACACCTTCGCCGGCCGTCCGATCATCTCCGTCGGTCCTGACACGACCCGGGAAGTCCGTATTCTCGTGACATCGCCGCCCTGGGCAAAGATGCCACATTCGACGCCGGTTACCTTCCGGATCACCGAAAGCGTCATGGGCGAAGTGGTCACAGCCAAAGACACGTTCAAGGCACCGGAAAAACCTTGAGGAGCAAAGAATGACGATGGTTCAATCGAACATGAAAGATCCCAAGGCGATCACCGGAAAGACGGTCCTGGTCTGGCTTCTTGCCTTCTTTGGGGTGATCTTTACCGCCAACGCCGTGTTCATCTATCTCGCGCTCGGGTCTTTCCCGGGCGTGGTGGTGGAAAGTTCCTATGAAGCCGGACAGGCCTACAACCAGGAAATCGCGGCCGCCAAGGCTCAGGCAGACCTGAACTGGCAGATCTCGACCGAATTTACCCGCACCAGCAGTGCGGATGGCAAGCTGGTCGTCACGGCCAACGATGCGCAGGGAACGCCGCTTTACGGGGTGGTCCTTCATGCCCTTTTGCGCAATCCGGTTCATGACGACGCCGACGTGAAGGTCGATTTCACGGCTGACGGCGGTGGGCGCTATGTCGGCACAGTCGAGAATCTTGCCGACGGCAACTGGACACTCATCCTGGAAATCGAACAGGATGGCGAACGGAAATTCCGGTCCGAGAACCGGATCTTCGTCAAGAACTGAGGCACGTACCGTGACGGTCCATCAGCGTGATTGGCAGGCATTCGTGACGCCGGGCGAAGACGGTGCGGTCCACATGGACCTTGCCGTCGACGGCATCACCTGCGCTGCCTGCATGGGAGACATCGAGCGAGGTCTGAAACGGCTTCCGGGCATCCGGACGGCACGCGTCAACCTGACCAGCCAGCGGCTCGCCGTCGACTGGTCGGAAGACCAGACCGGGGCTGACGAGATCGTCGCCGAGCTGGAACGTCTCGGATACAAGGCCCACCCCTTTGATCCGGCAAGCCAGAAGGAGCGTCAGGACAAGACCGGCAAACAATTGCTGCGCTGTCTGGCGGTTTCCGGCTTTGCCGGTATGAACATCATGCTGCTGTCCGTTTCCGTGTGGTCGGGCAATGCCACCGACATCACCCCGGAAACCCGGGATTTCTTCCACTGGCTGTCTGCGCTGATTGCCTTGCCGACGGTTGCCTACTCCGGGCGGCCGTTCTTTCGCAGCGCCTTCAACGCCCTGGCCGCCGGCCGGTTGAACATGGATGTGCCGATCGTGATCGGCGTGACACTGGCGGTCGCCCTGTCGGTCGTCCAGACCATCCAGCATCAGCATCATGCCTATTTCGAATCCGCCGTCATGTTGCTGTTCTTCCTGCTGGTCGGGCGGTATCTCGACCACAACATGCGGGGGCGAACGCGGTCTTTTGCAGAGAACATCGCCGCGCTGAAGGCGGAAGTTGCCGCGCTGATCCATCCCGACGGTGCTGTCCGAGAAGTACCGCTTTCAAAAATCGCCGCAGGTGACCTGGTTCTGGTATCGGGCGGCGAGCGGGTGCCGGTGGATGGTGTGGTTGAAACCGGTGTTTCCGAGATCGACCAGAGCCTAGTGACCGGTGAAAGCGTGCTGGTGCCGGTTGCCGCCGGTCAGCGGGTCTATGCTGGTACCTTAAACGGAGCAGGGGTGTTGCAGGTCCGGGTTCAGGCTGCTTCCGGCGCGACGTTGCTGGATGAGGTCAACCGCCTGCTCGAAGCGGCATCCCAGGCCAAATCCAAATACGTGCGCATTGCCGACCGCGCCGCCCGCCTTTATGCGCCCCTGGTGCATGGCGCGGCTGCGCTGACATTTCTTGGCTGGTTGCTGGCCGGGCTCGACTGGCAGCCAGCCCTGATCATCGCCATTTCCGTCTTGATCATCACCTGTCCCTGCGCGCTCGGTTTGGCGGTTCCCGCCGTGCAGGTGGTGGCATCCGGGCAGCTCTTCCGGTGTGGAATCCTGCTCAATTCGGGCGATGCCATCGAACGATTGTCGGATATCGACACCATCCTGTTCGACAAGACCGGTACGCTGACGCTTACCGAGCCGGATCTGTGTAGCTCCATCGATCCAGATGACGAAACGCTTGCGCTGGCCGGACGCCTTGCCCTGGCAAGTCGGCATCCCTTGTCGGCAGCCCTGGTCAAGGCAACAGGAGCGCTGCAGCCTCTGCCGGACGTCAGCGAGATATCCGGGGCGGGTCTTGAAACCCTGGTTGCCGGACAACGTCTGCGGCTTGGCAGCCCGCTGTTCTGCGAAGCATCCGACGAACAGGTCGAGGCAGCACTGCAGTCGAACCCGGGTGCCTCTCTGCTTGCTATCCGCTTTGGCAGGGATCCTGCCCGCCTGTTGGCCTTCCGGCAACGGCTGCGCCCGGATGCCAGGGCGGTGGTCGATCAGTTGAAATCAGCCGGCTACGCGCTTGAAATTGTCTCCGGGGATACGAAACCTGCTGTGGCCGATTGCGCGGCTGTGCTTGGTGTATCGGACTGGCGCTCGGGCATGAAGCCCGCCCAGAAAATTGCACGTCTCGAAGAACTCCAGGCCAGTGGCCGCAAGGTCCTGATGGTTGGCGATGGCCTGAATGATGCACCGGCGCTGGCCGGGGCGCATGTCTCGCTGTCGCCTGTCTCGGCCGTGCATCTCAGTCAGGCCGCTGCAGACGCCGTTTTTCTCGGTGACAAATTGCAGCCTGTGGCCGATGCGCTCAGGCTGTCGAAACGGGCAAGGGCGGCAATCGAGCAGAACCTCTGGATCTCGGTCGTCTACAACATCATTGCCGTGCCCATTGCCGTGGCCGGTTTCGTCACACCTTTGATGGCGGCAGCAGCGATGTCCGCATCGTCGCTGGCAGTTACCGCAAACGCGCTCAAGCTGCGCTGGGGAGAGGGCGGCAGGGACGCAGGAGCGAACGCACCCGCAGTGCGACAGCAACAGGCTGCTGAATGAGATCAACATGGACGTTCTGATCTATCTGATACCGATTGCATTGCTCCTGGGAGCGCTAGGGCTTGGGGCTTTCCTCTGGTCCTTGAAAAGCGGCCAGTATGACGATCTCGAAGGTGCCAAATGGCGCATCCTTGACGACGACGACCTGCCAGACAAGTAGTTGCCGGCAATCTTGACTTTGTGTTCCCGTGCGCCTAGCCCCATGCATTCCTTAAGGTAACTGGAGCTATGCATGGATTCGTTTCCGGACGCGCACAAACCGGGCTACGCCGTTTATTCCAGAACGTCGCTGGCCATCTACGATGCCCTGGTGCTGGGTTTGTCGAACCGCTGGATCTGGCGTTGTCCGAGCTCTCATCTGGTCGCGCTCTATGACCAGCATGTTTCCGCCAATCACCTGGATATTGGCGTGGGCACCGGTTACTTCCTGGACAAGACCAGGTTTCCCGTTGCAGATCCAAGGGTGACGTTGCTCGATCCCAACCGGGAGTGCCTCGACAAGGCTGCCGCCAGGATTGCCCGCTTGAACCCCGTCACCGTTCAGGCAGATGCACTCGTGCCGTGGCCAAAAGACATCGGCAGTTTCAAGACCATCGGCCTCAACTACGTGCTTCATTGCCTTCCGGGCACCATGACTGAAAAGGCAGTGATTTTCGATCATGCGGTACCGCATCTCGAAGAAGGGGCAACGGTCTTTGGCTCCACCATCCTGCAAGGCGATGCGCCGCGGTCCGGTGCCGCCCGCAAGCTGATGCAGATCTATAACCGCAAGGGTGTCTTTTCAAACGAAGCCGACACGCAGGATACTTTGCGAGCGGAACTTGAAAAACGCTTTGCCGAGATGAAGATTGAAAGGATCGGGTGCGTGGCACTCTTCAGTGCCCGGAAGCCGCGCCTTGCCTGAGCCCTGCCGCGGCAAGGCACAACGGGCAGCTTAGGAGAGGACGTTGGACAGGGCCATGCCTGTGGCAAGCAGGACGAGCCCTATGCCGGCAAGCAGAAGGAGATTGTCTCTCAGTCTTGCATTTGTGCCGAGGTCGGACGGTTCATGCTCCATAGGGAGCGGATCGTCTTCCCCGAACGTTTCAGGATCCCGGGACATGGTTCTTACAATCGTTTGCAAAAGGCTGCTCATTCAGTTCGATTTCTTGCCTGAAAGATGGGGGCGTACAATTGAAAGTCCCGTTAATATCGAACCAGCCAAAAGATTAATTGAGCGCAATATTACCAATAGGTGAAATCCCCCAGTGTATTGCGAGTAATTTCTCAGCCTTTCCGAAACTATTCAAAGTCGATGCCGCGTCGGCGGATGTTTGTGGGCTTCTCGCAGCGAGAGACTAACTCATTGTTCAGACTTTCATGGCAAAGGTTAAGTCAAACAAGGAGGACTAGGTGAGCCTGGATCTTGCCTCTCTGACATTCTTGCTGGTCGAAGACAGTGCCTACATGCGGACCATCCTGCGCACCATGCTGCAGGGGTTCGGTGCGCGGCGCATTGTCGAGGCTGAAGACGGCGCGTCCGGCCTTGAAGCCATGGACCGGGCGAACCCTGACATCCTTATTCTGGATTGGGTCATGCCGATCCTGGACGGGGCGGACATGGTGCGCATGATCCGCAGTCCGAACAATCCCTTCGCCTATATCCCGATTATCATGGTGACCGCTCACACTGAGCGTAGCCGGATCGTGGAAGCGCGCCGGCTCGGCGTACACGAGCTGCTGTCCAAGCCGATCTCGGCAAAGGCACTGTATCAGCGCGTTTCCAGCGTGATCCTGCACCCGCGCGATTTCATCAAGACGGCCACCTATTTCGGCCCTGCACCGCGCGAAATCCGGAACCGCCAGAAGATCTGGCAAGGTGGCCCCGGCCAGCCGCAACAGCAGGGCGGCGAAGGCGACGGTAACCTCACCGCGATCGGTTAAGCGTAAAATTCAGCTGAATGTGATGTGGACGCGTCAGGCGGCCGACTGTGCTGCCGCGCGATTTTCCGCTGCCGCATAAGACGATGCGCCTTGAGCTTGGGCATTTTCTGCGGCTTCGGCAAACTGCGCCAGAACGTCAAGATCAACCGTGTAGTGGTCGAGCAGGAACTGGGAAAGAACATCGATAGGGAGATGATGGTAGCCTTCGATGGCAGCCATCAAAGCTTCAAGTGTGTCCAACCGTTCGCGGAGTTTAATCATGGTTACCCGATGAGCCGATTTTTTCTCACACTGGAGTTTTATAGTTAATAATGCGTAAAACCGAGCGTCGCAAGGATGCGGGACGGCGGTATCACCTCCGATAACAATCGTCCACAAACTTTTGCCGGAAATCTTCGAATTTCTTGGTAAAAATCGCCAGTGCGGGGCAAGTTGTCGACGAAGGTCTAGGGAAAATTCAATGGCAAAAATCATCTATGTTCTGAACGGTCCGAATCTCAATCTGCTCGGCAAGCGGGAACCGGAGATCTACGGGTCTCAGACCCTGGATGATGTCCGTGCGATGTGTGAGGCCGCCGCTGCGCCCAAGGGGCTGGAGATCGCATTCCATCAGAGCAATGCCGAACACGTGCTGATCGACTGGATCCATGAGGCGAGAGAAGCGGCCGCGGGTATCATCATCAACCCGGCGGCCTATACGCACACTTCGATCGCAATTCTGGACGCATTGAATACCTGCACCTGTCCGGTGATCGAGGTTCATGTCTCCAACATCCACAAACGGGAAAGCTTCCGGCACCATTCCTACGTTTCAACCCGTGCGGATGCGGTGATTGCTGGCTGCGGTGTGGAGGGTTACCTGCTTGCCCTGCAGCGCATGGCGACTTTGTGCGCAGACGCATGATCCCGCGTCTCTGCCAGTGACACTGTTTGAGGATTTTCCGGCGGTTCAGTAACCGTTGCCGTTGAAGAATTCCCTGGCGACCGTCGTCGCGAGGATTTTGACATCAAGCATAACCGACTGACGCTCGATGTAGGCAAGATCATAGGCCAGCCGCATGCGGGCCGCATGAGCGTTTTTGGTTTCCCCGCGAAAGCCGTTGACCTGTGCCAGGCCTGTGATGCCCGGAAGAACCTTGTGGCGGTCCATATACCTGGGGTGGAAGTCTTCATAAGGCATCCCGGCGGCCAGCATGCCGGGCACATGCGGGCGAGGACCTACCAGGGACATCTCTCCCCGCAACACGTTAATGAGCTGCGGCAGTTCATCGAAGTTGCTCTTGCGAAGGAAGGCGCCGATCAAAGTGACGCGCGGATCGTTGGCAACGGTTTGCGAAATCCCGGTGCTGTCGCACTGGTTGGCGTACATCGTCCGGAACTTGAGAACGGCAAACTTCTTGCCGTTCAAACCGTAGCGCCACTGACGGAAAAATACCGGTCCGCGGCTTGTCAGTTTTATTGCAACCGCGAGTGCAACAAATAAGGGAAAAAGCAGTAGAAGGCCGGCACTTGCACCGGTCAGGTCAATACATTTCTTCAGTCCGGATTGAATCACTCCGCGTGCTGGGCGGAGGTCGCGGGAGGCACGGTTTGTCGCATCGAGCAGGTCGGGGTGCGGATAGCCCCACGTCGCGAAACCGGCAATATTCATCGCTTCGCGGCCGTGATCATCTGCTTCGTAAGATACTGTTTCGTCTGCCAAGATATGCCAGCCTCAACCCGATTTACGAGACCACTTGATGTGCGCCAGCAACCTGTCTGGAGGCGGTCGCAATCACGATCGTATCGTTAATATTTGGGTAACAAGATCGGGAAAATTGTTATCCATTAAGGGTTTGGTTACCATAGTGACGCGACGGGAGCAATGTTCCGACGTCAAAAGTGATGTGAAATTTAATTAATTTTTAAAAAATTGAACGCCGGGGTAGGGTTAGCCCGACGTTCGCATTGAATATTAAATTCTGAGGTGGGAACCGGCCGCTTAGTAGCTGCGGCCGACGCTGGTGTACTCGAAGCCACGGGCTTCCATGTAGTCCGGCTTGTAGATATTTCGCAGGTCGACAACCTTGGGTGCAGAGACCAGAGTTTTGACGCGGTCGAGGTCAAGCGCGCGGAACTGATCCCACTCCGTAACGATTACAACCACGTCTGCGTTCTCGATGGCATGATAGGGGCCATCGCAGAACATCACACCCGACATGACCTTCTCGGCTTCTTCCATGCTGGCCGGGTCGTAGGCACGGATCTTGGCACCAGCAGCCTGCAGTTTTTCCACGATATCGATGCTCGGAGCTTCGCGCATGTCGTCCGTATTGGGCTTGAAGGCGAGGCCAAGCAGCGCGATCGTCTTGCCGCTTACGTCGCCGCCCATGAATTCGATCACCTTGTCAGCCATCTTCTTCTTGCGGGCTGCGTTCACCTCGATGACGGAATCGACGATCTTCAGATCGGACTGTGCATCCGCGGCGATCCGCGAGAGGGCAAGAGTGTCCTTCGGAAAGCAGGAGCCGCCGTAGCCAGGGCCGGCATGCAGGAACTTGCCGCCGATGCGGTTGTCGAGGCCGATACCGCGCGAGACTTCCTGGACGTTTGCCCCGACTTTCTCACACAGGTCTGCAATTTCGTTGATGAAGGTGATCTTGACCGCGAGAAACGCATTGGCCGCGTATTTGGTGAGTTCCGATGTGCGGCGGCGGGTCACGATGATCGGGGTTTCGTTGAGATACAGCGGGCGGTAAAGCTCACGCATCACTTCGACCGCGCGCTCGTCATCGGTGCCGACCACCACCCGGTCGGGGCGTTTGAAGTCGCTAATGGCGGCGCCTTCGCGCAGGAATTCCGGATTTGAAACGACGGCGAATTCTGCGTCAGGGTTGGTCTTGCGGATGATCGCTTCCACTTCGTCTCCCGTGCCGACCGGAACGGTCGATTTGGTGACGATCACGGTGAAGCCCTCGATCAGCCGTGCGATTTCCTCTGCCGCGGCATAAACATAGGACAGATCGGCATGGCCATCGCCTCGGCGGGTCGGCGTGCCGACGGCAATGAAAACGGCATCCGCTTTGCGGATCGCTTCTTCAGGATCAGTGGTAAAGAAGAGGCGTTCTTCGGCAACGTTTTTTGCAACGAGTTCCTGCAAGCCAGGTTCATAGATCGGGATCTGTCCGTTGTTCAGGGCGTCGATCTTGCTTGCATCCTTGTCGATGCAGGTCACGACATGTCCGAAATCGGCAAAACAGGTTCCGGACACCAGACCGACATAGCCGGTCCCAATCATTGCAACACGCATTTTAAATTTTCCTGCTTCTGGGTGGTCTTCAGGCGCTAGTCAATCACCATAAGCCCGCTAGGTGCTGCCCGCATTACATGGACCGGCAGCAAAAGACCAGTTCGTTGAAATCGTATTGTTTGAAATTTTGAAATTCTGCTCCGTACACTACTCTGAAAAGGGACAGGATGAGGCGTCTGCAATTGCCTGAACGCGTCCCGGTCTTGAAGACTAACGGAACGACACAAAAAACGGGAGCATTTTTCTGGCTAAAGAGGGGATGTGCTCCTCCGGAAGGAAGGCCCTGTGCGAAGAAGGGCATCCTCATTTCGGTGCAGCTGAACTGGCCTACGTCGGTGCGATGCCGCACCAGGCAGCGGTAAACAGGGCGATCGTCTTCGTCACTCTTTTCAGCGACGGCAGGTTCACGCATTCGTCTATGCCGTGAATGTTCTTTGTCAGCGGGCCATAGGTGAGGGCGGGAATGCCGCAATGGTTCACGTAAAGAGCCGCATCCAGATAGCAGGCCATGATCGACCGTTTGAGCGCAGTTTCGGATGTGATCTTGTGTGCGGCGGCGAGCGCATTTTCCGCGTCGCTGCCTTCGGCAAGAAGATATCCTGCCTGACATGTCCCGATCCATTCGAGCTTTGGATTGGCTTTTTCAAGCCGGGGATCCTTCGTACCAAGCGTTTTCAGCATCTGTTCCACGCTGGCCATCCGGTCTTGTGGGGCGTCACCCGGATAAAATCCGATCCGGCCTTCGAAACGGCATTCAAACGGGATGGACGCCGGCCATTCGCCGCCGTTGATGGTGCCGATGTTGAGGCTTGCAGGATTGCGCAGGTCGTCGAAGCCGGGATGGCTGGTCTTTTCCTCATTCCAGCGAGCTTCCAGAACCTTCAACTCGTTGATGACGAGGAACGCCGCCTCGATTGCGCTGAGGCCTGACTCCGGCTCACGTGGGTGAGCCGGCACGCCCTGGACGGAGATCCGGAACTTGATGACTCCGGAATTTGCATAGGTGACCTCTTCGTCTGTCGGCTCGGGAATGAGAACCGCGTCCGCCGTCGCACCATTCATGATCGCAGCTGCGGTGCCATTGCCCGTCACCTCTTCGTCGATGACAGACTGGAACTCGAGCGGTCCTTTCAAGCTGAACCCGGCAGCCTCGATGGCATCGACTGCGAAGAGATTGGCTGCGAGGCCTGCCTTCATGTCCCCCGCGCCCCGTCCGAAAAGCCAATCGCCCTCGCGCACGGCTGCAAACGGCGGATGGGTCCAGTTTGCCGGATTGGCAGTGGGAACAACATCAACATGGGCATTCAGGATCAACGAACGCCCGCCATGGACAGACTTCTTGCGACCACTGACGTTGAACGTGTCGGTGTAGTCGATAGTGGCTGGAGAATAGGCCGGATGGGACTGCAGTTGCGCCACATCGAGCCCATAGGTCTCGACGTCATAGGCACGGTCACGGAGAGCGTCTGCAATGATCTTCTGGACACCGGCCTCCTCACCGCGAAGGGATCTTGCCCGCACGATATCCTGCAGGAAGGCGATCTCGTCCTCGAATGCGGCGTCAACGGCAGCGGAGATTGCGGAAATGGCTTCGTTGGAAAGTGGTTCTGACATGACGATCCGGCTGGGAAGGATGATGAGGTGGGCGATTTGCCTGCACCCTATCAACTGCACTGCCTGCGTCAAATGCGGGTAACAGCACGCCTAACCCCATCATCCTTCGCGGCGCCTCCGAAGCGGCTCCCCACGATGAGGAGGAAAAGTGAGCTTTGGGAGTCGTTCCCCTGGCCTAAACAGTCAGATACCGACGGACTTCCGTTTCAGAAAGGTCGGCCCCCGTGCCCGAGAGCACCACTTCGCCGCGGTCCATGACGGCATAATCGTCGGCCAGATCACGGGCGAACTCGAAATATTGTTCCACCAGCACGATGGCCATCGTGCCCTGGTCGCGCAGCCACGAGATTGCCCGGCCAATGTCCTTGATGATTGAAGGCTGGATGCCTTCCGTCGGTTCATCAAGCACCAGAAGTTTCGGACGGGTGACCAGGGCTCGTGCAATCGCGAGCTGCTGCTGCTGTCCGCCCGACAGATCACCGCCACGGCGGGACAGCATGTCCTTGAGCACCGGGAAAAGTTCGAAAATCGTATCGGGAATGAACCGTTCCTTGCGCGGGATCGGGGCATAGCCGGTCTCAAGATTTTCCTTTACCGATAGAAGGGGGAAGATCTCGCGTCCCTGCGGCACAATCGCGATGCCTTTCTTGGCGCGGGCGTGGGCTGCCAGCGAGGATATGTCCTCGCCGTCCCACAGGATCTTGCCGGCGCTGATGCCGTGCTGACCGGCCACGGCACGCAAGGTGGACGTCTTGCCAACACCATTGCGCCCCATCAGACAGGTTACCTTCCCGGTCTCGGCCCTCAGCGAAACCTTCTTCAGCGCCTGGGCGGCGCCATAATGAAGATCGATGTTTTCAACTTGCAGCATGAGCTGACTTCCCTTGGCTGATCGCGATGCGCCTTGTGGCCGTTGGTTCGTTCGTTGTCGGTATCGCCGTATCACTTCCGCGAGCGACGAGACGCGAAAGACAAAGCCTACTCCTCATCGTCCGAGATAAACTTCCACGACACGTTCGTCGGCTGAGACATGGTCGAGTGAGCCTTCAGCCAGGACCGAGCCTTCGTGGAGAACGGTGACTTTGACACCCAGGGAGCGCACAAACACCATGTCGTGCTCGACCACGACGACCGAGTGATCATTGGCGATATCCTTCAGAAGTTCAGCGGTTTCGGCGGTTTCGGCATCCGTCATGCCGGCAGCAGGCTCGTCCACGAGAAGCAGCTTCGGATCCTGTGCCAGCAGCATGCCGATCTCCAGCCACTGCTTCTGGCCGTGGCTGAGGTTGGCTGCGAGCTCGCTTCTCTTCGAACCAAGCCGGATCAGATCGAGCAGATATTCAACCCGCTTCTTCTCACCACCCGAAATGACATGAAACAGGGTCGCAAATGGGCCACGCGGTGCCTTGAGCGCCAGTTCCAGGTTGTCCCAGACGGTATGGCTCTCAAAAACGGTCGGCTTTTGAAACTTGCGGCCGATCCCGAGTTCGGCGATCGAAGCTTCGTCCTCGCCGGTAAGGTCCACGGTGCCGTTGAAAAAGACCTCGCCACTGTCCGGTCGGGTCTTGCCGGTAATGACGTCCATCATCGTGGTCTTGCCTGCCCCGTTGGGACCGATGATGGCCCGCATTTCACCCGGGGCAATCGTCAGCGACAATTCGTTCAATGCCTTGAAACCGTCAAAGGAAACCGACACGCCGTCGAGATAAAGAAGACTGGAAGATCGTGCCATGGCTTTACTCCGCGGGCTGGGGTTCGGCATCCGCCGGAACGGTCGAGGCAGATTTTTTCGGGCTGACGTTGGCCGGGGAGGCGGGCGACTGCGGCGCCTGGCTCGGAGGTTGGTCCGACCCGGCTTCGAAGTCTTTGGAGACTTTCCGTTGCCGCAAGGCTGTCCAGCCCTGGGAAAGGGTGCCGACGATGCCCTTCGGCAGGAACAGGGTCACGACCACGAAGAGGCCGCCAAGCGCAAAGAGCCAGATGTCGGGCAGGGCGGCGGTGAACCATGTCTTGGCGAAGTTGACCAGAACGGCGCCGAGAACGGCCCCGACCAGCGTTCCGCGCCCGCCGACGGCAACCCAGATCACCACCTCGATGGAGTTGGCAGGTGCAAATTCACCCGGGTTGATGATGCCGACCTGCGGCACGTAAAGGGCTCCGGCGATACCGGCCATCATGGCCGACAGGGTCCAGACGAACAGCTTGTAGTGTTCCACACGGTAGCCCAGGAAGCGTGTCCGGCTCTCCGCGTCGCGCACGGCCACCAGCACCTTGCCGAGTTTCGATCGGGTGATCGCCCGGCAGATGAGGAAACACAGGACCAGCGCCAGGCCTGAGGCTGCAAACAGGCCCGCGCGGGTCGTGTCGGCTTGAATATCAAAGCCGAGAATGTCCTTGAAGTCGGTCAGGCCGTTGTTGCCGCCAAAACCCATGTCGTTGCGGAAGAAGGCAAGCAGCAGCGCGTAGGTGAGGGCCTGCGTGATGATTGACAGGTAAACGCCGGTGACGCGTGAGCGGAAGGCGAACCAGCCGAAGACGAAGGCCAGCACGCCCGGCACCAGCAGCACCATGAGCGCCGCAAACCAGAACATGTCGAAGCCGTACCAGTACCAGGGCAGTTCTCCCCAGTTCAGGAACACCATGAAATCCGGCAGGATCGGGTCGCCATAAACGCCGCGGGTTCCGATCTGACGCATCAGGTACATGCCCATGGCATAGCCGCCGAGCGCGAAGAAGGCCGCATGACCGAGCGAGAGAATGCCGCAATAGCCCCAGACCAGATCTACCGCCAACGCCAACAACGCGTAGGTCAGGTATTTGCCCATCAGGGTGACCGCGTAGGTCGGAACATGGAAGGCCGAGCCTTCCGGGACAAGCAGGTTGCCGGCAGGAACCAGAACAATCACGGCCGCCATGATGGCGAGGAAGATCCCTGCTCGGGCGTCCATGGCGCGGAAGAGGAAAGAGGTCATCATGCTTCAACTGCCCGGCCCTTGAGGGCGAACAGGCCCCTTGGACGCTTCTGGATAAAGAGAATGATAAAGATGAGCACGAAGATCTTGCCGAGCACGGCGCCGGCATAGGGCTCCAGGAACTTGTTCACGACACCGAGGGTCATGGCGCCTACCAGCGTGCCCCACAGATTGCCGACCCCGCCGAAGACCACGACCATGAAACTGTCGATGATGTAGCCCTGGCCAAGGTTCGGCGAAACGTTGTCGATCTGGCTGAGCGCGACGCCCGCGATCCCGGCAATACCAGAGCCGAGCCCGAAGGTGAGGGCGTCGATCCAGGGAGTGCGGATGCCCATCGAGGCGGCCATGCGCCGGTTCTGGGTCACGGCCCGGGTATAGAGCCCGAACGGGGTCTTCTTGAGGACAAGCATCAGTCCGGCGAAGACCAGCATCGCGAAGACGATGATCCACATGCGGTTATAAGTGATCGTCATCTGGCCGATTTCGAAGGCGCCGGACATCCAGTCCGGGTTGCCAACCTCACGGTTGGTCGGGCCGAAGATCGAGCGCACTGCCTGCTGCAGCACCAGCGAGATACCCCAGGTCGCAAGCAGTGTTTCCAGCGGGCGTCCGTACAGCCAGCGGATGACGCCACGTTCGATGGCAACCCCCACCAGTCCCGATGTGAGGAAGGCAAGCGGCAGGGCAATGAACAGGGAATAATCGAAAAGACCAGGTGCGGAGGAGCGAATGAATTCCTGAACAACGAAGGTGACGTAAGCCCCGATCATCACCATCTCGCCATGCGCCATGTTGATGACGCCCATGACGCCGAAGGTGATGGCAAGACCAATGGCGGCGAGCAGCAGCACGGATCCAAGCGACAGGCCGTACCAGACATTCTGTGCTGCATCCCAGGCGGCGATGGATTTCTCGATCTTGGTGATTTCCGTGGTTGCCGCTTCGCGCAAGGCGCCTTCGGAGGAAGATTGCACGGCGATCAGAAGCGACAGAGCATCACGGTTGCCCATCGTGCCGAGCGTCGAAACCGCCTGGAGTTTCGCTGCCTCGTCCATTTCTGAGTTCAGAACGGCCGCGGCCCGGGCTTCTTCCATCACCTTGCGCACGCCATCGTCCGTTTCAGCGGCAATGGCAGCATCCAGGGCTTCGATACTGTCCGGATCCTTCGCCTTGAACACGGCTTCGGCAGCCGCCATCCGCACCTTCGGATCAGGCGCCATCAGGGTCAGCGACCCGAGCGCAGACCGGATCACCCGGCGCAGCTTGTTGTTGACCTTGATCTTGTCGATTTCGCCCTTGGCCGCTTCGCCGGTCGTTTCCATGGTCAGCGGGTCGATCAGGGCAAAGTTCTTGCCGGCCTTCCTGGTGATGAAGACTTCGCCATCGGCCTTGCGCACGTAGAGGTCGCCGTTGCTCAGGGCCTCGAGAGCAGGAGCCACCTGCGGGTCACCGGTCGCGACAAGGGCACCGATCTGCTTTTCGGTTTCGGAATATTTGCCCTTGGCCAGGTCGTTGATCAGCGGACGGAGTGCCTCTGGATCGCTTTGGGCCAGTGCCGGTGCGGCAAGGAGGCTGGCAGCGAGGCTAAGGAGGAGTAGGAAGGATCTCATCAAGGACATCGTGTCCACCGGTGTTTAGAACTTTCACCTGACGACCTCATCCTGGGAGCCGCATTGCGGCGTCTCGAAGGATGGGTCACTTGCTTCCGGGATTGCCGCCCATCCATCGAGACGGACCTTGTGGTCCTCCTCAGGATGAGGGGCGAGCTAAGAGCGTCTCTCCAGGCAAACCTTTCCGGTTGGAAAGCCGGGGAAAGAGGACGGGTCTCGTAAGACCCGCCCGAGCTCCGTCTCCTCCCTTAAGACCCGGAGCCGCCGCACTTGCCGGTGGCAGTGTTGAAGTTGCCGCAGGAAAGCGGTGCGCGCCAATCGGAGATCAGGTCCTTGGAGCCGTCCAGATAGTCGGACCATGCGTCGCCGACGACGAGACCGGAGGTTTCCCAGACGGTTTCGAACTGGCCGTCTTCCTGGATTTCACCGATCAGCACCGGCTTGGTGATGTGGTGGTTCGGCATCATCGCGGAGTAGCCGCCGGTCAGGTTCGGAACGCTGACACCGACGATGGCGTCGATCACGGCATCCGGCTCGGTGCTGCCCGCCTTCTTGACTGCTTCAACCCACATGTTGAAGCCGATGAAGTGCGCTTCCATCGGGTCGTTGGTCACGCGCTTGTCGTCGCCGATGTAAGCGTGCCAGGCATCGATGAATTCGGCGTTGGCTTCGGTATCTGCGGACTGGAAGTAGTTCCAGGCAGCCAGGTGGCCGACGAGCGGAGCGGTGTCGAGACCGGCGAGCTCTTCTTCACCAACGGAGAAGGCGACAACCGGAATGTCTTCAGCCTTGATGCCCGCGTTGCCCAGTTCCTTGTAGAACGGCACGTTGGCATCGCCGTTGATAGTGGAAACCACAGCGGTTTTCTTGCCGGCGGAGCCGAAGGTCTTGATGTCGGACACGATCGTCTGCCAGTCGGAATGACCGAACGGCGTGTAGTTGATCATGATGTCTTCTTCAGCCACGCCCTTGGACTTCAGGTAGGCTTCAAGGATCTTGTTGGTCGTGCGCGGATAGACATAGTCGGTGCCGGCCAGAACCCAGCGCTCGACGCCTTCCTCGTTCATCAGGTAATCGACGGCCGGAATGGCCTGCTGGTTCGGTGCGGCGCCCGTGTAGAAGACATTGCGCTGGGATTCTTCACCTTCGTACTGAACCGGATAGAACAGCAGCGAGTTAAGTTCTTCGAAGACCGGCAGAACGGACTTGCGCGAAACGGACGTCCAGCAGCCGAACACGGCGTCGACGCCGTTGACTTCGATCAGCTCACGCGCCTTTTCAGCAAACAGCGGCCAGTCGGAAGCCGGGTCGACAACGACCGCTTCCAGTTTCTTGCCAAGCAGGCCACCCTTCTTGTTCTGCTCTTCGATGAGCATCAGCATGGCGTCTTTCAGAGTGGTTTCCGAAATGGCCATGGTGCCGGAAAGCGAGTGCAGGATGCCGACCTTGATCGTGTCTTCCTGGGCGGATGCGCCGCCGATCATCGTGGAGGCCATCAGGCCTGCCAATGCGAGTTTGGTGAATGTGTTTTTCATGGATGTTCCCCTTTGCTTGACGTCACCGGTTCCCACGCCGGCGATTGGCGGCTGGAAGGTGTGCCGCTGTCAGGAAGGGATCGTGCACTGGCACCACTGCACCGCAACATACGTCAATTGACGTAATCGGCTTGAACGCCTGCCAAGGCATTCCAGAAGCAAAGACGGCATGAAATGTGCTGAAGAGAGGAGCTGAATAAAAAAACGGGGCGGAAAGCGGGCGATGAAGAACGGCATTTGCCGAATAAATAGTCATATGTCCAGTTATTGGGCATTTGGTGCCGGCGTGGAGGCGGACGCGTGAGGGCGCGCCAACGCATTCTGCCTGTTCGGCGCCAGTACAACAAATGGGTCAACAACCAGACCCTGGAAGACTATGCGCTCCGGTTCACCGCCAAGAGCGCACGCCGCTTTTCCTCCCGGGCAATTTCCCAGACGGCGATCGGGGCCATCTCCTTTCTGGCTCTGGAGGCAATCGGTGGTGCGATCACCCTGTCCCACGGAACCGCCAACGCGTTTCTCGCCATACTGGTCGGCAGCCTGGTGCTGTTGGTCGTCGGTCTGCCGATCAGCCGCTATGCCATGCGCTACGGCGTCGACATCGACCTGCTCACGCGTGGCGCCGGGTTCGGCTACATCGGTTCGACGGTCACCTCGCTGATCTATGCCAGCTTCACCTTCATTCTCTTTGCGATTGAAGCCTCCATCATGTCGAGCGCGCTGGAATTCGCTTTCGGTGTGCCGCTCTGGCTGGGGTATGTCATCAGCGCGGTTGCGGTCATTCCGCTGGTGACCCACGGCATTACCTGGATCAGCCGCTTTCAGCTCGCAACCCAACCCTTCTGGATCATCCTGAACATCCTGCCGTTCGTCTTCATTGCCTTCACCGACTGGCAGGCCGTCGGCGAGTGGTTGACGTTTTCCGGCATCGACCCGGTAACACAGGCGCCGCGTACGACAGCTGGCGGCTGGGACAGCATCAACCTGGTCAGCTTCGGCGCAGCCTCCGCAGTCATTCTGGCGCTGATGGCACAGATCGGTGAACAGGTGGACTTTCTGCGGTTTCTTCCGGCGCAGGATTATGCCCGCCGCCGGCACCGGCTTGCATTGTTTCTGGCCGGGCCCGGCTGGGTTGTTCTCGGTGCCCCCAAGATGATTGCAGGCTCCTTCCTGGCAGTCCTCGTTTTGTCGCACGGTGTTCCGGTTGATCACGCCGACGAACCCTCGCGCATGTATGCGGTTGCTTTCGGCTACATGATCCCGAACGAAACCGTCGTCCTCTTGCTGATGGCGGCGTTCGTGGTGGTGGCGCAGCTCAAGATCAACGTCATGAATGCCTACGCCGGGTCGCTTGCCTGGTCGAACTTCTTCTCGCGCCTCACACACTCCCATCCCGGCCGGGTGGTCTGGCTCGTCTTCAATGTCGGCATCGCTCTGCTGTTGATGGAACTCGGCATCTATCGGTTGCTGGAAGAAACCCTTGGTGTCTTCTCCATCATTGCGATGGCCTGGCTTTCCGCCATTTCGGCTGACCTCTTCATCAACAAGCCGCTCGGGCTGTCGCCTCCGGGAATCGAATTCAAACGTGCGCATCTTTATGACATCAATCCGGTTGGTACCGGCGCAATGCTTCTGGCCGCCGGTCTCGCATTGGCCGCGCACTTCGGCGAGTTCGGCAAGACGGCGGAGGCCCTCGCCACCTTTCTGGCGATGGCCATTGCCTTTGTTGCCGCGCCCCTGATCGCTTTTGCGACCAGGGGTCGGTTCTACCTGGCTCGCAAGCCGCGCCAGAGCTGGCAGACGAAGGAGCACATCGCCTGTTCGATCTGCGAAAACCCGTTCGAGCCGGAAGACATGGCTTATTGCCCGGCCTATCAGTCGCCGATCTGTTCGCTGTGCTGTTCACTCGATGCCCGCTGCCACGACAGCTGCAAGCCGAAGGCACGTTTGTCCTATCAGGTCGGCACCGTCGCGGGCCGGGTTTTGCCGGAAAACGCGATGGCGTTCCTGCAGTCCCGGCTGGGGCGCTATGCGTTCATCTCTGTTCTGTCGAATGCTGCAATCGGCCTGGTGCTCTGGATCATTTATGCCCAGGCGGAAAATCGTCTGGGAGATCCGACCGGCATCATCGGCCAGACGGTGCTGTTGATTTTCTTTGTTTTTGCCATCGTCGTCGGTATTGCCTGCTGGTTCCTGGTGCTTGCTCACGACACCCGGCGGGTCGCCGAAGAGGAATCCATGCGCCAGAACGCGCTGCTTCAGAAGGAAATCGACGCTCACGGTGTTACCGACGCGGCTCTGCAGAAGGCCAAGGAAGATGCCGAGGCCGCCAACCTTGCCAAGAGCCGCTACGTTGTCGGCCTCAGTCACGAACTCAGAACACCCTTGAACGCGGTCATGGGCTATGCCCAGGTGCTGGAGCGGGACGACAGCGTGCCGACAGCCCGCAGGCCTGCGATCAGCACCATCCGGCGCAGTGCCGAGCATCTGTCAGGGCTGATCGACGGCCTTCTGGATATTTCGCGGATCGAGGCTGGCAGGCTGCAGATCTATTCCAACGAGATCAACATTCACGAGTTCCTGGATCAGATCGTCGACATGTTCCGCATGCAGGCGGCTGCCAAGGGGCTTGGCTTCAACTATGCGCGCGCACCCAACCTGCCGGTGTTTGTTCGAACTGATGAAAAGCGCCTGCGGCAGATCCTGGTGAACCTCCTGTCGAATGCGATCAAGTTCACCTCCGAGGGCACTGTTTCGTTTTCGGTCAGTTACCGGTCACAGGTGGCCAGCTTTGTCGTGTCGGACAGCGGACCGGGCATCGCGCTTGACGAACAGGTCAAGATTTTCGAACCATTCGGCCGCAGCAAGACCGCCGACGGGGCGAAGACACCGGGGTTGGGGCTCGGGCTGACCATCACCAAGCTTCTGACGGAAACCATGGGTGGAGCTATCGCGCTGTCCAGCGAACCGGGGAAGGGCGCTTCCTTTGAAGTGCGGCTGATGCTGGCGGCTGTCGACCGGCCTGTCGATACCATCCGCCTGGAAAGACAGGTGCGAGGCTACGAAGGCGAGCGGAAGACGGTTGCCGTGATCGATGACAACCCGGATCACCGAGCGCTTGTCTGCGATATCCTGAAACCGATCGGATTTGCCGTCATCGAGGCGGATACAGGCAGGGCCTGCCTGGAGACGGTCGAGCCGCTGCGGCCGGATATCTACCTGATCGATATCCTGATGCCGGGAATGAACGGTTGGGAGCTGGCCGAGGACCTGAGGGACAGAGGTGTCAGCGCGCCGATCATCATGCTGTCGGCCAACATCGGTGACAAGGCTTTGCGGCCGGACGGTCCGGCTCACCATTCAGCAACCCTTGCGAAGCCCTTCGGCATCGGCCAGCTTTACGACCTGCTGCAAAAACACATGGGTGTTGTCTGGACCGAACAGCCGGTCGAGCGAAACCAGGAACCTGCCCGAAAGGATCCCTTGAAATCGCCCGGTGCCGATCACGTCGCCGATCTCATCTCGCTTGCGGAGATCGGTTATGTGGAAGGCATCGAGGCCAAATTGAACGAACTGGCGAAAACGCCGGAAAATCTCCCCCTGATCGATGCATTGAATGTCCATCTCGCCCGGTTTGATTTCGATGCCTACAAAAACGTCTTGAGTGAATTGGAAACACATGACGGATGATCGTCGCGATACGGTCCTTGTGGTCGACGACAGCCCGGAAACGCTCGGCTTCGTCACCGAAGCCCTGAAAAAGACCGGCGTAGCCGTTCTGGTGGCGACCAGCGGCGAAACCGCTCTCAACATCTGCAACAAGGTGACACCGGATACGATTCTGATGGATGCGATCATGCCCGGCCTCGACGGTTTTGAGACCTGCCGGCAGATCAAGGAAAATCCGGCGCTCCAGCACGTGCCGGTGATTTTCATGACCGGGCTGTCCGAAACGGAACATGTGGTAAAGGCGCTGGAATCCGGCGGGGTCGATTTCCTTACCAAGCCGATCGACGTCGACGAACTGAAGGCGCGGATCAAGGTGCATCTGAAGAATGCCCGGTCGGTTCAAAGTGCGCATGTGGCGCTGGATGCAGCCGGGCGCCATCTGGTGGCCGTGTCGCAGGAGGGGACAGTGCTGTGGTCGACACCGCAGATCCACAACCTGCTGGCAAAGACAGGGGCTGCCGAAACCAGTCTTTTCCGGCTGGGCCGAGCACTGGGGGACTGGCTGGACGGGCCGAATTCCTCCGGTGAGCGTCGCAAGAGTTTCATGCTCGGCTTATCTGAAAACCTGGCAGTGCAACTTCACCCTCTTGGCCGTGTCGGCCCTGATGAAAACCTGTTCCGCGTCACCGCAGAAGACGAAGCCGGGCAGGTCCAGGCGCTGCAGGGCAGCTTTGAACTGACACAGCGCGAGGCGGAAGTCCTGATCTGGATCGCCAAGGGCAAGTCCAACAAGGATATCGGCGAAATTCTGGGTCTGTCGCCGCGCACCGTGAACAAGCATCTGGAGCAGATCTTCGTCAAGCTTGGTGTTGAGAACAGGGCCTCCGCTGCCGTTCGCGCAGCAGAGGTGATCTACGCGCTTTAGGGCTTCATGGGAAACGGGTCCCTCGGCTCGATTTGCAATCTGCTTCCGTAATCGCGTTCGATCCGTGAGAATGGCGGGTTTCGGCCATCTGATGTCGAGGTGCCGACCGGCTCGACAAGCACCCGAGCTTGTCCTATGGATGCATTAAGCCGTTGAAGAACACGAATAACCCACCGGCAATGCGAAGAGGAGCCCGGCATGGCTGAGTTTCGGGAAGTGCGTCGGTCATCGCTGTTACCGGACCGCATCGCAGCAGACATCATGGCGAAAATTCAGGATGGTGAACTGAACCCCGGCGATACGTTGCCGACCGAACATGCACTCGCGGGAACCTTTGGCGTCAGCCGCAATGTGGTGCGCGAAGCCATTGCCAGGCTGCGGTCTGATGGCGTCATTGAATCGCGCCAGGGGCGCGGGGCCATCGTCAAACCTGTTTCGGAGCGCGAAACCTTCCGGGTCGATATCCGCTCACTCGACAAGTCCGGCAACCTTGCGGACCTGTTCGAGTTGCGTGGCCTCCTGGAAATCGAAGCTGCGGGACTTGCCGCGATGCGTCGGACAGGGGCAGATCTCAGGGAGATGCGGGCGGCGGTCGCCGTTCTGGAAGGGCACAAGCGGTTCGACGAACAGCGGCTGGAAGCCGACGCCGTGTTTCACCGCGCAATCGGCAAGGCCGCCGGCAACTCCTATCTCTTCGGCATCATCTGCTACATCTCCTCCAGGCTGAAGGAAACCACGCGGGTGACATCCGACATCTACGCCAAGGACGACCTGGTGGAGATCACTTTGGGTGAACATTCCAGGGTGCTTGAGGCCATTGAGGCAGGTGACAGGACAGGCGCCCGGGAAGCCATGGCGGCTCATGTTCAGGGCGCTGCGTCCCGTCTCAATGTTCAGGTCAAGCTGGGCGCCAGGGTTTAGCGCCTCCGGCCCATTTGCCTGCAAGTGAATTGTTCGTGCGGTTGATTTCCACGCCCGCAAGCCGACGGTCTCAAGTGGGGGCTCCGGCTGACAGGGGCGTAGCAGCGGATCAGGTTCGGTACAGTCCTGTTCTTTTTAGGAGCCGTGTCAACTTGTTGGAATTGCGCTCTGCTCGCATTGCCTCATAGAGCTGCAGATCGAGTTGATTGTGTCTCCTGACGGTGTCGAGCTGACGGTCTGAAAGCGAAAGCGCAGGATAGCGGCTCGGATTGTCCTGCCGCATTGTCAGGGACAGGTCGGTTTCTTGCGAGATCTTCTCATAGAGATCCGGCATTTCATCGGTAAATCCCATGATATCCACCGAGCGACCTGTCGAAACGGCACGTTTGAAAAGGCTGTCGTGATCGTCGATCGGATCAATTCTGGAGGCAAGGAAGCGGTCTGACAGCTCTTGTCCTACTGCTTTTATTGGCGTTCCACCGAGATATCTGCACATTGTATTGTCGGGAATTGGTAATCGTCCCTGATCAAGGATTTCGAACGCATCTGCCTCTGCAATTCGTCCGTCTGCGAGAAAATGTCGAATGTGGGAAAGGACACGCTCCACCGGATCACGCAGAACTACGATCGTTAGCGTATCTGTTGGAAGATATCTTCGGACCCAGAAGCCGTAGTGTCCTCGAAACAGGCGATAGTCCGGTTTTTCCTGAAGCTCCAGCAGGGCCTCGTGAAGCGGCGGATAGCGGCCACCATGAAGGGAAATCAGCGCTTGAGAGGGAACAACGGCTGCGTCTCCGACAGCCTGTTCCAGCGACAGGCGCAATGACGTGCCGGCTGTTTTCGGGATATGGCAGAAGAAGATCTTTCTATCAAACTTCAAAAACGTCTCCCTGTTCCTGCAGTGTATTAACCGCATTCGCGCAGATCAGCGCAGTCACAGGTGCGCCAGACGATCGTGAAAGTTTGAATACCCTATTGCAAGGCTGACGGTTCTTGAAGGGTGCGTTCTTTGCGGGCCACTAAGCGGATTTGCCTTCTGCTGCCCAGAGTGCACCGCGACGGATAATTTCCGTCACCTGGGGAACCTTCAAGTCATCCAGTTCGTGTCCGATGGAGCAGTAGAACACTCGGCCCTTGTCCCAGCGCCGTTTCCAGACAACGGGAATGACGGTGCCCTCGATCCACCACAGATGATCGCCTGAGAAGGTCGTGGTGGCCAGCACGTCGTTGGAGGGATCGACCAGCATGTAGTATTGCTCGGACCTGAGGCGGAAACTCCTGATCCCCTTGACGATCGGATCGTCCGGTTTGCAGATCGTCACGTCGTAGTCGATGTAGTCCTCCCTGGGCTGCAGGTTGTCCGGCCAACCGGGAGGATGGGCGACGAATTGGCCTCCAATCAGGAAGTGGTAGGTCGGCCGGTCGCGGAAGGCATCTCCCATATGTCCGTGCCACCCGGCAATGCCGCAGCCGTTGCCGACGAGCTTCAGCAGCCCGTCCTCCTGCGGCTTGGTCATGTTGCCGAATTCCTGCTGGTGACCCGACCGGGCCGAGGACCAGATAGGCGTGATAAGGTCGACATCGGCAAGGTCCTCCGGGCGTTCCAGCGGTTCCATCGTATCGTAGACGGTAACGCTGAAACCATTGTCGCGAAGCAAGGCCTCATACCAGTCGCTGAAATGGGTTGGTGTGTGGCCTTCCCAGCCACCGACAAAGAGAACTGCCTTCATTTCAGACCCTTGTTCACGAAAGAAAGAATGGAAGCCATGTCGCGGTCGTCATATCCGGCTGATCCGGCGGCCTTCAGAACCGCATGATTGAGTTCCGCCTGCGGCATGATCACACCGCAAGTGGATGCAAGTTCCAGCGCCAGCCCGACATCCTTGCGGGCAAGTGCGACCGTGAAGCTGACGTCGTGCGCAGTCTCATCCAGATAAAGCCCCTTGCGATAGGCGAGAACCGGAGCGGCAGCCGCCGAATTCTCCACGACCTCATAAGCTTGTTCTTTTGAGATGCCGGCTGCCGTGGTCAGGGTAAGGGCTTCTGACAATGTCTGGTTGAGGCCATGAATGAGCATGTTGACGCCGAGTTTCATGGCAGCGCCTGCGCCGGATTTGCCAAGCCAGACGGTTTTCCGGCCAAGAACCTCGACGAGGCGGGCCAGATCAGGCACATCCGTTGCTTCTGCTCCTGCCATGATGAGCAGCTTGGCATCCGCCGCCGCTTGTGTGGCACCGGAAACCGGCGCATCGACGAAGCGTCGGCCTTTCTCCCGCGCCGATAGCGCCAGACGTTCTGCCATGGGTACGGAAATGGTACCCATTTCTGCCAGAACCCGACTGCCCCCTGACGCCTCGAGCAAGCCATCCGGCCCGAGATAGACTGTCTCAGCAGCAGCATCGTCGGCGAGCATGGTGATCACCACATCCGACCGCTCCGCCAGGTCTTTTGGGTTGGCTGCCGAAAAGGCGTTGTGGGCGGCGGCGAAGGCCTGTGCAGTTCCAGTTGTCCGGTTCCAGACGCTCACATTCAGACCGGCAGCAACCAGATTGGCAGCCATGCGCACGCCCATCCGGCCAAGCCCCGCAAATCCGACCCGCATCAGGCGGCCTTGTCCGGCCGAATGCCGGAAATGGCCTGGATGAGATTGTCTTCGGTGACTTCCTCGGAGGTGAAAGTCCGGATGATTTCGCCGCTGTACATGGCGACGATCCGGTCACTTACATGCAGGACTTCCGGCATTTCCGAACTGATCACGATGACCGCATAGCCCTGGCTTGCCAGGTCGCGGATGAGGTTGTGGATCTCGGACTTGCTGCCGACATCGATCCCGCGAGTCGGTTCATCGACGATCAGAACGCTCGGGTGCATCGAAAGCCATTTGCCGATCACGATCTTCTGCTGGTTACCGCCGGAAAGGTTGCCGGCAAGCTGCTTCCAGCCGGGCGTGCGAATGTCGAGCCGGTCCCGGTACTGGTCGAAAATCGCGATCTCCGCGCCTTCGGCAACGAATGGGCCGGCTTTCAAGTCGTCTACTTGAGGCAGGGTCATGTTGTCCCGGCAGTTCATGCCCAGAACGAGGCCCTGCGTCTTGCGGTCCTCAGGCACAAGCGAGATACCCTTGGCGATGGCATCGGCCGGCGAGTGAATGGCAGTTTCTTCTCCGTTCAGGAAAATAGCGCCGCTGCTGGGTTCTCTGAGACCGAACAGCGTTTCGGCGATTTCCGTGCGGCCGGCCCCGACCAGGCCATAAAAGCCGACAACCTCGCCCTTGCGCACTTCGAAGCTGATGTCACGGAAAAGCGAACCACAGGAGAGCCCTCGCACTTCCAGCGCCACATCACCCAGTTCGTGATGGACGGCGTTGCGTGACAGGTCGAGCTTGCGGCCGATCATCAGCTGCGTGATCTCGTCCTCGCTGGTTTCGGCGGTGTTCAGTGTGCCGCGATACTGTCCGTCCCGCAGCACGCTGATGCGGTCGGTGATCCTGAAGATCTCTTCCATCCGGTGCGAGATGTAGATGATGCCGACGCCTTCGGCTTTCAGGTTGTCGATGACATCGAACAGAACCACCTTTTCCGCATCGGTCAGCGAGGCGGTTGGCTCATCAAAGATGACCGTCTTGGCTTCCACCGTCAGGGCACGCGCGATTTCCACCATCTGCTGGTTGGCGATGGAGAGATCACCGACACGCGTGCGGGCGTCGAAGCTGACTTTGAGCATCTCCAGAATGCGGTTGGTCTGTTCATGCAGCTTTTGCCAGTCGACCCGGCCGAAGCTCTTTCGCGGCAGTTCGCCGAGATAGATGTTTTCGGCAACCGTCAGTTCCTCGGCGAGGCTCAGTTCCTGATGGATGAAGACGATGCCCTTGCTTTTTGCCTGTAGCGGCGACGTCATGACAACCGGTTGCTCGCTGACGATGATCTTGCCTTCATCAGGCTGATAGATGCCGCCAAGCACTTTCATGAGGGTCGATTTTCCGGCGCCGTTTTCGCCCATCAGGGCATGCACTTCACCGGGCAGGACGGAAAAGGATACACCGTCGAGCGCGCGCACGCCGGGGAAGGTCTTGACGATGCCTTCCAGGCGCAAGGCTGGGGTGGTGCCGGTCATATTCTCAGCTCCTGTTTGCCTTTCAGGTTCAATTGGCGGTCGAGGAACAGGACGGCGATCAGGATCAGGCCGATCACCAGATTGACTGTTTCCGTGTCGGCGCCGATGTGTCCAAGCCCTTTTCGCAGAAGCTGGATGGCCAGAACGCCGCCGAGTGTCGAAAGCACGGATCCGGCGCCTCCGGTAAGTTTGGTGCCACCCAGAACCACGGCGGTGATGACCCACAGCTCATAGAGTTCGCCGTCGTTGGGATTGACCGAGCCGGATTCCGAATAGAACACCACGGCAGACAGAGAGGCGAGAAAGCCGATGATCATGAAGTTGATCATCATGTGCGGCCCGACGCGGATACCCGCGTTGATGGCCGCAGACCGGTTGTCGCCGATGGCATAGGCGTTGCGTCCGTGGATCGTGCGGTTCATCACGAACCAGATCAGGGCGGTCACGACGATCAGGAACCAGGTGGCGGTGTGCAGTCCCAGGAAATGGGCTTCAGCGAAATCAACCAGCGTCCAGTTGAGATGAGATGTGGGCTGTTCGCCATTGTACATGAACACCAGGCCGCGATAGCCGAGCATGGAACCGAGCGTGACGATGAAGGCATCGACACCGGTCTTCCAGACGATCAGCCCGTTCATAGCGCCCAGAACGATCCCGGTCAGCAACGCCAGTCCCCAGGCAATGGGAATGACGCCGTCGCCGAGGCCGGCGAAAATCGGCCAGGTCATGCTGTCGAGCAGGACGACGGCGCTCAGGGCAAAGGTCGCTCCGACGCTGAGGTCGATATTGCCGTTGATCATGATGATCGTCATGCCGATGGCGATGATCCCGATGGGGGCTGACTGCTTGAACAAAAGCAGCATGTTGTCCACGTCCATGAAGGCCTTGTCACTGAGCGACAGGAATTCGCCCGCGACCGAGAAGAAGACCAGCTCGACGAGAATGAAGCCCCAGATCGCGCCACGTTTCAGAAAAGTGCTCAAGGTTCCCGGTTCCATCAATCCCTCCCTCACGCGATCGGCGACCAGAGCTTGCCGCGTTTGGCGGCAATATCCAGCCACACGGCAAGAATGATGATGATCCAGGTCACCACATACTGGACATAGAACTGCAGTCCGACGAGCAAGAGGCCATTCTGGATAAAGCCGAGGATCAGGACACCGATAACGGTCTTGAAGATCGTGCCGGAGCCGCCCATCAGCGATGCTCCGCCGAGGATGACCGCAGCCAGGACTTCAAGCTCAAGCCCCTGACCAACCGTGTTCTGGCTTCCCAGTGACCGGCTGGCCTGGATGAGACCGGCAGTACCGACGCAGAAAGCGGACATGAGGTAGCAGGTGAAGACGACACGGGCTCTGCGAATGCCCGAGAAGGTTGCCGCGGTGCCGTTGCCTCCAACCGCGTAGACCTTGCGACCGAACGGTGTCTTGGCAAGGACGATCCCCAGAACAGAGGCGACAAGCGCAAACAGCAGGATCGGTACCGGAATGCCGAGGACGGTCGACTGGCCGAACACGCTGAACCAGGTGCCTTCCTTGTCGGCAATATCCATGTTCTTGCCGCCGGAATAGGTGAGGGTCAGTCCGTGGATCGCCGACAACATGCCAAGGGTCACGATCAGGGAATTCAGCTTCAGATATCCGACGAGGAAGCCAATGAAGGCGCCCAGGCACAGTACCATGGCGTACATGGACGGGATGGCGAGCAAAGGCCCCAGCTTGTCGTGCAGATCGAGGACAACGATGGTGGCAAACGACATCATCGACCCGACGGACAAGTCGAGATTGCCGCTGATGACGACAAATGTGACGCCGAGGGCCATCACGCCCAGGATTGCAGAGGAGCGGACAACGCCCATGATGTTGTCTGGGTCGAGAAAGCGCTGGTTGGCGATCGTGAAGCCGATCATGAAGACGGCGAAGGCGATCAGAATGCCCTGTTTCGCCAGAAATCCCCCAACGCCCGACAGACTGAAGGGCTTCATGGATTTTTCCTTGGAACTGCCGGGACGGCTGGCAGCCTTGCTTGATATGTCGGACAACAGACCCTCCCTCATCCTGTTGTAAAGTTTCAAACGAGCGTCATGCCACCATCGATCATCACCACCTGACCGGTCATGTAATCGCTTTCTGGTGACGCCAGAAACGTGGTCGTTCCCGTGATGTCGGACGGTGTCGCCACCCGGCCGCGCAGGATCTCGGAGGAGAATTCCTCCATCGCCTGTCCGGGCCGTTCGGCAGCGCCGATATCCAGAAGATCCCGGTCCACCTGTTCCCACATTTCGGTCGCCACGACACCCGGCGCGAAGCCTGTGACGGTGATGTTGTGTCTGGCAAGGTCTCTTGCGCCGGATTGCGTCAGCGAGACCACGGCCCATTTCGAGGCGCAATAGGGCGCGACATTGTCGAACCCCTGTCGACTGGCGACCGACGCGGTGTTGATGATCTTGCCGCCGGTGCCCTGGCCAATCATCTGGCGGGCGGCTTCCTGCATGCCGATCAGGCACCCAAGGCCGTTCACTCCCATGATGAAGTTCCAGTTGTCCTCCGTGACATCGAGAAAGTTCATGGGCTTGTTGACGCCGGCATTGTTGAACTTGACGTCCAGCTTGCCGAAAGCCGCGACGGTTTTCGCGATCATGGCACGAACCTGCTCACGATCGGTCACATCGACCTGGGCCCATGTCACCGCGGCGCCGGTTTCGGCAGCACGGTTGCGGTTGGCTTCGGCAACGGCACTTGCCTGTTCGCCGTTGATGTCCGCAAAGCAGACATCCGCTCCCTCGTTGATAAGGGCTTCGCCAATGGCACGTCCGATCCCTCGGGCAGCACCGGTGACGATACAGGAACGCCCGGACACTCGGCCCATGGTTTCCTCCCGGTCAATGTATTGGGAAAAAATGGGACGCAAGGCTTGGCTCGCGCCCCAGTCGGGCTTGACCTTCAGGCTCAGAAGACAGGCTTGTCGAATTCGGCCATGTTGTCCTGGGTGATCTTCGGTGTGTCGAAGTAATTCAGGAACGGAACATCCTTGCCGGACAGGATATCGATTGCCGTCTGCAGGGCAGCTTCGGCATCGTCAACGGGCGACTGGTAGATCGAACCCCAGTATTCGCCGCGCTCCATCGCCTCGTAACCGACGGAGAAATTGGTCGCGCCGACGAAGATGATCCCTTCGCGACCGGCGGCCTTGGCGGCATTCAGCGCGCCGACACCCATGTTGTCGTCTCCGGCGTAAACGCCGTCGATGTCGTCATACTTGACCAGGAACGCTTCCATGACCTTCTGGGACTTTTCGCGGTTCCAGTCGCCCGGCTGGGTCTCCACCAGCGTCACATTCGGGCAGACTTCCGGCAGGCGGTCTTCGAAGCCCTTGGCGCGTTCGATCGCCGTCGTGTAGCCCGGCTGGCCGGAAATCTGAACGATCTGGGCTTCGTTCTCGATGCCCATGGCCTTGAACTTGTCGCACATGATCTCGGCGGAACGGGAGCCCTGGGTGATGTTGTCCGGACCGGAGAAGGACTTCACGAACTCGAAGCCCTGTTCGGCGATGTTCGAGTTGGTCACAATCACCGGAATGTCGGCCTTGAAGGCCTTGCGGACGGCCGGGATGACGGCTTCACCGTTCGTCGGCCAGATGATGATCGCGTCCACTTCCTGCTGGATCAGGTCTTCCATCTGGGCGATCTGCCGGGCGACGTCGCCGCCGGCGTCCAGAACGACGGTCTCGACATCCGCATTGGCGTCGGCTGCCGCGATGAAGGCCTTTTCATAGGTGGTCTGGTAGCTGTCGACACCGACGTTGTTCTGCGTGATGCCGATCTTCATCGTTTCTGCACCGGCTACACCAGACAAGGTCAGGCCTGCGACGGCCGTCGTGGCGACAAGCAGCGAACGGAAAGTGTTCATCGTTTCATTTCCTCCCTGAGAGACCATTTCGAATGGTCTGAATTCTGAACCGTGCCTCCTCCTGACACGGATATGCGCCCACCGTGAGCGTCACTCAAAAGCCTGCACGCCTCGGCAGAACGACGCCCCCTCGAAAATATCCAAAATGGATGTTCTTATATCCAAAATGGATTTTTTGGCCGTTTTTCTAATCGGCCACGTCGCTCACGCTTAGGAGGACATTCAATGTCGATCCAAAAAATATCCAAAACGAGGAAACGCAGCAGTGGTTCATCCCGTCCGGAAAACTGGAGCCGAGCGATGAACCAGCAAGAGGGAGAGTTGGTTCGCGAAAAGACTTATCTGACGCAACAGGCCAAGACGGAAATCCTCCAGGTTCTCAGCTTTCTGGAGAACTTTGAAGAAGAGATGGATGGTCTGTTGGAGATATCTGCTCCGAACCCCTATGTCAAAATGTCGACCTATCTGGTGAAAAGGCATCTGGAAGCGAAGGCGGTGACCCCGACCTCGCTCATTGGCGCGTCGGGCGTTCCCTACGCGACAGCCAGCCGCCGCATGCGCGAGATGATCGACAACGGCCTGATCGAGCAAAGGCCGAGGACGTCTTCCGGCAGAAGCTACTCCCTCCATCCGAGTGCCGACATGCTGGAGGCATGGACCCAGTTCAGCAGCCGTGTCCGCAGGATGGCGGCACAATCGTTCGGGTCTGCCGATCTGCGCTCCGGCACACAGGACTATTATTTCGGCGGGTCCTATCTGGAAGCCCAGACAATCCAGCCGCCCCAGGTCCTGCTTGAACCCTTGAAACTGTCTGGCGATCTTCGCGTCCTGGTCCATGGCGACCCGACCTTCATGGTGATGCACGGCCTCAAGCGCCAGTTCGAGCAGGTGGTCGGGTGTTCCATTCAGCAGCGGGCCTTTTCCATCGACCGGCTTCACGAAGAAGCGGTCAAGAACGCCCACAGGGCGACAAGCCGCTATGACCTGATTGCCCTGGACCTGCCGTGGCTTGGGGAGTTTGCCGAGAACGGGTATCTCCTGCCTCTGGACGAAGTGCTGGATGTCGAGCGGCTTCAGCCGAGCGATTTTCACACCGCCGGCTGGCAGGCAGCTCACTGGGGAGGCAAGCCATACGGTGTGCCTTCGCAGACCACGCCGGAACTGCTGTTTTACCGGAAGGATCTGCTGGCGGAAGCAGGGCTTGAACCGCCCCTCACGACGGACGCGCTGCTCAAGGCCGCCGCCCGGCTCAACGACCCGGTTCAGGGCAGATACGGAATTGCCTGGAACGCGGCACGCGGGACAGCGCTTGGCCATACATTCATGATGACTTGTGCGGACTTCGGTCAGCCTATTCTCGATTTGCCCAAACAGGCTGGTGGTTATGACGCCTCACGACTGGCAGATGGCGGCTACCGGCCTGTCATCTATTCCGAACGTGCACTCGATGCTGCCGAATACCTGATGGCGCTGTTGCAATATTCGCCGCCAGATATCCTGTCGATGTCCTGGTACGAGCGCGTCCGTCCGTTCGCCAGCGGACGTGTAGCGATGGCCTACGGCTATACTTTGCTCGCTCCATACTTCGAACAGAATCCGGCCTGCGCGGCCCATGGCAAGGTCGGCTTCCTGCCGCATCCTTCCGGCCCCAATGCGCAGAATATCGCCCCGGTCGGCGGCTATCTGCTCGGCATTCCGGCGAATATCGCGCCGGAACGGCTGGAGGCGGCAGCCGAAGCGCTGATCGTCTTCACGTCGCCTGAAGCGCAAAAGCTCTACGTCGAACACGGCAGCCGCACCAATCCGCGCTATTCGGTTGGTGCGGACCCGGAAGTCCGGCGCCTGTCTCCGATCTTTGAAGCGGTGGACGCCATGTCCTGGCGGGACGAACTGCAGTTCTGGCCACGACCGCCGATCCCGGAAATCAACGACATCATCCGCATCTGCGGGGAGGAATGCCACGACATGTTGCGTGGCGTGAAGACGCCAAAAGCCGCGTTGCAGATGGCTCAAGATCGTGCCGACCGACTTCTGCGGGAGGCTGGAAAACTTTAATGGGAGGAATTCATGGACCCCAATCGGCTCAAGGGAAAAAACGTTCTGATTACCGGTGCCGCACGCGGCATGGGCGCAACCAACGCCGAGCATTTTGCAGCTCAAGGCGCCAATATCTGTCTTGGTGATCTGGACCTCGACGAAGCCCAGGCCGTCGCGGAGCGGATCAATGCGGCCGGTAACGGCAAGGCGGTTGCGGTCAAGATGGACGTGACCCGCCGCGAGGACAACGCCGCAGCCGTGGCGGCAACCGTCGAAGCCTTCGGCAGCATCAATGTTGGCCTCTTCAACGCCGGCCTCAACAAGCCCCGTTTCTTCATGGATATCGATGAGGACAACTGGGATCTCATCATGGGCGTCAACACCAAGGCGATGTGGCTGGGCATGCAGGAAACCGCCCGCCAGATGATTGCGCAAGGTCCACAGGATTTTCCCTACAAGCTGATCAATGTCGGCTCCATCGCCTCGCGCAAGCCGCTGGTGGATGTGACCGTCTATTGCACGTCCAAATACGGCTGCCTGGCTCTGACACATTGCGGGGCCGTTGCGCTCGGCGAACACAACATCACCGTCAACGGCTATGCCCCCGGCGTGGTGGTGACACCGCTTTGGGAACAGCTCGACAAGGACCTTGTCGAAATCGGCTTCAAGGAACGGGCCGGACAAGCCTACGAAGACATCGCCAACAACGAACTGGTGATCAAGCGTGTGTCCTATCCGGATGACATCAAGGGCACCGCGTCGTTTCTCGCCAGCCCCGACAGCGATTACATGACCGGCCAGATGATCCACATCGATGGCGGCTGGTGCATCCAGTAACACTCTGAAAAACAATATTCTTTTTCACATGACGGATGTGCGCAGGTGCATCCGAAGGAGAGAGCCATGTCTCGCGCACTGTTACCCAACCTCCTGACGCCGCAGGATCTCGAACCGCATTGGCGCTGGGAGGGGCGTTTGCCCGCCTGGGGGCACACATCCGTCGATTTCGAACGCCGCATCGACCATGATCGGCTGCGCCGGTATCGCCTTGCCAGAACACGGGAGGCGCTGAAGGCCTCTCCCGCCGGTACGCTGCTGCTGTTTGACGTCAACAACATCCGCTACGTCTCGGCCACCAAGATCGGCGAATGGGAGCGGGACAAGATGTGCCGCTTCTGCCTGCTGACGGGCGATGATGCCCCATACGTGTGGGACTTTGGTTCAGCCGCCGTCCACCACAAGAAGTTCTCCGACTGGCTGGTGCCGGATCATTGCCGGGCAGGTGTGGTCGGCATGCGCGGCACCATTCCGCCGGAATTCGGCCTGATGCGCAAATATGCCCGCGAAATTGCCGGGTTGATCCGGGACGCCGGCATGGCGGACATGCCCGTCGGTGTCGACTATGCCGAAACCGCCATGTTCCATGCGCTGCAGGCAGAGGGACTTAACGTGGTGGACGGACAGCAGATCATGCTGGCGGCGCGCGAGATCAAGAACTGGGACGAGATCCAGCTTCTGACGCAGGCGGCTTCCATGGTCGATGGCGTCTATCACATGATCTACGAGGAACTGAAGCCGGGCGTGCGCGAGAACGACATTGTCGCCCTGTCCAACAAGATGCTCTACGAGATGGGATCAGATGATGTCGAGGCGATCAACGCCATTTCCGGCGAGCGCTGCAATCCGCATCCGCACAATTTCACCGATCGCTATTTCCGTCCGGGCGATCAGGCGTTCTTCGACATCCTGCAGTCCTACCAGGGCTATCGGACCTGCTACTACCGCACCTTCAACATTGGCCGGGCAACCCCGGCGCAGCGTGATGCCTACGTCAAGGCGCGCGAATGGATCGATGCCTCCATCGCCATGATCAAACCCGGCGTCTCCACCGACAAGGTGGCGGAAGTCTGGCCCAAGGCGGAGGAGTTCGGCTTCCCCAATGAGGAGACAGCCTTCGGTCTGCAATTCGGCCACGGCCTGGGTCTGGCCCTGCACGAGCGGCCGATCATCTCGCGTGCGGTCTCGCTCGACCATCCGATGGAAATCAAGACGGGCATGGTGTTCGCGCTGGAAACCTACTGCCCGGCTGCCGATGGCTATTCCGCCGCCCGGATCGAGGAGGAAGTCGTGGTGACGGATACGGGCGTTGAGGTCATCAGCCTGTTCCCGGCCGAAGAACTTCCGATCGCCAACCGGTACTGACCTGCCCATCGTGCCCGGCCGCGCGGCGGCCGGGCCCAGTCAAGGGACAACAAGATGAGCGCTGCGAAGAAAAAGAAACACAACACGGAAGAGTATCTGCGCATGTACTCGCAGATGGTGCGCATCCGTGCCTTCGAGGACAACGCCAACCAGCTTTACCTGTCGGCGAAAATGCCGGGCCTGACCCACATGTATTCCGGTCAGGAGGCCGTGGCCGTCGGAATCTGTGAAGCGCTGACGCCCGAAGACAAGATCACGTCGACGCACAGGGGGCACGGTCACTGTGTCGCCAAGGGGGCGCATTTCAAGGAAATGTTCTGCGAGCTTCTGGGCAAGGAAGAGGGCTATTGCCGGGGCAAGGGCGGGTCGATGCATATCGCCGACCAGGCCAATGGCAATCTGGGTGCCAACGCCATTGTCGGCGGTTCCATGGGCATTGCCACCGGATCGGCACTCACTGCCAAGCGTCTGGGCACCGGGCACGTCACCGTGTGTTTCTTCGGAGATGGCGCGACGGCACAGGGGCTCTGGTACGAGGTCATGAACATGGCCGCGCTCTGGAAGCTCCCTGTCATCTACGCCTGCGAGAACAACGGTTACAGCGAATACACCAGGACCGAGGAAATCGCGGCCGGTTCGCTCACCGCCCGGGCGGAAGCTTTCGGCATCGAGAGCTTCAAGGTCGATGGCCAGGATGTACTGGCCGTGAACAAGCTGGCGGGAGAGCTCGCCGCCAGATGCCGAAAGGGCGAAGGCCCGTTCTTCATCGAACTCGACACCTATCGCTATCACGGCCACCACGTCGGCGACATCAACCGCGACTACTACCGCGCCAAGGATGAAGAGACGGAGTGGAAGTCTGCGCGCGACCCGATCACCAACTTCGGCAAGTGGCTGATCGACCAGAAGATCATGACCGCCGACGAACTGGTGGCCATCGATAATGAAATCGCCGCCGATGCGGAAGCTGCCGTCAAATATGCGCTCGAAGCGAAATATCCGGATGTGCGGGAAGTGGACATGCATGTCTACGCCGGCACGGCCGCCTGAGGAGGGACGCCATGACACGTGAAATCACCCTGTCCAGGGCCGTCAACGAAGCCATCGCGGAAGAAATGCGCCGGGATCCGTCGATCATTCTCCTGGGCGAAGACGTCGCGGAGGCCGGAACGCCGTTCAAGGTGCTGTCCGGCCTGGTGGAGGAGTTCGGAACGGATAGGATCATCGACACGCCGATATCCGAACCCGGCTTCATGGGCATTGCCGTTGGTGCGGCGATGACCGGACTGAGGCCGATCGTCGACCTGATGTTCGGCGACTTTCTCTATCTTGTCATGGATCAGCTCTGCAATCAGGCCGCCAAGACCCACTATATGTCCGGCGGCAAGCTGAACGTGCCGCTGGTCCTGCGCACCAACATGGGCGCGACCCGGCGCTCCGCTGCTCAGCACAGCCAATCCCTGCAGGCGCTTGTCGCCCACATTCCGGGGCTCAAGGTCGCCATGCCGTCTTCTGCTTACGAGGCAAAGGGCCTGATGAAGACCGCAATCCGGGACAACAATCCGGTGGTCATCTTCGAAGACAAGCTGATGTACAACGACAAGGCCCCGGTGCCGGAGGAAGAATACCTGATCCCCTTCGGTCAGGCGCACATCAAGCGCGAGGGTCGGGACGTCACGCTGGTGGCGACCTCCTCCATGGTGCAGGTGGCTGAGGAAGCAGCGGAAACGTTGTCGCACGAGGGCATCAGCGCGGAGATCATCGACCCGCGCACGATCGTGCCGCTGGATGAGGAAACGATCCTGAAGTCCGTCCGCAAGACGTCGCGCGCCATCGTCATCGACGAAGGCCACCAGAGCTACGGCGTGACGGCGGAAATCGCAGCTCGGATCAGCGAGAAAGCTTTCTACCACCTCGACGCGCCGGTCATCCGCATGGGCGCCATGGACGTGCCGGTGCCGTTTTCGCCCGCCCTTGAAGACATAACCGTGCCGAATGCCGCAGGAGTTGCCGACAACGCGCGCAAGATCTGCCGCGGGGAGCTGGTCCATGCCGCATGAGGTGATCATGCCCGCGCTCGGCATGGCCCAGGACAGCGGCCAATTGCTGGCCTGGCACAAGAAACCGGGAGAGGCGGTCGCCGCTGGCGATGTGCTTTTCGAGGTGGAAACCGACAAGGCCGCCATGGAAGTGGAGGCGCAGAAGGAAGGCTATCTGACCGACGTCTCCGTGGAAGCAGGCAGCGATGTTCCGGTTGGACAGGTGATTGCGATGATCTCTGAAACCCCGGAAGGGGCTGTAGAGGCAGGCAATGCGCCTTCACCGGAGAAGGCCGCCGATACGGCAGAACCCGCACTGGGCGGCATGGAGGCCGGGGAGGATGAGCTTCCAGACGGACATCAGGTGATCATGCCGACACTCGGCATGGCTCAGGACACGGGCCTTTTGGTTGCCTGGTGCAAACAGCCCGGAGAAGCCGTTGCGGCTGACGACATTCTCTTCGAAGTGGAAACGGACAAGAGCACGGTTGAGGTCAATGCCGGCCGCGACGGTTTCGTGGCCGCGCTTCTGGCGGAAGCGGGAGAGGAAGTGCCTGTCGGCCAGGCGATCGCGGTGATTTCGGAGCAAAAACCGGACAAGGCAGTGTCGCGCAAGGCGGCTGGAGCACGAACCTCTGCAGCTGGTGAATCAGCGCCGGAGCGGCGGGAAAAGACGGAACCTGCCAACACGCCTGCACCTTCTCCTGAAAAGCGGGAGACGGCCAAGACAGCGCCCGGGGTGGCCGGGAGAGTTCTTGCGTCCCCCAAGGCACGGCGGCTTGCGCAGGAACAAGGGCTGGACCTGCAGCGTCTGGCCGATGCCGGCCATCCCCAGCCGTTTCACGTCAAGGATCTGGAGACCCTCAAGACCCTGCACGTGGAAACAGCAGCGGCAAGTGCCACGGCGCAGCGCTTCGAACTCAGGGCAGAGGTATCGGGTACCGGATTTGCAGACTTCGTGGCCTGGGCGAAGGACAACGGCGGGCAAGCCGATCAGGCAGCTCTGCTGGCCGGGTTTGCGGCTGCCAGTTTCGGGAACTTTCCCGCCAAAGTCCGCGTTGAGAATATGTGGCAGTCGCAAGCCTACTCCGCTGCTTCGCTCTGGCTTGGTCAGGTCAAACCGGCGGACGACGTTCAAGAAGTGGATCTGCTGGTGCGTGACCTGAGAGCAAGCCGCATCTCGGCGCTTCAGCTTGATGCAGGCAAATGCCCTGTCATCAGCATCCTGCGCCAGGGGGAGGATCTCGCTCTGGTGCTGGAATGGGCCGGTGACCGACTGACTGCACCTCGGGCGATTGACCTGCTTTCCAATTTCGCGGGTCGGATGGAGCAACCGCTCCGCCACCTGCTTTGAACCGATGGGGACCATTATGGACCATACCGATCTTTACATTAACGGCGCCTGGTGCGCGGGAGCGAGCGGCGAAAGGTTCGACGTTCTGAACCCGGCAACCGAAGAGGTGCTTGCCTCCGTTGCCTCCGCAGACATCAAGGACGCGGATGCCGCGCTGGATGCCGCGGAAGCCGCGATGGCAAAATGGGCCGCCAAAACGCCGCGCGAACGTTCTGAAGTGCTGCGCAAGGCGTGGGAATTGATGACGGCGCGGCTGGAAGACTTTGCCCGCATGATCACGCTGGAAAACGGCAAGGCGCGCAGTGACGCCATGGGCGAGGCGACCTATGCCGCCGAATTCTTCCGCTGGTTTGCCGAAGAAGCCGTACGCGCCGACGGCCTCATCACCCATGCGCCGGCTTCAGGCGCGCGCATCATCGTGCAGCACAAGCCTGCCGGCCTTGCGGTTCTTGTCACGCCCTGGAACTATCCGGCAGCCATGGGCACCCGCAAGATCGCTCCGGCTCTGGCCGCGGGCTGCGGGGTGATCATCAAACCGGCCTCCGAAACGCCGCTGACCATGCTGGCGCTCATGCCCCTCCTGGAAGAAGCCGGCGTTCCGGCTGGCCTTGTCAATGTACTGCCTTCCAAGCGCACCGGCGCGCTTGTCGACCACATGCTGCACGACCCGCGCGTGCGCGTCGTCTCCTTCACCGGTTCCACGGCGGTTGGCCGCAAGCTGCTGCATTCTGCGGCCGATCAGGTTCTCAAACCGGCGATGGAACTTGGCGGCAACGCACCGCTGATCGTCTTTGACGATGCCGACCTTGATGAGGCGGTGCAGGGCACGATGCTGGCCAAGATGCGCAACCTCGGTGAGGCCTGCACGGCGGCCAACCGGATCTATGTACACGAAGCCGTTGCCGACGACTTTACCCGCCGACTTGTCGAAGCCATGAAAAAACTGAAGGTCGGTGACGGATCTGACCCGGACGTGGACGTCGGCCCGCTGGTCAATGCGGAAACCCGCGACAAGGTTGCGGATTTCGTTCGCGATGCCGTTGAGAAGGGGGCGAAGATCGAAGTCGGTGGCGACCTGCCGGGGGGAAAGGGCTTTTTCTATCCGCCCACGGTTCTGTCGGGTGTGCCCGAGACGGCCGACTGCGTGCACGACGAAATCTTCGGGCCCGTCGCCGCCCTCCAGACCTTCACCGATCAGGACGACGTGATCCGCAGGGCCAACGACACGGAATACGGTCTGGTTGCCTATGTCTTCACGAAGGACATGAAACGCGGCCTGCAGGTCTGCGAGAAGCTGGACTACGGCATGGTCGGCTTCAACCGAGGCCTCGTTTCCGATCCGGCGGCTCCCTTCGGCGGCACCAAGCAGTCCGGCCTTGGCCGTGAAGGCGGCCATGAAGGCATGCTGGAGTTCATGGAAACCCAGTATATTTCGGCAAGCTGGTAGGAGGTGGAGATGTCCGACGTGATCGCACCGCCTTCGGTCAGGGCGCTGGCCCGGCAGAAGGGCATAGACATAGAGAAACTCGCGCGCGACATCGGACGCACGTCCATCGCCCGCGAGGATGTGGAAGGCGAAGGCGATACTGGGATGTCGCCTTCGGTCTCAGCTTCTCCAGTCGAAACAGGAGACGGCGGGTACTGGGACGTCGACCATGCGCTTTCCGGCCCCATAGCGGAAGAACCGGTTTCAAGGTTCGCGCAGGTTGCTGCGCAGAACATGGCCGCCGCCCAGCGGCTCATTCCCGCCGTCACCCATCACGACCGCGCGGAGATGACGGCGATTGAAGCCCTGCGCAAGGAATTGCGAACGGAAGCCGGCGAGCGCGGCGTGAAGCTGACGGCGCTGGCTTTCCATGCCAAGGCCTTGTCGAAGGCCTTGCGGGAGTTCCCGAAGTTCAACGCTTCTCTCAGTCCGGACGGCAAGACGCTGTTCCTGAAGAACTACGTGCACCTTGGCATCGCTGTCGACACCGCCCACGGCCTGATGGTGCCGGTGATCCGGGACGTTGACCGGAAAGGCCTCTGGCAAATCGCGGCGGAAATCGCCTACCTTGCCTCCAGAGCACAAGAGCGCAAGGTGCGCCCTGATGAAATGGGCGGTGCGTCCATGACCATCACCAACCTCGGCGGGATCGGCGGCACCTCCTTCACACCTATCGTCAACCCACCCGAAGTCGCCATACTCGGCATCACTCGCACCGAAGTGGCCCCCGTCTGGGACGGGGAGGCTTTCCAACCCGTCCAGATGGTGCCCCTCGATCTCAGCTACGACCACAGGGTCATCAACGGCGCCGACGCCGCGCGCTTCCTGAGCTATTACGCGGGTCTTTTGAAAGAGCCTCGGCGGATGTTGATCTGACGCGTTGTTTGCTGGATTTACCTCACTGCAAGATTGAGGTTCCCGGAATGTGTGTAGCTGCCTGGGAGCTTGTGGATGCTATGCGGTCCTTGAAAAACCTGGAGGATAGCCGGATCGACGTTATCTCTGTTCTCCACGAAGTTACCGAAATCGCGTTTCCGATTGTCCAGCTGCGCATGGAACAGAATTGGAGCCTTGCCTCGCGTGTGCCTCTCCGGGGGCGGTGAATGAGCCGCTTGAACAGCGGACAACCTCTTCAGCACCAGCTCAAGGGCAGGGACTGATTCCGAACGATAGCAGGAAACGGTCGATCGCTCTTGATATGGCCTCGGACGGATCGTCCGGGCAGGGGGTTCGGTAGATGTGCTGTCGGATGCCGATGTAGACGATGCCGCCGTGCAGGTTCCAGATATCTTCCATGACCGGTGTGACGCCGGACTTTGCCTCGTGCTCGATCTCGCCCAGGAGCGGCAGCAGGATGACGTCACCCAGATGTTTGAGATAGCGGCGGTTGAGTTCTGCGCCATAAAGGCCGGAAAACATGAAAATCCGCATCCACTCGTACTGGAAGATGAGTGTGCTGTATTCGGTGTAGAAATCGAGCAGGCGCCGACGCAGCGGCACTTCCCGGTCGGTCAGCCGCTCCGGCCAGTCGGGAGAAAGACGCCCGAGGTACACCTTTTCGTAGACCGCCTCTATGAGGTCGTCCTTCGTGGCGAAATAGTTGAAAAGCAGCGATTGCGTGACGCCGATACGCTTGGCGAGATCGCGTGTGTTGCCGTCAAGGCCGACCTCGGCGAAGAAGGCGACGGCACCTTCAACGATCTGCTGGCGGCGTTCGGAAGGGGGCAGCCTGCGACGGCTGGAAGTGTCCCCCGTTTCGGCGACATCGGTCATTCCATTCATGTTCCTTTTCCTGCCTCCCTCATACGGCACGCAATAATCTACTTGCAATCTTCCGATTTTTATAGATCATCTGATCAATAAAGTTGAGCAGATGCTCAATAAGCGATGCTGGAGGGCGTCGCGATGAAATCGGGAGGGAGACGCCATGAAGGCATCGGCGGGCGGTTATGCCCGGGCATCCAGTTTGCGCAACGCGCTGGAAATGCTGGCCGCGAGCGACGGCAACGGCCGCGTGCTTGCAGGTGGCCAGAGCCTGGTTGCGGCCTTGAACCTGCGTCTCTCCGCAGGCGACGTCCTGATCGACATTTCCCGCCTGAGCGAGCTTTCCGGGGTAACCGAAACGCAGGATGGTCTGCGGATCGGCGCGCTGACTTCGCATGCGGAGATTGGTCGCAACCCGCTGATCCGGCAGTCTGCTCCGCTTCTTTCACAGGCGGTGGAATTCATCGCCCATGCTGCGATCCGCAACCGCGGCACGATAGGTGGTGCGCTGGCTCATGCCGATCCGGCTGCGGAGTTTCCAGCCTGCGTTCTGGCCCTTGGCGCCACGCTGCATGTGGAGGGCCTCAACGGCTCGCGGGACATACCGGTGGAAGATTTCTTTCAGGACATTTTCGAAACGGCCATCGAGGAGGGGGAAATCCTGACCGGCCTCTCGGTCCCGAAGGCAGAGCCCGGCGAAAAGCAGGTCATCGTCGAGGTTGCCAGGAGATCCGGCGACTATGCCCTTGCCGGAGTGTGCCTCGTCAAGCGCGCCGATGGACACCGGCTGTCGCTTTTTTCCGTCGGGCCCAAGCCGGTCCTTGCCGAAGGGGCCATGGCCGCTCTCGACCAGGGCAACATTGATGGCGCCGTTCAGGCTCTGCAGGCGGAAATCGACCCACCGTCGGACACCCAGGCAAGTGCCGCTTACCGCCGCCACCTTGCCGGTGTCCTCTTACGCCGCGCCGCCGCCAGGATCGAGGGAGGAAACGCATGACGGAGATGTTCCGCGACAAGATCGACATCAGCCTGACCGTGAACGGGGAGCCCGTCGAGGCGCGTGTTCCGGCAGGTCAGCATCTCGTTGATTTCCTGCGTGGCGAGCTTGGCCTTACCGGCGCCCATGCAAGCTGCGAACACGGTGTCTGCGGTGCCTGTACGCTGAAGGTCGATGGCAAAGCCGTGCGGGGCTGCCTGATGCTGGCCGCCCAGGCGGACGGTGCCGACGTCTGGACAGTGGAAGGCCTGTCTGACCTGGGCGCGATTAAGGATCTTCAGGACGTCTTTGTCGAGCGCAATGCGCTCCAGTGCGGCTTCTGCACGCCCGGTATGCTGGTTGCCATTAACGAGCTGCTGGAGGCCGGCGGCACGCCGTCGCGTGATCAGATCCGCGAACATCTGTCGGGCAATTACTGCCGCTGCACCGGCTACGAAGCCATCGTGGATGCGGTTGAATCGGTAGCGCGTGTCCGCGCACAGAAGGGGGCCGCATGACCATTCAATTCGGTAATCCGGACCGGCCCAATTCCTATATCGGCAAGACGGTCCCGCGGCCCAATGCCCGGCGTCTGGTCCAGGGGCGCGGCGTCTATGTGGACGACATCGTGCTGCCGCGCATGGTCCATGCCGCTTTTGTGCGCTCGCCCTTCGCGCACGCGAAGATCAACCGTATCGACGCCGAGGATGCAAAATCGGTGAAGGGTGTGCTCCGGGTCTTCACGGGCCAGGACATCGCCGAGGTCTGCAAGCCATGGGTTGCTGTGCTCGCCCATCTGAAAGGCCTGAAATCGCCGCCGGAACACGCGATTGCCGTTGACCGAGCCTGCTGGGTCGGCGAACCGGTGGCAGCCGTAGTCGCGACCTCTCGCGCTGCTGCCGAGGATGGCGCGGCTCTTGTCGATGTTGACTACGAGCAACTGGACGTCGTCACCGACATGATGACCGCGCTCGATCCTGAAACGCCGGTGCTGCATCCGGATATGGGCGACAACCTCGCCTTCCGGCGCCTGCACGAACAGGGGGACGTGGACGAAACCTTCCGGACCGCGCACAAGGTCGTCTCGGCGCGCTTCGTCACCGGACGGCACACTGGCGTGACGCTGGAGCCGCGCTCGATCCTGGTCGACTGGAACCCGGCCGAGGAACAGATGACCGCCTGGCATGCGACGCAGGCGCCCCACATGATCCAGACAGTTCTGGCCACCCATCTCGACCTGCCCGAAAGCCGGGTCCGGGTCATCTGCGAGGACGTCGGCGGCTCATACGGCATCAAGGTGCATGTCTATCCGGACGAAATGGCGACGGCGGCAATCGCCAAGATCATGAAACGGCCGGTGAAATTCATTGCCGACCGGCTGGAAAGTTTCTCCAGCGACATCCACGCCCGCGATCATCAGATCGAGGCGAAGATTGCAGTTGGAGAAGACGGCCGGATCCTCGCCATGGATGTCGATGACTGGACGGCGATCGGCCCATATTCGGTCTATCCGCGCACCTCCGCCATCGAAGGCAACCAGGTGGTGAACCTCTGCGGTGGCCCCTATGACTTCCAGAATTACCGGGCCAGGACCACGGTCGTCTTCCAGAACAAGACGCCGACCTGCCAGTACCGGGCAGTCGGCCATCCGATCGCGGTCGCGATCACCGAAGGCCTGGTGGACATGGCGGCCGCCGACATCGGCATGGACCCGGTCGAGATCCGCCGGCGCAACATGTTCAGGGATGATGCCTATCCGGTGACGTCTCCCGCGAACATGCGTTTCGAGGGGCTGTCGCATCACGCCTCCATGGACAAGCTTCTGGAGCTGATGGACTACGACGGCTTGCGAGCCGAACAGGCAGAGCTCCGCAAGAAGGGCATTTACAGGGGCATCGGCATTGCAAGCTTCATCGAGCTGACCAATCCCTCGCCCTTCATGTACGGTATCGGCGGTGCGCGCATTTCGGCACAAGACGGTTGCACGGTGCGGATGGATCCGGACGGATCGATCGTTGCGCTGTCCGGCGTAACCGAACAGGGGCAGGGCACCGAGGCGATGCTGAGCCAGGTGGTTGCCGAGGGGCTTGGCGTGTCCCCCGCGCGTGTGCGCGTCATTACCGGTGATACACAAGTGACGCCCTATGGTGGCGGCACCTGGGCGTCGCGCGGGGCAGGTATCGGCGGCGAGGCTGCGCTGCAGGCGGCGCGGGCGCTTCGCGATTCCATCCTTGAGGTGGCCGCTTCCATGCTCCAGGCCGATCAGGCGCAGCTCGACATCCGCGACGGCGCTGTGGTCGACAGCACTTCGGGCGAAGCCCGCATGCCGCTCGAGGAGCTCGGCCGGATCGTCTACTTCCGCGGCGACACATTGCCGAAGGGCCTGCCGCGGGAACTCGTCCAGACACGGCACTTCATCACGTCCGAATATCCCTTTGCCTTCACCAACGGCGTCCAGGCCTCCTACCTCGAGGTCGATACGGAGACCGGCATCGTGAAGCTGCTGAAGCATTGGTGCGTCGAGGATTGCGGGCGGGTGATCAATCCGCTTCTCGTGGACGAGCAGATCCGGGGTGGCATCGTTCAGGGACTGGGCGGAGCGCTCTTTGAGGAAATCCACTATGACGCGGAAGGCCAGCTCCTGAACGGCTCGATGGCAGACTACCTCGTGCCGATGGCAGCTGAAATGCCCGACATGATCATCGGTCACGTTGAAACGCCGACGGGGGAGAGTTTGCTCGGGGCCAAGGGCGCGGGCGAGGCGGGCACTGCCGGGTCTCCGGCCGCCGTCATGAATGCGATCAACGACGCCCTGCGGCCCATGGGCGCGCAAGTGACAGAAATGCCGTTCACCCCTGAACGGATCGTGAGAGCACTTGGAACCTTGAATGACTGAACCAGAGGAGCCTGGGAGGATAAGGCTCCGAATGCAGGGAGGAAAATCATGAAGTTCGTAACATTGGCAACCGCAACGGCCATGCTGGCCAGTTCTGCCGGCCTCGCCGCCGCGCAACAGGCGATCACGGTCAACATCGGTTCGTCGCACCCGGAACAGAACATCTGGGTCTACGCGATGAAGAACACCTTCCAGCCGGAAGTGAACCGGATCCTGGAAGCCGCCGGCGAATACAAGGTCGACTGGGTGGAGTCCTATGCCGGCACGCTCTACAAATTCACCGACACGCGTGAGGCCGTCATGGACGGCATCGTCGATGTGGGCATGGTCGGCACCGTCTGGGAAGGTGCGAACATGCCGCTCCAGAACGTGACCTACTTCACGCCGTTTGCCACGGAAGACCACAAGATGATCATCGAGATCTTCGATGATCTTTCGGCAAACCTGCCGGAGCTGCGTGACAGCTGGGCGGACAACGGCATGGTTCATCTGTCGTCGCTCATTACCGACAGCTACGACATCTATGCCACCTTCCCGGTCAACTCCATGAAGGATCTTGAAAACCGCAAGCTCAACGCCCCGGGGACCTCTGCCAACTGGTTGCGCGGGACGGGGGCAACGCCGGTCGATGGTGCACTGACGACCTACTACACCAACATCCAGACCGGCGTGACCGAAGGTACGCTGTCCTTCGCGTCGGGCATTCTGCCGACCCGCGTCTATGAAGTCGCGCCGGAACTCACCCGCGTGGGCATCGGCTCGATGTATTTCGGCGGCATCGCGGCCAACAAGGACTTCTTCGACGGTCTGCCGGAACCGGTCCAGGCCGCCTTCCGGGAAGCTGCGAAGGCAACTTCCGCGGCACACGGTCAATATGTCGAGGATCTTGCCACGCGAGCACTCAAGGAAATGCAGGAAGCGGGTCTGACGATCCACGAACTGCCGGAAGCAGAAAAAACCGCCTGGGTGAACGGACTGCCGAATATCGTGGAACCGTGGCTGGAACAGACCGGCGATGCCGGCCGTGTCGTGCTGAAGGCCTATTTCGACGCCCTGCGCGCACGCGGTGCGGAACCGCTGAGGTCCTGGGACGAAGGGCTCTGAGAGCGGCCTTGCCTCACACCTCTCCCGCCCGGCATCTTGTCCGGGCGGGTTTATTGAGAGCGAACTGGACGTAACGATGACGGATGAGACCAGAACCGAGGCCGACGACGCCTATGTCCCGGCTTTCTCGGAAGCGCCTTTCGGCGCAATGCTCGGCGGCACGGCCGCCATCATGTCATCGGTCGGTACACTTTCCATCGGCGCGCTCATGATACTGATCGTCGCCGATGTCCTTGGTCGAAATTTCTTCAACGCGCCGATTACCGGCGTTGCGGAAATCGCTGCGCGCACCGTTGTTGCCATCGTCTTCCTGCAGGTTGCCGCTGCCATCCTGCAGAAGCGCCTGACCCGGGCCGATTTTCTCGTCCGGCGTCTTGAAAGCGTGTCGCCGAAAGGTGTCTGCCTGATCGAGGCCCTGTTCTCCCTTTGCGGCGTCATCGTGTTCGGTCTCATTCTCTGGGCTTCCTGGCCGAAATTCGCCAGTGCCTGGGCGACGTCCGAATTTTTCGGCGTCCAGGGCGTCTTCACCATTCCGACCTGGCCCTTCCGGGGCATAACGGTCCTGGGCTCGGCGGTGGCTGTTCTGGCCGCGTTCTACCGGGCGCACACAGAAATTCGCATGTTCCGGAGCTTTTCATGACGACGTTGACCATTGGCTTCCTGCTTGTCGGCGCGTTGATCGTTCTGGTTCTGCTCGGCATGCAAATAGCCTATGCGCTGTTCCTGGTGGCCTTTGCCGGGATATGGATCATTCGCAATAACATCGACCTTGCCTTCAGGATGCTGGAGCTGACCGTCTACAGCGGCATTGCCGATTATCTGTTCGCGACCATTCCCCTCTTCGTCCTGATGGGGCTGCTGGTGAGCGTTTCCAACGTCGGGCGGGACACCTTCGAAGTTGCAGAGGAACTGCTGCGCCGGGTCATCTGCGGTCTCGGGGTCGCGACTGTCGCGGCCAACACGATCTTCGCTGCGGTCACCGGCGTCTCCATCGCCTCAGCGGCGGTATTCACCCGTGTCGCAGTCCCTGAAATGGAGCGTCACGGGTATCGCCCGGCCTTTGCTGCCGGTACCGTAGCCGGCTCCTCGGTGCTCGGTATGCTGATCCCGCCGAGCTTGCTCCTCATTATTTACGGGGTTCTGGCAGAAGTCTCCATCGGTGGCATGTTCATCGCCGGCATCGTGCCGGGGCTGATGCTTGCCGGTGGCTTCGTGACAATGCTCGTTGCCGTGACCGTGCTGTTCCCGGGTTTCGTTCTCACCGATCCGGCTGCTGCGAAGGAGCGTCGCCGCGACAGCGCCATCGAACCGATGCCGCTTGGCCGGATGATCGCCAAGCTGGTGCCGATCATCCTGCTCGTGGTTCTGGTGCTCGGCGGACTTTATTCGGGATATTTCACACCAACAGAGGCTGGCGGTGTCGGTGCCTTCGGTGCGCTGCTGGTTGCGCTTTCACGCCGTTCCCTCAACCGCCATAACCTGTGGCGGGTGATGAAGCAGACCGGCGTGATCTCGGTATCGATCCTGCTGCTGCTTGTCGCTGCCAGTTACTATTCGCGCATGTTGTCGATTGCCGGCCTTCCCAACGCCATCGCAAGCCTCGTCAACGAAACCGGCCTCGGCCCGATGGGCTTCATGGTTCTGTGCTCGGCGCTCATTCTCGTCATGGGCATGATCCTCGACAGCACGTCGATCCTCCTGATCATGGTACCGATCGCAGCGCCCATCGCGCAGCACATGGGTATAGACCTCAGCCAGTTCGGCATCGTTATCGTGATCGCCGTTGAAATCGGCCTGCTGACACCGCCCTTCGGCATCTCGGTGTTCACGGTGCACAATACGCTCAACGATCCGGACGTTTCCGTCGAACAGATCTTCGCAGGCACGATGCCATTCATCGCAGTCATGCTGCTGGTTTTGCTGCTCGTTATTCTTCTGCCAGGCATTGCCACCTTGTTCTTGTGATGGAAAAAACAATGCGAGGATCTTCCGTTTGTCCAGGCAACGCCTTCTTTCTCGGCCCTGAGACCGAACGACCTCGTTGGTGACAGCCTTTTTGACAAGACACATTTATGAGGCGGTGCAGCCTACCGGCTGGTGATCCTTCGGAGGATGGTCAAGACACGTCCTCTATTCTGCTTACGCCATGCGGGGCGCAAAGTTCGGCAAGTACCGTGTGGATACGCGCTATGATTTCAGCCCGCGGCGATACGATCCGCTCAACGATGCCGATTTGCCTTGTCACTTGCGGATTGCCGAAAGGGAGTTTTGTCAGCCGCTGGTGATCCGGTTCCTGCAAGGCGACATGCGGTACAACGGAAACTCCCATGCCTTGCCTTACACATGTGACGATGGACCCGATCGTGTCGATCTCGGCAATGTCGTTGGTTGCGATCCCCATGCGAGAGATCTCCGTGTCGATAAGGTTGGCAAGCGGCACGGCGCTGCGAAATCGAATGAACGGACAGGTGGCCAGCAGGTCGGCGGGGTCGGTAGATTTTGTGTCTTCCGGTGCGATCAGCCAGAGCGGCTCACGAAGAAAGGGGCTCCAGCGCAAGGCGGGCGGAATACCGACATGCTCCGCGACCACAGCAGCATCGAGCCGTCCGGAAGCCACATCGGCAATCAGGGTCGAAGACAGCGAAACTCTCAGATTGGTTTTCAGATCGGGATACTGGTTTCGCATCTGGACAATGGCTCTCGGCAGCAGATTGAGTGCACTGGAACGAACAGAGCCCAGCATGAGGGTGCCGGCGAGCTTGTCTCCCCGCAGATTTGCCTTGGTATCGTCTTCGAGACGTAACATCTCCTGAGCCATTTCAAGGACTTGAAGTCCCTGCGAGGTCAACTTTGGAGGACGGGACGACCGTTCGAACAGGATGATGTTCAGTTCGACTTCCAGCGCCTGGATCTGTTGACTGACTGCCGATGGCGTCAGGTTTACGATCTCCGCCGCCTTGGTGAAGGTGCCATGGGTTGCGATAGCGACCAGGGTCTTGAGTTGACGGGTGTCCATACCTTCATCCAGTTTTTCTTAATATAAGAACCAGATTAATTCGCTTTTGTTAAGTCATTCTATCCGTTACCCAAGATGGCGGAGGAATTCAACCGTGCAAGCTGGGAGGCGGACGCGGTCACTCATCCCCTATCAAAGAACAATCACTTTCCGCTTGCGGAGAGCAGAGAGACGTACGCATGAGCAAGAAAATCCTTGTGACCGGCCCCGACCTCGACCCAAGTGCTGTCGCGCTTGTGAAAGACCACGGATACGAAACCGTTCATACCCCGGCCTATGCAGACAGTGATGTGATCTCCAGGCTCCTGGTCGAGACCGGGGCGGAAGGGATTGTCTCGCGGATGGGCCGGCTGGATGCCGACGTCCTTGAAAAGGCTCCAAAGCTGCGCGTCATTTCAAAGCATGGTGTTGGCGTCGATAACATCGATCTCCAGGCAGCCGCATCCCGCGGCATTCCGGTACTTGTTGCAACGGGCGCGAATGCAGTTTCAGTCGCCGAACATGCAATTGCACTCATGCTTGCTACCGTGAAGCGCATCCTGCCGCTTGACGCAGGGCTTCGTGCCAGCCGCTGGGAAAAGGCAGGTTTTCTTGGCCGCGAGCTGGCAGGAAGCCGACTGGGCCTTTTGGGAATGGGGTCTATTGCACAGGCGACAGGCCGAATTGCCAAGGGCATTGGCCTGAACCTGATCGGCTACGATCCCTATGCCGACAACGACGTATTCGAAAGACTGGGCGTAAAACGCTGCAGCTCGCTCGAAGAGCTGCTGGAACAATCCGATGTCCTCAGCCTTCATTGTCCGCTGACCGATCAGACACGCCAGATCCTGAACGCCGAAGCCATCGCGCGCATGCCGGAAGGCAGCTACGTGATCAACACGGCACGTGGTGGGCTGATTGACGAAGACGCGCTGCTCGCTGCAATTCAATCAGGTCATCTTGCAGGCGCGGGACTTGACACCTTTGCCGTGGAACCACCCCAGGCGAACCATCCGTTCTTCAGTGAAAACCGCATCGTTGTCACTCCGCATATCGGCGGCGTCACGCGCGAAGCCGGTGCACGTGTCGGAGTGGAAGCCGTGCGCGGCATTTTCCAGGTCCTGGATGGCCAGCCTGTCGCCCGTGAACGCATAGCAAATCGTGCACTTCTGGCCGACGCCGGTGCCATGTACGCCAAAGCAGGAGAATGAACATGTCGGTTGGCTTTCGTATTTGCAGCCGAAAACAAGCTGCGCCGCTGGAACTCGTTGCTGAATTTGCCAAGCTTCCGGTTGCCAATATCTCCGACTGCATGGGACGCCTCGCAGCCGCCGGTCCGCGCCTGCGGCCGATGCATGCCTCCGGCGGCCTGGCTGGCGTGGCGCTGACCGTCAAGAGCCGTCCGGGTGACAACCTGATGCTGCACAAGGCGATCGACCTGGCCAAACCCGGTGATGTGATCGTTGTCGATGCCGGTGGGGATCTTTCCAATGCGCTCATGGGTGAGCTGATGCTTGCCTACGCCGTCAAGCGAGGGGTTGCGGGCTTCGTCTTGAATGGTGCAATCCGCGATGTCGATGCCTTTCTCAAGACCAACCTGCCGACCTTCGCAGCGGGGGTAACCCATCGCGGCCCTTACAAGGACGGCCCGGGTGAAATCAATGTTCCGATCAGTCTGGACGGAATGGTGATCGAGCCAGGTGACATCGTGCTGGGCGATTCCGATGGCGTGCTCGCGGTTCCCCTGGATGGAGCCGAGAAAATTCTTCGTCAGACCCTGGCGAAACAGGATGCCGAAGAACGGCAGATGAAGGCAATCGCTGAAGGCAAGAACGATCGCAGCTGGGTGGACGCAGCCCTCAAGGAACGTGGTTGCGAATTTCCGGATTACTGAACAGTCTCAACAAAGGGAGGAGACAAATGCTTACTTACCTGAAGGCTTCTGCAATTGCAGGTGCGCTGGTTATGGTCGCTGGGACTGCCATGGCCGACTATCCCGAAAAACCCATCGAGGTCATTGTCGGATATTCCGCAGGCGGCGGCACGGACGTTATGGCTCGCACCGCTGCACCGTTCATCGAAAAATATCTGGGCGAAGGGGCAAGCCTCGTCGTCAAGAACATGCCGGGTGCAAGTGGGCAGATCGGCATTACGGAAACTGCGAGATCTTCTCCGGATGGCTACACGCTCGGCACCTTCAACCTTCCGGGCATGATGGCGCGCACGATTGATCGTGAAGCGGAATATGATGCCGACAGCTTCACCTATCTCGCCAATGTGGTGAACGATCCCAACGTGATCGTCACCTCCAAGGTGAGCGGTCTCGACACGCTCGACAAGCTGATCGCGGAAGCCAAGGCCAATCCCGGGGCCATCACCGTCGGGATGTCCAGCCTCGGAGGCGATGATCACTTCGCGCTGATCAAGCTTGAAGGCCTGACCGAAACCGAGTTCACCATCGTACCGTTCAAGGGCTCCGCCCCGGCGCGAACCGCACTCATGGGCGGACACGTGGCGATGGGGATCCTCAACATTTCCGAGGTGGCCGAGTTTCAGGAAGAACTGAATGTACTTGGCGTTGCGACGCCGGAGCGCTCTGACTTTGCGCCAGACCTGCCAACCTTCAAGGAGCAGGGGCTGGACCTGATAAATGGATCCATGCGGGGGTTCGTTGCGCCTGCCGGCCTGCCTGAGGATGTACAGGCAAAGCTTCTTGCCGCATTCGAACAGCTTGCCTCTGATCCGGAGTTCCTCAAGGCCATGAAGGAAACCGCAAATCCGGTCGAAGTGGTAACCGGGGACGATTTCAAGGCATTGACCGAAGATCTGCATACCCTTGCAAAGCAGGTCTGGGATACGACTCCCTGGAACTGATGCGCGTTGCGCGGGGCACGCCCCCGCGCGGCCTCTCTTACTCAGATAAAGCCAGTGCCATGTCCGACCATCGTACACACCGCCTTCTCCGGCCCGAGACACTGACCGCTCTTGGCATCGCCGCGGCCGCGTTTGCTTTTCTCTACCCGACCTCGACATTGAGGCCGATATCTGCCCTGCTGCCAGCCGTGATGCTGGTCGGGCTGATCATCCTCTCGCTACTGCTTCTGATCGCCGATCAACGCAAGGCCTCGGCTGGTGAAGAAACCGAGCCCATGAGCAAGTCACCCGGCCGGGTCGCAGGTGCCTTTCTGCTGATCCTTGGCTACGCATTGGCCACCGACCTGATCGGCTTTTATCCGAGCACAGCCATAACCATTCCGCTCGTTGCCTGGCTCTTCGGCTATCGCAACCCACTTGGACTTGCAGTGGCAACCCTGGTCGTTGTCGGAGCCATCTGGCTGATCTTCGATTACGGAATGTCGCAAGACTTTCCGGCAGGACGCCTCTGGCAGGAGTGATCTCAATGTACTCCGATCTTCTCAGCGCACTTCCCGAAGTTTTCGGGCTGGCCAACTTTGCCGCTGTCGTCATCGGCGTGATTGCGGGCATCGTTGTCGGTGCAATGCCAGGCCTGAGCGCCACAATGGCCATCTCCGTGCTTGTGCCATTCACGTTCGGTCTCGAACCTCTGGTCGCGCTCGGTCTGATGGCCGGCATCTACAACGGTGCAATGTATGGCGGTGCCATCCCCGCTGTTCTTCTGCGCATTCCCGGAACCCCCGCGGCCGTTGCCACAACGTTCGACGGTTATCCGATGGCGCAAAAGGGCGAGGGTGGATTTGCGCTGCAAGTGGCCGTCGTCTCATCTTCGATCGGCGGCATCGCAAGTGCCTTTGCCCTGATGCTGCTCGCGCCTCCGCTCTCCAAGGTCACGCTCCTGTTTGGCCCTTCGGAAGTGTTCTGGGTTGCCGTGTTCGGCCTTGCCAGCATCATCTTCCTGCTGGGAGGCAATCCGGTAAAAGGGCTGATCAGCGCCTGTTTCGGTGTCTTCGTCTCAGTGGTGGGCTCGGACCCGATCTATGGAAATGATCGCTACACTTTCGGACAGCTGGAGCTTCTGGACGGCGTCAATATCGTCATTCTGCTCGTCGGCCTCTACGCGCTGCCTCCGGTCATAGATTTGCTGGAAACGCCTTTGAAAACGGACGGCGTCAACAGTTCCAAACTGGGAACGGAGCCGATCTGGCGTGCTCTGCCTCGCATGTACCGCTTCTGGAAGACATGGATCCGTTCATCGATCATCGGGATCTGGATCGGGATTCTTCCGGGAGCCGGCGGTTCGATGGCTGCTTTCATGTCCTATAACGAAGCTCGCCGGGCCTCGAAAACACCCGATACCTGGGGCAATGGTGAACCTGAAGGCGTTGCGGCCGCGGAAACAGCTAACAATGCCGACACCGCTTCCGCACTGATCCCGGCCCTGACACTTGGCATCCCGGGAACTGCTGTCGCTGCGGTCATGCTGGGTGGGTTGCTGGTGCATGGTCTGCAGCCGGGGCCCATGCTGTTCCGGGACAATCCGGACGTGGTATTCGGTTTCATGTGGCAGTTCCTGTTCGGCGCGATCCTTCTGGTGCTGCTTGGCGGGGCTCTGGCTACGAACAGTTTTGCGCGCCTTTTGAATCTCCCGCGTCCTCTCCTGGGGTCGGTCATCATCGTCTTGATGCTGATCGGGGTCTATTCGATCCACGGACGGATGTTCGATGTCTATCTGATGCTCGGCTTCGGTGCGATCGGCTGGGTAATGGACAAGCTCAAGTTCCCGCTGCCACCGGTTGTCCTGGGTCTGATCCTGGGTGGGTTTGCCGAGGAAAACCTTCGTCTTGCCTTGCGGATCGGACGCGGCGACTGGCTGGTCCTGTTCTCGAACACAACCAGCCTGGTTCTGGTCGCCCTGACGGTCGCGGTTGTCGTCGGGCCGATGATCAAGCGTCGGTTTCAGGCCGCCAAAAGGGAAGAGGCTACCAGCTGACAAGACCTTGAGTGTTTGACGGGAAACTTGCCTGAAAAATCGGGACCCTGGTGCAGAGCGATGAGTTCGCATCGGGGTTTTCCGCCGGTTCCATTCCTTTCCGTGAGATCCGTGCGCTGTGGTTTTTCGGGGATCCGCCACAGTACCTTTCGGAGGACTGACGGAGCCGCAACATGGTTAGGTTTCGACTGCTATTCGTAGCTCAGTGCATCCTTTGGAAAACAGCGGGCAAGATGGTCGATGAATGATCGGACAGCTGGCGGCAGCCCGCGCCGCGTCGTGAAGACCAGATGCACGATCCCTTTCTGACTTCGCCATTGCGGGAGGACACGCACAAGATCCCCGGTAGCCAGTTCCGCGCTGCAGACGTGGTCGGGCAATAGCGCGACACCGAGACCCTTCTTCACGGCCGTTCGGGTTGCCGAAAAATCCGCGCAGCCCATCCTGGCCTGCTTTCGAAACGCTCGGGTTTCGCCCATGTCGGTTTCGATGTGCCATTCGATTTCATCCGCGCTATCGCTCGTCGATAGCAAGGGAACTTTGTCCAGGTCATCGACCTCATGAACGGTCTGCGCCAGGCCTGGGTTTGCAACCAGAATTCTGATTGAGGTACCGATCGTACGCATTGTCAGCGAGGCATCGCTGGTCAACGCCGTGCGCACACGCAAGGCGAGGTCAATGCGTTCCGAGATCAGGTCCAGCGCCCGATCGGCAGCTACCAGTTGCAGCCGTACCTTGGGGTGACGAGACAGGAACTCGCTTATCAGTGGGGCAACAACCTCAACGAGGCCGGTTGGGCATCCGAAGCGGATCAGCCCGTGCGGTTCTGCCCGGGATTCCGCAACCAGGGCATGGGCGTGTTCAGCTTCCGACTGCATGCTGCGGCACCGCTCATAGAATTGCTCCCCGATATCGGTGACCCGAAACCGACGGCTTGATCTTTCGATCAGTCTTACGCCCAGACGCTCTTCCAGAGCCGCTATTCGCCGGCTGAGCTTTGACTTGGGAACGCCGATCGCCCGGCCCGCCGGCGCAAATCCGCGATGCGCCACCACCTCGGCGAAATAAGCCAGGTCATTCAGGTCTTGCTGCATTGATCGTTCTTTCTATGGAACGCTAAGTGTTGAAATTGCCCACTACAGAAACGATCGTCCTATTTGCATCTTCATGTCAACGGCAATCGTGCCGTCAGACAGGAGAATGAAATGACACAGAACTTCGAGAACAAGGTTGTGGTTGTCACCGGCGGAACCAGTGGCATCGGTCTCGCGACGGCAAAAGCATTCGTATCTGCGGGGGCATCGGTCTTCATCACCGGTCGCCGCCAGGCAACTCTTGACGAAGCCGTCAAGTCCATTGGCGGGCGAACGACCGGCGTGCAGGGAGACATGTCCGTGCTTGCAGATATCGACCGGCTGTACGACGCGGTCCAGCAGCAACACAGCCAGATTGATGTACTCTTCGCCAATGCCGGTGGAGGTGAATTTGCCCCGCTCGGCGAGATCAGCGAAGAGCACTATCAAAAGACATTCGATACCAATGTGAAAGGCGTCCTGTTCACCGTGCAAAAGGCGCTGCCGCTGTTGCGGGACGGAGCCTCGATCATCCTGACGTCTTCGACCACGGGCACCGCGGGGACACCGAATTTCAGTGTCTATTCGGCAACCAAGGCGGCAGTGCGCAATTTCGCCCGCAGCTGGATCCTCGATCTGAAGGACCGCAATATCCGGGTGAATGCCATCAGCCCAGGGCTGACCGAGACCGCCGGCCTTAACGATCTCTTCGGCGGCGGTGAGCAGGCCGAAGGTGTCAAGAACCACATCCTCGGCAATATTCCCTCGGGCCGGATCGGCCGGCCGGAAGACATCAGCAACGCAGTGCTCTTTCTTGCTTCAGAGGCATCGAGCTTCGTCAACGGCATCGAGCTGTTCGTCGATGGCGGCATGAACCAGATTTAAGTTCGCGGTTGACCAGACGGTCCCAGCCGACAACCGGCTTGACCGTCTGGTCCACGTGCTCACTTCAATACGCTCTCAAGGAGTCTCTTCGATGGAAATCGGAATTCTGGGCGCAGCGTCGCTCGGGCAGACCCTCGCCAGCCGGCTGGCCGCTGCCGGTCACAACATAGTCCTGGCCAACAGCCGCGGGCCGGAAAGTCTTCGCGATGTCATCACGCGTCTTGGGAAAGGGATTACCGCCGGCCATGCGGCGGAGGCCATGAACAAACCGGTTGTTGTCCTGGCCATGCCATGGACGAAACTCAGCGACGTGCTTGCGCCTGATATCGACTGGGACAACCGCGTCCTGATCGACGCGACAAATATCTTCACCAGCTATGCACCGTCGTTCGAGATCGATGACCTTGGGGAAGAGACCGGCAGCGAGATTGTCGCCCGCCTGGCCCCCGGCGCCTGTGTCGTGAAGGCGTTCAACACTCTTCCTGTCACCAAAATGATCGCGCCGTTACAGGAAGAGCGTTTGCGCCGTGTCCTGTTCGTGGCCGGTGACGACGAAGACGCTGTCGCCATCGCACGGCATCTGGTTTCAGACATCCATCTGCACCCGGTGTACCTCGGCTCGCTGGCGACAGGCGGGAGGCTGATGGAACTCGGCGGCGCCCTGAGCGGCCTGGAACTCTTCATCGATGGCGGCAGGTGATAGAGCTGACCCGACGGTCCCTACACGTGACACCGATGACGACCCGGTCCTCAAGTAGCCGAAGGCGGTAGCGCAGGAATAGATATGGCGGAGCAGCGAGGACAAGGTCCGAACCCGGAGCCATGCGCTCAAGTAGCCGTAGGCGGTAGCGCAAGGATAAATATGGCGGAGAGAGAGGGATTCCACTCCGCGATACCCATAGAACGCAGGACTCCGCCAATTTTTTGAGGCGGCCAACGGGTTGCGATACCTGGAGCGATACCGCGGCCGATACCTAGCGTCAAGTTACAGTGCTGATCGTAGCCGCAAATCAATGAGGTGGCTGCAAGCCTGAGACCGCATCTGATCCTCCGTCGTTACCACCGTCGGGGTCGTCGGTCGGCCTTTCCGGATCAGGACCCGGATAGTCTCGATCCCTCATGTACCTCCATATATCAAAATAGCCCCGGTCTGATTTTTCGATCGGACCGCAAAGGATCGTCAAAGGATCGCGGTCGATAATCACGACCCTCTCGAACCACTCGAGCAAATCGTCCGGAAGCCTCCGGTGAATTTCTGCGACGGATGGGTGTTCGAGAAAATCCCTCCGTCCGTGACGTGCCCTGAGGACGTCGCGGATCAAGAGTCTCATGGGGCGTTGGGTTTCGGTGTGGTGCATACGAATGTCTCCTGAAAAATGGTGCAAAGGTTGTTGGTCGTGAGGGGGACAAAAGCCAAGCGAGAACAAGGAAAAGCCAGACCGACCTTCGGCGCGGCGTCGCACGACGTCGCTTCCGGAAACGGACAAGGGCGTCGTGCCGCCATCTATCGAGGCACGACCGCCGACGTCGACGTCCACGAGAGATCGAGGATTCAAAACTGAATTTCCGCGACCTAGGACCCATGACTACCTCTGAAAGGTGCTGTGAGGGCCGTTTTTGACGTCAACAGATTTGGATTTTCGATGATTTCAGGCTCCAAACGCCTTTTCAGGCGGGAGACTTCTCGAGACGTCGCGGCCTGGATCAGGCCTGAGTTCCGCACGACGCCCTCGAGTTCCGCCGCCCGTTGTTCAGCGCGACGTCGCGACGCCGCTTCTTCCGACGCCTCCCGGGAAAGGTTTTCGATCTGCTGGGCGAATTCAGATCGAACCTTCTTCCGGGTCCCCGAAGAACTCAATCCGTCCCAGATTGATCGAACAAACGCTCCGACTTTTCGATATGGCGCGACCCTGGAAAGGATTCGTGCCGCTTCTTGCCTGGCACGTTCAAGGACTCCCTGCGCCTGTCGTTCAAGGTGAATTGCCCGGGCTTGGGCTGCCTTCGCTTTCGACGCCCGAAGCTCCGCGTCCTTCCGGATGTCGGTTGCTTCCGCTTTGATCCTGTCTGCGTACGCGGAGCCCTTGGATTTAACAGCCTCTACATACTTGGCGGCACGCCTTTCCGCCGCTTTCACAGCTCGCGCCGCCACCTGTTCGGCATGCCATGCTTCACGGGAAAGGCGACGTCGCGCGGGTCCAAGCCGTGTGAGACCAGATGGTATCCCGACGGCCTTGTGATACGAATCCTGCCACCCCCTCATGGCGTCGCGATAGGCGCGGTCTCCAATGCGGTTGAGGTCTTTCTTACTGTCGCTGGTCGGGTGTGTATCCATCACACGGCGCTTCGCCTCGTGCCCCGGATGCATCCGGAGCGCTCGGAGTTCTGGATCGGATTTAGGAAGAATGTACGCGTGGAGATGCGGATACCGCTCGTCCTTATGGCGGACAACCGAAACCAGATCGTCGCCGTACAAGGAGTGAAGCCATTCGACGGTCCGCTGCTCCCAGCTCTTTAGGGATTCATGCTCTGCCGAATTCACGGTCACCTCTTTGAGAGGCGTCGGATAAGACGCCACGACCGTCAGTAGGCTCTTCTGGTCTTTCCGGATCTTTCGCGCCCGCCCATTCTTCAGGGTCGTCGTGGCGACGTCGGCCAGTTCGCCATGGAGCGCGGCCAGTTCGTCGAGGCTCACACCGTGAACCAGTTCCGGAGGCGCCGGGGTATCAACATGAAGTGACGCCTCCGGGTCGCGTCGCGCTTCCGCGAGTACCCAGTCGACGGAGCGACCTTTGGAATCCGCTTTCCGGGAGTACGCCTCCAAATGGATGAATTGATATCCCATAACGAAATTGTTCGTGACGGGAGTCGCCGGCGCAACTCGCCGACGGAAATAATTACCGCGGGCGCTGTGAAGTAAGGTTTAGTGACCGACTAAAGCTATTGCGGTCCCCTTCATAGCATCGGCTCTCCGAGGGCCCTTCGGGAGTTCTGTCGGCGGTTTGACTCGTGCACGCCGACGGGCAAGCCTTAGGGATACGCCTTTAATTTTTGGCGTTCACCGAGGGCTTGAAATGAATCTCTTCGCGACGTCCGGCTTCGGACGACATCAGAGGCACAGGTAGTGCATCGGCCGGATCCTTCAGATTTCCGGCAAAGCCCCCCTCATCAAAATTTCAGATCCAAAAATGTTGACGAATGCTTGCGGCACAGTGTTTCCACCGCTCATGCAATCGCCGTCAGCGAGTTCTCTGAGCGGTTGCTTTGGTGCCGTCCCCGATCTCGTCAGCAGCTCATCGATGACCTGCCATTTCTTGGAAATCGTCATTCTCGGGAAAAGTGGTGGCGAGACGTCAACGTACCCGACGACGAGCGCGGACGCCGACTTGCCGACGAATTAAACGCGCGTGCGTACGCAATACGCCAAGAAGCAAAGCTCCTTCAGGTCAAAGAGAGCCTCTCCTCTCAAGAAAAAAAGCGGATCGCACAGCGCGAGATCACTCTCGACGGGATCGTCCGCGAAAGAGAGATCCGGGAGGAATTCGATGCCCTGGACGCTGAACAGCAAGACATCCGTTTACGACTGCCGAAAGAGTTGCGCGGCTTTCTCGATCGAATGCATCCGGCCCGACGTCGGGAGCGCGAGAAGGCAATCCGGGAATATGTCGGTTTTGATGATCTCAAGTTGATAGAAATGAATCCGAGCGCTCTGGCCATATTGGCTTCTGCCCGGGCGCAACAGCATTTCCGTCAATTCCCGCCGCAAGACAAGAACGGAGTATCGATCCACCAAGAGCCGTTCCACCGCAAGCGGCGTTGTGAAAAATGGTGGCGACGTCGGATGCGAAAACGGCAACGCCGCGCACTTCATTATGTGGAGGCAGCAATCGGCGCCGTCGGCGGGCCCAATGTTCCTGGCCGTCCGCTCTATGTTTCGGACTATTCCCTCGAATCCTACAAGTCCCAGCTTCGGACGACGGAGGAAATCCTTGAGGGGCTGCGGTTGGTCTGCATTGACGATCCGTCGGTCCAGATTCCAATGAAGGAATTGAATGCCCGGAAGAAGAAGGCCGACGCCGCGAAACGGCGGCTCCTCATGGACGCCATACTGGCAAGGATTGAGGGGCTTGAATGGCACCTATGCTGGATAACCATCACCCTGCCCGGGCGTTTCGTGCCGCATGCGACGAACGAGTCCTTTCGGAAGGAGGACTGGGATCCGGAACTTGGCCCCGAGGAAGCCCTGAGGGCCATTCAAAAAATGCACCACGACGTCATGTGCCTGCTCCGGGAGCAGAAGGTTCGTCCGATGGGCTGGTGGAATGCCCAGGCCCAGCAATCGGGGACGCCTCATCGGCATCTCCTTCTGGCCTGCCCGACGCGCGAAGACGCCCGCGCCGTATGCGATGCCTTCTGGGACAAGTTCGCGTCGGTGGAGAAGGATTCACGGCAAGCCGAAGCCCGCCAGAATGACCCTGGGTGCCGCGCCTATGTTGTCGGCGACAGTGATCCGGCCTACGCCCCGCCCAAAGGAACGAACGGCCAGGAGGAAACTGCGGCGTCTATCGCCAAGTACATGGCTCGTTATGCGAGCCGTCATGTCGATCCGGATCTGTCCTACGGAAACGACGACGAATTCCTCCGGCATGCGGCCTGGGCATCAAGCCGACGCATCCGCACGCATACGTGGGTGGGATTCGATGCGGGACGGTCGCCGTCTGCCATGTGGGACACACTCTGGGCAAAAGCCTCTCGTGACGGTGAAAACGCCGATCCGGAGAACGCGCGCATGCGGCTCGCGATCCGCATGATGAGGAAGGTGCAGGAGTGCATCGATCTGATTGCCGACCTGCGACGTCACCAAGAGACCCTCGAAGGTGAAGACCTGGAGCATTCCCGAGACCTGATCAAAGCCGAATCCTCGAAAGCGGCGCATCTGGCGTGGCACGCAGGGATTGCCGTAGGCTTGTGGCCCGACCGTGATCTTGCCTTCGAGGAGCTTGACTGGCTCAGGACCGAGACCGCGGCCCTTGACGGGGAACAACAGGGCGACGTGCGACCGGAAAGGTTTCATGACCTGACGTCCGACGGTGTACGTTCGCTCTGCCAGCGGCTCGAGACAAATCTCCCGCCTATGCCGCTTCGGGACATTCGAGAATCGGCCTACGGCGAACGCAGGGCGGTGACAATCGGCGTTGCGGCGCCCGTACCTCGCTTCATGATGACGGTGAAGCAGTTCCGGAATGCCGAATCCCTTCGCCGCATCGCACAGCTTCTGGACTTGGATGCCGTAGGCAAGCGTTCGGAACGGAAAGAAATCTTGAGAGCCTTCAATGAGGCTGGGATTCGTTTGTCGAAACGTCCCGACGGGATAGTCGTCGGCTTTGACCTTTCCGGTGAGACGATTCTTCGGACTGATCGTGAGTGGATCATCGCCGACGTCGAGACGGCAGAGGAAATGCTTGAGCAATGGAATGGTAGGTTGAAAACGGATTCCCCTCGGTTGGATCATCTTTCAGATAATCCAACCGACCCAAGAGAATGTGCTTCGCACATTTCTGGGTCAGGTCAGTCAGGGGAGCCGCCACCGTCATGACCGAGAGCGACGTCCATAACGAAAAAATTAGGTTTCCAGAACGCGGACAAGAGTCAGTGCATGAGGGCCGCTGGGGTGAAACGGGCGGCATCCAGGCAATCCGTCCGCTACGCTCCCGGACAAGCCAATCCCTGAAACCTTCTTCGGCCTTCGGCCAAGGTTTCCGGTATTGGTTGCGCTGGATCCTGACACCGCCCTTGACCCACCTCTGGCCGTCTCGTTCGGCCTATCGGCCTGCGGGCAAGCCCCTGAAGGGTCATGCCCGTGAACGAGCATGGACGGCCATCGGCGCGTCATTCACCCGCTATGCGTCGCCAACAGGCTCTTCGATAGACACTCAAGCTTATTCACGTGCCTCAAAAGGATGTGCGGCTTGCAGATGCAACCCCAAAACGCTAGGAAATCAGTTTAACGTCGAGGGGGAAGCGGGCGTGCGATACAAGGTGATTTCGGAGAGATCTCTCGCGGCTTCGGTCCGTCCGAATGATTCGAGCCGATTCCGAGTCGATTTAACTCGGCAGCGCACCACGATTTTCAACAATGTAATAGCGGCTTATCAAGATCATTCTAAAGTATTTTTGAATATAAAGAAGAAATATATTAACGGAAAAGAGTGCCATACTTACAGAGATTACTCTGATCATCTAATTTCGCGCACGATAACAGCATACCTTAGGCGTCAGCACACTGTTCGGGTTGCATCAAGAGACGTGGTGGTCAAGGGAGTGGTAGAAGCACTTTTAGATGGGTCCAGTATGTATGTAATAAGAAAGGATATAAAATCCTTCTACGAAAGCATACCGTTGGAAGAATTAAAATATAAACTCTTGAGTGATAAAAGAACTCCATTAAAAATTAGGAATCTATATCAGCAATTCTTTGATAAGCACTGTGGTAGTAACGAGATTGGGTTGCCTCGAGGCGTTGGACTTTCTGCAATACTAGCAGAGATTTTTATGCAGGATTTTGATCACAAAGTTAGAAAAATTGAGGGGGTCTATCAATATTATAGATTTAGTGATGATATTCTCATTTTTTCCCATCTGAGCGGTCAAGTAATATCTAGTAAGCTGGAGGAAATTATTCCAAAGAATTTGAAATTTAATCACAAAAAAGGAAAGAATAAAGTAATAAGAATTGAAAACATGTCAGAGACATGCTTGGAGGAATTTGAGTACTTAGGATATAAGTTCTCATTTGAAAAGTCCTCCAAAAATAAGAGCAGGAAAGTTGTTGTTTCAATAGGAGGCCGAAAAATAAAAAGGCTTAAGTCACGAATAATAACGGCTCTGAAAAGGTTCGAGAAAGACAAAGATTTCGAGCTACTCCTATCACGCATGAAGTATCTTTCAGGTAATTATATGGTGCGAAGAAAGGAGGCAAAACTGAAAAACTCTACCCATATAAAGTCTGGGATCTTTTACAGCTATAAGCTGGCCGGGGAATACCAACTTCGATTTGGAACAAACCTCGAGAAGCAAGCTCCGGGGCTAATAGAGTTAAAGCACGTCGATGGCTTCTATCATTCTCTCCTAGTAAGTTCCCGAAGCGAGTTCCGAAATTTCCTGCGCAGAAATGTGTCAGTTGGTCAGATGGGTGAACTGAAGAAAATCTCTTTCTTACGCGGTTTCGAAAAACGTATGTTGGTACGTATGCCGCCATATAGAATTTCGGAAATTAAAGGAATTTGGCGGAATGTATAAGGAGCCTCACGACAAAATCTATTGGCGTCCTCTTCTAACGGAGACGTTGCCGTATGAGGTGCCCATGATCTTCTCAAACGATCTGTTTTACGGTGCCCTGAATAATAAATTTGAGGGTAAATCGCAGGTACTATTTGATGCTCTTCTTCCTGACTATAAGAGTTTTACTAAGCCGCTAAATTATAAAATAATCAAAGATAGGGGAGGGAAGACAACGCTCTCAATAATACATCCATTTATCCAGATAAAAATGGCAAGACACTACAACAATTATGAGAGTGCAATAGTTTCATATTGCTCAAGAAGTGAATACTCTATTCGATATCCGATAAAAGTTACGAAGTTATACTCGGAAAACGAGACTGCCGAGGACAATGAAATCAAAAGTGACGAGCCCCAAATTGAACGGAGCCCTGACGAGCAAGATTACTCTCACATAGCAAATTACTTTACATACTCAAAATACAATTTACTTTTAAAATTCATTGACTCACGGGAGTATATTGATCTCGAGAAAAAGTATTCAAAATTAAGAAATCTTGACGTGAGTCGCTGTTTCTACAATATATATACACATTCTATTACCTGGGCGGTGAAGGATAAAGATTTTGCAAAAATAAATAAGGATCATCACACGTTTGAAAGTGTATTTGATCAGATTATGCAAAGAGCAAATTACAACGAAACAAATGGAATAGTTGTCGGGCCAGAGGTTTCGAGAATTTTTGCCGAAATAATATTCCAACGAGTAGATCGAGAAATAGAAAGAAAACTCGCAGAAGATTTTCAAGAGGGTGAATTTGTAATTAGAAGATATGTTGATGATTATTTTATTTTCTCTAATTCTATGGAGAGTTTGGATAGAATAGAAGAAGTAATTTCGGAGGAATTGGAGAAATATAAGCTGTATATTAATGAGGATAAAAGAAACACGGCATCTAGACCGTTCGTTTCAGACATCACATTGGCGAGACGAGATATCTCCGACGTAATTGACGAAATCCGCGCCGCAATTTTGCGTCTTGATCAAAATCTTGATGAGGGTGAGGTTCGGAAAATTGCAAAGGGAATAAGGCGAAGCATCCAGAAGCTTAGATTGGTCACTAAAGAGTACAATGTGGGCTTTCATACGATAAGCGGTTGGATACTTTCTCGATTGCGCTCGCTGTTTGGTGAAATCGCTAGTGTATCAAAATCTGCTGACTGGCCCGAAACTTCGCTCGGCGCGCTTTCGGACGTAGGTGCGGCAATTATTGAACTTAGTTTTTATATAATATCTCTAGATGTTCGAGTTAGAACGACATATAGCCTATTTCAAATTCTGACGGCGATACAGAATTTTTCTAAAAAAGACAACGGGGAATATATTGAGTATTTGAATCATATCGCCTTCGAGGAACTTAATTCTTTAACGCAGAACTTTTCCCAAAAATATGGCGTTGAAGATTTAAACGAATGCGTAGAATTGATGAATCTATTTATTTGTGGTGCGGTTGTATATGGTAGTGATTTTGTTGATGATACAAGAAATTCAAATATAATAAAAAACACATTATCGGAAAAAGTATCGTATTTTGGATACATAAGCGCAAAATTTTGCATGCAGAAGTCCAAAAAGTTAAAGCTTCACATGAAGGAGCTTGACGACATAGTTGAAGGTATTCTTTTGTTTGATGTGAATGGGTGGAAAATAGACTGTGAGAGATATCTCTTACTCGTAGATTACCTTTCATCTGATACGGTAGCTTTGTCTTCTAAGAAAAAAATAATTGATGAATGCGTGAATATCAAAAGAATTAGTGATGACGAGATTAAAGACATGTGCGCTACTTATGCTTATGCAGACTGGCGAGGTATTCGTATTAAGTACCTCCTGAAAAGAAAGCAGTTGCGTTCGGTGTATAGTTGGAGCTAACTTTCAGGTGGGTAGGCCATCGTGCCGAAGGTATGGTTGCGACGGCTGGTTAGCTACCAGTCATCGGAGCTTTTACAGCACCAGTTGATGTTTGCGCAGTTGCAGCTTCGCTGTGAAGGTGGCACGGCATCTATGGCGGCTGGATGGGTCTTGGCCCACACACACAGATTGGCGTTGGCCTACCCGCCTATATACCTTTTACGACCCCGATGGCGTTTGCTGGTCGAAAGCAAATCAAAACTCAGCCCTTCAAAAACCGAAAAATTGACCTCCGTGTCTAGTTCGCGGTTGTAAATGGCTCTGCCAAGTCGTTCGGGTATCAGTTGGAAGCCATATAGATCATGGTTGTCTTTATTTCCCTTGTGCCCAACCTGAAGGCGGGTTTCCCGATCTTTGAATTGTTGGCGGAGTTCCTCGATGTTTCCGCCTCGTAGCGAGTGGAAGACCTCCCGGTTCCGGCTGTTCGTCGTTTTCACGCCAGCGGCTGTGAGTAGGCGTCCCATATAAGACGATGCGGATCTGGCCGGGTCCTCCAGACGCATCAGTTCCTTGAAGATGAAACCATCCTGCTGGACTGCCCACTGGATGAAACCGATATCCTCGAGAATGCGGTGAAGGACGAAATAGTCCTCGCTCTCCTCGGTCTTCGACGGCGTCTCTGCGGACGCCCCAGTTTCTTCTTCGACTATTTCCATTTTCGGTTGGAGGACCCAGACCCCCGGGAACTTTTCGATGATGTCGTCGGCACTCGTATAGGTCAGTAGACCGATACGACGTCCGGTGAGGTACCCGAGAAGGGGGAGCATCGCGTTATCCAGCAAGCCGCTTTCCACGCCCTTCCGAAAGATGGTCGAGACCTGGACGGAACTCAGTGGTGATGTTTTGGCCTTTCGGTTGTTCTTTCGTCCCTTGGGGAGGCGCAAGCTCACATTCTCCAGTGGGTTCTTGTACTCCCAGCCAAGTGCACCTTCGGCGATTATGCGTTTCACGGTCGAGACGTATTGCGTCCGGATCGTGGTCGAACTCAACGGTTTGAGCTGAAGGTCGGAATTATCGGAAATAATTTCCCGGGCGGTGAGACCCTTGCGGCGGTCAGACATCTTCGCTGGATAGAATCTGAGAAGTTCGATGAAGGCTTGCAGATCGGACGGCACATATGTGTCTGCCGGATGGTCGCCAATCAGTTCAACGAACAACTCACAGCGAGCGCGGGCCGAAGCTACGTCGGTTGATTTTCCGGACTTGGTTGCCCTCCGTTTCTCCCATGCATCCAGATTTTCTTTTGCAACGACAGAGAACAGCGGAGCGGAAGACGCAGGTCGTTCGATGAACCTGCGGTCGAGTTTATAGGTGGGTATATGTTCGTCCGAAATCGCAGCAGGCTGTCCAGGCATTATGGCGGGCTGAACGGGGCTAGCCAAAATGCATTCCGGAGCCGCCGCCGTTTCGGTAGGCGGATCAATCTTTTTATGGAGCGGAATGTCAGCGGCGTCGCCGGATGCTTCACCCAGACCGTAGTGCTGCGGCTTTTCCCGGTCTTTGGATGCGGTACTAGCCGCTTCCACCATTTGAGACCCTTCTCGAGGTTGAACCCCGACATTGGCGTCCAGCGGTTTTTCAGGTGATCCCCCGTATCCTGCTGAAATGCCTGTGCGCTCAGCAAGTGCTCTTGCCCTTCGAGCAGTCTCTTCTCTTGGATCAGGAGTTCGTGCGGCACTGTCCTTTTCAGTGAAAGCGGCTTCCAGATCGCGCGTGTACTTCGTCTGAAGCGTTTCGAAGTTGTCGACAACGAGGGGGTTGGCGTTGTCTGGATCAGAGATCTCTTTCGACAGCTGGACGAACCCCCGCATGGCCGCGAACATCTTTTGATCTGCCGGGCTGTCTGAAGGGGGCGGGCTTGAAATGATTTTCTGATAGACGCGGAGCTCGCCGACGAGTTCGCCCTTTCGGTTCGGATCGTTCAGCTTGGCCTCGAGTTCTTCATCGGTGTATTCCGAGAAGCCATCTTTCTTTGGTTGATCGTCTGTCACGCCCAGTTGTCCCGCCCGTCCGAACAGTCGGCGCGCATAGCCAATCAGGAGGTCAGCCTGACGCCGCGCTTCCTTGTGCGGGCAAGCACCGAGGCTGATCCGGATCGGTGCCGCACGGCGTGCCGGATCCAAATGTTTCGGCCATCGAACCTGAAAAAGATAAATATTTTGGGACCGGACCAGATTGGGGCCGGGAGAAGGAGTTCTCGGCTTCCCGGATTTCGGTGTTCCGGACGGAGGAGGGGGCGATTGATTGCGGCGTCCCTGACGGACGGCTTCAAGGGAGACGACGGTCGATACCTTGCGCGATACCATAAACGATACCAGCCTCTATTCGAGGTTGGCCGTTTTCTGAACATTCGCGGAATTCTGCGGTTCGCCTAAATGGCGGAGAGTGCAGTGGGAAATGGCGGAGTAAGTGGGATAAATCTACGAACCTGGCAACATATTGGAAACTATCGGTAAATTTAGCTGGGCAGCGTGCTGAGACGAAAGAGGAGCGTTTCAAGGAAGCCGTTTTTGCGCTGAGACGCAACGGGCTCACTTATCGGCAGATTGCCGGTGAACTCAGTATTTCGACTTCATCCATTTCACGGATTTTACGAAGGAAATACTAGGCCGTTTGGACGAATTTGCTCAGTTAAAAGTTTTAGGATTCCGGATTGATTTCGAAGTGATTCATAGGTTGCCGACGTGATTTGGAGGTCGGCGATGTATACCGAGTTGGCAGAAAGCGATTTCTTGTCACGAGTTGGGGCGAAGACAAAGAATGCCAGTTTGCATCATGAGGCGCGGCATTAATTCACACTTCACAACATCTCATGGTGCGCATTGATCGCCTTTTGCGCATCCAAATACGTCGATGCCTGCATCAACTCCGCCCCTGCCCAGTCAGGAAAACAGTCGCGAAAAACTCTGTCTCAAAAATAGGGTATTTGGCGGGAGCTCCTCATCGAGAGACGCCGTCAAAAGTCGGCTCGAAGACCTCAGTGCAATTTAGGGGGCGTCGCGTCTTCTGAAAATGTGCCAATCTCCCCTCATTCGGTGACTTCATGGCCTGCTCGAATAGTCGAGCAGACAGAAAAAGTCTTTGATATCAATATGGTGAAGGATTCACCAGAACCGCTTGGTTTGGTGAAGGGGACGGCAAAATGAAATACTATCTTGAAACTCTTGACGTCGCTCAGAGGCATTCCATCGTTCGAACAGCGTTGCGTTCGATGACCGACATCCGCACCGGACTTCGAATCCCTGCGACCGAAGAGCTTGAGCATGGGTTTCCCTTCTATAAGAATAGCTTGAGGGCGGATTTAATTAATTACTGTAACTATTTATATAAAATAGATCAGTTTTTTGATCTTGATACTGATTTGCTTTCAGAGACGGCAGGATCCGGAAATGACGAGTTATTAAATATTTGTGAGAATTTCCTTAATTCAGTAAGTTCAATCAATTTTGCGTACAGTAGAAATCACGAAGACTTCAAGAGGCGTCTGGACGTGTATATCTCTCGGCATGAGAAGGATTCAGAACTTGAGTTCGATGGGCTGGACAGTGTTATGGACAGCCTGAATATGCTGTCATGCATTTTCGCGAAGGTCATTGAAGACTGCACCAAACCGAGCTCAGCGGAGCCTGCGAATTGCTTCGGAGACAATAAGGAGCTGCTTAATCGGTGTCTTGTCGAAGCCATGGATAGGTTCGGTTCGGCCGCGTACGAGTTGTTTCTGATCGAAGATGCGCTCGACAGCAAAGACGCCGAGACGAAGCAAATGACCTTGTTCCGATTGGGGGCAAGGAGAGGGATCTATCCGGTGTGGCCGGAGAAGCAATTGCATGGTGGAGCTGTGCGTGATGCCCACTTTTCCGATAATCCGTCGTGAGTTCGATATGTAAGAAACAGCGGTATTTTCTGCATGACGCTCTCGACCGCACTAAAGGCTGATGACCCTACCAAAAGATCGGCGGTATTTGATCCCATTTTCACGGTCGAAATCGGGTTCAGGTCGGGGATGACACCATGAAGCTCTGGATCGTTTCCGATCTCCACTACGAGATGCAGGCTTTCTCCCTGCCGTCGCCGGAAGATGTGCCGAATGCCGACATCATGGTCATCGCCGGGGATTTTCACAACGCCCGCGCCACGAAGGACTACATCAACGAGCTGATCGAGATCGTCGGTATGGATGTCGTCATGGTCGCCGGAAACCATGAGCACTACGGAATCGGAATCGAAGAGGGACTTGAGCACCTTCGGGCGATTGACAATCCTCGACTGCACTTTCTCGAGAATGAAACCGTGATCCTCGGCGACTCCCGCTTCGTCGGGGCTACGCTCTGGACGGACTTCAAGCTCTACGGTGCAGAGCGTGAGAGAGCCGCTAGGGAATTGGCGCGGGCAAAAATGAATGACTTCGTGCAGGTATGGCGTTACTCGGACCCGGACGCAATCGAAGATCTCGCGGATGAGATGGCCGTTATGCACGCTGAGAGCAAAGCATATATTTCCGACGTCCTGGCCGAGAATTTCGACGGGCCGACCGTCGTCGTCACGCACCATGCCCCGCACCCAGAATGCTGTCATTCAAAGCACGGGAGAACGCTTCTGGACGCGGCATTCGCTTCCGATTGTCGTGATCTGATGCATGGCGATATCGCTCCGGATTTATGGATCTCGGGCCACACACATGACGGCCATGCTTTCACCGAAGGGAACACGAAGCTGATCGGCAATCCCTACGGATATGTTTGTCGATGGACCGGAAAACCGGAAAACGAAATCTGGCAACCGGATCTCGTGATCGACACAGACATGCTTCCACGCTTCCGGTCGGGAAAGCTGGCTCCATGAAAGTCTGGGTCGTCTCCGATCTTCATTTCGAACGCTTCCGACCGGAAGAAGTTACCGTGCTGGAGAAGCCGGATGACGCCGACGTCATGGTCGTTGCCGGGGATACCCACAAGTGCCCGAGGGTGCCTGATTGGGTCCTTCGCCAGCGTGACGCTTCCGGGATCCCCATCGTCATCATCGCCGGGAACCACGAGCATTATGGCCAAAACACCATCTACAATTCGCTCAGCCTCCTGAAGGAGGTTCTCGGACGGGAAGAGGGCATCCACTTCCTCGAGAACGATGCCGTGACCCTCGGCGATTGCCGCTTCGTTGGAGCGACCATGTGGACCGACTTTTCGCTTCATGGGGAGCAGAACAGGAAGAGCCGGATGACGAAGGCGCACTCCTACATGAACGACTACGCGCACATCCGCACCGCGATGCACAAGCATCTGACGCCGGCCGACACGCTTGAATTCCACGAGCGCACGAGGCGGGAGTTTACCGAAACGCTGGACTGGTATCCGCACGACGGCCCCACCATCTTCGTCACGCATCACATGCCCCATCCGCTATGCGGCATCCGGTATAGCACGCACGAACTCCTGAAACCTGCATACGCATCCGACATGTCCGACATCATGCTTCGCGATGACGGACCGGACCTCTGGATCTCTGGACACGGGCATGAAAGCTATGATTTCGAGGTCGGTCAATGCCGATTGGTCGCTAATCCTCGCGGATATGAGGACAAGGATAGCCATAACGGTTTCGAGAACTTGGAATGGGACCCCAGGAAGGTCATCGACACCGATCTGTTGCCGCGATTTCGACCGCCAGGACCGACATCTTAACGCCGCCGGCGATTTCACCGCGGTCATTTGCAGCCGAAGGACTTTTTATGTCGGAACAGCAAGGATGCATCGATGACCGACCCATATTTCGAAGGCCTCACGATCAGTTTTGACAACTTCACGAAATATGTCGATCGCTGGAACCGGATTGCCCAGGATATTGACGTCAGGATCCTTCTGGATGAAATCGGAGATGCTATCAGCCGCAGGTACCGAGCACGTGAGATCTAGGACATGAACGAAGACGACGATGACGTTCTGAAAGCGATGGAGAAGCTCGGCGATACCGGAAAGTTGCCCGAGCCGCCGAATAAGCTCGATATGCTGACGGAAAAAATGGCTGTACCGGGGCCGAATGAGGAAGCGTTTTTCGAAGAGCGGCGACGTAAGGGGCTGGGCGTCGGACTTGACGACGACGGCGAACTTGTCAGCTGCGGCAACATCGCAGACCAAAAACCGGCCGCGCACGAAGACGAATGACCGATTTCCGTTCCCGCTACCTCGAGTCCGCTAGGCGCGTTGCTGTCTCTACGAAGGAACGCGGTGTCGAAGTGCGACTGGTCGGTAGCCTAGCGCGAGGAACCGATTTCGACGCATCGAGCGACATCGATTTCCTCGTCCTCGATTGCCCTGAAGACCTTCGAAGCCGACGTCGAGGACATGCTCGAAGGTATCCCGTTCGATGTCACCTATCTTGATGAGGTCGGATCAGAACACTTCCGAAAACGCTTGCTGGAAGATGCGGTCAATCTCACGAACGAAGGTGGGAAGCCCGATGACTTCTGGCCCGACGCATTGGTCAGTTGAGACAGCTCACTCGATGGGCTGGCCGTCCAACCCATAAGCTTCGGTCCCGCAGTGGTTCGCCGCGAAAATCAGGTTCTTTCGACTGCCTGCAAGTTGCGTCGTCGCCCTCATGGCCGTGTAGGGTTTCTCGAAATCGACGTGGAATACGAACTCCCGCGTCTTCTTCAGGAAATGAATGAGAGCCTCGGGCGGAATGTACAGGAACACTCGCGTGACCAAAGGGTCCGCTGGCATGATCAGAGGCGTTGCCTCAATGAATTTGACACCATCGGCGCCGAGCCATGCGCCAGTAACGTTTTGCTTTATCACCTCGTACGGACCGTTGATGTCCATGCTTGCGATGAGCACCCCCGGAATGCTCTCATTGCAGAACAAACCGACTTCCATTTCCCGTTCGTCGTCGGCAGACGGACGACTGAAAGCCTTGTAGCCGTCGTTATGGAAATCGAGCCGCCAGGCGGTCTGAGGATCCGGCTTCACCCCCGTCAGCATGTTAAGGACACGCGGCTCGCTCTTCTCGAAGCCGCTTTCCTTTTCTCCCGGATATCGCGCGAGTCCCCAGCCGTCCGCATCCTCGCGGGAGAACCAGATCATCTCCTCTGGGTTTGCGTAACCAGCGAAGGCTTTGATTGAGCCATAGGAAACCCCGTGCGCCCGGGCGTTCTCTGACATCAGATCGTTGCACTTGTCGTCCGGCAACCCGCCCTTGGAACAAGAATGTTGGCCCAGTTTTCCGAACGGCTCGACGGTTCGATAGGCTCCGGAGACGAATAGGATGGAAGCACAGGCGGACGCGCATTCCGCCCCATTCGGAATAACCGTCTGCCAAGTACCTTGATCCATGAGATTTACGATTGCGAGCGCGGCCATCACACCGCCGCCGCCGCTATCTAGGAGCAAGACTTTTGCACCGTGCGGCCAAACTTCGGCTTGATCGCGGGCGGACATGAAATCCGTCACCAACTCATCATCGATCGAACCAGTCAGCTTCAGAACGTCATGGCCTCTCCAACGGACTTTCTCGATAGCTCCAGCATTTGCGACCTCGGCCGATAGAAGGAGCGCCAGCACGGATAGAAAGATACCGAGTGGACGTTTCGTCTTTGAAGGCGGCATAAATTTTCCAGACACTGCAAAAAAAATCATCCGCAGATCGAGTCGAATAACACTCCGAGCAGCTTGGTTGTATTACCGGTTGAGGTCAACTCGGTCCAGCTTTCGTGCCGATCATGGCCTCCTTGCCTCAAAATTATGGAAAAAGGCATCTACAAATCTAGGGCTATTCATTCGGAAAGCGATGGAGAAGCTCGGCGATACCGGAAAGCTGCCCGAGCCGCCGAATAAGCTCGATACGCTGACGGACAAAATGGCTGTGCCGAGGCCGAATGAGGAAGCGTTTTTCGAAGAGCGGAGGCGTAAGGGTCTGGGCGTCGGTCTTGACGACAACGGCAACCTAGTCAACGCCAGTGATTGCGCGAACAAAAAGCCGTCTCCACACCTGGACGAATGACCGATCTCGCCGACCTCCGCTCGCGACACCTTGAGGCCACCGAGTACGTCGTCGTTGCCCTGAAGGATCGCGGTGTCAAAATTCGTGTGGTCGGCAGTCTGGCTCGGGGAACGGATTTCAGTCCGTCGAGCGACATCGATTTACTCGTCTTCGTCCTCGAATGCCCGGATGAGCTTGCTTAACTCCGAAAACAACTGTTGATATTCTATTTTAGGTTGAGAACAAGTACTCTGCGAACGTGTTTGGCGATATAAAAGGGGTATTGACTTCGCCTGAATATGATAGGTTGTTCCTGTTATGTTCCTTGCGATGTTTTTTTTGGGGGGGGAGTGGCAAAACCATACGAACTGGAAATGTCGCGGCTTGATGAGACTTATCGTTGGGCCTGTACGGCCGATATTCGTGTCCTGGTAAGAGCGATCAAGCATGCCGGCATATCGCCGCTGGCGGCGATAGGGTCTGGAGGGTCTCTGACGGCAGCGCAGGCGCTCGTGTCTCTGCATCAATCCTATACGGGAAAGCCAGGAATTGTGCAGACGCCGCTTGAGGCGGTGGACACCCCGTTCGAAGCCAGCGTGAGCCAATGGCTTTTGACCGCTGGAGGTACGAATGTCGACATCAACGCTGCGGCAAGGGCGCTAATAGAAAGAGAACATCGTCAAATCGCAGTTTTGTGCGGCAGAGCCAACAGTCCAATCACGCTTATCTGCGAAAAGCACCCATTCGTAGACCTCATGGTTTTTCCACCGCCGGCTGGCAAGGATGGGTTCCTGGCCACCAATTCGCTGCTTGCATTCTCAACACTTCTCGCTAGGGCTTACGTATCGGTCTTCGATCACCTCGCTTGCTGGGACGACGTTTCCAATGCGGTCGTTCCTTTTCTTAGTGAGTCTAGCGATCCAGTTCGGTTGTGGCGCGCAGCAACGGACCCTATTTGGCAACGGCCAACGATGATTGTCCTTTATGGTCCGTCCACAAGTGTTGGAGCCACAGACATAGAGTCAAAATTTACTGAGGCCGCGCTCGGGAACATTCAGCTGGCCGATTTCCGAAATTTTGCACATGGGCGGCACCACTGGCTCGCAAAGCGTGAGGAACAAACCGCAGTTTTGGCGCTCGTCGCTGAAGAAGACCGCGAGCTTGCAAAAAAAACGCTGAAACTCATCCCTGCGGCTGTACCGATCGCAAGCATTGATATTCCGGGCACCGGGCCCGCCACACTGCTAGGATCACTCATTGCTGCGCTACGCATCACCGGTTGGGCGGGGCAGGCTCGTGAAATCGATCCTGGGCAGCCTGGAGTGCCGGCGTTTGGCCGTAAACTGTATCACTTGAAGCTTCCAAAAAGAGAGCTTCAAGAGACAGCGCCAGGGGTCAACGCAGCAACAGCTGCGGCAATTCGTCGAAAAACCGGTGAGAGTGTTCGTCTCCTCCAAGAGAGGAACACCTTACGCTTCTGGCAACAAGCTCATGCCGATTTCGTGGACCGGCTGATGAAGAAGAACTTCGGCGCAGTCGTCTTGGATTACGACGGAACGATCGTTGATACACGCGAGCGATTTAGACCCCCGCGACCCGAAATTACGCGTGAGCTCCTAAGGATTGCTGACAGCGATGCCATATTGGCTGTCGCCACCGGCCGGGGTGTTTCGGTTCGTAACGACCTCAGAAGCGTTTTGCCCAATGCGCTTTGGGAGAATGTCGTGGTCGGGTACTACAATGGTGCCGTGATCGGGTCCCTAGCAGATGATGCGCAGCCAGATGGCACTGATGAGGTCTGCCCAGAACTGAAGGACTTGGCAGATGCGCTTGCCGAAAGCCATGAGCTCGCTGGCTCAGCAAACCAGACAAATCGACGCTACCAGATTACGCTCGAGCCGATCCAGTCTATGGCGGAAAATCGGCTCTGGGATATTGCACATCAGGTAGTCCTTCAAGTAGGCAACACTGACGCAGTTATCACTCGTTCGAGTCACTCGATCGACATCGTCGCAAGTGGCGTTTCGAAGAAGAATGTTGTTCGTCAGGTACATGATCTGGTGGGCGTGCGCGACATTCTCACGATCGGTGACCGTGGTAGATGGCCGGGTAACGACTACGCACTCCTAAGCACTCCCATGGGGCTCAGCGTTGACGAAGTAAGTGTGGACCCGAGCAATTGCTGGAACCTCGCCGAACCCGGACAACGTGGGATCACAGTCACCCGTATGTATCTCAGCGCATTGGATCTCGCTGAAAATGGCCTCCGATTTCGAAAGGGGGCGTTGTAATGAACGAAGACCTGGGCTTAAGGATTCTCAGCGAGATCATGCAATGGAGTGACGACGAGGCCCGAAAGGAGTTTCGTTGGCTGCGTTTGATGGCTCGCTTGAAATATGACGGCTATCGAGACTTCCAGGCAGGCATGCGATTTATTGAAAGTCTCGCCACTTGGTTGCAACAGTTTGCCACAGCTGAACAGCGAAGGACGGCCTATGAGTTCGTGCGAAATGCGATCGTGTATATCGGCCCGAGCGAAATGCAAAGACTTGTTGAACAGATGTATCCGAAGTTCGTTCGAGACCGTTTGGTTCGCATGGTTGCCAATGAACAGGGTATTCCACCTTACAAGGTCTACTCCGATCAGGATGCAAGAAGTGCCGTCGAAAGGCTGCGACGCCAAACATTGTTTATGGGTCTCAGCGATGGAGCCCGGATCGACGGACTGAGACACTGCAATGTTGGAGTGTTAAACAACGAACAAATGGTTGTCTCAACTCAGCTCGATACGGACAAATGGCAAGACCTACTTAGCCAATTGGGAGAGGCCGTTGGCGATTCAGATGCGAGGTTTCGGCTTGTCTACCTGATCGACGATTTCATGGGCAGTGGATCGTCGTTCCTTCGATACAACGAAGAGAAAAAGAAATGGTCAGGCAAACTGAAAAAGTTCAAAGAATCGATCTTCCATGCCGAGGAGCAACTCGGAGGCCGAAAGATCTTTTCCGACGATTGGCAGCTCTGCATTCATCACTATATAGGCACGTTTGCGGCCTCCCGGACAGCGATAGAGCGTGAACAAGAGGCACGATCAGCGTTTCAGACCGAAGGCTGGGCATCAGAAGTTCATTTCTCGTTCGGAACGATCCTGCCCGAAAATCTGCCGATAAATGCTCCCGGAAACAATTTCGATGAATTCATTGAGCTGACTAACATCTACTATGACCCTGCCATTCGAACGAAACACACAGACGTCGGAGGGGTAACGCATTTGGGGCTGGGCTATGCCGGATGCGCGTTACCATTAGTTTTGGATCACAACACTCCAAACAACTCTGTGGCTCTGCTTTGGGCGGAAACCAAGGGCGGGGAACGGGAAGGTGGCGTGATAGCACCACCGATGAGTCCGCTTTTCCGCCGCCGCCAGAGACACATATAGGTGCGACTTGGTAAATCCATTTGAAAAACGTGCAACCGAGTATTTGCTGCAAGATGAGGCCTTTCTGGCTGTCGTTACACCAGAACCATTATCTACGTTTTTCAAGAAGCCGGCGAAGGAAGGAAAACTCTACGACCGGCTAGCCATGGTGATCGGGACACCCGGAAGCGGGAAGACCACTCTCGCACGATTGTTCAAATTTTCAACGCTACAGGTCTTGCTTCGGAATCGTGGATTTGAAACTTACAAGACCCTGATCGACGGGCTCACTTCTTGCGCTGCAATTCGTGATGGCAGGCCAGCGGTCATAGGTTGTCGGATTTCACTCGAAAGCGAATATCGCGAGTTCTGGGAATTTCCGTATCCGGACAGCTTGAAGTCTTCGTTGACAGTCGCGCTGCTCCAAGCACGGGCGGTGTTGGCGTGGCTCCGTGATGCGCAGGCGGCCGGCATCAACCTTGATAACATCGAGATCGTCGCCCGGCCCGACGCCGAAGCTGCCCTTGAAGCTATTGGCGGTGCGAACGGTGTTGGTCTGCAACGTCGCGCCCGTGAAATGGAAACTGCAATTTACGAAATCTCCGCCGCCCTTGTTCCTCCAGATATTGATGAGGTCGAACAAAATGCAGCGGCAGCAGCGTATAGACCGTTGGATGTCATAGACGCATTTCGGATCAAGGATGGGTCTGGAGACCTCCAACTCATTCCCTTGGTCGTCTTCGACGATGCGCATTTCTTGCACCCGAACCAGTTACTTGCCCTCCAAAGATGGCTTGCTCGCAGAGAATTGCGGGTGGCGCGATGGATACTATCCCGCCTAGACGCGTTGGCGCCGGCGGATGTCCTCATCGAGGGACAGAACGTCTTTGACGAGAGTGAGCCCGGCCTGAAGCGTGCACGTGAGATCACCACCATTTGGATGCAAAGCAGCGAGGGGAGGTCGAGTCAGCGGCGAGCGTTCCGCAAGATGGCGAAGGACATGGCCGGCCGATATCTCAGCCAGATGGATGTCTTCAACCGTCGAGGCCTCAACACGCTTGGCGATCTTCTCTCGACGCATGTCGACGACCTTCCACCTTCAAAGGCCGACAGGCTTGCGAAAAAAGTTGACGCAATTCAGCGACGAAATTCGATCACCGCAGAGCGTCGAGATGTACTTGAACAGGAGGTTGCCGAATACCTGGCGAAAAGCGGTGAGCCTTCTAACGATCTAAGGCTGGCGATGCTCGCCATACTTCTCGAACGATATGCAAACCGAGTCCCTCAGCGCGGTCTCTTCGAGGAGGAGTCTGATTTCGAACCTTCTCGACCTGTGACAGCCAGCGCGGCGATCGCCGACGGTGCGAAGATTCATCTGCTGCACCAATTCGATCGACCATACTACTACGGCATCGACTCGCTTTGTGACGCCAGTTCGGAGAACGCAGAGCAGTTTCTTCATCTTGCGGCACGGCTCGTCGCACAATCGGAAACTCAGTTGATACGGTCCAAGGCGCCGACACTTACCAGTCAAATCCAACACAACCTATTGCGCGATCGCGCTGCGGAGATGATCCGCGAATGGGACTTCCCGCTCCATCATCTTGTGAAGCGGTTGTCGCATGGGATCGCCGACCAGTGTATTGAAAAGAGCCTGGAGGGCAACGCATCGCTGAATGGGGGGGCGAACGCGTTCGGAATCCCCCAGGAAGAATTCGACCAGATTCCAAAGTTGCAGCCGGATCTCGCAAAGGTTCTTCAGTTCGGGGTCGCCTACAACGCCTTTGTCCTAATTCCGAACCATAGTACGAAAAACAAGCTCTGGTGCCTCGTCGAACTATCCGGTGTCCTTCTCATCAAAAGCGGATTGACCCTAAAAAGGGGAGGATTTCTCGAACGACGCGTGGATGACCTCACTCGTTTGCTAGGCGAGGTCAAATAATGGCGCATGGTTGGCGATGGGATCCGTGCGTATCGCACGATGGCTCAGAAGCCGAGGGTTTCGCTTCCGAGTACTTTTCACTGCCTGGGCGCAAAACGCTTCTAATCGCGGGTGGAGGATTTGACCCGCGCGCAACCCAGATTGCCGAACGCTTGGCTGCTGCTGATGCCGATGTACAAGCGCTGTTCATCAGAGAAAACAGGCCTAATCCAGACTCAGAGCTAACTCGTCGAGCTGAGAAGAACATTGAGAAGCTTCAGACGTTGATCCCGTCGAACGATATAGTACCAGTCGAAATATTCGGTGCCGATGGTGCGGTGGTTGGTGGGCGCAATGTAGCACTCATCGTATCGCGTCACGACCTGAGCACAATAACAGACGTCGTCGTCGACATCAGCGCCCTTTCTGTAGGTACGGCATTCCCATTGATCAGATTGTTCGTCGAAGGTATTGATCGCGGGAAGAGGCAACAAAACCTGCATTTGTTCGTGGCGCATGACCCTAACCTTGACGCACAGATATCCTCTGTGGCGAGCGATGTCCCAGGATATGTTCATGGATTCAAGGGCGGACTGACACTCGACTCTGCCTCGAGGGCAGCGAAGCTATGGTTGCCACAACTCGCAAAGGGACGACAGCAGGCGCTTTCTCGAGTACACGATTTTGTCGCCCCGCACGACACATGTCCAATCCTACCTTTTCCGGCGCGTGACCCGCGCCTCGGAGATCTGCTGGCAGAGGAATATTTGGGAGAATTCGAAAGCGGTTGGTCAGTCGATGCCCGTGACGTCGTGTACGCGGATGAACAGGATCCCCTGCACCTCTATCGAACAATTCTGCGCTTGGACGATTTGCGCAAGCCAGTGTTCCGCGATGCCGGGGGGTCGATCTTGGTTCTTTCTCCGCTGGGTAGCAAAGTCATGTCCCTCGGTGCTTTGATGGCAGCCCTCGAACGAGATTTACCAGTCGCTTACCTCGAATCGATAGGGTATGATTTCGACGCATCCGCGGAACTTGTTTCGCCGACGCCCCATATCATTCATGTCTGGTTGGAGGGAGAGGTCTACCCGCAGCCGCGCCCCAGGCTGAAGAAAGGACACACCCCATGAACCGTCCAGAGGAAAGGCCGAAGATCTTTGGCACGGGCTTGATTGCGCTCGATCTTGTAATTGGGCTCGACAGTGAAGCGCCAGTGCACTCGTGGACCGGGGGGACATGCGGCAACGTTCTCACTATAATGAGGTACCTTGGTTGGGATGCTTACCCGATCGCAAGAATGAATGGTGATCCTGCGTCGGAACGTGTTCGGGCGGATATGATCAAGTGGGGAGTGAAATTGGACTTTACCAATTGTGCCCCGACTGGCCACACACCGATCATAATTCAGCAGATTAAGCGGGGTCGCGACGGATCTCCGACACACCGGTTCCTCTGGACGTGCCCAAACTGTGGAAAGCGTCTACCGAGCTACCGGCCCGTAACGCAGCATGCAGTGGACGATATCACCCTCGCACTACCGGGCTCCTCTGTTTTCTTCATGGATCGGCTATCGAGAGCTGCATTAACGCTCGCAGCGGAAGCGGCGCAAAATGGTGCCGTGGTTCTGTTTGAACCTTCCGGAAAATCCGATGAAAAGCAGTTCGCGGAAGCGATGAAGATCGCACACATTGTGAAGTACTCGGATCAGCGCCTATCCGAGGCGGGTAGCGCTATGACCGACTCAAGTGCCACTTTGGTCGAAATTCAGACGCTTGGCTCAGAAGGTCTACGGTACAGACACCGTCTCGACGGGAAAATTTCCGAGTGGAGCATCTGTCCTGCTTTCCCTGCACCAAACCTTGTTGACACTTGTGGCTCAGGAGACTGGTGTACGGCTGGCATTCTAGCTCTAGGCGCCACACAAGGACTGTCAGGACTTCAGAAAATGGGCGCTCAAGGTTTGGCGAAAGCACTTCGCTATGGTCAAGCTCTTGCCGCTTGGAATTGCGCCTTTGAAGGCGCCCGGGGTGGTATGTATTTAGTGGAACCTCGAGAGTTCCAAAACCAAATCAAAGCGATAATGAATGGTCGACCGGTATTACGCACCGTAGTTCGCCATGAATCAGCAGAGCCGTCTGTCGCTTGCCCGGCATGCCCGCCTAGAGCTGAAGGTCTTCGATCAGTGTCTTGACACGTAGCTATCGCATTCTCTCGTAACGTGTAGCTCTTATGATGATCGGAATGTCGCTTTTCAATCCTTCCTGAAGTCAAAACCCGTGAACAGAGCTAATTTATGAACGCGGACAATCAGGGGAGCAGGTCATCATCTACAAAACATCCTGTTAACACACACGACGCTGTAAGAGACGGCACAACCACGTGAACCTTAATTGGATCTGATTTATAAACAGTTCTATCGTAACTCTTCAGTTCCAAAAATAGTTCATAGTAACTACTTTTTTCACTCCTTAACATTAGTGCAGTACGAAAATGCGAGTTGTTCCCATCGATGCGATAGTCAATTTTGTGTGATATTTGGTAATCGCTAGATTGCACTTGCAGATCAACAATACGGCTTTCATCAAATTCAATATAACCTCCACCTACGCCGGGCGTCGGGCTAATGAATGCTTTTGAGCAGAAATATGATTTATGCTCAGAATTGGAGGAAGCTTTTTCCCGCGCAGTTAATCTGCCATAAATTATTACGTATTCTTGGTCCAAACGGGGATCCACCCAGTCAGCACCATTCTTCTCTGCCCAAATATCGTACCCATCCGGTTTGGACATATGCTGACCGATTTGTTCAGGTGCATCAATGCCTACGCTTACTAATAGGTTCCAGTATTTCCTGAATTGAAAATCAGGAACATTTTTAGCAATAGCACCAGAAACATCGACAACCGCAGTTGTTGTTAAATCAATACGGTCGACACCGAATTTGAAATCATCAAAATCCAATTTCTCAATATCGGCGGCATTGTAACAAGAACTGATATCCGTTTCAGTAGAAACGTTGAACTCGATCTTTGCCACAATTTCTTTATGAACGCTTTCGTTTATCAAAAATAAACTAGCGAAATCCACTGATCTTGAAAATATTTGCACATATGGGTAAGCGTCAATATTAGATTCGTAGACGTCTATTATGATCTCTGTAATGTCGACAACACTGCCTTTTTCTCCCACTAAAAGATCGAAAATAGGAAATCCTAACAGCCAACCCAATGACCCTTGTTCTGGCGCATAGTATCCGTCTTCGGCTGCGACCTGGTAAGGTTGACCGTCAATTTCGCCATTGCCACTTGGTCCGCCTGTGGGCTCAAAACTTAAGCCATTGAACTCCGGGCCTATTAACACGCTGGACGAGTAACCTGAAACTAATCGGTCCAATTCAATTGGCTTTGATTTGAAAAGAGCACCAATTGACGGTGATGTTGGGTCTGCGGCGCGGATTGCTACGTTAACAAAATGATTTCCAGGAGAGCAAATCTCAAATCCAATACATTTTGTGACAACAAATTTGGCTATTTTGTCAATGTCACCGAGAAGAGCGGCAAAGGTCGCAATTGCTGCTGCAAAAATTCCAATCGCGGCACCTTTCACAATCCGTTGGCTCATTTCCACTCCGATACCATGAGTTGCGCAAGTGATAGTGGCGTAATTCGGATTGCAGTGTACCATTTATTTTAGAGAGGACTTAGCCTGGCTATTGAATTATTGACAATCCCGCAACCTACCCGTCTGGTTTATTCTATCCTATTGAAAAATATGGCTGAAATGATTTGCCTTTGAGAAGCTAGGTTCTCAGGTCACAAAGTCGAGGGACCAGCGCTGATTGGCGGCTTGTGGAACAGTCAGGAGCGCTCGCGTGCCCAAAGCTTATTTCCGGCCGCCGCGCTTGCGCAACGTGAGACGCTCTTCCCGGTAGATCTTCTTATAGTTGGCCTCAATGCCTTCGCGCTCCAGCAGGATGTGTAGCCGGCGATATCGGCCTATCAATCGTCGACGGAAGGCTCTTTAGTAGACTGGCTTTCCGCCTCAAAGAGATCTTGTAGCGTCGGCGCTGGCTTATCGGCGTCAGTGATCCTAGTTTGGGACCATAAGATCGAGTGCTCATAAACGGAGCTGCATTGCCATTCCCCATTTTCCTGAAACCAATGCTGTGCTTCCGGCATCAAATCGAAAGGAATAGGATGATGAGCGAAGGGGTTATGGAAGACCTCCATTTCCGCGGTCCATGGCTCATAACCGTGTGGCCATAGGCCGCGATACTCGTCACTCGTGACGTCTAGGCAGAAGAGTATGCCTTCCAGTGCGCCGGGAGACCTATCGAAGAACTTCCCCATCCTCGTATATCGGAAGCCGCTTGGAGCACCGCCGCCTGAAATCGCGACTCTGTTGAGCTTGGCGATGGAGCAAGCGTTTGAAAAAATGACGGCCGAAAGCTCCGCGTGGCGATCGTTTGCAAAAAGGCCCGCCGGAAATTGCGCAGGGCCAAGCAACGTCTCCGTATTCATCGGCACTGCTTGCGGCCGGCCATTTACGTTTGCCACCGTCGCACCCGCCCCATGCAGGTAACCTATTAGCCCTTCTCGGCTCCACATCATTGAGCCCGAGGCGTGAAAATCGGCTATAGCCAGCACGAACGGTTTACCGGCGACATGGGGCAGCTGATCGTAGCGCTTGTCTAGCTTGTTGCCGATCGTTTTCGCGAAGCGCAGAGCAGCCCCGCCGAAGAAGATCTCTTCGCTTTTTGTCGGAATGTCGGCAAAGGGCGCGTTGACGTGATTATAGGGTGCTGATGGATTTGCCGTGACCGCCTCCACCCAGGCTTCATCACCGAAGCGGTTCTCGATTCGAAAATCTGGCGATTCAAATGGCTGCTCGACGAGGAGGCCCTGTTCCCGAAATGAGGCAAGCAGTTGGGCCTCCCATATACGGGTATGGAAATTTGTCGTCTGGCAGTCGCTGACCCAGTTTCGATCAGGTCTCGGCATAGCGAGGTAGAGCTGATTGAGCGCCCATGCAGCTGGCTGCCGCGCTGGTGTTGCGAGCATCCGAAAAACATCACTTGGCTCTCTGCCTCCGAGGTCAAACAGTGGTGGTCGCTTGATGACACCAGAAGGCAAAGGTTCGGGCGGCAGTCCCTCTGCCAGAAGTGGTTTCATAGCTTCAGTGGCGGCACCGATTGAGGCGAAGCCACTTTCTCGTCGGGTAGTGACCCAGACAGAATCCTGTCGCCGCCGCATCAAAGTGATGCCAAATGTCTTGTCCGTTGCAAGTCGGGTGACAATTCCGCAGCCTTGATTGTCCGAACCCATCCATGCGGCAACCGGAGTCTGTTCCCCGAAGTTATGTCCTCGAGGAAGCGACAAGGCGTAGAAATCAAATTCCCACTGCGGAATTTCGCGCATTCAATCTCCTGTTTGCGTGCCAGCGGCTTTAAGGTTCAAAGGTACATTATATAGCGGCTCGATAGCCCCGAAAGTGAGACCTGTTCTGACGATCACTGGACAAATATGGGTAGAGAAGACCTCAATAGCGATGCAGTATTTTAGGCTACTTTAAGGACAAAGTTGGCGCAGTCGCTCTCAATACGAACGGAGAGAATTTTGAGCGAAAGAAGGGTAATTGTTGGAGCGGAGGCAAGAGCTGTCATCGAACAACAGTTGGCTGCACACGGCAATGGCATACTCTCCGTTCTCGGCAAATATCGGCGCGATGATGCCGTGGCCGCATGGCATGAGACGATCCGAGCTGTCGAGGAGTTCATCAACCTTCCGAAATTTGGGATTGACGACGATCGGCTCCGAGATTGGTTGTGTGCTATTCGATTGGATGATGCGTTTGTCTCCGACTCCTTCCCGACATTGGCGGCCGTGCAGCAGGCGCTCGCGCCTCATCTCGGTCCCTCCGTTATCTCTCGCTTCACGCGGGTCATGCTCTACTCTGGCGCTATGCGCCGGGCCTTTGCCGCGCATGGCTGGGATGCTCGTAGTGCAGCCATAACGCTCGATACGATCGGAGAGGCTACCGCTTACTTTCAGTCGCGGCGACGGCACTTCGTGTCACTGCTTTATACGATGCCCTATGCATGTACCGGTTCGCTTGTTCTCAAGCCCTACGAGGCTCTAACCGTTTTCATGCCGCAGGTCGAGCATAGCTGCATCGCAATCACCGGCTTCCATCAAAAACTTGCGCTGCTAGAGGCCATCCCGGACTTCAGTCTAGAGACCGACCAAGTCGGCGTCATGGCGAGCCATGGCTTCGAAACCCTGGACGACTATTTTCTCGAACCGGAACGCGCATCGATCCATGTGATGGCCGAGCTACGGGGCGACCAGTTCACGATCCCCGCTATGGAGCCGCTGGATCGAAAGAAGATTTTTTCAGCCGCGGAGCTCCGGAACAACGTCAAGCTGATTGGTGCGACTTACGAAGCATTCGGCCTGAAGGATTCCGATTTTTCCACAATGGGCCTGCTGGTGGTCGCCTTCGCGCGCCAATGCCGCGACGACTATTACGTTGAGATCAGAAAGGAGAAGTTTCGCTCGATGCTGCACGCACAGTCGCAGCTAGACCCCTCCGAACTTGAAACACTCCTTGTCAACAAGCCATCGGACTACGCGACGAACACGAATTCCTATCAGCCCTTTCTAGATCTTGGAGATAGGATCGTCTCGAATGTCAATCTGCTATCGCGGTTTCTCTATGCGTTTAAGAATGTTCACCTAGGCAGCCGACGGCGCTTTCAGATCCACGCGGGTTTCATCTTCGAGGACATGGTGAAACGCGATCTCCAGCGCATGGGCTTTTTCGTGACGGGCATCAAACGGATTAACCGCAAGGAATTCGATGTCGTCGCCACACGCGGCGGTGTGATATTCAACATTCAGTGCAAAAACAACTGGATCGATCTCTCGAAGGTTGAGGCTGATAGGACACTGTACGTCCGGTATAACCGGTCTCTGACGAACTATTATGCGCGTGCACTCAAGAAGGAACGTAGTCGCGAACATTTGCTTAAGCAGGAATTGGGCATGGATGAGGTCGTGCATTATGTGGTCAGCCGTTTTCCTGTAATCGGCGCCGACCCTGCGGTGATCAACTACAATCAAATCGATCGGCTTCGTTTCGCCGCCCCGACCTAACCCAGACACTTGCGCGGATCGAGACCATCAACCCTCTTCTCGAACAGGCGATGCCAGCGACGTGAAGGTTTTCAGAAGTGATCGAGGGCATTCACAGATCGCAGCGGACCGCTGTTGCGGTATAAGGGATGGGAGAAATCTGTTGTGACAACAAGTAGAGAAACTGTCGTGGCTGCCATCGACCGCATCCTAGACGGTGTGGATCGCAGTCTGGTCACGGTCCTAGTTTCGGATCCTAGAGAGAGCCTGCTGGAGTACACAGACCGTTGGGACGCAGCCGTTGAAAAAGGCGGCACAATCGTCGTCGTCGAATGCGATCCGGTTGCGGTTCTGGTTCGGTCCGGAACCGGTGGAACTTCTAACGCGACCTACAGGGACCCGAAGGACCTTGTTGAGATCTCGGACCTCGGTGTGAGCTTTCGTTTGAACGAGTTGTGCATCTGAAACGACGTCGCCTAACGGGCCATCTCGTTGGCTGTCATGGGTGGCAAGGATTTTGCGCGGGTGCTCTGTCGAACCCGGAACTCGAACTGGTGAACGGGCAAGCCTGCCCAAGCGCAATCGAAATAGGTAAACTGTTGGAGCGGCGCCGAATCCTTTGGGGGGGGGCTAAAGGAATCCTTCGCTCTTGCAGTCGGTTCATAGGCGAACGCTAGCGCCTTCAAGGATTAATGCAATTAGACAACTGTCGCTGAGTTGGTGAGGATTCTCAAGCCGCACGTATTAACCATGCCTTTTTTTAATTTACTTAAACTAGGAGGAAGATACATAAAATATGAAGTATATTTTGACTGACTTCAAATTGATTGTTGGGTGGCGATTGAATGCCTTCCGGTATGCGTAAGAATTGAATCCCAGTATTGGAATTCAGGAAAAGAATTAAATCCCTAATTTTTGCAAAACAAGTAAAATAAGTAAATATTATCCGAATACTATTTTATCCTCATCTGAATAAATACTTGACTCTTTGGTCGTTTGTTAGTGCTCTTTACTCCAGAAAGTAGTTCAGGAGTGTTCAGCGATGGCGAGTCCGAGTAATCCAACTTCGCAGCAAGCGAACGCTGTAACTGACCAAGGAACCAGGCCCCGGCGAAAAACCGGCCGTCCTTCTGGCGCGCGTGGTCGGTGTATTGCGCAATTGCGAGTTACATCACGCGGCCGCAAGCGCGGTTGCATGATTTTTTCAGTAAATTCGAAACATCGGTTTGACCAGCTTCAGATATCGGGGAAGGAGCTGGACACGACATTTGAAATTTTCAAGGAGCTTATCAGCGACTGCTTTGAAGATCAGGAGGGGAAGGTAGATGACTAAGTCAGCCACTAATATCAGTCGCGGAAAGTACGCGCGGACCTCCCAATTGCGAGAATTGTATCGCACGGGTTCTGGCAGAACATCAGAGGCCGGCGAAACCTATTCAAAGAACGCGGTCGGCTATGTCCGTGTGTCTGGAGAGAAAAGCGCCAAAAATTATATTTCCATTCCAGATCAAAAGGACCGGATCAGAAACTATGCGATAAAAAATGGCTTGAATCTCATTGGATTCTACGAAGAACCAGCGCGCTCAGCAAAAAACGATCACCGTCCGCACTTTCAAAGAATGATCGAAGACGTGCTGACCGATGGCGCTGACGTTTCCGTCATCATCGTCTATCACACGAGCCGATTTGCCCGAAGAAAGAAAGATTTTATAATTTACCAGGATAGGCTTCAAAGCAAAGGCATCCAAATCGTAAGCACGTCCCAGGAATTTCCAAAAGGTCTGAGCGGGCTCCTTGCTGAGCAGATGTCGATCACGTTTGATGAATACCTATCTCGCTTGACGGCCTACAATGTTCGAAATGCTAAAATGAAGTTGGCGAAAGATGGTTTCTGGCCAGGAGGCGCGTTGCCTTATGGCTTTACGCTTGCCCCGGCGCAGGATTCTAATGGAACGTTTCGCTCCAAGCCGGCCATTGATCCAATCAGGTCGCAGTGTGTGAAGTTGATTTACAGATTGTCCCTTTACGGTGATGGCAATTCGTCGCCATTGGGAATCAAAGCTATTGTTTCTTACTTGAATGAAAGAGGCTACCGAACCAAAAAGGGAAATAACTTTAATACCAATTCAGTTCACAGGATCCTGACAAACCCAGCCTACTGTGGGGAGCTTCTGTACAACAAGGCGCCGGCTGAGGATGGCTTTGTAGAAGACCGGACTTTAATCATAATTCCAGCAGAACCGATAATTGAAAGAAGCCTTTTCGAGCGGGCGCAAGCCTTGTTGATGGCACGCGATCCAAAAATGGCCGCGGCCAAAGCGATCAGCAGCCCGATGCTTCTCGCTGGTATTGCACAGTGTCATTGTGGAGCGGGGTTAACGCTTCGGACGGGCACCAGTCACACACAGAAAACCTACCGCTATTATCACTGCGGGGCAGCAATGAGAAAGGGCTCTCAGGAGTGTGACGGGGTTAGTTTGCCCGAAGCAGTGTTAGATGAGGCGGTGATGGAAGCCGTCCTCGATCAAGTCCTTGCGCCCAAGCGGATGGCTGACATGCTCAATCTTCTGTTGGAAAAAAGGGTTCAGGAGAACGCAGATGCCTCCCAGCACATCCCTACTTTAAGACAACGGGTAAAAGAAGCGGAGCGGGCAATTGAAAACCTTCTTAAGGTTGCCGCCCAAATGCCAAAAATTCAGCTTGATCCGGTTTTTCTCGCGCAGTTGGAGAACGCACAGGGAGATGCCGAGCAAGGTAGGAATTTGCTGAGAGAAAAGCTTGCGCGCGTCGATGAAACGGCAGCACCCACCCGACCTCAAATTGAGACGTTCTGCGCTAGGATGAGAGAACGATTGAAAAGGGAAAACAAAAGTGTCGCCAAGACCTATCTCAGGGCGATTATTTCGAGGGTCGTGGTCGAAGGAGACGAAATATCGATATATGGAGCGAAGGAGGTTCTTGAGCAGGGCGCTCTCAAGCAATCAGAAGAGGAAGACCCGGACCCAACGGGATGTTCCGAGGTTCGTACATATATGAGTGAATGGCGGAGAGAGAGGGATTCGAACCCTCGGTACGGTTACCCGCACAACGGTTTTCGAGACCGCCCCGTTCAACCACTCCGGCACCTCTCCGCGGTACTTGCGATAAACGGGTCTCAAGTGGCGCGGAACATAGACACACTCTGCGCGCCCTGCAAGCCCGGAAATGAGTTCTTTTTTCAGTTTGTGGATTGGGGCTGTTTTTGCCCGGTTTGTCTGCTTCCTGGGCGCGAATTGACCGCCTGCAGACGTATTCGCGCGACGCGAAAAGCGGTCTGCAGGGAGCTCGGGGCAGGGGAGGAGGGAACACCATGGAGATTCGGATTGACCGGATGTCGGCTTGCCCCGATAACGGCCGTCAACGCCGATTGGCGTATCCCTGTTTGCGGGAATCGTGGTGACCACGAGAGAAACGGCCGCGAATGCGAGGGCGCCAGGGAAACGAAAACAAGCGGTTTTGCGGCAGAAAGGCCAGATTTCCGTTTGACAACGAGAACCGGCCGACTATATTGCGCGGGCTCGAAAAGGTTCGCTTTTTCGAGTTATGTTTGTCGTTCAAGGCCTGCCGGGCTTTAAAAGCTTCACGCTCAACCCGACACAAAGACTTGTCAGCCAGGGTCAAGACCTGGAGAGACAGGCGCCTCGGTTCGACCTGAAAAGCAGCCGGTTCGATGGTTTAACAGCCCGTTCCGGTGTGTCAAAAACGAAAAGAAGGACGTGCGAGACATGTTCGCAGTGATCAAGACGGGTGGCAAGCAGTACACTGTTGCCGCCGATGACCTCCTGAAGGTCGAAAAGCTCGATGCCGAAGCCGGCAGCACCGTCACCTTTGAAGAGGTTCTGATGGTCGGCAATGGCACCGACACCACCGTTGGCGCTCCGCTTGTCGAAGGCGCAACCGTGGTTGCCGAAGTGGTCGAACAGGGCCGTAACCGCAAGGTTATCATTTTCAAGAAGCGCCGGCGTCAGAATTCCCGCCGCCGCAACGGCCATCGTCAGGCTTTCACCCTCGTGAAGGTGACCGATATCCTGACCGGTGGTGCAAAGCCGGCCAAGAAGGCAGCGCCGAAGAAGGCAGCGCCGAAGGCTGAAGAAACCGCTGAAGCCGCACCGGCTGCAGCAGAAGGCGCCGACGACCTGAAGAAACTCGATGGCGCCGGTCCGGCAGCTGTGAAGAAGCTGAACGAAGCAGGTATCACCACCTTCGCTCAGATCGCAGCAATGTCCGCTGACGACGTCGCACGCGTTGAAGAAGAAACTGGCCTGAAAGGCAAGTTCGAACGCGGTAATTGGGTTGAGCAGGCCAAGGAACTGGCTGGCAACTAAGCCGCCGCTCCCGAACCTAAAAAGTATTCGAAGAACGAGGAGTTCTAACGATGGCACATAAAAAGGCAGGCGGCTCGTCCCGCAACGGCCGCGACTCAGCTGGCCGCCGTCTCGGCATCAAGAAATTCGGCGGGGAAGCTGTGATTCCCGGCAACATCATCGCGCGTCAGCGCGGCACTACCTGGCACCCGGGCACCGGCGTTGGTATGGGCAAGGACCATACCATCTTCGCAACCGTGGAAGGCAAGGTAGAGTTCCAGGCGAAAGCCAACAAGCGAACCTACATTAACGTGCTCCCGGTAGCGGAAGCAGCGGAGTAAAGCCGACGTGAAGTTTCGAAACGCCGGCGTCCCGTAAGACCCCGGCAATTCGAGACAGGTCAGCAATCCGACCAGTCAAGATCCAAGGGGGAGATGGGGCGCCATCTCTCCCTTGATTTGTTTTGGCTGGAGGAAAAGATGGTTGTTGAAAGTGACGGTTTATTAGACGAAAGCAGTCTGGCTGCGGCCCCATTGCCGCAGGAAGCGGTTCGTGTGCGGCTCGACAAGCCGCGTATGGACGATTTGGCCGATATGGTGTTTCTGGCCAACAACAAGAAAGTGGCGGCAAACCTTTCCACCATGCCGCATCCCTTCGCATTGGACGATGCCCGGGCGCTGGTCGCCAAGGCCGCGATCAACCAGCCCCGTTCTGCAAGCTTTGCCATCCGCCTGAAGTTAACCGGCCGGCTGATCGGCATCGCGCGGTATGCCAATGTCGAGCCCGGCGGTCCGGTGCATGTCGGCTATTGGCTGGGTGAACCCTTCTGGGGCCAGGGTCTGGCGACAGAGGCGGTGCATGCACTGGTCGACCATGCCTTCACCTATCATGACATCGGCGAGCTGCAGGGGTCGTGCAGGGTCACCAACCCGGCATCGCGCCGGGTGCTCGTCAAATCCGGATTTCAGTATCGCGACCAGGCCATGATCCGCTCTCTCGGGGCGGGGGGCTCGGTGCCCATCGAGCGCTATACGCTGGAGCGGGCTGTCTGGAAGTCATTGAAAAGATGGGGGCAGGGACGATGAGCATGTTGCCTGAGCTGAAAACAAGACGCCTGATCCTGCGGCCGATCGAGATGTCGGACGCCGAAGCCATGGTTGCGCTGGCGGGCAAGGATTTCGAGGTCGCCCGCTGGATGACGTCGTTCACCTGGCCTTATGAGGACGGGGCTGCGGAAGCATTCCTGAAGACGGTGGTCGGCAAGGATCCGTTCGAGACCGAAGCACTGTTTGCCATTACGCTCGGTGGGGTATTCATCGGGGTGGTTGCCATAGAACCGCCGGGTGACCTGGATGATCTGCCGAACCTGCCGACACTCGGCTATTGGCTCGGCCGGGCGTTTCAGGGGCATGGCTATGCCAGCGAGGCTGTAGAGGCTGCTCTCGCCTGGGCATTCGAAGCCTTTGAGACGGACGCCATAGCCGCGCGCGCCTTTGAGGACAACTTCCGCTCCCGCGGTCTGCTGCGGAAAATGGGTTTCAAGCCTTACTCCATGACGGAACGTTTTTCGAAGGCACTGGATCGCAGGGTTTCCAACGTGATTGTCCGCCTGGCGCGCACCGATTTCGATGCCCGCAAGGAAGCGGCCTGATGTCGCCCGTTCTGAAGACCGAGCGTCTGGTCCTTCGAGCCCCGCGCCCGGAGGACCTGGACCGCTGTGCCGAGCTTCTGGGGGACTACGAAGTCGCCAAGATGCTGTCGCGGGTTACCTACCCTTACGATCTGGAGCAGGGCCGGGCTTATCTGGCGCTGTCTGTCGAGCGCTGGTCGACATGGCAGGAGGCGGAGGAACTCGGTTTCCAGATCGACTGCGAGGGCCTGATGATCGGTGGCATCGGCTTCAAAAAGTTGCGGGAGACCCCGGAGATCGGCTATTGGCTGGGGCGCGCCTATTGGGGCAAGGGATATATGAGCGAAGCAGTGCAGGCGGCGGTCGCCTGGCTGTTCGGCGATACGGATCACACGTTGGTCGCCTGCGAAGCCATGACAGAGAACCCGGCTTCGCTCGGCGTTGCCCGGAAATTGGGTTTCCGGGAAGTTGGTGAAGTGGGCTGTGCCAGCGTGTCGCGAGGCTGTACGATGCCCGCCATTCGCACCGAGCTGACACGAACAGACTTTCTGAACGGCCATTGATCCGATCGGGATCCGGCCTGAAACAGGACGAAAAGAGAAAAAGAAAATGAAATTCCTAGATCAGGCCAAGATCTATGTGCGCTCTGGCAATGGCGGAGCGGGCTGCGTATCGTTCCGGCGCGAGAAATACATCGAATATGGCGGACCGGACGGTGGTGACGGCGGCAAGGGTGGTGATGTCATCATCGAATGTGTCGACGGCCTGAACACGCTTATCGACTATCGCTATAAGCAGCACTTCAAGGCGGAAACCGGCATTCACGGCATGGGCCGCAACCGCACCGGCGCGCACGGCGGCGACGTTGTGCTGAAGGTTCCTGTCGGTACCCAGATCTTCGAGGAAGACAACGAGACGCTGATTGCCGACCTGACCGAGCTTGGCCAGAAGGTGATGCTTCTGAAAGGGGGCAACGGCGGCTTCGGCAACGCCCATTTCAAGTCGTCGGTCAATCAAGCGCCGCGCAGGGCCAACCCTGGTCTTGAAGGCGAGGAAAAATGGATCTGGCTGCGGCTGAAGCTGATCGCCGATGCCGGCCTGGTCGGCCTGCCCAATGCGGGCAAGTCCACCTTCCTTGCAACGGTATCGGCTGCAAAGCCGAAAATTGCCGACTATCCGTTCACGACCATTCACCCCAATCTTGGCATCGTGCAGATCGACGGTCGCAGCTTTGCCATGGCCGATATTCCCGGCTTGATCGAGGGGGCGCACGAAGGCACGGGCCTTGGCGACCGCTTCCTTGGGCATGTCGAACGCACTCGCGTTCTGCTTCATCTGGTTGACGGCTCCGGCCAGGAAGACCCGGGCGAAGCCTATCGGATCGTGCGCGGCGAGTTGGATGCCTATGGCGCCGGGCTTACGGAGAAACCCGAGATCGTGGCGCTCAGCAAGTGCGACGCTCTCAATGAAGACCTGATTGCCGAAAAGGCGGCGAGCCTTGAGGAAGCCTGTGGTCAGAAACCGCTGATCCTGTCCTCGGCCAGCGGCCTCAATGTCGACCGGGCGCTGCGCATGATCGTGCGCGCGATTGACAGGGACAAGGAAGAAGAAGCCAACCAGGTGCCTGCACCCGAACAAGAGGGCTGGCATCCCTGATGTCCCGCAGTCTGAGAGACTTCAGCCGCATCGTCGTCAAGATCGGCTCCGCCCTGCTTGTCGAGCAGGGCGAACTCAAGCGTAGCTGGCTCAACGCGCTGATCGCCGATGTGGTCAAGCTGTCCGATGCCGGTGCGGAGGTGCTGCTTGTCTCCTCCGGATCGATTGCGCTTGGCCGCGGTATTCTCGGGCTGCCGGGTGGGCCGCTGAAGCTGGAGGAAAGCCAGGCGGCGGCCGCAGCCGGTCAGATCGCGCTGGCCCAGGCCTACGCGGATGCCCTCGGTGCGCATGGCAAGAAGGCTGGTCAGATCCTGCTCACCCTTGGCGACACGGAAGAAAGGCGGCGCTATCTCAATGCGCGCGCCACTATCGGCACTCTGCTGAAGCTTGGTGCGGTACCGATCATCAACGAAAACGATTCCGTGGCGACTTCCGAAATTCGTTATGGCGACAACGATCGCCTGGCAGCGCGTGTTGCCACCATGGCCAGCGCCGATTGCCTTGTGCTTTTGTCGGATATTGACGGGCTTTATACCGCACCGCCCCAGCAGAACCCCGATGCAGTGTTCCTGCCGGAAGTGCCGCGCATTACCCATGAAATCGAATCCATGGCCGGCAGCGCCGGGTCGGAGCTTTCGCGCGGCGGCATGAAGACGAAAATCGATGCCGGCAAGATCGCGACCGCGGCCGGAACGTCGATGGTGATCACCTCCGGCAAGGAACTCAACCCGCTTCAGCGGCTGGATCAGGGCGCCCGCGGCACCTGGTTCCCGGCGCTCAGTTCACCTGCCAGCGCCCGCAAGGCCTGGATTGGCGGCCATCTGGAGCCGCGCGGCGAAATCCGGCTGGATGCGGGTGCGGTCAAGGCGATGACGTCCGGCAAGAGCCTCCTGCCTGCCGGAGTGACATCTGTATCGGGAAGTTTTTCGCGCGGCGACGCCGTGACATTGCTCAATCCGGAAGGCCGGATCATCGGCCGGGGACTGATTGCATATGACGCGGACGAGGCGCAGTTGATTGCAGGCCGCAACAGCCGCGAGATTGAAGCCATCGTCGGCTATCCGGGCCGGGCGGAAATGATCCACCGGGACGATCTGGTTCTGGAACTGCCCGCGCTCGAGTGAGTGTGAGCGAACCGATGGATGCCTTTTGAGGCAGAACGCGCTAAAACGCGGAAAGACTGGCGGCGGTGAGCGCCGCAAAACGGGAGCAAGTGAGTATGCTGGAAGTAGTCGAGGCAAAGACGACCGAGGACTTGATGGCAGAGATCGGGCAGCGCGCCCGTGCTGCCGGCCGGATCCTTGCCATCGCTCCAGCAGACCAGAAGAACAAGGCCCTGGCCGAAATGGCAGCCGCCGTTCGGGCTGCAACACCGGATATTCTTGCAGGCAACCGTCTCGATCTTGAAGCGATGAAGGCAGGCGGCCAGACGGCAGCGTTCCTGGATCGTGGCACGCTTACCGAAGAGCGGATCGAGGCGATTGCCAAAGCCCTTGAGGACATTGTCGCGCTGGACGATCCCGTCGGCAGCGTGATCGCCGCCTGGGACCGGCCGAACGGCTTGAAGATCGAACGTGTGCGCACGCCCCTGGGTGTTATCGGTGTCATTTACGAAAGCCGCCCGAACGTGACCGCGGATGCAGGCGCGCTGTGCCTGAAAGCCGGCAACGCCGTTGTTCTGCGTGGCGGCTCCGACACCATCAATTCCAACCGGGCGATCCATGCGGCCCTGCAGAAAGGCCTCGTCGCCGCCGGTCTGCCGGAAGATGCGATCCAGATCGTTCCGGTGACCGACAGGGCCGCCGTTGGTGAGATGCTGCGCGGTCTTCAAGGCAACCTCGATGTCATCGTTCCGCGTGGTGGCCGCAGCCTGGTCGAGCGTGTGCAGACCGAAGCTCGCGTGCCGGTCTTTGCCCATCTGGAAGGCCTGGTGCATATCTTCGTCGACAAGGCGGCCGATCTTGAGAAATCCGTCGAGGTGATCGTCAATTCCAAGCTGCGCCGGACCGGTATCTGCGGGGCGCTGGAAACATTGCTGGTGCATGAAGACGTGGCCCACAGCCACTTGCCGGTGATCGTGAAGGCACTTCAGGAAAAGGGCTGCGAGATCCGGGGCGGTGCGATTGTGCGCGACATTTGCGAAAACATCGTGCCGGCAAGCGAGGACGACTGGTCGACGGAGTATCTGGACAAGATCCTTTCGGTGAAGGTGGTCGCGGATCTCGACGCTGCCATGGAGCATATCGCGCGCTACGGTTCCAACCATACCGATTGCATCCTGACCGAAGATCAGGCGACTGCCGACCGGTTCCAGCGGGTAGTGGATTCAGCCATCGTGCTGCACAATGCTTCAACCCAGTTTGCCGATGGTGGTGAATTCGGCATGGGTGCGGAGATCGGCATTGCCACTGGGCGCATGCATGCACGCGGACCAGTGGGTGTGGAGCAGCTGACCAGCTTCAAGTACAAGGTGCACGGCACCGGCCAGACCCGCCCGTGACGACCGCCCTTGAAGACCGCCAGGAATGCCCGCCCGTAATGACCAATCGTGAGTTCGCCTGAATGAGCCCCTTGAGTCTTGGCGCGGGACTGGACCGTGACTGGATGAAACTGCCCCATGCCGAGCCGGGCAACCGCATCGGCATTTTCGGCGGATCCTTCAATCCTCCTCATTCAGGTCACCGGCTGGTGGCTTCGACCGTGTTGAAGCGGCTGGGGCTGGATCAGGTCTGGTGGCTGGTGACACCTGGCAACCCACTCAAGAGCCACGCGGACCTGGCGCCGCTGGAGCGGCGGCTGCGCCTGACGGCGGACCTCGCCGACCATCCACGCATGAAGGTTACCGCCTTCGAGCAGGTTCTGGGAACACCCTATACGGCCAGAACGCTGGTTGCCCTGCGCCAGATGCGTCCATCTGTCCGATTCGTTTGGGTCATGGGTGCTGACAATTTAGCCGGCTTCCATCGCTGGCAGGACTGGCGCGACATCGTCGGCTCGGTGCCGATCGCCATTGTCGACCGGCCGGGAGCCTCCTTGTCAGTGATGTCGTCTCCCATGGCAAAAGCCTATGAAAAATATAGGCTTCCTGAAGAAGACGCGGCACTTCTGCCGGAAATGGAGGCGCCGATCTGGACTTTTCTGCACACGCCATTGGACCGGACATCGTCCACCGATCTGCGCCTTGGGCAAAAGCGGTAAACAGCAGATTTGCCAAGAATTCCCGCGTGTCTTGAAAATGCCAAACGGGAAGCGGTATTATAGGGACGGTCGCGATGAGCGCGGCCGAGGTACGGTCAACCGGTCCTGCATCCAAAACGGGTGACGTACGAAGTCGGACGTTTCAGTTCGTGACGACGTTGGGCGCGGGACGGCATAAACGGCGAAAGGCACAACACCTGACCATGACCTTTGAAAGTGGGCGGACAGACATGTCCTCTCCTCTGCAGGCTTCCGTAGGTAAAGAACTTGCGGCAGACCTCCTCGATACGGTCCTCACCAGTCTTGACGACTCCAAAGCTGAGGACGCTGTTACCCTCGACATCGCAGGCAAGAGTTCACTGGCCGATTACATGGTAATCGTGTCCGGTCGTTCCCATCGTCACGTGGGCGCGATTGCCGAGCACTTGCTGAAAGACCTCAAATCGGCCGGCGCCGGATCGGCAACGGTTGAGGGGCTGAACATTTGCGATTGGGTGCTGATCGATGCGGGTGATGTGATCGTACACATCTTCCGTCCGGAGGTTCGCGGCTTCTACAATCTTGAGAAGATGTGGGCACCGGAAGAGGATGCGGCACCGCATTACATCGGCTGAGCCGGCATTGAGGCCCTGAGGCAGGGCCTCCGTCTGCTGCCGGGCAGATTTATCACCGGATCGATCTCCGGCAGGGACTTATGCGCTTTACGCTCTTCTGCATTGGCAAAATGAAAGCCGGTGCGGACAAAGAACTTTTCGACCGATATATCGACCGCGCCCGCAAGACAGGCCGCGGTCTCGGCGTTACCGAAGTCATCCTCAACGAAATGCCGGAAAGCCGTGCACAGCGCGCCGATGACCGCAAGGCGGAAGAAGCGCGGGGAATTCTTGCCGCGCTCAATGCCGGTGCGCGGCTGGTAGTGCTGGACGAGAACGGCAAGAACCTGACCAGCCCGGCCTTCAGCCAGAAACTGGAAGCCTGGAAGGATGAAGGTGTTCCCGACGTGGTCTTTGCCATTGGCGGAGCGGATGGTCACGGCCAGGAGGTTCTGAGCCGCGCCGACCTTAAACTCGCTCTTGGTGCAATGACCTGGCCGCATCAGATCGCCCGCATTCTTTTGGCGGAGCAGGTCTACCGTGCCATGACGATCCAGTCCGGTCACCCTTATCACCGTGTGTGAGACTTCTGAAAGAGCCCTGGGAGAGAACCGGTGATACCGGCACTTGAGACCGAAAGACTGATCCTGCGGCCGATGACCATGTCGGACTGGCCGGCGTACGAGGCTTTGATGGCCTCGGATCGATCCCGGTATATGGGAGGCCCGCTATCGCGGTTTGCAGCCTGGGGCCTGTTCTGTCATGACATTGCGCAATGGCAGTTGATGGGGCATGGGGCCCTGATGATGGAGGCGCGCGGCTCCGGCGAGGTCTTCGGTCAGGTCGGTATCAATCATGGTCCGCTTTTTCCGGAACATGAACTCGGCTGGTTCGTCTATGAGCATGCGGAGGGCAGAGGCTACGCTTTCGAGGCGGCCGGGGCCTTTCGTGACTGGGCACGGCAGGAGCGCCGTCTACCGTCGCTTGTCAGTTATATGGATCAGGAAAACACCCGCTCGGCGCGCCTTGCCGAACGGCTTGGAGCGCATCTCGATGTCGATGCTGCGCGCCCGGATCCCAAGGATATTGTCTACAGACATTACTGATCGTGAAGGACAGGAGATGGGGTTTCCGCCGGAAAACCTGTTGTCGTAACGGCACTATGACCAAAAATTAACGATTGAAACGGCGGAAAAAGGCGAGAATGCCTGTATCTCGCCGCATTCGCCACGTAACGGTCATCGATCAGACAGAAGAGGGAATGCGATCCTCGGTGGGAGCAGAAGTTAATTGGCCGGTCACTAGGGTAAACGGTTCGTTAACGCAGACTGTGTATCGCATTGGAAGATAACCCTTTGGGAGCTTAGGCAGGTTGATAGCGGATCGCATGACAGCGGCGCGTTCGGAACTCGAGAGACGGAAGAAATTCCGCCCGCTCTTGAGTGGCCTGACTGCGGCCTTGCTCGTTCTGCCCCTGCCAGCCGGATCGACGGAAAGTGTCGACGAGACCACCACCCAGGAACAGGCGGCTCCGCCTGCTGAGGTGACTGCTGCACTGGAACGCAAGAAACAACGCGAAGAGGAACTTGCCGCGCTTTCGCGCGATATCGAGGTATCGACGGACCGGCAGGCGACCATCGCACGCGAAATCCGCGCACTTGATCGCGACCGGGACACGTTGAATGCCAAGATCATCAGCACGTCCGACACGATCAAGGGCCTGGAAGGCGAACTGACCGATACCGAGCGGCGGCTGCGCGCGCTGGGGGAGAACGAGGACGCGGTGCGCTTGTCGCTGATTGCTCGCCGCGACGTGCTGGCAGAAGTTCTGGCTGCCCTGCAGCGAATCGGGCGCCGTCCGCCACCGGCGCTTGCCGTGCGCCCGAGCGACGCGCTGTCGGCCGTGCGCAGTGCGATTCTCCTGAACGCGGTCATGCCGGAGCTGAAGGTGGAAACCGAGGCACTGGCAGCAGATCTTGAGGAATTGCACCGTCTGAAGACGGTGATTGCGGAGGAAAAAAACCGCCTGCGCGGTGACGCGATGCGATTGGCTGAGGAAAAGTCCCGGCTAGAGCTTCTTCTGAGCGCGAAAAGGCAGGAACATCAAAGATCGGTACAGGACCTTCAGGAAGAGAAGGAGCGTGCAGCGGAACTTGCGGACAAGGCGGGATCTCTCCAAGAATTGATCGCGACCCTGGAAGTGGAAATCGAGAGCGCCCGGGAGGCGGCGGAAAAGTCGCGTCAGGCAGCACTCGAGGCCAGGAAAAATCCGTCGCGCTCGTATGATCCCTTTGCGGATCCTGGGCGTCTGGCACCGGCCATTTCGTTCCAGGAAGCCAAGGGCAAGCTGCCTCAGCCTGTTGCCGGTACGCTTTTGAAGGACTATGGCCAGGAAGACGATTTCGGCGGTGTGACGGAGGGTCAATCTATCGCCACACGGCCTGGGTCCAATATTACGTCACCTGCCGACGGATGGGTGGTCTATTCCGGACCGTTCCGTTCATTCGGACAGCTCTTGATCCTGAATACCGGCGACGGCTACCATGTGTTGCTGGCCGGAATGGACCGGATCGATGCGGAGTTGGGGCAATTTGTTTTGACCGGGGAACCGGTCGGAGTGATGGGCGCAACCCAGTGGGCAAGCGCTTCGACGTTCGGTTTGGGCTCGACCCAGCCGATCCTTTATGTTGAATTCCGGAAAGACGGTCGTGCGATCGATCCCACACCCTGGTGGGCACGCACTGAAGAAGAAAAGGCTCGCGGATGATACGGAAAGCTTCCTTGCTGCTTGTGGGTGCTCTCATGGGAGCAGCAGCAATCACGACACTGTCCCAGATGCCGATCAATGTCTCGGTAGCGGCCAATGCGGCGGCAACGGATACGTACCGGCAGCTTAACCTGTTTGGCGACGTGTTCGAACGCGTGCGGTCAGACTACGTGGAAGTGCCTGATGACGCCCAGCTCATCGAGAGCGCCATCAACGGCATGTTGACCTCCCTCGACCCGCACTCCAGCTACATGTCTCCGAAGAGCTTCCGGGACATGCAGGTGCAGACCCGCGGCGAATTCGGTGGTCTCGGCATTGAAGTCACCATGGAAGAAGGCCTCGTGAAGGTCGTGTCGCCGATCGACGATACGCCTGCCGCCAAGGCCGGTGTCCTGGCAGGTGACTACATCACCTACATCGACGGCGAACAGGTCCAGGGACTGACCCTCAACGAAGCGGTCGAAAAGATGCGCGGGCCGGTCAAGACGGACATCGTGGTCACGGTGCGCCGCAAGGGCCGCGCCGAGCCGTTCGACATCACCATCACCCGCGACATCATCCGCATCCGTTCGGTTCGCTGGCGGGAAGAGGATGACGTCGGATATGTTCGCGTCACCCAGTTCAACGAACAGACCTTCGACGGCCTGAAGGAAGGCATCGAGGAAATGACCGCGAACATCGGTGAAGACAAGCTCAAGGGCTTCGTCATCGATCTGCGCAACAACCCGGGTGGTTTGCTGGATCAGGCAATTGCCGTTTCCGACGCCTTCCTGGACCGTGGCGAGATTGTTTCGACACGTGGCCGTGAAGCCGACGAAACCCAGCGCTACAACGCACGGGCTGGCGACCTGACAACCGGCAAGCCGGTAATCGTGCTGGTCAACGGCGGTTCCGCCTCCGCTTCGGAAATCGTTGCAGGTGCGCTACAGGATCATCGCCGGGCAACCATCCTCGGCACACGGTCCTTCGGCAAGGGCTCGGTCCAGACGATCATCCCGCTTGGTGCCAACGGCGCCATCCGCCTGACCACGGCTCGGTACTACACCCCGTCTGGCACATCGATCCAGGCCAAGGGCATCGTGCCGGACATTGAGTCCCTGCAGGATCTGCCGGACGATCTGGTCGGCCGTGTCGATACCAAGGGCGAAGCCGGGCTTCGTGGCCACCTGGAAGCTTCCGAAGGTGAGGAAGAATCCGGTAGCCAGGCCTATGTGCCGTCCGATCCGAAGGACGACACCCAGCTGAACCTGGCACTCGACCTTCTGCGCGGTAATCAGGTGAACAGCGCCTTCCCGCCGGTCTCCGACAGCGCGGCTGTCAAAAACTAAATCAAAAAACGCGCGCCGGTCCGCCGGCGCGCGACTTGTCGTTCTCGTTCTGCGTATATCAAAAACAAACTTTCCGGTTCGGGGACATCCTGAAACCGGGCAATAGGCTCAGGACGATATGTCGAGCGAAGATCTCACAGCTCCTTTAGGCATGGGCAAGCGGCGGCTGGTCAGGCTGCCGTTCGGTCTTATCGGGGTCGGAATTCTGAGCGTGATCCTCACTTCTACGCTCGTCTGGATCACTGTTGTCGACGACCCGCTTGGCGGAGAACCCGTTGCCGTTCTGCCGCTCGACGCCATTGTCGAAGGCGTGACCTCCCAGGACATCGAAGTGGTCGAGATCCGCCCGGGCATCAACGGTGACCTGGGCCCGAACCTGCGTCCGGAAAGCAGCAAGGATCTGCTTGGCCCGCGCTACGACATGGTCATGCGACCGGACGGACTGGGCCCGGAAGCTCCGGTGACCGGCCTGTCGATCAATCCGGACAGCCGTGTCAGCGAACGGTCCGATTTCGGGTTCCTGCCGAAGGTCAGCGATGCTGGTATCCGTCCGCTGGATGCCTATTCCCGGCCGATCGTTCGCGAGTTCACCTCGATCCCGAAAATTGCCGTCATCGTGACCGGGCTCGGCCTGAGTGAAACCGGTACCCAGAACGCCATTACCCGGTTGCCGGCCGATACGACCTTTGCGCTTGCCCCTTATGGTGAAGACCTGGACCTGTGGATGCAGCAGGCCCGGACCAAGGGCCATGAACTGCTGCTGCAATTGCCGCTGGAGCCGTTCGATTTTCCCGACAATGACCCGGGCCCGCACACGCTGCTGGTCAGCCTGCGCCCCAATGAAATGATGGATCGGCTTGGGTTCCTGCTCACGCGGGCGACCAACTATGTCGGCGTCATTCCTGAAATGGGCGCGCGTTTCACGGCGACGAAACCCTCCATGGAGTTCCTTCTGGAAAAACTGAAGGCGCGTGGCCTGATGTTCGCCGACAACGGCACATCTTCCCGGTCCATCGCCGATGATGTCTCCAAGGAAATGCGGGTTCCCTTCAGTGGGGTGGACGTGGTGCTGGACGAAGTGCCGCGTGAAGACGACATTAACGCCAAGCTGCTGCAGCTGGAAAGCGTCGCCCGTGCCCGCGGTGTCGCGGTGGCGACTGCATCCGCATTGCCTGTGACCGTGCGGCAGCTGGAAAAGTGGGTGCAGGATCTTGAAGAGCGCGGTCTCCAGCTGGTCCCCGTCAGCGCGACCATCGATCGATAATTCTGAGAAATTGAGCACCAAGAGGTATTCGTGACGAAGCTGGCACTCGGACCGGGATTTCCGGAACCCGTCGACGGTCTTCCCTATCGGCCCTGCGTCGGTATCATGCTGATCAACAAGGCAGGCAAGGTCTGGATCGGCAGCCGCGATGATGGAGGCAGTTCCTCCAACTACGAATATTGCTGGCAGATGCCGCAAGGCGGGATCGACAAGGGCGAAGCACCCGAGCCGGCTGCCCGGCGCGAGCTTTACGAGGAAACCTCGATCAAGTCCGTTTCCCTTCTGGAAGAAGCCCCGGAGTGGTTCGCCTACGACTATCCAGAAGACGTCGTCCGCGCATCGCGCAAGGGCAAGTATCGCGGTCAGGCTCAGCGCTGGATCGCCTACCGCTTCGACGGCTCGGAAGACGAAATTAATATCCTCACGCCACCGGACGGCCACACTGCGGAATTCAGCGAGTGGCGCTGGGAAGATGCCGACCGGCTGCCTGGTTTGATCGTGCCGTTCAAGCGCCCGGTCTATGAGCGCGTGGTTGCCGCGTTTTCACATCTGACCTCGTAAAACGAAGCTCATCCAACACGGGCTGAAAAGCCCCCCTGGAACCTGCCGGGTTTGCGGTGCTTTTTGTCCGTGAGGTGCTCCAAAGCGTCAGCATTGGAGTCCCGCTTGTCGTTTTTCAAACAGACAGGCTGACTCGGCGCGGCTAACATCCGGACCAAAATGCGGGGTAGGTCCTGGGTTCGCCTGTTCGAACCATCAGCCGCCCCCGCGAAGATCGAGAGAGGAGCGCGGACGCGAAATCCAGATGCGCTCCAGCAATACGGGAGGTACGCCAATGTCTTTCGGCAAGGGGCTTTCACGCAAGCCGTCCCAGCCAAAAGGGCGTCAGTTGGAAGATGCGGCCCTGGACGAAGTCCGGAATTTGCTGGGTGATGAGCCGCGCCGGCGCGACCTGCTCATTGAACATCTGCACAAGATCCAGGACGCATTTGGCTGTCTTGAGGCTCGGCACCTGCGCGCATTGGCCGACGAGATGCGCCTGTCGCAGGCCGAGGTCTATGAGGTCGCGAGCTTTTACCACCATTTCGACATCGTACGGGAAGGGGATGCAAAGCCTGCACCTCTGACCATTCGTGTTTGCGACAGCGTTGCCTGCGCGCTCAAGGGGGCGGACGCTCTGGCTGCTGCGCTTGAAGCCGGGGTTGATCCGGCAAAAGTCCGCATCCAGAAAGTTCCGTGCATCGGTCGCTGTGCCGGTGCCCCGGCCGTGCAGGTCGGCAAGCGGGCCATCGACAACGCGAGCGAAGTGTCCGTACGCGCTGCCTTGTTCGAAGGAATGTCCGATCCGGTGGTTCCCGATTACATCAAGCTGGATGCCTACCGCGAAGCTGGTGGTTACAAGTTGCTGGAGCGCGTGCGCGCAGGTGAACTGGATGCAGCGGCAATTGCGGACAAGGCGCTGGAAGCAGGCCTTCGCGGCCTGGGCGGTGCAGGCTTCCCGACCGGCACGAAATGGAAGATCGTCCACGACCTGCCGGCCCCGAAATACCTCACCATCAATGGCGATGAAGGCGAACCAGGCACGTTCAAGGACCGCGTTCACCTGGAACGCGACCCGCACCGGATGCTCGAGGGCGCGCTGATCGCCGCCCATGCGATTTCCGCCGCGCGCATCTATCTCTATATGCGCGATGAATACCCGGCGGTACTCCGGATCCTGAAGACGGAAATCGAGGCCCTGCGCGAAGCTGGCATCATCACGACCATCGACATCGAACTGCGCCGCGGGGCGGGAGCCTATATCTGCGGCGAGGAAAGCGCGATGATCGAATCGATCGAAGGCAAGCGCGGCCTGCCACGCCACCGCCCACCGTACATTGCCCAGGTCGGCCTGTTTGGTCGGCCGACGCTCAATCACAACATAGAAACCCTGTTCTGGATCAGGGATATCGTCGAGAAGGGTTCGGAGTGGTTTGCCAGCCACGGCCGCCGTGGTCACAAGGGCTACCGCTCCTTCTCGGTTTCCGGCCGTGTCAGGGACCCAGGCGTCAAGATGGCCCCGGCGGGGATCACCATGAACGAGCTTCTGGCAGAATACTGCGGTGGCATGGAAGAGGGGCATGTTTTCAAGGGCTACCTGCCCGGTGGTGCCTCCGGGGGCATCCTGCCCGCATCTCTTGCCGACGAGCCGCTGGATTTCGGTACGCTCGACAAATACGGCTGTTTCATTGGCAGCCACGCGATCGTCGTTTTCTCCGATCAGGATGACATGCGCGATGTGGCATTGAACCTGATGCGCTTCTTCAAGCATGAGAGTTGCGGTCAGTGCACGCCCTGCCGGTCCGGAACGGAGAAGATGGAACATCTGCTGGCAGCAGGCGATTGGGACAAGACGAAGATCACGGATCTCGATGAAGTCATGCGCTCGGCATCCATTTGCGGTCTTGGGCAGGCAGCCAGCAATCCGGTCACGTCGGTGCTGAAATTTTTCCCGGAGGAGTTCGAGAAATGAGCCAGGTCACTTTCTCCCTCGACGGTCGGATGGTCACCGCGGAAGACGGCGAAACCATCTGGCAAGTTGCCAAGCGTGAAGGCGTCGCCATTCCGCATCTCTGCCACAAGGACGCACCGGGTTATCGCTCCGACGGCAATTGCCGTGCCTGTATGGTCGATATCGAGGGCGAGCGCGTGCTTGCCGCTTCCTGTATTCGCACCCCTGCCGAAGGCATGGTGGTGAAGACCGCCAGCGAACGTGCGTCCAAGGCTCGCGAGATGGTGTTCGAACTTCTGGCTGCCGACCAGCCCTCGCGCGACCATCATCCCGACCCGGAAAGTGATTTCTGGAAATGGTCCGACCATGTCGGTGTCGCCACCAGCCGCTTTGCCCCATGCGCCAAACCGGCCCAGGACATTTCCCATCCGGCCATCGCGGTCAATCTGGACGCCTGCATCGCGTGTAATCTGTGCGAGCGAGCCTGCCGGGAAGTGCAGGTCAACGACGTTATCGGCATGGCGGATCGCGGTTCGCACACGGTGCCGGTGTTCGATCTGGCAGACCCGATGGGTCTTTCCACCTGCGTTGCCTGCGGCGAATGCGTGTCGGCCTGTCCGACCGGGGCCCTGATGGAAAAGAGCCTTCTGGATGCCAGCGCCAGCAAGCGCGAGATCTTTGCCGAAGAAACCGTCGACAGCGTCTGTCCTTTCTGTGGTGTGGGCTGCCTGACGTCTGTTTCGGTGAAGGACGGCAAGATCGTCAGCGTCGAGGGCCGCGACGGCCCGGCCAACGAGAACCGGCTCTGCGTCAAGGGCCGCTTCGGCTTCGATTATGTTTCCAGCCCCGAGCGCCTGACCAAGCCGCTGATCCGCCGGGACGATGCGCCCAAGCGGGGCGACATTGCCATGACGCTGGAAAACCATCTCGACTATTTCCGTGAGGCAACCTGGGACGAAGCGCTCGAGCGAGCCGTTGGTGGTCTTAAAGCGGTTTATGACGCCAAGGGCGGCCGTGGCATCGCGGGCTTCGGCTCGGCCAAGGGCTCCAACGAAGAGGCTTATCTCTTCCAGAAGCTGATCCGCCAGGGTTTCCAGACCAACAACGTCGACCACTGCACGCGTCTCTGCCACGCTTCTTCCGTGGCTGCGCTCATGGAGGGCATCGGTTCGGGTGCAGTGACTGCCCCTTTCAATGCAGCCGGCGATGCAGACTGCATGATCGTGATCGGCGCTCGTCCGGAACAGAACCACCCGGTTGCCGCGACCTACATCAAGCAGGCGGCCAAGAACGGCACAAAGCTGATCGTCATGGACCCGCGCGGCCAGGGGCTGATGCGCTTTGCCGACTACGGCTTGAAGTTCAAGCCGGGAACCGATGTGGCGATGTTGAACGCGATCCTCAACGTCATCATCACCGAAGGCCTCTACGACAGCCAGTATATCGCCGCTCACGTGGACGGCTTCGAGGCACTGAAGGAAAAGATCGTCGACTTCACGCCGGAAGCGATGGAGCCGGTCTGCGGCATCGACGCACAAACCCTGCGGGAAGTCGCAAGGCTTTACGCCACCAGTGCCAAGTCGATCATCTTCTGGGGCATGGGCGTTTCGCAGCATGTCCACGGCACCGACAACGTCCGCTGCCTGATCGCCATGGCGCTGACAACCGGCCAGATAGGCCGCCCGGGCACCGGCCTGCATCCCCTGCGCGGTCAGAACAACGTGCAAGGGGCATCCGACGCCGGGCTCATTCCGATGGTGTTCCCGGACTATCGTTCAGTTGAAAACCCGGATATCCGCGCCGAATTCGAAGACGCCTGGGGCCGCACGCTCGACCCCGTGCGCGGTTTGACCGTGGTGGAGATCATGGACGATATTCTGAATGGTGGCATCGAGGCGATGTTCGTTCAGGGTGAAAACCCGGCCATGTCCGATCCGGACCAGGCCCATGCCCGCAAGGCACTGGCCAGTCTGAAACATCTTGTGGTTCAGGATATCTTCCTGACCGAAACCGCCTGGCATGCGGACGTGATCCTGCCTGCCTCCGCCCATGCGGAAAAGCTCGGTACGTTCACGAACACCAACCGCCAGGTTCAGATCGGCCGTCCTTGCGTGCCGATGCCCGGTGAAGCACGCGCCGACTGGCAGATCCTCATCGATATCGCCAACCGCCTGGGCCTGAACTGGACCTATGACGGCGTCCCGGCGATCTATGAGGAAATGCGGTCGCACATGAATTCGCTGAGCAACATTTCCTGGGAAAGGCTGGAGCGCGACGGCACGGTCACCTATCCGGCGGATGCCCCGGACAAGCCTGGCAACGAGATCCTGTTCGGCCAGTCCTTCCCGACGGCAGATGGCCGCGGACGTATCGTGCCGACGGATCTGGTGCCGCCGGATGAACTTCCCGACGATGATTTCCCGTTGGTGCTGACCACGGGGCGCATGCTGGAGCATTGGCACACCGGTGCCATGACGCGGCGTGCGGAAGTGCTCAATGCCATCGAACCGGAGCCAGTCGTTTCCATGAACCCGCGCGATATCAAGCGCTCGGGTCTGGATATCGGCCAGCAGGTGAGGGTGGAAACACGGCGCGGCGCAATCACGTTGACCCTGCGCGCAGACCGGGACGTGTCGACAGGCATGCTCTTCATCCCGTTCTGCTTCAGCGAAGCCCCGGCCAACTTCCTGACCAACCCGCAGCTGGATCCCTTCGGCAAGATCCCGGAGTTCAAGTTCTGTGCAGCGCGGATCGGAACGGTCGGACAGCAGCAGGCGGCAGAGTGACGCCGGGTCTCGCCAGAACTCAAAGAACGAGCTAACTGCCTGAAGGCAAAAAAGGGCGGCCACTGGCCGCCCTTTTGGTATTCGCATTCACGTGGTCAGAGCAATCAATTGGCAACAATCTTGACTGCAAGCAGATCCGGCAGGGTTTGCGGTGCTGCCATCGAACCCAGGATCTGCGCCAGCGGAACCGGGTTCGGCGGCGTCAGGGTGACCTTCAGTTCACCCGGATTGTCGAGGAACTTGGACGCTGCTTCAGTAACCATCTGCGTGAAAGCCGCATTCTGGATCGGCGCGGTCATTTGCGTCGCCTGTGCCACCAGGGCTTCCCGGAAGACATTTTCGGGGATGTTCTGAGCCTCGGCAATGTGGGCCAGGCCCTTCTTGGTGAGGCCGGCATCCTTGAAGGTCAGGGATGCGTCGACGAACTGGGCAACCACAAGGGCCATTTGTCCCTGGTTCTCGGGATCCTCGAACAAGGACTTCGGTACGTTTGCAAGACGTGCGGACAATTCGGCGCGGCCGAGCCCTTCGACATTCACCATCATGCGCTCCAGACGCAGTTCCAGCGTTGCCTCGTCCCAGTAGAGCCGGGTCTCGTCGGACCAGACGACCGTTTCCAGACCGAGAGCTTCCAGCAATGCCTGGGCTTCCGGGTCATCAATGGCCGCGACAGGCACTTTCAGCCCTTCGGTCCTGGCGTGAAAGCTGGTCGGGATTGGCGGCACCGTGGTGGACAGCGTCATCTCGGCTCTGCCGATTTCGGTCCGACCGAGGTCCGGCACGGCAACGTCCAGTCCTTCCAGTTCATAGCCGAAAGAGCGCGGCATGAACGCGCGGGCCACCTCCATCGGATGATCCTCGCCGAAGCTTGGGTCCGCCATCAATGTGCTGATCATGGCACGCATGGGCGTATATTCGGCGAATTCGATATCGCCAATGGCCGCCCAGTCGATCTTGACCGATGCACCTTCCGGCAGCTCCGGGGCATCGAGACCGACCATCATCATTTCGCCGATACCGTCGGAGTTGATCTCCGACATGGACATTTCCTTGATGGCGATTTCCATCGGCTTTTCTGGGCCAGGTGTCGGTACGGTCACGTTGATGCCGCTGATGCGGGCATCGGTGACGCCGAACGACCGGTAGAACTGGAATACGCCGGTGATCAGTTCTTCAGGGGCTGGAACCTGCTTGGCAAACAGACTGTCGAACAGGGCAAGGATGTTGTTGTCACGCTTCAGAACGGTGACTTCTGAAATCGAGGTCTTGTCGACGGCAATTTCAATAGCAAGCCCGTCGGCGATGTCCTGTTTGGACTTGTAGTCGATCGCCGACGCCGAGCCGAGCATGACCACTTCATCGCCGGTTTCGGGAACATCGGGGTCGAACAGATCGAAGAACGCTGCCGCGTCCATGTCCGTGTAGACGGTCTTGCCCTGGCTGGTGGTCTGGTTCAGCATCTGGCCCGAGGTCGTGTCCAGTGTCTGCATCGACTGGCTCATGCTGTCGATCGTGTATTCCCCGATCCGGCCATCCACAGCGTCGGCCATGCGGTACCCGGCAATCTGCATGGTGCCTGACAGAACAAGAGTGTCCTTGCCGTCTTCGATCTCATGCGCCTCGATGGTCATGGCAGTGTTGTCGGCCTTGACTTCGTCGTAGGAAGTCAGGAGGGCGGCCTTCACGAACGGCAGCCAGCGGCTGACCTGATGCGCCTCGTCTTCTGCCGGCACTTCCGGCATGGTGAAGCTGTAGTTCGTCGCGGAAACTCCGCTCAACCGGCCGTCGATCTTCAACCGGCCCTTGCCTTCGGCGCTGGCGGAAAGAACCATTTCTGAATCGTCGGAATAGACCCAGCTTGCGGCGTCAAAGTCGCCGTCTTCATGGCTGAGACCTGTAATGGTGACCGTGCCGCTGCTGAATGAAAGCGCATAGGTCAGGTCGGTCAGCTTTTCCGGTTCGATATCCGTGGCGCCGTCATTGCCTGTGACATCCGTTTCCTCGGCCGGAATATCCTCGATGGTTCCGCTCAAGGAGATCGTGCTGTCGGTGAGGGTCAGCGTATCGGTACCTTCGTCATAAGCGACGCTACCGTTTTCGACCTCGACACCCAGGCTCTTCAAACCTTCTACATAAGCTTCATAGGCGGTCTCGCCGGTGTCCTGCGCAAGGGTGGAGCCGGAAACCAGCGCAAGCGCGGTGCCGAGCATGAGGAGCCGGACACGGGCCCTGGCTGGTTTGGATGAGAAAACGGAGGCGGGCTGAAAATTCAATGTCGTGGCTCCAATAAAATGATCGGAATCGAGCGGTTTGAACGAGATCGGTCCCGATAGGGTTGGACGTCCAAGTCCTCATCAAGACCTAGGCCATTCCATGACTATGTACCAATCACATGACAAGGTCGAATCGGGAAAAGCCGGATCAGGATTGCGCGAGGAGCCATTCAGAACGCACGGTCTCGTCGGTTTCGACGCGCAACGCCGCGGTTTTGCGGGCCTGAAAATCTTCCTGTGCAGAAAGTTGGCCGAGTGCCCAGACGGCAGTGCCGCGAACAAGGGCGTCGGCATCGTCGAGCAGTGCTTCGATCTTGCCGAGCAGTTCAGTTTCTCCGGAATTGCCGGCGGCAATCAACACGTTGCGCAGAAACTTTCCCCGTCCGATCCGTTTCACCGGCGATCCGGAAAAGAGCTGGCGGAAAGCTGCGTCGTCCAGCGACAGGAGGTCTGCAAGCTTCGGGGTAATCATCTCCTCCCGGGCAATCAACTTGGCCTCCCGGGCAGCTTCGGCAAACTTGTTCCAGGGACAGGCAGCCAGGCAATCGTCACAGCCATAAATACGGTTTCCGATGGCGTTGCGAAACGCGTCCGGAATGGGGCCGGGGTGTTCGATGGTGAGGTAGGAAATGCAGCGCCTCGCATCGAGCTGATAAGGTGCGGGAAATGCGTTCGTCGGGCAACTGTCGAGGCAGGCGCGGCAGGAGCCGCAATGATCGCGTTCCGCGCCGCTCGGCGGCAGATCCAGTGTGGTGAAGATCGAGCCGAGGAAAAACCAGGATCCGAGATCTCGTGACACCAGGTTCGTGTGCTTGCCCTGCCAGCCAAGCCCGGCAGCCTCCCCGAGCGGCTTTTCCATCACCGGTGCGGTATCGACGAATACCTTCACGTCTCCACCGGACCGGGAAACCAGGAAGCTGGCCAGTTCCTTCAAGCGCCCCTTGATGACATCGTGATAGTCGCGGTGTCGCGCATAGACGGAAATGCCGCCGCTGGTCTTGTCGGCCAGATGGGCGAGGGGATGTTCGTGCGGTGCGCTGCCGGGGCCATAGTTCATCGCCAGCATGATGACAGAGCGAACCTCCGGCCATAGCGCTTGAGGTGAGGATCGGCGGTCGGCGGTTTCCGCCATCCAGGCCATGCTGCCTTCATAACCCTTGTCCAGGAAGTGCCGCAGGCGTTCGCCCGCTTCCGGAATGCTGTCGGCAGCGGCAATCTTCACGCCGTCGAAACCGAGGGCGCGGGCCTTCTCCTCAAAGGCGGTCAGAAGCTTTTGGGTCTTTCGGTCCAAGGCCTTCGGCTGCTCGCTGGAACAACGTTCAGTTCAACCGGAACCGGTTGAACGCACGAAGAATGCGTCAGAAATCGAGATCCGCATAGGTCTGTGCGGCCGGCATGCCCAGCACCTTCTCGCCCAGGAGCGGGCGCATCGACGGCCGCGACTTGACCCGTGCATACCAGCTCTTGATGTCTTCCTGATCGCTCCAGGGCACTTCGCCCAGATAGTCGGCACACGACAGGGAGGCCGCAAGGGCGAAGTCGGCGAAGGTCAGCCGGTCGCCGGCAACCCAGCGGCGGGAGGCGACCAGATAGCCGAAGTATTTCAGGTGGTGATGGATGTTCGCCCGGGCAACGCGCAGGGCTGCCGAATCCGGCTCACCGCCGCCGGCGGACTTTGGCATGATCTGCTTGTAGATGCGTTCGCGCACAAGATGACCGATCACTTCCTGATCGAACTTGCCGAGGCTCCACTCGACCAGGCGTCTCGTTTCTGCGCGGGCATCGGGATGATCCGGCATCAACCGGCGGTCGGCAACCGCATAGCCCCGGGTTTCGTCCAGATACTCCATGATTGGTCCGGCGCCGCAAATGGCAGGGCCTTCGTTTTCCACGATAACCGGCACGGTGCCTGCCGCGTTCAGCACCAGGAGCGCCTGAGGCCGCTCCCATGGGTTCACGTGATGCTCCTCGAAGGCGGCTCCGTATTCGCTCAGGATGAGCCGGATGAACCTTGAAGATGGCGAGAACGGATGATGGTAGAGCGTCAGCATGAAGGGGTTAAGAGCCTGAACTGTGGCAAGACTACGTCAAAGCGAATGCCGAATGCTGCAATCGCCTTAACGGAGAGTTTGCCCCGAATATGGTTATCAAGGGTTTGACGGCGTGACTTCGCTTCGTCAAATAAGCGGCGACTTGGGAGACGCCCTGAGTCGCGAGACATACTTGGTCAGGCTGGTTTTCATCAAGCCATTTGGAGACAAGATACACAATGGACGGCCAAACGATTGTTAATGCTCTCATTTTGGGGATTGTCGAAGGTCTGACCGAGTTCATTCCCGTCTCGTCTACCGGTCACATCCTGCTGCTGGGGCATTTTCTCGGCTTCGACAGCACAGGCAAAACTTTCGAGGTTCTGATCCAGCTCGGCGCCATTCTGGCGATCCTGTCAGTTTATTTCGGCCGTTTGTGGACGCTTCTGATCACTCTGCCAAGCGATCCCTCCAGCCGGCGCTTCGTGGCCGGTATCCTGATTGCCTTCCTGCCGGCCGCCGTCATCGGCGTGCTGCTGCATGGTTTCATCAAGGAAGTGCTGTTCGAAACGCCCGCGCTTATCTGCACGACGTTGCTGCTCGGTGGTATCGTCCTTCTGTGGATCGACCGCCTGCCGCTGAAGCCGCGCTACACAAATGTGATGGATTACCCGCTGTCGCTCTGCCTGAAGATCGGCTTTTGCCAGTGCCTTGCCATGGTGCCAGGCGTTTCACGCTCCGGTGCGACCATTGCCGGTGCATTGCTGATGGGCACCGACAAGCGCTCGGCGGCCGAATTCTCGTTCTTTCTGGCCATGCCGACAATGGCCGGCGCCTTTGCCTACGATCTCTACAAGAACCGCAACGTGCTCTCGATGGACGATGCCATGCTCATTGGTATCGGCTTTGTCGCGTCTTTCATCGCCGGTGTGTTTGTGGTCAAGGGGCTGCTCGACTTCGTCTCCAAACACGGCTTCGCGCCCTTTGCCTGGTGGCGCATTTTCGTCGGCATCGCCGGTTTCGCCGGACTTTATTTCCTGGGCTGAGCCCGCTTTACCAATGTCCGGATCGGCGCGCAGCTTTTGTTGCGCGTGTCCGGACCGACCGAGCGTGTGTGACGGGGCTTGGCTCAGGCTGAACGGTTGAGCTGTCTCTTGGCCGTATAGGTCCCCGCCAATGCCTCCAGTTCGCTTGCAAGCTCCTGACGAAGGTCTTCCGGGCCAAGCAGTTCCGCCCCCGGCCCGAGCCAGCGGACGAGCGGCAATATGCGGGCCCGCTCGGTAGAGGGGATGCTGACGAGGATCCGGCCTTCTTCGGCCGGTGTGAAGACGGCGTGACGGTAATACCAGTCGGCGCTCAGCTTCTTGGCCTGTGCGGCAGTGATCAGGATCTCGGCAATTGCTTCTTCCTGCTCCCAGCGACGCATCGCCTGCGACAGCCATGCCCCGCCGAGAAGGCTCTTGATGGAAAAGGTCTTGTCGGGCCGGAAAAAGAGCCCGCTGATTTCCAGATCCCGCACCCGGTCCGCCCGATAGACCTTGAGCGTGTCCGTATCGACGCAGCGTCCGGCCAGGTACCAAAGGTCCCGGTCGAACATGACCCCATAGGGTTCGACGTCATGGGCTTTCACGGTCCGCCTTGTGGGGTTGACGTGTTCGAAGCGGACCCGTTTGCCATCCAGGATACCGGCCATGAATCCGTCGAGGGCCTTCTGCCAGTCGCCCGTCGGTTCCGCCTTTGTGCCGGAATGAAAGATGTCGGGCGGGATTGGTTCGATGCCCACGATCCTGTCGGCTTCTTTCAGGAGCCCGTGAACCGTTTTGGGCAGGGACGCCAGCAGCTTCTTTTCTGCTGCCGCAAGATCGTCTGCCAGCGGTACCGTGCGGCTGGAGCGCACCAGCGCCATTGCAGCCAGCAGGGCGGCGGTCTCATTGCGGGTCAGCGCCACGGGTGGCTGAAGATAACCGCTGGCAAGCCGGTAGCCGCCTTCCGCACCGCGCTCCGCATCCACCGGAACGCCAAGCGCGATCAGCCTGTCGATGTCGCGATAGATCGTGCGATGGGAAACGTGAAACCGTTCGGCAAGTACGGTTGCCGGGACAAGTTTGCCGCCGGTCAGCAGAAGCAGGATGCCGAGTGCGCGTTCAATCGGGTTCATGGAAAATCGGGCTCTGTGAGGTCGGAACAAAAAAAATCATAACCTGAGAACAGAACGGGATCAAACATGACTCACTGCTGTCAGGATTGATTTGTCATTCTCATCTCGTCCCCAGAAAGGAACGGGCGTTCAGCCCTTAGGAGAAGAGAGATGAGCCTTGAGATCGACACCATTTTCCGCAGCCGCGCAAACAGCCGCAGTGTTCTGTTTTCTGCCCTTCGTGTTTGTGTCGCAGAGTTCCGGAATTATCTTCGCCGCCGGGAAACTAACCGAGCACTTTCTCGCCTGAACGAGAGTGAGCTGAAGGATATCGGCCTGCAACGCACAGAGCTCGGCTACAGCGAGCTGCACGACGACCGCTTCAAGTTGGGGCCTCGGCGTGGATAATCTTTTCCGGCGGCTGGCAAGTTCTCCTGTCAGCCGCCGGATCCGCGCATCAATGCCTTTATCTCCGGCTTGTTCCAGGCAAAGAACATCACCACAAGCGCGGTAAGGGCCGCGATGATCACACCGTAGAACGGCAGATCCAGATCAAGCCCGATCAGTTCCCCGCCCAGCAACGAGATCACGCCCGCCACCAAGGTGAAGACGGCGATGGTCACACCCATCACCCATCCCTGTTCCTTGTCGCTGACGGCTGCCGAATAAAGCCCGAGAAACGTCGGATAGGCGATGCCGAAGGCGAAGTAGAAACAGAAGACCGGCACATAGGTCAGAATTGCGTTGGGCGAGGCTATGAAAGCTGCCGCTGACACTGCCCAGACCGTGAAGGTCATGCCCAGAATAGCTTCCTTGCTGAACCGCTTTTGCGCCGGCACAACCAGAAACGTGCTGGAAAAGGCGAGGGCAATGCCGATTGTCAGCATCACCATCGAACCGCCGAGCGTGCCGTAACCGAAGCGGCTGGTCAGGTAGTTGTCGACGAAGATGTAGAAAGACAGGTTGGCGACGTGAAAGAAGAAGAACACCACCGTCAGCCGCATCACTGTCGGATACTTGCGGATACGCCATAGAAGCTCGAGGATTTCCGAAGGCCGGAACACGAATTTCTGCCGCTCCGCCTCGGCGTCGTGTGCATCCTTGAATGAGAACACCACCAGCAGGATGGCAATCAGCACCAGTACGAAACAGGCATAGAACGGCAGTTTGATGCTCGCCAGGTCGCCAAGAAGGATCGGGTCCGACAGGAGACCGCCGAGCAGCGGGCCGCCGACCAACCCGAAGCTGACGCCGGTGATGATATAGCCCATGTTCCGGTTGCGGTCCTCGTCATCCGTGCTGCCATCGATCATCGCAGCCTGCGCGATCGGCTGGTTGCCCGCAGTCAGCCCGGTGATCGCGCGGCCCAGGATCAGGAGCAGGAAGCTGTTGAGATAGAGCGCTGCTATGGTGAGCGCATAGCCGCCGAGAGCGCCGAACAGGCAGATCAGGATCGCGTTCTTGCGGCCGATGACATCCGACAGTTTGGAGATGTAGGGCGCACCGAAGAACCAGCACAAGAAGAAGACGCCGATGATGAGGCCGTAATCGAAATGGCGCATCGCGTCGCTGGTGGACTGCGGCAACATCGACGTCGACGGTTCCATCACCAGGGAATTGATGATCGGAAACACCAGTCCCTGGCCGAGCAGGTCCACAAAGACAACAAAAAGTAACGTGACCTTGGCAAGAAATGACATCTGCGCCTCCCGTCAATTTTGACGGTAGGCGAAGGAGCGGGATGCGGCAACGAAAAGCTGTGCCGGGTAGTGGCGGCGGATGAACGGTGCTGCATGCAGACGGGCAGTTGGAGTGCGCTTACCCGCCCGGCACCGGGCAAGTTTCTTTCAACAGAAAACGGGCCCCGAAGGGCCCGTCGAAGAAGTCATGTGCAAGCAGGCCTTACGCCGGCCGGTGCGCGTCGTACTGGCCGTGCTCGCGGTAGCGTTCCAGGTAGGTCGGCAAAACGGCGGCCAGCGTTGCCGGAGGAATGCCGATGCCTTCCAGGGTGCGGCCTTCCGCCTTTGCCTTGTCAGACACCACGTTGTCGGTTTTCAGCAGCTCGACCTGATCGGCTGTGAACGGCGCGTAGGGGAAGAGCTGCAGAACCTTGCCCATGGCAGATGCGACCGGAAAGGGCAGCGGCAACAGAACGCGGTTGCGGCGGGTGACTTCCAGAACGTCTTCCAAGCAAGACTTGAAGCTTTTCACTTCAGGGCCGCCGAGTTCATACGTGGTGCCACCGGCAAGCTGGCCATCGACAGCGCGGGCAACCGCTTCGGCAACGTCGCAGACATAAACCGGCTGGAACTTGGACTCGCCGCCACCAAGCAGCGGCAGCACAGGCGAGAAGCGGGCCATGTCGGCAAACTTGTTGAAGAACTTGTCTTCCGGACCGAACACGATGGATGGCCGCAGGATGACGCTGCCGGGCAGGGTTTCCAGAACACCGGCTTCGCCGACCGCCTTGGAACGGGCGTAGGCGGAGCTGCTCTGTGCGTCCGCACCGATGGCAGAGATATGCGTGATCCGATCAAGGCCTGCAGCACGCGCGGCTTCCGCGATTGCTCGCGGACCGAAACTCTGCACCGCGTCGAAGGACTGTTTGCCGCTGGGGGCCAGGATGCCGACGGCGTTGACCACCGCATCCGCGCCGATCACGGCCCGGTCGACCGACCAGCGATAGCGCAGGTTGGCCTGTACCGGCATGATCTGGCCAACGGCGCCAAGCGGCTGAAGATGAGTCGCCAGATCGGGACGGCGGACGGCTGCGCGCACGCGGTAACCGCGCTTGGCGAGCGCCTGAACGATATGACGGCCAAGGAATCCCGATCCGCCGAAAACCGTGACGAGTTTGCCGTTAAGTGCTGTGGACATCCTGAAAATGCCTTCTGTCGCGTCCAAAAGGAGAGGCGGCCTGGAATTTGGCCGGCTCAGTCTGGGAGTTTCTTAGCCCTTTGCCGCGGGTCTGTGAAGGGCTCGCTGTGAATGAATAAAAAAAGTCACACAGAGTGATTGACAAGCCCCGGAACCACCCTTAAAAGCCCCCCTCACAGCCCAGGTGGCGGAATTGGTAGACGCACTAGCTTCAGGTGCTAGCGCTCGCAAGGGCGTGGAGGTTCGAGTCCTCTCCTGGGCACCAAATTCTGGTTTTGGACACACTGCCAAGGTCCAGAACAATCTAAAAAAGCTCCGGTTTTCCGGAGCTTTTTTCGTTTCTGGGGCTGCTTCGGCGTTTTGGCCTAATGGCCTACCGATTTTGAGAAAACATTGATGATCACCACCCCGCTAAGGATCAGTCCAAGGCCGATCAGGGCCGGCAGGTCGAGTTTCTGGTCGAACACCAGCCAGGCGACCATGGTGATGAGAACGATGCCCGCTCCGGACCAGATTGCGTAGACGATTCCCGTCGGCAAAACGCGAATCGGATAGGACAGCAGCCAGAACGAGATCGCATAACCGGCCACGGTGATGATCGAAGGCAGCAGGCGGGTGAAATTTTCGGTTTTTGCCAGAGCGGAAGTTGCGATCACCTCGGCGACGATGGCCGCGACGAGGAAAAGATAGGTGGCGGCGAGGCTGTTCGGCATCTCTGGCTCTTTTAGGCGGTGAGGGAGCTCCGGATGAAGGTACGCAGACCTTTCAGGGAGCAAATGGTTTCCGTGTCGTCTGTTTATACGAAAAAGGCCCGCGTGCGCGGACCTTTCTGAAGGCTGGGGCTGTATTTGCGGGCAGCTGTCTGGCGCAAATCGCTATGCACGATCCTTCTGGTTGAACGCGATACGTTCTAGAAGGTGTATTTACTTTCCAGCAGCAGGCCGTAGCGGTGATAGTTCTGGTCGAGAACCACTTTCTCGCCGGTGACGACATATCTGCGGTCGAAATTCGAGTGGAGCCACCAGTAACGGCCACCGACGCCCAGTTGCCAGTTCTTGGTCAGGTCGACATTCAGCATCGCATCTGCTTCCAGACCATAGGTCCAGTCGCTTTCCCAGGTTTCTATCTTGTTGTAGCTCCAGGGGACACCTGCGACGTCAACAGACCAGCCGACGCGTTGGCCGATGTCGCCTTCAGCAGTCATGCCCAGGCGGATCGCATGCCAGTCGCGGGACTGTTCTACGGTCAGGTTTCCGTATTTCGCCGAAACGTCGTCGGACAGGTACTGGTAGCCGACGAACCCTTTCAGCCGCACCTGGTTGTTTGCAAATTGCGCAAAGCCCCAGCCGCCGTCGAGAACAACATATCCGAGCGAGGTCTCATCGGTTTCGTCCATCTCGTAGCCAGAGAAATGCACATCGCCGCCGTCGCTCCTGCCGAGGCCGACATAGCCCCTGAAGAAGGTGTTGGACGTCGTGTCCTCGAGCGTTCCGACCAGTTCCGCGGTGTGAGAGGTCACATTATCCGTGCTGGAAATGTCGAAGCCGCTGTTGTCCAGATCGGAGCGCGACTGGCTGTACCAGTATCGCAGACCGATGCTGCCGCGCAGCGTCGATGGCTGATAGAGCTCGCCGGGCCCTGAGTAGACATCCGCAGCGGAGGCAAGGGGCGCCGAAGAAAGCGCAAGGAAGGCCGCAATCGGAAGGGACTGCAAAAGTCTTTTCATGGCTGAAACACCGCTTGTCTGAATACGCGGGAATGCGCGCTATTGGTGTGTCAGGTATTGCAATTTATGGTTAACAGTGCGTGAAGGCACACCTGTTTAAGCCAGGTGACGCAGCGTCCCGCCCGGCGGGCCTTTCAAAGGAGGCGGGCCCCGGCACAGCCCCGGCAAGCCTTGCTGCGGGGCCTCTGGTGAAAGTGATTTGGCTCAACCGCCTCCCGCACACTTTCGGGGGGAGGCGGCGAGTTACCGGTGATGGATCAGATCGGATAGCCCTGACCGGGGTCTTCGATGGTGATCCAGCGCAGTTCCGTGAACTCGTTGATGCCTGCCGTACCGCCGAAGCGGCCATAGCCGGAGGATTTCACACCGCCGAAAGGCATCTGCGCTTCGTCAAAGACAGTCGGGCCATTGATGTGGCAGATGCCGGACTGGATGTCCTTGGCAACTTCCAGAGCCCTGCGGGTATCCTGCCCGAAGACGGCAGCCGAAAGGCCGTAATCCGTGTCGTTGGCGATCTCGATGGCATGGGCGGTGTCGCGGGCGCGGATCATCGTGGTGACAGGACCGAAGCTTTCTTCGCCGTAGATGCGCATCTCCGGAGTAACCAGATCGACGATGGTCGGGGCCATCACGGTGCCTTCCTCCGGCACGCCGCCGCACAGAACCTTTGCGCCTTTCGCAACGGCGTCGTCAATCAGGGCTTTTACATGGTCGACCGTGTCGCGATCGACAACCGAGCCGATATGAACCTGTTCGGTTGGCGCGCCCACTTTGAGAGCGCTGGCGCTGGCCGCGAATTTCTCCGCAAAGACGTCTGCAACGGACTGATCGACAACAACTTTTTCCGTGGACATGCAGATCTGTCCCTGGTTCATGAAAGCGCCGAACCGGGCCGCATTGACCGCACCGTCGAGATCGGCATCGTCGAGCACCACCAGTGAAGCCTTGCCGCCGAGTTCCAGAAGGCAAGGTTTCAGGTGCTTGGCGGCACGCTCTGCGATGATCCGGCCAACGCGGGTCGATCCGGTAAAGTTGATCCGGCGCGTCAGCGGGTGGTCGACCAGCGCATTGACCACTTCGGGAGCGTCAGCTGCATCGTGGGTCAGGATGTTCAGGACGCCCTTGGGCAAGCCCGCATCAGCCATGACGTCACCCAGAAGCCTGTGCAGGCCAGGGCATTTCTCGGAGGCCTTCATTACTACCGTGTTGCCGCAGGCAATCGGCAGCGCGAAACAGCGGACACCCAGAATGGTCGGAGCGTTCCATGGCGCCATGCCGACCAGAACGCCAACGGGCTGGCGGTAACCCATGGAAAAGGAACCGGGCTTGTCGGAGGGGATGATCTCACCCTTGATCTGAGTGGTGGAAGCGGCCGCTTCACGCAGGATCTTGGCGGCGAACATGTTGTTGAAACCGAGCCATGGCGCGGTCGCCCCTGTCTCGCGAATGCCGACCTCGACGAACTGCGGCGTGCGTTCTTCCATGAGGTCGGCAGCCTTGTTGAGGATCTTGCGCCGTTCACTCGGGCCAGTCTTCGACCACGCGGCAAAGGCAGCCTGCGCGGACTGCACAGCCTTGTCGACGTCGGCCGCCACCGCGGCTGCCGCCACGCTGGCGCGTTCGCCGCTGACCGGGTTCTTGCGTTCGAAGACAGCCGCGTTGCTGGCTGCCTGGTCCTCGTTGTCGATGAAAAGGCCGTAGTCCATGGGATCCTCCGTTGTGTTGGTCTTGTTTGGTCCCGTCAGTCGTCCGGGCCTGCGAACAGGGCGGAGTAGACGAGTGTCTGGTTGGCGTGTTCGCGCATGATCGATTCAGCGCGCTGTGGGTCGCGTTTCGAGATCGCGTCGAAGATGAGGCGGTGCTGCATGTTGCCCAGGCGCAGGCGCATCATGTCTTCTTCGGCCTTGTCGGCGCTGAACACCACCGTGCCCAGCTTGAGCATCGGGAGGCTTTCCATGCGATCGAACGCATAGCCGATGTAGTCGTTGCCGCACTGGCGCATGATCGTCTCGTGAAAGGCGACATTGCCGTCCTGATAGCGCGAGATCTTGTCACCATCCGCCGATGTGTCGGTTAGCGCGATGTCCATGTCCTTGATGACGGATTTCAGCGTCGCCTCGACGTCCTTGCTCATGCCGCTCTTGGCAAGCGTGCCGGCAGCCAGGCCTTCCAGTACACCGCGCACCTCGTAGGCGTGCTTGATGTCGCCCAGATTGAATTCCTGCACCGTGAAGCCGCGACCGTCACGCTTCTTGATGAGACCTTCCACCTCCAGCGCGCGCAGTGCCAGCCGCGCAGGTGTTCGCGACACGTCGAACATGTCGGCAACGCTCACTTCGCTGATCTTCGAGCCCGGTGCCAGCGAGCCGTCCATGATCATGCGATGAAGAACTGCCAGTACGCGCTTGTCGGACGGGGCTGTTTCATTTGCCTTGGTCGTCATCTGTCCTTGCCATTTTCGGATCCATACCTGTTCGAAGGCGTGGACCTTATCATGAGCATTTTCATATTTATGTATCCAAAAATAGCGTATTGTCATTACAAAATTTCTGAAATCACCGTTATTGGATGCAATATGTTGCAAAGTTGAAAATTTATGGATACAAAGTTTATGCGCGATCAAACGCATGATCTGCGCGACTGGGAGGAGTTCTGATGCGTAGAATAGTTTTTGGAGCGACTGCGCTTGCCGCGGCGCTGCTGGCCTCCACGGCCTTTGCCGCGGACCCGATCAAGATCGGCCGCGTGGTGCATATGACCGGTCCGGCGGCAGGAGGTGATGCTGCCAGCCACAGCCCGAATGTGGAGCTCTGGGTTAGCCAGGTGAACGGACGCGGCGGCCTGATGGTCGGCGGCGAGCGCCGTCCTGTGGAACTGGTCGAATATGACGACAAGTCCAATCCGGCCGAGATGATCAAGGCGGTGCAGCGTCTCGCCACGCAGGATGAAGTCGATTTTCTGCTGACGCCCTGGGGCACCGGTTTCAACGCGGCAGCTGCTCCGATCTTCGCAAAATACGGTTATCCGCAAATCTCGGTGACCAACATCACCGACGAGATCGAGGAACTTTCCGAACGGTTTCCGAACATGTTCTTCACCCTCGGCAACACGACCGGTTTTGTCGAGGGCCTGCGCGACACCTTGAACAAGCTTCGTGACAACGGTGCCATCGGCAACAAGGTGGCCATGGTCAACGTCGCAGATGCCTTCGGCATAGAGCTTGCGGCCGTCGCCCGTGAAGTTCTGCCGGCGGCTGGCTACGAGATTGTCTTCGACAAGTCCTACCCCCTCGGCACGGCGGATCTGTCCCCGGTGGTCAAGGGAGCCAAGGCGACCGAACCGGATGCGTTCATCGCCTTTTCCTACCCGCCGGATACCTTTGCCCTGACGGAACAGGCGATCATTGAAAATCTCGATGTCGGCGCCTTCTACACGGCGGTCGCGACAGCGTTTCCCGCCTACGCCGGTAAATTCGGCAGCAAGATCGAAGGTAATCTCGGGGCAGGGGGCGTCAATCTCGATCTGGAGCCGATGACGGAATACCGCACGGCCTTCAACGCGCTTCATGGCAACCAGCCTGAATATTGGGCCGCAGCCACCTACTATGCCAGCCTGCAGGTTCTGGAACAGGCGATCGAAGGGGCTGACAGTACGGACCGTGAGGCCGTGACCGAGTACATCAAGGCCAACAGCTTTGACACCGCCCTCGGCACGATCAGCTTCGACAAGCACAATGAATCGAAGCACTACTGGACGGTGGGCCAGTGGCACGACGGCCAGTTCAATGCCGTCGCCGGCGTCGGTGTTCCGGTTGCGGTCGAGCCGGTCGCCAAGGAAGGCTGGAACTGAAGACCTTCGGACCGGCCGGCTCAGGCCGGTCCGGATCGTCTCGCGAATTGGTAGTTTAGATGGACATCCTGATTTCCGGCCTGCTTCTGGGCGGAACCTATGCGCTCATAGCCATGGGGCTCAATCTGCAATACGGCGTCGCCCGGATCATGAACCTTGCCAATGGCGAGGTTCTGGTCATGGGGGCACTGGCGTCGTTTCTTGCCTTTACCGCGGCTAGCATAAGTCCGCTGATCACGGTGTTCCTCGTGGCGCCATTGGCGTTCGCAACCAGCTGGCTGGTCTACCGCGTCCTGCTTCTACCGCTTGTCCGGCGGGCGAAAACGCAAGGCCAGCTGGAGGTGGACTCCATTCTGGCAACCTTCGGAATGGCATTCATTCTGGTGGGCACCATGGTGTTGATCTATCCGGAACTGTTTGCCTATTCCTTCCTTGCCGTTCCGGTGGACGTTGCCGGAACGACGGTTGCCGCCAACCGGCTGGTTGCCTTCGGCGGGGCCGTGGTCATCAGTCTGGCGCTTTATCTCTGGCTGAACCGGTCCAACGCCGGATTGGCTGTCCGGGCTGTTGCCGTCAGTCCGATGGCAGCCGGTCTTGTCGGCATCAACGTCGAACGCATCAGCGCGCTGGCCTTTGCCATCGGCGGCACGATCACCGCGATGGGTGGCGTGCTGATTTCAACCTTCGTCACGCTTGATCCGTCGTTCGGTGTCATCTTCACCATGAAGGCGCTGATCATCGTGATCATGGGCGGGGTTGGCGACATTCGCGGGGCGATTGTGGCTGCGCTGATCCTGGGCGTGGTGGAAACCGCCGTGGCGACGCTGATCGATCCGGGGCTGACCCTGGCTGCTGCCTACACGATCTTTCTGCTTGTTCTCCTGTTTCGGCCCCAGGGCCTGTTTGGCAGGAGACCCGCATGAACATTTCAGCCCTTGCGATGCCCGGCGCCGCAGCGCTTCTGGCCGCCGCCGCATGCGTTCCCTTTGTCGCTGACGGCTACTGGCTGTCGATCGCCGTTACCGTTCTGATGTATGCCGCCCTTGCCACTTCATGGTCGCTGTTTTCCGGGCCGACCCATTACATTGCCCTGTCGACGGGCGCTTTTTTCGGCATCGGTGGTTATCTGGTCGGCCTCGGCATGAGCGACTACGACCAAAGCTTCTGGGCCATGGCGGCGCTCGCTCCCGTTGTCGCGACAGCGCTCGCCGCGCTGATCGGCTGGGCAACCCTGCGCCTGTCCGGCGTCTATTTCGTCATCTTCACGCTTGGTCTTGCGGAAATGGTCCGCAACCTCGTCAGCTGGGTGCAGAACAATTTCCTCGGTAGCCGCGGGCTCTATGTGCTCACCGACCTGGATGAAACGCATATCTACTGGATGCTGCTTGCCGTTCTTGCCGCCGTGTTCGTGTTCGGCTGGTGGCTTGGGCGGTCGCGGCTCGGGTTCGCGCTGCGTATTCTTGGCAATGACGAGGCTGTGGCGCGTCATGTCGGCATCAACACCGCGCGCACCAAGGTCCTGATGTTCATGACCACCGGCTTCGTCGCCGCTCTCGTCGGCGCCATCGTCGCACCGCGCTACTACTACATCGAACCGAATGTCGTGTTCTCGCCGGAACTCAGTTTTGTCGTTGTCATCATGGCTCTTCTGGGGGGCACGCGGAAACTTTACGGCCCGCTTCTGGGCGTTCTTCCCTTCACGCTTCTGTGGGAGGTGATTTCTGTCTCTTTCCCCAATGCCACCACGCTGGTTCTGGGGCTCGCTTTTCTTCTGATCGTCTATTTCCTGCCGAATGGTGTCACCGGTCTTTTCGGCAAGCTTCTGGCAGGGAGGTCGTCATGACACAAGGACAACCGATCCTTCACGTGGAAAGCCTCAGCAAGCGCTTCGGCGGTCTTGTTGCAGTCAACAATGTCAGTTTCCAGGTACTCGAGCATGAGGTGATGGGGCTGATCGGGCCGAACGGATCCGGCAAGTCCACGACCATGAACATGATTTCCGGCGCCCTGAAGCCGAGCTCCGGGGCGATCATTCTCAAGGGGCAGGATCTGACCAGGAAAAAGCCCCACGAAATTGCCCGCTCTGGCGTTTCCAGAACCTTCCAGCTTGTCCGCATTCTGCCGGAGCTGACCGTGCTGGAAAACGTCATCGCTGGCGGCGTCTTCGGCCATGCCAGGCGCTGGGGCAAGGAAGTGGAAACTTTCGCGGCGGAGCTTCTGGCAAGGGTCGGTCTGGAAGGGCAAAGTGGCAAGCCGGTCTCCGCGCTGACCTACATCGACCAGAAGCGGCTGGAACTTGCCCGCGCGCTCGCCAGTGAACCGGAAGTCCTCCTTCTGGACGAGTGGCTCGCCGGTCTCAATCCTTCCGAACTGACGGTCGGCATCGATCTGATTGCCAGCCTGCGCCAGGAGGGGCGGACGATCATTCTTGTCGAACATGTCATGGACGCCATCCGCTCGCTATGTGACCGGTGCCTGGTGATCAACTCCGGCGCCCGGATTGCCGAAGGCACACCGGAAGACGTGCTTTCCGACCCGGAAGTCATCCGGGCCTACCTGGGGGACGGCTGATGCTGGATATCAACGGGCTCACTGTCACCTATGGTCTTCATGCAGCCCTTCAGGGTGTCAGCCTGACCGCATCGAAAGGCGAGATCGTCGTCATTCTGGGCGCAAACGGGGCCGGCAAGAGTTCGCTGTTGCGGGCCATCGCCGGGATCAGTGAAGGAACGGTCAGTGGTGAGGCAGCACTCGCTGGCCAATCCCTTCGCCAGATGAAAGCGGACAGGATCGTCGAGGCTGGAATAGCCTTCGTGCCGGAAGGCCGAGGCATATTCGGCGATCTCAGCGTCTGGGAAAACCTGATGCTGGGTGCCTATCCGGAGCGGGCGCGAGCAAGCCGGCAGGAGAACCTGGAAAAGGTGGTTGCTCTCTTTCCGAAGCTGGCACAGCGGCGCAACCAGACCGCCCGAACCATGTCGGGTGGCGAACAGCAGATGGTGGCCATCGGCCGCGCCATGATGTCGAACCCGGACATCCTGATGCTGGACGAGCCGTCCCTTGGCCTGTCGCCACTCCTGTCGGGCGAACTCTTCGAGAACCTGTCGCGCATCCGGGAAACCGGCATCGGCGTCCTTCTGGTCGAACAGAACGCCAAGCGAAGCCTGGCGATCGCGGACAGGGGGTATCTGATTGAAAACGGCCTGATCACAGGCGCTGATACGGCATCTGCCCTGCTCAGTGATCCGGCCGTTCAGAAAGCCTATCTCGGATCGGGATAAACACCGGGCCGGAGAATAAGCAATTGTCCGTCTTGACCTTCCAGCAACTGGAGGGCCTATCTGATGAGGAGATCGAAGATCCATCAGGGCGAACATCATGCAGGATACAGAGATCCAGCCGAACCAGACTGGCGAGGCAGGCAAGGTCACGGACCCGGTCTGCGGCATGTCGGTTACTCTTGGAAAAGGCAAGCCGAGCCTGAAATACAAGGGCGAGGAGTTCCACTTCTGCAGTCCGAAGTGTCACGACAAGTTCGAGGCTGATCCCTATTTCTATGTGTCCGGCAATAGCAGGAAGAAAAAGGCGATGGAGGCGGAACAGTCCGCCAAGGGCGCACTTTATACCTGCCCCATGCACCCGCAAATCGTCCAGGAAGGTCCGGGAACCTGCCCGATTTGCGGGATGGCACTGGAACCGCAGAGCGGCGTTTCCGACGAACCCAACCATGAGCTGGTCGATTTTACCCGCAGGCTCTGGGTTAGCGCCCTGGCTGCTGTCCCGCTTCTGATCCTGACCATGGGGCCGATGGTAGGCGTGCCGATCCGCGACTGGATCGGCGAAGGCGTTGCGATCTACCTCGAAGTCCTGTTGGCTACGCCGGTAGTCCTGTGGGCAGCCTTGCCTTTTTTCCAGCGGGGCTGGGCGTCTCTGGTCACTCGCAATTTCAACATGTGGACACTGATCATGATCGGTGTCGGTGCAGCCTATCTCTATTCCATGATTGCCGCTTTCCTGCCTTTCCTGTTTCCGGATGCGCTGAAGGGACCGGAAGGCCATATGCCGGTTTATTTCGAGGCGGCGGTGGTGATTATCGCGCTGGTCTTCGTCGGCCAGGTGCTGGAACTGAGCGCCCGCGAACGCACGGGCGACGCGATCCGCGCCCTGCTGGACCTTGCCCCCAAGACAGCCCGGCGGATCACGCCGGAGGGTGACGAATACGACGCACCGCTTGAGAATATCCTCGCAGGGGATCTGTTGCGCGTTCGCCCAGGCGAGGCTGTTCCGGTCGACGGCGTGGTCAAGGAGGGTGGGTCATCCGTCGATGAAAGCCTGGTCACCGGGGAACCGGTTCCGGTCGAAAAGAACCCGGGAGACAAGGTTACCGGCGGAACGCTCAACAAGACCGGGTCCTTCACCATGGAGGCGAAGCTGGTCGGTGCGGACACCATGCTGTCCAAGATCGTCGACATGGTTGCCTCGGCGCAACGTTCACGCGCCCCGATCCAGGGGCTGGCCGATCGCGTTGCAGGATACTTCGTGCCTGCGGTACTCGGTGTGGCGGTGCTTGCTTTCGTGATGTGGCTGTTCCTAGGTCCAAGCCCTTCATTCGTTCACGCGGTTGTCGCGGCCGTCTCGGTGCTCATTATCGCGTGTCCGTGTGCACTCGGCCTTGCCACTCCGATGTCGATCATGACGGCAACGGGCAGAGGCGCGCAGGCCGGCGTTCTGGTAAAGACCGCCGAAGGTCTGGAACGGCTAGCAGCAGTGGATACGATCGTCGTTGACAAGACGGGAACCCTTACCGAAGGCAAACCGGTTGTCGATGAGATTGTTCCGGCCGCCGGCAAAAGCAAAATGGAGCTTCTGCGGCTGGCCGGCGCGCTTGAAAAAGGCTCGGAACACCCGCTTGCCGAAGCGATCCTCGGGGCAGTCAAAAGCCAGGATCTGGATCTGCCCAGGGCAGAAAACTTCGAAGCCGTCACGGGGAAAGGCGTGCGTGCACGGGTCGATGATGCAGTCGTTCTTTTTGGCAACGCCGCTTTTGCCAGCGAAAGTGGCGCCGATTTGTCCGATCTTGGCGATCGTGCCGAAGAACTGGCTGAGCTCGGCAAGACGGTGATGTATCTGGTGCAGGAGGCTGGTGAGACAGCGCAGCTTCTTGGGCTCATCGCCGTTGCGGATCCGGTCAAGGCAAATGCCAGGGCAGCCATCAGCGCCCTGCATGACGACGGTATCAGGATCGTCATGGCAACGGGCGATGCGCCCCGCACGGCAGACGCCGTAGCCAAGCTGCTGGGGATTGACGAGGTTCACGCCGGTGTGTTGCCGGAAGGCAAGAAAAAGCTCATTGAAGACCTGAAGTCCAGGGGGGCAACGGTTGCCATGGCTGGTGACGGTGTCAACGATGCGCCCGCATTGGCTGCTGCCGATGTCGGCCTTGCCATGGGCACGGGGGCCGATGTCGCGGTGGAAAGCGCCGGACTTACGCTGCTCAAGGGCGACCTGGAAGGCATCCTGCGCGCCCGGAAGCTCGCCCGCGAGACGGTCCGCAACATCCGGCAGAACCTCTTCTTCGCCTTCGTCTATAATGCGGTCGGTGTGCCTGTGGCGGCCGGTGTGCTCTATCCGGTCTTCGGTGTACTGCTGTCGCCGATGCTGGCCGCCGCCGCCATGAGCCTGTCTTCGGTTTCGGTTATCAGCAACGCGCTGCGTCTGCGCACGCTGAAGCTTTAAGGAAAAGAAAAATGAATATCGGTGAAGCCTCCGAACAGAGCGGACTGCCGGTCAAGACGATCCGCTACTACGAGGATATCGGCCTCGTCCGCCCTCTGCGCAGCGAGAACGGATATCGCGATTTTATCGACGCGGATCTCCAGCGGCTGAAGTTCCTTCAAAGGTCGCGCAGCCTTGGGTTTTCCATCGACGAGTGCCGTGAACTTCTGTCTCTCTACGAAGACCGCAACCGGGCAAGTGCCGACGTCAAGGCGATCACCCGGGCGAAGATCAAGGAAGTGGATCGCAAGATCGAGGAACTGCGCTCACTCAAGAAGGTTCTGTCAGAGCTGGTGACCGCCTGCCATGGTGACGATCGGCCCAACTGCCCGATCATCGACGATCTGTCCGGCCAGCATGACCACGATCAGCTGGATGAAGATAGCAGGCAGGCTTGATGAGCAGGATCTTTCTGACAGTTTCAGCGATCTTGTCCGTTATTGTGCTGGGCATTCTGTTCTGGGGGCTCGTGTCCGGAAAGGAACAACCGCCTGCAGCCAGTGGAGCCGCGCTGGTGTCGGTGCAAGTCCCGGCCCTGGAAGGAGACGCCCTGGCTGGCGAAACTCTTTTTCGCGAAAACTGCGCGAGTTGTCATGGCGACAACGCTGCCGGGCGCGATGGCATCGCGCCTCCGCTGGTACACAAGATTTACGAGCCTGGCCATCACGCCGACGGGGCCTTTCTGCTCGCAGTCTCCCGTGGCGTGCGTGCGCACCACTGGCCATTTGGCGATATGCCGCCCGTGGATGGCGTCAGCCAGGAGGATGTACAAAAGATCGTTGCCTATGTACGCGCGCTTCAACGGGCAAACGGGATCAACTGAACTCGAGGGGCGGGGCGCGAGCTTTGAACCGGAGGGGTGTTTGTTGGCCTCGGCTGTCGCGCCGTCTTTCCGAACCGGTCATGGAAGAGGGATGGCCGGTGGCCGAGTGCCTGGTGCATTGATTACGACTTGGGACTGGAATTGCAATGAGCTGCCACCAGGCAATTCGTATCAAGAAATAGCATTCTCTTCACGTATCGGCATGGTTCTGCGGTCAACCGGCTTGCCTCATCCCGCCGCATGTTTTACCTGACGGAAAACTTATTCGAAAAAGCGGCCTGTCGTTTGCCTGTTGCGGGCAGTCGGCAGGCAATAACATTTGCGGTCGTTCAACCTGTGTTCATGTGTCATGGCATAAATGCAGGTGCGGTCATTGAAGATAAGAAACAGGTGTCCTGCTGGATCAGCATGGCAGGAGCATCGACAGAAATTGTGCTCGGGACAGGCCAGAGGAGACGAAACGTCATGACCATCCGCTATCACAAGGGCGATTTGCCCGATCTGAAAGCCTATGAAACGGCAAGTGCGGTGGCGGTCGATTCCGAGACCCTGGGCCTCAACCCGCATCGTGACCGGCTCTGTGTTGTGCAGCTTTCACCGGGCGATGGCAGCGCCGATGTGGTCCAGATCGCACGCGGCCAGAGCGAGGCGCCAAACCTCGCTGCGCTGATGACCGATACGGCCAAACCGAAAATATTCCACTTCGCCCGGTTTGATGTTGCGGTGCTTCAGCACTATCTGAACATCCAGGTCTCGCCGATCTGGTGTACGAAAATCGCCTCCAAACTGGTTCGGACCTATACGGATCGCCACGGACTGAAGGATATCACGCGCGAACTTCTCGGGGTTGAATTGTCCAAGCAGCAGCAGAGCTCGGATTGGGCTGCAGAAACATTGAGCGACGCCCAACTGGCCTACGCGGCTTCGGACGTGCTTCATCTGCACGCCTTGAAGGAACGGCTGGAAATGATGCTGGAGCGTGAAGAACGTAGTCATATTGCCCGGGCCTGTTTCGATTTTCTGCCGACGCGGGCAGAACTCGATCTGAAGGGCTGGGAAGAAAACGATATTTTCGCCCACTCGTAATGGCTTAGGTGCCAGGAGATCGGGCACACGATTTCGGAGAATGGATTGAGCGCTGTTGGCGATCATATGCACGGACATGCGGCCAGGCGACCATTGACCCGCGCCCAACGAGCCGCGCGCCGGCACAGCCTGATGGTGCGCATCATGCGCTGGCTGTTTCCTGGCGTCGGGCTGTTGATTCTGGCAGTCATGGTCGGGCTTGTGGTCTTGTTCAACGTGCTCAGCGGGCTTGGTGCCACCAACATGATGCTGACCAGCGAGGGGCTGGTGATGGATCATCCCGAACTGTCGGGTCATGATGGTGACCGCTCCTACCGTGTAACCGCCTACAGGGCGATCCAGCGCCTCAGTGACCCGCGCGTCATCGATCTTGAGACCATTCGGGCCGACATCACGCTCAGCAAGGACCAGAGCGCGCAGATTGTGGCGCTGAAAGGTACCTACAACAACGCGACGGAGAGCTTGCGGCTCTATGAAGGCATTCAGCTTGAATGGAGTGAAGGCTACACGGTCGACCTGTCCGAAGTGGAAATCGACCTCAGCAACGGGGCTCTGAAGACCTCGCAGGTCGTGTCCATTCGTTCCGATCAGGGCCGTGTCGTGGCGGGCAAACTCGACTATGATAAAGCCAAGGGAATCGTCAGGTTTTCCGACGGTATCAAGATGACCCTCAATCCTGCTTCGCAAGGACAGTAAGAGATGACTTTTCTGAAACGCATGACGATTGCCGCCGCCGCAGCCCTTCTTGCCGGTTCGGCCCATGCCCAGACCTTCTCCGATGCCTTCGCCGGCTTCGGGTCGAACGATGGTGAGCCAATCGAGATCGAGGCGAGTGAACTGAGGGTCGAAGACAACAACAACACCGCAACCTTCGTTGGCGATGTGCTGGTCACGCAGGGCGAAACCAGCCTCAAGACGCAGCGGCTCAAGGTGTTCTACGTCGGCTCAGGTGCTGAGAAGACCGAAGAAAGCGCCGTCCAGCAGAAGATTTCGAAGCTGGAAGCGGCGGGAGGCGTGTTCATCACCTCCAAGGACCAGACCGCGAAGGGCGACGAAGCCAGCTTCGACATGAACAAGGAAGTCATGGTGATGACCGGCAAGGAAGTCGTGCTCAGCCAGGGACCGAATGTTGTCGTCGGGAACAGGCTGACCGTCAATCTGAAGACCGGCCAGGCCAATCTGAGCGCCGGCAACGGCAAGGTGTCCGGCCAGGGCAGCGGCCGCGTCAAGGTGCGCATTCAGCCCAACAGTGTGAACAACGACCAAAACGGCAACTGATATTGACGGCTGGTTCGACTCGACAGTGTCGGCCTCAGACCTTATGTGAAGCCGCGGCAATGATCGGATGGACGGCGCGCCAGTGAAGAGAACGTCTTCGGAGTATAACGGATTGCAGGGAAGCATGCCGGAAACGGGCCACGATGGCGAAGAACTGTCGCAGGCGCTGGTCGTCGATGGCATCGGCAAGACCTATGGCCGCCGCCAGGTGGTGAAATATGTGAGCCTGTCCGTGAAGCCTGGCGAAGCCGTCGGCCTTTTGGGGCCAAACGGTGCCGGCAAGACCACGACCTTCTACATGATTACCGGGCTGATCCGGCCGGATCAGGGCAAGATCTCGCTGGAAGGCTTCGACATCACCCGTATGCCCATGTACCGGCGCGCTCGGCTCGGCATCGGCTATCTGCCCCAGGAAGCGTCCATCTTCCGTGGCCTGACGGTGGAAGAAAACATTCGCGCCGTTCTGGAAGTGATCGAGCCGAACCGGCAGAAACGCCGGGAGGAGCTCGACGAGCTGCTGGCTGAATTCGGCCTCACCCACTTGCGGAAATCGCCGAGTATCGCCCTTTCCGGTGGTGAACGCCGCCGCGTTGAAATTGCCCGCGCACTTGCAAGCCGTCCGTCCTTCATGCTGCTCGATGAACCTTTCGCAGGTATCGACCCCATCGCTGTGGGGGATATTCAGCAGCTCGTGCGTCACCTGACCCAGCGTGGCATTGGCGTTCTGATAACGGACCACAATGTTCGCGAGACGCTTGGCCTCATCGACCGCGCCTACATCATCGCTTCGGGCGAGGTTCTGACGGAAGGGCTCCCCCAGGAAATTGTCACCAATCCGGATGTGCGCCGGCTTTATCTGGGTGAACAGTTTACGCTTTGATGACACGCCGCCAGCTACGTTATACACTCGGTCTGCAATCAAGAAGCAAAAAGCAGACCAACTTGAAATAACGCTTGCCTGGGAACTCAATGGCCATTTCAACCAAGCTGGAGATGCGACAAAGTCAGTCGCTGATCATGACGCCGCAACTGATGCAGGCGATCAAGCTGTTGCAAATGTCCAATCTCGATCTCGTTGCCTATGTCGAAGCCGAGTTGGAACGAAATCCGCTTCTGGAAAAGAACGACATCGCCGAAGGCGGAGGCGAGGGGGATGGCGGCAGGGACGCCGCTGCAGACGCGTTCGGCGATGGCGCGGACAATCAGACCCGCCAGGGCGACGAGCCCGATACAGGCGACTGGATGCAGAACGATCTGGAAACCGGGTCGGAGGCCATTGCCTCACGCATGGATACCGACCTGGGCAACGTCTTTCCCGACGAGCCCGGCGTGCCTGCATCGCCGGATCCGGCTCTTCTGAAGGCCGGTGACAGTTACAAGAACGCCGGCAGCAGTGGTGCTTCTGAAGATTACAATCTGGAGGCCTTCGTTGCCGACGAAGCCTCCCTGGTCACGTCTCTTGAAGAACAGATGCATCTGGCGATCGGCGATGAAGCCGACAAGCTGATCGCGACCCACCTGATCAACTCGCTTGATGAAAACGGCTACCTTTACCTGGATTTCGATGAGACGGCGGAGCAGCTCGGGGTCGAAACCGAACGGCTGGAAAGCGTTCTGGCCATCTTGCAAACCTTTGAGCCCGCAGGCGTGTTTGCGCGTAACCTGGCCGAATGCCTGAAGCTGCAGCTCATCGACAAGAACCGCTACGATCCGGCCATGGAAGCGCTGATCGACAATATTGAACTGCTGGCCAGACGCGATCTGCCGGGGCTTCGCAAGGTTTGCGGTGTCGATGATGAGGATCTGGTCGAGATGATTGCGGAAATCCGCGCACTCGATCCCAAGCCTGGCAGTCTCTTCGGATCGGCGCTGGTGCAGCCGGTGGTGCCGGATGTCTTCGTGCGCCCGGCCAACGACGGCACCTGGGCGATCGAGTTGAATTCGGACACCCTGCCGAAAGTCCTCGTCAATCAGACCTATTATGCCAAGGTCATCAAGACGGCCCGAAACGAGACGGAGAAGGAATATCTCACCGACTCGTTGCAGACGGCCAACTGGCTGGCCAAGAGCCTCGATCAGCGCGCCCGTACGATCCTCAAGGTATCGACAGAAATTGTCCGGCAGCAGGACGGGTTTCTCACCTACGGCATCGCCCATTTGCGTCCGCTCAACCTGAAGACCGTCGCGGAAGCGATCGGCATGCACGAATCGACAGTCAGCCGGGTGACCTCGAACAAGTTCATGGCGACCCCGCGCGGCATCTACGAGCTCAAGTACTTCTTCTCGTCAGCCATTTCCGCAACGGTGGGCGGCGATGCCCATTCGGCGGAGTCGGTCCGGCACCGGATCAAGCAGATGATCGATGCCGAAGATCCGAAGTCGATCCTTTCGGACGATACGATTGTCAAAATTCTGAAGGACGACGGTGTCGATATTGCCCGCAGGACGGTCGCCAAATACCGCGAAGCCATGAAGATCGGTTCGTCCGTTCAGCGCCGACGTGAAAAAAACGTGCGACTTTAAGTCCTGATGTGATCTGCCGTTAGGGCTCAATGGTGCAATATTTAAAATGTTTCAGAGATTTCCACTGAAACAATACAAGGCAATTACACGGCTCTTTTTCAACTTTGTTTCTTTAATTCATAATCAATTGACTCTTTGAGCGAGCGCAATTATAGCACCGCCCTCGTGACGTAAACAGGGGATGGCGCTTCGGCGCTGACTGGTCCATTCTGTAAGCTTGAAACGTCTCGCGTTTCAACACCGGCGGCAACGCCGGTGACCTATCGGTCAATAGAAAAAGAAGAGGTCCCCATGGCTTTGCGGATTTCGGGTAAGAATGTCGATGTAGGCGATGCACTGCGCGTCCACGTCACAGACCGAATCGAAGACGCTCTGGAAAAATATTTCACAGGCGGCTTCACAGGCCACGTTACGCTCAGCAGGGAGGGCACAGGCTTCAAGTCTGAATGCAGCCTGCATTTGGACACCGGTATTGTACTTCAAGTGTCCGCGCAGGATCAGGACCCGCGCGCCAGTTTCGATATGGCTGCGGAAAAGATCGAAAAGCGGCTTCGCCGCTACAAGCGCAAGCTGAAGGACCATCATGGCCCCAACGGCCACGACCGGGAGGCTCTGGAAGCAGCATCTTATGTGCTGGCTTCGCCCGAGGAAGACGAGGAAGTGCCGGTGGATTTCAATCCGCTGGTGATTGCCGAAACTTCCGCGAAAGTTAAAACGATGACCGTCGGTATGGCGGTAATGGAGCTGGATCTGACCGAAGCGCCGGTCGTGTTGTTCAAAAACGCGGCAAATGGCGGTGTCAATGTTGTCTATCGCAGGCCAGACGGCAATATTGGCTGGATAGATCCAGCATTGGTAGCCAATCAGGCTGCCGAATAAGGATGCGGATGGGGTCGGCTTCCTCAGGGAAGCCGGCTTCTGAAACTTGTAGGCGGACTAATGGATCTTGGTGATCTTCTGGGTAAAGACGCGGTAATTGCCGGGCTCAAGGCCAAAAGCAAAAAACAGGCAATTCAGGAACTCGCCGGTAAGGCGTCTGAACTGACCGGTCTTTCCGAACGGGAAATCTTCGACACGCTTCTTCAGCGCGAACGTTTGGGCTCTACAGGTGTCGGTCACGGCATTGCGATCCCGCACGGCAAGCTGACACGGCTCGACCGTCTGGTAGGACTGTTCGCGAAGCTGGAAAAACCAGTCGATTTCGATGCTCTCGATGATGAGCCGGTTGACCTGGTGTTTCTGCTTCTGGCGCCGGAAGGCGCTGGTGCCGACCATTTGAAGGCTCTGGCCCGAATTGCACGCCAGCTCCGCGACGGCGCTGTCACCCAGGGCATTCGCGCGTCCCATGATGCGCAAGAGATCTACGATCTTCTGACCCAGCCGTTGGCATCTTCCAACGCGGCTTAATCCGTTTCAAAGTCTCTGACGCAAAAAGACCGGCTGCAAGGCCGGTCTTTTGGTTCGTATGCGGCGCGTTCAGCCCGCAAGGAGGCTTTGGACGGTTCACCTGGTGTCCACCCAGCCCTCAATGGACTTGGCAGGTTCCAGTGCGCGAGCCTGATCCGTGTCAGGCCTTCGCCGGATTGGCATCGCCCTGAACGAGCCCTTGCTGCTGGACGGCGACCGCACCTTTGGTAAGCGCCGGCAGATGAAGGTCTGCGAGCTCTGCAGGGGGATTGGTCTCTTCGGGAATACGCCACAGGGTTGAACGGATCGCGATCTGGCCAAGCGTTCTGGTAGAGGTTGTCACCGCGATGACTGCTGCCAGAAGCGGCCCGATGGCCACGGGAATGACTGGCCACACCAGATCGATAGGCTGGGTGGAAAGCCAGGCAAGACCTGCAAGTCCGAAGAGTGTCTGCGGCCAGAGCTTGCGGGCCGCCAGCAAGACCGGCAGTCGTTGGACACCACGTGCCTGCGCACCCCAGCCGATGGTTTTGCCGAACAGGAGCCCGCCCATGAACAGCGAGTGCGCCACGGCCATGATCGGTGCCAGCATTGCCGAATAGACGATTTCCGCAAGAACGCTCACGACGACACGTATCGGCCCGCCGAAGGCCTTGCGAAGGTCCGGACGGGCGAGCACGTCGGCGACGGTTGCAAGTTTCGGCGCGAACACCATCGTCAGGACGGTGAAGAAGAGCAGGGCACCAGTGTCAGGGCGATATGGCATGTAGTCGGTGACCATGCCGAGGATGGCCGCCGATGTCATGAAGCCCAGCCACGCAGGAGAGCCGAGGAACATCAGGATAGCCAGCACCAGCTGCATCCGGCTAACGGGTTTGAGGCCAGGAAGCCCGATCAGCCGGCGGTATTGCAGGTTGCCCTGGCACCAGCGCAGGTCACGGCGGATAAACTCCAGCAGATGAGGCGGATTGGCTTCATAGCTGCCCGTTTCGAGCGGCAGTACGCGCACTTCGTAGCCGGCGCGGCGCATCAGGACGGCTTCTACCTGATCATGGGAAAGAATGGTCCCCGAGAGCGGGCCCTTCCCGGGCAGTTCCGGCAGACGGCAGCTTTCCTTGAACGGTTTGATCCGCAAGATGGCGTTGTGTCCCCAGTAGGGGCCGCAGTCACCCTGCCACCAGGCACTGCCGATGGTGTAGGAACGCATGCCAAGCCGCATGCCGAACTGGAAGACACGGGCAAAGGCGCTGTCTGTTGGAAGGCCAACCACAAGACTTTGCAGAATGCCGAGCTGGGGATTGGCTTCCATGCGCCGCACCAGTCCGACAATGGCGTCGGCCGACATGTAGCTGTCGGCATCCAGCACCAGTGCAAACTCGTGTCGATCGCCCCAACGTTCGCAGAAGTCTTCGATGTTGCCGGCCTTGAAACCGCGATTGTCCGTGCGCCGCCGATAGACCACCTCCATCTGGCCTTCGAAGCGATCTTTCAGCCGGGACGTCATCTGCTGCTCCTGAAGGGCAACGTCGTCCATATTGGTGTCGCTGAGCACATAAAGGGTGAACCGGTCTGCTTCGCCTGCGCGTATCAAGTGAGACACGATGGCGTTCAGATTGGTTTCCAGGCTTTCAGTATCTTCGTTGCGGACACAGGACAGCAGCGCTGTCGAGCTTCGCAGCGGCTGTGTGGGGTCGCCGTGCTCGATCGGGCAGACTGCATCAGCAGGGTTTCTGGAAAGCCGCATGATGAGGAGGCCGATCACCGCATTCCAGAAACCTATGATGGTCCAGGGCAGGGTGATCATGAAGCAGACAAGAATGAAAAGGTCGAGCGCCGTATATCCACCAGGAGAAAGCGTCAGCGTCATCAAGGTGGCGAGGCCGGCAAAACTGAGCCCGATAAGGGCCGCGAACGTCAAACGCCGTGCGGTCATAGGAGCAATTGATCCATTGAATTTTGGCATGTCAAAGACCCGAAACATTTTTTTGACTTCCAATCGGAGCGATCATCGCAATAGTGCGCATGTCAAAATGTCCTAACGTTGACAAAGGCAAGGGTTGATGACCGCAGAGGATAAAGGATGACCGCAGACGTACCGGTGACGCGCGACACAGGTAAACCGCAGGCGCTGTGGTACACCGAGCCCGGTCGATGCGGACTGGAGACTGTTTCCTTGAATGAGATGCAAACCGGCGAAGTGCTGGTCGAAACGCTCTTTAGCGGGATAAGCCGGGGAACGGAAGGCCTTGTCTTTCGCGGCGACGTTCCGTCGAGTGAATGGCAGCGCATGCGGGCGCCGCATCAAGAGGGAGATTTCCCGTTTCCGGTTAAATACGGATACGCAAACGTCGGCAGGGTCATTGCAGGAGACCCGGATCTCAACGGCTGTCTTGTGTTTTCTCTCTTCCCTCATCAAAGCGTCTTTACGCTCCCCTCCATGTCGTGCGTGCCGGTTCCCCAGGGCGTTTCCGCCGAAAGAGCCGTCCTGGCGGCCAACATGGAAACGGCACTTAATGCGTTATGGGACGGAAAACCATCACCGGGGGATCACATCTGCGTGGTCGGCGGTGGTGTCGTCGGTCTCTTGACCGCATACGTTGCCGGACGGTTACCCGGATCAAAAGTAACTGTCGTGGATACAAACCCTGACCGAGCGGAAGTTGCCATCGGGCTGGGTCTGGAATTTGCACTGCCGGAAGATGCGCCGGCTAACCAGGATCTGGTGTTTCACACAAGTGCCACGTCGGCGGGACTGGCGACGGCGCTTGCCTGTGCCGGCGACGGCACGTCCATCGTCGAGCTGAGCTGGTACGGCGCGCATGCGGTCACGGCTCCGCTCGGAGCAGACTTTCACTGCCGCCGCCTGAAGCTTGTTTCCAGTCAGGTTGGAACGATCCCGATCGACCGGCAGGCCCGCTGGACTTACCGCCGCAGGCTGGAAACGGCTCTTGGCCTCCTGGCCGATCCTGCCCTCGACCGTCTCATCACCCACAAGGTGGCGTTTGCCGAGCTTCCGGATCGTCTTCCCGATTTGTTGAACAAGGCGTCAGATGTGCTTGCCGCCCTCGTCGTATATGACGGAACCAACCAAGCCGTCATTTGAAAAGCTCTCAATTTTCCTCATGATTTCAGGATGATAAGATGTTTGCAGTTGAAGTACGCGATCACGTCATGATTGCCCACTCCTTCAAGGGAGAACTGTTCGGTCCGGCCCAGGCGTTGCACGGTGCCACGTTTGTCATCGATGCCGCGTTTCTGGCCGACAGCCTTGACGCCAATGGCGTGGTGATCGACATTGGCCGGGCGCACGATGCGTTGAAGGAAGTCCTGCAGCCTCTGAATTACAAGAACCTCGACGAGGTGCCGGAATTTGCGGGCATCAACACCACGACCGAGTTTCTGACAAAGCACATCCATGATCATCTGGCCAAGGCTGCCAGAGCGGACAAGCTCGGACGTCCGGGATCTGAACTGAAGGCGATCCGCGTGACGATTTCGGAATCCCACGTCGCGCGCGCCTGGTACGAAGCCGGGATCTGACAGCTCATGCCCGCACTTGTCTTTGCCTATCCGGGAGATTTTAACACACCGACCGGCGGTTACGGCTACGATCGCAGGATCGTCGCCGGTCTGCGCACGCTAGGCTGGGAAGTTGATCTGGTTTCGCTTGGGGACGGCTTTCCGTTTCCCACCAAAGAAACGCTTCGGCAAGCCGAAGCCCGGCTGTCGTCGGTGCCGGAAGGGTCGCTTGTTGTCGTCGACGGTCTCGCACTTGGTGTAATGGCGGGAGCCATGGAAAGACTGCAGGACCGGATCACTCTCATTGCGCTTGTGCACCACCCGCTCTGTGTCGAAAACGGTTTGTCGAAGGAACAGGCTGAAGCTCTTTTCCAGAGCGAAAACAAAGTGCTGGTTTTTGCCCGTCATGTCATCGTGACCAGTCCCGCAACAGGCACCCAGGTTGAAGAGCTTTTCGGCATATCTTCGGACCGCATCACCGCCGTTCTGCCCGGCACGGAAAAGCCTGAGCCGTATGAACGACCACAGAACGACGTCACGAGGCTGTTGTCGGTCGGCACCTTGCTGCCACGCAAGGGCTACGATCTCTTGCTGACCGCCCTTGCAAGCCTCAAGGAGTTGCGCTGGCATCTGGATATCGTCGGCGGGCTTGAGGCGGATCCTGAATGTTACCAGGTGCTTTTAAGCCAGGCGCGTGAGCTGGAACTTCTCGACAGGATTACCTTTCACGGGGCTGTTCCGGCGCAAGACCTTGGCGACTTTTATCGCTCGGCAGAGATATTCGTGCTCGCGAGCCGGTATGAGGGCTACGGCATGGCTTATACCGAAGCGCTTGCCCACGGTTTGCCGGTAATCGGTAGCGGTGGCGGCGCGGTGAAGGAAACACTTCCGGAGAAGGCTGCCATCTACTGCGGCGTCGAGGATGTCGATGCTTTGCGTGACGCGCTCGAAACACTCATCTCCGACCGCGAGAAACGTGCGGGATTGAGCACTGAAGCCAGAAAGGCCGCTGAACTCTTGCCGGACTGGACTGATGCGGCACGGAAGTTTGCAGACCTGTTGCAGGATAATGGCCGATGAGTGGTTTTTCACCAGCATGGCTTGCCTTGCGCGAACCGGTCGATCTGGCGGCTCGCAATGAGGACGTTGAAACCGCATTCTTCGCGGCTATCGGCAGTCAGCCGATGCGCATAATGGATCTCGCAAGTGGAGCAGGCTCGACTGTCTCGGCTCTTGCTCGGCATCGAAGCACTTCGACCGAATGGCTTTTGACCGACTACGATCCGGCTCTGTTGGAAGTTGCCAGGCAGCGCTGGCAGGACAGCGTAACAACGCGGCAGATCGACCTTGCGAGCGATCTGGAGGAGCTGCCGTTTGCCGAGGTTGACGCGGTGACTACATCCGCTTTTCTGGACTTGGTCGCAGAGCCGTTTCTTGTCCGGCTGGTCGATCAGGTCGTGAAGGCGCGAAAACCGTTTCTGGCAAGCCTGACCTACGATGGCCGCGCGGTGTTCACCCCGCAACTTCCCTTTGATGCCGCGTTGTTGGCCGCACACAACACGCATCAGCTGTCTGACAAGGGGTTTGGTCCGGCCCTCGGCCCGGCCGCTGCCATGCGTGCCATCGAACTGTTTCGGGATCGAGGCTACAAGGTGGTGCAGGGCCGGTCTGACTGGCAGGCAGACAGTTCGTCAGCGGATTTCCTGAAAGAGCTTCTCGGAGGCTGGTGCAACGTCGGCAGGGAAGTCGCGCTGGACGAGGCGGAACTGGCGCAATGGTGGTCGCAGCGGCAGGAACACATCACTTCCGGTCAACTCACTCTCAGCGTTGGTCACGTCGATTTCACTGCCATGCCGTAAGACACAGGTATCCGGCTTCCTCCCGGGACTTGTTGAAACCGGGTGGGCTGCCTAAACTGTGTGCAGGCAGGAGAGGAGAGGTGCGATATGGGCGCAAGTGATGAACGCTATAGCCCGATTGCCCAGCTGATCCATTGGCTGACCGCCATTCTGGTGCTGACAATGGTGCCTGCCGGCCTTGTCATGATCCGGATCGACAGCGGCCCCTTGCAGAACCAGCTGTTCGACTACCATCGCTCGGTCGGCATCGTGTTGATGATATTGACCCTGGTACGTCTCGGTTATCGGCTGACCCACAAACCCGCCCCCTTGCCGGAAAGCATGCCGCTCTGGCAGCAATTTGCCGCCAAGGCTACCCATGCCTTTCTGTACGGGTTTCTGCTGGTCAATCCATTCATCGGGTGGGTGGCTACCTCCGCCTACGGTGCGGCAATCTCGGTCTTCGGCCTGTTTACCATGCCGGCGATTGTCGCCAAGGACCGTGCGTTGGCAGACCAGCTTTTTCAGATTCATCTTGTGCTCGGGCTGCTCTTCACTGCCGCCGTGGTGCTGCATATTGCCGCCGCGCTTTATCACGGTCTTGTGCGCAAGGACGGTGTTCTCGGTAGAATGATTTAAGTTTTTGGAACGAATACTCTGCGGTAATGTTGAGTGTCTTGAAAGATTTTTTATGATTGAGGAAGTGTTAACTTAACAAATTTTAATAGTTCCTGTTTTGTAATTTTTTACCATGCCCTTTAATTACAGTTTATCGTTTTTTGGCCTAAATGACGTCTCGGAACCCAAGGACCGGTTCAAGTGTAACCGTTAGAAAATGGTAAGGACTAAAATGAAACAGACCATTCGGACCCTGCTGGCAAAACACGGCAATCTGCCGGTTTCTATCGACGACGTCGCGGACGGTGCTGACCTCTACGATGCCGGTCTGTCTTCGTTTGCATCCGTCCAGGTGATGCTGGCGCTCGAGGAAGAGTTCGATATCGAATTTCCGGAGCATTTGCTGAACCGCAAGTCTTTCTCCTCCATTGATGCGATCGACGCAGCTCTTACCGAAATCCTGAAAGAGCAGGCTGCGTGATCCATGACCGCCGCAGCCAAGATCACTGCCATGGGGTTGGCAGATCGCGCCAAGCGGGCCGCCAAGGTCGCTTCCGAGTTTGCCGACAAGGTTGATGTGGAAGGCCGCTTTCCTGTTGAAGGCATGAACGCCCTGAAAGCGGAACGCCTGATGGGTGTCATGATCCGTCCGGAATTCGGCGGGGAAGGTGCAACGCTGACCGAGATTGCTGATGTTTGCGCAATTCTTGGACAAGCCTGCGCGGCCACCGCGATGACTTATGCCATGCACCAGATCCAGATTGCCAGCCTGGCGGATTACGCCGTAGGCAGTGCCTGGCACGAAGGTTTCCAGAAGCGGATCTGCGATGAGCAGCTTCTGATCGCCTCAGCAACCAGTGAGGCGGGTATCGGCGGCAACTTGCGCAATTCGATCTGTGCGGTCGAGGTCGAGGGCGACACCGTGCGCCTGACCAAGGATGCGACCGTGATTTCCTACGGCGCCAATGCGGACGCCATCATGGTGACCTCCCGCCGGCATGTCGACGCGGCTCATTCCGACCAGGTTGCGACCATTTTCCTGAAGGATCAGTACACGCTTGAGCAGACCAGCAAATGGGATACGCTCGGCATGCGTGGAACCTGCTCCGACGGCTATATTTTCAAGGCGGAAGCTCCGGCCGACCAGATCCTGCCGCGCCCGTTTGCGGAGATTGCGGCCCAATCCATGCTGGCTGTTTCCCATCTTCTTTGGGGCGCGCTCTGGTATGGCATCGCTGCTGATGCGGTTGCCCGTGGGCAGGCATTCGTGAAGAACGCTGCGCGCAAGGCTCCCGGCCAGGTTCCTCCGGGAGCACTGCGTCTGGCGGAGGCGTCAAGCCTGCTGCAGCTGGTCAAGGCCAACGTTGTTGCCGGCCTGAAACAGTTCGAAGGCTGCAAGGGCGACAGCGATGCGCTCAATGCGATGAGCTTCTCCGTTGCCATGAACAACGTGAAGATCGGCACGTCACAGACGATCCTGACAATCATCAACCACTGCATGCTGATCTGCGGGATCGCAGGCTACAAGAACGGTACGCCGTTCAGCCTCGGACGCCACCTGCGTGACGCCCATTCGGCGCAGCTGATGATTTCCAACGACCGTATTCTGGGCAACACGTCCACGATGCTCCTGGTCAACAAACAAGACACCAGTCTTTTGGGGTAATGATGGACGCGCAAGTCTCTTTTCTGGATCAGCTCTTTGCCAAAGGCGTCCTGCATGACAGCGGCGTCGACGGCCTCTATGCCCGCAGCGGCGAATTTGAAGACGTTATTGCCCGTTTCGAAAAATTTGCCCTCACCTACGGTCAGGACGAGATCTCCGAAGCAATGGTGTTCCCGCCGGGAATGACCATGCAGGATTTCGAAACCAGCGGTTACATGAAGAACTTCCCGCAGTTGGCAGGAACAGTGCATGCCTTTTGCGGCAACGACCATGACCACATGGGGCTGTTGCAATGCATGGCGGCTGGCGACGACTGGTCCAAGGATCAGAAACCGACCCAGGTGGCACTGACGCCCGCTGCCTGCTATCCGCTTTATCCGATCCTCTCGCGCCGTGGTGCACTACCGGCCGAGGGAGCCTTCGTAGCGTTGCAGTCCTATTGCTTCCGCCATGAGCCTTCCAAGGATCCGGCTCGGATGCAGATGTTCCGCCAGCGTGAATACGTGCGTGTCGGTTCTGCCGAACAGACCATGGATTTCCGCGAGACCTGGAAACAGCGCGGCTCGGACATGATGGAGCGGCTGCAGCTCCCGCATAACGTCGATGTCGCCAACGATCCGTTTTTCGGCCGAGCCGGCAAGATAATGGCGTCCGGCCAGCGTGAGCAGGAATTGAAGTTCGAAATGCTTGTGCCGATCACGTCGGAAGAAAAGCCGACGGCCTGCATGAGCTTCAATTACCACATGGACAATTTCGGCAAGGCCTGGAACATCCGTCAGGCTGATGGAACGCCTGCCCACACCGCCTGTGTCGGCTTCGGTCTGGAACGACTGGCGCTGGCGCTTTTCCGCCATCATGGTTTCGACACGTCCAAATGGCCTGAAGGCGTCCGTGCCACGCTTTGGGGATGAGGGGACGCAACATGACGCAAGCCGTGTTTGACCGCTTCAATGCGGCGACCTACGTGCGTAGCCCGCTCCATTCCCAGGACCGGGACTGGCCCGAAACCAATTGCTATCTTGATGTCTGGATCGAGGTACTGCCGTCGCTTGGTCTGCCGGCGGAGGCTTGTCTGTCCTATTCGGTCACCCAGGATTTTGAAGGGGACCAGTTCACCTTCTTCAAGGTGCCGCTGGAGGATCTGGAAGCGCTTTATGGTCTCAAGGTCACGGAACTTGCGATCTACGACCGGGTGGAAGCCCACGTCCGGCAACAGATCGAACGCGGCCGCTTGTCACTGGTCGAAGTCGACAGCTATTTCCTGCCGGACACACACGGTGTCGGTTATCACGAGGCCCACGGCAAGACCACGATCGCAGTCAACTGGATGGATTTCGAAGCCAGGACAATGGAATATTTCCATGGTCTGGGCCTGCACCGGCTGGAAGGTGACGATTTCGACGGAGTGTTTCAGCGCGGCGCACATGAAAAGCCGACGCCGTTCCTGCCATATACGGAATTCGTGAAGGTTCCGGACACACTGCCAACGCCGGCTCACATCCTGAACGTTTCGGAAGGTCTTCTGCGCCATCACCTGAAGCGCCGCCCAAAGCAGAACCCGATTGCTGCCTTTGCACAGGTGTTCCCGGCACAGGTGGAAAAGATCTGCGAACGCGAGTTCGGCTTCTTCCACTTGTATGCCTTCAACACGCTGCGCCAGCTCGGTGCGAATTTCGAGCTGTTTTCGTCCTATCTCGAATGGCTGGTTGCGGAAGGCAGGGGCGATCTGACCGAGGGTGTGCAGATGGCCAAGACCATTTCCTCCACCTGCAAGATGGTGCAGTTCAAACTGGCACGCGCCGTCATGCGCAAGAAGTTTCAGGGGCTGGACGAAGGTTTGCTGCCGGCGATCAACGCCTGGGACAACCTGATGCAACTTCTCGACACCCACTACGGTGATCAGGAAACACGTTTTACTCCCGTAGTCAGCGCTGCCGGGGCTTGAATGATCGACCTGGGTGAAGTGACCTGGGCGCTGTCAATGACAGAGCCCGGTGCCTTTGAAACACCGCTTTCGACGGGGCACCAGTGGGATTTCGTTCCGGCACACGTTCCGGGAACCGTCGCCGGTGCTCTGACGGATGCAGGACTTTACGACCCGGAAAATCCCGTTCCCCTTCATGGCAAAGACGTCTGGTATGAAGCCTGGTTCGACGCCCCGCCGGGCCGATATCGCTTGCACCTGGAGGGGTTGGCGACCATTGCCGAGGTTTACCTGAACGACGTTGAGGTGCTGTCCAGCCGGAACATGTTCCGCAAATACAGTGTTCCCGTGGAACTGGCCGATCGCAACGTTCTGAAAATCTGCTTTCGCGCGCTAGAGCCGCACTTGAACGCAAAGGGACCGCGCGCCCGGTGGAAGCCTCAGTTGGCAACCAGCCAGGGGCTGAGGCTCGTGCGGACGACGCTTCTCGGTCACATGCCCGGTTGGTGCCCGGAAATCCATGCGGTTGGCCCATACCGCCCGATCTGGCTCGAACCCCAGACAACACCGCGTATTGTTGAAAAGCATATTCTTGCGGATCTGGCCCCGGATGGCACAGCCGCGCTGTCAGTTACGGTCAGGCTCGAAAATACGGATGCCGTTCCGGTGCTGACCTGCGCGGGAGCATCGGCGAAGATGAGCCTTCAGGACGACGGTTGCTATGCCGCGACCGTCCGTCCTGAGGGCGCCAAGCCCTGGATGCCGCACACACACGGCGAGCCTGCGCTTTACGACGTAACCGTTCAGGCCGCTGACAATACTCTTTCACTGGGCAAGACAGGCTTTCGCCGGATCGAGGCGGACCACGGTGCTGATGGACGCGGCTTCGGACTGAAGATCAACGGTGTGCCGGTCTTCTGCCGGGGCGCCGTCTGGACCAATGCGGATCTGTTGAACCTGTCGTCCAGCCGCGAAACCTATCGCCCGCTGTTGGAAAAAGCCCGGGACGCAGGCATGAACATGCTGCGCATCGGTGGGACGATGCTTTACGAGAGCCGCGCCTTCCTTGAGCTATGTGACGAATTGGGCCTGCTGGTCTGGCAGGACTTTCAGTTCGCCAATTACGATTACCCCGTGAAGGATGCCGCCTTCGTCGCGGAGGTCGAAGCGGAACTGCGCGATCAGCTGGATGAAAGCATGGGCAGCCCTTCACTTGCCGTTCTGTGCGGTGGAAGCGAGATCTACCAGCAGGGCGCCATGATGGGGCTTTCCGAGGATCGCTGGAAGGGGCCGCTGTGCGAGGAGATCTTGCCTGCTATTGCCGCGGAACTGCGGCCGGATGTGCCCTATGCAGCAAATTCGCCATGCGGCGGGGTCCTGCCATTTTCACCTAACGACGGCATCGCCCACTATTACGGCGTTGGGGCGTATCTGCGGCCTCTGGATGATGCAAGACGGGCCGATGTCCGCTTTGCAGGTGAGTGCCTCGCGTTTTCCAATATTCCCGTCCAGCAAAGCCTGGAAGAAGGATTGCCGGTGAAACCGGGGCATGATCCACGCTGGAAGGTACGGGTGCCGCGTGATCGTGGAGCCGGTTGGGACTTCGAGGATGTGCGCGATCACTATCTGAAGCTGCTCTACGGTGTCGATCCGGCCGCACTTCGCTACGGCGATCCGGACAGATACCTCGACCTCGGACGGGCGGTTACCGGTGAAGTCATGTCCGACACCTTTTCCGAATGGCGACGGCCCGGTTCCAATTGCCAGGGCGCACTGGTCTGGACCCTTTCCGACCTCTCGATTGGTGCCGGGTGGGGACTTGTTGATGCAGCCGGACGGCCCAAACCCGCGTGGTATGCCCTCAAGCGCGCATTCAGGCCGGTAATTGCCTGTGTCACCGACGAAGGCACGAACGGCCTTGCCATTCACGTCCTTAACGAAAGGGCAGAGGAAAAGCCGGTCAGGATTAGCATTGCCTGCCTGAGGGATGGCCAGGTGCCGGTGGTTTCAGGAGACAAGGAGCTGTTGTTGGCTCCGAACAGTGCGCGGACGCTCAATGCGGTGGACCTGATCGGAGCCTTCTTCGACGTCACCTACGCCTATCGTTTCGGCCCACCCTCGCATGATGTAACCGTGGTACGTCTGTTCGATACGCAAACCGGAAAACTCATTTCCGAGGCGCATCATTTCCCTCTCGGCCGAGCACTGCATCGCCATTTCGATGCGCCCGAGGTGAGTGTGGAACTTGACGAGGCCGGCAGTTGGTCACTGATGATCCGTGCCAAGCGCTTCCTGCAATCGACCGTCGTTGCCATTCCCGGATTTGAGACGGAGGACAACTGGTTCCATCTGGCTCCGGGCGAGGCAAAGTGCATTCATCTGCAACAAACACCAGACGAAGAACGCGATGATCAGGCAGCCCCCAAAGGGCAACTTACGGCCTTGAACTTCGCCGGGCGCGTGCCCTTCTGACGCCTTTCTGGAAGCGACGGATCAGCCTGCGGTTTCGTCTGGTTCGGGCGCAGGTGCCTTTGTCCAGAAAATGAAGAACCAGGTGCCCGCGGTCAAAGCAATCTGGACGCCAAAGCGGAAAAGTGCTGCGCCGGCCAAGCCTCCTAACGCAGCGCCAAGGCTGACGACGGGTATCAGCAGGAGGCTGGTGCTGATGAGCAGCGCCATCCGCACGCGTTGACGACCGGTGGCTCGCAAGATGTCCGCCCCTACACCGGAAAGCCCCATCAGGAGCGGATAAAACGCAAGGCACATAACGACTGTCGGTGTTTCTGCGAAATCTTCACCCAGAACAAGGGGAATGAAACCGGCGATCAGCAACAGGAAAACTGCGACCGGCAGGGCGAGGAATACCGTCACCGGCAACAGCTTGACGCCGAAAGCAAGGCTGCTTGCCTGCCCATCTTGTGCCTGGCGAAAATGGCGGGTGTAGGTTGCATAGAGAAACGCTCTGACGGGCGCTGAGGCTGCGTCGATGATGCGGAACCCGGCTGCGTACTGCCCGCCTGCATCTGCGCTCAAAGTGTGAACGACCACCGGCTTGTCCAGATCCTTCATGCCGCCGATGGCAAAAAACTCGATGCAATAGAGAAGGCTGAGTTTCAGGTCGTCCCGGATCAGGGTGAAGGTCGGCCGGCCGAGATCACGCAGAACAAGCCAGCAAGCCGCAACAGCAGACAGAATTCCGGCGGCGAAATACCACCACGCCCATTCCTGTAGCGTGAGACTTCCGGGGAGAAGCGTGGCAACGAACAGGAAAGCGAGTTTCAACGAAGCAGCCAGAACATTGATGACAATCTGTTTTCTGGCCCGGTCGAAGGCCATGTAGGATTGCGCGGACAAGATCACCAGTTTTGTGAGGAGCAGATCCGAAACAGTGACAATCGCGATAGTCGATAGCGGAACGGTATCGCCGATGAGGACGTACAACAAAGCGATTGTCCCGGGCAGGACAAACGGAAAGGTAAGTCCCATCATGATCAGGGAATGCCCGAGGTATCTGCCGAAGGACTGAGGCTCAACCGCGACCCGCTGGAGGAGAAGGTATTCACTGCCCAACCCGACCAGGAAACCGGCCATGATCGAGACACTGACGATGGTGATGAACAGACCGTAGTCTGCTGCTCCCAAAGCGCGCGAAATGAACAGGAAAAAGACGAGCTGAATGACGAGCAAGAGACCAAAATTAATCGTGTAGGAAATTGTATTGGCAACAAGCGGGCGTCGTGAGAGGCCAAGGGCCTTGTCATAAAGCGTGCGAAATTTTCTCGATGCCGAACTGGAATTCATTGACACGAAATTGCCTCGAGGCGTGGGCCGTTGATCGAAAAAAGCTGGATCCGTGGCCGCTGGCCTTGGACCGCAGGAGCGGATTTTGTGTATCTGCCCCCCGGATAAGTCACAACAGAAACTAGGTGCCAAACCTGACTGCGCCGTTAATAGTCGGGCAACGCGAACCTGCACAAACTATTTTAACTTCCCTGCGTCAAGGATCTGGCGTCCTGTTCGAAAAGGCGGAGAAAAAATGCTGGCAAAAACGCAGGTTCTCACATTCCACGGTATTGGTGTACCAGCGGTGCCTGTTTCGCCGGAAGAGAGCCATTACTTCGTCCCGATAGAGACTTACCAGCGCACAATTGAACGCCTTCCTGCACTTGAGCAGAAACACGGAGTGAAGCTGGAAATCACCTTTGATGACGGCAACCTGTCTGATTACGAGGTTGGGTTGCCAGCCCTTGTGGAGGCGGGTCGGCCAGGTCGTTTTTTCGTTCTGGCTGCACGTATCGGGGCAAAGGGCTATCTGACCGCGGAACAGATGCGGGAGATTGTTTCGTCGGGATCGGTCATCGGCAGCCACGGCCACGACCATGTCGACTGGCGCAAGCTGGATGCCGCCGGCTTTCAACGGGAGCTTTATGACGCTCGAAAGAAAATCGAGGATGCGGTAGGGGCTGCTGTCACAGAAGCGGCGATCCCGTTCGGTGCTCTGGACGCGAACGTTTTGCATCGTCTCAAGGAAGCCGGGTACCGACGGGTCTTCACAAGCACACCAGGACTTGCCTATCAGACGGCATGGTTCTGTCCGCGCTTTTCGCCTGCAAATGGCTTCGACCCGGATCGTGACATCCCGCCGATGTTTTCGGCCAAGAAGCGCCTGAAAAGCTCCCTCTATGCCTTCGCACGGCGCGCGAAATTCCGCATTTGAAGGCATGTCCGAGGCGTAGGCGCCAACTGGTTCAATCCGGTTTTCTGTAGAGCTCTGCAAGGGGCAGGTTGAATACAGCGCGCAGCTTGCCTGTATTGAGCGCAAGTTTTTGCCGCATCCGGAAAGATCGTCCTTTGTCGAGAAGCCGGAATGCGAGCGCTAAAACACCGGCAACGGCACATTTTGCCAGTGCTCCAAATGCGAAAAAAACGTGCCAGAAAGGGTCTGGATGCCGGGCGAGGCGCATCTGGCCATAGGATTGGCCTGACCGTGTCGCGCGGCTGAGAATGAACTTCGTCGACAATCGGTCTTGTGGAACATGTTCGTGCGCAATCGCTTCGTCCGTGGCAAAGATACGTGCCCCGCGTTCGGCTGCTTGAGCAAAGAAGATGGTGTCTTCGCCACCCGTCCGGCCATAGGCTTCATCAAATCTCAGTTCCAGCGCACGAACAAAACCAACCCGCACCAGCGTGTTGCCGCCCCGGCCGGTGTAAAGCCGTTTTCCCCGGTGCCCCCAGTCGGTGTAAAGCGGGTTCGCACGCCGCATCCACTCGGGCGTATTGTCCGGATAGCGTGGTTTTACCGGGCCGATCACGACGTCTGCGTTGAAGTCTTTCTGGCAGGCGAAGAGTTTTTCCAGCCAATCGCGCTCCACCCATTCGTCGTCATCGACAAATATCAGCCAGTCGCCATCAGCTGCATCGAGCAATGCGTTGCGGGCTGAAGAGATATTACCGCTCGCCACAGCAAGACAGGTCACATCCAGCGACTTGATGGGATGACCGGCAACGAGTTTGGTCGCCGCACCGGATTTGGAATCATCGGCCACCAGCACGTTGAGCTCCATCCCGACCGGTTTGGTCACCGCCGCCAGGGAACGTAACGTATCGAGCAAGGTTTCACGGCCAATGCTCGCTATGGCGACGGAAACTTTTTCCATTCAGACTGGGCTCCGAAGCAGAGTTGGAAGCAATCAACAGGATGTGAGACGATCTTTTAATGCACCAGAAGTTCCTGCAGCATTATTAAACAATGGCTTAGAAAAAAGGCGCAAGATGCCCCGGAATTTGGAAGGACCGCCTTTCACCCGCCATGAAGCTGGAGCTCGCACGTGATATGAACCGGCAAGGTTTTGATACCTCCTCTGCTACACCTGTTGCCGGAACGTCTGCTGTGGCCTTGCCGATCTCGTTCGATGGGCTTGCTGGTTATTTTCATCAAGCTGCGGGAGGAACAGCAATCCTGCTGTTGAGCCCCTGGGGGTATGAAGAGCTGTGTTCCCGGAAAAGCTACAGGATGCTCGGCGAAAAATTTGCTGCATCCGGGTACCCATGTCTGCGGTTCGACTATCCGGCTACCGCGAATTCACACGGTGACAGCGCGGACATTCAGGACAAGTCGGCATGGCAGGCTTCCGTTCGAACAGCCCTTTCCGAACTCAAGAGATTGGCAAACCCGGATCGGGTTGTCGTGGTCGGACAGGGGATAGGTGCAAGTCTCGCAAGCAACCTGGCAGCAGACGGAGAGATTGCAGGACAAGTGCTACTGGCGCCAGTTGCCCAGGGACGAGCTTATCTGCGGGAACTCGCAGCCTGGACTGCGTTGACGCAGCCGACGTTCCTGGTCAGTGCGTCGGATGGTCCCGAGGGTGGGTTGATGGCAGGCGGTTTCGTGCTCTCGGCCGCAACGGCCGACGAAATCAAATCGCTCAATCTCTACAAGACGGAATTGCCCTCCGGATTGAAAACATTGCTTGTTCAAAGGGCCGACCATCCGGGCGATCAGAAACTTGCAGACCACTACGCCGAAAACGGATTGGAGTTCGAGAGCCTGTCGTTTGAGGGGTACGTCGACTATGTGTCCGACCCGACCCTGTCCGTCCCCCCGGTTCAAACGCTGGATCGGATCGTAGCCTGGGTGAAGGCCAATTTCCCGGCAGGGCAATTGGAGACTGCAGCTCTTGCCGAAATCTCTGCCGTGTCGGAGCCGTTGCCAGATGTCGAGGAGGAGGCGCTGCGTTTCGGGCCCGACAAAATGTTCTTCGGCGTGCTCGCGAGCCCCCGTGGCAAATGTGCGGAAACGGCGGTGATCATGCTCAATTCCGGATATGACCATTCCATTGGCTGGGCACGCATGTCGGTCGGCTTTGCCAGGTCTCTTGCGGAAAGCGGCTGCGCGGTTCTGCGCACGGATCTGGCCGGTATCGGTGAGAGCTGTTATTGGCCGGATCAGCCGTCCCAGGTTCTTTATTCTGACAGGCAACTGGAGGATGTCAGAGCCGCCGTCGGGTTCGTCAAGGAACGGACCGGGGTGAAAAACGTTATCCTGTTCGGCCGTTGCAGCGGTGCCTATCTCGCCCTTCTGGCGGCTGCAGACGATGACCGCGTCACTGCGGCCTTTTTGGTGAACTCACGCAAACTGGTCTGGGATCCGGACGAAAACGTGGACAAGGCTATCCGTGAGCCGATCCAGACGCTGTCTAGTTATGGACGCAAGGCGGTCGATGCAGAGACCCTGAAACGGGTTCTGTCAGGGGAAATCAATCTGGTTTCCGCTCTGAAAAAGGTAACCCGGCCTGTGAAGTTGAAGGTCGACCGAACCCTGGCACCTGTTCTAGGCAATCTGTCACGCCATTACCGGCTCTTCAAGGTCCTGACCGGTCGCCTTCAGAAACTCGAGCAGCGTGATGTCCCAGTGTCTCTCGTTTATAGCGATAACGACCGGGGGCTTCTTGAGTTGCACAACTGGTTCGGCGTCGACCGGCATGGATTGAAAGCCTATCCGAACATCGAGATGCACGGCCTGCAGGATGCGGATCATAACCTGACACCTATCGCCGCCCGTCAACAGATGTTCGCCCTGTTGACTGACTTCGTTGCGAAAGTTTCCGCTTCAAGATCTCGCAAGTGATGCGTCAGCTGATCCGTTTCACGCGTATTTACGGCGTGATGGCGGGGGAGTGCCGGTCATCGTTCGCACGAGACCGGAAGGTCGACCTTCTGCGATCGTAAGCAGGTCACGCGACAGGATCGGCATCGAGATCTGATCTTCTTCACGCTCGGCAACCGTGACCAGGAATTGCGTCGAAAGGCCTGCGAGCGGATCATCTTCGACAAGTTGTGGCAGGGCAACGCCATCGATGATTACAAGATCGTAGTCACGCGCGATGTCTGCGAAATCGAAAGCTTCGCGGATGTTCATCCGGTGGTGCTTGTACTTCGGCAATCCGGAGACCAGCGACAGAAAGGAAATATCCAGCTCGTCGTAGTCGACAACCCTTTCGCGAAGCGTTCCGCCAATGTCTTCCATATCGTCGATGCTCAGGTCGTGGCTGAGCATGCGCTGTTTCGGTTCACCATCGGCGAGGAGCACGTGCAATCCGCGCTGGGCCGCCCCGAGAGCGAGGGCAAGGGCAGCAATGGTCTGGCCATGGCCTAGGGCGGGAGAGGTCAGAAAGACGATCCGCGTACCGTTTTGGGCAGGCGCGCTCTGGATCGATGCAATGATCTGGTCAACACCTTGTCCGAAAGACCATCCAGGTCCGGCTTCGTCCGAATAAAACTGCTCAATCGCATCTTGTACGGCAGAGATGGCGTCGGAGCTGAGCGGACGGACACTGCCGTTTTCGTCGGTTTCCGTCAGCCAGGGCAGCTGGCTGATAACTTTCAGCCCGGGTTCTGATTGGGGCACCTGCCTGGAGGGCGTGCGTTTGCTTCTCGTCCGCGCTCCCGGCAGCCCCACTGATGAGCGTGCAATGTGGGCGGTGTCGACAGCCGTGGTTACGGGAGCAAGCGACTGTGCAGGGCCGGCGACGGCCATTGCAGGTTCGGGGTTCTGCAGGAACTCCGGCAACAGGTGTTTTTTGGCAATGCGAATGGCTTCGCCGCCAACGGCGATTATGGTGCCGAACAGCAGACCCAGGATTCCGGCCAGCACCACCATGATCTTCCGTTTCGGGTAGACCGGGCTTTCCGGCGGAATGGCGGGTGAAATGATGCGGGCATTGGGCAGAACAACCTGGTCGAGCTGCGAAATTTCCTTGGCCCGGCTCAGTGCGATCTCATAAAGCTGCCGAGTTGCCTGTGCTTCCGTTTCCAATTCACGCAACCTGATGGAGGCCGCCTGGTCGACGTCGGAAAGATTTCGCGTGGAATCGAGCTGCTGCTCGAGCCTGGAAACCCGTTCCTGATTGACCTGGACATCGATGCGTGTGGATTCCGCAATCCGCCTGATTTCGTCCCGGATGAGATTGCGCAACCGTTCCAGCTGGGATCTTGCCTGTACGACAGACGGATGTGAAGGCAGAAGATCGGCCATCAGCTGAGCTTCCGTGCGTGCAGCCGTGGCATATTGCTGGCGAAGTGAGGAGATCGTGGGGGAGTTGACCACATCTCCGATGGATTCCGCGTCGACACCGCTTTGCAGAACCCGCTGGATTTCATCGTATTTGGCGGTTGCTTCCGCCAGTGCCGCTCGGGCATCGATGAGCCTGGAATTCAGTCCGGTCAGTTCCTGTCCCGTCAGCAGCGACCCCTCGTCGGAGTTCTGCAGTTTGTTGGCCGCGCGGAATTTCTGGATTTCTTCTTCGGCTTGCCTCAGGCGTTCCCGCAAATCCACCAGCCGATCATCGATCTGGGCGGCAGCTTCGTCCGAGGCCAGGTCAACTTGCCGTTTCTGGTCGGACAGATAGCTTTCGGCGATCGAATTCGCCAGAACGGCAGCCTGGACCGGTGAAGGAGATTCCGCGGCAATATTGATGACGAAGGTCTGACCAACGCGCTTGACGCTGGTTGCATCTGCAAGAGCTTCGACCGCGGCGGTCTCCTGCGCTTCAAGCGTTGCCGCGTCCTTCTTGGTTGCCCCGAAGATCAGGCTCTTGAACTGGCTCATCAGACCCGGCTTGCCTTCGCCGAAATGAGGGTCTTCAGCCAGATTGTTTTCCCGGGCGACGGGTCGCAGCACTGTGTCGGAATGGATGACCGACATCTGACTGTCGATCACTTCCGAGCCTTGTCCCGTGCGGCTCGGGCGGTTCGGGTCATCGAAAGGCTGGCGGACAGTTGGGTCGAACAGGACTTGCGAGGAGGCTCTGAAGATCGGTGTTATGGTCAGGGAGTAGGCGGCAGTCAACGCTGCAAAAACAAATGCAATTGCCGCGATCAGGAAGATGCGGCGGCGCAAAACCTGAAAAATGGACAGGATGTCCAGAGCAATGGCGTCGCGGCCTTGAAGGGCCGCCTTATCGTAAGCCGGGTTTTCTACCTGTCTGGGGTCCACAAAAAGTCACCTTATGTCCTCGCGGGCATGCGTCTTATTGCTTGTAAGCACTTATGGTTAGTGAACTGCTAATTTGCGGCAAGACTACGGTGCTCCGACACCACGAAGCCCGCTGTCATTTGCCTGCGACCAGAGAGGACGACACTAGTTCTGCGGACGATTGTCCCAGGTGCGAACCACTGCATGCGGCAGCAGCGCGGCAAGCAGGAAAATCAGCCAGTTCAGGGAAAAGGAACGAAACCAGGCGCTTTCCAGCATGTTGTGACAGGTGACGAAGAGGATCAACGAATAGCAGAGAAAGGCAATCCGGTAGTCCAGGGAAACGACCCGGGCTGCGGAAAACAGAGCGGTCAGGATAACCAGGAACAATAGCGAGATTCCGACAATGCCGAGTTCGAGCATGACATCGAGATAACCGTTATGAGCCTGGATCAGCAAAATGACGAAACCCGGCGCCTCACGGAAGGCAATTGAATCGGACCCCGTGGCCCAGAAAGACGCATAGCCCTGGCCAAGTACCGGGGCTCTGGAAATCACATCCACGACAAACGCCCAGATGAATGTCCGGCCGGTGTAGGTCTCGTCATTGAACAGGAACAGAGACAGGTCCGAGAACCCGAACCGCGTAAGGAGCGAGAGGAAGGACAGAAGAACGGCGCCGGTAACCGCTCCGAAAATCAGCAGCAATGCCGCATTGATACGGAAGAGGAACGCCATGCCGACTGCAATATAGGCGATGACCGGCATGAGGACGGCAAGCCCGAGGGATGTTTTCGACTGACTGAGAACAAGCAGACCAAAAGCCAGTGCCGAAATGATCAGCATGCCGAAACGTTTCAGAAAACCGCGCGAAACCAGAAACCCGTAGATATTGAACATCATGGCCAAAGCCATGACCGCGCCCAGATTGTTTTTCTGGGTGTAGATGCCTGCGTGACCGATAGGTGTCGGCGGTAGCAGGACGACTGCAACCGCATTCATCAGAACAACGGTATTCATCAGCAGCATCAGTCGGCTTAGCAGTGAGCGGGCGTCGTCCGTAAAAGAAACCGAAATCACAAGGCTCATCACAATGATGATCTGCAAGACCACGCGGCGAAACGCAATTCCGGGTGCATGAGACCAGAGCACACTCGTGACAGCGAGCAGCAGATAAAGCATCAGGATCCAGATAAGCGGACTTTTCAGAACCGTAAACGCGTTGAGCAAGCGCCGCCCCGCCGATACCAGCAGAACCATGAACAGGCAGATCCAGAACAACTGGTTCAGTGCGTTGGACTTTGACGCGCTGATGTTGGCCGCGGTGTCTTCACCTCCGGACGACACCAGAAAGAATGGGCTGATCAACATCGGATAGGCAAGCAGCAGCACCGGAATCCAGTTGAAGATCCTGTCCAGCAACGTTTGCCCGTGCATGGCGGCCTGTGGCCCGGACTGTTCAACGGGGTGAACTGTCAAATCCCAGTCTCCAGATCAATTGCAGCTGCAGAAGCTTTCTGCCGGCCCGCACCGCTAAGTCAGTCACTAGGCATGATTCGCAGCTGTCAGCTCAATCTATCAGTCACGATTTCGCACAGTCGACTGCAAATTCCGCATCAACTGTCGTGCCTGGATGACGCGGTTCATAGCGCGTCTGCGTTGAGCCCCAAGGTATCGACCATAGCCGGCTCGACGGTTCTTTTGACGTTGTCGGTCATCAGACCGAAGCCCTCGTAATAGTCCCACAACGCCCAGCCAAAGCCGCGTTCCTCCACCACTGTGCGGACGTCCTTGATCCAGGCAAGCCTGCTTCCATCGTCCGGAAGTCCTTTCGGGGGACGGATAGCACTGAATTCGCCAAGCACGATCTGGTCCGGGGAAATGTCGTGTTTTTCCGCCCACTGCGAGATCGTGTCAAAGCGGCTTTCAATGAAATTCCGGTCGGGCCTTTCACGTTTATAGTAGTCCCTGACACCGTCCATCGCCTTGTCGAAGGCATAGTCGGGAACGTCGACATCGGCTGCCTTGAGGGCGGCGATATGCTGACGTGTCCTCTCTTCGGCAGTCTCCACGTCACCCGCCGTCCAAGGATAGCTGAGGCCCGCGATATAGCGGAGAGGGTCCAGTACCCAGGGGAGGGATTGATGGGTGAAATAGAAGGGCTCGTAGAAATGGAAGTCGACGATGATCTTGTCGTCGTAGCCGTCGAGACTCATGTACTCGAGGCCTTCCATGGACCGCCAGCAGCCCGGGGTAAGGACAATCGGCAGGTCTGGTGCAACACTGCGCGCCCTGTCATACAGCTGCTTTTGAGAGACAGACCAGTCTTGGCTGTCTTCTTCGAAACAGACGCCCTGCGGCTCGTTCATCAGTTCCAGCGCGACCTTGTCCGTCGGCAGATCGCGGATCCGCTTGGCGACTTCTTCCACAAGATCGGAGTAGGCCTGAAAGCGCGGTCCATCGGGTGCATCGCGCAAAATGTCGACAGGTGCCCATTCCGTGAGATACGCAGCCGGATGCAGATCGACCATCACGGTAAAGCCGCTGTCCAGTAAGCGAACCGTTATGGATTTCGTATCATCCAGCAATATGCGGCGTTCGCTGTCCGTCGCGGCCAGAAAGACGCCGGCGTCGATCGGAAAGCGAATGAAGTCGAACCCGAGCGCGCGCAGGCGTTCAAGTTCGGCGTCGGAGACCTTGGACAATTCGCCCCGGAACGGTGGCCAGAGATATTTTCCCGGCCGCTCGGGATCCCGATAGGCAAAATTTTGCAGCCTGGAAACATTGATACCCCGTTTGAATTTGGGGATCGAGATCGTCTCCTCCTTCGCTGCCTGAGTTCCGGCAGCGATGGCATTCTGACGTTCGTCCAGATACAGAAAACCACCAACGAAAACGAGGAAAGCCAGACCAAAAGCAAGCGCGGTCAGCCAGGACCATAGGCGCTTCGACTTTTTTGCGGTCACGTGCGGCTCCGTTGTTGATCTGGGGTCAAGACAGCTTCCAGGTCCTGACGGTAACTTTCAAGGATCATTGCAGGGTTGAACCGGTCGTGCAAGATTTGCTCGCTTGCCACTATCTGGCTGCGATAGTGAGCTGATTTTTCCGCCAATTCCTTGAAAGCGGCCGCAATTCCGGCGACATCACCGGGTTTCACGCCGATACCGACATCGATGTCGTCAAGATAACCGTCGATACCCGTATCCTTGCCGTAGATAATCGGCAAACCGGCAAACAGCGCTTCCAGGTAGACCATCCCGAAGGTCTCGTTGTAGCTGACCAATGCCATCGCAAGATAGTGCGGCAGAACCTCGAACAGGTCCTTGCTATTCATCGGTCCAAGGATCCGTACGCTGTCGCCGAGCCCCAGTTCGGCAATTTCCTTTTTCGCCGCTTCCACGGCCTCCGCACTGCCGGGGCCGATCAGGTCCAGGCCGATGTCCGGGTGTGTTTTTTGGAAAACGGCAAATCCCTGCAGCAGGTCGGACATGCCTTTCCGGCGGCGCATGTCCAGATCGAACACGCTGACGAACCGGGGGATCGGATCCTTTACCGGCACTTTGCTGGTGGAGTTTCCAACGATGTTTGGAAGCAGTCTTTCCTTCTCAGGCTGCGCTGGAACATACCTGTGGTAGGTGTCCCGGAACCAGGCGGAGATATGATAGATCTTGTCCGCACGTGCCGCGATCCGGCGCATCAGGCTCCGGTACGTCGGCTTGAACAGCAGTATCTTGCGTTCCGATTCACCGCGAACGGAAATGAACAGCCGGGTATTCGGTCCAAACCGTTCCGCCAGCCACAATCCCGCGATGCCTTCAAACGAGAGTTTATGAGCGTGAACGAGGGCAGGCGTCTCGTGCTCGGTCTTCAGCGTCTTAAACACATGTCTTGCGATACGTCGCATCGCCGAGGCGAGACCTATACCCATCGGCAGGCCGAAATAGCGGTAGGAGTATAGCCGCACGCCTTTTATCTCACCGCAATCCTTGAAGCTGGCCTGCCAGGGCAAGCTGGTCCGGTCCATCGTGACGACGATGTGTCTGCCAAAGTCCACGCCGGTGACGAGACGCTCGATTGCGGTGGTTCTGCGATGGAATTGCTGCGGGTTCGGGTAGTCGGCGCTCAGATGCAGGATGAGGGGTGCTGCTGCACCCGGTTCACCGAATTCTGCTCTTGTGTCCATTGTTTCCCTCGGCAGCGAATATTAGCGGCAGAACAGTTGCGCCGCGCACATCGGTCTTTGATTGCAACAAGGCCGCAGGTCGTTCCATCAGCCTGTTTGATCGTCATTTTCGGGGCAAACTTCTCTCATTACGTTTCAATAAAGAGTGAATGCCGCACCTTGCGTCACCAACGGCCTCATTCTGGAGCGTCACGAGAGAGCGGAAATGTACAATCGACAAAAATAACTAACTTTAAACGACAGTTCGTCACATTGCCGGCAGGCAGCCCCCAAGGTTGAGTGGCGTCCCCATTTTGGCCGGGAACACGTTTCACGAACAACCTGCTGGTGGAAACTGCGCAGGAGGACGATGAATGCCGAACCAGATCGACGAAGACAGGGACGCCAGGGCGCTCGGCGCGCAAAGCTTCGGCCTGAAGAACAGGCTGTTCCGTATCCTCTGGGGTATTGTCTGGTTCCTTCTGGCCTCCTGGACGCAGCCGTTGCATGGTTGGCGCCGTTGGCTCTTGCGACAGTTCGGAGCGACAGTGGGGGAGGGTGTCTATGTGGCTCCATCCGCCAGGATATGGCATCCGGGCAACCTGATCCTGGAGGATTTCGCAGCGATCGCAGACGGCGCGGATATCTACAACATGGGTCCTGTCACGATCGGCCGGTACGGTGTCGTCTCCAAGCGCGCGCACATCTGCGCGGGAACGCATGACATCAACGACGACAAGTTCCTGCTGATCGCAAAACCCATCGTTTTGGAGGCCTATAGCTGGGTTGCCGCTGAAGCCTTTGTTGGCCCCGGGGTTCGCGTCGGTGAGGGTGCCGTTCTGGGAGCACGTGCGGTAACGGTGAAAGACCTGGCTCCATGGACTGTTTATGCAGGTAATCCTGCCAAGGCGCTCAAGGAGCGGGCGCGGTTTGAGCGTAGTGACGTGCCGAAGCGGGGATGGCGTGAACCGTTGGAAACCGCCGACTGATTTTCCCTCCGATTCAACGTGCCCGTCAGGCCCATTAAATATCGGTAACTACGAACTTTCTAACGGCTATGTTTACAACTGCTTAGAGACCGATCGGATATTGCTCTAATGCGTTCGCCGCCGTCGTAACCGGGGCGAACGTAAAGGGGAGACTGGGAACGGAATGCTGGCAAGAGATTTCGAGAGTGAACTGCTGGGGTGCCGGATCGAAGCAACCGCTATCGGTCCGTTTGCCATCGGGCGTCTTCGCTCCCGGGATGCCATCCAGCTTGTCGAGGCCGCCGTTCAAAAGCGGCAGAACCTCGATATTGCCATCTGCAACGCCCATACGCTCCTGTCAGCGATGGATGATCCCCGCTACGCTGCAACACTCCAGAAAATGTCGCTTCTGAACGACGGCATCGGTATGAGCCTTGCCAGCAAGCTGCTCAGGGAAGAACCGTTTCCGGAAAATCTGAACGGGACTGACCTCATTCCCCGGATCCTGGCGAACATCGGCATTCCGCTGCGGATCTATCTGCTCGGCGCCAAGGAAGAACAGGTTCGCCTTGCCAAGGAGCATATCGAGACTGCCTATCCGAAGCACCAGGTGGTTGGCTACCGTGACGGCTATTTCGCAAGCGACGAACTGGACAGCTTGTGCCAGGGGATCAACGAGGCAAAGCCGGACCTTTTGCTTGTTGCCATGGGGAACCCCAGGCAGGAGACTTTCATCGTTGAGAACCGGTCGGCGCTGACTGTACCGGTCGCGATCGGGGTCGGGGCGCTGTTCGACTTCATGTCGGGGGCGGTTGTCCGCGCACCGAAGATATTCCAGGCAGCCGGCCTTGAGTGGTTGTTCCGCCTGTTGCAGGAACCTCGCCGGCTGTTCCGCCGCTATGTCATCGGCATACCGCGTTTTCTGTTTGCCCTGATGAAAATCAGATATTCCAGGTCCGGCGTTTCGCGCTAGCTCCCACGTGCAAGGATCTGCCGTAACCGGTCAACGAGCGCTGAATTCGTTGGAGCAGTTTCGGCCTCCGGTAGATCTGGCCGGGCGATCATGATGACGGGAAGTTTCAAGGTCCGCGCAGCCTCGATCTTGGCGTAGGAACGACTGCCACCACTGTTTTTCGTCACCACGTAAGTGATGTTTTTTTCCAGAAACAGCGAAACTTCCTCATCGGCAGATGCCGGGGGGCGGGAGAGGATCAACTCCCAGGCTGAAGGTAATCGTGTTTTGGGCGGTTCGATCATCCGGACAAGACCGAAAATATCGTTTCGATGAGTGAAGCGCTCGATCTCCTTGCGGCCAATGGCCAGGAAGGCGCGCGCGCCGTCAGGCAGGGCCTTGGCCGCATCGTCCATGGACAGGACATTTGTCCATGCGTCGCCTTCACCGGGGTGCCAGCATGGCCGTTCCAGGCGAACAAGCGGTACCTTGAGCATCTTGGCGGCCTCGGCCGCATTACGGCTCATCTGGGCAGCGAAGGGATGGGTCGCATCGACAATGACGGTGATCCCTTCGTGCCGCATGAAGGCCAGCAGACCTTCGGAGCCGCCAAAACCGCCGACGCGTGTCGGGACGCCAAGATCAGGCAGGTCACGAACCGCTCCGGCAAAAGAGGCGGTCAGGCGACTTTCCGGAAATGTTTCCGCCAGCGTTCTGGCCAATTGCCGGGCTTCGCTTGTTCCGGCGAGCAACAGGATATGATCTGCCTTAGCGGTCAAAGCCTGTTTCTCCCAGCACTTTGCCCTGGCGATCGGTGATCAGAACTTCCACATCCACCGGCGCATCGCGCAGGATCTGGCGGACGGCGTCCTTCGTTCGCCGCGCAAGTGGGCCACTGAGATCGATACCGGCAGCCAGGGAGGCATCCAGCACCTCCTTGGCCGTGTTGGCCGAGGCGGCCTGTTCAATCAGATCCGCGGAAGCGTTCTCCTGACGCAGAAGATCCTGCAGGAATTCGAAGTCGACGGAGCTGCGGGCCGAATGCAGATCGAGCGCCCCTTGAGCCAGCTTGGTGAACTTCGCAAATCCGCCTGCGAGGGTCAGCCGGTCAACCGGATGACTGCGCAGGTACTTCAGCAAACCGCCGGCGAAATCCCCCATGTCGAGAAAGGCGGTTTCATCCAGATCGTATCGGGCCTTGACCGCGTCTTCGGAACTGGCGCCGGTTGCGCCAACCACATGTGACAACCCGACTGCGCGCGCAACATCGATGCCCCGATGTATGGACGCAATCCACGCAGCGCAGGAAAACGGCCGGACGATGCCGGTCGTGCCAAGTACGGACAAGCCCCCCAGGATGCCAAGCCTGGGGTTCATCGTCTTGAGGGCGAGCTCTACACCGCCTTCGATCGAGACCGTTATCTCGACATCGCCGGCCCCGCCATTCAGTTGGGTAACCTCATCGATTGCCGTCCGCATCATCTGGCGCGGCACCGGATTGATGGCAGGTTCGCCCGGCGGGATCGGCAGGCCAGGCCTTGTGACGGTGCCGACACCTTCTCCGGCCCTGAAGATTACTCCAGAACCAGGAGGCAACAGGTTGACGGTTGCACTGACCAAGGCGCCATGGGTCACGTCGGGGTCGTCCCCTGCATCCTTGATGATGGCGGCGGACGCCGATTTTCCTGAAAGCGTATGCCGGGTCAGCGCAAAGGACGCCGTGCCACCCTTGGGCAGGGTGATTTCGACCGGATCCGGGAAATCGCCGGTCAAAAGGGCCTGATACGCCGCCTTGGTGGCTGCTGTCGCACAGGCTCCCGTCGTCCAGCCCCGCCGCAGCTCTTTTGGCTCTTCCTTCGACATGCTCTTTCTATAGACGATGAAATTCCGCTTTGTGCATATTAGTTTATGTGCGCGATGAAATGTCGTTTTCGCATCGTTTTTGATCGCCGAAGCGCTTGGCGTTACCGGGCCACGCGGGTAAACAGGAACCATGACTGGAGAAGACGACAACAACAGACCGCATGAAGGCTTGCCGGGAGACCTGCCAGGCGGGTTACCCGTGTTCGAACCCGGCTGGGTTTGGCTTGCCGGTGCAGGTCCGGGCGATCCCGGCCTTCTGACACTGCATGCGCTCAATGGCCTGCGCCAGGCCGATGTTGTCGTGTTTGATGCGCTTGTCGATCAGAGCATTCTTGCCTGGGTCAAACCGGGAGCCGTGACTGACTACGCGGGCAAGCGCGGCGGTAAACCGAGCCCGAAACAGCGCGACATAACCTTGAAGCTGATCGATTACGCCCGCGAAGGCAAAAGGGTGCTTCGCCTGAAGGGCGGCGATCCTTTCGTCTTCGGCCGCGGCGGCGAGGAAGCGCTCGGCCTTGTCGAGGCCGGTGTGCCGTTCCGCATCATTCCCGGCATCACCGCCGGTATCGGCGGTCTGGCCTATGCGGGGATTCCCGCAACCCACCGGGACTGCAATCAGGCTGTCACCTTCCTGACAGGCCATGACCAGACGGGCCTCACCCCGGACGCGATCAACTGGGATGGTATCGCCAAGGGTTCGCCTGTCATTGTCATGTATATGGCGATGAAGCACCTGGACGTCATAGCCGGCAAACTGATTGCCGGTGGACGATCTGTGGATGAACCTGTGGGTATCGTGTGCAATGCGTCCCTTGCGGGCCAGGACGTTCTGGAAACCACGCTGGGCCGCTGCGCTAAAGACGCGAAGGCTGCCGGGATCGAACCACCGGCAGTTGTTTGTGTCGGTGAGGTTGTCCGTCTGCGCAAGGGGCTCGACTGGCTCGGCGCCCTGTCGGGCAAGGTGCTGGACAGCGACCCGCTAGGCCTGCGCATATCCTCCCGTTCTGCCGATGCCGGCTGACACTGCCAAGGCAGGCGCCAAGGGTGTTCTGATCGCGGCGCCATCGTCGGGTGCTGGCAAGACCACACTGACGCTTGCGTTGCTGCGCGCACTGAAATCCGCCGGGCGTTCGGTCGTTTCCGCCAAGTCCGGCCCGGATTACATCGATCCGAAATTCCACGAAGCTGCCAGCGGGACGCCCTGCATCAACCTGGACGCCTGGGCTATGGACCCGGCGACACTGCAGATGCTTGCCCACCAGCAGGCCGACAGTCATGACGTTCTCGTGGTCGAAGGCGCCATGGGGCTATTCGACGGAGCTGCCAGCGGCATGGGCTCGGCTGCCGATCTGGCGGCAACGCTGCATCTACCCGTGATTCTCGTCGTCGATTGCGGCAAACAGGCCCAGTCGGTCGCAGCGCTTGTTCATGGGTTTCAAAGCTTCCGGCCAGATATCAATCTCGCAGGCGTTATTCTCAACAAGGTTGGCAGCCCGCGCCACGAAGCCATGCTGCGCGCAGCGCTGGCACCGCTCGCCATCGATGTTCTGGGCGTCTTGCCGCGGGCTCAGGAACTAGGCCTTCCAGAACGCCACCTGGGGCTTGTCCAGGCGGGGGAGCATCCGGATCTGGAAGCCTTTCTGGAAAAGGCGAGCGACCTGTGTACCCGGAATGTAGACCTGAACCGCCTGGAAACATTGGCGGCACCACTGAGCCCTGCCGGTGATAACAGGGAAAACCTGCCCGCGCCGCTTGGCCAGTGCATTGCCATTGCCCGGGACGTTGCCTTTGCCTTTTCCTATCCGCATCTGCTGGATTTCTGGGATAGGCAGGGCGCGAGGCTCGAGTTCTTCTCGCCACTCGCGAATGAAGCACCGTCACCTGATGCCGATGCAATTTTTCTACCCGGCGGTTATCCGGAGCTACATGCCGGAAAGCTGTCTGCGGCAGACAGGTTCAAGGCTGGGGTCTTGAGGGCCGCAGCTACCGGAAAGCTGATCTATGGCGAGTGTGGTGGCTACATGACACTCGGCAAGGGCATGATCGATGCCGATGGCACACGCCACGAAATGCTGGGGCTGTTGCCGCTGGAAACCTCGTTTCAGACCCGCAAGCGTCACCTCGGCTACCGAAAAGTCATGCCACTTCGTGGCCTACCGTGGCAAATGCCGCTATCCGCACACGAATTCCACTATGCCTCCATAATGTCGGAAGGCGGGGCGGAGCGGCTGTTTTCAGCGGAAGATGCCGAAGGCAACGAACTGGCACAGATGGGGCTGCGCGCCGGATCGGTCATGGGCTCCTTTGCCCATGTCATTGCTCTCGCCTAAACCACCTCAAGCACGACAAGCTCGCAATAGACGTCTTCCTTGGTGTGATAGGGACAGTGGCTGATCTCCAGCGTCCTTGTTTTGCCGTCCTGTTCCAGCTGTTCGACCTTGGCCTTGAAGCCGTCGGCCTCCCAGGCGCTATCGCGTACTGTCAGGACGATGGGAGCACCCGGTTTGGCAATGCGCAGCAGTTCGTCGATCCCTTCCGGACCCACATGGCCATTCGTGAAGACGCCCGCGCTGACGATGCCGTCATAAATGTTATCGTCAATGCCTGAGAGCGTGGCCATCATGTCGGCCTGGGACAGATTGCGGTAAATCCCACGGCTGCGCGAATGCTCCAGCATCGCCGGTGTCAGGTCTATGCCGTCAAGGGTCAGGGCTGAATTGCGACTGATCAACTCGCTCCCGACGAGACCGGTCCCACAGCCTGCGTCCAGAACCAGCGCCGTTTTGGGCAGGCGTTTAACCAGTGCTTCCGCTGCAATCCTGGGGCCGACATACCCTATGGTCTGAAGCAGATCGGCATCGTAGGTCTCCGCCCAGTCCGCGTAGAACTTGCGAATGGCATCGGGATCACCGCTGAGAGAAATCGCCTGTTTCAGAAGTGGGTTTTCATCTGTCATGGGATTGCTCCTGTCCGGTCTTAATCCTGTTGAGATTAGGCGAGGGCAGGAGCGATATGCAAATGAGGCTCTCGGACAGGCAAATCACCGCTCGATGAACCTGCGAAGCGTTTCGCGACCTCCCCCATACCGATGATGACAGACAGTGGAAGGCCGCGAAGTGGTCTAGTTCCGCCGGTTCCTCAGGCTTTCGCCTTCTTCTTCGGGCGCAGCACATGCACGTGGTCGGCGTCGTAAAGGGCGCTGTCGCGGAAGTCGGCTGCAGGCTTCAAGGCATGGCCGACGAAGATCAGCGCGGTGCGGGTGATCTTGGAGGCACGCACTTCTGCGGCAATGGTCGACAATGTGCCGTGAATGAAGGCCTCATCCGGCCAACCGACACGATAGGCGACGATCACCGGGCAATCGGCACCGTAATGCGGCGTCAACTGGCGCTCGACTTCCCGCAGGTTCCTGATCGACAGGTGAATTGCCAGCGTCGCCCCGCTCTTGCCGAGCGTGTCCAGGTCCTCGTTATTCGGCATCGCCGAGGATTTCATTGCCGTGCGGGTGACAATGATGGTCTGGGCAACTTCCGGGATGGTCAGCTCGGTCTTGAGTGCAGCGGCCGCGGCCGCGAAGGCCGGCACGCCCGGTGTTACATCATAATCGATGCCGAGTGCGTCCAGACGGCGCATCTGCTCCGCCGTTGCACCGTAAATGGAAGGGTCGCCGGAATGAACCCGGGCAACGTTCTGGCCCTTTTCATGGGCAGCCTTGATCTCGTCGATGATCTCGTCAAGCGTCATCGGGGCCGTGTCTATGACGCGTGCACCTTCCGGTGCAGCGGCAACGATCTGTTCAGGCACCAGCGAGCCCGCGAAAAGGCAGACCGGGCAGGATTGGATGAGCTTCAGGCCGCGAACGGTGATGAGATCGGGATCGCCAGGTCCGGCGCCAATGAAATGAACGGTCATGATTTGTCATCCGTTTCGAGAATGTCGGAAATGTCGGTCGTCACGTCTTCCATCAGGGACGAAGGCGCGGCTTCAGTGGCAACTGGTGCTGCTTCCACCGGCTTTGGTGCGTCGATCCGCTTGGCATAGCCGCGCGGTGTATAGACGAAAGGTTTCCCGTCACCGCGCATGACGGTGCGAGTGTTGGTCGAACCGACCAGCACGGTGGTCAGCATGTCGACATCGTCGACGCTGAGCGCATGCAGACTGGTGACGCGGATGGTTTCCTCCGGCCGGCCAAGATTGACGCCGAGAATGACCGGTGTCGCTGCCGAGCGGTGCTCCAGCAGGATTTCCTTTGCGGCTGCAAGCTGCGTGCGGCGGCGTTTGGACACCGGGTTGTAGAAGGCAATCACGAAGTCGCCCTCGGCTGCTGCCCTCAGACGCCTTTCGATCACCTCCCAAGGGGTGAGGAGATCGGACAGCGAGATCGCGCAGAAATCATGGCCAAGCGGCGCGCCGATACGGGCCGAGCAGGCCTGAAGGGCGGAAATGCCCGGCGCGTTTGTGACGCTGACCCGCTTGGCGGAATCCGACACACCGCCATACTCCTCATTCCTGTGCAACAGTTCATAGACCAGCGAACCCATGGCGTAGATGCCGGCATCACCTGAGGAAATCAGCGCGACATTCTTACCCTTGCCAGCTTCTTCCAGCGCAAAGCGGACGCGATCCTCTTCCGCGCCAAGCGGGAAGTTGTGGTGGGTCTTGCCGGTAATGTGCTGGTCAACAATGTCGAGATAAAGCGAGTAGCCGACAACGTCGGTTGCTTCCGCCAGAAGCTTGGTGGCCTCCGGTGTGCGCCAGTCGTCCTTGCCCGGACCGATACCGATAACGGACAGATGTCCGCGAGCCCGACCGACCGTGTCGGTGTCAATCCACTTCGGTGACCGTGCAATGGCGCAAGTTGCGTTGTCGGTTTTCTGCTTTTCGACCTTCAGCGTTCCAAAGGCGCCGGACGCGGCCAGGGCAGCCCCTTCAGACACGCCGTAACAGCCGACTTCCTTGAAGACGACGGGCGACGGGTGTTTCAGGCGCGGGGTCTCGCGTTGCAGGTCTTCTGCGGAAAAGACCCGAAGCGGCACATCCAGATGCGCGGCGAGAGCATTGACAGCGGCCTCATCTGCCTTGAGGTCGATGGTCGCGATGCAGGCAACAGCGCCCTTGGCAATGTTGGCTCCCGCCAGTTCGGTCTCGACCAGTTCGATCAGTTCGGCCGCATCGCACCCGCGCGCGCAGCCGACGCCAACAGCATAGCGCTGAGGGTGGTAGACCAGACGCGTCGGGCCTGCTTCTTCCGGATGTTCGGTTGCCGAAAGCGTGATGGCGGCATCGTCTGCTTGCTGCAGCTTGGCCTCTTTGAGCCAATCGGCGCGGCCTTCCAGGCGGACGGGAGCGCCGGAGAGCAGCTCGGCCATCACCGGTTTTGCATCTTCCGGATTGGCGAGACGCCAGCCGCGGGGCGGGGCGTCGAGCGCAACACCAAGCTTGGTGTCCCCAGCCGTCGTGATCGCCGCATGCCCACCGAGAGCGCTGGCCAGAAGCTTGGCCAGTTCGTTGGCGCCGCGATGACCACCGAGCAGCGGAACGACACTCTTGCCGTCTTCCGACACGGCGATCACCGGCGGTTCGCTTGTCTTGTCGGACAGGACCGGTGCAAGCGCACGGATCAGAATGCCGCTGGCGCAGAAGCCGACGATCGGATGACCGGCCTGAAACAACAGGCGGATATGGTCGATCGTTTCGTTGAACTGGGTGTCCGCCGTCGGCACACGGCCGGCAAGCCCGTGGATGCGGGCGGTTGAAAACCGTCTGGCGATCACTTCGGCAGCGGCGAGGCCGGCCTGGTTCAGGACGAGTAGGATGGGGGAAGCGTCCACGCTTCTTCTCCCTTGTAGATGAGGATCATGGAAAAATAGGGGGCGGTGTCGGTCTCAAGGTCGATGAGCCGATGAACCTTCTGCTCCGGCAGGCTGGCACGTTCCACGTAGCCGGCCTTTTCCAGCAGCCCCATGTCGGAAAGCAAGGTCTTCAGCCGTGTCAGGTGACGGCCGACCTTCATGATGGCAACCGCCTGGGCTTCTTCGATCTTGCGGCGGATGTCCGCGTCCGGAAGCGGGCCAGGAATGACGGTTAGTACATCGTTTCGTGCCGTCAGCGGTCGTCTCAACTGAGCGGCGCAGGCTGTCAGCGAGGTGACCCCGGGCACGATTTCTATCGTGAAACGGTCGGACAGGCGCTCGAACAGATACATGAACGAACCGAAGAAGAATGGATCTCCTTCACACAAGGTCACGACATCCTCACCGTTTGCCAAAACGGCGGCTATCTCTTCGGCGGCCTTGTCGTAGATCTCCTGTGCCGGGAACCTGTCGACTCGCATCGGCACGACAATCGGAATTTCCCGCACGCCGACAGGGATCACATCAGAGGCGATTGACCGGGCAAAGCTTTCACCGGAATCGGGAGCGGGGTAGGCAATTACCCGTGCGCTTGCGATCAGCCTGTGCGCCTTCAGGGTCATCAGCTCCGGATCGCCCGGGCCAAGACCTATGCCATAGAGTGTGCCCGTCATGATTTCGTCAGGCTCCACTGCGTCACGGGCATCAAGGGACGCCATCCGGTCAAGCCGCCGACGGCGCTTGCCCGGTGAACGGAAACTTTCTTCAAAGTGCCTCCATGAGACTGATAGGCGGAGAGAAGTATGGCCTCGCTCTCCAGGGTCACTGCATTGGCGACAAGCCGCCCCCCTGGGCCTAGCGCTGCAAGACAGGCCTCGATCACACCGGAGGCTGTCAGGCCGCCGCCAATGAAGATCGCGTCCGGCTGTGGCAGATCGTGGAGGCCTTCCGGAGCGGTCGCGTCCAACAGTTCCAGATGTGGGACGCCAAGCGCGACAGCGTTTTCAGCCGCCATTTGCCGCCGTTCCACATGCGGTTCCAGGCCGATGGCCCGGGTTCGGTCGGCTGCTCGCAACCATTCGATGGCAATCGAACCGCAGCCTGCACCGACATCCCACAAGAGTGCGCCGGGGTGAGGCTTCAACTCCGCCAGGGTGATGGCGCGGATGTCCTGCTTGGTCATCTTGCCGTCGTGGCGAAAGGCATCATCGGCAAGGCCGGGTGTCCGCGCACGGAACCGCACACCGGGGTCGGCAATCACATCCAGAGCAAGTGTGTGAAAATCGGCAACCTCGGCCGACCAGCCTTCCGCGGTACCTGCAACGCACCTTTCCCTGGTGCCGCCGAGATGCTCCAGAACCGTCATCCGGCTGCGCCCATAGCCTTCGTCGGCCAGGAGGTCAGCCACCTGGCGGGGAGTTTCCGCATTGCTGGTTAGACACAGGATCCGGGCGCCCGGGTAAAGCGATGCCCGCAACAGATCGACTGGTCGACCATGAACCGACAGGCAGTCGGTTTCCTGCAAGGCCCACCCCATTCGTGCGGCAGCCAGCTGGAAGGCGGACGGCGCGGGCAGCACCATCAGCTCGTGCGCAGGGAAATGCTTCAGCAAGGACGAGCCGATGCCGAACCACATGGGATCGCCTGTCGCCAAAACCGCGACGCGCTTCTGCCTGAGCGCTGCCAGATCTTCGAAGACGGTTGCAAACGGGCTGGGCCATGTCCGCTTCTCGGCAGTGATTCCGCCCGTCAGCTCCAGGTGTCGGGTGCCGCCATAAACGATGTCTGCACCTGCCAGGGCTTCTGCGCCACCTGGAGCCAGAACACCGTCCTCGCCCAGGCCGACCAGCGTCAACCAGGGGCGCTTGTCTGTCGAGGAAGTCATTTGTCCTCCAGACGATAAGGTTTGATCACCGGTTTTACCGACAGGTCCTGAGGCGTGCCGCTACTGTTTGGCGATACCTGCCGGGCACCCCGTGACCGGTGATGGACCGACTGGTCACCACTGCCGTCCGCAGGCGTCTTGACCGAACCACCCGGCTGGGACAGGAAACCGCGTGACCGCAGAGGCTTTTTGCTGCGAACGGATTTCAATCCGGTTGGTTTTTCGTCGTCTTTCGGCGGACCTCCGGCCATCTCACGTTTCCTCCGGCAGGCCGGCGGCAAGAGCGTTGACTGCGGCAGCAGCCATGGCCGATCCACCCCTGCGGCCGCGAACAGCCAGGAAGGGAACCTTGAACGGATTGGAGATCAGAGCCTCCTTGGATTCTGCGGCGCCCACAAACCCGACCGGAAACCCCAGAACCAGCGCCGGTTTCGGTCCGCCGGCGGCAATCATTTCAAGCAGATGGAAGAGGGCCGTCGGCGCATTGCCAACGGCAACGACAGCGCCGTCCAGCCTGTCGCGCCAGAGCTCGACCGCGGCGGCCGAGCGGGTCGTGCCGAGCTCTTTGGCAAGGGTCGGAACCGCGGGATCGTTCAAGGTGCAAACCACGTCGCAGTCCGCCGGAAGTCGTGAGCGAATGACGCCATGCACCACCATCTCCACGTCGCAAAAGACGGGTGCGGCCCGCGCGAAGGCATCCTGCGCGGCAGACAGGATATCCTCCGACCAGGCAAGATCCTGCGGAAGGTCTGTCATGCCGCAGGCGTGGATCAGACGCACCGCGACCGGTTTCAGCCCGTCGGGTAGATGAGACAATTCTGCTTCCGACCGCACGATTGAAAAGGACTGGCGGTAAATCGCCGCCGGGTCCTTTTCATAGTCGTAGGACGGCATGGTTTCGGTGCTCACGGCAGCCTCAGTCTCCGCGGTTCAACGACCGGGGGCCGTGCGGATGGTCTGCGTGCGGGTAGGGGTGGTGGTGGTGATCGTGATCATGCCCGTGCCCGTGGCTATGCCCATGCTCGTGCGAATGATCATGAGAGTGGCCATGATGATGCGCGTGATCATGCCCATGGTCATGGGAGTGATCGTGATGATGATGACCATGGTCGTGGTGATGATGACCACCCGCCTGCACCTGCTTTTCGCAGGCTCCGGTGCAGATCTCGTCACACAGCTTGCATTCTGCTTCCGCGCCGAGGCCTTCCACGTGATAGTGGTGGCTTTCCTGGGCCAGACCCACTTCGGCTTCGAAGCCAAGGACCTGTTCGCGGTACTTGCACATCTGGCAGTTCATCAGATTTGCGCCCTGCAGGATCTCCTGCACCCGATCGGCCATCGTGTCGATCACCTGCGGGTGGTCGTTCAGATAACCAGCTTTCAGGAATTCGATTTCCGGATGTTTGGCGGCAACTTCGTCCGTGGTCGAATAGATCCGCTGCACCAGTACACCGGTGAACAGGAAATAGGGGAACACGATGACGCGCTTGTAGCCGAGCTTTGCCGCATGTTCGAGACCGGGTCCGACCAGGGGGAAGGTGACGCCGGAGTAGCAGGTTTCCGCCCAGCCGAAACCGAAGCCTTCCCAAAGCATGCGCGTAATCTTGGAGACGTTGGAGTTCGCGTCCGGATCGGAAGCGCCGCGCCCGACCACCATCAGCAGGGTCTCGTGCAGCGGCACGTCGCTGTCGGCAGCGTCGATCGCTTCCTGAACACGGGCAGCGGCGGCTTTCACCATGCGTGTGTCGACGGCCAGTTCGCGGCCATAGGAGATCGTCATCTCCGGATGCATCGCCTGATAGGTGTTCAGGACCGAGGGAATGTCGTTCTTGGCGTGACCAGCGGCAAACAGCATGCCCGGCACGGCCAGAACGCGGGTGCAGCCGGCCTCGCGCAGCTTGTTCAGTCCGTCATGAATGACCGGGTTGGCGAACTCCAGATATCCGTATTCCACTGGCCAATCGGGGAAGCGAGCCGTCAGGCCTTCCGCCAGCTGTGCAAATTGCTTTACGGCACCCTTGTTGCGGCTGCCATGGCCGCAGATCATCAGTCCGAGTTTTTCGCTCATTGAGCAGCTTCTCCGGCAGTCTCGTCGTCTTCCGGACGGGCTTCAGGCGCGTCTTCGGCTTTTTTCTGCTTCTTGTCTTTGAGGGCGATGATGCCGGCGACGAGCGCGGCACCGGCAAGGGCTGCGACCCCGACCCAGTGGGAATGACCGGCGAGTTCGCCAAGATGGCCCCCATGGGCGAAGGCGGAGGTAGGCAGCGCGGCGGCAAGGCCTGCAAGGATGGTCCGTCTGATCATGTCTCTCCCCAGTGGCTGATGCCGGATCGGCAGCGTGGCAACAGGCGTCGGGAAGAATGAAAGCAAACACGCGCAAAAGCCGGCGGAGCCGGTTGATCTGCAGATGCCTTGGACAGCTCCGGCCTTGGTCCCCTGCTTGGGTCAACCTCATCCGGAATGGCTTTCAGTCCCTCCACGGGACGCCGTCAGGTGGGCGCACCTTAGGGGAGTGGCCATAGCGGATCAAGCATGAAAGCGACATCCATTGGCACGAGGCAGCCATGGCCTGAAACCGGCAATCGTTGCGTCTTGCGGCTCCCCGAAAAGAACCGGTTTGTCTTTGTCATCCCTTTGGATTAGTGATCAACCTGTCTCGATTCGGGGTAAGTGGGGCGTGGAAAACTTCCGGCGAAAACATCCGGACCTCATGGCGGCAGTCAGGCTACTGCTTCTGCTGCCGTTTCTGGTCACGGCGCTTGTGCCCAAGGGGTACATGCCGGACGTGCGCGCGGATGGCGGTTTTACCGTCACGCTGTGTACCACCGAGGGCCTTCGCACTGTTACGCTGGATGCGAACGGTGCAGAAATTCCGACGGGTTCCGACGAGGATAGCCCCGCGGAAAAGGCCTCCCGCCATTGCGTCTTTGCCGGTGTCGGTGCGTTTGCTGCGCCTGACAGGGTGCCGTTCCTCTTCGTGCAGGAAGAGATCTCCCGCCAACCGGTTTCTCTACCTGCAAAGGTCTGGGCTTCCAGCACACCGCGCGGTCGGAACTTTGCCCGGGCACCGCCGCTCAACGCGTGATCTTTCCGAACCTTATCTGAACTCGTTTTGAACTCGAGGTCTGTCCGGCTTTTGCCGAACGGACGCACTCGGGTGTGGAGATCCCATGAGCAACATCCCTTCGGACGCTGTATATGCGTCCACCCCCAGCCGATTTTACCTGGCTGCCTGGCGTTGGCACTTTTACGCCGGTCTTTATGTTGTGCCGTTTCTGATCATGCTGGCCGTCACCGGCCTTTCGATGATGTTTATTTCCGTTCTTGATGGCCGCGACGGGGAATACATCAAGGTTGCAATTGCCGGCGAACCAGTGGCGCTGTCGCAGCAAGCTGGCGCTGCGCTGGCAACGCGAAGGCAGGGCGCGAGCCTGGTGGAATGGATCGGCGCCAAGACCGCCGACGGAGCCAATGTCTTCCGCGTCAACGACGCTGGCACCAATTACATGGTGGCAGTTGATCCTTATTCGGGCTCGGTCGTTGAGAGCTGGATCCGGCGTGACGGCTGGTATGACCTACTGAATGACATTCACGGTACGCTGCTGATCGGCGATCTTGGTGATCGTCTGATCGAAATCGCGGCCGGCCTTGCCATCGTGCTGATCGTGACCGGTCTTTATCTGTGGTGGCCACGGGCAGGCGGTGGAAGTGCTCTTGTGCCGGATCTTCGCGCAAATGGTCGTGCGCTCTGGAAGAGCCTGCACAAGGTGATCGGCGCCTATGTTTCTCTCATCCTGCTGGTCTTCCTGGTCAGTGGTCTCTCCTGGGCCGGTGTCTGGGGCGAGAAATTCGTTCAGGCCTGGAGCACCTTTCCAGCCGAAAAATGGTCGAACGTGCCTCTGTCCGACGACACCCACGCCTCGATGAACCATGGCTCGATAAAGGACGTTCCCTGGGGGCTGGAACAGACAAGCATGCCGATGTCCGGCTCTGATGCCGGCACCGACGCGATTGCTGCCGGAACGCCTATTGATCTGGACAGTATTGCCGCGTTCGGCCGGAAAATCGGCTTTGAAGGGCGGTTCCGGGTGAATCTTCCCGGCAATGAAACCGGTGTCTGGACCATCAACCAGGATTCCATGAGCAACGACTCAGAGAACCCGATGGTCGACCGCACGGTGCATATCGATCAATACACCGGACGGATCCTGGCTGATGTCGGTTTTGCGGATTATTCCCTGCCGGCCAAGGGCATGGCCATCGGTATCGCCTTTCATGAAGGCGACATGGGGCTCTGGAACGTGGTGCTCAACACCCTATTCTGCCTGTCGGTGATTTTCCTTTGCGTCAGCGGGCTTGTCATGTGGTGGCTGCGACGGCCCAAAGGTTCCGCCCTTCGGGTTTTTGCACCGAAAATGCCGGAAGACCTGCCGCATTGGCGTGGCGCGATGATCCTGATGCTGGCCGTCTCCCTGGCCTTTCCGCTGGTCGGCATCACGCTATTGAGCGTGCTGGCGCTGGACTATCTTTTTGTCAAACGTGTGCCGGTTCTGAGAAAGGCCATCGGATGACGACGTAAGGGGCGTCTGACGAGGCCGCTGTTCGGCTCCTCAACATTGCTGTTACCCCGGATAGGCGCTGCGTCTATCCGGGGTAACACGCCCCCAAAATTTTGATCGCAGTGTGCGGCAGCAAGCTGCGGCGAATGCTGCCGGCTTACTTGTGCCGGATCACCATCAGCGTAATGTCGTCATGCACCGTTTGTGTGTCGATATGGGCCTTGAGGTCCGCCAGGATGCCTTCCAGCACCCGCCCGGCCTTTGGTGCAGCGTGGCGGCGGGCACTTGCGACCAAGCGGTCCAGACCATACAGCACACCGTCAGGATTTTCCGCTTCGGTCACGCCATCCGTATAGAGAATAATGAGATCTCCGGGACCGAAGGCCAGTTCCCTGGTTTCGATAAACGGTTCGATGTCTTCATCGAGGCCGATGGGGAAGCCGAGATCGACCGTATCGACGATGTCGCATTGGCCGTTTTCGCGCAGAATGATCAGTTCCTCGTGCTGGCCCGACAAGGTTACCTTGTTCGGTTCGAAATCGAGGAAGGACAGCGTCAGGTGCTTGTCGGTCCGGGTGCGCTTCAGGTTGCGGCAGATGGCGCTGTTAAGTGCAACCAGGAACTGGCGCGGATCTGACGGTCCGCGTTCCTGCAGGGCGACGGCGATGGACTGAACCATCAGCATCAGAACGCCGCTTTCCAGGCCATGGCCGGTCACATCGCCAATGCCGATCTTCACCTTGTCGTCCAGCTGCAGCACGTCGTAATAGTCGCCGCCAACTTCGTCCGCCGGTTCCATGAAGGCCGCGATCTCCAGTTCATGAATGCCGCCAAGCTCATCCTTTGTCGGCAGCACCATCATCTGGATCTGCCTTGCGACTTCAATTTCCGCTCCCAGTCGCAGGTTTTCGGACGTCAGCTGCTTGTTGAGATGCGCGATTTCCGTATTCGCGTGCTCCAGATTGACGTTCATCCGGTGGAACCGCGTTGCCTGGTGCCATTGCAGGGCGGTGACCGCAGCACCGATCGCCCCTGCACAGCCGAAGTAGAGCAGCAGAAATTTGAACGACCAGAGGTTTGCGGCAATGGGTTGGCTTATGGTGATCGCCTGAATGCCACGCACGTCGCCCGTCTTCCAGTCGGTCTTGGGGCTTTCCGGGTGGCTGTTGTGACAGGAAACGCAGGCCTCGCCCATCAAGACGGGGGAGGCGATCTGGATCTTTCGGTCGAAGATCGATCCTTCGTAGGCAATCTCCAGGTCTGCAGGATCACGGCTTTGTCGGAAATCGTTCAGTGCCTTGATCTCGAAAGGTGTCAGGTTATGTGACCCGCGCTCCATGAACGGCAGATCCGACACGAACCGGTATTGCAGATTATGGTCGTTGCCGCCGATCACTTCCCCAAGCTCGATGGAGAGCGTGGCGGGGATCGGAATGCCGCCTGGCGTTTCGTGATATTCGTGTGTCGGGGTGATGTCGCCCGGCGCCTGTTGAACCCGGGCGATCACGTTTTGCGCGTAATAGGTCCGGATCTTGCCGATGGCCTGGTCCAGGTCAACCGCCTGCGAGCGCAGGGAGGCATCTGAAATGGCGCGCAGGTCCATCCACACGGCAACAGGCAGCATGCCAAGCCCGATCAGCACCAGAACCAGAAAAACCGCCGGTCGTTCGATGAGCGTGAGCCAGAATTTGTCGACGCGGCGGGGTTCTGTCTGCTTCATGGGGAAACCTGATTTTCAGTATGAATTGAAACGGAATGCGGATCGGCAAGGAAGCCTGAAGGGAAACCCGATCAATCTTGCCATTATGACGGTTATCTGCCGCAACGGCCACAGCTGGAGATGAGATTTTGCAGTCTTGTTTTCAGCACGTTGAGGCTGTCTAGTAGAATGGTCGAGTTCCAATGCGCAAGCGGGGCATCATGCAAACTCATCTTGTTTTCACGGTCATTGCAAAGGACCGGCCAGGCCTGGTCGAGCGGATGGCGGAAATCATCGCCGGCACCGGCGGCAACTGGATCGAAAGCTCCATGGCCCGTCTCGGCGGCGAATTTGCAGGCATCGTTCGCATCGCGATCGAGGGGCTGCATGCGGACGAACTGGTGGAAAAGCTGCAAGCTCTTTCCGCCGATGGCATCGATATCACACTTCGCTCCGACCAGACCGGTGCAGAGCTGCCGGAAGGCGCTTCCGCTCATCTGGATCTCGTCTCCCAGGACCACCCGGGCATCTTGCGGGATATCACCCGCGTTCTTTCCGAAAAGGGTGTCAGCATCGAGCATCTTGAAACGGAAGTCGTCTCTGGCTCGATGCAGGGAGAGGCCCTGTTCAAGGCATCTGCCGACCTGCGCCTGCCAAGTGGACTGGACCCTGCGAGCCTGAGCGACGCACTTCAGGAGACGGCAGGAGACCTGATGGCGGATATCAATCTGATTGACTGACGTCGCTCAATCCTGCCAGAGGGAAGCGAGACGACACAGGCTTGGCAGGACAGAGGCTTCAACCTCATGCTCGACCGGCTGGATTTTACCGGCAAACTATGGCTGTCCGCCGGTCCAGGCGGCTGGACCTTCGTGACGTTACCGCCGGCCTGCGCCGATCAGATCCGGTTTTTTACAGGAAGCCGTAAAGGCGGCGCCTGGGGCATGATCAAGGTAAAGGCGCGGATCGGCGAGGCTGAATGGAGCACCACCATCTGGCCGGACAAGGCGTCCGGCTCCTTCCTGTTGCCGGTCAAATCGGCCGTGCGCAAGAAAGAGAAAATCGCAGCCGGAGACACCGTTGACGTATCACTTTGGCTTCAGGTGCCGCCGGGTTTCTGACGGGGGAGGGCCGTTTGAACTTTTGAGTTCCGTCGGTCAGGCTCGTTCCGCCGGATCCGGGCAGGCGAACTCAGGCGGCAAGCGCCCAATCGGCCGCGTCCGTGCGCGCCCCGATCAAGGCAAGGCCGTTGGCAACAGACGTCAGCTCGTTGCCACCGGAAATCCGCTCCTGGCCGAAGCGCTCCGCAAACTGGCGGCGCACGGCAGGCACGAAGGAGGTGCCGCCGGTCATGAACACCCGGTCGATGTCGGCTTCGCTCAAACCGGCCTTTTCCAGCGTGACATCCAGCGCCAGGTCCATCTTCTTCAGGTCAGGCGCAATCCAGCCGTCGAAGTCCGCACGTTTCACAGTTGCCCGGAAGTCCGAACCGAGCGGGGCAAAGGTCAGCTCCGCCTCGTCTGCAGACGACAGCAGGGCCTTGGTTTCCGAGACGGATTTATAAAGCGGGTAGCCCTGGTCCTCTTCCACCAGATCGATGAAAAGCTCGATCTTCTCCGGTTCCACGCAGTAGCGCAGCAGTTTTTTCATTTCCTTGAAATCGTCTGAGGTCTTGAAAATCGACAGCATGTGCCAACGGGCGAAGTTGGAAAAGAGGTTGGGCGGGATCTCCAGGATCTTGCCCATGCTCTGGTAGGCGGTGCCCTTGCCGAGCTTCGGCAGCACCACATTGTCGATAATGCGGTAGTCGAACGTGTCACCGGCAATGCCGACCCCGCCTCGGCCAAGCGGCGTCGCTTTCAGGTGCCCGGCTTCGGTCTCGAATCGCATGATCGAATAGTCGGTCGTGCCGCCGCCAAGGTCGGCAACTAGGATGGTCGTATCCTGTTCCAGCGATTGCGCGTAGGAAAAGGCCGCCCCGACAGGCTCCATAACAAAGAGGATGTCTTCAAAACCAACCTTCTGAAACGCCTTGCGATACCGCTCCATCGCCAGCTCTTCATCCGGATTGTGCCCGGCAAACTCCACCGGCCGGCCAACAACGAGCCGGGTTGCCGCGGGATCAAACGCAGCCCCGGCCCGCTCGAAAGCCCGCTGCAGAAACGTTGCCATCAGATCTTCAAACTCGAACCGGACCCCGAAAACTCCGGTCCCCTTGAAAACGCGGCTCGCCGCAAACGTCTTCAGCGACTGGATGAACCGCACATCGCCAAAGCTCTCCAGAAACTGCCGGATTGCCCAGGGCCCGACCTCCGCATTCAGCGCCTTGGCCGGCCCCCGATCTAGAAAACTGAGAACGGTCGGAAGCGATGTGAAACTGTCGTTGCCATCAACAAAACTGATCGGCGCAGTCGCGCCCACACCCTGCGCCGAAACCGCGACCGTGTTGGAGGTGCCGAAATCAAGTCCGATGGTCTGTTTCATGGCAAAGTCCCTTTGTGTCGCAGCGTTTTGTACAGACGCCGTTTTGCAATTGAATGGCGTTGGCTCATTCGAAACCGACGCAGGAGTGCGTAGGGGCACTCCCAATACAGCAATCCTGCAAAAGTGAAATGGCTGTGCGGGATAGGCGGGAACAAACGAAAACGCAAGCGGAAACTGGCTGTTCTCAAGGCATTCGATCCTGCATCCGTTGAGGCTCCAACCTTCGGCTCGCAGGTGCCATCTGGAGAAAGGTGAATTGCTCAATGAAAATTTGGCGTTGATGCCTGGAGCTTGTCTTCAGGACATTGCCACAAGGTCGATATAAACAGACCGCACACTATGCGTTTGATCGGTTTTGTGGTCGCGATCGGATTTGGTCGGAGTCTTATGAAGCAGGCTATCGCACTTCCAGTTTGAACAAATCATCCCGCCTTCGAATTCATTGTGGCATCGTGACACTATGTTGCTGCGCGAAATTCCGTTATGATACGGTCTGTCAGAAGATGGACATGAACTGTCTAAAGGTCTAGTCAAGACAACCAGTTGGCATTCGAAGAACGCGTCAACAGAGATCAATAACTGCAGATTGACAGTATGCACTCAGAACCTTTGCGCCAGGGCCTGAAACGCCAATTCGCGATCACATTTGCGTTGGTCGTTCGCGAAATGACCACCCGCTACGGAAACAAGTTCGGCGGTTACATGTGGGCGGTTCTGGATCCGGTTTTGACGATCGCCATCCTGACGACAGTATTTTCGGCAGTCGCTCATATCCCGCCACTGGGAAGAAGCTTCACCTTGTTTTTTGCGACCGGCTACATCGCATTCTACATGTATCGTTCAACTTCTGAGCAAGTAGGTTCTGCAGTCGAGGCAAACAGAGCGCTACTGAACTATCCTGTCGTGCGACCTTACGACACGATTTTGGGAAGGATTTTTTTACAGGTAGCGACGCTTTTCGTCGTAAATGCTCTTCTTTTCGGGGCACTTTATTTCGTGGTTCCGTTTGAGAGTATCAACCTGGCACCTATCTTCCTGGCTTCCCTGATTGCAATTGCACTTGGTGCAGGAGTAGGGGCTTCGAACATCGTATGGTTTCACTTGAGCAGTACCTACCAGCAGATCTGGGGTATTATTAACCGGCCGGCATTCATCGTTTCCGGAGTGTTTTTTCTGCCAGACACCGTTCCGCATCCATTCAGGGAATGGCTCATGTGGAACCCGCTGGTTCACATTGTTGGCCTTTTTCGAACCGGGTTCTACCCCACCTACCGGGCGTCTTATGTCGACATGCCTTACATCATAGGGCTAACCGTGTTTTCGATTGTTTTCGGATTTTTTCTGGTATGGCTTTATGATGCGCAGCTACGGGAGGCGAAATGATCAGGTTGGATCGCTTGACCAAACGCTTCAAGCTCAAGGGAGAGATGCGCTACATCGCAAGGGATGTGTCGTTTACGGTGCCCAGGGGAAACAGTATTGGTCTGCTGGGGCGTAATGGTGCTGGCAAGTCCACATTGCTGAGGCTTATTGCGGGTACGATCAAGCCGACCTCGGGCAGGATCATCCGTCTTGCCAACGTGTCCTTTCCGCTTGGTTTTCAGGGTAGTTTCAATGGCTCTCTAACCGGAGAGCAGAATGTTCGCTTCGTTGCCCGCATTTATGGGCACGACACGGAACAGCTGGTCGATTACGTTCAGGATTTTGCCGAACTTGGGAAATCCTATTACATGCCGGTAAAAAGTTATTCTTCCGGAATGAAGGCACGGCTGGCCTTTGGCGTCAGCATGGGGATTGATTTTGACTACTATCTGGTCGACGAAATCACGGCCGTTGGCGATTCGAATTTCAAGAAAAAGTGCAAACGGGTCTTTGAAGAAAAGCTCCAGGATTCTGACATCATCATGGTGTCTCACTCAAACGGTGCACTAAAAGAATATTGTACGACCGGAATTGTGTTAGAAGATGGCAACTTAACCTTTTTTAACGATATTGACGATGCAATTAGTATGCACAATGACAACATGGCACGCCGATAGGCCGGTCTCTGAATACTTGAAGGTTTGATTGAACATGTCAGCTGTCGAAAAAATGCCTGGAGATAAGGCCGACGAGATTGGTCAGGGAACGGTGTTCAATCTTCCGTCCAAGAAGGGAGCTGCCGTTGCCAAGGCAAATTCCAAGGACGGCAAGCTGATTAATCGGCTGAAAAAATCCGGTCTCGATCCGCAGAAACTGCTTGATTTGGCGCTGCCGGCAGCGACGGCGAAATCCGCGACGAAAATGCGGCACAGAATGATGCTGTTAGGCTTCATGTTGTTTGTTGCCATGCCGGCTGCCGCGTTTTCCGCCTATATGTTTTTCTGGGCAAGCGACCAATATCACAGCATGACAGCATTTGCCGTCCGCAGCTCCCAGCCAGTAGCAGCGACTGAAGTTCTTGGCATGGTAATGGGAAATACCGGGGGGGAGTCTGCGACCTCCAACAGCTATATCGTCACGGATTACCTCCAGAGCCAATCCGTGCTGGAGGACCTTCCGGACGATCTGGATTTGCAGACCATCTTCAATCGCGAATCCTCGGATTTTTTGTTCAGCATGGGCAGCAATCTGCCGGTCGAAGACCGTTTGAGCTACTGGAATGACATGGTCGACGTCAGTTTTGATGCGACCTCCGGGGTCATCCAGGTTGAAGTGCGCAGCTTCCGGCCCGAGGATTCGGTCGAGATCGCCAAGGCAGTGCTTAAACGCAGCGAAATATTGGTCAACCAGCTTTCCGAGTCTAACAGGCGGGAAACCGTACGTTTCGCGGAAGAAAGTGTTGCGCGCGCCGAGGCGCGTCTGAAAGCAATCCGCAAGCAAATGCTTGCCTACAGGAACGAGACACAGGAAGTCAGTCCGGAGGAAAATGCCAAGCTTGCTGTGGAAATGATTGCCGGACTGGATCAGCAGCGCGCAAGCCGGGAAGCAGAAAAAAAGACCCTGATGAGTTATCTGGACGAGGACTCTCCCCGTATCAGGCTCCTGAACCAGCAAATCGAGGCCCTGGAAGGCCAGATTTCAAGTGCGCGGGAACGCCTTGGCTCCGGCACATCGCCTTCCGGTTCTACTGGTACGAACAGGACAGCTCTTTCCTTCCGTCTTGCAGATTATTCGGAACTCGCATTGGAAGAAGAATTTGCACAGCAGCTCTATGTAACGTCCCTTGCCAGCTTGGAAACGGCTCGTCAGGAGGCAGATGGCAAACATCTTTACCTGGCGACTTTCATACAGCCGACCCTCTCAGAAGACGCACAGTATCCGCACCGTTTTCTGTATTCTCTGGCCATGTTTTTGCTCCTGGCTGGAGCTTGGTCCGTAGTGGTTCTGATGTATTACAATGTACGGGACAGAACATAAAATCACCCAAACTTGCTATCGAGTTGGGGTCGTGACGATGTAGGATAAGATTTTTTACGTCAACCTCCACAGCAAAGCTGAATTACAATGGTCGAGATCAACGATGACGCAGCTGCCTGCCAACGCGGTGATGCATAACATCTTCTCCTGTGATTACGTATTCCAGACCAATTAGTACGGTAGCGTTTACCGCTCGTTCCTAGCTATTTGTAGAAATTATAAGTGTTTTACTCAGTCTTGGCCGTTGCAATTCTGCTTTCGTTTATGTTGAAACTGTCCTGATGCAGACCGCTGACGTATTAAAACGTTTGATAACTTCCGAAATATCTGCAGGCCTACTTTGAACTTCTGAAGAAAAGGAGTGTCCGAGTCGCCAATAAGTGACGCCGCTGGAGAGGACATAGTACCTAAATGATGTTCCGGTTATTCTGAGCGCCAAGAATTGTAACCTCCCAATCGCCCAACTTCGCGATCAATGCACGTCGCAGAAAACTCTAACCCAGCCTACGAGTAGGTTGGGTAGCGCTCCAAAACCTCTAAAACAATCATGACTAAGAACCTGGCAATTCGCATCCGGGGTTAAGAGAAGACGAAGCAATGCCGATCCAATCCGTCTCCAGACGCTTAGAAACATTCTAAAACATGATAAGAATATTCAGGTATTTGCGCTGGTTAATTTGCTTTGAAAGATGTCTTGCTTTTGCAGGCGATTTAGTTAGCTTGACGCCGATTGTAACGAGCGAGGCTAATTACAAATGAAGTGCAATATTTGTGGCGGTACAGAATTTGAGGATTACCGTAGCAGAGAAAACGTTAGGTGCTCTTCATGCGGCTCTATGGAGCGCATGCGCGTTATGTTGCTTGCACTTGAGAGCATAAATGCATTTAAGCCAAAACTAGAAATTTTGCACATCGCGCCGGACGTAAGCGTTGCTAGGAAGCTTAAAGCTGTGCATGGCTCAGGATATTTAGCTGCAGACTTTAACCCCAAATTGTTCCCGCAAGATTTAGAAGTCACAAAGATAGATCTAACAAAAGACGTATTCTCTCTACCATCGCGGAAGTATGATTTGATTATTCACTCACACGTTTTGGAACATCTTCCATGCGAAATTACACCGGTTCTATTTCACTTGCATCGAGCATTGAAGCGCACTGGTATTCACGTTATTTGCGTACCATTTGATGAAGGCAAAACAAGTGCCGACTTCAACCTCATGTCAGGACGAGAGCGCGAAGAACGTTTCGGTCAGCGAGATCACATGCGGCGATTTGGAGTCGATGACTTAAACTTAAACTTGGGAATGGTTTTTCAACTTAATCCGTTCGATCCCACCAAGATATACACCCAAAAGCAGCTTGAAGAAGTAAACATCAAAACGGATTGGTCTGGGCTACCTACCAGCAACACTATATTTTTGCAGAGAAAGTCGTCTACGAAGCTTTGCCAGATATCTGGTATTAGCGGTTTTGTTGAGCGCGTGTTTAGCTAGGTTTCTACACTTAATGCAGATTGGCGATCGCAGCCTTAATGAGTACTTAGCAGATGTATCATCTAACTAATGCAGGATAAGTGACTACCACATATGATTTCGAGTGAAATCCACTCATAATATTTTACCTGACTCTACCGAATGGTGCTTACACTGCAGGTTTTTTATGAAGTTGCTGACTTTCAGCCAATCTGATTGGATCGAAGAGTTAGATGTAGACGCTTGCTTTGCTAATTTTGCGGTAATAGGCAAGAGCGATTTTGGCGACGATCTCAAACTGCAAGTGAGTTTGCAAATTATCAAAAGGGCCTATCCATCTTAAAACTTCTATAGATCCTAATTCCTCTAAGCTTGGAGCATATTAAAACACTTCTTGGCCCAAATAAAACTTCAGTTGTCCGGACTGCTTGCTTGGGTATGATTTTTTTAATAAAATTTATATAATATCTATTCACTTCAATAATGCGTGGATGTGGTTTTGATCTTTCATGATCTTCTCATTAGAGGTTTTGTTTCTCAAAATCTTTGCCATGATAGTGTCGTACCGTGTATAACGGGCTTGTCTGATATCTGGCATGCCGCGCATCTTAATAACGTGTAGCATTATGTTTTCTACAATATTTTTATATTTTTTTGGCAAGTCGCATTTTGGCAATGTTTTTGCCAAAATTGATTTTGCGAAGTAACGAATAGATCGGTCATGATCACCTTGACATTGATAGTCTTCAGCTATATTTCGAAGAAACTCGTGGCTTAGCGTATTTTTTGCTCCAAAATTTCGGAGATGCATTTTGTAAATCTCAATATGAGCACTTAACCTCTTCTTGTTGTTAAGCGTAATTCTCGCACCATCATGGTCAAAGTAAATGCACAGAGGTTCTGGGACACCGATATAAGTCGCATAATCAGTTAGGCGAATAAAAAAATCCCAATCCTGACAAGCTGGTAAACGCTCGTTGAAACCACCCAGAAACCGAGCAACCCAAGTTTCAACGATCACTGAACTCAACGTGCCAATAAAGTTAGATCGTCTTATTTTTGCTGATGAAATCCGTTTGCCACCAAATTGACGGCAAATGATTTGCCCTTCCCCGTTGACTCGATAACGCCCAGTTGCAGAGAAAACTGGCGTGGAGCCTAAGGTTTTATGTCTTTCGATTGCCTTCATTTGCAATTCTATTTTTTGCGGCATCCAAAAATCGTCACTGTCAATAAAAGCTATATAGTCAGATTTAGCCGCGAAAATACCTCTATTTCGTGAGTAATTAGCGCCTTTATTTGTTCCGTTTCGTAATAGTTTAATATCTATATTTTTTGAAAAATTTTCAACTATACATTGTATTTCTTCAAATTTTTGCTGTTCGGAATGATCATCTATTACGATAACTTCTTCAACTTGTCTAGTTTGGGCCAATATAGAAGATAAGCATTTTTCCAAAAGGTTTGTTCTGTTGTAGTTGGGAATAACAACGGTTACACTTCCAGTCACAGCATGCCCCTAACAATCTCAGTGAACTTTTTTGCCTGCACAACTTCATTGTGATGTTTTTTAACGTGATTAAAAGCTGCGACAGAGATCGACTCGAGTAGTTTTGCGTTGGTAGAACAGGACAGTAGAATCGCCGCTAGAGCTTCATCGTCCTTTTCTTGGATTAAGAAACCGGTTTTATTGTGTTCTATCAATTCAGGAATACCGCTGTGATAGGTTGAAATTGCTGGGAGACCAGCCGCCATTGCTTCCATAAGAACGACTGGCAACCCTTCGCTGTCGCCGTTAGGAGCAGTATGGCTCGGTAAAATGAATAGGTTACAACGCTTCATCAGGTCGCGAACAAAGCTTTTTTGTTTCGCTCCGTAAAAAACAAATGCGTCTTTTACACCATCTGCAATCGCCCTGTCTGCGAAGAATTCTAGCTGAGGACCATCACCAACACAGTGAACTCGTATTCGTAAGTCTGATGTCTCTCTGAGCCTTCTAATTGCTCGAAATAGAGTGATGAAACCCTTTTTCTCCACAAATCTTCCGACAAAAAGCAAGTTCAATGTGGGAGTTGTCATTTCCTTCGGAAGACAAACGCCAGGATAGGCGTCTGGGATATGTGTACCTAAGTACAAAGTTTTTACATTTTGAATCGTCGTATTCTGCTTGAGCAACCTTTCCCACTGTCTATTCACGCACAATGCGAGGTCTATATCGCCTGCTGCCTCTTTGTATGGTGTCCAGCTATGGGAGGCGATATATGAAGACATGTCGTGGCCATGGAACACAATCACATTCTTTGCTGATCTATAAACAAAACGCTTCAGCTGCTGCCCGATGCGATAGTTGTGTCCAAAATGAGTTACAATGACGTCTGGAGATCTTCTCATTTGCAAACAGAGCATCAGGGTTTGATGCCAGATTTTTCCATCGAACCTCAATTTCAACAGCTTTGCTGCAAACAGGGGAGCTCGGATTGCACCCACAAGGATGCGGAAAAACAGTTTTTTATTCTCTGGTGCTGCATATAGTATGCCTGAGTCGCACTCAGTCTCTGAATTTTCAAAACGAAAAGTGTCAAGTGACCTTGCGAAAACATCTATTTTTACATTAGAATTTTCTTTAAGAGATTTTACTTGGTCATGTACGAAAGTTTGAGAATACTGGGGAAACCTTCCATTGATGAACAATACGTTCATTCGGCACTCCGTTCTGCGGATGGGCGATCACAGATGTAGCCTTAGTCAACTGCTCAGCAAATTTCAACGTCTTTAAGCCGACCTTATGGCTAAACTCTAGCAGAGCAAACGTACAGTTTTTGTCTAGCTACTAAGCAAAAGCTAAACCTCGCCCTACCTTAGGCCACCGCGAAAAGCTGTTGGTTGAAGTACTCAACCTTTGACAAAGTTATTTTAGGAATTTATTTGCATAAAGATGTACACATTTTCAGGTTAGCCTCAGGCTTAGCAACGAGATCAAAGTCGCACAATGCCGTTCATTGAATACAATGGAAGAAATATTTTATACATACACGTGCCAAAAACAGGTGGGACTTCTGTTGAGAATTGGCTTGAGACTCTGGCTCCATTGAAGTTCCATGTTCCTGGCGGTTTATCTGCGATGCGCTGCACTCCTCAACATCTCCAGCGAGACCAGTTCAGAGTGCTGTTTGGGGAAGACTATTTCGAATATAGCTTCATGACGGTCCGTAACCCCTTCACTCGAATTGAGAGTGAGTACCGGATGCGTGCAGCAATGGGTGGTCGCAATTTCTTCAAAACGTTCGCAAATTTTTCTCGGTGGTTAGAGAACAATATTACACAAACTCAGTCAAATGTTTATCATCTCGATAATCACATCAGGCCTCAATGGCACTTTTGCGGCTCAGGTTTACAAATCTTTAAACTCGAAGAAGGACTAGAAAATATTTTTTCGACAGTCGCATCTAAAATTGGCGCGCCGAAACCACAATCGACACCACATCTTCTTCAAACATCAAAAAAAGAAATTCCTGTTACTTGGGATAGAGTCGACATATTGCGTGTATTGGAATACTATGGCCAAGATTTTGAGGAATTTGGCTATTCTAAAGAACCACCTGTAACCGTGTATTAGTAAAGTATGACCAATTCTAGTATAGGTTGGGGCGTGTCCGTATTCTTTGAAATGAATGTGGCTTACGGTTCGGTCAATGTTTGACGGAGGATTTACGTGAATACTGTGTGCTTTAATTAAGCTGTTGCGGCGCTGCGTTCTTGAGTGTGGGAATTTGAAAGTTCGCGGAAAGAGCTTCTGCGCCATAGGTTGTTAAGAGATTTGTTGTGAGCATCTTCGATGCGATTTGTCGGCTAGTGTGCCTGGCAGGGGGGGGCAAAGGTGCCCCCCCTTCCTATGGCCGCGGAAAGAATTCATCATTGGCCTCACCGAGGATGAGAAGAGCCTCTGCCGTGCTGGATGACTGTGTATCAAAATCGGCTGAAGCATGCCGAGCTGTTTTCGCGCGCGCGGGGGAGCAATAAAATAAACACGATAATTTGGAGCGAAAACGCCCGAGAATGATGATAAAGGGGCAGGCTTGGATTCGACAGCAAGCTTCCGAACTTGGTCTGACCAAGCTCGTGTTCTTGAGGAGTGCGGCTTGAGTTCGAAATTAGCGTGGCAGTAAGGTAGACCGCGTTAGGACGAGTGTCGCAAGGCTATCGATCGGCGAGAATCTTTCGCTGTGCATTGTGTCTTACCGCTTCGATGATGTTCGACGGTGCTAACGACTATCTCGCTTTCGTAGCAACTGCTATTAACTGACCCCTTTCGTGCCCCCAGTTGCCGATATATTCTAGCGAAAACCCTACATCCTTAGCGGCAAGCTGCAATTCTGAATACGAATAATGCCAATTCCTATTGGCATGAGAAGCACCTTGAGGATTGTTTAGAGAGTTACCCTCAAAGAAAGTGAAGTAAAATTTACTGCCCGGATTCGCAACTTTATACGCTTCAGTAAAACATCTGGAAATATCATCTAGAGTAAGGTGCGTGAATAGTGACTGCGCAATAGCATAGTCATATCCGCCGCAGTCGGAAAAGTTAAAATCGTGGTTAATTAAGAATTTTGGTTCTTTTTTTAAAATAATTTCAAACAAAATTTCTTTTTCTATGCCAGCATCAACAAGGTCTTTTTCTGCTTCTACGCCGCAGTAGTTTCCTGCATTGAGCATAGGTATCAAATACTGTCCGAGTCGTAGTGAGCCGCAAGCAATGTCTAAAAATTTGTGAGTAGGTTCAAGTCCGTTGGCAACCAAGAAGTGGTATTGCCTTTTACCTATACCATACCACGCTTCTGAGTTGCCGCCTCCTACATAGCGTCTATGTCCCCATTTCTTAATTCTTTCCTGATTGGGTAATTCCAATTCATTTTCTTGTTGTTTTGTTCTAAAGATATTTTCAATAATTCTTTTCATTTCTTTTGTTTCCTTTTAGTCTTGGGAGCCTTGCAGCCTCCCAGAAGCAAAGCTAACTTCCTAGCGTGCATTGGCAGGTTAATGATTTTTAGATACACCATATGCTGTTGTGTGGAATCCGCTTTTGTCCGTAGTAAGTGCTAAAAATTCATCTGCCTCCCCCCCAATTTATTTCGTGTAAGATTTCGACAAATTGAGTGCTAAGTTTTTAATACGTCCAATTGGACGCGTTAGGAATGTCATAAAAGTAACTGATAGCAGGAAATCACTGCGAGCGTATCGCCATGTCAATCGTATAGTCGTGGCGGCATGAAACTTTTGTTTTTCAACTTAATGGAAATGCATTTTTATCGCTTCGTTGATTTGGCAACGGAGTTTGCAGTGGATAGGCTCTTGGCTTAGGAGCGTAACTCCAAAAGTTGCTGGCAGAATTTGAATGTCTTGTTGTGAAATAGTTATTCTCGTTTTATAATCAGGGTATTACTACAGAAATCAGATTCAGTCGCGCATTAAACGGTAATAGCTAAGGCGTGTGTCGCCCCCCCCCTCAGAGGAAAAATCCTACTGATTTGCGTTGTGGGTCGCCAAATATTTGCATATTTCTTTCTCGTATCGTGTGGCTATAGCTTTCAGATGTTTGATCTTTCAGGTTAGGCTGCCTTTTAAGCGGTTTTGTAGACGCGTCTCTTTTTTCGGGTTTGGCACTGTGTTGGACAAGGTGGACCTAGCGGCCGTTGATCAATTGGATGTCGTCATCACAAATATCTGATACTGCTTTCAAAGCGCCGTCCATGTACCATCAGTGGTAGTCAGAATAGCAAGTTTTTTGGAGCAATCGCGCTCACACAATTCCAGGCATTTCGAGCTTCTCTCGTGGTTTGAAGCAGATGATGCGCAATTTACCTAAACGTTTATAAGGGCTTCCGCTTAGATTACGTTTAAAAAATAAGCTGCATGGTGAATTGCACTACAATCGTGGAATACCGTTTTGACAAAAATTGGTTTAAGTACCTCCGGGCTGTGGAAACAGAGACACGCAATTGATGTTATTTCCGGGTTTACGCCATTTGGTGTTCAGGGTGTCACTCAAGGATTAGACGCTATCGCCGGTTGGGGGCACAAGCCGACCGCGCAGCGTGCTCGAGACATGGCGGCTAAACACCATCTTCCTTATGTCGCTTTTGAGGATGGATTTTTGAGATCCGTCAGACCTGGCAACCAGGAAAAGCCGATCTCCCTGGTCCTTGATCGAACAGGTATCTATTACGATGCCCGCCAGCCAAGTGATCTGGAGTGTTTTGTTCGTCGGCGTTTTGCAAAGCCCATGCGGACGCAAGAGATCCATGATGCCATCGACTTGATCCGGTCCAAGCGGCTCTCGAAGTACAACAGTTTCGATTTCTCGGACATTTCAGAGCTTTGTTTGCAATCTTCCGACCGCAGGGATCGGGTACTTGTTATTGATCAAACCGCCGGCGACGCGTCGATACCGGGAGCATTTGCAAAAGATGAAACCTTCCGCCAGATGCTGCAAGTCGCCATTCAGGAGAACCGTGAAGCTGAGATCCTGATCAAGGTTCACCCGGAAACGATGATCGGGCGCAAGGCAGGGCATTTCACGCATGAAGTCCTCCAGGCTCTCGCGCAAGTGGATGAGAATTGCGCCAAGGCCCTGACTGAAGGTCGGTTGCGTTTAACACCGGAAGCGATCAATCCCTGGCCGCTTCTGGAGGCCTGTGCCAAGGTCTATTGCGTATCCAGTCAACTGGGGTTCGAAGCTATTCTTGCTGGCTGTGAGGTCCACACTTTCGGAGTTCCATTCTATGGAGGCTGGGGCTTAACCGTTGAGCGAAACCTGGTGAGATTGAACCGACGTCACCCGGTATCCCTGGAAGCAGTCTTTGCTGCACTTTATTTCGACTACAGTCACTATCTGGAACACGATCCTGTTCGGGAGATCTCCTTTGAAGAGGCGGTTCACCAACTGGAAGAACGAATCCGACTTGCACGCAGTGAGGCCTGAGACTCAATCGCGCTCAAGAGATCCGGAATGCAAAGTTAGGGAGAGGTTTTGCACATAGCATTGTCAGTGGCTGAAAAAGTTGCCTTCAGGAGCCAAGTTTTACGCGGGTGTAGACGAGCAGCTTGTGGAATGTGGTTAGAATTGAATGGCTCATTGAGGCGCGAGAGCGGAGCATTTGATTAAATAGATCTCTGCATTGTAAGGGTCGGTTCCTAGCATATATTATTTAATTCGTAATTTTTGCAATGAGAAGCTCCACAAGATGGATAGTTTTTGCAATTACATGACGTTTTTGGGTTGTATATCAGCTAAATTTCATTAGTTCCCTTAAGTAAGAATTCACGAAAAACGAAATAGGCTTTGGCAATGTTGGCTGGCTCAATGCGTGGGGGCCGGATTGCGGGTGCGATGATGTCTGTCGCCAAAGAGAGCCGAACTTATGACCATACGTCTCTGGTTGATCGTTCTTTCGTTGATTTCAAACGTTCTTGCCCTTGCCTTGCCACTCGCACTTATTCAGGTTTACGATCGAATTCTCGCAAATCAGGCGGTTGGAACTGCCTTTGTCATTTTTTCCGCCGTTGCACTGGCCATCTTGCTGGATGGTTTGGTGAAATATGCGCGGGCTTCAATCCTGGGGCGGCTTGCGGCGCAGGCGGAATATGAGCTGTCGTTCAAGACGGCCGAGAAGCTGCTCTCCATTGACGCAAACAGGCTCGGGCAGTTCAGCCCCGGGCGCATTCGCGAGCTGTTTACAGCTATCAACAGGTCCAACGATGTCCTGATAGGGCAATCGACGCTTGCCGTCTTCGATGCGCCCTTCGCGATCACCTTTCTCGTCCTGGTTTGGTTCCTGGGCGGGCCCACCGTGTTCGGGCCGTTGGCGGTGGTCGTTGTCTTTGGCGCTCTGGCACTGTTTTCCGCCTACAGGCAGGCAAAGGCAGGCAAGGCCTTGTTCGAGGCCTCGGCCGAAGAAGCTTCACTTATCATGAATTGCCGCGAACACATTGACCGGCTTATCGCACGCGGGAAGCTGGGTGAGTTTGCCGGCAAGTTGCGCCTGCACGAGAAACGAAAGGCGGCAGCCCAGGAGACCTCGGAAAGCAGCCTTGCAGCCTCGCTCAACCTCAGTCAGACCGGCGGTCTGGCGACAACGGTTCTGGTGCTGGGTGTCGGTGCAATGGTCGTGCTTGCCGGTGACATGACGACCGGGGGGCTGGCAGCCTGTCTGATCCTCGGGCAAAGGGGTGTTGCCGGTCTTCTTGGTCTTGTGAATGCCTTTGCCCGGCACCGGGTTTCCGCATCCGCGTTCAAGACCATCCAGGACCTTCTTGCGTTGCCTTCTGCCCACTCTCTTCGGGGCACAGCAGTGGAAAGTGAAGGGAATATTGGTTTGCGATTTGACGTCGAGGGTTGCCGGGTTGTCTGCGAACCCGGACAGTGCCTTGTCGTTCGTCCTTCGAATGGGCAGCAGGCTGCGGCAGTCTTTGGCCAACTGGTACATGCACTGTCGGAAAATGACGCAGAGGGCACCGGCCCGCTAAAGAAGGCCGAGATTTTCGCGGCAGACGGAAAGTCTGTCTCTGCACTTAAGTGCCGCGTGTCCGTTTGCGATGAAGGGCTCACCGTCTTCAACGGAACGCTGCTGGAAAACATGACGGCCTTTGACAGCGAGGCGACCGGGCGAGCCGTGTGGTTGTCCGAGCAGCTCGGTCTGGCCGACGCGATCGGACGACTGCGCGACGGGCTGGAAACGCGTTTGTCTCCCGGTCTTGGTGTACCGCTGTCAGATGGGCACCTGAAGCGTCTCATGCTGGTTCGAGCTCTGGCAGGTCAACCTCAAGTCCTGTTGCTGAAATCTCCCTCCCTTTTTCTCGACGCGCGCGGCATTGATCAGCTGACCGGTCTTTTGAGGGCCCTTGAAGGCAAGGTCACGACCATTGTGTTCGACAACGCCGGAGGACTGGTCGAGCAGTTCGAAAACTGCGTGAATCTTCCCGTCCCACAAGTGCCGATGACGGAAGCCGCCGCATGAATGTTCAGTCCAAAGTGTCGGGAAGTTCCACAATGGCTGCCGGATGGTCGAGCGATGATCCGGTTCAACGCACGGATCTTGAAAATGTCCTGCTGGCCGTTCTGACCGAGCTGGGCTGGCGCCGTTCCAGCGAAGTTCTGGGCGCGGCGATGTCACATGAAACCGGACTGCAGTCGCTCGATGACGCGGCGATGGTGCTTGATCTTATCGATATCGGCGCGAGCGTTGAAGCGAAGCTGCCCGCCGCATGGCTGAGCGGACTGGACGGTGCCCTGGTCGTAAAGGACAGGCAAGGAGTACATGCGCTCGTCCGGGAGGACACACGCGAATTCTCGACATCTTCCGCAGGCCTCGACCGCGACCAGGTTCGCCGCCGCATAAGGAACGCCGGCAAGCTGCTATTTGTTCATAACCCGGAACACTCCGTCGCGACGGTCCATGCCATTTCGGTGCGCGCGCGGATGCGCAGGGTCGCCATGACGGCGCTGTTTCTGTCGCTCGTGCTCAATGCGCTTGCGCTGTTCATCCCATTCTTTTCGATGGCGATTTTCGACCGGGTTCTGGGGGCACAAGCCTCGGAGAGCCTGATCCCGCTGCTTTCAGGCGCAAGTGTCGTACTTCTTGCCATCGTGATTTTGCGGAGTATGCGGGCGAGAATCCTTGCGGCCGAATATGCGCGTCTGGTCGCGGTAATCCGACTGATGTCGTTGTCGCGTATTTTGCGCCTGCCTCACGCAATCCGGCACAAGTTGGGTTTCGATCGGCTGCAAGGCAGGTTGCAAACGACGTCGATGGGAGCAGAGGCCTTTGCATCTCAGAACACACCCGCAATCTTTGATGCCCCGTTTGTGCCGCTGTCGATTTTTGCGATTGCTTTTGTCGGCGGCTGGATGGCCATTGTGCCGGCAATTTATCTGACGCTGTTTTTCGCCTTGAGCTGGATCCTGAGCGAAACCAGGCAGAGCCTGGACCCGCAGCTTGAAAATGCAAATCAGAAGCGCGTTGAGGCCCTGACAGAGCTGAGTGCGAAGGCCGCGGTAATCCGGAACATCGATCATGGAAGATCCTGGTTCACCAAGTTTGTATCCCTTGCCCGGCAGGCGGCTTTCGTGAAGCACCGACAGGCGCAGCGCTCTGCTGCCCTGCAGTCTCTTGCTTATGTTCTTGGAACGGGCGCAGCCCTGACAACGCTTTGCGTCGGTATAGCCCTTGCCATGAACGGCACCATCACGGCAGGCGCGCTCATTGGAACAATGTTGCTGACCTGGCGCGTCACAGGGCCTTCCCAGGCCTTTTTCCTGGCTATTCCGCGGTTGAAGGCGATCCGTCAGGCAATTTCGGGGCTCGAGCAGTCATTTTCCTGGGGAACGCCGCAGGCACAGCCTGCATCGCTCGAAAGGCTGGAGCAAGGCCCGCCGGAAGTCAGCGGGAAGGGCCTTTACCTGAAGTTCGACCAGAGTTCGGAGCCGGCCCTGACAGGCGTTTCGTTCAATTGTGCTCCTGGAACTCTCACGATTGTCATGGGGCCGAACGGCGCTGGAAAGTCGACACTTCTGAAAGTGATCTCCGGCCTTGTTCCTGCCCAGTCAGGGCGCCTGTCAATCAATGGTCGCTCGGTAAGCCAGTATGATCCAGATGACCTGGCGCGATCCACCTGCCTTCTTCGGATCGGCGATTATCACGGTGAAACAGATGAAAAGGCCTTTGCGCAGCTGAGGGAAGAATGGCACTCGACTGCAGACAATGATGCAGCGGCAAATTGCCGGTTCATACTGCTGGACGACAGCACCGGCGCAGCAACGGCGGGAAGCCGGAAGCAACTTCAAGAATTCCTGAAAGCAGCCAGGGGCAAGGCAACGATCTTCCTTGCGACGCACGACACAACCCTGGCCGAACTCGCGGACAACGCACTTATTCTGGACGATGGCGGCATGGCCTATTTCGGTCCTGTGAAGCCCGCCAGTCAACCAATCGATCCGTCGGAGGACGCCAGCCGATGAAAGCGACCCATCTGGATAGTCAGTTTGAACTGAATGACGGCAAGGCGGTCAGGCTGACCAACATGGCTGCAGCCGTGATCGGCATCTGCCTGGTGCTGTTCATTGCGTGGGCCGTTGCGACGCCTGTTGATGAAGTTGCCAAGGCGCGGGGCGTAATCGAACCGGTCAGCGAAGTGCAGCGCCTGCAGAGCGAACATGGTGGGGCGTTGGCAACACTGGTTGTGCGCAAGGGCGGGACGGTCGCAAAAGGCGACGTCATAGCGATATTCGACAATAGCGAGTTGAAGTCGGAGCTCCGTGAAGCGCAGACAAAATCACTTGCGCTGACGCTTGAGCGTGAGCGGCTGCTGGCGATCGTGGAAACAAGAACCCCTGAGTTCCAGAAAGCTGCCGCTCCTTTCACGGCACCGCCGGATCTTATTGCGGTCAAGAACGGGACGGCCACGGCACCTTCAACAAACCAGCGAACTGTTGAGGAACTCATCAACCGGGAAATGGCCGCTTTTGAGGCGAGGGTCGCCTTCCTGTCCAATGAAAGAGACGTCATCAATCGCCAGATAGCCGAAAAGGCGGCAGATGTCTGGGCAATTGATTCCGAACAACCTGCGATCGAGCGGCAACTCACCGTCGCCCGGGAGGAAACAGAAAGCCTGCGAGACCTGGTGGACCGAGGGCTTGCGGCACGTCCTCAGCTGGTTGCGGCCGTGCAGGAAGAGGCGAGATATGAGTATGAGCTTTCGACCCTTTCAGGACGGCGCGCCGTTGCTGAAGCGCAGATTTCGGAGCTGCAGGAAAACCTCGAACGCGTCGGATTGAACGAGGCCTCCGAAGCACGCCAGCGGATTGCTGAAATCCACACGGAACACAGTGCGCTGGACGAACAAATGCAGCGGATCCAGAGGCGCTTGTGGTCAACAGAACTGCGCAGCCCGGTGGACGGATTTGTGCAATCGGTTCCCGAGACAATTGTCGGCCGGGTGATCGAACCTGGTGGGCTTGTGGCTGAAATCGTTCCACGGGACGTGGACTTGCGCTTCACGGCACAGTTGCCCCCTCGGGATGTCGGTTTTGTTTCCATAGGTCAGCCTGCCAAACTCAAGGTCGATTCCTTCGATTTCAGTCGCTACGGCTCTCTGACCGGGAAGGTGATCGAGGTTTCACCAACAACGATCGTTGATGAGCGCGGAACCGCCTACTACGAAGTTCTGGTGTCCGTCCCCGTTACTCATTTTGGTGATGATCCGGGTCGCTATTCGCTTTTGCCGGGCATGACCGGTGAGGCGGATATCCTGACAGGCAAGAAGACAGTCTTCGAATACATCTGGAAGCCGATCTATACGAACCTGGATCTGGCGCTGAGCGAGCGGTAGGAGCACCGTGATGGCCGATCAACCGGACAAAAAAGCCACTTCGCAGGATCAGGGTAGAACGCCGGAGGAGATCAAGGATTCCAGGAAGATCCAGCCAGAAGAAGTTTTTGGATGGACGCCAATCTCGGAAGGAGAGGATACGCCCCCCGCCGAAACACAGTTGCTGGAGAATGAGGAGGAAGGGCGTCCAACGTTAAACGATGACGCGATAAACAGTCCGTCGCCGCGTCATGCTCCGGCCGATGCGTCAGGTCAGGCTCACAGCGTTGCGCCTGCCACGCCAGCTGCCGGGCAACAGGCTGCACCGAGGAGTACCTACCAGGGTGAACATGCGGCGCCTGCATCAGGTCATCAAACCGATCTCCATCAGGCGCCGGGCGTGTCCCAACCTGGCTTTTCGGTGGGGGCGCCAGACGCCCCTCAAACGCTGCCACACTCTCATCCTTCGGTGGATGTGTCAGCTCTGCCGGACGCTCCTCCAAGGCCTCTTCCGCCGGTCGGTTCGCATACGTCGGTCGGAACACAACCTCCTTCCGGCAGTCAACCTCCTGCGGGAACACAGCCACCTGGCGGAACACAACCACCTAGTGGAACACAGCCACCGGCAGGAACTCAACCTCCCGGCGGAACGCAGCAGCCCTCCGTGTTGCTCACTGGGGTGCAGACCTTCACTGGCGGCGCACATCCGCCGGCGACTACCCAGCAAACTCCTGCCCAGATTGCGACCCAGACACCATCTCAGACTTCTGCACAGATCAGCGGCGTCGACACGAGCGTTGCGACGGAAGATCGGAACGTCGTTTCAGGATCATTGGTTGCCGGCGGCAAATTGCAGATCGTCGACCCTGATCCAGGACAGGATCACTTCACCGAGGTCACCGGTCCTGCCGGCGCAGGTGCGTATGGTCATTTCGAAATCCACGCCGACGGCCAATGGACTTACCATGCCGACAATAGTCAGGCAGCCATCCAGGGACTGAAGCCGGGGGACACGCTAACCGACAGGTTTACGGTCAACAGCGCGGACGGAACGTCTCATCAATTGCGGGTCGTTATCACCGGCACCAACGATGCCCCTGTGTTGAAGGCTGCGACGGCCTCGGCGACGGAGGACGGGAAGTCCGTCACCGGCCAGATGGTGGCAACCGACGTCGATCACGGCGACACAAAGACCTTCTCGGCCGGTCAGGCGGTCGACGGCTTTACCATGAACCAGGACGGGTCCTGGAGCTTCGACCCCAGCCATGCCGCCTATCAGCATCTGGCCGCGGGCCAGACCCAGCAGGTCACAATCCCGGTCACTGTCACCGACCAGGCCGGGGCAACGGATACCCAGAACCTCGTCATCACCGTGACCGGCAGCAATGACGGTCCCGTTGTGTCCGGCCCGGTCGATCTGGGCAGGGGAACGGAAGATCATTCCGTCCAGATCTCTGTGGCGCAGCTGCTGGCCCATGCCACCGACATCGACACGGGCGACACCTTGTCGGTGACAGGGCTGAGTGCAGACCACGGAACCATCAGTGGCGATGCTACGCACGGCTTCACCTTCACGCCCGACCCGGATTACAACGGCCCGGTCACGCTCAGCTACCAGGTCACCGACGGCCACGGCGGCACCGTTGCGCAGACCGCCTCCCTGACGCTGGGTGCGACCGATGATGCCGCCATCATCACCGGGACTGATACGGGTGATCTCACCGAGGACAAGAATGTCGGACGATCGTCCGTGCATGAGCTCGGTGTAAGCGGCATCCTGACCGTCCACGATCCGGATGGCACGGCCTTCGACCACTTCCAGTCCAACAGCCTGGGCGAACACGCGGTCTCGGATCCCTTCGGTGGCAGCTTGCACATCCTTCGCAGCGGCTGGTGGGGATACGAGGTCGACAACACCCATCCGGCTATCCAGGCGCTTGCAGCGGGCGAAGAGGGCCACGCGATCTACGAAGTGCACTCGGCCGACGGCACCGCGCACCGGATCCAGATCACAATCCACGGCACCAACGATGTCCCTGTGTTGAAGGCGGCAACGGCGTCGGCGACCGAGGACGGGAAGTCCGTCACCGGCCAGATGGTGGCAACCGACGTCGATCACGGCGACACAAAGACCTTCTCTGCCGGCCAGGCGGTTGACGGCTTCACCATGAACCAGGACGGGTCCTGGAGCTTCGATCCGAGCCATGCCGCCTATCAGCATCTTGCTGCGGGCCAGACCCAGCTGCTGACGATCCCGGTCACAGTAACCGACCACGCCGGGGCGACGGATACGCAGAACCTCGTCATCACCGTGACCGGCAGCAATGACGGTCCCGTTGTGTCCAGCCCGGTCGATCTGGGCAGGGGAACGGAAGATCATTCCCTCCAGATCTCTGCGGCACAGCTGCTGGCCCATGCCACAGACATTGATACGGGCGACACCTTGTCGGTGACAGGGCTGAGTGCAGACCACGGAACAATCACCGGCGATGCCGCACACGGCTTCACCTTCACGCCGGACCCGGATTACAACGGCCCGGTAACGCTCAGCTACCAGGTCACGGACGGCCACGGCGGGAGCGTTGCGCAGACCGCCTCCCTGACGCTGGGTGCGACCGATGATGCCGCCATCATCACCGGGACTGATACGGGTGATCTCACCGAGGACAAGAATGTCGGACGATCGTCCGTGCATGAGCTCGGCGTAAGCGGCATCCTGACCGTCCACGATCCGGATGGCACGGCCTTCGACCACTTCCAGTCCAACAGCCTGGGCGAACACGCGGTCTCGGATCCCTTCGGTGGTAGCTTGCACATCCTTCGCAGCGGCTGGTGGGGATACGAGGTCGACAATACCCATCCCGCCATCCAGGCCCTCGCGGCGGGTGAGGAAGGCCACGCAATCTACGAAGTGCACTCGGCCGACGGCACCGCGCACCGGATCAATATCACCATCCATGGCACCAATGACGGGCCGGTCCTGAGAGCTGCGACAGCCTCTGCCACGGAGGACGGCAAGTCCGTTACCGGCCAGATGGTGGCAACCGACGTCGATCACGGCGACACAAAGACCTTCTCGGCCGGTCAGGCGGTCGACGGCTTTACCATGAACCAGGACGGCTCGTGGAGCTTCGACCCCAGCCATGCCGCCTATCAGCACCTTGCCACCGGCCAGACCCAGCAGATCACCATCCCGGTGACGGTGACCGACCAGGCCGGGGCGACCGACACCCAGAACCTCGTCATCACGGTCACCGGTACCAATGACGGTCCCGTTGTGTCCGGCCAGGTCGATCTCGGCAGGGGAACGGAAGATCATTCCGTCCAAATCTCGGCAGCGCAGCTGCTGGCCCATGCCACGGACATTGATACGGGCGACACCTTGTCGGTGACAGGGCTGAGTGCAGACCACGGAACAATCACCGGCGATGCCGCACACGGCTTCACCTTCACGCCGGACCCGGATTACAACGGCCCGGTCACGCTCAGCTACCAGGTCACCGACGGCCACGGCGGCACCGTTGCCCAGACCGCCTCCCTGACGCTTGGCGCGACACCGGACGCGGCGGTAATTGCCGGCACCGATACAGGAGCCCTGACCGAGGATCGCGCAGCTTTTCACGGCCAACTCCTGACGCAGGGAACGTTGACGGTCACGGATCCAGACGCAGGGGAAGCGGCCTTCACACCGGTTGGGTGGCAAACAGGTGCAGCGACCTACGGCACTTTTTCCATCGATGCGAAGGGGCATTGGAACTACTTCGCCGACAACGCCCAGGCTGCCGTTCAGGGTCTGAAGCCGGGCGACACACTGACCGACAGGTTCGAGGTGACCTCAGTCGACGGTACGAAGCACACCTTGAGCGTGACGATTGCCGGCACCAACGACGCCCCTGTGTTGAAGGCTGCGACCGCCTCGGCGACGGAGGACGGTAAGTCCGTCACCGGCCAGATGGTGGTAACCGACGTCGATCACGGCGACACCAAGACCTTCGCGGCCGGCCAGCCGGTGGACGGCTTCACCCTGAACCAGGATGGGTCCTGGAGCTTCGACCCCAGCCATGCCGCCTATCAGCATCTTGCCGCAGGCCAGACCCAGCAGCTGACGATCCCGGTGACAGTGACCGACCACGCCGGGGCGACGGATACGCAGAACCTCGTCATCACGGTCACCGGCAGCAATGACGGTCCCGTTGTGTCCGGCCCGGTCGATCTCGGCAGGGGAACGGAAGATCATTCCGTCCAGATCTCGGCAGCGCAGCTGCTGGCCCATGCCACTGACATTGATACGGGCGACACCTTGTCGGTGACAGGGCTGAGTGCGGACCACGGAACAATCACCGGCGATGCCGCACACGGCTTCACCTTCACGCCCGACCCGGATTACAACGGCCCGGTCACGCTGAGCTACCAGGTCACCGACGGTCATGGTGGAAGCACCGCCCAGACCGCCTCTCTGACGCTGGCTGCGACTGATGATGCCGCCATCATCACCGGGACTGATACGGGTGATCTCACCGAGGACAAGAATGTCGGACGATCGTCCGTGCATGAGCTCGGTGTAAGCGGCATCCTGACCGTCCACGATCCGGATGGCACAGCCTTCGACCACTTCCAGTCCAACAGCCTGGGCGAACACGCGGTCTCGGATCCCTTCGGTGGTAGCTTGCACATCCTTCGCAGCGGCTGGTGGGGATACGAGGTCGACAATACCCATCCCGCCATCCAGGCCCTCGCGGCGGGTGAGGAAGGCCATGCAATCTACGAAGTGCACTCGGCCGATGGCACCGCGCACCGGATCGATATCACCGTCCATGGCACCAACGACGCGCCAGTCCTGAGCGCGGCGACCGCCTCGGCGACGGAGGACGGTAAGTCCGTCACCGGCCAGATGGTGGTAACCGACGTCGATCACGGCGACACCAAGACCTTCGCGGCCGGTCAGGCGGTCGACGGCTTTACCATGAACCAGGACGGCTCGTGGAGCTTCGACCCCAGCCATGCCGCCTATCAGCATCTTGCTGCAGGCCAGACCCAGCAGATCACCATCCCGGTCACCGTCACCGACCACGCCGGGGCGACCGACACCCAGAACCTCGTCATCACGGTCACGGGCAGCAACGACGGGCCCGTTGTGTCCAGCCCGGTCGATCTGGGTAGGGGAACGGAGGACAAGGCTGTTCTGATCTCTGCGGCGCAGCTTCTGGCCCATGCCACGGACATCGACACGGGAGATGTCCTCTCCGTCTCGAACCTGACCGCGAGCCACGGTACCATCACGGGAGACGTGGCCCACGGCTTCACTTTCATTCCGGATGCCAACTACAACGGTCCGGTGAGCCTTAGCTACCAGGTCACCGATGGTCACGGCGGAAGTGTCCCGCAAACCGCAAGCCTGGTTCTGGGGGCGACACCGGACGCAGCAGTCATCACGGGAACCGACACGGGCTTGGTGACGGAAGACAAGCACGTCACTGGTGGCTTGCTGACGGTGGACGGCACCCTGATGATTGTTGACCCGGATGCGGGCGAGTCGGCGTTTGCGCCGGTCACGGGCGTGGCAGGTGCGGGGACATACGGCACATTCACGCTGGATGCCCAGGGCCACTGGACGTATACGGCCGACAACAGTCAAGCCGCCGTTCAGGCGCTCCAGGTAGGTGGCACGCCGCTCACGGATACGCTCACAGTCGCCAGTCTTGACGGGACCACCCATGACATCACCGTCACCATTACGGGGACCAACGATGCCCCGGTCCTGATGGCAGCGACAGCCTCGGCTACCGAAGACGGCAGTTCTGTCACAGGACAGATGGTGGCAACGGATATCGACGCCGGAGATACCAAGGCCTTCTCCATCGGTCAGCCCATCGACGGCTTCACGATGAACACGGACGGTTCGTGGAATTTCGACCCAAGCCATGCGGCTTACCAGCATCTGGCAGCTGGGCAGACCCAGCAGGTCACCATCCCGGTCGCTGTCACCGACAGCGCCGGGGCAACTGACGCGCAAAGCCTTGTTATCACCGTAACCGGCACCAACGATGGTCCGGTCCTGACTGCTGCCACGGCATCGGCAGTGGAAGACGGCAAGGTCGTCACGGGACAGATGATCGCCACGGACGTGGATACAGGCGACACGAAGAGCTTCTCGATCAGTCATCCCGTCGATGGTTTCGCGATGAACACCGACGGCTCCTGGACTTTTGATCCGTCTCACGCCGCCTACCAGCATCTGGCGCAAGGCCAGGTCGAACAACTCACTATCCCGGTGACCGTGACCGACAGAGCTGGTGCCACCGGTACGGAAAATCTCGTCATTACCGTGACCGGTACCTACGACGCACCCGCCGTGACGCCATCCGTTGCAGCAGTGCAGGGCGTGGGCTCACAACATCTTTCCGGAACGTTCAGCAGCGGTGGCCAAGGTGGATGGGGCATCGACAATGGGCATGGCGGTGTCGTCGTTTCGCTGCAAGGCCTCTACGGGACATTGGTCATTGATCAGCAAACCGGACACTTCGAGTATCACTATCAACAGAACTCGGGTGTCATAAAGCAGGGCGGGACTTCCGCAGCGTCTGGTCAGCACATCGACACCTTCCACATCGTTCAGCAGGGCGCCTCTGCCGGGACTGCGGATGTTCAGGTCCAGATCGATGTTCAAAGCGTTCACGGTAGCAGTGGCCACCATGTCGATCACACGGTACTGCAAGGCATTACCTTCTCTCCTGTGCCAACCGTTCAGCATGATGCGCCCGATGAGCCAGATATTGACGACATCACCATCGATCTGATGAGTGCCGATCCAGCTCCGCCGCCAGACCACGACACGTCTTCCCAAGACGTTGCGGATGCTACAACCGGGCTTGGTCACGTCGAGAGCCAGACCGGTGACACCAATCCGGATGCGCCGCAGCAGCCGCCAATTGAACCTGCTGACGCCGGAGCCGGAAGACTGGCATCCTATTTCGAGGCAATCGGACAGGATCCGGAGGCGCCTCAGGCTCCACCGGTACACGCAGACCAATTGGGTGCCTATCTTGATGCAGTCGGTGTCGATCCTGCCAGCGCCACGACTTTGAGCGATCTGCCAGACCCAGCGACGCTGCCGGGCGATGATGTGTCAGACCTGGATGATGACGGACAACACGGTGCGAGTACCGCCGCCCCGGATGACGTTTCTGTTGCCGATTTGCCAGATCCTCTCTTGCCCAATCCAAATGACGATACGAACCAGCACGGGTAGGCCTGTCAGGCCGCCTAAATTCCAATCGGGACTAAAAGATATGTTCAAATTCGGCATTTGCTTCGCTGTCGCACTCACCTTTGCAGCGGTTCCCGCTACCGCCGGACAGTGGCGCGCTGTTTTTCCTGCCGGCGAAAGGATGCACAGCAGCTCATGGGCACTCGAAAGGGGATGCGGCCCGAACCAGTTGGCAGGTGCCTCGTGTTCCATCTTCAACGGGCGGTTCGTCCGGGTGTCGGCGCAGCCGTCCAAAGGTGTCGCCTATTGTGGCGAGGCGGCAGGAAAACAGAGAATTGAATACCACACTCCGGAACAACCCGACGGGGAATGGGATGCTGTCGTGACGGTGAACGGGACCGATATAAGAGCTATGACAGCCTATAGCTACTTCGGCAAAACACAACCGCCGCGCGGCTTTGTGGTCGCCCTCTTGGGGGAAGACCACTCCGAATACCTGGTGTTCGAAGACGACGGTCAGCGTTGGCTGGAATTCGGCGACAGCCGCTACGACGCGTGCGACTGACCAACAGCCACGTTGAAGACATTTGGGCCAACGTGAGCAAGGCCACACAAACTATATCCCTGACCGAGTGGCCGCCTCCTCCTCACGCAGCTTTTTACGAAGTGGAACAAGGCGACCTGCCACGTATCCCTGAATACGCGACCCGTCAGTGGCTGATCATCCATGGGCGTTTTGAGGGGAACGTCTTGCTGCCGTCGGCCTTGTAGACCGCACTTGAGCGAAAATTGCCTTTCGAGCCGGAACAGCACGAGCAGCCCGACGGGTGACGTTTTCGGTTTTCCCTCGCACTGTCGTCACGATCCGACTTGGTCGAGAATTTCGGATTGTGCCGGGAAGTTTCATTGCGCTGATGGGCAGCCCGGTCGCTGGGAGACAGGCCCGACATATGCGGTGCCTGAAGGATGGCGCGGGGGGCTTCCGCCTTACAGATCGGACATTCGATCGGATCCGCATGGGCGGACATCGGCCGGTTGGCGGAGATGGGACCGCAGGAAGCGCACAGATAATCGTAGGTCGGCATGATTGATCCTGAAAGACGGAAAGCCGGCTCGCCGGCGGAAGGGGTTTGAGACGGGCAGGGCCCGTCTCGTCGTCGCGTCCGGATCAAAGATCCGGGGCAAGCGGAACGTCGACCGATCCGTCAATGAAGGTCTTCGGTCCGTCCGCACCCGGCATCATGTCGAAGTCGAAGATGTCGGTCGGCAACCACAAGGTGGCACAGGCATTCGGAATATCGACCACGCCCGAAATGTGTCCCTGTACAGGGGCCGTTCCCAGGATGGCGTAGGCCTGCGCACCGGAATAGCCGAACTTCTTCATGTACTCGATGGCGTTGAGGCAGGCCATGCGATAGGCGATGTGCACGTCAAGGTAATGCTGTGTGCCGGCCTCATCGACCGAGATGCCTTCGAAGATCAGGTAGTCGTCATATTTCGGCGTGATCGGTGAGGGTTTGAAAATCGGGTTCTTGATCCCGTATTTTGCGACCCCGCCCTTGATCAGGTTGACCCGGATGTGCAGCCAGCCGGCCATTTCGATCGCGCCGCAGAAGGTGATTTCACCGTCGCCCTGGCTGAAATGCAGGTCACCCATGGAGAGACCGGCACCGTCCACATAGACCGGGAAATAGATCTTCGAACCGCGCGACAGATCCTTGATATCGCAGTTGCCGCCATGTTCGCGCGGGGGAACCGTCCGTGCGCCTTCGGCAGCTGCCTTGTCGCGCGCTTCACCCTTGAGCTGTCCCATATGCGCAGACTGGGTGTTCGGCAGGGCGGCAAGTGCCGGAACGCGGTCGGGATCCGTATCGAACAATGATTTTTCGCGAGTGTTCCACATGTCCAGCATCTTGCGGTCCGGCAGGCAGCCGATCAGACCCGGGTGGATCAGGCCGGCATAGCTGACGCCCGGCACATGGCGCGAGCGCGTGAACATGCCTTCGAAATCCCAGATGGATTTCTGGGCTTCCGGGAAGTGCTCCGTCAGGAACCCGCCGCCATTCTGCTTGGAGAAAAAGCCATTGAAGCCCCAGAGCATTTCTTCCTTGGCGCCGATGTCGAGAATATCGACGACCAGTAGATCGCCCGGCTCGGCTCCTTTGACGCCGATCGGACCGGAGAGGTAGTGCACCTGTTCCAGTTCGACATCGCGCACATCCGCCGCGTCGTCATTGTTCTTGATCTGCCCGCCGGTCCAGTCATAGGTCTCGATCTTGAAGTCGTCGCCAGGTTCCACCCAGACCGCCATCGGAATATCCGGATGCCAGCGGTTATGGACCTTTTCATTGGTATGCGGGGACTCGCTCAAATCTACCGAAATCAGTGTATCTGCCATGGGGTTCTCCTCTGGATTTGCGCCTGAAAAGCGTGCGCTGTTGAACTGGATGAGCTGGTTAGACGGACAGGAACGCGGAGACCTTTTCCTCGTCGACGCTTGCCCGCGGTTCGTCGTGGACAAGGCGGCCGTTCTCCAGGACGAGCACCCGGTCGGCGACGTCGAGGGCGAAGGACAGAACCTGTTCCGACACAACGATGGAAAGTCCGCGCTCGTCGCGGATACGTTTCAGGACGCGGCCCATCTCGCGGATGATCGACGGCTGGATGCCTTCGGTCGGCTCGTCCAGCAGCAGGACCTTAGGGTTGGTTGCCAGCGCGCGGGCAATCGCCAGCTGCTGTTGCTGGCCGCCCGAGAGATTGCCGCCGCGACGGCCCTTCATGTCGAGCAGCACCGGAAACAGCTCGTAGATGTCGCCGGGAACCTTGCTCTGACCGCTGATGGTCAGGCCGGTTTCGATGTTTTCCTGGACCGTCATGGTCGGAAAGATCATCCGCCCCTGAGGCACATAGGCGATGCCTCTGGCGACGCGCTCGTAGCTTTTCATGGTGGTGATGTCGACGCCGTCGACCGCGGCAGCGCCGTTGCTGGTGGGCACGATCCCCATCAGGGATTTCATCAGCGTGGTCTTGCCCATGCCGTTGCGGCCCATGATGGCGATGATTTCTCCCGGCGCGACCGTGAAGTCGAGGCCGTGCAGGACTTCGCTCTGGCCGTAGGCAACGTGATACTGTGCAACATTGAGCATGGTCGCCTCCTAGTGGCCGAGATAGACGTCAATGACCTTGGGATCGGCCTGCACCTTTGCCATTGAGCCCTCGGAGAGGATCTTGCCCTGGTGCAGGACGGTGACGCGGTGGGCGATGTCCTCGACAAATTTCATGTCGTGTTCGACAACCATCACCGATCGTCCCTTGGTGATTTCGTTGAGAAGCTTCGCGGTCTGCTTGCGCTCCGAGACGCTCATGCCGGCAACAGGTTCGTCGAGCATCAGGAGTTCCGGGTCCTGGATCAGCAACATGCCGATCTCCAGCCATTGTTTCTGGCCGTGGCTGAGCAGGGCTGCCTGCATGTCCAGAAGCGTGTCGAGGAACACCATTTCGGCAATCTCGCGCACGCGGGTCGTCACCTCCGCATCGCGCTTGAAGGTGAGGGCACCGAAGACACTTCGGCCACGGGGAAAGGAAAGCTCCAGGTTCTCGAAGACCGTCAGGTCCTCATAGATGGACGGGTTCTGGAACTTGCGTCCGACCCCCTCAAGCACGATCTCGTGTTCGCGCAGCTGGGTCAGTTCTTTTTGGCGGAATTTGATCGAGCCGGCAGTCGCCTTGGTGCGGCCGCAGATCAGATCGAGAACCGTTGTCTTGCCCGCGCCGTTCGGTCCGATGATGACGTGGATCTCATTTTCGTCGACATAAAGGTTCAGGTCGTTCACCGCCTTGAAGCCGTCAAAGGAAACAGACAGGTTTTCGATGGACAGCAGGAAGTCGGTGTTGTTGCTGATGGTGTTCATGTGTCTCTCCTACTCGGCTGGCTTTGCGGTTGCGTCGCCGTCAAGGTCGGGGGGAGGGCTGACTGGTTCTAACCTGTTGCCGCTATTGCCCCGTGAAATCAGCCGGTCGACATGCGGTGCCAGGTAGGTGCGATAGAGGCCGGACAATCCGTTCGGGAACACCAGGACAACGGCGATGAAGAGCCCGCCCAGGCCAAAGAGCCACAACTCGGGGAAGGTTTCGGAAAAGGTGGTCTTGGCCCAGTTCACCAGCAGCGTTCCGTAGACCGCGCCGAAGATGGAAAGCCTGCCGCCGACCGCACAGAAGATGACCATCTCGATGGAAGGAACGATGCCCACGAACGAGGGCGACATGAAGCCGACCTGCAAGGTGAACATGGCGCCGCCGATGGCTGACAGGACCGCGGCAAAACAGAAGACGAAGATCTTGATGTTGGAAACGTCGTAACCGGAAAACCGGACCCGGTCCTCCTTGTCCCTGACGGCGACCAAGAGACGGCCGAGCTTGCTTTTGAGAACGAACTGGCTCAGCAGCAGGACGGCGATCAGAAGACCGCCGTTGACGTAGTAGAGAACGTATTTGGCTTCGTCGGTGCGGATGTCCCATCCCTTCAGGGTCCTGAGATCCGTGATGCCGTTGACGCCGCCAGTATAGCCCTGCTGTCCGATGATCAGGATCGTCAGGATGGCTGCAATTGCCTGGGTAATGATGGCGAAGTAGACACCGCCAACCCTTCGCTTGAACATCGCCGCACCGATAACGAAGGCAAACAGCGCGGGCAGGACGATGATGGCCAGCAGCGTGAAGGTCAGGCTGTTGAAGGGTTCCCAGAACCAGGGCAGGGACGTGATCTGGTTCCAGTCCATGAAGTCGGGAATGCCCGGGGTGGACTGGATCGCGGTCGCTTCCGGCGTGGAGGCCTCCAGCTTCAGGTACATGGCCATGCAATAGCCGCCCAGGCCGAAGAAGACGCCTTGCCCAAGGCTCAGGATGCCGCCCTTGCCCCAGCACAGCACCAGTCCGATAGCCACGAAGGCATAGGTCAGGTATTTGCCGAACAGGTTGAGACGGAAGATGTCCATCGACAGGGGCATTAAGACGAAGATCAGCGCGGCTACGACCAGCAGTCCGATCAGTTCCTGTCGAGACAGCAGGGATTTCACATGTGTCATCGGAACCTCCTCAGCGACGGATTTTCAGGGAGAAGAGACCTTCGGGGCGCAGCATCAGGATCCCGACGACGGTCAGCAGGGTGAGGACCTTCGCCATGGAGCCGGAAAGGAAGAACTCCATGGTGGACTGGGCCTGACTGATGGCGAAGGAAGACGCGATCGTTCCGAGCAGGCTTGCAGCGCCGCCGAAAACGACGATCAGGAAGGTATCGACGATATAAAGCTGCCCGGCGGTCGGGCCGGTCGAGCCGATCATGGTGAAGGCGCTGCCGGCGATGCCTGCAATGCCGCAGCCGAGCGCGAAAGTGTGCCGGTCGACCCTTTCGGTGTTGATGCCGACGGCACCGGCCATGACGCGGTTCTGGACCACAGCACGGGTCTGCATGCCCATGCGGGAGCGGAACAGGATGAAATAGACGCCGATGGCGATGACCAGGGTCAGCACCATGACGAAGATGCCATTGATCGGGATTTCGATGATGTCCGTCAGCGGCACGGACCCGAGCAGCCAGTTCGGCAGGCTGACGCCGACTTCACGCGCGCCGAAGATCGACCGGTAGGCCTGCTGCAAAATGAGGCTCAAGCCCCAGGTGGCCAGCAGGGTATCCAGCGGACGCTTGTAGAGATGCCTTATGAGCGACCATTCGACGAGTGCCCCGAGGGCACCCGCAGCGACGAAGGCCAATGCCATGGCGAAGAAGAAGTAGATGCCGAACAGGGACGGGACATAGGTCTCGACGAAATTGGAGCAAAGGTAGGTGACATAGGCGCCCAGGATCATGAACTCGCCATGAGCCATGTTGATGACGCCCATCTGGCCGAAAATGATTGCAAGACCTAGGGCCATGAGGACGAAAACGGAAAACAGGATCAGTCCGGCAAAACCCTGCATGGCGAATATGGACCCGAGTTCCGTCCATGAATAATCGGCGAACATTGCGCGCGTCTCCATGCTGCGGGGTCAAGGCGGAACGCCTGTTCCCCTGCTGTGAATAAGGGTTTGAAACGAAGGGGACGGGCGCTGCGCAGGCTGCCTCCACGCAGCGCCCCGGTTATGCCCGCTTTCTGGAAGGGCGTTTCCATCCCTGGGGGAACTGTCGGAGGCTTATTGGTAGCCTTCCGGGAACGGATCCGGCTCCATCAGGTCGGCCGTCTCGTAAACCAGCTCGTACTGGCCGTCCGGCTTGGCAAGGCCGATCCGGGTCTTGGACCACAGGTGGTGATTTTCATGGACGCGGACATAGCCTTCCGGCGCGGTGGTGAGCTCGATGCCCGGGGAGGCAAGACGCACCTTGTCGATGTCGAAGCTGCCGGCCTTTTCAACCGCGGCCTTCCAAAGCCAGGGGCCGAGGTAGGCGGCCTGGGTTACGTCGCCGATAACGATGTCGTCGCCCCACATTTCCTTGAAGGACTTGACGAATTCGGCGTTGTTCTCATTGTCGAGAGACTGGAAGTACTTCATCGCGGCATAAGCGCCTTCGATGTTCTCGCCGCCGATGCCGCGGATTTCATCCTCGGTCACGGAGATGGTCAGAAGAACAGGCTTTTCCTTGGTCATGTCGATGCCGGCAGCCTTCAGCTGCTTGTAGAAGGCAACGTTGGAACCACCCACGACGATGGCGTAGATCACGTCCGGCTTCTTCAGCTTGATCTTGTTGATCACCGAGTTGAACTGGGTGTGGCCGAGCGGATAGTACTCTTCGCCGACGACCTCCAGGCCAAGCTTCTCGATGTGCTTGCGGGCGATCTTGTTGGACGTCCGCGGCCAGATATAGTCTGAACCAAGCAGATAGAAGCTCTTGGCGCCTTTTTCCTTGGCGACCCAGTCGATGCCGGCGATGATCTGCTGGGTGGCTTCCTGGCCGGTGTAGATCACGTTGGGAGACTGCTCCAGGCCTTCATAGAAGGTCGGATAGTAGAGCATGCCGTTATACTGCTCGAAGACGGGCAGAACGGCCTTGCGCGACGCGGATGTCCAGCATCCGAAAACAGCCGCGACCTTGTCGTTGACCAGCAACTTTTTCGCCTTTTCGGCAAAGGTCGGCCAGTCGGATGCGCCATCTTCCTGGATGTATTCAATCTTGCGTCCGAGCACGCCGCCCATGGCGTTGATCTGGTCGATGGCGAGCTTTTCCGCCTGTACCGACCCGGTCTCGGAAATCGCCATGGTTCCGGTGACGGAGTGCAGGATGCCGACCTTCACGGTGTCTTCGGTGACCGCAAGGCCAGTCGTGTTGGCGTCGTCGGCGATGGCAGGTGCAAATGTGCTGGCGGTGGCCAGCATTGCCGCGGCTGCCGTGCCTGACAGCACGGACCGGCGAGACAGCCGGTGGTCAATCAAGTCTTTCAGACGTTTCATTCTCTGGACCCCTCTGAGGTTGAGGTTGAAGCAGAGCGCCGTGAAGCTCCTCCGCATGCATCCAAGGCTCGTCTGGAATTGTGCGGTGCCGCAATGCGTCAGTTGCTGTGGGTTATTTGACTTATTTCTCCGCACTGCTGCATGTGAAAGACTTCCATGTTTGGAATAAATTCATAGTCCAAAAATCTGAAATTCGATCTTAAGGTAAGTTGTCATTCGTATTTTTTGAATTCGAATGACTTGTATTGATGGGAATATTGAAATTTTTTAATATTTTTTGAATGAGGCATAGAAATTGCTAGGAAGTTCGTCGATCGGCGGTTGTTGATCAATTCGAGGGGGAGGTCGCAAATCTTGAACAAAAAAGTGCATGAAAAATAGATGCGATGCACAATGAGTGGGCTGGCGCGCCGGTTCCGGCGGGCGGGATGGTGATGGGCAATGGGTAGTCATCAGCGGGTTGTGCGCCTGCGGAGAACATACAATCAGTGGGTCGCAAATCAGACCCTGGAGGACTTTGCGCTCCGTTTCACCGCCAAAAGCGCCCGCCGCTGGTCTCCGGTCTGGGTTGCCAACACCGCGCTGGGCGCAATTTCCTTCCTGGCCCTTGAGGCGATCGGGGCTGCCGTCACCTACAACTACGGTTTCACGAATGCCGTCTCGTCGATTGGCGTCGTCTGCCTGCTCATCTTCATTACCGGCCTTCCGATTGCCTATCACGCCGTGAAATACGGCGTGGATATCGACCTGCTCACCCGCGGAGCCGGGTTCGGTTATATCGGCTCGACAGTGACCTCGCTGATCTACGCAAGTTTCACCTTCATCTTCTTCGCCCTCGAGGCGGCCATCATGGCAACGGCGCTGGAGCTGTTCCTCGGTGTGCCGCTCAACATCGGCTACCTTCTGTGTACGCTTGTGGTCATTCCGCTGGTGATCTACGGCATCACCCTGATCAGCCGGCTGCAGATCTACACCCAGCCGCTCTGGATCGTGTTGCAGATCCTGCCGTTTGCTTTCCTGGCCTGGCAGGGCGTTGCCCCACTGGACGACTGGCAGAACTTCTCCGGCCGGTTAGGCGACGAGGGCGGCCAGTTCAGCCTCCTGCTTTTCGGTGCTTCAAGCGCCGTTCTGTTCTCGCTGATCGCACAGATCGGCGAACAGGTCGATTTCCTGCGCTTTTTGCCGCGTCAACGGCGCGGGCACAGGCTGAAATGGTGGTTCGCCCTTCTGGCGGCAGGTCCTGGCTGGATCCTTATCGGCGCGCTGAAACTGCTGCTGGGGTCGTTCCTGGTGGTTCTGGCCCTGCAGAGCGGCCTCAGCCCGGACAAGGCAATCGAACCGACGCACATGTATCTGGTCGCCTTCACCAGGGCCACGACGCCGGAGGTGGCAGTCGCCCTGACAGGGCTGTTCGTGATTGTCTGCCAGGTCAAGATCAACGTGACCAACTCCTACGCCGGCTCCATTGCCTGGTCGAATTTCTTCTCCCGTCTCACCCACAGCCACCCGGGCCGGGTGGTGTGGCTGGTCTTCAATGTGTCGATTGCACTCGCGCTCATGGAGCTTGGTGTCTACAAGGCGCTGGAACGCACGCTCGGTCTTTATTCCGTGGTTGCCGTTGCCTGGATCGGCGCGATCTTTGCCGATCTTGTCATCAACAAGCCGCTTGGGCTCAGCCCGAAACATATCGAGTTCAAGCGTGCCCATCTGTACGACATCAATCCGGTTGGCCTTGGCTCTATGGGCGCGGCAAGCCTGATCGCCCTCATTGCCTATTCCGGGGTGTTCGGCCAGACCGCTCATGCGCTGGCAAGCTACATTGCTCTGTTTACCGCCATTCTCCTTGCCCCGTTGATCGCCTATGCGACCGGCGGCAAATATTATATCGCCCGTGAACCGGTACGGGCTGTAACCCCCGACGGCGAACGTCCCCCCGACATTCAATGCTGTATTTGCGAGCATACGTTCGAGCATGAGGACATGGCGCATTGCCCGGTCTATTCGGGGCCGATCTGCTCGCTGTGCTGCTCACTCGATGCGCGCTGCGAGGATGACTGCAAACAGGAAGCACGCATCGGCGACCAGGTCACTGTTCTGCTTCATTCGATCCTTCCGGACCGGATCGCCGGCTGGATGAGCTCCCGGATCGGGCTTTATTTCAGTGTCATGATCCTGATCACCGCTTCGCTCGGGGCGATCCTGTCGCTTGTCTATGTCGAGGCGGAAACCATTTCGCCGGGGGCAGGCAGCGAAGGGGTCGGCAGGGCGCTGACCCAGGTCTTCTTCATCCTTCTGGTCACCTCGGGTGTCATGGCCTGGCTGTTCGTTCTTGTCCACGAAAGCCGGAAGTTCGCCAATGAGGAAACAAGGCGCCAGACCAGCCTTTTGATGAAGGAAATCCGCGCCCACAAACGCACCGACGCCAAGCTGCAGAAAGCCAAGGAAGCCGCGGAGGCCGCCAACGAAGCCAAGAGCCGTTATGTGGTCGGCATCAGCCACGAACTGCGTTCGCCGCTAAATGCGATCTCCGGCTACGCCCAGTTGATGCGCAAGGACCCGGCAATCCCCGCCCACAGACGAGACGCCGTGAAGGTGATCCAGCATTCGGCCGATCACCTGGCCGGGCTGATCGAGGGCCTGCTGGACATCTCCAAGATCGAGGCCGGGCATCTCACCATCTACCGGGAACGGTTCAACCTGCATGAATTCCTGGCGCAGACCGTCGACATGTTCCGCCTTCAGACCGACGCCAAGGAATTGCGCTTTCTGTTCGAGCCTGCCGAAAACCTTCCGGTGTTCGTGTTCGGTGACGAGAAGCGCTTGCGGCAGGTGCTGATCAACCTGTTGTCGAACGCCATCAAATGGACAGACACAGGCAGCGTCAAGCTGAAGGTGTCCTATCACAGCCAGGTTGCCGAATTTGCAGTGGTCGATACCGGCATCGGCATTGCTCCGGAAAATCTCGAGCGGATCTTCAATCCGTTCGAACGCATAGAGGAGGACGGCAAGGAGGCCGTTCCCGGGACGGGGCTCGGTCTGACGATCACCAAACTCCTGAGCGAAGTGATGGGTGGTGACATCCAGGTTTCAAGCACGGTTGGTGCCGGCAGCACGTTCAAGGTCCGCATGCTGCTGAGCGCCGCGGAAGCGCCGATCCAGGCGGGGCGGGCGGAAAAACGCATTCGCGGGTATCACGGTCCGATCCAGACGATCATGGTGGTGGATGACGATCCCGCCCAAAGGGCGCTGGTCAGGGATTTCCTGTCGCCGCTCGGTTTCAAGGTTCTTGCAGCTGCAAGCGGCCGCTCGTGTCTGGCGATGGTACAGGACGAACGTCCCGATGCCTTTCTGCTCGACATAAGCATGCCGGGCATGAGTGGCTGGGACCTTGCCCGCAAGCTGCGGGAAAGCGGATTTGGCGATGCGGTCATCATCATGATTTCGGCCAATGCGGATGACAGCGGCCGGGACCCGGTGCACCGGATCTATCATGATGATTACCTGGTGAAGCCCGTGAGGCTGCAGGAATTGCAGGACAAGCTTCAGCTGGCATTGAAACTCGTCTGGCGCACGGACGACCCCGCGGCAGCGCCGCCGGCAGAGGGCCTGCGATCGTCGGGCAGGGCGATATTCGAGAAGGCCTGCCTGCCGTCGGAAGAGAGCCTCGGGATTTTGAAACAGCTGAGCGACATCGGCTATGTGCGTGGAATCAAGGCAAAACTCGACGACATCGAGGCGCATGAGCCGCATGCGGCGGACTTTGTCCACCACATGCGGCGTCTCATCAAGGAATTCGATCTCACCCAATACGACAAGCTTCTGGAAAGGCTCGGACATGATCATGAGTGCTCCTAGTCAGGCCGAGACGGTGCTGCTGGTCGATGACACGCCTTCTTCCCTGGGCATGCTTTCGGACGCCCTGGAGGAAGCCGGTTTCACAGTTCTGGTGGCCCAAAGCGGTCGAAAGGCGATAGAAATCGCAGCCCGCGTGATCCCCAATGCGATCCTCATGGACGCGATCATGCCGGAGCTCGACGGTTTCGAAACCAGCAAGCGCCTGAAGGCGCTGGAAGACCTTCGGGATGTGCCGGTTCTCTTCATGACCGGATTGAGCGAGACGGAACATATTGTCAGGGGCCTGGAATCAGGTGGCGTCGACTATGTCACCAAGCCGGTCAACCCGGACGAACTGATCGCCCGTCTGCGCGTGCATATTTCCAACGCCCGAAATTCGCGCAGCGCCCATGTCGCACTTGATGCATCCGGTCGTTACTTGATGTCGGTCGACCTGTCGGGCGCCGTATGCTGGGCGACACCGCAAGCCTCCGCGCTGCTTGGTACGGGCACGGCCGAGGACGCAGCGGCAGCCGGGCAGTTGCCGGAAGCTGCCGTCGACTGGCTGCGCCACTACCTGCTGCCACAGGGAAAGGCTGCCCAGAAGGAAGAGGACATTGTTGCCCGCATCAAGGGACGGGAGTTGCGGTTCACTTATGCCGGCAACATCAGTGCGGGTGAGCATCTGCTGCGCGTGTCGGATGTCTCGGACAGCGTCCCTTCCGAAATCCTGAAGGATGCCTTCGACCTGACAGAACGCGAAGCCGAAGTCCTGATCTGGATTGCCAACGGCAAGTCCAACAAGGAAATCGCCTCCATTCTGGACATGAGCCCGCGCACGGTGAACAAGCATCTGGACCGGATCTTCGGCAAGCTGGGCGTTGAAAACCGGACCTCGGCCGCGGTTGTTTCACTGAGACGCATCCTGGAAGGCTGAACTCGGCTCGCAAGAAAGTCTTGCTGGAGGATGCGGCGCGTCGTTTGTCACCTGGTGTCTGGCGGTGGTTGGCAGAAACGGGCCAATTAGGTGAACGCACCTCGTTTGTTCAGCAACTGGGGGACGAGCTTCTTCCAGTTTCGGTCGGACGGGAAAATGGACGGGTCACTGTCTCCCTGTCTCAGGCCATGCCGCGCCATATTGGCGACGTCGGGGACTTGCAGGCGCTTGCCGAAGCACTGGGGCTCGACAAGACTGAACCGGCCCTTGGGCCGCAGGAAGCGGTTGTGGTCTCCACGGGTGCGGCGCATATGCTCGTCAGGCTCGTTTCGCGCGACGAAGTTGACCGCGCGGATCCTGACGCCTCCATGCTTCTTCCGTTGTTGGAGCGTGCCGGTGCGCAAGGATGTTATGTTTTCACGACATCTGGTGAACAGAGAGGGGAAGCCTATGCTCGCTTCTTCAATCCAACGGTAGGCATTCGGGAAGACCCGGCAACAGGAAGTGCCGCAGGCCCACTGGGGTGGCTATTGGCCAACCGCAGCGGTGCTGGAGGACAAGAAACGTTTACGGTCGTACAGGGAGTTTCTATGGGTAGGGAAAGCCATATTCGGCTTCTCGTACGCCCTGACGCTGTTGAGCTGACCGGATCCGCTGTGCTCACTGCAACGGGCCAATTGCATCTCTAGCTATTGGAACGAGCTCAGACCTGGCTGCTGTTCGATGCCGGCTCGAAGCATACGGCGCGGACAGCGCCGCTGATGCAGGTGACCTGAGCCCCGATCCTCTTCCACATCAGTGCGGGGTCCTTCGGTTGATCGGCGTGCTACCCAACCTGCCACCCAAGGCACCACTCGGAGTAGGCCGTCGGCACCAACCCCAAAATCAGTTATGATCGACAGGGGAACAATGGTGCGTTCCCGTCAACGCGACGAAATGAAAGGTTGTCGAACCAGACGGCGTGCCCGCGCGGTGCACAGAGACCTTCGGTAACGATATCGAAAACAACGACAATTTCGGGTCAGATTTCGGTGTGACCTTCAAGATCACGCCAACGATTTCAAACTTAATATACAATGCGTTCAATTCAATTCACGGCAGAGAAGGTTCCATGAAAAATCTCATTCTCGCTTCAATCGTAGCATTTGTATCCTGGCCGGTGCTTGCCCAGGAACCGCCTGCCAAAACATTGATTACAAACGTTCAGGTGTTTGACGGTGAAAGCGAGACCCTGGTCGAAAACGCCAGTGTTCTCATCGAAGGCAATCTGATCAAATCGGTGTCAACGGAGTCAATCCACAGTGATGACGCCACGATTATCGACGGTGGCGGTCGGACAATGATCCCCGGTCTTATCGACGCGCATTGGCACACCATGCTGGCCTTCTGGCCGGTCGGCAAGGTTCTGAACAGTGACATCGTCACACTCAGTTTTGCCGCGGCAAAATCGCAAGAGGAAACCCTCATGCGTGGGTTCACGACCATTCGGGACGCAGGCGGTGCATCGATTCCGATCGCGAAGGCTATCGACTCAGGCATGATCGTCGGACCACGCATGTACCCTTCCGGTCCGGTCATCGGCCAGACCGCAGGCCATGGCGACTGGCGCAGCCCCCTCAACATTCCCGAAGAGAAATTTCAGCCGCTGGATTACGCCCAGAAAACCGGGCAAACGCTGATCGCCGATGGCGTTCCCGAAGTGATGAAGCGGACGCGCGAGGTTCTTCGCATGGGGGCCTCACAGATCAAGGCCATGGCCGGGGGCGGGGTCAATTCGCTCTACGACCCGCTTGACGTGACGCAATACACGTTCGAGGAGGCGAAGGCGCTGGTCGATGTCGCCAAGACCTGGAACACCTACGTCATGATCCACGCCAACACGGACACGGCCATCCGCCAGTGGGTCGAGGCCGGTGCGATGTCGGTCGAGCACGGGTTCTTCATCGAGGACGCGACGGCCCAGCTGATGGCCGAAAAGGGCGTCTGGTGGAGCATGCAGGCGTTTGAGGCCACCGGCGAGGACGCCTTCGTTTTCGACAACGAGGCCAGCAACCGGAAGTATGTGGGAGCCGTCGCGGGGATCGAAAACGTAGTCGGGTTAGCCAAGAAGCATGGAGTCAACATCGCCTGGGGAACCGACCTGCAATTCGATCCGGCCTTGCTGCCGAAACAGGGCAAGTTCCTGGCGAAGCTCTCCAAATGGTTCACGCCTTACGAAGCACTGAAGATCGCGACCCATGACAACGCGACGCTGCTGAAGATGAGCGGGCCGCGCGATCCCTATCAGGAGGGCGATCTGGGTGTGATCAGGGAAGGCGCTTATGCGGACCTGATCCTGGTCGACGGCAATCCGCTGGAAAACCTCGATCTGGTCGCAGATCCCGAGGCGAATTTCGACCTCATCATGAAAGACGGCGTGATCTACAAGAATACAATCAACTAGAAACGGTTCCTATCGGACACACTCGAGGCGACCAACAATGAAGCGACGTATCAAATTTTCAGCTGGAATTTCGCTTGTGGCTGCGATTGCCATCAGTGTATCGGCCTGGGCGGATGAAACGCCTGATTTCTCCTCCAAGCAGATGCAAGGCGTCGAGCAGGTTACCATCGACGTCGATCTGGATGGCGCGGTGAAGAGGCTGTCCAGGGCGGTGCAGTTCCCCACGATCTCGAACCAGGACAGAAACGACTTCGACACCAAGGCGTTTGACGACTATCACGCGTTCCTGGTCGAGGCCTATCCGGAGGTCCATAAGACCCTGAAGCGGGAAATCCTCGGCGACCCGCGTCCTTACAGCCTGCTTTACACCTGGGAAGGCAAGAACCCGGACCTGCCGCCGGCTCTTTTCTACGCGCACCAAGATGTGGTGCCCGTGCCCGAAGACTCTCTCGACCAGTGGGAGCAAGAGCCCTTCTCCGGGGCCGTGGTGGACGGCTACCTCTGGGGCCGCGGCACAATGGACGACAAGAACCAGATCCACGGCATTCTCGAAGCCGCCGAGATGAAAATCAAGGAAGGCTACCAACCCGAGCGGACGCTCTATTTCGTCTTTGGGCAGGACGAGGAGGTCGGTGGCCCGGAAGGGGCGAGATTCATCGCGGAAACCCTGGAGAAGCGCGGCATCAAGCGATTTGCCTTCGTCATGGACGAATCCGCTCCGCTAATTCCAGGCATATTCCCCGGTCTGCCCGACAATACGGCGCTGATCGGAATCGCGCAGAAGGGCTATGTCAGTCTGGAACTCGCCATGCATGGCGTCGGCGGACATTCCTCCCAGCCGCCCGAAGAATCGAACATCGGTATCCTGGCGTCCGCGATCACAAAGCTGGAGGCCGCGCAGTTCCCCTACCGCATCCATCCGGCTCTGCGCTATCAGTACCGCTATCTCGGCCCCGAACTGGACGAAGCCTATCAGCCGCTTTATTCCGCAGTTGCGTTCGGCAAGGACGGTGAGATGACCGACCTCGAGAAGCAGTTCGTTGAGGTCATGGCCGGCAACCAGGTCACCAGAGCCATGATGCACACGACAATCGCGGTGACCATGTTCAATGCCGGCGTCAAGGACAATATCCTGCCGCCCTCTGCAACTGCCGTGGTCAACTTCCGGCCGATGCCGGGTGATACGCCTGACGTGATCATTGAACACGTCAAGAAGGCCATCGACGATGATCGTATCACCGTGCGCGACATCTCCGCCTCGAGGCTCGCAACCGCGATGGCCGACCCGGAGGGGCCCGGCTACAAGACGCTCGAGAAAACCATTCGCCAGATCTGGGGAAATGACTTGGTTGTCGCGCCGTTCTTCGTCATCGGCGGCTCGGATTCCGCGCACTTCCAGGCGCGGCCCTTTGCTCCGGATGTCTATACTATTACCGCCATCCAGCTTGAAAACATGAAGGAATTCGAAGGATTTCACGGCGTCAACGAGCGCCTCTTGGTGGAGGAATATGGCAAGACCATTGGCTTCTTCTACCAGATCATGGACAACCTGGACGATCTGAAGTGATCGCATGAGAGGATTCCGACAGGTTCTCGGTCGCGAACAAGACAACGTAGCCCCGGCGCTATATTCTTCAGTTGGTGCTAGAGGAACAACGCGAAAGGCAAGAGGAGGACCGCTCGGCGACCTGTGCCCAGCCGAGCGGGTAACAGGTTACTGCGCTCGCAAACGTGGCCAGCAAAATCACTCGCAACGTTCCGGGTGCCAAGGCAGAATTCTCCTCGGGTTTGGAAGGCAAGAAACACTTAGCTGTTGATTTTCAACGAGAACTGACTTGGTAAGGCCCGATTTTCACCGAGAACTGACCGATGTTAAATCCACTCCTGCGTGATATCGGTGAGGGAATACGGAGTGATAGACATGGCGCTGTTGAGCGCTATCAGGCGCCGGCATTTTCGTGATCAGCTTTCAATCCCGGTGTCTCCCGACGCACCGGATTGCCCTGGAACACAGTGCGTAAGTCGCTCGGGACTTGGGTTCTCAGGTATTAGACGCCGGTGGTTTTGTGCTTGATCGGACGGGACATTGGAAGGGCCATGTGTACCAGTCGGCTGGCGAATACCCAGTCAGTACCAAAGAGTTATGTGAATTCAATGGCTTGAATGGTGCTGCCGGAGAGATTTGAACTCTCGACCTCTCCCTTACCAAGGGAGTGCTCTACCCCTGAGCTACGGCAGCATCTGGCTTGTCTTTGGGACAGCCGCGGCGTCGAACTTTTTTGCTTGAAAAGCTTGAGTTGCAAGACGCAAGTGCTGGTGCCGATCAGCGGTGCCGACCGGAATGAGGGGGCTTTTGCCATAAGACCTTCGGGGACGCAAGCAGTGTTTTGGGATTTTTTTCCGCGGTCATTTGCTCCCTCCCGTCAAAGCCGGGACGATTGAAGGGTTGGCGCGGCAAAGCTGGTGCTTTTGGCCCTGTTTCGCCTGTGGATATTAAGCAATCCTGCCGGTCGTGATGCAGAGCAGATTGGCCTTTTCGGGAGAGGGGAGACAGGCTCTCGCCGAAAGGCGGGTGGAAGCAGCGTCCGGGGAAATCAGAAGTTTGGGAACAGGGAAGACTGAAGGCGGGGCTCAGCACCGTGTGCAGGCTACTTGGCGCGATGCTGCTTATCTCTGGTGGGGGGCGGCATGGCCGCGGACACGTTTTGGGCAGCGATGGGAAGACCGAATGCTGCTGAAGCTGGCAGGGTTAGCGGCAAACAATGCGGAAGACACAAGACGCCTAGGCAAGCTGCGGGCAGCTTGCTAGACAAATGAATCACAGGATCATCACACAGGCGCGCCATGGGCGAAAAAGACCAGCAGCACAAGTCCGCTGAAAGCGGCGGCGGAAAATCCGGCAAGCAGACAGGCGAAAAGGCGTCGGACAAAGCCGGGGTGAAATCCCGCGAAGACCGGCTGGCCGAAGCCTTGAGAGCCAATCTGCGCCGCCGCAAGTCTGCTGCCAAGACGCGGGACGCCGACTGAGGACCATCAGCCGGATGTTCGGCAGGACTGTGTCGCCCCAAAATTGCCCGGTCGCAGCCGGTTGCGCGCCTTGCATGGGCCATAACTTGCGTGTAGACCGCACGTTTGATGTGAGTTTCTTGACGTATGCAAAGGGATGGCCGTGCGGTGAGCACGGTCCTGTTCGGGGAAAAACATGGACAGTATCAAGGTCGTTGGCGGTGCGGAACTGAATGGTGTCATTCCGATTTCCGGCGCGAAGAATGCGGCACTGCCGCTGATGATCGCATCGCTCCTGACGGATGAGACCCTGACGCTGTCGAATGTGCCGCGCCTTCGCGACGTTGCCCAGCTTATGCAGATCCTGTCCAATCACGGGGTTGATTACTCGGTGAACGGCAAGCGCAGTGGCCAGGATGACCTTGCCGGACAGACGCTGAACCTGACCGCCCGTGAAATCGTCGACACCACCGCGCCTTATGAGCTGGTTTCCAAGATGCGTGCCAGCTTCTGGGTTATCGGACCGCTGGTTGCCCGCAGCCATGAAGCGCGGGTCTCGCTGCCTGGCGGCTGTGCAATCGGCACACGGCCGGTAGACTTCTTCATCGACGGTCTGGCAGCGCTCGGCGCTGAGATCGAGATCGACGGCGGCTATGTCATCGTCAAGGCCCCGGGCGGGCTGAAAGGTGCTCGCGTCGAGTTTCCGAAGGTTTCCGTCGGTGCAACCCACACAATCATGATGGCGGCGACGCTGGCCAGTGGTGAGACGGAAATCGTCAATGCCGCGCGCGAGCCGGAAGTCGTCGATCTTGCCAAGTGCCTGAAGGCCATGGGCGCGAAGATCGAGGGTGAAGGCACATCGACTATCCGCATCCAGGGTGTGCCGCGCCTTCATGGTGCGCATCACGCGGTTGTTCCGGACCGGATCGAAACGGGTACCTATGCCATGGCTGTTGCCATGACCGGTGGTGACGTTCTGTTGCAAGGCGCCCGTTCGGACCTTCTGGAAACGGCGCTCGAGACACTTCGCCAGACCGGCGCGGACATTACGCAGACCGCCGACGGCATCAAGGTTTACCGCAACGGCAACGGCATCCAGCCGGTGGATATCACCACCGAACCGTTCCCGGGCTTTCCGACCGACCTGCAGGCCCAGTTCATGGCTCTGATGACGAAGGCCGGCGGTACGAGCCGGATTACCGAAACCATTTTTGAAAACCGGTTCATGCACGTGCAGGAACTGGCCCGCCTCGGTGCTCAGATCCATGTGGACGGCCGCACGGCAATGATCGAAGGCGTCTCGACCCTGCGCGGTGCTCCGGTCATGGCAACGGATCTGCGGGCGTCCGTCTCGCTGGTTATTGCCGGTCTGGCAGCAGAAGGCGAAACGACGGTCAGCCGTGTCTATCACCTCGACCGCGGGTTTGAGCGTCTGGAAGACAAACTGACCCGCTGCGGCGCGAAGATCGAGCGCATCTCGGCCTGATAAAGCCATCGGATTACGGTGTGAAAACATGGGCGGCATGGACTGCGCCGCACCCCATGTAATGTATTTTTCGCGAAATCTACTGCGCCGTTTGCCGCTTGATCACCCGGCCACGTGACGTGAAAGAGGGGCCGGGACCGCCGCTGCCACTGGTCATGATGGCTTCTGCGATGGGGCTGAGGGCACCACTATCCGACGACCACACGAGCAGGAAATTCGCCCCGACGCCGCCAGTGGTGTCGTTGATCGGGATCAGTACTGTTTTCGACTGCATGGGCGCAAGGTCCACCGGCGCATCAAGCAGAGTGCGCAGCAAGGTGCCCTCCTCGTTGTGATAATCGACCTGCTGCAACGTTATGGTGGCTTCAGGGTCGACATTGTGTACGGCAAGTGTTGCCGCCAGAAGGTCGGACCTGTTCGGATGGGAAAAGACCCGCGAATAGGCCGGGACATATATGGTCTCACCCAGAACCTTCTCGGTAAAATCCTGTGACTGGACATCCATCGGCGTCTGGAAAAGAAGCAGGCTGCCTGCCAGCAGGCCGAGGCAGGTGGATCGTTTCAGCATTACGTGCCCGTGCGTTCGTGTGATGGTAGGGTGTCGCCCTGATGTGCTGGCGTCACTTTCCAGAATGCGTGCCCTGATTGCAAGACGGAAGGCAGATGGCAGGTGATTACAAATCGACGCCGGGATAACTTGCGGGACGAAGTTGGAGCGACTGCATGAATGCACAGACAATCCGGTTTTTGGTCCAGCTGGCCTTTGCCTTCGCGGCACTGTTCGCTGTTGTCCTTGTTCCGGCGCCCTACGGGCCGTCTCTGGGCTTCTTCTTGCTTGTGTTCGGGCTCTGGCTGGGCCGCCGGATCTTCCGGCGGATCGCATCGCTGGACGAGGTCAAGGCGGATCTGCGCCAGCGGGTGGATGAAGGCCCTTGAGGGCGCCACGATGCCGCAAGGCATGTTTCAGGGCATTGGAGATTGCCAAAACCGTTATTCCCCATTAGGCAACAGCCTTGGGACCGGGCAGAAAGTCGCTTATATGCGTCCTGCCAGACAACGCATGACCGGATCAGAACAAGAGCAAATGGACCAGCTGAAACTTGCCGCCCTTGACCAGGAAGACCTTCAGGTTCTTTCCGCCCATCTGCAGGACGCGGTGATCACCATCGCGGATATCCGCTATCTGCCGAAGGAGCAGAAGGCCGTGTTCGTGCTGAACCGGTTCGTGTGGGACAAGGAAGCCGACAAGCGATCGAAGGAACATGAGCGCCGCCGCACGGCGCTGGCCTTTGCGCAGGTCAAGGCCATGAAGGCGCAGAACATCAACCAGAAGGCCAAGGGTGCCGTCCTGGAATTGCTCGCCGTGACCTTCGAGCCGGGCGAAGAGCCGGCCGGCACGATCCAGCTCGCCTTTGCAGGTGGTGGCAGCCTTGCGCTCGAGGTGGACTGCATCGAGGCGCAACTGTCGGACCTGGGCGCCGCATGGTCCACGCCGAACCTGCCGCAACACGACCTCAGCTGACCGCCCGCACGGAATGACAGACGGTGCAAGGCACCGCACATGATGGAGAATTGCGTGGTTCTACGCCTTAACATCAACGACGCCCGCTTCGAAGACCAGTTCAAGGCTCTCCTTTCCGGCAAACGGGAAGTGTCGGAGGATGTCGACCAGATCGTCCGGGATATTCTCGAGCGTGTTCGCACCGAAGGCGACAAGGCAGTCCTCGACTATACGGCAAGGTTCGACCGGCTGCAGGCCGAGAGCATGGCCGAACTGACGGTGTCCGCCGCAGAAATTGATGCCGCGCTTGCAAAGGTGCCGCAGGAGACGTTGGACGCCCTGCAGCTTGCCCACGACCGCATTCACGCCCACCATGCCCGCCAGATGCCGAAGGACGACCGCTATACCGATCCCATCGGCGTGGAACTCGGTTCGCTCTGGACCGCTGTCGAGGCTGTCGGCATCTATGTGCCCGGTGGTACCGCAAGCTACCCGAGTTCGGTTCTGATGAATGCCGTGCCGGCCAAGGTCGCGGGCGTGGAACGCATCGTCATGGTGGTTCCGAGCCCGGACGGGGTGCTGAACCCGCTGGTGCTGGCTGCCGCCAGAATTGCCGGTGTCACGGAAATCTATCGTATTGGCGGTGCACAGGCCGTTGCTGCTCTTGCCTATGGAACGCAGACCATTGCCCCGGTCGCCAAGATCGTCGGTCCGGGCAATGCCTTTGTGGCGGCTGCCAAGCGCCGTGTCTTCGGCACTGTCGGCATCGACATGATCGCGGGCCCGTCCGAAGTGCTGATCCTGGCCGACAGTGGCAACAATGCCGACTGGCTTGCTGCCGATCTGCTGGCACAGGCCGAACACGATACCGCTGCGCAGTCGATCCTGATCACCGACAGCGAAGATCTTGCGAACCAGGTGGAAGCTGCCGTCGAAGCGCAGTTGAAAACGTTGCCGCGTGAAGATGTTGCCCGTGCCAGCTGGCAGGATTACGGAGCAATCATCCTGGTGGACGATCTGGAGGCGGCAATGCCGCTAGCCAACCGAATTGCTCCCGAACACCTGGAACTTGCCGTTGCCGATCCGGAAGCGCTGCTGAAGAAGGTGCGCAACGCAGGCGCCGTGTTCCTGGGTCATTATACGCCTGAAGCCATTGGCGACTATGTCGGCGGGTCCAATCATGTGTTGCCGACCGCGCGGTCGGCTCGCTTTTCGTCGGGTCTGAGCGTGCTGGAATTCGTCAAACGCACCTCGATCCTGAAATGCAATGCGGATAATCTGCGTCAGCTCGGGCCGGCGGCAATCGCTCTTGGTGAATCAGAGGGGTTGTCGGCGCACGCGCGCTCTGTTTCCATCAGACTGAATTTGTAGCTCCCGATTTGAAGAAGAGGCTTCGACCAGATGAGCGAACCGCACCCGGATCCCGAACCGCAACAAACCGGCGGAAAGCTGGTTGATGTGGTTTTGGACGAAGCCTCTATCGCCCGGTCCACACCGGAAGTGGAGCATGACCGTGCTGTTGCGATCTACGACCTGATTGAGGAAAACGCGTTTCAGCCCGTCGGGCATCCGCCTGCGAGCTATGTTCTCAACCTGTCGGTAATCGAAAAGAAGCTGGTTTTCCGGATCAGGACCGATGACGACAAGGAAGTCGTCACTCATGTTTTGTCACTGTCTCCGCTGCGCAAGATCGTCAAGGACTACGACCTGATCTGCGAAAGCTATTACGAGGCCATCCGCCACGCGACACCGAGCCAGATCGAGGCGATCGACATGGGGCGGCGCGGGGTCCACAACGAAGGCTCTGCCATTTTGATGGAGCGGCTGGAAGGGAAGATAGAAGTCGACATGCAGACGGCACGACGGCTGTTTACCCTCGTTTACGCCTTGCACTGGAAGGGCTGACGGATATGGCCGGGCCGGGCATGCGTCCGACTGCGGTGCTTTTTGCCTGCGGAATGAATTCCGTGCGCTCGCCCATGGCCGAGGCTCTGACGGCCAAACTCTTTCCCAGCCAGATTTATGTGCGTTCCGCCGGTGTCCGTTCCGGCAAGGTTGACCCGTTCGTGGACGCGGTCATGGCCGAAATAGGCGTCGACATGAGCCGGCACACGCCGAAGACATTCGAGGATCTGGACGAATCCGGGTTCGATCTTGTGGTCACTCTCGCTCCCGAGGCGCACCACAAGGCGCTCGACATGACAAGAACGGAATCGGTCGAAGTCGAATACTGGCCGACTCTCGATCCGACCCTTGCCACCGGCAGCCGGGAGCAGATCCTGGGCGAATACCGGGCAGTGCGCGATCAGCTCATGATGCGCATCAAGAAGCGCCTGGACTGGGCGCCGCCGCCAAGCGGCTGAACCTGAAGGAACAAGATGAAATTCGAAATCACGTCGCAGGTCCTGACGGACCGGCTGGTACTGCGTCCCATGGAGCCAGGCGATGCGGAGGCACTCCATGCCTACCAGTCTCTGCCGGAGGTTGCTCGTTTCCAGTTCTGGGAACCACGGAGCCTGGAGGAAATCCGGTCGAAACTGACCAAATGGGCGGACATGAAGTGCCTGGATGGTGAAGGGACACTGGCCTTAGCGGTAGAGAAACGGAAGGACGGTGGTGTCATCGGTGACGTTTCGCTGAGGGTGACGAACGTGGAGGCGCGCCAGGGCACGATCGGGTTCACATTGAACCCTCAATATCAGGGCAGGGGCTTTGCCACGGAGGCTGGCCGCGCGCTACTGCGCATGGGGTTCGAGGATCTCGGACTGCACCGCATCTTCGCTAGCTGCGATGCCCGCAACAACGCGTCCTGGGGAGTGATGGAACGCCTGGGCATGCGCAGGGAGGCCCATTTTCGCGAGCATGCCCTGTTCAAGGGTGGTTGGGACGAAGAGTTCTATTATGCAATTCTTGAAGATGAGTGGCGTGAACAGCAGGAAAATGCCGGGTTTTCCGGCGTAAATCCGGCAGGAAATGGCGATCGCAGGCGGTGATGCATAGGATCTGGCAGTTTCTTTGCATAGCGGTGGAAAGAAAGGTTCACTTTCTGCCGCTAATCCGTTAGTTTCCCCGGCACCCGCGGGCAGGGCCCGCTTTATTCAGGATATCAAATGGCCAAAGAAGAAGCTCTGGAGTTTCCGGGCGTCGTAACAGAACTGTTGCCGAACGCGACGTTCCGCGTAAAACTGGAAAATGATCACGAAATTATTGCCCACACGGCAGGGCGTATGCGCAAGAACCGTATCCGCGTACTGGCGGGCGACAAGGTTCTTGTCGAAATGACCCCGTATGATCTTACCAAGGGGCGGATCACCTACCGCTTCAAGTAAGCGGATCCTTCAAGGTGACCCCGGCTGCAAGGCTCGCTCTTAGATGACCAATGCCCCTCAGTTGATCCTGGCCTCCGCCTCGCCGCGCCGCCTCGCGCTGCTGCAGCAGATCGGACTGGAGCCGGATCACCTCCTGCCGGCCGATATTGACGAAACGCCGAAGAAGCATGAAACACCGCGCAGTCTTGCGCTGCGCCTGGCGCGTGCAAAGGCTGAAGCCGTTCGTCAGATGGCCGATGCGTCCGAAGCGATGCAGGACAGTGTGGTGCTGGCTGCCGATACCGTGGTTGCGGTCGGCCGCCGGGCCTTGCCCAAGGCGGAGCTGACCGATCAGGCGCTCATGTGCCTGTCTCTCCTGTCGGGCCGTGGCCACCGGGTGTTCACCGGGGTGGCCGTTGCAGAGGCAAACGGCAAGGTCCGTTCCAAGCTTGTCGAAACCCGCGTGCGGTTCAAACGCCTGACGCGCAAGGACATGGACGACTATATTTCCTCCGGCGAGTGGCGCGGCAAGGCAGGCGGATATGCCATTCAGGGGCTCGCGGGAAGTTTTGTCGTCAAACTGGTCGGGTCCTACCCGGCGGTGGTCGGACTGCCCCTGGTGGAAACCGCGAACCTGCTGAGTTCAGCCGGATACCCTGTGCATCAGGGCTGGGCGACAGCGGCAGCCTGAAGCTGTCGAGATCGTATTCGGCAAGCCGATGATCCATCACCGGCTGCCTTTTCAGCAGTTGGCGCGAAGCAGAAATCCGGAGAGTGAAATGGCCGAAAGCCAGAAACCCGAACGGCGCATGCGCCCCTGTCCAATCTGCTCGAAATTGTCGACGCCGGACGATTATCCGTTCTGCTCGGATCGCTGCGCCAAGATTGATCTGAACCGCTGGTTCTCCGAGGGGTACACTATACCCGTGGTAGAAACCGACGATATCGACGAGAGCAATTTCCCGGACGAAGACCGCTCCTGACACGTCCTGGTGCGCCATGTGATCCGTCGGTTCGTTTGCCGGCGAAGCAGGCGCGAAGGCCTTGCCGGTATTCCAGGCAGAACTCGGCGCCTCAGTGCTCCTTTCCCGATAATCTTCTCAAAAGACCCTGAAAACCGCCCGTCACCGGAGTTTTCGGGAAGGCTTGCCATTTGCCTGTTCAGCCGGCTGCCACGGAACTTGGCTCGGCAGAGTTGGCGGGATTGAGCTATTTTTAGGCAGCGCTGCAAAAATATTTATCCAGCAAAATTTTTTTCAGTTTCATGCCGCCAAACACTTGCAGCTGTCATAAAACTGCACCAAGATCTTTTTATACCGGCGATCCTGACGCCCTGAATTCCGGTTTTGTCCGGTAGGGTTGATGCCTTTTGTTGAGGGGCGTACGGGGTTTTTAAGAACACCGGGAAGCCGGCGTCAGGCGTCTCGTTCCTGATACGGCATAACCAACCTATCCAAGGGCGAGGGTCCGATGAAAAAACGTTTTCTGAGCGCCGCAGTGCTGTCCGTGACCACGGCACTGTCGACGGCAGCCTATGCCGATTATTCGCTGACGATCTTGCATACCAACGACTTCCACAGCCGTATCGAGCCGATCAACAAGTACGATTCGACCTGCGGTGAAGAGGATAATGCAGAAGGCAAATGCTTCGGTGGCACGGCGCGCCTCGACACGATCATCAAGGATCGCCGCGCGGCCAGCAACAACACGATCCTCGTCGACGGTGGTGACCAGTTCCAGGGCACGCTGTTCTATACCTATTACAAGGGCAAGGCTGCCGCCGAGTTCATGAACAAGCTCGGCTACGACGGAATGACCGTCGGCAACCATGAATTTGATGATGGACCTGAAGTCCTGCGCGGCTTCATGGATGCGGTGGAGTTTCCGGTTCTGATGTCCAACGCGGATGTGTCGAAGGAGCCTCAGCTTGCCGATGTGCTGAAGCCTTCGATCGTCATCGAACGCGGCGGTGAGAAGATCGGCCTGATCGGCCTGACGCCGGAAGACACCGATGAACTTGCCAGCCCCGGCGCGAATATTTCCTTCACCGATCCGGTTGCAGCCGTAACCCGCGAAGCGGAGAAACTTGCTGCCGAAGGCGTCAACAAGATCATCGTCCTCAGCCACTCCGGCTATAACGTCGACAAGGAAGTTGCTGCCAAGGCACCTGGCATCGACGTGATTGTCGGCGGCCACTCCAACACTTATTTGTCCAACACGTCGGACGATGCCGAAGGCCCGTATCCGACCATGATCGACGGTCCGGATGGAACGCCGACCGCCGTCGTTCAGGCCTACGCCTACGGCAAGTTCCTGGGCGAGCTGAACGTGACCTTTGACGACAATGGCGTCATCACGGAAGCTGCCGGTGAGCCGATCATTATCGACAACACCATCGTCGAAAATCCGGAACTTGTTTCCCGCATCAAGGAACTCGCCGAACCGCTCGACGAAATCCGCAAGGAAGTCGTTGCCCAGGCCGATGCTCCCATCGGCGCCGACCGGGAAGTCTGTCGTGCCCAGGCTTGCGAAATGGGGATCCTGGTCGCAGATGCCATGCTTGATCGCGTCAAGGGCCAGGGTGTCCAGATCGCCATCCAGAACGGCGGTGGTCTGCGTGCCTCCATCGACGCCGGCGAGATCACCAAGGGCGAAGTCCTGACGGTGCTGCCGTTCCAGAACACGCTGTCCACTTTCGAACTGAAGGGGTCCGATGTGATCGCGGCTCTTGAAAACGGTGTCAGCCAGGTGGAAGAGGGCGCGGGCCGTTTCCCGCAAGTGGCCGGTCTTAAGTATTCCTTCGACAAGACCAAGCCCGCCGGGGAGCGGATCTCCGATGTCATGGTGATGGAAGGCGACAGCTACGTCCCGCTGGATCCGGAAAAGGTCTACGGCGTGGTGTCCAACAACTACATGCGCGGTGGCGGCGACGGCTACAAGATCTTCGCGACCAACGGCATGAACGCCTACGACTTCGGCCCGGACCTGGCCGATGTGGTTTCCGATTATCTTGCAGGCAAGAACGGTTACTCAGCCTACACGGACGACCGGATCACCGTGAAATAAGATCGACAGGATCGTTGATGACTGTCAGAAGCGCGCCATTCGTGGCGCGCTTCTTTCGTTTGCACGTCAGTATTTGGGGGAGATCGGGTGCGTACCGCAGGATAGAGGTGATGACTTGACTGTGGGCCAGAGAGCCTCCGACCACGTGCCTTGTTGCGACAGAAGCCGAGATATATGTGACACAGTACGAAACGATTTTGGTCAGGCTCGGGAAAGATATTGTTTTTCAGAAGGTTAGTGGGGCTGAAAGTTTTCAACAGGTGAGGTGAGGCCGTTCGGCAAAAAACTTTGCCGGGGTGCTGGACAAGGTTTCAGGGAGCCTCTATAAGGACCGGGCTTTCAGCGAACGGGGCTCGCCCCGGACCACTTGCAAGGCACGCCCAGATAGCTCAGTTGGTAGAGCAGCGGATTGAAAATCCGCGTGTCGCTGGTTCGATTCCGGCTCTGGGCACCACTCTCCCTCTACAGTTTGTCAAGTTTTTCAAGACGTTGCATCACTTCGGCTTGCGACGTGCAATCACGCAAGTATCGTTTCGCCCGTGATTGCCCGCAGGACTTCGCGTGCCACGATCCGGGCGACAGGCGTCAGAACCTGGCCTTTTCGGGTCAGGAAGGAATAGGTCTCAACCGACAAGGTGAGATCGCTTTCAAGGGCCGTGATCGTGCCCGGGCTTCCATCTGCATTTTCAGCAAAGCTTGAGGCAACCGATTGGGCGACAGCGGCAATCGCGTTGGTACGCTGCACAGTCGTAACCGTGAACAGAAACGAAGACGTCGTCAGCACCTTGGTGGGCAGTCCAAGCCCCTTGTCGCGCAATGCCTGTTCCGTCGTGGTGCGGATCGGGGCGCCAACAGGAGGAAGCACCCAGTCAAAACCCAATAGGGCTTCTGCAGGCACAGGTGCTGCGAGGCGGGTCAGCGGATGATCCGTCCGGGCGACCAGGCAGGCAGGTTCGCGCAGGAGAGGGCGTTCCTCGAACAGGTCCGGATCTTCATCCACCGGCACGCGGCTGAGGGAAAAGTCGAGCCGCCCGTCCTCCAGCATCGGTGCCAGATCGAGACTGGGACCGACTTCCACCGAAATGGAAATATCCGGGTAGCTGAGGCGCACGTGACGTATCGCGGGCAGGACATATTCGATTGCAGGGCCCGTCACCGACCCGATGCTGACGTGCCCGCTCTGGCCGGACTTGTGCTGTTCGATATCGCGCCCCGCATCGGCAAACTCCTGCAGGATGCGCACACAGCGTTCGGCCAGTTTGTGGCCGATGTCGGTCAACTCGATTCCTCGGCCCGATCGTACGTAAATGTCGGCTTCCGCCACACGCTCAACCTCGGAGATCAGACGCGAAGCGGCCGGTTGCGACATGCCGAGAGCGCTTGCTGCGTCGGTGAGCCGAGTGTGTTTTGCAAGCTCCGCGAGCAATCGCAAGTGGGAGATTTTCATTCCCCGCCGCAGCAAGTCCAAGCTCATGGCCGATTTCCGTTATTTCATATCAATTAAGGTATGTAATGATAATGAATAATAATTTGACCGTCATGTAACTTTTCCATTTTGTACTCCCCGGCATCAACCCGTGAATGCCTGTGACTGAATTGGGCCGGCTGGGATCCGGTCCGGGAGGACGATATGAAATTTGTTTCCAAGGCGCTTGTCGCGGTAGCGGCAGCAGCAACCCTTATGTCCGGCGTGGCGCTGACCGGCGCGGCAATGGCCCAGGACAAAGGCTCCATCGGCATCGCCATGCCGACGAAATCTTCGGCACGCTGGATCTCCGACGGCAATTCCATGGTCGAGCAGTTCACCGAAGCCGGCTATGAAGCAGACCTGCAATACGCAGAAGACGATATTCCGAACCAGCTCGCCCAGATCGAGAACATGATCACCAAGGGTGTGGACGTTCTGGTGATCGCCGCCATCGACGGCACCACGCTTTCCAACGCTCTTGAAAATGCAGCAGCATCCGGCATCAAGGTTATCGCCTACGACCGCTTGATCCGTGACAGCGGCGACGTCGACTATTACGCGACTTTCGACAACTTCAAGGTCGGTGTGCAGCAGGCAACGTCTCTCGTGAACGGCTTGAAAGAGCGGTTCGGAGACGGCCCCTACAATGTTGAACTCTTTGGCGGTTCTCCGGACGATAACAACGCCTACTTCTTCTACGACGGTGCGATGTCCGTTCTGCAGCCGCTGATCGACGATGGCACGATCGTCATCCAGTCCGGCCAGATGGGCATGGATACCGTCGGCACGCTGCGTTGGGACGGTGCAGTTGCGCAGTCTCGCATGGATAACCTGTTGTCCGCTCACTACACCGACAAGCAGCTGCACGGCGCTCTCAGCCCGTATGACGGCCTGTCCATCGGCATCCTGTCCTCGCTCAAGGGTGTCGGCTACGGTTCCGGCGATCTGAAGATGCCGATCGTGACCGGTCAGGACGCCGAAGTCCCGTCCGTGAAGTCGATCCTGGCCGGCGAGCAGTACTCGACCGTTTTCAAGGATACCCGTGAACTTGCCCGCGTCACTGTCGGCATGGTTGATGCCCTGCTGGGTGGCGGCGAGCCGGAAATCAACGACACCACCACCTACGACAACGGTGTGAAGGTTGTTCCGTCCTACCTGCTGGAGCCGGTTTCCGTCGACGCCAGCAACTGGGAAGAGATCCTGATCGGAAGCGGTTACTACACTGCAGACCAGGTCAAATAAGAACGACAACACCCCGGAGCATCCTGCGTTCAACCGAGCGCACACCGGATGCTCCGCCACTTTGGACGTGATCAGCTTCAGGAGGATCGATCCCATCCGATTGATCTTCCGTTGATCCGGCAGCACTTACCACCCATCGACACGGCAATTCCGCTCTTCCTCGCAGTCCTGGGAGAGCGGAATGGACCCGGACCCTGATTGTCCGGCTCGGTGGGCGGGTCTTTCCTCGGAATTCGGAGAACGGGGTCGATGGCACTCCTTTCCATGCAGAACATCAGCAAGACCTTTCCCGGCGTGAAGGCGCTGGACCGGGTCAATCTGGATGTCCAGAAGGGCGAAATTCACGCCGTCGTCGGCGAGAATGGCGCAGGCAAATCCACACTGATGAAGGTTCTGTCCGGCGTCTATCCGCACGGTCAATATGACGGCGAGATTGTTTTTGAAGGCGAACCGGCCCGGTTCTCCGGCATATCGGACAGTGAAAAGCAGGGCATCATCATCATTCACCAGGAACTTGCCCTGGTGCCGCAGCTTTCGATTGCCGAAAACATCTTCCTGGGCAACGAATGCGCCAGCAAGGGCGTGATCGACTGGCGGAAAACCAACCAGCGGACAGAAGAACTGCTCGCCAAGGTCGGTCTTTCGGAGGCCCCGACGACCAAGGTCGACTCCATCGGCGTCGGCAAGCAACAGCTTGTCGAAATCGCCAAGGCCCTGTCGAAGGACGTCAAGCTCTTGATCCTGGACGAGCCCACCGCGGCGCTGCAGGAAAACGACAGCCGCAAGCTGCTTGATCTCATGCTGGAACTCAAGGCGCAGGGCGTCACCAGCATCATCATCTCGCACAAGCTCAACGAAGTCCGATATGTCGCGGACAGCGTTACGGTGATCCGTGACGGCATGACCGTCTCGAACCTCGACGCCAAGGCAGGCTTGAGCGAGGACGATATCGTTCGCGACATGGTCGGCCGGGACATGACACACCGGTTCCCGGAGCACAGCCGAACCCCGGGCGATGTTCTGATGGAAGTCACGGACTGGTCCGTCTGGCATCCCGAACATTCCGAACGGCGCGTGATCAAGAACGCTTCCTTCAATGTCCGGGCTGGCGAGGTCGTCGGCATTGCCGGGCTGATGGGATCGGGCCGGACCGAACTGGCCATGTCCATCTTCGGCCGGTCCTATGGCCGTAACATCAGCGGATCGGTGAAGCTCAAGGGCCAGCCGATTGATGTCAGCACCGTGGACCGGGCAATTGCAGCCGGCATCTCCTACGTCACTGAAGACCGCAAGGCCCTCGGGCTGGTTCTGGACGAGACGATCCGGTTCAACACGACGCTCGCCAACCTGAACGGCGTTTCTTCCGGGCCCATCCTCAAGCGCAACGAGGAAACCCGCGTTGCCGAGAGATACCGGGAAGCGCTGGCGATCCGTACGCCGTCGGTGTTCCAGAAAACGGTCAACCTTTCCGGAGGCAATCAGCAGAAGGTGGTGCTGGCCAAATGGCTGTTCACCGCGCCGGAAGTGCTGATCCTGGACGAGCCAACCCGCGGCATCGACGTCGGCGCCAAATATGAAATCTACACCATCATCAACGACCTCGCCGCGCAGGGCAAAGGCGTGGTCATGATCTCGTCGGAAATGCCGGAACTGCTCGGCATGTGCGACCGGGTCTACGTCATGAACGAAGGGGCTCTCGTCGGTGAACTTGCCGCCGGCGATGCGAGCCAGGAGCGCATCATGTCGCTCATTGTCAACGAGTGAGAGAAAAACCCATGGAACTGGCTGATAGCGACACCAATGCGACGCCGGTCGTGAAGACCAAGGGCATCGGCGAGTATATCTCCTCGCATTTGCGGCAATACGGACTGCTGTTCGCGCTGATTGCGGTGATGGCCTTCTTCGAGGTGGTTACCGACGGCACGCTGCTGCGTGCAGTAAACATCACCAATCTGCTGCTGCAGAACTCCTACATCATCATCATGGCGCTCGGCATGCTGATCGTCATCGTCTCGGGCAACATCGACCTTTCGGTCGGCTCGGTGATGGGCTTCATCGGGGCGCTCGCCGCGGTCATGATCGTCAACTACGGTCAATCGCCGTACATCACAATGATCGTCTGCCTGGCCATCGGCGGGCTGATCGGCGCGGCCCAGGGGTATTGGGTCGCCTATTGGAAAATACCGTCCTTCATCGTGACGCTGGCAGGTATGCTGGTCTTCCGCGGTCTGTCGCTCTGGCTTCTCGAAGGTCAATCGGTTGGGCCGTTCCCGAAGGAATTCCAGATCATTGCCACCGGTTTCGTGCCAGACATGTTTCCGGCCGGCATGGGGGAAGCACTGGCGGATCTCTTCGGTGCCCGCAAGGTCAATGTTCTTGCGCTCGCAACCGGTGTCGTGGCCGCAGCCCTTGTGGTCTGGATCGGCATGCGCCAGCGGGCACAGAACAAGGCCTACGGTATCGAGGATGAGCCGACGAGCTTCTTCATCGCCCGCAACGTGATCATTGCTGCCGCTCTGGTTTTCGTGATGTTCAAGCTGTCCCTGTTTCGCGGCCTGCCGAATGTGCTCATCACCATGGGCGTCCTGACGATCATCTATGCCTTCATCACCGAAACGACGACGGTTGGCCGCCGGATCTACGCACTCGGCGGCAACCAGAAGGCTGCCAAACTGTCCGGTATCAAGACCGAACGACTGACCTTCCTGGCCTTCACCAACATGGGCGTTCTGGCTGCAGCAGCGGGTCTCGTATTCGCTGCACGTCTCAACACCGCAACGCCCAAGGCCGGCTTCGCATTGGAACTGGACGTGATCGCGGCCGTCTTCATCGGCGGGGCGTCCATGTCCGGCGGGGTCGGCACCATCATTGGCGCGGTTGTCGGAGCCTTCCTCATGGGCGTGCTGAACAACGGCATGTCGATCATGGGCATCGGTATCGACTACCAGCAGATGATCAAGGGCCTCGTGCTGCTCGCAGCCGTAATTTTCGACGTCTACAACAAGAACAAGCAGGGGTAACGCTATGCTGATTTCCCAGATCCTGGATGATGCCGGCAAACGTGCCGTGGTCGTCCGCAATGGCAGCGAAGCTTCTGTCCTGAAGGGAGTTGCCTCCACCTACGAGCTGGTTCAGGAAGCCATCGCAAAAGGCCAGAGCCTGACCGAATGCATCCGAGGACATGAACTCGGTGCGGCGGTCGACCTGGAACAGCTGGCCTCGGAAGGCCGGTTGCTGCTGCCGATCGACCACCCGGACGCAGCCCATATGCATCTGACCGGCACGGGGCTGACGCACCTGGGGTCCGCGGCAACTCGTGATGCCATGCACGCCAAGGCGAAGAACGACGATGCCAACGTCACGGACAGCATGAAGATGTTCCAGCTTGGCCTTGAAGGCGGTCGGCCGCTGCCGGGCCATGTCGGCGTCCAGCCGGAATGGTTCTACAAGGGCAACGGATCCTGCGCGGTTGCGCCGGGCGGTGATCTTGTCAGTCCCGGTTTCTGCGAGGATGGCGGCGAGGAACCGGAGATTGCCGGGGTATATGTTATTGCCGAAGACGGAACGCCGTTCCGTGTCGGCTTCGCGCTCGCCAACGAGTTCTCCGATCACGTGATGGAACGCCAGAACTATCTGTACCTGGCACATTCCAAACTGCGTCCGGCCTCCTTTGGTCCGGAACTGATGGTCGGTCCGCTTCCGGAGAAGGTTGAAGGCACCAGCCGGATCTATCGTGACGGCGCAGTGCTTTGGGAAAAGCCATTCCTGTCGGGTGAAGGCAACATGTCCCACACGCTGGCGAACCTGGAACACCATCATTTCAAGTACGACGTTTTCCGCCAGCCGGGCGATCTGCACGTGCACATGTTCGGCACGGCAACGCTTTCCTTCGCCGATGGCATTGGCTGCCGGGAAGGGGACGAGGTCGAGATTTCTGCGCCGGGATTCGGCGTTCCCCTGAAAAACCGCTTGGCTTTCAAGGCTGCGGAAGCCGGGGCGGCTCAAGTGAAGGTTCTTTAGATCATGGCATTCAAACCGGCGAAATGGCCGCGCAAACTGCGGTCGACCGAATGGTTCGGCGGCACCAGCCGTGACCACATCTATCACCGCAGCTGGATGAAGAACCAGGGTCTGCCGGACGACCTCTTCGATGGTCGCCCGGTTATTGGCATCTGCAACACCTGGTCCCAGCTCACGCCCTGCAACGCGCATCTGCGCGATCTGGCGGAGCGCGTCAAACACGGGATCTACGAGGCCGGCGGCTTTCCGGTGGAGTTTCCCGTGTTCTCGACCGGCGAAAGCACGCTGCGTCCAACGGCAATGATGTTCCGCAATCTTGCCAGCATGGATGTGGAAGAAGCGATCCGGGGCACGCCCCTGGATGGCGTCGTCTTGCTGGTTGGCTGCGACAAGACCACGCCCTCTCTGCTGATGGGCGCAGCCTCTGTCGATATTCCGGCAATTGTCGTCACAGGCGGCCCGATGCTGAATGGCTGGTTCCAGGGCGAACGGGTCGGGTCCGGCACGCACCTCTGGAAATTCTCCGAGGCGGTGAAGGCTGGGGAAATGACCCAGGAGGAGTTTCTGGAAGCCGAGGCCGCCATGAGCCGGTCCCCAGGCAGTTGCAACACCATGGGCACGGCATCCACCATGGCCTCTATGGCCGAGGCACTCGGCATGGCGCTGTCCGGCAATGCGGCGATCCCGGCTGTCGACAGCCGCCGCCGGGTGATCGCGCATCTCTCCGGCCGGCGGATCGTACAGATGGTGAAGGACGATCTGAAACCGTCCGACATCCTGACCCGCGAAGCCTTCGAGAACGCCATCCGCACCAATGGTGCCATCGGCGGGTCTACGAATGCTGTCATCCATCTGCTGGCCATCGCCGGCCGTGTCGGCATAGACCTCTCGCTCGATGATTGGGACAAGGCAGGCCGGGACATCCCGACCATCGTCAACTTGATGCCGTCCGGCAAATACCTGATGGAAGAGTTCTTCTATGCAGGTGGTCTGCCGGTGGTGATCAAGCGCCTCGGTGAGGCAGGCATGCTCAACAAGGATGCGATCACCGTTTCCGGCGAGACCATGTGGGACCAGGTCAGGGACGTGAAGAACTGGAACGAGGATGTCATCCTGCCGGCGGAAAAGGCGCTGACCAGCCAGGGTGGTATCGCGGTTCTGAAGGGCAACCTTGCACCCAATGGCGCTGTCCTGAAACCGTCTGCCGCGTCGCCGCATCTGATGCAGCACAAGGGCAGGGCAGTGGTCTTCGAGGATATCGACGACTACAAGGCCAAGATCAACGACGACGCCCTCGACATCGACGAGACCTGCGTCATGGTGCTGAAAAATTGCGGCCCCAAGGGGTACCCGGGCATGTCGGAAGTCGGCAACATGGGCTTGCCGCCCAAGGTGCTGAAGAAAGGCATTACCGACATGGTCCGCATTTCGGATGCGCGCATGTCCGGCACGGCTTATGGCACCGTTGTCCTGCACACCTCTCCGGAGGCTGCTGCCGGAGGTCCTTTGGCTGTTGTGAAAGACGGCGACATGATCGAACTGGATGTTGCGAACCGGACAATCCATCTCGACATTTCCGAACAGGAATTGTCCGCACGGCTTGCAGCTTGGAAGCCGTCGCACCATGTTCCGGACAGCGGCTACGCCCGCCTGTTCCATGACCACGTTCAGGGTGCCGACACCGGCGCCGATTTCGACTTCCTGAAAGGCTGCCGCGGTTCCGCCGTGCCGAAGGATTCACATTGATGGCAGAAAAACTGGCGCTGGTGGGCATCGGCAAGATTGCCCGCGATCAGCACATTCCGGCAATTGCCGGTAATCCGGACTGGCAGCTGGAGGCGGCGGTCAGCCGTCACGCCGGCGTTGACGGGATCGATCATTTCCAGACGATCGACGAGCTTCTGGAAAAGCGGCCGGACATCACCACGGTCTCGCTCGCCATTCCACCGCAACCTCGGTTCGAGTATGCGGCCAAGGCCTTGAAGGCCGGCAAGCATGTGATGCTGGAAAAGCCGCCGGGTCAGAGCCTTGCCGAATGCTATGCGCTGGAGGCACTTGCAAGGGAACACGGGGTGACGTTGTTCGCCACCTGGCACTCCCGCTACGCCGATAGCGTACCGACGCTGAAGGCATTCCTTGCCGAACGCACGTTGAAACGGCTCAAGATCACCTGGAAGGAAGACGTTCGCCGTTGGCATCCCGGCCAGGAATGGATCTGGGAGCCGGGTGGCATGGGGGTCTTCGATCCAGGTATCAATGCGCTCTCGATCCTGACCGAGGTTCTTCCTTATCCGGTTCACCTCACCGGTGCGACGCTGGAGTTTCCGGAGAACCGGGCAACGCCGATTGCCGCCGGGCTGACCTTCGCAGATCCGGTTGGCGCGGAAATGTCCGCCGATTTCGACTGGCGTCAGGAAGGGCCCCAGACATGGGACATCGACGTTGAAACCGACCGGGGCGCCGCAAAGCTGTCACTTGGCGGTGAGAAGCTGGAAATCGACGGTGAGCCCGTTATACAGGGGGCGAACCATGAATATGCCAACCTCTACGTCCGTATGGCGGATCTGGTGAAATCGGGCACGAGCGACGTCGATCTCTCGCCGATGATCCATGTGTGCGACGCCTTTTCTCTTGGGCGGCGCGTCATCACTGATCCGTTCGAATTCTGATCCATCTTCAAAACCAGAAGGTTTGACATGACATTTATGCCTCACGGAAAGCAGCTTGTTGCAGGGCAATGGGTTGCCGGCGATGCAACATTTACCTCCGAACCGGCGCATGGCGCGTCTCACGCTTTTTCCGTCGGTACCGCCGACCAGGTGGACGCGGCCTGCCGCGCAGCGGAAGAAGCCTTCTGGAGCTATGGCTATTCCAGCAGTGAAGAGCGGGCGAAATTCCTCAATGCCATTGCAGACGAGATTGAAGCCCGTGCGGACGCCATCACCGAGATCGGCACTTCCGAAACCGGTTTGCCGGAAGCGCGTCTCCAGGGCGAGCGTGGTCGCACCACCGGCCAGTTGCGCCTGTTTGCCTCACATATTCTGAAAGGCGATTATCTCGACAAGCGTCACGACGAAGCCCTGCCGGACCGCCAGCCTCTGCCGCGCCCGGACCTGAAGCTGGTCCAGCGCCCGATCGGGCCGGTCGCGGTCTTCGGTGCTTCCAACTTCCCGCTGGCATTTTCGACCGCCGGCGGTGATACGGCATCGGCTCTGGCTGCCGGCTGCCCCGTGGTCGTCCGTGGCCACCCGGCCCATCCGGGCACCGGTGAGATTGTCGCCGAGGCGATCGCCGCAGCCATCAAGTCCTGCGGCCTGCATCCGGGTGTCTTCTCCTTCATCCAGGGCAATGGTTTCGAGGTTGGCCAGGCGCTTGTTCAGCACCCGCTGATCACCGCCGTCGGTTTCACTGGCTCCCTGCGTGGCGGCCGTGCCCTGTTCGACATGTGCGCACAGCGCCCGGTGCCGATCCCGTTCTTTGGTGAGCTTGGTTCGGTCAACCCGATGTTCCTGCTGCCGGCGGCGCTCTCCGCTCGCGGCGAGGCAATTGCAAAGGGCTGGGCCGGATCGCTGACAATGGGCGCTGGCCAGTTCTGCACCAACCCCGGCGTTATCCTGGTGCTGGAAGGTCCGGATGCGGACGCCTTCGTTGCGACAGCAACAGAAGCCCTCGGCGGCATTGGCAAGCAGACCATGCTGACAGACGGAATTGCTGCCGCCTACCGGTCCGGTTCCAAGCGGGTTGCCGCTTCCAGCGGTGTCCGCGAACTGATCGGCACGTCCTGCGAGACCCGTGAAGCCGCGCCTTACGTCTTCGAGACCACCGGCGACAACTGGCTGGCCAACGAGGAACTGGGCGAGGAAGTCTTCGGCCCGCTCGGCATCGTGGTCCGCGTGAAGGATGAAGCACAGCTTCTGGAAATCGCCAAGGGCCTGGAAGGCCAGCTCACCTGCACGTTGCAGATGGATGCAGGCGACAAGGACCTTGCCCGCAAGCTGATGCCGGTGCTGGAGCGCAAGGCAGGCCGCGTGCTTGCAAATGGCTTCCCGACCGGTGTGGAAGTCGCCGACAGCATGGTTCACGGCGGGCCTTACCCGGCATCGACCAACTTCGGCGCTACCTCCGTCGGCACGATGGCTATCCGGCGCTTCCTGCGCCCGGTCTGCTACCAGAACCTGCCGGACGACCTGCTGCCGGCCAGCTGAGCCGGGTGGGCGATCAAATGACGACCTCATCCTGAGGAGGACCTTCAGGTCCGTCTCGAAGGATGGGCACCTTGCTCTGAACAAGTGGCCCATCCTTCGAGACGCGCACAAGTGCGCTCCTCAGGATGAGGCGTTTTTTCAAGTTTGAAGCCTCAGATATTCAGTTCGATCTTCCGGCCGGCCAGGATGACGGCGACCATGGCGTCATGAGCGGCTTTCGCGTCTCCGGCCTTGATGGCCGTGACGATGGCACGGTGACGCTCGACGAACTCGTAGGTTTCCTGGTCGTTGCGCTCGTTGGCCTCGGCAATGAAGAGGGAATACAGCGCGGCCTGAACGAGATCTCCAAGTGACTGCAGGAAGCGATTGCCGGAGAGCTTCAGGATCATCTTGTGAAACTCCAGATCGGCCACGGCCACGGCAGCCCTGTCCTTGCCGCTGGCAAGGTTGTCGCAGAGTTTGGACAGGGTCACGCATTCCGCATCGGTTGCGCGCTTGGCGGCGCTGCCTGCCGCCGCCGGTTCGAAGATCAGGCGGATCTCGAACAGGTCTTCCAGAAACGGACGCTGGTTGTTGAGCGCGGCGTGCCAGCGCAGGACGTCCGGATCGAACATGTTCCATTCGGATGCGGGCCGGACATGGGTTCCAACCTTGGCTTTCGACTGGATCAGGCCTTTTGCGATCAGCGTCTTCTTCGCTTCCCGCACCACCGTGCGCGAGACGTCGAACATTTCCGAAATGTCCGGGTCCAGGGGGATCATCGTTTCCGGCGGATACTCACCTGCAACGATGGCTCTTCCCAGTTGCTCGACAACCTGATCGGTATGGTTTCCGATCTGGCTTCCCAACCCGCCGGTGGCGACGAAGGTCATGATTGCGCGGCGAACTCTGTCGCTGGTTTTCTGCGCAGTGTCGTTGCCCAAGTGAGTCCCTTCTGAAGCAAGATGAAGCCGAAGAGCAAACCGCCGATCACGATCTTTGTCCACCAGCTCGAAAGCGTTCCGTCGAACACGATAAAGGTTTGTATCAACCCCATGATCAAAATGCCAAAGAATGTGCCTGCGACAAAACCAGTGCCGCCGGTAAGCAATGTGCCGCCGATCACCACCGCCGCGATGGCGTCGAGTTCGACCCCTACCGTCGCCAGTGAATAGCCGGCGGACGTGTAGAGAGAGAAGATGATCCCGGCGAGTCCGGCAAGGCCGCCTGACGTTGCGTAGATGCCGATGGTAGTCCTTGCCAGGGGAACGCCCATCAGCCGGGCAGTCGACAGCCCGCCGCCAAGTGCATAGACATTCTGGCCGAAGCGGGTGCGGTGGGCGACGATGATGCCGACGAGGAAGGTCAGCAGCATGATCATGCCGGTGAGCCGGAAACGTCCACCGCCCGGAGCCTTCCAGTAAAGCGACTGCAGTGTGTCGTAGAACTCGTGGGTGATCGGCACGCTGTCGGTCGACAGTACATAGGCCGCGCCGCGGGCCAGGAACATGCCTGCCAGCGTGACGATGAAGGGCGGCATCTCCAGATAGTGGATCATCGCCCCCATCGCCGCGCCGAAGGAAATGGTGATCGCCAGTACCAGGACAAAGGCGACCAGCGGATGGATCGAGGTATCCCTCAGGATCACAGCCAGAAAGACGCCGGTAAAGGCGATCACCGAGCCGACCGAAAGATCGATGCCCCCCGAAAGGATCACGAAGGTCATGCCGACGGCGGCTATTCCAAGAAAGGCGTTGTCTGTCAGAAGGTTCGCGACGACCCGTGTCGACAGCATCGCCGGGTATTGCGACGCGCACAGCGTATAGGCCAGCACGAAAGTCGCGATGGTGATCAGAAGCGGCAGATGAGTGGAGCGGATCATTGCGGGCTTTCTTTCGCTTCCTTGATGGGGTCAGACGGCTGGGGCTCCGCGGAAGCCCGCAAGATGTAAAGCGCGTGTTTCACGGTCGGAGACTGGATGACCAGGATCGCGATGATGATCAGTGCCTTGATGACCAGATTGAATTCAGGCGGCATGCCGGACAGCAGGATCACCGAATTCACCGACTGGATGATCAGGGCTCCGAGCAGCGACGCCATGATCGAGAAACGCCCGCCAAGCAGCGAGTTGCCACCAATCACCACCGCAAGGATGGCATCAAGTTCCAGCCAGAGACCGGCATTGTTGGCATCTGCCCCCTTGATATCCGCCGCGACGATAACGCCGGCCAGGGCCGCACAGACACCGGAAATCAGATAGACCGAGATGATGAGCACGCGGCTGTTGATGCCCGCAAGGCGCGAAGAGCTCTCGTTGATGCCGATTGCCTCGATCAGCATGCCAAGCGCTGTCTTACGGACCACGGCCGCAACCGCGAGCCCAAGCCCGATCCAGATCAGGATCGGGGTCGGAATGCCCAGGATCGTGCCGGCGCCCAGGTGGATGAGCCCAGGATCCAGGAAGGTCAGGATCGTTCCCTCCGTCACCAGCTGCGCAATGCCACGGCCGGCCACCATCAGCACAAGCGTTGCGACGATCGGCTGAATGCGCAGGACAGCAACCAGAACGCCGTTCCACAGGCCGCAGATCGCACCGACGGCAAGCGCACCGGTAAGGGCGACGTGCCAGCCGTGTCCATCCACGGCAAGGGAAGCGGCAACCGCACCGGCAATTGCCATGACGGCGCCAACCGACAGATCGATGCCTCTGGTCGCGATGACCAGTGTCATGCCGATGCACAGAAGGGCGGTTGGCGCGCCACGATTGAGCACGTCAATCAGATTGCCGAAGAGGCGCCCGTTCTGGAATTCTATCCGGAAGAAATCCGGGAATACCATGAAGTTCAACATCAGAACGGCAGCCAGGATGATCAGCTGCGGGGTGATCCGCCGGAGGGTGTTGTGAACATGTGCGGTCATCAAACGGCCTCCGCCATGGGTTCGTCGGCAATGGCCGCGACAATGTTGGAAGTCGTGATGTCGTCACCGGCAAGTTCGCATACCTGACGCCGGTCACGCAGCACGATCACCCGGGTGGAATAGGCGACGAGTTCTTCCAGCTCGGACGAGGCCACAAGAAGCGCCATGCCGTCTTCGCGCAGCTTCTCGATAAGGGCGATGATTTCCGCGTGGGCGCCGACATCGATGCCGCGTGTCGGTTCATCCAGGATGAGGAAGGCCGGATTGGTTGCCAGCCATCTTGCCAGCAGTGCCTTCTGCTGATTGCCGCCAGAAAGCAGGCGGATCGGCATGTCCAGGCTGGCGAGGCGAATGTCGAGGGCCTTCACATAGGCTTCCGCCAGTTCGTTGACCTTTGCTTTTGGTAATGGCCGGAACCAGCCCTGTCGGGCCTGCAGAGCCAGAATGATATTCTCCCGCACGGAAAGATCGCCGACGATACCGTCGCTCTTCCGGTCTTCCGGACAGAGCGCAAACCGGTGCGCGACGGCCTCACGCGGGCTCTTGATGGTGACTTTCTTGCCTTCCAGCAGCGCTTCGCCCTGGTCAGCCTGCACGGCGCCAAAGATGATTTCGGCAGTTTCCGTACGTCCAGACCCCAGAAGCCCGGCCAGGCCGACCACTTCGCCCTTGCGCACGGTCAGGTCAAACGGCGTGATCATGCCGCGTTTGCCGAAGTTCGTCAGCTCTATCAATGTGTCACCGGTTGCCGACGGGGCGCGGTCGTGAATGCGATCTTCCAGCTGCCGGCCGAGCATCAGCGTCACGATCTCGGTCTGGGTTGCGTCTGCAAGCTGACGGGTGCCAACCACCCGGCCGTTTCTCAGCACCGTTGCCCGGTCGGAGATCTCGAACACCTGGTCGAGGAAATGCGTGATGAAGACAATGGCAAGGCCACGCGCCTTCAGTTTTTCAATGACGGAAAAAACAAGGTCAACCTCATCCCGGTCGAGGCTGGCTGTCGGTTCGTCAAGGATCAGAACCTTGCCGGAAAGCTCGACGGCACGGGCAATCGCGACCACCTGTTGTACGGCGACGGAATAGGCCGACAGCGGTTCGGCCGGATTGACGGAAAGGCCGAATTCGGCAAGCAGGTCCCGCGCCATCTTCATCATCTTGCGCTGGGAAATGAACCCGTGCCACATCGGCTGGCGGCCGAGAAAAAGGTTCTCCGCAACAGTCAGGTTCGGCAGCAGATTCACTTCCTGGTAGACGGTGCCGATACCCAGTTTCTGGCTGTCCTGAGTGCTGTTGGGCGAGATTTCCTGGCTGTTCAGGAGGATGGTGCCGGCATCGCGCCGATAGGCACCGGTCAGGCATTTGATCAGGGTGGATTTTCCGGCCCCGTTTTCGCCGAGCAGCGCATGCACTTCACCCGGATAAAGGGTCAGGTCCACTGCATCCAGCGCTATGGCCCCCGGAAAGAATTTGGATATGCCCCGGCATTCGAGCACAGGGTCGGTTACGCTCGCCATGTATCGGCTTCCCCCGAAGTCGGACTTCCTGAACCTTGAGATGCCGGGCGGCAGGCCGCCCGGCATCGGGATCGTTCTTAGTATCCCAGGTCTTTCTTCATCTCGTAGATGGCCATGTTATCATCTTTGAGCGTGTAGAGTTTGGACTCGGTCTGGATCCACTTCGGCGGCATCGTGCCATCTGCAAGGAAAGCTTCAAGCGCGTCCAGCGCCGGGCCTGCCATGTTCGGGGTCAGTTCGATCGTGGCATTGGCTTCGCCGTTTGCCATCGCCAGGTGGATGTCCGGAACACTGTCGATCGAGACGATCTTGATGTCCTCACCGGGCTTCAGCCCAGCTTCCTTGATCGCCTGGATGGCGCCGACGGCCATGTCGTCGTTGTGGGCATAAAGGGCACAGATGTTGGCGCCGCCAACAGCCTTCAGGAAGCTTTCCATGACGACCTTGCCCTGGCTGCGGGTGAAGTCGCCGGTCTGGCTACGGACAATGTTCAGATTGTCATGGCCGGAAATCGCCTGCTCGAAGCCCTTCTTGCGATCGATGGCGGGGCTGGAACCGGTTGTTCCCTGAAGTTCGACGATGTCGCACTTCTCGCCGGCAGTTTCATCAACCAGCCACTGGCCGGCGACGCTGCCTTCATGAACCAGATCCGACGTGACGGCGGTCATGTAAAGATCTTCCGGTGCGTCGACAGTCCGGTCAAGCAGCACGACCGGGATCTCGGCATCCTTGGCTTCTTCCAGGACTTCGTCCCAACCGGTGGCAACCACAGGAGCGAGCAGGATCGCATCGACACCTTGTGCGATGAAAGACCGGATCGCCTTGATCTGGTTTTCCTGCTTCTGCTGGGCATCGGCAAATTTCAGATCAATGCCGCGCTTTTCAGCTTCCTGCTTGGTGACAGTTGTTTCAGCTGCACGCCAACCGGATTCAGATCCGATCTGCGAAAAACCGATGGTCAGATCGGCAGCCATGGCGGTCATCGGGACAAACGACATTGCCCCGGCAATAAGCATTGCCTTGAGTTTCATAGGGTCTCCTCCACAAGGTATATTCTCCTCACAAAAATCATTAAGTAATACTTTATTACTTTTGTAAAGCGAGTAGCGTTGTGCGGTGCGAACGGGATGGGTAAGTATCTGTAATAATGAAAAAAATAACGATCTGGATTGCCTCTTTCCTTCGCCGTTTCTAGGCCTGATCCGGCAATTCACGCCGATGCCGGACCATTTCCGGGAGGCGTGACGAAGGTCAGGAAGAGGCATGGAAACCACTGTTGAGCCATGGCGCGACGAGGAAGGGATGAGGCTCATCATTGGTCCTCCCGCACCAAGTCAAGTTCCAGGGTCCAGCACACACCTCCGTGTGGAATTGCCGAGAGCGGCAAGGATGTTGTTCTGTGGCCCTGCTTTCTCGAGGGAACGTGCCCTGAAAACGACGAAAGCCCGGGCAGCAAAGCCCGGGCTTCGTGAAGTGCGACGATAGGCAAGACTATCCGTCCAGCTTCACCCAGGCAGCGTTTTTCGCCGAAGAGCGGACGCAGGCGTCGACAAAGCGCACGCCGGCAAGTCCGTCCGTGATTCCCGGAACCAGAGAGCTGGCGTCCTTGCCGGACTGGTGGGCACGGATGGCGTCGGCAGCGTCCTTGTAGAGGTTGGCGAAGCCTTCCAGATAGCCTTCCGGATGTCCTGGCGGCACACGGGTGGCCGAGGCGATGCTGTCGAGCATGCCGGCACCGCCCCGGGTCAGCAGCTGCTTCGGCTTTCCGAAAGGTGTGTAGTGGAGATAGTTCGGGTCTTCCTGGTGCCACTCGAGCCCGGCCTTGTCGCCATAGATCCGGATCTTGAGATTGTTCTCGTTGCCCGGTGCCACCTGCGAACACCACAGCATGCCGCGCGCGCCGCTGGCGTAGCGCAGCATCACGTGGCCGTTGTCATCCACCTGACGGCCCGGAACGAAGGACTGCAGGTCTGCAGCAAGGCTTTCCGCCGACTGGCCTGTGATGAAGCAGGCAAGATTATAGGCATGAGTGCCGATATCGCCCGTGGAGCCGCCAAGGCCCGTGCGTGCCGGGTCTGTACGCCAATCAGCCTGCTTGTTGTGCTGTTCCACCGTCAGCCAGTCCTGGGGATACTCCACCTGAACGACGCGGATCGTGCCGAGGTCGCCACTGGCCACCATCTCGCGTGCCTGCCGAACCATCGGATAACCGGTGTAGTTGTGGGTCAGGAAGAAGAGGGCATCGGAGCTTTCCGCAGCCTTCACGAATTTCTTGGCATCGGCCAGGGTCGAAGTCAGAGGCTTGTCGCAGATGACATGGATCCCGCGTTTCAGGAATTCCTTCGCCGCGGGATAGTGCATGTGGTTCGGCGTGACGATGGCAACGGCTTCTATGCCGTCTTTCAGCCGGGCTTCACGCTTGGCCATTTCCTCGAAAGAGCCATAGATGCGATCTTCCTTGAGGCCGAGCGCGCGGCCAGACTCAAGCGCTTTCTCCGGGGTGGAAGACAGGGCGCCTGCCACCAGGTCGTAGGCGCCGTCGATGCGCGCGGCAATTCGGTGAACGGCGCCGATAAAGGCATCCTTGCCGCCGCCGACCATGCCGAGCCGGATCGGGCGCGTCTGCACGGTGTCTTTTCCTTCGATGGCCATATCGCTCCTCCTGAAACTGTTTCTGTTCTATCGTGCCGCGCGCTGTAATCGATTACACGCGTTGTTTACATACATAGAAACCTCATGCTGAGGAAGCGCGGATGCGCTTTTTCGAGGGAGGGGCCACTTGTTTTCAAGATTGCAGCCCATGCTTCGAAACGGACCGGGCGGTCCTCCTCATGACGAGAGTGAGAGGTGGCGAGCGTCGTCGCCGACCCGTCCAATTGTTGCCTCGTCGAAGTCAAAACCCTAGTTGATCCCGAGCATCTTCCGGTTGGCTGCCTCGTCACTGCCGCCGTCCGCGAAATCGTCAAAGGCCTTTTCGGTCACGCGGATGATGTGAGCCTTCACGAAGTCCGCGCCTTCCCGGGCCCCGTCTTCAGGGTGCTTCAGGCAGCATTCCCACTCAACCACGGCCCAGCCATCGAAATCATTCGCGGCCATCTTGGAAAAGACGGCTCCGAAATCGACCTGGCCGTCGCCAAGGGACCGGAAGCGTCCGGCGCGGTCGACCCACGACTGGTAGCCGCCATAAACACCCTGACGTCCGGTCGGGTTGAACTCGGCATCCTTGACGTGGAACATGCCGATCCGGTCCTTGTAGATGTCGATATTGTCCAGATAATCAAGGCATTGCAGCACATAGTGGGACGGATCGTAGAGCATCTTGCAGCGGTCGTGACCGTTGACGCGCTCCAGGAACATCTCGAAGGTGATGCCGTCATGCAGGTCCTCACCCGGGTGAATTTCGTAACAGACATCAACCCCCATTTCCTCGGCATAGTCGAGGATCGGACGCCAGCGTCTGGCAAGTTCGTCAAATGCGGTTTCGATCAGTCCGGCAGGACGCTGCGGCCACGGATAGACATAGGGCCAGGCAAGCGCGCCGGAAAAGGTTGCGTGGGCTGAAATGCCGAGATTGCGGCTTGCGGCCAGGGCCAGTTTGACCTGGTCGACCGCCCAGGCCTGACGGGCGGCAGGATTGCCATGGACATGCGGCGCGGCAAAGCCGTCGAAAGCCGTGTCATAGGCCGGGTGCACGGCAACAAGCTGGCCCTGCAAGTGGGTTGAAAGCTCGGTGATCTCGACACCGTTCTCGCGCGCTGTACCAATGAATTCGTCGCAATAGGTCTTGGAACTGGCTGCCTTTTCAAGGTCGATCAGCCTGCTGTCCCAACTGGGTACCTGAACGCCAAGATAGCCGCAATCCGCGGCCCATTTCGTGATCGACGCCCAGGAATTGAACGGCGCTTCGTCCCCCGCAAACTGGGCGAGAAACAACGCCGGACCCTTTATGGTTTTCATGACATTCTCCAGAAATCGGGGAAGGTGAGGTGAGGTGGAAAGGGCCGGGGTCCCATCGCGAAAGACCCCGGCCTGCTACGTCCCGAAGCCTTAGAAGGGCGAATCCGGGAAGTAGTAGTTTTCAGCATTTTCCGGCGTGATCAGCGTCGCACCGAGAATGTAGCGGCCGGCAACCGGACCATTGGACTTGAAGGCAGCAACCGTCTGGTCCATGGCGGTGGCGATCATTGCCGGCGGATAGAGAACGTCGACCGGAATAAGGGTATCGCCGTCCATGATTGCCTTGATGGTTTCCTTCATGCCGGCACCGCCAACGACGAACATGCCGTCGCCGTCACGGCCAGCCTGTTTCAGGGCGGCAACCACGCCAATGGCGATGTCGTCGTCCTGGGCCCAGACCGCGTCGATGTCCGGGAAGCGGGACAGGAAGTCCTGCATCACTTCAAAGCCATCGTCGCGGTTCCAGTTGGCGTGCTTGTGGTCGAGCACGTTGATGCCGGAGCCTTCGATCTCCGCCATGAACGCGTCGAAGCGCTCATTGTCGATGACCGTCGGAATACCGCGCAGGATGACGATGTTGTCGCCGTCCTTCAGGCGGGTCTTCATGTACTGCGCGGAAACACGGCCTAGTTCCGGGTTGTTGCCGGCCACATAAAGGTCTTCGATGCCCGGCTGGCTGAGGCCGCGGTCGACGACCGTGATCCATGCACCGGATTTCTTGACGTTCAGCACCGGGTCGGTCAGCGGTTCGGATTCGAACGGCAGAACAACCAGGGCTTTGATCTGGTGAACGGAGACCAGGTCTTCCAGGGCACTTGCCTGTGCTTCCGGATCCGGCGAGTTCACCAGGATGAGATCGACATCCGGATAAAGCGCCTCAAGCCGCTTTTCCGCTTGTTCCGCGTGCCAGTTCATGCCGGCTGCCCAGGCATGGGTCGGGGTCGGATAGCTGACGCCGATCTTGATTTTTTCCTGTGCAACCGCAGCGCCCGCAAAGGCCAGCGCACCGGTTACCGCGATCACTCCCAAAGCTTTCTTCATGAGCATTGCTTCCTCCTTCAATGCTGCCATCTGGACGCACCTCTCCCGTCCGGTGCGATCCGGTATTTGAATTGGGGACGGGTCCCGGGTCGGTTGAAATCAGGTCAGGGGCTTACTTGCTCTTGCGGAGCTTCCAGTCACTGCGCTGAAGAAACACTGCGACGATGATGATCAGGCCCTGCATGGTTCCATTCAGGTAATTCGAGATCACATCGGTGAAGTTCAATATGTTGCCGATGGTGGTGAGAATGAGCGCACCAAGGATGGTGCCACCGATCCGGCCATACCCACCCTTCAGCACCGTACCGCCGATAATGACCGCGGCGATCGCCTCAAGTTCCCACAACACGCCGGTGGACGCGGACGCCGAGCCGAGGCGGGGCACGTAAATGATGGTGGCAAAGGAAACGCACAGGCCCTGGATGACATAGGTAAGCGTCTTCACACGGTCCACGTTGATCGCCGAGTATCTGGCGACAGCCTCGTTCGAACCGATGGCCGTGCAATAGCGGCCGAACGCGGTACGGTTCAGCAACAGCCAGCCGCAGATGGCAACCGCGATGAACACCCAGACAGGGAAGGGCAGGCCCAAAAACGTGTCGTAATAGACGGGCCGGTAGGTTCCGCGAATATCGAAGTTGAGCGACAGGGTGCCACCATCGGCAAAGTAGGTCACCAGCGAGCGATAGATGCCCATTGTGCCGAGCGTCACGATGAAGGCTTCGATCTTGCCCTTGGTGGTCAGGGCACCGTTCACCCAACCGGCCCCGATGCCCAGCACGATGGCAAGGCCGCAGCCGAGCAGAACTGTCGGAACACCGCTGCCCATGGTCTCGACGGCGTTGTTCATGATGATGATCATGACACCGGAAATGGCTGCCGCCATGGACCCCACAGACAGATCGATGCCTCCGACGGTGATGACGAAGGTCGCCCCGACAGCAATGATGCCGATAAAGGCAGAGCGGGTCAGCAGGTTGGTCAGATTGCCTTCGCTGACGAAGGCAGGGTTCAGCAGAAAGCCGATAATGCAAAGGATCAGAAGGGCAACTGCGGGGCCAATCGTTTTGAAGTCTATGGAAGACCTCTTGGCCGGCTTGGCCGCTGTATCGTCAGACGCGGTCATCATGGTCAATGGAGTTCCTCCCGTTTCAGCCCGGCAGCGTAGCGCATGATTTCGTTTTCGTTGATGTGATCGCCGGTCAGAACGCCGGTGATATGCCCTTCGCGCATCACCACCACCCGATGGCAAATACCGATGATTTCCGGCATCTCCGAAGAGATGACCACGACCGAAACCCCTTCGGCGGCAAGGGCAGCGATGAAGTGGTAGATCTGTTGTTTCGTGCCGACATCGATACCGCGGGTCGGTTCATCGATGATGACGATCTTCGGATCGCATTCCATGATCTTGGCGAGCAGCAGCTTCTGCTGGTTGCCGCCCGACAGCTTGCCGACCGTGATTTCCTTGTCGCGGGCCCGAACATCGAAGCGGCGGATGGCACGGTTGAGCGCGTCTTCTTCCGCCTTGCTGTCGAGACCGAAATTGCGGACGAATTTCGGCAGGGCGAACAGGGTCAGGTTTGGCCGCATCTTCTTGTCGAGAAGCAGTCCTTTTTCTTTCCGGTCCTTGGTGAGATAGGCCAAACCAAGGTCACGTGCCTGCGCGACGGTCATGGGGCCGGTGTCGCGTCCAAAAAGCCTGATGGTTCCTGCTTCAAACGGCGCAAGGCCGCAAATCGTCTCGAAGACTGCGGTCCTGCCGGAGCCGATCAGACCCGAAAAGCCCAATATCTCGCCCTTGCGCAGGCTGAAGCTGACGTTGTCGACGGACGGCGCACGCAGGTTCTGGACTTCCAGAACGAGCTCTGCATCGACGTCTGCCTCATGCATGGGCGGGTAGAGATCGGAAAGCTCCCGGCCAACCATCATCTGGGCCATCATGTCCGGCGTCAGATCGCTGGAGGCACGCGTGTCGATCCACTGACCGTCACGCAGGATGGTGACGCGGTCGGCAATTTCCTTGACCTCGTTGAGCTTGTGCGAAACGAACACGATGCCGACGCCGCTTTCTTTCAGCTTTTCCACCTGACGGAAGAAAACCTGGGTTTCCTCCTCGGTCAGAACGGCGGTTGGTTCGTCCATGATCAGGATGCGGGCGTTCCGGCTGACGGCCTTGACGATCTCGACCATCTGCTTCTGGGCGATGGTAAGGTCGGAAATGCGATCGGTCGGGGAAATGTCGAGGCCGATCTCGTCCAGATACTTCCGGACGGTTGCCTGCATGGCCGCCTTGTCCAGAAAACCGTTGGATTTGATCTCGCGGCCGAGGAACACGTTTTCCTCTACCGTCATCTGTTCGGCGAGGTTGAGCTCCTGGTGGATCAGCACGACGCCGAGTTTCTCTGCGCCACCGTTCGCGGGCAGGTCGGTCTGCTTGCCGTCGAGACGGATCTGGCCGGAGGTCGGATCATGAAACCCGGAGAGGATTTTCATCAGCGTCGACTTGCCGGCGCCGTTCTCGCCGATCAGGGCATGAACCTCGCCAGGGCGGACGTCCATGCTGACACTGAACAGCACGGGAACCGGCCCAAAGGATTTGCTGATGTTCACGGCCTCGATGACCGCTGCCGGAGCAGTGGTGTCCACGCTCATTCTTGTTCCTCCCAAGGCGCCAAAGCCCTCTTCCTCAATGGCGCCGTGCGTTTGATGTAAACGTTTTCATGGATCGTGTAAACCTTTACATTGGCCTCTGTAAACCTTTTCATTATGTGCAATGCGTTCTATACAGCGTAGATGGCGTTGCGATTCATGGACTTACCACGAGGCCGCACCGCAGCATGTCTGGAAATAGAAAATGACCGAACCGGGCGAGCGGCCGGCGACCATTGAAGACGTTGCGAAACTGGCGGGCGTATCCATCGCGACCGTCAGCAGGGCCTTGCGCTCGCCGGAGAAGGTTGCCGAGAGCACGCGCAAGAAGGTTACGGCCGCCATTGCCCGGACCGGCTACACCGCCAACGCCATGGCGCAGAACCTGCGCATGCAGCGCTCGCAGATGGTGCTGGTGCTGGCGTCTTCCATTGCTGATCCAAACTTTGCCGGCATTCTGACAGGGCTGGAAAAGGCGGCAAACGACCGTGGTTATGGTGTCCTCATCGGCAACACCGAAGGTACCAGCGGACTGGAGCAGAACTACCTGCGTTTCCTGTCGACGGGCATGGCCGACGGGCTTGTCTTGCTGACAGGACATATTCCGGTTGCCGGGCAGCCACAAACACCGCTCACCAATCTGCCGCCGATCGTGGCGACCGAGCGTCCGGTCTCGAACCCTGAAATCAGCTACGTCGGCGTGGATGATGTCGCGGCCTCCAAGGTGGCGACCGAATATCTGATCTCCCTGGGGCATCGGCGGATCACCTATATTTCCGGCGGGCCCGCCGACATCCGCAGCGATCTTCGCCATTCCGGATATCTGCAAGGGTTGAGAGAATCACCCGAAGCATTGCGCGACTGGCGCGTGGAGGGCGACGGCTCCAGCGAGAGCGGGCGTGCCGCCGTCGAACGGCTGTTCATCAAGGACGACCTGCCGACCGCTTTCTTCTGTTTCAACGACAACACCGCCATTGGGGTCATCTCGGCGCTTCAACTGCGTGGCTACCGCGTCCCGGAAGATTTCTCCGTGCTTGGTTTCGACGACATTCCCTTTGCCAACAATTTCACGCCCGGATTGACGACAATTCGCCAACCCCGGCAACATATCGGCGAAAAGGCCATGACAATCCTGCTTGATCGCCTTGCGAACCGGTCCCTGGAAACGCGCACTCATCTGCTCCACGGGGATCTCATCGTGCGCGAGAGCTGTGGTGGCATTTCGCGCAAGCTGAAGTGACGTGCTGCGGGCGTGATGCCAGTGCGCATTAGGCGCTGGCAGACCTTCTGATCGCAGTCGATGATCCGATAAGCGTAAGGAGCTGGTTCGTGACCGCCCTGGTTCCCATGTCACCGCCGAATTCCATCGGTCGCAACACGTTTTCCTGAAAGCCGGTGTCGACTGCGCCGTTGATCAGGTCTGCGGCGTCGGCAAGGGAGGGCTTGTCCAACTTCTCGGCGAGATAGTCCAGCATCAGCGCAGCACTCAAGATCGCGGCCAGCGGGTTGGCCTTGTCTTCTCCCATGATGTCGGGGGCGCTGCCGTGGGCTGGCTGAAACAATCCGGTGGTGTCGCCGATCTCCCCACAGGCGGCCATGCCCATGCCACCCACCAGGCCACCGGCAAGGTCCGAAAGAATGTCGCCGAACATGTTTTCCATCACCAGAACGTCGAACTCCCAGGGCTTGCGCACCAGGTCGAGTGCTTGTGCGTCGACGTAATTGTAGCCGACAGGCACGTCGGCAAATTCCGATTTCACTTCGTCGAAGATCTGGCGGAAGAAGGCCAGAGAGGTGAACACATTCGCCTTGTCGACACAGGTGAGCCTGCCCGGATGGCCGCGCTCGCGCCGTTTGCGGGCAAGGTTGAATGCAAAGCGATGCAGCTTGGTGGTGGTTTTGCGCGTGATGCGCAAGACATCCTGCACTTCGTCATCATTGACTACGAGGCTGCGCTTGTGTGCCGCTGCAGAGTAGAACAGCCCTTCGGTAGATTCTCGCAGGATAACGAGATCGATACCGGCAGCGCGCGGATCGGCGAGCCTTTGCGGTGCGTTGGGATAGGCTTTGACCGGGCGAACACCCGCATAAAGCCCAAAGCGATCGCGCAGGCGCAAATGCGGCGAGATCTCCGTGCCGTTTGCATGCCGGATCGAGGGAAGGCCGATGGCCCCAAGGAAAATTGCATCGGCAAGCCCCGCGCGTTCCTCTCCGCCGTCTTCGATGTCGAGGCCAGTCTCCTTGAAGTAACCCGCCCCTGCCTGGATCTCGTCATAGCGGGGCGCGGGTTCTCCCGTGTGCTTCAAGGCTGTTTCCAGCACGGCAATGGCTGCTTCCGCCACATCGACGCCAATACCGTCACCTTTTATCAGGGCAATTTTCATGGGACTGTTCCTCAAATCCAATCAACGTCGTAGCGCTCGACGATCCGGCCGATCTGGTCCGGATTGAGCGCCGTTGCGGCAGTGCCGCGAAGCAGAAGGGCAAGCCTGGCTGTTGCTTCCAGCTCTTCCATGGCATGGACGGCGGCAGCCAGATCCCGGCCGGCAACAACGGGCCCGTGGTTGGCCAGCAGAACGGCAGAACGACGGCCTGCAAGTCCTCGGACCGCGTCTCCCATTGCCGGATCTCCCGGCACGAAAAACGGCAGAAGCTTCACCTTGCCGAGCTGCATGATCCCGTAGGCCGTCAGGGGGGGCAGAACGTTGTCCGGATCGATCTCCGGCAACAGGGAAAGCGCAACCGAGTGGCACGAATGCAGATGCACGACCGCACCTGCCGAATGGCGGGTCTCGTAAAAGGCCGTGTGAAGCGGGATTTCCTTCGTCGGCCTGTCACCCGAAAGCAGTTCGCCGTGGGCAGAAAGATGGCTGATCCGGGCCGGGTCCAAAAACCCCATGGAGGAGCCGGTCGGGGTAACGAGCAATGTGCCATCCGACAGACGAACGGAGAGATTGCCGGTCGATCCATGTGTCAAACCACGGTCGAACATCGATTTTGCCATCAGGCAAATCTGTTCGCGGGTTGTTGCGCTTTCGCTCATCGGCTTGTCTCCAGAACGCTGAGCGCCTCGGAGAAGAAGTTCGGTCCACCGAAGTTGCCGGATTTCAGCGCCAGCGCCAGCGGCTGACCGCTCACCTTGAGCGCGGGAACACCCGGCGCAATCTTCGGACCGATATCCAGCGTGTTTGCCCCGAGACCGGAAACAACGGCCCCTGACGTTTCGCCGCCGGCGACCACCATTCGGCTGACACCGGCGTTGAACAGCGACGCCGCCAGATCGGAAAAAAACTCCTCAATCGCCGCCGCGCTTTTTTCCCTGCCGTATTTTTGTTGGGCAGCACTCACCACGGCAGGGTCGGCGGAGGAATAAAGCAGGGGCGAAGCGTCCTGGCGAAGTACCCAGCCGGCGATTTCCTGCACCGACAGTGCCTTCGCCATGATGTCGTCGACAGTCAGTTCACGCGATGGTGCAATGGCCTTGTAGCGCGCGACCTGGGCGCGAGTTGCCATTGAACATGAACCGGACAGAACCACGGCTTTACCCGAATGTCCGGTCCAGTTGGCGACCGCAGGCGCGTGGCCAAAGTTCTTGGGCAAGCCGAGGGCTATGCCCGAGCCTCCGACAAGAAGCTTTCGTGCCGCGATTGCTCGCCCAATGGTGGCAAGATCATCGTTACGGATTGCATCCACAATCACCATCGACTTGCCGTCGGCAGGGCAGGCGAGGTTGATTGCAGCCGGACCATCTGCCACGTGATCGAGGGAGACATGACCGACTGTCCAGGACGTCTGACGAGCCAGCACGCGCCGGATGTCCGGGTCGCCCATTGGCGTCAACGGATGGTGGCGCATGCCGCTTTCGCTCAAAAGCCTGTCTGCGACGAAGAGATGTCCCTGGTAGACGGTTCGTCCGTTTTCCGGAAAGGCCGGGCAGACGATCACACATGTCTCGCCAAGCCTGTCGGCAAGGGCTTCCGCCACCGGGCCGATATTGCCTTCGTCGGTCGAATCGAACGTCGAACAGATCTTGAAGACAATCTGCTTGCATCCCTGACCGGTCAGCCAGTCGCAGGCTCGCAGGGACTGGGCAACGGCCTCTGCAGCTGGGATCGTTCGGGACTTCAGACTGATGATGCCGGCGTCCACCGACGCAAGTGCCGGAACATCGGGTACACCGACATATTGAGCCGCCGTCATGCCGCCTTCCGACAGCATCAATGCAATGTCGGACGCTCCGGTAAAATCATCCGCGATCACGCCCAGCTTCATGAGCGGATCCCCTTGAGTGGACCACGGTCGAGACGGAAGATGTGGTCCGGGCCGTGTTGCGGAAAGAGGGTGCGCACCAGGGGATCATGTCCCGGCACAACAAGGTCTATCGAGCTGGCAAGGTGCTGAATGGTTCCAAACCCATCCAGCATGTCCTGTATGTCGACAACGATCGGGAACGGTTTGGCTTCCAGGAAATTCTCGTAGTAGTGGGCTGCGTCGGAAGCCAGGCACATCCAGCCGGCTTCTGTCAGTACACGAACCGCCTGCAATCCCTTGCTGTGCCCGCCAATGCGATGAACTGTAAGTCCTTCCCGGACTTCGCCATCTCCTTCATGAAAGATTACCCGGCCAGAGTAGAGCCTTTGCACAGCTTCACAGACATGGTCCGCGGTGTAGGGAGCCTTCATCGCGCCCTGGCACATGCAGGGACCTGTGGCGAAAGCCATTTCCGCTGCCTGCAGATGGATGGTGGCATTGGGAAAATGCTTCAAGCCGCCCGCGTGGTCATAATGCAGATGGGTGACGATGATGGTCGTCACTGCCTCAGGTTCAATGCCGAGAGGGGCCAGGGCCTCTACCGGATTGAGCCGGACAGGACGGCCGCGCCGCGCGCCTTCGTCGCCGTCGTAACCTGTGTCGACCAGAATGATCTCGTCCTGCTGCCGCAGCACCCAGATGAAGTAATCCATCTCGTGTGGCTGGTCGTGGTTGTCGTCGAACAGGAAACTGTCCTTGCGCGTGCGCGCATTCCTGTCGGCATATTTGACCGCGAAAACCTGCCAGGGGCTCATGAGGCCACCTTCGCGTAGGTTCGAACCGTTTTTTGCGCGATCATCCCGGCAACCTTTGCATCGAACGACTTGAAGTGAGGAGTTTGCAGATGCGCCTGAAAGGCGTCGGCATCGTCATAAAGTTCATAGAGAAACACATCGCCGGGGCGATCAGGGTCGGTGCAGACGTCGAATTGTCTGCATCCGGGTTCGTCCTTCAGGGACGCTTCGGCGTTTGCGATCATGAGCGGCAGAAAATCCTCCACCGCCTCGGCCTTGATCTGAAACACCACCGTTACGGCATACATGTTCTTCTCCTCAGCGGAACAGGTTCACCATACCCATCGACAGGAAGGGTATGTAAGTCACAGCGAGCAGGGCGGCGATTGCGGCTATGTAGAGCGGTGCCATGTTGCGGGCGATCGACAAAACACCGACGCCGGATATCCGCGAGGCAACATAAAGTGTTGCGCCAACCGGAGGTGTGAACAGACCAACGGCCACATTGCAGGTCATGATCACACCCAGATGGACCGGGTCGACGCCGAAGGCTTGCGCGGTCGGCAGGAACAGCGGTGCCGTCAGCAGGATTGCAGGAACCGGATCGAGAACGAGACCGAGGACCAGAAGCACGACATTGACCAGCAACAGGAACATCCAGGGTCCGGTTGAAAACGCCTGCACGAAACCGACCAGGATCTGGGGCATCTGTTCAAGCGTGATCAGCCAGCCAAGGACTGTCGTTGCACCGATCACGACCATCACCACCGCGCTGGTGACGAAGCTGTCGATAAGAAGACGCGGCAGATCGCGGAGTTTGAAGTCCCGGTAGACAACAGTTGTCACGAACAGGCCGTAGACGACGGCAAGGGCCGCGGCTTCCGTCGGTGTCACCCAGCCGGTGAAAATGCCGCCGAGGATCACGATCGGCATGAACAGGGCAGGGGCGGTACCGATGAAGGAACTGGTCAATTCCTTGAAGGTCGTGGTGCGCCCACCGGGATCGCACTTGGTGGTCTTGCCGACATAGTAACAAACCGCCATGAACAGGGCGCCGAACAGAATGCCGGGAACCATGCCACCGAGAAAGAGATCGGCAACCGAAACGTTGCCGACAAAGCCGTAGATCAGCATCGGAATGGATGGTGGGATGATGATGCCGATCGTCCCGGCTGCAGCCACCAGACCGGCGGCGAAGGCGGTGTTGTAGCCCTCGCGGGACATGTTCTTGATCATGACCGAACCGATGGCTGCGCTGTCGGCAATGGCCGAACCCGAAATGCCGCCGAAAATCATGGATGCGCCGACGACGACCATGCCGAGCCCGCCTGCCATGAAGCCGAAGGCTGCCCTTGCAAAGCCGATGATGCGCAGGCCGACACCGCCGCGGCTCATCATTTCCCCGGCGACGATGAAGAGCGGGATCGCAAGGAAGTGGTTCGGCTCCACCCCGCCGATAAAATTCAGGAACAGCGCCTGCAAGGGGTAACCGAGATCAAAGACAATGATCGGCAGGACAGCGGTGATCAGAATTGCCCAGACCAGCGGAATGCCGATGAAAACGGAGGTCAGGAAGACCGCAACAACGAAGATCAGGATCATGAGAGGGCCTCGCCGCCATCTGAGTGCGCTGCATGAGGAACGACAGGATTTTTGAGGTCGTAGACCATGTTGAAGAGATGGAAGATCAGGGTCAGTGTCATGCCGGCCGGCATGGACGCGTAGAGCAGACCGACAGGCCAGTAGAGAACGGTTGTCTTCTGTGCCCAGGTGTGGACCGAGATATTGACACCGGTGTAGATCAGGCTGAGCAGCAGGACGACGATGATCACGTCGATTGCGATCGACAAGACACGTTGACCCGTCAGCGGCACCAGTTTCTCGACAACTTCGGTAACGCGCATGTGCGCGCCCCGGGCAACCGCTGCCGCACAGCCGATGAAGGTGCTCCAGAGCAGCAGGAAGCTGGTCACTTCCAGCGACCAGGCAAGGTCGAAGCCGGCGAAGCCGCGAAGCCAGGCGTTGCAGAACACCAGGGTGACGATCGAAAAGCCGCCGAGCGCCAGGCATAAATCGACCAGGTGACTGAGCCAGCGAAGCGCAGCCGGATAGTGATCTCGGTAATCCAAGGGTCGTCTCTTCTTGAAAAGGGCCGGAACCGCCGCGTGACGTGCGGTTCCGGCAGTTGAGCCCCGGAGCACCCTGCGTTCTTTCGAACGCCGTTCGGTGCTCCGACCCACAAGAAACGATCAACTGTTGAACGGGCAACCGGCTCGATCACCCGTGCGTTGATCTCGTTGCCTATCAGTTCTGGGCCGGGAGTTTTTCGCGGATCGCTGCCGCATCTGACAGGATCTGGTCGACGGCTTCCTCGCCGTAGACATCCTTGGCCTTTGCGTAGACCGACTGCACCGCCTCGCGGAACGGCGCGATATCGGGAACGCTGACCGTGGCGCCGGATTCCTGCATTTCCGTGAGTTGGCTTTCGACCGAACTCTTGACGAGGTTCCGGCTGAAGGCTGCGGAATCGGCTGCAGCTTTCATCACGGCTTCCTTGTCTTCGTCGGAAAAGGACTGCCAGGTCTTTTCGGCCACCGTCAGGGGCAGAGGGCTGTAGACGTGGCGTGTCAGCGTGATGTAGGGCGCAACTTCATAGAACCGCAGTGACTTGATGGTGTCGACCGGGTTCTCCTGGCCGTTGACGATGCCCTGCTGAATGGAAATGTAGACGTCGGTAATCGGCATGACGACCGTCTGGAAACCGATGGCTTCCATCGACCAGCGGATCATGTCGTTCGGGAAGACGCGCATTTTCATGGACTTGGCGTCTTCTGGCGAATTCAGCGGTTCGTTGGTGGTGAAGCTGCGGAACCCGGCTTCCCAAGTCGACAGTACCCGGAAACCCTTTTCCGGCAGCTTGGCGAATTCTCCCTGCAGCCATTCGGAATTGTCATAGAGTTCCCAACCCTGCTCGTAGGTGTCGACCAGGAACGGCATGGCCGTGAGGTTCAGCGTCGGCATGTGCGTGGCGTAGCTGCCCGTGGCCGAGACCGTGAAGTCGATGCCGCCAAGCTGCAGCAGTTCAATGGCTTTCGGATCGTTTGCGAGCGATCCGGACGGGAAGATCTGCACTTCGTAACGGCCGTCCGTATATTCCGCGACCTTCTCCGCAAACAGTTCTGCAGCCTGCTGACGGGAACCGCCAGGGTTGTCCGTATGGCTGAATCGCAAGGTTTCGACAGCCTGCGCGCCGCTCATGCCCATTGTGAGAATTGCCGCGCTCATCAGCAGGCGGCTCAAGGATTTCTTGTCAAGCATTTCAATCTCCTCCCACGGCCGCTCCAAGGCCGTATCAATTTACACATTCGATTGCGTATACGCTAATCAATCCCTTGTCAACGACGCTAATGTCGACTATCAAAAATCCAATGATGGAATTGCCGCTTCGAAACAGGGAAAGCCTTCGGGTCTTCTGCCGATTTCAGGAGTGTGCGGGAGGACGAAAAAAGATGAACGACGGCTCTGCAAAAGACCTGGGCGTCTCGGACACGTTACGCGTTGCCTGCCTTGGAGCGGGCTACTTTGCCCAGTTTCACTACGATGCCTGGCGCAGGGTCGAACGGGTTCGGCTGGTGGGTTCCTGTGATCAGGATCCGTCGAAGGCGAAGGCCACTGGACTGACTGCCTTCAGTGATCTGGAGTACATGCTGAAGATGGCGAAACCCGATCTGCTGGACATCATCACGCCGCCGCCGACGCATTTCAGCGCCATCGAGCTTGCCATCCGGAAGGGCGTGAAGACGATCATCTGTCAGAAACCGTTCTGTACCTCGCTCGAGGAAGCCCGGAAGGCAACGAAGCTGGCAGAAGAAGCCGGCGTGATCATCGTCATCCATGAAAACTTCCGCTTCCAGCCCTGGTACCGGACAATCCGACAGGCTCTGGAACGGCAACTGCTTGGCGATTTGCTTCAGGTAACTTTCCGACTGCGCACAGGGGACGGGCAGGGGCCGAAGGCCTATCTGGACCGGCAGCCGTATTTTCAGGAAATGCCCAGGTTGCTGATCCATGAAACCGGCGTTCACTGGATCGACACGTTTCGCTACCTGATCGGCGAGCCCGAGGCGGTCTATGCGGATCTTCGCAGGCTCAACCCGGCCATCAAGGGAGAGGACGCCGGCTATTTCATTTTCGACTATTCAAACGGGGTGAGAGCGCTCTTCGACGGCAACAGACTTCTGGACCACGCCGCCGAAAATTGCAGAACCACACTTGGTGAAGCTCTGTTGGAGGGCACTCGGGGAACGCTGACATTGAAAGGCGACGGCTCGGTGCGCTTGCGTCATTTCGGCGACAAGGACGAAACTCTTCTGCTGGCGGCACAGGATTGGCCTGGCTTTGGCGGCGATTGCGTCAAGAATCTGATAAGCCATGTTGTAGACGGTCTCCTGGATGGAAAGCCGCTGGAAAACGAGGCGCGGAGCTACCTGAAGGTGATTGCAATCGAACAGGCCATCTATGAGTCGGACCGCAAGGGGCAGAAAATCCGGGAGTTTGACTGTGCTTGAGGCTCCGAAACAAAAGACCATCACCACGCAGGCCATGGAGCAGATCCGCCAGCTCATTTTCGACGGTGAACTGGCGGCAGGCTCCGATCATCTAGAAAGCGAACTTGCCGACCGGCTTGGCATGTCCCGCACACCGGTGCGCGAGGCAACCTTGATGCTGGCCCAGCAAGGCCTTCTGGAGGTGCGACCACGCAAGGGTGTTCGCATCGCCACCTTGTCGTTGAAGGACATGGAGGAAATCTACGCCATCCTGACCGAACTGGAGAGTCTTGCTGCCGAAGAAGCCGCTGAAAAAGGCTATTCGGAAACGGATCTTGCGGATCTCAAGCAGGCGATCGAGGCCATGGAAGATGCATTGGAGCGTGAGGACCGGGAAGCCTGGGCGATAGCCGATGATGCCTTCCACACGGAGCTTGTCCGCCTCGGTGGAAATTCGCGTGTCCAGTCCATCGTCTCGATGATGTCCAATCAGGTACGCCGGGCACGCGCCATGACGCTTTACATTCGCCCGCTGCCGGTCAAGTCCAACGAAGACCACCGGGCGGTCTTCGACGCAATCCGCAAGGGTGACGCCCAGGCGGCACGCCAGCGCCACCATCTTCATCGCCAGGATGCCCGCGAGGTGCTGATCGAGCTTCTGAAAAAGCACAAGCTGTTTCAGCTCTGAGCTTCACTCGGATGTATTTCTCTCGTCAGGCTCAACGATAACGGCGTAGGAGGGGTGGCAACAGGTGGCAGTGCCTATCCGCCTTGCCAGACCTTGATCGCCTCGACCGGGTAGACCAGCATCAGAACGTTCAGCGTCAGATTGTCCTTTATCACCCAGAGTGCAAGCAGTTCGAAGGCAATCCCGACCAGGATCGTGATCCAGACCGGCATGCGCCAGGCAAAGAAGAAGCCGGCGAGCATCCAGAGAATATCGAAGACGGAATTCAGGACACTGTCACCGGTGTAACCAACGGCAATGGTCGCTTCGCGGTACCGGTCGATGATCCAGGGGCTGTTTTCGACGATTTCCCAGGCTGCTTCGATGAAGATCGCTCCGAGCGCGCGCTCACCGACGGAACTGCGTCTGAAGACCAGCCACAGGAACAGATAGAACAGGAAGCCGTGGATGATATGCGAGGGCGTGTACCAGTCGGCTATATGTTGCGAGGAACCGGCGACATCGCTGGCTGGCGTCCACAACAGAACATAGCCGCAGTCACAGATCGGGATCCGCCCCATGGCGAGAAGGATGGTGGCGGTGACGGCGATCATCGCGATGCCGACGATCAGGCATTTGCGTTTGCTCACGGGGCTGAGTTCCTAGTCGGAATGAAAAGAGGGATTGGGAGAGCGGAAACTTTGCTCGCTTCTATTGAAGATTTTTCAAATATATTTCGAGCCGCTTGGTGCAACGTACGGTCTTGAGTTCGATTTCGTCATACGGCAGGTTACAGATATTAATTTTGAAGCCAGTCTGACTTTTGTATAAACCACAATCGCATAACCCAAGGTACTCGTTCGGATCTTCAGCACGAGTTTCTGCCATGACCTGCGCAAGCGACCTCTGAGCGCGTGCTATTTCCTTCAATTCTTTTGCAGGTACTTTCTCGTCAAGGCAGTTGTAAACCTCGCCATCGATACCGGACACAAGCACACCCTTGGAGGCAATCGGTTGGCTCGCACGGGCTTTTGCCACCATTTCAATAGTGCTGATCCACGTTAAGGGGCACGTCGAACTTGCGATCGTTTGGCTGAAAGCAGGTTTTGATAAAATGCCCAGTGCTATCCATAGTCCGACAACAAACGAAAATACTGAGATGGCGACCGAACACCTAGCAAAGTGAAATGTCATTTGTTGCCCTAATCAAATACCAAACAATGGGTTTTATTCCCTTCAATGCCACTTGTCATATTCGCGCTGGAAATTTTGCAGGATTCTCTCTATGACCTTGCGCCAACGAAACAACAATCCAACCGGCTCTGAGATTTAAGTTGCGCCCCGGCTTTCCGGCGCGTTTGCGCGGCTCGCCAGACCGGAAGCGGATCAGGAGATCTTCATGACTGGCCTAAACGGCACGGCGCCTTATCAGTCCCGGCGCACCTTTGCGATCATTTCACACCCGGATGCCGGTAAGACGACCCTGACCGAAAAGCTGCTGCTTTCAGGCGGCGCGATCCGGGCGGCGGGCCAAGTGCGCGCCCGCGGCGAACGCCGCCGTGCAAGGTCCGACTGGATGAAGATCGAGCAGGAACGCGGCATTTCCGTCTCGTCTTCCGTCATGACGTTCGAGCGCAAGGGCATCGTCTACAATCTGCTCGATACTCCGGGTCACGAGGACTTCTCCGAAGATACCTATCGCACGCTGACTGCGGTCGATGCGGCCATCATGGTGATCGACGCTGCAAAGGGTATCGAAACACAGACCCGCAAGCTGTTCGAAGTCTGCCGCCTGCGCGACATCCCGATCATCACCTTCGTCAACAAGATCGACCGTGAAGGCCGGCATGCGCTGGAGATTCTGGACGAGGTACAGGAGGCACTGGCTCTCGACGTCTCTCCGCAGACATGGCCCGTCGGGATGGGCTCGGACTTCTTCGGTGTCTATGACTGGCAGAAGAAGAAATTCCACACGTCCGACGGCGAGCGCGGTGGTGCCTTTACCCAGACCAAGGACGTTTCCGGTCTTGATGACGAGGTCCTGACCGGCACCGTGTTCGACCGGATCATGGATGAACTGACCGAGAACGTCGAACTGGGCGCCGAAGGCTACGCCGAATTCGACAAGGAAAGCTTCCAGGAAGGGCACCTGACGCCGGTTTTCTTCGGCTCGGCGCTGCGCGACTACGGCATCGAGGAAGTGCTCGATTTCATCGCCGACTTCGCCCCGCCGCCGCATTCGCAGCCGGCGACCGGCGGGCGCACAATCATGCCGCAGGAAGACAAGGTCACCGGCTTCGTCTTCAAGGTTCAGGCAAACATGGACCCCAAGCACCGCGACCGCATTGCCTTCGTGCGCCTGTGCTCCGGCACCTTCAAGCGCGGCATGAAGCTGAAGCACGTTCGCGCCGACAAGCAGATTGCCGTCTCCGCACCGATCTTCTTCTTTGCCGAGGAACGGGAAATCGCTGACCTTGCCTATCCGGGCGACGTCATCGGTGTTCCCAACCATGGCCAGTTGCGTGTTGGCGACACCCTGACCGAGGGCGAGAACATCCACGTCACCGGCCTGCCGGCCTTCGCACCGGAAATCCTGCGCCGCGTACGCCTGTCCGACACCATGCGCGTCAAACAGATGCGCCAGGGCCTTCAGGACCTGGCCGAAGAAGGTCTGGTGCAGATCTTCAAACCGGATCTCGGCTCCAACTGGATCGTCGGCGTGGTCGGCGCATTGCAGCTTGATGTCGTGGTGGATCGGCTGAAGGCGGAGTATGGCACTGAAATCGGCTTCGAAGCCGTGCCCTATACCACGGCCCGCTGGATCGAAACAGACAGCCAGACCCTGCAGAAGATGCTGGAAGGCCACCGCATGTCGATCGCCAACGACCGTGACGACAAGCCGGTGTTCCTGTTCAAGAACGCCTGGGAGATCGGTCACGTAACCGAAAAATTCCCGGACGTGAAATTCCGCGAAACGCGCGAGATCGTCTACGAGGCGTAACCGGAAAATCCGGCTCCAGCCTTTTTCCTTCCACTGAGCCTCAGTGTCATTGAGCTGGGGCGACCTCAGGGGCTGAGAGGAATGAGCATGGGCGCCGGACCACCTGGTTGGCCTCAGCCTTCATCCGGCGCTTTGCCGCGCCCCACGAACCGTGCGCTGTCCACGGGGGGGCTATGTTATCTCGCTTGGGTTTTTCACAAGAAACGATTTCGAGTTTCAGAAGTTGGCTCGTGACTAATGCGTATTCATGAAAGTTGTTTTGAGGATAATTTATTGTAATTTTTAACGGTGATTGTCTTTCAGGTCGAGTATTTGTGAAATATTTGGCTAAGTATTGATTTTAAATAATATTTCTTGTGTTGATAGAGCTGAAAGGCTTCTCTAGGATACTTGCAGCTGCCGGAATATAGGTATTCCAGCTGGAATGCAGCTAAGAGAGCGAATAAGCAAGTGCGATACGAGCCTGTCGGGCATGGTTCGCCGCCGCTTCAAAAGGCCAAGGGCGAAGCGCAAGCGGTAGAAATCCGCCGTCTGTCCAAGCCGTTCTGGATAACCGTGATCATCAGCGCGGTGAGCCTGATGGCGTTTGTGTCGTTCCTTTCCTGGACCCTTGACCGCAATTCCATCCGATCTTCAGAACATATTTTCACGGCCATGCTTGGCGATCGCTCCGATCATCTGGCGGACATCACGCTTGAGTACGGCTATTGGAACGACGCGGTCGAAAACCTTGTCGAATCCTTTGACATGACCTGGATGCGGGAAACCTTTGTCGACTACATGCAGGAAGAACTGCAGATCGACGGGATCCACCTGCTGGATGGCAACAACCAGCCCAAGGTTCATGTGGTGGAAGGCAAGGTCGCCAATACGGACTTGCGGGTTCGCTATGGGCCTTCGATGAGCGTTCTGATTGCCGATGCCCGAAATACGCCGCAGGATGAGGCGCCGGTTCCGGCAACAGGTCTGGTTGGCAACCTTGAGACGCTTTACCTCGCCAGCGCTGTTTTGCTGACGTCCTACACGGAGGACAGCGACACCAGTACCGATCATGTGCTGGTCTTCGCACGGCCTATCAATGCCTCAGTCCTGGCGGATATGGCGGAGAAATATCACTTGCCCGGTCTTGGGTTGGCGCAAATACCCCCGGCCTTCTGGCAGGCTGGATACGACATTGAGACCGTGGACAGGCGGCACCTCGGGTTTTTCGTTTGGAACCCGGAACTGGCCGGATTTCGGATGTTGCCTCTTCTGGCCCTTGGGGTGCTGGTGGTTTATCTCGGCATGTACTTGTCAGCGCGCATGTTCTTCCACCGTGCAACAGATACGGTCCGGGCGCTTGCGGAAGCCAAACACCAGGCGGACAAGGTCAAGGAACTGCTGGCCAATCAGGTCAGGAGCGACCCTCTGACGGGGCTGGGCAACAGGCGATTGCTGGATGAAAAGCTGGCGCTCCTGCAAGACGTCAAGCCGTTGGCGGACGGTCACGCGCTGCTCTATGTCGACCTTGATCGGTTCAAGGAAATAAACGACACCTACGGCCATGAAACAGGGGATCTGGTGCTTTTGCATGTCGCGGAAGCTTTGACCGGCCTTGTCAATGCGGACGACACGGTGGTCCGGCTGGGCGGGGATGAGTTCGTCATTGTGTTCGGCAGGGCACGGCGCGAGCGGGTGCTTTCGGCAAGCCGGGCGATCGTGGAACAGCTCAGCCGGCCGGTGAACCTGGACGGTGCCACCTATACCTTCGGAGCCAGTGTCGGCGTCGCTTTTTCGCACAAGCCTTCGGAACTGCTTCGCCAGGCGGATGTTGCACTTTATTCGGCGAAACGGCGGGGCAGGGCACAGGTCGCGGTTTATTCTTCCGACCTGCTGGATTTCCGGCATGTCCCCATTCAGTCGGCAGCTCAGCCGGGCTGATAGCAAAAGACCGGCCAGAAGGCCGGTCTTGAACGTCAGGAGGCTTTCGCTGGCGGCAATTCGATGTCGATGCCGAGCGTGGTGACGTCACCGGTCCTGTCCATTTCGAGACGGACGGAGTCCGGGTCGATCGCAACGCGCTTTGCCACGACGGCCAGGATGTCTTCCCGCAGACTTGAGATCAGGACCGCGTCGGAGCCGTCGTCGGCCCGTTCGTGCGCCAGCAGAATTTGCAGCCGGTTCTTGGCAACAGAGGCACTTTCACCTCTTTTGCCAAAGAGGCTCAGGATGTTCATGCGGCCCTCCCCTTGAAGAACTTGCCGAACAGGCCCTTCTTTTCCTCAGGGATGGTGACCGGGATATTTTCACCCAGCAGACGGCGCACGGCCTCGGTATAGGCCTTTGCGGCAGGCGAATTTTCGTCCGACAGCGTGATCGGCAGACCGACGTTCGACGCTTTCAGCACGTCCTTGCTTTCCGGCACGACGCCGATGAGCGGCACGGAGAGAATGTCGACGACATCGTCGGTTGCCAGCATGTCACCGGTCTTGGCACGCTCGGTGTCGTAACGGGTGATCATCAGGTGCTTCGGCATCCGGCCGCCGTCTTCGGCAATCTTGGTCTTCGCGTCGAGCAGGCCGATGATCCGATCGCAGTCGCGTACGGACGACACTTCCGGGTTGGACACGATGATGGCCTCATCCGCATGGCGCATGGCCAGCGTCGCGCCGCGTTCGATGCCCGCAGGGCTGTCGCAGATCACCCAGTCGAAATACATCCGCAATTCGCTGATGACGCTGGCAACGCCCTCTTCGGTCAATGCGTCTTTGTCCCGGGTCTGGGAGGCCGGCAGCAGGTAGAGGTTGTTCAGCTTCTTGTCGCGCACCAGCGCCTGTTTGATCGAAGCTTCGCCGCGCACCACGTTGACGAGGTCGAACACGACCCGCCGTTCCGCACCCATGATCAGGTCGAGGTTGCGCAACCCGACGTCGAAGTCGATGGCGCAGACCTGGTAGCCTTCTTTGGCAAGCGCCGAGGCGATAGCTGCGGTGGTGGTGGTTTTGCCCACGCCGCCCTTGCCTGACGTGACCACAACGACAGTAGCGTTGCTCATGGTGTTCGTCCTGTTTTTGTTGTCAGTCCGGCGGCCTTTTGCAGCCGGCCCTGTGGTTAGTTCAGCTCTTCAAAGACGAGGGTCTCGTTTTCGAAGCGGATCTGCGCAGGTGCGTTGCGCAGGGCGCCATCGAAATCGTCCGCGACCTTGTAGAGCCCGTTGATGGAAACCAGCTCCGCATCCAGCTTGGAACAGAAGATACGGGCGCTGTCTTTCCCTGCGACACCGGCCAATGCACGTCCGCGCAGGGCGCCGTAAACGTGTATCGAGCCACCGGCGATTATTTCGGCGCCGGAACTCACGGAGCCGATGACAGTGACGTCGCCTTCCGGATGCAGGATGCTCTGGCCCGAGCGCACCGGTTCGGTAATCACGATGGAAGATCCGCTTGCGATGCTGGCCGGCGAGGTTTCCCACGCTTCCGGTTCGACATCGCTGTCACCGTTTGCCTTGCTCTCCTTGGCTTTGGGCTCAGCGGCTGTCTTCTTGGACTTTGCAGTTGTGTTCCTGGTCGAGCCATCTGCGTCCTTGGCGCCCGGCTTTTCGGTTTCAGAACCGTTTCCAGCCACGGCCGAAGCGTTCGCAGGGGGCGGGACATCCACATCGGACGCCAGACGGCCACCGGAAAAGCTCGGCGGCATGCCGGCTTTCAGACGTGTTCCGGCGACACCGTCAATTCCCATCACCCGGATCGAGCGTTCGGCAAGTTCAGCAAGAAGCTGTTCCAGCTCTTCAATCGGAATCTTGGTTCCACGAACGTCCAGAATGATGGGCCGGTCGATGAAAAATCCCGGCGAGCGTTCGATGATCCGGTCGATTTCACGGAACCAGTCCGCGAAGGGCGGCTCCGGGCTCAGAACGATGGCAATGAAGGATTTTCCCTTGAACTTCATCAAAGAGTCCGGCGGCACAATTGGTCAGGTTGATTTGGTCGGATAAACCTATCATTAACCGAACCGGACAATCGGGCAGGCGACCGTTTTCCACCGATATCAATTTTCATCAGATATTTCAGATAATTGGCTCTTCCACCTAGTGCGCTGGTCAATTGCAATGGGACCCTCTTGCCAAAAATACCAAGAGAACCGCCAAGAATCGCAGCATTGGGTTGCTGCCCGCCTGCTTTGCCGGCGCATTGGTTAACTCAATTCCCGTAAAGAACTGGATTTTTGCCATATTGCAGTGCAAAATGTAGGTTCTGGTGTTTGGGGCGCAGAGCGTCTTGGGGAAAAGAATGAGTAACTTCAGTGATATGATGACATATCTCGGTCTCGATACGAGTGAGGCTGCGATGGTGCTCAATGTATCTGAAGATGAAATTCTTCGCTGGTGCAATACGAGCGAGGCTCCTCCTATCCATATCTGGCAGGGCCTTGTGCGCATGCTCGACGAAATCCGCCTGTCGGCCGAGGAAGCCGCCAAATCGGCCGATCTCGATCATCTGGATGCAACGGACCTCAACCGGATCAACCTGATGGTGCCTGGCGGAACCACGTCGGATCTTGCAGGCCCGAAGCGGGCCGCAACTGCGCTCGCGGTCGCGACACTGGCACGGGTCTTCGTTTGATCTGAACCGAGCCTTCGGTTCGGTTCGCGCCTGCTCAGGCAGGTGCGGTGAGCTGCATCCCGATCTTTTCGGCCAGTGCTTCCGCATCCACCGGCTTGGGCAGCTTCGAAAAACGTTCCGGAAATCTGTCTGAAAACTGGTCGTCCTGTGGCAGATGCCCCGACACGGCAACGACCCGGCAATCGGGGTGCGTATCGAGAGCTTTCGCCACAAGGTCCCAGCCCGAGTGACCATTGTCGAGCTGCAAGTCCGTCACCACGATCGAATAGGGCATGTCGCGGCCAATCCTGACCTTGGCATCCTCAAAACAATGCTCTGTCGTCACCTTGTAGCCGAACCTTGTCATGAGGTCCGATATTGCAGCTGCCGACCTCCGGTCATCATCAACCACAAGTGCGTGCCCGATCCCGTTCCCGGCCACGGTCTCGACAGAATGGGAGGTTTGTCCACCAGGCTGCTGGGGAAAGGTCAACGTTACGCAGGTTCCGTGCCCCGGCTGCGATGCAATGTGGATGGTGCCGCCTGACTGGTGCGCGAACCCGTGCACCATGGACAGCCCTAGGCCCGTGCCTTCGCCGTTCGCGCGGGCGCTGAAGAAAGGCTCTGCGGCCTGGCGCAACGTATCTGCATCCATACCGCAGCCATCATCCTTCACCGATAGCGAGATCGTCCCGTCTGTCTGCCGCGTCACGGCAATTTCGATATGTCCTTCGTCTTCGATGGCCTGACCTGCATTGACGCACAGGTTCAAGATGGCGCTTTCCAGCTGGCCGGGGTCGATCCGCGCATGCATCGGGCCTTCGTCGCACCTGATCGTCAGCGTTACGGTTTCGGGCAGGGCCATCGACAACAGGTCTTCCATGCCTTCCGCAATCACGGCGATATCGGTTTCGATGGGGGCGAGGTGTTGTTTGCGGGCGAAGGCCAGAAGCCTCTCGATCAGCGAAACACCGAGTTCGACGGCGTCATTGATCCTTGCTTTCAGCACGGAGGCCTTGGGGCTAAGCTCGCCCTCCAGCATGTGAAGATTTCCGGAGATCGTGGACAGAATGTTGCCGAAGTCATGGGCAACTTCGCCTGTCACCTTGCCGAGGCTTTCCACTCGCCGGATTTCTTCCAGCCGTTCGTCGATCCTTTTGCGTTCCGTCGTTTCGGAAAACAGCCAAACCGAGCCGCCGTCGGGCAATGCCGACTGGCGCACTTCCAGCACGCGGCCGGTGGTGTCGGCGTATTCGCCAAATCCGGCTCGGTCGTTTTCATTGGCGCGGCGCTCGAACGGCGACTTTTCCAGAAGTTCCGGCAAAGTCATGCGTTTGCCGCGGCCAGCCCTTTCAAGGCGCAATAATTCCCGGACACGATCATTTTCGGCCAGGATCTGCCCGGTTGGCGACAGGACCGCGACACCGTCGCTTATGTTCTGGAAAACGGTGATGAAAAGCTCGTTTCGACGCCAGACTTCCCTGGTTTTCCGTTCCAGGCGCAGGGCGTTGGACCGGAACTTGCGGAAGGCTTCGGACAACTGCCCGATTTCGTCCGACGAGCTTGCCTTCTTGGGGAGCCGAGCCTTCAGGTCTCCAGCCGCCAGCCGCCGCATGACTGCGGTGATCTGGTGCAGGTTGCGAACCACGTATCGCGAGACAAACAGGGCGGAGCCGATGGCAACAATCAGGCTGATGCCGGTCAGGACAAGAATGACGGCCTTTGCAAAGGTAATGCTGGTCGTTGTCTTGTCGCGTGAATCGCGAAGCCGCAGCTTTGTGTCCGTCACCTTCTGAAGGGCGTAGGCGTTCACCTGCGCGAGCTCCGTGCGAATGCGGAAGAGCGCGTTTTCGGCATCGAGTTTGGCGGCGAGGCTGGCATAACGCAGCGAGAACAGGTCGCCCCGCCGCATCACGGCGTCATCGACCTCGGCCAAGGCTGTGCGCACGGCGGCAGGGGCATTGGAAGCAATGTCCTGACGGATACGCCGGAAGTTGCTTTGTTGCTCGCCGACCTTGATCAGCTCCTGACTGCGCAACGCACCGATGGCCGCCATGACCAGTTGCTGCAGGGCTGACCAGTCCTGACGGTCCTCAGGCGATTGGTCCCGAGATTGTGCGAGCCTTCGGAAACGTTTTTGAAGGCGCTCCAGATCCTGATCGATCAGTGCGAGTTCTGCAGCGTTCCTGCCTTGCGGAACCATTGCGCGGGCCAGATCGGTGATCGCGACCCGGATGCGGGCAAGAGGCCTGATGAGGTCGGGGTCACCACCACCCAATGTCTCGATGTGATCAAGCGTTGCGAGAATTCGTTCGGCCTCGCTTTCCAGCTGGAAGCTGGGGCTGAGTGTCATCAGAAAGGGCGCGGAGGCGGCCAGTTTCGAAGCGTTGCCGGAAAGCTCCAGGGCGTCGGAAACGTCGCTCAAGGTCTGGTCGTGAAATGTGCCGAGCTGCTCTTCGGCGCTGTTGAGAGTGATGAGGGCAATGGCCCCGACAACCATGACCACGACAAGAAGCAGGCCGATGGAGGAAAGCAGCAGCGAGCGGATGCTGGGCTGGCGGAGCCGGGGCGTGCTCATGGTCCGTCCGCCTGCAGGACGAAGATGTATCCCTGTGCGCGGCGGGTCTGCAGATGAACGGGCTTGGACGGGACATTCTCGATCTTGCGGCGCAGCCTCAGGATCAGGACATCGATGGTCCGGTCCACATAGCGCTGCATGTCGCTGCCGATCTCGCGCATCAGGTCCGTACGGGGAATGATCCGGTCCGGGTTCTTCACGAAATATTCCAGGAGGACATATTCCGCATTGGTCAGCGGAATCTCGTCGCCGTTACCGTCAAGCAGTTCCCTGCGTTTCAGGTTCACCCTCTTGTCGCCGAAGATGATCTCCTGATCCTTGCCGGCTTTCGCAGCTGAAACGCCATGCCCGTAGCGTCGCAGAACCGCGCGGATGCGGGCGACGAGTTCGCGCGGATTGAACGGCTTCATCAGGTAGTCGTCAGCGCCTGTCTCAAGGCCGATGATCTTGTCGATCTCGTCGCCCACACCGGTCAGCATGACGATTGGAAGCTCGCTGGTTTCGCGAATGTGAATGGCAAGGGTCAGACCGGATTCGCCCTTGAGGCGCAGGTCAATCAGCGCGAGGTCGAAATCCTGGGGACTGCCAGCCGCCTTGAAGCCGTCGCTGTCCTGAAACGCAACCGGTTCGAACCCGCTTGCCTCCATGAGAGCAGACAGGGTTTCGCGCACATCCGCGTCATCATCGATGATGGCAATCACCGGTCTTGTCGCGCTTGCATCCATGCCGTCGCTCTCTTGCACCTTCATGAGCTGTCTAACACAAGGACCAGGTTGCGAGACCAGAATCTCGTTACAATTGTTTCACCCGCCCATGGGTGGTTGTAACACTGTTAACAAAATAGGGCTGTCCAACAGCTTCTGTTAACACTTCGCCGCTCGTTTTCCCTCGCCACATCCCGCTAGGCTGAAGTCGATCTTTCAAGAGCCTTGCGGTGCGATGCGCTGTGAGGCGCGAGTGATCTGTAATGGGAGGAAAATATGAGAAATATGCTGGCCCGGCTCGGTTCCGTGGCTTTTGTGACCGGTTTTGCCCTTTCGTCCGCTTACGCAGCTGAATGCGCGAACCAGGGTGCACTTGATAGCATCTATTGCGATGCCAACGGCGATCTTGTCGCCGATGCCCCGTCCGATCCGGCCAAACTGAGCAACCCGGACACGCTCGTCTTCGCCTACACTCCGGTTGAAGATCCGGCCGTTTACGCCGACATCTGGGCACCTTTCATCGAGCATCTGGAAACCGTTACCGGCAAGGACGTGCAGTTCTTCGCCGTGCAGTCGAATTCGGCTGAAGTGGAAGCCATGCGGTCCGGCCGTCTGCATATCGCGGGCTTCTCGACCGGCCCGACGCCTTTTGCCGTCAATCTCGCCGGTGCCGTGCCGTTTGCGATCATGGGCAGCGAAGACGGTCAGTTCGGCTACCGCCTTCAGATCTACACCCAGGCCGACAGCGATATCAAAACGCCTGCCGATATGAAGGGCAAGCGCATCGCACACACGTCTCCGACGTCCAACTCGGGCAACCAGGCGCCGCGTGCCCTGTTCCCGGACCTCGGTGTCGTGCCGGATCAGGACTATGAAGTCATCTATTCCGGATCCCATGACCAGTCGATGCTGGGTGTCGTTGCCGGCGACTATGACGCCGCACCGGTCGCCTCCGAAGTTGTTGACCGCATGGCGGAACGTGGCCTTTACGATCCGGAGGAAGTGCGCATTGTCTGGGAAAGCGATCCGTTCCCGACAACCTCCTTCAACTATGCCCACGACCTGGACCCGGCCCTCGTTGAAAAAATCAAGGAAGCGTTCTTCAGCTTCGACTTCAAGGGTAACAAACTGGGTGAGGAATTCGAGGGCGTAAGCAAGTTCGTCCCCATCACCTACAAGGATCAGTGGGCTGTCATCCGGCAGATCCAGGCCAGCAACGGTGTTGAATACACGCCGCAAGGTCTTGCCAAGTAAGATAACTGGCTTTGACGGCCCGCCGTGAGTTGAACTCCGGCGGGCCGGTTCAATCGAGGTAAAACATGTTAAAGATAACAAGCCTTGTGAAACGATACGGGGCCGGGGATCCTGTGCTCAAAGACCTGGACCTCGAGGTTCCCGGTGAAGAGGTCGTCTCCGTGATCGGCTCTTCGGGGGCAGGCAAGAGTACACTGCTTCGCTGCATCAACCGGCTGGTCGAGCCGACCTCCGGCAAGATCTTCCTGAATGGCACCGATTTCACCAGCCTGGGCAAGCGCGAGCTGCGCGTCGGCCGCCGCCGCATCGGCATGGTGTTCCAGAGCTTCAATCTGGTTGACCGCCTGACCGTCATGGAAAATGTCCAGAGCGGGCGCCTCGGTTACATCTCGACCTGGGCAGCGCTTTCGAGACGTTACCCCAAGGAAGACATCCGCAGGGCCTATGAGCTTATGGAGCGGGTCGGGATCGCCCATTACGCCAACAAGCGTGCGGACGAACTTTCAGGCGGCGAACGCCAGCGTGTCGGCGTTATCCGGGCGCTGATGCAGCAACCTGAAATCCTTCTGGCCGACGAACCGACAGCCTCTCTCGACCCGAAGACCTCGGAACAGATCATGACGCTGCTGCGGGACCTCGCACGCGAACTGAAGCTTCCGGTGATCATCAACATTCACAACGTCAATGAAGCCAAGGAATTCAGCGACCGTATCGTCGGTATGCGCTATGGGCGGATCATTTTCGACGATCTGCCGGATGCCCTGACGAAGGACGCGATGCACGAGATCTATGCCGGTGTTCCTCACGAAGACCGGCAGATGGAAGGCGCTGCGGCATGAGTACGGCGAGGGATACCTGGCGCAAGCAGCCCTTCATCGCCAACCCGCTATTGCGCTACGGCCTTTATGTCGCAATAGCAGTCTACATCGTGACCACCTTTGCGACGCTGCCGATCGACTGGGACCGCATGATGCAAGGCTTGAGCCGTGCAGGGCGGATCTTCGGCGGGGCCTTCCCGCCCAGCTTCCAGCGCAGCGAGTTGCTCATCGACGGGTTTATGGAAAGCCTGAAGATCGCGATCCTTGCAACTGTCGGCGGCATCCTGCTGTCGATCCCGATCGCTTTCATGGCGGCCAGGAATATCGCACCGCTCCCGATCTATTATTTTGGCCGGGCGGTCATCATCATCGCACGCAGCTTCCATCCGGTAATTGTCGCCATCATCTTCGTGAAAGCGGTTGGTTTCGGTCCCTTCGCGGGTGTCCTGACGCTGATCGTCTACTCCATCGGCTTTGTTGCCAAGCTGCTGGCGGAAAAGATCGAGGAAATCGATCCGGGGCCCGTCGAAGCCATGAAGGCAGCGGGCGCACCGTTCCTGTCCACACTGGTTTACGCGGTGTTCCCGCAGATCATGCAGCGCCAGATCGGACTCGGCATCTATCAGCTCGACAGTAACCTGAGAGCCTCGGCGGTCGTCGGTATCGTTGGCGCAGGTGGCATCGGCGCCACCCTGGCGAATGCCTTCGGGCGCTACGACTACGACTTCGCCCTGGCCATCACCATGGTCATCGTGGGTGCCATCCTGATTTCCGAAGCCGTCAGCGGTGCAATCAGAAAGCGGATCGCATAATGGAACAGGTACAGCTCCAAGACTGGGCGCGTTACACGCCGGCCCAACGGTTTCAGCGCTACGGCTACTTTGCCCTGACCGCACTCGTCGTTGCCTGGGCCCTCGGCAGCGTCAACATAATCTGGGCGTGGGTGTGGGACGCGCCGACCCAGATGGGCGATCTTTTCAGCCGCATGGTGCCTCCAGACCCGACCCACCTCGACCAGATTCTGAGTGCGTTGTGGGAGACGGTAAACCTTGCCACAATCGCCACGGCAATGGCGGTCGTGCTGGCTCTGCCGGTGGCCTATATCGCCGCGCAGAACACCACGCCGAACGCACTGACGCTCTGGCTCGGCCGGTTCATCCTGGTCTCGTCGCGTTCGGTGAACACGATCATCTGGGCCCTGTTGTTCGTGGCAATCTTCGGCCCGGGTGTGGTTGCCGGCATCGTTGCAATCATGTTCCGTTCCATCGGCTTCCTGGGCAAACTTCTGGGCGAAGCCATCGAGGAAATCGATCCTAAACCGGTCGAGGCGCTGAAGGCGTGCGGCGCAAGCCATTTCAAGGTGGTGCTCTATGCCATCGTCCCCCAGGTCATGCCGACCTTCTTTGCGGTGACTATCCTGCGCTGGGACATCAACCTGCGGGAATCCACGGTTCTCGGGCTGGTCGGGGCAGGGGGCATCGGTGTGATCCTGCAAGGGGCCATCGATACCTTCAACTGGCAGGAAGTCTCCATGGTGCTCCTGGCCATCATCGCCCTGGTGGTGGTGGGTGAGGTCGTATCGTCCTACCTGCGGCGCAAGATCCTCTGAAAAGAGCCGGAACCGGTTGCCAGGATTGAAAAGCCGTTCTGGCGAACTGAAAAAGATGGCGCGGCAGCGGGAAACCTCTGCCGCGCCATTTGCTTTGTGGAAACTCTTCGTCATTTGGTTCGAAACCCGTCTGAAACGAAGCGGCCTTTCTTGAACTTTTCTTCGTTTCAGTGATGATCGAAGCAAGACATTGCCACCAACCGCTGATTTGCCATCACCGCTCGGCTGACGAAACAAGACGTCACGTCCGGAACCAGCCCAGCAACCGTCCGGTTTCTGCGGGCGGCCATCACACCATTAAGGCCCGGCCTATGACTGAATCGCTCAAGGGACTTGCCGCCGCGCTTCTCGCATTTGCCCTGTTTTCCACGCATGACGCCATCATCAAGGAACTCGGTGGCAGCTATCCGGTCTTTCAGATCATCTTCTTCACGATGCTTTTTGCCTTCGTGCCGATGTCGATGATGATGCTGGCGGACAAGGCAGTCGACAATTTCCGTCCAAGACACCCCTGGCTGGTGCTGTCGCGGGCAGGCCTGGCCATTATCGCCATGTCCTGCGGGTTCTACGCCTTCACGGCGCTGCCGCTGGCCGAGGTCTATGCATTGCTGTTTGCCATGCCGCTTCTGATCACCGCCTTGTCCGTACCGCTGCTTGGTGAGACCGTGCGGGCGCAGCGCTGGGCTGCCGTGATCGTCGGTCTGATCGGCGTTCTAATCGTTTTACGTCCCGGCGTGACGGAGTTGACCCTCGGCCATGCAGCTGCCCTGACAGCGGCCTTCGCCAATTCGCTTTCCACCATTCTGGTGCGTAAACTCGGCGGCAAGGAACGTCCGGCCGTCCTGATCCTCTACCCGATGATCCTGTCCATGATGGCCATGTCGATGACGCTGCCGGTCTTCTATGTGCCGGTGGAGCTTCTCGACCTCGGACTTATGGCGGCGATCGGCTTTCTCTCGGTCATTGCCCAGTTCCTGACGATCTCCGCCTACAAGGCTGCGCCGGCCGCGGTCGTGGCACCACTGCAATACAGCCAGATCCTCTGGGCAAGCCTGTTCGGCATGCTGTTCTTTTCCGAAACACCGGATTTCTACGTCGGCTTCGGCTCTGCAGTCATCATTGCCTCGGGTATCTTCGTCGTGTGGCGTGAGAGCCGGGAGAATGTCTCTGTACAGACCCCGGTCCTGAAAACCGCCAACCCGCGTTTCGATACGGGCCCGCAGCCGAAGTAGGGGGCGAGGGAGACTGGCTCCCAACTGGCGGCTATCCGGACTTCCCACAATACGACAGCCTCATCCTGAGGAAGCGCGTGAGCGCTGTCTCGAAGGATGGGCCGCTTGCTCCTGAGTATGCCGTCCATCCTTCGAGACGCGCAGAAATGCGCTCCTCAGGATGAGGCCGGGAGGGAGGCGGGGGAAGGAAACCGGGTCACCACAGCAGTTGGCTAAGCAACCGGCCTCAGGCCAAACATTCCTCAGTCCAGCCGTTTCTTGAAGCGGAAAGCGGCGACGATCATTCCCAGAACGAAGAACCCGCACATCCAGAGCACGTCGCGGTGCAGCTCAAGCAGCCCGGCGTCCCGCAGGACGAACCCTCTGATCATGCGCATGAAATGGGTCGCCGGAAACGCCTCGGCAATATACTGCGCGATCACCGGCATGCCTTCGTAGGGAAACATGAAACCGGACAGCAGGATGGACGGCAGCAGCACGAACACCGTCATCTGGGTTGCCTGCAACTGGCTCTGGGCAATGGTCGACAGTACCAGGCCCAGTGACAGACTGGCTCCGATGAAGAGCAATGTGCCGACAAAGAGATCGAATATCTTGTCGCCGAAAGGCACGTTGAACAGCAGGTGTCCGAGCCCGAGGATGATCGCCGTCTGCAATAGGCCGATGAAGATGTAGGGGATGATCTTGCCGATCATCAGCTCGATCGGCCGCACCGGTGTGTTGATCAGCATTTCCATGTTGCCGCGCTCGCGTTCGCGCACGATTGCCGCCGATGTGAACATGATCATGGTCATGGTCAGGATGATGCCGACCAGGCCGGGCACGATGTTGATGGCGGTACGCTGTTCCGGGTTGAAGAACAGGGCCACCTCGAAGGTCGGCGTCGACCGGTTCGGGGCCTGACGGTTCAATTCTGCCAGCGGCATGTTGCGCAGCGATTTGATGGCGCCTGCAATCATGGTGTCGGAGCCGTCGACGATCCACTGGGCAACAGGGCGGCTGGTTTCCTCGTCGGTGGAAGGCGGCGTGCCCAGGTTGGCGGCGGGCGAGCGGGCGACCCTCTGGGAGAGGTCGTCCGGCAGAATGAAGGCGGCGCGCACGCGCGCGGCCTTGATCGCGGTTTCCGCTTCCTCGATGCTGGTCAGGCGTTCGGTCACCTTTACGACACGGGTCGCTTCCACCATCTGGATCAGGATCCGGCTCAGCCCGGTCTGGCTGTGATCGACGACAGCAACGGGAATATCACGAATGTTGGTGTTGATGGCGTAGCCGAACAGGATCAGCTGGATCAACGGGATCATGATGACCATGCCGAAGGTCATCCGATCCCGGCGCAACTGGCTGAGTTCCTTGAAGAAGATGGCCGATATCCGTGAAAGCGGTCTGATCATTGTCGGCCTTCTCCCGTTGCCGTCACGAAGACATCTTCCAGGTTCGGGCGCACCTTTTCGATCAACGTGGCACCGTTGGTCTCGTCCTTGTTTTTCAGGAAAGCTTCGGGATCGGCAATGTCGTCCCGCACCAGAACGCGCAGGCGTGCGCCCAGCTGAGCCGCGGTGATGATGCCTTCGGTTCCCAGCAGCCGGCGGCGGATTTCGCGCAGGTTCGGCCCTTCGATTTCCACGACATTGGCACCCATTGCCGCCATCAGGTCCTTCGGTGCCCCGTCAGCACGTTTCTGGCCTGCTTCCATGATTGCAATCTTGTGGCAGCGTTCCGCCTCGTCCATGAAATGCGTGGTCACGACAATGGAGGTTCCGCCATCGACCAGGTCGAACAGCTGTTCCCAGAAATGTCGGCGCGACTCCGGATCCACGGCCGAGGTCGGTTCGTCCAGAAACAATAGCTGCGGTTCGTGCAGAACGGCGGTTGCCAGCGCCAGGCGCTGGCGTTGCCCGCCGGACATCTTGCCTGCGAACCGGTCACCCAGCTCGCTCAATTCATATCGCTCCATGACCTCGGCAATGCGCTGCTTCTTCCGCCTCGATGGCAGGCCGTAGATCGTTGCCATGAAGTTGAGGTTCTCCAGAACCGTCAGATCGCCGTAGAGCGAAAAGGCCTGGGTCATGTAGCCGATCTTGTATTTCAGGGTCTCGGCATCCTTGGGGACGGAAAGCCCCAGCACTTGAACGGTGCCTTCGGTCGGTGTGAGAAGGCCCGTCAGCATGCGCATGGCCGTGGTCTTGCCGCAGCCGTTGGGGCCGAGAAAGCCATAGATCATGCCACGCTCGATGGTCAGATCCAGTCCGTCGACCGCCCGGAACCCCTTGAAGCTTTTCACCAGGCCCTCGGCCCGGATCACGATGTCGCCGTCGTTTGAACTCACGGCAGAACAACCTGGGCCGGAACGCCGTTTGGCAGGTCGTTGGCGCTGTCGGGCAACTGCACTTCGGCGACATACATCAACCGGGCGCGCTCGGATTGATTGAGCGCGTAATAGGGCGTGAAGGAAGCTTCGGAGCTGATCCAGCGCACAGTGCCTTCGATCGGCTTGTCGAGGCCGTCAATTCGCACCTCCAGCTTGTCGCCCTGCTTGACCTTCACCCGGTGCGGTTCGGGAACATAGACGCGGGCATAGGGTGCATCGCCGGCCAGCATCACAACGACCGGACTACCGACCGTCACCCGTTCTCCAAGGTTCCAGGGAAGGTTGTCGAGCGTGCCATCACGCGAGGCGGTGATGGTCAGATCGGACAGGATCTTTTCCTGGGTGGCGAGGCTTGCCTGGGCGGCTTCCAGTTCGGCCTTGGCTATGTCGAGGTCTTCCGGTCTTGTGCCGGCGACAAGCTCCTTCAGTTGTTCCTGCGCACTTTTCAGGGTCGCGTCGGCTGCATCGCGCGCAGCCTTGGCACTGTCGAGCTGTGCCTGGCTTGTGGTGCCGCGTCCGGTCAGGTCGTCGTAGCGCCCGAACGAAGCCTGTGCATCTTCCAGCTCCGCTTTCGCACCCGCTACGGCCGCGCGAGCCTTGGCAATCTCCTCGTCGCGAGCGCCGTTTTCAAGCTTCACGAGATTGGCCTTGGCCTTCTGCACCTCTGCCTTCGCCTGGGCGACGATGGCCTGCTGTTCGGCCGGGTCCAATTGAGCCAGCACGGTGCCCTTCTTGACGAAGGTTCCTTGTGGCACAGGCAACTCGACCAGAACCTCATTTGCTGTTGCGGTCAGTGCGACCCTGTCTCGCTCGAGGTTTCCAAGGGCAACATTCCCGTCTTCACCGTAACAACCGGCAGCAAACAGGCACACGGTGGCTGCGAGGACACTGCGCAGACGGGGTGTAGACATGAATTCCTCCCTATGGATCAAGGGTATGCGGCAAGAAGGGTATCACCTTGCCGCCACCATAGCCTGCTTCGCGGGCCTGTGCCATGGCTGGTTGAGGCCGGTTCGGATCTGCCGTCTTCGGGGCAACACCGGGCATCAACACCGGCCATGCCAAGCAGGAGGGCGCAGGTCCGGTCTTCTGCAAACGATACGAAAAAGGCCGCGGTTTGAGCCGCAGCCTTTCTTGCAAAAACGACAGGAACGAACGCCGTCAACTCGCCCGCTTGAACACGTTGTACCAGCGCTTCCTGGGAACGGTGATAGCCCGTTCGAGGATTTCCGCGGCATAAAGCGAAGCGTTTTCCCGGGCCTTGCCGACACCGGAGACCAGCGACGTGTCGAGGCCGGAGAGGCCGCCGCCGAATTCGAAGAGATCGCGGAACGCGGCGCGTTCCACAATCGGGGTCATAAGAACGTCGATATTCTGGGCGGAAAGGAAGTCTTGGACCGCCTTCATGGCACGCGTTGTCACCGCGGCATTGGTACGGGTCAGAACCACGCAATGCTTGATGTCGTGGCGGACGATCTTTTCCAGCTTCTTGATCAGGGTCAGGATCTTGGCGCCACCGCGCGCATCCATCGAAGACCCCTGGATCGGCACGACCACAAGGTCGGACACTGAAAGTGCGTTGGCGACGATGAGGTTTTCGGTTCCTTCAAGATCGACAATCACATAGTCGGACGTTTCGGCGGCAAGTGTGATCTGCTCTGTAATGGAGGCCGGCGAAATTTCGCTGACGACGTTGATGCCCGGGCTCTTGCGTGGCAGCTCGTACCACTTCGAGATCCATTTCTGCGGGTCCGCATCAAAGATGGTGACACGCTTTCCCCGTGCTGCGACTTCTGTCGCCAGCAGCAGAGCCGCCGTGGTTTTTCCGGCGCCGCCCTTTGCGTTTGCGAAGGAAATGACTGGCATCTGGCTTCTCCTGACCTTGCCGAGCATTGTCTGGAGCAACTTGCGTCTGCGAGCGCATGCCGAAAGCTGCCCCAACACCTTGAAGGCGATCTGTCAGCGGGTTCCCGAGTGTTCCGTTGCAAATCCGCTTGTGTCGCCGATGACCCATTGCAGGCCTATCTGTCTGGCAGTCTTGGATTTTTATGGTTACCAAATCCTTAAATTCGCAATTTGCAGCAGACTTATTCAACAAACGTTAGGATTTGTGGATAAAGACCAGCAAAACGCCTTGGCACTATTTGCAAGGGTCTGGCGAAAAGCTGCGTTCAGCCGCAATGGGCAGCCTGGATGACGCGAATTCGACAACAGCAACGCCTCGTGCGTCTTCTTTCTGGGGGGAGAGAAATCCTGCCGGATTTTGGATCGCCACCGATTGCATGCGCCTTGGGTGCCGCGTAGGTTGTCGGTGCGGAAGAGGTGCCTGAATCGGTGGTCTGCCGCTGTTGATCGGTCTCATGGTATTCGGGGCACTTGTCCGCGTTGATTTGAACGCCAGATGCTTTGGGGTCAGAATTATGTCTTTGATCCGCGCCTTGAAGGACGCCACATGCTGCACCGATTTCTCAACTCCCGCCCGGCCTGCTTGATCCGGAACCTTCTGCTTTGCGGGGTGTTGGCATATGCGGGCACGGCAGGGGCAGCCTGGGCTGAGGCCTTGAAGCCTTACAAGGATGGGCTGTTCAGATACAAGAAGGTCTCCGAAACGCTCTATGATGGCGATTTTATCGTCGTTGAATATTCCAAACAGCGAGACCTGCGCGATCGCGACGAAGTCGACGAACGCCGGGTCTACGGAAACTATGTCTCCTACAAACCGAAGCGGGGCCGTGGCAGCGGAGAACTGAAAGCCAACGGCCGGGTTGTTGAATTCATGGGCACCGGCAACTGGAAGGGCGGTGCCAATGCCATCGTGATCTACATTCACGGGCAGGGCGGCAACCGCTTTCAGGGCATGAACGACGTTTCGTTCGGTGGCAACTTCAACCGCGTTCAGAACCTGATGGTCAGGAACGGCGGCGCCTACCTGACCGTCGACATAAAGAACTTCGACAATCGCGGCACGGCGGATGTGGCAGCCCTGATCCAGTATCAGAAGCAGCTGTCGCCCCGTGCCAAGGTCGTGGTTGCCTGCGGCTCCATGGGCGGCATCATCTGCTGGAACCTGGTAAAGAACGCCAATTATGCCAGCATGCTTTCCGGTATCCTGCTGCTTGGCTCTCCGAAGGATCCCAACTTCCTGTCTTCAGGTGCACTCGGGCGCAACGTGCCGATTTATATGGGGCAGGGGACTCTCGATCAGGTCTACAATTGGGAAGATCAGGCGAACTTCTTCAAGCAGATCAAGACCAGGGCTCCGAACTATCCGATCAAGTTCACGCTGTTCGATACAGGCACCCACGGCACCCCCATCCGCATGACCGACTGGCGCCTGATACTCAACTGGATGCTGGGTTAGGCGAAGGCTCGGCACTGTTGGGGACCAAAACTGGCTCGTGTGAATTGGTCTGCACGGCGCCTGAGCAAACTTGAAATGCTTTTGCGGTTGCCCTTACGTCACTTTTAATTTCAAATTACCCTCTGGGCACCAATGCCTATCATCTGGAAGACGGCTCGAAACCGCCGTTTTCGGCGTGCCAGCCTCGATCCTCGGGTTGGCGTCGCCTATCAGGGGGGATGTATCATGTCAGAGTATTTTGATCTCGGCCGCTATACGCGTGTCGTAACGTCAATACCGGAAGCGCAAGTCTGGTTTGACCGCGGTCTGGTCTGGCTATTTGCCTATAATCACGAAGAGGCGATTGTCTGTTTCGAAAAGGCGGTGGCGGCCGACCCGGCCTGTGCGTTGGCTCACTGGGGCATCGCTTACGGTATCGGTCCGAATTACAACAAGGCCTGGGAAATCTTCACGCCTGAGGAAAAGGGGCCTGCGCTGGCACGAGCACATGCAGCGCTGGCCACCGCAAAAGCGCTGAAGGAGGCCAGGCCGGTGGAACGTGCGCTGATCGAGGCCCTGGCGTCGCGTTATCCTACAGATCCGGAAATCGAAGACTATCAGCCCTTCAACGATGGCTTCGCGGAAGCGATGAAACCCGTTTACGAAGCCAACAGGGAAGATCTGGATGTCGCGTGCACCTATGCAGAGGCCTTGATGAACCGCACGCCCTGGCAATTGTGGGATTTCCACACGGGCGTGCCGAACCCTGAAGGTTCCACCACCGAGGCCGTGGCTGTTCTGGAACATGCATTTGAGAGGTTGCCAGGCGCCTGGGATCATCCTGGGCTCTTGCACATGTACATTCACCTGATGGAAATGTCGCCGCACCCGGAAAGGGCTTTACGCCATGGCGACAGGCTGAAGGATCTGGTTCCGGATGCCGGGCATCTTGTGCACATGGGAACGCATATCGATGTCTTGTGCGGCGACTATCAGAATGTGCTCTACCGCAATCTTGCGGCAGCCAAGGTCGACGACAAGTTCAAGGCTTACGCTGGCCCGGCGAATTTCTATGCGCTGTACCGGATCCACAATCTGCATTTCGCCTTCTACGGCGCCATGTTTCTTGGCAGGAAAGGCGCCGCGGTGGAGGCTGTCGAGCGATTGCGCGGCGAGGTGCCCGACGAAGTTGTTCGATCGTATCCGGACGTTTTCGAAACCTTCGTGGCCGCCGCACCGCATGTCTACATCCGGTTCGGAATGTGGCCTGAAATCCTTGAGCTCGATCAGCCGGCGGACAAGGAACTCTATGTCACCACCAACGCGTTGATCTACTACGCGAAGGCCATCGCCCTGGCCAACCTCGGCCGTCATGACGAAGCCCAGTCCGCCATGGCGGATTTCACCGCGGCTTATGCGCAGGTGCCCGATAGCCGGATGCTCTTCAACAACACCGCAAGGGATGTCCTCGCCGTTGCAGAGGAAATGATGAAGGGCGAGGTGGCTTTCAAGGCTGGACGGAAGGAAGAAGGGCTTGCCCATCTTCGCACTGCCGTCGACCTGGACGACGGGCTTCAATACGAAGAGCCGTGGTCCTGGCCGCAGCCAACGCGCCATGCCTTGGGCGCGCTCCTGATGGAAGCCGGCAAATATGAGGAAGCCGAGGCGGTCTACCGCGCGGATCTCGGATTGGACGGCAAGCTGCCGCGCCCGAGTCAGCATCCACGTAATGTCTGGGCGTTGCACGGATTGCATGAATGTCTGGTAAGGCGCTCGGAGAAGGTGGAGTTGCCGCACGTCAAGCTTCTGCTCGACCAGGCCATCGCGCGTGCGGACATTCCGATCCGGGCAAGCTGCCTCTGCCGGGCGAAGGCCGCGTAAAGAAGAGTTCGGGCAGATCAACGACTGGTTTTGGATGCCGCTAAAAAATGACCGGATACCTGCGCCACATGGCTGGGACCGGAGCGGGCGTCTATATCTTGGTGAGCTTTGCCTTCAGCAAACCTTCCGCCAGATGATCGAACACTACGCGGATCCTCTGGCTGGTGTGAAGTTCGCGGTGGGTGACCAGCCAGATTGGAAACGAAACCGGTTCGATATCGGAAAAGGCGGGAACGATCTCGGGGAACCGTGCAGCGATTTCATCCGCCATGATGGCCAGACCGAGGCCCTGGCGGACGAATTCCCAGGCGACCACACCGCTGGGGGAGCCAAGGCGAATATTGGCCTCGGTCACCTTCAGACCGAAGGCGCGCAGGTAGCCGACCAGCTCTTCGTTGTTGTCGAAGCCGATAAAATCGAGATCTGGCGCATCGTCCCTCGTCAGGGGGCGGCCGAATTGTTCAACCAGTGATCTGGCGCCGAAGATGCGGGCCGGGGCTGCCCGTAGCTTGCGGGCATAAAGGTCAGGATGGTCCGGTTCGACATGTCGAATGGCAATATCGGCTTCGCGTCGGCGCAAGTCGCTCAGGCTGTTGGTACAAAGCACTTTCACTTCCACGCCCGGTGCCTTTTTGCGCAGCTCACGCAAAATATCGGGCAAGAGATGAGCTGCCATCAGATCCGTCGTGGAAACGGTGACCAGTCCTTCGACTTGCTGTGATTTGCCGGATGCCGCAAGGGATATCCGGCTGGCCGCGTCGCCCATGGCACGCACATGATCAGCCAGTTCGATCCCGGCTTCCGTGAGGGTCAGGCTCTTCGACACACGCTCGAACAGGGTCACGCCAAGTGTCTGCTCAAGCGCCGCCACCTGCCGGCTGAGCGTGGGTTGGGTCAGTCCGAGTGCTCGGGCAGCTGCGGAGAGAGACCCTTCCTCTGCCGTTACCAGGAACGCACGGGCCTGGTTCCAGTCGAATGTGATGGTCTGCCAGTTCATGCAAATATGTATATCAACTAGCCAGAATTCGGCAATTCTCATTCATTTCTGAAGCAAGTAGATTTCTTGTCGAAAGGAGACGCCAATGAGCCCGTCATCTTTGATGATCCAATTGGCAAACATCGTTCTTTCGGTTCTGGAGTTCCTGGCTTCACCCACTGGCGGCCGCGATATCGGCCGCGACATTCTTCATCAGATCGGTCTGCGCGGCGGCCGCAAGAAGAAGAAATAGCGGGTACGGGAGTTTCAAGCAGCCTGTGCTTCGAAGCTGTTTCGAAGCACGGATAACTGTGTGCCGGCTGTCATATTTGCAGTCGGACCAGGTTCGACCGGTTACTGCCGTTCCCGTTTATCTGTTAGAAATGGACTATTCGCCATGGCGACAACATGGACCAATGAAATGCCGTCATCTGCCGGTTTCTGGAGCAAGGCTGCGCGCAAATATGCTGCGTCTCCAATCCGCAACCAGGAAGCTTACGAAAAGACGCTGGAGCGTACGACGGAACATCTGGGGCCGCAGGACAGTGTTCTGGAACTGGGCTGCGGCACAGGGTCGACGGCGCTTTTGCTGGCCGGCAATGTCAGGTCTTATCTTGCGACCGATTTCGCCAGCGGCATGATCGAGATTGCACAGGCGAAATTGAAGGTTGGGCCGGACACCGAAGATCATCCGCAAGGGTTGAGGTTTGCCGTTGCCGATGTCTTCAGCGACAAGGTCGAGCCGGGGAAAACCGGGTACGATGCCATCCTTGCCTACAACTTCCTGCATCTGGTGGAAAACGCCGAGGACACCCTGTCCCGCATTCATCATCTTCTGAAACCGGGTGGGCTTTACATTTCCAAGACCGTTTGCCTGAAAAGGCGCGCGTGGCTGTTTGCTCCCCTCGTCAAGGTGATGCAACTGGTTGGCAAGGCACCTTTTGTCCGTTTCTTTTCCTTTGACACACTTGAAGACAGCATCCGGTCGGCAGGGTTCGAAATCATCGAGACAGGAACCTATCCTGCACCCTACAGCCGCTTTGTCGTGGCAAGGAAGCTCTGACAGGGGGCGCAGAAAAAGAAGCGTCCCGGATATTTCTTAAATCGATTGAATTGGCCGATTGCGGCGACTTGCAGATAAGGGGTGTTGAGTGCTAGGTGTGATCTGTCTCGCCACACTTGCTCCCTCGAAAGCTGCAAATGCTCGTCCGCGACCGCGCCTTTTTCGCGTCCATGTTCTTGACGGTTCTGGCCGACCAGATCCTCCTGTTTCTGGTGCCGCTGGTGATCTTCCAGATAACCGGCGATGTCGCCTGGTCCGGCCTTGCCTTCTTCTTCGAAACCTTGCCGCGCTACCTGACATTTCCAGTCGCAGGCATTCTGTGTGACCGGTTCTCGCCGATCCTGCTGCTGCGTATCAGCCGCATCCTGCGGGCTGTGGCCTGTATTGTCGGTATCGCCGGTCAGCTTGCATTTGGTGGGGTCTGGTGGCTGATCGGGCTTTCTGCCGTCGTCGGCATTTTCACGACGCAGGGAATGCTGGCGCTGGAAATGGTGCTTGTACGTGCCTTCTCCGACCAGCGTTTCGAAAAAGTGGCGAGTTACGGACAGCTCGCCTCGCAAATGGGCGTCGTGCTCGGTCCGTTGGTCGCCGCCTACCTCATGGCGTTCTGGCCCTGGCAGGCAGTGGTCGTGCTGGCAACGGTCCTGTTTGTGTTGGCCGATCTTGCGTTTTACTTCTGGCCCGGTCAGGCGCGAATGGAAGACGCTCCAGGCAAGCGTGTTTCGCGCCATCCCGTGGCGGACCTCAATCACGCGCTCAAGCTGGTCTGGACATTGCCGAGCCTGACGCGGGCAATCCTGCAGGCCGCCGGCGTCAACCTGATCATTGGCGCGACGCTGGCAACGGCTGCCGCCATGATGACGGGCTTTTTCAGCCGAAGCGAACAGGTCTACGCCTGGCTTCAGGTCGGCGGAGCCCTGGCGACACTTGCCGTCCTGACGCTGACCGCACATGTCGCGCTCAGCCTGAAGACCCTCGGCGTTACGGCTTACGGGTTGATCTGCGCGGGGGCCGTGCTGACAGGCCTTGGAGCCCATCCGCTGATCTATGCGGCAGGTTTCCTGCTGATTGCCGGGTTCGACAAGATGTTCAACATCTATGTACGCACTCTGCGAAAGGAGATCATACCGCCGGAGGAATTCGGCAAGACAACCGGCGTGATCATCTGCCTCAACAATCTGTCGCAGCCGCTGGCTGGCCTCATCGTCGCCATCTTCGCAGCTGGAGACGACGCAAGGGCCGTCCTGCTTGGCCTTGCCGGCGCAATGGCAGTGCTGGGCGTCATGACATTCCGGCGCGCCGCCACGCAGTCGTAACACGTGGCATGGGGTGGCAGATCAGCTGATAGCCGGCTGTTCTCGCAAGGCCGTCAGTCCTTCTGCTGACCGTCTGACGATATCAGCGATCTCGGTGAGCTGGCCTGCCAGCGGGCTCCTTCTACGCCAGACCATGCCGATTGTCCGGGTGGGTTCGGGGGCTTCAAAACGCGAGATTGCCACCGATGCGGATCGGGTCTCCACGGGAACGGCCATTTCCGGAATCAGGGTGACACCCATCCCCGCACTGACCATCTGGACCAGCGTTGAAAGGGAACTTGCGTCCAGCACTTCGCGCGGCGGGCCGGATTGCAGGTTGCAGAAGGACAGGGCCTGATCGCGAAAACAATGGCCTTCCTCCAACAAAAGCAACCGCATCTCACGCAGGCTGTCGGCGCTCGGCATTGGTGCGTTGGCTTCCCGCGCCGAGCGCACCAGCACGAAGCGCTCGCTGAAAAGGGCCGTTTCGGCAAGCGTGCCTTCGGAAACCGGCAAGGCCACAATCGCCGTGTCGAGGCGGCCTTCGTCCAGCTCGTCGATCAGGTTCGGCGTCACTGTCTCGCGCACATGAATGTCCAGCTCCGGATAGCTCCTGGTCAATGCTCCGACAACGCTCGGCAGAAGATACGGGGCGACAGTCGGAATGACGCCGATGCGCAGCCGCCCGACAAGCCTTTCGCGTGATGCCCTGGCAAGGTCACCCAGCTCCTCGGTGGCCCGCAGGATGTCGCGGGCACGCTCGGCGGCAACTTCACCAAAATGTGTCAGGCGGATTTGTCTGGCCCCGCGTTCGAACAAGCTTGCGCCGAGCACTTCCTCCATTTCCTTGATCTGCATGGACAGCGCCGGCTGCGAAATGGCGCAGGCCTCGGCTGCCTTGCCGAAATGACCGTGCCGGGCGAGGGCCTCGAAATAGCGCAACTGTTTGAGGGTGATATTGATCATAAGCATAACTTATCGAACTGATCAGAAAATTCAACTTCCTCTGATCGATTGCCTTTGCTAGCGTCAATCTGCACAGACGAAATCAGGTGGCATGCAAACACCCCTTGCGATGCCGGTTGATTTTTGTGCGCGGAGATTTTGGGAGATTTGAGGAAACCGATCTGTCCCGGGCCCATACGGGCCTTGCGGATATCACGGGCGTCTCACGCGGCCCGAATAATCGAACGTTTCAGATGACAGTGGAGAGAGTTATGGACGCTAAGGTGGAAAAGACAGGCGGTTGCCCTGTAATGCACGGCGGCAACACGGCGATGGACAAGCCGGTAACGAAATGGTGGCCGGATGCGTTGAACCTCGACATCCTGCACCAGCGCGGTGCACGCACCAATCCGATGGACCCCGACTTTAACTACCGTGAAGCCGTGAAGGGTCTCGACCACGAGGCAGTCAAGGCCGACGTCCGTGCGCTCATGACCGAAAGCCAGGATTGGTGGCCGGCTGACTGGGGTCACTACGGCGGTCTGATGATCCGCCTGGCATGGCATTCCGCCGGTTCCTACCGCATGCAGGACGGCCGCGGCGGCGCGGGCTCCGGCAACATCCGGTTCGCTCCGCTGAACTCCTGGCCCGACAACGCCAGCCTGGACAAGGCCCGCCGTCTGCTGTGGCCGGTCAAGAAGAAATACGGCAACGCGCTTTCCTGGGCCGACCTGATCATTCTGGCCGGTAACATGGCTTACGAATCCATGGGTTTCAAAACCTTCGGTTTCGGTTTTGGCCGCGAAGACATCTGGGGTCCGGAAACCGATGTCTACTGGGGCTCGGAAAAGGAATGGCTCGCACCGGTCGAGAACCGTTTTGAAAACGCCGATGATGCGACCTCCCTGGAGAACCCGCTTGCGGCGATCCACATGGGCCTGATCTACGTCAACCCGGAAGGCGTGAATGGCCAGCCGGACCCGGTGAGAACCGCAGCGCATGTTCGCGAAACCTTCAAGCGCATGGCGATGAACGACGAGGAAACCGCGGCATTGACTTGTGGCGGCCACACCGTCGGCAAGGCCCACGGCAACCGGTCTGCTGAAGGAATTGGTGTCGAGCCGGAAGCCGCCGGTGTTGAGTCGCAGGGCTTCGGCTGGGCGAACACCGAACAGGGTGGCAAGGCTTCCAATGCGTTCACCTCCGGTATCGAAGGTGCCTGGACGCAATTCCCGATCCAGTTTGACATGGGCTACTTCGATTACCTGTTCAACTACGACTGGGAACTGCGCAAGTCCCCGGCTGGTGCCTGGCAGTGGGAACCGGTCAACATGCCGGAAGACAAGAAGCCGGTTGATGCATCTGATCCGTCGATCCGCCGGAACCCGATGATGACCGATGCCGACATGGGCATGAAGATGGACCCGGTCTACAACGAGATCTGCCGGAAGTTCATGGCTGACGAAGCCTATTTCCGCGATTGCTTTGCCCGCGCCTGGTTCAAGCTGACCCACCGCGACATGGGCCCGAAGGTCAACTACCTTGGTCCGGACGTTCCGGCTGAAGACCTGATCTGGCAGGACCCGATCCCGGCTGGTTCCACCTCCTACGATGTGGACGCCGTGAAAGCGAAAATCGCCGCCAGTGGCCTGACCGCTGCAGAGATGATCGCAACCGCATGGGACAGCGCCCGGACCTTCCGTGGCTCCGACAAGCGCGGCGGCGCCAATGGGGCGCGCATCCGTCTCGCGCCGCAGAAGGACTGGGAAGGCAATGAACCGGCACGCCTCGCCAAGGTTCTGGCCAAGCTCGAGCCGATTGCTGCCGAAACCGGTGCTTCGGTTGCCGATGTCATTGTTCTGGCCGGCAATCTCGGTGTGGAACAGGCAATCAAGGCAGGTGGCTTTAACGTCTCTGTTCCGTTCGCTCCGGGCCGCGGTGACGCAACCGACGAACAGACGGATGCAGAGTCCTTTGAAGTTCTGGAGCCGCTCGCTGACGGCTTCCGCAACTGGCAGAAGAAGAAATACGTTGTCAGCCCGGAAGAGATGATGCTCGACCGTGCACAGCTCTTGGGCCTGACCGCGCGTGAAATGACTGTCCTGGTGGGTGGCCTGCGCGTGCTGGGGACCAACTACGGTGGTTCCAAGCATGGTGTCTTCACCGACCGTGAAGGTGCCCTGACCACGGACTTCTTCGTCAACCTGACCGACATGGCCAACAGCTGGCATCCGGTTGCTGACGGTACCTACGAAGTGCGCGACCGTCAGCTGGGCACGTTGAAGTGGACCGCGACCAGCGCAGACCTGGTCTTCGGCTCCAATTCCATCCTGCGGGCCTATGCGGAAGTCTACGCTCAGGACGACAACAACGAGAAGTTTGTGAAGGACTTCGTTGAAGCCTGGACCAAGGTCATGAACGCAGACCGGTTCGACCTGATCTAAGGACGGTATCTGCAATTTGAGACAGATGGCGGCGCCCCGGGGTTTCCCGGGGCGCCGTTTTCTTTGGGCGGGCTTTCCGTCCGGTGCTGATTTTGCGCTGCAGCAGATCATTTTCATCAGCACTAACCCTTATCTCCTTGAAAAGGTCATTGTTCCGTCACAAGGTTTATGTTGCACTGCGAAGCAGTTTCAGGTTGCGCTTGAGACAGCGAAGTGTGGTGGTCGGCCGGTTTCCCTCCGTCCTGGCCGCCCAAGGTTTCGGGAGCTGTGCGCATATGTTTGATTTGACGGGCCACAAGGCCCTTGTTGTCGGGGTCGCCAACGATCAGTCCATTGCCTATGGCTGCGCCAAGGCCTTCCGTGCGCAGGGAGCAGATCTGGCGATCACTTATCTGAATGAGCGGGCCGAAGCCTACGTGCGGCCTCTGGCCGAACAGCTCGATGCGGAAATCATTGCCCCGCTCGACGTGCGTAATACCGAGCAGATGGACGCGCTGTTTTCCGAGATTGAGGCCAAATGGGGCCGTCTCGACACTTTGCTCCATTCCATCGCCTTCTCCAAAAAGGAAGACCTGCATGGTCGTGTGATCGACTGTTCCGCGGACGGCTTTTCGCTGGCCATGGACGTTTCCGTCCACTCCTTCCTGCGGCTTATCAAAAGGGCCGAGCCGCTCATGCCCCATGGCGGTACCTGCATGACAGTATCTTTCATGGGCGCGCAGAAGGTCGTCGAGAACTATGGCGTCATGGGCCCGGTCAAGGCCGCACTGGAAGCGGCCACCCGCTACGCGGCAGCCGAGCTCGGATCGAAGGGGATCTCGGTCCATGCGCTGTCGCCAGGTCCGCTCAAGACCCGCGCCGCATCGGGCATTGCCGAATTCGACGCATTACTGAACGACGCGGCTGAACGCGCGCCGACACACCAACTGGCCACGATCGACGATGTCGGGGCCTATGCCGCCTTTCTTGCCAGCCGGGAGGCGTTCAACGTCACCGGGGCCGTGCACCCGATCGACGGTGGCTACAGCATTCTTGGATAGGAGGTCCTGATGAAGGACATTTTTGACGCGCTTGAAAAAGGCCAGAACGAATTTCTGGAATCGCTGCATGATGCCACCGCCTGGGGCCCCTCGGAGCGTTTTACGGCACTGCAGGCCCAGGCGACGGAGCTGTCCAACCTGGCGGAACTGATGGGCAGGGGGCTGACCAAGCACCTGACCCGGATCTCGGACGATCACAAGACCCGTTGGCAGTCGAATATTTCCGAGTTCGGCAAAGCCGTGGAAGCCATGGGCGGTGCGCAGGAAAAAGGATCTTTATACGAGGCCTGGGAAGACTACTGGAAGGATGCGGCCCAGCGCATGGTCCTCACAATGGACACGCTTCGTCAGCGCGGTGACATCTTCCTGGATCACGAAGAGGCCGGCTGTCCACCTGTCCTGATCTATGATTATGAAGTGGTTCTGGACGGTGCCGATCTGCCGCGCCCCAGCTGTTACATGTTGCTGAAAATCATTCCGCCCGCAGATCTGCCATGCCGTGATCCGAAACCCTGGAAACGGCCCTATATCATCATCGATCCACGGGCCGGACACGGAGCCGGGATCGGCGGTTTCAAGCCGGACAGTCAGGTGGGCGTTGCCCTGCATGACGGTCACCCGGTCTACTTCGTTGCCTTCAAGCGGATGCCGGAGAAAGGCCAGACACTGGCGGACGTGACCCATGCCGAGGCGGCCTTCGTGCGCAAGGTCATGGAGCTTCACCCCGAAGCTCCGAACCCGGTGGTGACAGGGAATTGCCAGGGTGGTTGGGCGACGCTGCTGCTGGCTGCCATGAACCCGGATCTGACCGGGCCGGTCATCCTCAATGGGGCACCTGTGTCCACATGGTCCGGCCGGGTCGGTGAAAACCCGATGCGCTACAATGCCGGCGTCCTGGGTGGGACCTGGAACGCGATGTATTACTCCGACCTTGGTCACGGCATCTTCGATGGCGCCGACATCGTGCAGAACTTCGAACTGCTCAATCCGGCCCGGAACTACTTCGGCAAGTACTACGATCTCTATGCCAAGGTCGACACCGAGCCAAAGCGTTTCCTGGAGTTCGAACGCTGGTGGGGCGGGTATTTCCTGCTGAACGAAGCGGAGATGAAGTGGATTGTCGAGCAGCTCTTCGTCGGCAACCGTCTTTCCAAGAACGAGGCACAGCTCGAGCCCGGCCGAAACGTCGACATCAAGCATATTCGCGCGCCGATCATCGTTTTCGCCAGCTATGGCGACAACATCACACCGCCGCAGCAGGCCCTCAACTGGATCATCGACACCTACACGGATGAGCGGGAAATCGCCATTCGTGGCCAGCGGATCATTTATATGGTCCACGAACAGGTTGGCCATCTCGGCATTTTCGTGTCCTCCAAGATTGCGAAGAAGGAGCACACGGAAGTCACTTCGACACTGAAGACAATCGAGGCGCTGGCGCCAGGCCTCTACGAAATGACCATCGACGACTATGAAGGCCCGCTGTTGGAGCGGGAATTCACGGTCAGCTTCCATGAGCGCAAGATGGAAGACCTGACGAAGATCGATGATGGCCGGGACGATGAAATACCCTTTGCCGCTGTTGCCCGTGCATCCGAGCAGCAGGCCGAATTCTACGATGTTTGCGTACGGCCTTTCGTGCAGGCTTTCGTCACCGAGCAGAGCGCGGATCTGCGTCGCAAGAGCCATCCGCTCAGAATGCAGCGTGCGCTGTTCTCCAGCCTAAATCCGGCTCTCGGCTGGTTGCCTGGCATTGCCGAACGTGCAAGGAACGAAAGGTCTCCGGCCGCTGCAGGCAATCCGTTTGTCGAACTGGAAAAGGTCAATGCAGCCTTGATCGAGCAGTCCATGGATCTTTTCCGGGATTTGCGCGACACAGCCTACGAGAACCTCTTCTATTCCATTTGGGGCACGCCCTACATGCGCTGGTTCGGCCGGACCAAGCAACCGGGCCGGACGCTGAAGCGCAAGGACGAGTTGCGCAGCTTGCCGCCGGTCCAGGCAGCCCTGATGCATATCGAGGAAGGTGGTTTCTGCGAAGCGGTGATCCGTATGCTGATCCTGCTTGCCGACAGCCGGGGCAATGTTCGCCGCGACCGTCTGGAACGCTCAGCCCGTGTCCTGACACAGGACGAACCGTTCAAATCGCTCAATGCGGACGAACGCAGTTTCATTCTTCAGGAACAGACGCTGATCGTCGAATTTGCCCCCGAACTGGCAATCGAAACCTTGCCAAAGCTTCTGAAAACCCCGGAAGAGAGGGAACTTGCAGCCAAGGTTGTGCGGTTCATTCCCGGTGCAATAGACGAAATGACGCCGCATACACTGGAAACGCTGCAGCAGTTCCACAAGGTGCTGGGCCTGCCGCCTGTTTCGGGAGACATCACGGAAGATCCCCTTGCCGCGACCGATGTAGTCGTCGAGCCGGGTAAGGAAGACGCCCGAGCGGCACAGGAAGAGGCGGCGAGCAAGGCCCCCGCGCAGTCGGCGCCAACGCGGACAGCTCCCGTTAGGGCGGCTTCGGCTGCGGCAGTGCCGAGCAAATCGTCTCCTCGCAAGACTGCAACGCGAAAGGCAGCGGCGCGTGAGACGACGGCTCCACGCAAATCACGCAGCAGCGCGAAAAAACCGCAGGAACCGGCTGAATAATAATAGGGGGCGTCCGGGCCTCTCGGACGCCCCCACAGAGCCCCCCTGGAATTATTTTTGGAGTTTGGCTCTGATCTGAAACGGTGTTTCGCTTAGCAGGCTAAGACATGTTTCCGGCAATCCGGCACAGGTGGCGCCGATGTCCAGCCGCCGGATTTGTCCGTTAAGCATAGCAAGATCGGTGCTGCTCACAAGTGCCGGAACGCTGCTTCCGGTAGGAATTTGAGCTGCCGAATTTCGAACTCTGTTTTTATTGCATTTTTCGCTACGCTCCAGCGTGATGGCGAAAGACAAACTTCCTATTCGCCACTCGAGTGCCTACTTCTTGTCCGAAGCAGAGCCGCTCGTGGTTCGGAAACCCGTGTACCTGGGTGAGGGAAAACCCTGCTTCGAGAGAAAAATGAAGAGAAAACTGGCGGAGCCGCATGTTCGACTGGGCCTATAAGAAACGCTTGAAGGACGACCTGGAACTTTGGGTCGAGAAGGGCTGGGTGAGTTCTGCCGGTGCAACGGCCATATTGAAGGAGCAGGATCAGGACGACGGTCGTTCACGCCTGCCCATGGCCCTTGCCGGAATTGGAATGGTCTGCGTGGCTTTGGCGCTGCTGGCGTTCATTGCGGCAAACTGGGGAGCTATCCCGAAGTCCGTGAAGCTCGTCGGCATTGCACTGCTTGTCGTTGCGAGCAACGGTCTTGCGGCCTTTGCCGCTACAAGAGGGCGCAAGGGTATCGCGGATCTTGCCACTGGCTTTGCAACGCTGGTTTTTCTCGGTGGCATGGCGCTGGTCGGACAGATCTTCCACTTGCCCGCAGACTGGCCCGGTGGTGCTTTCCTTGTCTGTCTCGGTGCATTGGCTGCCGCGTGGCTCACCGGTTCGAAAACATCCCTGATCGTCGCTGCCGGTGCTGCCATAACCTGGCAGATCATGCGGTCCGAATTCGGTTCGGCACCGCTGATGGAAGATCTGATCGGGCTTCTCCTTCTTGTCGCGGTGTTTGCACATCCGGTCATCCATCCCGCACGGCTTTCGCGCTGGGCCGCGATTTCGCTGCTCTGGGTAACCTATGGCCGCTGGTTTGGCGAAACAGCGGAACTGATGAGCTCCAGCGATGATTTCATCACTGCAATGTTCCTAGCCGGAACCGGTGGTATGGCGGCCGCGATGATGTTGCTCGATCCCGTTGCCGATCTTTTCGTGAAGTGGTCAAGCGACCGGCCGACGCGCAGTCATGGGCATTGGCTGATGGCAAGGTCCCTTCAGGATGTCGGTATTCTGGTCTTGTCGGTGCTGGTCGTCCTGGCGCTCGTGTTTGTTCCCGAGGTTGCGGATGAACCGACCTTGGGCGGCCTTGCAACACTCCCTGCCATGGTGCCGTTGGCCGTCGCTCTGGCTCTCCTGGTGACAGGCCTGCTGCTATCCTACAAGACCGTGAAGTCGGGGGCGCTCTTCGGGGCAACCGGCCTGGCGCTCGTGGCCGTGCTGATGCCGGTTCTGACAGCCAACGTTCTCGTGCTTGCAGCCTTTGTTCTGGCCGCACTAATCGGTCTGTGCGCGCTGGGGACATGGTATAACAACAGGTTCTGGATGCTTTGTGCCTATTTCGGCCTGACTGCGGTCGCGCTCTGGCTGCTTCAGGTCACCATCGGCAGTTTGCTGGGGCAGTCGCTGTTCTTCCTGGTGGCAGGAGTTCTGCTGCTGGGAATGGCCCTTTGGCTGGCGCGTCTGATGAGGCGCGGTGGCCGGACGCCGGAACAAGGTGACGTCACCGGGGAGGTTCAGGAATGACCACGGCAACTGCAACTCCCGTTTCAAAACCGCAGTCCCGCGCCCAATGGCTGCTTTGGGGACTTCTGGCCCTGATCCAGCTTGGCCTCATCTCAATCCCGTTGTTCGACCGGCTGGACGTGCAACACAGCGGAACCGCTGTTTCGCTTGCCGTGGTGCCGGTTGACCCGAGAGACCTGCTCCGTGGCGACTATGTGGTGATCAATCTTGCGATCGGCACCATTTCCAGGGCGGTGCCCGGAGCTGACAAGGTCCAGTCGGGAGACAACATCTTCGTCGGTCTGAAGTCAGAAGGAACGGGTGCTGCGGTGCCGGTCTTGATCGCGAAGGAAAGAGCTGACGCCGGTGATCTGGCGATCGCCGGTACCGTTCGCTCCGTTCTTGGTGACGAAATACGGGTGGACTACGGTATCGATGCCTTCTTCCTGCCCGAGGGCGAGGGACTTGAAATCGAACGCATGGACACATCGCGCATTCTTCTTGAAATCTCGTTGACCGAAGACGGCCGGTCGCTGCCGGTAAACCTGCTGGTGGATGGAAAAGCAATCCGGTCTGATGCGATCTTTTGACCTTCGGCCATTCTGGCGGTATGAGCGCGTCAGCTGAAACCCGTCTGAAAGACCGCCATGTCCGATCCCGCGCTCGATACACTCGTCTTGCCTCTTGAAACCGGGGCTGTCGAGCTTGCCGACAAGAGCCGCGTTCTGTTCCTGCGCGCAAGGACAGGGCGTCCGCTTGCAGCGCTTGCCGACGCAGATCTTGTTTGCGAACAGAGTTTCGCACCAGACCGGGATGCGCTGCAAAAGGCAGGGCTGAAGGTAGACGCGGAGACGGAAGACAAAAGCTTCGACGCTGTTCTCGTTCTTCCCGGTCGTCAACGGCAGGAAGCAAGGGCACAGCTTGCCCGTGCTGTTTCAAAGACACGGCCGGGTGGAACCGTGATTGCCTGCGCGCCCAACACCGAAGGTGCCAAGACGCTGGAAAGCGATCTTCAGGAGCTTCTGGGCAGCGCCGAGAAAATGACCAAGAACAAGTGCCGGGTTGTCTGGAGTGAACTTTCCGATGACAGCCTGAACACCGAGCTTCTCGCCGAATGGCTGGTACTCGATGCGCCGCGGACCGTGCTTGACGGCGCATTCGTCAGCCGGCCGGGCATCTTCGCCTGGGACAGGATCGACCCGGCCTCCAGACTTCTGGCAGACTTTGTGCCGGCAACGCTGAAGGGCAGAGGCGCTGATCTTGGAGCGGGCTTCGGTTATCTGACACGTGCCGTTTTCGAGAAGGCTCCGAAGGTCACTTCGATGGATCTCTACGAGGCGGAAAAGCGTGCGCTGGATCTGGCCGAACAGAACCTGGCTGCCTTCAAGGGCCTCAGAACGATGAACGGCATCTGGTCGGATGTGACCCATGGCATCGAAGGACCTTACGACTTCATCGTCTCCAACCCGCCGTTCCACCAGGCCGGCAAGGCAGATCGCGCCGACGTCGGTCAGGGCTTCATTCGCGCCGCTGCCCGCGGACTGCGGCCGGGTGGCGAGTTCTTCATGGTCGCGAACCGGCATCTTCCCTACGAGCACACGCTGGGCGAAGTCTTCGCCGATGTGAAACAGCTCGCCGACGAAGGTGGCTACAAGGTAATCCGGGCTGTCAAAGGCAAGGGAGGTCGGTAAGATGCGTCTTGTAAAACTCCTTGCCAATCTCGGCTATGGCAGCCGGAAGGAAATGCAGGTCGCCATCCGCAACGGGTGGCTCACAGACCGCGAGGGCAGCCGTTTGAAGGCGGATGCCAAGACCGCTCACGAGGACATCCTCTTCGACGATGAGCCGCTCGACCCCGCACACGGGGTGGTGATCCTGATGAACAAGCCGCTTGGCTACACCTGCTCCATCAAGGATCAGGGCCGGCTGGTCTATGACCTGTTGCCGGACAGGTTCCGCATGCGAAAGCCGGTTCTGTCCACCATCGGTCGGCTGGACAAGGAAACGTCCGGTGCCTTGCTGTTTACCGACGACGGCACATTCCTGCATCGCGTCATCTCGCCGAAGTCCGAAGTTCCCAAGATTTACGAAGTGACGCTCGACCGCCCGATGAAGGGCGACGAAGGCGCGCTGTTTGCCTCCGGCGACATGATGCTGGAAAGTGAAGACAAGCCGCTGAAGCCGGCGGAGCTTCAGGTTCTGGACGAAACCCATGCCCGGCTGACCCTGCATGAAGGCCGGTATCACCAGGTACGCCGCATGTTTGCAGCAACGGGCAATCATGTCACCGACTTGACCCGCAGCCACATCGGCGGCCTCGGTCTGGAAGGTCTCGAAGAGGGCAAATGGAAAGTGCTGTCCGAAGAAGAAAAGACACGCATTTTCGAAGGCGGATGAGGTCACGGTTTCCTGTTTCTGCTGCGAACCAGGATTTTTTTGTGATGAGAGGTTTCTCTTTTAAGTTCAATAAATTCAGGTACTTATATTTTATCTGATCGCCAATTTCTGAAAAATTCCAAAAAAGATTTCCCCCTGCTGCATCCAAAATTCGATCTGCCGTGTTTCCGGGAAGTGAGGCCAATCCGATGCCTCCTGCCTTTGAGAGACGGAGATCTGAAATGCCCCTTATTGCACGTAGCCTTCTGACAGCATCCGCCCTTGTTCTTGCCGCTGGCGCTGCTCACGCGACCCCTGCGATCGGTCTTGCCGGTGAAAAGACCCTGGTGGTCATCGACAGCAATTCCGGCAAGGTCACCGACACGATGGAAGTTTCCGGTGTCGACAGCCTGCTCGGCATTGACCTGCGGCCGGCAACGGGGCAGCTGATCGGCGTCAGTGGCGCTCATGAAATCGTCGAGATTGATCCGAAGACCGGTGCGGCAACGGTGATTTCCAAGATGGACAAGATGCTGCCGCTGAAAGACGGGCAGCCTGTCATCGTCGACTTCAACCCCAAGGCCAACAAGTTGCGCTTCATGACCGGTGTGACCAACCACCGGGTTGATATCGAAAGCGGCAAGGTGACCGTCGATGGCAGCCTGGCCTTTGAGGAAAAGGACATGCATGCGGGTGAGGCGCCGAACATCGTTGCTGCCGCCTACATCAACTCCTACGGCCAGCCGGAAACGACGGCGATGTACGACATCGACGCGACCATTGGTGCCGTCATCCGTCAGACTTCGCCGAACGATGGCACCCTTGCGGCCGTTGGCAAACTGGGTGTGGACGCTGCCGAAACCTATGCCTTTGATGTCGCCACCGACGCGGAAGGCAACAACAAGGCCTGGCTGGCAACCGGCACGTGGCTGCACACCGTTTCGCTGGAAACCGGCAAGGTGACCGACAGCTGGGAACTGGGTGGCCTGGAATGGCCGCTGCGCGACATCACGTTCATGACCGCGATGTAAGCCCCATCCAAAACACATACTGACAGAGCATCTTCAGCCCGCTGAATGAACAAGGATGCTCTGGGCTTTGCGGCCCCGTCCCACCTGGTTCGCAAAGCCGATTGCCGGAGCAGCCTGGACCACCCACCCCAGGCTGCTCCGGTCCCTTACCGGTACGACTGGTCCGGCAACGCTTCTGATGCGTAGCACTCAGGAGCCCTGGTGAGATTGAACAAGTGAGACCAACGTGCTGGATATGCCGGAAAGCGTAAGCGAAGTGGATCACGCGGCCCTTCTGGCCGCCTGTGCACGCAAGGACCGGCAGGCCCTGCGACAGATCCTGGAACTGGAAGGCCCCAAGATGCTGGGCATTGCCAAGCGCATGTTGCGCCGGCAGGACCTTGCTGAAGATGCGCTCCAGGATGCGTTGGTCCTGATCTGGCGCAAGGCTTCCCAGTTTGATCCTGCGAAGGGATCCGGACGCGCGTGGATCTACGCGGTCCTGCGGAACAGGACCTTGAACATGCTTCGTGACGGGGCCCGGGAATCGGCAACCGATGACGACAAGCTGGAACGTCAGATCGACGGCAGCGAACTGAACGAGGCGTGGGAAATGCTGGGCCATGACAGCGAGTTGCGCCGTTGTCTCGGACGACTGGAAACGGAAAAGCGCAGTGCCGTGCTGATGTCCTATATCTGGGGCTACACCCATGGTGAAATTGCCGGCCGGTTGTCGGCCCCCCTTGGAACGGTAAAGGCGTGGGTGCGCCGTGGCCTGACTTCCTTGCGGGAGTGCATGTCATGAGAACGGCCCGCCGAAATCTTGCTGAACTTGCCGACGAATTCGTCATTGGCCTGTGCGACCCAGAAGAACAGCGCGAAGTGGAAGATCGCCTGATGAAGGAGCCGGAATTGGCCGTTCTCGTGGAACTTGCCCGTCAGCGGTTCGCCGCCCTCGACGCCGCGACGCCCCGTGAAGCCGTGCCGGAGAGCCTTTGGCATCGCGTTGAAAGGCGTCTGGACGCGGTGGAAGAGAGTATTGCCGCTCCCGAGACGAAAGACAGTCGTGTTGAAGCGCCGGTGGATCTCAAGTCCGAGAGAGAAAAGCGCAGCAGGCCAATGATGTGGACGGCGGCAGCCAGCCTGGCAGCGAGCCTCGTACTTGCCATCGCGCTTGTCTGGAACCTCATGACGACAGTTGAACCGCAGGTGATTGCCGTGCTTGTCAACGATGCCGGGCAGCCTGTTGCGATGATCGAAGGGGCTGAGAACAACGCGACCCAGGTCACGCTTCTGGGGCAGACCGATGTCCCGGCAGGCACGATCCTTCAGCTCTGGACCAAACCGGATCCGGATGGGCCGCCGGTTTCCCTGGGCATCTTCGATGAGCCTAAACAAACGATCCTGCAAGCTGCCGGGTTGCCGGTTCCCAAGCCTGACCAGCTTTATGAGATCACCTTCGAACAGCCGGGAGGCTCTCCAACCGGGTTGCCGACCGGCCCCATCCTCGGCAAGGGTCTTGCCAGGGAGCCTCGCTGATCATCGGTGTGAAAAGCACCGGAACGTGTAAAGAACTGGAGAGCGCCCGGACATGTTCGGGCGCTCTTGACTATGAGACCCTTAATTTCTTTTTCGGCTGAGGACTCGTATGCGGCTGTCGAATTCGCCGCGGTCGACATAACAGCCGCGCAGATGGCGGAACCCGGTGCCAGGGTCGAAAGCGGCTCGGCCATGCAGGACCCGCCGATTGTCAAAGATCACCATCTCTCCGCCTTTCAGCCGTGTGGTGATGACGTAATTCCTTGATCGGGTCATCTGCATCAAGGTGCGATACGCCCCGTAATAAGCTTCCATTCGATCGGCCGGCAGATCGAAGATCCCGGCGAGATGGGCGTTGAAATGGAGCTCCTGCACGCGTGCGAACAGATCGAGTTCGATCACCGTGTGATGGCGGCGGATGTCGTAGTCCTCGTCGTGAAAGCGAAAGGGCACCGGCGTCTCGGCAAGGAGCCGGAAGGCCTCCGGATCGAGACGGGCGAGATCGTCCGCAATCGCGAAGCCGTCACAAAAGGTCGAACCGCCACCTTCTGCTTCATTGGCAAGACAATGCAGGAACTGGAAGCCTGGTGGCAATTCCTGATTGGCCAGGTCCGTATGCAAAGGAAGGGCATGGGACGTATAGGCCAGGTTGTTCGGGTTCGGCTTGGAAATGACCTCAAATGTCGTGCCGAAATTGGTCTCCCGAAGAAAACCGATCCTGCGGGCGACATCGACACCTGCCTCCACGTCGTCAACCATGCCGTCAACAAGAGCAAGGCCGGTTTTCTTGGCTTCGATCAGGAAAGCGAGAAGGAGATCGTCGTTGACCATCAAGTCGGCGGCCGCCGCGCGCGGAAGGCTTTCCGGGACAAGATCACCGCGCCACAGCGCAGGCTCGATCTCGGCTGGATCGGCAAGTCCGACCCCTGGCCGGTGATCGAACAGCCAGTCGGCCCTGTAGCGGCTGACATGGCCGTCGCCGGACCAGGTTAGAATAATTTCATCCGCATCCTGTTCGGCCTTCGCGATGGAAATATCCATCGCAATGCCGGTCAGGTCGAACTGGCGTTCCTGCGTTTGCGGATGAAACCCGCTCGGGCAGTTGTCGCGAAGCCAGATGAAGGGAAAGTCGGTGCTGGTGCCATCGGTCCAGGCGACAGAAAGCATGCGGTCCTCACCGCGCAAGGTCACGTTCGTCATTTCGAAAATCCGTTGATGTCTTGGAGGGGAAAGACACCGGCAAGAGCCGGCAAACATCAACGGTCGGCAGGGGGCGGCCACCACCAATAGGCCTTGTTATGCGGATTGCCGCCATTGCGGCCGAGAACAGAAACCATCCACGGAACAGCCTGAACGCAGGCGATGCCTGCTGTTGAACCTGAAAAACGCTACATCAAAAAAAGCACCCGGCAAATGAAATTCTGCCGGGTGCCAGTCATCTCAAATAAATTCAGGTTCAGTTCTTGGATGCCTTGGCTGCAAGGGCAATGGCGATGTAGCTCCAGCCGTTGATCAGCACGGAAATGCCGGCCAGAAGGCCAAGTGCCCAGGCGGCCGAACTCGGCAGCTCCAGCCAGATCATGGCACCGGCCACCAGGGACACGAGCCCTGCGATCAGCACCCAGACCCAGCCGTCATGCGGCTTCAGTTTGAAGGCCAGCAGGATCTGGCTGATGCCCTGCGCCACGAAGATGGCGGCAATCACCAGTGTCAGCGCGATGGTTCCCGCGAGCGGGTTCACATAAATCACGATCCCGCCGATGACAGCGATAATGCCGGTGATCAGGTTCCAGAGGAAACTGGCGGTACCATGGGTCTTGAAGGAATTGTAGATCTGAACCAGGCCGCCGACGAATAGCACGGCCGCGATCAGGATCGTCACGGCAATCGACGTTGCCAGGGGAGCGGCGATCAGGATGATGCCACCTATGACCAGCGCAATGCCGAGCGCCAGAAACCAGCCCCAGTTGTCCTGGATCTTTCTTCTCATATTCTCTACGGCCTGAACAGCATCTGTCATTTTGACCTCCTCACGCTCCGGTTGCCGTTGTTGACCGTAACCCCTTTGCAAATAAACGCAATATCCTGATGACAAATTGCCCGGGAAGGGGATCGTTCGACTGTGACTTGACTTTTGATGTGTATATGCACACAAAGCCCGCATGGAAGAAGACGATTTCTCGCTCTGCGTTCTCGACAACGCGCGCAAGGCCGCACGTGCCGTCAGCCGGCACTATGACAAGCTGGCGCGGCAGGTTGGCATGACGGCCGGTCAGTTCTCCGTTCTTGTCTCGATCCGCAAATACGAAGGTGTGACGACGGCAGCACTGGCCAAGCGGCTGTCCATGGAACGAACGACGCTGGTGCGCAATGTCGCTCTTCTGGAGCGCAAGGGGCTGGTCGCATCGCAACCCGTCCGGGACGGCCGCAGCAAACAGTATCGGCTGACCCCGAAGGGTGCGGAGCTTCTTGATACTGCCGTCCCGTTGTGGCGGCAGGCCCAGGCAGACGTGAAGGGACATCTCGGCAGCGATGAATTTCTGCGTGCCATCGACACCCTGAAACGGCTTTCGGAGCTATAGCCGGGCAAAAAGGATTTCCATCTCGGGCGGACTGGCAAACCGCCTCGACACATCTTAACTGCCGGGGCGGGGGCGCTGGCAAACCAATGTGAGGTAAGACATGCGACGTGTGGTCGTGACGGGACTGGGGATCGTTTCCCCGCTGGGCACCGGGGTAGATGCCTTCTGGAACCGGGTGAAAGACGGGAGCAACGGCATCCGCCAGATCACCCACTTCGATGCAGGTGAGCTGGCTTGCCAGATTGCAGGCGAGGTACCTTCCAAAGCAGAAGACGAGCATGGCTTTGATGTCGATGCAGTGATGGATCCGCGCGAACAGCGCCGCTCTGACCGGTTCATCCATTTTGCCATGGGAGCGGTTCAGGAAGCGCTGGCCCATGCGGGTTGGGAGCCGAAGTCCGACAGGGACAAGGAACGCACAGGCACGATCATCGCGACCGGGGTTGGCGGGTTTCCGGCCATGACCGCCGGTACGCGGCTGGTGGACGAAAAAGGCCCCCGCCGCGCGTCGCCTTTTCTGGTGCCGTCGTTCCTGGCCAACCTGGCTGCCGGGCAGGTCTCCATCCGGCATGGCCTCAAGGGGCCGATTGGCGCGCCGGTGACTGCCTGTGCCGCCAGCCTTCAGGCCCTTGGCGATGCCGCCCGTATTATCCGTTCGGGAGAAGCCGACGTGATGGTGGCAGGCGGGTCAGAAGCCTGTATCGACAAGGTTTCCTACGCCGGGTTCTGTGCCGCGAAGGCCATGTCCTCCAAACGCAATGGCGATCCGGCACATGCGTCCCGGCCATTTGACCAGGACCGTGACGGCTTCATCATGGGCGAAGGCGCTGGCATCCTGATCCTTGAAGACCATGACCATGCCACCGCCCGCGGTGCGACGATCCTGGCCGAGTTGGCCGGTTACGGCACCAGTGCCGACGCCTATCACGTTACCGCGTCTTCGCCGGACGGTGAGGGCGGTCTGCGGGCAATGCGGCAGGCCTTGTCGACGGCCAATCTCTCGCCCGGTGAAATCGGTTACGTCAATGCGCACTCCACATCGACGCCCGTCGGCGATGCTGCCGAAATTGCTGCATTGACAACACTTTTCGAAAACCGTGGCAAGGACCTTGCGGTGTCGTCGTCAAAGTCGATGTTCGGCCACCTGCTGGGGGCCGCGGGAGCCGTGGAGGCAATCGCCTGCGTCAAGGCCCTGATGAGCGGTCTGCTGCCGCCTTCCCGTAATCTGGAAGCGGCCGACGAGGCCATGAGCCGGTTCGAAATGATCCCCGGCAAGGCCATTGCTCGTGACGTCAACCACATCCTCACCAATGGCTTTGGTTTCGGCGGTGTGAACGCCAGCGCGGTGTTCTCGAAGGTGTGAAACTAAAAGACCGTCAGACACTGCTCATTCTTTGAGCTTTGTAAAATGAAAAATCCCATATATGAGAAAATTCTCATTTATGGGATTTTTTTTGATGTCGAACCTTGATCACGATCTTGCCCGGCGGCTGACCGAGCTGCGACGGGCCAGAAACTGGCCACTGGAAGATCTGGCCGAACGCACCGGTATCAGCCGGGCCACCCTTTCGCGGATCGAGCGCGGCGATACCAGCCCGACCGCAAGCGTTCTCGGAAAACTTGCCGCGGCATTCGGCCTCTCAATGGCCGAACTATTCGGAGCGGCCTCCGCTACGATCGAGCGCCTTGTTCCTCGGGACGCGCAGGCCGTCTGGACGGACCCGGAGACAGGTTATGTCCGCCGCACATTAACGCCGGCAGCAAGCGGGTATCGCGGGGCCATGATCGAAGGTTGCATTCCCCCGGGTGCCACCGTTGCCTATGCCGCTCCGCCGGTTCCGGATCTGGAGCATCAACTTGTGCTTCTGGAGGGGAGCCTGCGGATGATCATCGGCCCGGATGCCTACGACCTGGAGCCTGGTGATGCCCTGCAGTTCCGTCTCAACGCCCCCAACAGTTACCACGCGTCTGGAACGGTTCCGGCACGCTATTTCCTGACGGTGATCACGCCATGACACTTCCCGTTACCGAGACCGGACCTCTGCAAGTCCAGCCGTTCACGCCTGAAGCACCCGTCGATCTGATGTCCGCAGATGAGGTGCGCAGGTCGCTTCCCGCCCTGGGGCAGCTTCTGAAAGCATGTGTCGAAGATGGTGCCGGGATCGGCTTCCTTTTGCCGATGCCACAGGCCAAGGCGGAAACCTTCTGGGCGAGCAAGCTGCCCGCCATCGAAAGTGGGGAGGCATTTCTGCTTGCCGCGCGTCAAGGGGCGGACATTGCGGGCGTGGTGATGCTTGTGAAGGCAGGAGCCGACAACCAGCCCCATCGGGCGGACGTCGCCAAGCTGATGGTTCATCCGGAACATCGGCGCAAGGGACTTGCCAGAAAGCTCATGTCGGCCATCGATGGCCTTGCCCGTTCCGAGAACCGCTGGATGCTGGTGCTGGATACGGTCACCGGAGATCGGGCGGAAAAGCTCTACCCGACTTGCGGATACCAGAAGGTCGGCGTCATTCCGGACTACGCCTATAACAGCCACGGCCATCTGGACGCGACAACCGTGTTCTTCAAGGATTTACGGTGAGGGGAAGCGATTTGCTCCGCAGTAGAGGCGGCGGAGGCCCGAGGCACGGGTCTCCGCTGGGCTTTGCCTGGTTTGCCAGTCGCCAAGATGGCTCAGCTGAGGAAGCAGACCCACCACGCCTGCGTTAGTCGCTGAATTCCACAGAGTCCGCCTTGACGCCAAGTTCCTCGAGCACTTCCTGAACCGCCTCCATCATGGGCGGCGGTCCGCAAAGGTAGAACCGCCGGTCCAGATCAGGCACGAATTCCTTGATCATGTCCGCGTCGATCATGCCGTGGTGGCTGCCGGCCGTGTCCTCGTCTGACAGAACGTGATCGATCTTCAGGCCGTCCATAGCCTCAAGTTCCTTGCGGTAGATAATGTCCTCCGAGGTCTTGTTGGCAAAGATCAGCTGGTTACCGTTCAGCTTTCCCTTCTTCTCCAGGTCCCGGAATATCGCAAGGAACGGCGTGATGCCGGCGCCGCCGGCAATGAACACACCCGGCTCGTCATAGCGGAAGGTCTTGAACGGATCGGCGATCAGCACGTGGTCGCCCTCCTTCAGCTTGTGAAGGCGCTCCGTAACCCCGTCGTGATCGGGGTATCCCTTGATAGTGAATTCGAGGGTTCGCTCTTCGGGCAAGGACGTCATCGTGAAGGGGCGAGTCTCGTCCCGCCATCCGTCTTCATCGAGCGCAATCTCTGTCGCGTCACCGACCTTGAAGTCGAACCCTTCAGGCTCGACAAGACGGAAGCGTTTCACATCGTGAGTGACCTGGTCGATCTTGAGAATGGTCGCCTTGTGCATCTGTGCGTCTCCTTCTTGCTCGAAAAGGAAACGCGACAGGTGGCGGCAGGTTCCGCCAGAACACGGTGTCCCGGCTGGGTGCCATAGGTCTGATTTGGTGCAATGTGCCCGGTGAGGCGCCTAGTGCTCCCGAGACCATGTGATCGCGGTGCCGGAGTGCAGAGCTGGGCGGTCCCAGAGTTGAATCAATTTCTGAAGTTGATGTGCCGAAGAGCTTGCCTAACCTGCCTCGTTCAGCATTTCCAGCTCCAGCCACTGCTCTTCCGCAGCATCCTTTTCATTCGTGAGATCAGTAATTTGCTGGGATATCTTGGCAAATTTGTCAGGGTTCTTCACGTAGAGCTGCGGGTCGTTCATTTCCGCCTGAAGCGTTTCGAGACGTGCTTCAAGTTTCTCAATCGTGTCCGGCAGGGTTTTCAGAAGATGCTGTTGGGTGAAGCTCAGTTTTGATTTTGCCTGAGGCTTTTGCGGCGAAGCCTCTGGAGCGGAAGACTTTTCCTTCTTCACGGGCGCTGCCTTGTCGGCCTTGCGGGCGGTCACGCCTTCGCCGCGCTGTGCCAGCATGTCGGTGTAGCCACCGGCATATTCACGCCACAGGCCGTCGCCCTCCGAGACGATCACGGAGGTTGCCACCCGGTCGAGAAAATCGCGGTCGTGCGAGACGATCAGGGCTGTGCCGGGATAGTCGGCCAGCAGTTCCTGCAGCAGGTCGAGCGTTTCAAGGTCGAGGTCGTTGGTCGGTTCGTCGAGCACCATCAGGTTCGACTTGTTGGCCAGTGCCCGGGCGAGCATGGCGCGGGCGCGTTCACCGCCCGACAGCACACCCACAGGCGTACGGGCCTGTTCCGGCGAGAACAGGAAGTCCTTCATGTAGGACATGACATGCTTGGTCTCGTCGCCGATCACCACCGTATCGCCGCGCCCGCCGGTCAGGACCGAGGACAGCGTGTCGTTGAGGTTCAGGTTCTCGCGCTTCTGGTCGAGCGTGACCATTTCCAGGTTGGTGCCGAGCCGTGTCGTGCCCGTGTCCGGTGCCAGTTCGCCTGTCAGCATCTTCAGAAGCGTCGTCTTGCCGGCGCCGTTCGGGCCGACAAAACCGATCCTGTCACCGCGCTGGATGCGGGTCGAGAACTCCTTGACGATGGCACGGTCGCCATAGGTCTTGGAAATGCCCTTGGCTTCGATCACCAGCTTGCCCGAAACTTCGGCATCCGTGGCAGCAAGCTTGGCGGTGCCTTGAGGCCCGCGATGTTCCCGCTTCTGTTTGCGAAGGTCGGCAAGCTCGCGCACGCGCCGCATGTTGCGCTTGCGCCGGGCGGTGACACCGTAGGTCATCCAGTGCTCTTCGCGCTTGATCTTCTGTGCCAGTTTCTGCTGGTCGATCTCTTCCTGCTCGAACACCTCGTCGCGCCAGGCTTCGAAGTGGGCAAAGCCCTTGTCGAGCCGGCGGGCGACGCCTCGGTCGATCCAGACAGTGGTGCGCGACAGGTTTTCCAGGAAGCGACGGTCGTGGGAAATCAGCACCAGGGCAGACTTCAGGCTCTTCAGCTCCTGTTCCAGCCATTCGATGGCGGGAAGGTCCAGGTGGTTGGTTGGTTCGTCGAGCAACAGGATATCCGGCTCGGGGGCGAGCGTCCGGGCGAGGGCAGCTCGGCGGGCTTCGCCGCCGGAAAGGGACTTCGGGTCTTCCGTGCCGCTAAGGCCCAGGACTTCCAGAAGATAAGCGCCGCGATAGGGATCGTCGCCCTCGGTCAGGCCTTCGTTGACATACTCCAGTGTCGAGGCGTAGGCGGAAAGGTCCGGATCCTGCGGGAGATAGCGCACCGTGCGGCCGGGCTGGAAGAAGCGTTCGCCCTTGTCCATCTCCACCATGCCGGCAGCAATCTTCAAAAGGGTCGACTTGCCGGAGCCGTTGCGGCCGACAAGGCACATGCGCTCACCTTCGGAAACGGAAAGCTCGGCACCGGTAAGAAGTGGCGTGCCGCCAAAGGTCAGATGAACGTCACGAAGTGTCAGCAGCGGTGGGGCCATGAGGGTCTTGTTTTCCCGGTCGGAATGTCGGATCGGCGCCCGGTTTACTGGCCGCGCGTGAACCGCGCAAGCGGCCCGGAAAGAACGCCCAGCATTTTTGATCGGGATCGGAGAGATTTTGGTGCCCGAATGCGTTATTCTGGGCAGCGTGTGGACAGGGGCGACCAACAGGCGCGGGGCGTGCGCCGACAGGAGAGAGCATCATGTCTGACCTGAACCTGGCGAAACGCGAAAGGGGCTCTCTTGCCCGCATGCGGTTTCGGATCTGTCTTGCCGCTGTCGCCATGTGTCTGGCCGGGGCAATCGCCGGCTTGACCGGCACATCGCCCGCACGTGCCGACGGGATCTATTTCAATGGTGTCGGTATCGGCTTCGGTTTCGGCAATCGTGGCTATCGCGGCGGTGCCTTCTACGCACCTTATGGTCTTTACGGCCCGCCTTACCGTCCCTATGGCGCACCTTACTATTACCACCCTTACGACATGCGGGCCTATCCCTACCGGTCGCGGGTCTATGTGAACCCGCCGCGCTATCGCGGACAACCGCAGCGTGTCCCCTATACCAAGACCGGACTGGCTCCTTTTACCCCTCAGTGGACGGCCTATTGCGCGCGGAAATTCAAGTCTTTCAACCCTGATACGGGCATGTATCTGGCTCATAGTGGAAAATATCGATTTTGCCGCTAGGATTGAAACATAATTGCGCGTGTTGAGGTCAAATTATTTGACCGCCGAGTAAAACAACGGAAAAATTTTCCGGTTTCGTTTAAAAACAAGCAAAAACATCGCCTTTTTGCGACTAAGGTCGAAATGTGCCGTTGGGGGATGCTTGATTGCTCGCAAAGAGCGTGGAATCTTGTGACCCATCGTTCCATTTGCTTCAACTATAACCCAAGAGGGGAGAGCGATATGTTCAAGTCCATGCGTGTGACAGCGCTTGCGGCTGCCTTGATGGCTGCTACATCTATTACTGCGGTTGCAGAGGTGGTCTACCACCGCGGCAACACTGCCGACCCGGAAACCCTGGATCAGCACAAGACCTCCACAACCTATGAAGCGCATATCCTGCGTGATCTTTACGAGGGCCTGGTTGCCTATGGCGCCGATGGCCAGATCATTCCGGGCGTGGCTTCGGAGTGGAAGGTTTCCGACGACGGCAAGACCTATACCTTCATGCTGCGCGATGATGCCAAGTGGTCCAATGGGGATCCGGTTGTTGCCGGCGATTTCGTCTTTTCGCTTCAGCGCATCATGAACCCGGAAACAGGCGCGAAATACGCCAACGTTCTGTATCCGATCCTGAACGCCGAAAAGGTCAACAAGGGCGAAGCCAAGCCGGAAGAACTCGGCGTGAAGGCGCTTGACGATCACACGCTCGAGATCGCTCTGGAGTCCCCGACGCCGTATTTCATTGACCTTCTGGGCCACCAGACCGGCCTTCCGGTCCATCCGGCTTCCGTTGAAAAATTCGGCTCCGATTTCGTGAAAGCCGAAAACATCGTCACCAACGGTGCCTTCACCCTCGCAGAATTCGTGCCGAACGCACATGTGAAAGCGGTCAAGAACCCGCATTTCCATGACGCCGATCAGGTGAAGATCGACACTGTCTTCTTCTATCCGACCGAAGACCGTGGCGCGGCTCTGCGCCGGTTCCAGGCCGGTGAGCTGCACACCAACAACGATGCGCCGACCGAGCAGGTCGCCTTCATGCGTGAGAACCTGGGCGACCAGTTCCACGTGGCGCCGTATCTGGGCACCTACTATTACGCGCTTAATCACGAAGACGAAGTCCTGAAGAACCCGGACGTCCGCCAGGCTCTGTCCATGGCGATTGACCGTGAGTTCCTGGCCGACGAAATCTGGGGCTCCACCATGGTGGCCGGCTATTCCTTCGTGCCGCCGGGCATCGGCAACTACGGTGAACCGGCCTATGCCGACTACAAGGACATGTCCCAGATCGACCGCGAAGAAAAAGCGATCGAACTTCTGACCAATGCCGGTTTCGGCCCGGACAATCCTGTCGAACTGACGATCAACTACAACACGTCCGAAAACCACAAGAATACGGCAGTCGCGATTGCCGACATGTGGAAACCTCTCGGCGTCAACGTCAAGCTGATCAACACCGACACCAAGACGCATTACGCCATGCTGCGTGACCGTCAGGACTTCGACGTCGCCCGCGCCGGCTGGATTGGCGACTACTCCGACCCGCAGAACTTCCTGTTCATGGTCGAGAGCGACAACGACGGCTTCAACTACGCCCGCTACAACAATCCTGAGTATGATGCACTCATGGACGAAGCGGCCGTCACGGTGGATCTGGAGAAGCGTGCGGACATCCTGAAGAAGGCTGAAGAGCTCTTCATGCGGGACCTGCCGTTCATTCCGATGATGTACTACGGTTCCATGAACCTGGTCTCCGACAAGATGGCAGGATTTGAGGACAACCTCCTCAACATCCATCCGTCCCGCTGGATGAGCATCTCCGAATAACCTGACAACATCGAGACCGGCAGGGCTTCCCTGCCGGTTCTTGCAAGGCGGCATCAATCAATCAAGATTGACCGAAAGACCGCCGTTTAACAAACAGAGGCAAAGCCTATGCTCCGATATGTCCTCGGACGATTGCTCGGCGCAATCCCGACGCTTTTTCTGATTGTCACGATTTCCTTTTTCCTCATCCGCATCGCGCCGGGTGGACCGTTCGATCTGGAACGTCCCCTGGAAGCAAAGGTGATGGAAAACCTGAACAAGATCTACCATCTCAACGAGCCCCTGTGGAACCAGTACCTGCTGTACCTGCAGAGCGTGGCCCGTCTGGATTTCGGTCCGAGTTTCTACTTCCGCGACTTCTCGATCAATGAACTGTTTGCGGAAAGTCTTCCCATCTCCATCCAGCTGGGCTTGTCCGCGCTCTGCCTGGCCCTGGTGGTTGGCGGTTTCCTGGGCGTGGCGGCGGCGCTGCGCCAGAACAAACCGGCAGACTATTCGATCATGGCTGCGGCAACGCTCGGCGTCACGATCCCCAACTTCGTCGTTGCGCCGATCCTGACCCTGATCCTCGGCGTGTGGCTCGGCTGGTTGCCCGTGGGGGGCTGGAATGGTGGGGCTTTCGTCAACCGGGTGCTGCCGGTCGTGACACTCGCGCTGCCTCAGATCGCAGTCGTGGCACGTCTGACGCGCGGCTCGATGATCGAGGCGCTCAGGTCCAACCATGTTCGCACTGCAAGGGCCTATGGGCTGACCTCCTACATGATCGTCGTGGTGCATGCGCTCAGAGGGGCGATCCTGCCGGTCGTTTCCTACCTCGGCCCGGCTGCGGCAGCGCTGCTCACCGGTTCCGTCGTGATCGAAACCATCTTCGGTATCCCGGGTATCGGCCGCTACTTCGTGCAGGGCGCTCTCAACCGTGACTACACCCTGGTCATGGGGACGGTTGTTGTCGTTGCCTGCTTTGTTATCCTGTTCAACCTCGTCGTGGATCTGCTCTATGCGCTGCTCGATCCGCGTGTGCGCTACGACTGAGGAGGAGACGACTGTGACCCTCACTGCAACATCATCCACCGGGGCGCCTGCTAAGGGGCGTTCCCTGTGGGACGACGCACGCGACCGGTTGCTCGCCAACCGTGCGGCGGTCGCCTCCATCATCGTGCTTCTGACAATCGGCCTGATCTCGATCCTTGGCCCGATCCTGTCGCCCCATCACTACGACACCGTCTATCGTGACTACGTGAAGGTGCCGGCCAGCCTGGAGGCCTATCCGAAGCCTGAGCAGGTCGAGCCCGGGTTCATGTCTTCCGCCAAACGGGCGCGTCTGACCGTGGATGCGTTTGAGCGCGAAGGCGACACGATTGTCGCCAAGGTCACCTCCAGCCGGGATATCGATCCCCGGTCGGTGCTGTATTTCGACCGCAGCGACCTGTTCAGGAATACCGAGCTGACGGACATGTCCGCAGACAACAAGTCTGCAACGGTCAGGGCCGACATCAACTTCATGCATTTCTATTTCGGCACCGACGCCAATGGTCGTGACATGATGACCCGGACCTTCATCGCCGGCCGCGTGTCGCTGACCATCGGTCTGTTGGCAACCATCGTTGCGATATCGATCGGTGTTCTCTACGGGGCGACTTCAGGATATCTCGGTGGCCGGGTCGACCAGATGATGATGCGCGTCGTGGATATCCTCTATTCGCTGCCGTTCATCTTCTTCGTGATCATGCTCGTCGTGTTCTTCGGCCGGAACTTCATCCTGATGTTCATCGCCGTCGGTGCCGTGGAATGGCTCGACATGGCGCGCATCGTGCGCGGGCAGACGCTGACCATCAAACGCCAGGAATATGTGCAGGCAGCCGAAGCGCTCGGTGTGGCCGATGGCGGTATCGTGCGCCGGCACATCATCCCGAATACGCTTGGTCCGGTCGTGGTCTACATGACCCTTCTGGTGCCGAAGGTGATCCTGCTGGAAAGTTTCCTGTCCTTCCTTGGCCTCGGCATTCAGGAGCCGATGACCAGCTGGGGCGTGTTGATTTCCGAAGGCGCGCGAAATCTGCAAGGGGCTCCCTGGATGCTGATTTTCCCGTCCATCTTCCTGACATCGACCCTGTTTGCGCTGAACTTCATCGGCGACGGCCTGCGCGATGCCCTGGACCCGAAGGACCGGTGAGGAGAAGACCATGACCAGCGAAACCAAGAAAACGGTCCTCTCAATCAAGGATCTGAAGGTCGACTTTGAAACCGCGACGGGTACCGTCAATGCGGTTCAGGGCGTCGACATTCACGTCCAGGCGGGTGAAACCGTCGCTATCGTCGGGGAAAGCGGCTCGGGCAAGAGCCAGACCATGATGGCGGCTATGGGCCTTCTGGCGTCCAACGGGCGCACACGCGGCGAGGTGATCTACGAAGGCCGGAATATTCTCGGCCTGCCGGTGGGCAAGCTCAACAAGATCCGCGGTGCCAAGATCACCATGATCTTCCAGGAGCCGATGACCTCGCTCGACCCGCTTTACACCATCGGACGGCAGCTGGCCGAGCCCATGGTCGTTCATGGCGGATTGTCGTGGAAAGCGGCCAAGGCAAAGGCCCTCGAGCTTCTGAAACTCGTCAACATTCCCGAGCCGGAACGCAAGATCAACGCCTATCCGTACGAGATGTCAGGCGGCCAGCGCCAGCGTGTGATGATCGCAATGTCGCTTGCCAACGATCCAGACGTGCTGATTGCCGACGAGCCGACCACTGCGCTCGATGTCACCACACAGGCGCAGATCCTGGACCTTCTGGCGGATCTGCAAAAGCGGCTCGGCATGGCGGTGATCTTCATCACTCATGATCTGGGTATCGTTCGCCGTATCGCGGACCGGGTCTATGTCATGAAAACCGGTGAAGTGGTGGAAAGCGGCGAGACCGGGCAGATCTTCACCCGGCCTGCGCATCCCTACACAAAGATGCTTCTGGATGCGGAGCCGACAGGCCACAAGCTGCCGGTGCCGGACAGCGCGCCTGTTCTGCTGGAAGCGCAGAAGGTCGAAGTGGAATTCGAGCTCGATTCCGGTTTCCTGAAGCCCAAGCATGTGTTGCGTGCGGTTGACGACATCAGTTTCTCGCTGCGCAAGGGCCAGACACTGGGCATCGTCGGCGAAAGTGGCTCTGGCAAGTCCACCCTAGGTCGTGCAGTGCTGAACCTGTTGCCGGCCGGTGGCCGGGTGGTGTTCCACGGACAGCAGATCACCGGCAAGAACCGTTCCGAAATGCGCGCGCTTCGCAAGGACATGCAGCTTATCTTCCAGGACCCTTTCGGGTCTCTGTCCCCGCGTATGACGGTCGGCCAGATCATTTCCGAAGGGTTGATGGTGCACGAACCCTCACTCAACGCCCGCCAGCGGGATGAGCGTGCCTGCAAGGCACTTGAGGAAGTGTCACTCGACCCGGTCATGCGCAATCGCTATCCGCACGAGTTTTCGGGCGGACAACGTCAGCGTATCGCGATTGCCCGCACCATGGTTCTGAAGCCGGAACTGGTCGTGCTCGACGAGCCGACCTCGGCTCTCGACCGGACGATCCAGAAGCAGGTGGTGGAACTGCTGCGTGACCTGCAGAAGGCTCATGACCTGACCTATCTGTTCATCAGTCATGACCTTGCCGTCGTGCGCGCGCTGTCCGACACGGTGATGGTGATGCAACGTGGCAAGGTTGTTGAGGCGGGGTCCGCCGACGCAATCTTCGAGGCGCCGAAGTGCGATTACACCAAGGAGCTGATCGGGGCCGCAATGCTGACCCAGCAGCAAATGATGGAAAGCGCCTGAGGGTGAACCCTCAATAAGCATCTCGGGTGCGCGGGCGGTCAATCCAAAAGCGGTTGGCCGCCCGCACCCTGTGGGCTCTCGGCCTGTGTGAGCGGGGAGGTCGGTTGAACTTACCCTAGCGCCAATTGAAACCAGCTGCCTGAACAGGCAGCGCGTCGAACTGGTCCTGCAATTCCACGATATCCGTACCGTAAAAGTGTGGAGCCAGCAAAACGGCGCTCGACAGGATATGAGCTCGAAGAGCCGTCAGCGTCGCGTCGACATCATGAGCTTCCAGCGCTTCGATGACGGACCGGTGCGGGGTCACATTCGGCCTGGTCCATGATTGTTCGGAACGCGGTCTCGACAGCATGACCCGTTGCAGGATCATGAAGGTCCTGACCAGCATAGGATCCAGAACCGGCATCCGGGCAATTCTGAAGAGTTTCAGATGCAGAGCACGATCGATCTCGGCACAGCCGAACACGTCCCGCTTGTCGCGGCAGGCTTCGAACTGGTCTTCAAGGTCATAGAGCTCGTTCACCTGGTCCTTGGTGACATGTTTGACCGCTTCCACGACGCCGGTCGATTCAATGTCGATGCGAAGTTTCAGCATCAGACGGGCTTCTAGCGGGCTCGGATCTGTGACGTAGGTGCCTTGATAGCCGCGGCGAACAACGAGGCCGCATTCCTGAAGCAGCATGAGCGCTTCACGGATTGTGCTCTGCGAGCAGCCATAGTCCTGGGCAAGGGATTGTTCTGTAATCGGGCTTTCCGAGGTCATTTCCCCGGTCAGGATCTGGCGTTTGAGGTCCTGATAGACTGCATCGGACTTGCGCGCGCGCTTGCCCCTGTTTTCCGCTTGAACCGGCGAACGTCTGTCCGCGGTAAGTAATACATTCACGTCGCTGCCCCCCACTGGCATCGCGTCTGAATGGCAACGCAAAGAAAGACCACAGCCGACAAATATCGCCGTCTGCAATCTCGCGTTTTTTTCTCCATCCGGTCATCCGCTGGTGCGAAGGAACGGTCAATGGGACGTGCCAACCACGCACAACCGCCTGAATACTGCAACCTGCCTGCATCTTGTGCCACCGATGAGGGTGGGTCTTGAACGTGCAGTTCAGGTGGAATTCCGGATCTAATATTTAGACGGCTGCCAAAAAATAACAATAAATGCATTGTTTCTCCGCCCGTCCACAAATGCAATCGCTAACTGTTTACGCATGGTAACAAGTTTGCGAGGCGGGCGGAGTGATCTTGATCAAAGGCGAGAAAGGCCCGTTCAGCCGGCAGCTTTCTCCAGTGCGGAGATCCAGTTTTTCCAGGCGATCTTCTCCAGTACCGGTGTATTGAAGCCGCGGCCGTCGAGCTCTTCCATCAGACGGGACAGACCGGTGACGTCGCCGATGTCGCGCGGCAGGACACAGCCGTCGAAATCCGAGCCGAGAGCCACGCTGTCTTCGCCGAGGCGGTCAACCAGATAGGCTGCATGGTCGGCAATGACCGAAAGCGGCGTGTCACGCGAATGACCGCCGTCCTTGCGCAGGAAGGCAACATGGAAATTGATGCCGACGAGACCTCCGCTTTCCTTGATGGCATCAAGCTGCTTGTCCGTCAGATTGCGGCTGCTTTCGCAAATCTTGTGAACATTGGAGTGGCTGGCAACGATCGGCCGTTCTGTTATGCGCGCCAGGTCCCAGAACCCCTTTTCGTTCAGATGGGACACATCAAGCAGCACCCCGAGCTGGTTGCAGGCGCGAACCAGGTCGCGTCCCGCGCCGGTCAGGCCGGGGCCGATATCCGGTGAAGCCGGGTGCGCCATCGGCACACCGTATCCGAAATCATTCTCTCGGCTCCACACCAGGCCAAGTGAGCGCAGACCGCGGCCGTAGAGCTCCTCCAGCGCATAGAGGTTGGTATCGATGGCTTCGGCACCTTCAATGTGAAGGCTTATGGCAATCTGGCCGGATTCGATCGCTGTACGGTTCTCGTCCGGCGTTCTGCAAATGACGACATTGCCTTCCGACTGGGCTTCGATCTGCTCGGCCCGTTCCAGCATACGTTTTGTGAAATCAAACGCGCTCTTCTGCGGTACGGGCTGATAGTTGGCAGGGTCCTTCGGGTTGAAGGGGCGGGTGAAGTCCTGTTCCGGGTTGGACGGTACGAACATGGCGAAAAGCCCACCGGCAAATCCGGCTTCCTGCGCCCGCACCATGTCGATGTGGCCTGTGGTCGAGCGGTCAAAGAAACTGCGCTCGGTGCCTTTCATGGCCTCGATTTCAAGTTTCAGGAGTGTGTCGTTGTGACCGTCGAAGACGGGAAAAGGCGACTTTGAAACGTTTGTCTGCACGGAAGGACCTTGAGTGTGGGGTGGGCCGGAGAAGGTCGGCTGGGAATAATCTAAGGATTCATCTGAAGAATGTAAGGCAGTTCGGCGAATGTGACTTGCAACTGTTGAAAACCTGTCTCAAGAAGGAGCCAGAATTTGTGGAGGTCTCATGAAGCGTTCCAATTCGCCGCTCGATGTTGACAGTTCGCCAGCAGGTGGCGTGATGAACAGGCGTGGTTTCCTGGCCGCCGGCCTGGTGCTTACGGCAACCGGCCTTGCAGGATGTCAGTCCGCCGGGCTGGTTGGTCTGCCGGATCAGGCCGATCTGCCGGACGAGCAGTTCGACTATGCGGCTGCCTATGCGGCATGGCCCGATGGCGATTACACCTGGCCGGCAATCAACTACAAGAATTTCGACCAGAAGTACTGGCGGCAGATCGTGGAGTACAAAACCCGCGAGCGGCCCGGAACCATCATCGTCGATCCTTATAACAACTTCCTGTACTGGACGCTCGGCAACGGCAAGGCGCTGCGCTATGGCATCGGTGTGGGCAAGGCCGGGTTCGCCTGGTCGGGCGAGGCGAAGATCCGCGTCAAGCGGCCTCATCCGATCTGGCGCCCTCCACGCGAAATGATTGCCCGCAAGCCGTCTCTGGAGCGTTATTGGGAAAAGGGCTACCCGCCCGGTCTGAAGAACCCGCTCGGCGCGCGCGCCATGGATCTGTGGCAAGGTGCTACTGACACGCTTTACCGTATCCACGGCACCAACCAGCCGAACTCCATCGGCAAGAGTGTGTCTTCGGGCTGTATCCGCATGTGGCAGCAGGACGTGATCGACCTGTACAGCCGTGTGCCGCTGCAGACAAAGGTGGTCGTGCTCAGCAAGGATCCCAACGCGGACGCCTAAGCAGCCACGCTGATGGAAATGGAAAAGGGCGGTACCTGTCGGTGCCGCCTTTTTTGTCGCACGGTTTCAGGCGGCTCTGATCAGGGCCACGTCGTGGAACACGGCAGAGAAATGACAGACCGCGGCGGCCAGTACGAAGGCGTGCCAGATCGCATTCTGGAATGGCAGGCGTTTCCAGGCATAGAAGGCTGTTCCAACCGTATAAAGCAGCCCGCCCGCCAGGATCATGTAAAACCCGAATGCGGATGCTTTTTCGATCAGCGGATTGACGGCAAAAACGACCACCCAGCCTAGCGCGAGGTAGATGGGGACAGTGAGGCGATCAAGCCCGGTCAGATGTGCCAGCTTGACGATGGCCCCGGCCAGCGCACCGGTCCACACGACAGCCAGCAGCACGCCGCCCGTCCATCCGCCGATGATCATTGCCGCCAGGGGGGTGTAAGTGCCCGCGATCATCAGGAAGATGGCCGCGTGGTCGAGCCGCCTCAGGATCCCTGTCTTGTGGTCTTTCGCCAGCATGTTGTAGAGCGCGGAACAGATCAGCATCGCCATCAGGCAGGCAGCATAGATCATGACAGTGACCTGCCGGGCAGGGTCACCCGCGTTCCAGAGCGTGGCTGCCAGGACAATGGTTGCCGTCAGCCCCAGGCAGATGCCGATCACATGAACGGCACCGTCGGCAACGAATTCTGCAAAGGTCTGCGGTCTGATTGTCGGCATCAAGTATCCCTCGGTCGTTCGGAGCGCGATTGCGTGGTCCAACCCCTCTCAGCTGAACGTGCGGATAATTTGACGAAGCAAATTCGCAATGCCGAGGAGGGCCAATCGGTCTCAAATCATTTCAGCACCATTTATGGCTTCACACCCTAAAGCATGGCGTGAAAGTTTTATGAAAGCTTGATTGTGGCAGGCCGCATTTCCCCGGACTTGCCCAAAATTCGCAGACTTGCTTTAAAATTGGGCACTACTGGTATCAAATATATCCTTCCTGATTGCCCGCCATTTCGGAACGCTGCGATGATGAACCATCTCTTTGACGCCCTGACCGCCTTCATACCGGATCGGTCCAAGGTCTTTCTCGAAACACTGGACGGCGGGAAAATAACCTACGCGGACATGTTCGCGCGGTCTGCGCAATATGCCGGTGCCCTCCAGAAACTGGGTGTCAAAGCGGGAGACCGGGTTGCTGTCCAGGTGGAAAAGACGCCCGATACCCTGATGCTCTATCTCGGCACGATCCGTGCCGGTGGCGTGTTTCTGCCTCTGAACACTGCCTATACCCCTGCCGAAATCGGTTATTTCGTTGGTGATGCGGAACCGGCTGTCTTTGTCTGCGACCCGGCCAGGGCCGACGTGCTGGCCGGGACGGCGCAAAAGGCCGGCGCGCGATTGCACACGCTCGATCAGAACGGGGAGGGCAGCCTCAGTCTACTCGCAGACCAGATGCCGACGGACTATGACAACCGTCCGCGTGAAGACGACGATCTGGCGGCCATCCTCTATACGTCCGGTACCACGGGACGTTCCAAGGGAGCGATGCTCACGCATGGAAATCTGGCGTCGAATTCGCAGACCATGGTGAAATACTGGCAGTTCACCGAAGACGATGTGCTGTTGCACGCCCTGCCGATTTTCCACACCCACGGGCTGTTCGTCGCCACCAACTGTCTGATGATGGCAGGCGGTTCCATGCTGTTCCTGCCGAAGTTCGACCTGGATCAGGTTCTTGCCGCTCTGCCGAATGCAACAGCCATGATGGGCGTTCCGACATTCTATACGCGCCTGCTGGCATCGGACCGGTTCACGCGGGATGTGGCAGCCCATATGCGCCTGTTCATTTCAGGGTCAGCCCCGCTCTCGGCAGAGGTGCACAAGGAGTTTCGAGAGCGCACCGGACACGCAATCCTGGAGCGTTACGGCATGACCGAAACCAACATGAACACTTCCAATCCCTATGATGGTGCACGTCGGCCGGGAACGGTTGGATTTCCTTTGCCCGGTGTGGGGTTCCGTGTCGTTGATGCCAGAACCGGGCGAGAGCTGCCGGACGGAGAGGTCGGCATCATCGAGATCAAGGGGCCCAACGTTTTTCTGGGATACTGGCGAATGCCGGAAAAGACGGCACAGGAATTTCGGGCAGACGGCTATTTCATCACCGGCGACATGGGGCGCGTCGACGAAGACGGTTATGTTTCCATCGTCGGCAGGTCCAAGGATCTGATTATCAGTGGTGGTTTCAACGTTTATCCGGCCGAGGTTGAAGCGCTGCTGGACGAACTGCCGGGCGTCGCCGAAAGCGCGGTGATCGGCGTGCCGCATCCCGATTTTGGAGAGGCGGTGGTCGCCGTGCTGGCACCGAAACCGGGAGCCGAACTGGCCCAGGAGGCCGTTCAAGCCTCCTTGAACGATCGTCTGGCGAAGTTCAAGCAACCCAAGAAGGTCCACATTCTGGAGGCCTTGCCGCGGAACACCATGGGCAAGATCCAGAAAAACGTGCTGCGTGAACGGTTCAGCGGCGATTTCGGCTGATCACGCCATCTTGCACTCACTCGCCTGTCCGCTTTTTTCGAGAAGGTCGAGACCTTTCAGCGTCGCTTCGCATGCAAGCCACAAGGATTTCTCTGAATGGACAACCTTGCTCAGCGTGTTGATGCCGATCATCAGCGTCTGAACCGCAAGTGCATTGCTGCGAATGTCATAGTCCTTCGGTAGTTCGCCGGTTTCGACACCCAGCTTGAGCAGTCTTTCCAACCGTTCCAGACTTCCGAAGATAACTTCTGCCAAAACCGGCCCCAGTTCGGGATGGCTGCTGCAGAGTTCGCTAATTGCGTTGACAGCCATGCAGCCGCGCCATTCCGGGTCGCGGGCCCGCAGGCGGCATATGTCCTGAAAGAATTCAGTGATTACGCCACGCACCAGCTTGTTGGAATTGTCGTGAGCCAGAACTCTGTCCGGCGAGACCCGGGTGTAGCGGGCAAGCACTTCCTTGAACAGCTGCTCTTGGGAGCCGAAGGCGTTGTAGAAGCTCGATCGGGTTATCCCGAGCACCTCCGCAAGCGATTTGACGGAATTGTTGCGATAGCCTGTCTGCCAGATCTGGTTCATCACCACATCGAGCGCGTCTTCCCTGTCGAATTTGGACGGTCGTGCCATCGCTCTCGTCTCACGAACATGTTACGCGGATAGTTTTGTTCACATATGGACAAAACGCTTGTTTCAGTTTTATACACAAGTGATCAAAACGTAGCAAGTTCAAGCGCTGTCACGGACTGACGGGACGCATGGTGCGGTTCCCTCCAGTCGCGTCGGCGCCCCTGAAGACCACCTCGTTTCTTTTCCTCAGCCCAAGCTTTGAAGGAGCATAAGGCATGTTTGAGTACCACACCCCTGAAACTGCACCGCAAGGATCTCTGGACCTGCTCGAGAGGTCGAAGAAGGATTACGGCTTCTATCCGAAACTGCACCAGGTGATGGCCGAAGCCCCTTCCGTCTATGAAGCCTATCTGGAAACGTTCCGGCTTTTCACTCAAGCCACGGATCTGTCGCCAACCGAGCAGCAGGTCGTGATGATGACAGTGAACTACCTCAACGAATGTCACTACTGCATGGCAGGGCACACCATGCTGATGAAGATGGTGAAGGTGCCGGATGATGCGATTGCCGCCCTGCGCGTTGGAGGACGCCTGAACGACCCGAAACTGGAAGCGCTTCGCGTCTATACGCGAACCCTCGTCGAGCAGCGTGGACATATCGGTGACGATGCGTTGAAGGCATTTCTTGCTGCGGGTTATTCCAAACGGCAAGCACTTGAAGTTCTTGTCGGCATCGCCGCCAAGACCTTGTCGAACTTCACCAACGCGTTGGCTCACACTGAGCTGGATGAGCCAGTCAAGCAATTTGCCTGGAAGAAGGAACCGGAAATGGCGTGACCTGCCAGGTCACTTGTTCCGGCACCCGGGAGCACTCAGCTCCCGGGTGCTGAATGGTAAGCTGGTGCATCATTGGCGAATGACCTGAAGCCATAGGCGCAGCACAGGGTGATCAGTACACCCATCACCCAGAAGATGGAGCCGAACCCTGCCTCCATGGCCAGCAGCACGCTGCCCATTGTGACACCGAGTGTTCCTCCAACCAGACGCGCCGTGATGACCAGGCCACTGACTTCTCCCTGCTTTTCCGAAGGGACCGCGTTGGCGGTGATCCGCCCGGTCGGGATCATCGCAAAGGGAAGGGCAATTCCCCAGACCAGAAGAGCCGGGGCTAGCGCCAAATAGTTTTCCGCAAGGGTGAGTGTGCCGATAGCAATGTTGGCCAGAGCCAGAACCGCGAGGGCTACCAGAACCGGCTTGCGCGAACCGTGCCTGTCTCCCAACTTGCCGGCGGGTGCCGACAGGAAGGGAAACGGAAAAACGGCGACGACAGTTGCGAGACCTGCCGCCAGCGCCGAGAATTTCATGTCGAGCTGCAGGAAATGGGGCACGAAGATCGCAACGACGATCTTGTTCATCTGTGTCAGAAGGATCACGAGAACACTGGCGTGAAACGCCTTCAGTCGAAACAGGTGCACATCGATCAGCGGCATCCGTTGCCTGGCTTCAAAGGCTACGAAAAACACGATCCCGGCAAATCCGGCCAGCAAGCTGCCAAGGATGAGTGGCGTCATCCAGCCAAAGTCGGGACCTTCCATCAGGCCGAAAATGATCCCCGTCATGCCAACAAGCAACAGGAACAGACCTATCCGGTCTATGAGCGGGCGGGCAGGCGTTTGCTGTGGCGGTTGCCAGAACAGGCAGGCAAGCACAGTGCCAACGGCGACAATGGGGATGTTGACCCAAAAGACCCAGCGCCAGGAAAGAAAATCAGTCAGGACACCGCCCAGCAGCGGTCCTGCGGCCAGGAATATCGTTGCCATCCCCGCCAGAATGCCGATTGCACGGCCCCGTTCTGCCTTGTCGAAGGTGAGGGTCGCGGCTGCGAGCGTCATCGGGAACATCACTGCTGCGCAAAGGCCCTGGACGATGCGCATGCCGATCAGCAGTTCAGGTCCGTTTGAAAATCCGGCCAGAAGACTGGCGAGCGCAAACGCACTGGCGCTGACAATTAGGGCAGGGCGCAACCCGAAAAGGTCGATCGCCTTGCCGCCGATAGCGGCGAAGCAGGTGAACGTCAGCATGTAGGCGTTGATGATCCAGTGGGTAAGCGTTGGCGAAAGCCCCATCTCGGACCGGATTGCCGGGAGTGAAACGCCGAGGATTGTCTCGTCCAGCATCACCAGGCCGCCAAGCGTACCCATGGCCAGAACAAGCCCGCGTTTGCGATCCTTTTCGGAGAGTGAAGCCACTGCCTGTCTCCCCCGTTCGCCGGAAATTACCGGCTTTTCCCCTTCTCCCCTTGAAAAGCTTACGAAGGTTACTGCTTCGCGCCTAGGTTTTTTTCAAGTCCGACCCGGCAGTTTGACCCGTTCCGCCGAAGGCAAGCGTCGACAAGGCCCTGTCGGACTGGTGGCTCCAGGCGGTCAAGGCAGATGAGAGGCGTGCCGCCGGACTGTCCAGCGGATCCGAGGCGCGGCGAACACACCACCAGTCCAGCGAAACACCACCTTCGGCAATCGGGCGGGAAACCAGTGTTCCGTCAGCCAGCTCCGGCTCGATGGCCCACTTGCTGAAGATGGCAACGCCGAACTTGGCGCGCACCAGATCGATCACAGCTTCCGGAGTCGGCATCGGGGTCAACCGCCGGAACGGCTGGGTGGGGGCGCCAAGCAGGGTTGTCCAGTCAAATCCGGGTTCTGCGGTCAGCGGATAAACGAAGAAACGCTCATCGCCCATGTTCTCGCTGTTGACGACAGGCTCTGCGGCAAGCGGGTGATTATGCGCCAGCACCGCGACAATCGGGTCCGTGCCCAGCTTCACCGCGCGCAGCGAGGCAAGTGCCGGTTCGCGGCCGAAAACCAGCGAAACGTCCACGGAACCGTCGAGGAGCGAGGCCAGGGGATGCGCCGTCGCACGCGATGACAGATCGACCGACAGTTTCGGGTCGGCCGTGTCCAGATATTCCAGAAACGCGGGAAACCAGTGATAGCGACTGTAGGTTGCCTGGCCGAGGCGAACGAGGATCCTGGCGTCCCTTGCCGAGGCTTCAAGATCCTGCTCCAGACGAAACAACTCGCCCAGAAAGGTCTCGCCCAGATGCCGCAGACGCTCGCCCTCCGGCGTCAGTTCAATCCGGTTCTCGGCTCGGCGTGCCAGAACCACCCCCAGGCGGCGCTCTGCTTCTCGCAGCCTGTGTGAAGCTGCGGACTGGGTCACGCCGAGACGCGTGGCGGACGCGGTCATGCTGCCGGTCTCGCCAAGCGCGGAAAGAAGGGTCAGGTGATGGAGGGCCAGTCGAGGGATCATATTTGTATGAAAGCATTTCATGAACTGAATGAAAACTAGGAATTTTGTTTGCTCATCGTTGCGCGGTATCGACAAGGCATGAGCAACATCACCTTTCCTCACATCAGCCTTGGGACGACTGGGGCTACACTCGTCATAGCAGCCTCCGCAGCCTGTTTCGGCCTCGTGCCGATCTTCGTGCGGGAGCTTCAGGGCCTGGGCGCCGGCCCGGCCACAATCGCTCTCTATCGTTACGGCTTTTCCGTCCTGTTCCTGCTTCCCTTTCTGCCGTTCGAGAAGCGCAAACGAGGCGGGGCCCTGTTGATGGCGGGGGCGGGTCTGGTGCTGGGGCTCAGCCTGATCGGCCATCTGGAGGCTATCCGAGTGGCACCCGTTGCCGCTGCCGGTGTCGTCTACATGTCCTATCCGGTTTTCGCGGCCCTGTTTGCCTGGGTTCTGCTCAGGCAAGCGTTGACTTGGAGATCATTTGCCTCGGCAGGTCTGGTTATCCTGGCAGCCGGGCTGCTGCTCGATCCGTCGTCGTTATCTCCCGAAGCACTGCAGGCGCTTTTATGGGCCATTCCTGCTCCCATTGCGTTCGGCTTTCTGATTGTTGTCCTCAGCGGGCTGGCAGGCGAGTTGAATTCGCTGGAACGGACCGCTTGCGGACTTTCCGGGGCCGTCATTGGTTTGTTGCCCCTCGCGATCAATGAAGGGCAGGGCTCAGTTCTGCCGGCAAGCACCGGTCAGTGGGGCCTCATCGTCGCCATGGGACTTGGAACGGCTCTTGTTCCGCAGATCCTCTATACGATCGCCTGTCAGAAGGTTGGGCCTGTTCGCACCGCGGCTGCGGGAAGTTTCGAACTGCCGACCATGTTTCTGGTCGGCTGGCTGGTCTTCGGCGAAGCGATTGGCTTGAGGGAGTTGCTGTCCGCAGCCGTGGTGTTGTCGGCAATCCTGATCGCGCCATCCATCGGGGCAGGACCGCGATTGGACCGGGAAGTGGCACCGACAACATAAAATCTTGGAGTAAAGTATCTTGATATCGAGATAAAAATCACCTATCTCCTGTTCAGCCCGATGGATATTTGCCCGGAATAGACTGGAGACACTGCTCATGACTGCCCGTACACCCGATCATCCGATTGAAAACCTGTTCGTCGACCGTTGGTCACCGCGTGCCTTTGACCGGTCGACGATCGAGGAAGCGGATCTGAAAACCATTCTGGAGGCCGCCCGCTGGTCGCCGTCTGCCTTCAACATCCAGCCTTGGCGTTTCGTCTATGCCCGCAGGGGCGATGCCGACTGGCAGGTCCTGGTCGATCTTCTCAACCCGTTCAACCGCGACTGGGCGCAACACGCCTCCGCACTTGTCTATCTGTTTTCCGACAGCGAAGTGGACGGCAAGGACGGTAAACCGAACAGAGCCAACGGCTTGCACACTTTCGATGCCGGTTCAGCCTGGGCGCATGCGGCCCTGCAGGCAACCGCACTCGGTTTTCATGCGCATGGCATGGCCGGGATCCTGAAAGACGAAATCCACGAAAAACTCGGTGTGCCAGAACGCTATCTGCCGCAGATTGCCATTGCCATTGGCCGGCGGGGGGACACAGCAGAGCTGCCTGAAACCTTGCAGGAACGCGAAACTCCAAGCAGCCGCAAACCGCTGGCTGAAATCGCTTTCGCAGGTGCCTGGGCCTGACCGCCGAGGTCGGCACACAATCACGTTCCCAAAAAGGCAGCGGGTTGTTTCCGCTGCCTTTTTGCTGCGGCAATCTGCAAGGGGTTTTTCCGGTGGCAGCAGGTATAGGTTTGGCAAGTCGAATTTGCTGGAGGGAGCCAGGACATGGCCATGACCGACAAACTGCCGGAAGAAAGTCTCCTCAATACCTATAGGGCGGCCGACGATTATCTCGACACCTTTTCGATCCCGATCCGCGGACGGGAGGATCTGTTGACCGCAGACATGCGCGTACTTGCCGAACGCATTCTGATGGCAGAAATCGGCTGGGTGACTGCGCTTCTATCGTTCCGCGACAAGCTTGTAGGGCTCGTCGGCATGAAAACAACGAAGGCTCTGGCACAGGAACAAGGCGCCGATAACATCATCTGCAAGGGCGAGGGAGACCGGATCGGTTTCTTCAAGATCTATTCGGTTTCAGAAGATGAGATCATTCTGGGCGAGAACGACTGGCACCAGGATTTCCGTGTCTCCGTGTTCCGCAAAAGGGGAGGAGCCGCGCGGATCTATGTTTCGACCTGCTGCAAACGGCATAACCTGGCCGGTCATGCCTATCTTGCGTTGATCCTGCCGTTGCACAAGATGATCGTCAAAACCCAGCTTGCCAGGGGGACGGCCCTCCAGCACTGGGCAACTCAGAACGCCAGGTGACCCGTTTTTCTCCAGACGCGGGCGCCCTGGGTTGTCGTGATTTCCTGCCGGGTTCCCGCCGGCAGGCGTATCCAGGTACCTTGATCGTGACGGCCGCTCTGGTCTTCGAAACTGCCTTCAACGACAAAATACTCCGCTCCGCCCGGGAAGGTTTGCGGAGCTAGTCTGGCGCCTCTTTCCCAGTCGAGCATCACCACTTCCTCTTCCGGCCGGATGAACAGCGGCAGGATGCTCTCTCCGGGTCTGCCGGCCTGCCAGCCGCTGGGGTCCAGAGTGTTCACCCGGACAAAGGCATCATCGTCAGGCTGCATCTGGCGTAATTTCACAAGGATGACGGCGCCAGGTTCGCTCGAAGGCACATGGCTGGAGCCCGGAGGATTGCGCACATACATGCCTTTGGGAAAATCCCCGCTTTCATCCGAGAACACACCGTCCAGAACCAGAAATTCTTCACCCATGTCATGCTTGTGGGCGGAAAAGGCAGAGCCGGGAGCGTATCTGACCAGACTGGTGGCTCGCGCGACCTCTTCACCATCGCGCTCCAGCATCCTTCGCTCCACACCTGCCATTGGTGAGGGCACCCAGTCGAGCGTGGCGCTGTCGACAATTGCAGGCTGCGTCAGGTCTGCATGAATTTTCATCCGGTCCATCCCAATATGATTCTTATTATGTTCACATGGGGCAGGATATCCCCATTTGGAAGGGGACAGATTTGAACTCGTTGTGAAGCCTTTCAGACATTGCAAGCAATCGAGGGAGCCAAATCAGAGCCTGCTTCTTTCTTTCGGCTGGCCGGGCCTCAGGACGGGCTGGCCTGGGACTGACCCTCCCCATCGCGTTCCGGCCACAAAAGGCGGTCATATTCTCCGGTGTCGCGAAGCTTCCTCAAACCTTGGTTGAACCGGGTGCACAGTTCCTCACCGCTTTCGATGTTCCTGGAAACGATTACGCGGTAGTCCCAAAGGACGTTGACGTTTTCCAACGACTTGAAACGCGTGGTTTCCTCAGGAGAAAAAGCGTCAGCCAATGCATCGGCAGCCACCTCTCCATTGCCCATGACCACATCGACACGCCCTACATCAAGCATCTTGAAGAGGTCTGCCAGGGAACTTTGGCGATAGACGGTGATCTGATCGGCGGTAACCAGTTTATCCAGGTCATCCCCAAGGGCTGCACCGTCAAGTGCGCCAAGGCTCAATCCGCTGAGGTCCTGCACATTTTGCGCATTCACAGGTCGGTCTGACGAATAGAAGAATTGCTCGCGCTCAACCAGAACTGCGTCGCAGAAATGAAAGAAAGGTTCTCGCTCAGCGGTTTTGCCCCAACCTGCGGAAGCCTGCCAGCGGCCGGACTGGGCTTCCAGCAAGGCACGTTTCCAGGGAAAGAAGCCGTACTCCACCGTAAGGCCTTCAAGTTCGAAGGCCTTTGCGACGACCTTGGCGTAGGTTCCGTATCCTTCGTCACTTTCGGAAAAATAAGGGGGCCACTCACCGACGGCAATACGGACGATATCGGCTTTGGCGGGATGCACCGCAAGCGCAAGGATCGACAACACAGCGCCGGCAAGCAGCGTTTTGAGTTGTATTAAAACGAGTCGGCACGAAGAGCCTGCCAATCCATTGACTGTCACAGCGATTTCCCTGAAAAAGCTCCCGTTCTACCAACCTTAGCACAGAAGTCCTGCGTGGCACCTGGCAAAGCCGACATTGCTTAACGCAGGCCCGAACCGGATTTTCGGCATCTTCTGGAGGCAGCCTGTCACTTAAAGGTTGCTATTCGGTGGAATTCTGGGAAAACCCGGCTTTCCCGGCAGGCTGGCTTTGCAAGTGGCACGGAATCGTGCTGACTACCGCACTGCACGAAATCCAGAAAACGGAGAAGCCGCAGCGCTGCCGAGGCTGCAAGAAAAGTGGTCGCATGACGGTACAAATCGATATCGGGGAAATGACAGGCGGCGCACGCGCCGGTCTTGATCTGGAAGAACTGCTGGCAACGCGCCTTCTGGTGCAGGGCAATTCCGGCTCGGGAAAGTCGCATCTCCTGCGCCGGCTTCTTGAACAGTCCGCGAGCTGGGTCCAGCAGGCCATTATCGATCCCGAAGGCGACTTCGTGTCTCTGGCAGATAAGTTCGGCCATGTCGTTGTCGATGCGGTCGGCACCGAAAAGGATCTTCAGATGATCGCCGCACGGGTGCGCCAGCACCGGGTATCGGTGGTACTCAATCTGGAAGGTCTTGATGCCGACCGGCAAATGAAGGCGGCTGCAACCTTTCTCGACGGCCTGTTCGATGCGGACCGCGATCTCTGGTATCCGATGCTGGTCATCGTTGATGAAGCACAGCTCTTTGCACCTGCCGCCGCCGGCGAGGTGACCGAGGAGGCCCGGCGCCGTTCCCTCGGGGCCATGACCAACCTGATGTGCCGCGGCCGCAAACGCGGACTGGCCGGCGTCATTGCCACCCAGCGTCTCGCCAAGCTTGCCAAGAACGTCGCCGCAGAAGCGTCCAACTTCCTGATGGGCCGTACGTTCCTGGATATCGACATGGCGCGTGCTGCCGACCTTCTCGGCATGGAGCGGCGCCAGGCCGAAAGTTTCAGAAATCTCGACAGGGGTCACTTCATCGCTCTCGGACCGGCCATGTCGCGCCGTCCCGTTCCGGTCAAGATCGGCCCGGTGGAGACCATGGGGCGGGGCGGAACTCACAAACTGCTGCCACTGCCGGAGCAGCCCAAGGAAGACGCCAAGGATCTGATCTTCACGCCGGGAGCGGACGAAGTTCAGCCGGTCCGCCAGCGTTTCGTCGAGCCTGTGGTTTCGACCGGCGACGTGCTCGATCAGCTCAGCAGTGCAGAACGAGCTAGCGCTGAAGACGTGCCACAGGCTGAGAGCCTGCTCGATTTTGGCGAACGCGAGCAGAAAATTTCGGAAATCATTGCAGGTATTCTGGAAGACGAGGAAGCTGCGTTCCAGCCGATTGCAACGCTGTATCAGGACTTCCAGGTCCGCTGCCGCATTTCCAAATTGGCGGGCGGCGCACCGGACCTGCAGACTTTCCGAGAAAAGCTCTCCGTTGCCCGTGCAGGCGTTGAAAAGGGCGAAATGGACGACGGAGCCTGGGCCCAGGCGGAACTGATCGCCTCCGAATTGCCGGAAGACATGCGCGGTGTGTACCTGTTGCTGGCAAAGGCCGCGATCGCGAAGGCGCCATGTCCCGGCAACATTGAAATTGCCACCGCCTACGGCACACGGTCTCCCGGCAGGGCGCGTTGGCTGTTGAGCCATATGGAAGAACGCGGATTTCTTGTCTGCGCCACCGACTTGCGCGGCAATCGTATCGTGACGCTGACCGACCTTGGCTGGCAAACGGCACCGGGTGACGAAGCCGCCGCCTGACGCGGCCTTTCCAGCACACTGACTGGCGAGATCGCAAACTTTCGCGCATGCTTCTGCAGAAGACTGCAAGGGAGGCAAACATGACGCTGGAAGAGACCATCGACATCTATTGTGCAGCCTGGTCTGAACGTGACCCATCCTATCGGCAGGATCTGCTCGGAAGGTCCGTAGCGGAAGATGTCAGATACACGGACCCGGAAACCGATGTGACCGGTATCGCTGCGCTGGTTGACCACATCTCCGGCGTTCTGGCCAAAAGGGTCGGTGCGAAGATCCTTCGGACCAGCAGTGTCGACAGCCACCACGGTTCAGCGCGGTTCGCGTGGCAGATGGTCAATGCGGACGGAACGGTGCTGCCGGAAGGACTTGATGTCGTCTGGATTGACGACCAAAGCGGCAAGCTGAGCGCGGTCTTCGGCTTCTTCGGGCCACTGAAGCGGGAAGGGTGACTAGCAATGGTTCCCCGCCGGGTCTCGCGCTGGTCACGCAGGCACTGAAATCTGAACGCTCTTCAAGTGCAGTCTGCCCTTTGGGGGCCGAAAGTCTGCACGGAAATGACAATCAAATCGCCGGACGCATCCTGCGGCCCGGTTCAGTCCGGTTTGCTTCCGCCGGTTTGGATGCCAGCAGATAGTCGAGTTGTGAAAGCTCCACCGAAATGCCGTCGATCGTGCGTGTGAGCACGCTTTCCAGATAACTGCCGCCAGGAGACCTGTCCCGGATCGCGATAGCCCGCTCCCGCGCCTTGCGCAGGTAAAGCATCATGGTGCGGACCTCGCCGCGCGTGACGGAGGTCAGCTGTTCCGTGCCTGGCGTCGACGCGGCAGCGGAGGAAACAGCGCAGGAATGCGCAACAGCAGTGTCGGCGAGCCGCATCGATCTTCTCCAGTGTTCCTGTTTTGTTCTTTTTACGTCAGCTCGTATTTTCATTCAAGTGTGGAATCTCAATTCGGCCATTTCCGAGAACGGGAAATATGCCGGGCAAAACAAAAAAACCGGGCTCGCACAAGGGTTTGCGCGAACCCGGTTCGTGAGGTTATGTGCCTGACTTAAGCAGCGCGAACGCGGCTCAGGAAGTCTGCAATGGTGGCCTGCAAGCCCTGGGCGTGTTCGGAAACCGACTGGGAGACCGACAGGACGTCGGCTGCCGAGCTGCTTGTTTCCTCGGCTGCCTGCATCACGTCGCCAACGCTGTTGCTCATGTCGCTGGTGCAGCTGGCTGCCTGCTGGACATTGTGGCTGATCTCGTTGGTGGCATCACCCTGCTGCGAGATCGCCGCGGCAATGGCCGCCGTGAACTGGTTGACCTCCTCCATTGTGCTGGCGATTTCCTGGATCGAGCCGACGGCATTGCGTGTCGAGGACTGGATACCGGTGACCTGCGTGGAGATTTCTTCCGTCGCCTTGGCGGTTTGCGTGGCCAGTTCCTTCACTTCCGCGGCAACCACCGCAAAGCCCTTGCCGGCTTCTCCGGCGCGAGCGGCTTCGATGGTGGCGTTCAGCGCCAGCAAGTTGGTCTGTTCGGCGATCGCCTGGATGAGGCTGACCACTTCACCGATCTTCTGCGCGGCGCTGTCGAGGCTTCCGACCTTGTCGTTGGAATCGTTGGCGGCACGGGTAGCGCTCGTGACGACTTCCTTCGTCTGGCCGATCTGGCGACCGATTTCGGAAATCGAGGCGGACAGCTCTTCAGCGGCGGAAGCCACTGTCTGGACGCTGCTCTGTGCAACTTCGGAAGATCCGGCAACCGAGGAAACCTTGGCGGAAGTGTCGCGCGCGATCGCATCGAGAGAAGCCGCAGTCTGCTCCATGCGCTTGCTGTTGCCGCTGACCTGGTCGAGAACGGCGTGGACGTCGCGCTCGAAAGTTTCGATCAGGGCTTCGACAGTCTTCTGGCGCTCCAGCTGGCTGTGTTGGGCCTGCTCGGTGTCGTTCTGCAGCGACCGCCGTTCGGTTTCGTTTTCAACGAAGATTTCCAGCGCACCGGCCATCTGGCCGATTTCGTCCTTGCGGTCGAGATAGGCCACCGGCGTATCGACATCGCCTTCGGCAAGCTTGCGCATGCGAGCGGTCAGCATTTGCACCGGTCCGGCAATTGTGGAACCAAGCATCCACATCAGGAACGTGCCGGCTACCAGCAGGCCGAGGGCGAGCAGCAGGCTCATCTGCATGGTGGAATTGGCGCTTGCCAGAAGTTCGCTCTCGTCAACGGCGACAACAATGAACCAGTGCTGGCCGGTGCCGTCCAGTTCGAAGCCCTTGATGGCTTCCACGGTACCGTTTTCGGTCGTGAAGGCAGCTTCGTTCTTGATCGACTGGATCTTGCCGACCATTGCCGCATCGGCCTTCTGGCCGAGGAGGGCTGCGTCCGGATGGGACACCCAGACACCGGTTTCGCTGAGAAGGCCGACATAGCCGCTTTCATAGGTCTGGCCGGTGCTCACCGCCTTCTGCAGGCCTTCCAGCGACACGTCGATGGTGGCGCCACCGATGCCGCGTCCGGAAGCATCCTTGATCGGCGAGGAGGCCGTCGCCATCAGCACGTCGACATTATTGACCGGGTAGAGATAGGGCTCGGTCACCGTGTCGTGGCCCAGGTTCTTCGGCTTGTCGTACCACTCTTCAGAGCCGCTATCGCCACCGAACAGGAGCGGTTCCCAGGCGACTTTTGCACCGTCGTTATAGAAATACGGAATGAAGCGTCCCTTGTCGTCGGAGAAGTTGGCGCCTGCATTGTCCGCGTCATTGCCGGCCATGTCCGGTTCCAGGATCGCACCGCCGCCGACAAAATGTTTGTTCTGGCTGATCTGGTGCTCCATCACGGCTGCATAGGCGTTGCGATCGCTAACGCCGGCGTGCTGCATTCCCTCCAGGGCATCGGCCGCAGCGCGGGCCGCGAGCTGTGCCTGTGCCAGTGTCTTGCCGGCATCCAGAGCAAGTGCCTCGGCAGTCTTGCGGATGAGATCTTCACCCGATTTTTGCGACGTGGCCTGGGTCATGAAGGTGACGGCAAGAATAAGCGTCAGGAATCCAACCAGGAACACGCCGCTCGAGGCGAAAAAGATTCGATTTCTAAGAGACATGAAAAGCTCCAACGGTGAGACTGCGGGAACCCTAGGAGACGCACGTAAAGCAAAGCTTACGTTCTGCGGCTTTTTTGCATTGCGGCAGGAGAAAATCCGGCGCGTTCGCAAAAGCATCGACATGCCGCTTGATCCCGGGGATCAAAATGGTTACATATGCAACTAAATTCATCTCCGAACCGGGAGGACGTCATGGATCAGAGAACCGACAGCAATCAAAATCTAGCTGGAAACGGCCGTAACACGGCGGATCTGGAATATATGCCGGGCTTCGGCAACGATTTTGAAACCGAGGCTCTGCCAGGCGCTCTGCCGCAGGGCATGAACAGCCCGCAGAAATGTGCCTACGGCCTATATGGCGAGCAGTTGTCCGGTACCGCCTTTACCGCGCCAAGCCATCAGAACGAGCGGACCTGGTGCTATCGCATCCGCCCGTCAGTCAAGCACACCAGCCGGTTCAGGAAGATCGACCTGCCGCACTGGAAGTCGGCTCCGAATGTCTGCGACGACGTGGTTTCGCTCGGCCAGTACCGCTGGGACCCGGTGCCACACACGGATGAAGGCCTCAACTGGCTGACCGGCATGCGCACCATGACGACAGCCGGCGACGTCAATACACAGGTTGGCATGGCCAGCCACATCTACCTGATCACCAAGTCGATGGAGGACGAATATTTCTACTCCGCCGACAGCGAATTGCTGGTAGTTCCGCAGGAAGGCGTCCTCAGGTTTTGCACCGAGCTGGGCGTGATCGAGCTGGAGCCGAAGGAAATCGCAATCCTTCCGCGCGGCCTCGTTTACCGGGTCGAGCTGGTGGAAGGTCCGGCGCGCGGGTTCGTCTGCGAGAACTACGGCCAGAAATTCGAACTGCCGGGCAGGGGGCCGATCGGGGCCAATTGCATGGCAAACCGCCGTGATTTCAAGACGCCTGTCGCGCACTACGAGGATCGCGATGCCCCGTCGACGGTGACAGTGAAATGGTGCGGCCAGTTCCACGAAACAAAGATCGGTCACTCGCCTCTCGACGTTGTTGCCTGGCACGGCAACTATGCGCCCTGCAAATATGACCTCAGGAACTATTGCCCGATCGGGTCGATCCTGTTCGATCATCCCGATCCGTCGATCTTTACAGTGCTTACCGCTCCGTCCGGCGTTCCGGGCACTGCCAACATCGACTTCGTGCTGTTCCGCGAGCGCTGGATGGTGATGGAAGATACTTTCCGGCCCCCCTGGTATCACAAGAACATCATGTCGGAGCTGATGGGCAACATCTACGGCCAGTACGATGCCAAGCCGCAGGGCTTCATTCCCGGTGGCATGAGCCTGCACAACATGATGCTGCCGCATGGGCCGGACAACAATGCCTTCGAAGGCGCTTCGAATGCCGACCTGAAGCCGGAAAAGCTCGACAACACAATGTCCTTCATGTTCGAAACCCGTTTCCCGCAGCACCTCACGGAATTCGCCGCCAGGGATGCTCCGCTGCAGGACGATTACATTGACTGCTGGGACTCGCTGGGCAAAAAATTCGATGGCACGCCCGAAGGGACCTGGAACAAATAGCCAAATCATCCAGGATTTGACCAACCGCAAACGGCAGATTGATCCGCACCGGTAGGTTACCCTGAACCTCCGGCGGTCCCGCCGGGGGGGCGGACAAGAACAAAGGCAGGAAGCCGCTGGCGGCTTCCCGGGAGAAACATCGCCGGGCACCACGGTCTGGCGAACATTAGGAGCTGAAAACCCGATGAAACTGGCAACGCTCAAGGATGGCAGCCGCGACGGCAAGCTGGTGGTGGTCAACGACCGCCTGACCTTCTGCACCGACGCAAGTCACATCGCGCCGACTTTGCAGGCAGCGCTCGATGACTGGGAACATGTGGCGCCAAAGCTGGAACTGCTGGCCGAGAGCCTGTCTCACGAAGCCGTACCGACGCTGCGTTTCCATGAACACGATGCCCATTCGCCGCTGCCGCGTGCTTACCAGTGGGCGGATGGTTCGGCCTACGTCAACCATGTCGAACTGGTGCGCAAGGCGCGCGGTGCGAAGATGCCGGAAAGCTTCTGGACAGACCCGCTGATGTATCAGGGCGGATCCGACACATTCCTCGCCCCGCGTGATCCGATCTCCATGCGCGATGAGGCCTGGGGCATCGATATGGAAGGCGAAATTGCTGTCGTCACCGGCGATGTACCGATGGGTGTCAGCGCGGAAGCCGCGCGCGACCACATCCTTCTTGTGCTTCTGGTCAACGACGTTTCCCTGCGTGGCCTGATCCCGGCAGAACTCGGCAAGGGCTTCGGTTTCTTCCAGTCCAAGCCGTCTTCCGCCTTTTCGCCGGTTGCCGTCACGCCGGATGCGCTCGGCGATGCCTGGAAGGGCGGCAAGCTTCACCTGCCGCTGCATGTCGACCTCAACGGTCAGCCGTTCGGCCGCGCAAACGCGGGCATCGACATGACCTTCGATTTCGGCCAGCTCATTGCCCATGCGGCAAAGACCCGGCCGCTCAGTGCCGGCACGATCATCGGTTCGGGCACGGTCTCCAACAAGCTGGACGGTGGTCCGGGCAAGCCGGTGGCAGACGGTGGCGTCGGTTATTCCTGCGTTGCCGAGATCCGCATGATCGAAACGATCAACACGGGCGAAGCCAAGACGCCTTTCCTGAAGTTCGGAGACACTGTCCGCATCGAGATGCTCGACACCGAAGGCCATTCGATCTTCGGCGCCATCGAGCAGACCGTGGAGAAATACGAAGCGTAGTGATCGGATCTTCCGGGATCTCGACACCATTTTCGGCAAGTAGCCCCTCCGCCTTGTGGGGAGGGGCTCGGGGGTGCGATTTTCCATCCACGAGAAAGACAAGAGCGCAGCGTTGGGTTGAGCCCTTCCGCCGCCAGAATATTTCAGGGAGAGGGCAATGCCTCACGTCGACCCGCTTGACCGCGCGGATCTGCCTCAGTTCGAGGAAAAATTCGCGCGTTACGATGAAATCCGCGGCTTTCTACCGAACTCGATCCTCACCATGGCGCGCCGGCCGAATATCGCCAAGGCGTTCATGGAACTGAACCAGGCCATCCTTTATGAAGGCACGGTGCCGGAAGACCTGAAGATGATGGTCGCACTCATGACGTCCATGGCGACCGGCTGCCGCTATTGCCAGGGCCACATGGCCAATCTGAGCCACGTCTACGATGTGCCGGACGAAAAGATTGCCGCCGTATGGGAATGCGAGACTTCGCCGCTCTTTACGGAGGCCGAAAAAGCGGCGCTGGTGCTGGCCCGCGAGGCTGCCGGTGTTCCGAACGACGTGACCGAAGCTCATTTTGCAGCGCTCAAGCCGCATTTCAACGACGCCGAGATTGTCGAGATCGTCGCTTCGATCGCGCTCTTTGGCTACCTCAACCGGTGGAATGACACCATGGCAACCACAATGGAAGCCCATCCGGCTGCCGTCGCCAAAAAGGCGATGCCCGCATGGGACGAAGGCAAACACGGAGCCTCTGAATGAGCAAGCAATTCGCATCCGCCGGAGACATGACCGAGAAAAAGATCTCCTTCACCGAGATCGGCAAGGATCTCTGGGCCTTTACCGCCGAAGGGGACCCGAACACCGGCGTCATCATCGGCGACGACAGCGTCATGATCGTCGAGGCGCAGGCGACCCCCGAACTCGCCAACAAGGTCATTGAGAAAGTGCGGTCCGTCACCGACAAGCCGATCAGCCACCTTGTGCTCACGCATTACCATGCCGTTCGCGTGCTGGGGGCTGCCGCCTATCGGGCACCGACCGTGATCATGAGCCAGAAGGCCCGTTCGATGGTCGTGGAACGGGGCGCGGAAGACAGGGAATCCGAATTCATGCGCTTCCCGCGTCTGTTCATGGGCTATGAAAACGTCAACGACATTCCGCCTCTGACCTGGCCAACCACCACCTTCAACGACCGCATGACTGTCTATCTCGGCAAGCGCCGGGTCGACCTCAGCTTCCTTGGTCGCGCCCACACGGCCGGAGATATCGTTATCCACGTGCCGGACGCGAACGTCATGTTCACCGGTGACATCGTCGAATACCACTCGGCCTGCTATTGCGGCGACGGCCATTTCAACGACTGGCCGACAACGTTGGAAGCGATCCGTTCCTTCGATGTGGAGGCAATCGCGCCTGGCCGCGGCGATGCGCTGGTCGGCAAGGAGATGGTGGGCAAGGCGCTGACCAACACCGCCGATTTCGTCTCTTCGACATATCGGCCGGTGGCCCGGGTCGCCCAGGGTGGCGGATCGCTGAAAGAAGCCTGGGACGCCTGCCGTGCCGAATGCGATCCGAAGTTCAAGGATTACGCCATCTACGAACACTGCCTGCCGTTCAACGTTGCCCGGGCCTATGACGAGGCTCTCGGCATCGACACGCCGCGCATCTGGACGGCGGAACGCGACGCCAAGATGTGGGCGGATCTGCAGGGCTGACCCATGAACACTGTCCTGGACCACCTCCGCCTGATGGCCCGCAACAACGCCTACGCGAACGAACGTCTTTACGACGCCTGTTGCCGGTTGTCGCAGGCGGAGTTCGAGGCGGAAAGAACCGGGTTCTTTCCCTCGATCCGGGAAACGCTCAACCACAATTGGGAAGTGGACCGATACTATCTGGATGCCTTGAAGGAAGAGGGGCAGGGGCTGTCGGTATTCGACACGCCGCATCTTGCCTCTGCAGCAGAGCTGAAACCGGCCCAGAAGAGTGCCGACGAGGCTCTGATCGCATACTGCGACCGGATGGTGGAAGGAGACCTGGACCGGAATGTCGCTCAGGACCGGGGCAAGAGCGGTGTCTTTCACGAGACGATCGCCAACACGTTGCTGCATCTCTTTCAGCACCAGATCCATCACCGGGGGCAGGTGCATGCCATGCTGGCAGGAACCAGTGTTGCACCGCCTCAACTTGATGAGTTCTTTTTGGAGTTCGATCGCCACCCGTCGGCGCAACGTTTCTGGGAAACTGGCTAGCGCTTCGGTGCAAGGATCAACAGGGCGAGCCAGGTGAGGCCACCTGCAAGAACTATGATCTCGCTCACCACGATGGCGATGCCGACCATGCTCCAGTTGTCGGCAAGGACGGTGGCGGGAGCGGCGATGAGAAGCGCAAGGGCGACCGCGGACATCAGTCCGGCAATCAACCGGAATGTCCAGCGTCGGCCGGATGTCAACATGTTCTGGCGTGTCAGGACTGGCATGTCACACCTCCTTCTTGGGGGATTGTCTAACGAAAACGCGCAAGCCCCCCTGCGGGTTCCGCGAAACAGGCAAAGGCGAACCGGTTCACGATGCCGGTACGCCTCGGCAATTGGGAGAAACGCCTGTGACCAAGTTGTTTGAAGCGCCGCTTTATCCGTACAAGCGGTCCCAGGATCAGGATGCAGCGACACCCGTTCGCCATCCGGTGGTGATCATTGGAGCCGGACCGGTGGGCCTCGCCACGGCTATCGATCTGGCTCAGGCGGATGTGCCGGTCGTCGTTCTCGATGACAACGACAAGGTTAGCGTGGGCTCACGGGCAATCTGCTTTTCCAAGCGCTCGCTGGAAATCTTCGACCGGCTGGGCTGTGGCGACGAGATGGTCGACAAGGGCGTCGTCTGGAACGTCGGCAAGGTGTTTTTCGGTGACCGGCAGGTCTACGATTTCAACTTGCTTCCGGATCAGGGGCACAAGCGCCCGGCCTTCATCAACCTGCAGCAATATTATTGCGAACTTCATCTGGTCGAGCGCATTCGCGCTCTGCAGGTGGAAGGCAAGCCGGTGGAAATCCGCGGGGGCAGCCGGGTTGCGAACCTCAACCAGCGGGACGACCACACGCTGGTGACCGTTGAAACGGTCGATGGCGCCTACAATCTGGAAGCGGAGTGGCTGATTGCCTGCGACGGGGCTGGTTCGCCGTCCCGCCGGATGCTCGATCTCGATTTCGTCGGCCGGGTGTTTGAAGACAACTTCCTGATTGCCGACGTCATCATGAAGGCGGATTTCCCGACCGAACGCTGGTTCTGGTTCGATCCGCCCTTCAACAAGGACCAGTCGGCTCTTTTGCACAAGCAGCCGGACGGGGTCTGGCGCATCGATCTTCAGCTTGGCTGGGACATCGACAAGGAAGAAGAAAAGAAACCGGAAAACGTCATTCCCCGGCTCAAGCAGATGCTGGGCGCGGATGTCGAATTCGATCTGGAGTGGGTGTCGATCTACACATTCCAGTGCCGCCGCATGGAAAAGTTCCGCCATGGCCGGGTGATCTTTGCCGGCGACAGTGCTCACCAGGTGTCGCCTTTCGGTGCGCGTGGTGCCAACTCCGGGTTCCAGGATGCCGACAATCTCGGCTGGAAACTGAAGCTGGTCATTGACGGCAAGGCTCCGGAAAGCCTTCTGGACAGCTATGCTTTTGAGCGCGAAATGGCAGCGGACGAGAATATCCTTCAAAGCTCGCGTTCAACCGACTTCATTACTCCCAAATCGGAAATCAGCCGTATTTTCCGTGATGCGGTGCTGGACCTTTCCGAACATCACGCCTTTGCCCGGCCTCTGGTCAATTCCGGGAGACTGTCCGTTCCTTGCGTTTATGCCGGTTCGAAGCTCAATGGACCGGATGTGGAAGGCCTGCCCGCGCGCACAAGACCGGGAAGCCCGGCTGTGGATGCGCCTCTGGCAGACGGCTGGCTGCTGGACTGGCTTGGCAGCGGCTTCCATCTGCTTGGCATCGGCGCCGAAGTACCCGAGAAGCTTCTGATCGACGGTATCGAAATTACCGGTGTCAGCATTGCGACTTCCGCAGCCGGTCAGGAGCTAAAGGATCGCTATCTCGGTGACGAGGCTTCGGCTGTCTATCTGATCAGGCCAGACCAGCATGTGGCGTCGCGCTGGACAGACTATGACCGCACTGCGGTCGAAAACGCATTTGCAATTGCACTCGGGAAAGGCGGAGAGGCCTAATGGCGGAGATTGTCACCAAACCGAACCTTGAAACACCCGACGGGTTTTATGCTGACCTGCTGACCGCCCATGAAGGCCTCACAAAGGCCGAAAGCGATGCGTTCAATGCCCGGCTGATCCTGTTGATGGCAAACCAGATCGGTGAGCGGCAGGTGCTCGAAAAGCTGCTTGAGGCCGCCAAACAATAGGTCGAACATGGCGTCGCGCAGCTGCTGTTGCCATACGCATTGAGGCTTTTGACGAGGGTGTGAGAGATTCGCCCAATCACACCCTCGGTAGAATTTCAGTTTCACTTGATAGCGATGCAGGTAATCGGAATTATTTTGGGCAAAAATAATTTTCAGAAAAATGTCCAGTATCGCCTTGTCGATAAAGACTAAAACACGCCCGATTTAATTCGTGACGGCTAACAAAAGTCGAACCCGAAATTTTTCACCAATTGTTTATCTGCCCACACCTTCAATCGCGGAAAGTGCGGGGGAAACAATGTCCAGGTTACTTACACCTTTAAAGAATGTGCGCCTTTCTGCGAAAGTAGGCGGTGGCTTTGCAGCCATGATTCTGGTCGCCGCCGCGGTCGGTGCCGTGGGTGCAGTCGCTATTCTCGGCCTCAGAACACAGTCGGATGTCAGTGCGAAGGCAACAACCGCAATGGCAAACCTTCAGCAGGTCGCACAAGCGCAGGAAGCCTATCTCTCGGATCGCACACCGGAGCTGGCTGACGCAGCCCTGTTTCAGATTGACCAATTGGAAACTGCGCTGGTCACGCTCGACGGCGCCTCGGGGCCAGGAGAGGGCGAAACGGCCACCGCAGAGGCCATCTCGCTGGTAGGTCAGCTTGGTGGCGAGTTTGATGGTGTCGTGCAGGCTGTCGAGAACAGGCAGGCTCAGGTCGACAAGTTGCTGCGGTCCGCTGTCAATCTGGCAACCATCGCTGCCCAGATCAACGACAAGATGAGCAAGATCCAGCGTGATGCGGGCGGCGCCGCCAAGACCGCATCAGGCACACGCAACCGGGCTGACAAGGTCGGGCGCATGTTGTCGGATATGGAAGACCTCGTCGCCGGTCTGGAAGGCAGGATCGCCGAAGTGAGTGAAGGTGCTGATCTTCCGCCTGAAACGGTGGCAGCCATTGTGGAGGGCACGCAGACCCTGGCAAAGACAGCAGCGAAGGCCGGAAAGCTGAAGGTGGACGGCGTAGACCCGGCAAAGGTCAAGGAATTGGCGGACATGGCGGCAGCGCTCGGTGAAAAACTGCCGAAGCCGGAAGCGGACGGTGCTCGGCCGGCACCAGTGTCGGCTGCCGTTGCTGCGGATCTCGTAGTGGGACTGGAGAAACTCCACACTCAGGCCTCTGCCTTGCGCAAGACGGTTTATGCGGCAACCGATGACGCCAAGTCGATTGCCGGCAAGGCAACGTCGAAACTCGGTATCGTCGATCTCGTCAATGTGAACGTGAACAAGTACCAGAACGCGTCCCTGGATATTCGCTCTGCGACAATGGAGTATTTTGCCGGCTTCGATACAATTGGTGCGGAAGAGGTTCTCAACCGTATCGAAACGCTGCGCTACCTCGCCAATCTGCTGAAGGCGGACAGTGCCGCTTTCCCGGAAATCGCGGATGCCATTGCGTCGATCGAGGCAGAGGTTGGCACTTATGAGGCCGAATTCGCCGCCATGGTCACCGCGAAGGATGCGTTTGATGTAAGACGGACAGAGCTTGTTGCACTGTCCGGCAAGGTTCGCAGTGTCATCACGGCCCTCACGGAGGCTCAGTCCGCGGGAGCTTATGCGCGGGCTGATACCGCGCTTGGGCTGATCGCGGTCGCACTCGTCGTTGCCGTTGCAGCCGGTGGACTGCTGGCCTTTGTTCTTTCTCTCGTGATCACGCGCCCGACACGGGCATTGACCGAAGCCATGGGCCGCCTCGCGGAGGGGGATATCGACGCCACCATTCCCTCGACTGATCAGCGGGACGAAATCGGAGACATGAGCCGCACCGTTCAGGTGTTTCAGGAAAACGCCCGCGAACGGATTCGCCTGGAAATCGAAGCGAATGCCCATCGCGAGGCCCAGAATGCGCGTCAGCAGGATATCGAAGATCTGATCCAGAACTTCCGAGGTGAAATCCAGGGACTTCTTGGTGCGCTGGACGAAACGGCCGCCGGCATGTCCAACACAGCTTCGGCACTTGGCGGCATCGCGGAAAGCAGTGCGGAACAGGCAGGCGATACTTCCAGGGTCAGTGAAGACGCCAGCATGAGCGTTGAAAACGTTGCCGGTGCGGCCGAGGAACTGTCGGCATCCATCGCCGAAATCGGGGAACAGGTACGCCGGTCTTCCGACATCGTCACGTCGGCGACGAGCGCAGTACACGAGACCAATGGCAAGGTTCAAGGACTGGCGGAAGCTGCCTCGAAGATTGGCGAAGTGGTCAGCCTGATCCAGGCGATTGCGGAACAGACCAATCTTCTGGCGTTGAACGCCACTATCGAAGCGGCTCGTGCAGGCGAAGCAGGCAAGGGCTTTGCCGTTGTGGCCGCCGAGGTCAAGGAACTGGCGACACAGACTTCGAAGGCAACCGAAGAAATCTCGTCCCAGATCCAGACCATTCAGAACTCCACCAGCGAAGCCGTCGCGGCCATCGGGGCAATTTCCGACACGATGGAAGAGGTCAACGGTTACACTCAGGGAATCTCGGCGGCCGTTACCCAGCAGGGCGCGGCCACCAACGAGATTTCCGGCAATGTGCAGCGGGCAGCCCAGAGTACGCAGGCTGTTCAGACCAATATGTCCAGCCTCGCCCGGGCGGTTGGCGATACCAAGGAAGCATCGGGGGATGTTCTGGCTGCTTCAGGAGACCTGAGCAACCGCAGCAACGCTCTGAAGCAGGGAATCGAAACCTTCCTGGCCCGCGTTGCAGCAGCTTGACGGCAAACGGGAAAGGCAACACTTCGGCACCCCACCGGATTCCGATCCGGTGGGGTGCTTTTTATTCGATTGATACATCGGCGTGACACGCTTCAACCTTAATGCAGGAACAAGGTTGGGCTTGCCCGGTGACGCCGCGTTCTTCCTGAGGTGGGTCGCTCGGCGACGGCACATGAAGACAAGAATGATATTGCAACTCATTCGCAACAAGCTTGACAGTTGCGAATGAGTTGCAATATCACTTGCAGAAATGATGTTCGAACCGGGATATGGTGATGTTGAAAAAACTGCTTCTGACGGTCTCTCTTGCGGCACTTGCAGCCGGACCGGTAAACGGCGCTTCCGCTCAGGACAAAATGAAAGTGGTGACCACATTCACCGTTCTTGCCGACATTGCGCAGAATGTTGCCGGGGAGACCGCCGACGTGGTGTCGATCACCAAGCCGGGTGCGGAAATCCACGGTTATGAGCCGACACCGCAGGACATCGTGCGGGCATCCGACGCGGACCTGATCCTGTGGAACGGCATGAACCTTGAGCGGTGGTTCGAGCAGTTTCTGTCCAACCTAGGCGACATCCCCTCCGTAACCCTTACAGACGGGATCGAACCGATCTCGATCGCGTCGGGTTCCTATGAAGGAAAGCCGAACCCGCATGCGTGGATGGGCCTGGACAACGCGCTGATCTATATCGACAACATCTCCAAGGCATTTGCCCAATACGACCCGGAGAATGCGGAGGTCTATGCCGGCAACGCGGATGCCTACAAGGCAAAGCTGCGCGAAACCATAGAGCCGCTGCGCCAGGCCGTTGCCGATATCCCGGAAGACAAGCGCTGGCTGGTGACCTGTGAAGGCGCGTTCAGCTATCTCGCTCGCGATTTCGGCATGAAGGAACTGTACCTCTGGCCGATCAACGCCGATCAGGTCGGCACGCCGCAACAGGTCCGCTCGGTGATTGACGGCGTGCGTGAGCACGACATCCCGGTCGTCTTCTGCGAGAGCACGGTCAACACTTCGCCTGCCAAGCAGGTGGCCCGGGAAACCGGCGCGAGATATGGCGGCGACCTTTATGTCGATTCCCTGAGCGAGGCGGACGGCAAGGTGCCCACCTACCTGGACTTGCTGAAGGTCACCTCGAGCACGGTGGTCGAGGGGCTGAAATCCAATTCACAGTGATGGCCCGTAATAAAGACTGCCGGGCAGCATGACCCGATGCTGCCCTTGATTGTGTCACAGTAACTTCGGATTGTACTGGAAAGCCTACATGCTGAATGTCATCAAGGACCCGGTTATGGATATGCCCAACGTCAGGGACGATGGCGGAATTGCCGCCGAAGACGTTACGGTTACCTACCGGAACGGACATACGGCACTCTGGAACGCCAGCTTCTCGATCCCGCGCGGCACCGTCACGGCCCTGGTCGGCGTCAATGGCGCGGGCAAGTCGACGCTGTTCAAGGCCATCATGGGGTTCGTGCCCACAGCCAAGGGGCGCATCCGGATCCTGGATATGACCGTTCGGGAAGCCCTCAAGAAGAACCTCGTCGCCTACGTTCCCCAATCGGAGGAAGTCGACTGGTCATTCCCCGTTCTGGTGGAAGACGTGGTGATGATGGGCCGTTATGGCCACATGGGTTTTTTGCGCCGACCAAAACCTGCGGATCATGCCGCGGTCGACCAGGCACTGACCCGCGTGAACATGCAGGATTTCCGGCATCGGCAGATTGGCGAGCTTTCCGGCGGTCAGCGCAAGCGCGTCTTTCTCGCCCGCGCTCTTGCCCAGGACGGCCAGGTGATCCTGCTGGACGAACCGTTCACCGGCGTCGACGTGAAAACCGAGGAACAGATCGTGGCGTTGCTGCGGGAGTTACAGGCCGAGGGCAGGGTGATGCTTGTCTCCACCCATAACCTCGGTTCCGTTCCCGAATTCTGCGACAGGACGGTGCTGGTCAAGGGAACGGTGCTCGACTACGGGCCAACCGCGACAACCTTCACCCGTCAGAACCTGGAGAAGGCCTTTGGCGGGGTGCTGCGCCATTTCACCATTTCCGACCAGACCCTGCACACCGATGGCGATCAGCGTACGGTGACGATCCTGACCGACGACGAGCGCCCGTTCGTTCAATATGGCGACGAAGTGCAGACAAGAGAGGCGCGCGACTGATGGAGCCTTTCAGTTTCGCCTATCTTCTCGAACCCTTTCAATACGGCTACATGACCAATGCCATGTGGGTTTCCGCACTTGTTGGCGGGGTTTGCGCCTTCCTGTCGTCCTACCTGATGTTGAAAGGCTGGTCGCTGATCGGCGATGCCCTGTCTCACTCGGTCGTGCCGGGGGTGGCAGGTGCCTATATCCTGGGCCTGCCGTTTTCCCTTGGGGCCTTTCTGGCAGGCGGACTTGCAGCCGGGGCCATGCTGTTCCTGTCCGAACGTTCGGGCCTCAAGGTCGACGTCATCATCGGCCTCATCTTCACGTCTTTCTTCGGCCTTGGTCTCTTTATCGTTTCCATCAACCCCATGTCGGTCTCGGTCCAGACGATCACCATGGGCAACATTCTGGCCATCACGCCGGAAGATACCCTGCAACTGGCCATCATCGGCTTTGTGTCGCTGGCGATCCTGACGCTCAAGTGGAAGGATCTGATGGTCACTTTCTTTGACGAAAGCCATGCCCGCACAATCGGTCTGAGGCCCGGTCTCCTCAAGGCAATCTTCTTCGTGCTTCTGTCCGCTTCCGTGGTTGCGGCCATGCAGACGGTCGGGGCCTTTCTCGTTATTGCGATGGTGGTCACGCCCGGTGCAACAGCCTACCTCTTGTGCGACCGCTTCCCGCGCCTGATCCTGACCTCCATCGCGATCGGCACGCTGACCAGCTTTGCCGGAGCCTATATCAGCTACTTTCTGGACGGGGCCACAGGCGGTATCATTGTCACCTTGCAGACCCTGATCTTCCTGTTCACATTCGTTCTGGCGCCAAAGCACGGCCTTCTGGCCGCCAGGCGCAAGTCGGCGGAAGCTCTTCGCCGGGGATACGCTGCGGACGTTGCGAAATCAGAAGCGGGAGATCAGGCCTGATGGACCTCGAGACACTGCTTCTGCCGTTCAAGTTCCCCTTCATGCAGAACGCGTTTCTGATCTGCGTGATCGTGTCCATCCCGACAGCACTCTTGTCGAGCTTCCTGGTGATCAAGGGTTGGGCCCTGATGGGGGATGCTGTCAGCCACGCAGTTCTACCTGGCATCGTACTGGCTTACATCTTTGGCATACCATTGATCGGCGGCGCTTTTGCCGCCGGCATGGTCTGTGCCGTTCTGACGGGTTACCTGTCAGGCAACAGCCGGGTGAAGCAGGATACCGTGATGGGGGTCGTGTTTTCCGGCATGTTCGGTGTCGGCATCGTGCTTTACGTCTCGATCCGGACAAACGCTCATCTGGACCATATCCTGTTCGGCAACATGCTAGGCGTGGAGCAGCACGAACTTGTCACCGCAGGCGTTATTGCCCTCGTTGTCGGCGGTGGGCTGGTGCTGAAGTGGAAAGACCTTCTGTTGCACAGTTTCGATCCAGCCCAGGCTCAGGCCTCCGGTTTGCCGGTAAAGCTGTTGCACTACGGCCTTCTGGCGGCACTGTCGCTGACGATCGTGGCAACGCTTTCTGCTGCGGGCCTTATCCTGGCGGTTGCCTTGCTCATTGCACCGGGGGCGATCGCATTCCTTTTGGTCCGCACCTTCAAGTCGATGCTTTACGTGTCGGTGCTGGTCTGCATGGTGTCAATGGTCGCAGGCACCTACGCCAGCTTCTTTCTGGACAGCGCACCGGCCCCCACCATCGTCCTCATTTTGACAGCCGTTTTCATCGCCGCGTTTGCCCGCCGCCAGATCCTGACCCGGCAAGCATCCCTGCGCCGCGTTGACGACGCCGCATAGGGACAGATCCTGCCATCCTGAAAGAGAACCGGTGCCGGACGTCGGCACTGGTTTCGGGCAATCACTACGCTATCTGGATAGAAATCCCGGCCAGAAGACGCTCTCGCGGCGGTTCCGGCAGTCAGTTTCTATATCATAGGTAGAATTTGCAAAGATGGAACAACTCATTGGCGTGAAAGCGTGTCGTTTCGCTTACAAATTGGTACACCTTATCGATTGTTGGCATACGGGAATTGCCGTAGATAACTGGTTTCAGGAAACAACCGTTTTCGGCAGTGCCGGCAAGTTCTGATCGGAGTTCCAATTGTCAATTTGGAAACAGCTCGTTCTCACCCTCCTGGTTGTCATCGTGGCGGCGGGACTCTGGGTTCGTTATTATCCGGGAGCCGGCGCGCACCTGTCCGCCTGGGGGATCGACTGGCTGGATTTTGTCGTCGCCGATGCAGCGCCAAGCGGAGGTGATCAGCCACGGCGTGGCCGGGGTGGGCCGCAAGGTGCCGTCGTTGCAACGCCGGTCGTCGAAATCACGATCAATGACCGTCTGTCGGCGATCGGTACCAGCACGGCACTGCAGTCTGTTGCCGTGACGCCTTATACAAGCGGCCGCATGACCGAGGTTCTGGTCAAGTCCGGTGCCACCGTGAAGGCAGGAGATGCCATTGCCAAACTGGATCTGGACGCCGAGCAGATCGCCGTCGAGAGAGCCGCAAATGCTCTGAAAGATGCCGAGGCCCGGCTTCAGCGTATGCAGGTGCTGCGGAAAACCAATACGGCTACGGCTGTTCAGGTGACAGACGCGGAACTCTCGGTAGACAATGCGCGGCTGCAACTTCGCGAAGCCGAACTGGCGCTCTCCCGCCGCTCCATCGAAACTCCGATCGCCGGCGTGGTCGGCATTCTTCCCATTACCGCAGGCAATTACGTTTCCTCGCAGACCGTCATCGCAACCATTGACGACCGCAGCGAAATTCTTGTCGATTTCTGGGTTCCGGAGCGGTTCGCCTCTGCTATCGCAGTGGGATCTCCGATCACCGCCACGTCGGTCGCCCGCCCGGGTGAAACCTTCGAGGGTGTCATCAGTGCCGTCGACAACCGCATCGATATCGACAGCCGCACACTTCAGGTTCGTGCCCGTTTTCCGAACAAGGCCGACAAGTTGAGAGCCGGCATGTCGTTCCAGGTATCGATGAAGTTTCCCGGCGACAAGTATCCGGCGGTTGATCCGCTGGCCGTGCAATGGGGTTCCGACGGTGCCTTCGTCTGGGCCGTGCGTGAAGGCAAGGGCGTTCGTGTCCCGGTCAGCATTATCCAGCGCAATACCGACAGCGTGCTGGTCGACGCGGAGCTGACGGTCAACGACGAGGTCGTGACCGAAGGCATTCACCTGGTTCGCAACGGGGCCGACGTGACGGTTGCTGACCGCAAACAGGCTCCGGCATCGGACACTCCGGCGACAACTGCTTCCAGCCAAAGCGGTTCCTGAGAATTGACCTGAAGGTCTTGGAGAGATTGCCATGCAGATGGACCGTTTGAAGGAACTTGGCATCACTGGCCTGTTCGTGCGGCGTCCGGTTCTTGCCTTCGTGATCAACATGCTGATCGTGGTTGCGGGGATCGCGGCAATTTTCGGCATCGAAGTGCGCGAACTGCCCGATGTCGACCGCCCGGTCATCACCGTCAGCACGGATTATCCGGCCGCAGCTGCCGAGACCATCGACCGTGAAGTGACCGGTGTCATCGAAGGCGCAGTGGCACGTGTCTCCGGCGTGAAGTCTATCTCTTCATCGTCCTCCTTCGGTCGAAGCCGTGTGACCGTGGAATTTTCCGATGATGTCGATCTGGACGTTGCCGCTTCCGACATGCGCGATGCGCTCGGGCGCATCACCAACGATCTGCCCGAGGACGCCGAGCCTTCCCGTATCATCAAGGCTGATGCCAACGCCCAGCCGGTACTGCGCCTGGGTCTGACTTCCGACCGCATGTCGGTCGAGGACATGACGGTGCTGGTGGAAGACGAGATTTCCGACGTCCTTGCCGCTGTTCCGGGTGTCGCGGACGTCCAGGTCTACGGTGACCGCGACAAGATCTTCCGGATCGACATCGACCAGGCCAAGATGGCCAGCCTCAATCTGACTATCGCGGATGTGGCCAATGCCCTGTCCTCCATGGCCTTCGATACGCCGGCAGGCTCGCTGACCAGTCAGAACCAGGATCTGATCGTCCGCGCCACGGCTTCCATTGATACGCCCGAAGAATTCGAAAGCGTCATCATCAATCGCCGCGCAAGGCTCCGCGACTTCGTGACGGTGACACTTGGCCCGGATCTGGGCCAGACACAGCTGCGCGCCAACGGCAAGTCGGGCATCGGTCTTGGCGTCATTCGCTCGGCCCAGTCGAACACGCTCGAGATTTCGGAAGGCGTTCGCTCCGCGGTCGACCGTATCCAGGAGAACCTGCCCGAAGGCATGACCATTGAGGTCACCAGCGATGACGCCACCTTCATCAATGGCGCCATTCATGAAGTCGAGATTGCCCTCGCCATCTCGGTCAGCATCGTTCTGCTGATCATCTTCATTTTCCTGTGGGACTGGCGGGCAACCATCATTCCGGGCGTGTCCCTGCCGGTGGCGCTGATCGGCACACTTGCGGCGATCTATCTTGCCGGGTTCTCCATCAACATCCTGACGCTTCTGGCGCTGGTTCTGGCAACAGGCCTTGTGGTCGACGATGCCATCGTGGTGCTGGAAAACATCGTGCGCAGGCGAAACGAAGGCATCGGACCACGCGCTGCGGCGGTTCTGGGTGCCGAAGAGGTCTTCTTCGCGGTGCTGGCGACAACGGCGACACTGATTGCCGTCTTTGTACCGCTCTCCTTCCTGCCGGGGCAGACCGGCGGGCTGTTCCGCGAATTCGGCTTCGTACTCGCCATCGCGGTGTTCCTGTCCTCCATCGTGGCGCTGTCGCTGTGTCCCATGCTGGCCTCGCGCATTCTCAAGAGCAAACCGGCCGGCAAGGCCGAAGATCACGGGGGCGGTGCCGGCGGTCTGGGGCGGATGTTGAGTGCGCTCTACCGGCGCTGCCTGCATGCATGCCTTGATGCGCCGATGGTGGTCGTGGCTATTTCGCTGCTGTTTGCAGCCACCGCGGGTGTCCTGTTTCCCACCATCAAGTCGGAACTGACGCCGACTGAAGACCGCTCGATTGCCTTCATGCGCATTTCCGCGCCTCAGGGCGTGAGCCTTGATTACCTGTCTCAGCAGATGCGCCAGATCGAAAACCTGCTGGAGCCTTACCGCGAAAGCGGTGAGATCAATAGCACCTTCTCGATTGCGGGAACAGGCGGTTCCAAGAACAGCGGCTTCATCGTCATGCGTCTGGCGCCGTGGGACCAGCGCGAGCGGTCGCAGCAGCAGATCCTGTCCGAGGTCAGTGCGCTTGTGCGCGATGTACCGGGTGTGCGGGCCTTCGCCTTCCAGCCCAACAGCCTAGGCATTCGCGGTGCCGGGTCCGGCCTTCAGTTTGCCGTCGCCGGCAGCAACGACTATGCGACGCTCGGCGCAACGGCGGACAAGATCATCTCGGCGATGGAGCAGGACCCAAGGTTCCGGCAGGTCCGCCTGTCCACCGAAGCTACCCAGCCGCAGCTTTCGGTTTCCATCGACCGCGAACGCGCCTCCGACCTCGGCATCGACATCAACGGACTGGGCACGGCCATGCAGGCCATGCTGGACGGTCGCAAGATCGGTCAGGTTTTCATCAACGATCAGGCCTATGACGTGAAATTCGTCTCCACGTCCAATCCGATCAACGATCCGACGGACATGGAGAACATCTTCATCAAGACAGGTGATGGCCGCTTCGTACCCGTGTCGACCATTGCCAGCCTGGTGGAAAAGGCCGTGCCGCCTTCTCTTGCCAGGGAACAGCAGCTGCGCTCCGTCGCTGTTACGGCAGGTCTTGCCGACGATTTCGCCCTCGGCAATGCCTATGAGGAAGCGCTGAAGATCGCCGAACCGTTGTTGCCACCCGGTGCCCGTATCGTGCCGCTGGCGGAAACGGCAACGCTGGGTGAACAGTCATCCTCCATGGCGCGCACGTTCGGCTTTGCGATCATCATCATCCTGCTGGTGCTGGCGGCCCAGTTCGAGAGCTTCATCAGTGCCCTCATCATCATGGCGACGGTTCCGCTTGGCCTGGCCTGCGCTGTCTTCGCCATGCTGCTGACTGGGACGACACTCAACGTCTATTCCCAGATCGGCCTCGTGCTGCTTGTGGGCATCATGGCGAAGAACGGCATCCTGATCGTGGAATTTGCTAACCAGCTGCGGGATCGCGGGCAGGGACTGCGCGAAGCGATCGAGAATGCCTCGAACATCCGCCTGAGACCGGTGATGATGACCATGATCTGTACCATTGTCGGCGGCGTGCCGCTGATCATGGCAAGCGGGGCCGGGGCAGAAGCGCGAATTGCCCTGGGGTTTGTCATTGTCGGAGGTCTGGGCCTTGCGACTGTCTCGACCCTGTTCCTGACGCCGGTTGCCTATCTCCTGCTCGGACGGTTCATCACACCGGCCGTTCAGGAAGAAGAGCGCCTCCACAAGGAACTGGACGCGGCAAGGACGATCGGTCAACAGCCGGGCGAGTGACAACACTGGAAAGCAGGCTTTGGGCTGGCTTTCACCCAAACGCAGTCATCCCGGATACAGCGCAGCTGAGATCCGGCATTGGAGACCCGGTTCGCGCCAGTTGGGGCAGGTGACCGGGTATCTTCAAAACCGAAAGACCAGTGCCTCTCCGATCCCGGCTCACGCTGCGCTTGGCCGGGATGACGATGGGGAGGCTGGTTTTGACAGTGAGCAAAGGCTGCCACCCAACTTTTGGTTTCTCGGCGCAGTTTCCCCTTTCAGTTGGTCATCCCGGACGCAGCGCAGCGAAGATCCGGGATCGGGGTGCCGGTGCAGATGAAATGGGCACCTTAATATCCGAAAGACCAATGCCGCTCCGATCCTGATTTGCGTCACGCATAGTCGGATTGGCGAGCAGAGGCATCGCAAAAAAAGAAACCGCCCGTATGTCCACGGGCGGTTTTCGTTTTTGCCTTACCGCCCGGTGATGGCCGGGAAGAACAGCAGGATACCTACGGCGAGTATCTGCAGGGCGATGAACGGCAGCAGCGAGCGGAAGATCGTTGCCAGCGTTATGCCCGGTGGGGCCACGCTCTTCAGGTAGAAGGCGGCAGGCCCGAACGGCGGTGACAGGAACGACACCTGCATGTTCATGCAGAACAGAACGCCAAACCAGACCGGATCGTAGCCGAGATCCTTGATGATCGGCACGAAGATCGGCATCGTCAGCAGCGCGATCCCGACCCAGTCCAGAAACATGCCGAGCACGAACAGGATCAGCATCATGAACAGCAGGATGATGGTCGGATTGTCGGAGATGCCGGATATGAGGGCCGAGACGAACTTGATGCCGCCCATCAGGTTGAACACTCCGACCAGAGCACTTGCACCGATGCCGATCCACACGATCATGCCGACGGTCTGAAGCGTCTGCAGGGCGGCACCTTTCAGAAGCTCGAGTGTAAATTCCCCCCGAACCAACGTCGACAACAGCACCCCGGCAACGCCGACCGCCGATGCTTCGGTGACACTCGCGATGCCGCCGTAAATGGAGCCAAGCACGCCGGCAACGACGGTAAGCGGCAGGATCAGCCCCTTCAGGAGACGGAGTTTTTCCGCCATCGGTACAGGTTCATCGTCCTGTACCGGTGCGATGGTTGGGTTGAGGTAGGCCCGGATCAGGACGTAGGCGACATAAAAACCAGCCAGCATCAGACCCGGCAGAAAGGCGGCGGTGAAGAGATCGCCGACCGAGACATTCGCGGTAAGGCCGTAGATGATGAGTACGATGGACGGCGGTACCATGGTGCCGAGCGCACCGCCTGCGCACACGACGCCGATGGCCAGGTGCTTGTCGTAGCCGAGGCGCAGCATCTGGGGCAGCGCAACAAGGCCGAGCAGCACGACTTCGCCGCCGATGATGCCGCTCATGGCCGCCAGGATCACTGCCACGACGATGGTCTGGATAGCGACCCCGCCGCGCAGGCGTCCGCCCAGCAGCTTCATGGCGTCGAACAGATCTCTGGCGATGCCTGATCGATCAAGGATTGCCGCCATCAGAACGAACATCGGCACGGAGACGAAGACGAAGGAACCGACGAAGGAGTAGACCCGGCTGGTGATCAGCGGCACGACCATGGGGCCGAACCAGCCGAGCGCGAAGATCAGCGCAACCAGCAGGGTGACGAAGGCAAGCGGGATGCCGGAGACCAGCAGCACCAGCAGCATCGCGAACATGAGCAGCGTGCCGGTCTCGATGCCGAGCCCTTGAAGGGAGCCGAAGAACTCTGTCACTTGCGCCCCCTGGCATAGTTATAGGCAAGAATGAGGAACTGGACGGCCATCACCGTCATGACAACCAGAAGGAAAACCTTGATCAGGCCCGGGAAGACAGGGTCCCAGGCACTGCCGGAGCGTTCCAGACGGAAGCTGCCATCGGGCCGAAAAGCCGCCTTCTGAACCATCAGCCAGCTGGCGTAGGCAAAAAAGGTGCTGGCCACCATGCAGATGAGCGAGATGACGACGTCAAGGACACGCCGCAGAGGTGGCGGCAACGTGTCGTAGATCAGCACGACCCTGATGTGGCGGTCGCGCGCGGTGCAGTAGAGCCCGCCATAGAGAAAGGCGGCGCCGCACAGGAAAATGGTGGTCTCGTGCGCCCAGATTGTGGGGGCGTTGAAGACGTAGCGCAAAAGCACTTCGTTGATGAGGATCAGCATCGAAGCAACGATGCCGATGGCAAACAGCAAGCCGCCCCTGTCGATCCAGCGCCCGAGCATGCCGGCCTCGGCAATAGCGCCGGGATCCTTTTCCCGCTCCGGGGTTTCGTTCGGTTCCACCAAGGTTTCCTCCAGCTTCTTTTACAAAACGGGCGCCCGAAGGCGCCCGCCAGGTAACCACATTGAGGCAGCTTACTGCATCAGGCCGTTTTCTTTCAGGTAGCTGGTCAGAACGTCATAGACCTTCTGGGCATTGTCCGAACGTTCGGCGACCTTGGCCCATTCGCCAGTGGCGATGGAGCGGAACTTCGCGCGTTCTTCCGGCGACCAGTCCGTGACGGTCACCTTGCCGCTGGCCTTGGCTTCCTCAACGGCTTTCTGGTCGCTCTCGGCGAGAGCTGCCACCTGCGCGTTGGCGAAATCCCTGACGCTTTCTTCAAGGGCGGTCTTGAGATCGTCCGGCAGGGCATCCCACTTGGCCTTGTTCATGGAAATTTCCACCAGCGGCATGGAGTGGAAGCCCGGATAGACCGGGTTCGGGGCAACGTCGTGCATGCCCTGTGCCTGGTTGGTGGAGAAGACCGAGTAGTCGGCTGCGTCGATCACACCCTTGTCGAGCGCGGTGAAGACTTCGGACCCCGGCAGGTTGACCGGAGCAGCGCCAGCCGCTGCAAAGACCTGCTGCACCAGGCCTTCAGGCGCACGCATCTTCAGGCCCTTCAGGTCGTCAACACCGTTCAGCGGAACCTTGGAGACGAAGGCCTCCAGACCCGGTGTCGTCGCGCCGATGAAGTGCAGGCCGTAAGGCTCTACCAGCTCGTTCATCAGGTCCTTGCCGCCGCCATCGTACATGAAGGCAAACATCTGGTCCGGCGACGCCCAGGCGCCGACCGGGTTGGCGATCAGGCCGAAAGCCGGATCCTTGCCGGCAAAGTAGGACGTATCGGTGATATGGCCGTCAAGAATGCCGGATGCGATGGCATCCTGGGTCTCGCTGTGGGCCACAATGGACTCCACAGGCAGCAACTCGACCTCGATCTTGCCGCCGGTCTTTTCCTTCACGCTCGCGGCCCAGCCCTGCTGAAGCACGAAATTCGGGTTGCCTGCCGGGTCGGAAGACTGGAAGCGGAACGAATAGTCCGCAGCCATGGCGGTTGTGGCAAGCGCACCGGCCGCAACGGCGGCAAGAGCGGTTCTGGTCAAGAGTTTGAGCATGATTTCCTCCCTAGTCGAAACGTCATCGCTCAAGAGGCGATGGTGGTACGAGGCGGCCTTGCTGGCCGCAGTTCTTTCATGGCTTTGTCGACAAGTTCGTCGACAGGCCTTGAAATATCCAGGCTGAAGCCGGCTTCCCCGACTTGCAGCGGTTCGAGCGTCGCCAGCTGGCTGTCCAGCAGCGTTTCACCGACGAAATGTCCCTGGCGCCCACCCAGGCGCTCGGCGATCAGGCCGCGTTCTCCTGCCAGGTGGACAAAGATGCACGAGGGCAGGGCAGCCCGTAATCGGTCCCGATAGGCGCGCTTCAGGCTGGAGCAGGCGATCACTGCACCGCCGGCACAGTAGATCTGCAGCTTGGCGGCAAGTGACACGGCGTCGAGCCAGGGCATGCGGTCGGCATCGGTCAGCGCTTTTCCCGCCGCCATCTTGCGCTTGTTTTCCGGGCTGTGAAAGTCGTCAGCTTCAACCATGCCGACGCCAAGCCTGTCCGCGAGGCGGTTCGCCAGCAGGCTTTTGCCGGCGCCGCAAACGCCCATCACGACGATGGCCGTTTCGCCAGAGGCTGATGGCAATTCACCCTGCATTTCCGTCCCCGAATGATCTCGTTGTTGGGCGTATTGAAAATGATAGCGCTAACATTTGTCAAACACTTTTTTCTGGGATATTATCGAAGAGTTGATTTGCAACGGTATAAATAATTGTAATGGTTGAATAATTTGAAAATCACGATCGCCGATGTTGCCCGGGAAGCTGGTGTTAGCGCTATGACCGTGTCGCGCGCGCTACGTGATCCTGACAAGGTCTCCGCCAAGACACTGACCAAAATCCGGGAGGTAGTGGACAGGCTCGGATACGTGCCGGATCCGGCGGCCAGCGCGCTTGCTGCGGGCAAGACCAACGTCATCGGCGTCATCGTGCCGTCAGTAACCAACAACGTGTTTTCCGATGTCATGCGAGGCATCTATGAAGCGGCTGAAGGGTCGAAATGGCAGATCCAGCTCGGCAATTCCCGCTATTCCCCACTTGAAGAAGAAAGCCTTGTGCGAACCTTCCTGAGCCAGCGTCCCGCTGGCCTGGTCCTGTCAGGTCTCGATCAGTCGGAAGACACGGCCCGGCTGCTGGAGCGGGCGGACTGCCGCATCGTCCAGATCATGGAGTGCGGGCCGGCGCCATATGACATGATGGTCGGCTTTTCCCACGTGGAAGCTTCTGCCGCGGCAACTCGTCATCTTCTTGCTGCCGGATACAGGCGTCCGGGCTATATCGCTGCCCGGCTCGACCCGCGCAGCCAGCGCCGCCTTGCCGGGTTTCGCGGGGAGGCGGAAAAGGCAGGTGTCTTCGATGCGGGCCGGATCGTGACGACACCGCGTCCTTCAACCGTCACCCTTGGCTGCGAACTGGTCGCCGACCTTCTGTCGAAGGCGCCGGAAACCGATGCGATCCTGTGCAACAACGATGACCTTGCGCTCGGCGCCCTGTTCGAGTGCCAGCGGCGCGGCATCCGTGTTCCGGATCAGATGGGGATCTGCGGTTTCAACGATCTGGAAATGATGGCCGCCGCCAACCCGCCGATCACTAGCGTGCGCACGTTCCGCCTGGCCATGGGACGCGATGCCTTTCGCATGCTGACGGGTGCCCTTGCCGGAATTGAGCCGGAACAGCCGGTGGTTGATCTCGGTTACGAGGTCGTCGCACGTGGCAGCACGGCCCGAAACGGGCAAGGCTAGAAGATGTCTTTTAAGGGAAGAAAGACTGGCTGGGGTGGAAGGATTCGAACCTTCGCATGGCGGTACCAAAAACCGCTGCCTTACCGCTTGGCTACACCCCAAGGCCGTGGGGACGCTGTATAGCGAGCCTCGATCCTTTGCGCAAGTCTCCACAAGAGCAAACTTTGACGGGGAAGGACCGGTTTTCCCCAGGTGCGTTGCAAAGCCATCGCCGGGACGATTGGAGGCCGTTTCAATCCGCTTCAAGTTGGCGGAATGGCAAGCCGGACTTGGCGTGTCCGCTGGAAAGCGGCGTAATTCGCCCTTGCCTTGCCGAGGTTGTTCACAGTTTCAAAAAAGTGACATTCGGCAATGCAAATCGCTTGCGGGATCAGATCAGCTTTGCTAAATGACCCTCCACGCAGCGAGGGCTTGCCCAGCTGTTCCCGATGAGCCTAGCTCTCTAAGCTCATATTCTGTGTCGGAGTGTAGCGCAGCCTGGTAGCGCACCTCGTTCGGGACGAGGGGGTCGGAGGTTCGAATCCTCTCACTCCGACCATTTTCTTCCTTCCAATTTGAGCGCCTCGCGACCTGCAATGCCTGCGGACCTGTTTTCGCCCGCAGCGATTGGTACACCTGCGTCGACGTTTTCTTCCCAAGACCACCGTCTCGGCTAATCGAATTGGCACTTGCGATGCCCGTTGCCTTCCTTGCTGGAGCTGTGCGTTTCAGACCTGGTTTTGCAACCTGCTGCCGTTGTGGCCCGTCTCTCGAGACCGGTCTTTACATTCGTCCCCGATAAAAAGCGTGGTTTGATCAGGCTGCGCGCCACTTGCTTGCCCGACTGGAAGATACTAGCAAGTGCTCGTTTTGATTGAGAGTTTTGAGAAATAAAACTGAAATTAAATCGATTGCTAAACAAAAATCCTCAACCATATGAGGCAATTTTCCCGCAAAAATTGCTTGCAACCTGTGGCTTAAACCCTTAGGGCAGCATTAACAAAAAAGACAATGCGGGAATAGACAATGCGCAACAGTTTCGCTTTTTTTTGAACAACTTGCCGGTTCTGAATTTGAAGGGTCGGCGACGATAGCTGCCTTTTTACGATCCTGATCATTGGCCTGCCGGCTCTCCCGGCAGAACGCCTCTGCACGCCCTGCGTGCTGTCCGTCAAAAAACAGATACTCCAGGCACAGACAATGTTTTTCCAATTTTTCGTACCGCCGAATTTCGTCTCCGGTCATCGCAATGCGAGGTCCTTGAGGCTTGGACATCGCCGCAAGTACTGGAAACCGGTGCTGGTGGCAGCAGGTTTGCTGGCTGTGTGCACGCAAGCCTCCGCCCAATCGGAACAGCCGGACCAGAAGACCCTCACTGAACGGTTCAAGGCTTGGACGGTGACGTGCGTGGAGGCCGAAACACGCACCTGCCGGATGACGCAGGAGCTGGTGCAGCAAAAGACCGGGCAGCGTCTGTCCGCCTTGTTGGTCGAGGAACGGGCCGGGGAAGGGCCGGTGCTGACGGTTCTGGCGCCCTTTGGCCTGGCCTTCTCGCAAGGCCTCACACTTGCGGTGGATGACGTTGAGTTGCCGAAGGCGCAGTTCCTGACCTGCCTTCCCTCAGGCTGCGTGGTGCCGGTACCGCTGGATGAAACGGCCCTTGAAAAACTCCGGACGGGCAATCGGCTCACCGCAGTCGGTGTCACCGCCACCAACGACAAGCAGGTCCGCATCGAGTTTTCGCTGCAGGGGTCCGCTGCCGCATTGGCCCGGTTGAAGGACCTTTCCGCAGGCAAGACGACCGACTGACACCATGCGAGCACTTGCGCGTTTCCTGGCTCCGCTTGCAGGGGCACTGCTGTTTGCACTGCCCGGGGCGGCTCAAACGCCTGCGGGGATCGAGAACGTGCTGCGCCAGCAGCAGCAGATCATCGAGCGCGAGGAACAGCAGCGCCGGTTGGAGCGTGACCGTTTTCTGGGCGGAACGACGGAACCATCCCAGCGTTCGCCGGATCTGCTGCCGCAGGCAACCGGCGGTGAGGGACCATGTGTTGACGTCGACAGGATCCGGTTCGAAGGCGCAAAGCGCGTTCCGGCAAACCAACTGGAGTTGCTGGTCCGCAACCGTCAGGGCGCCTGCCTGACGCTGACCGACATCCAGAACGTGCTCAGAACGGCGACCAATTATTACGTCGAGAAGGGCTTCGTCACCTCGCGCGCCTATCTGGTGCCGCAAGATCTCGGTTCCGGCGAATTGCGTGTCCTCATTGTCGAGGGCTCGGTGTCCGAAGTTCGCCTTCAGGAAAACGGCAAGGCACGGCGAGGGGCAACGCAGCTTTTCGGCGAGCGATCCGGCCGGATCATGAATATCCGCGATTTCGAGCAGGGGCTGGAGCAGATCAACCGGCTGGGATCGAAGGAAGCCGTCATCCGTATCGAGCCGGGCGCGGGCGTTGGCCAGAGCATCGTCACCATCGAGGTGAAAGACGCCTACGCGGTGCAACTGTCCGCATCGCTGGACAATGGCGGGGCCACCAGCACCGGCCGTCATCAGTGGAACGGCATCGCCGGCTTTGAGGACGTGCTCGGGTTGAACGAGCTGTTGACGATATCTGCCCGCAGCTCGCTCGACAGGCTGGACGAGCGTATCTACTCGCGCTCGATCAACGCCTATCTGTCCGTGCCCTGGCGGTATTGGACCGTCAACATCAGCGGGTCGTATCTGGACTATCTGTCCCGCCTGGAAAGCCCGTCGGGCGACTATTCCTATGATGGCACCAGCTGGGAAGGCCGCGTGGAGCTCGACCGGGTGCTGCACCGGAATGGACGCTTTGTCTGGCGTGCCGGCGGCGCGTTCTCGCTGAAGGAAGCCAACAACTTCATTGAAGAGATCTTCATCGATGCCTCCAGCCAGCGGTTGGCCGTTCTGGAAGCGTCCACGAAGATCAGCGGCCGGATTGCCGGCGGGTTCGGACAGGCCAGTATCGCCTTCAAGCAGGGGCTGGAGGGCTTTGCCGCCCAGAAGGACAGTCGCCAGCTGGATGGCACGCCGGTGGCTCAGTTCAGCCAGGTGACGCTGTCGGGGTTCTACCAGCGGGTCTGGCAGAACCCGGTCGGCCAGCTTTCCTTCCAGGCCAGCACCTATGGCGCTTTTTCGCCTGACACGCTGTTTGCCTCCGAAAGGGTAACCATCGGCGGGCCGCTGTCCGTTCGCGGGTTTCGCGATGTCAGCCTGTCGGGGGATGCCGGTGGCTACAGCCAGCTCGAGCTTGGCTTCACCCCCGCATTCGCCAGCAAAGCTCCGGACAACCTGAAACGGCTATTCGGTCTGCCGCAGGTGTTTGCCGGTCTGGATGCCGGCGGCGTCCTGGAAGATGCCGACGATCCGCTGGAAGGCGGAGAGCTGATGGGCGGTGCGGTCGGCCTGCGGCTGAGCGGCGGCATCGTGACCGGCGAAGTGGCTTATGAGCGGGCTCTGGCCCATCCGACATTTCTGGATCCGGCTGAAAACGGCTTCTTGCGTTTCCGGCTGGGCATTTCTCAAACGTTTTAGGCGGATCGGCTTATGATCAAGTCCGTTTTAAATGGTTTCTTCTGTACCGTCTTCCTGGTCCAGACCTCCCTGCCAGCCTTTGCCGGCGGGTTGACACCGGATGGCGCTGCTGCGCCCGGCAACCGACCGGAGATCATCGCGGCGCCAAACGGCGTGCCGGTCCAGAACATCGTCACCCCAAATGCGCAGGGCCTGTCCCATAACAAGTTCACCGATTTCAATGTCGGCAAGAACGGCCTGATCCTCAACAATTCCAAAGGTGTCGGCCAAAGCAACCTGGGCGGCTACATTGTCGGCAACCCCAACCTTCAAGGCTCCGGCCCGGCAACGGTGATCCTGAACGAAGTCACCTCGTCCAACCGGTCGCTGCTGCAGGGCGCGACGGAGCTGCACGGTGGGCAGGCGGACTACATCCTCGCCAACCCCAACGGCATCACCTGTAACGGCTGCGGCTTCATCAACATTCCGCGGGCAACGCTGACAACAGGGGTGCCGCAGGTAGATGCCGGAACGCTGAAGGGCTTCTCTGTCGACCGGGGCACTGTCACCATTGGTGCGGATGGCGTCGCGGCGGAAAGCGTCGACTATTTCGACATCGTCTCGCGCGCGGTCGAAATCAACGGCAAGATCCACGCTGGCGAGAACCTCGGCGTCTTTGCCGGTCGCAACGACTACGACTATGCCAACCGCTCGGTGGCGGCCAAAGCCGGGTCGGCGTCGGACAAGCCGGAATTTGCCATTGATTCCTCGGCGCTTGGCGGCATGTATGCCGGACGCATCAAGCTGATCGGCACGGAAAGCGGCGTCGGTGTGCGGGCTCCTGAAAGCGCGACGGCCGCCACCGGCGATTTTCAGATAACCGCCGATGGCAAGCTGGTGCTTGGCGGCACGGTGTCTGCCCGCAAGACCCTGCGCGCCCGGTCCGTCAACGGGTCTGTCGACGTTCAGCAAAATGCATCCCTCTATGGCCAGGAAACGCTGATCCTGAAGGCCGGCGGCGATATCAAGGTTGCCAAGGATGCAACCCTTGGTGCCGGCAGCCAGGTGGATCTGGAAGCGACAGGCATCGATTTTGACGAGGCGCAGCTCCTGGCGGGCATGGCGCCCGGTGGCACGCTGGCAGCAGGGGTCGGCTCCATCAAGGTGGCAACGACCGGCCTGGCCGATTTTTCCGCCGCCAGCCACCTTCAGGCGGGCGAGGCCATTACCTTCAACGTCGGCGCGCTTCAGCAATCCGGAACCGTTGCCGCCGACACCTACACGGTGCAGGCATCAAACGATGTGGTCCTTGGCAGTGCGTCGATCGCCAGTGCAATCGATGTCGCCTCCAGCCTTGGCGACGTCACGGTCGCCTCCGGATCGGTGCTTTATTCCGGCGGAGACCTTGCCCTTTCGGCAGCCGGCCGTTTGACCGTGGCAACGGCGGGCGAGGTCAACGCGCGCGACCATGTCGCGCTGACAGCACCGGTGATCGACATTTCCGGCGGCAAGGTTTTTGCCGGTGTCACCGGCGAAGGCGCCGCGATAACGGACGCCGGCACGTTGACGCTCACCGCATCCGGTTCGCTCAACGTTGCCGCCGGGTCCCGCCTCCAGTCCGGCGACCTGACACGGATCACCGCCGGCACCTGGAACCAGCTCGGCGCGCTGGAGGTCGGCTCGTTGGCGCTTGATCTTGGCGGGCTCTCCCTGAGCGGTTCCGGGGCGACGGTCGCGGCGCGGGATATCTCCGGCAGCATCACCGGCACTGCAACGCTTGCCGCTGCCGCCCCGGGGCTGACCGCCACCAACGCGCTGGACCTCAGCGTCAACGATCTGACCGTTGCCGGGTTGCTGCGCGTGAATGGAACCGGCCAGCTGACCATTGGCGGCATGCTGTCGGTGACCGGCAAACTGGAAGCAACCGGCGGGCTGACGGTCAACGGCGGAACCACCAATGTCGCCGCTGACGCTTACATCATTGCCAATGATGCTGCCCTGTTCGATGGGCTGGACAGCTTCACCAACCGGGGCGGCGTTCACGCCGGCAACGGCCTGACCATCCGCTCGGTCAACCTGGACAACCATGGCGGCGTTCTTGTTGCCGAAAACGGCCTGTCGCTGGAAGGCCGCACGGCCGGCACCAAGGCGGCCGGCATCATCAACCGCAAGGGCGGGATCATCGAGGCAAGGTCCGGAACGCTGACGATCCGGGCTGATAGCCTGAAGAACATCACCGGTGCCACTTTCGACACCAAGACGACCGCATATGCCAATGAAGTCGTCGCCGGGGCCTATCCTCCCGACTGGCTGAAGGGCGGGTTCTCCAAATACTGGGCGGCCGGCGGCATCGGCGACTGGGACCAGTTCTGGGACACTGGCGGCGGGCCCGGCGGCTATGTTTTCGTGCCGCACCCGGAAAAGATCGATGAGATCCTCACGGCCAAAAATGCCACGGCAGCGGACTGGGACCAGAACTGGTGGAAGGACTACGCACCGACTTCCATTGCCGAGTTCGACCCGGACAACGGCACTTATGACGACTGGCTGATGCTCGCCCCCGACGAGGACGGTGCAGCAGGTTCGGGCGATGTGGTGACCATCTACGTCACCGAAGACACCTATGAGCTGGTCGACCCGGTCGCGCGCATCGCGGCGCTGAACGGCAACATGGTGCTGGATGTCGGCACGCTGGAAAACGAATACAGCGATATCGTCGCCTCCGGCGACATGCGCATCGACGGCACCAGCATCGTCAACGGCGGCAAGACCCTGACACGGGTCATCACCATCCACCAGAGCTGGTCGAGCTACGAAACCCGCACGCTGGGCTTTGCCCCCTCGCACAAGTTTCTGGACAACGGGGTGCAAAGCAAGACGCTGAGCGCCGAAACCATCGATGCTGTTCCCGCGACCATCCACGCCGGCGGATCGCTGATCGGCAACCTGACAGGCACGCTCACCAACGAAGCCGGCGAGCCTTCCACCCCCGAAAAGCTGCAAAAGTCCACGCAGGACACGTCCATCGTTCAGCTCAACGCCAGCTCCCAGGCCCCGGCCTTCGACCCTGCGTCCTACAAGTTCAACGGCCAGCTTTTCAGCCGCGCTCCGGAAAGCAGCCCGTTCCTTTACGAAACCCGCTTCGCGTTCGTCGACATCGGCGCATTCTTCGGGTCCCAGTATTTCCTGGATACGGTCGGCATTCCCGATATCGACAAGCACATCCGCTCGCTCGGTGATGCCTATTTCGAAAGCCAGTATGTGGCCGAGCAGGTGCGCAGGGCCACGGGCCGCCGCTGGCTGTCCGCCGACCAGACCTCCGATGCCCTGCAGATGAAGACGCTGATCGACAGCGCCGGCGCACAGGCCGAGGCGCTGGACCTGGCGTTCGGCGTGTCCTTGAGCGAGGAGCAGATCGCACTCCTGACCAGCGACATCGTCTGGTACGAACGCGCGGTGGTGGATGGCGTCGAGGTGATCGCGCCCCGTCTCTACCTTGCCTCGACAACGGACCTCAACAAGACCGGCGCGGTGATCGCCGGGCGCAACACGACGCTGGAGGCAGCGGAAATCAGGAACGTTCGCGGCACGATCAAGGCCGACGAAACCCTGGTCGCCAGCGCCGCCGGCACCCTGCTCAACAGGTCCGGCACGATCAGCGGCAGGGATGTGACCCTGTCCGGCGAGACTGTCTCGATCGAAACCGCAACGCGGGCGACCGGCAACGGCACCACGGCCATCGGCACCTGGGCCTATGAGCGCGGCACGGTGACGGCGGAAGACACGCTGACCATCCGCAGCGATAACGACACCCGCATCACCGGGGCCGATCTTGCCAGCGGCGGCAGCCTGGAAATAGACGCCGGCCGTGACCTGGTGGTAACCGCCATCGAGCTCGACAGCCATTTCGAAGCCAGTGGCCAGGCTGGCAGCAACCGCTACGATGTGCGCGAAAGCCAGACCCGCGTGTCCGGCTCCACCATCCAGGCGGCAGACGCGGCCGACCTCAAGGCCGGGCGCAACATCGCCGTGGAAGGCTCGCTGATTGCCAGCGACGGCACGGCCAGCCTGACAGCCGGTGAAACCGTCACCATCGGCACGGCGGAGGAAAGCCGGGAAGACCGGTCCGCGCGCAACAAAAGCGGCTTCCTGACCTCAAGTTCCAGGAAACGCGACAGCAGCAGCACCACGCAGGTCGGCTCCATGGTGACCGCGCTCGGCGATCTGGAGATCTCGGCCGGTGCAGGGGATGTCGTGGTCAAGGGCTCCGCCGTATCCTCCGAAAGCGACGTTGCCCTTTTGGCCGGCCGCGATGTGCGCCTGGAAGCCGCCCAAAACACCTCCGAAGACAGCCGGGTCGACAAGAAAAGCGGCTTCTTTGCAGAAACCGGCAACATGGGTGTGGTCGCTGGCTACAAGTCCGAACGGCATACCTCCGACACCAGCTCGTTGACCCAGGTCACCTCGGCGGTGTCCGGCCGGAACGTTTCCATTGATGCCGGGCGCGATGTGGTCTCCGAAGCTGCCTCCGTCGCCGCCGACGAAGACCTTGGCATAACCGCCGGGCGCGACATCGTCCTGGACAGCGTTCACGATCTTTATGCCCATTCGGAAAGCCACAAGATCGACACCTTCGCGCTGTCGGTCGGCGCCTTCGAAAACATCTCCGGACCGGTGAAGTCGCTGGCGGATGCCCCGCGCATGGCAGCCTCGGGCAAGGGCAATCTCGGCTATCAGGCGCTTTCCGCGGTCTCCGCCGGGCTGAAGGCGGTCGACGCGCTCAACCAGCTCAACGCCATCCGCCAGGGTGGCACCATTGCCGGGGTGCGCATCGGCATCGGCATCTCCCGCGAGGAAAGCAGCTCGTCGGAGGTTAGCGCCATCGCCCGCACCGCCACGCTGTCGGCGGGCAACGACATGTCCCTGGAAGCGGGACGCGACATCACCGCCAAGGGCGCCCGGATCGACGCCGGCAACGACATTGCCATGGCGGCGGGACGGGATGTCATCCTGGAATCGGCGCAAAACCATCTCGCCTATGAGGGCGAAAGCTCCAGCATGTCCGCGGGCATCGGGCTGACGCTTGGTGTCGGCGCCAGTGGCAAGAATGGCGCCCCCGGCGCCAGCCTCAGCCTGGGGCTGGATGTCTCCGGCCAGCAGAGTTCCTACAGCCAGTCGCAGACCTATCACACCAACACGGATGTGACGGCGGGCGGCAACGTGTCGGTCGCAACCGGCCGGGACCTTGCCCTGAAGGGCGCGCGGATTGAAGCCGACAGTGCCGATCTTGACATCGGCCGCAACCTCACGATCGAAAGCCGGCTGGATACCGCCGAAGGCTCCAACCAGAGCAGTGGCTACAGCGCCGGGGTTTCCGTTGGCATCGGGCTCGGGGCAAATGGTGCTGGGCCCACCTTCGGCGCCTCTGCCAGCGTCAACGGGGCCAAGGGCTCCAACAGCTCGGCCTGGGTGAACGCCCCCTCCGGCATCGTCACCGACAACGCGCTCAATGCCGATGTCGGTGAAACGACCTCCATCACCGGCGGGGTAATCGCCTCTCGCTCCGGCGACCTGACCCTTGAAACCGAGCGTCTGGAAACGGCGGATATCGACCTTCACCGCAAGGGCCGGCAGGTTTCCGGCTCGGTCGGCGTCAGCATAGGTTCCAATCCGGAAGGCAAGTCCAAACCGGGCATCACGGTGGAAGGGGCCTATTCCAACTCCGAAACCGAGGGCGTTGCCCGCGCCACCATTGGCGAGGGCGAGATCACCGTGCGCGACGGCGATGGCGACGGCATCAAGGCCGCCGACCTGGAAGCCGAGGCCGACGCGGCAGAAGCCGAAGGCGACACGGCCCGCGCCGAAGCCCTGCGCGCCGAAGCGGACCGGGAAGCGGCGGAAGACACCACCGCCACTGAAACCCAACTTTCCAACCTCAACCGCGACCCGGACGCAGTGGTGGAAGTGACCTCGCAGAAGCAGGAAGGGTTTGAGCTTTATGTGAGTGATACGGCGGTGCGGGACCTGGGCAAGGTTCTTTCCGCGGTAGGGCAGGCCATCGAAAAGCTGGATGTGTCTCCCCAACAGCGCGAACTGCTAAAGCGCTTGGCCGCCTGCGGCGGTCGCCAAGGGTATAATCGGTACAACCCGCTGAACTGGATTGTTACTCCAGCCTACGCTGCGGACTGCTCTCAGACTGCGATTGAAGATCTCATGTTCGGGATCAAACGGGAGACGCTTGCCGAACTCGTAGAATATTGTGAGAGCCTTGATCCCGGCGTTCAAGCCTATGCAAAGGCTGCTCTGGCAGCGCGCATTTTTGCAGACTTGCCAGCCGCTGACCGCGCTCAACTGAAATCGATCACCAAATGGGACATCGAGAGCGTATCTGGGCTTTCTTATGACACGGTCTTGATGCTTGAGCTGGCGAACGAGGCTTTGCACTGCCAGGCGCCAAGCTGCAAGAACACCAAGAACCAGACGGTGCTCAAGCTCTACAATACCATTGGTCAGAAAGAGCTGCACCTTGCCACTTTCCTGAAGATGACGCCACCGAGCGAGAGCTCTTTGGGCTTCGATACGACGGGAATGACCTGGTCGCAGTACATCACAGTTCTTCAGGCCGAGGAATTGATTGCGCAAGCAGGTGGGCACGTTGTCGGCGAAGCTGTTGCAAAAGCTGGTGCCTTAATTACGAGAAGGCTTGGGTCTAAGATTGCCGAAGCTTTCTCCGCAAACGTGAAGGCCTTAAATAGGAGAGGGGAGCTTTTCAGCCAGCGTCCCACGTCCTTCGATCCGATGAACCCTCAGCAATTTGCGAAAATCCAAGAGGCGTTCGCAAGACAGGGGAAAGTCTTTGATAGCTCTGAGGACGCGCTAAGATATCTTGAGACCAGAGGAGCTGATGGAGTCACGTTCAACGCTGAAACAATCCTCGTCCGTCCTGACGCTAGCCCAAGCACAATCTTTGAGGAGTTAATCCACTCCGGGCAGCACCGAACTGGCCGCTATGATCAATGGGTTTCACAGTATGGGAACGCTGGGGCTACCGCTAGAGCGGAATATGAAGCGGCGACTAGACTGGTAAATAATCAGAGGGCCTATGGAATTTCCGATGCTGAACATGCTGTGAACCAAGCGCGAGTTCAGGAGTTTGGAAGCCAGCTTGATAGTATGGGAATTCCCCGTGATTGATATTGGTGTTGTAGAATCTGTCGATGTGGTGGCGGGCAAGTCAATTGTTGCCGTGCGTCTGGAAGTCGACCTTGATAAGGTACCGCTCGAAGCTGGGGCTGTATCAATAAAATTCAGCAATCAGGTTCACGCAAACAAACTTTCTGGCCATAAATGGTGGCCGGAGCGGCAACAGATTGACCTGCTATTTGATTCTATAGAAGTGCTTCCTCAACTTGGGGATGCTGTTTTTGTTTCTTTGGACGGTTAGGCTTTATGGCATCTCTCCGCCTCTTGATCCGAACCTTACTTGCGCTGCTAATCGTAGCATTTGGATCATATGATGCGTTTGCTGCGCCGGGGGATTGGTCGCGGTTCAGCTATCCTGTGGTAGTGCGGGATCTGAGCGTGCAACCGGTTATTCCGACGAATACCGCTCGTGCTCCACCTGCAATTGGTGCAAATCTCACGTTTACCAGCGCTGCGCTCGCGCAAACCGGCAACATGCGCGCATTGGATGGCGTGGAAAACACCGGAGCAGACTACGCGCTTTTGCGCTCCTCTTTTGCCCCAAATAGGACAGGCCCACGCGTAGTTGCCCAAGATGGCGATGTATTCGAATATTCCATGACCGGCAGAAATGGTAGCAATATCACGGTCATTACCAACCAGGCGCGGGATGGCAACCGGCTAGTTTTGAGCGACTTACATATTGATGGTGCTGGAGCGGGAACAAGCAGCGTCCGTGAGTTAAGACAATTTGCCCGTGATCTGGGCAAGCAGCAAGGTGTCGATCAAGTGGTTATTAAAGGTGGCACCAGGACTACCGGCGCAAATCCCGGCCACACCCCAAGAGACATCATTATCAGGGTAAATGAATGACCAAGATCACTCTAACTGGCTGGGATGAAGGCTTTAACAAAGTTCAATTCAACCACTTTCTAAGAGCAAAATGTGACTTAGGATTGGCTGATGCAAAAACGGTTGTTGAACAAATTCTTCAAAATGAATGTGTGGAACTTGAGTTCAAAAATTTCTCACATACCGACGAACAGAGATTAATTGAATTGGGTGTTAAATTTGAACGGCATAGAACTTCATGACTTTGATCGGTCAACAGATTCGGATTTTCTTTGCAGTTTTTCTGACGATGTTTGGCGCATTGTCAGCACTGAACGTTACGTTTGATTGGTACCCCGTTCAATATCGCCCCATTCATCCGGAAATCTTGTTTCTGTCTCCGCATCGATTTCCAAGGGTATGTACCGTTTGATGGCTGACGAAACTAGGTGGGCACTTTGCTCTTGGTTTGAAGAGAGTGGAGAGCACTTAATTCATCCGAATGACTTGGATCGCATGAGAAGGTTCAAGCCCTATGGTGTTGTCTTCCGTGTTTTGACCGATGATGGCGAGTATACTGTGATTGGCTCAGGCACTGAGCAATTTCGTGTACGTCCGGAAGGCTTGAAACTGATTAGGCCAGAAAAATCTTGGATTTTTGAGCTTGGTGAGGCTGTTGGAATTAAAGGGCGGGATTACAATGGCACTGTAGTCGGCATCGGCTGGCATCACAAAGAGGGAAAGCCCACCTACCAACTCGAAGTGGCTGGTAAGATAAAGAGCAAACGTTACTGGTCGGATGATCTGGAAAAGCTTCAAGTATCATGAAGTTTATCAGGAAATTAGTTGCCGTTTCGATATCTGCGATCAGGTGTACATACTGACGGTCTAGCGTGAAAAGGCCTCGTTCTCTGGTGTTTTCGAGGAAGCGGGTTGCCGTTCCGTAATAGAGAAACTCAGGTGTTTCGGCGGGATCGAGACCGAGATTGACCGCGATGGTGTGCCTTTGATCGGTACGGCGATGGCGACGGCATCAAGGCCGCCGACCTGGAAGCCGAGGCCGACGCGGCAGAAGCCGAAGGCGACACGGCCCGCGCCGAAGCCCTGCGGACCGGGAGGCGGCTGTTGAGCAAGTTCTCATCAACCTCTACTGCTTAAGCAAAAATGGCGGTTCTCTCATCAACAAAATCAACTCAATTTCCAAAGTCAATAAAACGACAAGATATGAGCAAGCACTAGTTCGTGGTGCAGAGCTTTTGAGGCAGCAAAGGTAACCAGGATTTTAAATGGCAAAACGGGCTAAAATTGGAGATGTAGTCCAGATTCAAACTTCAAAGGGGGTCGCGTACGCTCAGTTTACACATAAAAATCAAAGATTTGGTTCTCTTTTGTCGATATTTGAGGGGTATTATGCAACTTCGCCCAAGGATTATTCCGAGGTAGTTCGAGGAAGACCTCAATTTCATGCGTTTTTTCCTCTTCAGGCTGCTTTAGATGAAGGTTTGCTATCCATTGTTGCGAATGTCCCAGTCTCGGACTGCAACTACGAGTTTCCCAGATTTAGAACGCGGGTTGTCGCGCCAGACGGACAATGTGGGCCTTGGTGGATTTGGGACGGCGAACACGAAGTGATGCTTGATCGAGAATTGACAGCTTCTGAATTGCGATATTCACTTCGCGGAATAATAAGCGCGCCGCTTCTAATTGATAGAATTGAGCAGGGATATAAACCCGAAACTCACGATGTTTAGGCTGAGGTTAGTTTATTAATTTGCATAAAATTAGTTTTAGTTGATTAATTTATTTAAGCGTAAGTCCTAAGTTAGGGGTCGCATTGTTATCGGAAGCTGTCTTGGGTTGAAAAAAGTAATTGCAATTATTCTGGAGAGCGCTGATTTTGTCAGGCTGAAAGTAGCTTGTAAATAATATGAACTAAAAGATAATTTCAGTGTTTTTCTCGCGTGGTTCCTAACGCAATTCCCACGAAGTTACCTTTTTGCCTATCTCCAAGATTGATGCATATGGTCAAAACAATTACTGAAGCATTGGAATACTATTCCAGCAGAGAGCAAGAAATCAGATCCTTTGGTGGAGCCATTTTAAAGGAAAGAGTCAATCCACTAGTGGGGTTAGACCAAGTTGTAAGAGGTTTAGGTTTATCTAGGAGTTATACTGATTTTGTTAGTCAGTACCAAGTCGAGGGGGGTTCATTAGGTTTTTTTGATTTGTGTCCAGGAGACAATGTTAGTGTTCTCGATTCACTGAGAGAGCTAAACGGACAATTTCAAAATCCGTTACTTCCCGACAATTTAGTTAACGTAGCTTCTTTTGAAGCAGACGTTATTGGGATTGCAAAAGCGAGCCCTTATCATGGCGACGGTTCTGTTTATTTTGTAGATATTACCACTGCGCCGGGTGCCCGTGTGAGGCCTTTAGCAAGTACATTTGAAAATTTTATTGTTTTGGCAAGTGCCTTAGACAAAATTGTATTTGAGGAAACAGATAATCCAACAAGCGCTATAATAGAATTGGCGCTTGATATTGGTTCTGATGACTATGTTGAAAGCTGGAGGCATATTGCAGGTATGGTGGCTTAGTGTGTTTAATTTTTTATTTTGTTTATTTACAATATTTCAAAACAGAATGCTGCCATTCGGCTGGATATGTATTTTAGGTAGAATCTGTAAGGACTTCGAAATATTTGCTGTGACGGCTTCAGCCGGGAATGTCTGGGAACTGTCGTCGACAATTCGATGTCCGGGGCCCGGGCCGCACGGGACCTGGGCGGGATCGCTGAGCGCCGCACTCGCTATCCCTTAATGGTGGTCAGCGACAATGGTACGGAACTCACTTGAAACGCCATTCTCAAATGGCAGCAGGACCGCTGCGTCGAATGGCACTACATCGCGCCAGGAAAACCGATGCAAAATGGTTTTGTCGAGAGCTTCAACGGCCGGCTAAGGGATGAATGCCTCAACGAAATATCTGTTCCGCAGCTACCGACACGCCCGGGACATTATCGAAACTGGAAGATCGACTACAATCTGGACCGACCGCATACGAGCCTCGACGGTCGCACCCCCCATGAATTTGCAAACCAGTCCAGCAAAGATCACACCGTGAACAGAGCTTACTTATGAACGCGGACATTCAGGGGAGCAGGTCAGGTTCTTTGTGAGGTAAGATGACACAGGGCATAGCGTTATACAGTCAGGCCAACAATCAGCTGATCTACTTTACCACGCACCGACGGAACGGTGATTATTTGGAGCGTGAAGCTGATGCCGGACGATTTGAAATGTTGGCGGGGGTTGATGACTGTGATCCATCATATTTTTATACTACAGAAAATTTGTCTCAACTTATCAGAGAATTGGATATCGTAATTGGAGAGGCGGAAAAAAATTTAGATACAGAGATCTCTAATCATCTTAAAGAAATACTAGTTCTCTGTAGGCTGTGTTTGTGGAATGTTGGTGATTTTGTTCTTGTAATATCACCGTTCGAAACTGTTTCGAAGGACAATATCCCCAAGACTATCCCGGATAAATTTTTACTCAATATATCATTGGTAGGCACCTAGCCCGCTTGGATACCGGCAGCCACGTTGATTGCAGGCGTCAATTTCATCAGGAGATTGCGCTCGCAAAAATTGCACACCTAATATTTTCAATCTTTGGTTGATTCTTTCGGAAATTCCCTTCAATAGGAGCACAGGGTGAGTGTCTGCTTCAGGCCATGCTCGCCACCGTCCTCTTGCGGTCGATTGACTGCGCTTCAGCTCCAGAAGGAAAAAATGTGAATAGACTGGTGTTCCTGCCTTTGTGCCTCCTGTTGGCCGCCTGCCAAACGTCTACCGAAAACTCCTTGAAGACAGTTGATGAGGCCGATGCAAAGAAGCTCGAGGAGGCGTTGGATAATGGACAGGCAGTTGTCCTCGGCGATGTCTACTACAACGCCAAATATTGCCCGGGCAGTTCGATCACGATGATCAATGTCGCGACTTCAAAATACCGATTTATTTCTAACGGCGACGTTTTCAGCCTGGGATCTGACAAGGACAAAGCTGTCGTGGAACCAAGCACTTATCGGATCACCAGAGTTTCGTGCGGCGATTCCGTGGTCAAGCTTGGCGGTGACTGGGCTGACGTTTTGTTGGGCACTGACAAGCTGAAGAAAGCACTGTCCCCGACCTTCTCGGTCAAGGGCGGTGAAGTGCTTCACATCGGGACGCTCCGGATCAACGTGGTCAAAAAACGAACCTTGATTTCCAGCGCAAAAGTCATCGTCACGCGCGAAGCAACTTCACAAGATGCAAGAGTGAAGACGAAAGAGGCTTTGGCAAAAGTCGATCGGCCGGTTCATTTCACGAATTAATTTGGTCCAGTACAAAAAATGAAAAAGTATCAATAATGATTTCTTCTTTATTCTTGTTCAGTGGGATTGCGCCTTGGGAGCGGGCAACCGAACTATTCACAATCATATTGGCAACAGCGATATCAAGAGTTTTCAACTCAGGGCAACTTGCTGAGTGAGGAAAATTCATGAGTTATAACCGGAAGTTCGAAGAAATGTGTGCAGCTGGTGAGGTCTACGGACCTGTTCCGGAGGCAGAGGTTGCAGCAGCAGAAGCAGACCTAGGTGTCAGATTTCCGGAACAGTACCGAGATTTTTTGCAAAGATTTGGTTCCGGCTTGATCGGAGGTGTTGAAATCTATGGCTTGCCTGGCTTTGAAAAAAACGATCCGCCACTCTGGCAAGACGTGACAAAGGTGACAAAGCAGTTCAGGGATTGGGGACAAGCTGGGGCTGAGAACCCAGCATATATCCCGATTTCGGATGACGGCACTGGTATCTATTTTTTCCTCGATACCAAAGCGTCACCTAGAACGAAAATATTAGCTATAGGGCCGGGCGTTGAACGAGCGATATCGTCTGATTTGTTTACTTTCTTTGTTGAATTATCCGAGGGACGTATCCAACTCTGATCATTCCACCTGTCGCAGACTTTGATGCATTGAATCTATCCGGTGTACGAACGATTCGTAGTGATCGTCGTATGGGTGAAGTGGTCCCATACAATGGTAATTGCGCCTGCGAGGTTCCCAGATCAGCATCAAGGTGACATCCATGGGACTGGGAGTGCTTTCAAGAACTTGATGCAGATGATTGGATCACCATAACGATGTCGTTAAGTATCAAGGAAGTCGACAAAATTTTCTCTGAACTAAATCAGTTTCGAGTACCAGATGACCATCGTGGCTACGCCCCAAAAAATGAATTCTGGAAGATAGAAGAAGCTGAACTTGACGATGCTGAAAAACGCATGGGGATCGTGATACCGCATGAACTCAGACGCTTTTATGCCAAAGTTGGGAGTGGCCATCTGGTACGAAGTCGCAAAGGGGTCCTACAGACCGACTATCTGAATATATTTGTGGACTTGCGACGCCTGAGTGAACTCTGGCTCCGTGAAGACGTGAGCTTTCAATACGATGCTGAGCTTGTCGCCGACGGAGAACTCCCTTTCTTTGATATGGGGAGTTACAGCTATTTTGTCCTTAGACCACATTCAGCTAACCCTAACGCGGTCTATGCCCCATATGACAAAAAACTCGTTTCAAACTCATTCAACGAGTTTGTTTTGCAACTTTACCAGGACACAACATTCTATCTTGACCATGTGGGCGACTACGAAGTCTGAAGGGATTGAAACAGTAAAACAGGCTGCTGACCTGAGCCCGAGCTAAAAGTGCCCCTATGAGCACGCGGAGACCTATCAAACCAATACGGATGTTACGGCGGGCGGCAACGTGTCAGTCACAACCGGCCGGGACCTTGCCCTGAAGGGCGCGCGCCAAACCGGCAGAAACTCGGGTCTCAGGTCACGATATTCAGCTGACCCTGATACGCCATCTTATCCGAAGCCTTCTCGTTGTGGATTAAGTCTGCTTGATGCGGCTTGGGGAACGCCCTTGGGAAAACTATGAAGACATTAGATATTACCAAAGTTGAAGTAGATGGCGCGTTATATTTTAAGTTCGGATATTAGAGATGAGCCTTGTCGAAGAAAAACTGATTGATCGTGCTCTCGAACTGGGCCTTGTCGACGACTTAATTGGGATGATGACAGGAGAAAGCCAGTACGCAGACGAGAAGGCGTTCAAGAAAATGGATATGAACTCCTCACGGCTCAGAGGGATGGCATTAAGTCACCTGCAGTTTATGAAAAAATTTGGCTATTGCGACGAGGAAAAATCAGTAAAGGAGGATGGATATATTCTTTCGAGTTATCCTGAATATTTCAACGCTTGGAAATTGGCGGGTTGTCCAGGTATTTCAATATCCAAATTGGAAAAGTTGTTGGAAGGCAGGTCTAAATAATAACAATGCCATATCAAAATCAATCCAAGGCACTGTGGAATTTCTATGAAATCTAGATAGTATGTGAATTAATCAAATTTTTTACATAAATTTACTTAATATCTGGTCTGAGCCAGAAGCAGGGCTGGAACCTGTTCGACTGGATTATTACGCCAGCACACGCGCAGACTATGTGCTTTATCAGTTTGGGGCTATTCACGGTGGAGCAACGAAAAGCCCTCAACAAAACCTTGACGATATGTTCATTAACAGGTTTGGAGCAGACGGTATCGGCAAACTTGCAGGTGAAAAAGTGGTTGGCAACATAACGATCTATCTACCATGAACATGCTTCTAGAAGTCGAAAAGAAAAGCCCTGTACAGGTTTCGATCTTCTCCGAAGTTGAAAAGACTTTGCGAAAACTGAAGAGCTACGGCCCACAGTCATATGCAAGCTTAACGAGGCAAGATGGCCCTTATCTGCAGGTTGCTGGTGGCGGAGTAACCTGTGTGTTGGAAATGCGAGACCCGCAAGCTTCCAAGCATTGGCGCGCTCACTTGGGACAAGCTAAAGTACCTTTTGAGGGCGAACAAACTCTAATGTTTGGTGGGGGAAATTTGACTATATGGCCTGACGAAGTCCTTTTCATAGATGACGTAGTTGCGGTGTTTAGAGCCTTCTTTGATGGAGAGGCGCTCCCGAAAGAAATAAAATGGCGCGACATCTCTCAAGTCTTAGGTCTAGTTTGAATCTATCCGGACCTGCTGGGGTGTCTGGCTCCCATTTTTGCAGCCATTAACAACCGCATCATAGCACTTAAGGTGCCGGTGCAAGAGGCAGTCTTGCTCATCGGGTCCGGTAAATCTCGTTGCACCATTCAGCTCGCAATGTACCTGACTCGCTCCCCCCAAACTTCCCCGTTTTGAGGTTAGTCCGTTTCCAATTCGCACTTTACCCAACTTCACTGCGCTGAGGTGACCTGTTCCGGTCATACCCCCGTTGCTGGATGTAGTCGCGGAGCAGGCCCACCCGGTTGGGGCGGAAGCTTTCGGTGCCGGGCGCCAGGGAGGCGATCCGGCTGACGTGGAAGTGGCGATAGTCTTGCCGCAGGCGGCAATGGGCGAGCAGTAGCAGCGAGGTTTCGCTATAGGACAGGCCCATCGGCCAGATTTCCCTTGTGGTCGTCCGCTCCTGCAGGTCGCGGTAGGTGATGATCACGCTGAATTCCTCCCAGCAGGCCTCGCGCAACAGGTCGAGATCCACCGTCACCGGCGGGCGCTTGTCCGGCTGCCGCCAACTGCGCATCACCGTGTGCATGGCCTGGCGTGCCTGCCGGTCGGGCAGGGTGGCGATGATGCGGGCCATGGCGTTGCGGCCGGCCTTTTTCAGTGTCTCGTCGCCGATCTGGTCCAGCCCGCTTTGCGCCAGCATCAGCGCCTCGATTTCCAGCCGGGAGAAACTCTGCGGCGGCAGCACGGGATCTTCCGTCAGGGTGTAGCCGACGCCCGCGGCCCCGTCGATCAGGGCGCCGCCCGCACGCAAGGTGGCGATGTCGCGGTAGAGCTGGCGCAGGGAAACGCCTGTCTCTTCGGAAAGGCGCGCTGCGGTGACCGGTTGGGGAAGGCGCCTGAGGGTATCCATCAGACGCATCAGCCTGTCCATGCGGGCCATTTTTGCTCCTGCCGTAAATTGTCAGCAGGGGGAAGCTATACCTTTGGCATCACAAAGAAAAGGAGCTTTCCCATGTTGACGCTTTACCATTCTCCCAACAGCCGGTCTTCGGCGATCGTGACCCTGATCGAAGAGCTGGGCGCCGACGTCGAGGTGAAGGAAGTGACGGTTCGCCGGCAGGATGGCTCGGGCGGGCCGGATGCATCCAACCCGCATCCGGAAAAGAAGGTGCCCTACCTGGTCGATGGTACCGAGGGGATCCGCGAGCGCGGCGCGATCATGCTTTATCTTACCGACAAGTTTCCCGAAGCCGGGCTGGGGCCGATCGAAGGCCAGCCGGGGCGCGGGGAATATCTGTCCTGGCTGTTCTACTATCAGGGTGTGATGGAGCCGGTCATCATCCTGAAATTCGCCCAGTTTACGCATCCGGCCGTGGAGGCGAGCCTGCGCGATTTCGACACGATGGTCGCGCGGCTGGCGGAGACGCTGGAAAAGCAGCCTTACCTGCTGGGCGAAACCTATTCCGCCGTCGACCTGTTGTGCAGCGGCCCGTTCCTGTGGCTGCCGGACATGTTGCCGGACAACGAGGCGATCCGTGACTGGGTGAAGCGGTGCAGCGAACGCCCGGCCACCGTGCGGACGCTGGAGCGTGAACGCCAGGCAGCCTGAGAGGTTTTGAACCTCCGCTGACGATATGGCCTGCCGGGTTTTGCCCGGTGGGCCATATCTGTTTGCGCAGGTGTCTTGAAAACGGCTTTGAAACTGGATGAATTGCCTGCGCGGCTTTCCAGTTGGCGCCCCCCGTCCGTTTCTGCCGGTGAGGGGGAGGGTGAGGGTGAGGGCAAGGGCAAGGGCCGTCAGTCCGGCCTCGTCCGCAACTGGCCTTCATAGTCGCGCTTGCCGATGGGCACGCCGCGCGTGCGCAGGATGTCGTAGGCGGTGACGGCGTGGAAATGAAAGTTCGGCAGCAGGAAGGACAGGAGAAAGGTCTCCGATGTCAGGGGCATCGGCGCGGGGCTGATGTGAACCAGATCAAGGTCGAGAGGCCGGCCTGACCAGTCGTTTACCTCGGCAGGCTTATAGGCCTGCAAACGTGTCACTGTCTGCGCGATCCGGTCCTGCAGAGCCGCATATGGAGCTGGTCCGACAAGCGGCGGAGGGGTGAAGGCACCCGTTCTCATTGCTTCCAGGCCCCAGACGGAAAAATTGTCGACGCACTCGATCTGAAACCAGAACTGAGCCATGTCCGGATAAAGCCGCGCGGTCGCGAAGTCGTCCGGATCGGTGCCTGTCTGCTGGCTATGGGTTGCCGCTTTTTGAAGAAACCCGCTGACGGCGCGTGCCGCTTGCAGGAAGGTTGGCACGCTCATGTCGTAGAGGGTGGTCGCCACGGGCTGTTTCCTGGTCATGATCCTGGTTCGAAACACGCCTTGGCGTGATCTTCAAAGGGTACGACGCGGAGGCGGATCATATCCAGGAATTTTGAGCGCTGGCGTGGAAGCCGACATTCTGCCTTGGGCGGCGGGGTGCACTTGCTGGCTGTCTGTCGAGCACCGCGAAGAGAAAGGGTGTCTGACGTATTTTGCCGCGCGCAGCGTATCAGCGCCTCTTGCCGAAGGTCGGCTTGCCGGCGCCGGCACTTGCGTCCTGCCGGTTGCGACGCACGGAGGTGCGCTCGTCGGCATGCGGTTCGTCCTGGTGGCGGCGCTGGAAAAAGTTGTCCGGGCTGTCGCGGCGCTCGTCGAGTTCGCTTCTCAGCGCTTCTTCGGAGCTTTTCAGCACCTGCGCGCGCTGTGCGGCAACATGCCGTTTCTCGCCGATGAACTGGACGCCGCAGCGAAGGCCTTCCTCCCAGCGGCGTTCGCAGGTGACTTCATAGTCTTCCAGGTCGATATGAAGGTCGAATTCCTTGGGCAGCATGTAGGCCTGCTCGAATTCCAGCAAAGCGCCGCCTTCGGAGATGTTGCGCACCATGCAGGGAATGGATCTCAGTCCGTTTTGAAAGACCATCTTGCCTTTCTTGAACACGCGTGCCCGCCGCTCCCGCGGCATCTGTTCGCTGGCGCTCTCATCCGCGGGTGCGTGCGGAAATGGTTTGGCGTCCGACATGGGTTTCTCGCATTCTCATGGTGTCCAAGGGCACTTTAACCCCCATTTGGGGTAAGTTTAGGCGCAAAGCCCTTGCCAATCGGTGAATCCACGTATGGATCAGTCAGGTAAAGCCCGGCATAGGACCATGTTGGGAGCAACAAAAGCTCCCTTGCGACGGTCAGAGAAACCTGAGCTTTTTGTATTCAGGCTAAAACGTGGAACACCATTCCTTGAATTGATACACTGTACCTTTCTATTTACGGGACAGCCACGCGGGCGGACAGCGCGGGGGGCAATATTTCCCGGCGCGAATTGAGGCATCAATGACTGAAGACCAGATATCTTTCTTGAACCTGCTGGCCCTGAGGGCCGGAGAGGAAATCCTCAAAATCTACGCGGAACCTTTCGAGGTCGAGAACAAGGTCGACGGGTCTCCGGTGACCAAGGCCGACGCGGCAGCCGAGGAAATCATTCTCGCGGGCCTTGCGGAAAAGTTCCCCGACATTCCGGTGGTGGCCGAAGAAGCGGTCGAAGCCGGCAAGCTGCCTGCGGCAGGTGCGCGGTACTTCCTGGTCGACCCGCTCGACGGAACCAAGGAATTCCTGAAGAAGAACGGCGAGTTCACCGTCAACATCGCCCTGATCGAGGATGGCCGCCCGGTGTTCGGCGTGGTTTCCGCACCAGCCCTCGAAGAAATCTATTGGGGTGGGGAAATCCGGGAAAACGGCAAAACCGAAACCAGGGCCTTCAAGGGAACCATCGCGAACGGCGGCATCAGCGATGTTGCGCCTATCTCCGTTCGCACGCCACCGCTGGACGGCATCAGCGTGCTCGCCAGCCGCTCTCATCTTTCGGAAGAAACCTCTGCCCTGATTTCACGGCTGAGTGTCGCCGAGCAACTTAACGTCGGCTCGTCGCTGAAACTGTGTTGGGTGGCTGCCGGCCGGGCCGATTTCTATCCCCGTCTTGCGCCCACGATGCAATGGGACATTGCCGCCGGCGATGCTGTTGTGCGCGCCGCCGGCGGGGCGGTCGTTCTGGCTTCAACCGGCGAGGACTTTGTCTACCGGGTGCCGGAAAACGCCCGCAAGGACGACTTGCGGAACCCGTTTTTTCTGGCAGCCGGGTGCAGGAACCTCCTGCGGGATGTCGCGCCCGCTGCCTGACGATTTGCAAAATTGCGCGGGCGGTTGGCCCGTGCCGAACGATTGATACGGCCGGTTCGCCGGCCAAACGGAAAAGCGAACATGAACATGCAATCTCACGGGATCTCGCCCGAGCGCCTCAGCAATCTGAAGCGGCTGGAAGCAGAAAGCATCCACATCATCCGCGAAGTCGCGGCCGAATTCTCCAATCCGGTGATGCTCTATTCCATCGGCAAGGACTCCGGCGTCATGCTGCACCTGGCGATGAAGGCATTCTATCCGTCCAAGCCGCCGTTTCCGCTGCTGCATGTGGATACGACCTGGAAATTCCGGGACATGATCACCTTCCGTGACGAGACCGCCGCGCGTCTCGGCATGGACCTGATCGTCCATACCAACCCGGAAGGGCTTGAAAAGAATATCGGCCCGTTTTCCCACGGCTCCTCGGTTCATACGCACATCATGAAGACCGAGGCGCTGAAACAGGCGCTGAACAAATACGGCTTCGATGCCGCGTTCGGCGGCGCGCGCCGGGACGAGGAAAAGTCGCGCGCCAAGGAGCGCGTCTTCTCCTTCCGCAATTCCAATCACGGCTGGGACCCGAAGAACCAGCGGCCGGAACTGTGGAACCTCTACAATGCCCGTGTGGCAAAGGGCGAGAGCATCCGTGCGTTTCCGCTGTCCAACTGGACCGAGCTGGATATCTGGCAGTACATCCTGACGGAAGACATCCCGATGGTGCCGCTCTATTTTGCTGCAAAGCGCCCGGTCGTGAACCGCGACGGCATGCTGATCATGGTCGACGACGACCGCATGAAACTGCAGCCCGGCGAAGAGATCGAGGAAAAGATGGTCCGCTTCCGCACGCTCGGCTGCTACCCGCTGACCGGCGCCATTGAATCGGATGCCGATACGCTGCCCGCCATTGTCCGCGAAATGCTGATTGCCCGTACATCCGAACGCCAGGGCCGCCTCATCGACAAGGATGAAAGTGCGTCGATGGAGAAGAAGAAGCGGGAAGGATATTTCTAAGATGACGATCGAGAACATACAGGAAGCTGCAGAGACAGCCGTCACCGACTATATCCTGGCACAGGAAAGCAAGGACCAGCTCCGCTTCCTGACCTGCGGTTCCGTTGACGACGGCAAGTCGACCCTGATCGGCCGCCTGCTTTACGACACCAAGCTGATCTTCGAAGACCAGTTGGCCGCGCTGGAACGCGATTCCAGAAAGCATGGCACCGTGGGAGAGGACATCGATCTGGCGCTGCTGGTCGACGGTCTTGAGGCAGAGCGCGAGCAGGGCATCACCATCGACGTTGCCTACCGGTTCTTTGCGACCGAAAAGCGCAAGTTCATCGTTGCCGATACCCCGGGCCACGAACAATACACCCGCAACATGGCCACCGGCGCTTCCACCGCCGACCTTGCCGTGCTGCTGGTTGATGCCCGCAACGGCCTGATGGTCCAGACCCGTCGCCACGCGTTCATCGCGTCGCTGCTGGGCATCCGTCACGTCGTGCTGGCCATCAACAAGATCGACCTTGTCGGCTATTCCCAGGAACGATTTGAGGAAATCCGCAAGGAATTCGAGGTCTTTGCCAACGGTTTCGATTTCGAAACCCTGCAGGCAATTCCGATGTCGGCGCGCTATGGCGACAACGTCACCGGGCGCAGCGACAAGATGGACTGGTATTCCGGACCGACCCTTCTGGAGCACCTGGAGACGGTGCAGGTGGGCGAACATGTGCTGGAAGCCCCGTTCCGCTTCCCGGTGCAGTGGGTCAACCGGCCCAACCTCGATTTCCGAGGCTATTCCGGTACGGTCGCCAGCGGCCAGGTGTCGGTTGGCGACGAACTGGTGGTTGCCGGTCCGGCAAAGCAGTCCAGGGTGAAGTCGATCATCGGCGCAAGCGGCGAAGTCAGCTCCGCCCGGGCCGGAGAGGCAGTCACCATTTCGCTGGAAGATGAAATTGACATCTCCCGCGGCGATCTTCTGACCTCGACCGCACATCGCCCGGATGTTGCCGATCAGTTTGCCGCCCACGTCATCTGGATGTCGGACGAGCCGTTGCTGCCGGGCAGGCCCTATCTCCTGAAGATCGGCACTCGCACGGTGACGGCGACGGTCTCCGAGATCAAGCACAAGATCAACGTCAATACGTTCGAGCATGTGGCCGGCAAGACGCTGGCATTGAATGAAATCGCGTTCTGCAATTTCTCACTGTCCTCCGCGGTGCCGTTCGATCCCTATGAGGCCAACCACACGACCGGTTCCTTCATCCTGATCGACCGGATGAGCAACTCGACGGTTGGTGCGGGCATGGTCTGGTTCGCACTGCGCCGGGCAAGCAACATTCACTGGCAGGCCCTCGACGTCGACAAGAACGCCCGGTCTGAAAAACTCGGTCAGAAGCCGGCAGTCCTTTGGTTCACCGGCCTCTCCGGGTCCGGCAAGTCGACCATCGCGTCGATCGTCGAAAAGAAACTGCATGTCGACGGACGACACACCTATACGCTCGACGGCGACAACGTCCGCCACGGCCTCAACAAGGACCTGGGCTTTACCGATGCCGACCGGGTGGAAAACATCCGCCGTGTCGGCGAGGTGGCCAAGCTCTTTGCGGATGCGGGCATGATCACGCTGGTATCCTTCATCTCGCCGTTCCGCTCGGAGCGTCAGATGGCGCGCGATCTCCTGGAAGACGGTGAGTTCATCGAGGTCTTTGTCGATACGCCCATCGAGGAATGCCGCAAACGCGACCCGAAGGGCCTTTATGCCAAGGCCGACCGGGGCGAGATCAAGAACTTCACCGGTATCGACAGCCCCTATGAAGCGCCGGAAAATCCGGAACTTCATATTCGCAACGTCGGCCGGGAACCGGAAGAAGTTGCCGAGGAGATCGTCGAATATCTGCGCAAGCGCGGGTTCCTGAACAGCTTCTCCGCCGACGGCGGCGGCATCTGACAAGAGGCCGAAAGTGACCTTGCCAGGCTGATGACCTGCCCTGGCATGCGAAAGACAGCCATCCGCGTTGCAAGGACGCGGATGGCTTTTTCGTTTGTGGGACCGGTGCGACATCCCGGCCAGACGAGCTGGAATTTCGTTTGGGAACCGGTCGTTTTTCAGAAGCTCTGTGGGCGTGTCACGCCGCGGTAATCCATTTTGTACTAGGTGTTGTGGCGTCTGTAAGTGTCGCGGTTCCAGGTGGCCAAGATGGTTCGGGCAGACTTCGCCATTGCCCGAACCTTCGAAGCCTTTTAATAACTTGGCTGACCTACTTACGCGTTTTGTAAAATGAATTTTTGATCGAAAGGCTTTGGGCAAATCATGAAAACCGTTCTGGTGACCGGCTCTGCGGGGTTTATCGGCTTTTACCTGTGTACCCGACTGCTGAAGGACGGCTTTCGGGTGATCGGCCTCGATGCCATGACGGATTACTATGATGTCCGCCTGAAGGAACGCCGGCAGCAGATGCTGATGCAGAACGAGCATTTCAAGCCGGTGAACGACCGCGTTGAGGCGCCGGACCTGCTGATGTCCCTGTTCCGTACCGAGCGGCCGGATTTTGTCATTCATCTGGCAGCGCAGGCCGGTGTCCGCTACTCCATCGAAGCGCCGCGCTCCTACCTGGAAAGCAATATCTGCGGAACGTTCGAGCTGCTCGAGGCAGCCAGAGCCTTCCCGCCGGAACACATGCTGCTTGCTTCCACGTCATCCGCCTATGGCGCCAACACCGAAATGCCCTATGCGGAGACCGACAAGGCCGACCACCAGATGTCGTTCTACGCGGCGACCAAGAAGGCAACAGAGTCGATGGCGCATTCCTATGCCCATCTCTACGACCTTCCGGTGACGATGTTCCGCTTCTTCACCGTCTACGGTCCCTGGGGACGGCCCGACATGGCTCTCTTCAAGTTCACCAAGGCAATCCTCGAAGGCAAGCCGATCGACGTCTATAACTACGGCGATATGAAACGGGACTTCACCTATGTGGAAGATCTCGTCGAAGGCATCCGGCTGCTGATGGACGCAGTGCCTGTTCGCCCGGCTGAGGGAGAAGGGGTGAAGGAAGGCGACAGCCTTTCGCCGGTTGCTCCCTGGCGAGTGGTCAACATCGGCAACTCGACCTGCGTTCAGCTGACCGAGTTCATCGAAGCTATTGAAGCAGCTACGGGCCGGACCGCCGAACGCAATCTCATGCCGATCCAGGCCGGCGATGTTCCGGCGACATGGGCCAATGCGGATCTGCTGCAAAGCCTCACGGGGTACCGCCCGAAGACCACAGTGCAGGAAGGCGTTGCCAGGTTCGTCGAATGGTACCGGGACTATTACCGGGCGTAACGCCTGGCAGACACCGGGCGAATGTCTGGCTTCATGTGGCTCTTATGCCTGCTGCGACGCATCCTGCGGCGGCTGGCAGACATCCACCCATTCCGCACCGGTGATTTCCGCCATGCGCTCCGGCGGTATCCTGACAGCGGCATTGGTCGCGCCGGCGGCGGGAATGACCACGTCATATTCCTTCAGCGAGACATCACAGTAGACAGGCAACGGCTGGGCAAGGCCGAAAGGGCATACGCCGCCGACGGGGTGTCCCGTCAGCGTTTCCACTTCATCAAGGCCCAGCATCTTCACCTTGCCACCAAAGGTTGCTTTCGCCTTCTTGTTGTCCATGCGGGCATCGCCGCGGGCAACCACCAGAAAGATCTTGTCCTTGAGCTGAAACGACAGCGTCTTGGCAATCTGACCGGGCTCGACCCCATGTGCCTTGGCGGCAAGGTCAACCGTGGCACTGCTGTCTTCCGTCACGATGACTTCAAGTTCGGGGGCGGCACTGGCAAGGTGGTTGCGAACGCTTTCAAGGCTCATGCTGCAGGGCTTCCTTCAGGTCGGATCAAACAAGACCGGCAGGGAGGGACGCGCAAGAGCTGCGCGGGCCGGGCCATAATTTGTGCATATCAACAATTTCATTGTGCTGTAAATTAAGAAAAGATTCATGTTAATCTTAAACGGGTTTTAACCATTTACGACGTAAACGGTACTGTGTGTGGCCGATGGAAATGGGTTCCAGATGGCCATTGGTTAAGTCGTTCAAGGATTGCCGAAATGGCGAGAGCAGCTACAGCCGGAACCGAAGTTGAATCCTCTGGGGTGGAGAGGAGGAAGCAGGCTGACTATGCAGCTCATCAGGGTGGGTCTATGAATTTGCCATTTTTGGTGGCGAAAAATCTCCTGTTCTGGGGGACGATTTCGCTCAGCCTTTACGGTCTTTACGCGGTGGTTGCTGCCATCTAGGCAGCAGGTGCGTAAACCGATTGTGATTGAACGAACCGCGTCAAGTTCGCGGTCCTGTCACATCACCTGCAATCGCATATACAACTCTTCATTGCATGCGCGCCATCGGCTTCTGCAGTCGGCGCATGCGTAACCGTGAGTTCCTTTAGCGATCTGCGTCCAGTCTGCCGCTGCCGAAGTGGTGTGCCGGGCGGAATGTCTCTGGGAGAGGAACAACAGGTTCTCTGCCAGTCATCTCCGCCACCAGTGCATCCGCTATCAGATGTGCAATGCCGAAGGATATCTTGAAGCCGCCTGTTGCCGCGAAGGCGGTGTCAAAGCCAGGCAGTTTTCCAGCCAGCGGGTCTCGCCTGTGATTGCGGGGCCGGATACCGGCCCAGTCGGAAAGAACCTCTCGGCCCTTCAATTGCGGACAAAAGGCGGTTGCGCGTTCCAGCAGTTCGGCTGAACGGGCTGGAGAGGGGGCAGCGTCTTCGAATTCCCGGTCGGATGTGCTGCCAATGGCGACGGTACCGTCGTCATGCGGCACGACGTAAAGCCCGTCGCAATAGATCGCTGGCCTGTCTTCCAGTCCCTTGCCCTCCAGCACAAGGGCCTGGCCTTTCTCTCCACGTCCGATGCGCTCGCCGGTCAGCGTCTCGATCAGGTCGAAAGCCGCAAATCCTCCTGAAACGACGAATTGCCGTGTCTTGACGGGGGCATGTCCGTCGGCGAGCAGGACGGTCTGTGTTGCATCCTCGTAACCGACCGTTTCAACGCCTTCCCGCAGGCTGCCGTTCTGGCGGACGAAGCTGGCAAGGCATGCCAGATAAGCCCTCGGGGAGATCCGCGCGGCAAGGGTTTCATAGACTATGCCGAAGGGAGCGGCTTTCGCGTCCAGCCAGTCAGACCGGCTTCCGGCAGGTTCAACCACATAGGAAAAACCGGTTTCCTGAGGTTGCCAGCGCAGCTTGCTTTCTTCCGCCCGCTCCAGATGGTGCTCCAGCTTGTCGGTTGTCGTCAGCGGCAGGATGCGTCCGCAGCGGTGATAGCCGCAGGAAAGCCCTGTCTGGCTTTCCAGTTGGCGGATGCGGTCTTCCAGACACAGCAGGGCCTGGAACTGGAATTCCTTCTTGGGGTTCCAGCGTGCCGGCATATGCGGCATCAACGCCCCCAGCACACCTCCACTGGACCCGGCGCCAACGTGGCTTTTCTCAAGAACGACCACCTTCAGCCCGGCCTCGATCGCTGCCCGGGCAACAGCGAGGCCGAAAATACCGGCTCCGGCAATGGCAACATCGAATGTTTCGGCGTCGGTTGCTGCCATGGGGCGGGGTCCTTTGAGATTGATTGATCCTGCCGGCTCTCTTATGAGAACGCGTTGCAAATGGCAAAGGCTGATGGGTGCGACCCGAAGGAAACCTGAAGATCATGTCGATCAAGGCACCGGATCTGGAATGGCTGCAGGGCGATGTGCCCCGGGCTGAAGGCTTCAACGACACGTATTTTTCCAAGGCTGGGGGGCTTGCGGAAACGCGTCATGTGTTTCTGCAAGGAAACGGTTTGCCTGGCCGGTTCGATGGCTGCGAGCGTTTTACCATTGCAGAGTTCGGCTTCGGGACAGGCCTCAATTTCCTCACCACCCTTGCGGCATGGCAGGAAAGGACCAATCGGCCGGACCTGACCTTCCTGACCTTCGAACTGTTCCCGATGACGGGAGAGCAACTGGCTCGGGCCCTCGCGGCCTTTCCCGAACTGGCCCCGCTGGCAGAAGAGCTGCTGCAGGCCTGGTCGCCTGAGCCGGGTTGGAACAGCCTGAAAATTGCCGGAGCCAACCTCCAGATCGGCATTGGCGATGCGCGTGAGCTGATCGGTGAGCTGAACGCCGGAATGGCAGGTGAGGGCGAGGGAGAAGAACCGGCAATTGCCCCCATCGATGCCTGGTTTCTCGACGGTTTCAGTCCGGCACGCAATCCGGAGCTTTGGGACGCGGACCTTCTGAAGGTAGCGGCTGACCTGACGGCCCATGGCGGAACATTGGCAACTTACACGGCTGCCGGCTGGGTTCGCCGCAATCTTCAGGCTGCCGGGTTCGAGATTGAAAAGGCTGAAGGCTTTGCCGGGAAACGCGAAATGGTGAAAGGGCGAAAGCCTTGAGGTGGGCGATTGCCTCCTTTTACTCGGCAACTGTCTCCAGCATCCACAAGCGGAACTTCTGCATGGCGCTGGTCGCCTCTCGCGACTTCAGCCAGGTCAGCCAGTAGCTTCCCGTCAGGACACTGGTCTGGAAAGGCTGCACGATCGCGCCCGACGCGAGGGGGCGGCTGAACATCGCTGTCGGCACCAGTGCGACGCCTGCGCCCTGCGTGACGGCTTCAACCATCGCAAGAGAACTGTCGAACATCCAGCCACGCGCCCGTGGTGGCGGCAGTTTCGCTGCCTGGAACCACATGGCCCATTCATCCAACCTGTAGGATCTCAGCAGGGGCTCGTGCACAAGGTCTTCCGGCTTGGTTAGCCGGGCAGCGGTTCCAGGTGAACAGATAGGCGACAGCGGGGCGTCCATCAGCTTGACCGCGTTGGTGGCATGCCAGGCCCCGTCGCCGAAGCGCAGGAAACAGTCGAGACCATCTGCAAGAATGTCCGCGCGGTTGTTGTTGGTTTTCAGCCGCAGATCGATCTGCGGATGGGCCCTGGCAAAGCCGGAAAGGCGCGGCAACAGCCAGCCGGTCGCGAAAGTGGCGACGGCGCCGACTGTCAGCACCTCCCGGTAGTTGCCATCTTCAAACCGGCTGAGCGCATCGCTCATCCGCCGGAAGGCATCGCTCAGTACAGGTAGCAGCGCCAGTCCTTCATCCGTCAGGGCAACGCCGCGCGGAAGGCGCTCGAACAGCGACACCTGCAACACGTCCTCCAGCGCCTTCACCTGGTGGCTGACGGCAGTCTGCGATACTCGCAGTTCCAGGCCGGCGCGTGTAAAGCTGCAGAGCCTTGCAGAGGCTTCAAAGGCTCTCAAGGCATTGAGCGGAAGTTTCGAGACGTCCATCCGGATCCAACTTAGGCCAAGTTTTACTCATGTCTAACCTCAGTATTGATCATTTGCGTTATATCTGAGGCAGCGGCACTGTCGCGGTGTCCCGAAGACGAATGGTGCGGGGGGCGACACACCACACCGGTTCGGGCTGTTTGTATTCATCATTGGAGTTGAAGATGAAACTCTGGACACGCCGTAACGCGTTGACGCTTTCCCTTGCCCTTTTTGCCGGGTTTCCGGCGATTTCCGGATTGGCACACGCCGCCGGGTTCGATCCCGCACCACTTGAGAAAACCGTCACCGGTGCCGAGAGCCGACTGTCTGCCCGGATCGGGGTTGCGGTGCTGGATACGGAAACCGGCAAGACCTGGACCCACCGCGCCGACGAGCGTTTTCCGCTCAACAGCACCTTCAAGGCCTTTCTGTGTGCGGCCCTTCTGGAAAAGGGCGAGCAGGGTGAGGTTCAGCCGGAACGCCGCGTGAAGATCCGCTCGCAAGACCTCGTCTCCTATTCGCCGGTTACCGAGAAAAAGGTCGGCTCCGGAGGAATGACCTATTTGGAACTGTGTGAAGCGGCCGTTGCGATCAGCGACAATGCTGCCGCCAATCTCGTGCTGGAAGCTGTCGGTGGACCGGCAGGACTGACGGATTACCTTCGGGGTATTGGCGACACCATCACCCGGCTGGACCGGACGGAGCCGGGTCTCAATGAAGGCCGCCCGGGCGATGCCCGCGACACCACCACCCCGGCAGCGGCAGTTGCCACGTTGCAGAAACTGGTTCTGGGCAATGCCCTTTCGTCCACCGCCAGGGCCCAGCTGACAGGCTGGCTGCTGGACAACAAGGTGGGTAACGCGACCCTGCGTGCCGGGCTGCCGGAAGAATGGCCGGTCGCCGACAAGACCGGGGCTGGGGCCAATGGCTCGCGCAACAACATTGGCGTGATCTGGCCCGACGACAGGGAGCCCGTCGTGATCGCTGTCTACATCACGCAGACCGACGCTTCCTTTGACGACCGCAACAAGGCGATTGCCGATATCGCAGCCGCACTAGCCGAAAGTCTCCACGACTGAGTGTTCTTGTCCGGGCGGATACCTTCATTCGCCCGGGCGCCTCTGCCTCTGGAAATGTCCTGCCGCTTCCGACGGAGTCAGCCTTGTCCGTTCCAAGATCCTTGTTTGCCCTGCCGTTGGCGCTTGTCGCGGTAGCAGCGGTTTTTTCCCAGGCATCTGCCGAGGAAACACGCGAACAAAAGCGCGCCAGAAGATGCGCCTACTATCAGGAGATCGTCCGCGTGGCGTTCGAAAATGTCAGTCGTTCACAAATGCGGCCCGGTTTCGTTGCCGAACATGATGCCTTTATCGAAGGGGGTTGTTTCGCGGCGAAAGCCGTTTGCCCGAAAACACCCGTCGAATTCGCCTTTGCCGACATTCTGACGATGATGACCGTCAGCGCAAACATGGGCAGCACCTTTACACCGTTCAGGTGCCCGGCCGGTGGAGCGGAATGAGAAGGTTCGGCTTGAGGCCTTCCCCAAGCATGTGAGATGTCGGTGCGGACCGGCCCGGAAGGGGCCGGCCCAGGGTGCTGGCGGAGGTTACGTCGCCAGCCACCTTCTGCGACCTGGGATGTCATCTTCTGCCGTTGCGAGGCACCCCGAGCAAACGGGCCACTTCCGCAGGCAAACTGGACCCGCTGACGGATCCGGGCGAACAGCCGGTGTTGAGTAGGCTTCTGAACGCATTCGTCTTTTGGTTCACCAGCCGCCCCAGTCGGCATCCCGGCGTGGTTTATGTGGTCTGATGGATCCACGCCTATCGGGTAAGCGCATCACAAGCAGAAAGGATGCGCTTGATCCATAAACCTAAGGCACAAGTCGGGCGTGTCAAATACTGAGCCGGGAAAAGAAACGGGTCGGGCTGCCTGCAGCCCTGGCACGCCCTCAATCTCAGCGCATTTCCGGCACTGGTGTTATGGCCGCGCCAGTTTCGAACCAGCTTTTCAGGTTGTCGACCACGAGCTGACCCATGGCATTGCGGGTCGCCTGCGAGGCGGAACCGACATGCGGCAGTACGGTGACCCTTGGCAGTTTCAGAAGGGCTTCGGGCACATGCGGCTCGTTCTCGAAGACGTCGAGGCCGGCACCATAGATCGTGCCGTTTTCAAGCGCCGCGATCAGCGCTTCCTCGTCGATGACGGTTCCCCGGCCGATATTGATCACGATGCCATCTGGCCCGAGTGCTTCCAGCACCTCCGCATTGACGGCATGTCTGGTTTCCGCGCCACCAGGCGCCACCACCATCAGCGTGTCGCAGGCAGCAGCCAGCGCCTTCGGCGTCGCGTGATAGGGGTAGGAGATGTCGTCCTGCTTGTGGCGGCCGTGGTAATGGATTGTCATGCCGAAGGCTTCGGCACGCTTGGCAATCGCCTTGCCGATGCGCCCCAGACCAAAGATGCCGAGCGTGCGCCCCTGCATGGTCGCCCCGGTCAGCTTGTAGGGCCCTTTGCTTTCCCAATTGCCCTGGCGAAGCCACTGTTCGGCCTGGCCGAATTCGCGGATGGTCATGATCATCAGCCCGACCGCCGTATCGGCAACTTCTTCCGTCAGCACATCGGGCGTATGGGTCACCATCACCTTCGCCGCCAGGCAATCGTCCGTGTTGACGTGGTCATAGCCGACACCAAAGCTGGAAACGATTTCCGCGTTCGGGATTTTGGCAAGCAACTCGGCGTTGACCGGCCCGAATGCCATCGCAACCCCGCGGATTTTCTCGCCGATTTCCGCCAGCAGCGCTTCCGGATTGTCGGCCTCGTAGAGCCGGTGCACGGTAAAGGCGGCATCAAGCTGCTCCTGAACGATCGGCAGCATCGGGCGGGGCATCAGAATATCGATGGAGGTCATGGCAGGTCCGGTGGGGTGATGAAGAAAGGTGAGGTGACCTTAAGGTCTTCGGGTGGGGTAGAAAAGAGCCGAATGGGCAGAGTTGGTACGCAAATTTCGTCACCCTCGAAACGCTTTCGGCTCACTTCATCAGTGAAACGGCGTATTCCGCCGTCATTCCGGACAAGTGAGACAAGTGTCGAGCGCCGATCCGGAATCCAGAGATATTTCGCGCCATGCGCGGCAAATTGAGTGTTCGCTTTGCTCACGCTGACACGCTGGGTTCCGGATCGGCGTGCAGCCTAGCTGCACTTGTCCGGAATGACAGGGTGGGCAGGTTCTTGGGCGTAATTTCAATTCTGAATATAGCGGTCAGCGTTTAACGCGAGTGAGGCGGCGTGCTTTCTGGAAACTTTGGTAATCGGAGTCGGTCCGTAAACTGTCCAATGAAAAGGACACTTATCCCAAAGCGAAGGTGGCTGGAAGTTGGCCAAGGAAGAGGTCTAATTGCGATTGCACAGGTAATGCCTGATTGCGAGACGAACTCTCCAGGCGTTCTCAGGCAAATCCCCCCATTGCCCCCGGGCGCCATTTCCCCTAAAAGACGCCGCAGAATTCCTGAGAATCCCATCAGATTTTGAAAGCGGAGAAGCGGAGCCCCATGGCGCGCCAGTTCATCTATCACATGCATGGCCTGTCCAAGGCCTATAACGACAAGAAGGTTCTCGACAACATCCATCTCTCGTTCTACCCGGACGCCAAGATCGGTATCCTGGGCCCGAACGGTGCGGGTAAGTCGACCCTTCTGAAGATCATGGCCGGTATCGACAAGGAATATACCGGTGAGGCCTGGGCGGCCGAGGGTGCGAAGGTCGGCTATCTGCCGCAGGAACCGCAGCTCGACAACACCAAGACCGTGATGGAAAACGTCATGGAAGGTGTTGCCCACAAGCAGGCGAAAATCGACCGCTACAACGAGTTGATGATGGACTACTCGGACGAAACCGCCGAGGAAGCCGCACAGCTTCAGGACGAGATTGACGCGCAGGATCTGTGGAACCTGGAAAGCCAGGTGGAAATGGCGATGGAAGCCCTGCGCTGCCCGCCATCAGATGCAGCCGTCGACAATCTCTCCGGTGGTGAGCGCCGCCGCGTCGCGCTCTGCAAGCTGCTGCTGTCCGAGCCGGACCTGCTGCTGCTGGATGAGCCGACCAACCACCTGGACGCTGAAACCGTTCACTGGCTGGAGCGTCACCTGCGTGAGTTCAAGGGCTCCGTCCTGATCATCACCCACGACCGCTACTTCCTCGACAATGTCACGGGCTGGATTCTGGAGCTCGACCGCGGTCAGGGCATCCCTTACGAAGGCAACTACTCGGTCTATCTGGAAAAGAAGACCAAGCGCATGGAGCAGGAAGGCCGCGAGAACATGGCCCGCTCCAAGGCGATTGCCCGTGAGCGCGAGTGGATGGGCATGAGCCCGAAAGGCCGTCAGACCAAGTCGAAAGCCCGTATCCGGGCCTTTGAAGACCTCTTGACCGCCCAGGAAGAGCGTCAGCCGTCCATCGAACAGATCCTCATCCCGGTGGGCGAGCGTCTCGGTGCCAACGTCATCGAAGTCGATGGTGTTTCCAAGGGCTTTGAAGACCGTCTCCTGATCGACGACCTGTCGTTCAAGCTGCCGCGCGGTGGCATCGTCGGCGTGATCGGCCCGAACGGCGCCGGCAAGACGACCTTGTTCAAGATGCTCACCGGTCAGGAAACACCGGACAAGGGCAAGGTCGTCGTGGGCGACAGTGTGCACCTTGGCTACGTTGACCAGTCGCGCGATGCGCTCAACCCGAACAACACGGTCTGGGAAGAAATTTCCGGCGGCGCCGAGGTCATCTACCTCGACGACAAGGAAATCAACTCTCGCGCCTATTGCTCGTCCTTCAACTTCAAGGGTGCTGCCCAGCAGGCCAAGGTCGGCGACCTTTCCGGCGGTCAGCGCAACCGCGTGCATCTGGCCAAGGTCCTGAAGAAGGGCGCCAACGTTCTGCTGCTCGATGAGCCGACCAACGACCTCGACACCGAGACGCTGGCAGCCCTGGAAGACGCGCTGGAAAACTACGCCGGCTGCGCCGTTATCATCAGCCATGATCGTATGTTCCTCGACCGTCTGGCCACACACATGCTCGCCTTTGAAGGCGATAGCCATGTGGAATGGTTCGAAGGCAACTTCGAAGACTACGAAAAGGACAAGGTCCGCCGCCTTGGTGCACATGCCGCCGACCCGCGCCGGATCAAGTACAAGCCGCTTACGCGCTAAGCGAACGGCCTGGAAGCTGAAATGGGGGGCGTGCCCCCTGTTTCCCGAATGTGCCGGCCCCGGAAACGGGCCGGCATCTTTTTTGCCCGGCGGTATAAACCGGCCACCGGCAATTTTTGTCCTTGCGAGCGGCACAAGGCATGTTCCACAGAACTCTCGTCTGTCTGTTTGCGGCCTTCGCCATCGCCGTTCTCGCCTCGTTTCTGGCGGCAGTCGGCTGGCCCGTCGATCTGCTGGCTCATTTTCAGACCCAATATGTTCTTGCCGGACTGCTGTTTGCTGCAGGGTTCGTCTTCTTCCGGAACTGGAACATGGCGGCACTGGCTATCTGCCTGTCGGTGGTCGCTCTAATGCGCATGGGCATCTTCGACAACGGACGCTTCGCCCCAACCGCCAATGCGGCAGAACCGGCGATCAGCGTCGTCACCGCAAATCTCTTCGGCAGCGCCGCAGCGCTCGGCAATCTGGTTGAGGAAAACAGCGCCCGCGGCTTCGATCTCATGATCCTCACGGAGCTGCCGGTACCTGCCGACCAAGGGCTGCTCGACCGGTTTGAAGGCATGCTGCATGTGGCCGGAACGCCCGATCAGGCGCTTGGTGGACGTCCCGCCGCAGTTATCCTCTCGCGCACTGCGCCGCACAGCGTTGAACTGATCCCTGTAGGCGGGAACCCATACGCGATTACAAAAGCGATTTACTGCGGTATGCAGGCGGAGCCCTGTGTGAGTGTCCTTGCAGTTCACACACTGCCGCCTTTCAGGCGTGACTTCTATCTGCACCAGGCGGACATCCTTCAGAAGCTTGCATCCGAAGTGTCGAGGACGCCGGGACCTGTTCTTGTTGCCGGCGACATGAACGCCGCCTCCTGGGCGCCGCTGCTGAAACGGTTTCAGGAAACGGCAGGGGTGCGCAAGGCAGTCTGCGGCAGCCGTTGGACCCCGACTTGGCTTGCCCCTGTTCCGGGCATCGGTCTCGAACTCGACCATTTTTTCGTCAGGAGCGGGCTTGCGGTCAAAAACTGCGAACTCGGACACTTCAACGGTTCCGATCACTGGCCGGTCTTTGCCGAATTTACTGTTGTCGACGGCAAGTCGTCCGACTGATCTTCGGCGGCAAGCCTGCGTCCACCCGGTCAAAGCGCCATGGACACGAGACAATGCAGTCCGCATAAAAGATTTCTATTCAGAACGTCGGGGTTTTTGCCCTGAAGAGCCGGGTTCAAGTCAGACAGATGCTGCAAGCCGCTTCGGACATTAAGACAAGTCTCCTGCGCACGGACCCCGGCGGCCTGCGGCTGATGCGCGGCGTTCATCTGATGCTGACCGTGCTCGGAGCGGTCTTCCTGGCAAATGTCGTGGCAAGCTTCGTGCCCGGTCAGTCGGCCTTCAAACTGGCCGTTCTGGCAGCCGCTAGTGGCGGGCACTGCCTGATGTTCACGCCGGTCTCCACCAGAAAGGCCGAGGTCCTCGGTATCCTGAAGCTTGGCGTTCTGCTGACGACCCTGTTTGCTCTCGGGGCTGTTGTCGCCGAGTTGTCGGGGAAAAGCGCCTCAACCGTTCTGCAAGGGCTCTGGATCGCCGCGATCATGCTCGGCTTTGCCATGCAGGGGCTTGGTCCCTTCTGGCAACGCGCTGGGCGCAGCATGGCGATTTGCTGGCTTTTCGTGGTCCTCGGCAACGTCGGAGGATCGCCCGGCCTCTGGCTTCCGGTCATGGCAGTGCTTGGAATGGTGACAGCGCTCGTGGTTCGCACAGGGCCCTGGCGGCCTTCAACATACCGAACCTACCTGCGGGTCGAAGCTGCAAATCGTCAGGCGATGGCAACCTATCTGAGGCAGCTGTCAGGCCGGGCGACCGGTTCGTCCGGCGATGCGGCAGTTCGGATCAGGGATCTGGCGAAGCTGCGCATGGAACTTCAGGTCTGTGCCGATCTGCTCAGACCGGAAGGTGAGTTGCAGGGCATGTCGCCGGAAGCGGCTATCATGGTGGAACTTGCCCTGGAAGTGGTGGGCGATGCGCGCGACCAGCTGTCCCGGGACGCACGCACCCGACTGGCGCAAGATGACGGCTTTCGCCGTGCGGTCGACCGGCTTGTCCATCGCCTTGAAACCGGTGAGGGCGTTCCGGAAGAGAGCGATGTCGGGGAAGGCAAAACCGGCGCAAGCGCACCTGCCGCGAGCTGGCTGCAGGCCGATGCGGCAGTAACGGCACATGACCGGTTTCAGGAATTGCGCATTGCCCAGGCTTTCAAGCGTCTGTGGCTGCTGGCGGCAAAAGACCAGCCGGTTCGCCTGAGCCTCGGTACGGATGACGACAGCCGCGAGGGCGGCTGGTTGCGGAAGCTTTCCTGGCGCCTGTCACTTCAGGCAGGTGTCGCAGCCGGGATCGGCTTTTCCCTGGGGCTCGCGTTCGATCTCAATCACGCCTATTGGGTCACGCTCACCATCATCATCGTGCTGTCGAACAGCCTCGGGGCGACACTGCTCCGAACCGCACAGCGGATCGGCGGGACGGCGGGCGGCGTTGTTCTGGCCATGCTGGTCGACCCGGCCCTGGCGGAGTTTCCGTCCGTCAGGCTGGTACTGGTTGTCATTGCCATACCCGGGGTCATCGTTTTCCTCGACCGCAATTACGCCATCGCCTCCGGTATCATCAGTTTCCTGGTGGTCATGGGGCTTCAGACGCTTGAAGGTCTGCCCATCGATGAACTCTGGTCGCGTCTCTACGACACGATGATTGGCGCAGGCGTGGGGCTTGCCGCGGCATGGCTGCTGTTTCCCAACCGCACCGGCGCAAGCTTCAAGGGTCTGGCGTCCGATTACCTCAACGCCTGCCGAAATTGCCTGCGGGCGGAAGGCGGCAAGGCGGATACGGACCTTCAGGATCTCGCCCGGCTTCGAACGGCAGCGAGCACGCTGATCGCCACCGCCAGGTCCTATCGGATCGAGCAAGCTCCATGGTCGTCGTTCACACGCTCCGCCAGTGACCTCAACGTGCTGGTGATCGTGCTGGCCCAATACGTGGTGCTTTACCGCGAAGCCCGTTCCGACGTCACGCGGGAAACGGTGGAAGCTCAGGCCAGGTCGGGGATAGAGGCGCTTGTCGCTCGCATGGACAAGCGTCTGGAAGATGAGTTCTCGGCTGTCCTGGATGGACGTCCGAGGCAGACCATCCCGGGCCTGGAGGATGACTGGATGACAGCCATGCCCGAGGGCGCAACAGGCAATCTTGCGCTGGAAACCGGTTGGGTCGCGATGCTCTACCACGCGCGGAAAATCGTCCGATGCCTGGACGGCTTGCGCAAGGAGAAATTCCTCTCCGGCCCAACCTGAAAAGAGCCGTATCCGGTTCAATTCTCGAGCGCAGCGGATCGATCTTCCGCGCTTATGAAAACATCAATGAGTTTTGTTGGTCAGGAAGGCGCCAGCGCCCTAGCATCGCCTCTCGACTGCGACAGGAGACCCCGCATGACAGACCAGCTCCAGCTTCTTGCCGATGACTTTCGAATTACGCCTGCATTCAGGACAAGTGGCAAGGTGGAGGGCGTTTTCAGGACAGTCTCTGCGGAAGACTTCAGGACCACTGCAACGGATGCTTTGGAGATGACGTTCGAAGGCATTTCGGGAGACCGGCATGGCGGATACACCCGGAGGTCCGGTGGCCGCGAACCCTGGTATCCGCGTGGTACGGAAATGTGCAATGAGCGCCAGATATCCATCCTGTCCGCCGAGGAACTTTCGTTGATTGCCACTCGCATGGAGATTGCCGAACTGAAAGCCGAATGGATCGGTGGCAACATTACCTTGTCCGGCATTCCCAACCTTTCGATGGTGCCACCGCGCACCCGGCTGGTGTTCGAGGGCGGTCTGGTTATTCGTGTGGACGGTGACAACAAACCCTGCCGTTTCGCAGGCGAGGCGATTGCCGAAGCCAATCCCGGCCGGGAAGGACTGGACCTGTTGTTCCCGCAAAAGGCAAAGCGCCTGCGAGGACTTGTTGGCTATGTCGAAATCCCGGGGAAGGTTGCGGCGGGCGAGGCGGTCACCGCTCATGTTCCCGAACAGTGGATCTACGAGCGCATCTGATTTTAAGGCTCGCAGCGATGGAAACCTGTTTCCCGAGGTGCCTGATATTCTCTAGTCTGGATGCTCTGTCATAACCTTCCAACAGGAGCCTCCATGCTGCCGATCCACCACATGATCGACCAGGCGCCACAGCCGGTCGCGCCATTCTCCCATGCCGTCGAAATTGACGGCTGGGTGTTTGTAACCGGCCAGATGCCGACACTGCCGGACGATCCGGACGCCCCGCTACCGGAAGGCATAGAGGCGCAGACTGTGCGGGTGATGGAAAACCTGAAGCTCGTTCTGGGCGGCCTCGGGCTCGGCCTTGAAAACACGACTTTCATTCGTGTCTATCTGACTGAATTCAAGCGCGATTATCAGGCTATGAACGACACCTACCGGTCATTTTTCGAACCCGGAAAATTGCCGGGTCGTACCTGTATTGGCGTGTCGGGCCTTGCCGTCGATGCACTGGTCGAGATCGATCTGATCGCCCGGCGGCCGTAACGGCCGGCTACCCGCAAATCCCATCCGGGGTTGTGTGTGACGGGCACGGATCCGTTTTAAGCACCGGTGTCAGTCCTCGGTTGGCGAGGTATCGTCAGCTTCCAGGCGTTTCGCACATCCCCAGGAGCTCAGAACGTCATTCATTTCGTCCAGTACGAAGAACCGGGCAGCGTCACGGTCATAACCTTCGTCCAGCAACGTATCGTAGTCGGTCAGGGCGTGCCGGACATGACTGGTGGTGGCCTGCCAGAGGGCAATGCCGGGCGGCAGATGGCGCAGGTGTCCGGCTAGGGCAACTTCGAGAATGGCTTCCGCATCTGAAAAGGGAACGCGCGGCAGCAGGACCCGCAAGGCTTTGCGCATGTCTTTTTGCCGCTTGGTGCCGCCGGTCATGAACAGGTTCCGGTTTTTCGTGGTTGAGACCGGAGAGGTAAACAAATCCCGGACGGATTAGAAGAGGTCTGGTGGAATTGGTCCGGATCGCCGGTCAGGCGCGGAAGAACTGAAAGCTGCTGGCCCCGGCAGTGCCGGACAGGGGAAGCCCTGCAACCCTTCCGTTTTCCCTGGCATCGGCAAGAAGGTCCTCGAAAGGCAGGGGAGCGCTGAAATGGTATCCTTGGACCAAACGGCAATGCATCGCTTCCAGAAGTTCCAACTGGTTGCTTTCTTCAACGCCTTCCACCACGCACTGCATCTTCATGGACCGGCACAGGTTGACGATGGAGGTCACGACGCCGCTCGCGATCGGGTCCTTGATACCGGCAACGAAACTGCGGTCGATCTTGACGCAGTCGATAGGCAGTCGGTGCAGGTAGCCAAGGCTGGAATAACCGGTGCCGAAGTCATCCAGCGCGAGTTTGACACCGGCATTGCGAAGAACCTGCAGACAGGTTTCAGCCGCTTCATAACTGCCGATCACGGAAGTCTCGGTAATTTCGAACGTGATCCGCCGCGGGTCTATCGCCGCGCGGCGGATGATCTCGAGCAGCGCAGCCACGGTCTCGGCGGAAGTGACGTCATGTGCGGACAGATTGAAGGATAGCGAGAGCGTCCCGGGCAGGGCCTTGATCTGCTCGACCGCCTTTTCGAACAGCGACAAGGTCAGCCTGTGGATCAGGCCGGCGCGCTCGGCAATGGGAATGAACTTGTCGGGGGCAATCCTGCCAAGCTGCGGGTTGTCCCACCGCGCCAACGCCTCGAAGCCGACAACGAACCGTTCCGGCAACTGGACGACAGGCTGGAAATAGACCTGGAATTCGCTGGCAAGATCTGCGCTTTGAAGCGCGGCCTCGATGGCCCGTTCCGAGCGGATGCGGGCTTCATGTTCAGCCGAATAGACCGTCGTCCGGCCGCGCAGGCTGGTCTTGGAATTGTAAAGGGCGTAGTCGGACCGGTCGAACAGAACATGAGCAGAAGTGCCGGCGTCAGGATAGAACGCAATGCCGCAGGACGCGCCAACGGAAACCTGCAGTTCACCGATCCGATAAGGGCGGCTGATCAGTTCGCAAATAGACTGCCCCGTCGAGGCTGCCTCGTAGATGTCTCCGAGATAAAGGAAACCGAACTCGTCGCCGCCGAGACGGCAGATCTCGACATTCGGCAGTCCAAGGCTTTTCAGGCGCGAGCCGACTTCCATCAGCAATTGGTCGCCTAACTGGTGGCCATAGGTGTCGTTGATGGGCTTGAACCGGTCCAGGTCGACGACGCCGACCGCAAACTGCCGGTCCGTACCTTCCACTTCGCTGATCAGGGCTTCAAGCCGGTTGAAGAAATAGCGTCGGTTCGGCAGGTCGGTAAGCGCGTCGGTTTGGGCAAGCTTGGAGTTTTCTGCGTTGAGACGCTCCGTTTCTTTCTGTTTGGCGGCCAGGTCCGATTGAGATTCAATCAGTTTGCAGAACCCTCGATAGCCGTTCAGGAGAACCTGCAGGACGACCAGGCACACCAGGAAGATATTGAGCCCTATCGCAATGTAGACGTCCTGGTTCTGGCCGAGATAGTGCACCAGATAAGGGATCGTCACGATCACCATGACCATCAGGGCAGCCTGCGGCAGATGCATCAGGCAGAAGATGCAGCCGATGACGGTGATGGCGATGAAAAGCGCCACATGACCGCGCTCCGCAGGTCCGCCATAGCCGTCCAGGCTCAGCGACCAGGCAATGTAGATGACGGACACCAGACTGCCGAGAATGACGGTCTGCCGCATCTTGCTGATCGCTTCTTGCGGTGTCGGGTCTACCTTGCGGGCGCGTATCCAGGCCACCATGCGAAAGGTCGTGATCAACAGGATCGGCGCAAGAATTCCGACGGTCAGATAAGTCGGCGCGATATCGAAATGGGTATAGGCAACGGCAACCGCATTGACCATGAGGAGGGCATAGAGCGACGGAATCTGGGTCTTGAGCTCATTGTACTGAGCTTGTGCAATTTCCGGATGGCGAGGATCGATCATCATCCATCTCAGGAAAGCCCTGATTTTTTCCATCATTTTCTCCATTGATATTTCTTCTAATCAAAATGAGATAAAGAATTGTTATGAAGGCGACTTTGCTGACTTTGCGTCGCATTGGGGTTCTTGAAGAGTTAAAGCGCCTATAGGAAATGCTGACGCGGCGGTTACGAAATATTTCAAGGCGAAAACCGTGTGATCGAGCAATCAGGCACTAAGTTGGGCCGGCGCCGGACAACGGTTCATCGCAGGATATTATAGTGACATTTCTTGCATGCTCCCGTCACGCTTGGCAAATAAACGTGGCTGCCAAGGCAGGCTTGTTGGCGAGAAATGCTCTGGTCGCTTCACAATAAGATAAGCAGACTATTTTTTTATCTTTGAAATACGCTATATAGACGGCTATGGCAGATCGTACTCGAACCCGGCTTTTGAACGCGCTGAAATCCTCCGGCCCACAGACTGCGGCAGATCTTGCCAGCGGGTTGAAGGTGACGTCAGTGGCTGTTCGCCAGCATCTGGACGGCCTGTTGCAGGACGGACTGGTGGACTTCGATGATCAGAAAGGTTCGGTCGGCCGGCCCAAGCGGGTCTGGGACCTGACACCGGACGGGCACAAGCAGTTTCCCGACAATCATTCCAACCTGGTGCTCGGGTTGATTTCCGGCCTGAACGATATTTTCGGCGAAGAAGGTGTCGACAAGCTGATTGCCCACCGTGAAGCGCAAAGCCGGAAATCCTATACCGAAGCGGTTGGCAAGGCGCCGGATCTGCGCGGCAAGCTGGAAGTGCTTGCCGATCTGCGCAACCGGGAAGGCTACATGGCCGATCTTGTTCCGGAAGGGGCAGGCTACCTGCTGATCGAAAATCACTGTTCGATCTGTGCCGCGGCAACGGCCTGTCAGGGGTTCTGCCGGTCGGAACTCAATCTTTTCAAGGATGTACTTGGGCCAGGTGTCTCGGTCGAACGTACCGAACATCAGCTCTCGGGCGGTCGTCGCTGTGTTTACAGGATTGAGCCAGCGGCCTGATCAGGCGCTGGTCCAGTCGAGGAGTGTTTTGCGTGTCAATCGCCAGGCCGCTGCTTGCGCGGCTCATCGACCGGTATTTCCATCCGTTCGAAACCCACATCAAACCGCTGGAACTGCCTGTCACGCCTCTTCCGGATGAAGGGCCGCTGAAGCTGGTCTGGCATTTCGCGATGATGTTCCGCTGGCAACTGGTAATCGTTTCCTGCCTGGCGATGATCTCCTCCGGGCTGGGTCTTGCGGGCATCTGGGCAATAGCTTTCGTGGTCGACGGTGTGACCGAGGCAGGGGCGCAGGCGTTTCTGAAAGACAACCTCACCATCCTGGCCGGTTTCTTCCTCCTCTTCGTGATTATTGATCCGCTCGCCTTTCTCCTGCGTCAGACCTTTGCCTTCCAGACCGTGCGCATTCTTCTGCCGGCGGCAATGCGCTGGCAGGCACACAAGGCCGTGGAAGCACAGGACCTGGCTTTCTTTGAGGACACTTTCGCCGGTCAGGTTGCCTCCCGCATTGCCCAGGTCACCATGTCGGTTCACCGTCAGATGATGCTGTCCATCGAGACGGTTCCGTTCCTGGTCATTCAGTTTGGCGGATCGTTCCTGCTGCTTCTGGCCATGGCCTGGCCGCTGGCCATTCCGGTATTGTTCTGGATCTGCGCGAATATCCTCGTCGCCTGGTTGGCGATCCCGGCCTATCTGCAGCGCTCTGCCAAGGTGGCGGCGGCAAATTCCAAGGCCACCGGCGCGATGACCGACGTCTATTCCAACATCGCGATGGTCAAACTGTTTGCGGCGGAAGATTCGGAAGCCGGTGCCATTCGCAAGGTCATCGGCGAAACAATCGACACCAGGCATAGTGAGAACCGGTCCTATATCCTGACCGACAGCGGCGTTTATTTTCTGAACGTGCTGCTGATCCTGGCTGTGGTGGTCATTGGCTTCTGGGGCATGATGAAGGGGTGGGTCTCGATTGGCGACTTTGTCGCCGGGCTGACCGTCACACGCTCGCTGTCGCACGCGTCGTCCAGCTTCATAGGGATCGGACAGTCGATCACCAGCACGCTCGGTACGATCCGCGATGCCATGCCGATCATGACGAGCCGGCCGGCAATCATCGACCAGCCGGATGCCGGCGAGCTGAATGTCAGCGCCGGGGAAATCCGCTTCGACAACGTGTCCTTTGCCTATCAGAGTGACCGCAAGCCGGTCCTGGACAAGTTCGATTTGATCATCAAGCCGGGCGAGCGTGTCGGTCTGGTTGGCCTGTCCGGCGCCGGCAAATCGACCGCTGTGTCTTTGCTGATGCGCTTGCGGGACGTGACCGAAGGCCGGATTTCGATCGACGGGCAGGACGTGCGCGATGTCACCCAGGCATCTCTGCGCAGCCGGATCGGCGTTGTCACCCAGGACATCTCCCTTTTGAACCGGTCGATCCGCGACAACATTCGCTATGGCAGGCCGGAAGCCACCGACGACGAGATCCGTGCGGTTGCCCGTGCTGCCGAAGCGCTCGATTTCATTGAGGAGCAGAAGGACAGCAAGGGCCGGACGGGGCTGGATGCCCATGTGGGCGATCGCGGTGTCAAACTATCCGGCGGTCAGCGTCAACGCATCACGATCGCCAGGGTGCTTTTGAAAGATGCGCCGATCCTGATCCTCGATGAGGCAACATCTGCCCTCGATAGTGAAGCCGAGCTTGCCATTCAGCAGAACCTCACCCGCATGATGGAAGGGCGCACCACGCTGGCCGTTGCCCACCGTCTGTCGACCATTGCCGCAATGGACCGGCTCGTGGTGATGGATCAAGGCCGGATTGCGGAAGAAGGTACACACCGCGAGCTGCTTGCCTCCGGTGGTCTTTACGCTGCGCTCTGGGAACGTCAATCAGGTGGTTTCCTGGCGCTCAGCGCTGCTGAATAGGGTCTGGTGAAAAGCTCCCTGCTTGCGTGAGCTTCCCACAGGCTGGTGCCTCGGGAAAATGTCAGCTTGTGTTGATTTTCCGAAATCCGGCTGACAATACTCCTCTCATGGACAAGAGAGACCGCGCCGTACTTTTTCGCGAACGCCTGTCGGATGCCTTGCGCAGCCGGGATATGAACCGATCGGATCTGGCACGCGGTGCCGGGCTCGACCGGTCGACCGTTTCCCAGCTGTTGTCGGAAGATGCACCCCGCCTGCCAAACGGGCAGGCATTGGCTGCCATTGCGACAGCGCTCAGCGTTTCTTCCGACTGGTTGCTTGGTCTTTCCACCCACCGCGGGGCCGCGGCCGAAATCCTGGATCAGGCAGTTCAGGTGGCCGAGACCGAGCGGCACCCGGTCGATGAACATCTGCTCGCCTGGTACCGCGATGCGGTCGGGGCGAAGATCCGGCATGTGCCCGCTAACCTGCCGGATGTCCTCAAGACCGAAGCTGTTCTGGCTTTCGAATACTCCGGCGAAACGTTGCGCACCGCCGACCAGGCCATAACCGGCACCAGGGATCAGAGGGCACTCCTCAGCCGGGCGGAATCCGACATGGAAATCGCCCTGTCGAAAGAGGCGCTGGAAGGTTTTGCGCGCGGGGAGGGGCTATGGCAGGGGCTTCCGGTTGACCTGCGTCGCGAACAGCTGGAGGTCATGGGGCTTACCTTGAGCGAGCTTTACCCCTCGCTACGTCTGCACCTCTTCGGCGCGACCGACCGGTTCTCCGCACCTTTCACGGTCTTCGGGCAGAAATGGGCGGCACTCTACCTCGGGCAGCGCTACCTGGCGTTTTCCAACACGCGCCACGTCCAGCTCTTCTCCAGCCACTTTGACGACCTGGTTCGCCACGCGGTCATCCGCTCGCATGAGGCAGGTGATTTTGCCGTTCAACTGGCGCGCCAGCTCGACTGACGTCTGTTCGTTTTTAGCTGCAAGAAATGGTCACCTTGCAGCCATGGATATCTTGTGAGCCGCAGGCACAACCCGGTTGGGTCGATCAGCAGCAGGCGTGCGCCTCGAGAAAGCCTGTTTCCCGGAAACCTTCACCTTGAAGGACGACGCAAGGCCCCCGCTGACGTTTTATGCCTAGGCGTGGGCGGACTTTGCAGCTTCCACCGACTTGGCCGGGTGAAAGCTTTCTGCTTCTGCCATTTCCCAATAGGTCGAGTAGCCCGGAATGTTGTGCGACTTTTCAAGGAGGGCCCCCTTCTTCAACCAGGACAGCGCGACGCTGGCCGGCATGATTTCGCGAAGACCTTCGTGCAGGTAGAAATGTTCCGGCTTGAATTCGCGCGGATGGCTAAGCCCGGCAGCGGCAGAAAAATCCCGAAGGGACTTCAGCGTGTTGCGATGAAAATTCGCGACGCGCTGCGCCTTGTCGGGAACAACCAGGGCCTGCTGGCGCTTGGGGTCCTGCGTGGCGACGCCGGTGGGGCAACGGTTGGTGTGGCAGCTCTGGGACTGGATGCAGCCGACTGCGAACATGAAGCCGCGCGCAGAGTTGACCCAGTCGGCGCCCAAAGCCAACGCCCCTGCAATGTCGAATGCGCTGATCAGCTTGCCGGCGGCACCGATCCGGATATCTTCGCGAAGACCCGTGCCAACCAGGCAGTTGTGTACGAAGGTCAGACCCTGGCGCAGAGGGGTTCCCAGCCTGTTGGCAAATTCCACCGGTGCGGCGCCTGTCCCGCCCTCGGCACCGTCGACCACGATGAAATCCGGCTTGATGCCGGTCTTCAGCATGGCCTTGACGATGGCCATGAATTCCCAGCGATGACCGATGCACAGTTTGAAGCCGACCGGCTTGCCACCTGAGAGCTCCCGCAGCTGAACGATGAAATGCAGCAGTTCAACCGGGGTCGAGAAAGCGGAATGAGAGGCAGGTGATATGCAGTCGGTGCCAATCGGAACGCCGCGAGCTTCGGCGATTTCTTCCGTCACTTTCGGTCCGGGCAGCACACCGCCATGACCAGGCTTGGCCCCCTGGCTCATCTTGATTTCGATCATCTTGATCTGCGGTTCGACAGCCTGCTTGGCGAACTTTTCGGCATCGAAAGTGCCATCGTCCGCGCGGCAGCCGAAATAGCCGCTGCCAAGCTCCCAGACCAGATCGCCACCACCTTGCCGGTGATAGCGCGAAACGCTGCCTTCCCCGGTGTCGTGATAGAAACCGCCTGCCTTGGCGCCCTTGTTCAAAGCCAGAATGGCATTGCCGGAGAGCGAACCGAAGCTCATGGCCGAAATGTTGTAGAGGGAAGCCGAATAAGGCTGTTTGCAGTCCGGTCCGCCAATCGTCACGCGCATGTCTTCATGGTTGTGCGGTTTGGGACAGATCGAATGGTTCACCCAGCCATAGGAAGTGTCGTAGACGTCAAGTTCTGTACCGAACGGCAGAACATCCTCGATATCCTTCGCCCGGTCATAAACCATGGAGCGCCGCTCCCGCGAAAACGGTCTGCCGTCCTGGTTGCTTTCAAAGAAATACTGGCGCAGTTCCGGCCGGATCGCTTCGAACAGGAAACGGAAATGACCGGAAACAGGATAGTTGCGCAGGATCGCATGTCGGGTCTGGCGGATATCGAGATAACCGATCGCCGATAGCACTGCAAAAACCAGAAATGGCCAGACGAAGTAGCCGCTGAGGGCAAACGTCAGGACAAGTGCAACCAGGGCAAGTACGATACAAAGAATGAAAACGGTATAGCGGGCGGGAAACACGGACGGGTGACTCCTATTCGGCGGGCTGTCTAGTTGTGTCAGGCTGCGGCCAAAAAGGAAAGAGCGATCAACACTGTTGATCGCTCTTGCATGGAACCGATTTGAACTCAGACCATGTGGTGCACGTTCAGCTTGTTGCCGTCCAGGTCCCGAAAATAGGCGGCATAAAAGCCGTTGTCGGCGCGCTGGCCGGGCTTGCCTTCGTCCGCCGCGCCAAGCTCTATGGCTTTGCGGTAGACCGCATCGACCTGTGCCCGGTTCTGGGCGGACAATGCGACCATGACGCCATTGCCGACGGTCGCCTGTTTGCCGTCATAAGGAATATGCACGGAAAAGGCTGACGTGGTCGGCTGGTTCGCCCAGACGATGAAGTCATCGAACTCCATCAGCCGCTGTGCGCCGAGTTCAGCCAGCAATGCGTCGTAAAACGCTGCTGACCGCTTCAGGTCGTTGGTTCCCAAAGACGTATATCCGATCATGAGTTTCTCCTGAAAATTGGTGTGTGCGGTGCCGGCGTGATGGATTTAGGTGTTTGCAAAAATGTTTGGAATAGGCAGATTTAAGGTGGAAGTTTTCAAATTTGAAAGAGCGTGATGGATTGGAACTACCTTCGAACGTTTCACGCGGTCGCCGAGACCAGCAGTCTCGGCAAGGCTGCTGAAAAGCTCGCAATCAGCCATGCCACGGCGTTCAGGCACATCCGTTCTCTGGAAGAGCAGCTTGGCTCCAGATTGTTCGAAAAGGTGAAGGGCCGTTACAGGCCGACCGAGGCTGGTGCCGAAATTCTGGACTTGGCGCAGTCTGTTGTCGTTGCCATGGAGGACATTGACCGGCGGATATCCGGGGCGGATCTGGCTTTGAAGGGGCGAATTCGATTGACGGCCCCTGCAAGTTTCGCAGCCCATTTCCTTCCCGGTTATCTGCGCGACTTCAGAGCCCGGTTTCCCGACATCACCGTTGAGCTGCTGACCTCCAATGAGGAGATCAACATGTCCAGCAGGGCTGCGGAGATCGCCCTGCGGGTCACGTCATCTCCACCGGAGCACCTGATCGGACGCAAGGTCGCAGATATTCCCTGGGCCTATTTCGCAAGCCAGACCTATCTGGAGCGCAAGGGCGCGCCGTCGAATTCGGCCGATCTCACAACTCATGACCTGATTGGTGCAAGCGGACTGCTGTCCCAGCGGCCCGGCTTCCAACAGATGGACAGGACGCACCGCGACAGGATCGTGGTCCGAAGCGATGATCTGATGACCATGGCTGCATTGGCGCGCAAGGGGCTGGGGATATGCCTCGTTCCGGTGGATGTCGCACAAGGCGGCTTGCAGAAACTGGCCCTCACCGATGACGTACTGGCAAATGAGCTCTGGGTGCTGACCCATCCCGACCTTCGCTCTGTCGAACGGGTCGCCTGCATGACGCGGTTTCTGGCAACAGCCTTCGGGGCCGAAGCCGCCTTTTCAGGTACGTAGCTTGGTTTTAGACGGCATAGTCTAATCAGATCCTGTCAGCGCCGATCATCGACAGGAGCCGCTCTGCCGTACCTCGCGCACCCGGTTCGCTTGCCATGATGTCTGCCACCCGTTTGGCACCGACACGATACACAGGGTCTTCGAGTTGCATCAGCGCCCGGGCGAGTTTCGAAGGAGTGAGCGACTTTTGCCGGATCGGTGCAGGCCCGGCTCCGATCTTGTGAACCTGCGCGCCCCAGAAGGGCTGATCGCCGAAGACGGGACTGACCAGCGAAGGTTTGCCCCAGCGCAGGGCTTCATGGGTGGTGCCGGCACCACCGTGGTGGACGATTGCCGCGCAACGCGGGAAAAGCCAGCTGTGAGGTGCCTTATCCAGCAGGAAGACGCGGCCTGAAAGTGTCTGCGGCAGGCTTTGCCCGGACAATCCTCCCCAGCCCGTCGCCAGGATCGCACGTTGGCCGGTTTGTTCCAGGGCTGCAAGCACGGTTTCTGTCAGCTTTGCCGGGTTCCTGCTCGGCATGGAGCCAAAGCCCAGATAGATTGGCTCCGGGCCGTTTTCCAGAAACGAAGCCAGGTCTTCCGGCGGAACGTAGTTCGGATCAGGTTCGGTCAGCCAATAGCCGCAGGCCCAGTTGTTCTCCGGCCAGTCTGGTGGTGTTGGCACGAGACCCCGGGAAAAAGCCTGAAGGGACAGCGGCGATCCTCCGCCGGGCATATGGCCGTCCATCAGATCGCCCGAATGGGCAGGCGCATCCTTCGTCCCCGTTTCCGCGCGGACGGCCTTTGCGAGCGGCGCGATACCCAGCCGCATCAGGGAGCGACCGATGGCAAAACTTTGCCGATTCAGGAAAGGACCGAGGTCGGGCAATCCGAAAAGCGGTAGCGGAAAGGTGCCCGTTGCCGCGCTCACCGGCTGAAGCGCTGTCGGCAGGGCGGGTACGTCGAGATGCCGCGCCACAAGTGTCAGAACAGTTGCCTTGAGATTGAACAGGATAAGGTCCGGTTTCTCCTGCATGCCGATCTGCCAGAGGCGCCGGGCTGCCTCCTTCTGCAGATCGATATTCTTGCGGGCTGCACGGATTTTGCCCTTCAACGTGAACAGCGCAGCCTGAATGTCCTCATTTTGCAGAAGGGCTTGATAATCGAGTGGAACCGGCCGTGACCGGGCACCGGCAGCGGTGATCATGTCATCGAAACCTTCTCCCGTCGTCACCACGACGTCGGCGCCCATTTTTGCCAGGTCGCGTGCCAGGGCAACATAGGGCTGAACGTCTCCGCGCGTGCCCAGAGAGGCAATGAGGATCTTCTTTCGGGGAGTTGGCATCAGGGCCTCGGTTCGGAAAATCTGGCGGGGCTTCGGTAGGCTTCCCTCAGATGGCGGCCCGCAGCTGCAATTGCAACCGTAGCGTGGATCGCCTAAGCCAGTGCGAAGCGGCAAAAGGTCCTCGGAGGAATCGATGCAAACCAGATTCGCAATTGGCACCCGCGGGCAGGGCCTTTACGAATTCACCTCGTCGGTGGCTGAATGGCTTGCAGAAACAGGTGCGAAAGATGGCTTGCTCACACTGTTTGTCCGCCACACTTCGTGTTCGCTGCTGATTCAGGAAAATGCGGATCCGGATGTGCAGCGCGATCTGAAAGCGTTTTTCGAACGTCTGGTTCCGCCCGCAGATCATCCTTCCATGAATTATCTGGTGCATACCCTGGAGGGACCGGACGATATGCCTGCCCACATCAAGGCGGCGATGATGCCGGTTTCGCTTTCCATTCCCGTCTCGGCAGGGCGCATGGCGCTCGGAACCTGGCAGGGAATTTATCTGTTCGAACATCGGACCCGAGCCCATCAGCGTCAGATCGCCGCTCATTTTCTGCCTGACAGCTAATCGGATGTTTTGACTGCGCGATCGATGACCGTGATTGAGAAAAAAGGCGCTTTCGGAAAATTTGTGACGACTATCACATCCTGAAAAATTGAAGCCGGTAGAGTGGTTGCATGATCCGGAAATCCGTCTCAGAAAACCGGAAGCCGGTTGAGTTTCAGGGAGATAGTCAGATGCGCACCACCCTTTTCCTTGCCGCACTGTTCCTGGCTGGTCCCGCCCTTGCCGATAACGACCCGAACCGCCCGACCGACAGGATCGCGGCAGACCTCGGTATCGAGGAGGCGGTCTTCATCGAGTGTTTCAAACCCGTCCATCCGGAGCCGGGTAAATATCCCAGCGGTGCCCAGCAACGGGCGAACAAGGCGCTGCTGCTGCCGTGCCTGCAAAGGGCCAACGCCACCATCACCAATGATCGCCTGGACGCGGTCATGGACAAATACCGGCCTGAGGGCGCATTCCGGAAAGAAGATTGTTCCCGCAAGTCCGCAAACCGGCCCGTTATGCAGCGTTGTGTCTTCCTGAAAGTCGAGTGACGCTCACTTACTTGCGAAGTGCCGGAAGGCCAACCCCGGTGCTTTCAAAACCACCATCGGAAGCAATCACCTGCCCGGTGACGTAACTCGCCTGCTCGGAGCATAAAAAGGCGATTACTTCGCCAATTTCCGTTTCCGAGCCATAGCGGTTGAGCGGGATCGCGTCGTGATAGGCATCGATGATGTCCTGGCTGTGCACTGCCATCGCCAGCTTGGTACGCACGGGACCCGGGCAGACACAGTTGGCACGAATGCCGTATTCGCCAAGTTCCGCTGCCTGTTGTTTGGTGAGCTGGATGACGGCGGCCTTGGAGGTTCCATAGGCAACCCGCAACGTTGACGCGCGCAGGCCGGAAATGGAGGCGATGTTGACGATGGCGCCACGGGTTTTCTTCAAAGCGGGAACGACAGCTTGAGAAACCAGAAACACGCCGTCCAGATTGGTCTCCATGACCCGCCGCCACATGGCAAAATCCGTCTCCTCTATCGGGCCGAATTCGGCGACGCCGGCATTGTTCACGACGGCATCCAGCTGGCCGAATTTCTGCAAGATGGCAGGGATGGTTGCCTCGACCTGCTCTGCGATGGAAACGTCACAAATAAACGGAACGGCACCTGCCAGACCTTCGGACGCAATCGCGAGTTCATCGACATCCCGGTCAAGCATGGCAACCTGCCAGCCGCGGCTCAGCATGAGCTTTGCCGTCGCAAGGCCGATTCCCCGGGCAGCACCGGTGATGAGGATGGTTTTCTGGGTCATGGGGGGAGATCCGTTCAGGGCAGGGGAAGGGGAGGCGGGTCTGTTGAGAGGGTCAGCGCATTGAAATACAGACGCGAATGGAACCGGCATTGTCCGGCAGCGCGATATCCTTGTCGTTGATGCGGAAGGCATAAACACCGGCCGGATCGCGCGAGTTGACGGCGAGCGCGGCAAACTCCGCGAACGGAACAATGCGGCCCGCCTGATCTCGCACAAGCATCTCGCCGAAAGCGTAGGATTGGTCAAACTTGTAGCCATAGAGCGGGCCTAGCCGGCGGGCGTCTTCGCCCGTATAGCCACGCGGGCCGACGGCCTTGTACATGCCGGCAATCACGCTCCAGCCGCCGGAATACTGCACGCCGGTGATCTTGCCGCCGGGCAGGGACAGTTGCTGCCAGCCGCGTTTCGCCTGAACATCTATGCAATGATCGGCGGCAAATGCTGTTGACGAGAATAAGAGGGGCAGAAGCAGGCAGAGGCGAACAAGGGTCATGGTCTGATCCGAAATGAACTCGCCCCAGAAGATAACAGCCCCGCGTGCGGGTCAAGCTGTGTCGGGGAGCGCTGGTTCCGGATCACGCAAGCCTCACACAGGCTTGCCTTGCAACTATTTGCGGGAAGACCCACATCGTAGGGTGAACGATGAGGGTCGTTCCTCCCCAGACTGGCGCCGGGCTTTTACGAAAAGCTGCGGCGCCTTCTTTTTTCAACTCTTTGTCGATATGCTGACCGTGTGGGCGACAAGGTCGCCAAAACCGGAAATGTGCTCCACTGCGCTCCTGGTGGGCCAGGACCTTGTCCTGGAGAGCTGCATGTGGTGGCCCGCGCCGTCGGACGGGGACGGCGCGGGCTTTAACACCGGCCTGAAAAGGAGGGGCTCAGGACACGGTGTTAGCCGTTGCCGCCAGGATGGCAGCAATCTGGTCTTTCAGATTTAGTCTCTTCTTTTTCAGGTCTTCCAGGACATCGTCGGATGCCGGTTCCACATCTGTCTCGATGCGGTGCACTTCGCGATTGACGGTGTGATATTCATCCGCCAGCCGGGCAAAATGGGCATCACTTGTTTTCAACGCATGCAAAGTGTCTGCGGCTTCCGGAAATTCTTCATGTAACTCGTGTGGCACGTGGCTCATTCTTGCCTCCTTGTAAGAACCACAAGGTGCCGCCAACCTGTTCAATTCACCTTGAGACAGATCAATCGTGCTCGAAATTGCATCGGAGTTTTTGTGGTGGCGCCGGTTTGCTCGCAACTGCGAGGCTGGAAGCCTGGAGAAGCAGGCGATCGGCGCTGGAAAGAGCGTCAGCCGCTGACGGGTTTGAGCTTTGCCAAGCGTCCGCTCGTCGGCATCTTTTCCTTCAAGGTCTGTTCCAGAAGGTAGAGGGAGAAGTCCCGGATGGGCATCGGTTTGGCAAAGAAATAGCCTTGGGCGTAGTCCACATCTCGGTTCCTGAGGGACGCGAGCTGGTCCATCGTCTCGACACCCTCCGCACAGACTTTCATCCCATGTGCCGAAGCAATGCCGAGGATTGCCTGAACAAAGGCACCGCGGGCCGTGTCGGTGGTGCTGCCGAGATCATCGACGAACATCTTGTCGATCTTCACGAGATCGGGCTTGAGCGCCTTGATCTGGGCAAGGTTGGAATAGCCGGTGCCGAAGTCGTCAATTGCGATCAGGCAGCCGATGCTGCGCAGGTATTCCAGCGATTTTGCAATGCTGGTACCGGACCGGATCCCGGTTTCCAGGATCTCGCAGCACAGGGAAAGACCGGCTTCTGTCGCCATTGCAAAAACCGGCGACTGAATAACGGACTGGATCTGTTCGTCTTCCAGATCTGCCTGGAAGAAATTGACGGACACCTTGAAACCCGGCCGTCCCGCAAGCAGCGGTTTCAAGTCGCGAAGTGCCTTGGCGATGATGATCTCGGTAAACTCCCAGGTCAGGTTCTCCTGCTGGATTATGTTTACGAATTCATCCGGGAAAAGCTTGCCCTGGGCATCTTCGAACCGGGCCAGAACCTCACAGCCTTCGCATTTCATCGTGTCGAGCGACAGGATGGGCTGGTAGTGCGGCTCGAAGCCTTTGCCGCCGTTGGCGATCGCGTGACGGATCCGCCCGGCCGGGCTGTGGCGGTCACGCACGATCCGTTTCACCCTCAGGAAAACGAGCGCGCCGGTGACGATGCCGAAGACTGCAAAAATCGCGAGCAGGCCGATATTTTGCTGAACGATCCGGCTGGCAGGGATCATGGTCAGGTAACACAGCCTGACATCGCCTTCGCCGCAGGCCTGTGCATAGACGTTGCCGAACATCGGGCCGTAGTTGTCGCGGTATTGCTTCAGAAGGCCCGCGTTTCCATTGGCGTGGAACAGAACCGTGTAAGGGTCTTGAACACTCGACACATAGAACATGTCGTCGGCGGCCGTTGCCAGGTTGCCGGTCTGGTAGAATGAAACGCCGTAGCGGCCCTTCTTGATCACTGTAACGCTGTCGACACCCTCGGCCTTGTCGAAGGGCACCCTGTACCAGGTCTCCCTGCCATCGCGGAACAGTTGCGCCTTTTCAGGCGGGCCGAAATCGTGGGCAGGTTCGAAACGCCCGAAGCTCGAAGAGCAGGCGGCGTTCGTGTCACCGTTCGGAAAAAACCAGATATTGGTAATGTGATTGTCGTTGTAGACGAGCGTGTTCAGCGTTTTCAGATGCGCGTCGCTGCAATCGTCTTCGGGAAGTCTTTCCAGGGCTCCGTAGAGCTTGTTTCCACGGTCTATGTTGGACTGCCAGATGCCAAGAAGGTCTGCCGTCTGTTTCTGCAGTTCGCTTTGCCCGTCATAGGCGACACCGGCCCAGGCTATAAGCAACATGACGGCAACCGTCGCGAGGCCTGCAAGAGAGCCTTTTAATAGTGGTCGGGTATTGGGCGAGGTACCGTGACGAGCCATTTCATTGCCAATTATTATTCCGCCCAAGTTGCACAGTCGGGATTAAGAACAAGTCAATTGTTAGAATTAACGGCGCTTAACCCGGCAGATTAATCGGCTTTTTATGTCTTTTTAGGGTGTTTTTTGCCTGAAATGGCCATGAGGCGTCCTCAAGTCAGGCCGAAGTCAGCAATCCGGGCAGGCGCTCGATGACCCACCAGGCAGACAGGATCGCAATCCCCGACAGCGCGCCGAGCCGCAAGGGTTGCAGGGCGGGTTCAGCTGTCTTTCGCAGAAACAGGACGATGGAGAGCGTCACGGCGAGAATGATGAGCTGGCCAAATTCGATGCCGATGTTGAATGCCAGCAGCGCGGGTATGAGATCCGGTGCGCCCCGGCCGAGAATGTCCGCAAGAACGAAGGAAAAGCCGAGGCCGTGCAACAGGCCGATCGCGGCGAAGACGAGCACCGAGCCCGACTTCCGGACCATTGCCGCGATGGCCGCATAAAGAACGGAAGCGGCAATGGCCGTCTCCACCAGCGGGATGAACCATGGCCAGGAAGGTGTTGCCCCGAGGAAGGTGGCAATCAGCGTGACTGAGTGCCCGATCGTGAAGGCGGTGACGAGGTAAATCAGTCTCCGCGTTGCCCCGACGCCCAGAGCCAGCGCGATTACCAGAAAGACGTGATCGAGGCCCTCCAGAATGTGCAGGGTGCCTTGGTGGATGAAATGCAGAAAAGTGCTGAGCCGGGATCCGTCGAACCGCGCAGGTTCTTCCAGTTGCCCGGGAGCCGTGGTTGAAACCGGAGGGGTGTTGCGGGCATCGACCAGGTGGTTGTCGATGGCTATGCCGGGCCCCGGGATCAGGGGAGCGTACCCGGACTGCACCTGAAGGACACCGGTCGGATCGCTGCTTTCCAGCCTGAGCGCGTAATCGATGACTGCCGTACCAAAGAGCGGGTTTTCATTCGGGAAAGCTTCGCTCAACGCGGATTGGGCGGCAACAGCTGTGTCGATGTCCTTGTCAGGTCGACTGGCGTGAACCGTAAACCCGATGATCTCCACCGGCAGGGCAAGGCCCGCCTGCGAAAAGACGAGGGCGTTGCGCAACCGGTCTTCAAAGGCAGATCGATTGCTGTCGATCGCGCCGAGATCAACCCGGTAGCGCTCACCGTCCGGGTTTTGCTCCAGGCGAAGAAACGGCGAGACCAGTGGTACCTGTTCGACCTGCGAGCGACCGACGAGATCCGAGAAGACAAGCGGAGCGGGCACCCGCACATAAACAGTCAGCGTATCAGCTTCACGCGAGACCAGAAGCGTGCGCACCTTGGTACCTTCCGAAAAATGCGCGAAGGCAGGCGTGAAGTTTGTCAGCAGAAACAAGAGACTGAAAAGGATCATCTGCCAGCGTTTCATAACCTCTCCTTCCGGTTGTCACACCGCCTTGGTCTGCGTCCCGGCCCATGCAGTTTAGCTGTGAGGGCGTGTTGCCGGCAAATTGTCATCAGCCTCTTTTCCAAATTCATCTGTGAGACGAAATTTGCAGGTGTTTACTTGCCCTTGCGTCATATATGTTTGTCACTCTCTCCTGACAGAATGCTGTCAGGAGAGGTTTGATAAGGTGATCCTCATCACAGCGCCTGAGGAGACTTTCCATGACTTTTGCACCCGATCACTTCAACGTCTGGATGGAGATTCCCGTCTCCGATCTGGACAAGGCGGTCAGCTTTTATAACGACGTTTTCAAAACGGAGCTTAGACGTGTCATCGACATGGGACCAAATGAGATCGCAATCTTTCCGACCAAGGAGCAGGGTGGGATTGCAGGTCACCTTTACCCGGGAAAACCCGCGCAGAACGGAACCGGACCAACCATTCATCTCGCCTGCCCGGACACCCTGGAAGAAACGATGGAACGGTTCGCTGCCAAGGGGGGAGAGATCATTTCCGATCCGGCTGCCATTCCGGCGGGGCGCTTTGCCTATGGCATCGACCCGGACGGAAATTCCATCGGCATGTTCGCACGCTGATTTGAGACTGACAGGATGTCGGCTTCGCAAGGGGCCGGCATCATGAGACGCGCCGACCGCCTTTTCCAGATCGTGCAATATCTGCGCGGCGGCCGGCTCGTGCGGGCACGTCAGCTGTCCGAATGGCTGGAAGTATCCGAACGCACCATCTATCGCGATGTTGCCGACTTGCAGGCATCCGGCGTGCCGATCGAAGGTGCGGCTGGTGTCGGCTACATCATGCGCGATGGCTATGAACTGCCACCACTCATGTTCACCCGGGATGAAATTGTTGCTCTACTCGCCGGTGCGCGTCTGATCCGTGCCTGGGGCGGGGCCGCCATGGCTCGGGCCGCCGAAGAGGCGATGATCAAGATCGACGCTGTCCTGCCGGAAAAGATGCGGGTGCGTCAGAACGAAGTCGAGATCCACGCGTTCGCGCCAGAGATGACACCGCAAATCCGGGCTCATATCGATTTTCTGGAAGCGGCTGCCGATGGCCGCAGGCGCTTGTTCGTGGCGTATTGCGACAGCAAGGGTGAGCCGACCGATCGTACGATCCGCCCTCTTGGTCTGTGGTTCTGGGGCAAGGTCTGGACACTGGTTGCCTGGTGCGAATTGCGCCAGGACTTCCGCATGTTCCGTCTGGACCGGATTTCCGAGATGCGGGAGACGGGAGACAGGTTTGATCCGGAACCCGGCAAGACGCTGAAGGATTTCTACCGGGGCATGGAGGCGGAAAACTACGGCAACACCGGGGGGTGACGGCCTGGCCGCAGGAGCAGGGTACCGTTCCCGCGTTTTATGGCACCCGCACGATCATATCGAGCCATGTCGCAATCGCCTGCAATGCGGTTGGATCGATGGTCGTTGCTATCCGGACATACTCGTTGATACGTCCGGTGCGCGTTGGTTGGAACAGGTGATTGAGGCCAGGCAGCGTTCTGACATCCGAGAGCGGGTGGGTGAGGGCTCTTCGCATGACAGGTGAATTCTCGCTGGCGGAAACCTGCAAGTCGTGCTCACCGAAAAGGGCCAGCACCGGAATGGTCAGGCCTGCCAGCTGTTCAACCGGATCGTGCCGTGCGTAGGCGGAGGCCCAGGGTGTCGCCCAGACAGCCAGGTTTTGCCTGATCTGGGAACCGCTCGCCCCCGAGTTCTTCAAGGCCTTCGTGATGTCCTCGCGTAATTCTGCCGGTGTTCCGGATTTCAAAAGAGCGGAGCTGATCTCATTCACCGCGCGGCTCTGTCCGGCAATGACTTCATCGGACAGGCCTTCCGCACGCCCGATATCCTGAACCTGAGTGCGCATGACATCGGGAACAAGCGGCAGGGCAGGGCCCGCAAGATAAACATGAAAGGCGGCCGGTTCGATCTGCTGCGCGATCGGCGCGAGATAGCCGCCTTCCGAGTGGCCGATGTATCCGGTTTTTTCGGAAAGAACACGCGGATGAGACTTCACATAGGCAAGCGCGGCGGCTGCGTCGCTCGCTAGATCCTGCGGGGTTGCTGTCGCAAAGTCTCCCGTGCTCCGGCCCACGCCGCGGTCGTCGTAACGCAGCACGGCATAGCCGGATTTCGTCAGGTGATCTGAAAGCACGAGAAAAGGTTTGTGGCCCGCAATTTCTTCATTCTTGTCCTGTGGGCCAGAACCAGTGATGAGCACCACCGCAGGGACGCGCGCCCTCCCTTTTGGCAAGGTCAGCTCGGCATCCAGAACGGCGGTGCCGGACGCAGTTCTGATGCGGACGGTTTCAATGGGGTAGTCGCGGACCTTCGGGTCCTGTGGCCGGTCGCTCAGTCCGAAGACCGCCAGATAGCCCGCAAAAGTCGCCAGAAGCAGATCAATGTTCATCGTGGTGTTCCCCTTGGCTGGAACCTGCGGGCGACTGCGTTTGAGTGTCGGACTGGTCCGCGGGAAGAGCCGTATCGCGCGTCGGTGTCCAGCCGGGAGGTTTCATGAGCATCTTCAGAGCCTGGGCGAAGGAAGGGGCTTTGAGCGCATCTGAGCCAAGACGAATGAAGTCTCGAAAGTTGATGGTGATCGGATTGGATGTGTTGAGCGGATCGGTGATCCCGTAGACAACCTTGGCACGCTCGGGTGTGTAGGTTCCAAAGAGCCGGTCCCAGACGATCAGGATGCCGCCATAGTTCTTGTCGAGATACTCCGGATTGCTGCCGTGGTGCACGCGATGATGCGACGGTGTGTTCAGAATGCTCTCAAGCCACCCGAGCCGTCTGACCTTTTCGGTATGGATCCACGATTGATAGGCCACCACGACGGCAAGTCCTGCGATCACCTGCACAGGGTCGAAGCCGACAATCACCATGGGAATGAAAAACATCCATTCGAACAGCGCTTCGGTCCAGGCCAGACGCAGAGCCGTCGTGAAGTTGAACTCAGGCGAGGAATGATGAACGCTGTGATAGGTCCAGAATAGCCGTACCCGATGCTCGCAGCGATGCATCCAGTAGTACGTCAGATCAGCGACCACGATCGCAAGTACCCACGTCAAGCCGTTCATGGGCAGGTCCCAAAGCGCGAACGGTTCTGCAAGGAAAACGGCAATCACGACGATCAGCCCGTATGCGGTTCGTTCCAACAGACCGTAGACAAGGCCGATAATCAGATTTGCGCCGGTTTCCGATAGCGATTGACGGTAGCCGGCAAACCGGTCCCACACGGTTTCGGAAGCCAAAACAAGAAGAAAGACCAGCGCCAGGATTTCAATACCGTTGAAGACTCCAGCCGCCTCCTGAAGGCGAAGTTCCAGATCAGAATACATGACACCTCACAAAGAACGAACGTTCGTTCTTTAATTGGGTGCGCCGTCCAGGATTGCAAGACGGCAACGAACCTGAAATGAACAGCGCGGAAGAAGAAGTCGGGCTACGGTCTTTCTTCGTAGCGTCGCACAGGAGATTCCCGATGGCCGAAACCAGGCCGCAATCCACCAGCCGTCTGGAAAAATCCGCCAAGCGTCGGCAGATGATCGTCGAAACGGCTGCGGGTCTTTTCATCGAAAAGGGGTTTCACCAGACCGGCATGCGCGACATCGCGGGCAAGGCGGGGATCAGCCTCAGCAATCTCTATAATCACTTCAAGGGCAAGAACGAGATCATCGCAGCCATCTCGGAACTGGAAACTGTCGAACTTGATCCCTTGCTGAGGCGGCTTGAAGACACGTCAAAAAATCGGATGGAAAGACTGCTGGAATTTGGGGCGGAGTATTTCGATCTCTGTTCGTCGCCGGCACATGCCGCGTTGAGCGCGGAAATCGTTGCCGAGGCCTTCAGAAATCCCGAGATCGGCGGCCTTTTCGAACAAACCCGGGCTCGGCTCGTTCAAGCTGTTGCCAACTGCCTGCCAACGTTTGAAGAAAACCCTGCCACGTCGGCCGAACTGGTTCTTGGTTTGATCGAACGCAGTGGCCAGAATGCCGTTTCCAGAGATGTTTCGACCAGAAAACAGCTCAGGCAATCCATGTTGGCTTTTGTCGAACGCGCAGTTGGCACAGAGCTGAAACACGGTTGATCAACTGCTGGCAGTGTGCTGTTGGCGCGTTTTCTGATGAACGGCAGGCTTTGGCTGTGGAGATCAGCACTGCCAGGTCAGGCTGGTTCATTGAACCTGGAAGGAATGTTCAAGGGGGTGACCACCTGAACATCGCTCGTTTCGCCGGAGGGAGACGTGCCGATGCCGTGGTATGCCAGGAGATGACGAAACGCCGTGTGCATGTCTGACTGCAGGTCGTGATGAAGCACCAGCGTCAGCTGCTCCTGCCGGAGAAGCTCGAGATTGTCCTTGTCCAGATCGTGCGCGACATAGACCCTTGGCATCTGGCCCACCTCGGACAAGGCCTGCAAAATAGCCCTGTTGCCGCCTCCCATGGAATAGACGCCGGAAATCGGTGGAGAGGAGCCCAGCTTCTCGGCAACCTCCCGCCGTGTTTCGGGATTGAGGCCGCCGCCGCCGCTGGCATCCACCAATCTGCATTCCGGGCGCAGACGATCCAGTTCCTGCCTGAAACCCTCGTAGCGCTCCTCCTCGCCCTGAAAGGTGTGCTGGCTGAGCGTCGTCAGAACCGTTCCGTTCGCCGGCAGGAGCTTGTGCATGAGATAGGCTGCGGTTTTGCCGGCGCTGCGATTATCCAGGCCAACATAGGCAAGCCGCCGGGATGCGGGAAGGTCGGTAAAGACGGTGACGACAGGGATTCTGCGGTCTGCCAGTCCTGCGATCAGATGCCGGACTTCCTCTGTATCGCGCACCTTGAGGCAGATGCCCTGGCTGCCTCGCTTTGCGATCCGCTGCAGAATCGCGCTGCATTCGGCTGCCGACATGGTTTCGGTGAAAGTGAACCTGGGGCGGATCGCGATCGGATGCAGATCTGTCAGCACGCTTTCACAGGCGAGACGCACTTCTCTGCTGAACCTGTTCGGCGCTTCCATAACCACATCGAAGAAAAGCCGCCGCCCCCTGGCAGCCAGCTGACCTTCCTGCTGTTCCAGTTCTGTAATCGCATCCTCAACACTGCGACGGGTCTGCGGGCTGACATGTGCTCGCCCGTTCATCACGCGGTCAACCGTGGCAGTGCTGAGGCCTGCCTGAAGGGCGATTTCCTTGATCGGGAAGCGATGGGTCATTTGATGGATTCTTGATGGAAAATGCCGATCCGATCAAGACCGATCCTGATAGCATTGCAGCCAACAAAACCTGGGAGGGGATCATGGACAAACGGGTCGATCATCTGGCGTATTTCAACGCCACCAGTTGCGATGTCGAGGACTTCAGGCAACTCGTGTCGCAAAAACTGGACGCCGGTATCGTGCCGCACGCCTACAAGGTGGTTGCCGGTATTCCCGTCTACCGGGTTGCCGATCTGGAGACCGTACTCGCAGGTAGCGAAAGCCGTAGCCGGTTGATGGCGGAGTGGGCGCAGGTTATGCGGCTGCACTCGGGTGTGCTGGTGCTGGAGGAGGCATATAAGGATGTCACCCCGATAGACCGGGCAACGCAGGTCTACAACCGGATCATCGCCGAGGAGAAAGCTGCTTCAGGCGGCGGTGCAGATCATTTTGCAGCTGCCGGCGCAAACGACCGGATCTGGAACTCACTGCAGAAACTCTGTCTGGAAGCCCCCGATGTCTTCGCGGACTATTTTGCCAATCCTGCCATTGATGCCGTCTGTGAAGCCTGGCTCGGACCAAACTACCAGATGACAGCCCAGGTGAATCTTGTACGTCCGGGCGGCAAGGCGCAGCAGGCCCATCGGGATTACCACCTTGGTTTCCAGTCAGCAGAAGACTGCGCACGTTATCCGGCCCATGTGCACGACCTGTCACAGGTCATGACCCTGCAAGGGGCGGTCGCGCATACAGACATGCCGATTGAAAGCGGTCCCACGAAGCTCTTGCCGTTTTCACAGCTTTATCGTCCGGGCTACGCTGCCTACCGGCTGGAGGCATTCAAGGAGTTTTTTGAACAGAATTACGTGCAGATGCCATTGCGCAAGGGCGATGCGGTGTTCTTCAACCCGGCACTGTTCCACGCCGCCGGTGACAACTCCAGTGTCGATATCCAGCGCATGGCAAACCTGCTTCAGGTGTCCTCGGCCTTCGGACGCGCCATGGAAAGTGTGGACCGGGATGCCATGTGCCGGGCGCTCTATCCCGTGCTCCTGGCGAAAACCGGACAGGAAACAATGTCAGGTGCCAGACTGGAGGCGGCTGTTTCCGCGTGTGCGGAAGGATATTCCTTCCCGACCAATCTGGACCGGGATCCGCCTGTAGGCGGGTTGGCGCCCGAGACACAGAAGCAGCTTTTCCTAAGGGCTCTGCAGGACAGAATGCCGGCAGCGGATTTCGAAGCGGCTCTTTTGGCCCGGGCGGAGCGCCGGCAAGCCTGAAGCTGATTTCAGCGCAGGGAAGCGTAGCCGCTGCCGAAGATTTCCCGCAGCAGTTTGCGCTTCATTGCCTCGGCGTAGTCGTCATAGCTGGCTGCAACCTCGACAAAGGCACCCGGCCCCCTGATCACATGGGTCCGGTAGTAGCGCACCGGAGCTTCATCGGCGCCTGAAATCACCAGACCGTTGACCGTAATGTCCTGGAAATCGAAGGCCCTGTAGGCGCTTTCCGGGCCGAAACCGTCGTTGTTGATGCCATCACCGGCTACATCTATGACCTTACGAACACAAGGCGCGGGTGCCTTGCGCATCAGGGTTGCCGCATGGCCGAGTGCATAACCGAGGGCGGTTGGAAATTCGGTGTAGCCTCGTGGTGAGCGTCGCAGGGTTTCGGCCGCATTCGCAGCGCTTTGCGCATCGGAAAGATGGCTCCACCCAAGCTGGAGCAATTGCTGGTACCGGCCGCTCCATTCGAAACTTGTAACCCAGATCCCGCCAACGGCCTCTATTGCCTGAACGACGTCCGGGTCTCTCAAGGCATCTGCCAGTCCGTTGAGCTGCAAGGTGTGTTCGCGCGCATCGACGCTGGCCGAACCGTCCATCGCCAGAACCAGCGACAGGGAACACGCGGCTGCAGGACCTGGCAGGAGCAGCAAGGAAAGAAAAGAGACCGATGACCTGACGCAAAGTCTTGCGCGCCGCGCTTTGTCCGCGGTGGCAGTCGGTATGTGAGATCCAACAGCAGTCCGTCATGAACCCATTCTAGAGGATAGGGGCGGCAAAGGAATGCTTTTACGACGCGCTTTTGGCTCAGAAACGATCATATTCTAGGCATAGAGCCGAGCGCAGCGGGCCAACTGAAAGGGCGGGATCCGGCTGTTTCTGTTCCATACCGCAAATCGTTCCGGAAATGCCGCCAGTCATCAGGCAGGATGCGCAAAGGGGTGATATTGTTCGTCCGAGCCATGTTGCACTGCAAATTTTTTGGCTTAGGCTCTTGATCCTGCTGAAACATCTGGGCAGGGTTAGGGCATGTATGCATCCCATGGATTTCTGCGGTCGGACATTGGCGACGTCGATGTCGTTTATCACGACGGCATCTATCATCTGTTCCATCTGGTGCTGCCCAATCACGATTTCATCGCGCACGCCGTCAGCACGGACGGCATGACATGGCGCCGGGTCAAGAATGCACTTTTCGTCGGTGAACCGGGCGAATGGGATGATGACATGCTCTGGACGATGCATGTGACGCCCGATCCGGACCGGCAGGGCGAGTGGCGCATGTTCTACACCGGCCTTGCGCGGGCGGAATATGGCAGGGTGCAGCGGGTCGGGCTGGCACGGTCCAAGGATCTCTATACCTGGGAACGCTGCAATCACGGCAATTATCCCCTGCAGGTGCCGGGCCCGCTTTACGAGAGCACTGTAGACGAAGGCCGGAAGTGGGTCAGTTTCCGCGATCCGTTCTTCTATGTCGACGAAGACACAGGCGAACGCCTGCTGCTGGCCTCTGCCCGTGTCAAGGAAGGGCCGGTCATACGGCGCGGCTGCGTCGGGCTCGCACGCGAGACCAAACCGGACAAATTCACGTTCGAGCCACCTCTTTATCGGCCTGGCCTTTATGACGACGTCGAAGTGCCGAACCTGTTTCGTCTCGACGGCCGCTATTACCTGATGGGATCGATCCGCGAAGACACCAAGATCCACTACTGGTACGCGGAGACGATTGAGGGGCCATACCAGAACTTCTTCGACAATGTGATCCTGCCGACGGGCAATTATGCAGGCCGTATTTGCCGGACCAACGACCGGTTGCTTCTGTTCAATTTCTTTTCCAAGACGGAGTACGTCTACGGGCGCGAGGTCGTGAAGAAGCTGTTGCCGCCGCCGAAGGAACTGGTGACGGACAGTGCCGGCAGGCTCAAGCTGAAATCGAATTCGGACTTCAACGATCTGGTGACGCATCGCCAGGTCGTGACTGCGTCCTACCAGTGCAAGGCACTGTATTCCAACACATACGCGTCGGCGATTGATCGGCCGGACGGGCTGCATCTGAGCTGCAAGAGCGGGTACGAAGCTTTCATGCTGCCGGGCAAGCATGAGGATTTCCGCCTCAAGGCACAGCTGATGCTGGAGGGACTGGGCAAAACCGGTCTTGTGCTGAGGATGAACGACGAGGGTGACGGTTATTACCTGTCTCTGGATCTCGTCAACGGCATTGCCCAGATGCGGGCTTGGGGGGCAAACCCGACACCTGAATTCGAACATGCCTTCCGGTACGAGCCGCTTCAGGAAGCGCATTTCAGGGGCAGCGATCATGGCCCTTGGCAGATCGAGGTTGTGGCGCACGGCCTATACTTCGAGTTTTCCATCGACGGCTATGTGGTGCTGTCGCTGGTTGACGACAGTTTCATCGAAGGCGGTATCGGCTTCTACACCGAAAGCGCGGCCGTCTGCCTGAAGGACCTTGTTGTCGAAACACTGAGCCGTCCGGTAACGGAGCACACGGTCGAACCGGCATATTCCGTCACGCACAGGGCGCCCGATCAGGAAGGGGAGGGCCGGTGACCGGCGAGACGGGCAAGAGTGATACCTGGCTTCTGGTCAGCGACATCGATGACACCCTGACCGGTAACCAGACCGATCTGGAGCGACTTTGGCATCAGTTGAAGAACGCCAAGTCGCACCTGAAACTGGCTCTAAACTCCAGCCGACCGGCCGCCAGTGTCGACCAGACCCTTGCCGATTACTTCCCCGAAGGCTTCGAACCGGACGCGATTATCACCGGTTTGGGAACCGAAATCCGTCTGGACCGTTTCTTTCTGGAAAGCTGGCAAAGCCGGTTTATCGACTGGCCTGACGAGGAAGTTCGCAAAATCGTCCGGAAACTGGGGTATGATGCGCACGACGACAAGTTCCAGACGGACGGAAAGGCGAGCTTCGCCGTTCCGGGTAAAGACGGCGTGGACGCGATTCTTGCCGCACTCCGGGACGAGAGCATCCCGTTCAGGCACATCTATTCAGGGACCAGTGATCTGGACATTCTCGCCCCCGGCGCAGGCAAGGACACTGCCATGCGCCATCTGGCAAGCCATCTTGGCATTCCGATGGAGCGAACGATCGCTGCCGGTGATTCCGGTAACGACCTTGCGCTGTTCGAAGCAGCGGGCAAGGCAATCGCGGTCGGCAATGCCCGCCAGGAACTTCTATCAACCCTGCCGCGGCACAAGACCTATCTGGCATCCGCCCACCATGCGGCCGGCGTGCTGGAAGGGCTGACGGTAATGGGCCTGCTGCCGCAATCGGCAGTCTGATCCGGCCTTTCGAGAGGCTGCTGCCTGCTGCAACGTCGGCGGGCCGATGAGCAAAAAGAGCAAAAGAACGCCTGGGTAGATGGAGATCAAGACACACGAACAAGGTAACGACACATGAACAAGCACAATATCGGTTCCCTTCTGATGATCTCGCTGCACGGTTACGTGGCCGGATCGCCGGAACTGGGTAAACCGGATACGGGCGGCCAGGTGGTCTTCGTACTGGAGCTGGCAAAACGGTTCGCGCGGCTCGGCTACAGGGTCGATGTCATGACGCGCCAGTTCGAAGACCAGCCGGCCGAGGATATCATCAATGAAAACCTGCGCGTCGTGCGCGTTCCTTTCGGAGGATCCGATTTCATCCGGAAGGAGGACATGCACGACTGGTACGGTGACTTCGTCACCAATGCGCTGGCGATGATCCGTCATCGCAAGTTGCATTATGACGTGATCAACTCTCATTACTGGGATGCAGGCGTCGCCGGCCAGAAAATCGCCGAGGAGCTGCAGGTTCCGCACATCCACACGCCGCACTCCCTTGGCTGGTGGAAAGAACACGACATGGTGGGAGCGGGTGAAGAAGAGATGGCCGGGTACCGCTTCAAGGAGCGTATCCAGAAGGAATTCGTTCTTTACCGCAACTGCGACCACATCATCGCGACGACCGAGCAGCAAACGGACCTGATCGTCGAGCAATACCAGCTGCCGCGCGAGCATATCACCATGATCCCGCCGGGCATCGACGAAGGCCGGTTTACGCCCGCAACACCGGATGTTGTCGCGGAAGCGCGCCGGAAGCACGATTTCAAGGAAACGGATATCTACGTCGTCGGCAGGGCAGCGGAAAACAAAGGCTATGACCTGATCATCGAAGCCTTGCCGAGCCTCCTGAAACTGCAGCCCGACGCACGCCTTGTGCTTGCAGCCGGTGCCAATTCGGACAGCGACAAGGCGCTGCTCGCGCAATGGAAGGAAGTCGCTTCTTCCTTGGGCGTGTCCGATGCCATCAGCTGGCGTGGGTATGTCGCGGATGAAGATCTGGCCGATTTCTATCGTGGTCCGGGCATCTTCGCACTTCCCTCCCGCTATGAGCCTTTCGGCATGACCGCCGTGGAAGCGATGGCCTGCGGAACGCCGACTGTGGTGACGATTCACGGCGGCCTTTTCGACCAGATCGAATTTGGCCGACATGCGTTGGTGGCCGATCCCAAGCGACCAGAAGAGTTTGCGGCCATGTTGAACATGCCGATGCAATACTCCTGGATGCGCGAAACCCTCTCGGTGGAAGGCGCTCGCTTCGCACGCCGCGTGTTCGGCTGGACAGGGATCGCCCGGCGGACGCTGCAGGTGTTCGAGCAGTTCAAGGGCCGTTACGACGACCTGCAGACGGACGAAGTGGCGCTGGGCTGACAAGGCGGCGGAAGGACGCCGCCGCAAGAAGGGCTGCTGAAGAAATCCAAACAACCGGTTCAGCTTGCGTTCAGGTGAAATTGATTACACCTTGCGCATGACCTCGTGAGCAGACCGGAATCGGACACGTGAAACAGATATTTGCCCTTTTGATCCTGACATTCGCCGTCATTGCGCCGGCGCAAGCCGCTTGTTTGTCCCAGTCGCAGGCCCGTGAAGCCGTGGCCAGCGGCAAGGCCGCCCCGCTTGGGGCGGTTGCAGGACAGGCAGGCGGTGAAATCGTCAAGGCCCAGCTTTGCCAGCAGGGTGGGGGATACGTCTATCTGTTATCGGTCCTAAAGGGTGGCAAGGTGACAACTGTCACAGTCAACGCCAACAGGTAATTGCTAGAAGCGACATCTTCCTGCCGGCTTTCGGTTGGTTGATCTGGTTCCGACTCCATCAGTCATAAAGTTGAATTTCATGCGCATTCTTGTTGTCGAAGACGATACCGATCTGAACCGCCAGCTGGTGGCCGCCCTGGAAGAGGCCGGCTATGTGGTCGACAGTGCGACGGACGGCGAGGACGGGCATTTTCTCGGCGACACCGAGCCATATGACGCCGTGGTGCTTGACCTCGGCCTGCCGTCCCTCGACGGACTGTCCGTTCTGGAAAACTGGCGCCGCGACGGGCGCACCATGCCGGTTCTCATCCTGACAGCGCGCGATCGCTGGTCGGACAAGGTTGCGGGGATCGACGCCGGTGCCGATGATTATGTCGCAAAGCCTTTCCACATGGAGGAAGTGCTTGCCCGTGTGCGTGCGCTTGTGCGCCGGGCTGCCGGGCATGCCTCCAACGAACTCACTTGCGGTGCGGTGCGGCTGGATCTGAGATCCGGCCGGGTAACCGTGGACGGCAGCGCGGTCAAGCTGACTTCGCATGAATACCGGCTGTTGTCCTATCTGCTGCATCACCAGGGCAAGGTGATCTCCCGGACCGAATTGACCGAACATCTCTACGATCAGGATTTCGATCGTGATTCCAACACGGTGGAAGTCTTCGTCGGCCGTCTGCGCAAGAAAATCGGTTCGGACATGATCGAAACCATCCGAGGGCTCGGATACCGCCTGGGAGCGGCGAGTGACACCTGAGACCTCTGCCAACGGGGACGGCCGGCCCGTGAACCGGCCTCAGCGGTCGCTTGCCGCACGTCTGGTGTTCGTGGCGGCTGTATGGTCCACCATCGCGCTCGCCATCGCCGGGGTGTTCCTGGTGAGCCTTTATGAAAGAGCGAGCGAACGGGCGTTTGACGCCCAGCTCGAGGTTCATATCAAGGCACTGATTGCCGAAATGCTGGCAACCAATGCAGATGCCAGTGCTGACCAGGCGACTGCAACCCTGACTGCGCCGACCTACCGCGGCGATCCCCGGTTCTCCCTGCCGCTGTCCGGCTGGTACTGGACGGTTCGACGCGCCGACAGCCCGTCGATCCTCTATGCATCGGAGTCGCTGGTGGGGGATCCGCTGAACACGCCGCCGATCGGGCAGGACGACGCCAACGCCGGGTTCATCGTCGGGCCGACCGGTGATGAAATCCGCGTACTCCAGCAGAGAATTACCGTTGAAGACGCGGCCTATGTAATTGCCGTCGGCGCTGCAACGGCAGGGTTCTGGGCGGATATCTTCGAGTTCGCGCGGCTTGTGGCCATCACGCTTTGCATTGTCGGGCTCGGGCTCATTCTGGCGATCTTCCTGCAGGTGAAATTCGGCTTGCGGCCACTTGCGCGCCTGCGTGCGTCGCTTTCGGCCGTTCGACAGGGCGAGGCCGAACGCATTGACGAGGCCCTGCCGCGCGAGATCGCGCCGCTGGCGGTGGAACTTAATGCGCTCATCGTGTCGAACAAGGAAATCGTCGAGCGCGCACGCACCCACGTCGGCAACCTTGCGCACGGTCTGAAAACCCCACTGTCGGTCATTTCAAACGAGGCAAGGGCGTCCGGCGGCCCCTTGGCGGACAAGGTGTCCGAACAGGCATCGATCATGTCGACCCAGATCCAGCATCATCTGGAGCGGGCCCGCATGGCGGCGCAGCGGCGGGTCATCGGTGTTTCATGCGAGACCGAGCCGGTTCTTGCCCGTCTGATCCGGGCCATGGGCAAGATCTATCAGGACAAAGGCGTTGATGTCGGTTTCGCGCAGTCCGGTCAGATCCGCTTTCGAGGCGAAAGCCAGGACCTGGAAGAAATGAGCGGCAACCTGATCGACAATGCCTGCAAATGGGCAGGTTCGAAGGTGCGGGTGCAGGTGGCGCCGTTGAACGATCCGGCCACGAACCGGGACATGTTCACGATCACGGTCGAGGATGATGGGCCCGGACTGACGCCTGAACAGCGCGCCGAAGCCATCAAGCGTGGTCGGCGTCTGGATGAAACCGTGCCGGGAACAGGTCTTGGCCTGTCGATCGTGGCAGATCTCGCCGCCCTTTACGGTGGCACCTTCGATCTTGAAAGTTCCTCGCTCGGAGGCCTGAAGGCACGTCTGGTGCTGCCGGCGCTCAGCAAGGAATAGGGGATTTACCAAACGTTCGCTTGGGCCGCCCTTGCGGGACTGTGATAGGATGTGATGCAAATAGCGGAAACAAAGACACGGTTGTGGCCAAGTTCGGCCACAAATTGAAAATAACACTGATTCATCGACCGGTTTGCGCCGGTTTCACGCCTTCTAGTGCAGTCATTTTGCGCTAGCCTTTGGAAAATGGTCAGCAATCGGATTTCAGCTGCTTCTGGTTGAAATTCGAAGAACTTGGAGCTTTCAAGAATGCGTCTTCGCGGTGCCTCGTGTCTTGCTCTTGCCTTTGCTTTGGCAGGTTGCTCCATGACGTCCGGTTCGAGAGACAGCAACACTTGGGGGTCCTTTTTCGGTGACCCGAATGCGAATGTTTCCGGCTCGGAAGCGAATACGGCCATTTCGGTGCTGGTGAACAACGAGTTCGGGGACGCGCTTGAACCGTCTGACCGCAAGGCAGCCGAAGATGCCCAGACCAGGGCCCTGCGCGCGCGTGGCCTTGGGGTTTCGGTTGCCTGGCAGAACGAGCGTACCGGCCGCAGTGGTCAAGTCCGCCCCGGACCGGTCTATTTCGTCAACGAGACCAGCTGCCGCGAGTTTACGCACGAGATGGTTCTCCAGGGCCGCACCTTGCAGGCGCGCGGCACGGCGTGTGAAACCGACCAGGGTGCCTGGCAGGTGATCGGCTGAACCAGCCGGCGCGGAAAAGGTTTAAAGGGAGACAGTGTTCTGGTGATGCTGTCCGAAGCCCTTTAAGTTCCCGGTATTTATTCTCAACACTTGCTTAAGTCTTCTAACGTTAAACTCGCGGTAACTAGGATCGCGATGTTGACGCTGTGAATGACATATTCGGACCAGCTTGAAACCAAAATCAAAACCTACTTGCGTAGTCTGAGCCCCAAGGCGGTTGAGGCTCTGGTCCGCAATTTGGAACGCGCCAAGGTTCAAAAACACGCTGATCCGCATATCCAGCTCGTTCTTGCCGCAGCCGTGGCACTCATTCGCAAACCGCAGCCGGTTGCACCGAGCATGCCGGGTGGCGCTCAGCGACGCAATCAGATCCAGCGGATGTTCTTCACACCGCTGGATGATTTTCTGATCAACGAAATGCTGCCACAGCGGCAGGAGGGCCGAATCCAGCGAGGCATTCTCGACCGTGTCTGGAACTGGCTCGGTCGTGATGTCATGGCTGCCGACATTCGCCTTGTGCTGGAACAGGCCGGAAATTCTGCCGTTAGTGGTGAGCGTGTGGATGCCCTGGTGCAGGCGCTGCGCTCGCGTGCCGTGGACGCCATCGGCGACATGCTGCGCCGCGCGGAAACGTCCGACAAAGACAAGCGCCGAATGGCAATCGAACTTGGCGGCGAACGTGGTATCTCCGAAGTCAGGGACATCCAGAAGATCTTTGCGGCAGAACGTTGGCTGGTGCCGTTCCTGCAGAACATACCGGATCGCATCAACGAGCATCGGTTGAAGCAGGATACTGAGGTGCTGCGTCTCGTCGACAAATGCACCGCACGATTTCCCGACCATGTTCCGGTGATCGCCGCCGCGCTGGTGGACCGCTCGGACATGCCTTCGGCCTTGTGTGCCTTCGCCGGACGTCTGGCAGGCGACCCTGACCCCAAGGCGATTGCTCGTTCGCAGTTCGCACCATTTGTTGATGTGGTCATGAGCGAGGCCGAACGTCTGCAGATCCTGGCGTTCGAACATCGCAACAACAATCCGGACCCGGTGGCCTTTTCTCAGGCGCTGTCGGAGTACCACTTGTTGGTCCGCGGCGTTGAACGTGACATGGATCTGTCGGTCACCGGCAGGTGGCACAAACGTCTGGCGGAAACCAAACGCAGCATCTCCAGTGTCGTCACCCGGGAACTGAACAGCGCCCACAGCAGTGTGCGGCGCGCCCTGCAGGTGCCGAAGTTCGACAAGGACGGCAAGCTGCAGATCGACCAGATCGCGATTGATGACGCCGTACGTACGTTGCGCGTGGTCGCTATGGTTCGGAACGCCTCCGAGACCTTCGCCGTCAACGAGATCGGCAAAAGTACACGCCAGGCAGTCGAACAGACGCTTGAAATCCTGACCCGTTCTCTGATCACCGATCTTGGCAAATCCAAGGGACCTGCGTTGGAGGCACAGATTGCGGCAGCCGACGTCGCCATCATGCTGTCGGAGATCTATTTCGGCACGGATTACGCCGCGCAGCTGCGCCGCAGCCGGCAATCCGCCTATGCAAAAGCGAGCAAGAACGCGGCCGATGCCAGTTCCGGCCCCAGTCCGGAACGCAAACTGGTCGCTAATGCGCTTGGCCGGCGCTGACGGTTCCCGCTAGGCCTTCGAAGTCGGCGCATTGCAAAGCCGGTTGCCGCAATGGTCTTGAAGGTCTGGCCTCATTCACCGATTTGTTTGCGCCGCGACCGCCGGTCACATCCCAGCCACCTTGCTTTTGTCCGCATTGAATTGTCTATAGTGCGGCCATGGTGTTCTGGATCCTGATTGCCCTGTTGACCGGGGTTGCGACATTGTCGGTACTTATTCCTCTATCGCGCACACGGCGCCATCAGGAGGATGCACCGGCGCGTGCGGACGAAGCGGTTTATCGCGAGCAGCTTGCGGCGATCGAGACGGAACTCGAACGGGGTCTGATTGACGCCGAAGCAGCCGAGGCAGCGCGAACGGAAATCGCGCGCCGTCTGCTTGCAGCCCACGACAGGGGCGACAGCAAAAAACAGGACGGCTCCAAGGGGGGAAGCTTCAAGCTTGCGCAGGGGCTGGCCCTGCTGGCGGTGCCAGCCTCAGCTTTCGGACTTTACCTTGTCCTTGGCTCTCCCGATCTTCCCGACCAGCCGTTGCTCAGCCGTCTGAGCGCACCGGCGGAAGAACAATCCGTCGATCTGCTTGTTGCCCGTGTTGAACGGCATCTGGCGGAAAATCCGGAAGATGGACAAGGCTGGGCAGTCATTGCTCCGGTCTACCTGTCGCTCGGTCAGCCTCAGGCTTCTGCGAAAGCCTATTCCAATGCAATCCGCATTCTCGGGCCGAACCAGGCCTGGCTCACCGATATGGGTGAAGCCCTGACGATTGCAAACCAGGGTCTGGTTACAGCCGATGCCCGCGCCGCTTTCGAGCAGGCCGTGTCGCTGGAACCCGCAGCCGTAAAGCCACGATTCTTTCTCGCACTGGCGCTTGGCCAGGAAGGCCGCAAGGAAGACGCGATTGCCGCTTGGCAGGCTCTCCTTCAGGGTGCTGATGAGACCCAGGCCTGGGTTGGGGCCGCGCGTCAGGAAATGGCCCGGCTGACAGGTGGCGCACCGGTTGGCAACAGTTTGCCGGGACCGTCCCAGGAGGAGGTTGCTGCCGCCAGCGAAATGGCCGCTGATGACCGTCAGGCCATGATCGCCGGCATGGTTGCCGGCCTTGCCGAGCGTCTGTCCACGGAAGGTGGATCGGTGGATGAGTGGAACCGGCTGATCCGTGCCTATATGGTTCTGGGTAAGAAACAGGATGCGGAAAAGGCTCTTGAGGAGGCGCTGTCGGCATATGCGGACAAGCCGGAGGACTTGTCCATGATCAAGGACGCTGCCAGCCAGCTTGGTCTAACTGACGGTTGAGCGGCAGACCTGCCGCAGGCGGCGCAGTTGCGCCGGGGAATTGAAAATCGGACGCTTCGCTGATGACACGCAAACAAAGACGATTGACCCTTATCGGTTCGGCTGGCGCGGTTCTGGCCATTGCCCTGACGTTGATTCTGATCGCGCTGAGAAGCGAGATCGTGTTTTTCCAGAGCCCGACCGAAATCACCCAGAACGGCGTTGCGCCCGGGCAGCGGATCCGGCTCGGTGGCCTGGTCGAGGAAGGCTCGGTCGTGCGCTCCGACAATGCCGAAGTCAGCTTCCGTGTAACCGACACGGCCAATACGGTTGCCGTCACCTATAAGGGCATCCTGCCGGATCTGTTCCGGGAAGGGCAGGGCGTGGTGACCGAGGGGATCGTCGGTTCGGACGGAGTTTTCGTTGCGGACAGTGTGCTGGCCAAGCACGATGAGAACTACATTCCCAAGGAAGTGGCCGAAGCGCTGAAGGCGCAGGGACACTGGCAAGGTGAAGAGGGCAACGCGAACTGATTGTTCGCAGTGCCGGTGAGGAAGAGGAACGGACATGATTGTCGAATTCGGACACTACGCACTTGTGCTGGCCTTCGCGCTGACACTTGTCCAATCCGTTCTGCCGATCTGGGGGGCGCTCCAGAAGGATGAACGCCTGATGGCAGTGGCACCGCCGGTTTCGGTGATGCTCTTTCTCCTGGTCCTTCTGTCCTTTGTGGTGCTGACGGGTGCTTATCTCAATTCCGATTTCTCGGTGCTGAACGTTGTCGAGAACAGCCATTCGGCAAAACCCCTGCTCTACAAGTTCACCGGCGTTTGGGGAAACCACGAAGGCTCGATGCTTCTGTGGGTGCTGATCCTGGTTTTCTTCGGGGCTCTTGTTGGCGTCTTCGGGGGCAACCTGCCGGCCGACTTGAGAGCGGTGACATTGTCCGTCCAGGGCTGGGTTACCGCAGGTTTTGTCCTGTTCCTGCTGGCAACGTCCAACCCTTTTACCCGGATTGCAAATCCTCCGCTGGAAGGGTCTGACCTGAACCCGATCCTGCAGGACATCGGCCTCGCCATTCACCCGCCTCTGCTTTACGTCGGGTATGTCGGCTTCTCCATCACCTTCTCCTTTGCGGTGGCTGCACTTATCCTCGGCCGTATCGATGCGGCCTGGGCACGATGGGTGCGGCCCTGGACACTGCTTGCCTGGTGCTTTCTCACGCTCGGCATCGCGATGGGCTCCTACTGGGCCTACTACGAACTTGGCTGGGGTGGCTGGTGGTTCTGGGACCCGGTCGAAAATGCCAGCTTCATGCCCTGGCTTGCGGGCACGGCTCTGCTGCACTCGGCAATCGTCATGGAAAAGCGCGAGGCGCTGAAGGTCTGGACGGTACTGCTGGCGATCTTCACCTTTTCCCTGTCGCTTCTCGGCACCTTCCTGGTGCGTTCAGGCGTCCTGACTTCGGTTCATGCGTTTGCCACCGACCCGGCCCGCGGCGTCTTCATTCTCGGCCTTCTGTGCATCTTCATCGGCGGATCGCTCAGCCTTTACGCCTGGCGTGCACCGATGTTGAAACAGGGGGGGCTGTTCGCACCCATCAGCCGGGAAGGCGGTCTGGTGCTGAACAACCTGTTCCTGACCGCTGCCTGTGCAGCCGTCTTTGTCGGCACGCTCTATCCGCTGGTGCTTGATGCCGTCACTGGCGAGAAGATTTCAGTCGGTGCACCGTTCTTCAACCTGACGTTCGGTCCCCTGATGGTGCCGCTGCTCCTGGCAGTGCCTTTTGGTCCGATCCTGTCCTGGAAACGGGCTGATCTTGGGGCGGCCTGCCAGCGGCTTTATGCGGCTTTCGGTCTCGCCCTGTTGCTGACACTGGTCACTTACTGGGCCTGGGGCATGGACAAGGTGCTGGCGCCGCTTGGTGTTGGGCTGGCGGTCTGGGTCATGGCGGGTGCAATTTCCGAAATCGTGACCCGTGTCAAATTCTTCGAAATAGGCTTCAAGCGCGGGTTTGCCCGTCTTGTTGGCCTGCCAGGATCTGCCTGGGGAACGGCCACTGCCCATTTCGGCATCGGCCTTACTGTCCTCGGTATTGTCACGGCTTCCGCGTTTCAGGAAGAACGTGTCCTCACAATGCGTCCGGGCGATGTTGTCGAACTTGCCGGATACCAGATGACTTTCGAAGGCGCCGCACCGCGCCGCGGTCCGAACTACACTGAAGAAGTGGGGCACTTCTCCATCCGTCAGGGCGGAACCCTGGTGGCCGAGCTTGACCCCTCCAAGCGCATTTACACGGCGCGCCAGATGCCGACAACGGAAGCCGGTATCTATACGACAGGGTTTTCGCAGGTCTATCTCTCGCTCGGTGAAGGGCGCGGCGATGGCGCTGTCGACGTGCGCGTCTATTTCAAGCCGCTGATCACCCTGATCTGGATTGGCTGTGTGATCATGTCCCTCGGTGCGGTGTTCTCCATTGCAGACAGGCGGCTGCGCGTGGGGGCTCCGAAACCGGCCCGCAAACGTCAGCAAAGTGTGGCAGCGGCGGAGTGACCGGATGATACAGCGTCTATTCCTTGCCCTGCTGCTCTGTGTGAGCCTGCTTACCGCACCGGCTCTTGCTGTTGCGCCCGACGAAGTTCTGGACGATCCGGTACTGGAAGGCCGTGCCCGGGCACTGTCAGCGGGACTGCGCTGCATGGTCTGTCAGAACCAGTCCATCGATGACAGCGACGCACCGCTGGCCAAGGACCTGCGCGTCCTGGTACGCGAGCGACTGGTCGCCGGCGACAGTGACGAGCAGGTGATCGATTACCTTGTGTCCCGCTATGGCGAATTCGTGCTGCTGAAGCCCCGCTTCGCCTGGCACACAATCGTTCTGTGGGCCGCGGGCCCCGTTGCCCTCATTGCGGGGCTGATTGCGATTGTTGCAGCCCTGCGCAAGCGTGCTCGCAATCGCGCTGCTGCCAACGATGTCTCCGCTCCCAAGCTGACCGCGGAAGAGGAGCGTAGGCTGCAGGCGCTGCTGGACAAGGCCGACTGACACTTCCGGCCGTTCGTGTTCGGCCTCACCAGCTGCATACCGTTCAAGATCTGCGGTCACTGTGTTCACACCAATGCGTGACTTGCATGACGGGCAGGTGTGCTTACCTGTGGCCGAGTGAACGCATGGAGGCAGAAGAATGGGACAGCATCCGCTGAAACTGGAGTTTGACGGCGCGCACGACGCAAGTCTGGCGGCCCGGCTGGATCTGCCGTCTGGCAAGATCAGGGCTTTTGCCCTGTTCGCGCACTGCTTTACCTGCTCCAAGGATATCGCTGCCGCCCGCCACGTTGCCAGTGCGCTCTCACAAGAGGGAATTGCCGTGCTCCGGTTCGATTTCACCGGCCTCGGCGGCAGTGGCGGCGATTTCGCCTCAACCGGATTTTCCTCCAACGTCGAAGACCTGAAGCGGGCAGCAGATTATCTGCGCCGCAACTATCAGGCTCCACAGCTCCTGATCGGCCATTCGCTCGGCGGGGCCGCGGTTCTGTCCGTTGCCGCCGACATTCCCGAAGTGCGGGCCGTCGTGACGATCGGCGCTCCCTCCGACGCGGATCATGTGATCCGAAGCTTCAAGGGAGTGGAAGAGACGATCCGCAAGCAGGGCGAAGGAGAGGTTTCTCTCGAAGGGCGCAACTTTACCATTCGCAAGGAGTTCCTGGACGATCTGGAAACCCAGTCGGTTCGTGACAAGGTCGCTGGTCTCGGCAAGGCGCTTCTCGTGATGCATGCCCCGCTCGACGAGGTTGTCGGTATCGACAATGCCACCAGCATTTTCGTTGCCGCAAAGCATCCCAAGAGCTTCGTGTCGCTCGATACGGCCGACCATCTTCTTTCAAAGAGCCAGGACGCGGCCTATGCGGCACGTGTGATTGCCGGTTGGGTCGGGCGTTATCTCGATCCGGTAGCGGAACAGGCCGGCGACGAAGCAAAGGATGGTGTTGAAGTGGTGGAGACCGGCCAGGGCAAGTTTCAGGTCATGGTCACGAGCGGCGTACACCGGATGATCGCCGACGAACCCAAGGATGTCGGTGGGTTCGACAGCGGCCCGTCGCCCTATGGATATCTGTCCGCCGCACTCGGGGCCTGCACGGTCATGACGTTGCGCATGTATGCTGAACGCAAGGGGTTGGATATCGAACGGATCGGCACACGTGTTCTGCACGGCAAGGTGCACGCGGCCGATTGTGAAGAGTGTTCGGAAAGCGTGAAGTCGCGGAACGGCAAGATCGACCGGTTCGAGCGATTGATCACGCTGGAAGGCAACCTTGACGAAGCAACGCGAACCCGGCTTCTGGAGATCGCCGACAAATGTCCTGTTCATCGCACCCTGGAAGCGGGCGCTGCGGTGGTGACGCGGGATGTGTCGCCCGGCAAAGCAGAGGCGTGATCTGACGGGAAGCGGAGAGGCGGCCTCAGGCCGCCTGGCCTTCCAGGGTCTGCAGACGGATCTTCATGAAGGACAGCAGACGGCGCGCGTCACGGTCTGACAGCGACTGGTAGTCGTTCGCCCAGTTTTCCGCGGTCGACTGCGGCTGCTTGTTGTGCATCGCCCGGGCCTTGCACAGCGCATTGTAGTCCGCATTTTCCACTCCCATGGCACGGCAAAGAACCGCCACACCGGTGGAATCGTAACGCACCATGACATTGGTGACGTATTTCTGCTCCAGACCCGCCATTTCCGCCAGCAGGAAGCAGATGTCGAACAGGTTGTTGGACAGCGACAGCTGCGTGATCGCCTTGCTGAGCGAACGTTGCCCGGCCCGAATTTCCTTCAAGGTGACCTTCGCATTGATACGGGTCGCCTTGCGTTCCAGCTTCGAGCTGGCAACAACCTTGCTGGCCTTGTGGAAGAGATCCTGGATCAGGGTTTCGTTTTCCTTGCGCAGCTGGCGGATCTTCGCCTGCTGAGCCTCAGGCATCTGGTTGATCAGTTTATCGTAGTCCGACTCGGTAATGTCCGCGCGCTCCATCATGGCGTCGCGGATTTTCTCGTCCTTTTCCGCCAGCTTGATCAGCAGGCGAGAGCCCCATTCGGAAAACTCCGCGCCGGAGTTGGCCGCAACAGATTGCTTGACCGGGTTCTCGCCGCGTTCCAGCAGGACATCGGTGACATTGGCCTCAAGATGCTGGCGTTTCGAGATCGCCAGCAGGTGCCCCTGACCCATGGTCTTGGCCAGCCGCAGGATATCCTCGGTCTTCAGAGCGTTTGAGGACGTCAGCATCGGCCTGGCGATGTCGATCTCTTCTCGGGCAAGCTCATAGGCGACCTTGTTGGAAGTGTCGTCTATCGGCGCCAGCTGTTCGGATATCGCTTTCTTCTGTTCAGGCTCCATGGTGGGAAGCATGCTTTCCAGCACCGTGTTGAACAGGGCGATTTCTTCTGTCTGGTAGCTGTTCGCGCCACGCACAAAAAGCTCGGTAACGTGTTCCACCAGTTGGTGGCGTTTTTCCGGGGTGCTTTCCTGAGCGAGATTGAGAAGGTCGTTGAGCATCTTTTAGCTGTCCGTTTTTCTTGCAACAGGACTACCGCAGAGACAGTTTACAACTGTCTAAAGCGCAGGATAAAAAAAGGATAAATCTATCGCGCCATCCGTATTAATTACAGGATAAGGCTGACATTTTGCGCGCTTATGCGTGCCTCAAGCGTGTTTACTTGATTTGATAAAGTCTCTGGGAGACCCTGCACGGATTTGCATTAGGTAACTACTGGTTGAAGAAAGTGTCATTTTCCCTGTTCAACTTCCAAAGGCCCGGTGTCCAGAACGACCTTGTCCATTGGCACATCCCAGGGCATTGGAAAGATGGAGTTGAGACTGCAGAACGCGAAACCGATCCCGATGGTCAGCGGTTTGGCCGGCAGCGATGCCAGCGTGCGGTCGTAGTAGCCGCCGCCATTGCCGAGGCGGTAAAAGTGGGCGTCGACACCAACCAGGGGGGCGATCACGACCTCGGGCACCTGCGATAAGCCTTCTTCGGGAACGGGAATGTTCCAGAGGCCTCGCACCATCTTGCAGCCTGGCTGCCACGGGCGAAAGACCAGCGGTGTCTGCTTTTCGAGAACGACGGGTAAAAGAACTGTCCTGCCCGAGTTGCAAAGCTCCGTCATCAGGGGGCGAAGGTCCGGTTCTCCGCGGATTGGCCAGTAGAGCGAGATCCTCTGATAGTCGACTGCTTCAAGGACGGGGCGAAGCTGATCGATCAGCGCAGCGGTCTTTGCCGCCCGCTCCGTGCTGGTCAGTCCCTTCCGCTTTTCATAGAGGCGGCTGCGCTCAGATTTGCGGAACCGGCTGACATCGCGAAAGGTTTCCTGATCAACGACAAATCCGCCTACCAGCATGTCGGCGTAGCAGACAGGGTCTCCCGGCAGGTCGTCATCTTGGCTCATTCAGGAAAATTCCCTTCGCGTCCCTGTGCTTTTACCGCGTCAGGCGGCCTTTCTGTCCGTTGCGGGCCAGACCAGGGCCTCAAGCAGGAGTGAGCGGGTCAGAAAACCTTCGAACACTCCCTCCTGGCATACCGGAACATGATCCAGATTATCGCGAACCATCACATGCAGGGCATCACCAAGCGGCAGGGTGCCGTCGAAAGACGTCACCGGAGCATGCAGGAGGTCGCGAGCGAGGGGAGGGGCGAAGTTCGATCCGCCACCGAAGCCTTTGCTCAGGACGCGTAGGAGGTCGCGCTGGTTGATGAGACCGGCAAGATGGCCGTCAGCATTCACGACTGCGACTTTGGATGTTTCGGACTGCTGCAGTTTGCTGAGGATTTCCTGAAGAGACGCATCTGGAGCAACATGAAGGTGTTCCAGGGCGATCGCATCAGCACAGGCTACCCCTTCGAAGGGAGGCTGTATCAACTCTGCCTCGACAGCGGCCACAAGCCGGGCAAGATCGACAGCACCGAGGTTGGTCGACTGGTGAAATTTCGACAGCAGGTCCGACAGATTTTCCTCGGTCAGGCCAAGCCGCCGCATAGGTGGTGGCCCGCTTTGCGAAAGGCTTGTCCGGAACGGATATTTCCGACCGGAGAAACGATGAAACACCAGGCCGGACGCCACCAGTACACAAGTCATCACGGCTGTATTGAAGACGATCATCAGCGCGCCTGTTTCCGTCAGAAGCTCAGGCGACAAGCCAATCAGCAAGGCGACAGCTCCGCCAGGCGGATGCAGAGCCCGGCCGAGCATCATCGCGGCAAACGCAAGCGCGACAGCCAGAACCGGCGCGGTTTCCAACGGCAGCAAGGCAAGCGCCACCACGCCGCACACCGCCGACAAGGTGTTTCCCAGAATTGCGGACCAAGGCTGTGCAAGCGGGCTGTTTGGCACGGCAAACACCAGTACGGCAGAGGCGCCAAGAGGCGCCATCAGAAACAGTGGCAGGCCGCCATATGCGTGCATCAACCACACCATCAGGGCGCATGCGCCGATACCGATAGCGCCGCCTGCCATGGCCAGAAACGCTTCGGTTGGCTGCGGCCAAGGCAACGCCGGGGCGAACGCGGTTCTGAAGGTCGGTTTGGGATCGATGTGCATGAAGTCGCCTGAAAAATATGCAATTGCACAAGTTCTAGGCGAAAAATCCGGAATTGACTTGGATTTTGAAACTCAATTTTCGCCCTGTCGCGAAACGGATTTTCGCACTTGGGCCGGTGGCGATCAGGCAGCCTTCTCGTGTTTGGCTGCTTTCAGCCTGATTTTCATGAGCGCCAGAAGCCGGCGGGCATCGGTGTCATCGAGCATGTGGTAGTTCGTCAGCCACTTGCTGCCGGTGCTTTCGGGAAACTTCAGATGCTTGCATCGTTCCTTGCACACGGCCTGGAATTCCATGGCGCCGATACCGGTGGCCCGGCAGACAGTGGCAATGCCGGTGGAATCGAACCGGACCATGAGATTGTGGACATATTTCATGTCGAGGCCGGAGAAGAACGAGAGCAAGGCGACTGCATCGAGAAGATTGTGTTCCTGGGCCAGCTGGTAGACCGCCTTGTTCAGGGTCGTCTTGCCGAGCCGGATGCCCATCAGCCACGCCTTCGGGCTGATCTTGGATTGCTTTTTCACCAGTTCCGCACCGGCAGCGACTTCACCGTCGTCACGGAACAGATCTTCCAGCAGCTCCTCGTTCGACTTGCGCAAGTGCCGGATGCGATCACCAAGCTGCTTGGGCATGTCCTTCACCAGGCTTTCGAACACCGGCATGGTGATCTCGGCGCCGAGGTTGGCGGCCAGCGCGTGTTTGACATCCCTGCTGCCGCGCTTGATCAGGATATTGCTGATATCGTTGCTGACGTGGTCGCGCTTGGCGAGAGCCAGAAGGTAACCCTGGTCCTTGGTTTCCGCGATCTTGCGCAGATCTTCCTCGCGAAGCGACTTGGAGCGTTCCAGCACTGCCTGGGCCACAGGCAGGTCGTCGCTGGCCATTGCCGCGGCAAGCTTGGAGGACATTGACGGCACATCTGCAAGACGTTCGGACATCTTGCGCTTGGCGTCGTGAGCAAGGGAATCGTAGACGCCCTCGAGCATGTTGTTCAGAAGATGCGTCTCTTCGGAGCCGGGGTCGTCTGCGCGGGCAACAAGCAGGCCTGTCACGTGCTCGGCAAGCTCGTGTTTTTTCTCTGAAGAACTGTCCCTGGCAAGCTTAAGAAGCGAGTCGCTCATGTCCGTACCCTATCGGCATAAGTTTCGCCAAATTTCCTTTATAACCTGTGAAAACCACCAAGTGCTTTGTTGCAATAAGGTGATTTCGGCACTGTTGACCTGCCGGCACCGATGGGTCATTCCACGCGCATGAACGCAACCTTGATGCCGATCCTCTATTCTTTCCGCCGCTGCCCCTATGCCATCAGGGCAAGGCTCTCGATCGCCGCAAGTGGCGAGCAGGTCGAATTGCGGGAAATCGTCCTGAGGGACAAGGCACCCGAATTTCTGGAAACGTCTCCCTCGGCAACGGTACCCTGCCTGAAGACCGGTGAAACGGTGATCGATGAAAGCCTCGACATCATGCTCTGGGCGCTTGACCGGTCCGACCCGGAAAACTGGCTGAAGCCGGAAAAAGGTGATCTCGATGCCATGCTGGAATTGATCGGCGTTTGCGACGGCCCGTTCAAAAGCCATCTGGATCGCTACAAGTACGATACGAGATATCCGGACACTGACAGGGAAACAGAGCAAGCCGGTGCTGCGGAGTTCCTTTGGCATCTGGACAGCCGTCTCGCCGCTACGCCCTGGCTTTTCGGCGGCAACGCCTCGCTGGCCGACTTTGCGATTCTGCCCTTCGTTCGTCAGTTCGCCAACTCGGACCGCAGCTGGTTCGACAGCCAGGAGTGGACGTCGCTGAAAGCCTGGCTGGAAGCCTTCGAAGTGTCTCCCCGGTTTCAATCCGTGATGCCGAAATGGAACCGATGGCAGGCGGGCGATACACCGGTCGTCTTCCCCTGACAGGCGAATCAAATCCGTCGTAACGCGAAGCAGAGAACACTCTGCCTGGGTCGCTGGTCGGCTGTTTCCTGCTTCCTGCACTCGGTTTTCAGTTCTGTGAATGTTCGGGACGGAAAAAACCGTAGCCACTTGTGCCCCGGTCGTGGCGGTTTTCCTCACGTTTTCTGCCATTTGTTCCAACCTTACAAAACCGTAATGCCGCCGACAGGCGCCTGTAAGACTGGTTCACCTACTTTCACTTTCGAACCTGGAGCGCTTTCCCCGCAAGCAGTCCAGGAAATGGTTTTCAAACCTTATCTCGAAAGAGGAAGACAACATGCAAAACAGTCGCTCAGTTTCTCCCCTGCGCTCCCGTCGCGCCAAACTGCTGGCAGGCGTCGTCGCGCTCGGCGCAGCCGGACTTCTGACGGCACAGACCATTGTTCCGAGCCAGTTGGCTCTGGCTGATGCTGTCCGTGTCGATACTGCGGCTCCGCTGGACTTCTCCCACGTCGTCACTGCCGTCAGCCCGGCCGTTGTCAGCGTTCAGGTCAAGCAGGCCGCAGAGCCGCGCATGATGAACTTCGGTGGCGGCAACGACAATTTCGAAGACTTCTTCAAGGGCCTGCCTGATGGCCATCCGTTCCAGCGCTTCTTCCGCGAGTTCGGTGGCAAGGGTGGCGGTGACCAGCAACAAAATCAGCGCCGTGCCCCGCGCCAGTATGGCATTTCCCAGGGCTCCGGCTTCTTCATCTCTGATGACGGTTACCTCGTCACCAACCATCACGTGATCGAAAACGGGACCGAGTTCACCGTGATCGACCGTGACGGCAAGGAATATGATGCCAAGCTCATCGGCGCCGACAAACGGACGGATCTGGCCCTTCTGAAAGTCGAAAGCGACGAAACGTTCACCTATGTCGATTTCGCCAAGGAAGCACCGCAGGTCGGCGAATGGACTGTCGCTATCGGTAACCCGTTCGGTCTCGGCGGCTCCGTCACGGCGGGTATCGTCTCGGCACGTGGCCGCGACATCGGCGCCGGCCCCTATGACGACTTCATCCAGATCGATGCTCCGGTCAACCGCGGCAACTCCGGTGGTCCGGCCTTCAACATGCATGGCGAAGTCATCGGTGTGAATGCGGCGATCTTCTCGCCGTCCGGTGGCAACGTCGGTATCGCCTTCGCAATTCCGGCTTCGACCGCGCAGGATGTCATCATGGAGCTGAAGGACGACGGAACCGTCGTTCGCGGCTGGTTGGGCGTTCAGATTCAGAACGTCACGGATGACATCGCGGAGAGCCTTGGCCTCGAAGAGGCCCGCGGCGCCATCGTCGCGGAAGCGCAGGAAAACAGCCCGGCACAGAAGGCTGGCCTGCGCTCAGGCGACACCATCCTTGCCGTGGACGGTACTGAAGTGAAGGGCCCGCGCGAGCTGTCCAAGATCATTGCGGCTTACGAGCCCGACAGCCAGGTGGACATCACGGTCTGGCGTGACGGCCAGAAAGAGGACGTTACCGTAACACTGGGCCGCCTGCAGGATCAGGAACAGGTTGCAGCCGCTCAGCCGGAGGCCGGTGAAAGCAAGACCAGCCTGGATGATCTCGGCCTGGTCCTGACGACGAAAGCCGAAGCTGGCCTGGAAGGTGACGGCGTGGTTATTGCCGAAATCGACCCGGAAAGCCCGGCAGCCGAAAAGCGCCTCAACACCGGTGACGTGATCCTGGAAGTGGCCGGCATGAAGGTCAACAGCCCGTCCGATGTGCTGAAGGCGCTGGACAAGGCGGAAAAGGATGGCCGCAAGGCGGTTCTCTTCCGGGTTGAAAGCAACAACACGACACGGTTCGTGGCCCTGCCCATGAACCTCGCCTGATCAGGGGCCGGTTCTGCCCCGAACCGGACCTGTGAGGCAAGACCGGCCTGCCCTCTGCCCCCAAACCCCGACGGGCCGGTCATTGCCAAGGGTTTATCTGCTAAACCCTGACTGACTGGCGGCGGCGACTCTCACATCCATCGCCGCCGTCAGCCATTTTCTTTAGGGCCAACTCAAGCTAAAAGGATGAGATGTTGAGGATTCTTGTCATTGAAGACGACCCGGAAGCTGCAAGCTACCTCGTCAAGGGTTTGAGTGAACTGGGCCACACCGCCGACCAGGCTGCCGATGGGCGGACCGGGCTGGATATGGCCCTCGACAGGGACTACGACATCCTCATCGTTGACCGCATGCTGCCGAAAATGGACGGCCTTTCGGTCATTCAGGACCTGCGCCGGGAAGGCAATCACACACCGGTGCTGATCCTCTCGGCACTCGGTCAGGTCGATGACCGCGTCAAGGGCCTGAAGGCCGGTGGCGACGACTACCTGCCCAAGCCTTACGCCTTTACCGAACTTCAAGCCCGCATAGAGGCACTGGCACGACGCCCCAAGTCAGCCAGCCAGATTGAGACCACCTATACCGTCGGCGACCTGACGCTGGACCGGATGGCGCATTCGTGCCGCCGCGGCGAAACGGAAATCCCGCTGCAGCCGCGTGAATTCCGCCTTCTGGAATATCTCATGCAGAACGCCGGCCAGGTTGTGACCCGTACGATGTTGCTCGAAAACGTCTGGGAATATCACTTCGATCCGCAGACCAACGTAATCGACGTTCATATCTCCCGTCTGCGCGGCAAGATCGACAAGGGTTTCGATACACCACTTCTGCACACCATCCGGGGTGCCGGATATACGATCCGTGACGCGGCTCACTAGGTTTACCAGAACCACGGCCTTCAAGCTGTCGCTGCTCTACATTGCCGTCTTCACGGTGATGTCCGGTGTGCTGCTGTTCTATATTGCGGACAACACGGATAACCTGATGTCCGAGCAGGTGGTTCAATCCGTCGATTCAGAACTGAAAACCCTTGCCGACGTCTATGTGCGCGGCGGTGTTCGCGATCTTGTCGAAACCATCGACAGGCGCTCCCGCCACCCGGATGCCAGCCTTTATCTCCTCGTCGATTTTGCCGGCAATGCGCTTGTCGGGAATATTGCCCGCCTGCCGACCACCGTACTCGAAGAGGCCGATGGTGGATTGCGCCGGGTTCGGTACACGCGCCTCGGCCAGGATGCAGAGGACGTAGAGCGGCAGGCCATGGTGCGTACGTTTGAGCTTCGCGGCGGCTTCCGTTTGCTGGTTGGGCGTGACCTGGGCGACCAGCTCCGGTTCTCCAACCTTCTGGCCAACGCCTTGCGCCTGTGGCTGGTCGTCGTGGTGGTCATGGCCGCGATCACCTGGCTGTTTGTCAGCCGCAGGGTGATGAAGCGCATCGACGAGATTTCCGCCACCAGCCGCACGATCATGCAGGGCGAGCTCTCCGGCCGTCTGCCCGTTGCGGGCAATGACGACGAATTCGATCGCCTGGCGATCAATCTCAACACGATGCTCGACCGGATCGAACTGCTGATGCAGTCGATGAAGGATGTGACAGACAACATCGCCCATGACCTGAAGACACCTCTGACGCGCCTGCAGACCCGGATCGAAAATGCCTTGCGGGAAGCCAAGGGGGAGGAGGGCTACCGCGGCGCCCTGGAAGCGACGCTGGAGGAATCCGACCAGCTCCTGCGGATATTCAACGCGCTGCTGCGTATTGCGCGTGTTGAATCCATGGCACCGGCCTCCGTCATGGAGCCGACCGATCTCAACAAGCTGGTTGCCGAAGTTGCCGAACTTTACGAGCCGTTGGTTGAAGATGAGGGCGGCAAGCTTGAAGCCGATTTGCCCGAAAGGCTGAAGGCAGACTGTAATCGCGACCTCATCAGCCAGGTACTGGTGAATCTCATTGAGAATGCACTGAAATACGGTCGTCCTGAAACTGGCGACCTGCTTATTCGCCTTGGCGGGCGGGAGGAGGACGGCCGCATCGTCCTCAGCGTCACCGACAATGGTCCCGGCATTCCGGAAAAGGACCAGGACCGGGTGAAGGAACGTTTCGTTCGGTTGGAGGAAAGCCGTTCCGAACCTGGAACAGGCCTTGGATTGAGTCTTGTCAAGGCGGTTGCCCGCTTGCATGGCGGAGACTTGCGCTTCATGAATGAGAACCCGGGGCTGAGCGCCCGGATCGATCTCAAGCCGGTGAAACCGGACAGCAGCAGGAGCGGGCATGAACAAGGCGGCACAGCCGGGCAAACGGGAGACGGGAACTGACCAGGACGGTGGCGCGGGCGTTCTGGCCGACCGGATCGCGGTGGTCCCAACGGCACCGGATCCCGATCATGCAGCCCTGTTCCTGAAAGATCTTCTGGCTCATGCCGAAGCCGGTGAGGCCCTCAATGCTCTTCTGCACGAAAAACCGGACCTGGAAGGTTTCCTGATCGGGGTTATTGGAAACTCGCCCTATCTGCGCGATCTGATGCTCGCCGATCCACCGCGTCTCCTTCGCTTGCTGCAGGAAGCGCCGGAAAGCCGACTTGAAAACCTGCTGTCTGCCGCCCGTGAAGCGCGGGCGGAGGACGAGGCCGGTATCATGCGGACCTTGCGCCACTTCAAACACGACCTCGCCTTGACGCTCGGCCTCGCCGATATCTCCGGTGCGATCGGTCTGAACCGCGTTACCGGTGCCCTGGCCGGGTTTGCCGACGCCGCGCTGACAGCGGCAATCAGGTTCTGCCTCGGCGATCTGGTCCGTCTGAACAAGTTTGCACCGCATGACCTGGAGAAGCCGGAAGTCGATAGCGGCCTCATCGTCCTTGCCATGGGCAAGCACGGTGCAAACGAGCTGAACTATTCGTCCGATATCGATCTGATCGTTCTTTACGACCCGGCCAAGGCACCCATGGCGGGAACAGCGGAAGCTCCGGTGGAATTCGTTCGGCTGACGCGGCGCCTGGTCAAGATCATGCAGGACCGGACCGCGGACGGTTACGTCTTCCGTACGGATCTTCGCCTGCGCCCCGATCCCGGTGCGACCCCGCTTGCCATGTCGGTGCCCGCTGCGCTGGTCTATTACGAATCCCTGGGGCAGAACTGGGAACGGGCGGCGCTGATCAAGGCGCGGCCCTGCGCGGGCGACATTCCCGCCGGCGAATCCTTCCTGCATGAAATCGTGCCGTTCATCTGGCGCAAGTACCTGGACTTTGCGGCCATTGCAGACGTGCAGTCGATCAAGCGCCAGATCCATATGCACAAGGGCCACGGGGCCATTGCGGTTGCCGGACATAACGTCAAGCTCGGCCGTGGCGGCATCCGCGAAGTGGAGTTCTTCGTCCAGACCCAGCAGCTGATCGCGGGTGGCCGCAACCCGGCCCTTCGCGGACGTCGCACACTCGACATGCTGGACGCTCTGGTGGATGCAGACTGGATCAAGGGCAAGACACGCGACGAAATGGCCGCCGCCTACCGGTTCCTGCGCAATGTCGAGCATCGCATCCAGATGCTGAACGACGAGCAGACCCAGCTTCTGCCGAAGGATGAAGACGGCATGAAGCGGGTTTCCGCGCTGATGGGCTACGACACGCTTGCAGCCTTTGAAACGGCACTGCTCGACCACTTGCGAACGGTTCAGCACCACTATGCCGAACTGTTCGAAGATGAACCGGCACTGTCGTCCGAGCTGGGCAATCTGGTCTTTACCGGCGATGATCACGATCCCGGGACCCTGGAGACGCTTGCCGGTCTTGGTTTCAAGCAGCCTGCGGAAGCTGCCGCGATCGTCAAGTCCTGGCATTTCGGCCGCTATCCGTGCACCCGTTCGACCAAGGCGCGCGAGCGGCTGACCGAAATGCATCCTGCGCTTCTCAGTGCGCTGGCGGCGACGGACAATGCGGACGCTGCCCTGCGGGCGTTCGACAACTTTCTGGCCAAGCTGCCGGCGGGCGTGCAGCTGTTCTCGCTGCTGCGGTCCAATCCACAGCTCCTGACGTTGCTGGCAACCACCATGGGCGCTGCGCCACGCATGGCCGAAACGGTCTCCAAGCGGGTTCATGTGTTGGATGCAGTCCTCGATCCGGCGTTTTTCGGCGCCATGCCGAGCGTCGAGGAGTTCCGCGCCGGGCTCGACAGAACCCTGTCTCAGGCCCGCTTTTATGAGGAAGCACTGGACAGGGCGCGGATATTTACCCAGGAGCAGCAGTTCCTGATCGGCTTGCGGATGATTTCAGATACCTTGTCCGCCGACCGGGTAGGGTTTGCACTGGCACGGCTGGCCGAAGTTGTCGTCGACCGGATCCTGAAGCAGGTGATCGTGCATGTCGGCGAAAGCAACGGCACGGTGCCGGGGGGCAATATCGCGGTCCTGGCCATGGGCAAGCTTGGGGGGCGCGAAATGACGGCAGCCTCCGATCTGGACCTGATCCTGCTTTACGAAGCTCCGGAAGACGTCAAGCAGTCTGATGGAAAGCGGCCTTTGGCAATCACCCAGTATTACACCCGTCTGACCCAGCGGCTGGTCACGGCCCTCAGCGCACCGACGGCCGAAGGCTCGCTTTACGAGGTTGATTTCCGGCTTCGTCCGTCCGGCAATGCAGGCCCGCTCGCGACCAATCTGGACGGCTTCATAGCCTACCAGCAGAAAGAGGCCTGGACCTGGGAGCATATGGCTTTGACGCGCGGACGTGTGATTGCGTCCACGACGCCTGAGTTCAAACAGAAGATCGTCGACAGCATCTGCGGCACGTTGGTGCAGACGCGTGATCTGACGAAGCTGGCCGACGATGTCCGCACCATGCGTGCCCGGATCGAGAAGGAAAAAGGCACCAGGGATGTCTGGGATCTGAAACAGGTGGCCGGCGGTCTGGTCGATATCGAGTTTCTTGCCCAGTTTCTGCAGCTTGCACATGCTCAGGAAAACCCGGAAATCCTGGCGCAAAGCACGGAGCAGGCTTTGGAACTGGCCCGCGACGCCGGCTTTCTGACCCTGGGCGATGCCGGGCTGTTGTTGGAAGCTCTCAGGCTTTACCACCGACTGACCCAGGTGTTGCGGCTGGCTCTTTCCGGCAAATTCGTGCCGGCAGAAGCACCTCGCGGGGTACTGGATCTCCTGGTTCAGGCCTCCGGCAGTCCGACCTTCACCCGGTTGGAAGCAGAGCTCGCAGACCTTCAGGTGAAGGTGCGTGAGACGTTTGTGCGGCTGATTGGCGAGGTTGAAACGGTCAACACTTGACCCCGATTGCCAAGCTGTTTCCATTGGGATAGGGAAGGACCGCACCGGCGGCCGATTTCAAATCATTCGCGCTCTCTTGAGCGAACCCTTTCCCATACTCTGAGAAACCTTATGACTTATTCATTCGACGAAACGGTCTGTCGTCCGGACCGGAGCGACCGTATTGTGCTGGCCGGCAACCGTGTGTTTGCCTGGTCTGAATGGGGTCCGGTGACAGGCACTCCGGTTCTGTTTCTGACAGGCGCCGGCATGGCCGGCACACTCGGCTTTGGCCTGGAACATCTCGAAAAGCTAAACCTTCGACTGATTGCACCGGACAGGCCGGGCCTCGGCGCTTCATCGCCCGATCCTGACAAGTCACTGGCAAGTGCCGCGCGTGACGTTGGCGAACTTGTTGCGAACCTTGGCCTTGTCAAAATCCCAGTGGTCGCCTTTTCGCAAGGAGCGCCCTTCGCTTTCGCCGCTGCAGCGTCGGGGACTGCAAGCTCCCTGGCGATCGTCTCCGGTCAGGATGAACTCTACCGTCCGGAATTCGCTGATGGTTTGCCGGATCAGGTGAGGGATATGACACGGCATGCACAGGAAGACCCCGCAGGGTTTTCTGCCATGCTTGAAGGCTTCGCCGAGCCGGATGGCTTCTACGACCTGGTACTGTCGATGAGCTCACCGGAAGACCGGTCGGTATATGGCGTCGAACCTTTCGCCGCAGCCTACAGGCACGCCCTTCGGGAAGGTTTCAGGCAGGGACCGAAAGGATACGTCCTTGATACGCTCGCAGCGCTCAAGCCCTGGTGTATCGACCTTGGCATGATCAACTGCCCGGTCTCGCTCTGGTACGGCGGCAAGGATGGCAGCCCGGTTCATTCACCGGACTTCGGTCTTTCACTCGCAGGCAGATTGCCCAATGCAAGCCGCCGGTTTTTTCCGGAGGAAGGCGGCGCATTGCTGTGGACCCGATCGCTCGACATCCTGAGCGAGCTGGCAACAACAAGCGACAACGACTGATCTGCTGTGCTTTAGGGCTACGGACAACCTGGCTCGCCTGGAGGGTAAAGCCCTTCAGGCGGCTTCCTTGTCGGCAAGCGGCAAGGTGAAGCTGACAGTGGTGCCTTTCTTGACTTCCGACTTGATTACCAGCGCTCCGCCATGAAGTTCAACCAGCGAGCGGGCGATGGCTAGTCCGAGGCCCGAGCCCTGGTGGGTCTTGGTGAACTGGTTTTCCACCTGCACGAAGGGTTGAGCGAGGCGTTCTATATCGCGCTCCGAAATTCCGATGCCTGTGTCGATCACTTCGAAATGCAGCTTGTCTCCGCGTGGCCGCGCCCTGAGCGTGACGGTGCCATTGTCCGGCGTGAACTTCACCGCATTGGCCAGCAGGTTCAGCAGGATCTGTTTGAGCGCCCGCTTGTCTGCGTGCACCGAGACGTTTTCAACGACATCGGTGGTGACGGTGATGTTCTTCTCGGTTGCAGCTCCCGTGACGATCCGGCTGGCATCTTCGGCCGATTCCGATGCATTGACCGTTTCGGTCTCGATACTCATGCGACCGGCTTCGATCTTGGACATGTCGAGGATGTCGTTGATCACGTTCAGCAGGTAAGTGCCGGATGAATAGATATCCTTGCAGTAGTCGGAATACCTGTCGGTGCCGACGGGGCCGAACATTTCCTGCGTCATGATGTCGGAGAAGCCGATGATGGCGTTGAGCGGCGTTCTCAGTTCATGAGAAATATTGGCCAGGAATTCGGACTTGGCCTTGTTGGCAGCTTCCGCCCGGGTTTTCTCTTCCTGGTACTTCTCTGCCATTTCCACCAGCTGCCGGGCCTGAACCTCAAGGGTCTGGCGGGACTTCTGGAGATCGGAAACGGTTGCCCTCAACCGCTTTTCGGAGTCGATCAGTTTTTCTTCGTGTTTCTTGAGCGGGGTAATGTCGGTCCCGACAGACACGAAACCGCCGTCCTTGGTGCGCCGCTCGGAAATCTGCAGCCAGCGACCGTCTTCCAGTTGCGCTTCGTACGAACCATCAGGAGCGCCGCCACGCTGGCGAAGAGTGACCGGTTGCGGTGCTACTTCGGCATTGGAGGCAGCTGCCATCACGTCCTTGTAGGGTGTGCCAGGCTTGATTACGGCGTTCGGCAGGCTGTGCAGCGACTGATAGTTGGAATTGCAGATCACAAGCTCGTTTCGGGCATTCCACAGAACGAAAGCTTCCGAGATTGTCTCGATCGCATCACGTAGGCGAAGATCTGCCATACGGCTCTGTTCGGCAAGCTCGTGCTGCTCGGTAATGTCGATGCAGATACCGATCAGGTGCGGCTCGGCACGGCCGGGTTCCGACTGGATTTCACCACGGGCGCGAAGCCAGATCCAGCTTCCGTCGGCGTGGCGCATGCGGAAGGTCTCGTCGACCAGAGTTTCACCGCTTTCCAGCAGGTGCTCGGCAAGGCCCAGAAGGTCGATGTCATCGGGATGGGTGATGTCTGCGACATCGGCAAAGCTGAGAATATCGTCCTTGGGTTCGCGTCCGAGCAGCTCGTACAGCGAAGAGGACCAGAACATTCTGCCGCGCGACAGATCCCAGTCGAACAGTCCGCAGCGGCCGTGGGTGAGGGCGGTGTCGATGCGGGCACGGGTTGCCGCATACATGTCGTCGGCCGCTTCCGCGCGGGTTGCCTGGCTGAAGAAGCCGTAGATGACCGCAAGCAGCACCAGCGAAGTTCCGACGAAGAGCGTCACATTTGCCGAAAGGTCATCCCGCCACTGGCTGAAGATTTCGTTTTCCGGCTGCAGCACCGCCACCATTCCGAGGCGGCCGTCGAGGTGATGAACCGTTGCAAGAACCTGTTCTTGGCCCCGGCCTGTGCCAAGGTTGGTGGCAACCGGCATCACGCCGGCACGGGCGCCAAACACCATGAGTGGTTGTGACGGGCCAAGGAGGTCGCTGATCGGCCGGCTTTCAAGCGATGGCTGGAGCGGTGCCGAGGCAACGATGGTGCCGGATTGGTCCGCAACGAGATAAATGCGGCCCTTGCTGGTCGCCCCTGTGGGCAGACTGTCGGCAAGGATGCGTTTCAACGTCGTCCGGTAGCCCGTTTCAGGCAGATCATTTTCCGACGACATCAGGCCGCTGGCGACGACAGTTGCCATCAGGCTGAGCGTAACCTGGGCGTTTTCCTGGGTCCGGGTGTAATCGCTGACAAGGTCGCCGGTGCGGAACAGGGCGAGTATGACGATGAAGATGATGGCGAGGCCGGGAATGAGGCGTCGCATCAGGCTATCGGAGCGGGCCAGGCTTTCGGCCAGAGCACCGAGGAGGGTGCGCAGAGGCAGGCGTTTTGTGCCTGCGTCTGTCTCCCACTCAGACTCCTTCTCGCCGCGCCGCGCAGATGCGTCGCCAGCTAATGCTCTCGCCATAGGAAGTGTGCCTCAAAAACCGCCGCGTCGGGGGTGCCCCGAATCACTTCCATTTGAATCAAATCGTCTGTTTTTGTCCAGACCCGTCAAAGAATAAAATGGTTAACGCAAATCCGGATTTTCCGTTCTTTCGTTAACCTTTCTCAGTATTGCAGACTACTGCAAGGTTCTGTCGACGATGTCACGGCTGTCTCTCGACAGATTTTCGCATGCTGAAATCCTCAAGAGGGCAGATTCAGCAAGGGCACTTCTTTGTGGGTCAAGTGCGCGCCACGAGCGGAAGCTCGTCAGAAGTCTCGATGCCACTTGTGGATTTCGCTTGTCGATCTCCAGAACTGATTCGGCGATCAGTTCAAATCCGGCACCATCCATCCGGGCAAATTGTGTCGGGTTGCCGGTGGCAAAGGATTGCAGCAGCGAGCGGACACGGTTCGGGTTGCCGGCATCGTAGGATGGGTCCGACATCAATGCCTTGACCCGGTCCAGCGTTTCGTTGCCAGGTGCGGTGGCCTGGGTCATGAACCACTTGTCCATGGCCAGAGAGCTGTCCGTGTGCCGCTCGCGGTAAGCTGCAAGCGCTTCCTCTTCACGTGGCATATGGTCGTGTACCAGAAGGGTGAGGGCCGCGAGGCGGTCAGTCATGTTGTCGGCAGAGGCAAACCGCGACCAGACCAGGTCAGTCGCATCGGCTGCGTCGGAGACTGCATAATAATGCAGGCAACGGTTTGCGAGCGCTCGTTTTCCGGCTGCCTGCGCATCCGGCGAAAAGGTTCCACCTGCGGACTGGTCGGTAATGAACGGGACGAGGGAAGATGCGATGCGGGCGGCAACTGCGCGCCGCAGCATCTGGCGGGCCGTATGAATGGCGTCCGGGTTGACGTCCTTGCCGATTTCCTGTGCGACATCCGCTTCGCTGGGCAACGTGAGTGCCTGTGCACGCAGGGCTTCATCCAGCTGGGTTTCACCCAGAACAGACGCGAACACACCGATGACGTCTTCGGACGGCGTGCCTTCCGAGCCGTCACGGACCAGACCTGCAAGCCTCACAAGGTCCTGCATCGCCAACGTCTGCACCGCCTGCCATCGATTGAACGGGTCCCGATCCTGTGCTGCCTGAAACAGGAGCTCCTCGGAATGCAGGGGCTGGTTCAGACGAACGGGAGCGGAGAAACCGCGCAGGAGAGACAGAACGGGAGCGGCAGCGACATTGTGGAAGACGACGTCCTGGTGAGCCTTGTCGAGCACAAGCACATCGCCGGCGACGTTGGCACCCTCCACGGAGCCTGTCTCCATGTCCTCGCCATTGGGGCCGATCAACCCGAAACGAAGCGGGATGACTGCCGGTTTGCTGGACTTCTGGCCGGCAATGGGCGGGATTTCCTGGGACAATGAAACGGTGAAGGACTTGCGGTCGGGATCATATTCCGTTTCCACCGACACGACTGGTGTTCCTGCCTGCTCGTACCAGAGCGAAAACTGTTCAAGATCGGTGGACGATGCTTCCTCGAAGCAGGACAGGAATGCCTCGATTGTGGTTGCTTCGCCGTCATGGCGGTCGAAATAGAGGTCCAGTCCGGCCCGGAACTTCGGTTCGCCCAGAAGCGTCTGCAGCATGCGAACAACCTCGGCGCCTTTTTCATAGACAGTCGCCGTATAGAAGTTATTGATTTCATGATAGGTTCGCGGACGCACGGGGTGTGCGAGCGGGCCTGCATCCTCCGGAAACTGATGCGACTTCAGCAAGCGCACATCGGCAATGCGCTTGACCGCGCGCGAGCGCATGTCGGACGAAAACTCCTGGTCGCGGAACACCGTCAGGCCTTCCTTCAGGCACAGCTGGAACCAGTCCCGGCAGGTGATGCGGTTTCCGGTCCAGTTGTGGAAGTATTCGTGTGCGATCACGGCTTCAATATTGGCATAATCCTGGTCGGTTGCCGTTTCCGGGTCGGCCAGAACGTACTTGTCGTTGAAGATATTGAGGCCCTTGTTTTCCATCGCGCCCATGTTGAAGTCCGACACGGCGACGATGTTGAACACCTCCAGATCGTATTCTCGGCCAAACACTTCCTCGTCCCAGCGCATGGACCTCTTTAGCGAATCCATGGCCCAGTCACACAGGCTCTCCTTGCCATGCTCGACGTAGATGTTGAGTGCGACCTCCTTGCCGGACATGGTGGTGAACGTGTCCGGAACTTCGGCGAGATCGCCTGCAACCAGTGCGAACAGATAGGCCGGTTTCGGGTGCGGGTCGTGCCACACGGCATAATGCCTGCCGGTGCCGTCGATATCTCCTGTCTCCGTCAGATTGCCGTTGGCCAGGAGAACGGGGCAGTCTTTCTTCGAGGCCTCCAGACGTGTCGTGTAAACGGCAAGGACATCCGGTCGGTCCAGAAAATAGGTAATCCTGCGAAAGCCCTCGGCCTCGCATTGGGTGCAATAGGTTGCCGAAGAGCGGTAGAGCCCCATCAGCTTCGTGTTCGCGTCCGGATCGAGTTCGGTCACGAGTGTCAGCTCGAACGGATCGGCAGGCGGTGAGGCAAGTTCGAGACGATCGGCTGTCGCTGCATAGGCAGTCTCGGCAAGCGCTTCGCCGTTCAGCTTGATGCCCGCAAGTGACAATTCGTCACCATCCAGCACAAGCGGGGCGCCGGCCTCTGTTCCCGGTTGCCTGCTGACCTCAAGAGTCGCGGTAACGCGGGTTGCGCCGGGGGCGAGTTCAACGTTCAGGGCGACCTTGTCGATGCGATAAAGTGGCGGTTGATAGTCTTCCAGCCGTATGGCCGGCGCCGTTTCTGAACGCATCGAATTCTCCTGCTGATGTTAGGCGCAATTGCCTGCCTGTGCCTGGCCGAAAGGCCCTTTTTGGAGGCCGCAACCGCACCCTCATGAAAATGTGAGGATGACCTAAGGCGTTAGCATGATCGCAGATTACGGCAAAGTCCTGTTTGACCTTCCGCAAGGGCTGGTATTCCGTCAGCCTTTGATAACACCTAAATACGGACGGGAGGTTTTGACGGCAGCCGGGGCATTGTCTATGTCAGGAGCGTCGTAAGTTGCAGGGAATTTTTTAATGAGCCGTTTGGACAGTTTTATTCGTCGAATGACATCCCAGAAAACATTGCTCGAATTTCTGGTCGACAAGGTCAACGAAGTCGACGGGCCTATCCTGGAACTCGGGTTGGGCAATGGCAGAACCTATGACCACTTGCGCGAGATTTATCCGAACAAGGAAATTTTCGTATTCGATTTCGCCATGGACTGCCACCCGAGCTGCGCTCCGGACGCGCATCACATGATCCTCGGCAACATTCGCGACACGCTTGTTTTCTGTGGGCCGCGGATCGGGGCGAAGGCGTCGTTCGCCCATATCGACATCGGTTCGGCTGATCCTACAAATGACCTTGCGACAGCTTCCTGGCTGGCTCCTTCAATAGATGCCCACATGGCCGTCGGCGGAATTATCCTGTGCGCGCTCGAACTCAACCTGCCGAATTACGAGCCCCTGAAAAAGCCGGATGGCATTCACCGGGGTCGCTATCATATCTATCGCAAGACATCAGAAGCCTGACCGTCGGCACTATTCAGGAAGAGACACATGACCGCGCCGCTCAAAGGCATCAAGGTTGTCGAACTGGCCCGCATTCTGGCCGGGCCCTGGACGGGCCAGACCCTAGCGGACCTGGGGGCAGACGTCATCAAGGTGGAAAGCCCGCAAGGCGATGATACCCGGGGCTGGGGACCGCCATTCGTCAAGGACGAGGCGGGCGCGGACCGGGATGCCGCCTATTTTCATGCCTGTAACCGCGGCAAGCGTTCCATTGCGGTCGACTTTCGCACAAAGGAAGGTCAGGACCTCGTTCGCCGCCTGGTGGCGGATGCCGACATTCTGGTCGAGAACTTCAAGGTCGGTGGGCTCGCCAAATACGGCCTCGACTACGACAGCCTTTCCAAGGTCAATCCGAAGCTGATCTATTGTTCGATCACCGGGTTCGGTCAGGACGGTCCCTACGCTCATCGGGCCGGCTATGACTTCATGATCCAGGGCATGGGCGGCATCATGGATCTGACCGGGGACCCGGAAGGCGACCCGCAGAAGATCGGGGTGGCGTTCGCGGATATCTTTACCGGGCTTTACGGTGTCATCGGCGTTCTTGCCGCCTTGCGCCGCCGCGATGAAACCGGCGAAGGCGAATGGGTCGACATGGCATTGCTCGATGCGCAGGTCGGAGTGCTGGCCAACCAGGCGCTCAATTACTTTGTTTCCGGCAAGGCGCCGAAACGTCTGGGCAATGCGCATCCCAACATCGTTCCCTATCAGGTCTTTCCGGCCAGCGACGGGCATCTGATCATCGCGGTTGGCAATGATGGCCAGTTCAGGCGCCTTTGTGCTGTTCTTGGCCTGCCGGAACTTGCCGACAATCCCCGCTACGCCACCAACGCAGCGCGAGTTGCCTCCCGCTCGGACCTTGTGCCGATCCTGACGGCTGAAACGTCGACGAGAGCCCGCGACGACCTCCTGACCGCGCTTGAAGGCGAGGGAGTTCCGGCTGGACCGATCAATTCCGTGGAAGATGTCTTCAACGACAAGCAGGTGTTGCACCGGGATATGAAGGTCGACCTGCCGGCAACCGGAGTCGAAGGCGGCTCCGTTGCCTCCGTCCGCACACCCATCAGGTTTCGGAACGGGACACTCGTGCTGGACCGCGCCGCACCGGCACTTGGCGAGCACACGGAAGAAATCCTGAAGGAACTGGGCATCACGTCTGACCCGAAATCCTGAACGAAGAAAGCACTGCCATGAGCACCCCGGATTACCTCAAGGTCTCCGATAGCGAAGTTCTGTCCAATTCCTGGGGAACGCTGACCCGCCACCGGATCGAGTACAGGCGCCGGGACGGCGACTGGCAGGAGCAGGTGCGTGAAGTCTACGACAGAGGGCATGGGGCAACCTGCCTGCTCTACGATCCGGAACGCAATTGCGTGCTGCTGACGCGCCAGTTCCGGCTGCCAGTCTGGGCTGCCGGCCGAGACCCGATGTTGATCGAAGCACCTGCCGGTCTTCTGGAAGGTGCGCATCCGGAGGATCGCATGCGGGCGGAGCTTATCGAGGAAACAGGATTTGAGGTTTCGGACCTGGAACATCTGTTCGATGCATTCAGCAGTCCGGGATCCGTAACCGAATATGTGGCATTCTTCCGCGGGACATACCATCTGAAGGACAAGGTCGCCGAAGGTGGCGGCAAGGAAACCGAGGGCGAAGATATCGAGGTGATGCACGTTCCGCTCGACCAGGCGCTCGAGATGATCCGCTCGGGTGAAATCATGGACGCAAAAACCATTATCTTGCTGCAGGAACTGGCCCTGCGTCGATTGACCGGCTAAAGGCAAAAGACATCGCGGTGGCAGTCCTTTGCGGTGGAAAGTCGAAAGCTTGCCTTAATTTGACGGAAACCGTCATGCAGGTAAGCTGCCTGTTCGCAACAAGGGTCACCGCCCAATGAAAAAATCGAAACGCACCGGCCGGCGCATAATGCTGCCCCTGACGACTATCGTCGGGCTGGGGTTCGGTGCGTTCGTTGCGATTGCGATCGGTCTTGTGCTGGGCCTGTCTGTCTCGGCCAACTTTCGCAACACGTTTTCCCTGCTGAATGACAAGACGATCCTGAGCACTCAGGCGCTCGAGACGCAGTTGCGGACGCATTTCGTGTCTGTCGAAAACGCGATCATCGGCCTGAAACCCTATTTCGACGACGGCACGCTCGGCTTCGACGATACGGAAAGGACGCTGCAGGATCTCTCGATCGCGCTGAAATCCAATCACGACATCACCACGCTGGTGGTGACTTCGACCGACAGAAGCAAGCTGGGGATCTATCGGGCACCGACCGGCAAACTGTGGCGGATTGAAACCGACGCACCGCCACCCGGCATGAACATGCAGGAAATGCCGCAATTGAGCGCCGACAGTCCGCCGACCTGGGGCCCGCTCGTCAAACACGAGGTCGGTCTTTTCGCGAATGTTTCGGTGCCGTTGGTGCGGGACGGCAAGGTTGCCGGCATGCTGACGGCTGCGACGTCCATGGAAGAACTTGCCCACATCGTTTCTGCGCAGGACGAGGGCGGCGACAACACCGTCTTCATCATCGCGGACGGCGATCAGGTGATCCTGCATTCGGACGCTCCCTGGCTCCAGACCGGCGGCAGCATTCAGGACAAGTTGCCGGGCTCCTGGCAGACGATCGGCGACCCTGTTCTGGCTGCCATGGTAAATGAAGAAAAGCTGGACGAATTCAAGAAAGCCGCGGAACTTGGCATCGACGTCTCCACCGTTGATGCAAACAACGAAGAATATATCGTCATGAAGGCCCAGCTGGATGGTTTCAGCGACAGGCCCTGGACTGTCGGGCAGTATTACCTCAGCGCGACGGTCTCCCGGGAGCTGCGGCGTCTTGCGGGTTCCATGTTCGTCGGCTTCGGCGCGTTGGTTGTGTCGGTGCTGATCGCATTCTGGATGGGGCGGCGCGTCGCCCGCCCGTTGCGCTATCTTGCAGTTCAGTCCAAGCGCATCGGCAGCCTGTCGCTCAACGAGGTTGAGCCCCTGCCGCGCAGCCGCGTTGCGGAGATCGATCAGGTGGCGCTCGCCTTCAATTCCATGGTTGAAGGCCTCAAGGCCATGAACACCTATGTGCCGCGCTCGCTCTTCATCAAGCTGATGCGGTTGGGAGGCGGGAATGCTGCACAGGCGCGTGGTGCCGAACTCACGATCCTCTTTACCGATATTGTCGGCTTCACGGCCTTGTCCGAGCACCTGAGTGCGGAAGAGACCGCCAGCCTGCTGAATGACCATTTCGCCATCCTGGTCGAGGCTGTCGAAGGCGAGGGCGGCACGGTCGACAAGTTCCTGGGGGATGGCATGCTGGCCTTCTGGGGCGCGCCCGATGCCCGTCCGGACCATGCGGAGGCTGCTGTCAGAACCGCACGCCGGATTGCAGCCGCGCTGCATCAGTCGAATCTGAACGCGGTTACCCAGGGGCGTCCGCAGATGGCGCTTCGGATCGGTATTCACACCGGCCCGGCGGTTGTCGGTAACGTCGGCGCGCTTGATCGCTGGAACTATACCGTTGTCGGCGACACCGTGAACGCGGCCGAACGCCTGCAGACGCTTGGCAAGGAAGTTCCCGAAAACCCGGAAGTCGTCATCCTGGCGAGTGCGGACACCGTTGCGCATCTGCCTGGTGAGCGGCACCAGCGGCCGGTCGGCGCGCATCACCTGCGTGGCCGAAGCGGGCAGATGGAAGTCTATTGGCTCGATCCCTTTCCGCAGTCAAAGCCGGTACACAGGCCCGTGGAGCGGCCGGTGTCTGCCGCGGAGTGATTCCTTCCGGACCGCTGGATCGCCGGCCAGGCTTCCAGCTAGTCTGTTTCGTGTTCAGATGAACGCAGAAAAAATGATTTCAGGTTCGTTCGACAATTGCAGTTTAACGTTCGGTTGCACCCGTTAATCGAGTGGCGGAACGGGTCTGCTCTTGCAAACTGTGATTATCATCACAGTTTGTTTTCATGAATCCTGCATTGCTATCCACTGGCGAATTTGGTTGTCTTTCAAATGCAATGAGGGCTTAGTAAGCCTCTGTCAGACAATCCTTGCCTGGGAGGAAATGCGCGGTGAATGTTCTCTCGATTGAGGGACTGACGGTTGATTTTAATACGGCGGAAGGTCAGGTCCGGGCGGTCGACAATGTGTCATTTGTCGTACCCGAGAACCGGACTGTCGCGCTGGTGGGCGAATCCGGGTCGGGCAAGACGGTCATATCGCAGACGATCATGGGTCTTCTGCCCCAGGCTGCATCCATTACATCCGGGAAAGTGATCCTGGCGGATCCGACCGGCGCAGAGCCGCCTGTCGATATCGCTGCGCTTGAGCGCAAGGGACCGCAGATGCGGCACCTGCGCGGCAACCGGGTTGCCATCATTTTCCAGGAGCCGATGACGTCGCTGTCGCCGCTGCATACCATTGGCGACCAGATCGGCGAAGCCGCACTTCTACACCGCAACGTTTCCAGCGCCGAGGCACGCGAACTGACCAAGACCATGCTGAGCCTGGTCCAGTTCCCCGATCCCGAGCGCGCGCTCGACACCTATCCGTTCGAACTCTCAGGCGGGCTGCGCCAGCGCGCGATGATCGCGATGGCCATGATCTGCCGCCCCGCGCTGCTGATCGCGGACGAGCCTACCACCGCGCTCGACGTCACAATTCAGGCGGAAATCCTGAAACTCATTCGCGAAGTTCAGGCCGAACTGCGCATGTCCGTCCTGATGATTACCCACGACTTTGGCGTGGTCGCCAATATGGCCGATGAAATCGCGGTGATCTATCACGGCCGCATTATGGAAAAGGGCACTGCCCAGCAGCTCTTCTCCGATCCCAAGCACGATTATCTGAAGGCTCTGCTCAACGCGGTCCCGAGCTTCCACATGGACCGGGACGAGCGGCTGGTGCCGATCCGGCCCATCAAGGTCCGTTCGGAGGAATTGACGGCCAATCGCCCGCATTGCGATGTCAAGCCGGGCGAGCCACTGGTCGAAATGCGCGATGTCACCAAACGGTTCACCTTGCGCAAGGGGTCTTTCCTTGGTGGCAAGGTCAAGACCATGACCGCGCTCGACAGCATCAACCTGACGATCCGCCGTGGCGAGTGTCTCGGTCTCGTAGGGGAATCGGGTTCCGGCAAGACCACCGCGGCAAAGGCCATCCTGAGGGCAATCGGTATCGAGGGCGGCAATGTCCTCTACAATCGCGGCAAGGGGCTGGAAGACATCTCCAAGCTCAAGGGCGCGGAACTGATGGACTATCGCCGCCGCGTGCAGCTTATTTTCCAGGACCCGTTCTCCTCGCTCAACCCGCGCATGACCATCAACGACACACTGATGGAACCCCTTGAGGTGCACGGCATCGGCACCCCTCAGGAGCGGGCCGAGCGCGCACGCAATCTGATGAACCTGGTGGGGCTCGACCCGCGTTTCCTGCGCCGCTATCCGCATTCGTTCTCCGGCGGTCAGCGCCAGCGCATCGGGATCGCTCGAGCTCTCGCGCTCAACCCGGAATTCCTGTTGTGCGACGAACCGACCTCGGCGCTCGACGTCTCTGTACAGGCGCAGATCCTGAACCTTCTGCAGGATCTCAAGCGCGACCTGAACCTGACCTATCTCTTTGTCAGCCATAACCTGGCCGTGGTCGACTATGTTGCCGACCGGATCGCGGTCATGTGCCGTGGCCGACTGGTCGAGATGGGGGAAACACGAACTGTCGTCGGCAATCCGCTGCACCCGTACACGAAAGCCCTGCTTTCGGCCGTGCCCGAGCCGGACCTGTCGGCACCACTGGATTTTGCCGCCCTAGATGCCAACAGAGCATCGGAGCCGCAATCTTGGCCGGAACCTTTCCGATTGACCGACGGCCAGGCGCCGTCGCTGGTGGAAATGGAACCGGATCACTTTGTCTGCGCACCTGGCCTGAAGAATGCCGGGGCGCTTGAGGGGACTGCAGCATGAAGTTTTTGAATTCCGTAAGGGCCGGTCTTTTCCTGACCGTCGCTCTGATAGCGGGGCCACTTGCCGCGTTGGAGCTGAAGGAAACACCGGGCCTTGATCCGTCTCTGCCACCTGTGGCGGAACGGGTTCCCTCCGACCCTCTGATCGTTGATCTTGAAGCCAAGGGTCGAACCGTCGGCAAGCCGGGAGGCAAGATCGACACCCTGATCGGCCGGGCAAAGGATGTCCGACTGATCAACGTTTGGGGCTATGCCCGCCTCGTTGGCTACAACGAGCAACTGGAACTGGTTCCCGATATCCTGGCGAACGTCGATGTTGAAGATGGCCGCATTTTCACGCTTCACACGCGTGCCGGCCACAAGTGGTCTGATGGCCATCCCTTCGGTGCCGAGGATTTCCGCTACTTTTTCGAGGACATTGTCAGCAACGAAAGCCTGACCCCGTCAGGTCTGCCGCCGTACCTGCTGGCCAACGGCAAAGGCCCCAAGTTCGAGGTCCTGGACGAAACCACCGTCCGCTTTACCTGGGATACGCCGAACCCGCTGTTCCTGCCGGAACTGGCAAAGTCCCGTCCGCCGTTCATCTATCGGCCAGCCCACTATCTGAAGCAGTTCCACGAGAAATACGGCGATCCTGATGTGATCGCCAAGGAAGCTGCAAAGGTGAAGGCGCGGGACTGGGCACCGCTCCATAACAAAAAAGACGACATGTACAACGCGCAGAACGTCGACATGCCGTCGTTGCAGCCTTGGGTGCGCAACCGCGATGACAGCGACCTGCGCTTCGTTCTGGAACGCAATCCATACTATCACCGGGTCGACAGCACCGGTCAGCAGCTTCCTTATGTCGACGAAATCATCATGACGGTTGCCGACGGCAAGCTGATCCCGGCCAAGGCACAGGCTGGTGAAAGCAACCTGCAGGCACGTAACCTCAACTTCGCCGACATTACCGTCCTGAAGAAGGGCGAAAAGGACAATGACTATGTCACCGCGCTCTGGTCCAACACCAAGGGTGCGGAGATCTCGATCCTGCCGAACCTGACGGTCAAGGATCCGGTTTGGCGTGAACTGATGCGCAACACGAAGTTCCGTCATGCCCTGTCGCTCGGGATTGATCGCAACCTGCTCAACCGGGTCCTGTTCTTCGGGCTGGGAACACCGGGCAACGACACGGTTCTGGCGTCCAGCCCGCTTTACAAGGCCGAGTTCACCACCAAGTGGGCGGAATACGATCCGGAACAGGCGAACGCGCTTCTGGACGAAATCGGCCTCACCAAGCGCAACGGAAACGGCATTCGTCTGATGTCCGATGGCCGTCCGCTGGAAATTATCGTGGAGACCGCTGGCGAGGAACAGGTCCAGGATGACGCCCTGGAGCTGGTCAAGGAAATGTGGAAAGAGATCGGCGTCGCTCTGTTTGCCAAGCCGAGCCAGCGTGACAACATGCGCGAGCGCGCCATCACCGGTGACCTGCTGATGTCTGTCTGGTCCGGCTTCGAGAACGGCATTCCGACGTCCGAAATGCCGCCGGAAGACTTTGCTCCTGTGCGTGGCGACGCGTTTTCGTGGCACAAGTGGGGTGACTACTTCGAAACCCAGGGTGAGGGCGGCGAAAAACCCGACTGGGCCCCGGCCGAGCGTCTGATGGAACTCTATACCGCATGGTTGAGCTCCAGAACGCCGGAAGAGCGCACCGAGATCTGGGAAGAAATGCTCCAGATCCATGCCGACGAAACCATTCATATCGGTCTGGTTTCCGGCGTTCGTCAGCCGGTTGTGATCAAGAACGTCGAAAACGTACCGCTTGAAGGTATCTACGGCTGGGATCCCGGCGCCCATTTCGGAATTCACCGCATGGATGAATTCTACATGGCCAAGTAAGCCGCAGTTCCGCTTGTTTTCCGGTCCGGCTGGTTCTGACACCAACCGGCCGGGGAAACTGCCAGAGATATCGTTCGGTTCGGAAGATTATCCGAACCGAACGCTTTAAAGGCGACTGGCTGACTTGATCCGGCCCGTTCCGCCAGACGTTTTTCCGGGGACTGACTCTTGGTTGAAAAACGTCATACTATCGAAACCGAATTTGACTTTAAGTGCAGAAATCAGAGCCTGATTTGCGCAAAGTGCCGGGGCTGAGGGGAGTTTAGGTGCTCTATTACATTGTCCGACGTATTTTGATGATGGGTCCCACCTTGCTGGTGATCAGTCTGCTGACTTTCTTCATCATCGAGTTGCCGTCCGGTGATTACATTTCCAACCAGATTGCTGCCCTGAAGTCCTCCGGTGAAAGTTCCTCGGTTGCCAAGCTCGAGTTCCTGCGAAAGGAATTCTCTCTCGATCGTCCCTTCATGGAGCGCTATCTCATCTGGGTCGGCCTCTGGCCGGGGCCTCACGGTTTCGACGGGTTGATCCAGGGCAACTGGGGCTGGTCGTTCGAATTCGACAAGCCGGTGGAGCAGGTCATAGGACCGACACTTCCCTTGACCGTGGTCCTGAACTTCGCGACGATCCTGTTCGTCTACGTGGTGTCGTTCCCCATCGGTATTTTCTCTGCAACGCGTCAGTATTCCTGGGGGGACTACGGGTTCACTTTCCTGGGCTATATCGGTCTTGCCACCCCCAATTTTCTGCTTGCGCTCATTCTGCTCTATTTCTTCAATCGCTGGTTCGGCCTGTCCGTCGGTGGCCTGATGGATCCTCAGTACATCGATCAGCCCTGGAGCTTCGACAAGGCGATGTCGGTGCTGGCGCATCTGATTGTCCCGACCATCGTGATCGGGACCTCCGGCACGGCGGCCATGATCCGGCGCTTGCGCGCCAACCTGCTTGACGAGCTTCACAAGCAATATGTCACCACGGGCCGGGCGAAGGGGCTGAAGGAAAACCACCTGCTGGTCAAATATCCCCTGCGCATGGCCATCAACCCGTTCATCGCCGACATCGGCAACCTGATCCCGTCGCTTGTTTCTGGCTCGGTGATCGTTTCGGTGGTGATGAGCCTTCCGACAGTCGGTCCGGTTCTTGTGTCCGCGTTACAATCGCAGGATCAGTTCCTGTCAGGGTTCATTCTGCTGTTCGTTGCCATGTTGACGCTGATCGGCATGCTGATCTCCGATCTGCTGCTGGCAGTTCTCGATCCGCGCATTCGTCTTGGCGGGAGGGCCTCGTCATGACCATGGACGTGAAGAACACGCCCACGCGCGAAGTCGAGCATTACGTCGATCCGACGCCGTTCAACCCGGCTGTCACCGAGGAGATGACCGCCGAGCAGGAGCGCTTCTACCAGGCTTCCCAATGGAAGATCATGTGGTGGAAATTCAAGCGCCACAAAATAGCGGTCTGGTCAGGCGTGGTCCTGATCCTGTTCTATCTTTGCGTTCCCTTTGCCGAAGTAATTGCGCCCTATGGCGCCAACAGCCGCGACAGCATGCATCTTTATGCTCCGCCGCAACCGATCCACTTGTTTCACGAAGGCAAGCTCGTCGGCCCGTTCGTCTACGGCATGACCTCGGAAATCGACATGGAAACCCTGCAATGGGTGTTCAAGGACGATCCGACCAATGTCCAGCCGCTCCGCTTCTTCTGCAGCGGCGCAAAATACAAGTTCTGGGGGCTTTGGGACGCGTCCTTCCACCTTGTGTGCCCGGCGGAAGGCGGCACGATGTTCCTGTTCGGAACGGACCGGCTTGGCCGCGATCAGTTCTCGGGCCTGGTCTACGGCGCCCGGTTGTCACTCACTGTCGGTCTGATCGGCGTCGTGATCTCAATTGTTCTAGGGCTCTTCTTCGGTGGAATCGCCGGCTATTTCGGCGGCTGGATCGACAGTCTGATCCAGCGGGCGATCGAGATCCTGCGCTCTCTTCCCGAACTGCCTCTGTGGATGGCACTCTCTGCGGCGCTACCTGTCACCTGGAGCCCCGTCTGGATCTATTTCGGCCTGACGATCATCCTTGGTCTGCTGGATTGGCCCGGGCTAGCGCGTGCCGTCAGGTCGAAGCTGCTGTCCCTGCGTGAAGAGGAATACGCCAAGGCGGCGGTCCTGATGGGGGCCAAGCCGAAGCGCGTGATCACGCGGCATCTGCTGCCGGGCTTCACAAGCCACATCATCGCGTCGGCGACGCTGTCGATCCCGTCCATGATCCTGGGTGAGACTGCGCTGTCCTATCTTAACCTCGGTTTGCGTCGGCCGGCGGTTTCCTGGGGTGTTCTCTTGAACGAAGCGCAGAACATTTCGGTGGTGACCGTCTATCCATGGCTGATGGCTCCGGTGCTGCCGATCATCATTGTCGTCCTGGCGTTCAATTTCCTTGGCGATGGTTTGCGCGACGCGGCAGATCCCTATAAGTGATGCATCTGAAATCTGAAGAACCGGCGGGCCGTTCTGGCCCGTCTTGCTGTTAGGAAGTCACAATGTCGAAGAATGCCACCACCGCCGCTGGCTGGGACGAGGAATATGAAGCCGGTCGCTGGGCCTTCCTGCGCTCGCTGCCTGAAAGCGGCCGATATGGCATTATCGGCATGTGGCTTAGCCTGACCGGCTCCATGGATGACGTTCTCGATATCGGCTGCGGCGAAGGCCTGCTCTACGAGCGTTTGCAGCCCATGGGCGTCAAGCGCTATGTCGGCATGGATCTTTCCCCGGCTTCCCTGCAGATCGCCAATGTCGACCCGGCCATCGCCAGCCTGCGGGCAGGCGACATGCACACTTTCGAAGCGCAGGAAGGTGAAACGTTCTCCGCCATTGTCTTCAACGAGGTTCTTCACTTCGCGGATGACCCGGCTGCCGTTGTAGCCCGCTACGTCCCGTTCCTGAAGGAAAACGGTGTTATCGCGCTGTCGATGTATTCACCGAAAAAGCCGGAGTCAGGTGCAAACAAGCTGATCAACAAGCTCTGGGAAGCAACCGACGATACCAGCAAGTGGGAAGTGCTCGATGACTATCGTCTCGTCTCCGACAAGAAAGGCGTCACCTGGCGCATGCGCCTGGTGAAGCCGGTACGGTAAGCGCCGGAGAGCCCGAAAAACTGCATTGAATATGGCGAACACAGTCCTGCTTCCTCGGTCTGAGGAAGCAGGACTGTTTTGATTCCAGGGGGGGGCGGCGTGCTCAGGCAGCGGCTCCCCCGTTCCTGGAGTGCGCCTGATGATCCTCCTCGGGAGGACGATTTGCCAAGTGACAGGTGATCAACCCGGAAGCACGACAATCGTCGATTTGCCGCCCTTGTTCCGAAGGGCGTGCACATCGGCAAGGTCCGGGTCGCGATGCCAGGCCTTGGCGGCATCGGGCGTGGGGAAGGACAGCAGGGCAACCATGTTCGGGGCATCGATAGCCGCTTCCAGGACCAGCGGTTCGGGATCCGCTGCAATGACGCTGCCGCCATGGCGGGCGAGAGCGTCTGCAGCTTTTTCACGATAGGCGCCGAGCGCTTCGCGATCCGTCACCGTGATCATGGCAATCGCTTGAATGGACATCTCTTAGTCTCCTTTGCTTGAGATGCCAGAATCGTATCGCAGAGGCGGCTTGCGAAAAATTCTTCAAATTCGTAACCGAACTGTGCAAAAATGCACGTGCCATGTATAGCTGGGATGATCTGAAATTCGTGCTCGCCATTGCCAATGCCGGCAGCCTGACCAAGGCCGCCCGCAGCCTTGGTGTAACGCATTCAACTGTGTCGCGGCGGCTGTCGGCGCTGGAAGAGGAAATCGGCGCACGTCTGTTCGATCGTCTTCCGGAAGGGTTCACGCCGACCACCGCAGGCGAAGAGGCGGTTGAAGCCGCCCGCCGGATGGAATTGGAAGTGCTTGCGTTGGACATGCGCATTGCCGCCAAGGATGCCGAACTCGAAGGCCCGCTGCGTGTCACGGCAGCACAGCTAATTTTCCAGGTGCAACTGGCCGAGATTGTCGCGCGCTTCAAGGAGCGGCACCCGGGCATCGACGTTACCATGAATGCGGCCAACGAAATTCTGAGCCTGCACCGGCGCGAGGCCGATATCGCGGTGCGTGTCACCGACAAGCCCGATGAAAGCCTGTTTGGCCGTCTTGCCACAGGCCAGAACCGCTGTTTCTACGTGTCGCGAGACTTTGCCCGCCGATACCGGGACGCGGCGCTCGAAACGGTCACATCGCAGGCAGTGCCTTTCATCGCCTTCAAATGGTGGGGCAACAAGGTGCCGAAGGAAATGCGCGATCGGTACCCCAATGGCGAGGTGGCAACGGTCACCGACGACATGATCACGATGCATGCAGCCGTAAGGGCCGGCATGGGCATCGGCCGTTTGCCCTGCTTTCTGGGGGATCCTGATCCCGACTTGATCCGTCTGCCGGGCGTCGAGCCGAGCCGTTACTTCGATATCTGGATCCTGACCCATCCGGACCTGAAGAACGTCGCCAGGGTCCGAACCTTTCTTCGCTTTGCGGCCGACGCCTTCAAGGAAAAGAGCAGTCTCTACCTCGGGAATTGAGTGACGTTGCCAGCTGTCAGAGCCAGCGGCGAACGCGCGCGCAATAGTCGAGATACTCCTGACCGAACAGGCGCTTCAGATGCTCTTCTTCAGGCCTGATCTGGAATTCGGTCAGGTACCAGACAAAAGCCGGAACGACGGCGAAAACCGTCGCTGTGCCGAGGTAGATGCCGAATGCCAGCAGCAGTAGAACGTCGGCGACATACATCGGGTTGCGCGACACCCTGTAGAAACCTCGGGTCACCAGAGTTCTGGCTTTATCCGGCGTTATGGGGTTGAAGGTCGTTCCCGCCATGACAAAGCGAAAAAGCGCGTGTCCGCCAATTGCCAGTCCAGCGATGAGGAACACCGCGGCGATCGAAGTCTGACCTGAAAAGGTGAGGTTCAGCGCCGGGAACAGCCTGGCGCCTGCATACAGCAGAAGCAGTCCGATACCGACGACGACCGGAGGCGGAAGCAACAGGCGCATGGTCTCCCTCAGGACCTCTGAAGAGCGATTGGTGCGCCGTGCGGCGTGGCCCTGGCCGCGTCGTCCCAGGCCTTGCGCAGGTCTGCAAGTTGTCCGGCTGCGGCAATGTTCTTGGCTGTGAGCAGACCTTCGAAGGCCGCCAGCCAACGGTCGTAATAGCCTTCGGTCTCGCCGCTTCCGTCGCCATCCTTGGCAAGCTCGGCGCCCAGAGCTTCAGCCCATTCGCCCCAGGTAAACACTCCGGCTTCATGGGCTTTCACCGTCATGGCGAAAACCCTGGCTTCCCAGGGAGCACCGAACACCGGCCCGCCGTCTTCATCCAGCGGCAGGCGCGGCGTTTCGAGAAACTTATCGGGCAAGGTCAAGATAAGGCTCCCAGAGATCGATACGCAGGGAAAGCTTGGGATCGCTGCCAGGACCCCAGATGTCGGTCCCCTTGAAGAGGACACCATAAAGCCAGGTCGGCTGTTCGCCTTCGCCGTGCGCGTTGGTATCCGGAAACACATGAACGCCGTGAATGGCCTCGATCGTGCCAACAGCATCGCGGGCATAGCGGGGAAGGCGAGTGTGGTGTTCTGGGTTCATGCGCCGCGTATGGACCTTGTCACCGACACGAAAACGGGCGGGCTGATGTTCCTCTCGGTCGACCGGTGCACCCTTGGCCAGAACTCCGGCAACAGCGTCAGCCGAGAGCACGCGCTTGACCGGCTTCGCGGCTTCAAGTTTCCGGCCTTGTTTCAGTTCCTCTTCCGTAACGAGGCCATTGGCCAGCACAAGTTTTTCAAGGCCCCTGGTCCAGATCTCGTAATAGCTGGAGGTCAGGTAGGTAACTTGCGGCAAGGATTCTCGGGCAAAGCGCGAGGCATCAAGCGTCCAGGAGCCGGTTGCGCCCATGGCCAGCGTTACCGCAAACGCGCGTTCTTCCCATTTGGCATGGAAGTTGGGTTCGTTTTCTTCCAGTTCGATGGGGCCAAAGCCCATCTGTCCACCAAGATCCTGGGCGCCGTTCATGCCGCATCCTCCAGTTCGGAAGGATCGAGCGCCAGGCCGGTACCGATCATGCTGTTGCGGGTGACGAGATCCGCCAGACGTTCCTCGCTCCATCCGTCTGTTCCCGCAGGGCGTTTGGGGATCACCAGATAGCGGATTTCAGCCGTCGAATCCCAGACGCGGACTTCGGTATCATCCGGCAGCATTACGCCAAATTCATCCAGAACACCTCGCGGGTCGCGCACGGCGCGGGACCGATAGGGAGCGGACTTGTACCAGACAGGCGGCAAGCCCAGCACTGTCCAGGGATAACAGGAGCACAGTGTACAAACGACCATGTTGTGGGTCTGGTCGGTATTCTCGACCGCCACCATGTGTTCACCCTGACGGCCCGTGAAACCGAACTCGGCAATCGCTGAGGTCGCGTCTTTCAGGAGCCGGTCTCGGTAGTCTGCATCCGCCCAGGCCCGCGCAACAACGCGGGCGCCGTTCTTGGGGCCGATCTTGGTTTCGTAAGTCTCGATCAACTCGTCCAGGGCAGGGGGATCGATATATCCCTTTTCCGTCAGCAGCGTTTCCAAAGCGCGTACACGCAGCTCTATCTCGCTCAATTCGGAATGGTCGTGATCGTGGGAATGATCGTGCTCGTGAGCGGACATGGAAAGCTCCTCGCTGGCAGGTACCTCATATGAGAACGCAGGTCATGGCCTGTCAATTCCAACACGAGGTTGATCGCCTGATTTTGAGGAGGGTTTGTCATCCCGGATCGGTGTTCGACTTGGTCGCATTTGTCCGGGGTGACGGTGTTGCGTGGATTGGCCTTCAGATTAGTTACGAATGTAACCAATTTGACTTAGATCAAGGCGGGTAGGCTGTGGAGCTATATGGTTACATATGTAACTAATTTGGAGGAGCGGTCCCATGAAGATCGAGCAGATGCATCACGTCGCCTATCGTTGCAAGGACGCCAAGGAAACCGTGGAATGGTACGGCAAGATGCTGAACATGGATTTTGTTCTGGCGATCGCCGAAGATCATGTGCCCTCCACCCACGATCCCGATCCCTACATGCACGTCTTCCTGGATGCCGGAAACGGCAACGTCCTGGCGTTCTTCGAACTGCCGACCAAACCCGAGATGGGGTTTGACCCGAATACGCCGCGCTGGGTGCAGCATATCGCCTTCAAGGTGAAGGATCGGGACGAGCTGATTGCGTTCAAGGACCACCTGGAAAAGAACGGTGTCGAGGTTCTAGGCGTGACCGACCACTCAATCTTCCACTCCATCTATTTCTTCGACCCCAACGGTCACCGTGTCGAACTGGCTTGCCCGGATCCCGAAGAAGACCAGCTTCTGGCTCGTCTGGACGAGGTCAAGTGGCAGATGCTGGAAGAATGGTCGAAGACCAAAAGGGCCCCGAAACACGCTGAATGGCTGCACGCCAAAGAGCTGGCCGATGTGTGAGCAAGACACATGCCGCCAGTGCGGCAAATGCCGTTCGATTGATGCCGCCTTGGCGGATCTGGGAGGAGAGCCCGATGTTTCAGACCTATCAATATCCGCAATACAGTTATCGTCAGTCGGAGGAGCAGCAGACAGGTACGGTCAAGCGCCACAAGGTGGTGGTGATCGGGGCTGGGCCGATCGGACTGACGGCTGCGCTTGATTTCGCCCAGCGGGGCATCCCCACCGTCGTTCTGGACGACAACAACACCGTTTCCATTGGCTCGCGCGCGGTCTGTTACGCCAAGCGACCGCTGGAGATCTGGGACAGGCTCGGCTGCGCCACACGCATGATCGACAAGGGTATCGAATGGAAGATCGGCAAGGTCTTCTTCCGCGACGACCTTGCCTACACATTCGACCTTCTGCCGGAAGACGGCCACAAGATCCCGGCCTTCATCAACCTCCAGCAATATTATCTGGAGGAATACATGGTCGACGAGGCTCAGAAATCGAACCTCATAGACCTGCGTTGGAAGCACAAGCTCCTGAACCTGCAGCAGGGGGACGATCATGTCGTGCTGACCGTCGAAACGCCTGACGGCGTTTTCAAGATGGAAGCAGACTGGGTGGTTGCCTGCGATGGCGCCAACTCCGACACACGCAAGATGGTCGGGGCAGGCTTTTCCGGCCAGTTCTTCCAGGATCGGTTCCTGATCGCCGACATCATCATGAAAGCCGATTTTCCGACCGAACGCTGGTTCTGGTTCGACCCGCCGTTCCACCGGGGGCAGTCTGCTCTTCTGCACAAGCAGTGCGACGATGTCTGGCGGCTGGATTTTCAGCTTGGCTGGGAGGCCGATCCGGAAGAAGAGAAAAAGCCGGAAAACATCATTCCCCGCGTCAAGGCGATGCTGGGAGAGGACAAGGAGTTCGAGCTGGAATGGGCCTCCGTCTACCAGTTCGCCTGCCGGCGGATCGATAACTTCCGTTATGGCCGGGTACTGTTCGCGGGCGATGCTGCCCATCAGGTTTCACCCTTCGGCGCACGCGGCGCCAACACCGGCGTGCAGGACATCGACAATCTGGGCTGGAAGCTGAAACTGGTGCTGGACGGAGACGCCCCGGAAAGTCTCATCGACAGCTACCACACGGAGCGAGCCTTCGCGGCGGACGACAACCTGCTGAACTCGACCAGGTCCACCGATTTCATCACACCGAAAAACGAGGCCTCTCGCAGGTTCCGGGACGCGGTTCTGGATCTTTCCGAGGTGACCGACTTTGCCAAGCCGCTGGTCAACTCCGGACGTCTGTCGGCGCCCACACCCTATGTCGAAAGCACGCTCAACACGGCCGACGAATCCAGTTTCGCAGGCAAGATGTCCCCGGGCACGTGCTGTGCGGACGCACCTGTGAACGTGAACGGCGAGGCGGCCTGGTTCCTCAACCAGATCGGCGACGGGTTTACCTTGCTTGTCTTTGGCGATGAAGCCGCAACAGATGTGTCAGCCGGCAACGTCAAGGCCCGGGTCCTGCGTGTGGGCAAGGACCTGCAGGACAAGGACGGAACACTTGCAGCCCGTTACGACGCGGCTCCCGGAACGGTCTACCTGATCCGCCCGGACCAGCATGTTGCCGCTCGCTGGCGCTATTTCAACGACAACAAGGTGGAAGCCGCCTTGAAAACCGCGATGGGAGGCGCATGAACCATGGCCTTAAATCTGAAGCTGAACCTGACACGAAACCTTCCCGATCCGGACGGCTTTTATGAGTATCTGGTCTCCAGTCAGCGCCATATGAGTGACGAGGAAGCAAACTGCATGAATGCGCGGCTGATCCTCATCCTCGCCAACCAGATCGGCGATCCGGATGTCCTCAAAGCCGCCATCGACTTTGCGGCCAATCCGAAGGTGGCGGAGAAAAGGGAAGCGGCCTGAGCAGAAGGGGCTGGAGCACGTGTGGTTTGCATTGCCGTGGCTGTTGTCCGGATGGCTTCAAAACCCTTGATTTTCTGCAATGTCGGGCATGAGGAACCTGTCATCCCAGCGAAGGCCGGGATCCAGTAATCTGCTGACCCCGCCGTGGTTTTCGGCCGGGTCTCACGGATACCGGGTCCCGGTCTTGCCGCTTGTGCGGCAAACCGGGACGACAAGGAAAGAGATCAGGAGCAGGCGCCTTTCACTCACACCCTGAGCCGCGCCATCGCATAGGCGTCGACAAACGACCCGGAGCGGAAGGCAAAGTCCTTGTGGGTGCCTTCTATTTCGAAGCCAAGTGTCTGATAGAGCCTGACAGCGGCTTCATTGTCGGTGAAGACGGTCAGTTCCAGGCGGCGGATGTTCATCCAGTTGTCCGCTATTTCGATCAGCTCTGTCAGCATCGCCCGGCCGATCCCGCGTCCGGTGTAATCGTCGTGTACGCCCATGCCCAGACTGGCCGCATGTCCGCGCCGTCCGGCGGAACGGGCAAAACCGGCGGCGGCGACCAGCGTCCCGCCCAAAATGCCGACAAGGGACACCTTGTCCGGTGAGGACTGGTTCACACGGGCCTCGACGTCCTTGCGCCTGGGATAGGGCAGGCGCAAGGTACCTGCCCGGAACTTCGGCAGACCTTGCAAGACGGTCAAACCGTTCACGTCGTCCGGTGTTTCGGCGCGTATAATCAGGCCTTCAGGCCAGCTACCTGGCCTGGAGACCGGTGCAAATTCCGCGGGGATGTCTGAAATGCTCATTTTGCTCTCATTCGTTGGATCGAGAGAGCAGGCATCTGACAAACCCTGCTCTTCGAAGCAGGGTTGCGATGCGATCCGGCTAGATGTCTTCAGCCAACAGTGATCCCCTCGCGTCCCCTGCGGGAACGACGATATGCACCACGGTTAGATGAAGGGTCGCGCGATTGATCATGCCTCACAATCTTATGTTGTGCGCTGCCTGTCAATTGACGGCATAAGATCTCGTCTGGGGGAATCTCCGCCAAGCCGTTTTGCAAACGAAATGCCTGACGTCACACTGGGAGCATCGATCATGACATTGGAGGCCGGGGTGAAAATCGGGCTGGGCGGCGGGTGCCATTGGTGCACGGAGGCCGTCTTTCAGGCAATTGCTGGCATTTCGAAGGTGGAACAGGGCTTCATCCGCTCCGATCCGCCAGAAAATGCCTGGTCAGAAGCGGTGGTGGTGACCTTCGATCCGGTCGCGCTGCCGCTGGAGGTCCTGCTCGAGATCCATCTGCGCACCCACTCCAGCACCTCCCACCACAAGATGCGCGGCAAGTATCGCAGCGCCGTCTACGTTTATGACGCCGGGACTGGTGTGAAGGTCGGAAGGCTGATGCGCGCCTTGCAGCAGCGCTTTGACGAACCGCTAGTGACGCGGGTAATGACGCTTGCCGAGTTCAAGGCCTCGGACGAACAGTTCCGGAACTACTATGCCAAGGGGCCGGAACGCCCGTTCTGCAAGACCTATATCGACCCGAAGCTCGCCCTCCTGCGCAAACAATTTGCTGCTGCTCTGAAGCCGGAACGACTGGAAGCCGCGGAATAGACGAAGACTGTAAACAGGTCTGATTTTTGTCTGTCAGGGATGAGGATGCGGAAAGCCGTGGCGCTCGGTGAGGGCGGCGAGGATCTCGTCCTTGTCATTGATGAAGCCGCCTTCGCAGAGCACCAGCACAGGCAGGGACTGATTGTCTTCCCCCAGAAGTTCGGCCACTTCCCTGCGCGGTTTCGGCCAGGCAATGCGGCGAACGTCAAGCCGGTCCGCAAGCTCCGGAAACGAGGCGAGCACGCCTTCCATGAGCGCGCAATGCCAGCAATAGAAGGCCTTGCCGGGATAGGCGGGGTCTTCGAAGCCCGGCGCGAGAATATAGAGCGTGTCTTTCATGCCTTGGGCCTTTGCGTCGACTCACCGGATTTGGATCTGGCGCAGCTATGCGGCAGACCAGCCCAAGCTGCAAGCTCCTGATCCATTCTGGTAAGGAAGACCATCTGGCAGGAGTAGATCACCCCTAAAAGGCCACCCCGGGCGACCGCAGGGAGTAGGCTCCGGATCTGTGCGGTGCTTGGCCGGGGAGACGCATAGTTTGTGCTCGTCTGGCGCCTCTTGCCTCAGACAGATGCTCTCACCCGAACGGCCAGGATCCGTTCTCGCCAAAGAGGCTTTTCACGTCCGGCCATTCAGCGCCCTCATGATGAGCGGCGATCTCCAGAAAGATCTCCAGAAATTCGAAGCAGCCGTCGTCATGCACCAGATGGTGCGTCAGGAGGCCGACCGGCTCGGTGCCGGTGTTACGTCTTCGGGTAAGCTGCAGGTCGAAACGCAGGCGCGCGCTTTCCCAGCCGATGAAGCGCACCTGCTTTTTCCATTTCAGGATGTCGATGTGCGATTGGAGCTGATGCGCCCGCGGAAAGTTGTGCCAGGTGAAGGTAGAAAGACCCGACAGGCCGATGCCGGGAAGGCGGCGGGAGATTTCAGGATCGATCCGGTTCCAGGGCGGCACCATGGCCTTCACGAACTTGTCGCCAAAGAGTTCCCACAGGCGGTCATGACCTGCCTTGAGCTCGGCCATCAGGTCGTCCGGATCCCGCCGGGAACCAAGCTCGGCTGCTTTTTCGCCGAGGTCCTTCCGCTGGAAATTCTTGTGCTGCCAGCCGTGTTGCAGAACCAGCGCATGTGGTTCATCGGCGAACCGTTCTGCAAGGGCTTTCGTCGCCATCTTGGGGATGACCGCGAAAGCCAGATCGACCGTGTGGGTGTTGGCAAGCGACAACATGCGTTCAAGAGCTGGTGTCGGTTCGATAGCGTCGTCATCGCGCCACCAGAAGCGGACCTTGCGGCCGCGTTCGGCAAACCAGTCGAGATGATCGGTAAGCTCCTGCCGGAAGCGCTGCGGGTCAGTGGTCATGACATCCGGTCTTTCAGGTCTTGAAGCAGGACACGGGCACTTTCCTCCGCACCACCCAGGCGGACGGTGTGCTTGCTGCGCGGAAGAGCCAGCGCATCGTCAATGGCAGCGGCAAGCCGCTCTGGTGTGAGGTCTGCTTCCGGCGTAACGATCGCCCGTCCATGGCCGGCAAGCGCTTCCGCGCGTTGCGTCTGCTCGGTCTCGTTGATCTGGGCAAAGGGCACGAAGACAGCCGGAACACCAGCCTGAAGAATGTCGAGCACGGTGTTGTAGCCTGCCTGGCTGACGGAAAGGCGCGCCCGTTTCAAAAGGTCCGGAAAGTCGCGGCGGGCGCGCTCGACAATGACGCGATCCACCGCGCTTTGCCGGTAAATGGCAAAGGCGTCGTCGGAAATGTCGTGACCGATCAGCACTCGCCACGGCGTGTCTTCCGCGCGGCGCGACAGTGGTCTGGCTTCCAGTGCCGCCGACAGCAGGCTTTCGGCAACGGCGCCGCCACCGCAGGAAATGATCACCTCGTCCTCGCCATCCGGTCCTTCCACAGCAGGCCGTGGATCGCCGCCGACATAACCGGTGTACCGAACCAGGTGGTCGACCTCCTCGGCAAAGGGGAAACTGTCTGCAAGGCGGATGAAGTCCGGATCGGAATGGATCAGGATCCGGTCGTAGAATTTCAGCGCCTGGTCCGCCATCCAGCGTTCTTTCCAGAGCTGCTTCTTGCGCACCAGAATGTCGCGAATGGATGTGGCAATCAGCGGGACCTTGCTGCTCGCCTTGGCGGTTTCCAGAAGAGGGGCCAGTTCGAAGTCAAGCTGGCGACGGCCGAAGGGGTAGGTCTCGGTCAGGAGCAGGTCGAAGTCGTCGGCCTCAAGAACTTGAATCGATGCTTTAACTCGGGCGATTTTCCAAGCATCGTCAATATCTTCATTGTCCAAAGTCACAAGACGCTTGAAGGTCGCGTCCGGACTTCTGCAGGCTGGCAGTTCGACGATCTTCAGTGATCCGGTGTCGAGTGTCGGCGGTATTGTGTTGCCGCTGGCAAGTGTCACCTCAACGCCTTTGGCTGCCAGTGCCTTGCCGATGGCAGCGGCCCGCACGACATGGCCTGTCCCGAGCAGATGCTGAACATGTATGAGGGCCTTGAAGCTCATGCGTCTTTCGTCTCCCGGCGGCTCAAGTGGTTCCGCATGGCCTTTTCGGCAAGTGCTTCCAGCCGGGCAGCGCCTGCCGAAAGCGTGTGGAAATGAAGAATGTGGTGGCGGGCTGCCAGGCCAAGCCTGTCCACAAGCGCCGGTTCCCGCATGGCTCGGCTGAGGTTGGCGGCAAGTGCGGATACATCGCCCTCGGGGGACAGCATTCCGGTTTCGCCATCACGGACAATGTCGGGAACACCGAATGTGTCACCGGCAATCACGCCGACGCCTGCTGCCTGCGCTTCCAGAAACACGAGACCAAATGCTTCCCGGATTGCGGGCCAGACGAAGAGGTCGTGCCGCGCGTATTGGGCTGGCAGGTCGTCACCGGCAAGGGCGCCGAGCCAGGTGATCCGTTCGGGTGGAAACAGGGCAAGGACCTGCTCGCGCATCGGGCCGTCGCCGATGAGCGTCAGATGCCAGGGCAGGTCCCGAAGTTCGCCCAGTGCCGCGGCAAGCACTTCGTAAGAGCGCTGCTTGTCGCCTTCGCGCATCATGCCCACGGAGAGCAGTTTCAAAGGACTTGCCGCAAGCGGCTTGGCATTGGTCGATGCGGCGAGAAAGGGATCGGCATCCAGAAACGGCAGGAGGACCGACAGGCAACGATGCGGCACGACCGCCGCAAGGCATTCGGCATCAGCGTTGTGGATGGCGGCAACGGCATCGGCGCGCTTCAAGGCTTCATCCGCGGCGGCAAACCCAAAGGCCCAGTCGCCCTGCTGCCGTTTCGGCGCACGGCTGGCTTCAACGATCGCATAGGGAAGGTCGAACCGGTCGGCAAGCACCGGGCCGATCCAGTCCGGCGCCTTGTGATAGAGATGATAGGTCAGGAACAGATCCGGCCGATAGCCTGATTGTTGCCAGTCGGCGCTTATCCGGTCTGCCTCTGCCAGCGCCTCATTCCGTACCTCTGACTGAATGTCGTCGCTGCCATCCTTGCGCCAGGACCTGAAACGGCTGGCAATCGTCACTTCGTGCCCCAGACTTTCCAGAGCCTTCACGATCAACCGTCCCATGGTCCGGTCGCCGGACGGGACCGGATGATCCAGGGGTTTCATCGGGGCAGTGAAGGCAATTTTCATGGTTTTCCTGGCGTTCTGCCTAAAGGACTTTGCGGAACTTGTCTGCAAGGCGGTCGAGGCCGGGGTCTGTCGAGAACGTTGTTCTAACCCTCTTGGCCGCGGCAAGGCCGAGATCGTGACGGGTCTCGGGGGCGGTAATAAGGCGCTGCATGGCCTCGGCCAGTTCCTTTGGTGCGCCAGGGGTAACAAGCACACCGGTTTCACCGTCGAGGATCAGTTCGGGTATCGCCGAAACCTTGGTGGACAGGCAGCAGATGCCCATGGACTGGGCTTCCATCAGGACATTGGGCAGGCCGTCGCGGTCACCGGATTTCGCGAGCTTCGATGGCAGGACGAAGAGATCCGTTTCGCGGCAGGTGGCGATCACCTCCTCGCGCGGCTGTGCCCCCCGCCAGGTGATCCTGTCCGACAGTCCAAGCGCATCCGCCTGTGCCTTCAGGTGCTCGGAAAGGTCTCCGCCGCCGATATGGGTGAAGTGCCAGTTGAGAGCCGCAGGCAGCTTTGCAAGAGCATCCAGAAGGTCGTCATAGCCTTTCTTTTCTACGGCACGGCCAACGGAAACCAGACGCACGGGCTCACCGCTGCCATCACGCGTCGTGGCTTTGGTCTTGGGCTCCGGAAAGCCGGAAAAGTCGAGGCCGTGATAAAGCAGCTCGATCTTGTCCGGATCCTCGGCAAGGCCTTTCAGGTGTTCGGCATTGACCGCGGTACAGGTCACGCCCCAGGCCGCATCGTTGATCTTGGTTTTCAGATCCCAGTCGGGGCTGGTCCAGATGTCCTTGGCGTGTGCAGAGAAAGACCATTTGCGGCCGGATAGATGCGCCGCATAACGCGAGGCGGAGCAGGGGGTGTGCAGATAGTGGGTGTAGATCCAGGTCACGTCTTCCGGCAGTTCATGGGCGAAGACGCAACCCTGGGCCCACCGGCGTCGCCGGTCGGCGTTGGGTTGATGCGCGAAATCGGCATCGAACAGAGCCTTGGCAGCCTCGAAGGTCGGCTGTTTCTCCGCCCAGCGTTTGGCGCGGGCAACCCGGGCCGGGTCGTCTTTCACGTATTCCGGCAGATACATGACTTCTGCTGAAATCTGCCGGTGCAGATCGTGAATGTACGGGTCGTACGGCTTGCGCAGGGCGACGATCAGGATCTCGATACCTCGCCGCTCCAGACCAAGCATTTCCTGGGCGATAAAGGTTTCGGACAGGCGAGGATAGCCTTTGACCACAACGGCGATACGGGACATCGGTCAGCCCTTGAAAGAATGCGATTTGCGGGTGGCGATGGTCAGAAGTTGACCAGCTTCCGGCTGGCTGCCTGCTGTTCGTCGAAGATTTCTCCAACGCGGTTGGAGATGATATCCAGACCGCCAAGCAGATTGTCGACGCCGGCTGCCGAAGGCGAAGCCATGCCCGGAAGTTCGGACAAGGCCGCAGCCATCAGGTCGGGATCCGGATACTGGTCGATCGGCAACACCTTCAAGAGGCCGCTTTGTTCGGCCCGCTCAGCCCGGATTGCCTGTTCCCGGCGCGGAATGACACGCGGTACCATCAGGGTTGGCTTGTCGAAGGACAGGATCTCGCAGAACGTATTGTAACCCCCCATGCCGACAATGGCTGTAGCATTGGCAAGATAGGGTTCGATCTGCGGTGTGAAGCGGATGATCTCGACGTCGCGCAGGTGTTCGGCGCGCTCGCTGAACTGGGTTGCGGCGGCCGCCGGCATGAAGGGGCCAAGCACGATCAGGGCCGGGAAAAGCGGACGCTGCCGGGCTTCGTAGGCGCGCATCACCCAGTCGACCATTTCAACGCCATCACCGCCGCCGCCTGGCGTCACCAGGATATAGGGTTCTTCGTCAAACGGCGCGGGTGCGGGATTTTCGAGCGCCGATTTCGGCAGCTCACGGCGCAGGTAACCGGTATAGCGCAGCTTGTCGCGCACCGATTGCGGCAGGTCGATGCCTTCCAGCGGATCACAGATATCTTCCGGTCCGTAGATCCAGATTTCATCGTAAAGGTCGCGCAGGGCCGGATAGACGTTCTTGCGGTCCCACTCTTCCTTCAGCACCTTCGGGTCGTCCATGACATCGCGCAGGCCAAGTACGAGCTGGGTGTCGGTATCCTTCAGGGCTTCCAGCGTCCGCAGCACTTCCCCGCGCAGGCCAAGCGGTTCCTTGTCGACGATGAAGATGTCCGGATCGAACACCTTGGCAGTGTGTTCGATGATCGATGACCTGATCGCAAGCGTCTGGTCGATGTTGATATGCAGCGACAACGGCGTGTACTCGCCGTTGCGCAGCTTGATCACGCCGGGAATGCGAACGAAATCGACACGGGAGCGAAACTCGAAACTGCCGATGATCGGGGAGCCGGACAGGATCAGGACAGACAGCGTATCGAAGTCCCCGACCAGGGATTGCGCAATGGCCCGGCAGCGTCTGAGATGGCCCAACCCGAAGGAATCGTGGCTGTAAATGAGGATCTTCGGCGTCTTGGAACTCATACTGCCCCTAAATTTGTAAAACTGCCCCGAAAGGCTTATGTCTCAATTGATTGGCCCTTGTCACGTGCGGATATTTCTTGACAGGGGACTTTCGACAAGGAACGGTCTGCGGACCCTTTTAAAGCGGTTGTGGCAAATGTTAATCCCGGCTGGCGCAACTAACTCGGATCGCTAATATACCAAATATGATCTGCTTGCACATATTTGATCCTTGTCTGTTTGGATGAGCTTATGGAAAAGAGCCTTTTCGGTTTTATTTGGAAATACAGCGCCAGACAGCAAATCTTCATCCTCATGGTCACCGTACTCACATATCCGGTGGTCTATGTCCTTCTCGAACTGCCAAAACTGATTGTCAATGATGCCGTCCAGGGAGACAATTTTCCTCGGACGATCCTTGGCGTCGATTTCGATCAAGTTCCATATCTTCTTCTTCTGTGTTTTGCCTTCCTGTTTCTGGTCGTCGTTTCGAACGGGCTGAAATTCTACCTCAACGTCTACAAGGGACGTCTCGGCGAACGCATGCTCCGGCGCCTGCGGTTCGAGCTGTTCCAGCGGGTGCTTCGCTTCCGCTTGCCGCATTTCAGAAAGGTCAGTTCGGGCGAAATCATTCCGATGATCACATCGGAAGTGGAGGATGTCGGCGGTTACATTGGTGAAGCCTTTGCGCTGCCGGCCTACCAGGGTGGCATGCTGATCGTTCAGATCGGCTTCATCTTCATGCAGGACCCGCTACTGGGGCTTGCTGCCATCAGTTCCTATCCCATCCAGGGCTATGTGATCCCGCTTCTGCAGCGCAAGGTGGTGCTGTTGTCCCGGCAGCGGGTGCGCAACATCCGCGTCATTGCCGACAAGGTTGGCGAGAGCATCACGGGCGTTGCCGAAATCCATGCCAACGACGCGGCGGCCTGGCATTCGGCGGATATCTCCGACCGCCTCTACGAGAACTTCAAGATCCGGTATGACATCTTCAACCGGAAATTCCTGATCAAGTTCCTGAACAACTTCATGAACCAGTTGACGCCGTTCTTCTTCTACCTGATCGGCGGGTATCTGGTCATTCAGGGCAATCTGAGCATCGGTGCCCTGCTGGCGGTCATCGCGGCCTACAAGGATCTGGCTGGCCCCTGGAAAGAGCTGCTTTCCTTCTACCAGATGACTGCGGACGTCAGCGTCAAGTATCAGACTGTTGTCGAAAACTTCGACCCGTCGGATATCTATGACAAGGAGCGCCTGACATCGGACGATACGGTCGACCTTTCCGGCGACGTCAAGCTCGAGAATGTCAATTTCTCCGGCGGTGCGGCCGGGCAGGAGGTTGTCGACGTTTCGCTGACCGTTCCCTCCGGCAGTGCTTGCGCGATTGTCGGTCCGGACGGATCCGGAAGGTCGGAGGTCCTGCAGCTTGCCGCCGGGCTCGTTGCGGCCGTCTCCGGCAAGGTCTGCATCGGCAGCCACGATCTCGACAAGCTGACAGACGCCACTCTCGGCCGGCAAATCGCTTATGTCGGCGGGGCAGTGCATGTCTGGACGGGAACGATCCGGGACAACCTCTATTACGGTCTGCGCCACCGTCCGCTCGTTCCGCCCCAGCGGGAGGGGGAAAGCCTGAAGAACTACAAGCGGCGGCTTGCCGAAGCCAAGGAAACACGCAACCCAACGTATGACCTTGCGGCCGATTGGGACGATTTCGCTGCCGCGGGTGTCAGCAACGAGAGAGAACTCGACACTAGGGCGCTTGAACTGCTCGAAACCGTCAAGATCGACAAGGACATCTATCGGCTCGGTCTGCAGTCGCGGTTCGACCCGACCATGGACGACGGCTTTGCCGACAAGATCCTGAACGTGCGCAAGGCACTCGCCGAGCGCATTGCCCACGAACCCGAACTTGGTGGCCTGGTCGAGCTGTGGCATCGCGATCGCTTCAATGCGAGTGCCAGCCTGGCGGACAATCTGTTCTTTGCCGTGCCGGCCGATCCGGAAATCACCATGGACCAGGTGCCGGACCTCGATGAGGTCAAGGCCTTCCTGGCGGAAACGGGCTTCGATCAGAAGCTTCAGCAAATCGGCCTCAAGATTGCCGAAACCATGCTGGAACTGTTCTCCAATGTTTCCGGCGACAGCGGTCTGCTCGGGGCTTACTCCTTCATCACGCTGGATGAGATTCCGGATTTCGAGCGCATTGTCCGTATCGCCAAGTCCGATCAGCCGCGCCCGGGCCTGACAGACGCCGATCGGTCACGTCTGACCGGGCTGGCCTTCAAGCTGGTCCCCGCCCGGCATCGTCTGGGTGTCATGACCGACGAATTGAAGCGCGATATCATCAGTGCCCGCCAGACGTTCCTGGAAGAGGTCGTCAAGAACAGCGACAACTTCGTTGCCTTTGATCCGGATGTCTATCTGCCGCCGCTGACCATCGAGGATAACCTCCTGTTCGGGCGTGCACGCGTCGATCGCCGGGATGCCCGACGGCGTATCGACGATGTTATCCGTACCATTGTCGAGGAAACCGGTTTGCGGCGCCCGATCATCTATGCGGGCTTCGGATACCACGTCGGTGTGTCCGGTTCGCGCTTGTCTGCCGGCCAGCGCCGCAAGATCGCACTGGTCCGCGGTCTTCTGAAAAACGCAAAAATCACCATATTGGACGATATCGCCACCGGTATGACGGACGAGGACAAGACGCTTCGCGAAGGCTTGAGGCAAATCCTGTCCGGCAAAACATTCCTGTTCGGCACGTCCAATGCCGAAATAGCAGCTGAATTCGATCAGCGCTTCATTCTGGATCAAGGACGGCTTTCAGAAAAAGGGTAAGACGGTGGGTGTGACAATAGGTGGGCAACCGGTCTGCGGGGACCGGCCGGGCGATTCGGTTCGGTCGGAGCAAAAAAACAACGGGCGCGGGAGAAGAAGATGACACTTGAAACCGAAGTCGAGGCACTCCGTAAGGTGCCATTGTTCCGCGGGATCGATGAGACCAAGCTGAGGCTTCTGGCCTTCATCAGTGATCGGACCGAGTACCCCTCCGGCGAACGTCTTTGCTCTCAGGGAGAAGAAGGCGATTGCGCCTTCATCATCCTGTCCGGCGATGCGGATGTTCTGGTCGACACGCCTGAGGGCGAAAAAAAAGTAGCGCAGGTTTCGGAAAATTCAATTGTTGGCGAAATCGCTATTCTGTGCGACGTACCAAGAACCGCGACACTGGTCGCAGCGAATGACATGGATGTTCTCACTGTTTCGAAAGACGATTTCTTGAAACTATTGAAAGAATTTCCGGATATCTCGCTGGAGGTGATGCGGACACTGGCGCTGCGGCTTGAACGGACGACCCGGGATCTTGCCGACGCACGTCGAGGGGCTGCCAGCGGTTAGGGAGTAACACGTGGCTGAGGAATTTTCGCTTCGTTGCTGGGGCGTCAGAGGGTCCACCCCGACGCCGGGGTCGAGCACACTCCGCTATGGCGGCGAAACGTCGTGTTTCGAGATCCGGGCCGGCGACGCACTGGTTCTGGTCGATTGCGGTTCCGGCGCTCGAAACCTGGGCGTGGAAATCTGCGGGTGCAAGACACGAACCTTCGATTTGCTCTTCACCCACACCCATCTCGACCACATCTGCGGTCTTCCCTTTTTCAAACCTGCCTATGATCCGAGCTTCTCCGTCACTGCCTGGGCCGGACACTTTCAGGACGAAACCAGCCTCGTTGACATCGTCAGCCGGATCATGTCGCCGCCGATCTTCCCGGTAGCGGCCAAGACGTTGAAGGCGGTCGAGTTCAAGTCCTTTAATGCCGGAGACCTGATACCGCGTACCGATGATCTCGTCATCCGCACCACGCGGCTTAACCACCCCGGCGGAGCGTGTGGTTACCGCTTCGAATTTAAGGGCAAATCGATTTGCATCATCACGGATCACGAACATGGCGATCCGGAAATTGATGCAGCTCTACCTGATTTCGTGCGCAACTCCGACGTCATGATCTATGACGCCATGTTCACTGACGACGAATACGACACCTACAAGGGCTGGGGACACTCAACCTGGCAGAAGGCTGTCGAGCTGGCAAAGGCCGGCAACGTAAAGACCCCCGTTCTCTTCCATCATGATCCGCGCAGGTCCGACGACGAGCTCGATGAAATCGGTCTCGCCGCTCAAAACGCTTATCCCGGAACACTGGTCGCCAGCGAAGGCATGACCCTCAAGCCGTAAGCGCCGCCCTGCCAGACAAGCCTCGTTTCAATAATAAAAAAAGGGCGGCTCAAATAGCCGCCCAAAAAATCAATAAGGCTTAAAAATAGATCGATCGCCGGTTGCTGGAATGCGGGAATCCCGAGATTGCCGCCGGAAAACAAACGCTTGTGACTTGAAATGCCGTCACTCGTGCCTGCCGGATACGATCAATAGTTGTTTACAGGGTGTAGGAATTACTTGCATGGTCCATTTGGACTATAAATATGTATTTTCCGCAGCTGGGGAAGGGCGGATGGTTGGCCAGTATTTGGAAGTTTGCCGGCCTCTGCAGACTGGCGTGATGACGAAATGGTCGGAACTTGATCAATGTTAAAGCGCTGCCTCCGGTTTTTGCATATGTATTGAGATGGAGCTTCGCGAGGCGGAGCGCGCTTATCGGCGGCTGAAGCGTCAATCTGGTCTGCCCGATTTCGTTTACTGGCGTGATGCCGCAAGAACTCCCGGGGGGAAGGGTTGGCTGTCGCAGCAGAAGAATTGATTAGGCTGTCGAACCTTGCTGTATCGGCGGCACTGGATCCTGGGCGGTGGCAGGTTTTTCTCGACACGCTGAGCTGCAGCCTTGGTACGCGCGTATGCACGCAGCTGATCGGCTACGACGACCTGACCAAAGCCACACCGCTCACCTTTTCGTCAGGATACGACCCGTACATTCTGGAACTCTACGACGAGCACTACGCGGACAAGAACCCGTTTGCTGCCAACTTTGCCACCTGCAAGGTGGGAGACGTCGTATCAACCCATCAGCTGTGCCGACCCGAAACGCTGAAAAAGACCCAGTTCTACGCCGACCTTTTGTTGCCGCTTGAAGATATTACCGGTGGCGGTGGTTCGATGCTGGCGCTGGATGGCGATCGCATGTTTTTGCTCGGTGGCAACATGCGCTCGAAAGATCGCGACAAATACGAGGACGACTGGCTTCGGCTGTGTGCTCAACTCGCCCCGGTCATCCGTCAGTCATTGGAAATCAATCGGACCATCTCCGGACTGACCTTCGAGAAATGGGCTGCTGAACAGCATCTCATGGGATCTGGGACGGCGATTTTAGTGATCGATACCGCGATGCGGATCCACTATGCCTGCGCGGAGGCGCAAAAGCTCCTGGCCTCAGGCTCTCTTGTCGGTTGTGGTTTCGACAGGCGTCTGCATTTCCGGTCCGAAGAGGATCAAGGCAGGTTCGCTGGCTTCGTGCAGCTTCAGTCCATGAGTGGTTACGATGTGTTTCGGAACTGGCAGGCAACGGATGGCAGAGGCAGGAACTGGACCTGTCGCTCAATAGGTTTGCAACTGGGGGATCTGGACAAGACACCCTTCGGTGTTTTCATGAACAAGGCGGTCTCTGCGGTACTTCTGGCGGTCAGGCCCGAAGCCGGCAGCGATACGTTCCTGGCTCAAATGCAGAAGAAGCTTGGTCTCAGCCCGGCAGAAGCGGCAACGGTCCTGAAGCTCGCAGATGGCCGGACACCGGCGGAAATAGCCCAGGACCGTGAGATCAGCATTTATACCGTGCGCAACCAGATCAAGGCAGCGCTTTCCAAGACCGGGTCGCGACGTCAAGCCGAACTTGTGCGCAGTATTGAGCAATTGCGTTTGCAAGGCAGCCGGTAAGGGCCTGCTCACGTCCACTCACTTTACCGCGGGGTCGCTTGCGCAATCCGCGGTGCCGGTGGAAAATCCGCGCACGAGCAACGTCTTATCGGCGGCGAGATGACCACCATAACCCAGACACTGCGTTACATCCTGCAAGGCGGACCTCCGGATACCGGCATTCCGGAACGGGTCAGGGCCGAAATCCGTGCCCGAGAAGCGTCCTCCGAGCGCCTGATAGGCTGGGTCCAGCTTGGGCTCGTGCTGTTTTTCTCACTGCTTTACGCCATTGCACCAAGGGCTGAGGGATCGGCCGGTTTCAACTTCGTGCCTATTGCCCTTGCAGCCTACTTTCTGTTCACCGTCCTTCGGCTTGTGCTGTCGTACAGGTTTGAATTGCCGCGCTGGTATCTGTTTGTGTCGATCGGTGTCGACATGGCCCTCCTGGTCGGGTTGATCTTTTCGTTTCACATTCAATATGGCCAGCATCCGACGTTCTATCTGAAGACGCCAACCTTGATGTATGTCTTCCTCTTCATCGGGCTCAGGGCTTTGCGGTTCGATCCGCGTTTCGTATTGACCACAGGCCTTGTGGCGGTCACTGGCTGGCTCGGACTGGTGTTTTATGCGGTGTTCGCAGACATGGACCACATGCGCGTGACCCGTAATTATGTCGACTACCTGACGGGCAACACCATCCTGATTGGTGCCGAGCTGGACAAGACCATGGTCATTCTGGCCGTGACGATAATCCTGTCCGTTGCTCTCTACAGGGGACGGTCGATGCTGTTCGAGGCTTCGAAAGATCACGCGGCTGCAATGGATCTGAGCCGCTTCTTCTCGCCGGAAGTTGCGGCCTCAATCACCGGAGCGGACACGGAGTTGCAGGCCGGCGAAGGAAGCTTGCGCGATGCCGCCATTCTTTATGCCGACATCCGTTCCTTTACGTCCACCTCCGCGACTCTGCCTCCGGAAACTGTGCTGGCGGTCCTGGCCGAGTACCAGAACCTGGCGGTTGATGTGATCGTTGAGGAAGGAGGACGGGTAGACAAGTTTCTGGGTGACGGCATCCTGGCAACCTTCGGCGCTGTCTATCCCTCCACGACCTACGCCGCCGATGCGCTTCGGGCTGCAAGACGTCTGGTGGAAACCGTGGAGCGGGAACAGCAGCGTTTTCGGGACGCCGGCTGGCCGGGACAATTGCGCATTGGAACAGCGGCTGCCGCCGGGCCGGTCACGGTCGGTGTGATCGGTTCCAGGGAGCGCCTGGAATTCACGGTGATTGGTGATGCCGTCAACTGCGCTGCCAAGCTGGAAGACGCCAACAAGAGCCAGGGAACCAAGGCGCTGACAGACAGGGCGACGTTTGATCTGGCCGTTGCACAGGGGCACGACCTGCCCTTGATCGAAGCAAGGTCGGATGCGGCAGTCCAAGGTATCAAGCGTCCTGTCGACCTGGTGGTTCTGGCCAGATAGGCCGTCGGAGGCCCGCCGAACTGCCTTTTTGGTCAATACCGAAACACTTGACCGAACCGTCAATCTGGGCCAATTTGCCTTCAAAATTGACCTAATCGTCAATTGAGTAGATTAAATTCATTGATTTCAATGAATTGTACCCGTTTGGAGGTTTCTGTGAAACTGGACTCAACACTTTCAGCCATCGTGACAGGCGGTGCATCCGGGCTCGGAGCCGCCACCGCGCGCATGCTCGCGGCCGAAGGCGTCAAGGTGACGCTGTTCGATCGCAATGCCGGTCAGGGGGAACAGGTCGCCGCAGAAATTGGCGGTGTCTTTGCCGATGTCGATGTGACTGACCAGGCGAGCGTCGAAGCCGGTTTCGAAAAGGCACGCGCAGCCCACGGTCAGGAGCGGATCCTGGTCAATTGCGCGGGTATTGCACCGGTGGCGAAGACGACGTCTCGCGGCGAACCTCACCCGATGGACATGTTCGAGAAGGTGATTTCCGTCAACCTGATCGGGTCTTTCCGGTGCCTGTCGATTGCAGCAACGGGCATGGCCGCGCTGGAGCCCGTCACGGCGGACGGTGGGCGTGGTGTGATCGTTTCCACGGCTTCGGTTGCTGCCTTCGATGGCCAGATCGGTCAGGTGGCCTATGCAGCCTCCAAGGCAGGGGTCGCAGGAATGACGTTGCCAGTCGCCCGTGACCTTTCCAAGTCAGGCATTCGTGTCATGACGATCGCACCGGGCATCTTCGAGACGCCCATGCTGTTGGGTCTGTCACAGGAGGTCCAGGATTCGCTTGGCCAGCAGGTTCCGTTCCCCTCGCGCCTCGGCAAGGCGACCGAATATGCGAAGCTGGTCAAATCCATCTGCGAAAACGACATGCTGAACGGCGAAACCATTCGTCTCGACGGCGCAATCCGCATGGCGCCCCGCTAAAACCGCTGTTTGCGGGGGCTGCTGGAGCGGCAAGAAGAACGGATCTATCCGGTTGGTGGCCGAAAGGCTGTGGCCGGATAGGTTGTGTCAAAGTCCTCCAAAGTCATACTTTTTCATACGCATGATCGGAAATCCCTTTTAAGGTTACGCGACTGTTTCTGCCACATCAGGCGGAACGAGGGCGTAAGGGGGAATTCCGATGGCGGAAAATATGCACGAGCTTGCTCCGCATCATCTGCCGCCTTTCATGCCGGCTGCGGACGGTGGTGATTGGCTTTTTACTGTGATGCTGGTCGTGCTGATTTTCGGCGGGATCCTTGTCGGGGTGTTCTATCTGCATCTGCATTCGATCCCCGAACGGCTTGCCCACAAACATGGGCGCATGCAGTTCGAGCTTGTTGCGGTCCTCGGCCTTCTGGCTCTTTTCACACATAACAACATCTTCTGGGTCGCAGCGCTTCTGCTCGCCTTCATTCAGCTTCCCGATTTCTGGACACCGCTGGAATCGATGGCCCATTCCCTGAGTCGTCTGGCTGGAACGGGTGGTGTTTCGTCCGAAACCTTGGTCGAGCATGACCTCGAGCAGGAAGAGCAGGAGCTGGAACCCGGCATGAGTGCGTCGGACGAACCACCGCCAACTCCAGCCGATCATTCCACTGCATCGACAGCCGAACAGGAGAACAAACATGTTTGAGCTCCTGTTCTGTTCCCTTCTCACCATATTGCCCGACTATCTGATCCGCAGATATGTTCAGGGCAAGCGCATCGGCCGGGAAATAACGCTCTATTCGGTCTGGTTCGAGCTGCGCTACGGCATCGTGCTGTGCCTGATGCTGACCGTGTCCCTGATAACGCTGATTTTCTATTTTCATCCAACGGCAACCACGGCGGTCTCGACATTCCGGACCATTCCGATACTGCCGGAAAGTTCCGGCAGGGTCGTCGAAACCTTCGTGCCGCGTGAGCTTGAGGTGGACATCAAGGCGGGTGACCCGATTTTCAAGCTCGACAGCACGCGTCAGGAAGCGGATGTCGTGACTGCGCAGCAGCAATTGGTCGAAATCCAGGGAGAGCTTGCACTGGCCCAGAGCGAACTGGCTGTTGCCAATGCCCAGACCGAGCAGGCGCAGGCAGCACTGAAGCAGGCGCAGGACGAGCTCGACACGAGGCAGGAGCTCTTCACCCGCAATGCCAATGTCGTGAGTGAACGGGACATCGAAAAGCTGCAGAACGCAGTGGATGCGCGAACCGGCGCACTGCGCGCGGCGCAGTCCAATCAGGAGCTCATCCAGACCAAGATCACGGTATATCTGCCCGCGCGCCTGAAAAGCGCGGAGGCCAGATTGCACGAGGCGCAAGTGGAGCTGGAGAAGATGACCGTCTACGCCGGTGTGGACGGCACCATGAGCCAGTTCATCCTGCGTCCAGGTGACATCGTCAACCCGATGATGCGGCCTGCAGGCGTGCTAATTCCCACGGATGCACAGCGAGAGCGAATCGTTGCGGGCTTCGGCCAGATCGAGGCCCAGGTCCTCAAGGAAGGAATGGTGGCGGAAGCGTTCTGCGGAGCCGTACCTTTCACCATTATTCCGCTGGTCGTGACAGAAGTGCAGTCGCAGATCGCTTCCGGACAGATATCAACCTCAGGCCAGCTTTTTGATGCCGCTCAAAGTGTGAAACCGGCAACGATCACCACCTTGCTGGAACCGCTTTACGAAGACGGCCTGGCTGACTTGCCACCGGGCGCAATTTGCACGGTCAACGCCTACACCAGCAATCATGACCGTCTGTCGTCGGGCGAACCGATTGGAACCGGTGAGTTCATCTTCCTGCACGTGGTCGACACGGTCGGTCTCGTCCATGCGATGATCATTCGGCTTCAGGCGCTGCTGTTCCCGATCCAGACGCTGGTGCTGACGGGCCACTAGAACAAAAACATCCCGGCGGGACGGTGGGAAACCGTCCTGACGGGGTGCGTATCATTCACTTCTTGTAGCTGACCACTTCAAACTCGATGCCATCGTCATCGTCGAAATAGAATCTGCGGCCCGGCTCGTAGTCGCCGTGATTGTGCGTGTGATAACCATCGGCCTTGATTACTGCTTCGGTTGCGTCGATGTCGTCGACGACGACCGCGATGTGGTTGAGCCCACCGTGGTGGCTGTAGCTGTCTCCGGAAACCTTGCTGGTTGTACCAGGCGGTGAATAGGCTGCTACGTAGCTGGTTTCGTTGCCGATGTGATACGTCGTGCCGCCGCCAAGGCTTGCACCTTTCCAGCGAACCTTCCAGCCGAACCAGCTTTCCAGACGTTTGGCGGTCGCTTCCGGGTCACTGACCGTGACGTTCACATGTTCCAGGAATGCACTGCTCATCTCGGTGTCCTTTCAGGGTTTGACCTTTTGTGGACACCAGACATAATTCCTCAACCTTAGTTGAGGTCAAGAGAGACGAGGCGATATTTTGACGAAGGTTATGAAAGGCACCGATCTTCTAACCATCGGGGATCTGTCCGAGCGGACAGGGCTGTCCGTTTCGGCGATCCGGTTTTACGAAGAGAAGGGACTGGTGCTCCCAAGCCGGAACGCTGGCGGTCAGCGGCGATTTTTAAGGGCTGACATCAGGCGCCTGTCCTTTGTACTGGTCGCGCAGGAATTCGGGTTCTCGATTGCGGAGATCGCGGCGCAGCTCCAAAGGTTGCCGGAGGGGCGGGCACCGACCAAGGCGGACTGGACAAGGATCAGCAGAGATTTCCGATCACACCTTGATCGGAAAATCGAACGGATGACCGCCTTGCGCAACAAGCTCGATGGCTGCATCGGCTGCGGATGCCTGTCTATGAAAACTTGCCAGCTCTACAACGCTGGAGACGCGGCAGCCAGCAAGGGACGTGGGCCCCGCTTTCTCCTTGGCGATCGTCCGGATTTCGCCAGGGACTGACTCACAAGTGGCTTTGGGAAAGTTGCCGGGACGCCAACAGGCTGTCCCGGCTCCTGACTTCACCTGTTGTCCAGTTGAGCCCTCACACGTTTCAGACCCAGCGGTGTGATCCGATACGGGCCGCTGTTCCTGGAGGCGATCAGCCGTTTGTATTTCAGCTTATGGAAAAGCTGTGGTGAGCAGCCGCCCCAGAACCAGCCTTCACGGGTGACGGTTTCATGTTTGATGACACGGCCATCCTCATCCTTTTCCAGAAGGATATAGCCGCCTTGAGCCAGCAGGTGCAGGACCCGCTGCTCGGCTTTGGAAATGTCCATTGATTTGAATTTGCCTGAAAGTATGCACAGATCTTCAGTCACCGCAGCTAATCGCCTGCAGTGCTGATGTGACTGGCCCCGACTGACGTCAGCCGGGGTCTACCGGGACTGTTGCAATCCGCGCATAAAACCTCTCAGTTGGTGGGAAGGCCCTTAGCACACGCTGCCAAACGCGACAACGCGCCGAGGCTCAATGCAGCGGTGAGGCTGGGTGATTTGCAGAGGCTGTTGCAAATCTGCTGCGATCTGGAAACGCAGGATTTCGATTTCCTGGTTCGGCCGGGCGAAATGCTTCAGCTGTGTTCAGCCGGCCAGTAGCCGTTGTCGGGGTTGCGGGAAACCGCGATGGCCTCGACATCCCGCGAGCCGCAGGAAGCGCAAGTAAGTGTTTCGCTCAAGGACGAGACTTTCTGGTCTCCGGTGAACCGTGAAAAGTTCATGTAACGGAACCGGCCACAGTGATTGCACAATATGGCAAGGCGTCGATCGGTCTTGAAGAGGGTGTCGACTGTTGGGTCGTCTGTTTCAATAGATGAGAGTAAAGTCATGGCCTTTAAAACTTATTTTAAGGAATGGAAGCTGCCAGAGGCAATGCATGTCAAATACTTGTATTCACAAAAGTAGCACAGAGTTTTGCTGTACAAAACCGTTTAAATTTAGGTGAGCTGAGGGTCATGTCCCGGCTTCTTGCCAGGGAAATGGGACTGTTTCATTCAATTACATGGCTTTACGGCCAACTGCTGAGACGAGACTGCAGCAATTTGCCGCCGGACTTATGTCCTTAAACTTGGAAACCGGCTCGCATTTTGTCCCGCACAAGGCTATGAGGAAGCCATGATGACGCTTTCAGAAACCTGGTACGACCTCTTCGGCCTTGCTGGCCTGTTCAACCCGTTTGCGCTGCTGATCGGCGGGTATCTGGGGTGGAAGGCCGACCGGCTGCAAAAGCTCTGGATCGCGGGATTCGCGGCGGCAGCGCTGACGCTCATTCTGGATGTGGCGATTGGCGCGCTGCCCGTGCCGCAGCCTTTTGCGCATGATGCCGGTGCGCTGGCTGTCTTTCCGTTCCGCTTTGTCGGCGGTTTGATTGCGTCTGCTGTGACCTATTGGCTCAGCCGCCGCGTGAAGCGCGCCTGAAGCCGGTGCTGCCGCGTTTTCAGCTGTCGATCCAGCTGTTGAACAGGGGAGCGTTGGGGCAGTTCGGCAGGGCTTCATCCGCGCCATCGGGATGGCTTTCAAGCCAGGCACGACAGGCTTCGGTTTCGCTGCAGTTGATGCATCGATAGGCGGCAGACCTTAGCGCCGCACCCGTGTGCACACCGGTCGGGACGTGGTTCATCGCGCCGATTGTGTCCAGCATCCTGCCCATCAGTTCCGCGCGCTCGTTGAGGCGATCCATCCAGTTCAAGCCGTTTCTCCTTCCGACGGGACATGTGCAGACATTGTCTGCCAAGGCCTTCTGTCTCTTGATGCCGCTCTGGTTTCCGGCACCGGTTATGAAGGACACAATGCAGCAGAAACACCTGCGTTACCTTGATCAGGGTCAACTCTGGGCAAGCATTGCGAAACCAGCCATACTGCAGGTTCATGATTCTGAACCCCTGCCAGGCCGCCTCCTGCAATTCGGAGCGCCGCAACACCTGGAGACGGTGGGATGGTTGAAACGGTAAGCGCCTCGCCGCTGCCCCAGGCAACCGGCAATGGCACAGTAGCTCAGGGACTTGTGCCGGGAACGGAACTCAAGGCCAAGGTTGAGGCGAACCTGCCGGGTGGTGTGGTGCGCCTTGCCACACCCGACGCAAAGCTGGAGCTGCGCGTTCCTGCACCACTTCCTGAAGGCGGCGAGGTTACGGTTACCGTCAGCGGCTCCAAACAGCAGCCTGCGATCCTGATCACTGTGGGCAAGGAGCAGCCGCAGCAGCAACCTTCCGCGCCGGCGACGGCTTCTCAAGGTCAGGCGTCGCAAGCCCAAGCATCCCAAGCCCAAGCATCCCAAGCTCAGGCACCCCAAGTACAGGCGTCAAAAGGCCAGACCGGCCAGGCTCCTGCGCAATCCGAATCCGGAGCGCCCCTGCAACCGCAACCTTCAACGGCGACCGCCTATCCGCGGCCGTCGCCGGTTCTGGCGCATCTGGTTCAGGTCCTTTCGGTCAACACGGCTCCGGGCCAGACTGCCGGCAATCCCCAGACCTTGCCGCAGACACCTCTGCCGGGGGCGTCTTCGCCAACCAGCACTCCACCGGCGGCCGGCGGCGCGCAGCCTCCGACTTCAGGAAACGTCGCAACCGTTCAGCCTCTTCCGCCGACAGAGGCATCTGGACAAACAATCGCTGGAGCGACACCTCCGGCAGCGGTTTCTCCGCAGAACTCGGCGCCGACGCAGCCTGCTGCTGCCCCGTCCCAGGGTTCCGCACCTGCGCCAAATGGCCTTTCGGGTGGGCCCGCGCAGCCGCAAGTCGCTACCGCACCACCGGTGGGCACGCCATCTTCCGGGATCTCTCAACCGGGACAGCCTGCACCTCCGGCAGGGTCTGCGGCCGGACAAGTGCCGTCGGGGGGAGGCGTACCAGTTCCGGCTGCTACCGGACAAGGTGCGGCGAGCCTGTCGAACCTGACCGGTGGACAACCGGTTTCGCAGCCGGCAGCAGTTGCCTCAACGGTTACAGGCGTGCCCACGCAACCCGGAACATCGGTGAACCAGCCCGTAGCGAACGCTGCCGCAGTTTCACCTGCCGGTGCTTCTGTTCAGGCGCCGCCGTCCACGCTTTCAGCAGGCACGCTGGCTACGCCAGCACCGCCGCCTTTACAAGGTAACCCGGCAGCTCCAGTGGCGGCTCCTTCAGGAAACGTGCCTGCGCCTGCCACAAGCGTCCCTGGTGTGCAAAGTGCAGTCCCCGGAACGTCGCCCGGTCAGGTTCCGGCAAGTGCAGGGGCCGGAGCGCCCGTATCAAGCACAGTGCAGGCAAATCCCCAGTCGGGAGGACCATCAGGACCAGCGCCTGTCCAGGGCTCGCAATTGGCATCAACCGCCGCGGGGGCGGGTGCAAACTCCGCTTCTCCTCCAGCTGCAAACCTGCCTGGCACAGGCGTGCCCAATCAAGCCACAGGGCAGTCAAACGGCGCATTTCAGACAGTTGGAGGACAGCCCGTAGTCCTGACGCGAACGGCGATCCCTCAGACTTATCCTGCATCCCTTGGTGCATCCGTGCCGGCTGCGGGAGCCCCGAACCCAACCGCGCAGGCTCCAGCGGTGGGTCAGCAGCCGGTCAATAAGATTGCCGAATTGCTGAAGCAACCGCTCAGTGAGCAGCAGGCCGGCCTTGGGAGCCTTTTCGCCCAGATCGGAAGCCTGATGTCCGCGCAGAACAGCGGGAACGTTTCTTTGCCGGATCCCGTGGTCAAGGCAATGCAGCAGATCCTTGGTCTACGCTTGTCGTCTGCCCAGGCACCGACCGCGCAGGATCTGCAACAAGCCGTAAGATTGTCCGGACAGTTTCGCGAAGCACAATTGTCCATGCCTTCCGGAGCCCAGCCGCAGGGCCAGGTCGCGCTGCCGGATTTGAAATCCGCCCTTTTGTCGTTCAAGGCACTGCTTCACCAGTTGGGTGCCCGCTCTGAAATCACCCATCCCGCAGGACAGCCTCCGGCGCCATCCCGGCATGGTGCACCACAAGGCCAGGCGCAACAGACCAGCAGCGGGTTCTGGGCAGGAGCTGCTTCGCAAAATCTGCAGGCACTTCTGAAGGAAACGGATTCGGCCCTGGCGCGCCTGCGGCTGACGCAGCTCAGCAATACGAAACTGTCCAGGGACGATGGACCGCGCGCAGCGTCCCGTCCGATGGATCTTGTGGTTGAACTGCCACTCGCGTTTGGCAATGAAACGGCCGTGATGCAAATGCAGGTCGGCCGCGATGGAGCCGGAAACCAGGAAGATGATGAGGGGGAACCCGCCTGGCGGCTGCGGTTTGCACTCGATCTGACCGCGACAGGACCGCTGGAAGCTGCCATCAGTCTGCGCGGCGGCGGTACCTATGCCAGCTTGTGGGTTGATCGCAAGGAAACCTTCGACAGCCTGAACGCCGTTCGCGAAACCATGGAAGCCGCTTTTGCCGATGCGGGGCTGGACCTTCAGGAACTGCGGCTGATCCGGGGGCTCCCACCCAGAACAGCGGCCAAATACGGCGCATTGATCGACAGGCAATCGTGAGACGGAACCGACAATGAGTGAAAAGGACAAATCCGGGAAGAAGCTTGCGGTCGCACTGCAATATGAGAACGAGGGCGCTCCCGTTGTTACCGCCAAAGGCGCGGGCTCCATGGCTGAACAGATCGAACGTCTTGCGCGGGAAGCAGGCGTGCCGATTGAACAGAACCCGATGATGGCGGAGGCCCTGTCGCAGATTGAGGTCGACCAGGAAATTCCGATCGAGCTTTATCAGGCGGTCGCCGTGCTGATCGGCTTCATCATGCGGACTGGCCAGGCCAAGCACCCGCCGCAGAAATGATGGTGCAAGGCCGAGTGTTGTCGCGCTGACAAAGCAATTGCCACTGTGACCTTCCGTTGCACGCGTGTTGGTCGTGCTTCCTGGCTCTGGAAATGATCAGGCCGGGGGTGGCATTACGCTCGTCCGTGACGGCACGGATGCTTGTTGCAACGCTTCGCAATGGGCGATTGCCAGGCAGGCAGACAGGAAAGGCGCGTCCTGCTGTGCGAAAGCTGACGCTTCAGGCAAGGAAAACCTTGCAGCCAGGACAATTCCCGACTAGGTCATCAAACGGCTACAAATTCGCGCCGCAGCATGTCTTTCCAGCTGGTTGACCAGACGCGAAATCAAAACGAACAGGATTTTTGACGACTATGACGATTGTCGACGTACGCACACCCGATCCGAAGAAATTCATCAAGGGCGCGACGGGCGATTGGGAAATCGTGATCGGTATGGAAGTCCATGCCCAGGTCACGTCCGAAGCCAAGCTCTTTTCCGGCGCCTCAACGGAATTCGGCAAGGACCCCAACGATAACGTCAGTCTCGTGGACGCGGCCATGCCGGGCATGCTGCCGGTGATCAACGAGGAATGCGTGCGTCAGGCGATCCGCACCGGCCTCGGTCTCAAGGCCGAGATCAATCTGAAGTCCGTGTTCGACCGCAAGAACTATTTCTATCCGGATTTGCCGCAGGGCTACCAGATCTCCCAGTTCAAGCAGCCGATTGTCGGAGAAGGCAAGATCCTTCTCGACATGCCGGACGAACAGGTCGAGATCGGTGTGGAGCGCCTGCACCTTGAGCAGGACGCCGGCAAGTCTCTGCACGACCAGCATCCGACCATGTCTTTCGTCGACTTGAACCGTTCCGGCGTGGCGCTGATGGAAATCGTCTCCAAGCCGGATCTCCGGTCTTCCGACGAGGCAAAAGCCTATCTGACCAAGCTGCGCACCATCCTGCGCTATCTCGGCACCTGCGACGGCAACATGGACCAGGGGTCCATGCGCGCCGATGTCAACGTTTCCGTCCGCCGTCCGGGCGGCGAATTCGGCACGCGCTGCGAGATCAAGAACGTCAACTCGATCCGCTTTGTGGGCCAGGCCATTGAATATGAAGCTCGTCGCCAGGTCGCACTGCTTGAAGACGGCGGCTCCGTCGATCAGGAAACCCGCCTGTTCGATGCTGTGAAGGGCGAAACACGGTCCATGCGGTCCAAGGAAGAAGCGCATGACTACCGCTATTTCCCGGATCCCGACCTGCTGCCGCTGGAATTCACGCAGGCGTTCGTCGACGAACTCGCACAGCACCTGCCGGAACTGCCGGACGACAAGAAGAACCGCTTCATGGGCGACTATGGCCTCACCGCCTATGACGCCGAGATCCTGATTGCCGAAAAAGCTTCTGCCGATTTCTTCGAGGAAGTCGCCAAGGGCCGCGACGCCAAACTGGCTGCCAACTGGGTGATCAACGAGCTCTTTGGCCGCCTGAACAAGGAAGGCAAGGACCTTTCGACCAGCCCGGTTTCCGCGGCGCAGCTTGGCGGTATCGTCGATCTGATCAAGGACGGCGTCATCTCCGGCAAGATCGCCAAGGACCTGTTCGAGATCGTGTGGACCGAAGGTGGCGACCCGGCGAAGATCGTCGAAGAACGTGGCATGAAGCAGGTGACCGACCTTGGTGCGATTGAAGCCATCGTCGACGAAATCATCGCCGCAAACCCGGACAAGGTTCAGCAGGCAATCGCCAAGCCGGGTCTTCTCGGCTGGTTCGTCGGCCAGGTGATGAAACAGTCCCAGGGCAAGGCCAACCCGCAGGCCGTCAGCGACATGCTGAAGCAAAAGATCGGTCTGGAATAAGACCATGAGCGGTGAGGGGACAGCACCGAAAGTCGAGCTGCCCATCACCGGTTCCTGCCATTGCGGGGCGGTGTCTTACGAAATGAAGACACCGCCTCGACACGCCGTTGAATGCAACTGCTCCATCTGCCGCCGACTGGGCACCATCTGGGGGCATGGCGAAGCTGGCGATATCGAGATCAAGGCGGCACCCGGAGCAACGCTCAGCTACGTCTGGGGCGACAAGGGGCTGGCTTTCCACAGCTGCAACACTTGCGGCTGCACGACCCACTGGCAAAGCCTGTCGGCTGAGTTTCCCGATCGGTTGGCAGTCAACCTCCGGCTTGCACCTCCTGGAACCATCGAAGCCATCGGGCTGCGTCACTTCGATGGCGCGGATAGCTGGACCTTTCTGGACTGAATGCACGTTGCGTGCTCTGGTCGGGCCGAAGCGCTGCTGCGCAAGCAATGCCATCCACACCTGGGAGGGGTAATGAACGAGCATCTTGCGAGCCTTTTTCTGGCTCTCGGCATCTTCTCTCTTGGTTTCATCAGCATTGGGCCAAACATCCTCGCCATCATCGGGACGTCGATGGAACGCGGTCGCAAGTCCGGCACCCAGCTCGCTTTGGGTGTAGGCGCAGGCTCCGGTCTATGGGCAACCTTTACTGTTGCCGGACTGACTGCCCTGATTGCCGCTTATGCCCAGGCCGTTACCGTTCTGAAGATTTTCGGGGCGGCCTACCTGTTGTGGTTGGCATTCAAGGCATTCCGTGCGGCTTCAAGGCCGGCCAACGCAATGCATGTGATCGGTGCAAGGGGACGCAATCTGTTCCTGCAGGGGCTCGCTATTCAGATGACCAACCCGAAGGCCGCACTGCATTGGATCGCGATTGTCGGGATAGGCCTGGGCGCTGATACGCCACTGTGGGTCGGTCTGCTGCTGATTGGCCTGAGTACGGCAATTTCCATCATCGGGCACGTCGCCTATGCAGTGACGTTTTCAACGGCACCCGTCATCCGCTTCTATCGGCGCAGTCAGCGCTGGATAAGCGCAACGCTGGGCGTCTTCTTCTCCTTCGCAGCCTACAAACTGGCTACATTCCGACCTTGAGTGGAAAGACCTCGCTGCCGGCTGCCTCTTTCAAGCTTTCGGGCCAATGTCCACTGAAGCTCAGTGGACATGACTGTTCAACAGCCAACAGGTTTTCGGTGACGTTCTGTTGGTGCGCTTGGTTCAGATCCGGTCTGCGGCCTCCGGGGCAGGTGAGTGAAACCGCTTGGGCAGGGCTGCGAGCAACATGACCGTTGCGATACACGGTATTGCAAACAGTACTGCAGTTGCGCTCATTGAGGCAACGCCACCCGTTTCAAGCATCCATCCGCCCACGAAGGTACCGAGTGCAATGCCGACATTGGCGGCTGCAATGTTCATGGATGCCGCGAAACTCTTGTGATCAGGCCCTGCCGTCATCACGCGCACCTGCGACAGCACGAAGCCGGCAGCGTGGGCCATGCCCCAGGCAATCAGGACAACTGTCAGAAGCAGGGCGGGAGCAGTCGCCAGAAGGCCGAAGACCAAGGCTCCGCCTGAAACAAGCAATGGAACGACAATTGCACCGGCCAACGCATGGTCGGCAGTCCTGCCACCGACCCAGTTCCCGGCGAGGCCGGCTGCACCGAAAACCAGCAGCGCGATGGACATCTGGTCTCCTTCAAGCCCGGCGTTGGCCAACAGGCTGGTGAGATACGAATAGCCAGCGAACATTGCCGAGAAAACGCAGACAGACAGAAAAAGCTGACAGAGAAACGATCGACGGCGAAGCAGGGAAAGCGCGCTGGCTGTCTTTGCCTGGAAAGGTGGCAAGTGAAGCCTCAGATTGGCGAACAGCAAAGCCACTGACAACAAACCAAGGCCTGCGACAGGGGTTTGCCAGCCAAACCGTTCTGCAAAGAATGTTCCGCAAGACGGCGCTAGGACGACACCGAGCGTAACGCCGATATAAACTTTCGCGACGCCTTTGCCGGCGCCATACACCTGGGAGAGGTGAGAGCTTGCGAAACTGATGTAGACCGGCAATGCTGCTCCCTGAGCGACCCGGAGAGCGGCGGCAAGCTCGAAATTCGGCAATACGATCAATATCAGGTTGGCGGAGTTGGGCAGCATCATCCAGCCGAGCACCTTCGCCGGAGAGGTATCAGACAGATACGCGGAAAGGAACGGCGCGGCGAGGGCGGAGCCAATGGCAAACCACGTCACCAGCCAGCCGGATTGCGAGGGTGTCATGTCCAGCTGCGCCGACATTGCAGGCGCAAGGCCGATGACGACGAACTCCGTCGCCACCAGCACCAGTGCCGACAGCCCGATTGTCAGGGCTGTGACTTTGGAAGAACCTCTTGTCATCAAGCGTTGGCACCATTGTCGATCAACCAGTCCGCTCCTGTAACAGACTGTGCAGCGTCCGAGGCGAGAAAAGCGACAACATTGGCAATTTCTTCAGGCTGTGCATAGGCTTGCCGCGCCATGAGGGCCCGTTGCCCGTCGGCAAACGGACCGTCGGCAGGGTTCATGTCCGTATCTGTGGAGCCCGGATGCACGGCATTTACCGTTATCCGCCGGGAGCCGAGATCACGCGCAAGCGCATGGGTCAATCCGGTGACACCTGCCTTGGTTGCGCTATAGGCCACCAGTCCGGCCATGGGCGCCTGAGCGGCAAGATTACTGCCGATCGAGATGATCCTGCCGCCGTCCGGCATGTGCGTGACCGCGGCTTTTGATGCAACGAACACTGCACGAAGATTGACCGCCAGGGATGTGTCGAAGTCCTCCAGGGACAGTTGGTCGACCGGGCCAACGAGAAAGACGCCGGCGTTGTTCACCAGAATATCGATCTTTCCGAAGGTGGATGCAGCCTTGTTGATCGCGTCCTGCAACTCATTGGCCTTGCTGTTGTCGGCGCGAATGGCCAGTGCCTTGCGGCCCGTCTTTTCGATCGCCGCAACCGTCCCTGCGGCCGCGTCCTCGTTTGACGCATAACTGATCGCTACATCAGCTCCATCCTCGGCGAGCTTGCGGGCGATTGCTGCGCCGATGCCCCGACTTCCCCCTGTCACGAAGGCTGTTTTTCCAATCAATGTCATCGTCGATTCCTATTTTGTAGTGATTGATACAAAATTAGATGGACTGCTTGTGTTCAAGGGTCAAGTAATTTATTTATCGATCGATACAGAAAGGGTTTGAATGGCAACGAGAGGCCGTCCGAGAAAATTTGACCGGGAAGAGGCTCTTGAACGGGCGATGCGTGTTTTCTGGTCGAAGACCTACGAGGGAACATCGCTAAGCGATCTGACATCGGCCATGGGAATAAACACGCCCAGCCTTTACGCTGCCTTCGGCAGCAAGCAGGAGCTTTTCCGCGAAGCCCTGGCTCACTACGTCGAGAACTATCACAACGGTATCTGGACCGGTTTGGAAGAGGCCCCCTCAATTTTCGATGCGGTCCGGACCTTCCTGACACGCTCTGCAGAAGCCTATTGCATGACCGGACAACCACCTGGCTGCATGGTCGTACTGGGAGCTCAACACAGTTGCACCGAGGACCAGTCCGTTCCGGCGGGCTTGAGTGAGATGCGGAAGAACAATCTTCTCCAACTGCAGGCACGCATCGAGCAGGCAAAGGAGGAAGGTGAACTTCCCGGTGACTTCGATGCCGCAGCCGCGGCAACGATGCTCTTCTCGATGCAAACGGGAATGTCGGTTCTGGCCCGTGATGGCGTGTGCGAGGACGCCTTGCTTGCTGCAGCCGACCAATGTGTCGAGGCTTTCAGGGCAATGGCAAACCAGCCCCGATAACAGCGGTTTAGCAAGCCTGTCGCATCCATCGAGGCAGTGTCCATCAGGGAAGCGGTCCAGATTAATCGTCCAGGCATCTCCCGCGGCCTTGAAGTCGTGATAGCTGCACGATGCACAGCCTCAACCCGGTGCCTGATCAGGTTTCTAGCTAGCTCGGTATCTGGGTGACCACCGGTCATGCCTGGTTGTCAGGTCGGACTGCCTTGTAATTTTGCCCAATATCGAGGCAAGTGCCTCCGTTGTTCGCGCATCACTTAAGTTCAGCTGCAGGTTCACGGCGAACGCCTGCAATTCTTTCCTTTGGCACAAGCCTTGCTCTTCCAACTCTGGTTTGAACCATTGGAAGTTTTTGATGAAGCACGGCCTTGTTTCTCTGGTTGGTATCAATGTCCAACCTTAGATTTTTCGAGATCTACCGGAATCCGGAATATTTGTGGCTGCTCGCCAAGGGTGCATTGATCAGCGCTGCGCTGACAATCGGCGGCGGCATCCTGGGGTTTCTCCTCGCTGTGCTGCTGGCGGCAGTCCGCCACTACAGGGTGCCGGTTCTTGCCCAACTGGCGGCGGCCTATGTCGAATTCATCCGCAACACGCCATTGATCGTGCAGATGTTTTTCGTCGCCTTCGGTTTACCGCTGCTTCTTGGGTACCAATGGCCCTTCTGGGCCCATGCGCTGCTGGCACTCTCCATCAATTTTTCCGCCTATTTTGCGGAGATCCTGCGCGCGGGCCTGGCGTCCCTCGGCGCGGGGCAAACGGAAGCCGCCGATGCGCTCGGTCTGCCGCGCTGGCTCAGCTTCGTGAAAGTGTGCCTGCCGCAGGCAGTTGCCGCCATGTATCCTTCGCTCAACAGCCAGTTCATCTTCCTGTTCCTGACAACCGGCATCATTTCGGAAATCGGCGTGACGGACCTGACATGGGCGGGTCTCTTCATCGACAGCCGGAATTTTCGCTCGTTCGAGATCTTCTTCACCCTGACGGTGATCTACCTGTTGATGTCACTGGGTTTCAAAACCCTTCTGGCGCTGCTGCATGACCGGTTGTTCAAATGGAAGGTGGTTCGATGAAAGACGCCTTCGTCGCCATCCTTGGCAAACCATTCGGCATCGTCCTGTTCCAGCTTCTGGAAGCCACCCAATACACGATCTATCTGTCTCTGATCGCTTTCATCGGTGGGGGCTTGATCGGCGCATGCGTAACCGCTTCGCGGGTTTCACCGGTCAAGATATTGCGGAAGATCTTCACCGCCTACACCTGGCTGTTCCAGTCAGTGCCCTTGCTGATGCTGCTGTTTCTGCTCGGGCTGGGTATTCCGCATCTTTTCGAAATCCAGATTGACCCGTGGCGAGCGGCCGGCATTGCCCTGACGCTTTATACAAGCGCCTACCTGGCCGAAGTCTGGCGCGGGGCACTGACGGCCATACCGGCAGGCCAGCATGAAGGCGGCAAGGCGCTGGGCATGACCTTCGCCCAGATCATGTTCCTGATCATTCTGCCACAGGCGTTTCGCCTGGCCATTGCGCCCACGGTCGGCTTCATGGTGCAGATCATCAAGGGCACGTCGCTTGCCTATATCATCGGCTTTCACGACCTGATGACGGTCGGCAAGCGCTGGGCGAACGCGCCCGTGCCGGGCACCCAACCCTTCGTCATCTATCCGCTGATGGCGATGATCTATTTTTCTCTTTGTTTTCCGTTGTCTGTGTGGTCGCGGCGCCTTGAAAAGCGCCTCGGGTCCACATCGTCCAAGGGCGGGGCTGCCGCTGCCGCCTGACAAATCGCGCTTCAAGAACAACCGAAGGAGGGTCGCGTAATGTTGAAAAAAATTTTGGGGCTGACAGGCTTGGCAGTGTCTGCCGCATTGATGATTGCTAGTCCTGCATCTGCAGAGCTGAAGGACATTCTGGAAGCCGGCAAGATCAAGATTGCTACACCGGAGAATTTTCCGCCTTTTGGCTCGCTGGGCAGTGAAGGCGAATATGAAGGCTACGATATCGACGTCGCAAAGATGATCGCGGAAGACCTTGGCGTGGAGCTGGAGCTGGTGCCCGTCACGTCCAAGCAGCGCATTCCATTTCTGGAAACCGACAAGGCCGATCTCGTGATTGCAACACTCGGCGCCAATCCGGAACGCGCAAAGTCGATCTGGTTCTCTCACGCCTATGCTCCGTTTTTTTCCGGAGCCTTTGCCAAGCCTGACGTGGCCGTGTCCACCATCGCGGATTTTTCCGGCAAGAAAATAGCCGTGACCAGCGGCACGCTTGAAGATCTGGCAATCACGGCGGATGCACCGGAAGATGCGGAGATCATCAGGTTTGGCGACAACGCCGCCACCATTGCAGCTTATGTTTCCGGCCAGGCCGACGTTATCGTGACCGGCAACATGGTGGCTTTGGGCATTTCCAATGACAACCCGGACTTCAATCTGGAAAACAAGTTCATCATCGCAAATTCGCCGTCTTTCATCGGTGTGAAGACGGGTAACATCGACCTTCTGCAATGGGTCAACGTTTTCGTTCTGCACAAGAAGCTGAACGGCAAGCTGGGCGAGCTGTCAGAGAAGTGGCTGAAGACGCCGCTGCCGCCTTTGCCTGCACTTTAAGACCTGCCGGCTGAACGCTTGAAGCGCGCGGCGTCGAGCCGCGCGTTTTTGTTTTCGCAAGGGAAAATGCGAGGTTACAGGCTTCTGAAAATCTAGTATCCCCCTGCCATGATGTTTCGCAGTTCGACCGCCGGTACAGGGCCGGCTCCGTATTATGCCACGCCCCTCGGCGTCTGGGGCGTCGTCGCCCTTTGGGGGCTCGCGCATATCCTGCTGAGGGCGTTGAACACGCCCGTCCTTGGTACGGATGATATGTTCGAGAACGTTCTGGTGCAGACACTGGAGCCCGGTTACATGCTGCGTCAGCCACCGCTTTACGAGTGGCTGCTCTGGTCTGCGCAGCAATTGTTCGGCCCTACAATCTGGGCAGCGCTTTTCGTCAAATATACCCTGATCTCGGTTGCCGCGCTGTTTCTGTTTCTGATCGCACGCAAGGCCATCCACGACACGCGCCTTGCAGCCCTGTGTGTCTTTTCCTATTCGCTTTTCTACCAGTTCGGCTGGAACCTTCATGAAGGCGTCACCCACACGGTGGTGTTGACTGCAGCCTGCGCCATGAGCGCCTTCTTCTTCCTGAAGGCGCTGGAGACACAGCGGCTCGGCTACTACGTGCTGTTTGGCATGGCGGCCGGGGCCGGACTGCTGGGCAAGCATTCCTACCCGATTTTTGTACTTGCCCTGATCCTGGCGGCGGCCAGCGACCCGGCATGGCGCACCCGGCTGCGTCTTTCCGGCCTGTTGCTGGTGCCTTTCGCGGCGGCACTGATCTACAGCCCCTATGCCTATTGGATCTTCAGCGAAGGGCTGAAGCTGCTGGCATCGGTTTCCGACACCATGGGTGTCAGTGCTGAAACATCGCATCTGATGCGCGCAGGCGAGGGGCTCGGGAAACTTGCCTTCGGACTTGTCGGTTTCTCGGTTCCGCTGGTCCCGCTGCTGCTCCTGCTGTTCTGGCCGCGCTATCTTGGCCGCAAAAAGCCAGAAACACCTGCCGTGAGTGACGCAGCGCGCCTGTGCGGGCGCACGGTTCTCCTGATGGTCCTGCTGACGGCGTTGATGATTGCGATCTCCGGTGCGACCTACGTCAAGGAACGGCACATGCACCCGCTGCTTCTGCTGCTGCCGGTGTGGCTGTTCGCTGACCTGGAACGCTTCGGATTTGAAAAGCAATGGCGCTGGCTGACGGCCGTTGTTCTGGCGGTTGTCGCGGTTGCCTTTCTCGCCCGGGTGCCAGGGTTGGTCGCGCCGGACAAGACATGGTGCGGTGGCAAGTGCCGGCACATGAAGCCTTACGCGGACCTGAAGGCACCGCTGGCCGACCTGGGTGCAGCAGACGCCACACTGATTGCCGATGATGGCTATACCGGCGGCAATCTGAGGGTCTTGTTTCCCGATGCCCGGCTGGTGACCAAGGCCATTCCGGCCAGAACGCCACCGCGACAAAGCTGCTTCTTCATCTGGGAAGAGGGGGACAAGGAGCCGGACACGTCTGCAATGGAGCGCTTCAGTCAGGTCGCCTTCCGGGATGCCGGCGAGGCGCTTGAGGCAACCTACCTCACCGGCGCTTGGCCGCATTTGTGGAAGGCGCCCGGCTGGCGGACAAGCTGGTGGGGCGTAGCGAAGCTCCCGCCCGAGAGCCCAATCTGCCGCTGACCGTAATCTTTCCTGACCAAAGGCGCGAACCGAAGATGCCTGACACAATTGCCTCGACCGTTTCCATCGAAAAAGCCCGCCCGGAGCACCTTCGCGAGATCGTCGCCATCATCAATGCGGGGGCGACCAGTGTTCGCAAGGACAGGGAATTTGCCGATTGGCAGGACTACCGACCGGCATTTGACGCGCTTGCCGCCGCACCCGAGTGCGATATCTACGTCGCGCTTGCCGAAAGCGGAGAAGTGGTCGGCACCTTCCAGATCCATTTCATGAAGGGGCTCGCCTTCCAGGGACGTCCGAGGGTTGAACTGGAAAGCGTTCACGTGCGCGCAGACCAGCGTGGCACCGGTGTCGGGCGGCAGATGATGGCAAGGGCTGAAGACCTGGCACGGCAGAGCAACGCCTGCATGGTGCAGCTGACGTCGAACAAGGAACGCGAAGGCTCACATCACTTTTACAAGCGGCTTGGCTACGACCAGAGCCATCACGGCTACAAGAAGATGTTCGTCTGAGCCATCATTTATCAGTCGGTGCCTGGCACGCTGTGCCTTGATGGAACCGTAACTGCCAGGCTCCGTCTCGTCTGCTCCAGATCGAACTGCGGTTTGCTGTTTCAACGTTACCAAGCGCACGCCTGACTTCACTGACATAGGTCACGAGAACCGAATTCGTGTCGATCACGGTGAACTTGAGGCCGGGCAGGGGCAGGCGTACGTCGATAGGTCGTGCGGCACGCGCGGGCAGGATCAGGTCTTCACGCGGATAGATACGGCCGGATCGGCCGAACTCAAAAAAGTCATCCGCAAAGATCCGGTCCATCAGGACCGGATCGTACCGCGTTTCCGCTCGCCACAGGCTTTCCTCCAGTCTGGTGAGCGTTTCGATATCGTCGGGCGTGAGGCACGTGTCAGACATGGATCCGGCCTGAGCTGGTGAACCGGCGATGTCAGTCGACCCGTCGCCAGGTTTCCTTTTCGCAGACATTGAAAACGACGCGGACGCAGCCCTGTACTTCCAGGGCGGAGGCGTTCTTCGGGCGCAAGGTGGCATCCGCGCTGAAGCCGCGACGCGGATCATAGACCCGGCCTTTCCAGCCATCTTTCTGCGGTGCCATGCGCCAGAGCACGGTCAGGCCGAGCACCTTCCGTTTGCGCTTGCTTTCGTCCTTGTTTTTGAGATCCGGCGTGTTTTCCATGGAATAGCCTTTGGGGGCCGGAAACCGGACAATCTTGCCACAGGGCACCTTGCCGCATTTTTGAATCTGGATGACGGCACCTGCCGGTGTCAGCCATTTGCCGTTGATGTCCGGGGCTGCAATGGCTTGGCCCCCTGTGCCTGCAAGCAGGAGAGCGAACAGACCGGCTTTCGATAACAGTCTGGAAGTCGGAAACGCAGAAACAATGAAAGAAACAGGAACCACGATTATCCCCCGTCGCAATGCTGGTGACGACTGCGCCACAATCTCTGACCGGCAATTGCGACGGAGGAAAGGCCAAATCGACAGGATCTGGCGAATTCGAACTTTGTTCAGACGTTTATTGTTCCCGTTTCCAGGTTTCGCCCTTGCAGATGAGGCCACCCATCACGCAGCCCTCCAGTTTCAACGCGTTGGCGGACGTCAGCTCGATGAAGCCGGTATAGGTCTTGCCGTCCTCGGCGTTATAGACCTTGCCCTTCCACTGGTTTTCCTTGTCGGTGGGTTTCATGGCCTGAACGATCTGTACTCCCAGCAGCGGGCGGTCCCGCTTGGCCGCGTCCGGGTTCCTGGTGTCGTTTCGCGGCTCCCGCAGCCATATCAGCTTGCCGCACAAGGAGCTGCCGCAGGAGCTTATCCGAATCTTGGATGCCCCGTTCGGACGGACCCAGTCTCCCTTGGCATCGCCTGCGAAAGACATTGTTGCGGATGTGGTGATGATGGCACCCGCAAGAAGTGCGGACGACAGAATGGTTTTCAGCATAAGTTCCTCCCAAAGCGGAATGCCTTCCGTTTACGGAAAGGGAATGTATAGCCCGGGAAACGTGCTGAAAAGCCGTCACCCAACGTCAGGTCGTCCGAAAATCCTCCTGAACGCCGAAGGGAGGCAAAGTCTGGTTTTCTGAAGGGAAGGGAACGAAATAAAGTCGGACAAAGAATTGTGGAAACGAATCCATGGTGAACAGAAGGTTGATGGGCCTTGTCAAATTTTCGGAGAATGTGACTGATTAAAAAGGGAAAATCGCAACCATATACTTACCGCAATATGAATTTCAGACTTATTTAAAATTTTGTTCGCATTACGTTAAACCTGTCTTTTAACGCCCCTTTTAACTGCTGCTGATGAAGTAGACCTCAAGAAACAACGGGGAAAGCTTCACGAAAGCTTGTGTTTCTTAGATCGGTCCTTGCCAAGCCATTGTGTTCAGCAAAGTGACCGGTTGGCAGTAGGGAACCGGAACGGTGGATCCAGAAGGATCGGAGCTGTTCCGCAGAAGTCAGACAGACGAAAGGGGAGCGTTATGGCTCGTTTTGAAATGCACTCGGCCGATATGGCCATCATGGGCGAAAAGCCGGTTACCGCGGACATCCTGTTCCAGATGGGTCTGGATAGCGCTTGCGGCCGTCACGGCATGACCGATCTCATCACAGCGCACAAGTGGTTCAACATTGCCGCCCTCAAAGGCAACAAGGACGCAGCGCGCTACCGCAAGGAAATTTCCGGTGAAATGTCCACTTCCGAAATCGCCGAAGCTCAGCGGTCGGCTCGTGAATGGCTGTCGATGCATTGAACCGGATGAAGGCTGCCGGCCGAACGGCACCTGAACCGGTATCCACAACCTGACGCGGCAGCACAGTTTTCTGCCGCGTCCAGTTTCCGGCCCCTTGCCGGGACCGCTCCAGTCAATGGATCGGCGCCAGACCGTACTCATCCCAGATCGAGCGGTCTATTGGTGCACCAAGGGCATATTCGAACCCGCTGACGATCTTGCCGCTGGCGTCCAGCCGGCATCGATAGGCGATCTCGTACCAGACCCGGTTGCTTCTGAGGGCTCCGGCGGGCACGACAATCATATCTTCCTTCTGAAATGAATTGCGGAAAGCATGTGGCGCAAGCCGTGTCGGCTTGAACCCCGGCCGCGCATGGCGAACCTGCTCCATTGCCTCCAGCGCGCAAATCTGTTCGCGTCCGTCTTCACTGGTTAAGGTTGGCAGAAACTCGCGTGCCTGTGCGGAACGTGGGTCGTTCAGGACATCATTGGCAAAATAGGCATTTGCAGTTACCCATTCCTGCTCGGGCCTGGTCCTCGAAGAAGACGGGCTCGTAGGCGCGGGCAAGGTGGCATCCGAAGAAGGCACCTGTTCCGAAGGCGCGTTCGAACCTGACAACGGATCAGCAGTGGATTGCGGGGAGACTGCTGCAGTTTGCGACTGGCTCTCGTCGGTTTCTTCCTCCGCGGTTTCCGGCAGACTTGGCGGCAGGTATTCGGGAATGATCTCGACGGAGACAGGCTCGGGCGGTTCTGGCAGTATCGTCCGCCAAAGGGCGGCATCGCTCAATAACGCATAGAGCGCAAGGTGCAGCCAGAGCGCACAGATCCACGGAAACCTTTCCGCAACAAACCGTGTCAGATGCGTCGGAGGGGCGAGCTCGGCTATGGCATTTCTCCGATACCCGGCCAAGTTGAAGAATGTCCATCGCACCAGAGGACTGCGGCTGAATTATGAAGGGGAAGACGGGAACTGGATCTGTTCCTGCGGACGGCGGCAGGCCAGTCAATCATCATACGAGAAGGGTTTGAGACTTTCTGGTAGCGCGATGAACCACCTCAGGAAAAACGTTCCCTAACCCAACAGCCTGGCAGAAGCCCGAGGCAGAAGCCTGGTCAGTTTCTTGCGGGTGCGAATTTTCCGTTTCGACATCTTTCCGCGCATTATGTCCAGTGGCGAAACAGCCTTGGCTCGTCTGAGCGCAGCAGTCCACTCGTCTGTCCAGGCATTGAACTGTTCCGGGTAGCGATCGTCACGCATCGGGACAATTTCGAATGTCGTTCTTGCAGACCGGTTGCACGAGCAGGCGCGCCGCAAATTTTCCCTGAGGGCGTGATTGTCAAAATAGGTCGCGGGTATTGCAAGGAGACTGACCAGAGAAAATGTTTTGTCTGGATGCAGACGCGCCATCATCTCTTCAAAAAGGGTTGTTTCGCTTTTCAGATGCGAAACTTCTGCATGAAAGTCGTTTATCGAATTTTCTTCCGCCACTGCCGCGTTGCGATAGTAAATGAAGGTCGTTTTTTTGCCGGTGTCTTTGATGAGTTTCCTGAACCTGTCAATCCGAACCTTGTACTCGGCCAATACGTCACTGTTGTCGTGTGGATTGGAGTGCAGATGCGCGATTTTCGGGTAGTTCTTGAAAATGAGGAACTTCTCAACCGGATCTATTTGATGCGAGGCGTAAGTATAGTCGTGCTTGCTGGTAAGGCCCTTGAAGTCTGTCGCGATGATTTTCGAGACGTAGTCCAGGCCCGCATCAAGGTTCCAGAGCCAGTCGAAGGGGTATTGCTCATGCCTCAGGCCCAGCTTCTTGAGGTTTGTCGCAGCGTCACACCCGCCACCCAGCGAAACAAAAACGTTTTTCAAGTATCACCCAAAGCCAAATTCATTGATGAAAGAGGGTCGTTTTGCCGGTGGCGCGCCAAAAGTCAACTCCAAGATGTGACGGTGGCCGGGTGGTGAGGAAAAAAAGCGAAACCTGGCGAGCGAATTGCCAACCCGACTTGCGACGGGTGGAAAGAGGCGGTTCATTTTCAAACGAACCAAGCGTCTGGTTCCGCGATTTGTGAAGACGATGTCGGATTTCAGCGTTCGATGCCTGTCTTCACCTTCCAGAAGTTGCGAGGCCAAGCGCGGTGGAAAAAGTGACAAGGCGTAAAAAACGCCTTGAACTGTGAGGCTTTTATTCGTACACGGGCGTTACCGGAGAGGTGGCCGAGTGGTCGAAGGCGCTCCCCTGCTAAGGGAGTAGACGGGCAACCGTCTCGAGGGTTCGAATCCCTTCCTCTCCGCCACTTTCCTTCTTCCCACCTTCATAGTCCTATTTCGCTGCGCTGCAGGTAATCCAGTCTGTGTGCTGGTGTGACGCAAACATTGTTTTGCGAGAATGTGTTGTTGCGAGCGGAAACACAGCGGCAGCAACTTTGTGACCTTCCGGGCGAATGCTGCCGGCAACGCAATTGATTCACGCCATTGCCCGAAATTTGAAGGCACCGGTTAGCGACGCGACAGTGCGTTGCTCGGTTTGTTCCTGCGGTTAGCCGCGAGTTTACCAAGGCGAAAATGCGGCTAATTTGTGAACAGTTTTCTTTTGATGTTGTCCTGAGGTTTCCGTAGTGTGATTTTGAGTTGGGGGATCGGTGTAAGCGATGGCCTGAGAACATGTTTTGTGTGGATCTGGAATGTCGCGTTTATCGGAATTTTTTCGACCGTTTTTGAAGCCTCTTTTCGGAATACTCATCCTTTCCGGCGCCGGCAGTGTTGATCGCGCAGCCGCTTTTTCAGACGAATTTCGGCAGTATCACCAGCAACTTATCCAATCTGGCGATGTGCGGGCGCTGGTCGATTTCGTATCCCAACTCGAAAACGGCAGGAGCGCCGGCGATCGCCTGATCCTGGCGCAAGCCGATCAGAATGATGACTTGCTGACGCCCGCCGAAGACGCGGTTTCGGATGAGGCGATTCTGACGGACAGCAGTGACGACCTGCTGCCTTCCGATGACGGAAGCGATGATCTGCTGACCGCAGAGGAACCCGGTGCCGCCTCTGTTTCCGATGGTGACGATCTGCTGGCAGGTGATGATCCCAAGGCTGATGGAGATGATCTTCTGGCTGGCGATGACTTGCTTGCCGGGGACGATTTGCTTGAAGGTGATGATCTGCTTGCGGGCGACGGGGCCGATGTTTCCGGCGACGACCTTCTGGCCGGAGACGACGATCTTCTCTCCGATGATGACCTTCTGACAGTTGGCGATGATGACGACCTGCTGAGCGGCGGCGGAACCGGGCTGACTGAAACCGTTGAAGGCAAGAAAAAAGAAGAAACGATCCGGCGAACAGCCAATGCGGAGCATGAAAAGCTCTTCCTGGAAAGCAAGTATCCCTCTGCAAACACCTGTGCGACCTGCCACCCTGGCCAGTATGAGCAATGGTCCGTTTCTCAGCATGCTTATGCGCAGCTGAGCCCGATCTACATGGCGATGCAGACCACCATCAACATGAAGACCAGCGCGACCAACGGCGACTTTTGCATTCGCTGTCACAACCCGGTCGGCATGAACATTGGCGAGTCGCTCTATGTCTCAAACCTGAAGCGCAACCCGACCTCACGGGAGGGCATCACCTGCGTTGCCTGCCACCGCGTCAGCCGAAACTACGGCAAGATCAGTGGCCGGTTCGCGCTGGAAGAGGGGGATGTATTCTCGCCGGTCTATGGCCCGAAGGGCGGCGAGGAGCTGAAGCGCGTTCTGAACACGCCCGAGGAATACCGGGTTTCCCAAAGCAAGGATGATCCGGGACGCAGCATCCATACCGAGGCCAAGCCTTTCTTCGCGCTCACCAAACCAGGCTTTTGCGGCACCTGTCATGATGTGACGCTGTTCAACGGCTTCAAGCTGGAAGAGGCTTTTGCCGAATACAAGCGCTCGCCGGCCGCCAAGAGAGGCGAGACCTGCCAGGACTGCCATATGGGCAAGGTTCAGGGCGTTGCCTCCGGCTATGACTACGGCCCCGCCGCAATTGTGGGCGATGTCCCGACCCGGAACCGCAAACTGACCAACCACATGTTTGCAGGCCCTGATTACTCGATCATTCATCCGGGCATTTTCCCGCACAACGTCGAGGCGGCGGAGTTCAAGACGCTGGCTGAATGGCTGCAGTTCAATGTCGGCGCCGGTTGGGGAACGGACAAGTTCGAGGACAACGTCAAGGATGGCTACAAGTTTCCCGAAGCCTGGTCGTCCATCGATGATCGTTATGATGGCCGCGAGATCCTGGATACCCAGTTCGAGCGGCTGGAAAAGGCGCGTCAGGCACGGCTTCAGGTGCTGCGCAACGGCTTCAAGCTGAGCGACATCACCATTGTCGACAACACCAGCCGGGCTCTCAAGTTCTCCGTCGATGTCAGCAGCGGCACGGACGGTCACGGTGTGCCGACCGGGTTTGACGCCGAACGGCTGATATTCCTTCAGGTGACGGTCAAGGACAGCAAGGGCAACACGGTTTATGTGTCCGGTGACCGGGACCCCAATGGCGACGTTCGCGATGCCCACTCGCTTTACGTTCACAATGGCGAGCTGAAGCTCGACAAGGACCTGTTCAGCCTGCAATCCAAGTTCGTGGTCCGCCTGCTGCGTGGCGGTGAACGCGAACAGGTGCTGGCGGTGAACACTTCGACGGACGTTCTGCCGCTCGTTCGGCCGGAACGCCGGGCAACCACCATCTACGGCCGGCCGCGCGGGGCCAGAAAGCACAAGCAGAACCTGGAACCGGGAGCGAGCCGCACCGCGACCTATGCCGTTCCCGCCGAAAACCTGAAGCCGGGTGAACGCTATTCCATCTCGGTGAAGCTGATTTCCCAGATGGTGCCGGTCAACCTGATCGCGGCCATTCAGGGAGCGGGCTTCGACTACGGCATGAGCCCGGCCGGTATCGCGCGCAAGGTGGTGCAGGGCAGCTCCGTGCTGTGGACGCGCAAGGCGAGTGTCGTGCTCAAATGAGGTATCAGGCAAGCAGAACTCGGGGACGGCGGTTCAGTGCGTGGGCAATCACAACGGTGGCTTCGGCTGCGCTTCTTCTGCAGGCCGGCGGGCAGGTATGGGCAGCGGGCAGTGCCTTGAGCGACGACCCCATTCCCATGGTCACGGAAGCGGAAGTCCGCAAGCATCAGGAAGAAAACAGCGGTCCTGCCCCCCTGATTGCCGGTGACCACCATTCAAGCGAATTGAGCACCGATGCAGTTCCGATCATAGCGGAAGATGAGGAGCCCGAACCGACGCCACCGATCTTCCAGCGCGGCGAGAAATTCCTCGCCAGCGGAAATCTTGCGCCCGGTATCGAATTGCCGACCGGGGCAATCTGGCAACCGGCGCTTTGGGTGTTCGGCGACGCGCGCACCGCAATTGGCCACTATGCCAACGGCCTTGAAGATCCGCGCCAGTTCTGGGCGAGCCGGATCGACATCTTTGCCAATCTGAAACTGACACCCACCGAGCGGATCCTCATCGGGTTTTCGCCTTTGACGGAAAAACGCCGGAACACGGGCGTTCTCTATACGGATGAAGGCGGCGTTGAATATGTCAACGGGCTCAATCCCTATGTGACGACACTTTTCTTCGAAGGTGAGTTCGGCGAGATTTTCCCGAACCTCGATCCGGACGACAACCGCAATTTCGACTTCGGATTTTCCATCGGTCGTCAGCCCCTGTTCTTTCAGGAAGGCATGATGATCAACGACAGTGTCGACGCGCTCGGCATCACGCGCGACACGATCGTCATTCCCGGCCTGACGCCGGATCTGAGGGCAACCGGCGTTTTCGGCTGGAACAATATCCGCCGCGGCGACAATGAACTCGACGACAGTGCCTTCCTTCTCGGCCTGTTCACCGAGGCCGATTTCCGCAAGAGCACGGCCAATCTGGATCTTGCCTATGTCATCAGCGATGAGGACGAGGGGGGAGACGGCTTCTATTTCGGGGCGTCCGCCGTACAGCGGTTCGGGCTTTACAATACGGCGTTCCGGATCAACACCTCGACCGCGATCGAAAAGCGCGGCCCGGCTGTCGACAACGGCGTGCTGATGTTTTCGGAAGTTTCGCGCACCGTGACGGCGTCCGAAAACGTCGTCTATGCCAATGCCTTCTGGGCTATCGGCAACTACACCTCCGCTGCCCGCGACAGCCTCACGGGTGGTCCTCTGGGTCAGGTTGGCATCCTGTTTGCCGCTCCGGCTGTTGGTCTGGGCGGGTCTGCACTTTCCAACCGGGCAGACAGCGTCTTCGGTGGATCTATCGGCCATCAGATGTTCTTCAACGAGGACAAGACACAGCTTGTTATGGAACTCGGTGGTCGCAAGGATACCGACGGCAGCGACGCCGGTGTGGTCGCATTCGGCGGCCAACTCTTGCATGCCCTCAACAACAGGAGCAGCATTCAGGTCGACGGGTTTGTTTCCGCCGGACAGGACCGGAAGGCGGGAACGGGACTGCGAATGGAACTGAGAACGAGGTTCTGATGAGAAACATCGGCTCATTTCTGGTCGGAAAGGCGGCCTGCTCATGATCCTGGCACTGCAAATCGGCGGTGGTACGATTGTTGCGCTCGCCCTGTTTCAGCTCTGCCTCGGGGTTTATTCATCTGTGGCGGCCGTCTTTCGCGAAAGACGTCTGGACGCCAGGCACCTGCAGCATTTCAACGATCTGGCACAGGCTGCCCTGCGCAATGCGGAAGTCGACAGGCTCAAGTCCGGAACGACCTGGGCCGGCAAACGCAAGTTCCGGATTGTCGAAAAGCGTGTCGAAAACAAATGCGGCGATATCTGCTCGTTCTATCTTCAGCCGCATGACGGAGGCGAGCTTCCACCGTTTCTGCCGGGCCAGTTCCTGACGTTCGAACTGCCGATTTCAGATCAGCCCGCACCTGTTATCCGGTGCTATTCCCTGTCCGACAGTCCCTCCCGTCTCGACCGGTACCGGGTCACGATCAAGAGACTGTCACCACCGCCGGATGCCGGTGAAACCGTACCCGGCGGGCTATCCTCGACCTATTTCCATGCCAGCCTCAAGGAAGGCGATGTCGTTGATGTGCAAGCGCCCAAGGGCGGTTTCGTATTGGACCTGCAATCGGAACGGCCGGTTGTCCTGATTGGTGGTGGTGTCGGCCTGACACCGGTGCTGTCCATGCTGAAAGCGCTTGACGATGCCGGCAGCCACCGCGAAGTGCATTTCTTCCACGCCGCGCGTAGCGGCGATGACATTGTGCTGTGCGACGAAATCCGGGAGATTGCCGAGCGGCGGAACAACGTCCATTACCGCGTGCTCTACAGCGCACCGACCGATGCTTGCGTTGAGGGACGGGATTACGATTGCCCGGGCTTCCTGACAGTTGATGTGCTGAAGCGGTATCTGACGTCTTCCAACTACGAGTTCTATGTTTGCGGCCCTCCGCAGATGATGTCTTCGTTGACGGAGCAGCTGCGCGATTGGGGCGTACCGGACAGCGATATCCACTTCGAGGCATTCGGGCCTGCGTCCGTCAAAACCGTCAAGTCGCCGACAAGTTCACGGGAGGCGGCTGAAAGCGTGCAGGTGGAATTTTCGCGCTCCGGCAAGAAGGTTTCCTGGCACGAGCAGGACGGAACGCTGCTGGATCTGGCCGAACGCAACGGCATCCGGGTCGCTTCCGGCTGCCGGGCGGGCAACTGCGGAACCTGCGCAACAGCGCTCAAGGAAGGCGACGTGACCTATGTCACGCGACCCGCCAGCAGCCCGGCGCAAGGGTCGGTGCTCATGTGTATCGCTTGCCCGGGAGGCAATGTCATTCTGGACGCCTGACGACGCGAGAGGGTGTTCAACATTTTTGGATCAAAGGATTGAGGGATTGGATATGGCTGGATTACTGAAGGGCTTGCGCCAGGCGGCGTCCTGCCTTGCCGTGTGCGCTGTCGGATATCTCGTGCTGGCCGGACTTGCCCCGGCTCAGGCTGACCCGAGCATGATTGTCGGACCGAACGAATGTGCGGAATGCCACAAGAAGGAAACCTCGATCTGGCAGAACACGCATCACTTCAGCACCTTCAGGGATCTGCCCAAGAGCGAGGATGCCGAAAAGATCGCCGCCAACATGGGCGTGAAGCGACTTAAGGCGGAAAGCCTCTGCACCAACTGTCACTTCACCATGCAGATGGTGGACGGCAAGGAAAAGGCGATTGCCGGCAATTCCTGCGAGTCCTGCCATGGTCCTGCCAAGGAATGGTACAAGGTGCATTCGGATTTCAGCGGCAAGAAGGAAGGTCAGGAAACCGAGGCGGAAATTGCCGCACGCTGGGAAAAGGCCGAGGCAGCCGGCATGATCCGGCCCAAGATGACCTACGCATTGGCGAAAAACTGTTTCAGCTGTCACCTGGTGCCGAACGAGGAACTGGTGAATGTCGGCGGTCACACGCCCGGCAGTGCCTTTGAACTGGTTAGCTGGAGCCAGGGCGAGGTGCGTCACAACACCTGGTACAACAAGGGCAAGTCCAACCCGGAAGCATCCATCGAACGCAAGCGGATGCTGTTCCTCGTCGGGCGTATCGTCGAGCTGGAAACGGCACTGATCGGCGTTAGCAAGGCGACCGAGAAGAAAGACTACGCCGTGAAGATGGCCAAACGGGCAAGTAATGCCACGAAGGTCATGGCAAGTCTTGCCAAGCTGTTGCCCGAGGCGCCCGAACTGGGTGAGATCCAGGATATCGCAAGCGGTGCCAAGCTCAAGCTGAACAACCAGGATGAGCTGACCGATGCCGCGGCAAAGATCTCCGTGCTCGGCCTCAAGTTTGCCGACACCTACGACGGGACGACGTTCGCCGCGGTCGACAAGTACATTCCGGGAGCCGACAAGTTCAAGGGACCCGTGACGCAGTAGGGAGCCGGACTGTTGGATCAGGAGCTTCGCGACGAGCGAAACCGGCGCTGGGACGAGCCATTCGGCAAGGAACCGCTGGACCGGGAGACGGTGGACCGTGTCCTGGCCCTGCCGGCGTTTGCCGACGTCAATCCGGCCGACTTTCCCTCGTGGCTGCCGGTTGCAAGCGTCATTGCGAATGATGGCCGGATCAGGACCTTTCAAAAGGGCGAAACTGTCCTGCGCAAGGGGGACTATGGAAGTTCGCTGTTCATCATTCTGTCCGGATCCGTGTTCGGCCTGACTGCGTCTGCGCCGACCGCCGGCTTGGGCCGCAAGCAACAGAAATCCTGGCGCCGGTCGCTTGCGCAACTGTTCGCGCGCAAGCGTCCGCCAGAGTACCGCCCTGCGCGGCGGCGGTCTCGCAGACCTTCGTCCGCGGCCGCTTCAATCAATGAAGGCACACGAGCAAATACGGTGGAAGCTGCCCTGCGTGTCGACGCGGACGAGCTGATCGCGAAGCATGAGACTTTTCTGCTGGAAGCCCCGCAGATGTTCGGCGAGCTGGCCGCCCTGACCCGAAGCCCAAGGCGCGCGACCATCTATGCCCTTGAGGACGACACTGTCCTGTTCGAGCTGCGCTGGCAGGGGCTGCGCGAAATTCGAGACTGGTCGGATGGCTTCCGCAAGCAGATCGACCAGCTTTACCATGAACGCGGTTTGCTGACCCGTTTGCAGGAATGCCCGGTCTTTGCCCATGTCGACAGCACAGCGCTGGCGGAAATCGCAGAAGAGGCCCTGTTCGAAACCTATGGCAATTTCAACTGGACCCACCGGTTCAAGACTGAAATTTCCAAGGAAGACGGTGCGCAGCACATCATCCAGCAGGAGCCGGTGATTTGTGAACAGGGCAGTCATGTCGACGGTTTGTTGCTGATCAATAGTGGCTTTGCCCGGGTCAGCGAACGGATCGATCACGGCGACAGGACCATTGGCCATCTGTCGAAAAACGACGTTTTCGGACTGGATGCGATTGCGGCGTTTGCGCGGGACAAGGTTTCTCCGGTTCTGGATACGAGCCTGCGCGCCATCGGCTATGTCGACGTCATCCGCATTCCGACGCATCTGGTCCAGAAACATGTATTGCCGGGGCTAGATCCTTCCTTCCTGCGGCAGGGCAGACCGGATGATCGTGACGGCACGCGCGGGGAACTGCGCCAGGGCATGATGGACTTCCTCGTCGATCACCGTTTCATCAACGGTGAGGAAGCCATGCTGATCAACCTGGAGCGCTGTGTCGGCTGTGACGATTGCGTGCGCGCCTGCGCGACCGCCCACGACAACAACCCCCGCTTCCTTCGGCAGGGGAGCCGGTTCGAGAACGCGATGATCGCGAGCGCCTGCATGCATTGCACCGATCCGGTTTGCCTGATCGGCTGTCCAACCGGCGCCATTCACAGGGCCGAGGACAGCGGGACTGTCGTCATTGACGACAACACCTGCATCGGCTGTGCGACCTGCGCCAATTCCTGTCCATACAGCAATATCCGGATGGTCGAGATCCGTGACGAGAACGGACAGTTCGTGACGGATCGCGAAGGGCAGCCCATCAGCCGGGCGACCAAATGCGATCTGTGCGCCGATCAGCTGACGGGCCCAGCCTGTGTCCAGTCCTGTCCGCATGACGCGCTTGCGCGCGTCAACATGCGCGACACCGAAAGACTGCTGGAGTGGCTGAAATGAGCTGGCTCCTCAATCGCAATATCCTGTTGAAGCTTGGTGCGGCCGCTGTTTTGCTCGCGGTTTTCATGACCGTAAACCAGGCTTACCGGATCTCGTTGCGCGATAGCCAGTTCCTCAACGGTTGGGTTCTGGTGGCGGTCATGGCCGGCATGCTTCTGCTGACGTTTCGCAAGCAGTTGAGCACGTTGCCGCTCGGGCGCGTACGCCACTGGCTGCAGGTGCATTATTACCTCGGGTTCCTGACCATCGGCGTCTTTCTGGTGCATACGCATCTGCGGTTTCCGAATGCGCCGCTGGAATGGCTCTTGTGGATCCTGTTCGTGCTGGTTTCGGCAAGTGGCTGTGTCGGCGGTTTTCTGGCCCGGATCGTTCCCGTGCGCCTGGAAGGCAGAGGTGACCGGGTCCTGTTCGAGCGCATTCCCGTGTTGCGCGCGCAAATAGCGGATGAGGCGGAAACTCTGGCGCTGGCCTCGTTGGAAGACGGCAGTTCCGTAAGCCTTGCCAATGTCTACCAGCGGGAGCTCGGCCGGTTCTTTGCGCGGCCGCGGTATGTGTTCGCGCATCTGCGCCAGTCGAGCCTGCCGATTTCGCGGATCATGGGCGAGTTGCAATCGATCGAGCGGTATCTGGACGGCAATGGCAAGGAGCGTCTGGAACGGATGCGCCAGCTGGTGCGCGCCAAGAACGACCTTGATTTCCAGTATGCCAACGGCGGACTGCTGAAACTCTGGTTGTTTGTGCATGTACCGCCGACTTATGCCCTGATCCTGGCAATCCTGGCGCATGTCGTTGTTGCCTATGCCTTTTCGAGCGGAATTGCCTGACGATGAGCCTGCTACGCAGAATTGGCGTTCAGGAACGCCGCTATGAACGGCCGCAGGACGACTGGGTCTGCGGACATCTTGCCGACGGGTGTCCGTGTCGTCTGGGACCGGACCGGAAAGGAAACTGCAGGGCGGGGCCTGCCTGCCAGCCTGTACAGGACGGTGACCGCTGGATTTGCCGGCGCTCGAGCCAGGAAGGCGGACCTTGCGAACATGGTCCGCTGCCGGACGGAAGTTGCTGTCTGAACCAGGAACCCTGCGTGCCGAAGCCGAGCCTGCGCAAGCGCAGGCGGCGGGCAGCTGTCTGGCTCACGGCGCTGACTGCCGGGCTCGTGGCGATCATCCTCTCCGGCGGGGTGGCAAAGAACTATCTGATGCCGGGCCGGCTTGCAGCCCAGCACGCCAACCTGACAGATTGCCAGTCGTGCCACGCCGACGCACGTCCGCAAGGCCTTGGCTGGCTTCATGGCCTTGCCGCGACAGCTGCAGGACCGAAACAGACAGCAGCGCTTTGCACCACCTGTCACGACGTTGGTTCGCAGCCGTTCACGGCACACACGACGCCGGTTGAACAGCTTCGGCAGATGACACTTGCCCGCACGGCGGAAGTCGGCACCGGGCGTGATCAGAGCTGGACAAACCGCATCAAGTTCTCACTGCCGATGGCAGGGCAGACGCAAGGTAGCGCAGATGCCGGGTCGCAGAACGTCTATTGTGCCACCTGTCACCAGGAGCACCAGGGAAGCCTGGGCAAACTGACTGAAGTTTCCAATGACAGGTGCCAGACCTGCCATGTCGAGAAGTTCGGGCGTTTCGAGGACAGTCATCCGCAATTCGCAGGCTATCCCTTTTACCAGCGCACCAGCATCATCTTTGATCACAAGTCGCATTTCGGAAAGCACTTCCCGGATACCGCCGAGAAGCCCGATGGTGCCGGCAAGGTTCCGGCCATGTGCGAGACCTGCCATGAAGCGGGGAACGACGGCCGCTACATGGCGGTGCGAGATTTCGAAGGCATGTGCGCTACCTGTCACAGTGGCGACATTCTCGGCCAGACCATTGTGAGCGGACCGAAAGGCACGAATTTCCTCTCTGTTCCGGGTCTGGACGTCGAAACGCTTGTGGAACGGGGGATCGACATCGGGTCCTGGCCGGAAAGGTCCGAGGCCGGAATTACGCCCTTCATGCGAGCGCTTCTGGCGCTGGTGCTGGACGGCCGGGATATCGTGGGAGAAGTGTCGGACCTGGACCTTCTGGATCTGCGGGAGGCTGATGAGGACGCTCTGGCAAAGGTTCAAACGCTGGCCTGGGCGGTGAAACGGTTGCTCGCGAATATCGAGCGTGATGGCCTTCCTGCGGCAATGGGCGCCGGGGCGGCGGACAGTGAAACCATGACGGACCACCGGCAAATGGCGCTGATGGTCGGCGTGATGCCACACGACGTGATTGCCGCCGCCAACCGGGAATGGTTGCCGGATCTCGCCGAGGACCTTGCCCGGCACGCCGACGGAACGCCAACCAACGCGTTCGAGGAAGCTAGGCAAGCGCTAGAAGAGAACGAAGCGGTACAAGCCGAAGTGGCCGCGCCGGACAACCTTTCCGGGGTGGACGACAGCGATATTCTGGCCGGGACAGACGATGCTGCCAGCGAAGACAGTGGTGCGGAAAGCCTCATCCTTGGCGGCGGAGCGGATGGTGGCGCAGATCTGGCTTCCGAAGACCTGTTGCTGGCGCCTGCTGGAACCGATGACGCATTGGCCGGCAAGACAGATGCCGACGATGACATTCTTGCAGACGAAGGCTCGTTGGTTGAAGACGATCTTGCCATAGCGGATGACGCAGGCGCCAACGTGTCGGACGGCTTGGACATCCTGGCGGAGGACGACGCTTCGAGCAGTTCCGAGGGGGACGCTCTCCTCGGCCAGCCTGCGGGCGGAGAGGAAATACTTGCCGGTGACGATATTCTTGCCGGTGAGGACATCCTTGCGGCAGACGAAGGCGGAACGGGCCTGTTGAGCGATGCGGCCGAACCTGTCGACACATCGACTTCACCTGACGACCCCTCTGCGCAAACCCGGGAGGAACCCTTCGATCCGGAAAACTGGGCTCTTTACGGCGGCTGGTACCGGCAGGACCATACAATCCGGTATCGTCCGACGGGACATGAAGACCCCTTCCTGAAAACATGGCTCGATTATTCGAGCCATGCGGCAACGGATCAGGAAAAGGCCCTGCGGGATCCCGTGTTTGCCTCGCTCAGTGATCCGGGTGCAGTGGGCCGTTGCACCAAGTGCCACAGCGTCGACACCGCTGGCGTTGAAAAGGCCGTGCGCTGGCACCCCTTCGATCCCGCTCAGGTGACGACACGTTTCACACGCTTTTCTCACGACCCGCACATCAGCGCAGTCGGAACAGAAGGATGCGTGACGTGCCACGCGCTCACCACGGGGGCGGACACCTATCTGAAGAGCTACGAGCAAGGTGACCCTGCCATCCACGCACCGAACTTCACCCCGATTGACAAGGCCACTTGCGCGACCTGCCACACGGAACGTGCGGCTGGAGAAGAATGTACGCTTTGCCACCAGTATCACACGGGCGGGTTCAGCCTGCCGCTGGTCAAAACCGAGGTGCCGAAGGAATAGCGGGTTGCAGGGTTGCTCCGCAGGCAATCGTCAAGTCGCAGTTGTCAGTCGAAAGCAATGGCGTATTTGCCGCGCCCCAGGCCGGCGTCGAGTGAGACGGACTTCAGGTAGTCTTCTTTGGCCTGGTCGCGTTGACCCAGTTGCAGCCTCAGGTTCGCACGGCTGTAGTAGGCCTTGGCAAATCCGTCGCTGTGGGCGATTGCGGAGTTGAAGTCGTCTTCCGCCTTGTTCAGATGGCCTGCGGCAAGATGAGCCTTGCCGCGGTTGTAAAGGGCAAGGGGGTGGTTGGCGACAAGCTTCAGGACCACGTCGTAATCGGCAATCGCCGCGGCGTAATCTTGAAGTTGAGCCTGGGCGAAACCACGGTTGAAACGCGCAGCGGCGTAATTGGTATTGATCGCCAGGGCCTTGTCGTAGTCGGCTATCGCTTCCCGGTATTGGTCAAGCTTGCGCTTGGCGTATCCACGGTTGTTGTAGGCTGCGGCATATCCGGGTCGCATCTTAAGAGCGACATCATAATTGGCGATGGCAGCGCCATAATCGCCCATCATGCGGTAGACCAGCCCTCTGTTGTTGTAGGCTTCCGGAAACTCGGGGCGAAGCCGGATGGCAACAGTGTAGCGAAGCAGCGCGGCTGAATAATCTTTCGACTTCGCCAGTGCCAGTCCCCGGTTGTAGTAGGTATTGGCAAGTCGGCGTTGCAATGGCGCTTCGATCAGGCGAAAGTCCTGACAAGCCGTCTGAAAATCCTGCGTCTGGTCCAGGGTAAAGTCGACGTCCGGCCCTTTGCCCTGTTTCCAGTCCGATGCCTTGTGCCCGGTGATTGAATAAACGTAATTGCGGGTTTCATCAGGAAGGCGCCCGCGCCCACGGAGCCAGTTGTCGACACGGTCTTCCCCCGCATTATAGGCCGCGGCCGCCAGCCCAAGGTTGCCGTAACCTTTAAAAAGATATCCCAGCAAGCGGGAAGAAGCTTCAATGGCTTCCACTGGCTCGAATGAGTTTTCAAGGCCCCAGTTGGCGGCGGTGTAAGGCATGAACTGGGCAATGCCTTCCGCACCGGCGGGGCTGATCGCGTTGGGGTCGAAACGGCTTTCCTTCCAGATCAACTTGGCGAAGAAACCCGGTGGCAGGCCCTGTTTATTCGCAGCCGTCTCGATGGTGCTGCACATCTGCTGCAGGAAGGCAGCCTCGTCCCGGACCGTGTAAAAAGGTCCATGTTCCTTGCGCACTGTCTCGGCTGCCGCCTGGGCGGCAAGAACAGGCGCCATGATGACCGTTTCCGCAGGCTCCGCTGCGTAGGAAGACCCGAAACCGGAAAGGCACGCCGTGCCGGCAATCGCAAGGAGGAGAAACTGTCGAAGTGCCTTGGTCAACGCAGGTCCGTCAATTGGGTGAAAGGCGCACGCCATGTGCGGTGGCAATCATAGCTTCCCCGGCAGGACAGCTCAATGTCTGCGCTGAAGGCTGCTAACTTGTCGAAAGCCTGTGTCAGGCAGGGGCTGACAACAGGTTCTGCGCAAGTGCCGGAAGGTCCTTGAAGCTCGAAAAGGACACAGCATGCGGAATCTCGGAAATGGGACGTTTGCGGTAGCCTTCGGTGAAGAGTGCAAAGGGCATGCCTGCATTGACCGCCGTTTCCGCATCGACCTCGCTGTCGCCGACATAAACGACCGGACCGCCGCCGAGGGACGATTGCAGGTAATGCAGCCCGGCCGGGTCCGGTTTGCGCTCCGTCAGGCTGTCTCCGCCGACCAGGCCCTGGAAGTAACGCGACAAACCCAGGTCCTCGATAATCTTCTCGGCAGGCCGCTGCGGTTTGTTGGTGCAGATCGCCAACATGTGTCCAGACTGCAGCAAGTGGTTGAGCGTGGCTTCGACGTCAGGGTAGGGGGCTGTCAGATCGGTCGCATGCGCCTGGTAATCCTCCAGGAAGCTCGAAATGAGACGTGTGCGGTCCCTCGTCTGCAGACCGGTGGCATCGATGATACGGTCAACCAGTGTCGGAATACCGTTGCCGATGAAGGAGCGGATGGTTTCAAGCGGCAGCGCCGACAGGCCTTCGCCTTCCAGAAGGCGGCATGCCGCTGCATGAAGATCCTGGGCGCTGTCGATCAGCGTGCCATCGAGGTCGAAAATCAGAATCGGATTCATGCAGCCTTCCATTTGATGGAGCATCCCATGGACGGGATCTGGTCTTCCGGTCCCTTGCCCGTTTCTGCAACCTGTCGCATCGCTTCGAACAGATCACGCCGAAGGTCTGCTGGTCCCGTCTCCCTGCGGGAGGCATCAAGTCGCCCACGGTACTGAAGTTCCAGCGCTGAATTGAAGCCGAAGAAATCCGGTGTGCAGACCGCGTCATAGGCGCGGGCGACAGACTGGTTTTCGTCAAAGAGGTAAGGGAAAGGGAAGTTTTCCCGCTGTGCAAGTTCTGTCATTTTCTCAAAACTGTCTTCGGGATAGCTCTCGACGTCGTTGGCACTGATTGCAGCAACGCCGATGCCAATCGCCTGCAGGTCACGGGCATCGCGCAGGATCCTGTCCCGAACGGCAACCACATAGGGACAATGGTTGCAGATGAACATGATCAACGTGCCCTTGGGGCCGGCAATGTCTGAAAGCTTGTAGGTCTTGCCGTCGGTCGCGGGCAATTCGAAATCGGGTGCTTTCCAGCCAAAATCGCAAACAGGCGGAATGGCGGCCATCGTGTCGTCTCCCCTCGGAATGATGCGCTTTGTCAAAAGGATAGAGTAGGTCACCCCATGGAAGAAATGAAGTGACCGGATGGAGGAAATTCGCCAACAGCAAATGTCCGGAGCGCCAGCATCCGGCAAGATGGCAAGCGGTGAAAGAGATAATCAATGACCGGTAAAGCGCACTGGCTCGACCCCAGGCAAACGAAGACGCATTCCACGGGCCGACCGGACTTGTGGCATCGGCCCGGCAATCCGGACCGGTGCCGGGCTGTTGTTTCAGAGCCAGGCCTGTTTCGGATCAGGCAGCGGAATTGCGTCGAGCAGAGTGCGTGTGTAGTCCGCTTTCGGATTGGCGAAGAGTTCCGCCGTTTCGGAGTTTTCGACAATCTCGCCCTTGTAGAGCACCAGGATGCGGGTACACAGCCGCCGGATCACTGAGAGATCATGACTGATGAAGGCCAGGGTGAGACCGAGGTCCTTGACGAGGCTCTCAAGCAGGTTGAGCACCTGGGCCTGGGAGGACACATCGAGCCCGGACACGATCTCGTCGGCCAGGATGAAGTCGGGTTTCAGGGCGATTGCCCTTGCTATCCCGACGCGCTGGCGTTGACCGCCGGACAACTCGTGTGGATAACGGGTCGCGAAATGCCGGGGCAGGCCAACCATGTCGAGTGCTTCGTCGACCCGGCCCTTGATGTTGTCGAGCCCCTGAAGGCGCAGTGGCCCGGCAATGATACCGCCGACCCGCCGGCGAGGATTGAGTGAAGACATTGGGTCTTGAAAGATCATCTGGAAGCGCCGGCGCAGGGGGCGCAGGCTGTCCTCATGAAGATGGGTGATGTCGGTGCCTTCAAACCGGATCGCACCACTGTCCGGTTCGATCAGGCGGATCAGTGCCCTGCCGAGTGTGGATTTGCCCGATCCGGAGCCTCCGACAATGCCGAGGACTTCGCCCTTGGGAATATCGAAGGATAGCCCTTTCAGTACGTCGATCCGCGGTGCCGCTCCCAGAAGCGGTTTGCGGGACATGTCCGGAAAGGAGACGTGCAGGTCTTTCAGCTCGTAGATGATATCGCTCATGGCCGGGCTCCTGCCTTCAATTGTGCGTCGAAGGCAGCCACTTCAGCTTCCACCGCTTTCGTCACGCCTTCCGGTACAGGTGTCAGTGAGCCTTGCGGGTCTGTGTATTTCGGCGTTGCCGCGAGCAGGGCCTTCGAATAGGCGTGCGAAGGCGCGGCAAAGAAGTTCTCGACGGAGGTTTCTTCAATCACCTTGCCTGCATAGAGCACCGTCAGCGACTGGGCTATCTTCGAGACGACACCCAGATCGTGGGTGACGAACAGCAGAGCGGTGCCGTGGCGCTGCTGCATTTCGCGGATCAGCTTGAGGATCTGCTTTTGAACGGTCACGTCGAGCGCTGTCGTCGGCTCGTCGGCGATGATCAGCTTCGGTTCGGCGGCAAAGGCGGACGCAATCAGGATACGCTGGCGCATGCCGCCGGACAGTTCGTGCGGATAGGCCTTCATCACCCGTTCCGGTGACTGGATGTGGACTTCTTCCAACAGCTCCAACGCCCGTTTCTCGGCATCCGGGCGTTTCCAGCCGAGAATATCCACCAGCCTGTCCGTGATCTGCGGCCCGACACGGCGGGATGGATTGAGCGCGGTGAGCGGGTCCTGTGGTATCAGGGCCGCGCGGGCGCCAATCCGCTGGCGTCTTGCCTTTTGGGAAAGCGTCTGCAGGTCTTCCCCGTCGAGCAGGATCTTGCCCCCGGTCAACCTTGCGGCCTTCGGCAGAATGCCGAGAACAGCCTTGCCGATCATGCTCTTGCCTGCGCCACTTTCCCCGACAAGTGCACGCACCTCGCCAGGCTCCACATCAAGCGAGACATGCCGGAGCAGCGGCATGCCGTTCTTCAGCTGGACCGTCAGGTCCTGAATGGACAGAAAGCTCATCGCAGCACCGGATCGAAATGGTCCTTCAGGCCTTCGCCAAGCTGGGAAAAGCTCAGCACCGTCAGGAAAAGCGCGAACAAGGGAAACACGAGAACCCACCAGGCCTGATAGATGGAGGTACGGCCTTCGGCAATCATGCCGCCCCATGTCGGTTGGTCCGTTGAAATGGACAGGTTCACGAAGGACAGGATCGCCTCGACGATCACCGCGATACCCATTTCCAGCGTCAAGAGGGCGACGATGGTCGGCAGGACGTTCGGCAGGATCTCGGTCAGGGCGGTGCCGAAACGGGTGCGGCCGGCAACCTGCGCCGACGCCACATAGTCCATCGCTCCCTGGCTCATCGCTTCAGCCCGGACAACACGCGCAAAGCGGGTCCAGTCAATGACGACGATGGCGATGATGACGGACATCAGTCCGGTTCCCAGAACCGCAATCAGGAGGATTGCAAAAAGAACCGGCGGAAAAGCCATCCAGATGTCGATGAAGCGCGAGATCACCAGATCCGCCCAGCCCCGGTAGTACCCTGCGATCAGGCCAAGTGTTGCCCCGATAAGGCAGGTAAGCGTCCCGGCAACCAGCGCCACGATCAGCGCAAGTCTTGCGCCATAGAGCATGCGGCTGAGCACGTCCCGGCCGAGGCTGTCGGTTCCCAGCAAATAGGCCGGGTCGGCACCTTGTTCGAAGAAGGGCGGCAGACGTCCGGCGAAAAGATCCTGTGCCAGCGGGTCATGTGGGCTGATCAGGGGAGCGAAGACGGCTGCCAGCAACAGGAAGGTGAGCCAGCCGCCACTGAGCCAGAGCCGAAGGCCGGGCAGGCGACGGATATGTCCACGGGCGTCACGCATGGCGCAGCCTCGGGTTCAGGGCGGCATAGGCCATGTCCACCACCAGATTGACCATCGTGAAGAGCAGGGCAAAAATCAGGACGATGCCCTGGATCAATGGCAGGTCACGGTTGATTACCGCGTCGATCGCCATGTTGCCGAGACCTTCGTAGGAAAACAGGCGTTCGATGATGACCGTGCCACCTATGAGAAATGTGAATTGGACGCCGATCAGCGTCAGTGTGGGAAGGATCGCGTTCGGCAGGGCATCGCGCAGGATGATCGAGCTTTCCGAATAGCCCTTGGTGCGAGCCAGGGTGATGTAATCGTCGTGCATGCATTCCTTCAGGGATTGCTTGAGGAGCTGCAGGATAATGGCCGCCAGCGGGATTGCCAGTGCGAGCGCCGGCATGAGCATGTGCCCCATGAGGTCCAGAACCACATCGAACCGGAACCGGGCGAGCGCTTCGAAGAGATAGAAGTTGGAGCTGAACTCGAACCCGAGCGAAGGCGATATCCGGCCGGAAATGTGAAACAGCGGCCACAGCACACCGAAGAGCAGGATCAGCGCCAGGCCCCAAAGGAAATCCGGCAGGGACAGCGCGATGCCGCCGGCAACGTCGATCCCGCCTTCCACCTTGGAACCGCGGTAGAGCGTTGCCGTGAGAGCAGCAGCACCTCCGATGATGACGGCGATCAGCAAGGCCATGACCGAGAGTTCCAGCGTGGCCGGCAAACGGCCTATCACCAGGTCGTAGACCGGCTGGCGCAGGGTGATGGACGTGCCGAAATCACCCTGGATCACGTTGGAGATCCAGATCACGAATTGTTCGAAGATGCTCTTGTCGAGCCCGTAAAGCGCTTTCAGCCGGTCGATGTCGGCATCTGTCGCCCCGGGTGGCAGCATCATGGCGATGGGGTTGCCAGGGACGACCCGGATGACCACGAACACGATGATCGCGGCCCCAAGCAGGGTGATAAGCGTTGTGATGAGGCGCGTCAGCAGCGCGCGCACGATTTGCATGACGGTATTTGGCCCAAAAATCGGAAAAAGTCGCCGCAACACCCCGGGAGCAAGCTTTAGAGGGTGTTGCGGCGAAGGCGGGTTCGAAAATTCCGGATTTTTAGGAACGCGTCATCAACGCAGGCAGCAGCGCGCCGGAAGCGTGCGGCGTGACCTTGACCTTGTCGCTGTGCAGGATCGGCTGGACATACTGCAGGAGCGGAATGACCAGTGCATTTTCTGCAATGTGGCGATCGACTTCCTTCCAGCCTTCGATGCGCTTGTCCTCGTCAGCCTCGCCCCAAAGCGGCAGGATCTTCTGCATCAGCTCTTCGCCATCCCAGACGGAGTGAGGCGAAGGGCCGAACATGGCAAAGCCGGTCGAAGTGGTCGGGTCGCCAATGGCATTGCCCCAGTTGTAGAAGGCTGCCGGGGCCAGCGTATCGGCCGCGCGCAATTCGTAATGCTTCGCGATTTCGTAGACTTCGATTTCCGCCTCGATGCCGATCTTGCGCCACAAGCCGACGATGGCCTGAATGATCTCGTAGTCCTTCGGCTTGAAGCCGCGGGTTGTCTGGATCTTGAACTTGACCGGATTGTCCGGACCGAAGCCGGATGCCGCCAGCAGTTCCTTCGCCTTGTCCGGGTCGTAGGGAACGGTGATCGAGGCATCATAAGCGGAATAGTCAGGTGTCTGCAGCGTGTCGATGGGCACGCCGTATCCGGACAGGAGACGTTCGATGATGGTCTTCTTGTCGATGGAATAGGCCATCGCCTTGCGCACGTTTTCGTCCAGCATCGGATCGACATCGTTGATGAAGATCATGCCGATGTCGGAGATCGGGGCTGCGGTGCCGACGATGCCGTCGTTTTCCTTCAGCCGGTCGAATTCCTCGTAAGGCATTTCCAGCGTGACATGCGCATTGCCCGACATAACCTCGAAGGTGCGGCTGGACGCATCGGTGACGAACTTGATCGTGACCGTCTTGAATTCCGGTGCGCCGCCCCAGTAGTTCTCGTTGGCTTTCAGCCGGACGAAGGCGTTGCGCTCGAACTTGTCGACCATGTAAGGCCCGGTGCCGATCGGCTTGGCCTCGAAGCCGTCTGCGCCGACTTCCTCATAGTATTTCTTCGGCATCACATAGCCGGTCAGGAAGCTCATCCACTTGAAGATGGTCGGCTCGTATTCCTTGACGTCGGCGGTGATCTTGTTGCCGTCGATCTGGAAGTTGCCGACCTTGCCCCAGATGAACTGGATCGGATTGCCCGTGTCAGGGTTACCGGCGCGTTCCAGAGACCAGACGATGTCTTCCGGTGTCAGAGGATCGCCGTTGTGCCAGGTGACGCCTTCGCGCACATCCATCCAGATCTTCGACTTGTCGTCGTTCCAGCCCCAGGCGGTGATGATGCCCGGTGCAAAGCTGAGGTCCGTGTTCTGATGAATGAACATGTCGAACACGGACTGGTAGATGCCCTGGATGGTCGGGTTGACCGCGGACGGGCCGACAGTCGGATCCCAGCTCGGCAGGTTGACGTTATAGGCGATCACCAGTTCTTCGATGTCGCTGGCGAATGCTACCGGTGTTCCGACGGCTGTCAGCAATCCGCTGGCGGCCGCACTTTTAAGCAGTGTGCGTCTTGAAACTCTCATGGTTACTGTTCCCCATTTTACCTCTGGTGCCGGTGCGTTTGTTTTTGTCGCTATCCGGCAAGTTTTTGTGCAAGCAGATATCCGGGCCCTGCGCCGGTTCCCGCACCGGGCCAGACGGCCGCGCCGGTGTGGTAAAGGTTTCCAACCGGCGTCGTTCCGTCGGCAAAGCCGCGTACGGGCCTGAACATGAAATGCTGGGTCAGATGATGGCTTCCGCAGACCTGGTCTCCTCCGACTAGGTTGGGATTGTCCGCCTCCAGCAGGGCGGGCGATACGATATGGCGGCCGAGGATCTTGGCCCTCGTGCCGGGGGCATAACGCTCCAGAATATCGAGTGCGCGTTCGGCGAATGGTTCCGCAGCTTCAGCCCAGTCGGTGGCCGTGATCTTGCCGGCGGCATCCCCCTTGATGGTGCCGGGTGCCATGCGGACCTGAAGCCAGAGAACATGCTTGCCCTCCGGTGCCCGGCTCGGGTCGACGACGGTTGGCTGACCGCAGACAATCACCGGTTCTTCCGGCAGAAGGCCGGCCTGGGCCTGTGCATAGGTTCGTGCCATCTGATCGAGGTCCGGAGCCATATGCACATAGGCGAATTTTTTAAGCTCTTCGCCTGCGGTCCAGTCTGGCAGGGCGTCCATGGCAAGATGAATCATCATCGTGCCCGGCGCATGTGCTGATTTCTTCAGGCCGAGGTCATACCGCGCGTTGCCGGTTTCGCCCGCAAGTTTCAGCAAGGCGGATGGGGCGACGTTGGCGATCACCGCCTTGCGGGCCATGATCTGCCGACCGTCCTTGAGCTGGATGCCGCGTGCCTGTCCATTCTCGACAATCACGCGTGTGACTTCTGCATTGCAGGTCACCGATCCGCCCGAAGCCTCGATCTGCGAAACCATGGCCTTGACGATCGTATCCGCGCCGCCCTGACCCAGGACCATGCCGAAGGCCTGATTGACCATGCCTTCCAGGTAGGGGAACAGCGCGCCGCCTGAAATGTCGGGTGCAAAATCCAGATGCATCCCCCAGGCCGCAAGAAGGGCACGCACCTTCGGCGATGTGAAGGTTGTGTTCAGCCAGTCGCGCGGCGAGGATAGCAGAAAGCGGGCAAGGTCCAGCACGCCGTCCGAACCGCTTTTTCGCCACTCCTTGAACAATATATATGCAAATGCACGTTTTTTTGCCGGACTGCCCAGAAGCGCGAACAAGGTCTCTGCGCGTCCCGGGAATTCCGACGTCAGCGCCCGCCAGACACGTGCGTCTTCCGGGCAGATCTTTTCGATTCGCGAAGCCGTGATTTCCAGGTCGTTGCTGACGCCAAGCCAGGTGCCGTCCGGAAAAACGGAAGAGAAACAATCGGATGCTGGTGCGAAAGCCAGGCCGTGGCTGCCCAGTTCCTCGGAGTATTGCTTGAAGAAGGCGGAACCTGCAAACAGGGAAAGGTTCATGGCCGCCCAGTCGTGGCGGTAGCCGGGTAGCGTGTACTCGCCCGATTTGACCGCACCGCCAGGTTCCCCCGCGCGCTCGAAGACACCGACTTTCCAGCCTTGAGCTGCAAGATGAACAGCGCAGGCAAGGCTGTTATGCCCGCTGCCGATAATGACGCCGTCCAACACCTCGGTCACGATCAATCCCCTCCGTCGTTCGCAGAAGATAATTGCAAATACAAATAAATCTGTCTAGCATTGAATTGTGATAACGAGCCGACAGGCCACAGAGGTACAGAGGGAACGATTATGTCTGCACAGAGCGCGCTCAGCGGGCTTGGAGCTAAACTCCTGTCCGGAGAAGTGGAAGTGGTGGATTGCACGGGCGTTCTGGGTCCGAATACGCCGATCCTGCAACTTCCGCCTGATTTTGCAAAGAATACGCCGAAGGTCGAGATCCACAAGATCAGTGAATATGACGCCGACGGTCCTTTCTTCGCCTGGAACTGGATGGTTCTGGGGGAACACTCCGGAACGCATTTCGATGCGCCGCATCACTGGATTACCGGGAAGGACTACAGCGACGGCTTTACGGACACGCTGGATGTGCAGCGTCTGATTGCGCCGGTCAATGTGATCGACTGTTCCAAGGAAAGCGCTGCTGATCCTGATTTTCTGCTGACTGCGGATTTGATCAAGGCCTGGGAAGCCGAGCACGGCGAGATCGGTGCCGGTGAGTGGGTCGTGATGCGCACCGACTGGGACAAGCGCGCCGGCGATGAAGCCGCGTTCCTCAATGCCGACGAAGCGGGCCCGCACAGCCCCGGACCGACACCCGATGCCATTGAATACCTGCTGTCGAAGAAGATCGTAGGCTGGGGCAGCCAGTGCATCGGCACTGATGCCGGTCAGGCCGGTGGCATGGAGCCGCCGTTCCCGGCACATAACCTGTTGCACAGGGACAATTGCTTCGGTCTGGCATCGCTTGCCAATCTCGACAAGCTGCCGGCGAAGGGGGCGATCCTGATTGCCGCTCCGCTGAAAATCGAACGCGGTACTGGTAGCCCTATCCGGGCACTGGCTCTGGTTCCGAAAGCCTGAGGCGTTCGAAATGGCCGCTCCGCACGTAATCGTCGGCTCCGGTATAAATGCCCTCGTCGCGGCAGCAATGCTGTCGCGCAGAGGGGAGCCGGTTCTGCTTCTGGAACGCTCAGACGTCCTTGGCGGCTGTATGCGGACAGAGGAAATCACGCTGCCCGGATTCCGGCACGATGTGATGGCGGCCACCTTCGTTCTTTTCATAACCTCACCTGCCTATGCGGAGTTGGCGGAAGATCTTGGCCGGCATGGTCTTGAATTCTGCCACACGCCGCATCCGACCGCCGTTTTACGGCCGGGAGGGGAGGCGCTGAAGCTGACGATGGACCGCGCGGCCAACATTGCCGCCTTCGAAGCCCTAGCGGCAGGTGACGGCAAGCAGCATGCGGCCGACGTCGGCGGTATCGAGGCCGACGCGGAGTTTCTGTTTGCCTTGCTGGGCAGCCCGCTCTGGTCCGGCAAGATGGCGCGCCTGATGCTCGCCCAAGCCTGGAAACGTGGTCTTGGCGGATTGAAGGCGTGGCTCGGTGCCTGCCTGCAGCCGGCTCGTGGCTGGCTGGAAGGGAACTATCATTGCGAAACCCTGCAGGCGCTTTGGGCGCCCTGGGTCCTGCACACTGGCTTGACGCCGGAAAGTACCTATTCGGGTCAGATGGGCCGGGTGATTGCTTTTGCGCTGGAAGCTGCCGGGGCACCAGTGGCCAAGGGCGGCTCCGGCTCCGTGCCGGAGGCGTTCCGAAAATTGATTGAGGCCAAGGGTGGCAAGATCCGCACCGGTGTCGATGTCGAACGTGTCCTGGTGAAGGACGGCAAGGCAGTCGGCGTCGAAGCGGCAGGCGGTGAAACCATCAAGGCGCGGTCGGTGATTGCCTCCGTCACGCCAACGCAGCTCTATCAGCGGCTTTTGAAGCAGGAAGCACTCCCGGAAGCCACGCAGAAATACCGCTACGGCCGCGGCAATTTCCAGCTTCACTATGCTCTGGACGGTGATCCGGACTGGATCGTCGAAGGGCTTGAGGATGTTGCGCTGATCCATCTTGCGGACGGCATCGACAGTGTTTCCAAGTCCGCCAACGAGGCCGAGCGGGGTCTTCTGCCTGAAGTTCCCACGATATGTGTTGGCCAGCCGCATCGTCTGGACCCCTCAAGGGCGCCGGAAGGCAAGGGGGTCCTGTGGCTTCAGGTCCCTGACGCTCCGCGCAGGATCAAGGGCGACGCTGCGGGCAAGATAGAGACCGGTCCGGAATGGACCGAAGCAACCCGGGAGGCCTTTGCCGACCGGCTTGAAGAAATCCTGAAGCGGCATATCCGCAACTTCGATCAGATCAAGCTTGCACGGCGGGCTTATTCGCCAGCGGATCTGAACGACATCAATATCAATCTGGTCGGTGGTGATCCCTATGGCGGGGCCTGCAGCATCGATCAGTTTTTCATCTGGCGCCCCTTTGCTCATTCCGTTAATAGCGCCACCCAAATCCGGAACCTGCACATGATCGGCGCTTCGACCCATCCGGGGCCGGGGCTCGGTGGCGGGTCCGGCTACAATCTGGCGAAATGGATGGGTGCATGAGCAACGAGGATCGGACGGACGTCATCACGGAAGAAGCACGTGTGCAGCGGCTTGGCGAAATTGGGCTGGAGAATTTCCCGCCCTATCTGATGAACCGTATCATGGGCCGCTACAACGCGGCGCTGCGTGACGAAATGGCCAATCTGGGCCTGACGACACCCAAGATGCGTACCCTTGCCGTCTTGTCCGTGATCGACGGCCTGCTGATCCGGGAACTTGCCATTTATGCGGTCGTCGAAGTGTCGACGCTCAGCCGGGCGTTGGACGCACTGGAACGGGACGGGCTTGTCCGGCGCGTTGCCGACAAGGACGACAGCCGTGCCGTCCGCATTCATCTGACGCCCAAGGGGCGCGACACGCATGAGCAGCTCTGGCCGCATCTGGCTGGTGCATACCGGCAGATGTTCAAGGGCATCAGCGACGCGGACCAGCGGGCCTTCGTCGCCACGCTGCAGGCAATTTTGAAGAACGTGCGCAAGCACCCGATATGAGTTGATCGCGTAAGGAGGGGCCGATGGCCGAAAGGTCGTTCAAGGCTGAGGTAGAGCATCTTCGCAAGGGAACAGGAGACACCTTCACGGGTGAGGGTATTCTGGCCATCACCAAGGCACTCCTGGAAAACGGTGTCGGCTATGTCGGCGGCTATCAGGGGGCGCCGATCTCCCATCTGATGGATGTGCTGGCCGATGCGGAGGATCTTCTGGGCGAACTCGGCATCCGTTTCGAGGCCAATGCCTCGGAAGCTGCTGCCGCCGCCATGCTGGCTGCCTCCGTGCATTATCCCATTCGTGGTGCCGTCACCTTCAAGGGCTCTGTCGGCGTCAATGTCGCTTCCGATGCGCTCGCCAACCTGGCCTCGTCCGGCGTCAACGGCGGTGCGCTTGTCATCGTCGGCGAGGATTACGGCGAAGGCAGTTCCATCATGCAGGAGCGTTCCTACGCCTTTGCCATGAAATCCCAGTTCTGGCTGCTCGACCCGCGCCCGAACCTGGCATCCATCGTCAAATCCGTTGGCGACGGCTTTGCCCTGTCGGAAGCCAGCAATTCGCCTGTCATGCTGATGGTGCGCATCCGCTCCTGCCATGTCACTGGCCGGTTCGAAACCCGGGACAACGTTCCGCCGCCGCTGTCCGTGCGCGACGCGCTTTCCAGTCCGATGCGCGATTTCAAGCGCGTTGTCCTGCCGCCGATGTCCTATGCGCATGAGCATGACAAGATCGACAACCGCTGGCCTGCTGCTGAAAAGTTCATTCTGGAAAATCGTCTGAACGAGCATTTCGGCCCGGAAGAGGGCAAGGTCGGGATCGTCTGTCTCGGCGGTATCTACAACAGCGTTATCCGCGCGCTGCAACGGTTGGGACTTGCCGATATCAGCGGGAACACATCCATCCCGCTTCATGTGCTCAACGTCACCTATCCTCTGGTGAAATCCGAACTGCTTGAATTCTGCGCCGGCAAGGAAGCCGTGCTGATGGTCGAGGAAGGCCAGCCGGAGTTTATCGAGCAGCAGCTCGGGGCGATGCTCTACAAGGAAGGCCGGACGACGAAGCTGGAAGGCAAGGGTATTTTCCCGCGTGCGGGTGAATACACCGGCCAGATCATGCTCGACGGTCTGGATACCTTCGTTCGCCATTACGCGCCCGAGCTTCTGCCGGGCAAGGTGCTGGCACCAAACGCGCCCAAGCCGGAACTGCCGGATCTTTCCAAGACCGTGCCGATCCGTCCGCCGGGTTTTTGCACCGGGTGTCCGGAACGTCCGATCTTTGCCTCGTTGAAGATGGTGGAGCAGGAAGTCGGCCAGCATCAGATCACCGGTGATATTGGCTGCCATTTGTTTGCCTGCCTGCCGCCCTTCGAAATTGGCGGCTCCACCATGGGCTACGGCCTCGGGCCGGCCTCGAACGCGGCCTTTGACGGCGGCGGCGAGAGGCGTGCAATTTCGATCATCGGCGATGGCGGCTTCTGGCATAACGGCCTCAGCACTTCCATCGGCAACATGGTGTTCAACAAGTCCGACAGCGTCGCGATCATCGTCGACAACTATTATTCGGCGGCAACCGGGGGGCAGGACATTCCCTCCAGCCGGGCGAAGAACAAGACCAAGTCGACAAACAACCCGATCACCAAGGCGTTGCAAGGAGCGGGGGTCAAGTGGATCCGGCAGATCGACCGGACCTATGATGTCACCCGGATGCGCGAAACCATTCGCGAGGCACTGACCACCGAGTATGATGGTCCGAAGGTGATCGTCGCGTCCTCCGAATGCATGCTCAACCGCCAGCGCCGGGAAAAGCCCCAGCGCAACAAGGCGATTGCAGGTGGCGAGCGGGTCGAGGTGCCGCGGTTCGGCGTCGATCAGGACGTCTGCACTGGCGATCACGCCTGCATCCGTCTGTCCGGATGTCCGTCACTTTCGCTGAAGAAACTGGATGACCCGCTGCGGGATGATCCGGTGGCACATATCGACCAGTCCTGCGTGGGCTGTGGCAACTGCGGTGAAGTCGCCGACGCGGCCATCCTGTGTCCGTCCTTCTATGAGGCGAAAGTGGTTCACAACCCGACAGGCTTTGAAGCCTGGTATGCGGGGCTTCGCACAAGGATCATTTCCTGGCTGCAGACACGGCGGGCCGGCTCCCGTCTGACCTTTACCGGGGAGGGCGTGTGATGTCGCTTTCATTGCCACTGGAAGCCAGACCGGCAGATCCGGCACTCGAAGGGATCATCAAACTCGCCATCCTGGCCGTTGGCGGTCAGGGCGGCGGCGTTCTGACCAACTGGATCGAGGGCCTGGCCAGGTCGCAAGGCTATCATTGCCAGGCAACGAGCGTGGCCGGTGTCGCCCAGAGAACCGGTGCGACCATCTACTACATGGAGATGGCGCCGGGCGATGTCGCGGCCCCCGTCTTTTCGCTCGCGCCATCTGCTGGCGATGTCGACATTATCATTGCCGCGGAAATGATGGAGGCCGGGCGTGCGATCATTCGCGGTTTCGTGACCCCCGATCGCACCACGCTGATCGCTTCGACCCACCGCATGCTTGCGGTCTCCGAGAAAACCGTGCCGGGCGACGGCATGGCGTCCTCGGAGGAGGTAAAAGCGGCAGCAGAACTGGCAGCACAGAAGCTTGTTCTGGCTGATATGGATACGGCTGCCCTGAAAGTCGGATCCGTGATTTCCGCTTCGCTTTTTGGCGCACTGGCTGGCTCCGGCGCTTTGCCCTTCGAACGGGCGGCTTTTGAAGAGGCCATTCGCGCTGGCGGCAAGGGCGTTGAGGCAAGCCTCAGGGCTTTCGCCGCAGGCTACGATCTTGCGAAAAATGGCGAAGAGCCGAAGGTTGAAGCCGCAAAACCCGCCAGGCAGGAAATTGTCAGACCGGCCGGGCCGGATATGGCGCAGAAGGCCTGGGCATCTCTGGAAGCAAAGGTCGCGGCTCTGCCGGAGCCTGTTCGCGAGATGGCGCGGGCGGGGCTGCAGAAAGTCGTCGATTTCCAGGATACCGACTATGGGGCGGAGTATCTCGGCAGGCTGGAAAGTCTCGTCAGCCGGGATAGCGAGGAGAAGGATTACGAACTCTCCCGCGAGGCTGCCAAGTACATCGCCAACGCAATGGCCTATGACGATGTCATTCGGGTTGCTGACCTGAAGACGCGGTCGCAGCGTTTCGACCGGATTGAAACGGAAATGCAGGTGAAGGACGGCAAGCTGATGCATCTGACCGACTATCTTCACCCGCGTGCGGAAGAAATCGTCGGTCTGCTGCCGGAAAAGATGGGCCGGAAGATGGAGAACGATCCGGTCTGGATGAACCGCATCGACCGCTGGTTCAACCGTGGCCGCCGTATCCGCACCGACAGCCTGCGCGGCTTTGCAATGCTCTATTTCCTTGGTGGTTTGCGCGGCTGGCGCCGCAAGACCTTGCGCCACCGGATGGAGCAGGATCATCTGGAAAGCTGGCTGAAGATGGTCTCCGGTTACCTGCCGGACCGCTATGCCATGGCCGTGGAAACCCTGCGCTGCCGCAGGCTTATCAAGGGCTATTCCGACACCCATGCACGAGGCCTGTCGAAATTCGACAAGGTTCTGGCCGGCGCAAGGATGGTGGAAAACCGGAACGATGGTCCTGAATGGGTTGCCCGCCTGCGTGAAGCTGCCCTCAAGGATGAAAAAGGCACGGATCTCGATGGGGCGCTGAAGACAGTCGAGAGCTTCGTTTGAGGGAAGGGTGTCCCGGAACTCAATGACGGGACATACCCTTCGATTATCCCCCTGGCGAGCATAGCGGGACCCGGGGGCCTGTCCATTTCCAGAGTAACTGGGCTTCAAGACCGGTTCTCGTGAGATTGATGACGAAGCAGGCGGGGCGATACTTCGGGCGTTTTCGGGTCGGGCGGACTGTGCAGCCCATCCGTCGAGACAACGTTCCGCGCTGCTACACCCACACCCTCATCCTGAGGAGGCCGTCAGGCCGTCTCGAAGGATGGGCCGCTTGTGCTGGCTCCGGCGAAACGGCCTCCCGGCTCATCCTGCCAGTGCCTTCCCCAGTTCCACCACGACTTCGCGTGTGGCCTCTTCGCTCGTCTGGATGCCGGGGGAGAGCCGGAGGGTTGCGCCGCGGGTATCTGCGGAAAATCCGGCAACACGCAGATGGTTCAGCACCTGCACGGCTTGTTCTGGCGAAGCAAGTCCGAACATGAGACTGCCGCCACGATCTTCTTCTGATCTCGGTGTGAGCAGCTTCAGTCCAAGGTCATCCGCGCCATCGATCAGGATGCCGCAAAGGTGCCGGTTGCTGCGCAGGATGGACTCCCTGTCGGCGCTGGCATGCCACTTCAGGGCGGGCACAGAGGCGGCCGCAGGCATGATCGACGGGGTGCCGTTGTCGAAGCGGCGGATGTCAGAGGCATATTCGAAGGCGTCGATATCCCAGTTGAACGGGTTGTCCTGGCTGAACCAGCCGCACAGCTCCGGCCTGCAATCCCGGATCAGGTCCGGGTGGACATACAAGATGCCGGCTCCTGGCGTGCCACACATCCATTTGAGACTGGTCGAAACCACAAAATCCACGTTCGGTGCCTCAACCGAATAGGGCAGGAGTCCTGCGGCCTGGGTGATGTCCACGCCAATGATGCTGCCCATCGAGCGGCCATGGTCAACGAGGGGTTCCAGATCCGAGCGTCTTGAGGTTGTGGAGCTGACCCAGGTGATCAGGCACAGCGCGACATCGCGGTCCCACTCGGCGATCATGTCTTCGTCAGCGACGAAATTTGCGCCCTGACGGGCCCGCACGGTTACCAGCTCGAAGCCGAGCCGTTCCTGCAGGCGGGTGAGAAGAAAGTGGTTGGAAGGGAAACAGTCTGCGGCCACCAGCACCTTGCGGCCACGCAGCAGGCCGTCCGGCAGCGCCCGCATGACCATGTCGACGCCCTGGGTCACGTTCTCGCAGGTCGTGGCGGACCCGGCGGGTGCATCGATGATCGCGCGCCAGTAATCGATGAACTCTCCGCGCTTGCCGAGCAGATAGGGCCACTGCTGATCGTTCGGAGCACTCCAGACGGCGGCCAGCTCCGCCATCGCGGCGCTCAATCCGGCTTCCTTGCCGGGATACTGGCCGATGGAATGATAGAGGAAGTAGCCGTCTTCCCTGGTCGTCATGCGGTCCCCCGAAATGTCGTTTCCTTCGGTCAATCGGAGTGTTGAAACAGATCCGTTTCCGTCTCAAACACGCTATTGACCCTCACCGGAATATTCGTATACAGTTTTTGAGATAGTTCAAGCTTAAAGGACTTTTCAAATGCCTGAAAATGGGTTGAATAGGCTGAGTGTCTGTTTGGGCTTGAATTGTTCTGTATACGGATTTGCCGTGGTGACGCGGTTCTTGACAAGGGAGGCTTGCCGGTGACAGCAGGAAAATCAACCGCCTCCACTTCGGGTGCACAAAGTACCAGCGGACAGATCCACGACCTGCTCATGGGGCGCATCCAGCGCGGGGAACTTGGTCAGGATATCCGCCTTGTCGACACCGCCGTGGCGGCCGAATTCGGCGTTTCCCGCATGCCGGCCCGTGATGCCCTGATGCGTCTTGCCCATGAAGGCTATCTGGAGCCGACAACGCGGGGCTTTGTGCTTCCGCGTCTCGACCACCGGGAAATTCTGGAAATTTTCGATCTGCGACGTCTTCTTGAGCCGCGGGCAGCCGCCATGGCAGCGCTCAGCCTGTCGCAAGACGAGTTGAAGGGACTGGACGACATCCTCAAGGATGCGGGTTCGGCTATGGCGGCGGGGGATACCGAGCATTTGCATCGGGCCTGCGAGATTTTCCGCAACAGCTGGATTGCCGCCGTGCCGAATGTTTCGTTGCGCAAGGCGCTGCAGCGCTACATGACCCAGGTGCAGGCCGTGCGCCTGATGACCTTTGCCCATCAGGCGAACCATCCGTTGATCGTTGCCGGTAACACCCAGCTTTACCAGGCTTTCTGCCGCCGGGACGCGGTTGCCGCAAGCGACCGGATCCTGCGGTTCGTTTTTGAAGGGGAGGCGGCCTACCTCGCAGCACATGAGGATGCCGGCAATCAGAACACAACATCCTCTGCACAGGCAGGCTGAAGCGGGGGTAAAGGGAGCGATGGACAGGACATGACGGAAACCCGCGCGGAAGTCAGACTACCGACCCAGGACCTTGCCAAGGACCTGCCGTTCTTCACCAAGAAGCTGAACATGCGGCTGGACATGATCTATCCGGCCGACAGCCCGGAAATTGCGGTGTTCTCCGGTCACGGCTTGCGCGTGCGGGTGGAAAAGGGTGCAAGCGAAGCACCAGGCACGCTGCGAATTCTGACGGAAAATCCGGATGAATTTGCAGATGGCGAGCGCCTGCTGGTCTCCCCGAGCGGGACACGTGTCGAAATCGATGAACTCAATCCACCGCTGGTGATGCCTGAAACAGAGCACGCCTTCGTGGTGCGCCGTCTGGCAGACCAGGCCCCATGGGTGATCGGCCGGGCGGGCATGTCCTATCGGGATCTTGTGCCGACACGGCTCGGCGGCGCCATGATCGCCTCGCATATCCGGGTTCCGGACGGACCGGTTCCGGACATGGTTCACTTCCACAAGGTCGGGTTTCAGCTGATCTTTTGTGTCCACGGGTGGGTCGATGTTCTTTATGAAGATCAGGGCGGCATGCGCCGTCTGAGGGCTGGTGACTGTTTCATCCAGCCGCCGGAAATCCGTCACCGCGTGATGCACGCAGCCGAAGGAATCGAGGTGATCGAGATCGGCGTCCCAGCCGAGCACATTACCGAGATCGACCACGAGATGACCCTGCCGACGCCCCATGAGCGGCCGGATCGGGAGTGGCAAGGACAGAAATTCGTGCACAGCCTGGCACAGGACGGCGTTTTTGAACCGTTCCGCATTCCGGGTTTTGAGGCACGCGACACCACCATCTGTGACAATACCCGAGGCGTGGCATCTGTTATGGTGGCTCGTCCGGTCGGGGAGGCCTCTCCCTGGACGCGTCATGACTGCGATATTCTATTCAACTTTGTGCTGGCAGGCGAAATGACCCTGGAGGGCGAAGGCAAAGATCCTTACCGCCTGTCTGCCGGAGACGCCTTCGTGATCCCGCCGAACATGGCGACGCGATACGCGGAAGCAACTGCCGACCTGGAACTGCTGGAAGTCAGCCTGCCGGGCCGGTTCGAAACGGAGGTCCTGCGCGACTGAAAAGACAAAGCCTGTCGAGGAGGAAAGAACAGGCTGTGCAGGAGTTCAAGGTCAAGCCATGAGGGGATGACAGCATGAGAAAATTGACGACAATTGTGGCCGCAGCAGCGTTGCTGGGCACGGGCACCGCCGCACTGGCGGACGACACCAAGATCGGTATCCTGATGGACATCACGGGGCCGATCGCCAATTTCATTCCGCCGCTTCAAAATGCAGCCGATCTCGCGGTCAAGCAGGTGAACGAGCAGGGCGGTCTGCTGGGTGGCACGGCAGTTGCCGTCTACGGTGACACCACCGGCACCGCCCAGGGCGCGGTCGACGCTGCCCAGAAGCTGGTGAACGTGGAAAACGTGCCGATCATCATGGGGTCGCTCATGTCTGGCACCACCATTGCCGCTGCCGAAGCTGCAATCATTCCGGCGGGCGTGCCGCAGATCTCGCCGACCGCGACCTCTCCGGCCATGACCTTCCTGGAAGACAACGGACTGGTGTTCCGCATTGTGCCTTCAGACAACTATCAGGGTGAGATCCTCGCCAAGATGGTGATGGACGAAGGTATCAAGAAAGTCGCGCTCACCTTCGTCAACAATGACTATGGCGTCGGTATCGGCGAAACATTCATCGATGCCTACACTGAAGCCGGTGGTGAAATCGTCGCCGAGGCGAAGCACGAAGAAAAGAAGGATTCCTACCGTTCGGAACTTGCAAGCCTGGCCAAGGGTGATGCCGAGGCGCTGGTTGTGATCGCCTATGCCGGCGACAGCGGTGGCAAGATCGTCCGTCAGGCCATTGAAGGTGGCCTCTTCACCAAATTCATCGGCACGGATGGTCTTCGTGACGAACTGCTGATCCAGAACGTTGGCGCAGATGCCCTGAAGACCTCGTTCTTTTCCTCACCGACGTCTCCGGCTGAAAATCCGGCCCAGCAGTCACTGCATGATGCCTTCAACGCCGAATTTGGCGAAGGTGCCGACAAGGCTTTTGTCGACCAGACCTATGACGCAACTTTCCTGGCCCTGCTGGCTGTTGAAAAGGCCGGTTCGACTGACCGCGCAAAGATTGCCGAAGCCCTGAAGGAAGTTGCGATGGCTCCGGGCGAGAAAGTCGGCCCGGGTGAATGGGCAAAGGCGATTGCGTTGATCAAGGAAGGCAAGGACATCGATTACGACGGTGCCAGCGGCTCCGCGGAGTTCGATGAAAACGGCGATGTCGGTGGCTACATCGGCAAGTTCGTCGTGGACGGCGACGGCTACAAGCAAGTCGAAATCGTCGAATAAGCCGACCAGGCGACAGCGTGATTGAGCTGGACAAAATCTGCGTCGATTTTGGTGGTTTGCGGGCTATTGACCATGCAAGCTTCAAGATCGGCGCAGGCCGCATCACCGGCCTGATCGGGCCGAACGGTGCGGGAAAAACAACCGCCTTCAACGTCATTGCAGGTGCAATCCGGCCCAGTGCCGGCCGGGTGCTCCTGGACGGGAAGGACATAACTGCGCTCAAACCCCATCAACGGGCCAAGGCAGGCCTCGCGCGCACCTTCCAGATACCTCACGAATTCGGGCATCTCTCGGTTCTCGAAAACCTGATGGCGTCTGCCTCGGCGCCGGAAGGCGAGAATGTCTTCAACGTGATCTTCCGCCGCGGCCATTACCAGGCCGAGGAGCAGGAAATCTATGAGACCGCGCGGGACACTGTCCGCCTGCTTGAACTGGACCATGTCATCGACGAGAAGGCAGGCAATCTTTCCGGTGGTCAGAAGAAGCTGGTCGAACTCGGCCGCGCCCTGATGCGCAACCCGAAGATCATCCTGCTGGACGAGATCGGGGCCGGCATCAACCGCACGCTTCTGTCCAAGCTGGCGGACAAGATCCTGATGCTGAACCGGGAACGGGGCCTGACCTTCTGCCTCATCGAGCACGACCTCGACTACGTTTCCAAGCTGTGCGACCACGTGCTGGTCATGGCGCAGGGCACGCTCCTGACAGAAGGTTCGGTCGAAGACGTGCGTAACGACGAACGTGTAATCGAGGCCTATTTTGGCGGCGGAAAATACGAGGCGCAGCTATGACCGAGCGACTTTCCGTCACAAACGTCAGCGCCGGCTATGGCGGTCCGCCCATCATCGAAGAGGTCTCGCTGACCGTTGAGCCTGGCGAGATCGCGGTCATTCTCGGGCCGAACGGCGCCGGCAAGTCGACCTTGCTCAAAACCATCTTCGCACTGACCACCGTCTCCGCCGGGTCGATCAAACTTGGCTCGAAGGAACTGGCGGGTTGCAAGACGTCAGCTCTTGTTCCGCTCGGTGTATCGGCAGTGCCTCAGACGAAAAACGTCTTTGCGACCATGTCCGTAGACGAGAACCTTGATGTCGGAACCTATGCAGCTCCACCAAAGGATAAAGCGGCGACGCGCGAACGTGTGCTCTCCCTGTTTCCCGACCTGCGGGACAAGTTGAAACAGCCTGCTGGCGAGCTTTCGGGTGGACAGCGGCAGATGGTTGCCATGGGCCGCGCGTTGATGAGCGACCCGAAGCTGGTGCTGCTGGACGAGCCGACAGCCGGTCTGTCGCCTGCCTATCTGGAGCGGATCTTCGATCTGCTTCTCGACATCCGAAAAACCGGGATCACTATATTGATGGTGGAACAGAATGCCCGCCAGGCTCTGCAGATTGCCGATCACGGCCATATCCTGGTGAACGGGCGAAACTATGCCAGCGGAACCGGCAAGGAGCTGCTGGCGGATGAAGACGTGCGTCGCCTCTTCCTCGGGGGAGCGGCTGCATGATCGAGTTCGTGAATTTCTATCTGTTCCCGGCGCTGGCCATCGGCAGCATCTACGCGCTTGGCGCTGTCGGGATTTCCATGATCTTCGGCATCCTGCGCTTTGCCCATTTTGCACACGGCGATCTGATGACCCTGGGCACTTACGGTGTGCTGGCCATGGCTGCCATCGTCCCGGTCAATCCGCTTCTGCTGATACCCTTCGGCATGGCACTCACGATTGTCTCGGCGCTGCTGGTCGACCGCTATTTCTACAAGCCACTGCGCGAGCTGCCGACCATTTACACGGTGATCTCGTCCTTCGGCATTGCGCTGGTCTTCCGTTCGATCGTTCAGTTGGTCTGGGGTTCTCAAAACCAGGTGTTTTCGACAGGCGTTAAACCGCCGCTGGTCCTGTTCGATACCTTTCGGGTGTCGGTGCTGCATCTGCAGGCGGTGATCTCGACTGCGATAATTGCCGTGCTTCTGCACTACTTCCTGACCGTCACAAGAACCGGCCGGTCCATGCGGGCAGTTGCCGACGATCCGGAACTGGCCGAAGTTTCCGGTCTGGATACCGCCAAGGTCATTCGCTGGACGTGGATCATCGGCGCGGCTCTGGCGGCGATCGCCGGAACCTTTGCCGCTTTGAACACCAGTGCTCACCCCAATCTGGGCTGGAACCTGCTGATGCCTATGTTTGCCGCCGCCATTCTGGGTGGGATCGGCAAGCCGATGGGGGCCATGGCAGGTGGTTTCATCATCGGCCTGGCCGAGGAACTGTCCTCCTATCACTGGATCGGTGACGATGCGCTCATCTCCCCGTCCTACAAAACGGCGGTTGCCTTCGTCCTGATGATCGGCCTGCTCATCTTCCGGCCTCAGGGTCTCTTCAAGGGGAGGTTGCTCTGATGGAACTCACCGGTCTCTTCTTCTATGCGGTCAGTCTTCTGATCCTGGGCGGTATCTACGCAATCCTGTGCCTTGCCCTGAATGTACAATGGGGCATGGGCGGCCTCTTCAACGCCGGTATCGCCGGTTTCTACGGTGTTGGGGCCTATACCTCGGCGATCCTGACAACCGCGGCCTCGTCCAAGCATCTCGGAGGCTTTGGCCTGCCTGTGCCGATTGGATTGATCGGGGCTGCGATACTCGCCGGGCTTGCCGGCTGGGCGGTGGCCAAGATCTGCGTACGTCTCAAGAGCGACTATCTGGCGATGGCCTCCATCGGGATCGCCGAGATCCTGCGGCTCGTCATCGTCAACGAAAGCTGGCTCACCAACGGCAGTCTGGGCCTGTCCCGCATTCCAAGGCCTTTGGCGGACCTCACCACCGGGCGCATGGGGGACATTGTGTTTCTCGGCTTTGTCTGGTTCGTGGTGCTGCTGGTCTATCTGGCAGCCTCGCGCCTGCACGACAGCCCGTGGGGGCGCAGCCTGCGTGCGATCCGCGACAACGAGGCTTCTGCGGCGGCCGTCGGCAAGAACGTCGAGAAATTCAGGATCCAGACCTTCGTTATCGGTTGCGCCATCATGGGGATCGCTGGTGGCCTCTCAGCGCATTATTTCCGCTTCCTGTCGCCCACGGCCACCGATCCGCTATTGGTGACCTTCCTTGTCTGGGTGATGCTGATGGCCGGTGGTTCCGGCAACAACAGGGGGGCCATCCTTGGTGCCTTGACCATCTGGACGCTTTGGTCCGTGACGGAAATCTTCACCAATCGCCTGCCGCCGGAATGGGCGACCCGCAGTTCGTTCATCCGCATGCTGCTGGTGGGTCTGCTTCTGCAGGTGGTGCTGCAGCGATTCCGGTCCGGACTGTTGCCGGAGAAATCGCCGCCAGTGAAATTCCGGCAGGAATAGCAACATTGTTGGCAGGTCAGGCGAGCGGTGGAAACACCGCCGTCTTCTTCACGGTGCCATAAACGAAACTGGTATCGATCGACGCAATGCCGCCGATCGGATGAATGCGGTTGCGGATGAAGGTCTCATAGGCTTCAAGATCCGACACCACCACGCGCAGCTGATAATCCATCGCGCCGGTCAGCACGTGGCATTCCAGAACCTCCTCGATGGTCTGCATCCGACTTTCGAACCGGCGCACATCCTCCTCGTTGTGCCGCTCCAGCCGGATGCGGACGAAGACGGTGATCGGCAGGCCGTAGGCGGCAGCATCCACATCCACCGAAAACCCCTTGATTGTCCCGGAGGCTTCCAGGTTCCGGAGCCGGCGCAAGCAGGGTGAGGGCGACAGGTTGACCGCTTCCGCCAGGTCCTGGTTGGTCATGCGGCCATCCCGCTGCAGCGCACGGATGATCTGTCTGTCTTTCTTGTCCATTTGAAGCTCGATTGGCAGATTATGCTAATAAGAAGGCTATCACTGACACATTTTGAAATCTATCACCCTCATGATTGGATCATATTGCTCAGGCTGAAATCAGGGAGACAGCCATGAGTGCCTACAAGGGTTTTGCCAGCCGTGCGATCCACCTCGCTTACAATCCGCTTGAAAACGAGGGATCTCTGACGCCACCGCTGCATCTGACCTCCACTTTCGTGTTCGAGACGGCGGAAGCCGGCGGCGAGATGTTCGCGGGCGAGCGGGCAGGGCATATCTACAGCCGCATTTCCAATCCGACGCTGGATCTTCTGGAACGCCGCATTGCGGATCTGGAAGGAGCGGAAGCCGGTCTCGCGCTTTCTTCCGGCATGGGCGCGATCACCGCGACCCTTTGGACGCTCGTGGCACCGGGGGACGAGATCATCGTCGACGAAACCCTTTACGGCTGCACCTTTGCCTTTATGCGCCATGGCCTGACCAAGTTCGGCATCAAGATCACCCATGTGGACCTGACCGATCCCGAAAACCTGCGTACCGTCATTTCCGACAAGACCCGGGTTGTCTATTTCGAGACCCCGGCCAACCCGAACATGCGCCTTGTCGACATCAGCCACGTTTCGGAAATCGCCCATGAGGCCGGCGCGACGGTAATCGTCGACAACACCTATGCCACGCCTTATCTCACCCGCCCGATCGAACTAGGCGCCGACCTCGTTCTGCATTCGGCCACCAAGTATCTGGGTGGTCATGGTGACGTCGTGGCCGGTCTGGTTGCCGGACGGGCCGACCAGATCCAGGAGATCCGTCTCGTCGGCATGAAGGACATGACCGGTGCGGTGATGGCCCCGTTCAGTGCCATGCTGATCCTGCGCGGTTTGAAGACGCTTGCCCTGCGCATGGACAGGCACTGTGCGTCCGCGCAGAAAGTCGCCGAATGGCTGCAAGACCATCCGGCGGTCTCAAAGGTCTACTTCCCGGGACTTGAAAGCTTCGAACAGCACGAACTGGCGAACAGGCAGATGAGCCAGCCGGGCGGCATGATTGCCTTTGAACTGAAGGGTGGACTGGAAGCTGGTATTTCCATGATGAATGGCCTGAAGATGATCCAGCGGGCCGTATCCCTGGGCGATGCCGAGACGCTGATCCAGCACCCTGCGTCCATGACCCATTCCACCTACACCCCGGAAGAGCGCGCCGCCCACGGCATCAGCGACGGCCTCGTGCGCCTGTCCGTGGGCCTGGAAGACCTAGATGACATCCTGGAAGACTTGGCGCAGGCCATGCCGCAAGTGCCTGTTGCGGCGGCAGCCTGAGCTCAGTCAACGCCCAGGTTTTTCCAAAGACCACCAGATCCTCTCCTCCTCTCAACCTCATCCTGAGGAAGCGCGAAGCGCTGTCTCGAAGGATGGGCCCCACATTCCGGAGCAAGTGGCCCATCCTTCGAGACGCGCGTGAACGCGCTCCTCAGGATGAGGGAGCGGTGGAAGTGAGAGCCGGGGAACGTGGCGGACAGCCCAAATCAGGGCGTCCGTGCGACACCGGATTTCACGCGCCGTAGCGGAATGGAACTTTCGATGTTGGCGACACCGGGCACCTTGGTCAGCTTTCCGGTCAGGAAGGTTTCGAAGGCGGCGAGCCCGGTGGTTGCCACGCGCAGGAGATAGTCCCGGTTGCCGGTCATCAACCAGCAGTCGACGACTTCCGGAAACGCCTGAATGGCGGCTTCGAACTGGTCCAGGGTGACGTCGATCTGCTTGTCGAGCTGAACGGACACGAAGACCGAAACCTCGTAGCCGAGCTTCACCTCGTCGATCAGCGCGCAATATCCTGTCACGATGCCGCGGTCTTCCAGGTGCCTCAGGCGGCGGGCTGCCGGTGTCGCACTCAGGCCGATGCGTTCGGAAAGATCCTGAATTGAAATTCTGCCGTTCTGGCGTAGCTCTCGCAGGATCTGAATATCAAATGTGTCGAGCGTGTCGGAAATCGCCAAGGAAGGCCTCATTCTTGGTGAAACTCTCCAAGACTTAGCCGAAAAGATTAGGAAATAGCAAGAAACCGGTTCTTGCCCGAAGCTAGAGTAACGGCAAGTACGCACTTAACGGGAACGCCTCCATGAGCACCGAACACCTGAAGACCATCGAACAACGGCTGTTGTGGCTGTCGCACTGGATGATCCATCACGCCAACCACGTGCGTCCGAAGGTGGATGGCATCAAGATCGGCGGGCATCAGGCAAGTTCGGCTTCCATGGTTTCGATCATGACGGCGCTCTACTTCTCTGTTCTCCGGCCGGAAGACCGGGTGGCGGTCAAGCCGCATGCCTCGCCGATCTTCCATGCGATCCAGTACCTGATGGGCAATCAGACGCGCGAAAAGATGGAAAACTTTCGCGGTTACGGAGGCGTTCAGTCCTATCCTTCGCGTACAAAGGATATCGATGATGTCGATTTCTCCACCGGTTCGGTTGGGCTCGGTGTCGCGATTACCTCCTTCGCGTCGCTGGTACAGGACTATATCGCGGCCAAGAGCTGGTCGGGCGACAAGCCGCTCGGCCGCATGATCGCTCTGGTCGGCGATGCTGAACTCGACGAAGGCAATGTGTATGAAGCCCTTCAGGAGGGCTGGAAGAACGATCTCAGGAACTGCTGGTGGATCATCGATTATAACCGCCAGTCGCTCGACGGGATCGTTCGTGAGGGGCTCTTTGATCGGGTCGAGAAAATCTTCGATGCCTTCGGCTGGCAGGTGGTCCGGGTCAAATACGGGGTCTTGCAGCGCGCGGCCTTTGCCGAACCCGGCGGCGACAAGCTGCGCCAGTGGATCGACGATTGCTCCAACCAGGATTATTCCGCGCTCACCTTCATGGGTGGAGCTGTCTGGCGCAAACGCCTGATGGACGACCTGGGTGATCAGGGCGATGTCACCGCGCTGATCGACCGCCGCTCGGATGATGAATTGGCGGATCTCATGGAAAATCTCGGCGGCAATTGCACCGAGACCATGGCGGAAGCCTTCGCCGCCATCGATCACGACAAGCCGACCTGCTTCCTTGCCTATACCATCAAGGGGTGGGGCACGCCGATTGCCGGCCACAAGGACAATCACGGCGGCCTGATGAACAAGACCCAGATGGCCGAGTGGCAGCAACACATGGGCGTTGCGGAAGGCGAGGAATGGGAGCCCTTCGCGACAGTGCCGGACGTTGGAGCGCTGAAGGCGTTCCTGGATCAGGTGCCGTTCTTTGCCAAAGGCACCCGCCGTTTCTCTGACGACAAGATCGCCGTACCTGCCATCGAGCTTGCCTCCGACCGGGATATTTCCACCCAGATGGCCTTCGGCAAGGTTCTGGATGATCTCTCCAAGGGCGACAGCAAACTGGCCGAGCGTATCGTTACGACCTCACCGGATGTCACTGGCACCACCAACCTTGGTCCCTGGGTCAACCGGCGCAAGCTCTTCGCCCGCAAGGCCATGGCGGATGCCTTCATCGAGCACAGGATTCCCTCGACTGCAAAGTGGGAGTTCACGCCGGAAGGCCAGCATATCGAACTCGGCATCGCCGAGATGAACCTGTTCCTGCTGTTGGGCGCTGCCGGTCTTTCTCATTCGCTTTTTGGCGAAAGGTTGATCCCCATCGGCACAGTCTATGATCCCTTTGTCTGCCGGGGGCTCGATGCGCTCAACTATGCCTGCTATCAGGATGCCCGCTTCATGATTGTCGGTACGCCATCCGGTGTGACCCTGTCCCCGGAAGGCGGTGCGCACCAGTCCATCGGCACACCGCTGATCGGCATGAGCCAGGACGGACTGGCCGCTTTCGAACCCGCCTTTGCCGACGAACTGGCCGTGATCATGGAATGGGCCTTCGATTACCTGCAACGCGACGGCGAGGGTGATCCGGACGAACGCACCTGGCTGCGCGACGAGACCGGCGGCTCCGTCTATCTGCGCCTGTCGACCAACCCGATCGAACAGCCCGTCAAACGGGCCGACGACGCCTTCCGCCAGGGCGCCATTGACGGTGCCTACTGGCTTCGCAAACCCGGCCCCAACTGCGAAGTTGTGATCGCCTATCAGGGCGTCGTTGCGCCCGAAGCCATCAAGGCGGCGGGAGAACTCGCCGGTAACCGGCGGGATGTCGGTGTTCTTGCCGTCACGTCCGCCGACCGCCTCAACGCGGGCTGGACGGCGGCGCAAAGAGCAAGGTCTCGTGGCAACGCGGCCGCCAGGTCCCATATCGAGCAACTGCTGGGCGATCTGCCCGGTCATTGCAAACTGATCACCGTGATTGACGGCCACCCGGCAACGCTCGCCTGGCTTGGCGGTGTTGCCGGCCACCAGACCATCCCGCTCGGTGTCGAACATTTCGGCCAGACCGGTACGATTGGCGATCTCTACCGCCATTTCGGTATCGACGCCGCGTCGATCATCGAGAAGGTGAATGGATTGACGCCGGGGCGGCGAGTCTAAGTGCGCCTGAAGCTAAAGGAAGGGGCTGGATGGCACGTGATGTCTGCAGGTCATGGCTCGATAATGCCCTTGGTCAGAATGATGTTGCCGTAGAGGCGGGTCTCGCCTGTCTGGACCACGGCAAAGGCATGGCTGGCCGCTTCATAAAAGGCATGGCGTTCCAGCGTTGAAATCCTGGCCGGCTTGTCGGCGGTGTCATCGATGATGGTCTGGAACTCGGCGACAATCTCCGGCACCGCGTCCGGATCACCGACCACCTGCATCGTCCGGGCGGGGGCGGCGACGAACGTGTCGAGCGGCATAACCGACAGGATCGCCTTCAGCGTGTCTGTTGCCAATATGCCATCGAGACGAACACAATCGGGACCGGAGCTTTCCGCCGGGAAATTGGCGTCGACAATGGCGATCTCGTCGCCGTGCCCCATGGCTCTGAGGGCATAAAGCAGCGCGGGGCTCAGGATGGGGGGAAGGTTACGCAACATGGGAAGTCTCGCTCGGCAAGGGGGCATCGGGGCGGATCAGGCCAGCAGACCTGAGGTCTGACCAGAGTGCGGCAGGGATATCGGTCTTCAAGAGAGCAATATTGGCTTCAACCTCGGCCGCGTTCACTGCACCGGGGATGACGGTCTTCACACTTGGGTGTCCAAGCACGAACTGCAGCGCGGCCGCGATCAGCGGCACTGAATGGCTGCGGCAGACATCTTCGATCTTGCGCACGCGCTCAAGGATCTCCGGCGGTGCATCGGCGTAGTTGTATTTCGCACCGGGAACGGCTCCGGTTGCCAGAATGCCGGAATTATAGGGCCCGCCCAGAATGATGCCGACGTCCCGTTGCTCGCAAAGCGGCAGGAAGCTCTCAAGGGCGTCCTGTTCCAGAAGCGTGTAGCGGCCGGCAAGCAGGAAACAGTCGAAATCGGCAAGGCCGAGCAGCTTTTGGCAAACCTGCCACTCGTTTACCCCTGCGCCGATGGCCGCAACGTCCCCGGCCTCTTTCAACTCGGTAAGCGCCTTGTAGCCGCCAAGATCGAAAAGCTCGCGGACGCGGGCATCGCTGGCTTCCTGAGAGCCTTGCGAAAAGGCGCAGACGTCATGCACGAAAAGGATGTCCGCGTTGGCGACCTCCAGTCGCTGACGGCTTGCCTCGTAGCTGCGCATGACGCCGTCATAGCTGTAGTCGAAGACGATCCGCTTTTGCGGCACATCGACAAAGGCTTCCGGGGTCACCTCGTGCGGCTCGCAATCCAGCAGCAGGCGGCCGATCTTGGTCGAAAGCTGAATGTTCTCGCGGCCAAAACGCTTGATGGCAGTGGCAAAGCGCATTTCCGATCGGCCCAGGCCGTATTGCGGCGCCGTGTCAAAGTAGCGGATGCCGTTGTCATAGGCCGCCTGAAGGGCAGCCTGGGCATCTTCTTCCGAAACCTTGCGGTAGAGATTGCCGAGCGGCGCGCCGCCGAAACCCATCTCCGTCAGGTCGATGGGTCTTGCGGTTCTGTCGTTCAGCCGCTGTGTTTTCAAGGCGGTCATGTGTTTCCTCTGGATGTTTCCTCAGGATCAGTTTGAACGCCGCATGATCTGCGGTCTGGTGTCGGGCCACGGGCCAGGTTTTCAGTCGAACAGGTCCGGCCTGGTCTCGGCGAGCGGTTCCAGGCGCGTGACAAGTTCGCTCAGGTGCTTTTGCATTGCCTGGCGTGCCCGTTCCGGATCGCGGTCGCGGATTGCTTCCACGATGACCCGGTGCTCGTCATAGGCCTCAAAGGCTCTGCCGCGCATGGGCAACAGCAATTGCCGTGCCCGGTTGACCTGCATCCACCCGGTGGCAGACAGGCTGTGGAGCTTCGGGTAGCCGGTGAAGGAGAAGATAAGCTCGTGCATGCGCTCGTCTTCCCGGTAGAAGCCGGTTTCGTCGTGGTCTTCCAGGCAAAGAGCCTGCAGACGCAAATTGCGGTTCAACTCCGTCAACTGCTCTTCGGTGCGCTCCGCCGCCACCTTGGAAACCGCCGCCAGTTCGATGGCTTCCCGCAGGAAGGCGCCCTCGCGGATTTCCGACATGGAGAACTTGGTCACGCGGGAGCCGGACTGGGGAATGACTTCGACAAGGCCTTCGCCTGCTAGCCGGGTGATCGCTTCCGTCACCGGCGAGCGGGAGACACCAAGCTGTTCGCAGATGACTTGTTTCCTGAGAAGGGTCCCCGGCGGCAGGTCCATCGCCAGGATGGACGAGCGCAGCGCCTCATAGACACGCTGTGCCAGCGAGCCGGACAGTTTGCCAATGTCGGGCAGGGTGATCTCGGGAAAATCTTGTTCGTTGGTCAGGGACATTGTCAACTCGATTGAATGCTAACATGTTAGTTGACACAGTTACCCTGTCAAGCTAATCGTGAAGAAAGACCGGCCGTGCCGATGCTCCATGGAGAGAGCTCGGAGAAGAGTGAAAAGCTGATTGATGTCAGCGGGTTGAGAAGGGTCTTGTCATCTTGAAATGACAAGGCGAACCAACCGTAGCGGCCGTAGAGGGGAGAGAGACGTGTTGCAGCCTCATGCCAATTCGATCCTTCTGAATGCCGATGACAATGTGGTCATCGCCCTTCAGGATATTGCGGCCGGCGCAAGCGTTGCCCATGTTGACTGTCCGCTATCCGGGCAGGTCATGCGTGGCCACAAGATTGCCCGCAAGCCGATCTCCGCTGGCGAAAACGTCATTCGGTACGGTCAAATCATCGGACAGGCGAAGGCAGACATCAAGCCGGGGGAGCATGTCCATGTTCATAACCTCGGCATGGGCGATCACAGCCAGGACTATCAGCACGCCGAAGCCTCGATCCCGCTTGAGCCCGCAACGCAAGAGCGCACCTTTCTCGGCTACCGCCGGCAAACGGGGCGAGCAGGAACGCGCAATTACATCGGCATTCTGACCTCGGTGAACTGCTCGGGGTCTGTTGCAAAATTCATCGCGGAAGCTGCCGAGAAGTCCGGTCTGCTGGACGAGTTTCCGAATGTCGACGGCATCGTGCCAATCGTTCACGGAACCGGCTGCGGCATGTCTGGCAAGGACGAAGGTTACGCAACGCTGTTCCGGACCCTGTCCGGTTATGCCCAGCATCCGAATTTCGCAGCTATCCTGCTGATCGGTCTTGGCTGCGAGGTCATGCAGATTGCCGATCTCGTCGGTGACCGCAAGATCCGCCCTGACGGCGATTTGCGCTACATGACCATTCAGCAGACCGGCGGCACGCGCAAGACCATTGAAGCCGGGCTGAAAGAGTTGCGGGCGCTTGCCGAACTTGCCAACAAGGCCGAGCGCACGCCGGTGCCGATTTCCGAAATCACCGTCGGAATGCAGTGCGGCGGCTCGGACGGATATTCCGGCATCACTGCCAATCCGGCACTCGGGATTGCCTCCGATCTTCTGGTCCGTCATGGCGGTACCACGATCCTGTCCGAAACGTCGGAGATCTACGGCGCGGAGCACCTTCTGACCCGCCGGGCGGTTTCCGTCGATGTCGGCAAGAAGCTGATCGAGCGTGTGCGCTGGTGGGAAGACTACACAGCCCGCAATGGCGGCGAGATGGACAACAATCCGTCGCCCGGCAACAAGCGCGGCGGATTGACCACAATCCTGGAAAAGTCTCTTGGTGCAGCGGCCAAGGGAGGCTCAGCCCCCCTTGTGGACGTCTACAAGTTTGGCGAACCCGTCGACAAGAAGGGTTTCGTCTTCATGGACAGCCCAGGCTTTGACCCATGTTCGGTGACCGGTCAGATCGCCTCAGGTGCCAATATCATCGTCTTCACCACGGGGCGCGGCTCCGTGTCCGGTTACATGCCGACCCCTTGCATCAAGCTCGCCACCAACAGCGAGATGTATGGCCGGATGTCGGAAGACATGGACATCAATTGCGGTGACGTGATCTCCGACAATGTCAGTCTGGAAGCCAAGGGCGAGGAGATCTTCGAAATGATCATCGCCGTTGCCTCCGGAAAACAATCCAAAAGCGAGGAACTCGGCTTCGGCGGAGTGGAGTTCGTGCCGTGGCAGATCGGTGCGGTGATGTAGCCGCATCCGGCGGAACGTTGTGACGATGCGCGGACTTTCGGGAGGATTTCAGTGCGCTTGAAAGATAAAACAATATTGGTGACGGCAGCCGGGCAGGGTATCGGCCGTGCAAGCGCGATTGCCTGCGCCAGGGAAGGCGCAAAGGTCTACGCTGCGGACATCAACGAGGAAACGCTGTCGACGCTCCCGGGCGAATGCCCCGGTATCGAGATCCACAAACTGGATGTCTGTGATCGCTCAGCCGTTGACGATCTGGCAAAAAAACTGCCGGCGCTCGATGGGCTCTTCAACTGTGCGGGCTTCGTTCACAACGGCTCTGTCCTCGATATCACCGAAGACGACTGGGCCTTCAGCTTCGAGCTGAACGTCACCTCCATGTACCGGATGACGCAAGCTTTCCTTCCGGGCATGCGCGAACGCGCCAAGGCGACCGGCACGGCATCGATCCTGAACATGTCGTCGATGGCATCGTCCATCAAAGGCTTTCCGATGCGCACGGCCTACGGCGCCACCAAGGCAGCAGTGATTGGCCTCACAAAGGGCGTCGCAGCGGATTTCGTCAAGGAAGGCATCCGCTGCAACGCGCTATGCCCGGGCACTGTCGATACTCCGTCCTTGCGCGGCCGCATTGCTTCTGCACCGGATCCGGTGGAAGCGGAAAAGAATTTCATCGCCCGGCAGCCCATGGGCCGTCTGGCAACCGTCGACGATATGACGCCGATGATCGTCTACCTGTTGTCCGACGAAAGCCGGTTCGTTTCCGGGCAGGCACTTCTGGTCGATGGAGGTGTCACCATCTGACGGTGGCTCCTTTGTCGCGGTTTGGGAGGATCGCGCATGACAAATCTGGTGAGGATGACGGGGATCGAAAAACGCTTCCCCGGTGTGCACGCCCTCAAGAATGTCAGCTTTGACCTGAACAGCGGCGAAGTGCATGCCCTGATGGGCGAAAACGGCGCTGGCAAGTCGACGCTGATGAAGATCCTGTCCGGCATTTACCCCAGGGATGGCGGCGAGCTGCTGGTTAACGGTCAGGCCGTGGAGATCGATGGTCCGCGGGCCGCCCAGGCACTGGGCATCGGTATCATTCATCAGGAACTCAGCCTGATGAATGATCTGACGGTCGCGCAAAACATCTTTATCGGCCGGGAACCGCGCAAGCGTTTCGGCCGTCTGGATGAGACGGCGCTCAACGCCCGGGCGCTCGAGATCTTCAAGTCGATGAACCTGAAGATGAACCCGAAGACGATCGTCGGTGAACTCACCATCGCCCGTCAGCAAATGGTCGAGATCGCCAAGGCACTGTCCTACCGGTCACGCGTCCTCATCATGGACGAGCCGACCGCCGCCCTGAATGATGCGGAAATCGCCGAACTCTTCACCATCATCCGCCGGCTGAAGGCCGATGGCGTGGGCATCATCTACATCAGCCACAAGATGGACGAACTCAAGCAGATCGCCGACCGGGTGACCGTCATGCGTGACGGCTCCTATGTCGGCACCGTTGATGCAGCGCAGACGCCTGTTACCAAGATCATCTCCATGATGGTGGGCCGGGAGCTGACCAGCGAGGCCATCGTCATCCCCGATCTGTCCGACGCCGAGACGGTGCTGGACATACGCGGGTTGAGCAGGGGGCGCGAGATCCGCGACGTCAGCTTTTCCGTCAAGAAAGGCGAGATCCTCGGCTTTGCCGGCTTGATGGGAGCCGGGCGGACGGAAGTGGCACGGGCGATTTTCGGAGCTGATCCACGCGACAGCGGCGAGATCCGGGTTCACGGCAAGTCCTGTTCGATATCGAAACCTTCCGACGCCGTGAAGGCGGGGATCGGTTACCTTTCGGAAGATCGCAAGCATTTCGGTCTGGCCACCGGCATGGATGTTCGGACCAACGTGGCGCTGGCCAGCCTCGATCGCTTTTCCAGCCGGTTTGGCGTCCTGAATGACGATGCCATGCGCAAGACGGCGCAGGACTATATCGCCAAACTGGAAATCCGCACGCCGTCCGACCGGCAGGAAGTCCGCCTGCTTTCTGGTGGCAACCAGCAGAAGGTCGTCATAGCCAAGTGGCTCTACCGGGATTGCGACATCCTGATCTTCGATGAGCCGACCCGCGGCATCGATGTCGGTGCCAAGTCGGAAATCTACAAACTGCTGAAGGCACTGGCCAACGAGGGCAGGGCGATCATCGTCATCTCCTCGGAATTGCCGGAGATCATGCGTCTCAGCCATCGCATCGCCGTCATGTGTGAAGGCCGTCTCACCGGCATCCTGCCGGGCGGTGAAGCCACCACGCAGGAAGACATCATGCATCTGGCGACGCTTCGAGCGCCATCCATGCAGCCAGAAGGATACCAGCAATGACCGCCGTCAACCCGTCCTCCTCGCCGTCGCTCGTTGCACGTCTGATCGAGACAGGGGCGCACCAGAAGCTGCTGGCCTTCGCCAGCCTGGTTTTATTGCTGATCGGTTTCTCGATCGCTTCACCCAACTTCATGCAAACCTCCAACATGATCGCGATCCTGCAGGCGACCTCGGTCAATGGCGTCTTGGCTGTTGCGGCAACCCTGGTGATCATCACCGGCGGGATCGATCTTTCCGTCGGAACCTTGATGACGTTCTGCGCGGTCATCGCAGGCGTCGTTCTGACCAATCTCGGCATGCCGCTGCCGCTCGGTGTGATTGCCGCCATCGCGACCGGTGCGCTGTGCGGCCTGTGTTCGGGCACCTTCATCGCCAAGATGAAAATCCCGCCCTTCATCGCGACCCTCGGCATGATGCTGATCCTGAAAGGCCTGTCGCTGGTGATTTCCGGAACCCGGCCGATCTATTTCAACGACACGCCCGGCTTCGACCTGATTTCCCGTGGCTCGCTCATAGGCGACATTTTCCCGGCTCTGCCGATCCCGAACGGGGTTCTGATCCTGTTCCTTGTGGCCGGGGCTGCGTCCTACATTCTCGGCCGTACGGTGCTTGGCCGTTATACTTTCGCGCTGGGCTCCAACGAAGAAGCGGTCCGCCTGTCCGGCGTCAACACCGATTTCTGGAAGATGTCGGTCTATGCGCTGGCCGGTGCGATCTGCGGCATTGCCGGGATCCTGATCGCCTCGCGCCTGAACTCCGCCCAGCCGGCGCTGGGGCTCGGCTACGAGCTGGAAGCCATCGCGGCCGTCGTAATCGGTGGCACGTCGCTTTCCGGTGGGCGGGGCACGGTTCTCGGGACCCTGATCGGCGCCCTGATCATGGCTGTTCTGACGAACGGTTTGCGGGTCCTGTCCGTCGCCCAGGAGTGGCAGACGGTGGTGACCGGCGCAATCATCATCCTGGCCGTTTACGCGGACATGGTGCGCAGGCGCAAAGCCTGAGTTTCATCAACACACAAGAGGGTGGTCACACCCCGGTACCGGACCTTCCGTCCAACCCAACCACAGGAGAGGAATATGCTGAACAGACGTACTCTTATCGGAGCTGCAAGTGCCGCTGCCCTGATGCTTTCCGGGAACTTTGCCTTCGCCCAGGAAACCTACATTCCGCTCATCTCCAAGGGTTTCCAGCACCAGTTCTGGCAGGCCGTGAAGGCTGGAGCCGATCAGGCCGCCTCGGAGCTGGGCGTCACCATCACCTTTGAAGGCCCGGACAACGAGACCATGGTCGACCGCCAGATCGACATGCTGGCCGCTGCCCTTGCCAAGAACCCGACGGCAATCGGCTTTGCCGCTCTCGACAGTCAGGCCGCCATTCCGCTTCTGAAGCAGGCTCAGGAAAAGGGCATCCCGGTCATCGCGTTCGACAGTGGTGTCGACAGCGATATTCCGGTGTCGACAGCGTCGACCGACAACATTGCAGCAGCAGCACTGGCTGCCGACAAGATGGCAGAGCTGATCGGCGGAGCTGGCCAGGTTGCCGTGGTGGCACATGACCAGACCAGCCGGACCGGCATTGACCGTGTCGACGGTTTCGTCAACCAGATGAAGGCAAATCATCCGGATATCGAGGTCGTCACCGTTCAATATGGCGGCGGTGATCATCTGAAGTCGACAGAACTCACCAAGGCCATCCTGACAGCCAATCCGGATCTGAAGGGCATCTTCGGTGCCAACGAAGGGTCTGCCCTTGGTGTGGTCAACGGTGTCTCTGAAATGGGCAAGTCCGATGTGGTCATCATCGGCTACGACAGTGGCAAGGCCCAGAAGGATGCGATCCGCAACGGCGTCATGGCCGGTGCGATCACCCAGAACCCGGTCGGTATCGGCTACGAGACCGTGAAAGCAGCCCTCGAAGCATCGCAGGGCAAGGAAGTTCCGGCGCATATCGACACCGGCTTCTACTACTACGACAAATCCAACATTGACGATCCGAAGATCGCTGCTGTCTTGTACGACTGATCGATTTTGTCGTAACCAACCCCATCGAGCCCGGTTGCACGCGCAACCGGGCTCCAACCACTCAAGGACGATCCTTTATGAAATTGCTGAGATTTGGCGCTCCGGGACAGGAAAAACCCGGTGTTCTCGATGCCGACAACCGCGTTCGTGATCTTTCTTCCGTTGTCGCGGATATCGCCGGCGATGCTCTCCTGCCTGAAAGCATTCAACGCCTGCAGGGGCTCGACGTCGCTTCGCTGCCACTGGTGGAGGGCGCTCCACAGCAGGATCTGCGCGTCGGACCTTGCGTCGGCAATATCGGCAAGTTCATCTGTATCGGCCTCAACTATGCCGACCACGCTGCCGAATCCGGCATGGATGTGCCGCCGGAACCGGTGGTCTTCAACAAGTGGACCTCGGCCATTGTCGGTCCGGACGACGACGTCAAGATCCCGCGCGGCTCGCAGAAAACCGACTGGGAAGTCGAACTCGGCGTCGTGATCGGCAAGGGCGGTGCCTATATCGAGGAAGCCGACGCGATGAGCCATGTCGCCGGTTTCTGCGTGATCAACGATGTCTCCGAACGCGAATTCCAGATCGAACGGTCCGGCACCTGGGACAAGGGCAAGGGTTGCGATACCTTCGGCCCGATCGGCCCCTGGCTGGTAACGCCGGATGAAGTCGGCGACTTCGACGATCTCGGCATGTGGCTGGAAGTGGACGGCAAGCGCTACCAGAACGGCTCCACCAAGACGATGGTCTACCGGGTACCGTTCCTGATCTCCTATCTCAGCCGCTTCATGAGCCTGCAGCCTGGCGACGTCATCTCCACCGGCACGCCCCCGGGTGTTGGCATGGGGCAGAAGCCGCCGGTCTACCTGAAGGGCGGCGAGGTCATGACGCTTGGCATCGACAAGCTGGGCAGCCAGACCCAGAAGGTGATCAAGGCCTGATCGTTCGGGATCTTGCCTGCACAATGACGGCCGGACGCGGAGACGCGTTCGGCCGTTGACGTTTTTGAAGAAGGGACGCGCGGCATCTCCTGCTTGTCGTCCCGGTTTGTCGCGTCAGCGTCTAGACCGGGATCCAGTATCCTATGTGGCTGGTGAAGGGCAGAGGCGACTTCATGCGATTACTGGATCCCTGCCTTCGCAGGGACGACAAGGCGCATGTGGACAGATTGACAGAAATCCGCTTTGTCCGTGGGCGAACTGCGCCGCCACAGGTTCACCTCAGCCCTCTCTGGCGATCTGCCAGCCGGCCCAGGACTGGCTGACGGGCATCAGTTCCAGCGAGTTGATGTTGAGATGCGGGGGCTGTGTCGCGACCCAATAGACCGTGCTGGCGATATCTTCCGGCTGGATCGCGTTGGCGCCGCCATATAGAGCATCGTAGCTTTCCTGGTTGCCACCGGTACGCACCAGCGTGAATTCGCTTTCGCATAGGCCCGGTTCGATGGAGGTAACCCGAACCCCCTTGCCGTGAAGATCCGACCGCAGGCCAAGCGAGAACTGGCGCAGGAACGCCTTGGTACCCGCATAGACGTTTCCGCCCGGATAGGGCCAGTTGGCAGCAATGGAGGAGATGTTCACGACCATGCCCTTGCGCTCGATCAGCTTCGGCAGAAGCTGGTCGGTGATGGTGACGAGACCGGTGATGTTGGTATCGATCATGGTCTTCCAGTCGGAGAGTTTCGTCGCCGGTGCCGAAGCCGTACCGAGGGCAAGGCCGGCATTGTTGACGAGGATGTCGATCTCCTGAAAGTCCTCCGGCAGGCTGGCGAGGGCCGCTGTTGTTGCAGCTTCGTCCATGATGTCGAAGACAAGCGCGTGAAATGCCTCACCGAGATCCGTCTTCAGCTTTTCCAGCCGATCCGCGCGCCGGCCGGTACCGATAACCTTCCATCCGTTTTGCACGAACAGCCGGGCCATCGCCTGACCGAAGCCGGAGGTCGTTCCGGTAATGAGGATTGTGCCGCTCATGAGCCTGCCTTTCCGAAGTATCTGAAACAGTCGCTTGACCGGACCATAGGCAGCTGCCCCGCCAGCACAACGCCAAAAGCAGGCTTTGGGCCTCTGGCTCCTATGAATTCAAGCGCTGGCTCTACGGCGGGTTTGCGACTGGTCCTAGGAGTGATGGGAATGCTCCGATCTGAAGGACCCTGCGCCATGACCCAGATGCCGATCAACATGGATCACCACTGGCTTCCGTTCACCAACAACCGTCTCTTTCACAAGGAACCGCAGATGTTCGCGCGGGCGGAGGGCGTGCGGTATTGGACGCCTGAGGGGCGGGAAATCCTGGACGGATCTTCAGGCCTGTTCACCTGTGCAGCGGGGCATGGCCGCAAGGAGATTGCCGAAGCCGTCTACAAGCAGCTTCAGGTTCTGGATTATTCCCCGCACTTCCAGCGCGCGGCACCGATCTCCTTCGAACTTGCCGAAGCGCTCAGTGGAATTCTGCCGGAAGGTCTCGACCGCATCTTTTTCGGGTCTTCCGGGTCTGAAGCCGTCGATTCCGCCATCAAGATCTGCCTTGCCTATCACAAGGCCAAAGGCGAGCCTCAGCGCACCCGTTTTGTTTCGCGGGCCTGGGCCTATCACGGGGTCAACCTCGGCGGCACATCGCTGGCGGGCATGGTCAACAACCGGCGGGACTTTTCCGGGGTTACCTGCGACGTCGTTCACATGCGCCACACCTGGAACGAGGATCAGCGTTTCACGAGAGGGCAACCGCAAGACGGAGCGTGGATTGCCGAAGACCTGGAAGAGATCTGCAAGACCTATGGCGGCGAGACCATTGCCGCGGTCTTCGTCGAGCCGATTGCGGGTTCTATCGGCACTATCGTGCCTCCCGTCGGGTACTTGCAGAAGCTGCGCGAGATTGCCGATAAATACGGCATTCTGCTCGTGTTTGATGAAGTCATCACCGGTTTTGGCCGGACGGGCTCGGCCTTCGCGGCCCAGGAATTCGGCGTCACACCGGATGTCATGACGATGGCGAAGGCGATTACCAACGGCGCGATCCCCATGAGCGCTGTCGCGGTGAAGACGGAAATCCAGAAAGCCGTTATTGATTCCATCACCGCGGATCGGCCGGAACTGATGCACGGTTATACTTACTCCGCCCATCCGGTTGCCTGCGCCGCGGCGCTGGCAACACTTGGCATCTACAGGACCGAAGGTCTTTTCGAGCGGGCGGCAAGCCTCTCGTCAACATTCCTCGATGGCGTTTTCAGTCTTCGCAATCTGCCTCATGTCCACGACTTGCGTGGTCATGGCATGATGTCCGGTATTCAGCTGACACCGGGCAAAACGCCCGGAGCCAAGGGATCTCTGGTGCAGCGGAAGCTGTTCGACGAAGGCCTGCATGTGAAAGCAACCGGCGATGCGCTGATCTTCGCCCCGGCACTCACTACATCGGAAGAAGATCTCTCGATGATGATCGATGTCCTCCAGAAGGTCTTGGGCAAGGCAGAGCTGTAAGCTGCCAGTCACGGGGTATCCCGGCTTTGAGCCGGGATCGCTACCTGCTGTCCGCCAGAAGTTGTCCGAGCAGCTTGATGCCCGGCTCCATCTTTTCTTCAGCAATTGCACCGAAGCCCAGGCGGATCCGGTTTCGAGGACTATTCGGGGAGAAATACCGGTCATCTCCTGCCTCGATCAGCAGACCTTGCCGCGCGGCTCTCGATTGCAGTTCCGCAGCGCGGATACTCTCCGGTAGCCTGATCCACACGCCTGACCCACCCGTCGTGACCGTTGCCTGACAGGTCGGCAGATGCGTTTCGATGAGCCTGAAGATCTTCTTCCATTTCTGCGACAGCACCTTTCGCTGACGTCGGATATGGGAATCATAATGGCCCTCGGACAGAAAGATCGCCATCGCCCGCTGGTCGAGTGCTGAGGGGTGCCGATACATCAAGCGTCTGAGTGCCCGAAGTTCTCTGATAATGCGCCTGTCCGCAGCGATGAAACCGAGCCGCAATCCCGGAAACAGGGCCTTGGAAAGACTGGCTACGTGGATGACACGTCCGGTACGGTCGAAACTGCGCAAGGACGGTTTCTGTGCGCCGATGAAATTCAGCTCATGCTCATAGTCGTCTTCCAGGACGATGAAATCATGCGTTTCGGCATGGGCCAGCAGCCGCAGACGCCGCTCTATCGACATGGTGACGTTGGTTGGGGACTGATGGCCAGGTGTCACGTAAACAAGTCGTGCCCCCTTCAACTCGTCTCCAACCCGCATGCCGTTTGAATCAACCGGGTGATACTTCAGCTCTGCCCCAAAGGATTGGAAGATGTTGCGGGTGTCCACATAGCCGGGTTCTTCCATGTCCGTCCTGACCCCGGGCCGGCAAAAGAGCTGTGCCACCAGGAAGAGGGCATTCTGGGCGCCGACGGTTACCAGAATCTCGTCCGGCTCTGCCCGGAAGCCCCGTTGCGGCAGCATCCGGCGGATGATCTGGTTGACCAGCATCGGGTCGTCCTGATCGACCAGATCACCGATCCAGGTCGGGGCGTGCTGGGCAGTGCCTGCCAACCGGACACAATCGCGCCAGCGCGCGACGGATGTCTTGTCCGGAGCAAGCTGGCCATAGATGAAAGGATAGGGATAGGACTGCCAGTCGGCCGGTTTTGAAATGTTTTCCTGGGCCGCGTAGCTGTAGGTCAGAAAGGCTTGCGGATTGAACGGGTGCTCCGCAGTGGGCAGGATGTCCTTGGCGTGATCATCCACCCGGATGTTGAGCTGTTCACGGATGTGCCGTTCGTTGATGAAATACCCGCGCCGGCTGACAGACTTCAGATAACCGTCCTCAACCAGTCTCTCATAGACGATGGCGACCGTGTTTCTGGACACCTTTATCTCGCTGGAAAAGACACGGGTTGCCGGCAGCGGTTCGTGCAGGGGCCACACGCCGTCCAGAATGGCCTCGATAAGCCGTTCCTGAATCTGGTGCTGCAATCGTCTGCCCGGATCGAAGGGCGTGTCGAAATAGGTCGCAAGCATTTGAACTTTTTGGTCGTCCCTGAATTCGGTTGGCCCGAAGGCGGCAGTTTGAAGCTGTTTCCCGAACCTGCAAAGCCCGGCAATTCCTCTGGCTCCATAGTTTTCACTCTCTGGCTCTAAGGGTGAATATTGCACCGCAATATCCTTTCTTGCAACGCGGCGCAGGATCGTCCGGGCAATGCGACCCTTTCCAAAAAAATGCGGCCTGTAACGCGCCAGAACGAGGAACAGTTTGGTGAGACCAACAGTGAAGGGGAAGTCATGATCAGTTTTAAAAAGGGAGCATCCGCAACGCGGCGCGATTTCCTGAAAACCGCAGCCGCGGCAGGCGCAGGGCTGTCCATGCCGGCAATCGTCAGCTCCAGAGTGCTGGCCTCGTCCGGTGAAATCAACATCATGATGTGGTCGGACTATCTGCCGGAAAGCTTCGTCAACGGCTTCACGGACAAGACCGGCATCAAGATCAACTTCACCGGCATCGGCTCCAATGAAGAGATCATCAACAAGCTGAAGGCCACCAACGGCGAAGGCTTCGACATCGTTTCACCGACTGTGAACCGCAACCTGCTGTGGGCAGAACTTGGCCTGTTGCAGCCGTTCGACATGTCGAAGGTCGCGCTCGACAAGGTCAACCCCTCAATGGCGCTTGGCGAAACCCATTGGAACTTCGACGGCAAAGGCGTCTTCTGGCTGCCGCATATCTGGGGCACGGAAGGCATTGCCTGGCGGACGGACGCGTTCGTTCCGGGCGGCGAATTCCCGAGCTATTACGATGTCTGGGACGAAGCCAATGCCGGCAAGACAATGGGCCGTGGACATTCCATGCTGCTTGGCCTCGGTCTCGGCCTTGAAGGTCGCGGCGAACTGGAGCCGGGTTCCATGTGGGCTGCTTACGAGAGCCCGGAAAAGATGGACGAGGTCTGGACCAAGGTCGTTGAGGCCGCCATCGCCAAGAAGCCGAACATCAAGCTGATCTGGAACGATGCGGATACCCAGAAGAACGGTCTCTTGAACGAAGGCGTGATCGTCGGCCAGACCTGGGACGGACCTCCGCTTGCCCTGAAAACGGCTGGTGAGCCGGTCATGTACCGGGCGCCGAAGGAAGGTGCGATGGCCTGGGTTGATGGGCTAGCCATGCCGACCGGTGCGAAGAACATCGACCAGATCTACGCCTTCATCGAGACGGCTTATGACGCCAAGCTCGCCGGCGAAGCCATCAAGACCCACGGCTACAATTCACCGGTAATCGGCGCGGCCGAATTTGGTGGCGAAATCTATGCCAAGAACTTTGCCGATGCTTATCCGGGTGAAGCGCTGGACAACCTGAACGCCTGGCCGGCGGAAGCCCCCTGGTACTCGGAAAAGCGGACCGAATACACCAACAAGTTCCTGTCCGCCTAAGGCCTCTCCGGCTTTCTCTATGGCGGGTGCCGGGCGCAATGCGTCCGGCGCCAGTCCGCCCTTTTTCCGTCCCCCTTTCCCGCCGTCCTTCTGAGAGCGCCATGGCCACAAAAGATATTGTTCTGGATCACGTTTCCATTCGTTTTGGGGCCTATACTGCGGTCGACAATGCACATCTCGTCATCAAGGGCGGTGAGTTCTTCTCCTTCCTGGGGCCGTCCGGCTGCGGCAAGACCACCTTGCTGCGGTGTATTTCCGGCTTCTCCGATCCGTCCGAAGGCCGGGTGCTGATCGGCGGACAGGACATGAAGGGCATCGGCCCGAACAAGCGCCCGACAGCGCTGATCTTCCAGAACCTTGCTCTCTTTCCGCTGATGAGCGTTGCCGACAACATCGCCTTTCCACTGGAGGTCCGGGGCATCGGCCGCAAGGACCGGCGCAAGCGGGCAGACGAACTTCTGGACATGATCGCGCTTCCCGGTGTCGGCGACAAAAAGGTGCACGAACTTTCCGGCGGTCAGCGACAGCGCGTGGCGATTGCCCGTGCGCTGGCGGTCGAGCCGGATATTCTGCTTCTTGATGAGCCGCTGTCCGCGCTCGATCTGAAGCTGCGCCACCACATGCGCACCGAATTGCGCGCGATCCAGCAGCGCGTCGGGCTGACCTTCATCTATATCACCCACGATCAGGGTGAGGCCCTGACGATGTCGGACCGTGTCGCGGTCATGAACTCCGGCGTTATCGAGCAGGTCGACCCGCCGGAAACCATCTACAATCGGCCGAAAACTTCGTTTGTCGCCTCATTCGTGGGCGAGACCAATGCCATCGAAGGCAAGGTTGCTCAGCAGTCGGAAGCGCTGGTTTCGGTTGAAACGCCACTCGGCCGCCTGCAGGGAAGGGCAGCAGGCGGGCGCCAATACAAGGCGGGCGAAGACTGCATCCTGTTCATTCGGCCCGAGCAACTGAGCCTTGGCGAAGGCGCTCCCAACAGCCTGACAGCGAACTGGGTGAAGGAAGAGTTCGAAGGCAATTCACGGCAGATGTTCCTGGAAGCGAACGGTGTCCAGCTTCGGCTCACCCGGGTGAACCTCGGTGGTGCGCCGGACAATCTCTCCGGTGGTGCCGTTTCGCTCGGCTTCACGCCTGAGCAGGCAATTGTCCTGCCGCATGGCGCACTTGCGGGAGCGTGAGGATGAAAGCGCTTCAAAACGTATTCAGGGAAATTTCCGGCAAGCATGGTCTTGGCGCTGCATCGTTCGTCGCCGTGGCGGTCCTCTTCTGGGTCATCTGCCTGATCACGCTGCCGCAGGTGGCAATGCTTGACTATTCCTTCCGGTTCAACCTGCCGGCAGCTGAAGTCGGTGGACCGCAAGATGTCTATACTCTTGAAAACTACTCTTATTTTTTCCAAGGCAATGACGGCACGGTCAACACGCTCGATATCGGTATCCTGTTCAAGACCCTGATCGCCGCAGTGTTCGTCACCTGTATCGACATTCTTCTGTGCTACCCGATCGCCTTCATCCTCGCTCATTCGGCCACTGGCGTGGCGGCGCGGATGATGGTCATCGGCCTGATCGTGCCTTTCTGGGTCAACGAGATCCTGCGTGCCTTCGCCTTCCGTGTCCTGTTCGGCTCCACGGGCCTCATCAACGGCATCGGCATGTCGGTGGGTCTGTGGGATCAGCCTGTCGATTTCATCCGGGCTGACGTCGCGCTCTATTCCGGGCTGACCTACGCCTACATCCTTCTGATGGTGTTCCCGATCTTCAATGCCGTCGAGGCGCTTGACCGCAACCAGATCGAAGCGGCACGGGACATGGGCGCAAGCTGGTGGCGGGTGCATTGGCGGGTGGTGCTACCGGTTGCCAAGCCGGGCATCGCCTCCGGGGCAACCATGGTGTTCATGCTGACGGCAGGTGCGCTTGCAGCACCCCAGATCCTCGGCGGTCCTTCCAATCTCTGGTTCACCCAGCTCATCTACCAGTGGTTCAACGAGAGCGCCAACTGGCAACGCGGTTCGGCCTATGCGGTGATCCTGCTGATTGTCTGCATCTCCTTCGTCATGATGCTGATGCGGATCTTCAAGGTCTCCATCGGGGAGATCGGCCGATGAACCGGGGCACAGGCGGCGGCGTGGTAGCGGCAGGCTTCTCCCTGCTTTTCTTCACCTTCCTGTTCGGGCCGCTGATCATCATGGTGATCACGGCGTTCAATTCGTCCTCTTTCCCGCGGATCACGCCATGGGAATGCTTCACGACGGATTGGTTTGGTGTCCTCTTCGCCAATGACCGTCTTATGAGCGGGCTGGCCAACAGCTTGGTGATCGCCATCAGTGTGGTGGTCATTGCCGTGCCGATCGGGCTGGCGGGAGCGCTTGCGCTATCGGAGCTCGGACCGCGCCTGCGTGCGGCGCTCTACACGGTGCTGATCACGCCTATCCTTATTCCGGGCGTCGTTCTCGGCATCTCGACCATTGTCTTCTGGGGGGCTTTCGGCAGGTCCGTCGGGGCGGACTACGGTTCGATCTTCTACAACGGCATGTTTCTGACGCTTGCCGGTCAGGTCACCTTCATTTCCGCCTATGCAATGCTGGTGTTTCTCGCAAGACTGCAACGCTTCGATCCGATCCTGACGGAAGCCGCGCTCGATCTCGGCGCGACGCCGGGACAGGCCTTCCGCAAGATCCTGTTGCCGTTCCTGTGGCCGGCCATCGGCTCTGCCGCGTTCCTGACCTTCCTGGCATCCTTCGAGAACTACAACACCACCGTCTTCACGATCCTCTCCGGCAATACGTTCACCACGGCACTGGCTTCCAAGGTCCGTCATGGGACAGACCCTTCCTTGTCGGCGCTCGCGGTCATCATCATCGGCATTACGCTGATCGGGGCAGTGGTCCACGAAGCCCACATGCGGCGGAAGGAAGTGATGCGGACCGGCACTGCTGCGCGTTCCCGCATTTACGGCAACCCGGTTCTGCGGACGCTCGTCCACCCGCTGACGATCTTCGTTATCCTACTGGGTGTTGCAGGCTTTGCCACCTATCAGGGTTCGCAGCACGATGCTGGCGTATGCAAACAGCAGATCCTCGACGACAAGCGCGCTCGTCAGCAGGAACTTCTGGAGGAACAGCGTCGGAAGATGGAAGCACAACAGCAGAACCAGGCACCTGCGTCCACGGCGCCGGTTGAAGCGCCGGTGAAAGCCAATCCGTCGCCCTTCGGCGGGGCCTTCAAGCCCAATGGTTTGAAACCAGGCGAGTAACAAGCGAACAGAAGCGTGCCGTCTATTGTCCGGAAAGCCGGGACAGCAGCACGGCAACGCTTTTGACCTGAAACTTCTTCAACAGCCGCGCGCGCACATCCTCAACGGTTCTTGGAGACAGGCTCAGGACGCGGCCCATTTCCTTGCTGGTCTGTCCCTGGGAAAGAAGCAGCAGGACATCGCGTTCGCGCGGTGTCAGCTTCGGCCCGGCGGCAGCATTGTCGATCAGGGCGAAACTCAGGACGATCCGTGCCAGCGGTGTTTCCGGCGTCAGGGTTCGCGCCCGAAACCGGCACCAGATTGGCGTTCCATCGGACCGGCGCATCAACCGCTCGTCCGTGTAGGGCAGGGAACGTCGCAAGGGCTCCAGGCCAATGTCGCGGATCTGGTGAAATTCCTGATCCGTGCCGTAGAGCAACCGGAAACTCTGCCCGATCAGCTGAGACTTCTTGAACCCGAACATCTCAAGGAATGTCTGATTGCAGGCACGAATGATCCGGTTTTCGGTCAGCGCCAAACCCATGGGCGCGTTTTCGAAGGCCAGTTGGTCGAGGTCTGTCATGTTCCACCGTGTTCCTACGGTATTGGCACCGTAGTTTGACGGTAGCATAGTTCTCGTTGCTTTTACCAAGGGGAGGCTGAGACGGGATGGCGCTAGCAGACGACCTGATCCGGGAGATCGACGGAAGGCGCGAGGATCTGATCGCGTTGACCCAGGACCTTCTGCGCATTCCCACGCTCAACCCGCCCGGCGAGAACTACCGCGATATCTGCGATTATCTGCAGAAGCGTCTGTCCAGGTCCGGCTTCGACATCGAACTGATCCGGGCGCATGGAACGCCCGGCGACAGCGACAAGTATCCGCGCTGGAACATCGTCGCGCGCCGGGATGGCGACCGGCCAGGCGAATGCGTGCATTTCAACAGTCATATCGACGTTGTCGACGTCGGCCACGGCTGGACAAAGGATCCGTTCGGCGGGGAACTGGTCGACGGCAAGATTTACGGCCGAGGCGCCTGCGACATGAAGGGCGGCCTTGCCGCCAGCATCGTTGCGGCCGAGGCTTTCCTTGCAGTCTGTCCGGACTTTGCCGGAGCTATCGAGATCAGCGGAACGGCCGACGAGGAATCGGGTGGCTACGGCGGCGTCGCCTATCTTGCAGGCAAGGGCTACTTCAGTCCGGACCGGGTTCAGCATGTCATCATTCCCGAGCCTCTGAACAAGGACCGGATCTGCCTCGGTCACCGAGGAGTGTGGTGGGCCGAGCTGGAGACATTCGGAGAGATCGCTCATGGCTCGATGCCGTTCCTCGGCGATTGTGCTGTCCGGCACATGGGAGCGGTGATCGACGAGATGGAGCAGAGCCTGTTTCCGGCGCTCGCGCAAAAGCGCACCGAAATGCCGGTGGTGCCGGAAGGCGCGAAACAGTCGACACTCAACATCAATTCCATCCACGGTGGTCAATCGGAAGGCGATGCGGACTTTACCGGTCTTCCGAGCCCCTGCGTGCCGGACAGTTGCCGGATGGTGATCGACCGCCGGTTCCTGCTGGAAGAGAATATCGACGACGTGCAGGCGGAAGTCCTGGAAGTTCTGAAGACGGTTGAAGGACGGCGCGACAAGTTCCGCTACGACTTGAGGGAACTGCACAGGGTGTTGCCCACCATGACCGAAAAGGATGCGCCCGTCGTGCGGACCGTCGCGAAGGCCATTGCCGAAACCATGGGCCGTGAAGCTGAATATGTCGTCAGCCCGGGTACCTACGACCAGAAGCATATCGATCGTATCGGCAAACTGAAAAATTGTATCGCCTATGGCCCGGGCATTCTGGATCTGGCACATAAACCGGACGAATATGTGGGAGTGGATGACATGCTCGATTCTGCGAAGGTCATGGGCCGTTCGCTGATCGAGCTGTTGGCAAGGCCTTGCGAAAGCAGCCTCAATAAAGGGGGAAGTCATGCGTTTGCGTAAGTTTGGATTGGGTCTGGTCAGTGCTTTGGCACTGGCAGCGAGCATGGGAATGGCCCATGCAAAGAGCGATATCGTGGTTGCCATGCAACTGGAACCGCCACATCTGGACCCGACTGGTGCCGCTGCAGGCGCGATTGATTCTGTCCTTTACTCCAACGTCTTCGAAGGCCTGACCCGCTTCGGTCCGGATGGTTCGGTCAATCCCGGGCTGGCCGAAAGCTGGGAGATTTCCGAGGACGGCAAGACCTATACCTTCAAGCTGCACGACGGCGTGAAATTTCACGATGGATCGGATCTTACGGCAGACGACGTCAAGTTCAGTCTCGATCGTGCCCGCGCAGACGACAGTCAGAACGCCCAGAAAGCGCTGTTTGCCGGTATCGAGAGCGTGGAAGTCGTGGATCCGCTGACCGTGAAGGTAACGCTCAAGGAGCCGAACGGCAGTTTCCTGTTCAACATGGCCTGGGGCGATGCGGTTATTGTCGCTCCGGAATCCATTGGCGATATCAAGAGCAAGCCGGTTGGAACGGGCGCGTTCAAGTTCACCGACTGGGTGCAGGGCGACCGGATCGATCTGGAAAAGAACGCAGACTACTGGGGTGAGCCGGCCAAGCTCGACAAGGTCACCTTCAAGTTCATTTCCGATCCGACGGCTGCCTTTGCGGCCGTGATGGCGGAAGACGTCAACGCCTTCGTCGGTTTTCCGGCGCCGGAAAACCTGCCGCAGTTCGAGGCCGACGCCCGCTTCCAGGTGCTGGTAGGCTCTACCGAAGGCGAGACCATTCTTGCAGCCAACAACAAGTTGCCGCCGCTCGACAACATCAAGGTGCGCGAAGCGATTGCCCACGCGGTTGACCGGCAGGCGATCATCGATGGCGCAATGTTCGGCTACGGCACGCCGATCGGAACGCATTTCGCGCCGCATAACCCTGATTACGTCGATCTGACGGGGAGCAGCCAGTACGATCCGGACCTCGCCAAGAAGCTGCTGGCCGAGGCCGGCTATGCGGATGGTTTCACCACCACACTCAAGCTGCCGCCGCCATCCTATGCCCGCCGGGGCGGGGAGATCATCGCCGCTCAGCTCCGTGCCGTCGGTATCGAAACGGAAATCACCAACCTGGAATGGGCGCAGTGGCTGGAGCAGGTCTTCAAGGGCAAGGATTTCGGCCTGACAATCGTCAGCCATACCGAGCCGATGGATATCGGCATCTATGCCCGGCCGGATTACTATTTCCAGTATGACAATGCGGACTTCCAGAAGCTCATTGCCGATCTGACGGCGGAGAACGATCCGGCAAAACGCTCCGACCTTCTGAAACAGGCTCAGGAGACGATCTCCAGGGACTACGTCAACACCTACCTGTTCCAGCTCGCATTCCCGACCATCGCCGACGCCAAGATCAAGGGGCTCTGGGAAAACCAGCCGACCCAGGCAACGGATCTGACGGCGGTCTACTGGGAAGACTGACCCATACCGCAAAGCGGATGCTCGCGCCCGGTGTGCGGGCATCCACCTTCACTCCTTTCCTTTTGCCGGTATCTGACTGCCGATAGGCACGCGACGCGTTCATGCTGCAATATTTCCTGAAACGCCTTCTGTCCCTGGGGCTCAGCCTCGTGGCCGCGTCGGTGATAATCTTCCTGGCGCTGGAAGTGGTGCCGGGTGATCCGGCGTCCTACATGCTTGGCCTCAACGCCCAGGAAGACACGCTTGCAGCCCTGCGCGAAGAACTGGGCCTTGGCGGCAGCATCCTAGAGCGCTATGCAGCCTGGGCAGGTGGTCTTCTGGTCGGCGATTTCGGCACGTCCTACACATATCGCACACCCGTTGCAGGCATGATCGCCGACAGGCTTTGGGTATCTCTGCCGCTGGCGGTCTATGCTCTGGTGCTGAGCACCTTGATCGCCTTTCCGGCCGGCATCTGGGCTGCCTCGCGCCGGGGCTCCCACGCCGATGGCGCTGTCATGGGCGTGACACAGCTCGGCATCGCCATCCCCAATTTCTGGTTCGCGATGCTGATGGTGCTGGTTTTTGCCATCAATCTGCGCTGGTTTTCCGCCGGCGGGTTTCCCGGGTGGGACGCAGGCTTCTTTGCCGCCATGAAGGCGCTGACGCTGCCGGCCATCGCCCTGGCCCTTCCGCAGGCGAGCATCCTGACACGGGTGATGCGCTCCAGCCTGCTGGACACGCTGGGAGAGGACTTCATCCGCACTGCCCGTGCCAAGGGCCTCAGCAAGGGACAGGCACTCTGGCGTCATGCGGTGCGCAATGCCCTTATTCCGGTGCTGACGATCCTCGGGCTGCAATTCTCCTTCCTGCTGGCGGGCGCAATCATCATTGAAAACGTCTTCTTCCTGCCGGGCCTCGGCAGGCTGGTCTTTCAGTCTATCAGCGCGCGCGACCTGATCGTGGTTGAAAGCGTCGTGATGCTGCTGGTCTTTGCGGTCATCGTCGTCAACTTCACTGTCGACATGGCATATGCCTGGGTCGATCCGAGACTGCGGAGGCGGCGTTGATGAGCATCCTGTTCCACAGCCGCACACTGCTGCCAGGCGCCATTCTGACGCTTCTGTTCACGGCCGCCGCGCTTATCAGCCTCGTCTGGGTTCCGTATGACACGACGGTGCTGGATATCGCCAACCGAATGAAGCCGCCAAGCTGGCTGCACCCCTTCGGTACCGATCAGTTCGGGCGGGACATTCTCAGCATGATCATGGTCGGTGCACGAACGTCCATTGCCGTTGCCCTGGTGGCTGTCGGCATCGGCATGGCTGTTGGTGTGCCGCTCGGTCTTGCTGCAGCTGCCAGGAAAGGCGGCCTGATGGACGAGATCATCATGCGCGCCAATGACCTTGTGTTTGCGTTTCCAAGCCTTCTGATCGCGGTCATGATCACTGCCGTCTTCGGGGCGTCGGCGCTCAACGCCATCATCGCCATCGGCATCTTCAATATCCCGGTCTTCGCCCGCCTGACGCGCGGCGCCGCGCTGTCGCTCTGGAACCGGGAATACATTCTGGCGGCGCGGGTCGCGGGCAAAGGCTCGGCGCGTATTTCGCTGGAACACATCCTGCCCAACGTCGCCAATCTCCTGATCGTTCAGGGCACGATCCAGTTCTCTCTGGGCATTCTCGCCGAAGCGGGGCTCAGCTATGTCGGTCTCGGAGCACAGCCGCCGACTGCCAGTTGGGGGCGGATGCTGGCAGACAGCCAGACGATGATATCGCTCGCGCCTCATCTGGCGCTGTTTCCGGGCCTTGCCATCCTTCTGACGGTGCTTGGACTGAACCTGCTTGGCGATGGCCTGCGGGACAGTCTCGATCCGAAACTCAGGAGGGCCCGGACATGAGCCTTCTGACCATAAGGAACCTGTCGCTTTCCATTCACGGTCTTCAGATCCTCCGGAATGTCTCAATGGAAGTGGCGCCGGGCCGTACTCTCGGGGTGATCGGTGAGAGTGGATCAGGCAAGTCGATCACGGCCTTTTCCGTTCTGCAGCTGTTACCGGGCGGCGCTTCCTGTACTGGTTCGATCAATCTGTCGGGCAAGGATATCCTGTCGCTCAGCGAAGCCGAAATGTGTGGCCTGCGCGGGCGGGACGTCGGCATGGTCTTCCAGGAGCCGATGACTGCGCTCAATCCGCTGAAGACCATCGGCGACCAGGTTGCCGAGACAATCCTGATCCACGAGCGCGTTTCGAAAGCCGAAGCAATGGTTCGCGCAGCGGATGCCCTGCAACGCGCGGAACTACCGCAGGAACGGTTTCCGTTAAGCCGGTATCCGCACGAACTCTCCGGCGGTCAGCGCCAGAGAGTGGTCATCGCCATGGCCATTGCTCTCAAGCCCAAGCTTCTGATTGCCGACGAACCGACCACTGCACTGGATGTCACGACCCAGGCACAGATCCTGGAACTTCTGAAGCGTCTCGTCGCCGAGGACGGCATGGGTCTGATGCTGATCAGCCACGACCTCGCGGTCGTGGCCGACCTTGCCGACGATCTGGTGATCATGCGGCAGGGCGAGGTGGTCGAAAGCGGTCCGGCCAAGACGCTCTTCGGCAATCTGCAGCATCCCTATTCGCGCGCGTTGCTGGAAGCCTCCGCCCATGTGCCCGAACGCGGCAACGAAACGCTGGAGCAGCCCCTGCTGCAGGTGCGTGATGTCGTGCGCGATTATACCGGACATACACACGGATGGTGGGGCAAGACCACGCAGTTTCGTGCTGTTGATGGCGTCAGCTTCGAGATCCGCAAGGGCGAGAGCCTCGGTCTTGTGGGTGAATCGGGTTGCGGCAAGTCCACACTGACGCGGGCTATCCTGGGTCTGGAAGAAGTGCAGGGCGGCGAAATTCTGTTCGACGGTCTGCCTGTCTTTACCCATCACCACGCCAACCAGATCGTGCGCCGGCGCATGCAGGTGGTCTTTCAGGACCCCTATGGAAGCTTTAATCCGCGCTGGCGGGTGGACAGGCTGATCACGGAGCCTTTCCATCTGCTCTCTGACCCGCCCAAAGGGGCCGAGCGAGACGCGGCAATTGCCGAAGCTCTTGAAAGCGTCGGTCTGAGCGCGTCGGATGCCCACAAATACATTCACGAGTTTTCCGGTGGGCAGCGTCAGCGCATCGCAATCGCACGTGCGCTCATCATCAAGCCGGACCTGATCATTCTCGACGAAGCAGTTTCAGCGCTCGATGTGTCCGTTCGCGCCCAGGTGCTCGACCTACTGGCGGACCTGGCCGACAGGTTTGGCCTGACCTACCTCTTCATCAGCCACGATCTCAGCGTGGTCCGTTCGATAACGGATCGGGTGCTGGTGATGAAATCCGGCAAGATTGTCGAGCAAGGCCCGACGGACACGGTCTTCGACCGGCCGAACCATCCATATACCCAACAACTTGTTGCTGCCGCACCGGTCCTTCCGGCCGGCATCCTTTAGGGGAGGAACCCATGACCCAGGAACTGGACCTTTGGTTCGATCCGGCCAAATGCCTGATCGGCGGAAAATGGGTGGAGCCGGCAGGAGGCGGAGAACTGCCGCTCAACGATCCTTCGACCGGGGCACGCATAGGTGCGATTGCCCGTGGCGGAGCGACTGATATCGATGCAGCGGTCGATGCGGCCGAAGCCGCCATGGCAGGCGAATGGGGGCGGACCAACGCCGCCGAGCGCGGCCGGTTCCTGTTTCGCCTGCGCGAGCTGGTGCTGGAAAAGGTCGACCATCTGGCGCGGATCGAATCCATCGACGTCGGCAAGCCGTTGAAACAGGCACGCGCAGACGCTGTCGCTCTTGCCCGCTATCTGGAATTTTATGGTGGGGCTGCAGACAAGCTCCATGGCGAGACAATTCCCTATCTCGATGGGTACACGGTCTACACATTGCGCGAACCGCATGGCGTTACCGGGCATATCGTGCCTTGGAACTACCCGATGCAGATCATCGGCCGGTCAGTTGGCGCGGCGTTGGCAACAGGCAATGCCTGTGTGCTGAAACCGGCGGAAGACGCCTGCCTGACGGCGCTCGCCTTTGCCGATCTCGCCCGCCAGGCCGGTTTGCCTGCCGGTGCGCTGAACGTGGTTCCGGGTCTCGGGTCGGAAGCCGGTGCGGCCTTGACCGCACATCCGCGTGTCCACCACATCTCTTTCACCGGTTCGGTTGCAACCGGTGTTCAGGTGCAGACGGCGGCAGCCCGGAATGTCGTGCCGGTAACGCTGGAGCTCGGCGGCAAGTCGCCTCAGCTTGTGTTCGAGGATGCCGATCTGGATGCTGCCCTGCCATTCCTGGTGAACGCAGGCATCCAGAACGCCGGGCAGACCTGCTCCGCTTCCTCACGCATTCTGGTGCACAGGTCCGTTCTCGATCAGGTGACCGAGCGCATGGCGGCTCGCTATGGGTCGCTGACGGTCGGGCCTGCACTGAACGATCTCGACGTCGGACCGCTGATCTCGGCCAAGCAGAAAGACATCGTCTCCGGTTTTCTGGATCGGGGAGCGGACCTGCAAAAGGTGGCGGAAGGTGTGTTGCAGGACGCACCGGAAGGCGGGAACTACGTCTGCCCGACCCTTTTTGCCGGCGTTTCACCCGGCCACGTGTTGGCACGGGACGAGATTTTCGGCCCGGTGCAGGTGATCATTCCCTTTGACGACGAGGAAGAAGCAATCTCGATTGCCAATGGCACGGACTATGGCCTTGTCGCGAGCCTGTGGACCCGCGACGGTGCCCGCCAGATGCGGCTCGCCAAAAAGATCCGGACCGGCCAGGTTTTCATCAACAACTACGGTGCCGGTGGCGGTGTCGAGTTGCCGTTCGGCGGTATGGGCAAGTCCGGTCACGGCCGGGAAAAGGGATTCGAGGCGCTTTACGGCTTCACCACGCTGAAGACCGTTGCGGCGTTTCACGGGTGAACGCCCGGTCGCTCAATTCGATGCGCGTACAAAGAACAATTGAATGTAGCTCCCCGATCCCGGCTCGCGCTTCGCTCAGCCGGGATGACGCTGGAGAGCAAGGAACCAAGATCGGGAGGTTTGCATGAGACTTGAAGGAAAGAAGGCGATTGTCACGGGTGGGGCCTCGGGCTTTGGTGCCGGCATCGTGCGCAAGTTCGCAGCAGAAGGCGCAAAGGTTATGGTCGCCGACCTGAACCTGGACCTTGCAGAGGAAATTGCCGCGGAAGTTGGCGGACTGGCCATCAAGACGGATGTCTCCAGCAATGACAGCGTCAGCCACTTGGCCGATGTTGCCTCCTCGCTGCTCGGCGGGGTCGATATCCTGGTCAACAATGCCGGTATCACGCATCTGCCCAAACTGATGCAGGACGTCACGGAAGAAGAGTTCGACCGGGTCCTCGCGGTCAATTGCAAGTCGGTCTATCTGACCGCGAAGCACTTCGTCCCGGCCATGACGGAAGCCGGCAAGGGGGCGATCCTGAATGTGGCGTCCACCGCAGGCCTCAGCCCGCGTCCCAGGCTCAACTGGTATAACGCCTCAAAAGGGTGGATGATCACCGCGACAAAGACGATGGCGGTCGAACTCGCCCCGTCGGGCGTACGGGTCAACGCAATTTGCCCGGTGGCCGGCGAAACGCCGCTTCTGAAAAGCTTCATGGGTGAAGACACGCCGGAAATGCGTGCCAAGTTCCTCTCCACCATTCCCATCGGCCGTTTTTCGACACCGGAAGACATGGGCAACGCAGCCTGTTTCCTGTGCTCGGATGAGGCGGGCATGATTACCGGAGTTGCGATGGAAGTTGACGGCGGACGCTGCATCTGAGGATTGATCAGCCTCGGCCGGATCATGTATCGACAGGTCCGAACAGATTTGCGCGACATCCAGACGGCCGAAGGAAGACGAGATCATGAAGCGATACACCGGTGGCTGCCTGTGCGGGAATGTCCGGTTCGTGGCAGAAGGCGAACCGTATCGGGTCGGCCTTTGCCATTGTCTTGACTGTCGCAAGCATCACGGGGCGCTGTTCCACGCCTCTGCTGTCTTTCCGCAGGATGCCGTAAGCCACGAAGGAGAAACGGGCGCGTATCGGGGGCGGTTTTTCTGTCCTCGGTGCGGGTCGTCCGTTTTTTCGCAAACGGGTGATGAAACCGAGGTGCATCTGGGAGCGCTGGACGCACCCGACCAAATGACCCCGACATACGAACTCTGGACCATCCGCCGCGAAGCCTGGCTGCCGGAATTTCCGATTTCCAGACACTACGAGCGCGATCGGGAAAACGAGGGCCGCGAGGAGTAGAGGCTGTCAAACCAGGGCCGCGGGTGCCAAGTGGATGGCGAGTAGGCCCTGCATTGCGCATCACGCCTTCGCGTTCCGGTCGCTGACGCCTCGAAACCTGTAAGACTGCGCGCTCTGTTATCCGGTTTGTGCATCTGCAACAGGTTGTGTCATTGCAGTCAGGCAGGAAGTCAGGGGGCTGGATTCGGCCCCCTTTTTGCTGCGCCATAACGTTCCCGAGTAAATTTTTTCACGTTTAAATTCAGGTGAAAGATCCTGAAATCACTCGCTATTTCTACGCATGAAATGAATGCATTCAAAAAAATGAAACGTTTCATATTGACGTTGTAATTCGGCCGTGCTTTCAATTGTGCAGCCTGATAGCGCCCTTGGAATGGCGTGAGAGGTGCAGCCTTTTTGGGAGGAAAATCATGAAGTTATTGAAAATCGCTGCCGCGGCAGCGACCGGCCTCGCTTTGCTTGGTGGAACCGCTCTTGCCGACGACAAGCCGGTGGTGGGCCTGATCATGAAATCACTGGCCAACGAGTTCTTTCAGAACATGATGGTTGGTGCCGAGGAGCACCAGAAGCGCCGTGGCGACTATGAGCTCAAGGCCGTCGGCATGCAGAACGAGACCGACTTTGAATCCCAGATCAATGCGGTCGAAAACTTCATCACGCAGGGCGTTGACGCCATCGTTGTCGCTCCCGCCGACAGCCGCGCCATGGTCCGTCCGCTGAAAAAGGCGATGGAAGCCGGTATCGTCGTGGTCAACTTCGATGTGGCGCTTGACGAGGAAGCCAAGAAGCAACAGGGCGTAGAACTCGCGTTCGTCGGCCCGGACAACCGGGGCGGTGCCAAGCTTGCCGGTGATGCACTGGGCAAGAAGCTGGGTGAGGGCGCAAAGGTTGTCATCATCGAGGGCAACCCGGGTGCGGACAATGCCACGCAGCGCCGCCTGGGCTTTGAAGACTCTGTTGCCGAGTACAAGCTGGACCTGCTCGACAGCCGGACAGCGCATTGGGAAACCGAAGAAGCCAACCAGGTCTTCGCCACAATGCTGACAGCGCATCCCGACGTTCAGGGCGTGATGGCGGCCAACGACTCCATGGCGATTGGCGTTGTAAAGGCACTGGAAAGCGCCGGCCGCACCGACATTGAAGTCATCGGTTTCGACAATATTCCTGCAGTCGGCCCGATGATCGAAGACGGCCGGATGCTGGCTACCGTCGACCAGTTCGGCACCGACATGGCGGCAAATGCCATCGATATGGCGCTCGATGTCGTTTCGACCGGTGAGCAGCTTCAGGGCTGGGTCAAGACGCCGATCGAATTGGTGACTGCGAAGTAAGCAGTCTCAAGAACGCTCCCGCCCGGTCAGCTTCAGGGCGGGAGCTGTTTATCCATCAAAAAACGACTGGACGCACCATGGCAGCAGCATCGCTTGCCGCAGCGCCCGCCGCTGCACCGGACCGTGCTTTCCTGACGGTCGAGGGTCTGAAAAAGCATTTCGGTGGCGTCAAGGCACTGGACGGGGTCAGTTTCTCCCTGGATGAAGGCGAGGTTCATGCGCTCGTCGGAGAAAACGGCGCCGGCAAATCCACCCTTATCAAGATCCTTTCAGGCGTGTTTCCCTACGACGCGGGTCAGATCGCCCTGGCAGGCGAACCTTACCGCCCCATGAGCCCGCATGACGCCAAGGATCATGGCGTTCAGGTGGTTCATCAGGAATTCAACCTGCTTGAACATCTCACCATCGCCGAAAATATCTCCATAGAACATCTGCCGAAGAACAGCCTCGGTCTGTTGGACCGCAAGGAAATGAACCGGCGCGCGCGCAACGCACTGGATGCAATCGGACTGACGGATGTGGACGTCACCGCTCCAGTCCGCTCTCTCGGAATTGCGCATCGCCAGCTGGTCGAAATTGCCCGGGCGTTGCAGTCGAAAAGCCGGATCCTGATCCTGGACGAGCCGACCGCAACCCTGACGGAACGCGAGACCAGACGCCTGTTTGACATCGTTGCCGGTATCAAGGCGGACGGGGTCACTGTGGTATTCGTCTCGCACCACCTCGATGAGGTGTTTGCCATCTGTGACCGTGTCACCGTGTTTCGAAACGGCAAGACCATTGCGACCGATCTGATCAGCGAGACCACTCCGGAAGGTGTTGTGCAGCGGATGGTGGGGCGCAAGCTTGCCGCCGAACAGGATGAACAGCCCGATGGCCATGCGCTTGGCGCAAGCGCACTGAGGCTGGAAGACCTTCTGACTGTTGCAAATCCCGGGACAAACGGGGTTTCACTTGATCTGCTTTACGGCGAGATTGTCGGGATATCCGGACTTGTCGGGGCAGGGCGTACCGAAATCCTGCGCGGCATCTTCGGGATCGATCCGCTCAAGTCCGGCAAGATCTACCGTGATAGCGTGGAAGTGCGCTTCAAGGGGCCGCGTGATGCCATTGCTGCGGGCATCGGTTTCGTCACCGAAGATCGCAAGGACGAAGGCCTCATTCTGGACATGCCCATTGCTGCCAACATATCGCTGGCCAACATGGGCTTGGTCTCGCGCAAGGGGCTTTTGAAGCTGGCCGAGGAAACGCGCCAGGCCATCGCAAGCGCCGCCCGGTTGACCCTCAAATACGGACGGGCCTCGGATCCTGCCTCGAGCCTTTCCGGCGGCAATCAGCAGAAGGTTGTTCTGGCCAAATGGCTGGCGCGCAATCCGAAGGTGTTGCTGCTCGACGAGCCGACACGCGGTGTGGACGTCGGCGCCAAGGCGGAAATCTACGCCATTCTGAAAGACCTGGCCCGAGAAGGGGTTGCCTTGCTTGTCGTCTCTTCGGAAATGCCGGAGCTGATGACACTGGCCGATCGCATTCTGGTGCTTGCCGAACATGAGATCCAGGGCGAAGTGAAACGACCGGATTTCTCTGAAGAAAACATTCTGAAACTGGCCTACGGGCAAACGCCGAGCGCCGGGGAAAACGACAAATGACAACCGAAACCTTGAGTGAAACGGCCGCCGCCGCACCGAAGTTCTCCATCCGGACGGTGTTGCACAACGCAGGCATCGGCCTGGCTCTGCTGGCGCTGATCGTCTTTTTCTCGCTCTTCACCGAGCACTTTCTGACGCCCAACAACATCACCAACATCCTGACCCAGATCACCATCAACCTTGTGCTGGCCGTCGGCATGACTTTCGTGATCCTGATCGGCGGCATTGATCTGTCTGTCGGCTCGGTGATGGCCTTTGCAGCCGTTGTTGCCGGCAAGGCGATCACCTTGCCCGGCTTTGGCCCGGCTGAGGCGATTGCGCTAGCCGTGGTCGCAGCCACCCTGACCGGCGTCTTCTGCGGCTTTCTCAACGGTGCCATCAGTGCCTACTGGTCGCTGCCGTCCTTCATCATCACGCTCGGTATGCTGAACATTGCCCGCGGCGCAGCGCTGCAGGTTTCCGAGGCACAGACCATCTATTCCTTCCCCTTCGCGTTCGAGGAATTCGGGTCCGCCATGGTCTACGGTGTGCCGGTAGTGTTCCTGGTGGCACTTTTACTGGTGTTCATTGCCTGGTTCGTGCTGAACTTCACGGTCTTCGGCCGTCTGATCTACGGTATCGGCAACAACGAGGAAGCTGTCCGGCTGGCCGGTCATTCGGTGGCTCGCTACAAGATCGCGGCCTTCACCATCTGCGGTCTGACCGCCGGAATTGCCGCGGTCGTCTATATGGCACGCCTCAACATCTCCAGCCCGATTGCCGGCATCGGCTTTGAACTCAATGCCATTGCTGCCGTCATCATCGGCGGCACCAGCCTCAGCGGCGGGCGCGGATCGGTCATCGGGACGCTGCTGGGGGCTTTCATCATCGGTGTCCTCGCCAACGGGCTCATCCTGATCGGCCTCAGCGATTTCATGCGCCAGATGATCACCGGTGTCGTCATCATCGTTGCCGTCATCCTCGACTACTACCGTGCAAAGTACGCATCCAAATGAAACGCACAGCCCTTTTGAACCGCCACCTGAGTTTGCTTGTTGCTTCTCTCGGGCACCTGGACGAAATCGTTGTTGCCGATGCCGGTCTGCCTGTCCCGGCCGGTGTGAAGGTGATCGACCTTGCCGTCACTGCAGGGGTGCCGAGCTTTCGCGAACTGCTGACCGCACTGAAGTCCGAACTCGTCATTGAAGGTGCCGTCTGGGCAGAGGAGGCATCTGCGGAACTGACCTCGTTGATGCAGCATGAAGTGGCTTCCTGGGCGGAGGAGACGGGTAAGGCGATTACCGTTTCAAGGCTTACGCACGAGGCTTTCAAGCACCGGACGCAAACGGCCAGGGCCGTGATCCGCACCGGCGAGGTGACCCCCTACGCCAACATCATTCTCATCAGCGGAGTTGCGTTTTGACGTCCGTTACCGTTGTCGGCAGCATCAATATCGATCTCACCAGCTATCTCGACCGCTGGCCGAAAATTGGCGAGACGATTTCCGTTCGCGAAACCGTCACCTCGCTGGGTGGGAAGGGGGCCAACCAGGCTGTCGCTGCCGCCCGTCTGGGAGCCAGTGTCAACTTCATCGGTGCCGTCGGCAAAGATGGCTTTGGCGCGGAAGCCGCCGCAGCCCTCAGGCCAGAAGGGGTTGCGATCCTTCTGGAGGAAATGACCAACACCGCAACCGGTCTTGCCTTCATTGATGTCGGCCCTGACGGGCAGAACATTATCCGTCTCTCCGCTGGTGCAAATGGCAGGCTGTCGCCGGAAAATGTCTCGAAATATGCAGATATCCTCCACAAGAGCCGCGTCCTGCTTCTGCAGAACGAGATCGGTCTGGAAACATCGCTGGCCGCCGCGCGGATTGCCCGTGAGGCGGGTGCGCTGGTCATCATGGATCCGGCACCCGCGCCGAACCCTGCCTGGCCCGCTGAAGTTCTGTCCAGCTTTGATATCCTGACGCCAAATGCGGGTGAGGCGGGCGGCCTGTTGGGAACAGAACCGCAAACACTGGCCGATGCGCGCGAGGCGGCAGGTGCGTTGCGCAGCTTGGGCTTGCGCGGGGCCGTCGTCACCATGGGGGCAGACGGAGTTGCCTGGTCAATCGACGGCAGTACCGGCGCCTTGCCTGCGCCCAGGGTTCGCAGCATCGATACGGTTGCCGCCGGTGACTGTTTCAACGGTGCTTTTGCAGCAAGAATAGCCTCGGGCAAGTCGATTGAGGATGCAATTTCGTTCGCCATGCAGGCGGCGGCCCTGGCAACAACCCGCAAGGGAGCGGCAACATCGTTGCCACGTCTGGACGAGATGGAGGCTTTCCCCGCCCAACGCATTGCCTGAATGCATTCATTTGCTTGATCAGATCACCGAGGAATGGTTCAAGGGGGGCATCGCCTGGGGCGCGGGGAGAAACGCAAAACATGCCAACAATCAAAGACGTCGCACGCAAAGCGGGTGTGTCCGTTGGTACTGTCTCCCGCGTTCTGTCCAAAAACGAGTCGGTCAAGCAGCCCCTGAAGGAGCGCGTGCTCGCGGCTATGAAGGAGCTGGACTACAAGCCCAACCTGGCTGCCAGGGCTTTGCGCACCAACAGCATCGACGTGATCGGCCTCGTGGTGCCGGATATCACCAACCCTTTCTTTTCCCAGCTCGCCAAGAATATCGAAATGGAAGCCGCCAAGCGGGGCCACTCCGTGATGCTCGCAAATTCCCATGACGACGCGGAAGCCGAACAGACCCAGATCGCGGCATTGCTGGACAGGGCCGTGTGCGGGGTCATCGTGGTGGCAACCTCCGACGGTGGCCAGACACACAAGGCCGACGTGCCGATCGTTTCGCTCGACCGCCGTTTCGGTCCCTATCCGCTGGTCGCAACTGACCATTTCGACGGCTCGGCGAAGATCGCCGATCACCTCGTCGGCCTGGGCCATCGCCGCATCGCCTATATCGCCGGCCCGCAGTCCATGGAAGTGGCCCGCCAGCGGCGGGAGGGCTTTGTTGCCCGGATTAAAGCCCTGTCAACGCCGGAAGATCCGATCACGCTTACTGTCCACGAAGGTCATTTCGATTACGACAGCGGCGAAGACATCGGCCGGTCAATCCTGAAAGACGCTTCCCAGGAGACGCGCCCGACAGCCATTGCCGCCGCAAGTGACCAGCAGGCCATCGGCGTCCTGCGCTGCGCTCGCGATCTGAAGATCGCCATTCCGGCGGATCTTTCCGTCACCGGCTTCGATGATATTGCACTGGCAGCTCTCGTGGTCCCGCGTCTCACCACCTTGCGTCAGCCCATTGAACAGCTGGCCGGGTCAGCGGTTGCAAGGATCTTTGCCGGGGAGGCTGCGGCCGACGAAGCGATTGCCGGGGAGATTGTGGTGCGGGAATCGACTGGCAATATCCCGAATTCCTGAGACGCATTGAACGGTTCCGGACCTGTATCCAGCCTGACATAAAAGACGATTTGCAGATCGATACCGTCATTTATTTCAAGCTTGAAATTTTAGGCTTGAAATAAATATCTCCCTGTGGTTCGCTGAGCATACCACAGCAGGGGAGGTTCGTATGCGGATTGCTTGTCTGGGCGGGGGGCCTGCCGGTCTCTATTTCGCCATCTCGATGAAACTGCGAGACCCATCCCACGAGATCGACGTGATCGAGCGCAACCGCGCCGACGATACGTTCGGTTGGGGCGTGGTGCTCTCCGATGAGACCCTTCAGAACCTTGCGGTGAACGACGCCGTCAGCGCCAAGGCCATCGGCGAGAATTTCGCTTATTGGGACGACATTGCCCTTCACATGCGTGGAGAGCGTCTCGTCTCCACCGGGCATGGTTTCTGCGGTATCGGTCGCATGAAATTGCTGCTGCTCCTCCAGGAGCGCGCCCGCGAGCTCGGCATCAACCTGAAGTTCGAAACCGAAGTCGACAGCGCCGAGGATTATCGCAAGGACTACGATCTCGTGGTGGCCAGCGACGGTCTGAATTCCAAGACCCGCACGCTCTATCAGGACACGTTCAAACCCGACATCGATCAGCGCCTGTGCCAGTTCGTCTGGCTCGGCACGCATCAGAAATTTGCCGATGCCTTCACCTTCATCTTCGAGGAAACCGAACACGGCTGGGTCTGGGCGCACGCCTACCAGTTCGATGATGAAACGGCGACCTTCATCGTGGAGTGCACGCAGGAAACCTTTGATGCTTTCGGCTTTGGCGAAATGAGCCAGGAAGACAGCATCCGGACCTGCGAGGAAATCTTCAAGGATCACCTTGGCGGCCATCCGCTGATGACCAACGCCAAGCATATCCGGGGCTCTGCCTGGATCCGCTTCCCGCGTGTCTTGTGCGAGAAGTGGAGCCACGAGAATGTGGTTCTGCTCGGCGATGCTGCCGCAACGGCGCATTTTTCCATCGGTTCCGGTACCAAGCTTGCCTTTGAATCGGCAATTGCGCTCGCGGAATACCTGCACACCGAAGCGGATATGGCCGCTGCTTTCAAGCGCTACGAGGAAGACCGGCGCCTGGAGGTGCTGCGTCTGCAGTCCGCAGCGCGCAATTCGCTGGAATGGTTCGAACACGTCGAGCGTTATCTCCATCTCGACCCGGTCCAGTTCAACTATTCCATGCTGACCCGTTCCCAGCGCATAAGTCACGAAAACCTGCGTCTGCGGGATCCGAAATGGCTGGAATCTGCCGAGCGCTGGTTCATGAACCAGGCCGGCGTTTCCCCGAATTCTCCCGTGCGCGCACCCATGTTCACGCCGTTCAAACTGCGCGAGATGGAGTTGAAGAACCGCATCGTCGTCTCGCCGATGGCGCAGTACAAGGCCGTTGATGGTTCGCCGACCGACTGGCACATGGTCCATTACGCCGAGCGTGCCAAGGGCGGGGCAGGTCTCGTCTTTGTCGAAATGACCTGCGTCAGTGCCGAGGGTCGGATCACGCCAGGCTGTCCGGGGCTCTATGCGCCTGAACACGAGGCGGCCTGGAAACGGTTGACCGATTTCGTGCATGCCGAAACAGATGCCAAGATCTGTTGCCAGATCGGCCATTCCGGCCGCAAGGGGTCCACGCGGATCGGCTGGGAAGGCATGGACAAGCCGCTTCACGACGGCAACTGGGAGCTTGTTTCCGCGTCCGCGATCCCCTGGTCCGACGGCAATGCCGTGCCGCGCGAGATCACACTTGCCGAGATGGATGCGATCAAGGCGGAGTTCGTTGCCGCAGCCGAAATGGCTGAGCGCGCCGGCTTCGACATGATCGAGCTTCATGCGGCTCACGGCTATCTGCTGTCGTCTTTCATTTCGCCGGTGTCCAACGCACGGAACGACGAATACGGCGGGTCATTGGATAACCGCATGCGCTGGCCATTGGAGGTCTTCAACGCCGTGCGCGCTGTCTGGCCTGATCACAAGCCGATGTCTGTTCGAATTTCTGCCTGCGACTGGGTGGGCGAGGAAGGCATCACGCCGGACGACGCGGTCGAGATAGCGCGCCGCTTCCGTGATGCCGGCGTCGATCTGGTCGACGTCTCCGCAGGTCAGACAACCCCGAAGGCGCGTCCGGTCTATGGCCGCATGTTCCAGACGCCGTTCTCAGACCGTATCCGCAACGAGGGCGGGCTGCCGACCATGGCTGTCGGCAACATCTACGAGGCAGACCACGCCAACTCGATCCTTATGGCGGGCCGGGCGGATCTTGTTGCCGTCGGCCGTCCGCATCTGGCGGATCCGTATTGGACGCTGCATGAAGCAGCCAAGATCGGTGACCGGAACGCCACCGACTGGCCGTTGCCATATCTCGCGGGCCGCGACCAGATGTGGCGTCTGGCCGATCGGGAAGCGGAGATGTTGAAGGTATGAGTGTCGCTTGCCGCCATGTCCTTGTTACCGGTGGCGGCAGTGGCGTCGGTGCCGCCTGTGCCCACCTCTTCGCTGAAAAAGGCGCAAAGGTCACCATTCTCGGCAGGACGGAAGCAAGCCTTGCCGAACAGAAGCTGCCGTACCAGGTATGCGATGTAACCGATGCGCAGGCTGTCCAGGCAGCCGTTGCTGCCGCGCGGACGGTCAATGGTCCGGTTGATGTCGTGGTCGCCAACGCAGGCGCTGCCAGCAGCAAACCCTTTGCCCGCACCACCGCGGAAGACTTTCAGGCCATGCTGGCGGTCAATCTCTTCGGTGTGTCGAATGTCTGGCAGGCTGTTTTGCCGGACATGAAGGCGAGCGGCTGGGGCAGGATGATCGCAATTGCCTCCACCGCCGGTCTGCGTGGCTATCCCTATGTTAGTGCTTATAGCGCCGCCAAACATGCCGTCGTCGGGCTGACGCGCTCACTGGCGCGGGAACTGGCCAGAACCGGCATCACCGTCAATGCGATTTGCCCCGGCTTCATCGAGACACCGATGCTGCATCGCTCCATCGACACGATTGTCGAAAAGACCGGCATGAGCCGGGAAGCCGCGGCTGACAGCCTGAAAGCGGACAATCCACAAGGACGCTTCATCCAGGTGTCGGAAGTGGCCGAAGCTGCGCTTTATCTGTGTTCTGATGGCGCGGTGTCCATCAACGGTCACGCGCTGACACTTTCGGGAGGAGAGCTGTGATGGCGGAAACCGCAGCGAAACAGGAAGCCCTGTCCAAGACGCGTTTGCGCCTGTGGCTGAAGCTGTTGAAATCCGTCAATGGCATTGAAGCCGAGATCCGCCGGAACCTGCGTGACCAGCATGGCACGACGCTGCCGCGGTTCGACGTCATGTCGGCGCTCGCCCGCTTTCCCGACGGATTGAAAATGTCGGAATTGTCCACGTTCCTGAAGGTGTCGAACGGCAATGTCACCGGCATTGTCGACAAGCTGACCGAGGAAGGTCTGGCCCTGCGTGTCGCCGTTCCAGGTGACCGGCGAGCCCAGGTGGCCCGGCTGACGCCGAAGGGCAGATCCGCCTTCGAGGAACTTGCAACCCATCACGAAACCTGGATCGACGAACTGCTGGACGGCTGGTCGGCGGAAGATATCGCGGCGCTTTCGAGCCGCCTCGATCTGGTCCTGAAACGTCAAAGCCAAGAGGAGAGCGGCAATGCGAAGTGACGTGACGCATTTCAAGTGTGAGATCGCGAACGGCATTGCGCGGATCGCGCTCGACCGCCCTGAACGCAAGAACCCGCTGACGTTCGAAAGCTACGCCGAGCTGCGCGACTGGTTCAGGGATCTCGTTTATTCGGACGATGTCCATGCAGTGGTGATCCTGCCGAACGGCGGCAACTTCAGCTCCGGTGGCGACGTGCATGATATCATCGGCCCGCTGACGAAGATGAACATGAAGGAACTTCTGGCCTTCACCCGCATGACCGGTGATCTGGTGAAAGCCATGCTCAACTGCGGCAAGCCGATCATATCCGCGGTCGACGGCATTTGCGCCGGTGCTGGTGCCATCATGGCCATGGCGTCCGATCTGCGCGTTGCGACACCGGAGGCCAAGGTTGCCTTCCTGTTCAACAAGGTCGGCCTTGCCGGCTGCGACATGGGGGCTTGCGCGATCCTGCCACGTATCATCGGGCAGGGCCGTGCGGCGGAACTGCTTTATCTCGGCCGCTCGATGAAGGCCGAGGAAGGTCATGCGTGGGGGTTCTTCAACGCGGTGGTGCCGGCGGGTGAGCTGGACCAGACGGCCATGGACATGGCCGGCCGTATTGTTGCCGGACCGACCTTCTCCAACTCCATGACCAAGACCATGCTGGCGCAGGAGTGGTCCATGGGCCTGGATCAGGCCATCGAGGCGGAAGCCCAGGCGCAAGCAATCTGTATGCAGGGCAACGACTTCCGCCGGGCTTACGAAGCCTTCGTGAAAAAAGAAAAGCCGGTGTTCGAGGGCGACTGATGTCGGATAAATCTTTCCTCCACTGGCCGTTCTTCGAAGAAAAGCACTGGCGTCTCGCTGAAGAACTGGAGATCTGGGCAGGATCGCATCTGGCTCATGTTGACCATTCGGACACGGACGCAGCCTGCCGTCATCTGGTGACAGCGCTCGGCGATGCAGGCTTCCTGCAGCACAGCGGTGCCCCGGACGGCAAGCTGGATGTGCGCAGCCTCTGCCTCATTCGCGAAACGCTGGCCCGTCATGACGGCCTGGCGGATTTCGCCTTTGCCATGCAAGGCCTCGGAACCGGTGCAATTTCCCTGTTCGGAACGGACGAGCAGAAAGCCGAATGGCTTCCGCAGACGCGCACCGGCAAGGCAATCTCCGCCTTCGCGTTGACCGAACCTCAGTCCGGTTCCGACGTTGCCAATTCGACCATGACCGCCACCGACGATGGTGATGCCTATGTGCTCGACGGTGAAAAGACCTGGATTTCCAACGGTGGTATCGCCGACGTCTACACGCTTTTTGCAAGAACCGGCGAAGCACCCGGCGCAAAGGGTTTGTCGGCCTTCATCGTGACCCCTGACCTTGAAGGTTTCGAGGTTGTCGAACGCCTGGAAACAATTGCGCCCCATCCGCTTGCCACACTGCGTTTCACCGGCTGCCGCATTCCGAAAAAAAACATGATCGGCACGCCGGGCGCGGGGTTCAGGATTGCGATGTCTGTCCTGGACATTTTCCGCTCGACGGTTGCCGCCGCCGCCCTGGGCTTTGCCCGCCGGGCGCTGGATGAAGCGCTTTCACGGGTGACGACACGCGAAATCCAGGGTTCGCCGCTGTTCGATCTGCAGCTGGTGCAGGGGCATATCGCGGACATGGCGCTGGATGTCGATGCCGCAGCCCTGCTGATTTACCGTGCCGCCTGGACCAAGGACAGCGGCGCCCCCCGCGTGACGCGGGAAGCGGCCATGGCAAAACTCTTTGCCACCGACCAGGCACAGAAGGTCATCGACAAGGCCGTGCAGCTTCACGGTGGCGATGGTGTTCGCTCGGGCATGCAGGTCGAAAAGCTCTATCGAGAAATCCGTGCCTTGCGCATCTACGAGGGTGCGTCGGACGTTCAGAAGATCATCATCGCGCGCCAGACCCTTGGCGCCTTTCAGGGAGACTGATCCATGCTTGGTCCCTCCGCACACGTCGATACCTTTACCCGGGACAACCTGCCGCCGGAAGACAGCTGGCCCGATTTCCTGCTCGATGGGTTTCAGTATCCCGAACGTCTCAATGCAGGCGTTGAGCTTACTGACAGGATGGTGGAACAGGGACTGGGGGATCACACCGCTCTGATCGGGAATGGCCGCCGCCGAACCTACAAGGAACTTGCGGACTGGACCAACCGGCTGGCGCATGCACTCACCGAAGATCTTGGTGTGAAGCCGGGCAACCGGGTGCTTATCCGTTCCGCCAACAACCCGGCAATGGTCGCCTGCTGGCTCGCCGCAACCAAGGCCGGTGCCGTTGTCGTCAACACGATGCCCATGCTGCGCGCGGGCGAACTTTCCAAGATCGTCGACAAGGCGGAAATCGAGTTCGCACTGTGCGACACGCGTCTCATGGACGAGATGGTCGCCTGTGCCAAGACATCATCCTTCCTGAAGAAGGTGATCGGCTTCGACGGCACGTCGAACCATGATGCGGAGCTGGACCGGCTCGCGCTGGAAAAATCCGTGCTCTATGACGCTGTCCCGACCGGACGCGATGACGTCGCCCTGCTGGGCTTCACGTCCGGCTCCACTGGCACGCCCAAGGCCACGATGCACTTCCACCGGGATTTGCTGATCATTGCCGACGGCTATGCCAAGGAAGTTCTGGGTGTCACACCGGACGATGTCTTCGTCGGCTCACCACCCTTGGCCTTCACTTTCGGACTTGGGGGGCTTGCAATCTTCCCGCTGCGGTTCGGCGCAGCAGCCACGCTACTGGAAAGCGCGACGCCGCCGAACATGATCGAGATCATCGAGAAATATAAGGCGACCGTCTGCTTCACTGCACCGACCGCCTATCGCGTGATGCTGCAGGCCATGGAGGAGGGGGCTGACCTTTCCTCGCTGCGCGCCGCGGTCTCCGCCGGTGAAACTCTACCGGGTCCCGTTTATGACGCCTGGATGGCCAAGACCGGCAAGCCCATGCTGGACGGGATCGGCGCTACGGAGATGTTGCATATCTTCATTTCCAACCGCTTCGACGACCACAAGCCTGCCTGCACCGGAAAACCCGTTTCCGGATACGAAGTCAGGATCCTCGATCAGGACGGCAAGGACGTCGCTCCCGGTGAAGTGGGGCGTCTTGCAGTGCGCGGTCCCACCGGATGTCGCTATCTGGCGGATGATCGCCAAGGGCAGTACGTGGTGGATGGCTGGAACATCACCGGTGACAGCTTTTCCATGAGCGAGGACGGCCATCTGCACTTTGCCGCCCGCAATGACGACATGATCATCTCCGCCGGCTACAACATTGCAGGCCCGGAAGTGGAGGCGGCACTGCTTGCGCACCCTGCTGTCCAGGAATGTGCCGTCATCGGTGCGCCGGATGAGGAGCGCGGCTCCATCGTGCAGGCCCATGTGGTTCTTGCTGCTGGGCACGAAGCCTCAGACGACCTTTCCAAGGCATTGAAAGATCACGTTAAAGCGACGATTGCGCCGTACAAGTATCCACGCTCGATCATCTTTGCAGACGCCTTGCCGAAAACTGAAACCGGCAAGATCCAGCGCTTCCGGCTGCGTCCGGACGCCTGACCAGACCCTCGCGTGGGGCACGCGGGACACTAAAAAGACAAGCCCCTTGCTGACCGTGCCGCAATAACGAAGCACGGCGGTCCAAACTAAAAAAAACGAATGGGAATAGCAGGTCACAAGACCAAGAGGAGCAGCATATGAAATTTGTAACAATGGCGGCCGCAGCCGCTCTCGCACTCGGCCTTTCCAGCGCCAACGCGGAACCGGTGAAGGTCGGCATGATTACCACTCTGTCTGGTGGTGGTGCAGGCCTTGGCATCGATGTGCGCGATGGCTTCATGCTGGCTGTTAAGCAGGCCGGCAACTCGGATCTGGAAGTGGTGATCGAGGACGATCAGCAGAAGCCGGACATCGCCGTGCAGCTGGCCGACAAGATGATCCAGTCGGAAAAGGTGGACGTCCTGACCGGTATCATCTGGTCGAACCTCGCCATGGCCGTGGTGCCGTCCGCAACCGCGCAGGGCAAGTTCTACCTGTCGCCGAACGCAGGCCCCTCCGCGCTGGCCGGCAAGGGCTGCCACCCGAACTATTTCAACGTCGCCTGGCAGAACGACAACCTGCATGAAGCTGCCGGCGCCTATGCCAATTTCGAAGGCCTGAAGAACAGCTTCCTGCTTGCGCCGAACTACCCGGCCGGCAAGGACGCGCTGACCGGCTACAAGCGCATGTACAAGGGCGAGTTCGCGGGCGAAATCTACACCAAGCTGGGTCAGACCGACTACGCGGCTGAAATCGCGCAGATCCGTGCTTCCGGTGCAGACAGTGTCTATTTCTTCCTGCCGGGCGGCATGGGGATCTCCTTCCTGAAGCAGTACAAGGACTCCGGTGTCGACCTGCCGGTAATCGGACCCGCATTCTCCTTTGATCAGGGCATTCTGCAGGCCGTTGGCGATGCGGCGCTCGGTGTCAAGAACACCAGCCAGTGGAGCAAGGACATCGAGTCCCCGGCCAACAAGGCCTTTGTTGAGAGCTTCCAGGCCGAGTACGGCCGCCTGCCGTCGCTTTACGCTTCGCAGGGCTTCGATACCGCCAATTTGCTCCTGTCGGCCATGGCCAAGGCGGACGTGAAGGATGCTGATGCGTTCCGCGCGGCGCTGGAAGAAGCTGATTTCGCTTCCACTCGTGGTGGCTTCAAGTTCGGTCCGAACCATCACCCGATTCAGGACATCTACGTCCGCGAAGTCATCAAGGAAGGTGACGTCTACACCAACAAGATCATCGGCAAGGCGCTGACCAGCCATGCGGATGCCTACTGGTCCGAGTGCAACATGTAAGGTATTGACCCAAAAGCCGGTGCGGGAAACCGCGCCGGCCAAAGGGGCGGGGTACTCATGTCACTGATATTGCTCATAGAGCAGGTTCTGAACGGCCTGCAATTCGGCATCATGCTGTTTCTGATGGCCGCCGGGCTGACCTTGATCTTCGGCGTCATGGGTTTGATCAACCTTGCCCATGGTTCGCTGTACATGATCGGGGCGTTCTGCGCGGCGGCTGTTGCGGCTGCAACCGGATCGTTTCTGCTGGGCCTCGTGGCGGCACTTGCCGGTGCTGCCATCGCGGGCGCCTTGGTCGAGTTGGTGGTCATCCGCCGGCTTTACGCCAAGGATCATCTGGATCAGGTGCTGGCGACATTTGCGCTGATCCTGATCTTCTCCGAAGGAACGCGCTGGATCTTCGGTTCCTTTCCGCTGTTTCTCGACGTGCCGGAATTCCTGTCCGGCCCGGTCACGTTGCCGGGCGGCATCGAATATCCTCTCTACCGGCTGACGCTGATAGCCGTCGGCCTTGCCGTTGCGCTCGGTCTCTGGATGCTGATTTCCAGGACGCGTCTCGGTGTGCAGATCAGGGCAGGGGAAAATGACCGCGAGATGATCGCGGCCCTCGGCATCGACATTGCGCGGCTCTATACCATCGTCTTCGCGCTTGGCGCCGCACTGGCAGGACTTGCCGGCGCCCTGGTCGGTGCCATCCAGTCGGTGCAGGTCGGCATGGGGGAACCGGTGTTGATCCTGGCTTTCGTCGTCATCGTCATTGGCGGCATCGGCTCCATCAAGGGGGCGCTTGTGGGCGCGATCCTGGTCGGATTGACCGATACGCTCGGCGGCATCTTCCTGCCGGAAATCCTGAAGCTGTTCCTTGATCCGTCGACAGCCACGTCCGTCGGATCCTCGCTCGCCTCCATGGCGATCTATATCCTCATGGCTGCGGTGCTGATCCTGCGTCCTGCCGGTCTGTTCGGAGCGCGCGCATGATCCGGGAACGCTATCTCAATGCGCTGACGCTGGCGCTCTTCGTCGCGATCCCTTTTTGGGCGATCTCGGCGGATGAACCCTTCACCATTACGCTGATGACGCGTGCCGTCGTCTTTGCGATCGCGGCCGTTGGCCTCAACATCGCGCTCGGCCTTGGCGGGCTGGTCAGTCTCGGTCACGCGGTCTTCTTCGGCCTCGGCGGTTATGCCATGGGTATCCTCGCCTACCATGCCCAGAACTATACCGCGCTCACCGAGTGGCCATTCCTGATCGAAGGCACGAAGTCAATGCCGGTGATCTGGCTTGTGGCCGTCGTGGTGTCTTCCCTGGCTGCGCTGGTGATCGGGATTCTGTCCTTGAGAACGGCAGGGGTCTACTTCATCATGATCACGCTGGCCTTTGGCCAGATGTTCTTCTTCTTTGCCATTTCCTGGGCGGAATATGGCGGAGAGGACGGACTGTCGATCTATGTCCGCAACGGATTTCCGGGGCTCAATACGCTGGACCCAATCCAGTTCTACGGGCTTTGCCTGGGGCTTTTGTGCCTTGTGCTGCTGTTTGCATGGCGGCTGTCCGGGTCTCCATTTGGTCTTGCTCTCAATGCTGCCCGGCAGGTTCCCGTTCGTGTGGAGACCGCGGGACTGGACCCGGTGCGACTGAAGCTCGTTGCCTTCGTTGTGTCCGGCGCCATCACGGGTCTCGCGGGGGCGCTGTTCGCCGACCTGAACCGTTTCGTCAGTCCGACGATGTTCAGCTGGCAAACCAGTGGCGAGATCATGATCTTCATCATCATCGGTGGGGTCGGACGGCTTTTCGGGCCTGTGGTCGGTGCGCTGGTCTTTGTTGCGCTGGAGCACTGGCTCGGAGCCTTGAGCGACTTCTGGCACATCTACCTGGGGCTGTTGCTTCTGGTCATCGTGCTCTTCGGCAAGGGCGGTGTGATTGGCATGATTTGCGGACGGGAGGCTGTTCATGACTGATGCTGTCCTGCAAACAAACGGCATTTCCAAGAGCTTTGGTGCCTTGCGAGCCAGCCGTGACATCTCCATCGACCTGAAGCCTGGCGAGATACACGCGATCATCGGTCCCAATGGTGCCGGCAAGTCCACCCTGATCGGGCAGATTTGCGGAACACTGCGGCCTGATGCCGGGTCGGTTCGCCTGCTGGGCAGGGACGTCACGCATCAGCCGACACGCGCCCGCGCGCGTGCCGGCCTGGGGCGTACCTTCCAGATCTCCTCGCTGGCCATGGAAGACACGGTTCTCCAGAACGTTCTGCTCGGGGCACTGGGCGCCAGCGGTCGGCCCTGGAGGTTCTTCTCCAACGTGACCAGGGACACCTCCTTGCGTGAAACCGCCGAAGAAGCGCTCGCCCGTGTCGGCCTGTTGGACCAGGCACGCATGCGCACGGCGGAGCTCAGTCACGGTCAGCGCCGTCAGCTGGAAGTGGCCGTTGCGCTGACGCAGAAACCAAAGGCGCTTGTGATGGATGAACCCATGGCAGGCATGGGCTCTGAAGGCTCGAAGCTGCTTACCGGATTTCTCGATCAGCTCCGGCACGAAGCGCCGATCCTTCTCGTCGAACACGACATGGACGCGGTCTTCTCGCTGGCAGACCGTATCAGTGTGCTGGTGTACGGCGAGGTGATTGCCACCGGCACGGTCGATGAAATCCGGTCCAACGCCGCCGTCAAGGAAGCTTACCTGGGAGACGAAGCATGAGCAGTCTTCTGACACTGTCCAACGTGACGGCCTCCTATGGCGCCAGTCAGGCGCTTTTCGGCGTGGATCTGGAAATCGGCGAGGGCGAAGTGCTGGCACTGCTCGGCCGCAACGGCATGGGCAAGTCGACCACGGTCAAATGCATTTGCCGGATGCTCTCCGCGCAAGGCTCGCTGACATTTGCCGGTCATGACCTTGCCCGCCTGCCGAGCCACAAGGCTGCCCGGTTGGGACTGGGCCTTGTTCCTGAAGGCCGTCGCTGTTTCAGCACCTTGAGCGTTCAGGAAAACCTGATCGCGGCGGCTCGGCGCGGCGACTGGACCTTCGAACGCGTCATCGGCATGTTTCCGCGGCTTGGTGAACGGCGCGGCCAGCGGGCGGGTTCGCTGTCGGGTGGCGAACAGCAGATGCTCGCCATTGGCCGAGCCCTGATGACCAACCCGAAGCTGCTGATCCTGGACGAAGCGACCGAAGGTCTGGCCCCTGTCATCCGTCAGGAAATCTGGGCCGTGATCCGTCAGTTGAAGGCGGAAACGGGGCTCGCGATCCTCGTCATCGACAAGTCGATCAAGGAACTGCGCCAGGTTTGCGACCGGGCGACGATCCTGGAGCGCGGCACATCCGTCTGGACTGGCGGTATTGATGCTCTGACCGACGACGTCACTGCCAAGTACATCGGAGTTTGAGTGATGTTCCGGTTCGAGCAACCCATCTTGTTCAAGCATTGCGATCCGGCGGGGATTGTCTTCTATCCCCGCTATTTCGAGATGATGAACGATTGTGTCGAAGCCTTTTTCGACAAGGTCGTCGAATGGCCGTTCAAGGACATTCACAAGGTGGGAGCCGTACCGACTGCGGAAATCCGTACGCGTTTCATGGCTCCGAGCAAACTGGGCGATCTTCTGGTGCTCGGCTTGAACGTGACCAAGGTTGGCCGGACCAGTTGCGGCATCGCAATCAGCGCGCAATGCGAAGGCGAGGTGCGTTTCCAGACCGAGCTGACCATCGTCAACGTGGACAGCAGCGGCAAACCGGAGCCATGGCCGGAACAGGTAAAACAACGATTTCTGGACCAGTCGGCACTCGCTTGAGCGCCGACCGGTTCAACAGGTAGGGAGCGATCAGCCTTGAGAGTTCAATCCAGTCGGATTGATTTTCAGCTGATCCGGAAGACAAGGAAAGTCAGGATCAATGACGGTCAAAAGCATTCAACCCGACGGCTGGGCCCCGGCAAAAGGCTATGCAAACGGCATGTTGACGGAGGGCAAGACGCTCCATATCGGCGGCCAGATCGGCTGGAACAAGGACCAGGTCTTTGAAACCAGTGACTTCGTCGGCCAGATGGAACAGACGCTCGCCAACATTGTGGCTATCGTCGAGGCCGCCGGTGGAGCCGCGACCGATATCGCTCGCCTGACATGGTTCATTACGGACAAACGCGAATATCTTGCCCGGCAGAGAGAAGTCGGTGAAGCCTACCGTCGGGTGATGGGGCGGCATTTCCCGGCCATGTCGGTCGTCGTGGTGGCCGGCCTCATCGAGGACGATGCATTGATCGAAATCGAGGCAACCGCCCAGGTCGGCTGACCCTCAAAACTGTCTTGTTGGAACCATCAGCAGCCCGGCACCGTGTGCCGGGCTTTTTGCGTTGGCAGCGGGCAATGCAGATCGGATGCCATTCCCGACAGAACGCAAAGGAGAGCCAGGAAAAGGGAACAGACGTCGCGATGGAGGACTGTATCTCCAACCGGCTTTCAGGCTCTCCGATCCCGGCGCCCGGCTTGCTCCACGGAGGCGCCTATATGAGGCAGAACGCCCTTTGTTCCATTCCGTGAGTGGTTGGTGCATCTGAGTTGTATGAAAGAAATCAATGTTTTGCAGTGATTCATGCTTGGCTCAAAAATTATGTCAGACAAAGTGTTTACAATGTCAGACAAAGTGGTAACGTGAGATGGCAAACAAAGAAGGTCGACATCTGTCCATGCCGGAAAATGCACAACAGCCGAAACCGGAAACGGGGTCTGCAGCAGCGAGTGAGCCGCGGGATGTGCCGCGAGCCCTGATCAGCCTCATCGAGCAGGAAGGCCTCAAGATCGGGGATCGTCTGCCGCCGGAACTGGAGCTTGTGCGCCGTCTGGGCTTTGGCAGGTCGACCATTCGCGAGACGCTCAAGACCTGGGAAAGCATGGGTGTCGTCAGCCGCAACAAAGGAGCCGGCACAAGGCTCATCGCGGAAATATCAACCAATACACTGCGCGTGGCCCTCACCATCAAACATGAAGCCGAGAGCCTGTTGCGAATGCAGCAGGTTCGACGGCCTCTGGAAATCGAGTCGGTGCGTATCGCAACGAGATCCGCAACGCCGGAACAGCGCCGCATCATCAATGCCCGGGCGGCGGAACTGATGGCTGTGTTCGAAGCCGGTGAAGACTGGCGCCCGGCCGACCATCGGTTTCACAACGCCGTTCACGATGCGACCGGCAATCCCCTGTTCAGGCAGTTCATCGAACAGATACAGAAAGCCTTTCACGACATTTACGAAACACCGTTCGGCAAGCCGCATCTCGGCCAGGACACCATCCCGCTGCACCGCCCGCTTGCCGACGCGATCATCGCCGGTGACGAGGACAAGGCAGCGGAACTGACCGAGATGATCATCGATATGGTCTGTGCCGAAACCCAGAAAATTTCAGAGGAACACGATGGCTGACGCTGTGCCGGGTGGATATTCGATCGAGACGCTGCTGGCGGCTGCTGCCGAGACAGGAGGCGCTGTGGCGCCGCCGATCGTGCAGACGTCTCTCTTCACCTTCGACAACTACAAGGCCTTCGAAGACCGGATGGCGGGCCGCTCCAACGAGCCGCTCTATACACGGGTTCAGAACCCCACTGTGGCTGCCTTTGAAAAGCTGATGGCCCAGGCGGAAGAGGGCGAAGCTGCTGTCGGTTTTGCGTCCGGCATGGCAGCGGTCTCCTCCACCGTTCTTGCCTTCGTCAAGCCGGGTGACCGAATTGCCTGCATCGAGCATGTCTATCCGGATGCCTATCGCCTGTTCGAGCGTATGCTGCGCCCGTTTGGCGTCGGGGTTACCTATCATTCAATTGAGGAGTTCCAGTCGGATCCGGATCTGCTCAAGGGCGTGAAGCTCGCCTATCTGGAAAGCCCGACCTCCGTCGTCTTCAAGACGCTGGATCTCGGACTTGTCGCCTCACATGCGAAAAAGCACGGCACGATCACCGTAATCGACAACTCCTGGGCAACACCGCTCTTCCAGCGCCCACTGACCCTCGGCATCGACATCGTTCTGCATTCTGCCTCCAAGTACCTGTCCGGCCATTCCGACACGGTTGCCGGCGTGGTGGTGGCTCGCCAGGACCTGATCGACCGGATCCGGGACCTGACCCTGCCATTGCTCGGCGGCAAGCTTGCCCCATTCGAGGCTTTTCTGCTGACCCGGGGACTGCGCACCCTCGGTCCGCGCATGCGCCAGCACCAGGCGACCGCGAACCTGTTTGTTGACCGGCTGGCGAGCCACCCGCATGTCAGTGCGGTGCATTCGCCCGGTCCGAACATCGTGCCCGGTCTGACCGGCCGCTCGGGTCTGTTGTCCGTCGCGCTGAACGACAACGTCGACATTCCGAACCTTGCCGACAGCCTGAAGCTGTTCCGCCTTGGCGTCAGCTGGGGTGGTTTCGAAAGCCTGATCCTGCCGACACGCATCGGCCTCAACCAGGCGGGCGAGCAGAATTCAATGCAACGCTTTGGCGTGTCCGACCGGATCGTACGCCTCAGCCTGGGGTTGGAAGACCCCAACGATCTTTGGGCCGACTTCGAGGCGGCCCTGAGCAAAAGCGCCCGGACATAAGACGGCGCAATTCAAACCAAACCTGAAAGAAGCGGAGTTGAACCATGAGGGGACTGATAGGAGCAATTAGCGCATTGGCGTTTCTGGCAGGCTCGGCAGCGAGCGCGGAAACCCTGAAGCTGGTGGAAGTGATCACCAGCCCGGAGCGCACGGAAGTACTGCAGAAGCAAGTGGACGCCTTCGAGGCTGCCAACCCGGGCACGGAAGTTGAAATCGTCTCGCTGCCCTGGGGCCAGGCCTTTGAAAAGCTGGCAACCATGGTGGCCGGTGGCGACATTCCCGATGTCGTTGAAATGCCGGACCGTTGGGCAGGCATCTACAAGGACAGGCTGGTCGATCTGAACGACAAGATCGCAGGTTGGGAATATGGTGGAACGCTGACCCAGAAAACTCTGGACATGGGCCGCCAGACCGACGGCAAGACGGCACGGATGATCCCTTACGGCTTCTATCTGCGTGCCATGTTCTACAACAAGAAGCTGCTGGCGGAAGCCGGTGTCGAAAATCCGCCGAGCACGATGGCGGAATTCATGGATGCGGCCAAGGCCGTTTCCGAACTGGACGGAAAATACGGATATTGTCTCCGGGGCGGACCTGGTGGGCTCAACGGCTGGATCATGATGGCCGCCACCATGAACGGGGACAACACCTTCTTTGACGCGGATGGCAAGAGCACGCTCAACCAGCCGGGTTCCGTCGAAGGCATCCAGTTCCTGATCGACATGTACCAGAACGGCTATGCCCCGAAGGATTCCGTCAGCTGGGGCTTCAACGAGATCGTGGCCGGCTTCTATTCGGGAACCTGTGCGTTCCTTGATCAGGACCCGGATGCGCTGATCGCGGTTGCCGAGCGTATGGCGCCGGAAGACTTCGCTGTGGTTCCGATGCCTGTCGGTCCGGCCGGCAAGGCCTTCCCGACCATCGGTTTCGCCGGTTGGGCGATGTTCGACACGACCAGCAACGAAGACCTTTCCTGGAAGCTGATTGCGCATCTGTCCAGCCCGGAAACCAACAAGGAATGGGCGAAGCGCGTTGGCGTCATTCCGATCCATGAAGGTGCAGAGCAGGATCCGTACTTCAAGACCGAGCAGTTCAAGGGCTGGTTCGACACCCTGAACGGCGACCAGTACATCCCGACGGTCATGCCGACCTATCTGGAGCAGTTCGGTTACTTCGCGGACTCCATCGCCCTGGAATCCAGCCAGGAAGCTCTCCTGGGTGAAATCTCCGCGCAGGAAGTGGCCGACAAATGGGCCGAGTTCCTGACGGAAGAATATGGCCGCTGGAAAGCCGCGCAATGACCACGATCGACACTGCCGTGCCCGGGAAAAAATCCCGGGCTCGGCCCACCTTTTACTTCCGTTACATGGTGGAGCCTTATCTCTACCTGACCCCGGCAATCGTGCTGATTGCCCTGGTGATGCTGGTGCCGCTGGTGATCGGCGTTTCCTATGCCTTCCAGGCCGTCAACCTGCTGCGCCCGTTCCAGTCGGGCTGGGTCGGCTTCGCCAACTTCGAGGCCCTGTGGTCTGACCGGAAGTTCTGGCTGGCGCTCACCAACACGTTCTGGTGGACGCTCGGGTCGATTTTCTTCCAGTTCTTCCTGGGACTTGGCCTCGCGATGCTGCTGAACACACAGTTCCACGGCAAGCGCATTGTTCAGGCACTGGTCTTTCTGCCCTGGGCCGTACCGACGTTCCTGTCGGCTCTCACCTGGGCCTGGCTCTTCAACCCGACCATCGGACCGCTGCCGCACTGGCTGGCTGCTCTCGGGATCCTTTCTGAGCCGTTCAACATCCTGGGTGACAAGGACCTGGCCATGTGGGGACCTGTGACCGCAAACGTCTGGTTCGGCATTCCCTTCTTCGCCATCACACTGCTGGCTGCGCTGCAGTCCATCCCGGGCGAACTTTACGAGGCTGCGGAAATTGATGGCGCGACCGCCTGGCAGACCTTCACCAAGATCACGCTGCCGTTTCTGGCACCGATGATCGCAATCACTGTCATGCTGAGGACGATCTGGATCGCGAATTTCGCCGATCTCATCTTCGTCATGACCGGCGGCGGACCTGCAAACTCGACGCAGATCCTGTCGACCTACATTTTCACAACAGCCTTCCGGAAACTCGATTTCGGCTATGCCTCCGCAATCGCGGTCGCGCTCCTGGGTCTGCTGCTGATCTATGCGGCAATCCTGCTGGTGCTGCGCCGGAAACTGGTCAAGATCTGAGGTGCTTCGATGAGTGCGCTTCGTAATAGCTCGCCTCTGGCGGTCACGGGAAAATATCTGGCTCTGGCGTTTTATGTCGCCTTTGCGCTTTTCCCGCTCTACTGGCTCGTCAAGATCGCGATCACGCCGGACAAGCTGATCTTCACGGAAGGGACGGCGCTCTTTCCGAGCGAGTTTACCTTCGAGAACTTCCAGACCGTTCTGATCGCAACGGATTTCCTGTCCTATTTCAAGAACAGTGTGATCGTGTCCATTGGCACCGCGGCCATCACCACGGCGATTGCCGCGGCTGCCGGATACGCTTTCTCGCGGTTCGATTTTCGCGGCAAACGGCTGATCATCGCCCTGATGCTGATCACCCAGATGTTTCCGCTTCTGATGATCATTGCCCCGATTTACAAGATCGTTGCAGCGATTGGCCTGCTGAACTCGCTTACCAGCCTGATCATCGTCTACACGGCATTCAACATTCCCTTCGCCACCTTCCTGATGCAGTCCTTCTTTGACGGCATACCGAAAGATCTGGAGGAGGCCGGCATGATTGACGGTTGCAGCCGCTTCGAAGCGCTCAGGAAAATCATTCTGCCGCTGACGCTTCCGGGGCTTGGGGCGACGCTGGGCTTCGTCTTTACCGCTGCCTGGAGCGAGCTGCTCTTCGCACTCATGCTGATCAACTCCAACGACACCATGACCTTCCCCGTCGGGCTTCTGACTTTCGTTTCGAAGTTCTCTGTCGACTGGGGGCAGATGATGGCCGCCGGCGTGCTCGCACTGGTGCCGTCCTGCCTGTTCTTCATCTTCATCCAGCGCTATCTGGTCCAGGGGCTTACCTCTGGCGCCGTCAAGGGGTAGGAGACCCAGACCATGGCTCGTATCGAACTCAAGAACATCGCCAAGGCCTATGGCTCCGTCGAGGTGATGCGCGATATCAACCTCTCCATCGATGATGGCGAATTCATCGTACTGGTCGGCCCGTCCGGCTGCGGCAAGTCCACGCTGCTGCGCATGATCGCCGGCCTGGAACCGATTTCCGGAGGCGATTTCACGGTAGACGGCAAACGCATGAACGAAGTGCCGCCCCGTGATCGTGACATGGCCATGGTTTTCCAGTCCTATGCGCTTTATCCGCATATGGATGTGGCACGGAACATGGGCTTCTCGCTGGAAATCCGCAAAGCGGCCAACGAGGAGCGGGTAAGCAAGGTGCAGGAAGCTGCCAGGACACTTGGCCTGAGCAATTTGACAGCACGCCTGCCGAAACAGCTTTCAGGCGGGCAACGCCAGCGTGTCGCCATGGGCCGAGCAATCGTCCGTGATCCAAGCGCCTTCCTGTTCGATGAGCCGCTATCCAATCTCGATGCGGCACTGCGTGTCGAAATGCGCCTTGAAATCGCCCGGCTCCACCAGCGTCTGAAGTCGACGATGATTTATGTGACCCACGACCAGGTGGAAGCCCTGACGCTGGCCGACAGGATCGTGGTCCTGAATGCGGGCGACATCCAGCAGGTCGGCACGCCGCTGGAGCTCTACGACACCCCTGCCAACAAGTTCGTTGCCCAGTTCATCGGGTCTCCGACCATGAACATCCTCGATATCGAACCGAAGGACGGTGGCGTTGCACTGAAGAACGGCGCCAGCCTAGGCCTTGGATTGAGCAACGGGCAAGCAGCTGCAAGGGAGTTGGGGGTCCGTCCGGAACATCTCAACATCGTCGCCCAAGACGTCGCTCATATTTCCGGAACGGCCGAACTGGTCGAGCATCTGGGCTCGGACACCAACATTCACGCAAGTGTGCCGGGCATCGGTCAGGTCCTGGTGCGCGAGCACGGGCATTTCGCGCTGAAATCCGGTGATCCGGTCGGCATCGCGCTGGATCTGGACAAGACACATCTGTTCGATGCTGAAGGCCGACGCCTGGCAGCCTGAGTGCGTGGGGAGCTCAACCTCCCACTTGCTCAGGCTGACTAAAAAGTGCGCGCACGGTCAGTTGCTGCTGCAGAGGCAGGTTTTGTAGGCGTCCAGGCTGGTGGCATCGAGCGCGCAGCCATATGCCTGCCAATTGACGGGATCGATTTCCGGGGTCGCTGATTGAACGGCATAGAGATTACTGAACCGCTGGCGCAATGGCTCGTCGTTCTGAAGCGTCTTGGCGAGTGAAGCCCGGCTGGCGGCGGAAAGGTCCGGAACCGCATAGGTGGAGCGGTAGTCATATTCGAGCTGCCAGTCCGGCTTTGCTCCGGCGGCGGCAGCTTCGAGGTTCGTCAGATAGAAGGTCGCCGAGTCCTTCACCGCGCCGCTGGTCTTGTCGTATAGAAAGACCGCAAAGGCCGGGTTGTTGCCGAAAACAGGGCTGACCGATGCCGTTATCTGGTTCGCAATCAACGGTTCACCCGAAGCATCATTGATGACAGTGAAGCCGTCCATATGCGTGTGGCCGGAAAACGTGTAGTCGACGGTGCCGGCATATTTGTACATCAGCTCCAGAAAGTCCGTGAGGTAATGCTCCTGCCAGAAGAGGTGGATACTGGCCTCACACGTCTCCTTGTCTGCATGGCGCGCCGTATCGCGAGCATCGGCGCCTGGTGGAACATGCATCAGTAGCTGCGCCTTGCGGCCGGCCTGCTGCGTTTCGGCAAGCTGCTCATCCAGCCAGGTCATGACGTCCTTTCCGGGATCGCCGCCATTGGTATTGCAGGCATCCGAATAGTGTTTTGCCCAGTAGACGTTGCTGAGGGCGATGATGTCCTGATCCGGCACCGTTGGATGCGTAACCTTGTAGAAACCGTCGTGCTTGAACGCCTGGAACCCGCCCGGTTGACGGCTGAGCTTCGCCCACTGCTCGCCGACACCTTCAAGAAATGCACTGTCGGGAGCGAGCTGATAGTCACCGCAGGCTGAATCTTCGTTGCCCAGAACGCCGTAGACCGGGATGTTGCCGAACGTATCGCCCAGAAGCTGGGAAACATATTGCGTGGTCTTGATGGCAAACGAGGTCACGCCCTGCGGATTGTCGCCCGCTGTCTTCTGGTAGGTGTCATTGAAGTGGTGGCTCAGGTAGTCGCCTGTATAAAGCACGTAGTCGTAGGTCATGCCTTGGGCTGCCGCCGCATCCAGGGCGGAGACCATCAGCGAGTAGGTGGCATCATTGCCGTAACTCTTGATGCTTTCGGCGGCCCCCTTGAAAATGTCTGTCCACCCGGAGACTGGGCTCTTGTCCAGTACTGGCACGAGGGCCGGATCACTGAACGGGTCGAAGTGGATGTCGGTGACGATCAGAAACAGACCCTCGTTCGTACCCGGGTAGAACACCGGTTCCGTGGACTGTGCCTGGGCGCCTGTGAGCGGCAAGGACGCAGCTGCAAGCGTCGCAAAAGCAATGGCTAACCTGTCGAACATTCCGGCCCCCTAGCTGTGCCAAAAATTCCCTTGCGGAATATTGGCACAGTCAAACACGGCACCGGTAAATGGATGTGAACCGCACTTTCGAAAATTGAGCCGATTTGCGCCTACCGGTAGACCAGTGTCGGCAGCCACATCGAAAAGGCCGGAACGAAGGTCAGCAACAGCAGCACCGTGATCAGCGGGACGAGGAAGGGAGCCGTTGCCGTCACGCATCGCTCGAAAGGCACTTGCGCCACTTTTGAAAGCACGTAAAGCACCATGCCGACCGGGGGCGTCAGAAGGCCGATCATCAGGTTCAGGATCATGATGATCCCGAAATGGACTGGATCAATACCCAGGCCGACGGCCACCGGAAGCAGCACCGGCGTCAGAATGGTGATGGCGGCAATTGTTTCCATGAACAGGCCGATCACCAGCACGATCAGCGTGATGATCAGTAGCAGAACGACCTTGTTGTCCGTCAATGCCACCATCAGCTCGGAAAAATGGCGTGCGGTCTGGTTGGCCGTCAGGATCCAGGCGAAAATCGTGGAAGCGGCCACGATCAGCATGATGGCTGCGGTCGTCTCCACCGTCTCGAAGGAAACCTTGAGGATCTTTCTGAAATTCAGCGTCCGATAGACGCCGACACCCAGAAAAATGCACCAGGCGACGGCAGCGATCGCTGCTTCCGTCGGAGTGAAAATACCGAACATGATGCCGCCGATGATGATCGTCGGTGTCATGAGGGGAAGCAGGGCGTCGAGAAAGGTCTGCCCAAGCCGCGAAAAGCGGAAATTGAGATCCCGCGGATAATTCCTCTGCCGGGAGTACCAGGCAACCATCACCATCAGGGCCAGTGCCATCATGAGGCCGGGAACGATGCCGGCCATGAAAAGCTGGCCGATTGAAGCGTCCGCGATGACGCCGTAGATAACCAGCGGCAAAGACGGAGGAATGATCGGCCCGATAGTGGAAGAGGCAGCTGTGATGCCGACCGCGAAATCCGTATCGTAGCCACTGTCCCGCATGGCCTTGATCTCGATGTTGCCGAGACCTCCCGCATCCGCCACGGCGGCCCCTGACATGCCGGCAAAGATGACACTCGCGCCGACATTCACATGACCCAGTCCGCCGTGCATCCAGCCGACCGCCGCGCGGGCGAAGGCGAAGATGCGGGTCGTGATGCCTGCGGAGTTCATCAGGTTGCCGGCAAGGATGAAGAAGGGAACCGCGATGAGCGGAAACGAATTAATGCCGTTGACCATGTTTGCCAGCACGATCATCGGCGGCAGGCCATCCATCAGCACGAAGGCGAGCGAGGCGAGGGCAAGGGCGGCTGCGACCGGCACCCCGATGATCATCAGGGCGAACAGCAGCATCATCATGAACAGGACGGCCATCGGCGAAAACTCTTCAATCGGTTGGCAGGTGGTCGTCCAGCGAGCGGACGAGGTCTTCGGGGCTTTGGCGAAGGCGGCGCCACAGCCAGATGGCCGAGTAGAACGCCATCAGTCCGAGAGCGACGACGCAGATCGTGTAGATCCAGGCTTTCGGGATCGGCAGGGAAATCATCTTCTGCCGGGTTTTCTGGGTCAGTTCGATACCGATCCAGGTCATGGAGGCGAAAAAACCGAGCGTGATCGTCTGGGACAGAACGGTCAAACCTTTCGCAAGACGCGGTGGCACCATGCGCATCAGAAACTCGAGCGTGATATGCGCACCACGCCGCGTCGCGGTGATTGCGCCAAGAAAGCAGACCAGGATCAGCAGATAACGGGCCACTTCCTCGGTCCACGCGAGGGAATCGTTCAGCACATAGCGAGTGAAGAACTGGAGGAAAACGACCACGGCAAGGACCCAGAAGACCAGAATGCCGGGGGCATCGATCCATTTCAGCGCGCTGAGGTCGGTTTCGGTTTCGTCAAAGTGAAGCAGTTCGGGCGCGCCGTCCGCGCGCCCTTGCTCCGTTTGTGCGGTGGCCTGTTTCGTTTGGTCAGCCACGGCATCGTTGCTTTGCGTCATTGAGCGAGAGCCTGCATCCGCTCGTAGTGTTCCTGGGTATAGGGAACCTTGGATTCATCGGTCAGGATCGGCTCGACAGCAGCCTGGAAAGCAGCCTTGTCGACTTCGTTTATCTGGATGCCCTGATCAACGAACCACTGCACAAGGTCCTGTTCCGACTGATAGATCTCGTCCGCATTCTGGGCGGCGGCTTCCTTCAGAACTGCGTCCACGGTGGCCGCATCGTCCCCCAGCTGCCCCATCGCGTTTTCGGAAACGACGATGATCAGCGAATTGCCGATATGGCCGGTCAGATTGATGTTGGACTGGACCTCGTAGAACTTCTTGAACTTGATCGTCGGCAGAGGGTTTTCCTGGGCGTCGACAACGCCCTGCTGCAACGCCAGATACACTTCGGAAAAGGCGATCGGTGTCGGGTTGGCGCCAACCGCATTCGGGAACAGCACCATCAGCGGTGAATCCGGCACACGGATCTTCAGACCCTTCATGTCGTCCGGTTTGGTGATCGGGAACTTTGAAGTTACATGGCGGTAGCCGTACCAGGTGATGGCCATCACCGTGTGTCCGGTCGCTTCCTTGTAGCCATTGGAAAGGTCGCTGAAGAGGTCACTGTCCCGGTAGGCCTTCCAGTGATCATAGTTCTTCAGCATGAAGGGATAGTCGGAAATGGCGATCGGACCGTAATCGCGTTCGGCGAAGTTGGGCCCGGTATAGATCATGTCGACGGACCCGATGGTCAGGCCTTCGTTGATCTCTGCTTCCTTGCCGAGTGACGAGGCCGGGTAGACCGAGATGGTCACGCGGCCATCCGTTTTTTCCTTGATCTGGTCTGCGGCCCACAGCGCCCATTTGTGGTAGCTGGATCCTTCCTCATAGACATGCGCCCATTTCAGGTCCGCGGCCCAGGACTGCCCAGCCAGGGCAAGTGTCATCGCGGCGGCCAGAAGGCCGCGCTTCATCGTTCTTCCAATCATGTCTGTCCTCCCGTCGGCCGGGGTCGAGCTCCTCCACTCAATCGGCCTATCTTGTATAACTGGTATACAAGTTATTTTACGTATATGACATATTGTAAGAATGCAAACGAATTCGGCTGGTCATCCCTTTGCTGGATTGCTAGTAAACCGGAAAAGAGGGGGAGAAACTGTAGGGATTCGAAGCAGATAGGCTCAGTTCAGCTGCATCTTCGAACCTCTTGGTTTCAGGAAAGACGATGGCCGTATCACTGGATGAAACGCCTTCTGCCGGAGGCAAGACGCGCAAGCCGAGAGCGAAAAATGCACCCCCACGCGGTGCTGCTTCCGGGACCGCCAGACGGGCGGCCCGCAACTCGGAAATCGTCTACCAGGACCTGCGCAACGCGATCATAAATGTCACGCTGCCACCCGGTTCGCCGCTGGCGGAAAAAGACCTGACCGAAAAATACGGCATCAGCCGAACGCCGGTTCGCGAGGCGATCTTGCGGCTGGCGGAAGAGAACCTTGTCGACGTATTCCCGAAGTCCGGCACCTTCGTTGCCAGGATTCCCGTTTCCGAATTGCGCGAGGCCATCGTCGCGAGGAAAGCGCTGGAGGAAGTCTGCGTTCGCGAAGCCACGATGAAGGCGAGCAAGAGCCAGTTGATGGGGCTGCGGGCGATAGTCCAGCGCGAGCAGGAGCTGGCCGACAAAGGCGACGAACAGGCTTTCCACGAGGCGGACAATGCCTTTCATTCCGGTATCGCCGCAGCCAGCGGTTACCCGGGCATCTGGAACATGATCGAGAAGATCAGGCTGCAGGTGGAGCGCTACCGCAGGCTGACGCTGCCGCAGGAAGGCCGGATGCAACTGATCGTCGGCGAACATGCCGCTGTTCTGGAAGCGATCGAAAAGGGCGATGCAGATGCAGCGGTTGCCAATATGAACAACCACCTCAACAAGCTTCAGATCGATATCGGCACCTTTCAGGATCTGTGGCCCGACTATTTCCTGTTCGACAAGGATTAGGCCTGCCCGGTTGTGGCGCTGCCCTGATCGGAAAAGGCGGGCAGTTGAGGCAGGTGGTAACGAGGTGGCGTGAGCCGGCGCGACTGTTGCGCTTCAGGAAGAGCGAGTTTTTGGGGCTGTACTGTGGAAGACGCAGCGGCACAGGCGGCATCCGCCATTTCTTTTTCAATCGCAACCATTCAAGTGCGCTGTTGCCCGGGTCGGTTTCGGAAAACGGGTCTGGGTGTGGAGGCCTGTTTCAAGCGGCTGGTTCTTATTTCTTTTAGAAAACAGATTGTTATGCCTGATCTCTGAAGCGGGACCTCGACTGAACAGCTCCCGCGACCGTGCAGGACAGGCCTGTGCAGAAACCAGCTCGCAAGAGGGCCAAAGCATTTGTTCCGGCTGGAGTAATGCCAGTTATTTACAAGACACCACCGGACAGGCGGAAATCCGCCGGATTTCGGTGTTTGCTGAACGTGGCGAAACAATACCTCTGAGCCTGAAAGGCTGAAAAAACAAATCCAATATAATACCAATAAGCTGCGTGAATGGTCGATTCGGCCTATGAAAAATGATTTTCACGATTTCAAACTAATAGGTCGACAAGTGGTATCAAATAGGTATTATATGAAATGAGCAGGAGGGCTGATGCTCTCCGGCGCATATTGTTCTGTATCTGGCGGTAAAACAAAAACGCGAATGGCAACGGAAGATCCCATTAGGGCCGGCCGCGCCGGGAAGCGGGACGGGCTCCAACGCCGTGAGCAGACAATTTTGAACGTCCAGCAATGGATGGAACTTTTCGGAGGTGTCTTATGAAACGCAATATTCTAGCTCTGGCGATGGCCAGCACTGCGCTCTTTACGTCGACGGCTTTTGCTGAAGATGTCACGCTGACGATCGAAAGCTGGCGCAACGACGATCTGGCGCTGTGGCAGGAAAAGATCATTCCGGCTTTTGAAGCCTCGCATCCGGGCATCAAGGTGAAATTCACCCCGTCCGCACCGACAGAATACAATGCCGTACTGAACTCCAAGCTTGATGCCGGTTCCGCGGGAGACCTGATCACCTGCCGTCCGTTCGACGCCTCGCTGGCGCTTTATGATGCCGGACACCTGGCGGACTTGTCCGACATGGACGCCATGAACAACTTCTCTGATGTTGCCAAGGCCGCCTGGCAGACGGACGACGGTTCGGCAAGTTTTTGCGTGCCGATGGCTGCCGTGATCCACGGCTTCATCTACAACAAGGATGCTTTCAACGAGCTGGGCATCGAAGTCCCGACGACCGAGGAAGAGTTCTTCGCCGCTCTCGACAAGATCAAGGAAGACGGCACCTATATCCCGATGGCCATGGGCACCAATGACCAGTGGGAAGCGGCCACCATGGGCTACAACAACATCGGTCCGAACTACTGGAAGGGTGAGGAAGGCCGCAAGGCTCTGATCGCCGGCGAGCAGAAGCTTACCGACGAGCAGTGGGTTGCCCCTTACGCCACGCTGGCAAAGTGGGCACCTTACCTGGGCGATGGCTATGAGGCCCAGACCTATCCGGACAGCCAGAACATTTTCACGCTTGGCCGTGCCGCGGTCTATCCGGCCGGCAGCTGGGAAATTTCGGGCTTCAACACACAGGCCGATTTTGAAATGGGCGCTTTCAAGCCGCCGCTCCGCAACGCTGGCGACAAGTGCTACATCTCCGATCATACCGACATCGGCATCGGCATGAACGCCAAGACCGAGCATCCCGAACAGGCCAAGGAATTCCTGGCTTGGGTGGCGTCTCCTGAATTCGCCACCATCTTCGGCAACGCTCTGCCGGGCTTCTTCCCGCTGTCCAAGACGCCGGTTGAACTGGAAGATCCGCTTGCGAAGGAATTCGCCAGCTGGCGCGGCGAGTGCGAAAGCACCATCAGGTCCACCTACCAGATCCTGTCCCGTGGCACGCCGAACCTGGAAAACGAAACCTGGGGCGCATCTGCTGCCGCTATCAAGGGTACGGAAACGCCTGAAGCACTCGGCAAGAAGCTGCAAGACGGTCTGGCGAGCTGGTACGAGCCGCAGAAGTAATCTGCACGAATGACAAACGGTTCCCTGGCGGTGTTCGCATCGTCCGGGAACTCTAGACCTGGACAGGCCTTTGTCTGCCCAAGGGAAGTTTGTGTCCCGGGCAGGCTACTGCCTGCCCAAGGAGAGTCTATATCCCGGGCAGGCTACTGCCTGCCCCAGGGACGTCTATATCCCGGGCAGGCGTCTGCCTGCCCGGGGCATTTGACCGGAGCTTTTTATGAGCAGGCCTCGCTTCCGCTGGCATATCGTCGTGTTCCTGGCCCCAGCGGTCCTTGTTTACACGGCCGTGATGATCTTTCCCCTCTTCAACACGCTTCGTCTTGCCCTCTACAGCAAGATTGACCAGGAGCGCGTCTTCGTGGGGCTGCAGAATTTCACCACGCTTCTTGGCGATCCGCTCTGGTCGGATCAGTTCTGGAACGCGCTGGGGAACAATTTCTGGTTCTTCATCATTCATATGCTGGTTCAGAACCCGATCGGCATCGCCCTGGCGGCCATCCTCAGCCATCCGCGACTGCGGTTTGCGGCCTTCTACCGCTCGGCGATCTTCATTCCCACAATTCTGTCCTTCGTGATTGTCGGTTTCGCCTGGAAACTGATCCTGTCGCCGATCTGGGGCATTGCTCCGTCCATGCTGGATGCCGTCGGTCTGAAGTTCCTGTTCGCGCCCTGGCTCGGCAAGGAAGAGTACGCACTGACCACGTTGTCGCTCATTTCGGTCTGGCAGTTCGTGGGCATCCCGATGATGCTCATCTATGCCGCGCTGCTGTCCATTCCCGAAGAGATACTGGAAGCTGGCGAAATTGACGGCATCACCGGCATGTCGGCCTTCTGGAAGATCAAGCTGCCGCTGATCCTGCCGTCCATCGGCATCATTTCGATCCTGACCTTCGTCGGCAATTTCAACGCCTTCGACCTGATCTACACGGCACAGGGGGCGCTGGCCGGGCCGGACTTCTCGACCGATATTCTCGGCACCTTCATGTACCGCACGTTCTTCGGATTCCAGCTTCAGCTGGGCGATCCCTACATGGGCTCGGCAATCGCAAGCGCCATGTTTGCGATCATCCTGATCGGCGTCTGTCTCTACCTCTTCGGCATCCAGACCCGGATGCGCAGATATCAGCTGTAAGGGAGGTCGTCACATGAACAAGGCGCGTACCAACCCGCTCAACACCGCCGCCATGCACGGCGCCCTGATCCTCTATACGCTGATCGCGCTGTTCCCGGTCTTCGTGATCCTGGTCAACAGCTTCAAGACCCGCAAGGCGATCTTCAGGGAACCGCTGGCACTGCCGGATGCCGAAAGCTTCTCGATGATCGGCTACCAGACGGTCATGAAGCAGGGGGATTTTTTCCTCTACTTCCAGAACTCCATGATTGTCACTGTGGTGTCCTTGACCTTCATCCTGCTGTTCGGGGCGATGGCGGCCTTTGCCCTTAGCGAATACCGCTTCAAGGGCAACATGCTGATGGGCCTTTATCTGGCACTCGGTATCATGATCCCGATCCGGATCGGCACCGTGGCCATTCTGGAAATGATGGTTGCCACCGGTCTGGTCAACTCGCTGATGGCGCTGATCCTGGTCTATACGGCGCAGGGGCTGCCGCTGGCTGTCTTTATCCTGAGCGAGTTCATGCGGCAGGTGTCAGACGATCTGAAGAACGCCGGACGTATCGACGGGCTTTCGGAATACACGATCTTCTTCCGCCTTGTGCTGCCGCTCGTGCGCCCGGCGATGGCGACGGTCGCAGTCTTCAACATGATCCCGATCTGGAATGATCTGTGGTTCCCGCTAATCCTGGCGCCTGCTGAAGAAACCAAGACCCTGACCCTGGGCAGTCAGGTGTTCATCGGCCAGTTCGTTACCGACTGGAACGCGGTCCTGTCCGCGCTTTCGATGGCGATCCTGCCGGTGCTCGTCCTTTACGTCATCTTCTCACGCCAGCTCATTCGCGGCATCACCTCGGGAGCTGTCAAATGATCCGGGTTCTGATCGTCGGCCTTGGCAACATGGGACTTTCCCACGCCCTGGCTCACCACAAGCATGCGGACGCCGAGATTGTCGGTCTCGTCAACCGTTCCGGACGGGTGACCCATCCGGATCTTGCCGGCTATCCGGTGTTCACGGATTACGCGCAGGCACTGGACACCTCCAAACCGGACCTGGTGGTGATCTCCACCTATTCCGATACCCATGCGGATTATGCGGTTGCGGCGATGCAGGCAGGCGCTCATGTATTTGTCGAAAAACCTCTGGCGACAACCGTGGCCGATGCAAAGCGGGTGGTCGCTTGTGCCGGGGAAACCGGCCGCAAACTCGCGGTCGGCTATATCCTGCAGCATCATCCGTCCTGGGTACGGCTGATTGAGGAGGCGCGGGGGCTCGGCGGACCATATGTCTTCCGCATGAACCTCAATCAGCAGAGCTCGGGAGCGGAGTGGGAAACCCACAAGGCCCTTATGCAGACGACTGCTCCCATCGTCGATTGCGGTGTGCATTATGTCGATGTCTGGTGCCAGATTACCGACGCCGAACCCGTGAAGGTGCACGGCATGGGGCTGCGGCTTTCCGACGAAATCGGCCCGGACATGTACAACTACGGCCAGTTTCAGGTCTTCTTCGACGATGGCTCGGTCGGCTGGTACGAAGCCGGGTGGGGGCCGATGATGTCCGAGACCGCCTTCTTCGTGAAGGATGTCGTTTCGCCCGCAGGCTCCGTTTCGATAGTCGAGGACGACAAGGGTGCATCGGCCGATGTTGACGGCCACACCAGGGTCGGCGGGCTTCTGGTCCATCGCCCGGAAGGTGACCGGCGCATCGATCTGCCGGGTGAACCCGGCCATCAGGAACTTTGCGACGCCGAGCAGGCTTTCATGCTTCGTGCGATTTCGGAAAACATCGATCTCAACCGGCACATGCTGGATGCCGTCCGGTCGCTGGCAATTTGCCTTGCCGCCGACGAGAGTATCCGCACCGGTCACTCAGTCATGCTAAAGGAGCTAACGCCATGACGGCGCTAACCCTGACCAACGTCAACAAGTCGTTCGGCAACGTCCATGTCCTGAGGGACATCAATCTCGAAGTGGAAGACGGCGAGTTTGTCGTCTTCGTCGGACCGTCAGGGTGTGGCAAGTCCACCTTGTTGCGGGTCATCGCAGGTCTTGAAGACGTCTCCTCCGGTGAGGTCAGCATCGGCGGGGAGATCGTGAACACGACGCCGCCGTCCAAACGCGGCATTGCCATGGTGTTCCAGAGCTACGCGCTTTATCCGCATTTGAACGTGCGCAACAACATGACACTGGCGCTCAAGCAGGAAAAGCAGAGCAAGCAGGTGATCGACCAGCGCGTTGCCGAGGCGACCCGCATGCTGAACCTGGAGGACTATCTCGATCGCTATCCGTCGGAACTCTCCGGTGGCCAGCGCCAGCGTGTCGCGATCGGCCGGGCCATCGTGCGCCATCCGAAACTGTTTCTGTTCGACGAGCCGCTGTCGAACCTTGATGCAGCGCTGCGCATGAACACAAGGCTGGAAATCGCCAACCTGCATCAGCAACTCAAGACCTCAATGATCTATGTGACCCACGACCAGTCCGAAGCCATGACGCTGGCCGACAAGATCGTGGTCCTGCGCGCTGGCCGCGTCGAGCAGATCGGCAGCCCGATGGAGCTTTACAACAACCCGGTCAACCAGTTCGTGGCGGGTTTCCTCGGTTCGCCGGCTATGAATTTCATGTCTGCAAGCCTGGTCAGTGAAGGCGATGCCCGCACGTTGGGAGTGCGCCCGGAAGACCTGTTCCTGAGTGACCAGGGGCAACTGAAAGCGTCTGTGCAGCATGTGGAACAGCTCGGCGGCGACACCAACGTGATCGCGAAGGTGCAAGACCAGCAGATCACTGCACGGCTCTTCGGCCAGCACGAGATCAAGCCGGGTGCTGAGTTGAGCTTCGGCATCGCGGAAGGCAAGTCGTTCTATTTCGACAAGGACGGCGCCCGGCTTCGCGGATAGGGCACTTCTTTTAGAAACAACACAAAGGCCACCTGGAAGTGATCCCGGTGGCCTTTGTTTTTTGGGGCCGTCATTCCGGACAAGTAAGGCGAAGCCGAACGCCGATCCGGAATCCAGACATACTCGTGCCAACGGTACACCGAGCTTGAAAAAGCAACGGTGTTCGCTGCGCTCACGCTGATATCTGGGTTCCGGAGCGGAGCGCAACTTGTGTTGCGCTTGTCCGGAATGACGGTGGAGGGGGCGTGGCTCTGCCATCAAAAAAGCCGCCCCGGTCTCCCGGGACGGCTTCTCGATATCTCGTCACTCAGACTTAGCCGATCTGGGTCAGCAGCTTGTCGAGGCTGGCCTTGGCGTCGCCGTAGAACATGCGCGTGTTCTCCTTGTAGAACAGCGGGTTCTCGATGCCGGAGTAACCGGTGCCCTGGCCGCGCTTGGAAACGAAGACCTGCTTCGCTTTCCAGACTTCCAGAACCGGCATGCCGGCGATAGGCGAGTTCGGGTCTTCCTGGGCAGCCGGATTGACGATGTCGTTGGAACCAATGACGATCACGACATCCGTTGACGGGAAGTCCTCGTTGATCTCGTCCATTTCCAGAACGATGTCATACGGCACCTTGGCTTCGGCCAGGAGCACGTTCATGTGGCCGGGAAGACGACCTGCGACCGGGTGGATCGCGAAACGCACTTCCTTGCCCTTGGAGCGCAGGCGCTTGGTCAGTTCGCTGACCGACTGCTGTGCCTGGGCAACTGCCATGCCATAGCCCGGAACGATGATGACGCTGTCGGCATCTTCAAGCGCCGCAACAACACCATCGCTGTCGATGGCGATCTGTTCGCCTTCCACTTCCATGGCCGGACCGGTGGTGTTGCCGAAGCCGCCGAGGATAACGGAAACGAACGAGCGGTTCATCGCCTTGCACATGATGTAGGACAGGATCGCACCGGAAGAACCGACGAGCGCGCCGACGACGATCAACAGATCGTTGCCAAGCGAGAAGCCGATGGCGGCCGCGGCCCAGCCCGAATAGGAGTTCAGCATCGACACCACAACGGGCATGTCGGCGCCGCCGATGCCCATGATCAGGTGGTAACCGATGAAGAACGCCAGAAGCGTCATCAGAACCAGCGTCCAGATGCCGGCCCCGTTCAGGAACATCAGCAACAGGATGACGCTGAGTGCGGCCGCACCTGCGTTCAGCATGTGGCCACCAGGCAGTTTTTCCGCCTTGGAGGTCAGCTTGCCGGCCAGCTTGCCGAAAGCGACGACAGAGCCGGTGAAGGTGACGGCACCGATGAAGACGCCAAGGAACACTTCAACCTTCAGGATCGACTGTTCGATCGGGGTCTTGTGCGCCAGGATGGCGGCGAAGCCCTCAAGCGCATTGCGTTCTTCCTCGCCCATCGCCAGTACGTTGCCGAGCTCGATATAGGCATTGTAGCCGACGAAGACGGCTGCCAGACCCACGAGAGAGTGCATGGCGGCGACCAGCTGGGGCATTTCGGTCATCTGGACGCGCTGTGCCACGAAATAACCAATGATGCCGCCGGCAGCGATCAGGATGAGAGACAGGAGCCACAGGCCGGAGCCCGGACCCATCAGGGTGGCGACAACGGCCAGTCCCATGCCGGCGATACCGTACCAGATGGCGCGCTTGGCGCTTTCCTGGCCGGAAAGGCCTCCCAGAGACAGGATGAACAGAACAGCCGCAACAACGTAAACGGCGGTCGTGAAACCGAATTCCATCTGCCGGCCTCCTTAGGATTTCTGGAACATGGCGAGCATGCGCCGGGTGACGAGGAAACCGCCGAAGATGTTGATCCCGGCCATGAAGACGGACAGGCCTGCCAGCAGGATTACCAGGAACGATCCGGATCCGATCTGCATCAGCGCACCGAGAATGATGATCGACGAAATGGCGTTGGTGACAGCCATCAGCGGCGTGTGCAGCGAGTGACTGACGTTCCAGATCACCTGGAAACCGACGAATACCGAGAGCACGAAAACGATGAAATGCTGCATGAAGCTGGCCGGGGCGATGAGGCCCACCAGCAGCAGAAGCAGGCCGCCGACCGCCAGCAGGGTCACCTGCTGCTTGGTCTGTGCCTTGAAGGCGGCAGTTTCCTGCGCACGCTTTTCTTCCGCCGTCAGTTCCTTCGGCTTTTCCTTCGATTTCGCCGCGATTGCCTGCACCTTGGGAGGCGGCGGCGGGAAGGTGATCTCGCCTTCATGGGTCACGGTCGCGCCACGGATGACGTCGTCTTCCATGTTGTGAACGATCTGACCATCCTTCTCGGGCGTCAGGTCGGTCAGCATATGGCGGATGTTGGTGGCATAAAGCGTGGAGGATTGAGCGGCCATGCGCGAGGGGAAGTCGGTATAGCCGATGATCGTGACACCATTCTCGGTGACGACCTTCTCGTCCTTGACCGTTCCTTCCGCGTTGCCGCCGCGTTCGGCGGCAAGATCGACGATGACCGAGCCCGGCTTCATGGCCTTGACCATGTCTTCCAGCCACAGCTTCGGTGCATCCCTGTTCGGGATCAGTGCCGTGGTGATGACAATGTCCATCTCCGGAGCCAGTTCCCGGAATTTTGCAAGCTGGGCTTCGCGGAACTCTGGTGAGGAAACGCTGGCATAACCGCCGGTCGCAGCGCCATCCTGCTGTTCTTCTTCAAAATCCAGATAAACGAATTCAGCGCCCATCGATTCGACCTGCTCGGCCACTTCCGGGCGCACGTCGAATGCATAGGTGATCGCGCCGAGCGACGTGGATGTGCCGATGGCCGCAAGACCCGCGACGCCTGCTCCCACGACCAGTACCTTCGCAGGCGGTACCTTGCCTGCAGCAGTGATCTGGCCGGTGAAGAAGCGGCCGAAATTGTTGCCCGCCTCGATAACGGCACGATATCCGGCGATGTTGGCCATGGAGCTGAGAGCATCCATCTTCTGGGCACGCGAGATACGCGGCACCATCTCCATGGCAATGACGCTGGCGCCCGATTCCTTCGCCTTTTCCAGCCCGTCGGTGTTCCCACCCGGGTTGAAGAAGGAAATCAGGGTTTTGTCCTTTGTCAGATAGCCCAATTCCTTGTCATCGGGCTGCCGGACCTTGGTTACGATGTCCGATTTCTTCCAAAGACTTGCGGCAGTCTTGACGATTTCAACGCCGGCTTCTTCATAAGCCTGGTCGGAAAATCCTGCGGCGGTCCCGGCTCCGCTTTGCACAAGGCAGGTGAAGCCAAGCTTCTGCAGCTGCTTTGCGGATTCGGGTGTCATCGCCACACGGTTCTCCCCGGGGAAGGTTTCCTTTGGTGTGCCGATCTTTAGGGCTTCTGGCATACGTCTCTCCAGCAAGTGTCGAGGAATTGGCCTTTGGTAAGGGCAAGTTGGCCGGATTGGCTAACAAACTCCCCCCGTGCGTCCTGTCCCTCACAAACGTGCTGCGAATTTAGAAACGAAAATATTACTTATGACAAGGTGTCTTGCGATTGAATTTGGAGGGTATTACCGCACTGCACAGTGAGAGCAGCGCGATATAAATTTCACGGGATTTACAAAATAGGGGTATCGGAAACTGTGGGCGAGGGCATTCGGCAGTCGGAATACTCAAATAGGGCCCGGAATTAGTAAATTTTCCCGGCCCTATACACATATCAAGGCAAAATGACCAAAGACTGGTCGTGCGTAAAACCCCGGCAGCGGTTCCTGGGGAAAGAGCCGCTGCCGGACGAAAATTTATTCTGCAGCAGGGTCCAGCGCGGCTTTTGCGTCCAGATCCGCGGCATCATGACGCTCCGGAAGCTGCTCGTGATCTTCTCCCCAGGTCCGGTTCACCTTGCGCCCGCGAACAACCGCCGGGCGGGCGTCGATCTTCTGGGCCCAGGCCAGGAGATTCTTGTATTCGTGAACGGAGAGGAATTCCGCCGCATCATAGGCGCGGCCAAGAACCATTCCGCCATACCAGGGGAAGATCGCCATGTCGGCGATGGTGTAGTCGTCACCGGCGATGTAGGGGCGATCAGCCAGCGCCTTGTCGAGGACGTCAAGCTGGCGCTTGGCTTCCATTGCGAAGCGATCGATGGGGTATTGGTACTTCTCCGGCGCATAGGCGTAGAAATGGCCGAAGCCGCCGCCAAGATAAGGGGCGGATCCCATCTGCCAGAACAGCCAGTTCAGCGTTTCGGTGCGCTTCGCCGGATCCTTGGGCAGGAATTCACCGAATTTCTCTGCCAGATACAGCAGAATGGAACCGGATTCGAACACGCGCGTCGGGGTTTCGGTCGAGTGGTCGACAAGGGCCGGGATCTTGGAATTGGGATTGGCTTCCACGAAACCGCTGGAGAATTGGTCGCCTTCGTTGATCTTGATCAGCCAGGCATCATATTCAGCACCCTTGTGACCGAGTGCGAGCAACTCCTCGAGCATCACCGTCACCTTGACGCCGTTCGGGGTCGCCAGAGAATAAAGCTGAAGCGGATGCTTGCCGACAGGCCGGTCCTTTTCGTGGGTTGAACCGGAAATCGGCCGATTGATATTGGCGAACTGGCCGCCGCTCGGCTGTTCCCAGGTCCAGACTTTGGGCGGGGTGTAGGTCGGGTCACTCATGTGAAAGGGTCTCCGGAACGGGTCGGGCAGTAAAGGAAGGCGTCGATCGGAGCCAAGGTTGGTTCGATCCATCGCAATCTTACGATTAAATAGGCGGCAATGGCAGGATTGCCTAGGGTCGATTTTTGTTCTGAGGCATATTATTGCGCAAAATCGAGCCTGGTTGAAACCGGGTCGCGATAAGTTCCCGTTTCGAGGTTTTCTGTTCTTTCCTCCTTGTCAAAGTTAGGATGCGTTTTCGCCATCGACCCCTGATCGTATTTCGGGCATTGTACTAAAGTCGCATTTGGAAATGCCAATGGTCGGCACCGTGATCATTGGCGCGGCCCGGCTGCAAAATGCAGGACAAGCAGCATAGGAGACGAATTCGGGAGGTCGGTAACAACAAGAAAAGGAATGCGGACATCCCGTCTTGAATGTCATCACGTTTAGGGAGGACGACATGAATTTAAGGCCCGATCCGAGTTTTTATCCGACGCCGCGCATGGCTATGGAAGCGCCGGTTGAGAAGCTGGCTTTCACCTTGATGCTCAGTCCAGATTTCTCTCAACCCGATGGTCTGGCTGTCGTCAATGTCGATCCGCAAAGTCCTGACTACGGCAAGATCGTGCATACCGTCTTCATGCCGAACAAGGGAGACGAATTCCATCATTTCGGGTGGAACGCCTGTTCCTCGGCGCTGTCGCCACTGACAGGGCATGCCTTTCTCGAGCGCCGTTACCTGATCATCCCGGGCATCCGGTCGTCGCGCATCTACGTCATTGACGTGAAAGAGCCGCTTCAGGCGAAAATTCACAAGATCATCGAACCGGAAGAAGTCTTCGCCAAGACAGGCTATTCCCGGCCGCACACCATTCATTGCGGGCCGGAAGGCATCTATGTCTCGACCCTTGGGGGAGGCGGTGCGGATGGCACCGACGGGCCTCCGGGCATCTTCATCATGGACTGCGAGACCTTCGACATTCTCGGCCGGTATGAAATGGATCGTGGCATCCAGGACAAACACTATGATTTCTGGTGGAACCTGCCGCGCGACTACATGGTGTCGTCGGAGTGGGGACTGCCGCCGCAGTTCGAGAACGGTCTCGTTGCAGAAGACCTTCTGTCCAACAAATACGGCCACAGCCTGCATTTCTGGGATCTGCGCGGGCGAAAGAACATCCAGACCATCGATCTGGGCGAAAACCACCAGATGGCGCTCGAGGTTCGCCCTGCCCACGATCCCGCCAAACAATACGGCTTTTGTGGCGTTGTCGTCGACACAACCAACCTGCAAGGGGCGATCTTCACCTGGTGGCGCAAGGACGATGGCACGTTTGAAGCCAGGAAGACCATCACCATCGACCCGCAGCCGGCCGATCCCGCAGACCTGCCTGAAATGCTGAAGGGGTTTTCCGCTGTTCCACCGCTGGTGACCGACATCGACCTGAGTCTCGATGACAAATATCTCTATGTCGCATGCTGGGGCACCGGTGAAATGCATCAGTATGATGTCTCCGACCCAATGAACCCGACGCTCGCCGGCAAGGTCGAGATCGGCGGGATCGTGAAGAAGACGAAACATCCGAACGGCAAGGACTTCGGTTACGGACCGCAAATGGTCGAGATCAGCCGGGATGGTCAGCGCGTCTATTGGACCAACTCGCTCTATTCCACCTGGGACGAACAGTTCTATCCGGGCGAGCGCGGCGCCGCGATGGTGATGGCCCGTGTTGGAGCCGGTGGCGGACTGACGCTCGATCCGGATTTCTGGGTCGAATTCCCGGCGGGCTACAGGTCGCACCAGATCCGGCTTGAAGGCGGGGACTGCTCTACCGACAGTTTCTGCTTCCCGTCGGTCTAGGTTTTGGAAGAGGCGAGTTTGTCGGCTCTCTGGTGGGCCGTCATTGCGTCTGGTCTCTATCACGGCGTGAACCCGGGCATGGGTTGGCCGCTGGCGGTGTCGGCTGCCTTGATGGAACAACGCGCGTTGGCCCTGCCGCGTGCGTTGTTGCTGCTGGCGGTCGGGCATCTGGCGGCAATGCTGGTTATTCTCTTGCCTTTTTCGGCAATGATCACGCTGGTTTCCCTGGAACGGGAAATCCGCATTGGCGCCGCCTGTCTGGTGATCGGCATGGGGCTGTACCTGCTGATCGCTGATCGCCATCCGCGCTTTCTGGCCCGTATTTCACCGGCGAAGCTCGGCCTGTGGTCTTTTCTGGTTGCGATCGCTCATGGGGCAGGGCTCATGCTGGTGCCGATCTACCTGGGCATCTGCGCAATGGAGCAGGAGGCCGGCCACGCGGCGGCCGGTACTCTCATGGGGGCAGATTTGAGGATGGCGTTGCTCGTGGCCGCGGTCCACACGCTCGCCATGGCGCTTGCCGGTGGCCTGCTGGCCATCGGCGTCTATTTCTGGCTGGGCCTGCGGTTCCTGCAAAAGGCGTGGTTCAACCTGGACAGGGTCTGGGCAGCCAGCCTCGTTTTCGTCGGTTTGTTTGCCCTGGTTCTGGCGCTCCGGAGCTGAGTTGCTCATCAGGTCAGCAGATGTGCCTCGAACGGAAACCTCGACAGGGTCTCGATGCCGGTTTCGGTGATCAGGACCTGCTGCTCCAGCTTGACGCCTTCCTTGGCACCATCCTCGCCAATGTAGCTTTCGACACACAGTGTCATGCCCGGTTCCACGACACCGTCATAACCGGCGTTCGGAAAGTCGCCATGGTGATAGAGGTAGGGGTATTCGCCGGTCATGCCGCAGCCATGGGCAGACAGATAGTAACGGTTTGCATAGTAGCGGTCGGGGATGTTCCACGCCCGGTCGGCATATTCCCGGAAGCTCATTCCGGGCTTCAGAATGCCCATGTTGTAGTGAACCTGTTCGTAGGCGACCTTGTAAAGTTCGCGCTGGGTCTCCGTCGGCCGGTCCGGGCCGGAGTGGAAGGTGCGTGAAAAGTCGGCATAATAACCGTGGCAGCCGACAACATCCGTATCGAGGGCTATCAGCTCGTTCGCGCCGATGACGTTGTCAGATGTTTCCTGGAACCATGGATTGGTGCGCGCGCCAGCATTCAGCAGCCTCGTTTCGACATAGTCGCCGTTCTGCGCGATGATCGACTTGTGCAGCACTGACCAGAGTTCGGCTTCGGTAAGCCCCGGGCGAATTGCTTCACGCAGCTTGCCGACGCCTGTTTCCGTAGAGCGCAACGAAGCAATCACGCATTTCATTTCTTCCGGCGATTTGATCGCGCGCGCCATCTCCACGGGTTGTTGCGCGTCGACCACGTTGAGCCCGGCTTCTTTCAGCGCGATGGCCGTTCCTGCATTAAGCCGTTCCAACCCCACCGTGGCGTCCTTCAAGCCTGTCAGCTCACGAATGGTATCGGCCATCTCCGCCGCCCAGGCGCGTTCGCGCTCTGCAATATGAGGACCGGCAGCGACAAAGCTCGCGGTTTTAGAGGGGCGGACCTCATCGACGGTTTCATAGCCCTCTCCAAGATGAAGACAGCCGGTGAACTCGAAAAGAATGGAGCGGTTCTGGGTCAGCAGCAGGTAGCGCGACGGGGCATTGCGCATGGAAAAAACCTGCATGTTCCGCGTGCCGGTCGTATAGCGGATGTTGACCGGGTCGGAGAGGATTACCGCATCAACACCATATTCGGCCATCTTCTGCCGCACACGCTGCTGCCGGTATGTGCGCACGGCCACCAGATCGATCCCTTCCACTTCGGGTGCGCGGTCAAGCTGCGCCAGTCCCTGAAGGTCGCTGCGCTCCGCGTGCCAGTCCAGTTCCGCCATTTGTCATCGTCTCCAATTCAACTGAATGGAATATCGGGCGAGCTTCGATTCTTTAAAAGACTGGAAAAAATCGGGTCATTGGATAACCTGAAGTAATGCAGGCCTATCGAAAATCACTCCCGCCGCTCGACACATTGGTCTTCTTTGAAGCCGCCATGCGTCATTTGAACTTTACAGAGGCTGCCGAAGAACTCTTCGTGACCCAGGCCGCCGTTTCCAAACGCATTCGGCAGCTGGAAGACTGGCTGGGCGTCGACCTGTTCGAGCGGTCCGGTCGCAGGCTTCTGCCGACAGAAGCAGGAACATATCTTGCCGAGAAGACCGGCATGACGCTGGATTATCTGACGCAGGCGCTGAGCGCACTGAAAGTGCCGGAGAGGCCCGTCGTGCGGATTGCGTCTGTGACGGCACTTGCTGCCTTCTGGCTCCAGCCTAAGCTCAAGGAATTTGCACTGTCAGACGAAGCCTGCCTGTTCAATCTGGCAACAGCAGACGATCTGGGAGACCTGCTCAAACCAGAGCACGACCTTGTCATCCTGCACGGGGACGGCCGGTTTCCGGGCTGGCAGTCGGAATTGTTGTTTCAGGAGGTCCTGACACCTGTCGGGATGCCGGAGATTATTGACGCCCTGCGGTCAGGAGGTGGTGGGAAACAGCCGGCGCTTCTCAACTACCCGCGTCTTGCTCCGAACTGGATCGATTGGACAGGCTGGATCCAGCGGACAGGGAGATTGGATCTGAAAGATTGGCCTGTACAGTCATGTGCAAGCTATAACCAATCTATTGGGCGGGCCTTGAAGGGGCTCGGCATTGCGCTTGGCGCCTTGCCATTGTTGCGAGTAGAGATTTCTTCGGGAAGGCTCGTGCCGCTGGAAGGCGCTTCGCTCAAGACGGGAATGGGCTATTACATCGCCTGGCCGAACATGCGGCCGCTCGGCACAGAGGCCGAGCGATTGAAATCCGCGCTGCTGGAAGCCGACTGAGGCGTCAGTTCCTCACCACATAGACCGAACATTTCGAGTGACGGACGACCCGAGCTGCGTTTGGTCCGAGCAGGAATTCGCTCAGATGCGGCTGGTGGGCGCCAATGACAATAAGGTCTGCCCCGGTCTTTTTCGCAACTTCCAGGATTTCCTCGTAAATGGAGCCGGTGGCGACCAGATGCCGGATTTCGCTGTTTCTTTCCGCCCCGAGGACGCTTGAGACCTTCTCGACCAGCTTTTTCTGGGTTTCCGCCACCATCTGACCCTGGAAGTTCTCGTCGAAATAGGAAGCGACAAGATTGATGCCGGCGCTCGGGACGACCGTGATCACATCGAGTTGGGCACCGTCCAGACGGGCGAGCTTGTCGGCCGTTTCCAGAACCTTGGTGTCGTCGACCTGCTGGACGTCGACGGCGCACAAGATGGATTTCGTCATGCCGCTACTCCTTCTTCACGGTTGGTCCGGCCTGCGCGGGCGCGCTGGAGCATGAAGACAAGGGCCAGAAGCAGAAGCCCCGGGATATAGATCAGCTCCTTCGGCAACTGATCCGCCTCGAGGCGAGCTTCTTTAACGACCACGGGTTCGTCGCCGTAGAAGTCGAACGTTCCGAGCTGTTCGAAGTAGGGCGTCCCCGGGAAGGGTTCCTCCAGCTTCAGAACACCGTCTTCTTCGAGGGGCGTCAGGCCAAGCGCCTGCAATCTGGCTTCGCCCCCGTCTTCGCTTCCGGGCGTGATCGCAATGCGCGTTTCCATCGTGTTGCCGGTGTCGAAATCCGGACCACTCAGCACCAGACGGATCTCGCTGCCTGCAGGTGCATCGCCAACTGCCTGGACGAAACGGTCCGGCGAGACGATCTCGAACGGAGGCTGGATCCGGTTCATGAAGAAATCCGGACGGAACAGCACGAAGGCGACCAGCACCAGGGCAACACTCTCGTAGATCCTGTTCTTGGTCAGGAAATAGCCCATGGTGCCTGCGGTAAACACAAGGATGGCAATCGTCGCCATGATGAAGACGAGTATGCCCTGGGTCACCGTGACGTCGATCAGGAGAAGATCGGTGTTGAAGATGAAGACGAAGGGCAGGGCGACCGTCCGCAGAGAATAGAAGAATGCCGTGAACCCGGTTTTTATGGCATCGCCTCCTGACACCGCCGCCGCGGCAAAGGAGGCTAGACCCACGGGTGGCGTTACGTCCGCCATGATGCCGAAATAGAAGACGAACAGGTGCACGGCAATGAGCGGAACTATCAGTCCGGATTGCGCGCCGAGTTCGACCACGACCCCGGCCATCAGTGAAGACACCACGATGTAGTTGGCCGTTGTCGGCAGACCCATGCCAAGTATCAGCGACAGGACGCCGACGAAGACCAGCATCAGCACCAGATTGCCACCGGATACGAACTCGACGAGATCTGCCATCACCTGGCCGATGCCGGTCAGGGTGACAGTGCCGACGATGATGCCGGCTGTTGCGGTCGCAAGGCCGATGCCGATCATGTTGCGGGCACCGTCGATCATGCCGTGGACGAGGTCGTTGACGCCCTCCTTGAAGGCTTCGACTGTCTCGTTCTCGCCCCGGAAGATCGCCTTGATCGGACGTTGGGTCAGAAGGATCGCGAAGAGCAGAGCCGTTGCCCAGAAGGCTGAAAGGCCCGGTGACTTCTGCTCGATCATCAGGAAGTAGACGAGCACGACGATCGGGAGCAGGTAGTAGAGACCAGCCTTGTAGATCTGGGAAATATCCGGAAGCGTGATCTCCTTGGCATTGGGGTCGTCCGGATGAAGGTCATCGACGCTGGCAGCCAGTTTCAACAGAGCGATATAGGCAAGGAAAACCAGTAGCGCGAGGATCCACGACGCGCCTTCCGGTACCAGGGCGACAACCCAGCCGACCGGGTATTGCACACCATAGCAAAGAGCGGCAAAGGCCGCGAAAAACACGAACATGCCGATGATCGTGCGCAGGGTTGAAACGGTCTTGTGCCCGATGGTTGGCATGTTCCGCTTAACGGCTTCAAGGTGCACGATATAGACCAGCGCGATGTAGGAAATCACGGCCGGCAGAAAGGCGTGAGTGATCACGTCGACATAGGAAATGCCGACATATTCGACCATCAGAAAGGCGGCGGCGCCCATCACCGGCGGCATGATCTGGCCGTTCACGGAGGATGCGACCTCGACCGATCCGGCTTGTTCAGAGGTAAAGCCGACGCGCTTCATCAGCGGAATGGTGAATGTGCCCGTGGTAACGACGTTTGCGATGGATGAGCCGGAGATGAGGCCGGTGGCTGCAGAGCCGACAACGGCTGCCTTGGCCGGGCCACCTTTCAGGTGACCGAGCGCGCCGAAGGCCATCTTGATGAAGTAGTTGCCCGCACCAGCCTTGTCCAGCAAGGCGCCAAAGAGCACGAACAGGAAGACGAACTTGGTGGAGACACCGAGCGCGATACCGAAGACACCTTCCGACGTGATCCACATGTGGCTCATCGCCTTTTGCAGCGAAGCGCCCTTCCAGCGGATGACCTCCGGGACCCATTCTGAGGAGCCGAAGAAGACGTAGAGCAGGAATACCGTTGCGACGATGGCCATGGCAGGGCCGAGTGCCCGGCGCGCGGCTTCAAACAGGACCACGATACCTGCAAGGGCGAACCACTTGTCGGTGTCGTCGGCCAGACCGCCGTTGGCAACGATCTTGTCGTAGAAGAAGAAGCCGTAAAGCGAAATGAACGCGCCGAAAAAAGCCAGGGCCCAGTCCTGGATCGGGACTCGGTGTCTTGGACTGCTCGAAAGTGCGGGGTAGGCCATGAATGCTAGGAACATCGCAAACGCCAGATGCACCTGTCGGCTGTTGTTGATGATGTCCGACGGCAGGACGTAGTAGACGATGGGGGAGGCGAGCAGAACCTGGAAGCAGGACCAGATCAGGGCCACGGTGGCGATCATCATCCCGACGGACCCGGCAGGGTTCCTGGACCCGGAATCGGAGGAGGCGACGAGTTCCTGAAGTTCTTCTTCGGATAGTCCCTGTCGTTGGTCCCGTCCGTTCGGCTGGTTCTGTTCAGACATGAAGTTCCCCCGGTCTTCCGGCTGAAGCGCAACGTCGGCATTGCGCTCGGCTGGCACCCGACAGCCACGCAGCCCGTGGCATCTGTTAATTCATTCAAGAAATGCCTTGGCCAAAGTGTCGTTCAATGGGCCGCAGCAGAGAAACGGGCCCGGACATGGTCCGGACCCGAAATGTTGGCAAGGATTAGTTGATCCAGCCCTGTTCCTGGTAGTACTTCGCAGCACCCGGATGAAGCGGTGCGGACAGGCCGTCCTTCACCATTTCTTCCGGCTTCAGGTTGGCAAAGGCAGGATGCAGCTTCTTGAAGGCATCGAAGTTCTCGAACACTGACTTGACCAGCGTGTAGACGACTTCATCGTCCACCTTGGCGGACGTGATGAAGGTCGCGCCGACACCGAAGGTGGTGACGTCTTCGTCATTGCCGCGATACATGCCGCCCGGGATGGTGGCCTTGCGGTAGTAGCTGTTGTCTTCGATCAGCTTTCCGACAACCGGGCCGTCAACGTTCACGAGTTTGGAATCGCACGCCGTGGTTGCTTCCTGAATGGAACCGGACGGGTGACCGACCGTGTAAACCATGGCATCGATCTGGTTGTCGCAGAGGGCGGCAGACTGTTCTGCGGCCTTCAGCTCGGTCGCCTGCGCGAAGTCATCCGTGGACCAGCCCATCGCTTCCATCAGAACTTCCATGGTGCCGCGCTGACCGGAACCCGGGTTGCCGATGTTGACCCGCTTGCCTTTCAGGTCCTCGAAGGACGTGACGCCGCTATCGGCGCGGGCAACGACGGTGAACGGCTCGGGGTGCACGGAGAAGACGGCTCGCAGGTCTTCGAACGGGCCTTTTTCCTCGAACTGCGAGGTGCCGTTGTAAGCGTGATACTGCCAATCGGACTGCGCAACACCAAACTCCAGTTCGCCTTCACGCACCGTGTTGATGTTGTAGACGGACCCGCCGGTAGATTCCACGGAGCAACGAATGCCATGGTCCTTGCGGCCCTTGTTGACGAGCCGGCAAATGGCTCCGCCGGTCGGATAGTAAACGCCAGTCACACCACCAGTGCCGATGGTGATGAATTGCTCTGCAGAGGCTGCGCCGGTGAATGCGATGCTGGTCGCCATGACGGCGCCCGCAAGGTTCAGTTTCATCATCATTTGACTTGGCTTCCCTTTGTTTGAATTCTTGTGTCCGGCATGGCGATCCACGCTAGACGTTTTCAAATTCGTCGAGCAGACGATTGTGTCTGTCGACCTCCTGGATCCGGGCTTCCGCCTCGGCTCCGGCCCGCGCAACCAGCATGCCTGTAATGGTTTCGATAAGCACAAGCGTGGCTGCGTAAGACGAGAAAAAGTGTGGACTTTCAGTGCGTTGTATGAAGTGGTAATTTGCGAATTGCAACCCTGGAAAGGCGTGGCTGTCGGTCAGGACGATCACCTGTGCACCATTTCCTGCCGCCACTTTTGCCGCGCGTACCGAACGGTGGGCATAAGGGTGCTTGGATAGGACGATGACCGTGTCGGCCGATGTAATGCCGGCAAGCGTGCTGCCCAGAGTGGCACCATTGCGCCCGGCTACGACCCACCTGTCATCGAACCACTTGGCCAGATAGGCGAAATAGTCCGTGAAACCTGCTGAGGCGAGGGCACCTATCAGGATGATCTTGCGGGACTGGCTGAGCCGGTCGACGGCAGCATCCAGAACGGCCGGATCAATGTCGTCCACCAGTGCCTTGATGTTGTCGATGCAAGCGGAGACCTGGCGTGGCAGCAAAGGCAGGTCGGCATCCGAGCGCAGCTTCCTGGCCTTGTCCTGAAACGTGTCTCGCCCACGGTGGCTCAACTCGTTTCGGGCCTGTTCGCGCAACGCTTCGTAATCAGAAAAACCCAGTGCCCTTGCAAGTCGGGTGTAGCTCGCCGGCGAAACACCACTGGCCGATGCGACCGACCTCAGGCTGCGGGTGGCGATTTCCACCTGGTTTTCCGCAATGTAATCCGCTGCCGTACGCAATGCATCGCTCAGGTCGGCATAATTGGCCGAAATTGCGGTGCGAAGATGGGGCGGCGAAATGGTTTCCATCCGGTTACTGTTCCATTTGTTTTTTACATTGTCAATTTGTGAAACAAATGTTTCGCGTTGAAAACGATCCCTCCCTTTCTACCGGAAATCCCTACGGTTTTGCCCGTCCTGCCCGCACTCGCAAGGCAGTAAAATGTCCCTGTCCAAGTGGTTTGGCGCGGTGATGACGGTTCTCGGAACCTGCTCAAAACGTCACTGATAAAAATACACGCATAAATTGATTTTTGAAATTTTAGTACACGTTAAGGTTTTGTTAATGATATAATCCCTTGGGGGCATTGCGCTTTTCCTGTGACCATAAGGGGAGAGAGACATGACTGACTACACATCGAGAACTTTGGCCACATGTGCCCGGTCGGTGCTGTTGACACTTGCAATGGCAGCTCCGGCAATTGCCGGTGACTTCTTTGAAGTCGAGCCCGGGGTCGATCTCTATTACGAGGATCACGGATCGGGACTTCCGATCGTGTTTGTTCCCGGTTGGACCTTCACCACACAGGTTTTCGAACATCAGATCGAAGCCTTTGCGAAAGACCACCGGGTCATCACCTTCGATCCTCGAAGCCACGGCCGCTCGACGCTGACACTGGAAGGCAATAACTACGTTACCCAGGGGGCGGACCTTGCAAAGTTGCTTGATCATCTCAAGGTCGAAAAGCCGGTGCTGGTGGGGTGGTCATTCGGTTGCCTGACCACTTGGGCATTCATCAAGACAAGGTCTGTGGATGCTGCGTCCGCCCATATGTGCATCGATCTTTCGCCGACACCGCTAACCGGCAATGACGGCGACTGGGCTGAGGGAAGTGTTGCGGAAATTGCGGAACTTTACAGCGGCATTCAGTCAGCTGAAGGCCAACGCAACGTCATCAACTGGTATGCCGACGAGGTCATGATCGAACAGGACTACACGCCGGAACTATCACGCTGGATTGTTGACCAGTCGACCAAGTCGCCACCATTCGTGGCCGCGGCTTATCTGGCGGCTGGAAATTTCAGCAATTACCTCGAGACGGCCAAAGAAGTCGATGCGAAGCTGCCGTCGGCCTTCGTGATCGCCGATCACTGGTCCGACAGTGCCAAGGCCTACCTTGCCGTCCATACGCCCAACAGCTCGGTGCAGGCCTTTGGTGGCCATATGATGTTCTGGGAGTATCCGGACCGGTTCAACAGGGTGCTGGCCGGATTCATCGCACAGATCGAATAAGCTTCAGGCTGAACCTTTGAGTAAGTGGCGGGTGAGGCCTTGAAACTCTGCCTCACCCGCATCTGTTAGGTGACCCAAGTCGAAGGGCTTTAGGCAGCCTGCAACGTATAGACCGAGAACCAGTTGTTCTCGTCGCTGTCGACGTCCGTGATCTGCCATCCACCCTCGCGGGCGATGCCTTCGAACGCTTCCTCGCTGTATTTGTGCGAGTTTTCCGTGTGGATTGTCTCGCCCTTTGCGAATGCGACGGTTTCACTGGCGATGGAGACCTGCTGCTGAACCAGGCTTTCCAGGTGCATCTCGATACGGCTTTCGACCTCGTTCCAGATGGCTTTGTGTGCGAAGGTGGCGAGGTCGAAATCGCCATCCAGTTCCCTGTTGATCCGCTGCAAAAGGTTCTGGTTGAAGGCTGCTGTGATCCCGGCTGGATCGTCATAGGCTTCCTGCAGGACTTTTGCATCCTTTGGTCGGTCCACACCGATAACCAGGCTGGCCTCCGGCATGGCTGAGCGAATATTCGCCAGGAGTGCCGCTGCCTCGGTTTTCTCGAAGTTTCCGATCGTGGAACCGGGAAAGAAGATCAGCACTGGCAACTCGGGCAGCAACGGCAGTTGTCCGAAGGGCTGTGTGAAATCGGCAGCAACCGGGATTACAGCCAATGACGGGTATGCGCGGCGCACCCGTTCGGCAGCAGCTTTCAGGTGATTGGCTGAAATGTCGATCGGCATGTAGACGGACAGGTCCGGAAAGGCATTCAGCAACAGGTCTGTCTTGCGGCTGGACCCGCTGCCCAGTTCGACCATCGCTCCGCGCGCGCCCGGTAGACGGCGATATTTCCTGGCATTCTGGGCGAGGATCGAGATCTCCGTTCGGGTCGGGTAATAGGCATCCAGTTCGGTGATCGCTTCGAACAGATGTGACCCGACATCGTCGTAGAGCCATTTGCTGCTGATCGCCTTCTGATCCTTGAGGAGACCGGAGAGGATGTCGTCGCGAAACATATCCGACTGGTTCTCGTCCGTTTGGTTCTCGGGAGAAACATGCTTGGTCATCATTGATCTCCCGCCAGCCTCAGGCCGAGCATCTGCCAGCGTTGGTGTGGATAGAAGAAGGTGCGGTAGGACGACCGCAACTGTTCCTTCGGGGTCGCGCAGGACCCGCCGCGCAGCACCATCTGGTTGACCATGAACTTGCCATTGTATTCGCCAATGGCCCCCTCGGGTGGTCTGAAGCCCGGATAGGGGCTGAAAGCGCTGCTGGTCCATTGCCAGACATCGCCCCAAAGGCCGGGCCTGCGGCCAACAGGCTGAAAGGCTCCGCTTTCCAGGAAATTGCCTTCGATCGGGGTCGGCTCTGCAGCTGCTTCCCACTCTGCTTCCGTCGGCAACCGGCGACCTGCCCAGCGGGCAAAGGCTTCTGCTTCATAGTAACTGACGTGGACAACCGGTGCCGCAAGATCAACCGGTCGTGGTCCCTGCAAGGTATAGGTCCACCATTGACCGTCCTGCTGCCACCAGTAGAGGGGGCTGTCCCAACCGTTCTTCTCTCGCACGGCCCAGCCTTCCATCAGCCAGAGCGTTTGGGTTGAGTAACCACCATCTTCCATGAAGGCGATCCACTCGCCGTTTGTTACGGGACGGTCCGCAAGACGATAGGGCTCCAGCCAGACCTTGTGACGTGGCCCTTCGCAGTCATAAGCAAAGCTGGGCCCGTCGTGGCCGATTTCGAGAAGTCCGCCGTCGTAAGAAACCCGTTCGGCGGTTTCAACCGCGCTTACCGATGCCGGTTTTGGCTCGACATAGGCAGGCAGCAGCGGATTGAAGGAAAAAGCATGGAGTAGATCGGTGACCAGCAGTTCCTGATGCTGCATCTCATGATGACAGCCGAGGGTAATCAGCTCTTCAAGCTTGTCCTGTTCGAGCGAAAAGGCGTTTCGGGCAACTCCTTCACGCAGGGCGTCTTCGACATGTGAGCGGTAGTCAAGCACGTCGGTGGCGCTGGGCCGCGAAAGCAGGCCCCGTCTCGACCGGGTATGCCTCGGGCCGGCTTGTACGTAGTACGAATTGAAGAGCACGGCGAAACGATCATCGCGTGGCTGATAGCCAGGCAGCGAAGGCTTCAGGATGAATTCTTCGAAGAACCAAGTGGTATGTGCCATGTGCCACTTGGGCGGGCTGGCATCCTCCATGGATTGCAGCCCCATATCCTCCGGATTGAGGGGGGCGGCGAGAGCAAGTGTCTGTGCCCTGACCCGATCGAACAGGTCGGTAACGGCGGAAAGAGGCGCTTCATGCGTCCGCTCATCCAGCAATGTCATGTCAATCCCTCCACGCGGGAACCGGCTGCTGTGCCTCCAGCCGGACCTGTGTCTGCCACCAAGCGACTTCTAGGTAGGCAGCGAACGGGGCATTCCAATGTCGGAAATTGCACCGGTCCTGTGCACAAATGCGCGATCAAGGCACTTGGTTGCGTATTGTTGATAAAAAGGAACATTGTTGAGAATGGTCTTCAATCGGTTGGGTTGGATGCGGAAAGTCACCAAGTCGTTGAGAGTGATGGAAGTTTTGCGTTTTGCCTTCCCGCAGATCAGGTGTGACCGTCGAAACCCATCCTAAAAAACAGCTACTGACAGGGTGTGTCAGGAGTTGCTGCAACCAGAGTTCACATTGATGTGAGGGAAGCGAAAATCGCTTCACGTCAGCTTGAAATGACCCTTCGCAGCAGTGACGCACTGGCTGTCTCGGGCGGCCTCCGTGTTTTCCTGATGAACTTCACTTGACTTATTCGGACGGCCGTCCTAATTCGTCAATAGGTCACTTGTCCTAATGAATGATGCGGAAATACGAAGGGAGATGGATATGGTTGCGGCAGGCGAGACACGGCGTCAGATCGTGGATGCGGCGGACAGCCTTTTCTATGCCCAGGGTTTTACGCAGACGTCCTTCGCGGACATTGCCGCAGCGGTCAAAATCTCGCGCGGCAACTTCTATTACCATTTCAAGACCAAGGACGAGATCCTCGATGCCGTGATCGACAAGCGTTTGTCGGATCGAAAAGAGCTGCTCGCCAAATGGGACGAGACGGCGGATGAAGCACGGAAACGGATTGAATGTTTTATCCGGATTGTCATCGTCAACCAGACGAAGATCATGGCTTACGGCTGTCCCGTCGGTACGCTGACGACGGAGCTGGCAAAGATCGATCACCCCTCACGGGACAAGGCCAACGAGATCATGGCCCTGTTCGGCGACTGGCTTGAAACACAGTTTCGCGAACTCGGCTGTGGTGAGAATTCGCGGGACAATGCCATGCATGTTCTTGGCTGGAGCCAGGGTGTCGCGACACTCGCCCAGGCATTCAAGGACAAGGCCTATGTCGAGCGTGAAGTCTCGAAAATCCTGAGCTGGCTGGACGGCGTCATCGCCGGGACACAGCAGAACAAGACCCAGTAACTCGCCTTTGCCTTTCGTAAAAACCTACATGGAGAATGACATGTTTGTCGTGACACTCACCTTTGCTGACAAATCCCGGGCAGGCGAACTCATGGAAGGCCACAAGGCCTGGATCCAACGCGGGTTCGAGCAAGGATATTTCCTGATGGTTGGCAGCCTGCAGCCGAACCGCGGCGGCGGGATCCTTGCGCACGGCGCTAGCCTGGAAAAACTTGAAGGATTTGTTGCCGAAGACCCTTTCGTTGCTGAAGGTGTCGTGACGGCCGAAATTCTGGAAATAACACCTGCGCGGTTCGATGATCGCCTGGAGTTTTTGGCTGCCTGATCGCGGATCATGATGCAGTAAGATGTTCATGAGGGACGGGGCAGGTTGCCAGTGACGGGTTTTTGGTGGCACATCGATCTGGAATGACTATCGATGGACATGGGACCGTGCTTTCAGACAGCGCGGATCCGGGAGGACGCCACATGCTCGAACTCAAGGGATCCATTCCCGCCCTTGTCACACCGTTCAGGGACGGAAGCGTTGACATCGAAGCGCTGGAACGTCTCGTTGAGTGGCACATTGCCCAGGGCAGCGACGGGCTGGTTGCTGTCGGTACGACGGGCGAAAGCCCGACCGTCTCCAAGATCGAGCATAAGGACGTCATCAAGCGGGTCGTCGATCTTGTGGCCGGCCGCATTCCGGTTGTTGCCGGCACTGGCTCCAACGCAACGGCGCAATCCCTCGACATGCTTCAGCACGCTGAAGCCGTTGGCGCAGATGCGGCGCTGGTCGTGACGCCCTATTACAACAAGCCCAACCAGGCAGGCCTGCTCAGCCACTACAAGGTTCTCCACGACAACAGCGCGATCCCGATCATCCTCTACAATATTCCGGGCCGGTGTGTGATCGACATATTGCCGGAAACCATGGCCGAGATGGCACGCTGGCCGCGGATTATCGGCGTGAAGGATGCCACCGGCAGCATGGAGCGGGTCAGCAAGCAAAGGGCACTTTGCGGTAAGGCTTTCATGCAGTTCAGTGCAGAGGATGCCGCCGCACTGGGTTTCAACGCCCATGGTGGGCAGGGGTGCATTTCAGTGACCGCCAACGTGGCTCCAGGCCTTTGTGCCGAGTTCCAGAGCGCATCACTTGCAGAAAACCTCGAACTTGCCCGGGAGTATCAGGACCGCCTGTTGCCGCTCCACTCCGCGATGTTCCTCGAGCCACCCGCAGCCTGCGCCAAATACGGCCTGTCCAGACTGGGGCTTTGCCACGAAGATGTCCGCTTGCCGCTGACACCGGTGACTGAGGCAACCCGTCGCGAGATCGACAAAGCCATGGAAATCGCAGGTCTGCTCTAGAGCCTCTGCTCGTTCGCCGTACACTTTGTGGCTGGAAATCGCTTTCCGCGCGACTGGCTATATGAAGCGCCCCGAGCAGGGGCGCTTCATTTTTTTGATCAAGCCGTGACGGGCTTACTGAACCCGCGGATAAAGCGTCTCGATTTCGCCGAGATCGCTATTGCCTTCCAGCCGGTCAAGTTCCGGCTTCCACGGGCAGGCGACAGCCGGTGCGTTCAGCATGGCAAGAGCCTTGCCGGCAGATGCAGGGATGACCTGTGTCAGCGCTTCCATCACGACGCGCAGGCAGTCCAGTGTCACGTAGATCACCGTCTGGCAACGCTCGCGGGTCTCCTCGTTCTTGATGAGATCCCAGGGAGCCTGCTCGGCGAAGTAGTTGTTCATCTCGTCGGCGACGGTGATGATCGACTGCATGCGAGCTGGGATTTCAGCAAGGTTGACCCATTCGCCCATGCCCTTGGTGGCTTCAAGCACGGACTTGCGGATCGCTTCGTCCTCGGCTGACAGCGGACCCGGTGCTGGCAGTTTGCCGTCAAAACGGGCCTTGGAGAACTTGGCTGCGCGCGACAGCAGGTTGCCGATCTTGTTGCCCAGTTCCGTGTTGTAGGACTGGGTGATGAAGTCGACCGAAATCTGGCTGTCGCTGTCCGCACGCATGTGCCGGGCGAGGTACCAGCGCAAGGCGTCGACGCCCAGCTTCTCGATGACCTCGATCGGATCAACAACGTTGCCGATGGACTTCGACATCTTGACGCCGCCCGCACCCACCCAGTGGCTGTGAACGGACAGCTTCTTCGGCAACGGCAGTCCGGCGGCCATCAGCATGATCGGCCAGTAAACGCCATGCGGCTTGAGGATATCCTTGCCGATAAGGTGCTCGCATTCCGCCCACCAGCTCTCGTAGCCTGCTTCCGGCCAGTTGATGTTGGTGAGGTAATTCGCCAGCGCATCGAACCAGACATAGGTGACGAAGTCGGTGTCGAAAGGCAGTTCGATACCCAGGGTTACACGGGCCTTCGGCCGGGAGATGCAGAGATCTTCCAGCGGTTCGGACAGCATCTGCTTCAGTTCGTTCTTGAACGCTTCGGGCTGGACGAAGTCCGGATTTTCGGCGATGTGCTGCAGAAGGCGCTCGCGGAACGGTTCCATCTTCAGGAAGTAGTTGGTTTCCTCCGTCTGCTCCACCTTCATTGTCGGGTGCAGCGGGCACTGGCCCTCTTCGGTCAGATCGGATTCCTTCTTGAACTCCTCGCAGCCCTTGCAGTAGGTGCCGGTGTAGTTCTTCTTGACGATCAGATCCTTGTCGAAGATCGACTGCTCCATTCCAGCGACGGCCGTCTTGTGGCCCTCGCGGCTGGTGCGCACGAAATAGTCGTAAGCCACGTCCAGACGATCGAAGACATCGCGGAATTCTGCACAGCGCATGTTGAGGTAGTCTTCAACCGACATTCCCTCTTTTTCCGCTGCTTCCTGGTTCTTCTGTCCGTGCTCGTCCACGCCGGTGGACAGCATCATGTCATACCCCAGCGCCTGTCGGTTGCGTTTCAGGATATCGGCCATCACGGACGTGAAGGCGTGACCGATATGCGGAGAACCGTTGACGTAGTAGATCGGGGTGGTGATGTAGCTTTTCATCCAAACGCTTTCGAAATGTTTGGGCGGAAACAAGTCCGGTCCGGCCTGTTGCGGCGCATCTGCCGTTCCGCCTAAAGAGGTGCGAGCTATATTCCATACTCGCCCGCACAAGAAAAGCCCCGGCCTTTGAAAAGACCGGGGTTCTGCTTCGTTATATGGGGTGCGGCAAGGCCGATTGAAAGGTCAGCCGATCAGCCAGATGCCACCCAGAACGAAGAGCGCCAGAAACGCTGTCTGCGTGACCAGCATCCAGATGGCCGGGCCGCCGACTTCCAGCAGTTTCGGGATTGAGGTTTTCATGCCCACTGCCGCAATTGCGGCCAGCAACGCCCAGCGGGAAACGTGTCCGGCCGCCTCCTTGGCAACGTCCGGAATAAGGCCGAAGGAATTGAGTGCGGCAAGCACCAGGAAGGCGACAACAAACGCCGGCATGATCGGAGGACGGGCGCTGCCCGGCTCCGAACTCTTGCGCAGGATGAGCGCCGCGACCAGAACGATGGGCGCCAGCATGGTGACGCGGATCAGTTTCACCAGCGTCGAAAGGTCTCCGGTTTCCTCGGAGATCGAAAAACCGGCCCCGACAACCTGGGCAACATCGTGGATCGTGCCGCCAAGGAAGACACCGGTCGCGTCCATGGAAAGGCCGAGGGAGGAGGTGAGGATCGGGTAGAAGATCATCGCCAGTGTGGACAGGACGGTCACGGTAATCACCGTGAAGGCGAGATCGCGTTCGGCATGTTCGCGTTTCGGCAGGATAGAGCCGATGGCCATGGCCGCGGAGGCTCCGCAAATGGCGACTGCGCCGCCGGTCAGAAACGAAAACAACCTGTCTCGTCCGAACAACCCGCCGATCAAGAGGGAAAAGCCGATGGTAACCAGGACGCCGAGGATCACCAGAAGCAGAAACGGCAGACCCAGCTGCTGCACCATTTCCACACTGATGCGGACACCGAGCAGGGCAACGCCGACACGAAGCAGCGTGCGGGCTGCAAAGGCGATGCCTTCGCCCGTGCGCTGTTCCTCCGACAGAAAGTTCATCGGCATGCCAAGCAGGATGGCCATCAACATGGCCGGTGCTCCGTAGTGCTCGTTGAGGAATTGCGCAGCAATGGCGACAAGCCCGGCAATCGCAATACCCGGGAACAGCCGGTTAGCCCGGTCTTTCAATGGAGCAACCATGAAACGTTCTTAGTCCTTGTTGATGTTTACCGGTCGACGGGAAGGCCGCTCGGGACAGTGGCAGGGATGCCGAAGGGCGGGGCCGTGACGGACTGCGTGCCGGTCAGGCTTTTCAGAAAAGCCTCCAGATCGGCAATCTCCGCATCCGAAAGGGGGAGAGGTTCAATATCCCTGAAACGGGCCTGACGCGCCATCTCACGAGCGTCATTCCAGACCACAAAATCGATCGCCTGCAGCCAGGGCGCTTGTGGAAGGGCTGCGGTTTCCGGTGTCCAGGCTTTCAGCATTCCCTTGGGGTCGAGATGATGCCGGATGATCCCCTCCAGCGTAGGGTAAGCGCCGTTGTGGCCGTAAGGGGCGGTCAGCTCGACATTGCGCAGCATCGGGGTCCGGAACCGGTAGGCATCTTCCAGGCGGTCGGTTTCTCCCATCACGCCGACATCGCGCACCATCGGATCGAAACTGCGGGTGCGACCCGGACCGAAGGGGGGCAGGCCCAGGGCGTGGAACTTCTGATCGCTTAGCAGTTTGCCCGAATGACACGAGGAGCACCCGGCCTTGCCGTAGAAGAGATCGAGACCCCGCTTCTGGGCCGGATCCAGAGCGCTTTCGTCGCCGGCGAGATACGCGTCGAACGGGCTGTCGAAGCTCTGCCATTCAATTGCCTGGAAAGCTGCCAGCGCATTTGCGATTTCAACGATCGTGACCGCTTCAGGCGCGTCGATATGATCGAACGCCTCGACAAACAGGCGGCCATATTCCGGAATGATGCGGACGCGTTTGGCAAGGATCGGCCAGGCGTTGTCGATGCGATCGTAAATGGCCCCGGCGATCTCGTTTTCCTTCGGATTGCCCGCCATCTCGAACTGGGCCGTCACCGGAAAGACAGCCTGGGCGGCGAGCAGAGAATTGAAGCCCGTGGGCAGCCATTCTTCCGCCGGCGAATTGAAGCCGTTTTCGAAGGTGTCGGCAATCGACAGGCGGCCGTCATGAAACAGGACGTGGAGCTCTTTTGCTCCCAAATTCCAAAGACCTGGAGCGTTTCGCGGAATCCGTTTCTTAATGCGGCTGTCACCGGTTCCGGCAATCCGCATGAGCCCCAACCCTTCGCCACCTTCGCCGATGCCGAGCGACAACCGGTCCCCGGTGCCAAGGGTCGGGTGGTGGCATGTGGCGCAAGCAATATTCCTGTTGCCGGAGAGGATCTTGTCGTAAAAAAGCAACTGGCCGAGGGCTGCCTGCTTTCTTTCGAAGGCGATGAAATCGTCTTCCTTCAAGGGCGGTGGCAATTCGGAAGCAATCGCCGGTGCCGACAAGCCGAAGACCAGAGGGAGCAACCGCAACACATGAAAACCACGCTGACCGCCGCTCTTTTTGCTCTTGTGTTGTGCACGAGTTCTGCTCAGGCCGAAATCGAAGCCGCGCGCGACCTGATGGAGGCCAATCGCTACGAAGAGGCGATGAAGGAACTTTGGCCGGCGGCCCGCTCCGGCAACGCGGATGCGGAAGAACTGATCGGTGTAATGTATGCAATGGGTCTGGGCGTCGAGCGCGACGACCAGCGGGCGTTCGAGTGGTATCTCAGAAGCGCGATGAAGGGGCATCCGGGTGCCCAGTCCGGTGTCGGCTGGTACTATGAGGTGGGCCGGGGCATGCCGGCTCCGGATCTCGTGCGGGCTTACATGTGGTACACGCTCTCTGCCATCGGGGGGGACCCCGACGCTGCGATCTCTCTGGAAGAGGTGGTCAAGAAGATGACCAAAGACGAGATTGAGAAGGCGCATATCCTGGTCGGTGATTACAAGGTCTGGATGTATCCGTTCAATTGAAAGCCGGCGGTTCGTTCCTGATCGGCGCAGAACTCGCGTGATCGAGTGCTGGGCGGACCGGACCATTGAACTCTTGCTCTCCCGGGTCTTCCACGGCTTCACCATGGGGCGCGTGCCGATCTCTGTCCAGTTTACGGCAGGCACGATTCCGGATCGGTGCATGTGCTGGGATATGTCACGCCCTGCAGTGGCAAGGCGTGACACGGTGTTTCGTCAGTTCAGATCGGCAGAGCGATTGGCGTTGATGTCGGCTTCGGCCGCAGCCACGGCTTCTTCCAGAGCGCCGAAGATCTCGCCGCCGCGTCCGACATTGCCCTTGAACCAGTCATAGACCGGAGCGGCTGCTTCCTTGAAGGCTGCCTTTTCTTCCGGAGTCGGGACGTAGAGATCGCCGCCACCGGCCACGAAGTCTTCATACGCCTTGATCGACTTGCGCTTCGGTGAGGCGAAGGTTGCCTGCTGCAGGGCGTAGAAACCATCCACCACGACACGGCGAAGGTCTTCCGGCATCGACAGGAACTTCTCGTTGTTCATCCACCACAAGGCGCCCATGTAAGCATGCCCGTCGAGGGTGACATACTGAAGACCGGCATCGGGGAACTTCATGCCCATGATGTCGGTGATGCCGTTCTTGGAACCTTCGACAACGCCGGTCTGAAGCGAGGTGAACAGTTCCGGCCACGGGATCGGCGTCGGAGCAGCACCAAGTGCCTTGACCAGTTCCTGCGGCAGGTCGGCCACCACGGTGCGGATCTTCAGGCCCTTGAGGTCTTCCGGCTTGGCCACACGATGCTTGGTGTTGGCGAAGTTGCGCCAGCCGCCGGTGTTGCCAATGGTCATCAGGCGGATGGTGTCACCGGAATCTTCCAGTGCCATCGTGCGCATGGTGCGGGTGAATTCACCCGACAGGACATGCTCCGCAATCCGGTCGTCGCTCATCATGTAGGGCAGGTCGAGAACCTGGACATACGGGAAAATTCCCGCCGCGCCGCCGGAGGTGGAGATGTAGATGTCGATCGCACCGTCGGAAATACCCTGAAGGCATTCAGCGCCGTTGGAGCAAAGCTGCGTGCCGATGAACAGTTCGACCTCGATGGCACCGTTGGAAGCGGCCTCAACGAAGTTCTTGAAAACGACAAGACCGTCGTAGTCTTCGTCGTTTTCGTTGGAGTTGGCGGTTGCGCGCAGCGTGTAGTCCGCGGCAAGCGCGCTCAGCGACGATCCGGCAAGCATCGCCGCGACGGTGAGCGTTTTCAGTGCAGTTTTGAGCATTAGGTTCCTCCCTTAGAAAGCTCAGGATCAGTTGGCAAATCCGGTCAGACGCGGGATCGTCATCGAAAGTGCCGGAATGTAGGTGATCAGGAAGATCACCGCGATTTCCACCGCCAGAAACGGCAGGATGGCTTTGGCAATGGTTTCAACCCGTTCCCTTGAAACCGAAGCCGCAACGAAGAGCACCAGTCCCATGGGCGGCGTTGCCAGGCCGATGGTCAGGTTGACGCTCATGATGATGGCGAAATGGATCGGATCGACGCCCAGGTTGACGAAGATCGGTCCAAGAATGGGGCCGAGAATGATGATGGCAGGGCCTGCATCCAGGAACATGCCGACAACGAAGAGCAGCAGGTTGATCAGGAACAGCAGGATCAGCGGGTTCTCCGACAGTGTGAGAACGAACTCCGCCATGATTTCGGGAGCGTGGCTGAGGCTGACGACGGTCTTGAAGGCCATCGCCGCACCGACCAGGAGAAGCACCACTGCAGAGGTTATGCCAGCCCTGTTCAGGACACCCGGGATCTCGGAGACCTTGATGGAGTGCAGAACGAAGAAGCCGATAACCAACGCGTAGGCAACTGCGATCGCGGCCGCTTCCGTTGGCGTGAAGACCCCCAGCAGAATGCCGCCGAGAATGATGATCGGCGTCTGAAGCGGAGCAACTGCTTTCTTGCACACGACCCGAAAATCTTCCGAGACAGCACTTCTGAGCTTCCACAAGAGCACATGGGAAACCGCCAGGAAGACCGCGAACAGGATGAAGGAAGTCGTCGTTGAAAGGGAAGCGAACCCGGTCAGGTTGACCACAAGGTCCGCGATCACCGTGAACAGGGCAGCCAGGTTTGCCCTCAGCACAATGAAGGAGAACCAGTATTCCACCGGTGCCATGGTTTGGCCGGGGTTGACGATCCTCTGTGCTTTGGGAAGGTCGTACTTGTTGGCCATGACCTTGACCATCAGCATCAGGCCGATGCCGACCATGATGCCGGGTACGATACCGGCCAGGAACAGCGCGGCAACGCTCTCGCCCATCACATAGGCATAGATGATCATGATGCCCGACGGCGGAATGATCGGCCCGATGACGGAACTCGCCGCGGTGATTGCCGCAGCAAAGCGCCTTGTGTAACCCTGCTTCTCCATTGCCGGGATCAGCATGGATCCGAGTGCGGAGGTATCGGCAACAGCGGAACCGGATAGGCCTGCAAACAGCATCGACGACAGGATGTTCACATGAGCAAGGCCGCCGCGCAGATGTCCCATCAGGGCCTGGCTGAACTCGACCAGCCGCATGGTGATGCCGCCCTTGTTCATCAGCTCGCCTGCGAGCATGAAAAACGGAATCGCCATCAGAGGAAAACTGTCCATGCCGTTGTAGACGTTGCGGTAAAGCAGCGTGATGTCTTTTTCCTGGCCGTTCAGCCAGAGCAACAGGCCAGGGGCCGCCAGAAGGCCGAAGAAGACAGGCAGCCCGATCAGCAGGAAGACGAGGAAGACGGGAAGGAACCAGATCAGCATCAGTCAGCTCCTGCCATGTCAGGATCGGGAATGACCGGCATGCGGTCGGCGCCACCGAAGCTGGCGATGATGTTGCGCAGGATCAGCTCGATGTTGACGAGCGTCAGCAGGAATACACCGACGAGGATGGAAGCCATCATCCAGCTGCGCGGCACGCGGATCCATTCGCTGAAGGAAAGGTTGCCCGGAACATAAAGCGAGGCGGTTGCGAAACGGCCTCCGAAACCGGTGACTTCAGAAAAGCCGATCTTCAGGGCAACGACGAGCACCACAAGTGAAATAAGCAGAAGGAGCAGGGATATGGCGCTTCCCAGGAGGCGAGGCAGGGAATGGGTGAACATGTCGATGGCAACGAAACCGCCTCTGCGGAACGCTGTTGGTGCCATAAGACCTGTCATCCAGAGCATGCAGAAACGGGCTGCTTCGTCCGGCCAGGGCAGGGCATTGTTGAAGACATAGCGGAACACGACCTGAACCAGGATCGCGATCACCATCAGGGCAACGGCAAAGATGCCGATGCCCCGGCCAATTCGCAACAGCAGCGAATTGACGAAGTCGAGCGGTGCAAGAACCGCCAGCAAAATGCCCATTCGGGCTCCTCCCTGGATCAACCGGTCTTCATGTGCGTGAACATGAGAACCGCGAAGCTGATCATGTTAAAAGTGGCGAAGCGGTCTTCTGCGTTCTCCTGAGACAGAAGGCTTCTCACTTTCCTCCAGAACGGGCCGATCACCGCCCCGTTTTCCGCCCTTATTTTGGAGCGATTTGTCCGAGTTTGCCTGCATAAAACGTCAGGGCCTCGCCTGAACGCATCTCGGCCTGCAACACCTGCCCAAGAACGATCAGGTGATCGCCGCCCTCATAGGCGGTGAAGCGCTTGCACTCGAAGCGGGCGAGACAGTTCTCGATCAGGGGCACGCCGTTGTCATCGATCGTATAGGTGAGCTGATCGAAAGCATGGGCATTGCGCACGAAACCGTTGCAGACTTCAGCCTGTTCGTTGCTGAGAACATGAATGGCGTAATGTTCGGCCGTTTCGAAGTACCTGAACCTGCGCGATCCCTTGTCCGGCATCCACAGGACCAGCGCCGGTTCCAGGGAGACGGATGAGAAGCTGTTGGCTGTAATGCCGACGGGGCCGTCGGCCGAGCCGGTGGTCACCACCGTAACACCGGTGGCAAATCGACCGAACGCATCCCGCAAGAGGCGGGTGTTGTCGGCGTCCGGTTCGAAGGTCACGGTATGATTGGCATTCTGCATGGTCATCAGGGCACCTCTGTTCCAAGTGCCGCTTCGTAAAGACGGTACCAGGTTTCGCGATCCAGGCTGACTTTCAGCGCGTCGGAGATCTGGGCAATGCGCTCCAGATTATTCGTGCCCATGACCGGCAAAAGTTGCGCCGGATGAGCCAGAAGGAAGGCGACCGCGACTGCGGACCGGTCGACACCGGCCTCTGCAGCGATTTCGTCCATTACGGTGCCAAGCTTGCCACTTTCGGAAATCAGCGAGCCGCCGCCGAGAGGGGACCATGCCATCAACCGGGTGCCGAGGCGTTGGTGGAACGCGAGGTCGCCATTGGTGAACGGCGCGATTTCCTTCAGGGAGATCTCGATCTGGTTGGTCACAAGCCGGTTCGACATCGCCGACTGCAGCAGCTCCCAGTCCCAGGGGCGGAAGTTGGAGACACCGACATTCCGCACCTTGCCGCTCTTGACCAGGTCATCGAGCGCGGCGCCGGTCTCGTGATGATCCATCAGCGGGTCCGGGCGATGGATCAGCAGCAGGTCGATGGTCTCGATGCCCATCTCCGTGAGGGAGAACTCGACCGACTTCTCGATGTGTGATCGGGACGTGTCGTAGTATTTCACCCTGGCATCCGAATACCGTCCCATCGGCGCGACAATGTCGCATTTGGTGACGATTTCCATCTGACCACGCAGGGCCGGATTGGCCTTCAGCGCCCCGCCAAGCACGGCTTCCGCGGCATAACCGCCGTAAATGTCAGCCTGATCGAAGGTCGTGATGCCCTGGTCGAGACAGGTCTGGATCTTGCGTTCCACGTAAGCGGGGGACGTGTCGCTGTCGTCGCCGATGCGCCACATGCCATAGATCAGCCGGGAGAATTCCAGGGTTTCAGAAAGTTTCACGCGGTCCATTAGCGGCGCACTCCTTGGCCAAGCGGGGTTGCCGGCGTTTGAGCCGGTACACGACCATAGGCGTGCGGAAGGGAACATGTCTTCAGATTCGGCAGGACCCTGGACCCGAAATGCCTGGCTTCTTCCAGGTGCGGATAGCCTGAGAAGATGAAGGCACGAATGCCCATCTTCTGATAGGCCTCGATCTTGGACATCACCTGATCGGTTGACCCGACCAGCGCTGCCCCGCAACCGGACCGCGCCCGGCCGACACCCGTCCACAGGTTCGGTTCGATATAACCGAATTCATCGGCGATCTCGCGGTTCTTTGCCTGGTGGCTCACTCCCAGCGACTTGGCATCCAGTGCCCGTTCGCGAATGGCGGTTCCCTGGGTCTCGTCAAGTTTGGAGACGATATAGTCCGCGTATTCCTGCGCTTCTTTTTCCGTGTCGCGCACGATCATGTGCACGCGCAGGCCATAGTCGAGGGTGCGGTCGTATTTCTCGGCGACTGCGTTGACCGCCTTCATGCGGCCTTCCAGTTCCTCGATCTTTTCCGGCCACATCAGGTAGACGTCGCAATGCTGACCGCAAAGGTCCAGCGCATCCGGAGAATAACCTCCGAAATAGAGCAGGGGCCCACCGGTCTGGTACGGCCGGGCGGGGTCCGTGGTCAGGCCCTTGAAGTTATAGACCTGGCCTTCGTAATTGATTTCGTCCTGCGTCCAGGCCTGCTTCAGGATCTCCACCACTTCCCGCGAACGCTGGTAGCGATAGCTACTGTCGGCCTGCTCGCCCGGAAAGTCGGACGAGATGATGTTGACCGTCAACCGGCCCTCGAGCATGTGGTCCAGCGTGGCAATGGTCCGCGCCAGCATGATCGGCTGCATCTCGCCGCAGCGAACCGCTGCCAGCAGGTTGATCTTGTCGGTGATCGGCGCGCAGCCGGCGACGAAGGACAGGGTGTCCTGGCCCACCTGGTAGGACGACGGGCACAGGATGTTGCGGAAGCCCTGCTGCTCGGCTGTTTTCACGATCGAAGAGCAATGCTCCCAGGAGGAACGCAGATGGCCTTCGGGTACGCCCAGAAACTGATAGTCGTCGGAACACAATGCGGCGAACCAGGATACCTCCGCTGCATCAAGATCCGGTGACGTGACTGGGACTACGGTCATGAAGTGCCTCCCTTGGACCATCTTGTCGAATACCGAAACCCGCATGCGCCGACATGGGTGCGATTGAGGTTTCGCTATTTTCGTTTGTTTTCGAATGGCTTCATTCTGCCTTCGATTTCTTCTTGCATATCACCCGTTTTGATGTAAATCAATAGTGTATCAATTTTGAAAACGAGACCTTCGAACCGCCATGCCAACCGCCTCGCAAACCTCTACCGCGCTGCCGTTATACGTGCAGATAAGCGAGCTTTTGATCAGGGATATCGCGGCCGGGCGGCTGATCGACGGGGAGCGGCTGCCACCTGAAAGGGACATGGCAGAGGAGCTTGGCATCTCCATCGGAACCCTTCGCAAGGCACTCGCCGACCTTACGCAAAAAGGCTTACTCGAGCGGATCCAGGGGTCGGGAAACTACATACGGCAGGGCGGCACGCATGAGAGCGTCTACGCCATGTTCCGTCTGGAACTCCTGACCGGAGGTGGTCTGCCACGCGCCGATATTCTGGACGTTCAGCGCCTGGACAAGCCGGACGATCTGCCGCTTTTCGGTACCAGCGCCGAAGGCACCCGTATCCGCCGGCTGAGGTTTCTCAACGATGTGATGATCGCGGTGGAGGAAATCTGGCTCGACGGTGACGCGGGATTCGTGCGGCGCGAGCTTTTGTCGGACTCGCTTTACCGCTTTTACCAGAAACACCTCGGGTTCTGGATCGTGCGTGCAGAAGACCGGGTGACCATCCGTGCGCTGCCGGACTGGACGCCGAAACTCTTTCAGAAGACGCCGGGCACTCTCACAGGCTTTGTCGAACGGTTCAGCTGGGCGGATCGCCCCAAGCCGGTCGAATATTCGCGAACCTGGTTCGACACGGACCGGGCGCATTACGTGCAGCGCTTGAAATAGGTGGACGAGAAATGCCACCGCGCATGGAGGACTGAATGCCTGCAAAGGTAAGATATGGTGTCATTGGCTGCGGGATGATGGGGCAGGAGCACCTGCGCAACATCGCACTCCTGCCGGACACCGAAGTAACGGTGATCTTCGAGCCGGACGCCGGAATGGCGGAAGCGGCCGCAAGATTTGCGCCTCTTGCGCGATTTGCCAATTCCGTTTCGGAACTGCTGGAAGTGGACGAACTGGACTGCATCCTGATTGCCAGTCCGAACCACTGCCATGTGCCGCAGATGGAAGAAATCCGCCGCAAGCGCCCGTTGCCGCTTCTCGTCGAAAAACCTCTCTTCACCGATCCCAAGGATGTTGCCGAGCTGGAGGCTTTCAAGGCGTCCTATCCGGCGCCCGTGTGGGTGGCGATGGAGTACCGCTACATGCCGCCGATCGCGGCGTTGATCGAGCAGGCGGAAACAGCCACTGGCGGCATCAAGATGCTGACCATCCGCGAGCACCGTTTTCCGTTCCTCGACAAGGTCGGCGCATGGAACCGATTTAACCGCTACTCCGGTGGTACATTCGTTGAAAAGTGTTGCCATTTCTTCGATCTCATGCGGCTGATCATGCAATGCGAACCAGTCCGCGTGATGGCGTCGGCCGGCCAGGATGCCAACCACAAGGACGAGGTCTACAATGGCGAGCAGCCGGACATACTCGACAACGGCTATGTGATCGTCGACTTCGAAAACGGTGCACGGGCCATGCTGGAACTTTGCATGTTTGCCGAAGGCTCCCGCTACCAGGAAGAAGTGTCGGCCGTTGGGCCGGAAGGCAAGATCGAAGCCTTCGTGCCGGGTCCCGGACGCTTCTGGCCAGAACACCTCGGCGAGCCGCCGGTGCCTCAGCTTGTCGTGTCGCCCAGGTACCCGAAGGGGCCGCGTCAGATCGATATTCCGGTTGATCCGATGATCCTCGATGCAGGCGACCACAACGGCTCGACATTCTATCAGCACGAAGGCTTCGTGGCTGTCGTACGCGGTGAAAAGCCGGCACCTGAAGTGACGCTTGAAGACGGATGGCGGGCTGTGGAAATGGGGCTGGCGGCACAGCAGTCTGCCCGTACGGGTCAGTCCGTGATGCTACGATCTCAGGCGCTTTCCTCCGTCGCCTGCTGACAAGACGATTTTCCTCTGGAAACCTGGCCGGTACGACATTTGTCGTGCCGGCTTTTTTCGTGCCAGTCCGGCAGACGAGAAAGGGCTACCAGCGTTCCTTCGGCAACAGGGACTGCACGTTGTTGGAACTGAAGCCATCCCGTCCGCGCCGCAGGTTGATGGCGCGGATCGGCACCTGGTATTCTCGGCCCGTGTCCGACTTCTTGCACTGCTGTTTCCGGTAGGCGAAATTGTCCGGCACGTTCCTGTGGTTTTGAACAAGAACGCAGAAGACGTCGTAGCGGCCGTTCACGGCCACGTCACGCCGCGCGCCCTGGGCAACGATCACCTGCATGTGGCGGGTGAAGGCCTTGTCGAAAAGCATAAAGTTGCAGTAGGGCTCGCTGCCGTTGGGTGTGCGCGTGCTCTGGCAATAAAATATCTCTGCCCAGGCTTTCTGCGGAGCAGCGAACGGGAAAGAGCCGATCGAGACCAAGCCCGCCAATACGGCTGCCAGAGCGTAACGCTTCACCATTCCCTTAAACTCCTGGTCGAAATGCAGTTTTTTTCAACGTGATCTTGCGGATAGAATATCACTCCACGTAAGATTTACCCGTGACGCCCCTCACAGGGAATAGGCGTGACAACGAAATTTAGCTTGCCTCGGGAACGCACAGGTTCCCGTCACGTGCACAGACACTTGCACCGACATCGACAGGGTTGGTTGAACCGGCCCCCGGGAGGTCCCAATGCGTAAGTCTCTTTCCGTTCTTTTGTCTTCCACTTTGATTTTGCAAACGGTTTTCGTAAACGGCGTGCTTGCCGCGCCGGCCCTGACGACCGCCAACGTGAATTTCCGACAAGGCCCGGGAACGAACTTCGGCTCACTGGGAACGGTGCCGTCCGGTACGCAGGTCGAAATGGAGAACTGCGATGACAGCGGGGCCTGGTGTTCAATCAGCTACAACGGCCAGAACGGGTTTGTCAGCGGGCAGTATCTTCAGCTTAGCGAACCGGAACAGACGACCGGCTGGCCGCGGTCTTTCCAAACTGACGCCGGGGCGACGCTGGTGCTCTACCAGCCGCAATTCACCGAGTGGGACAACTTCAAGACCCTGAAGGCGATGGTGGCAGCGGAATACATCAAGGACAAGGATGCCAAGCCTGTCTTTGGTGTGATCGGTGTCAGCGGCGCGACCGTGGCCGACACCGACAAGAGCGAAGTTGACATCAACCAGATCCAGGTAACGGAACTGAACTTTTCGGCTTTGGACCGGGAATCCCTCACTGACCTGTCGCTTCAGGTCGGCAAGATCATGCCGACCGGTACGATCACCGTGAAAGAGGATCGGATCACCGCAGGCCTTGCCGAATACCAGCGCATGGAGGATGTCCAGGGCCTGAGTTCGGAAGCACCGCCTATCTATGTCTCGACCGAGCCGTCCATTCTCGTGCAGACCGAAGGCACGCCGATCTTTGCGCCAGTCAAGGGTGACCAGGGGCTCAGCTTCGTGGTCAACAGCAACTGGGACATTCTGAAAATCGACGAGAGCGGCGAACTCTATCTGCGCGATGAAAAATCCTGGATGAAAACCAAGGACGTCTCGGCAGGGTGGGAAGCGGTCGACAAGCTGCCGGATCTGATCGGGTCTCTTCCGGATGACGATAACTGGAAGGAAACCCGGGAAGCGATTCCGGGGGAACCGTTCGCGGACAATACTCCGCCGAAGGTGATCTATTCAGACACACCGGCCGAAATGATCGTCTTTGACGGCGAACCGGCTCTGGAACCGGTGGATGGCACCGATCTGGAATGGGCGTCCAACACCGAAAGCGACGTGTTCTTCCTGAAATCCACGTCCACCTGGTACATTCTGGTATCCGGCCGCTGGTTCAAGTCCACCTCGCTCGACGGGCCGTGGACTTTCACCACTCCGGACATGCCCTCCGATTTTCAGAACCTGCCGGAAGACGCGCCTTACTATTCGGTCCGTTCGTCCATTCCAGGCACTTCTGAAGCCTCGCAGGCACGGCTGAAAGCCAGCATTCCGACAACGGCTCGCGTTGAGGTCGGTTCCGTCAGTGCGGATGTCTCCTATGCCGGTGATCCGGAATTCGAGAAGATCGACGGCACGTCGATGTCCTACGCGGTCAATACCAGCGACCAGGTGATCCAGGTCGGCGCGAAATACTACGTGCTGCAGGACGGTGTCTGGTTTGTCGGAGACAGCCCGGAAGGACCATTTACGGTTGCCACGGCGGTTCCTGACGAGATCTACACCATTCCGCCGTCTTCCCCGGTCTACAACACCACCTATGTGCGCATCTACGACAGCGAACCGGGAGCGGTCTGGTACGGCTACACGATGGGCTATCTGGCTGGGTTCCTGTCCTGGGGCGTCTTCGTTTACGGCACAGGCTATTATTATCGGCCCTGGTACCGTCCGGGGCTGCGCCCGATCTACTTCCCGCGTCCGGTGAGCTACGGGATCGGCGCCTTCTACAATCCGGTCCGTGGCACTTTCGGACGCTATGGCTATGCCTACGGTCCGCTGCGCGGCATCGCCGGCGGCGGCATCTATAATCCGCGTACGGGCGGCTACATTCGCGGTGCCGCCATCAGCGGCCCGCGCGGCAGTGCAGGCTTCATCAGCGCCTATAATCCGCGGACCGGCAATCGTGTCGTGGTTGGCGGAGCCCGGGGCATTTACGGCTCCTGGGGCGGCAAGGTCGTAAGCGGGCCGGAATGGTCACGCACGCGCGATATCCAGGCTGGTGCCGTGCAGCGCTGGAAGCAGGACGGCAATCTGGGCCGTGTAGCGAACCTTGATCGCCGTGGTGACGTCTTTGCCGGCCGAGATGGTAGCGTCTATCGCCGCGATGGCGAGAAATGGCAGAAATTCGAGGGTGGTCGTTGGGGCGAAGTCGCTGCGCCCTCCCGCGAGGCAATCCAGGACCGCATGGGTGACATTGGTGCCGGACTGGCCGGGGGAGCGATCGGCGCCGGCGCAGGAGCAGCCCTTGCCAACCGCCCCCTTGGCGACAAAATCCAGAACCGGCCGAATGTTCAACGCCCGACCAACCTGCCTGCCGGCCAGCGTCCGAATATCGAGCGTCCCAACGTCCAACGCCCGAATGTTCAAAAGCCGAATGTGGAGCGCCCCAACGTCCAACGCCCGGCGCAGCGTCCCAACGTTCAGCGCCCCAATGTGCAACGACCGAATATCCAGAAGCCGAATGTGCAGCGACCGGCGACCCGCCCTGCCACACGTCCGGCGGCACGACCCCAGGCGCCTGCACACCTGAGCAGGGACAACCGGGCGAGAACGGCAGGCAACCGTCAGGTCAATCGGCAGCGCAACGTTCAGCGCTCACGTCCGCAGGCACGCCCGCAACGTCATGGCGGCGGTGGCGGTGCGCGCAGGGGAGGTGGCGGACGCCGCCGCTGAGAAAACCTAGATTGGAAGGTCGCGGGCATCCGCGATCGATTCCATGGTCATGTACGACGTGACCGTATCCAGATCGACTTTCTCGATCAGGCGCTGATAGACGCGGTCGAAGGCATTCATGTCTTCGGCCACCACTTTCAGCATGTAGTCGTAGTCTCCGGCAATCCGGTAGAAATCGATCACGTTCGGAATGGCCACCACTTCGCCCCTGAACCTTTCCAGCCACTCCTTGGAATGGTGCCGGGTCCGGATCATCACGAAGACCGTGAGATTCAACCCGAGCTGCGCCGGGTCCAGCCGGATCGTATGTCCTTCAATCAATCCACTGTCGTACAGCGTTTTCAACCGGCGCCAGCAGGCGTTCTGGGAAAGACCGACCTTGTCGGCAAGGTCTCTTTGCGAAAGACGTGCGTCGCGTTGCAGGGCGCGCAGCAGCGAGCGATCAATATGATCGAATTTTTTCTCCATGTTCGATCAATTGACACGATCTGGCGCGTAAAACAATCGAATGAGGTGAAGATATCCCCGTGAAAGGGGTCGTATGATCCGAAAAAGACGTTTCGGAGCACAAGATGACCCAAAAAACAGGCACGGCACTCGATCATTTCATCGAGGAACTGAAATCTCCGGACCTGATTTCCCGCCTTCGCGCAGGATTGATCGGCGAGGGGGCAACCATTTCAGGTCCGTTCGGCGAGCGCGAGCTTATTTATGCCGACTACGTCGCCTCCGGGCGAGCTCTGCGTCAGGTTGAGGATTTCGTTCTGGAAGAAATCCTGCCGGTCTACGCGAACAGCCACACCGAGGCTTCCTACTGCGGAAGCGCAATGACACGAATGCGCGAGGCCGCGCGATCTGAAATCGCCCGAATTTGTGGGGCTGACCAGGGCTACGCGACGGTCTTTTGCGGCTCGGGGGCAACCGCAGGCCTTAACCGGCTTGTACATCTTCTTGGTGTTTCGGCCGCCGCAGAGCGGGGCGAACAGCCACTTGTTGTGATCGGTCCCTATGAACATCACTCAGACATTCTGCCCTGGCGCGAGAGCGGAGCGGAGGTGATCGAGATAGACGAAGCGGAAACTGGTGGTCCTGATCTTGCGGAGCTGGAGGTTGTCTTGCGCAAGGCGGGGGCCGGCCGGCTGATTGTTGGAGCATTCTCGCTGATGTCCAACGTAACCGGCATCGTTACCGACGACGTGGCGGTCACACGCATTCTGAAGCGTTACGGCGCGCTCAGCGTTTGGGATTGCGCGGGTTCCGGCCCTTACCTCCCGGTAGATATGAAAGCCGGCACGGATGCCCAGAAAGATGCGGTTGTTGTCTCGCCGCACAAGTTCATCGGTGGGCCAGCCGCGTCAGGCGTCATGATCGTGCGTAAGGAAGCTGTCAGCAAGGCGACACCGGTCTTTCCGGGCGGAGGAACGGTACGCTTCGTCTCGCCCTGGGCTCACGATTATTCAGACAATCTTTCAGCCCGCGAGGAAGCCGGTACACCGAACGTGATCGGCGATATCCGGGCGGCGCTCGCCTTTCTGGTCAAGGAAGCCATCGGGCAGCGGCTCATGGACGAGCGGAACGCCGCCTGGCGCGCCAAGGCGCTGGCGGTCTGGCGTGACAATCCGGCGATCGAGATCCTCGGAAACGACAAGGCCCGTCACGTGCTACCCGTGTTCTCGTTCCGTGTGAAGGATCTGGAACGCGGAGGCTATGTGCACCAGCAGCTCGTCACCCGCATGCTATCGGACATCTATGGCATCCAGGCCCGTGGCGGCTGCGCCTGTGCCGGGCCCTATGCCCATCGGTTGCTGGATATCGGTCCGGAACAGTCCGAAGCGTTGAGGGCCGGTATTCTTTCCGGTGAAGAACTGAAGAAACCCGGCTGGACACGGCTCAATTTTTCAGTGCTCATGACAGTAGACAAGGCGGACAGGATCATTGCCGCCGTCGAAGATCTGGCGCTGCATCCTTATCCGGCCGCGGATTACTACGCGTGCGATGAAACCACGGCCCGGTTCAAGGCCATGCAAGACGCTGCTTGAAGGACACCAAGTCGACATGTGCCGCTGGGCTGCCTGGAGCGGAGCTCCCAAATACCTGGAAGAAGTCATTTGCGATCCGGCGCATTCGCTGATCGACCAGAGCCGCAATGCGCTGTCCTGCAAGACATCGGTCAATGCCGACGGGTTCGGCGTTGCCTGGTACGGCGACCGGGACACCCCTTGTGTCTACAAGGACGTCCGGCCCGCCTGGTCGGATCCAAACCTGTTGCAGATCTCCAAGCACATCCGGTCTCGCCACTTCCTGGCACATGTGCGCGCCTCAACCGGAACGGCGACCACGCGGGACAACTGCCATCCTTTCACGTTCCAGCGCTGGACCTTCATGCATAACGGTCAGGTCGGCGGCTACGACAAGGTGAAGCGTCGCCTCGACAACATGATCCCGGACGACCTTTACCGCGACCGCATTGGCGGCACCGACAGCGAAAGCCTTTTTCTGGTCGCGCTCGCCTATGGACTCAATCTCCACCCGCGCGCGGCCATGGCGAGAGCTGTGTTCGAAGCGGAAGCCCTGTCCAAATACGCCGGAACGACGCCGCACATGCGTTTTGCTGCAGGCTGGTCGGATGGTGAAACGCTCTATGCCGCCCGCTATGCTTCTGACAATCTGGCGCCGACGCTCTATTACCGGGTGTATGACGACGGTGTGATGGTGGTGTCCGAACCGCTGGATGAAGCCCGCGGATGCTGGATGGAAGTGCCTCAGGGCCAGATGATCGAGGTCAGGGACGGGAAAGTGAACCAGGTTGCCTTCCTGAGTGATGAACAGCTCGCCGACGCCTGAGTTTCCGCACTGACCTGCCAGAACTGAATTGCCAGATGAGGCTGGACGGCAGCCTCAGTGGCAGAAATCGCCAACGGCTTGACCTCAGACTGGCGTTTCGATCCAGTGCCAGGCGATATCGATTTCATCCCGGTCGAAGTGCTTTTCCTGAATGCCGACCATCCGTGCAAACGTGGCGTCGATCGCAACGAGGGCGGCAAGCAGCTTGCTGTCCGTAACGATGGCGATCTTGTTGAGATGCTGCATGTTGGCAAGCACCCACCGGATGTCCGCCTTGGCGGCCTCGAAAGAAACGCCGACATGATCGCCAAGAACCACCAGAACGCTGATCTTGCCCTGATCTTCAATCATCTCCTCGGCCTTGGCGATCAGTTTCTTTTCCTGATCAATATCGATTTTTCCGGAAATCTCGACACCGAGAACGGCACCCTGGCTGCGGGGCAGAATGGTGTACATGCTGGTTCCTCCGGCAGTGACTCGACGGCACAACCAGAAGGGTAAACCCAAACACGAAAAATAAGAACCTGCATGACCTTTTTTGCTGACCACCCGGCAAGGCACCAGGCACCCTTGAGCGGCAAAGTCTCTGGTGCAATCAGGCGATTTCCCGTCCGGCGCCCGTCATAATGGTGCGGGTCAGCTCATCGACTTCGTCCCGCAACTGGCGCGTGAGAGCACTGCAATCGGTGCGATCACGGCCGTAACCGAGGTTGAACTCATAAAATGAAGGCGCTTGCCTTGGCATCAGAACGTGCTGAAGCATGGTCTCCAGCTTGTCGAACGCCTTGGCAAGTCGGGCTTCGACGGTTCGTGCCGCTGCATACTCATCCCAGAGGGAGGTTAGCTCCCCAGCCACGTCACCCGGCAGCGGTTCACACAAGGTCAGGAAGTCCCGCCTTTCGCGTTCCTGCCGGTCGTCACCCGGCGTCTGGAGTGGAGCGGGGACATCTCCGGAGATGGCTTCGCCCAGGTCATGCACAAGCGTCAGCTTCAGGAGTTTGAGCAAGTCGACTTCTTTCAGCTCTGGTTCGAACAACAGAACCATCAAGGCCAGTCGCCAGCTATGTTCGGCAGTGCTCTCCGGCCTGCCGCCGGATGTCGATCCCGAGCGAAGCGTGTCCTTCAGCTGCTCTGCAGCCTGAAGGAAGTCCAGCAGGCCTCTCAGTCTGGTGTGGGAAATTTCAGGAAGATCGAGGGAAGGGGGCGTCTTTGTCATGGTGGCCAGATTATTGCGGGCCACCGCGCCAGACGAGTTACCGCATAATTTATGCGGCATCCTGTTCTTCACGGACCAGCCGCGCAAACCGTCCGTCTGACAGCGGCAGGCGCGAAATCCGGATGATGCTCTCCGGGATGGTCATTTCCGGGAAATCGACGTGTTCCGTTCGGTAGACAATGTCAGGAGCATCCGGCTCGAACCAGCCATAGTCGGTCAGTCTGTGCTCTGTTGCGCGGATGCCTTCGGACGCAAAACGCCACAAGGGCCGGTTCAGAAACTCGTTCACCGGTGCGCGCCATTCGCAGGCACGCGGTACGGATATGGCCAGCAGCCTGTGTGTGAGGTCGCAGACCAGATGCACGGGAACTGCGGACCGGGAGACAAGATCAAGCAGGGCCTTGTCGGCGGCGCTCTCCGGACGTGCCCTCAGCAGACGGGTGATCTTCGTCCTGTTGCTGTCGTCCGGCTGCAACTTGCCACTCTCCCAGCGCGATATCCTCGTCTGCGAGACGCCGAGTTCATACGCCAGAGCTTCCTGCTTGACCCGGTTCAGTACGCGCCAGCGCCGCAGCGACGGTCCAAGACTGCTTTCAAGAACGGCGGTTTCTGTTTGCATGGTGCAAGTGTAACGCGTCCCGGGAATTTTGTGCAGCGGGAAAAGAAGGCACGGCTCACCTGAGCAGGTGTCCGCGCCACCAGCGGGATCAGCGGTACTTCTCGATGAATGCGTCGATCGACAACTTGCGAAAATCTGGCAGCCGCTGCTTCAGCTCTTCATGGGACCAGTCCCACCAGGAGATATCGATCAGCGCCCGTTCCTGCTGTTCGGTGAAACGCCGTTTGATTTCCCTGGCGGCCACACCGCCAACAACGGTGTAGGGGGCGACATCCTTGGAAACGACTGCCCCGGCTGCAACAATAGCTCCGGTGCCGATCGAGACGCCGGCAAGCACCGTGACATTGTGGCCGATCCACACATCATGTCCAATGGTGACCCAGTCGTCCTTGCGCCACTGGAAGAAATCCGCGTCGTCTTCGCCAAGGTCATAGGCAGCAGCGCGGTAGGTGAAGTGGTGCTGGGAGGCGCGCCAGGTTGCGTGGTTTCCCGGATTGATGCGGACGCGACGGGCGATGGAACAGAACTTGCCGATGGTCGACCAGACGACATCGCCTTCCTGCACGATATAGGAATAGTCCCCCATGCTGCTTTCGCGCATTTCCGTGCGTGCGCCAACCTCGGTCCAGATGCCGAGATCACAATTCAGCACCCTGGCCTCCGGATGAATGTTCGGGGCTTCGGTCAGGGAAGGCTTCTGGGTCGGGGCGGACATGGATGCTCCATATAGCGTTGGAAGGAGTGCGGAAACGGTTTGTAGCCGTGTTGCTGGCACCGGTCGTGACGCTTTGATGACACTGGCGTGACTCCCGTTACTTTTTTTGCATGCATCCACAGCGGTGAAAACGGCATTTGGCGGGTAGAAGCCTTGTATTTGAGCACTGATTTCCGAGTAAATTTCAGCCAGGCATGTGTGACGCCAAGGGGGCTCGGAAAGCGCTGAGAGCGCTGCGGAATTCCCGCCGGAGATGGTTGTTCTGCCGATGCTTCAGGCAGGGATGTCATTGATTTGTCATAAAATTTTGGGCTCCCCGACAAAGGAATGTCATTTTTCTGTAATGGTCCGGTGGCTCTTGTCGCGCAGCACGACGAACACAACGGACAGGGCTGGCGCGTGATTCAATTTCAGGAAGTCACCAAGACCTTCGGGTCTCGGACCGCGGTCAACAAAGTAAGTTTTAATATCGAAAAACCGCAGATGGTCGGGATCATCGGTCGCTCCGGTGCCGGCAAGTCAACCTTGCTGCGCATGATCAACCGGCTGACCCCCGCCAGCGCCGGACAGATCCTGTTCGATGGCCGGGACATTCTCAGCCTGAAAGGCGGCATGATGCGCCGCTGGCAGCGCGACTGCGCCATGGTGTTCCAGCAGTTCAACCTGGTGCCGCGCCTGGATGTTGTCACCAACGTCATGTTGGGGCGCCTCAACGGTCACGGCACCTTGAAGAGCCTCTTCAACATCTTCAGCCAGGAAGACGTCAATTCCGCGCTTGGTGCGCTCGACAGACTGGGCATTGCCCAGGAAGCCACCAAGAGGGCCGAGGAGTTGTCCGGTGGTCAGCAGCAGCGTGTTGCGATTGCCCGCGCTCTTATGCAGGACCCGCACATGATCCTGGCGGACGAGCCGATTGCCTCGCTCGATCCGATGAATGCCAAGATCGTCATGGATGCGCTGCGTGAGATTCACGAGCGCGACAACAAGATCGTCATCTGCAACCTGCACACGCTCGACACCGCCCGGACCTATTGCGACCGGGTGATAGGCATGCGCGACGGTTTCCTCGTGTTCGACGGGGCGCCGGAAGCGCTGACCACGGCTGTCGCACGCGAAATCTACGGTGCCGATGAGAGCTTTAACGAGGCGGCGACATCCACCGCCATCGATGCCGGCCAGTCCGGTTCCAGAGAATCCGCCGGTGCGATGACCCCGGCGGCAGCAGCGGTCTGATCCGGCTGCGCACCCGCTTAACGTCATCAAAATTGAGAACTCTCGGGGAGTGTCCCAAATGAAACTCGTTGCTAAAGTTGCTGCGCTTGCTGCTGTCAGCATGATCGCTCTGAACGCTTCTGTTGCCGGTGCAGCGGAAATCACGGAATTCCGTATCGGCCTGCTCGGCGGCGAAAATGCTTCCGACCGTCTGCGTGCCAACGAATGCCTGCGCGAAAAGACCGAGGAACTGCTCGGCGTTCCGACAAAGCTGTTTGCTCCGGCAGACTACAACGGCGTTATCGAAGGCCTGCTCGGCGGTAACCTCGACATGGCCTGGCTCGGTGCTTCCGGCTACGCAAAAGTCTTCCTGACCGACCCGGAAGCCGTTGAGCCGGTTCTGGTCAAGGTCAACAACGACGGCAGCTATGGCTACTACTCCATCGGTTTTGCCCGCGTCGACAGCGAGATCAACTCCCTGGAAGACATGAAGGGCAAGACCTTCGGCTTTGGTGACCCGAACTCCACGTCCGGTTACCTGATCCCGTCCATCGAAATCCCGAAACTCGGCTACTCCATGAAGCCGGGTGAGTATTTCTCCGACGTCGTCTTCACCGGTGGTCACGAGCAGACCATCGTTGCCGTATTCAACGGCGACATTGCCGGCGGCGTGACCTGGGCTGACGGTCTTGGCGAATGGGAAGACGGCTACAATTCCGGCGCTCTGCGCAAGGCAACCGATGCGGGTCTGGTCGACATGACCGAGATCAAGGAAATCTGGCGTTCGCCGGTGATCCCGGAAGGCCCGGTTGTCCTGTCCAAGAAGCTGCCGGACGACATCAAGGCAAAGATGACCGAGCTGATGGCCAACCTCGTCAAGGAAGACAAGGAATGTGGTTACGGCGTGATGGCCGGTGAAGCACGCGGCTTCGAACCGATCACCCATGCGGCTTACGAATCCATCGTCGCTGCCCGCAAGGCAAAGAGCGAGTAATCGGAATTTCCGATCTCCGCGCGGGCCGGTCTCCGGCCCGCGTTTTCTCAAGTATCGGCCAGCGGAATCGACTTTCCGCCAGAAGTGGCTCCACAGGGCCAGGATCGCCAGGTTTCGAAGGGTTGATCCAGCTAAGCCACCCCGCTTCGGATGAAGTGAGCATCAAGTAAAGGTCCCAAACAATGGCTGTTGCCGCACTCGAGCAGGAAATCCTGTCCATGCGCAAACGCCGCCAGCTCTATTCGTTGATAGGGTTGCTGCTGGTCGTAGCGGTTCTGGTCTCCGGTTATTCGAAATCCAATTCGATGAATTCCGGCGGATTTATTCAGGGTCTTTCCAAATTCTTCGACTATCCGGGCGAGATCGTCGTTGAAGCCTTTGAAGCCGGCCCGGCCTTTTTCTCGCTGATGCTGCAGTTCGTTCCGGCCATGCTGGAAACCTTGAACATTGCCGCGGTTGCGACCCTTCTGGGCGGCGCGATGGCGGTGGTGCTGGCGATGGCCTCCACACGCAATGTCGACAGCTGGGGACCGTTGATCCCGGTAGTCCGCCGCATCATGGACATCACACGTGCCTTTCCCGAACTGATCATTGCGCTGTTCCTGATCTTCGTACTCGGCTCCAGCCCTGTACCAGCCATGATCGCTGTTGCGTTTCATACCGCAGGTGCGCTCGGCAAACTCTTTTCCGAAGTGAACGAGAACATCGACCGCAAGCCCATCGAGGGCCTGTCGGCCTGTGGGGCCAGCTGGCTGCAACGCATCCGGTTTGCGGTGCTGCCCCAGGTGGCGCCAAACTATCTCAGTTATTTCCTGCTGCGCCTTGAAATCAATGTGCGTGCTTCTGCCATTCTCGGCTTCGTTGGCGCTGGCGGCATCGGCCAGGAACTTCGCCGCACGATCGGCTGGGGCAAGGGTGCAGGCGATGAAACCGCCGCTATCTTCGTCCTTCTGTTCATAACCATCATGGCCATCGACCAACTGTCGTCCTATCTGCGCGGCAAGCTGGTCGGGTCCGGCCGGGCGCATTGAGGGGAAATCTCATGACCGTCGATACGCTCGAAACACCCGTCACCCAGGCACTCGTCTGGAACCAGGTCCGCCGGCGCGCATGGCTCACTGTCGTCGTACCGCTCGCGATCTTCACCTACCTTCTTTACACGTGGTTCGCCTTCGGGGTGCCGGAACTGCTCTCTCGTGCCCAGCCGGAACGGGCGGTGATCCTGGCAACGGATAGCGTCGCCTACAAAGTTCACGTCACAAAGAGCTTCCGGGACAACGAGTTCGAAGTTGCGATCGAAGGCGAGCGCACCGCTACCTACGACAACGCCAAGGTGCCTGACTGGGTGCAGCTCAGCGGCGAAAATGGTGTGGTTGACCTCGGCGATGGCTACAAGGTCGAGATCGATGGCAGGACAGCCCTGTTCACCATCCCGGGCTATGGCGTGGTGGAAGGCACCGCGACTGCCGATGGTGTCGAAACGGTTCTGCCGGCAGGGTCGGCACCGGACTGGATCAAGATCGACCCGCGAAAGCTCGATGTGCGCCCGACCCTTGATCGGCGCCTTCAGGTCACCAAGACGAAGATCGAGGTTCACAACTATTTCGGCGGTTGGGAAAACTTCTGGTTTCCGTTCCGCTCACCACTTTACGGCATGTCCTTCAGCCAGCTTTATGCGTTGGCGTTGAACTCGGACCGAATGGATCCGGAAACGTCGAACATCTGGTTCATCGTGAACGAGTTTCTGGAAAACCCTGACTGGCAGCACGGCAAGGTTCTTACCGCCTTGTTCGAAACCATCATGATGGCTGTTCTCGGCACTCTCACGGCCGCATTCTTCGGATTGCCGCTGGCGTTTCTTGCAGCTCGCAACTTCACGCCGTCGAAGCTGCTTCGGTTCGGAACACGCCGCCTCTTCGATTTCCTGCGCGGCATCGACATGCTGATCTGGTCGCTGATCTTCATTCGCGCCTTCGGTCTCGGGCCGCTGACAGGAGCTCTGGCAATTGCCTTCACCGATACCGGTTCGCTCGGCAAACTGTTTTCCGAAGCGCTGGAGAACATCGACAACAAGCAGGTCGAGGGCGTGAGGGCGACCGGCGCCAATCAGATCCAGCGGTATCGCTACGGTGTGATCCCGCAGATCCTGCCGGTCTTCGTCTCCCAGGTCCTTTACTACCTGGAATCGAACACCCGGTCAGCCACGGTCATCGGTGCTCTCGGGGCAGGGGGGATCGGTCTCTTGCTGGTGGAAACCATGAAGACCTCGCGCGATTGGGAAAACACCAGCTACATCATCATCCTGACAATCATTGTCGTGATCCTGATGGATCAGACCTCAGGTTGGCTGCGCCGGAAGCTCATTGAAGGCAAATAGGTCCGTCTGACCTGAAAGTGATAAACCCGGCGCGGTAACGGCACCGGGTTTATCTTGATAACTGCAGGTACCCCCTTTTTGCCGCATTTATGTCGCGCTAGCGTGTCAGCGTTCGGAAATTGCTTCGAAGCTGCGGAGGGGGCTGTGCGCCAGGGCATGCGAAATCATCTTGTGAATGTTGCGTTCGGAACCGGTCTGTCCATGATGGCCATGGCAGGATCGGCCTTTGCGATCGAAAGCTGTGTTGCATCCCTGAAGAAACAGGCTGTTGCCGCAGGCGTCCGGCCGGACATTGCCGAGCGCATGCTGTCAGGTGCAACCTTTGACGAGAAGGTCATCCGGTTCTCGACGTCCCAGCCCGAGCACAAAACCGAAATCTGGGATTACATGGCCTTTCTGGTTGACGCACAGCGGATCCAGGACGGCAAGGCAAACCTGAAAAAACACAACAGCACACTAACCTCCATCGAAAAGCGGTACGGTGTCGACCGGCACGTGGTTCTGGCGGTCTGGGGCATCGAGAGTGACTACGGCAACTTCCGCGGCGATTTCTACACCCCACATGCTTTGGCCAATCTGGTTTGCGCCGGCAAACGGCGCCAGAAATACTTCCAGGGCGAACTGATCAAGACCATGCAGATTGCTTCGCGAGGGGATGTACCGGCCAAAGACTTCGTCGGCTCCTGGGCAGGGGCTTTCGGGCAAACCCAGTTCATGCCAAGCACCTACAACAGTCTCGCGGTCGACTTTGACGGCGATGGCCGCAAGGATCTGGTGAATTCCGTCCCCGATGCCCTGGCTTCAACGGCAAACTTTCTGAAAAATGCCGGATGGAGCAACAGCCGGCCCTGGGGGTACGAGGTCAAGGCACCGAAGAGTTACAGTGGGCCGTCGGGTCTGAAGAACTATTCGTCCCTGTCGACCTGGGCCAAAAGAGGCTTCACCAAAATCGACGGCGGCGGTCTTTCCGGCAATCTGGATGCAGCGCTGATCCAGCCGGCAGGAGCGGGCGGCCCGTCCTTCCTGGTGACCCGCAACTTCCGGGCCCTGCGCTCCTACAACGCATCAACGTCCTACGGTCTGGCGATCGCCCTTTTGTCGGAACTCGTATCAGGCGGCGATCCGTTCAAGACACCCTGGCCGACGGACAACCCCGGTCTTTCCCGTGCTCAGCGTGTGGAGCTGCAGAAGCTCCTCAACCGCAACGGCTTCAACGTCGGTGAACCGGACGGGAAGGTCGGCCCGGCCACACGTGAAGGCATCCGCAAGGCCGAGGCACGCCACGGCCTCCCGGTAACAGGACGTCCGTCCTGGAATGTGTACTCGGTGCTGGGGGGGAAATAGCCCACGGGCAACCGGCTGAAATAGGGTGAACCTTGCTTGACAGGTGCCGATCAGGAAGCGTTCTGGGGAATGGAAAGCGGCACACTGGAATGGAGGCAGCTTCTGTTTCGGCCCGTTTTCTTGGCTTGGTACATGGCCTCGTCCGCGGTCCTGAGAAGCTCATATTCGAGGTCCGGGCCGTTCGCCTGAACCGAGACCCCGACGCTTGCGCCGACTGTCCTGTCCACCGCCCCTTTGATCGGGATCGGCAGGTTGATGTCGTAAACGATCCTGTCTGCCAGGGCAGATAGACTGTCCGCGTCAGTGCGCCGTGTCGACAGGATCAGGAATTCGTCGCCGCCCATCCGGATGATCGTCTCATCTTGTTGCAGCAAATCCGACAACCGTTCCGCCACTGCCTTGATGACCTGATCTCCGACCGAATGGCCATGGTGATCGTTGACGGTCTTGAACCGGTCCAGATCGATCAGAATGGCGGCAACCTTGACGCCAGGGCCCACGCTGAGCCGGGTCGTTTCGAAGAATTTGGACATCATGCGCCGATTGCCGACACCTGTCAGCGCGTCGTGCAGTGCGTTGAATTCGATCTGGGCGTTGAGTTCAAGAAGGCTCGTGTTCGCCTCCTGCAATTCCGTGTTCAAGGTTTCGGTTCTGGTGCGCAATTCCCTCTCGTAATCGGCCTTGCTGTGTGCAAGCCGGAATTCCAGACGGTTCCGGAAATCGTTGCTCTGGCGTTCCGTTTCCTCGGTGAACATCTTCTTCTGAAGTTTCACATAGGCCTTCAGATAGTCGAGTGCACTGCGGTGCTCTTCCAGGGCTTCGTGGGTCTGGGAGAGCTTGAGGTAGAAGTTTCGCGTCCAGTGGTGATAGTCGGCACCGGCAGCGTTCAGCAGACCGTTTTCCAGTTCGACGCGCGCTTCGTCATAGCGTTTCTCTTCGAAAAGGCTCAATCCGAGCACGTAGTAAAGGTGGCAGGCGACCCGGTGATCCTGGCTGAACTGTGCCGCTGCCAGGCCCTTGGCGGCGCAGGCGCGTGCCTCCTTCAATGCCCCGGTTTCCACCAGCGCCGCTCCCAGCACTTCATAGGCATAAGGCAGGTTCACGGCGTTGCGATGCTCCAGGGCATCTTCCAGGCACGCCTTTGCCGCTTCGACGGCTGCGTCGGGGCTACCGCATCGCAATTCGGTGCGCGATAGGGTTTGCAGGATGTGCGAACGCTCGTAAACAAGGCTCAGCCGATCGGCGATGTCCATGGCTTCCTGAAGCTTGGACTGAGCCTTTTCGTAGTCATGATAATAGGCGCACATGTTGGCGAGCACGGTCAGCGGCTCGATACCGGCGCGCCCGTGAGTTGCCGCCCCGAGGATCTCCAGGCTTTCTCCCAGAATGGCATCGGCCTGGCTGAGTTCACCGAGGCTGTAGACGCAAACCGACTTGATGACCAGAAGCTCGGACCAGCCTTCCGGATCCTGCCTCGGATCCATCATCGAGAAGGCTTTGTCTGCAAGCTTTGCCGCCGCATCGAAATGACCGGACCAACGCTCCAGCCATGCAAGATTGAACTGAAGGGGACGGTTGCCGGGATCCGGTTCCGGCTGCCGTTTCAGCGCGTCATACAAAAGGCGTTTGCAGAACGCCGGATTGCGCCATCGCAAGGCCCAGCTTCGCTCTTGCAGTTCCTTCAGGTGCGCCTCCCTTGACGGCAGTTATTAAAAAATACCACTGGTGATCATAGCCATAATTCCGGAAACGCAACGTAAATTCATTTGGATAAGACATAGATTTGTTGCGTTGCGAAAAACATCAGCGCAATATATTGGCGAAATTCTGGAGGTTTAGGCATGTCCGGGCGGATTCTGACGGTTGCACAGCAAAAAGGCGGGTCGGGGAAGACAACCCTTGCGGCCCATCTTGCCGTTGCGCTTGCCAAAAAGTCCGGTGAACCGGTGGCAATCCTCGACGTGGATCCGCAAGGCTCTTTGGGGACCTGGTTCGAGGCACGCGAAGACAACTTTGGCGAAGACAATACCGGTCTTGAATTCCGCACCGCGTCAGGCTGGGGCGCAAGGCGTGAGGCGCGTTCGCTCGCAAAGTCCCATGGGTACGTTGTCATCGATACACCGCCCAAGACCGACAGTGATGCCAAGCCGGCAATCGACGCCGCTGACTTCGTGATCGTTCCGATCCAGCCGACGCCGGTCGATCTCTGGGCAACCTCGCAGACGATCGAGATGGCTGCGCGTGAAGATACCCCCGCACTTCTGGTGCTCAACCGCGTGCCGCCCCGCGCGTCCCTGACAGGCGAGATGGCGGACGCCATTGCCGCTTCGGGATATGACGCGCTCAATGCCCGCCTGGGCAACCGGACCGTCTTTGCCTCTGCAATGGGCAGAGGCCGCGCCGTGACCGAGGATGCACCATCCAGCAAGGCGGCCCAGGAAGTTGCGCTGCTTATCGAGGAACTGGTCAGCAGGATCGGCTGAGCTCTCAGACCATCTCGTCTGCATTTGCGCGACCACGCCCTTGTGTCAGGAGAGTTCACTCTAAAAACTATTTTGCCTTGTCCTTGTCACGATCCAGTGACTTGATAGGGGAAATTATAGGCCCCGGAGGATTGGCCATGTTCGTTTTTTCGTTTGTTTCCCAAAAGCTTTCCCTCAATTTCAAGCATCGTTTCAAGAAGGTTGCCAAAAGCACGCTGCTTCTTGTGGCGAGCGCAGGTTGCGCCGGTATCATGGCCACCGCAGCAGGCGCGCAGGACCGGCGTATTGTCACCATCGATGATGCGGATTTCTTCGGTGGTGACTATCGCACCGTGAAAGACGTGGATCTGGACGGGTGCAAATCCGTCTGCCTCAGCGACAATCAGTGCCGCGCTTTCACCTTCAACACTTCTGCGGGCTGGTGTTTTCTGAAGACCGACTATGGCGAACTGCAGAGTTTTGCCGGTGCGATCGCCGGACGGGTCGTTGAAATCAAGGCGCCACGCGCCGACCAGAGCGCAGACCGAAAGGCAGAGCTGGTTTTTATTCCCAAATCCCAGCTGGAAAGCGCACAGACCTATTCCCTCAGCATTGCAAATTCGGTACGCCCGAACGGTCAGACTGCGGATCAGCTGCGCCGGAACGGTCAGGACGCACTCGGCGAGCGTAACGGTGCACTGGCAGAAGCCGACTTCCTGCAGCTGATCAAGCTGGAACCTGGTGAATTTGATGCCTGGACCCAGCTCACCACCGCCCTGCTGCTGCAGGATCCAGACAACTGGCAGGACAGGGAAACCAAGCGCAAGAACGCGATATCAGCCTCGATCAATGCCTATCTGCGGTCGGTCAGCGCACCTGAGCGCGCCTTGGCGCTTGAACTTGTGGGCCGCGCGATGACCCGCAGCAGCGAATACAAGACCGCGATCAAGGCCTTGCGGGCATCGTTGGCGGTCGAGGAAAATTCCAGCGTCCGTCGGCAATACGCGGATCTGGTTGCCGAGCACGGCTTCCGGATCGTTGATCACGAAGTCGATTCCGACAGCGCGTCGCCACGGATCTGTCTGGTCTTCTCGCAAAAACTGCCGCTTGGCGAAGACATGAGCCCTTATGTCAGCGTAAGCGGCGAGGGTACTTTCGCGATCGAGGCGGAAGGCAGCCAAATCTGTGCGGATGGTCTCAAGCATGGCGGCCGCTATCAGATCACCGCACGCAGTGGTTTGCCGGCAGCCGATGGCGAGAAGCTGGAAAAGACCGCGGATCTGACTGTCTATGTGAAGGACCGGTCTCCGTCCGTCAGCTTTCTGAGCCGTTCCTACGTTCTTCCAGCTGGTGGCGACCCCACCATTCCGATCGTTTCCGTGAACACCTCCGAAGTCGAGACCTCGATCTACCGCATCGGCAACCGCTCCATCGCCGATATTCTGCGTGACAACCGCTTCCTGCGGCAGCTCGACAGCTGGCGGGCAGACCAGATCGAGGACGAACTGGGTCAGAAGGTCTGGTCCGGAATTGTCGAGACCGGTAACGACCTGAACCAGGACATCACGACCGCCATACCGATTTCGGAAACCGGCATCGAGCTGAAACCGGGCGTCTATGCCATGACTGCGCGGTCAAAGCTCGATCAGAAGAACCGCTGGGGCACGCTGGCAACGCAATGGTTCCTTGTGTCCGATCTGGGCCTGACGGCCCTTTCAGGCGATAACGGCATTGCCGCCAATATCCGCTCTCTCACAAGCGCTGAGGCATTGGAGGGCGTGACCGTACGCCTGTTGGCCGTCAACAACGACATTCTCGGTGAAGCTGTCAGCAACGCGGAAGGCTTTGCGGAATTTGCCGTCGGCCTGACCCGCGGCAGAGGCGGTCAGGCCCCCGGTATCCTCGTTGCTGAAACGTCCGAGGGCGACTATTCCTTCCTCGACCTGCGCAAACCGGCGTTCGATCTGTCCGACCGGGGTGTCGAAGGACGTGCAGCACCGGGACCGCTAGACGTTTTTGCCTGGACGGATCGCGGTATCTACAAGGCCGGCGAAACCGTTCACGCACAGGCTCTGCTGCGCAATGCAAGTGCAACCGCACAGGAAGATTTTCCGCTCACCTTCATCTTCAATCGGCCTGACGGTGTGGAGCACGCCCGCTTTACCGTGAACGACGGCGGGCTCGGTGGCCACCTTCAGGATGTGACGCTGGCGGCGTCGGCTCAGCAGGGTATCTGGTCCTGGCAGGTTTTTGCCGATCCGAAGGGCAGGGCTCTCACCGAGCAGACCTTCCTGGTGGAGGACTATCAGCCCGAGCGAGTCGATTTCGAACTTGAAACAGATGCAAAGGCCTTCAACCGTACCGGACCGACAGCAGTATCGCTGGACGCCAAGTATCTCTACGGCTCTCCGGCCAGCGGCCAGACGCTGGAAGGTGATGTCATCGTGCGGCCCATCCGCACGCTTGAAGCCCACCCGGGCTATCAGTTCGGCATTGCCGATGCGGATGCCTACACACAGCGTGGCTCCCTGTCGTCGGGCCTGAAGACCGATGAAGATGGCAAGCTTACCTTCGACGTCTTCATGCCCGAACTTCCCGAGACCACCATGCTTTATACCGGCGAGCTGATCGCACGCCTGGTGGAAGCGGGTGGCCGCTACGTTGAACGGGACATGGACCTGCCTGTTGCCATCGACGGACCACGCATTGGCGTGAAACCCGCCTTCGACGGCGGTGTCGATGAAGGCGGTCCGGCAAATTTCTCCGTAATCGTCATCGATGAAGACGGCAAGGAAGTCGACGGAGCGGACATCGGCTGGACCCTGTCCAAGGTCGATCGTCGGTATCAATGGTACCGCTATGACGGCAACTGGTCCTATGAGCCGATCACCACCACCCGCCGTGTTGCCACCGGCACCGTGCAGGTGACTGCTGGACAGCCGGCACAGCTATCCCTTCCGGTCGAATGGGGTGAGTACCGTCTCGACGTTGAAGGCAGCGGAACGCTGCAGACCTCGACGCGCGTCACCTTCAATGCCGGCTGGTATTCTGCCGATGCGTCCTCAGATACGCCTGATTATCTGGACGTTGGCCTCGACAAGACCAGCTACCGGCCCGGCGACACCGCCAAGCTGCGCCTCAAGCCGCAGATGGCCGGTATTGCCGTGGTCAATGTTGTTTCCGGCGGATTGCTGGCCAGCAAGACCGTTGAAGTGACTGCCGAGGAAACCGAGGTCGAGATCCCTGTCAGCGACGATTGGGGGGCAGGGGCCTATATCACGGCCAGCCTCTACCGGCCGATGGACCTGGACCAGAAGCGAATGCCGTCACGGGCAGTCGGTCTGTCCTGGCTGCAGGTCGACCCGGGTGACCGGGCGCTTGACGTGCAGTTGTCTGCGCCTGACCGGATCCTGCCCGAGACGACACTGGACGTTCCGGTGAAACTCGCGAACCTGAAAGCGGGAGACCAGGCATATCTGACGATTGCCGCGGTTGACGTCGGCATTTTGAACCTGACCGGCTTCAAGACACCGGATCCGGAGAAATGGTACTTCGGCCAGCGGCGTCTCGGCACCGACTTCCGTGATCTTTATGGCCAGTTGATCGACCGGATGGCTGGAACCCGCGGGCGCGTCCGTTCCGGAGGAGATGCCGCAGGCATGCGGCTCGATGCACCTCCGCCGGATGAAGAACCGCTTGCCCTGTTCTCGGGACTTGTAACCGTGGGCGATACTGGCGAAGCTACCGTCTCCTTCGATATCCCGGCCTTCAACGGCGCCGTCAAACTGATGGCGGTTGCCTGGACAAGGGATGGCGTCGGTCATGCCGACCAGGAAGTGGAAGTGCGTTCACCAGTCGTGATGACGGCAAGCGCACCCGCCTTCCTTGCACCGGGAGACCAGTCGCGAATTTCCCTGGAAATCGACAACGTCGATGGCCCTTCCGGCTCTTATGCGCTGGAAGTTTCGGTCGCTGACGGCCTTCGGCTGGAAAGTGGAAGCACGGATCAGTCGCGTACGCTGGATCTGGAAAACGGCAAGAAGGCCCTGGTGCTGCTCTCGGTTTCGGCAGAAGACATGCTGACGAAGTCGGAAGTAGTGGCGTCGCTGACCGGGCCGCAGGGCGAAGTTTTCGTCAAGCGTTTCAGCCTCGAGGTTGAAGATACCCAGCCTGAAGTTGTCCGTCAGTCCAGCTTCTCACTGGCATCCGGAGACAGCCTCTCGCTGGATGCGGACACCTTCGACGGCCTGCGGGCGGATACGGTTGACATCACCTTGTCTGCCGGTGGTGCTGCAAGCATCGATGTCGCCGGCCTGCTGGCGGCACTTGACCGCTATCCTTATGGCTGCACCGAGCAGACGACCAGTCGTGCCTTGCCGCTGCTTTATCTCAGCGAAGTTGCCGAGGCTGCGGGGCTTGGCGGCGATAGTGCCATTCGGGAACGGGTGGTCAAGGCCATTGCCAAGATCCTGTCGAACCAGTCCTCTTCCGGCGATTTCGGTCTCTGGAACAGCTACGGCGGCGGTGATACCTGGTTGGATGCCTATGTTACCGACTTCCTGACCCGTGCACGCGAAAAGGGATATCTGGTGCCTGATCTTGCGTTCACTTCGGCACTGGACAATCTGGAAAACAGGTTGGCCTATTCCTCCGACTTCCAGGATGGCGGCGAAGACATCGCCTATGCGCTCTACGTGCTGGCCCGCAACGGCCGCGCCTCCATGGGCGATCTTCGCTACTACCTGGATGCCAAGCTGCAGAACTTCGCAACACCGCTTGCCAAGGCACAGGTTGCTGCCGGGCTTGCCCTTTATGGCGAGCTTGACCGGGCGGTCACCGGTTTCCGGGCGGCTCTTGCCGCTCTGCCGAAGGAGGCTCCGAAGTACTATCGCGACGACTACGGCTCCGTCCTGCGCGACAGCGCGGGCGTGACGGACTATGTCGTTTCGGCGTCCATGGAAGACAGTCTGAAGACGGAAGCCATCGACTTCCTGAAAACGGCCCAGGCCAACAAGCCATACCGGTCGACACAAGATATGGCCTGGATGCTCCTGGCAGCGAATGCGCTCAACGAATCCGCGCAAGACGCCCGGATCTCCGTTCGTGGTGAAGTAACGCCCGGACGGCTCGCCTGGTCGCTGGCCGGACGCGAGGTTGCCGACTTCCCGGTGGAGGTGAAGAACAACGGGGACGCTGGAACGGAGCTTCTTGTCTCCGTGGCCGGCCAGCCGCTGGTTCCCGAGCCCGCAGGTGGCAAGGACTATGCGGTGGAACGTACGGTCTACGACCTTGACGGAAATCCGATCGATCCGGCCGCGGTACCGGTCAACACCCGGCTTGCGGTTGTCGTCACCGTACGGGCCCTGACGGATCATCCGGGCCGGTTGATGGTCGTTGACCGCCTGCCTGCCGGCCTGGTGATCGACAATCCGCGGCTTGTGCGTTCCGGCGATATCGGTGGCCTGTCGTTCCTCGATACGGTTGATCAGCCGGAACATTCGGCGTTCTACAGGGACCGTTTCGAAGTGGCCGTGGACCAGACCCGTTGGAGCAGCAAGGAACTGACCTTTGCCTATCTTGCACGGGCTGCAACCCCGGGCGACTATTCGCATCCGCCGGCGTCGGTAGAGGATATGTACCGTCCGGACCGTCGCGCCATCACGGCAACCGGCAGGTTGGTTGTTCTCGGCCCGACGCGGTAAGGCGACCGTACGATGAAAACGTTGGCGCGGCGGAATTGGCTCATGATCCGGCGGTGGTTCGCTGCCGCCGGTCTTGGTGCCGCCGCGCTGTCTGTCTGCCTGATTACAAAGGTCGGGCACGACTATGCGTCGCTGTCCGCGCCGCCCCGTGTCGGCGACCTGCCTCTGTCGGTTGTCGTTCTGGACCGGAACGACCGCCTTCTGCGGGCTTTCACCAGCCAGGACGACAAATGGCGCTTGCCGGTGGAGCTGGCGGAAATCGATCCGCTTTATTTCCGGATGTTGCTGGCGTTCGAGGACAAGCGGTTTTACGAACACGGCGGGTTTGACGCGCTGGCGCTTGCTCGCTCTGCCCTGCAAAGTCTCAGGAACGGCCGCATAGTTTCCGGCGGTTCGACGCTGACCATGCAGGTTGCGCGTTTGCTGGAAGAGCAGCCGACGAAGTCGCTTGAGCGTAAATACGAGCAGCTTCTCAGGGCCGTTCAGCTGGAAGCGGAGTTTTCGAAAGAAGATATCCTGCGGCTTTATGCTCTCAGGGCGCCGTTTGGCGGCAACCTGGAGGGGGTTCGGGCGGCAAGCCTTACCTGGTTCGGCAAGGAACCTGGGCGTCTCACGCCGGCGGAAGCCGCGCTGCTGGTGGCATTGCCGCAAAGCCCGGAGGCGCGGCGGCCGGACCGTTTTCCAGCGCAGGCGCGCAAGGCCCGCAACCGTGTCTTGCGCCGCGCAGCAGTGGCTGGTGTCCTCGGTAAAGAGGATGCGGCTTCGGCTGCAAATGAACCGGTCCGGACGATACGTTATGCAATGCCATTCCTGGCACCGCACGAAAGCCGGCAGGCGCGTGCCGGTGCGCCTCTCTTGCCTGTCCACCGGTTGACGATCGACCTTGAGCTTCAGCGTGCGATCGAATCCCTGGCGAGACGGAAGAGCGAGACGATGCCATCGCCAGTTTCCCTGGCCATTCTGGTCGCCGATCACCAGAGCGGAGAAATTCTGGCAAGCGTTGGCGCGCCGAACCTTCTGGACACGCGCCGCCAGGGTCATGTCGACATGACCCGCGCCACACGTTCGCCCGGATCAACGCTGAAGCCGTTCATCTATGGTCTTGCCTTTGAAGAAGGTGTCGGTCTGCCGGAAAGTTTCATTGAAGACCGGGCGACCAACATTGGTGGCTACCAGCCGACGAACTTCGACCAGTCCTACCAGGGCACGGTCACCCTGCGCGAAGCCCTTCAGTTGTCGCTCAATACACCGGCTGTGAAGTTGCTGGAAGCGGTCGGGCCGGCGCGGCTGATTGCCCGGCTGAAACGTGCCGGTGCCAATCCCGTCATGGAGAAAGGCATCGCACCGGGGCTTGCCATCAGCCTTGGCGGTCTCGGCATGTCCTTGCGGGACCTGACCCAGGCCTACGCGGCAATGGCTCGAGGTGGCGAGCCGGTTGCCCTGTCCGTGTGCCGCAAAGACTGCGAAGAGGGGACGGCGCCGGTGTCTTCAGCCCGTGTCCTTTCGGAAAAGGCCTCCTGGATGGTGGGCGATATTCTTTCCGGATTGCCGCAGCCGCAAAGTGCAGAAACACACCACGTCGCCTACAAGACAGGCACAGCCTACGGCTATCGTGACGCTTGGGCTGTCGGTTATGACGGTCGTCATGTGGTGGCGATCTGGTCGGGGCGCCCGGATGGCACGCCAGTGCCCGGGGCGACGGGAGCTTCGGTCGCCGTACCTGTTCTCTTCGAGGCGTTTCAGATCCTGGGACCCGACAGGGTTCCGCTTCCGGACGGTCCGGCGGAAGCCATGAGTGTCGCTGGGCAACAGGTTCCCGAACCGCTTCGCTTTGCCCGCTTGCCACAAAACCGCGGCACGGTTCGCACGGGTGACACCTTGCAGATATCCTATCCGCCGGACGGAGCCGAGCTGGATCTCGGATTCGCACGGGACAGTTCGTTGGAACAGTCGGCGCAGCCGCTGGTCGTCAAGTTCAAGGGCGGTGCAGGGCCGTTCTCCTTCCTTGTGAACGGACGCCCCCTCCACACAGGGCAGCGGGAAAGGCAACTTGTCTGGCAGCCGGACACGCCCGGTTTTGCGGATGTGACGGTGCTGGATGCCAACGGCAACAGTGCAGGAATAACGGTACTCTTGCGCTAATCGAACAACAGCGCGTCAAATCGAACCCTTTCATTGTCGGCATCACATAAAGGCCTGCCGACCGGTCTGCATCAAAGATGCGGATCGACAAACCCCGCCTGCGCATCCGCTTGTTTTGCGAGAGTTCGCATGGAATGAGCGAATCTTCCGAAAAACATGCGGTTTTCATCGCCGTGGGGCGAATCTTTCAGCATCGAATCCCGCGGCAAAGTATGTGGAAGACAAGAAACACCTACCTTGGCGAGGTTTTAGCGGATTTTCTCCACTCGTCTGAGTGGTGTCGTATTTTCCTTAAGGGAAGGGTGTTGAAATTCTCCATTGAACTTGTTTTCAGGTGTTAATAAAGTATAAATTAAGAAAATATCTTAAATAAGAAAGACATGTATATTCTATTTTAGAAGTATGATCTATTTTTTGATTGAGTATTATCTTTTTAGATAGAAGTTCTTTGTTTTTCTGTGTTGTGTTTCGGAGGGGTGGGGTTGGGGTGTCTCATCGCGAAATAGTGATTTTCCCGGGATTTTCCGCGAATTTTTGTTTGATGGTTCCCTTGGGTAATGGAAAACTGGTTGCAAAACAGCATGTTGCAGAAAAAACACACAGCTGCCTGACAGTGCTGCCAGTCAGCAGTTTGGACTTGCTGTGCCAACTCGAGTTTGGTTCTTAAGCCCTGCGACGGCGAGTAATCGCCAGAAAAAATAGTTCGGACTTTTTCGACTGAATTGTTTTTGTACGAAATCGCGGGGATGGAGCCCGCCAGGTCCTTGAGGGTCAGGTTCGGTTCCAATGAAAATTGACTTTTGGAGGTCAGATATGAAACTCAAGAGCTTGATGCTCGGCGCTGCAGCTGCTGCTGCTGCCACCACCGCACAGGCAGCCGATCTTCCGGTTGCTCCGGAGCCGGTTGATTACGTTCGCGTCTGTGACGCTTACGGCGCACGCTTCTACTACATCCCGGGCACCGAAACCTGCCTCCGCGTTGGCGGCCGTGTTCGTACCCAGGTAATCGTCAACAACACGCTGGACAACGGCGCTTGGGGCAACCGTGATTCTGACGGCTACTCCTGGCTGTCTCGCGGCTACCTGTACCTGGACGCTCGCACTGCAACCGAATTCGGTACCCTGCGTGCATACGTCTCCATGTACTCCACCGTCACCAACGGTGCGAACTCTGCTAGCCTCGATAACGCCTACATCCAGTGGGGCGGCCTGACCGCAGGTCTTCTGACCTCGAACTTCGACATCTTCACCGGTCAGACCTTCATGGGTGTTGTTAGCCGTAACTGGTCCGACCAGACGGTCAACCAGATCGCTTACACCGCAGCTTTCGGCAACGGCTTCTCCGCTACGATCGCTCTGGAAGATCGTTCGCATCGTGAAGTTGGCACCTACGGCGGCACTCGTGCACCGGACCTGGTCGCTGCTCTCGGCGTTTCCCAGGGCTGGGGTTCTGCACAGCTGTCCGGTGCTCTGCACCAGGTTTACCCGGATCGTGCAAACGCACACCAGACCGGCGCAACCAACAACGGTGCTGACGATTCCCTCGGTTGGGCAATCGGCGGTGGTGTTGCTGTCAACATCCCGATGGCTTCCCCGGGCTCCAACATCTTCTTCCAGGGCTTCTACGCAGACGGCGCTCTGTCCTACATCGGCGCAGGCAGCACCGTTGGCGGCGTAGCAGTCTCCGATTACGGCCCGACCAGCGGCACCTCCACCGGCTACTCCCTGTCGGCTGGTGCTTACATCCAGGCAACTTCCACGATCGGTCTTGCTCTCGACGGTTCCTACATGGACATCGATCAGCCGAACGGCGCAACCGACCTGTCCCGTTGGGCAATCGACGGTTCCGTACAGTGGGAGCCGGTCTCTGGCTTCGTAATGGGTGCTGACGTTGGTTACGCCAACACCGACCCGGACAACGCATCTGACGTTGACGAACTCCTCTTCGGTGTTCGTATGCAGCGCACTTTCTAATCATCTGATTAGATTTCTGGCTGTGATCCTCTGAACTCCAGTCAGTCACGCGGCCCGGCAGGCTTCAATCTGCCGGGCCGTCCCCATTTTGATTCCCCGAGAACCCGCATGGGGCGAGGCCTCTAGCCTCCCGGTCAAGTGCCGGTCAAACCGGCGATTTTGCCGAGTTTCCTAACAGTTTCTAAATTTCCGATCTGATTTTGTGACATTCGCGCAACACCGGTTTTTGAAAACAGCCGCTGCGGTAGGTGCAAACCGTATTCTGTATTGAACCGGGAAATTGGATGCGTATGGTCATCCTTGCGAGCGGCTTCGAGCCGCACTGATTTGTCTGCCTCGGACGTCCAACCTCCGGTCGGTGGCAAACTCAGAAACAATTCGCGGGGACAATGGCGCTTTTCTTTGGTGCCAATTGAAATGACTGATTGGAGGTCAGATATGAAACTCAAGAGCTTGATGCTCGGCGCTGCAGCTGCTGCTGCTGCCACCACCGCACAGGCAGCCGATCTTCCGGTTGCTCCGGAGCCGGTTGATTACGTTCGCGTCTGTGACGCTTACGGCGCACGCTTCTACTACATCCCGGGCACCGAAACCTGCCTCCGCGTTGGCGGCCGTGTTCGTACCCAGGTAATCGTCAACAACACGCTGGACAACGGCGCTTGGGGCAACCGTGATTCCGACGGCTACTCCTGGCTGTCTCGCGGCTACCTGTACCTGGACGCTCGCACTGCAACCGAATTCGGTACCCTGCGTGCATACGTCTCCATGTACTCGACCGTTACGAACGCAGTTAACTCTGCCAGCCTCGATAACGCCTACATCCAGTGGGGCGGCCTGACCGCAGGTCTTCTGACCTCGAACTTCGACATCTTCACCGGTCAGACCTTCATGGGTGTTGTCAGCCGTAACTGGTCCGACCAGACGGTCAACCAGATCGCTTACACCGCAGCTTTCGGCAACGGCTTCTCCGCTACGATCGCTCTGGAAGATCGTTCGCATCGTGAAGTTGGCACCTACGGCGGCACTCGTGCACCGGACCTGGTCGCTGCTCTCGGCGTTTCCCAGGGCTGGGGTTCTGCACAGCTGTCCGGTGCTCTGCACCAGGTTTACCCGGATCGTGCAAACGCACACCAGACCGGCGCAACCAACAACGGTGCTGACGATTCCTTCGGTTGGGCAATCGGCGGTGGTGTTGCTGTCAACATCCCGATGGCTTCCCCGGGCTCCAACATCTTCTTCCAGGGCTTCTACGCAGACGGCGCTCTGTCCTACATCGGCGCAGGCAGCACCGTTGGCGGCGTAGCAGTCTCCGATTACGGCCCGACCAGCGGCACCTCCACCGGCTACTCCCTGTCGGCTGGTGCTTACATCCAGGCAACTTCCACGATCGGTCTTGCTCTCGACGGTTCCTACATGGACATCGATCAGCCGAACGGCGCAACCGACCTGTCCCGTTGGGCAATCGACGGTTCCGTACAGTGGGAGCCGGTCTCTGGCTTCGTGATGGGTGCTGACGTTGGTTACGCCAACACCGACCCGGACAACGCATCTGACGTTGACGAACTCCTCTTCGGTGTTCGTATGCAGCGTACCTTCTAATCAACCCTCACTCGAGGTTTGATGGAAAACCCGGCGGAAACGCCGGGTTTTCTTTTGTCTTGTCGGGCAAAAAGAACTGTAAAAGACGACGCACAGAGTGTCGCTGCAGCTCAGAAGCTCAGAAGCTCAGAAGCTCAGAAGCTCAGAAGAGCTAAGCGGAACAAGGCCAGGTGGCCGCCAGATTCAAACGCTTTTCAGAAAATCCGAAATCGTCTTGTGCGTCTCGCCATCCCACAGAACAGGGGCATGCCCTTGGCCGGGAATGGTTTTTGCTGTGGCATTCGGGTGGTTGTCCGTCATCCGCCGACATGTTTCCGGGCTCAGCAGATCCGAATGTTCGCCGCGAAGCACCAGAACCGGTCTGTCGGTCAGCTTTTCGTAAAGAGGCCAGAGGTCGGGTGTGGGCGTGGCATCATCGAGACTTGCCAATTGATGGGCGAGGGCGGGGTCGTAGTCCATCATCACATGTCCGTCCTGCTCGCTCGCAAGCTGGCCGGCCAGCTTGAGCCAGTCAGCCTTTACGAAGGCAGGGAATTGATATCCGAGCGTGTGTTCCAGGTTGGCTGCGACGTCTTCATGGGAGGCGCATTTCATGTGGTGGCCGAGTGTTGCGGCTATCCGGTGGATCGCGCGCATCTCGATATGCGGACCAATGTCATTGAAGATCACGGCCGCCATTCGGGATGCGGGATAACGCAAGCCCATTGCCAGGGCATGCAAGCCACCCCGTGAAGTTCCAAGAACGGCAAAACGGTCCAGTCCAAGTTCCGCAATGGCAGCATCGATGTCCTTGTCTTCAACGGTCAAGGCGTAATTGCGCCAATCGGGATCCCAGTCGCTCTTGCCTCGTCCCCTGTAGTCGAGGGCGATGACCCTGTGGCCGCAAGTTTGAAGGAAACGCGCGATCTCATTGAAATCTCGTGTATTTCTGGAAAGCCCCGGCAGGCAGAGAACGGGAATTGGCGACGCTGCCCCTTCCGAATCCGGTTTGGCAGACGGCCACTCGCAGCCTGACAAGGTAAGGCCATCCGGGCTTTTCCAGGTAAAGTCTACTACTGGGGGCATCGGGGCGGTGCTGGAGTTGACAAGCGCTTCTTGCGGCGCAGAAGTCATGGGTGTCTCCCGTAACGTTTCCATCCAAAAGTTGTTTTTTTCAAAGATAGAGTGGATTGCGGGCGGGTGCCAATAGGAAGACTTCGTATCAGGCATTGAAAAGATGAGGCCAGGTGTCGCTGGAAGAGCGCAGTTAAGGCAAGAAAAGTCGAAAAGCAGCAGTTCTATAGCATTGGAACCATTGCTCCTTGTTCGGCAGATGAGTATGTTGCGCCTCCATCTGAAACAGATGCCCTTCCGCCCGTCGGAACCACGACAGTCATCCAAGAGGAAACCGAGATGTTTAAAGGTTCAATTCCAGCGCTGATTACCCCGTTTAAGGACGGAGCGCTTGATGAGAAACGGTTTCAGGAGTTCGTGGACTGGCAGATCGCTGAAGGTTCCTCCGGTCTCGTGCCCGTGGGCACGACCGGCGAAAGCCCGACGCTGACCCATGATGAACACAAGCGGGTTGTCGAACTGTGTGTAGAAGCGGCCGCGGGCCGCGTTCCCGTCATGGCGGGCGCAGGTTCCAACAATACGATCGAAGCAATCGACTTCGCGCAACACGCCGAAAAGGCCGGCGCCAATGCCCTGTTGGTCGTGACGCCTTACTACAACAAGCCGAACCAGGCTGGCATGAAGGCCCATTTCAAGGCCGTCAACGATGCCGTCGGCATCCCGATCTTCATCTACAACATTCCTGGCCGGTCGATTGTCGACATGCTGCCGGAAACGATGGCAGAGCTGTTTGAAACCTGCGAGAACATCAAGGGTGTCAAGGATGCAACGGCTGACATGGCAAAGGCCAGCCGTCAGCGCCATCTGTGTGGACCGGATTTCGTCCAGCTGTCCGGTGAAGATATCTCCGCACTTGCTTTCAATGCTCACGGCGGTGTCGGGTGCATTTCGGTGACCGCAAACGTTGCGCCGCGCCTGTGTGCCGAATTCCAGGCTGCCACGCTTGCCGGTGACTACAAAAAGGCGCTGGAATACCAGGACCGGCTTGCGCCGCTACACCGGGCCATGTTCCTGGAGCCGAGCCCGGGCGGCGCAAAATATGCGCTTTCCCTGCTTGGCAAGGTGGACGAAGAGCTGCGGCTGCCTCTTCTGCCGGTGACAGAGGCAGCACAAGCCGAGATCCGAACTGCAATGGCACACGCAGGGCTGATCAACTGACCGGAAAAGGAATGGCACTGGCTGCCGGGAACTGACGTTCGTCTCGATTGTTTGGCTTTTCGAGACGAACCGAACTTCAAGGCGCTGGCGCCGGAAGGAAAAAAATGGCTCCGAGAAAAGGGGGCGATCCGGGGCGGACAATCATTTCCGACAACCGGAAAGCCCGGTTCAATTTCGAAATCGAAGATACGCTGGAAGCAGGCATCGAGCTGAAAGGCACCGAGGTCAAATCGCTGCGCAACGGCAAGGCGAATATTGCAGAATCCTACGCCGCCGAACATAAGGGCGAGATCTGGATCTACAACGTCTATATTCCGGAATACCTGCAGGCCAATCGGTTCAATCACGAACCGCGCCGTCCGCGAAAATTGCTGTTGCACAAGCGCGAGATCGGCAAGTTGGCTGGTGCCGTCCAGAAGGACGGCAAGACGATTGTCCCACTCAAGCTCTATTTCAATGAGCAGGGCCGGGCAAAGCTGGAATTGGCCCTTGCCCGGGGTAAAAAGCTGCATGACAAGCGCGAGACTGAGAAGAAACGCGATTGGCAGCGCGAAAAGTCCCGCTTGATGAAGAACTTCAGCTGATTTTCGCTATCCACAGCGGCGCTGCGTGACAATTCCATGACTGTGCGTAACCTGTTGAAAGCTTGCGCATAACGTGTGGAAGAGCTGTGCAGTGCCTGTGGGTAGTGAAAACGCCATCCCTGACTTTTCCCGTGGATTGCCTGTGAGCATTCGCAGTGTAACCGTCTCGACGGACTTGTCCGGTATCTAAGCCGTCAAACCTTCCAGGATTTCCCGTTTCCAGTCTGGAATAGGGCAGGGTCTGCGTGTTTCACGGGCCACGTGGACATGGACAAAGCGGCCGTGAGCTGCTGTCGTCTGGCTTTCGCCGGCAAACAATCCAACCCTGAAAATTACAGAAGTTGAGCCAAGTTTTTCAACCTTCAGTCCTGCGGATATGATGGCGGGAAAGGTTAGTTCGGCGAAGTAATGGCAGCCGGTTTCCACCACCAGAAAGATCTCGGGGCTCTTTAGCGGGTCGAGCAGTTTCTTATCAACGTACCAGCTGTTAACAGCCGTATCGAAAAAGCTCAAATACTGAACGTTGTTGACGTGCCCGTAGATGTCCACATCCATCCACCTTGTGGGGATATGTTGAAAAGCTTTGAATTCGGACCTGTTTAAAGGTTCCGGCCTCGCCGCTTGTGGATGAGATGTGATGTTCATAGCGCCGCCCTGTAGATTTCAAGCGCGTCCGTTTCGCCAAGCTCCCGCGGGTTGTTGACCACCAGGCGGGTTTGCTTCATGGCGTCGCTCGCCATTTTGGGCAGATCAGTCTCGCTGATACCGACATCGCGCAGGCGTGTTTGAAGGCCCAGTTTTGCAGCCAGGTCTGCCAGGTTGTCTGCAAACAGGTCAGAGCGCGCCCTGACATCGTTTACCTCGGCAAGTCCAGGGAAAACAATTGGCGCAATCTCGGCATAAGTTTCTGAAGCAACAGCGTTATTGAACTTCAGGACATGTGGCAGAACCAGCGCGTTGGATAGCCCGTGAGGGACGTGAAACGTGCCACCGATGGGATAGGCAAGCGCATGAACCGCGGCCACCGGTGAATTGGCAAAGGCCATGCCGGCAAGCATGGAGCCGAGCAACATCGCGCCACGTGCGTCCCTGTCGTCCGGTGTGAACACGGCCTTTTCAATGTTGGCGCCAAGCAGCTTCAAGGCTTCAACGGCAAGCGTTCGGGAGACGGGGTTGTTGTTTACGGATTTCGAGGCGTATCCCTCGATCGCGTGGACCATGGCATCTATCCCCGTTGCCGCAGTGACCGGGCCCGGCAGGCCAAGCGTCAGCAGCGGGTCGAGGATCGCGAGATCGGGAAGAAGGAAAGGAGACACGACGCCGCGCTTTTCCTCATCCCCGACTGTAATGATCGAGATCGGAGTGACCTCGGAGCCGGTTCCTGCTGTGGTCGGAACGAGGATGAGCGGCAGCCGTGGCCCCTTGGCGTTTCCTATGCCCCAGGCTTCGTCCAGGTCCTCGTTGCTGCCCAGCAGCAGCGCGACAAGCTTTGCGACATCCAGGGAGGAACCTCCGCCGTACCCGATGATCGACGTTGCGCCATGCGAGCGAGCCGCGTCCACGGCGGCATCGACCAGGGACCGCGGCGGATCGGCGACGACGTCACTGAACCGGGCGATGTCATGCCCCGCTCCGACCAGGGATGCCTCGCAGGACGCCTGCAGGCCGAGGGAAACAATGCCGGGATCCGTTACCAGAAAGGGGCGCGGCCCCAGAAAGGAAGCCGCGTGGTTTGCCAGGTTCGCAGCTGCTCCATTTTCGAAGACGATGCGCTGACTGGTATTGAACGTGAACGCCCCTATCATAAGTCCTCCCGGGTTTTCTTTGCCCCACAGTGCCCGGAAAAGACATGCGCAGTCGAGTGAAGATTGATCCGACTTTTGAAGAAGGCGGGAGGGGGGTAATTTTCGAGGCCTGCAAAGTCTGAAGTTGTTCAGGCATGCATCTTCGCGCCCTTGGAAATTTTGTCTGCGACCTTCTTGTCCGCATGAAAGGCAATGCCGACCACCTTCGCATCATCCGGGCCAAAGCGCGAAAAGACCTCCCGGTTCGCACTGTCATGGCCCGTGGTGAACATTTCCTCGATGTAAAGACTTGCCGGAACCGAACGGTCCAGCGTCCGCTTGTGGATCTTGCCGAGTGTTTCTGCGTCGGCACTCAGGACGATGATCGGCTGGACACTCATCGGGTGATAGACATTGGTCGCCGCATCGCTATAGGGTTCGCCGATTATGCCGGGCTTTGCAGCGGCAACGCCGGTTGACAGGAAAGCAGTCACATTCAGCTTCTGCCAGACAGCGAGATCTTCTCGGACAACAACGACGAACTTGGTTTCGAACATGACTTTCAACTCCACGCGGGGATTTCATCTTAAAGGCGAAAGCAAGGAACTAGCGGAGCCGAAGCCGAGTGGTCTTGAACGTTTGTGCGAAGTGGAAGCGGACAGGATCCAGGTAGCGCCACCGGAAGAAGGGATCGAGCGCATTGACGCCCGGTTTCACGGCAACGGCTTTACACCTCACCGGCACGACACCTACGCCATCGGTTTGACCATGAGTGGCGTACAGACCTTCAGTTATCGCGGTGAGAGACGTGCTTCGCTGCCGGGGCAGGTGATCGTCATTCATCCGGACGAGCTGCATGATGGTGGTGCAGGGACTGAACGCGGGCTCCGCTACCGCATGATCTACATTCCGCCGGAGCTGATTTGTGAAACCCTGGCTGCCTCGGGCAACGCGCGCCTGCCGTTTATCGGCTCACCCGTCATCTCCGACGCAGGCTTCAGGAAAGATCTGGCGGACGCCCTGACCGATATCGATCACGAAATGGGTCCTTTCCGGCGCGACTGCCTGATTGCGGATCTGGCAGCTTGCCTGGCTCGTCATGCCGATGACCGCATGGCAGGTGTCTCCTCATTGAACTGGCCGTCCCTCAAGGCCTGCGCCGAGTACCTGAGGGAGGGCTGTGCAGACCGTATAGCCATGGAGGAACTGGAGGACCTGGCGCAGATGGACAGGTTTTTCCTGTCGCGACAGTTTCGAAAGGTCTTTGGAACGAGCCCGCACCGGTATCTCGTCATGCGGCGTCTTGAGAAGGCCAAGACCGAGCTGCATCAGGGAGCGTCACTTGCCGACGCGGCCTTTGCCAGCGGCTTTGCGGATCAAAGTCATCTGACACGTCACTTCAAGCGAACATTCGGGATGACACCCGGTCACTGGCGGCAGCTTTGCGCCGCCAGTATGGCTTAGCCCGATCGGAAAACGACCGGGAGCTTTGCCTTAAAGCTTGCTCGGCCCGAACTTGTTCGACCGGGGGAAACCCGTGGGCGGCAGGCGACCGGCCTGACCGCGTTCGCCGCGCCAGTCCGCAAGCTCTTCCATTGTCCGGGTAAAACTGCGGCCGGAACTGTCGGTCCAGGTCAGGCCGTCTTCGCCCTTGAAGACCCGAATGTCCGAGATGTTGCCGTCCCGGTAGCGCTGCAGGCGGACGCCGCGGCCGCGACCCATTTGCGGGATCTGTGCCATCGGGAATACCAGCAGTTTCCGGTTTTCACCGATGATGGCCACCTGGTCACCCGATGCCTCGACACAGATCGAGGCTTCCGCCGGAGCGCTGAGATTGAGAACCTGCTTGCCCTTGCGCGTATTCGCAACGACGTCGTCCTCGCTGACGACAAAACCACGCGCTTCGGTGGTCGCCAGGAGCAGGTTTCGGCCAGGCTTGTGAACAAAGGCGTTGACCACGTCCTGTGCTTCGTCCATTTCCACCATCAGACGTATCGGCTCGCCATGGCCGCGTCCACCAGGCAGGCGGTCGGCGCCAAGCGTGAAGAACTTGCCTCCGGTGGAGAACAGCAGGATCTTGTCCGTCGTCTCCGCATGCAGCGACAGTTTCAGTTTGTCGCCTTGCTTGAACGCAACACCGGAAAGGTCCGTCTGGTGACCTTTCATCGCCCGGATCCAGCCCTTTTCGGAAATGATGACGGTGATCGGTTCCTTTTCGATCATCGCCTGCTGGATGTCGATCAGGTCCGTTTCCGGAGCTTCGGACTTGTCGGTCCGGCGCTTGCCAATTTCGGTTTCAGGGCCATAGACCTTGGAGATTTCCGCAATTTCCTTGGAGATCTTGGTCCACTGACGCGCATCGGAACCGAGCAGTTTGGTCAGGTCGTCCTTCTCGGCCGACAACTTGTCGTGTTCCTTGCGGATTTCCATTTCTTCCAGCTTGCGCAAGGAGCGCAGGCGCATGTTGAGGATGGCTTCCGCCTGAACGTCCGACAGCTCGAAAGTCCGCATCAGTTCGGCTTTGGGTTCGTCCTCTTCGCGGATGATGCGGATGACCTCGTCCAGGTTCAGATAGGCAACAAGATAGCCTTCCAGAACTTCCAGACGGTGGTTGATCTGGCCGAGACGGTACTCGGAACGGCGGATCAGCACTTCCTTGCGGTGATCCAGCCATTCGCGCAGGACCTGTTTCAGGCCCATGACCATCGGCACCTTGCCCATGGAAAGGACGTTCATGTTCAAGGAGAACCGGTTTTCCAGGTCCGTCAGCTTGAACAGGGATTCCATGAGGATATTTGCGTCGACATTGCGCGAACGCGGCACCAGGACGATGCGGATGTCTTCGGCAGATTCATCGCGGATATCGTCCAGAAGCGGCAGCTTGCGCGCCGTCAGCAGTTCGGCGATCTTTTCGATCAGGCGTGACTTCTGCACCTGGTAGGGGATCTCGGTGACGACGATCGCCCATTGCCCGCGGCCGAGATCTTCCACTTCCCAGCGGGCACGAACGCGGAAACTGCCGCGTCCGGTTTCATAGGCCTCGCGAATGGACCCCTGGTCCGACACCAGAAGGCCGCCGGTCGGGAAATCCGGGCCCTTGATGTACTCCAGCAGCTCGCCGGTTTCCGCATTCGGGTTCTTGATCAGGTGTTGGCAGGCTTCACAGAGCTCGAACGCATTGTGCGGCGGAATGGAGGTCGCCATGCCAACGGCAATGCCCGACGAACCGTTGCCGAGAAGGTTCGGGAAACCGCCCGGCAGAACGATCGGCTCCTTGTCCTCACCGTCATAGGTCTCACGGAAATCGACGGCATTCTCGTCCAGGCCGTCCAGCAGCCGTTTGGCCGTGTCGGTCATGCGCGCTTCGGTGTAACGCATGGCAGCCGCGTTATCGCCGTCAACGTTGCCGAAGTTGCCCTGTCCGTCGATCAGCGGATAGCGCTGCGCGAAGTCCTGGGCGAGACGAACGAGGGCATCGTAGACCGCCTGGTCGCCGTGCGGGTGGTATTTACCGATCACGTCACCAACAACACGGGCACATTTCTTGAAGCCGGACCCAGGGTCCAGTTTCAAAAGGCGCATTGCGTAAAGCAGGCGCCTGTGCACGGGTTTCAAACCGTCGCGCACATCCGGCAAGGCCCGGTGCATGATGGTCGACAGTGCATAGGCCAGATAGCGCTCTTCCAGCGCATTCTTGAGATTGATGCTCTCAATGCCGCTTGGCGGCGGTGTCGTCTCTTTTCCCATACTTGCTTGCTAGCTGTTTCAGGCACGAGGTGCAATTCGCTAACTGCCTCGAATGGCCGGGAACAGCGGATTTTCAACGGATTTCACACGTCTGTGGGTGAATTCCTATCCGCCACAGGCGAAGGCAGGAGAGTGCGGAAGGCGTGCGAGCAAGAAGTCCATTCAAAGAAAAACTCGAAGTAAAATATCGAAAACTGCGAAGCTTCCTTAATGTCATGTCAAGGAGAGAGCGGTATTAATCCAAGAAAGGCTGCGGATTTTACCGATGCCGGGTTAAACTTTGGAACATGCCTGAATGGGTTCAAACTGGTTGACGTCGGCCTTGACGGCTTTCAAAACGTGGGTTGCTGGTGATAGTGGCGACCCGGACGTTGCCCTTGCGCAATATCAGTTCATCCAGCGCCAGACACCGTTCCTCTACATGATGAGCCTGGCTGGCGGTTGGGGTTTGTCGGTGACGCACTGGTCGGTTGCTCCAATCGCTCTGACGCTTGTGGTGCCGCTACTCGTGACCGCCTTCGCCGTGCAGCGGATCGTGACGGTTCGCAGGCGCCAGAAAGAAACGCCGAGCCACGCTGAAATTCTTGCCTGGCAGAAGCAGGCCAAGGTCTTAGCGGTGGTTTCGCCTGCGATTTTCTCGATCTGGGTTCTGTCGCTTTTTCCCTATGGCGGGCCATACCTGCAGGTTCAGGTGGTCTTCACGATTGCCGTCGCCAATCTGGTGCTGCTTTTCTGCCTGATCCATTTTCGCGCGGTTGCCCTCATCAACGCCTTCTGCGCCAACACCTTGTATTTTATATACTTTGCCATCGCAGGCGAGCATGTCTTCACCTATTTCGCGCTCTATGGAATAGCGGCTTCCATGGGGGCCTTCTTCATCCTGAACAACCACTATCGCGGCTTCATCAAACTGATCCGCACGGGCAGGGATCTGAAACGTCATTCCGAGGAACTGGAACACAAGCAGGATGAAACCCAGAAACTGAGTGATCTGAACTACTACATCGCGAACCACGATCACATGACCGGTCTGCCCAACCGGCGTTGCTTTCTTCTGGAACTGGACCAAAGCTTCAGGTCGGCTCGCCAGTCGGGAGAATCGCTGTCGTTATGTGTATTCGATCTGGGAGGCCTCAGGGCCATCAACAACATCTATGGGCTCAACACCGGAGATCAGATCCTTCTTGAGGTCGTGCGGCGGCTGAAATCCAAACTTGCACCGCAAATGTTCGTGGCCCGGATTGCCGGTGACGAGTTCGCTCTATTAGCCGTTGGGGACGAAGCTGCCTTTTCGGACGTCAGCAGTTTCTTTGACGAACTGTTTGCGGAGAGTTGCCAACTGCCGGAAGCCAGCATGAAGCTGAACTATGCCGCCGGTATAGCTCATCTGGATGAAAGCGTTCTGTCACCGACGGACCTGCTGGAACACGCCGTCTACGTTCTCCAGGAAGCAAAGCTTAATCGGAACGAGCCGGTTGCCGTGTTCGGACCGCGCCACAGCGAACAGATGCTGTCCCACGCCAGAGTTACCCAGGCGCTGCAGTCGGCGGACATTGAAGCCGAATTGTCGGTTGCCTTTCAACCGATCGTGGATGTGGCACACAACCGGATTACGGGTGTGGAATGTCTTGCCCGTTGGAACAGTCCGTTGCTGGGCAATGTGCCGCCAGGTGAGTTCATCCCCATTGCCGAACGTTGCGGAGTGATCAACAGGCTGACGCTGGTCTTGTTGCGCAAGGCGCTTGAAGCCGCTCGTCACTGGCCAGCCGATCTGAAGCTGTCTTTCAACCTGTCGGCAAGCAACCTGTCGTCCCGTGGTTTCGTGCAGGAGATACTCGACCTGTTGGAGAGCTTCGGATTTGAGCCAGGGCGACTGCATTGCGAAGTGACGGAAACTTCCGTGATGTGGGATTTCAAGGAAGCGAGCCGGGCGATCCTGGCCTTGAAGGAAACCGGGATCCGTCTGTCACTCGACGATTTCGGCACCGGTTATTCGAGCCTTTCCCATGTTCACAAGCTGCCCCTCGACTGCATCAAGGTCGATCGAAGTTTCGTCCACGGAATTCGGCCGGATACAGCCGGATATGGCATCGTCAAGTCGCTGTTGGCCCTCAGCCGCGACATGGGCATTGCCTGCGTTGTCGAAGGCGTTGAAACGGAAGAAGAACTGTCCGTTCTAAAAAGTCTCGGCACAAGCGAAGTGCAGGGCTACCTGTTTTCCAGGCCGCTTTCCGAAGCGGATCTTGGACGCCTGTTTGCCACGGGCATGACCCTTTCCAGCGGCACTATGCAATCGGACGACCCTCCGGTTGCTTTGGAGGCTGCCCAGGCAGGATGAAGGCGCGTCGTCTAGATACCTTTGGTTGCAGGAAAGGATTGTAGGAATTAGCACCGTCCCTTAGACCGTCGAAAGGTTTATTCAGCCGCACTGCCAATCGTGTGGTTCCTTTGCTGGGGGGGGCATGGCTTCCAAACGCAAATCTTTTCGCTGGCTCTTGGTCGGTTTGGTAGCGCTGGTTCTGGTTGCGGTCGCGGTGTCCTGGAACGATTTTTACCTGCTGCGCCTGAAAACCTATTCCAATCTTTCAAGCAACATGCGTCCGACCCTGGAGGTCGATGAAGTTGTTCTTGCGACAAAAATCTTCCCCTCAATGGGCGAGCACTATGAGCCAGTCCGCGGAGACGTAATCGTTTTCACTATCGCCGCCAAAAGAGCGAACGATTATATGAAAAGGGTCATCGGCTTGCCTGGCGAGCGCATACGGCTTCAGGACGGCGTGGTGCTGATCAATGATGTGCCTGTTCCACGTCAGGCCCTTGCAGACTATCGCTACGAGGATCGAGACGGCTCAGAGATCTCTGCTCCGCGATTCAGGGAAACTTTGCCGAACGGCAGAAGTTACGAAGTTCTGGATCTCGATCCGCAAGGAGAAATGGACACGACAAGAGAATATGTCGTGCCCGACGGTCATCTGTTTGTAATGGGCGACAATCGAGACAACTCCGTCGATAGTCGTTTTACAGACTACATCGGGTATGTACCGCTGAGTGGGGTCTTCGGTGTCGTTGAGATGATCCTTCTTCCGAAAGGCGAGGGCAGTTCGCTTTGGCAGCCGCGGCAGCCGGAGTCAAATTAGCATGTGACCCTGAACGGTCAGAAATTCCAGGGAAATTCGGTTCGGTAACGCTTCTCAAGGGCGGAGAGTACCTGGCTTCGCGTGCCGCCGTCCCTGGTGCCATGTTCCTGCAGGTATCTGTTCAGAAAAAAGCTTGTCAGGTCGAACCCCTGGGTGACATCAGCCCAGGTCAGCTCACTGCCGGCCTGCCGTTGCCCCTCAAGAAGAAAGCCGGGCAGGGGCTGCAGACGGTCATGATAGGGCGTGCCGGCTTCCCGGCAGACCGCACGGGCGGATTTCGGCGACACGTAAGCCAGGTCTTCGTTGCTGCCTGTGGCGGCGCAGGACGAAAGATCGAGACCGATGCCGAGGTCGCGCAATACCTCAAGCTCGAAACGGACCAGAAGCGCGGCTGCCGCGTCCGAAGCCTCCAGATGGTCCAGAACCACCGTTAGCGCATTGAACAGTCTCGGGTAGGCGTGGCGTTCGGGCAGGAGACGGAGCAAAAAGGCCAGATGCTGAAGCGCGGCCAGACCGAGGCTGCTGGTCATGAGGTCACCCGCCCGCAGGGTTTCCGGCTCTATGTGAAATTGACCGAGATGGTCGGAAAGGCGCGCCTTCCAGGTGAGGGTAAGCTCGTTGCCGGGCTGCAGAACAGGCCGGTGCCGCCGAGAGCGGCCACCACGGACAAGACCGAGGTGGCGGCCATGATCCAGCGTCATGGCCTCCAGAATGACATCGTTTTCGCCGTGTTTGCGGGTGGTCAGCACCACGCCGCGTCCGCTCCATTCCAAGGGCCGTTTCCCGTTTCATGTCAGGCCGGGAGTTTGGCGGATTCGGCGATCCGCGCAAATTATTTCGGAAATTCCAGTCCCATTTCCCGGTAACGCTCCGGATCGTCGGCCCAGTTCTCCCGAACCTTCACGAACAGGAACAGGTGGACGGGAGCTTCGATGATTTCCGAGAGCTCTTCGCGCGCTGCCTGTGAAATCGCCTTGATCGTCTGTCCGCGTTTGCCGAGCACAATGGACTTCTGGCTGTCCCGTTCCACGTAGATGGTCTGTTCGATCCGGGCCGACCCATCCTTGCGGGCCTGCCACTGTTCCGTCTCCACGGTGGAGATATAGGGCAGTTCCTCATGCAGGCGCTCGAACAGCTTTTCGCGGGTGATTTCGGCGGCAAGAATGCGCAGGGGCAGGTCCGACGGCTGGTCTTCCGGAAAGAGCCAGGGGCCGTCCGGAACCTTGGACGCGAAATAGTCGAGGATGGTTTCGGTGCCGTCGCCGGTCAGAGCCGATACCATGAAGGTTTCTTCAAAAGAGACGAATTCGTTGATCTTCTGCGCCAGCTGCAGAAGTTTTTCACGCTTGGCGACATCGGTCTTGTTGAGGATCAGAACCTTCGGTGCCTGCTGGCTGGACAGGCGCTTGAGGATGTTCTCCACTTCCTCGGTCAGGCCTTTGCGGGCATCGACCAGAAGCGCGATCAGGTCGGCATCGCGCGCACCGCCCCAGGCGGTGTCGACCATGGCGCGATCGAGCCGGCGCTTGGGTTTGAAGATGCCCGGCGTGTCGATGAACACCAGCTGTGCCGCGCCGTGCATGGCCACGCCGCGCACAATCGTGCGTGTTGTCTGCACCTTGTGCGTAACGATGGAGACCTTGGTGCCGACAAGCTGATTGATCAGCGTCGATTTGCCGGCATTGGGCGCGCCTATCAGGGCAATGAAACCCGCCTTGGTATCAGCAGGCATCTCCGGCAGCGGCTCAGGCAGCGGCATGTCGAAACGGCCGGTGGGGGCCTGAAAGCCGTTGTCGTCATCTTCGTCCATCGGACCATCGTTGGTCGTGTTATCGTTCAAGCTGTCTTATTCCTTCCAGACGCCTTCCCGGCGCAATACGGCCTCTGCCGCATTCTGTTCCGCAATCCGTTTGGAGCCACCCTTGCCTTCGCCTGGCGGCAGCCCCTGAACGGTCACCGACACGGTGAAATTCGGTGCGTGGTCCGGTCCGTCCCGGCCTGTTACCTCATATCGCGGTGTCGGCAGGCTCTTCGATTGTGCCCATTCCTGCAGCGTTGTCTTGGCGTCGCGCAGTGGACCCGACCAGGATAGCATACGCGGCTCCCAAAGGCGCGTAATGAAGCTTTCAGCTGCCTCAAACCCGCCGTCCAGGTAAATCGCGGCAATGACGGACTCGCAAATATCGGCGAGCAGGGCGGTTTTCTTCCGGCCCCCGGTCTGTGCTTCTGCAAGCCCGATGCGCATCGCATCGCCGACACCAAGTTCCTGGGCAATTTCCGCGCAGGTTTCGCGCTTGACCATGTGGTTGAAACGCCGCGCCAACTCACCTTCATCAGCCTTGGGAAAATGCTTGTGCAGCATGGAAGCTATCACGAGGCCGAGAACCCGGTCGCCAAGGAACTCCAGACGCTGATAACTGCCCGATACTGTTTCAGACGGTGCAAGGGCACTGGCATGGGTCAGCGCGACCCGCAGGAGTTCCAGGTCCTGAAACTCATATTGCAGTGCCGTTTTCAGGGCCGAAATCGGACCTGGTTGATGCAGTTGTCTTTTCATGCAGCCTGCTTCGGCGGCGTTCCGCCAAAGCCCCGGTTAGAGTGTCCGGCCAATCCGTTCCCATCGAACGCTCCACGGCCAGGACCAGATATGCCAGGCAGGAGTTCCGTCCTTGACGGAGAAGAACAGGATTTCGGCACGGCCCATGAAGTTTTCGAACGGAACGTAGCCGACCCTGTTCAGATAACGGCTGTCGACGGAGTTGTCGCGGTTGTCGCCCATCATGAAGTAATGGCCTTCGGGCACCTTGTACTCGCGGGTGTTGTCCACCTCTCCGCGTGTTGTCAGGTCCAGGGTTTCATAAGAAACGCCGTTCGGCAGGGTTTCCCGATAGCGCGGCACCCGACGTACGATGCCGGACGGAGACTGTTCGATAAAATCATCGATCTTTTCGCGTTTGACCGGTTCGCCATTGATATGCACCACGCCGTCGATCACCTGGATGGTATCGCCAGGCAGGCCGATCACGCGCTTGATGTAGTCAACGGACGTGTCGGTCGGCAGCTTGAAAACAGCGACGTCACCGCGTTCCGGTTCGGAAGACCAGATGCGGCCGCTGAACGGGCCGAGGCCGAAAGGGAAGGAAAAGCGGGAATATCCATAGCTGAATTTGGAGACGAACAGATAGTCGCCAATCAACAAGGTATCCTTCATCGAGCCGGATGGAATGTTAAACGGCTGGAACAGGAATGTTCGCACGATCAGGGCAAGCAACAGCGCCTGGACAATAACCTTGATGGTTTCGGCGAGGCCGCTGTCCTTATCCTTCTTGTTTTCCGTCACGCTCATTTTGTCCCTTGATCAAATTTGTCCGGCGTTCTGGTCTGCAACGCCGCGTACAGCCGGACTCTTATCCGCTAGCGCCTGCCAACGCAATGAGAGGAAGGCCCCTGAGGCTGGGCTTTCAGGGGGAATCCGCCCCTGGCGGCTCGGGCCAGTCGGTCGGCCACGCCGAAATGACGACAAATGCCTGTGCAAGCGGATAATCATCCGTAATGGTCAGATCAATCGTGGTCCTGAAACCGGCAGGCGCCATTGCCTGCAATCGTTCGGCAGCGCCACCGGTCAGGGCAATGGTGGGTTTGCCGGAAGGAAGGTTGACGACGCCCATTTCCCGCCAGGCGACCCCCATGCGAATGCCGCTGCCAAGTGCCTTCGAGCAGGCTTCCTTGGCCGCAAACCGTTTTGCATAGGATGCGGCGCGCTCGGCGCGTTTGTCAGATTTTGTCCGCTCGATTTCGGTGAAGACCCGGTTGGTAAAGCGCTCGCCGAATCTTTCGAGTGTTTTCTCGATCCGGCGGATATCGATCAGATCGCTGCCAATTCCAAGGATCATGGCCTTGCTTTCCAGGTTGCGGCGGGATGGGTTCTTGGTCCCGGTCTTAGTTGGACAGGTCGTCCACGAAAATCAAGCGCTGCCGTCTTCTTCGACAGTGTTGCCCGGGGCAGGGAACAAACGGCCATGTTTGCCGGCGCCCTTGTCGGCCAGCTTGTTTCTGCGGCGGCGCTGGTAGACCTCGACGCTCTTGTAAACGACCACATAGGAGACCGTTCCAACGATCAATCCAAGAGGAACCGCACCGATGAACATCGGTTTGAGCATTGGCCAGAGCGCGTCGAGAGATTTTTCGAAAAGACCTTGCTGAAACTGCTGGTGAACCTGATGCGGGTCCGCCTTTGGAGCGCGCCCGTGGATGATCCACTGTCCGATTTTGAAGGTGAAGGCCCAAATGAACGGGAACGTCAGTGGATTGCCGACGGACGTTCCAAGCGCTGCTGCTATCATGTTGCCGCGCACCAGGTAGGCAAGTGCGAAAGCGGTCAGGAAATGGAAGCCGACAAGAGGTGTGCATGAGGCGAAGGCGCCCGCGGCAAAGCCAAGGGCAATCGCGTGGGGTGTCGCCGTGAGGCGCAAGACGCGCTTGCCGAAATAGCGGGTCGACCGCGCCCAGCTGTTCCGGGGCCAGACGGCAACGCGCAGTCGCTCAATCCGTGTTGGCCTATTTCTCCGGCGAAACAGCATGGTCTAAGGTTCGTTCCCGTCTTTTATCGTTCAGCTCAGTCCGCGGCTGCCAGGTTTGACAGCTGGCAAGGCGGCAAGTTCCGGCGGCAGGTTGTCAGGTTCATAGGCCGGAACCTTGTATTCTGCCAGAGCAATCACCGGAACCGAGGCGTCAGCCTCGCCGCCGGAGCGGTCGATCAGGCAGGCAACACCGAGGACTTCAGCACCAAGAGCTTTCAACGAGGTTACCGTTTCCCGACTCGATAGGCCGGTCGTGACAATATCCTCTACAACAATGACACGGGCGCCTTGCGGCATTTCGAAGCGGCGCAGTCGAAACTCCCCGTCCTCACGCTCCACCCACATGGCGGGAACGCCAAGATGGCGGGCGGTTTCGTAGCCCGGAATAAGACCACCGAGCGCCGGCGATACGATGTAGTCGATCTGGCCCAGGCCGGAGGCGCGGATCTTGTCGGCGAGTGCCTTGCAGAGCTTTTCCGTCTTGTCCGGATACATGAACACGCGGGCCTTCTGCAGAAATACCGGGCTGCGCAGTCCGGAGGTCAGAATGAAGTGACCTTCCAGAAAGGCGCCGGCCTCGCGGAATACGGCCAGAACTTCATCGCGTGTCATTATCAGATCCCCTCAAATTCTTTGGCGGCGGCAGGTCTTCCATGGTCAAGCGGCTGTGTCACTCACCGGCAAGCCGCCTTGTCCTTATGTGCCTGCTACCGTTTGTAATCTAGCCGTTCACACGGCTGACGCTGGAAACATTAGGCTTGGTTCGCAGCTGATTTATGATCCTGTTCAGGTGTTTCAGGTCCCAGACTTCAAGATCGATGATCATCTGATGGAAGTCCGAGGCTCGCTGCATCATCTTGACGTTGTCGATGTTGCCGCTGTTTTCGCCGATCACCTGCGCGATGGTTGCCAGGGAACCAGGTTCGTTTGCAGCCGAAATGTCCAGACGTGCTGGGAAACGTTCCGGATTGTTGACGTCGATGTCCCAGCGAACGTCGACCCAGCGCTCCGTCTGGTCGTCGAATTCCTTCAGGGACGGCGATTGTATTGGATAGATGGTCAGTCCTTCGGACGGGGTCAAGATGCCGACGATACGGTCGCCGGGAACAGCACCGCCATCGGGAGCAAAAGTAACCGGGATGTCGCCGGACAGACCACGAATGGGAAGGGCCGGGCCTTCTTCAGGCTCGCCACTCTCGCCGGCGGCTGCCTTGTCTGCATCCAGTTCGCCGGGCGGAATGCGGAACTTCAGTCCGTGGCCCTGTTTCAGGCCGAACCAGCCTTCTTCCAGTGGCGGGCCGGAAATGGCAACGCGCTCGTCCTGATAGTCCGGGTGAGCCGATTTCAGAACCAGTTGGGCGGAAAGATCCCCGCGTCCGACGGCAGCCAGCAAGTCGGCGACGCTGGCCTGGTGCAGGAGATCGAGGATCGCTTCCAGCAGGTCTTCCGAATAGGCTTTTTCGGCTCTGGCGAATGCGCGCTTCAGAATATGTTCGCCAAGGGCTCCATATTGCTTGCGCACGGATTCCCTGGTGGCGCGGCGGATCGCGGCGCGGGCCTTGCCGGTAACGGCAATCGCTTCCCAGGCCGGTGGCGGGGTCTGCGCGGGCGAACGGATGATTTCAACCTCGTCGCCGTTATGCAGCTCGGTCACCAGCGGCATGATCTTGCCGTTGATCTTGCAGCCGACACATGTGTTGCCGATACCGGTATGAACCGCATAGGCGAAATCGATCGGCGTCGCGCCTCGGGGCAGGGCGATCAGACGGCCCTTTGGGCTGAAGCAGAAGACCTGGTCATGGAAAAGTTCCAGCTTGGTGTTTTCCAGGAATTCTTCCGGCGTGTCGCCCTGCGCCAGCAGTTCGGTCGTGCGGCGGAGCCATTCGAAGGCGCGGCAGTCTTCCGTATGCCGGGCGATATTGCGTCCGCCGAATTCGCCGTCCTTGTAAAGCGCGTGTGCGGCGATACCGTATTCGGCCACCCGATCCATGGAAATGGTCCGGATCTGCAGTTCCACACGCTGGCGGGACGGTCCGACAATCGTGGTGTGGATCGACTTGTAGTCGTTCTGCTTGGGCGTGGAAATATAGTCCTTGAACCGGCCGGGAACGGTCGGCCAGGTCGTGTGAATGACACCCAGCACGCGGTAGCAGGCTTCCACGGTGCCGACAGTGACGCGGAACCCGTAGATATCGGACAGCTGCTCGAAGCCGATAGCCTTTCGCTGCATCTTGCGAAAGATGGAGTAGGGGCGTTTTTCTCGGCCCTTCACGAGGGCGGCCATTCCCCGTTCGCTAAGGCGTTCGGTCAGCGTTGTCTCGATGTCCAGGATCAGATCGCGGTTGCGTTCGCGCAGATCGACCAGACGATCGGTGATGGTTTCATAAGCTTCGGGGTTGAGCGTATGGAAGGCAATGTCTTCCAGCTCTTCGCGCATGTCGTGCATGCCCATGCGTCCGGCGAGCGGCGCATAGATTTCCATCGTTTCTTCCGCGATCCGTCCACGCTTGTGCTCCGGCATGTGGTGGAGCGTGCGCATGTTGTGCAGACGGTCAGCCAGCTTGACCAGAAGCACGCGGACGTCATCGGCAATCGCAAGCAGAAGCTTGCGGAAGTTTTCTGCCTGCTTGGCCTTCTGGGAAACCAGGTCCAGGCGCTTGATCTTTGTCAGGCCTTCGACCAGCTTGCCGATTTCCTCGCCGAACAGGGAGTCGATCTCGGCCCGGGTCGCGTCGGTGTCCTCGATCGTGTCATGCAGCAAGGCAACGGCAATGGTGGCGTCGTCCAGGCGCAGGTCCGTGAGGATCGCGGCAACTTCAAGCGGATGGGAGAAATAGGGGTCGCCAGACGCACGCGTCTGGGTACCATGCTTTTGCATGGCATAGACGTAAGCCTTGTTGAGCAAGGCTTCGTCGGCGTCCGGATTGTAGCGCGTAACTCGTTCAACGAGTTCGTATTGACGCATCATGGCCGCAACCGACCCTGGCAAACGGCTGAGACATCAGCGGGACAGACAAAAATCGCCCGAAGCGCCGGGGAAACCCCGTCGCGCTTCAGACGAACTTGTGAACTCAAATCAGACGTCGTCGGTCCGCTCCGGCGGAACGAGGCCTTCGAGGCCGCGCAGAAGGTCTTCTTCCGACATGCGGTCGAATTCGACCGCGCTGTCGTCAACGTTGTTGACCTGCGTCATCTGATGCTGGTTCGAGGACGGAACCATCGGCACGGCTTCGGCCTCGGGCTCATCCACTTCCACATATTTCTGCAGCGAGTGGATCAGGTCCTCTTTCATGTCTTCCGGGCTGACGGTCTGCTCGGCAATCTCGCGCAGCGCAACAACGGGGTTCTTGTCGTTGTCACGGTCAATGGTCAGCGGCGAGCCGCTCGAGATCATGCGAGCGCGATGCGCAGCAAGCAGCACCAGCTCAAACCGGTTTTCGACCTTGTCGATGCAGTCCTCGACGGTCACGCGCGCCATTCGACGTCTCCATAGGCTTAAGGAACTTGAAGAACCAGCGTATAGTGTTCACGTTTCCAAAAAGCAACCCCTTGTCAAATTTGAGAGGAGGAGGTCAGATCCCGGAACGCATAGGCAAAGAATCCGCGGTTTTTTTGCCTGATTTGGCGCACGCTACTCGCTTTTGCATTGCGGCACTCCAATATTATGGTGTAGGCCACTAGTAACGGCCCTTTTCAGAATCAGAAGGCCGTTGACAAAACAAAACGATAAGCTGTGTGACGCCACGGAATACGCGGTAAACTTACAGCAAAATATACGTCGCCTTATAGAGTGTGCGTGGAATTGGTCGCGGGAAGCCAGTTCCTTCTACGCCAAATTGCAAGAGCGACGTGTATGACTCGGAAAGGTTTCAAATAAGATGTTTGACGCTCGAGAAAAAGTTGCTTTGTTCATTGATGGAGCGAACTTGTACTCAACGGCCAAAGCAATTGGTTTTGACATCGACTACAAACGTTTGCTGAAAGAGTTCCAGGGACAGGCGTATCTCCTGCGGGCGTACTATTACACCGCACTGATCGAAGATCAGGAGTATTCCTCCATCCGTCCGCTGATCGATTGGCTTGACTATAACGGCTACAAGGTCATCACCAAACCGGTGAAGGAATTTGTCGACAGTGCCGGCCGCCGCAAGGTGAAAGGCAACATGGACATTGAACTTGCCGTCGATGCCATGGAACTGGTCGAGTCCGTTGATCACGTGGTGCTGTTCTCAGGCGACGGCGATTTCCGCTCTCTGGTTGAGGCGCTGCAGCGCAAGGGCCGTAAGGTGAGCGTGGTTTCGACCTTGAAGACCCAGCCGCCGATGATCGCTGACGACCTGCGTCGCCAGGCCGACCACTTCATCGATCTGGCCAGCCTTGCCAACAAGATCGGCCGTGATCCGTCCGAACGTCCCGCCCGTCCGCAGACCCCCGCGCAAGTCGATGAAGACGACGAGGACGACGACTACTGAGGCTTGATCGGGCAATGTCCGACTATATCGCAGACCATGGGCCAGTCGATCCCCCATCAGATTGTCCGGCCTGTCCCCGCCTTGTTGCCCTGCGTGAAGAGCTGAAAGCTGCCTATCCCGACTGGCACAACGCGCCGGTTCCGTCATTCGGAGCCGACGCGCCGCGTCTTCTGATCATCGGCCTGGCCCCGGGCATGAAAGGGGCGAACTGCACGGGCCGCCCCTTTACAGGGGACTATGCGGGAGATCTCCTCTACCAGACCATGATCGAATTCGGTTTTGCTGAAGGGGCCTATAAGGCCCGGCCGGACGACGGTCTGCAGTTGAAGGATGCGATGATCACCAACGCGGTGCGCTGCCTGCCGCCGCAGAACAAGCCAACCGGCGCGGAAATCAAGACCTGCCGCCCGTATCTTTTGTCGACGCTGGATGCCAATCCGTCGATTAAGGCTGTGCTTGCTCTCGGCCGGATCGCGCATGAGACTTTTCTGTCGGCCCTGGATCAGCGTCGGGCATCTTTCACCTTTGCCCACGGGGCAAGGCATGAGCTTCCCGGAACGGGACTGACGCTTTTTGACAGTTATCACTGCTCTCGCTACAACACCAACACAGGCCGCCTCACCGAGGAAATGTTCCACTCGGTCTTCAGGCAGATCCGCTCGTTTATTCCTTAGGAACACGACGGTTTAACGCTCTCGTCGCAGTTCGGTGATGTCGATAAAAATATCAGCCGTTTCCCGAGCGCAGCACCCCCTTCCAACCTCATCCTGAGGAGGACCGTCAGGTCCGTCTCGAAGAATGGGCCACTTGCTCAAGAGTGTGTCGCCCATCCTTCGAGACGGCGCTGACGCGCTTCCTCAGGATGAGGTGATGGGGTGGGGGAGCTGCCGCAATTTAGAGGAGAGGGCAGGCGTGCGCCGCCTTCCACACGGTCATTCCTCTGAGTGCGGTTCCGTTTGATAGGCCTCAGCGTCGACAACGAGCCAGCCGTTGGGGCCAAGATGTTCCTGCGGTTTGAAGCGGGCCTTGTAGGCCATCTTCTGGGAGCCGTTGACCCAATAGCCAAGATAAACGTAGGGCAGGTTCATTTTCCGGGCCCGCTCTATATGATCCAGGATCATGTAGGTGCCGAGCGGGGTCTTGGTGTAGTCGGGGTCGTAGAAGGAATAGACCATCGACAGCCCGTCCGAGAGCTGGTCGGAAAGGGCAACGCCCAACAACGGGCCTTCGCCGGCTCCGGTGATGAAGCTGTTCGGACCGCGTTGGCGATACTCCAGGACAATCGTTTCGACATGTGTGTCTTCGACCATCATAGCGTAGTCGAGGACACTCATTTCCGTCATGCCGCCGTTCTCGTGTCGGGCCTGAAGATAATCGCGGAAGAGATCGTATTGTTCGGCAGACGGGCTGGGCGGCAGACGGGCGCCGACGATGTCCGATCCGGATTTCCAGACCCGCTTGAACGACTTGCTCCACTTGAAATCGTCGACACGGACGCGAACCGAGATGCAGGCCTGGCACCGTTCGCAGGCAGGGCGGTAGGCGATATTCTGACTGCGCCGGAAACCGCCCTGCGTCAGCACTTCATTGAGGGCGGGAGCACCATGGCCGACAAGATGGGTAAAGACCTTGCGCTCTTGTTTTCCCTCAAGATATGGGCAGGGCGCTGGCGCCGTAAGGTAGAACTGCGGATGATCTGTGGGGTGCCGTGTCACCGTTTTGTCCCGCGAAACCTTTAGATTTGTTCTCTATTCCCGGTCCTATAGTCCGTAATACCATGGCGCGACCAGAGAGAAGGTCAACCATAAAATGAGCGCAAGCGGTGTGCCAGCCCGCACAAAGTCGTTGAACTTGTAGTGACCCGGACCCATCACGATCAGGTTGGTCTGATAGCCGATCGGCGTCGCAAACGATGAGTTGGCCGCAATAATCAGGCAGACGACGAAGGCTTCGGGGCTCGCACCGATCTGATTTGCCAGATTGATCGCAATCGGTGTGAACAGGACAGCCGCCGCGTTGTTCGACAGGAAGTTCGTCAGGATCATCACGATGAAGAACAGGGCCGACAGCATCACGGTCGGCGATGCCCCGGCGAGCAAATGAACCAGTCCGGTGGCAATCGCATTCGCACCGCCGGTTCCCTCCAGTGCAACGGCAGCCGCAAGCGAGGCGCCCACCAGCATGAAGATGCGGCTGTCGATGGCGCGCATGGCCTGGCGGATGTTGAGACATCCCGACACAATCATGGCGAAGGTCCCGGCCACGGCGGTGGTGACAATGGGAACAAGGCCGCTGGCGGCCAGCGCGACAACAAGAGCGAAAATGACAAGTGCCCGTGGCGCGTAGCGTTTGCGCGGCACTTCGGCCATCGACCAGTCCAGCAGCAGCACGTCGCGATTACCGCGCAGGCGCGCGATCGCCTCTTCGCTGCCGGCCACAAGTAGCACGTCACCCGCTTCCAGGCGAATGTCGTTCATCGCCATGCGCGGCATGCGGCTGCGGCGCTGGATGCCCATCACCAGGCAACCGGTGTCGGTGTAAAAGCCCGACTGGGGCAAGGTGCGTCCCATCAGCCGGGACGCGGGGGCCACCACCACTTCCGCCAGGCTGATCGTACCGGCAGGTGCCTGAGCCTCGCGGCCGGAGTTGCTGGTATCTGAATCTGCTTCCATCAGTGGCTGCCGGCGAGCCAGAGCATTGGCAAGGGCTGCACGAGTTGCCGCCACGATCACCGTATCGCCAGGAGAGAGCACCACGTTTTCAAACGGGGGCAGGATTGGCTTCTGGCCTCGCTGAACCAGTCTTACCGTCATGTCCTTCAATTGCGGGAACATGCCGGATACGGATTCCACGCCCACCAGCGGATGACCATAGGTGATTTCGATCTGGGCGATAAACTGCTTGCCGGAGGAGCTCTGGAACTCTTCCGCCATGGTTTTGCGCACCGGAAGCAGCTTCGGCATGATGAACAGCACATAGATCGAGCCGACACCGGCGATGATCAGTCCGATTGGCGTGAAGCTGAAAAAGGTCAGTTTGAGATCGGAACTTTGCGCCGCGAAATTTGCTACCAGCAGGTTGGTCGACGAGCCGATCAACGTTGTCATGCCGCCAAGGATCGCGAGGAAAGACAGGGGCATCAGAACACGGGCCGGCGATTGGCCGACCGTGGCGGCAACAGCAGTCAGGATCGGCAGAAACATCACCACAACAGGGGTGTTGTTCAAGAATGCGCTGAGCGCCGCGACAGTCAGGAGAACAGGGATCGCAGCCCGAAGCGACCGTCCGCGCGTCATCTTGACGATCGCCTTTGCCGGTGCTTCCAGCGCGTCGGTCTGGAACAGTCCCTGTCCGATGATCAGGAGACAGATGACCGTTATCAGCGCCGGATTTGAGAAGCCGGACAGGAAGTCGCCAGTGGTGATAAGCGAACCGTCCGGTCTCTCGACCGGAAAAACCGAAAAGATGACAATGAAGGCGGAAACGGACCCGAGAGCTATTGTTTCAATCGCGTACCGCTCGACGGCGTACAGGACGACAGTGGACGCGATCACCACGAAGGTCAGCGCCATTGCAATATCAACTGAGTCCATTCACCTGCCCAAAGCCACCTTGGCCGATTTCACGAACCTGCACTTTAAAGCAGGCGGTCCCGGCAATGGAAGAGCCTTAAGATAATATTGCCGTTGATATATTCTTTTGAGGCTTTGACACTGTCAAAGTTCATGTGCCGTTACCGCGATTTGATCCGATTAATGGGAACCCGGACTGGCGATCCGCGTTGAAGAAGTCATGAAATCAGATAACCCAATTTCGCCTTCGTTCCCGAAAGACCTGCCCTCGCTCGTCTTGTTTCTGGCAGTTGTTTTGGGTGTCGGCATCACGATCGGCGTTTTGAACACCCCTGGTGCCTGGTACGAGGGCTTGCAGAAGCCGCCGTTCAATCCACCCAACTGGGTGTTCGCGCCTGCCTGGACCATTCTTTACATTCTGATAGCGATTGCCGGCTGGCGGACATTCCTTCGGGCACCCGATAGCCGCGTGATGAAAATCTGGTACGGGCAGATGGTTCTCAACTGGATCTGGTCGCCACTCTTCTTCACGCTCCACTTCATGTGGACGGCTTTTGCCGTGATCGCGGTGATGCTCTACCTGATCCTGAACTTTATCGGTGGAAGCTGGCAAACCGATCGTTTGTCCGCGCAGCTGTTCATTCCCTATGCGCTCTGGACCTGCTTTGCCGGAGTATTGAACCTGTCGCTGGCTCTCTTGAACTGAACCTTACACCTGACCGCGCACATAGCCTTGATGGGAGGCCGAGTTGATCACCACCGTTCCCAGTACGAGGTCGTGCAGCAGGCGTTTACGGTCGGAAAACAGTGACACCAGCAAAACAAGCGGCGTCAGCAAAGAGACCGAAAACCAGAACAGGATGACATGGACGGCTGCCAGAAGCGGGTAGGGCTTTGCGCCATACCAGAGGCGCATTTCCAGTCCCATCGCACGCATGCCCAGGGTTGACGCCTGCGGTCCGCCAAGGGTGAAGGCGACATAGAGCAGCGCAACCGCCGTCGGCAGGATGCCGTAAAGCAGGAAGCCGAGACCCAGCGTAAAGACACCCAGGAAGAACACCACGATGCCGGCACCAAAGGTGAAAAGCGTGATCACGATCAGATCGATGAAGAACGCAAAGATGCGCCGGCTGCGCACGCCGGAAAACAGCTCCGGATTGCTCACAGGATCGAAAACGTCCTGACGGGCATAATCGGAGGTGGTTTCAGCTGACATGGTTCGGCTCCCTTGGGGTTCGATGCCCCTGATGTGGGGATTGGGGCCGGGTTTCGCAAATCATTTGCCGGGTGAAACCGAACCGTTCCGGGGGTAATCCACACCAACCCCTCATCCTGAGGAAGCACGGAGCGCTGTCTCGAAGGACGGGCGGCATACTCCGGAGCAAGGAGCCCATCCTTCGAGACGGTCCTCCTCAGGATGAGGTCGGTGTGTGGAGTGTCCGCATCAATACCCGTGTAATGAAGGACTGAGGTGGCAGCCCTTCAGTCCATCCGCTCGCCGATTTCCAGGTAGCGCACCACGAAGGCGCGTTCGCGCAGAGCGGCGACGATACGCTCGCCATGCGGGCGGTCAAAGGCCTCGAAGGTCACGTCCAGCGTTGCGCCTTTTGCGGGAACATTGAGGAACAGGCGATGGTGTTCAACGTCGACCACGTTGCCCTGCATGTCACCGATCACGGTTGCGATTTCACCCAGAACGCCGGGGCGGTCAGGCGTGTCGATCCGGATCGAGACCAGTTTGCCATCGCGTGCAAGTTCGCGGACCACGATCTTTGAGAGCAGTCTCGGGTCGATGTTGCCGCCGCAAAGAACCAGCCCAACCCTCTTGCCGGCAAATCGCTCGGGTTCGGTCAGCAAGGCCGCGAGACCGGCGGCGCCTGCGCCTTCCGCAATGGTCCGTTGCAAGGTCAGATAGGCGTTGATCGCCCGCTCGATGCTGCTTTCCGAAACAAGCAGGATGTCATCGACGACCCTTTTGACGACTTCGGTCGTAAGGACACCGATGTCGCGCACAGCGATACCTTCTGCAATGGTCGCGCCTTCGCAGCGCACGTCCTTGCCATAGAAGGCGCCCCACATGCCGGGGTAAAGCGTCGTTTCAACGCCAATCACTTCGACGGAAGGCTTGAGAGCCTTCGCCGACGTGGCGATGCCGGCGATAAGGCCGCCGCCGCCGATCGGCACGACGAGCACATCGAGATCCGGCTGCTGTGCCAGCATCTCGATGCCGATCGTGCCCTGGCCGTGAATGACATGGGCATCGTCATAGGGATGCACCCAGACGAGATTGTTCTGTTCGGCCAGCCTGTCGGCTTCTTCTTTCGCCTCGGCCAGCGTGTTTCCCGCCAGGACCACCTCTGCACCATGGTTGCGGGTCGCGGAGATCTTCACGAATGGCGTCAGAACCGGCATGACGATGGTTGCCGGTATGCCAAGCCGTCCGGCATGATAGGCAACGCCCTGGGCGTGGTTGCCGGCCGAAACCGCAATCACGCCGCGCATCTTTTCATCCGCCGTCAGGCTGGAGAGCTTCACCAGCGCACCACGTTCCTTGAAGGCGCCGGTGACCTGCATGTTTTCGTATTTCACAAAGACATCCGCCCCTGTGAGTTGCGAAAGCCGCGGAGCGGGCAGGCACGGGGTCTCGATTACGGCGCCCTTCAAAAGTGCAGCCGCTTCCTGAACCTTGTCGAATGTGACGTTGTCAGCGGTGGTCGCCCCGGCGGAGGTCATTTCCCGGCTGCCAGCATTTCGGCCACCTTCGGTGCAAAATAGGTCAGAATGCCGTCGGCGCCGGCGCGCTTGAAGGCGAGCAGACTTTCCAGCATCGCCTTGTCACCGTCCAGCCAGCCGTTTCCGGCCGCAGCCTTGATCATCGCGTATTCGCCAGACACCTGATACGCGTAGGTCGGCACCTGGAACTCGTCCTTAATCCGCCGGACAATGTCGAGGTAGGGCATGCCTGGCTTGACCATCACCATGTCGGCGCCTTCAGCAATGTCCAGTTCGGCTTCCCGCAGGGCTTCGTCCGTATTGGCCGGATCCATCTGGTAAGTGCGCTTGTCGCCAACCAGGGTCCCCGATGAGCCGACAGCGTCCCGGAACGGACCATAGAAGGCGGAGGCGTATTTCGCCGAATAGGCCATGATCTGGGTTCCGCGATGACCTTGAGAATCGAGTGCCTGTCGAATGGCGCCGATACGTCCGTCCATCATGTCGGACGGGGCGATCACGTCTGAACCGGCTTCCGCCTGCACCAGGGCCTGCCGGCAGAGCTGATCCACGGTCTCGTCGTTGAGGATCGTCTCGCCTTCCATCAATCCGTCATGACCGTGGCTGGTGTAGGGATCAAGGGCGACGTCCGTCATCAGGCCCAGGTTCAGGCCTTCCGCCTTGATGGCGCGCAAGGCGCGACAGGTCAGGTTTTCTGGATTGAGAGCCTCGGAACCTGTTTCATCGCGAAGACCGGGATCGGTGTAGGGAAACAGTGCCAGTGCCGGAATGTTCAACTTGGCCGCCTTCTCGGCGTCGCGGACGGCTTCATCCACGGACAGGCGAACAACATCCGGCATGGACGGAACAGACTGACGGATATTCTCGCCGTCCACCAGGAAAATCGGCCAGATCAGGTCATCGACCGTGAGATTGTTTTCGCGCACCAGGCGGCGCGACCAGTCGCTCTGGCGGTTGCGGCGCATGCGCGTGCCGGCCAGCAGTGTGTCCATGTGGTCTGAGGTTATCGGCGGGAGGGGAGATTTTGACGGCATCGGTCCTGACTGTTCGCTAGGAGATGTTGGAAAGCGTATTCTGATCGAAGTGAGCCGCCAATCTATCACGCAGATTGACGCAATCCAACATTCTGTAAAATAACTGAATTTAATAAAGAAAAAGAGATTGTTTGACGTTCGCGTCAAATGTGCTTTAGTGCTGCCGCGAAGACAGGGCGCAGACCTTTCCGGAGGAGGAAGTGCGCCGCCACCGCTTGAGGGAGGATAACCCGTGGACTTTTCACTGAACGAAGATCAGCGCGCCTTTCAGGACATGGCGGCAAGTTTTTCGCGGGATGAACTGGCGCCATTTGCCAAGGAATGGGACGAGGAAAGCCACTTCCCGATTCCCACCCTGCGCAAGGCAGCCGAGCTTGGGTTCGGTGGCATCTACGTGAAGGAGGATGTCGGCGGTTCCGCGCTCACCCGGCTGGATGCAACGCTGATCTTCGAGGAACTGTCCAAGGGCTGTACGTCGACGGCGGCCTATATATCCATTCACAACATGGTCGCCTGGATCATCGATACATATGGCTCGGAGGACCTGCGTCAGAAGTATCTGCCCAGGCTCTGCACCATGGATCTTCTCACCAGCTACTGTCTCACCGAACCGGGCTCGGGTTCTGATGCTGCGAGCCTGCGCACCAGCGCCAAGGATGATGGTGACCATTATGTCCTCAACGGCTCCAAGGCATTCATCTCCGGCGGCGGCGTAAGCGATCTGTATGCGGTAATGGTCCGCACAGGTGGTGAGGGCCCGTCCGGCGTTTCCTGTCTTCTGGTCGAAAAAGGGACACCCGGTCTCAGCTTTGGTGCCAACGAGGTGAAGCTCGGCTGGAAGAGCCAGCCGACGGCCCAGGTCAATTTTCAGGATTGCCGGGTGCCGAAGTCGAATCTGATCGGATCGGAAGGGCAGGGCTTCAAGATCGCGATGGCGGCGCTCGATGGCGGTCGGCTCAACATCGGCGCCTGCTCGATGGGGGCTGCACAGGCCTGTCTCGATCACGCCCTGGCCTATGTGCAGGAACGCAAGCAGTTTGGTCGACCGATTGCCGACTTCCAGGCACTTCAGTTCCGCCTGGCGGATATGGCAACCGAATTGGAAGCAGCCCGTCTGCTCTTGCACAAGGCTGCTTCGGCGGTGGATGCGAAATCGCATGACGCCACCAAGCTTGCGGCCATGGCCAAGCGGCTTGCTACCGACACCGGCTTCAAGGTGGTCAACGAAGCACTGCAGCTTCATGGCGGCTACGGCTATCTGCGCGACTATCCTATCGAGCGTTATTTCCGCGATGTGCGGGTGCATCAGATCCTGGAAGGCACCAACGAGATCATGCGGCTGATCATTGCACGGCAGCTGCTGAAGGACTGATCGAGTTTTCCGTCCCATTCCGTTGAAACGACTCTTCTTTTTGCGAGGCGCCAGTGAGCGACGAGATTCTTTTCCAGAAGCGCGGCAAGGCCGGGTTTGTCATATTGAACCGGCCGAAGGCACTGAACGCGATCAACCACGCAATGGTCTTGGCAATGGCCGAGCAATTGTCGCGCTGGGCGGAAGATCCGGAAATCGCACACATCGTCGTTACGGGTGCTGGCGACAAGGCGTTCTGCGCAGGTGGCGACATTCGCAGCATCTATGATGCCCGAATGAACGGGCAGACCGACGGCCTGAGTGCCTTCTTCCGTGACGAGTACATACTCAATGCACAGATCAAGGCCTATCCGAAGCCATACATCGCTCTCGTCAACGGGATTGTCATGGGTGGCGGTGTCGGGGTGTCGGTTCATGGCAGCTATCGCATCGGCACGGAAAAGACGTTGTTTGCAATGCCTGAGACCGGAATTGGCTTCTTTCCGGATGTCGGCGGGACATTCTTCCTGCCGCGCATGCCCAGGAACAGCGGCGTCTACTGTGCACTTAGCTCCGGCAGGCTGAAACAGGGCGATGCTCTGGCTACCGGCGTTCTGACCCACGCGGTTTCGGAAGAAAACCTTGCTGACCTGGAACAGGACCTTGAAACAGCAGACGATATCGGCGCAGTGCTTGCGCCGTATCTGATGACGCCGGAGAAGGGGCCCGTCTGCGAAAGTCTCGACGTTATCGACGAGATCTTTTCGGCTGCATCGGTGGAAGACATTCTGTCGCGCCTGGATGCTTCGCAGAGTGAATTTGCGGGGAAGGCCGCTGCCGCCATCCGGCAAAAATCACCAACAAGCGTTCTGATTGCTTTCGAGCAAATGAAGCGAGGCCGCAAGCTTTCCTTCAATGAATGCATGAAGCTTGAATATCGCATCGTCTCGCGCATTCTGCAGGGGACGGAGTTCTACGAAGGCATTCGTGCTGTGCTGGTCGACAAGGATCAAGCGCCAAAATGGTCGCCTGCCCAGTTTGGCCAAGTGGACAGCGCCGAGCTGGCGTCGTATTTCGAGGAACCTGCTGACGGAGATCTGCCGCTCAGCTGAGCTCAACCTGACCCGGACAGCACATGATTACCAGCTTTCAGGACCTGATCGATTCCCGCCCACCCTGGAGCACGCTGCTGATCTGGTATCTGCGCGGCATTGCGATCATTCTCATCGGCGGCGGCGTCATCTACTGGGCCCGCATTATCGGCATCGTCGAATGGCGTGGATTGTGGTTCTGGGACATGCCCGTGGCGCTGCAGGGAGCCATCGTCTTTTTTGCCGTCCTGGATCTGGTGGCCGCGACCGGCCTCTGGCTGACCGTGTCCTGGGGCACGGTGATGTGGATATTCCGCTGCTTCTGCCAGATCGTCATGCACACAGCCTTTTCCGATCTCTACGGCCGGCGGCCATATGAAATCGCCTTCTACCTGCTGACAATCGCAATCTATGCCGGACTGGCCTTCCTGATGGACAGGGAAAACAAGGCCAATGCCGGCTGACGGCGGTTGAATCAGTTTTTGAAGTGCCTGGAACGGCAGTTCAAGACGGCCAGCCAACAGATTCAAAATCAACATGAAATCTCTTTGGGAGGAAACCATCATGAGCATTATCGGATTTATCGGTCTTGGCAACATGGGCGGACCGATGGCGATCAATCTCGTCAAGGCAGGGCACAAGGTACTCGGATTTGATCTGTCCGATGCGGCCATGGCGGCACACGAAGCGGAGGGTGGTGAAAAGGCAGGCAGTGTCGCCGACCTGGCTGCTGCTGCCGACGTGATCGTCACCATGCTGCCCGCCGGAAAGCATGTCCGCCAGATCTATGAAGGCGAGGGCGGCATTCTCGACAACGCCAAGCCCGGCACTCTCATGATCGATTCCTCGACTATCGACGTCGACAGCGCCCGTGCGGTCAGCGCTGCGGCAGAGGCAAGAGGCATGAAAATGGTCGACGCGCCGGTCTCCGGCGGTGTTGCCGGCGCAGCGGGTGGAACGCTGACTTTCATGGTCGGTGGATCCGCCGAGGCATTCGAAGCGGCGAAAACCTATCTCGACATCATGGGCAAGACCATCGTGCATGCAGGCGACGCCGGAACCGGTCAGGCGGCGAAGATCTGCAACAACATGATCCTCGGCATTTCCATGATCGCCGTGTCGGAGGCATTCGTGCTTGCCGAGAAGCTGGGTCTGGACAAGCAGAAGTTGTTTGACATCTCCTCGACGGCGTCCGGTCAGTGCTGGTCCCTGACCTCCTACTGCCCGGTGCCGGGTCCGCTGCCGTCGTCTCCGGCGAACCGGGATTATCAACCTGGGTTTGCAGCCGCGATGATGCTCAAGGATCTGAAACTTGCTCAGGAAGCAGCAAATTCGGCCGGCGCGGCAACGCCGTTGGGCGCGGAAGCGGCAGCGCTCTACTCGCTGTTCTGTAATACAGGTGGCGAAGCCCAGGATTTCTCAGGGATTGTGAAGTTCCTCCGCGGAACATCGTAAACAACTTGTTAAAGGGAAGTCTAAAACGCCCCTTGGAAGTTAACGGATGATTCAGCGTGTCTCTTAAGCGGATTTTAGAATCGCTCGGTTAGATTGCGAAACAAGGCGGGAAAAATATCCGTCCAACGACAGGTACTAAAAGAGGCGCAATCACATGATCACCGCAAGTAGGGCAGTCGACGCTGTTGCACAGAGTGAAGGGGAAGAGCTTGAGATCAAGCCGCTTTACCTAGAGGCTCTTACGCTCGTTGAGCGACTGCATCGGCGTCTGCTCGACGTCATCAAGGACGAATTCGACCGCATGGGCCGGTCCGACGTAAACAGCGTGCAGGCACTGCTGCTGTTCAACATCGGCGACAGCGAACTGACCGCCGGTGAACTGCGGACACGCGGTTACTACCTGGGGTCGAATGTCTCCTACAACCTGAAGAAGCTGGTCGAGACCGGTTACATCCACCATCAGCGTTCGCGTATGGACCGCCGGTCTGTCCGTGTCAGCCTGACGGAAAAGGGACGGGAAGTGGCCAAGATCGTGAACGATCTTTACGAGCGTCACATGCTGTCCGTGGAACAGGTCGGCGAAATCGGTCCGCAGGACTTTGTGGCACTGAACAAGTCCCTGCGCCGTCTGGAGCGGTTCTGGACCGACCAGATCCTTTACCGCCTGTAAGGCATTCGCGGAACATTCAGATGACAAGGCACCGCCCATTGGGCGGTGCTTTCTGTTTTTCAGCCTCAAGTTGCCGACCTCACGCAAATTTGCACAGCCAGAATTCTCGAACGGCGGAGAAACAAAGCTATGGTGCAGGCAGTTTTAACTGCTGAGGCAAAGTTGACATCTTGTGGTCACATTGGAATGGCTTTGTGCAGTGCTCCTGAATCCGAGATGGTTAAAAAATCAAGCGATTTGTTAACTCCCTTCCGTTAGGACTGGGAGCAGGAACCGCCGGGGTGGCCTGTTTTGTTGGTCTGAACCTCGCGTATTTGAAGAACATTTGCGCCGAATGGCGCTGCAACATGGGGTCGGCGATGAACCTTTTATCCGGACCGTTCGGGATAAAGCGTCACTGGAAGTGGACTGCTGGAAAAACGCTCAAGAGCATGATGATGCTGGGCGTGGTAACTCCAGTCATGATCGCAACTGGTGCGCAGGCACAGACGGCCCCGATGACATTCGCACAGAACCAGCAGGTTGAATGGGCGGATAACTTTGACATCGCGACGGATCACATCACGGAAGTGAAATCCTCTGCTCCGACGTTGTCGCCGCAGACGGCCGACTATATCGCGGCAGCGATCGATCGTTATCAGCGCATTGTCCAGGCCGGTGGCTGGGGAACAGTGTCTGCTGGTGGCAAGGCGCTTCGCATCGGTGCCAAGGATCCGCGCGTCGTGGAACTTCGCCGCCGCTTGATCGTTTCCGGCGATCTTGAACAGCAGGCTGGCCTCTCCGACACCTTCGATTCTTACGTGGATGCAGGCCTGCGTCGTTTTCAGCTTCGTCACGGTCTTATTCCGGACGGTGTGATGGGCGACGGCACCGTGACCGCGCTGAACATTTCGGCCGACGTGCGTCTGCGCCAGCTCGAAACCAACATGATCCGTATGCGGTCCATGTCCGGTTTCCTGGGCGACCGCTACGTGATGGTCAACATTCCGGCAGCAGAGATCGAGGCGGTTGAAAACGGCATGGTCCGTTCGCGCCACACGGCCGTTGTGGGCAAGATCGACCGCCAGACGCCGATCCTCAACAGCAAGATCTACGAGTTGAACTTCAATCCGTACTGGACGGTGCCGAAGTCGATCATCCGCAAGGACCTGATCCCGAAGATGAAAGAGGATCCGCAGTATCTTGCGAAGAACAATATCCGCATCTTCGACTGGAGCAACAACGAGCTGAACTGGCAACAGATCGACTGGAACACGGATGAGGCGACCCAGTATCGCTTCACCCAGGATCCGGGCTCGGAAAACTCGCTCGGGTCGGTGCGCATCAACTTCCACAACAAACACCAGGTCTATCTGCACGATACGCCGTCCAAGACCCTGTTTGGCGAAGCCAACCGGTTCCATTCTTCGGGCTGCGTGCGCGTACAGAATGTGCGAGAGCTGGTGACCTGGCTGTTGCAGTCGACAACTCCTGACTGGGATCGGGGGCGCGTCGATGGTGTCATCCGCACCGGTGATCGTGAAGACGTGAAACTGAAGTCGCAGATTCCGCTTTATCTCACCTACATCACCGCCTGGGCAAACGCCGACGGTGTGGTGCATTTCCGTGATGATATCTACGACCGGGACGATCTCTACGGAACGGGTGAGCAAGCACGCCTGTAGGTGTCGCCAAGCGTCAAACAATTGTTTCCTATCCAGAAACGTCGGCCTTGATCAGGCCGGCGTTTCATGGATTCTAGCTCCATTCGCATGCTTGTTCGACAACGGGGTGCTGGATCAGGAGAACGGCAATGAGTCGCGAAGAGCGGCCTGGTGAAATTTATCTTGAGTTTCGGCCGATCGGTCAGCAGGTCAAGGTCACTGCCATTGACGCGGCGACCGGTTTTGAAGTGTCGGTCTTCGGGCCGGCTTCAGCAGCTCAGGAAGATCTGAAGCGGATTGCCGTTCGAAAACTTCGCCGCCGCCTTGAACAGGAAGGCTTCACTGCGCAGAACAGACCTGACCCGACCCTTTATTGATGGTTTGTCTTAAGTCTCTGCTTCCGCAATAGTTTTCGATAAAACAACAAGCAATTTAAATCGTTTTGAGAAGAACGGCGCACCAGATCGGTTTGCGAGAGCAGATTTGAATTGTGCCCGGGTATTGTTTTGGTGCCGGTCAAATGATCGGTGCTGAAGGTCGGATCTGTTGCAAGTGTAACTTGTTGGGTTGCCAGTTTAGATTTGGCCCAAGGTTGCGAAAACTTGTTTTGTTCAAGATTTGGCGGCTGTGTCGTTTTCCAAACTGGACGCGTCGGTATGCCCCTTGGTTCTGGTCGGGGGGTGTGTTAATTCCTCGCCTCACACAGGCATGACGGTCGAAAGCGTCCTTCCGGACATTGGCCGCCGATGCTCCTGATCTATCAAAAGAACACAAGGATGGCGCTATGTCTTTGATGGAAAGCTCCGATCAGTCCCTGCAGTCCGGTTTCTTCACCCGCAGCCTTGCTGAAGCCGATCCGGATATCTTCGACACGATCGGCAAGGAACTCGGCCGTCAGCAGCATGAAATCGAGCTGATTGCTTCGGAAAACATCGTTTCCCGCGCAGTGCTGGAAGCACAGGGCTCGATCTTCACCAACAAATATGCCGAAGGTTATCCGGGCAAGCGCTACTATGGCGGTTGTGAGTTCGCCGACATTGCCGAAACGCTGGCAATCGAGCGCGCGAAGGAACTGTTCGGCTGCCAGTTTGCCAACGTTCAGCCGAACTCCGGCAGCCAGATGAACCAGGCGGTGTTCCTGGCTCTTCTGCAGCCTGGCGACACCTTCATGGGCCTGGATCTCAACTCCGGTGGTCACCTGACCCACGGTTCCCCGGTGAATATGTCCGGCAAGTGGTTCAACGTCGTCTCCTATGGCGTGCGTGAGGACGACCATCTTCTCGACATGGATGAGGTCGAGCGCCTTGCCAACGAACACAAGCCCAAGCTGATCCTGGCCGGCGGCACCGCCTATTCCCGTATCTGGGACTGGAAGCGGTTCCGCGAAATCGCCGACAGCATTGGTGCCTATCTCATGGTCGACATGGCGCATATCGCCGGTCTGGTTGCAGGTGGGGTCCACCCGTCGCCGGTTCCGCACGCCCACGTCGTCACCACCACCACCCACAAGTCCCTGCGCGGTCCGCGCGGCGGCATGATCCTGAGCAACGACGAAGCGATCGCCAAGAAGATCAATTCGGCCGTCTTCCCGGGTCTTCAGGGTGGCCCGCTGATGCACGTCATTGCTGCCAAGGCCGTTGCCTTCAAGGAAGCACTGCAGCCGGAATTCAAGGCTTATGCCCGCGCCGTTCAGGAAAATGCCAAGGTTCTGGCTGAAGTCCTGAAGGAACAGGGTCTGGATATCGTTTCCGGCGGCACCGACAACCACCTGATGCTGGTGGATCTGCGTCCGAAGAACGCCACCGGCAAGGTGGCTGAAAAATCTCTCGGCCGCGCCAACATCACCTGCAACAAGAACGGTATCCCGTTCGACCCGGAAAAGCCGTTTGTCACGTCTGGCGTTCGTCTCGGCACCCCGGCAGCGACCACACGCGGCTTCGGTGTTGCGGAATTCCGCGAAGTCGGTCTGCTGATCACGGAAGTGTTGGACGGTTTGAAGGCCGCAAACAGTGAAGAGGGCAACGCGGCAGTTGAAGCGGCGGTCAAAGCCAAGGTAGAAGCACTGACGGCCCGGTTCCCGATCTACGGGGGCTAATCGCGGGCTCGCTCAGGAGCTTTAAGACATGAGATGTCCGTTTTGCGGGGGTGAGGAAACCCAGGTCAAGGATTCCCGCCCGACCGAGGACAATACAGCCATCCGCCGCCGCAGGATCTGCAATACCTGCGGCGGCCGGTTCACCACCTTCGAGCGCGTGCAGCTTCGCGAACTCCTGGTGCTCAAACGCTCCGGTCGCCGCGTTCCCTTCGACAGGGAAAAACTGATGCGGTCCGTGCAGATCGCGGTGCGCAAGCGTCCCGTGGATCCTGACAAGATCGAACGCATGGTCTCCGGCATCGTTCGCCAGCTCGAAAGTTCGGGCGAAACCGAAATCACCGCGGAAACCATCGGCAACCACGTCATGGAAGGCCTGAAGGGCATCGATGACGTTGCCTATGTCCGCTTTGCCTCCGTTTACAAGAATTTCCGAGAGGCGAAGGATTTCGAAGCCCTTCTGGATGAGCTGAGCGATCCGGACGGACAGCCGCTCAAAAACTCCTGACCTGCAGTATCCGGTTCTTGATGTCCGAGTTTTCCAATCTTGATGCCCGTTTCATGGCGGCCGCCGAACGCCTTGCCCGTCGTGGTCTCGGCCGTGTGTGGCCCAATCCTTCCGTGGCTGCGCTCATCGTCCGTTTCGACGCAGGGGCCGCTGTTCTCGTGGGCAGAGGCGTCACGTCCCGTCCCGGCATGGCGCATGCGGAAGTCAATGCCTTGAACCAGGCGGGGGACAGGGCGAAAGGGGCGACCTGTTACGTCACCCTGGAGCCATGTTCCCACTACGGCCGAACCCCGCCTTGCGCCAAGGCTCTGATCGAGGCGGGCGTGAAACGCGTGGTCGTCGGCATGCTGGACCCGAACCCGCGTGTCGCTGGCCGTGGTGTCGCCATGCTGCGCGATGCGGGCATCGAGGTGGAAGTGGGTGTGCGCGAAAAGGCCATGCATGCGCTGTACCGAGGGTTCACTTACAGGCAACTGAAACAGCGTCCGGTGGTGTTCCTGAAGCTAGCTGTTTCCAGGGATGGATTTATCGGCCGGGCAGGCGAAGGTCAGATCAAGATCTCCGGTGCCCTGTCGATGCGCAAGGTCCATGGGTTTCGCGCCGAATGCGACGCCATCCTGGTCGGTTCAGGCACGGCGCTTGCCGATGACCCGCAACTGACCTGCAGACTTCCGGGCCTCGCTGATCGCTCTCCTGTGCGGGTCATCATCGACCGGTGTGCCCGGCTGCCATTGACTTCCAAACTGGTGCAAACCTGCGTTGACGTGCCTGTCTGGCTTGTGTGTGGCAATGCGGCGGATGCTGACAAGCTGGCGGACCTGGCGGCTGCTGGCGTCAATGTCATCCGGGTGCCCGCTGAAGAAACCGGCATCAAGCCCTCTGTCATTCTGAGTGCGCTGGCAACACGCGGCATAACGCGGGTGATGGTTGAAGGTGGTTCCCGTCTGGCGTCGTCATTCCTGGCGGCGGACCTGGTGGATGATCTTTGTGTCGTTACCGGGGATATCGTAATCGGCGAAGGCGGCATACCTGCTCTGCACGGTCTTGACCTTGCAGATGTTCTCAAAGACCCCAAATTCGAGCGGGTCGATGCGGGCCGTTTCGGTCCGGACAGTTTTGTTTATCTCAGACGGCGCGGAGCCTGACATGTTCACCGGAATTGTGACCGACCTCGGCGAGATCCTCGCTATCGACAAGATCCCTGCCGGAATGCGGACGCGGATCCGCACCGCCTACGATACGAATGGCTTCGACATCGGGGCTTCGATTTCCTGTTCTGGCGTCTGCCACACGGTGACAGCCAAGGACAACGGCTCCAATGGCAACTGGTTCGAAGTGGAATCGGCCGCCGAAACCCTGGCTCTGACCAACGTCGCATCCTGGAAAGTAGGGCAGAAACTCAATCTGGAACGCTCGCTGACGATGGGTGCGGAGCTGGGCGGGCACCTGGTGCTTGGCCATGTCGATGGACTTGCAACGGTGACAAAGCGTGAAGACCATCCGGATTCGGTCTATTTCCAGTTCGAAGCACCGGCGGAAGCCGCCCCCTTCATTGCCAAGAAGGGTTCGGTTGCGCTCGATGGCACGTCCCTAACGGTGAACGAGGTCGACGGGTTGCTCTTCTCCGTCTTCCTGATCCCGCATACGCTCGAGGTCACGACCTGGTCCGATCGGCAGGTCGGTGACAAGATCAACCTGGAAGTGGATATGATGGCCCGCTACGCCGCCCGTCTTGCGGAATTCTCCAAGACCGGGTAGGGGACGGTCCCAACACCTTCGAAAAGAGCTAATATCATTTACCGCCTTAACCACGGGACGAACTCGTCACCGGGATATCGTGGTCCTTTACGAATGAGACTGGACAAACCGGGGCAGACGTGGTTCCTGTCGCGGCCTTACATAGGAACGAAAACCCATGAGCGCTGCACCGAAACTTCTGATCATCGAAGCCCGTTTCTACGAAGATCTGGCCGATGCTCTCGCAGAAGGCGCGATCAAGACCATTGAGGCTGCCGGCGCAAGCTATGACCGGATCGCTGTACCGGGCGTCCTGGAAATTCCGGCTGCCCTGTCCATGGCTCTGACGGCAATGGAAAACGACGGCGAGCTTTACGACGGCTTCGTTCTGCTGGGTGTCGTCATTCGCGGCGAGACCACTCATTACGATATTGTTGCCAATGAATCGAACCGGGTGATCATGGATTTGATCGTCGATGCGGATCTGGCTGTCGGAAATGGTATCCTGACCGTTGAAAACGGTGAGCAGGCATGGGCCCGCGCGAAGGTGGACGACAAGGACAAAGGCGGCGCGGCTGCCCGTGCTGCCCTCGACATGATCGCCCTGCGCGAGCGGCTTGGAGTATAAGAAGAATGACCGGAAAGGCCGACCCGGAAAAACCGGCTGGAAAAACTGTGCGCCCTGCAAACAAACGCGGCGTGGCTCGCCTTGCTGCTGTTCAGGCCCTTTATCAGATGGACGTCGGCGGTGCGCCGCTGACCAGTGTCGTCAGCGAATTCACTGCCTTTCGCCTCGGCAAGGAAATCGACGGTGCGCAGTACCGCGAAGCCGACGAACAATGGTTCAAGCAGATCCTTGCCGGCGTTGTGGAGGACCAGAAGTTTCTGGATCCCTACATTCACACTGCGTTGGCCGAAGACTGGCCCCTGAAGCGTATCGACAGCCTGCTGCGGGCTATCCTCCGCTCCGGCTCCTACGAGCTTCTGCGCCGCAAGGATGTTCCGGCCAAGGTGATCATTTCCGAGTATATCGACGTTACCAAGGCCTTCTTCGATGATGATGAGCCCGGCCTTGTCAACGGCGTGCTCGACCGTCTTGCGCATGAACTGCGCAGCGGCGAACTCGAGGAAAAGAAAACGGACGGCGCCTCCTGATCATGGGCGCTGACCGGCCAGGCGAATTCGAGCTGATCCGGCGTTTCTTTGCCCCTTTGGCAAAAGACCCGGGCAGCCTCGGTCTGACCGACGATGCCGCGGTGCTGACACCACGGGAAGGCCATGACCTCGTTCTGACCAAGGACGTGCTGGCGGCCGATATTCATTTCTTTGCTGAAGATGCACCGGAAGCGATTGCCGCCAAGGCACTGAGGGTCAACCTCTCGGACCTTGCGGCGAAGGGCGCACGTCCGCGTGGCTATCTGATGGGCCTGTCTTTGCCGTCCGACTGGACGGTCGACTGGCTTGAGCGGTTCTGCAACGGCCTGGCGGCTGACCAGGCGGCCTATGATTTCCATCTTCTGGGCGGCGACACGGTCCGTTCCGGCAATGGTCTGCAGGTGTCGATCACGGCAATAGGCGAGGTTGAAACCGGCAGCGCAGTTCGGCGGTCCGGGGCACGGCCGGGCGATCTTCTGTTTGTCACCGGAACCATTGGCGACGCCGCCGCCGGTCTTCAGGCGCGCCTCAATCCCGACTTCTGCCGCGATCATGATCTGACAGAGAGCGAAGAAGCCCATATTCTCGACCGTTACCTGCTGCCGAGGCCGCGCACGAGGCTTGCCGGGGCGGTGACCGATTATGCTTCGGCAGCCATGGACGTGTCAGATGGCCTGTTCGCCGACTGCGCGCATATGGCCAGCGCTTCGGCGTTGGACCTCACGATTGACCTGGATCAGGTGCCGCTTTCACAGGCGCTCGCCCATCTCAAGATCAAGTCACCAGAGGACTTTGCCCGGTGCCTGAACGGTGGCGACGATTATGAAATCCTGATGGCGGTGCCGGAAGACGTTTCTGGTACCTTCTGCCGGGTTGCTCATCTTGCCGGCTGTCCTGTCACGCAAATCGGTCATGCCCGGGCAGGTGAGGGCCGAATTCGGCTTGAGGAAGCCGGGCAACCTGTCGACTACGGTCGCTTTGCGGGCTTCAGTCACTTTTAGCTATTGCAAAGGACAGGTGCCGGGATTTTACCAGGCCGGATCCATCGCCCGAATGCCTGCTTCCGATGGTGTTGCGCTTTCGTGCCGCTTGGCCGCGACGTGCCGCACGTTACAGCTCTCGGCTGGTCTCCAGTTGCAAATGAAACTTCTGGTCTTTCGCGGTCGGCTGTTGGCGTGTTATGTGCCATGCAAACTTCTGCCTTCCTGAAAGTATCCAAATGACCGTGACGACCCCCGATAGCTTTGTCGACGACAGTCTGGCAAAACGAAACGCGCTGCTATTGGCTCTGGCGCAGGCAATTGGTGGGGCTTCGGCGTCGATCGTGATCGCAACGGCGCCGCTGGTCGGGTATTCGATGCTGGATACGGACAAGTCTCTGGCAACCTTGCCCGTGTCGGCGATGGTTCTGGGAACAGCTTTCGGGACCATTCCCGCCGGCATGATCATGCGCCGCTACGGCCGCAGGACCGGTTTCATGGGGGCAGCTTTGCTTGGCGCCATCGCCGGGCTGCTGGCGGCATTCGCGGTTTTCCAGGACGAGTTTCTGATGTTTGCCCTCGGGTGCTGCATCAGCGGTTTTGCAGGCGCATTCGTGCAGCAATACCGCTTTGCGGCAGCGGACACGGCAAGTGACGCCTTCAAGCCGAAGGCCATCTCATGGGTGCTTGCCGGTGGTGTTCTGGCAGGAGTGGTTGGTCCGCAAACGGTTATCGCCACCAAGGACCTGTTCTCGCCAATCCTGTTCGCCGGAACCTATCTGGCGCAGGCTGGCTTGTCCCTGATTGCCTTTTTCCTCGTGGCTTTTCTCCGAATTCCAAAGCCGCAGCGGCACAGCCATACCCAGGCGGGTGGACGTCCACTGCGCCAGATCATGTCGCAACGCCGTTTCATCGTCGCGGCAGCCTGCGGTATCTGTTCCTATGCGCTCATGAGCATGGTGATGACGGCCACGCCGCTGGCCATGATCGGCTGCGGCCTGTCGCAGAATGACGCCACGCTTGGCATTCAGTGGCATGTGCTCGCCATGTTCGGTCCGAGTTTTTTCACGGGTAATCTCATCGGTCGCTTCGGCAAGGAGCGGATCGTCTCGATTGGCCTGCTGCTGCTGGCCGGATGTTCCGTGGTCGCGTTGATGGGGGTCGACCTTGCCAACTTCTGGATCGCACTGATCCTGCTCGGCCTTGGCTGGAACTTCGGCTTCATCGGAGCCACCGCCATGCTGACGGATACCTACCGGCCCGAAGAGCGGAACCTGGTGCAGGCGGTCAACGATTTCCTGGTGTTCGGCTTCGTTGCTGCCGCATCGTTCTCGTCCGGTGCTTTGCTGAACGTCTACGGCTGGAATACGGTCACCCTTCTGGTGTTTCCCTTTGTGGTGCTCTGCATCGGCTTGCTTATCTGGCTTTCAGTTGCGGAAAGAAGAGCGGATACAACCGCTTAAAGTACCTTCGAAATTCCATTTCGTCAGCGCAGCATAATTACTGCGCTGCATCAAACAATACCGTAACGGAAGTTTTGAATTAAACAATGTGAGAGCTTGACGAGGCGCGCCGCTTTGCTGCTATCGTTACCCTCCCTCACGTCGAGGAATTGATGTGAAGGGCCGTCAGGCGGCAAAAAACGACAAGAAAATCAGTCCGCCGCAGCTTTGGGAGGAAGTATGATCGAGCTTGTCGTCATCATTTGTGGCCTCTTGTCCATTGCCTATGGGGCGTGGGCCATCCAGTCCGTTATGGCAGCGGATGCAGGGAACGCGCGCATGCAGGAGATCGCCGAGGCGATCCAGGAAGGGGCTAGCGCTTATCTCAATCGTCAATATACGACTATTGCCATTGTGGGGGCCGTTGTTTTCGTGCTCGCCTGGCTATTGCTTTCCGGTACCGCGGCAATCGGATTTGCCATCGGCGCCGTCCTCTCGGGAGCTGCCGGTTACATCGGCATGATGGTTTCCGTCCGGGCCAATGTGCGCACCGCCCAGGCCGCCAGCCAAAGCCTCGGGGCAGGGCTGGAAATCGCGTTCAAGGCCGGTGCCGTCACCGGCCTTTTGGTTGCCGGGCTCGCGTTGCTTGGCGTGGCAGTCTATTTTGCCATCCTCACCGGAATGATGGGGTACGACCCGACGGACCGTACAGTGATCGACGCGCTGGTCGCGCTCGGCTTCGGTGCCTCCCTCATATCGATCTTCGCCCGTCTCGGCGGCGGTATCTTCACCAAGGGGGCTGACGTTGGCGGTGACCTGGTCGGCAAGGTTGAAGCCGGAATTCCGGAGGATGATCCACGCAACCCGGCGACTATCGCCGACAACGTCGGCGACAATGTCGGCGACTGTGCGGGCATGGCGGCCGATTTGTTCGAAACCTACGCAGTGACGGTCGTCGCCACGATGGTTCTGGCCTCGATCTTCTTCACGAGCAGCCAGGCCATCGACCTGATGCACCTGCCGTTGCTGATCGGAGCTAGCTGCGTGGTGACGTCCATCATCGGCACGTTCTTCGTCAAGCTCGGCAGCAACAACTCGATCATGGGGGCGCTCTACAAGGGCTTCATTGCCACGGCGGTTCTGTCCGCGGTAGCCCTCGCGATCATCATCTTCGGCTGGATCGGTGCCGGCACCGAGTTCACGACATCGGGCGGCACGACCTTTACCGGGTTCGATCTGTTCGTCTGTGGTCTCGTAGGTCTCGTGGTGACCGGGCTGATCATCTGGGTGACCGAATATTACACCGGCACGGAGTATCGTCCGGTGCGATCCATCGCCCAGGCGTCGGTGACCGGTCATGGCACCAACGTGATCCAGGGTCTGGCCGTGTCACTGGAAGCAACGGCCCTGCCGGCGCTGATCATCATCGCGGGCATTCTGGTCACCTACGCTTTCGCGGGCCTCTTCGGGATTGCGATTGCGGTAACGACCATGCTGGCGCTCGCAGGTATGGTGGTAGCGCTCGACGCCTTTGGCCCGGTGACCGATAACGCCGGGGGGATTGCCGAAATGGCGGATCTTCCGGCGGAAGTGCGTACCACGACGGACGCCCTCGATGCGGTGGGGAACACCACCAAGGCGGTCACCAAGGGCTATGCCATCGGGTCCGCAGGGCTAGGTGCGCTGGTGCTCTTTGCCGCCTATACGGAAGACCTGAAGTTCTTCTCCAGCAATGCTGCGGAAGGGTCGATCTTCTACGGCATCGACGTCGGCACCCTGTTCACATTGTCCAACCCCTATGTGGTAGCAGGTCTCCTGTTCGGCGGTCTGTTGCCCTATCTCTTCGGCGGCATTTCAATGACCGCCGTCGGCAGGGCTGCCGGAGCGGTGGTGGAGGAAGTCCGCCGCCAGTTCAAGGAAAAGCCGGGCATCATGCAGGGCACGGAACGGCCGGATTACGGCCGTGCGGTGGACATGCTCACAAAGGCGGCAATCCGGGAGATGATCATCCCCTCGCTGCTGCCGGTTCTGTCGCCCATCGTGGTGTTCTTCCTGGTCAAGGCCGTGGCAACTCCGGCCGACGCCTTCGCGGCGCTTGGTGCGATGCTGCTGGGCGTGATCGTGACAGGGCTCTTCGTGGCCATTTCCATGACCGCCGGTGGCGGTGCCTGGGATAACGCCAAGAAGTCCTTCGAGGACGGTTTCACCGACAAGGACGGTGTGACCCACCAGAAAGGCAGCGAGGCGCACAAGGCCTCGGTGACAGGCGATACGGTTGGAGATCCCTACAAGGATACCGCCGGTCCGGCCGTGAACCCGATGATCAAGATCACCAACATCGTGGCCTTGCTGCTGTTGGCGATCCTGGCGCACTGACGCCCCGGAAAAAGAAAGCCCCGGCCGATGGCCGGGGCTTTTGCATGGGGTTGAGACTTTTGCCTCAGAGACCAAGGCTCGGGTTGGTCGCACCGCGCAGGATCTGCGTCAGGAAGCCATAGTCGGCACCGCCCGTACGGGTCTTGCGGGTGACGATGTCGACGATCTTGCCGTCTTCAAGCGAGTAGTTGCCGAGGTCCTGGACGTAGCCGTCCTTGTCGAAGTAAACCGCTACGACGCGCTGCTCGACGATATCCGGAGCCATGAAGGCGGTCGTGGCGGTTTTCTGCGAGATGTAATAGTAGGCATCGCCGTTGAGGCTGGACGTTGTCGACGGGGTTCCCAGGACCAGCTCAACCTGTTCGCGGCTGGAGCCGACCTGAACCTGGTTCAGCATGTCGCTGGTGATCACGTGCCCGTGCGTATAGGTGGAGGTAAAACAGCCGCCGAGCGGTAAGGTGACCAGAAGCGGAAGGATCAGGGCGCTTGCCTTGAAGTTCATCTAAGAATTCCCGTTTCGCCAGACCGGTCTGGCTGCTCTTGAATTTCGTTGCTTGGCAAAGTCACTATCGTGGGATAGGGCACAAGGCAACACCTGACTTAAAAGGAGATGCCATGCTGTTTGGCCTGTTCCGCCGTCGGACCCGCGATGCCGAGCACAAGGTCTATTGTGAAATCGTGGCTCAAGCACGGCAGCCAGTCTTTTACACCGACTTTCACGTGCCCGATAGTGTCGACGGCCGTTTTGACATGATCGTGGCCCATGCAGTGCTGTATTTCCGCCGGATGCGCGGGGAGGGGAAGTCGGTCTCGGAGTTTACGCAGAACGTCTTTGACCTGTTCTTTCTGGACATGGATGCATCGCTGCGTGAAATGGGTGTCAGCGACACGCGCGTGCCCAAGAAGGTGAAAGTCATGGGCGAAGCCTTTTATGGTCGTGCCGATGCCTATATTCCGGCGATTGAATCAAAAAACGTTGAGGAGCTGGCAGAGGCGCTCGGCCGCAACATCTATCCGGATGCATCGGAGCCGGTCGCACAGAAGCGTTTGGCGTACTATATGCTGGAAGCTGCCGAAAGCCTCGAGGGGCAGACGGTGGAAGCACTGATGAACGGGAGCATCGTCTGGTCCGACCCTGAAAAATTCAAGGCATTGCCGGTCTGAGAGCCAAGCCGGCGGTGCAAGAGGCCGCGACAAAGGTGCCAAGGTAAAAACAAAAATGACAAAAGAAACTTTCCCCTATTCGTACAAGGTCAACGCCGCCCGCGTTGTCGACAAGGACGAACGCGTCACCGTCAGTCCGGACGAAGCCGCGCTCAAGGCCATAGCCAAGACCTATGAACTCGATGGTATTCTTGACCTCAAGGCGGATTTTCTTCTGAAACCGTATCGCAAGGCGGGACTGCGTGTGGTCGGTCCGCTGACGGCAACGCTGGAACAGACCTGTGTGGTGTCGCTGGAACCTTTCGAAAGCCAGCTGAAGATCGATGTCGATCGCACCTTCGAGCCCCAGTCCAGCCGGCCGCGCAAGGTCAGCGATCTCAATGAGGACGGCGAGATTGAAATCGACCTGGAAACCCTCGACCCGCCCGATGTCATTCTGGACGGCGTTCTCGACCTTGGTGCCGTGATCTGCGAGGAACTTGCACTTACGCTCGACCCGTTCCCCCGCAAGCCGGGAGTGGAGTTCGAGGGTGGCGATGGCGACGACGACAGCGCCGATGAAGAGCCCGAGGCCAAACCGTCCCCCTTCGCCGCCTTGAAGGCACTCAAGGATCAGCCGGATAACTGATATCCATTGTATTCACAGGTGCCGGAACGATTTGGACTGGGTCTTCATGCAGGTTTTCAACGTCAGAACTCTCCGCGATCAGGAAAACGGTTGTCAGTCTTGCCAAAACCGTTATGTTCGCGCCCGTTCTAGGCCCTTGCCGGACCTGCAGGACTTTGTCTGGAAGCACCACTCGGTGCTGTTCTTGGTAGCGAAACGTCAAAAGACCTTCTAGATGGCGAAAACTATTCCGATTTCTCTGGATGCCATGGGCGGCGATCATGGGGCTGACGTCGTCATTCCCGGGGCGGAAATTGCGCTTGTCCGCCATCCTGACATCCGTTTCCTGCTGTTCGGCAATGAAAAGGTCGTGCTGCCGCTCCTGGAAAAGTATCCAAGGGTTCGCGATGCTTCGACGTTCCATCATTGCGATGTCTCCATTGCGATGGACACCAAGCCCAGTCAGGCACTGCGCCAGGGCCGCTGGCGCTCGTCCATGTGGCGGTCCATCGAGGCGGTAAAGACAGGCGATGCATCCGTTGCGGTCTCTGCCGGCAACACGGGCGCGCTCATGGCCATGTCCAAGTTCTGCCTGCGGACAATGGCAAATATCGAACGTCCGGCGATCGCGGCCATCTGGCCGACCATGCGCGGCGAGTCCGTGGTGCTTGATGTCGGTGCAACGATTGGCGCCGACGCACAGCAGCTTATCGATTTCGCCATTCTCGGTGGCGCCATGGCGCGGGCCCTGTTCGGTGTCCAGAAGCCGAGCGTTGGCCTGCTGAACATCGGCGTGGAAGAGGTCAAGGGACTGGAAGAGGTTCGCACCGCCGGCCGGCTTCTGCGCGAAACGCCGCTGCGCTCGCTGCATTACGCCGGTTTCGTCGAGGGTGACGACCTTGGAAAAGGCACTGTCGATGTCGTCGTGACCGAAGGCTTTGCCGGTAACATTGCGCTCAAAACCGCGGAAGGCACAGCCAAGCAGATCGGCAGTTACTTGCGTTCGGCCATGAATCGGACCTTTATGTCCAAAATCGGCTATCTCTTCGCCAAGGGCGCCTTTGATCTGCTGCGCGAGAAAATGGATCCGCGCAAGGTCAACGGCGGCGTGTTCCTGGGACTGAATGGCATTGTGATCAAAAGTCACGGCGGGACGGATGCTGAAGGCTATGCCTCGGCGATCGACCTTGCCTACGACATGGTCAAAAACGAACTGACACACAAGATCGCCCAGGATCTTGTGCATTATCATCGTGGCCGCTTCGCAGAAGCCGCGCCGACATCGGAAGGTGATTTGTGAGCGTAATCCGTTCGACCGTAACCGGCTGCGGAAGTTTCCTGCCGGAAAAAATCCTGACCAACGACGATCTCTCCAAGATGGTCGACACGTCTGACGAATGGATCGTTCAGCGCACCGGCATCCAGCAGCGCCATGTTGCAGCCGAAGGCCAGATGACCTCGGACCTTGCTCTGGAAGCTGCCAAGCGCGCGCTGGGAAGCGCCGGCCGGGATGCTCAGGAAATCGACACCATCATTCTGGCGACCGCCACACCGGACAACACCTTTCCGGCAACGGCTGTCACGGTCCAGGCCAACCTGGGCATCTATCACGGTGCCGCATTCGATGTGCACGCCGTATGCTCGGGCTTTGTCTATGCCCTGACGACGGCCGATGCCTATATTCGGGCAGGCTTGTCGAAGCGCTGCCTGGTTATCGGTGCTGAGACGTTCTCACGCATTCTGGACTGGACCGACCGGACGACCTGCGTTCTCTTCGGAGACGGCGCTGGTGCTGTCGTGGTGGAAGCATCGGAAGGCGAAGGCACGACGGCTGACCGAGGTGTTCTCACATCGCACCTTCGCTCCGACGGCCGACACAAGGAAAAGCTCTTCGTCGACGGTGGACCGTCCTCGACCGGGACCGTTGGGCATCTCCGGATGGAAGGCCGTGAAGTTTACAAGCATGCAGTCGGCATGATCACCGACGTGATTGAAGATGCCTACAAGGCAACGGGCACCACATCGGAAGATCTCGACTGGTTCATTCCGCATCAGGCCAACAAGCGCATCATCGATGCCAGCGCCAAGAAACTCGGTATCGCTCCTGAGAAGGTCGTGACCACGGTCCAGCATCACGGCAACACCTCTGCCGCGTCCATTCCGCTTGCGCTGGATACGGCCGTCAGGGACAGACGTGTCAAAAAGAACGATCTCGTGATGCTGGAAGCAATGGGCGGCGGATTCACCTGGGGCTCCGTTCTGCTGCGCTGGTAAGACCTGTCTAACTTCCTACGACAAATCTGATTTCCACCAAGAGTTCCGGTTGACCGGCTCGCCGCAAGGCCGTACCGTATGGCCTTGCATCGGAGTTCTTGTGCAAAATCAGCCAGATGATGGCGTCGTTGAGGAGGGGTTATGGGCAATCGGACTATTACCCGCGCTGATCTGTGTGAGGCCGTTTATCAGAAAGTTGGTCTGTCCCGGACCGAGTCTTCTGAATTGGTCGAACGCGTACTTTCTGAAATTTCCGACTGTCTTGTGACCGGAGAATCAGTAAAATTATCAAGCTTCGGGTCTTTCGTGGTCCGCTCCAAGGGGGAGCGCATCGGCCGCAATCCGAAGACCGGCGAGGAAGTACCTATTTCACCGCGCCGGGTGATGGTGTTCAAACCGTCTAACGTATTGAAACAGCGGATCAATGATGCGCTGACAGGACAGGCCAGCAAATAGCCAGAAAATTATAAAACCGGATGAGCTCGCAGGAAAAAAGCCCCGACGCCTTTCGTACTATCAGCGAAGTCGCAGAAGACCTTGACCTGCCGCAGCACGTGCTGCGGTTCTGGGAAACACGCTTCTCGCAGATCAAGCCGCTGAAGCGTGGGGGAGGTCGCCGGTACTACCGGCCGGACGATGTCGAGCTTCTGAAGGGCATCCGTCATCTGCTCTACGGTGAAGGCTACACGATCAAGGGTGTACAGCGGATCCTGAAAGAGCAGGGGCCACGCTTCGTCATGCAGATCCGGCATGAAGACATGTCGGCCCTGCAGGCCGTTGCCACTGCAGAACCGGCACAGGCGGAACCTGCGCCTGCCCCTGCGATGATTTCCCAAAATGGCCAGCATGAAATCCATAACGGCCCGTTGCCAAGCGGCGTTCTGGCGGACAATGCACCGGAACCGGCACCAGCCCAGGGTCATGGGCATTTCAGTATTCTTGGTCGCCTGCGCGGTGAGAAACCGGCTCAGGGCACAGGGTCCCATTCGTCCGTGACGAAGGAGGATATCCGCCGCCTGCAGGCAACCCTCTTCGAGTTGCTGGAATGCAAGCGAACGCTGGATCAGGCGCGCTGACCTTCATACCTCGCCTTACTGGTCTGCCTTGCGTTTGAAAAGTTTCGCCAGGAAGCCAGGTTTTTTACCGGCCTTTTCCGAAGTTTCGTTCGAAACCTGAGCCTGCTTGACGAAGTCTCGCAATTCGGCAACCGACATCCTTTTTGATGACGGGGAAGTCTTTCCAGCAATGCGGGTATCATCCAGCCGTCGGGCTGCGGTGGCGATCGTCTGATGAAATTGCGATGCGGTTGGTGGTGAATCGGGTTTAGCAGTTTCAGGGTAAGCTGGTGTAGCTGGCTGGTCTGGCCGGTCCAGTGCCGACATCTCCTGCTCGAAATCCTCCTCGCTCCGAACTTCTGAAGGCTCTTGAGAGGCAGGCTCTTCTTTCAGTTCCTGTAAACGTTCCAGGATGGCTGCGTCCACTGGGTCGTGCGGATCCAGTTCTGCGTCCTCGTTCCCGTCCATATAGCTCCCGGTTTCATTCAGGTCTTCATCGTAGCGAACGTATTTTGTCGGCACATCTTCACGGAGGATACCGAATTTGGGATTGTGGACGACCTTGAGTTCAATCGTACCCAACCCATCATCGTCTTCCTCATGGTAGATCACCTGGATCTTTTCGTTCTCCTCACGGCCAAAAACGTCTCCATCATCGATCAGGCGACTACTCTTGTTCGTGAACTTTGAAAACGCGACGAGGATCTCGGCAAGGTACTCTGGCGGCAACCTGCAGGGCAGCACCTCCACCCTGTACCCGGTTAGCCACTGGGAGCCGATCCCCATCATGCCGATCAATTGCTCGCCGGTTTCGGGATCCTGTTGTCCGTAAGGATTGGGCAAGAGGTACAGGTCGTCGTGGTTTGAGGCGCGAGCCAGCGCCGAGAAGGCATCCGGCTTCAGCAGGAAGCTGCTTGGAGCCCAAAAGACGGCGTCCGGCCGGGATCTTTCCACGATGATCGCCGTGATCAACCTTGCGATCTCCATGGCTTGCAAGGTTTCTGCAGCCTCGCAGAAAGCAAGACTTTCCACTCCGGAAAGTGTCTTCAGGTTCTCTGGCAGCGAATCCGTGGGAATGAGGCTTTTTCTGACCGAAATCTGCGTGCAGGCCGCAATCTCGTTCAAAAGGTCGGCCGCTTCCGGAAAAGCGGTCCGGGCATAGATCGTTTCAAGCGCAGCATCTATCAGTGGCGTGTGTTCGAAGAGGCCTGACTGTGTGACAAGGACATGGAACTTGCCGCACAGAAAACGCTTGTTGACCTCGTCGGACGTGTTCAACAGCTGGCAGGCGCTGCGCGGAACGCCTGCCTTTTCCGCGACAGCTACAATGACAGCCATGATCGCGTCTCCGTCAAGCGGCTGATAGCGCTTGTAGAGGATCTGGGAATCGACGCTTGGAAGCGGATGCGTTTTCAACGGTAAGACCACACCTGATTTGCGGAATGATGCGGGAGGTTAGGCAACTTTGGTGAAAAAGGCCTTATCACCTCTCACCTTGGTTGCCAAAACCGGTTCCTGCACGTCACTCCAATCCGAGGCAGGACGCATAAAAGCTCGTGGTTGCCGGCCAGTCCGAAAAGATGCCCTTGACGCCAACCTGGCGCGCCAGAACATCCACAACCTCATAAAGCTTGCCGTCGCCGTCGATGGCATCGTTGACGGTCTGATAATACCAGCCGCCGCCGGACGACAGCGGTCCCGACCTTTCAAGCGTCCAGGCAATCAGCTCGATGCCGGCTTCCTTTGCTGCGATCGCATAAGCCGAGGGAACGATCTTGCCGTCTTCCTGCGCAAGAAGGACAAACAGCGGCGGTGCGAGGTAGTTGACGCCCATGTCCTTCAATTCGGTCATGGAAGGGGAGAATGTTTCCGGATCCATGGGATCAACATCGCGGCGGCTTTCAAGGAAGACTGCCTGCTTGCCGAAGTCCGGTTCGTTTTCGATCCAGTAGAGAACGTCATCAAGGTTGAAGGATTGCGGGTAGACGTCTTCTGCCGGAATGCCTGCCGCCTTGTATTCGTCAATCAGTTTCTGGGCGTAGTCGGCCTGGGTAAAGCCATCAAATGGCATCTCGACTTCAGGGGCCTTCAACTCCGGAGTGAATTTTACGCCGAGGTCCTTGAAAAGGCGGATCGAGGCGTCGTGTGTCAGCAGCGTTCCCGTGCCCGCGTAGAGATCCGTGCGCCAGGGAGCGGTCCCATTCTGGTAAGCTTCAGGTGTTGTTGCCGTTTTGTCTGCGCTGTCCATCTTGCCCTGCAAAGACGAGAACTCAGCCAGGGTCAGATCACTCGTCCGGCATTCGGCCGCAGCCGGCGTCTCACCCGAGGCCGGAGTGAAGCCCGTGGTGCATTTGTCGGCGAGATCGGTCGTCAGAATGTTCGTGGTCGTGTGCAGATCGTTCTGGGAATGCCGGCATACCAGTTCCTTGTCCTTGGTAAAGGTGACGTCGCATTCCAGGATGCCCGCTCCCATGAGTGCCGCAGCCCGGTAGCCTTCCTCCGTATGTTCTGGAAACTGCAATGGGGCCCCACGATGGCTGATGGAAAACAGGGTGCGTTTTGCCGGCTTGCCGATGCAGGCTTCCAAGGTGTCCTTCAGCGGGCCGTCAGTCATCTGGGACACAAGGTAGGCGGGGCGGGGCCCAAGCTCGACAGTGCCTGCTTGTGCAGGCAAGACGGCACACAGCCCGGTCAGGCAAAGAACAACTTGTTTGAGGTGCATGAGGTATCCAATGGCTTTCGTGGCAAGAAGGGCAATAATTAGCGGCACGCATGCCGGGAGCAAGTGCAATAGCTGCAACTAGGCGGGTTGCCAGGCAAGTCTGAGTGCTTCCGGGCCTCTCACGGACAGGCCACGCTTGTAGGTGACGTTGTTGTCAAACAGCTCAATCGTGCTGAACCTTTTCAGCAGTGTTGAAAAAATGATGTCCATGTCCAGACGTGCAAGATGGTTGCCGAGGCAGAAATGTGCGCCACGGCCAAAGGCAATGTGCCAATTCGGCGTTCTGCCAACATCGAAGCGGTCAGCGTCGGGAAATTGGGCCGGGTCGCGGTTGGCTGCTCCATAGAGGACGCCGAACTTCGTCCCACGCGGATACGCGTCGCCGCAAACCGTCATGTCCTCGGTTGAATAGCGGTGGAAGAACGGCAACGGAGATTCATAGCGGAACATTTCCTGCACGGCCGTTTTCATCAGCGAGGGATCTTCGCGCAGACGCTGCAGCTCATTCGGAAACTTCAGCAGCGCATGCATGCCACTGCCGAGAACGTCGATGGTTGAACCGTGACCGGCCATCAGGATCAGCATGGCGGTGGAGATGAATTCGTCCTCGTTCATCTGGCCGGCCCGTTCAGCTTCGATCATGAGCGACAGAAGGTCGTCCTGCGGTGCGCGTTCGCGCTTTGCTTTAAGCGTTTGCAGGTAGTGATAGAATTCTGTCGTGTTGCGTTCAGCCAGTTCCTTGCGCTCATTCGTCCGGTCGATGTCGAAATACTGAACGATGTTTTCCGACCAGATGCGCAACTGCGGGCAGTCCTCATCGGGAACGCCCAGAACACGGCCGATGATGTGACCTGGAACATGGGCGGCCAGATCTTCGATAAAGTCGATTTCGGTGCGGTCTGACAGACTGTCGAAAAGGCGGTCGACATAGGCCTGTATGTCATCGCGCAGCTTGCCGACCATCACCGGCGTGAACAGTCTGAACACCTGCTTGCGCAGCCGGTCATGAATGTCCCCGTCGCTGTCCAGCAGAGAGAACTGCACGAACCGGGAATGATGCGGCATGTCATGCCAGTTCTGGGCACGTTTCATGTCCGCGATTTCTTCCGCGCTCGCGATGTGGTCCATGGAGCGCACCATCTTGCCGTTCTGCACGATTTCCGAAACGTCATCGAACGTCGCTGCCAGCCAGATATCGAAATCCTCGAAGTAAGTCAGACCTTTGCGGTCACGCAGTGCGGCGTAGAACGGGTAGGGGTCTTGTGCAAAGGCATCGGACAAAGGCGCGAAGGAAAGGTCTGTGGACGGGCTCATGAAGGGCTCTTGAGGTCGGGTTGGATGGGGTAGAATTGTGATTCTTGGCAGGGTCGAAGATTTGGCTGGCCAAGTGCAAGCGAAAAGCGGGAGCTATGGGGCATTTTTGACGTGTTTGGGTGAGTTATCCCAAGCCAGGCCTTCAGCTCTTGGGGATTGTGAGGAAATGACATTTCTGACGATATCGGCAGAGGTTCGGAAATCTTAACAATTCCTAAACGCGGGCTGGAAGGCCTGCTTGCACAGACCAGCAGAACCGTGAGTGCGTGAGGCCGAAATGCGTGTGCCAAAGGCTTTCAGTGACGAGTACCAAACCTTCTTGCGGGAGACGGGCTTGGACAACCCCAATCCGCAAGCCCTCCTCATGGAACTTGCCTCGCTCTCCATGGAAGTCTACCTGAAGGAAATCGCCTGGCTTTCCGAGTTCATCGGCAAGATCGAGCGCGCGAAAAAGGCTGCAGCCTGAAGGTAAGCTGTTGACTGGATTGCGCCATTTCTGGCGGAAGACATGTTTCTCCGGAATTTGGTCTCGTGCCTATCGAAGATTGTGAACCAAGTCGTTGCAATTAAGATGACGAATGACGCTACGTGAAGCATACTCGGATGATATAATGTCCGGAGCAGCTGTTTCATGTCCATCAGTCAGTTCTCCACCACCAAGGAAATTCTGAGGTTCGAGGGCGCCAACAAAGCGGCCTATTGGCGCAAATTCGCTTTACTGCTGTCGCTTGCCGTGATCATCGCGACGATGGGCCTGTTGCGAAATTCCGGTGCTGTCGTGATCGCGGCCATGCTGGTGGCCCCTCTTATGACCCCCATCCTTGGCATCGCCTCATCGATCGTCATGGGATGGGTTGGAAGAGCGCTCGTCCTGATGCTGACTGTCTGGGTCGCCGCCGGCTGCAGCATCGTGATCTCGTGGTTGATTGTCTGGATAGCGGATGCGCCTTCAACGCTGCTGCTGCCGGATGAAGTCCTCAGCCGGAGCAATCCCGGGGCGGAAGACATGGTCGTTGCGCTCGCCGCGGGCATTGCCGGTGCCTATGTGCAGATCAGGAAATCGGAAATCAGCCTTTTGCCTGGAGCGGCGATAGGCGTGTCCCTGGTTCCGCCGCTCGCGGCAGCAGGGATCCTGTTGTACTTCGGAGAACAGGAGGCGGCCTATGAGGCCACATTGCTCTTTGCCACCAATTTCGGGGCGATCATCTTCTCTGCAAGCCTGGTCTACATCATCCTGGGCCCACGGGAGCGGCTCTTCCGCAAAGCACATCGGGGCGTCAAGTTCACGCTCGGCATGACGGTCACGCTTGCCTTCCTGTCGGTCGTTCTGGTCCAGCTTCTGGCGGCAACTTACCTGCGCTACATCGAAACCGGGACAGAGGCCGTTCTGGCACAGCGCACCAAGGAGTGGGCGGGCGACACGCCTGTCGAGATCATAAGGGTCGACGTTCATGCCCGCACCAGGATTGCGGAAATCTGGGTACTTCTCGATCTGCCATCGGACGCGCAGTACAAGATCGGCTCACTCGACGATTTTCTGCCGGTCGCCATGAAGGAACATCCGTTCAGAGAGGCCGCCCGTGAAGTTCTGGGAGAGGATTACAAGGTGGTCGTCAGATACCAGACACGCATTGCCTGGCTTGTGGATCTCGCCACGGAAACGATCGATGTAGCTCCTTCTGTCGATACCGTCAGAGAGGACTGACAGGTCAGGCAAAAACAAACCCCGCCATAGCGGCGGGGTTACGAGAGACTGCGTGTGCTATTCCGTCCTAGGAGGCGGTCGACAGCGACTGGCTTGCCAGATAGGCAGCCTTGGCCGGAACCGAGAGCCAGGCCTGTGCCTGAGCGACGCGTTCCGGCGTGTAGTGATGTTCTTCGTGAAGCATGTTGACTGTACCAACCAGCGTATCGCCGAGAACAACGGGCAGGTTGATGACGGAGCCGCAGCCAAGTCGGCCTATCAGTTCGTAATCGGGAAAGACGGTCGCAATATCGGCAAGCGTGTTTGCGACAAAGCTTTTCCGGTCCTTGTGTACGGTTTCAAACCAGCGGTCATAAGTGATCGGTTTGGTTCCGGAGACCGGGTAGTCTTCCGGATGCGAAGTGTAGGAGCGCTGCGCCAGCTCGGTTTTCATGTCGGCTGTCATGAACGTGAACAGCTTCACGCCAATGGTTTCCTGCGTCAGCTTCAGAAGGGCATCAAAAGGCGCATCCGGTGTGGTCGCGGTGGAAAGGGCATGGTCAAACGTGGCCAAAGGGCCTGTGAAATCGGTCATGTGTCGAAATCTCGAGCAATTCTGGTTGACGTTAGGCAGGGTGCAAGATGCCGCCGCTGGCGGCATAGAGTTCGCGGGAATAAGGATCTGAGAGCTGACCCGACTTGAGAGCGTCGACACCGGCAATTTCCACCACGCGGCCATAGCGCATGACAGCCAGGCGGTCGCACAGGAACGAGACAACCGGAAGGTTATGCGTGACCATAAGATAGGTCAGCCCCTGTTCCCGCCGCAGCTTTTTCAGAAGGTTCAGGATTTCCGCCTGTACCGAAACGTCCAGTGCGGATGTCGGCTCGTCCAGCAGTAGAACGCGCGGTTCCAGCATCAACGCGCGCGCGATCGCCACTCGTTGGCGCTGACCACCGGAAAGCTGATGAGGAAAGCGGAAGCGGAATCGCTGGTCCAGACCGACGGCGGCAAGCATGTCTTTCACTCGGCCGTCCCGACCGCCAATACCATGAATGGCGAGCGGCTCTGCAAGGCAGGTATCGATGGTCTTGCGTGGATGAAGCGAGCCGTAAGGGTCCTGAAACACCATCTGGCAGGTTTCGGCAAAGGTCCTGTCCGGTGAATGTCCGCGAGGTTTTCCTTCAACGGCAATGGTGCCGGTCCAGTCCGGGGCCAGTCCGGAGATTGCCTTCAGGATTGTCGATTTGCCTGAGCCGGATTCCCCGACCAGCGCAAAACTTTCCCCTTCAGCAACATCGAAGGTGACGTTGTGAACCACAGCCGTGTCGCCATAGCTGATGGTGAGGTTTTCAAGATGGATGGCGGCGTCGGTCATGTTCCGGCTCCCGTGGTCCAGGTACTGCGGTCGAGAACGGGCAGCTCATCACGGTCTTCATTCATGCGCGGCATCGCGGCAATCAGGCCACGAGTGTAGGGATGCTGCGCGTTGTGCAGATCGCTCGCCTTGCACTGCTCGACGATCTCGCCGCTATTCATCACCAGAATACGGTCGCAATAGCGGGACACCAGGTTGAGGTCATGACTGATCAGGATCAGACCCATGCCCTTACCGGTGACCAGATCGTCGATAATGTCCAGGACCTGTGCCTGCACGGAAACATCAAGCGCGGAGGTTGGTTCATCTGCGATCAGGAGATCAGGTTCCGGGATCAGCATCATGGCGATCATGATACGCTGGCCCATGCCGCCGGAAACCTCGTGCGGATAAAGACCCGCAACGCGTGCCGGATCGTTGATGCGCACAGCTTCCAGCATGGCAAGCACCCGTTCCTTCAGCTCCCGGCGTGGCAGCTTCTTGTGAGTGACGAGGGCTTCTGCAATCTGCTCGCCTACGGTCATCACCGGGTTGAGCGAGAATTTGGGGTCCTGCATGACCATGGAAATGCGGGCGCCGCGCAGATCGCGCATCTGGCGTTCGCTTCGGCTGAGGAGGTCTATGCCGTCGAAGGTCATGCGCCGGGCGGTGACCTTTCCGGGTTTCCGGATCAGGCGCAGGATCGACCGGCCGGTCATTGATTTGCCGGAACCGGATTCGCCGACAATTCCAAGCCGTTCCCGCCCAAGCGTGAACGAAATGCCCTTGACGACATCCACCGGGCCGCGGGCCGTCGGGAAGGTGACGGTGAGGCCGTCAACCTCGAGAAGCGGGGCGCTCATTGCTTGTCTCCCTGCTTGGGATCGAGCACGTCGCGCAGGCCGTCACCGAGGAAACAGAAACCGAGGCTCACCAGGATGATGGCAAAGCCCGGCATGGTGGCGACCCACCACTGGTCGAGAATGAAATTCCGTCCGCGCGAGATCATCGCCCCCCATTCCGGCAGAGGCGGCTGAGCGCCGAGACCGAGAAAGCCGAGACCGGCGGCCGTCAGGATGATGCCGGCCATATCCAGCGTCACGCGAATGATCGTGGAAGAAGCGCAAAGCGGCAGAACGTGACGGAGGATAACGCGGGCGGAAGACGCGCCCTGCAGGCGCACCGCCGCGATGAACTCTGCATCGCGGAAGGTAATCGTTTCCGCACGGGCGATACGCGCATAGGCAGGCCAGGCGGTGATCGCAATGGCGATGATGGCGTTCTCGATGCCGGGTCCGAGGGCTGCCACAAAGGCAAGCGCGAGGATCAGCTTCGGCATGGACAGGAAGATATCCGTCACGCCCATCAGCACCCGATCGGTCCAGCCGCCGAAATATCCGGAGACCGCACCGACGATGAGGCCGATTGGAGCGGCGATGACGGCCACCATGGTAACGATCATCAGCGTGATGCGCGCACCGTAGACAACGCGGGAGTAGATGTCCCGGCCAAGCTCGTCGGTGCCCATCCAGTGGGCCGCGGACGGCGGCATCAGGCGGTTTGCGAGATCCTGGCCGATGGGAGAGTAAGGGGCGATCAGCGGAGCGAAGATCGCCATCACGATCAGGACCAGGATGATGAAGCCGCCCACCACGGCAAGCGGATTGCGAAGCAGTGCTGCAAAGACACGCCAGGCGCGGCCAAGATTGGCCTGCAGGCGCGAAGCGGGGCTATCGTCGAGAAGCCAGTCGATCATTTGCGGGCCCTCGGATCGAGAATGCGGTAGAGCACATCGGAAATCTTGTTGATGAGGATGAACACGGCACCGATGACGAGCGTCGCGCCCAGCACGGCGTTCATGTCGGCATTGAGAAGGGCACTGGTCAGGTAGTTGCCGATACCGGGCCAGGAGAACACGGTCTCGATCATCACGGAGCCTTCCAGAAGAGCGGCATAGGACAGGCCGATCACGGTGATCAGCTGGATACGGATCGGGTAGAACGCGTGGCGCCAGATGACACGGCGCTCGGGCACACCTTTCACCCGCGCGGTCGTCACATACTCGTGCCCAAGCTGGTCCAGCATGAACGACCGGGTCATGCGGGCGATGTAGGCAAGGCTGAAGAAACCGAGGATCGATGCCGGCAGCATGAGGTGATCGAGCGCGTTCCAGAAGATGTCCCATTCGCCTGCGACAACACTGTCGATCAGGTAAAGCCCGGTAACGGGATCAACGATGCCATCGTAGAAGATGTCGATACGGCCCGGACCGGCAACCCAGCCGAGGCCGGCGTAGAAGACCGCAAGGCCAACCAGCCCAAGCCAGAACGCGGGGACGGAATAGCCGAGAAGGCCGAGGACGCGGATCAATTGATCGATCCAGGTTCCCTGGCGGGTGGCGGCCAATACGCCCATAGGTACGCCGAGCAGCACGCCGATCAGGATGCCGATCGTGGCCATTTCCAGGGTGGCTGGGAAGAACCGCCCCAGGTCTTCAGCGACCGGCCGACCGGTGGAAATCGACATGCCGAGATTGCCGGTGAAGACGTCGCCCACGTAGGAGAAAAACTGGATGACCAGCGGCCTGTCCAGTCCCATCGCCTGACGGGCAGTTTCATAGACTTCGTTCGAGGCCCTGTCTCCGACTACTGCCAGAACCGGATCGATCGGCACCACGCGGCCGATGAAAAACGTGATTGCAAGCAGGCCAAGGAACGTTCCGGCCGTTACAAGACAGAAGCGCAACAGCGCCGCCGCACTGCCCAGCAGTTGGCTCGTCAACAGGCCCTCTCGTGCGTCGGTTACGCTCTCGGAAGGCTCAAAAGACATGCCGGTAGCGGCCTGTCGCCGTTCCCTGTTCAACCGGATTCTTCAAGTCCGTTCTCCACACTCGTATGACTCATTTTCTGAATTAGAGTCTTCAGGTTGTTGTTTTTAAACAGCTTTCAGAAAGCACTCGTAAGGCGCTTTTTTCAAAGGTGTCTAAAAAAGTTCTTGGAGCATACAAAAAAATCTGGTTACATCAAAAAAATTTTGATGGGAGTAAAAATCTTTGAGCAGTTCGACAGCACGTGCCGCTTCCGATGTCGATACAAAGGTTGGCGCGCTGATCCGTGCGCGGCGCCGGCAGCTGGGGTTCACCCTGCAACAGCTCAGCGATGCTTCGAACCTCTCGGTCGGGTATCTCAGTCAGGTCGAGCGCGATCACGCGACACCGACACTCGGATCTCTGGCGGGAATCGCCCGGGCACTCGGCGTCGGGCTGGATTATTTCGTGGCCCAGCCACGGGCCCAGGATGCACTGACCCGTGCCGCCACGCGGCCCAATTTCTCCATTTCCGGTTCCGCCGTAAGCTATGAGCGGCTGGCAACCGAGTTTCCAGGCAATCAGCTTTCTTCGTTCATTCTTACCGTGCCACCGGGATATGCCTCGGAAACGGTGAGCCACGAGGGCGAGGAGCTGATCTACATCCTGGAAGGGTCCATCACCCAGTACCTCGACGGCGAGGCGATGGTGATGACAGCTGGCGACAGCCTGCATTATCGGGGCAACACCCCGCATGCCTGGTCAAACCCGAACGATGCTCCGGCAAAGATTCTGTGGACCGGCACCCTCACGATTTTCAACGCCGGCGACGAGAAAACCAGCCGCATCGAGCTGGTGTCGCCTGACAAGAACGCGGTGAAGCCGAGCCGCGCCAAAAACAAGAACAAATCCTAACCCCTGACAGACGGAGACGAAGAAATGAAACTTTTAAGGACCGCGCTTCTGGCGGCCGCCCTGGCAATGCCGATGGCAATGCCTGCCGGTGCCGCGACACCGGACAACATTCTGGTGGTGGCGCAGAACATCGACGATATCGTCGCGATCGATCCTGCCCAGGCTTACGAGTTTTCCTCCGGCGAACTCGTGACCAATGTCTACGACCGACTTGTGCAATATGACGCCGAAGACCCAACAGTTCTGGCACCGGGCCTTGCTGCCGAATGGCAGGCTGACGCTGATGCCAAGACCATCACCTTCACCCTGCGCGACGGTGCGACGTTCCATTCCGGCAATCCGGTTCGCGCTGAAGACGTGGTGTTCTCCTTTGCCCGTGTCATCAAGCTGAACCTCACCCCGGCCTTCATCCTTGCCCAGCTTGGCTGGACGGCGGAAAATGTTGAGGACATGGTCACGGCCGACGGCAACAAGGTCGTTGTCAAATACGAAGGTGACTTCTCTCCGGCGTTCGCCCTCAACGTCCTGGCTGCCCGTCCGGCTTCCATCGTCGACGAAAAGACGGTGATGGAGCACGAGGAAGATGGCGACATGGGCAACAAGTGGCTCAATGCCAATTCCGCCGGTTCCGGTCCGTTCGAACTGCAAACCTACCGCGCTGGCGAACTGGTGCGTTACAAGTCCAATGCCGACTACTTCAAGGGCGCGCCGAAGGTTGAAGGCGTGATCATCCGTCACGTGGCCGAAGCCGCAACCCAGCAACTGCTGCTGCAGTCCGGTGATGTCGACATGGCCCGCAATCTGACGCCGGACCAGATCGCCGGCATGGAAGGCGACACCATCAAGGTGGAAACCTATCCGCAGGCAGCCGTCCACTTCCTGTCCTTTAACCAGAAGAAGGACGTGCTGCAGCCTGAAGCGGTGTGGGACGCGGCGCGTTACCTCGTCAATTACAAGGGTATGACCGACAGCTTCCTGAAGGGCCAGATGGAAATCCATCAGGCTTTCTGGCCGAAGGGCTTCCCGGGCTCCTATGACGAGACGCCTTACACCTACGATCCGGAAAAGGCCAAGCAGATCCTGGCGGATGCCGGCATCGAGACGCCGATCACGGTAACCCTAGACGTGATCAACTCCACCCCGTTCACGGACATGGCCCAGTCGCTGCAGGCAAGCTTTGCCGAAGCCGGGATCAATTTCGACATCATCCCGGGCACCGGTTCGCAGGTTATCACCAAGTACCGCGAGCGCAGCCATGAAGCGATGTTGCTCTATTGGGGCCCGGACTTCATGGACCCGCACTCCAACGCAAAGGCCTTTGCCTATAACAGCGACAACTCCGACGACAACTACCAGGCAACCACCACATGGCGGAATGCCTGGGCTGTTCCGGCCGAGATGAACGACATGACCAAGGCTGCCCTGGCCGAGAGCGATGCGGAAAAACGCAACGGGATGTATGTCGAACTGCAGAAGGAAGTTCAGGCCAAGTCGCCGATCGTGATCATGTTCCAGGCGGCCTATCAGGTCGCGATGGACCAGAAGGTCGAAGGTTACGTCAACGGTGCGACGTCCGACTTCGTCTACTATCGTCTGGTAACGAAAAACTGACGCCAGAAACCAGGCCGTCCCGGTTTCCGGGGCGGCTTTTTTGTTTGCTGACACAGCACACTGACTGACCAACCCCTCCGGAGTTTCCTGAAATGTCTTCCCTTTCCGATCAGCGCCTTGCTGCTCTGCGCGAGCGGATGTCTGCGACCGGGACCGACCTTGTGGCCATCGGTCCGTCCAGTCACATGATGTATCTGGCTGGTCTCGATCCTCATGGCGACGAACGGCCGGTGATGCTTCTGGTTTCCAGGAGCCATGCGGGCTTTCTGATGCCGGCGCTCAATGTCGACAGCTCACGCCAGAAGACGCACTTGCCCTTCTTCCCCTGGCGTGACGACGACGGACCGGACGCCGCGCTTGCCACATTGCTGGAAGCCTCCGGACTTCCGCAATCGCCAAGTGTCGTCATCGACGAAACCATGCGTGCCGATTTTGCCCTTCTGTTGCTGGACGCGCTCCCGGGGGCTTCTCGCCGGTTTACGGATGACACGGTCGGCTTCCTGCGCGCTCGAAAGGAAGAGGACGAATACCGCCGTCTTAAAGCCAGTGCCGTTCTGAACGACACTGCCGCCATGGCGGGCTTCGACGCCCTGACACCCGGCATCACGGAACTTGAGATCGCTGCCGTCATCCGGGACGTTTACAAACAGGCAGGCGCGACCCCGGTATTCACCTCGGTCTGTTTCGGTGGGAACGGCGCCTTTCCGCACCATCACACTGGCGAAACTCAGCTGAAATCCGGGGATGCCGTGCTGATCGACACCGGTGGACGTCTCGAGGGTTACCCGTCCGACATGACCCGTGTTGGCTTCTTCGGAACGCCTACGGCGGAATTTGAGAAGGTCCACGCCATCGTTAACAAGGCTGTGGAAGCAGCGCTTGCCGCTGCAAAGCCTGGGGTCTTGGCAAAATCGATCGACAAGGCGGCTCGGGATGTCATTGCAGATGCGGGCTATGGTGACTTTTTCACACACCGGACCGGCCACGGCCTCGGAATAGACATACATGAACCGCCATATTTGACGGCGACCTCCGAAACCGTACTGGACGAGGGCATGGTGTTCTCGATCGAACCCGGCATCTATCTCCCCGGCCAATTCGGCCTGCGTCTTGAGGAAATCGTCATCTTGCGGAAAGACGGCGCGGAAATCCTCTCGGACCTGCCACGTGCGGCGGTTGTAAGGTGAGGGTGCTCCAGTAAACGGACACGAAGCCGTTTTGGGAAACGAGGTCGGATTGTGGTTCCTTCGCCCTTGAAGGAACCTGAAAATCTTATACAGATTCGCGGCAAGACCTGCCTTGAAGCGGGGCTTGCCACGAAACGTGACCGCGAGACCCGAAACGGATTCATGCTCGAAGTAATTGAACTGGACATTCCCGAGGTCAAGATTCTCCGGCCGAAGAGGCATGGTGACAGCCGTGGTTTCTTCTCCGAAACCTACAACAAAGCGCTTCTTTCCGACGCCGGAATAGACATCGATTTCGTCCAGGACAATCATGCCTACTCTGCGGAAAAGGGAACGGTCCGCGGTCTGCATTACCAGACGCCGCCGTTCGCGCAGGACAAGCTGGTGCGTGTCGTGCGCGGAGCGATACTGGATATCGCTGTGGATCTGCGGCAAGGGTCTCCGACTTACGGCAAACACGTCTCGTCCGTCATTTCCGCGGAAAACGGCGATCAGATCCTGGTTCCGATCGGATTTGCCCACGGGCTGGTGACCCTGGAGGCGCACACGGAGGTTCTCTACAAGGTCTCGCATTATTATGCTCCAGAGCATGACCGGGGCATCGTGTGGAACGATCACGATCTGGACATTGATTGGCGAATACCCGAAGCCAATGCCATCCTGTCGCAAAAGGATCAGAAACTCCCACCATTTGCCGATGCTGCCAGCTGTTTCACGTACCCGGAGGCCAGAGAACGATGAAGGTTCTTGTCACGGGGGGCGCCGGCTTTATCGGTTCGGCGCTCGTGCGAAAGCTGGTGTTGCAAGGCCTGGCGGAAGTCGTCACAGTGGATGCCCTCACATATGCCGGTAACCTGGCGTCCCTGGCTCCGGTCATGGAAGATCGCCGCCACCGGTTCGTGCAGGCAGACATCCGGGACGGGGAGGCAATGGCCAGTCTGCTGGAGGCAGAGGCACCCGACGCTGTCATGCATCTGGCGGCTGAAAGTCACGTCGACCGGTCGATTGATGGCCCGGCTGCCTTTATCGATACAAATATCGTGGGCACCTACACCTTGCTGGAGGCAGTGAGGGGGTATTGGTCCGGCTTGCCAGTGTCTCGAAAGGAAGCCTTTCGCTTTCATCATGTGTCCACCGATGAAGTCTATGGCAGTCTCGGTCCAACAGGGGCCTTCAAGGAAACGACCGCATACGCGCCGAATTCTCCTTATTCCGCATCAAAGGCGGCGTCGGATCACTTGGTCAGGGCTTGGCACCATACGTATGGATTGCCGGTGGTCACCACCAATTGTTCCAACAATTACGGGCCTTACCAGTTTCCGGAAAAACTGATCCCGTTGATGATCCTGAACGGCCTGGAGGAAAAGCCTCTGCCGGTCTATGGCGCGGGAGCAAATATCCGTGACTGGCTACATGTCGAAGATCATGCGGATGCGCTGTGGCTGGTCTTGATGCGCGGCACACCGGGCCAAGTTTACAATATCGGCGGTGACGCAGAGCGTCGAAACATCGATGTAGTCCATCTGATCTGCGATCTGCTGGACGAAACGGTGCCCGCAGGAAAACCCCGCCGAGAATTGATCGCGTTCGTGACAGACCGTCCTGGCCACGATGTGCGCTATGCGATGGACATTTCGCGGATCGCTGCCGAACTCGACTGGCGACCCAGTTATTCCTTCGAAAGCGGGTTGCGCCAGACGTTGGACTGGTACCTTGCCAATCGCAGCTGGTGGGAGGCAATCCGTAGCGGTCAATATAGAGGGGACAGGCTGGGACTGGGTGCAAATGGTTTTTCAAGTGCATCTGCCGGTGTTCCATGAGCCGTGTTCTACTTACGGGAGCGAACGGTCAACTCGGTTATGAAGTCATTCGGCAAGCCCGGGCGCTGGCTCTTGATGTTGTGGCTCTCGACAGATCGACACTTGACATAACCGATCGCAAAGCCGTTGCGGATGTCGTCCAGAACTTGGCACCCGACCTGATCATCAATGCGGCTGCATACACTGCCGTTGACCGTGCCGAGACCGACCGGCAGGCCGCCTTTGCGGTCAACCGCGACGGAGCGCGCAATCTTGCGGAAGTGGCCGAACGGCGCGGTGCCGTCTTGATACATTTCTCCACAGACTACGTGTTCGACGGGGCAAAGCCGCAGCCTTATGTGGAAGAAGATACAGTCGGCCCGTTAGGCGTATATGGCGAAAGCAAGGAGGCCGGGGAGGCTGCCGTCCGCACAGTCTCAGAACGTCACCTGATCCTGCGCACGTCCTGGGTATACGGCGTGCATGGTGCGAACTTTGTTCGGACGATGCTGAGGCTCGCACGGGAGAAGGATGAAATTCGGGTGGTCACCGACCAGACAGGATGCCCGACATATGCCGCCGACCTGGCTGAAATCGCATTGCAGCTATCCGTGCAGGTCCTGAAGGGCGATTTTCCGAAGGGTGGATACGGAACATTTCATTGTGCCGGACAGGGGCAGGTGAGCTGGCATGGGTTTGCATCCAAGATATTCGAACTGGCCGGGGAACGATTATGCAAACAGCCGGAGCTAATTGGCATTCCGGCGTCGGAATTTCCAACGCTTTCAAATCGGCCGGCGAACTCGGCGCTTGACTGCTCTAAACTGTCACGTGTCCACGGCCTTTCCGCCAGGGACTGGCCATTGGCACTGTCCGACATGCTTGACCGCCTGTATCTAAACGCCTGATATCTTGCGGGCAAGCAATTGGAATTGGAGTTGGACAATGAAAGGCATCGTGCTGGCGGGCGGAAGCGGAACGCGTCTCTTCCCGGTAACAAGGTGTATTTCCAAGCAATTGCTGCCTGTCTACGACAAGCCGATGATCTACTATCCGTTGAGTGTTCTGATGCTTGCCGGGATAAGAGATCTCCTGATCATAACTACACCACGCGATGCCATGGCTTTTCAGAGCCTTCTGGAAGACGGCGCGCGCTGGGGCATCAATATCAGCTATGCAGTGCAACCTGAACCGGTCGGCATCGCGCAGGCGTTCCTGATCGGAGAGGAGTTCCTTGCTGGCCAGGAATGTGCGCTGATCCTGGGAGACAACCTTTATTACGGACATGGTCTGACGGAAATTCTTGCGAGAGCTTCAGCGCGCAAGTCCGGCGCGACTCTGCTCGGATACGAGGTGGCGGAGCCGGAACGATATGGTGTCATCTCGTTCGACCCGTCAGGCGCGCCGGTTTCAATCGAAGAGAAGCCAAAGTCCCCCCGGTCGTCCTGGGCGGTAACAGGGCTTTACTTCTATGACAAGGACGTCGCCGCCATCGCTTCCGATATCCGTCCGAGTGCGCGCGGTGAACTTGAAATCACGGATGTGAACGCCCGGTACCTGGAGCGTGGAGACCTGCATGTTGAACAGCTGGGGCGGGGATTTGCCTGGTTCGACATGGGGACACATGACAGTCTCATAGAATCCGCGACATTCGTGCAGGCCATCGAGAAAAGACAGGGCCACCGCATCGCCGTTCCGGAAGAAATTGCGTTCAAGAACGGTTGGATTACTGTGAATGATCTGGAACGGCTGAGCGAAGAATATTCCAGCAACGGATATGGGAAATACTTGGCGAAATTGGCGCAAGGAGCCTAGGGCCAGTTGTAGTATTTACCTGCTGGCAATTCAATGCATGTGTTGGATGTATTTTTGAATTTTGAATGGAAAATAGACTATGACAGCCCTTCGCGGGATTAAGCAGGTTTTCAGTTCACCTTTTACTTTTTGTGCCGCATGCTGGTGGTTTGTTCTAGGCAAGAAAGTTCGCGCGCAGAATAGATTTCGCGCAATATTTAGCAGCAATAATGTCCAAGTTCAGAATAATCGTATTGCGAATGCGGTGTGCGAGGCGCATGCAAAGCTTTCAGATGAGGAAATTGTAAACATTCATCAGGAAATTGAAGGCTGGAAAGATAAGCCTCTCATTTCCATTGTAATGCCTGTCTACAATACCGATGAAAACCAACTTCTGGCCGCGATTGCGTCCGTCAGGCAGCAGATTTATCAAGAATGGGAACTCTGCATTGCGGATGACTGTTCGACATCCCCTCATGTATGTGCGATCCTGGAAACTGTCGCCGCGCAGGATCAGCGTATCAAGCTGGTCTTCAGGGCGACAAACGGACATATCTGCGCAGCGTCAAATTCCGCTCTCGAGATTGCCGAAGGTCCTTTCGTCGCATTTATGGACCATGACGATCTTCTGCCAATCCACGCTCTCTTTTATATTGCGAAAGAAATCCTACTGCATCCAGATGTGGATCTTATCTACTCGGACGAAGACAAGATAAGGGAAGATGGAAGGCTTGATGGACCTCATTTCAAACCAGACTGGAATGAGGAACTGTTCCTCGCACAAAACTATCTGAACCATCTCAGTGTTTATAGAAGATCGCTGCTTCAGCAAGTTGGCGGACTACGGGAAGGTTTTGAAGGCAGTCAGGACCATGACCTTGCACTTCGGGTCGTCGCGAAAACGGATGCCGAACGCATTCGGCACATTCCGAAAATTCTGTACCACTGGCGCGCTTTTCGTGGTTCGGGATCCTTCTCGGATCGGGCCTTGGCACAGGCGATCGATGCACGTCAGCGCGCCGTTCGTGATTACCTGGCATCGAATTACCCGGAGAATAAGGTTGCAGTTGTTGGCGGACCATATGGGTGTAACAGGCTGTATCGCGAACTTCCTGCCCCTCCGCCCCATGTCACTCTAATAATACCGACACGAGACCGGCTATCTTTTTTGAAAAGTTGTCTCGAGACTATTTTCAATAAGACAGCTTACCCATCATTCGACGTACTTGTTGTCGACAACGAGAGCGTCGAGACGGAAACGCTCAACTATCTTAAAGAGGTATCAAAACGGCATCCTGTCTCCGTCATACCAGCACCCGGAGAATTCAACTATTCGGCATTGAATAATCTTGCAGTTTCACAGGCAAAAGGGGATGTCATTGCGCTCTTGAACAATGATGTCGAGGTGATTTCATCCGAATGGCTTCGTGAAATGGTGTGCTACGCAGTAATGCCGCACATAGGAGCTGTAGGTGCCAGGTTGCTTTACGATAACGGCCTGGTTCAGCATGCAGGTATTATCCTTGGCACTGGCGGCATAGCCAATCACGCATTTCACGGCTATCCGGCGGCAGATAGTGGCTATCAGGCAAGACTGCAGCTACCTCAATACGTTTCAGCGGTGACGGGAGCGTGCCTTGTGGTTGAGAAGAAGAAGTATCTTTCGGTCGGCGGACTCGACGAAAAGGATCTTAGGGTAGCTTACAACGATGTTGATCTTTGTTTGAAGCTTTCCGCCTCTGGCCTACACAACGTGTACACACCTTACGCCAACCTTATTCATCACGAGTCAGTTTCAAGAGGTAGGGATATCTCCGGCGAAAATGCTGCAAGACTAGAGCGAGAAGGAAATATTATGCGGGATCGGTGGGGTCGCCTGATTGTCTCTGACAAGTATTACAACGTTAATTTTTCCAGAGATAATGCGTGTTTCAAATATAAATTAAATAGAAACTATTCTTGACCATGTTGTTCATTTATAGTCTTAAGCAGAGTAAAGTTGGAAGGTAAAAAACGAACGGTTGCCGACGGGCTTGCAGCAACGCTTTGATTTTGATTGGTGCTCTGATTCTTCCAATTTAATACGGCGTCGTTACAACGAAAAATCGTACAAGTCGCACTTTCAGCTAGCTTAGAAATTTCTAATTCTAGTGATCATCAAGATCAGGGGTAAAGATATGAGATGCTGATAGAGATTATGTATATTTTTTGGAAAGCTGTTAGAAGTGAAATATTTGAATGTTCGGTGAAGTCATATGAATCTCTTTGAATTTGGAGTTTCTATAAACAGTGAAAAACTGGAAATAATTAACTCAAAGGCAAAGAGATTATACATTGTTTCTGGTTCAAGCCGAGGGGGAACTTCAGCGTTAGCATACGCATTGAGGCGTGCATCCGTTCACTTTGGTAAAGTTGACGCGAATAATCACGAGTTGCCGGAATTGATGTCTCCTGAATTGACTGAAGACAAAATGAAATTGGCAATCGACGGTTTATTAGATGAAAAAAACATTTCTGGAGTTAAACTTCCAAATTTTTCATTTTACTTAAAATGGCTCTCAAAGCAGTATCCAGATTCTATTTTTATGTATATTTTGAGAAATCCATTGGATATTTCAACTACCATTATGACAAGAAGTCCATCCCATAGTATTAATAAATCAGACTTGCGTATTGGTGTTCAGCACGCATTTCGTTTCTACTCGGCTATGGTCAACGTCGTCGATGAGATCGAGCAGCCATTCTACCTCATTTCTTTTGAAAAGATGAAAACGCGACCTGAGCGGTTTGTTGATTGGCTTGAACAGGTGGGAATTAACTTTTCAGATGATGTTAAGTCTCAACTGGCCAAAGAACTGGCGGCGCCAGGCTATAAGAAACTTCCAATGGATAATATCTGATAGGCCGCACTATTTGCTTTGAACTCAACTAATGCTGCGAATTATCCAAACACGTCGACCAGAAGGCTTTCTGTTCTCTTCCGGCAATTTCATTTCGCTCATGAACGGGTGCGAGCGATCCGACGAGATCCTGAAAGTTCCGTTCAATCGACAGCGACAGCAGGTTGTCCACCCAGGTTCGAACGCTGTTTTTCCAGACCAGGCCCACGCGGTTGACACGAACGAAGTCAGCATAGGCCCAGCTGTCGCTGTACACACCAACGCCTCCACAAACGGCATGTTCTGCCAGCTTGTTCGCGGATCGGGCATCGTTGAAGCTGGAAGGTATTACCGGGTAGAGAAGAACGTCAAACCTGTGTTTGAAAAGGCGCTTGCGATAGAAATACCAGTCGAGGTGCCTCAAAACTCGTAGCTTGGGGTGCGTTGAAAGCTGCGGCGGTACATCGTGATCTCCAACGATTGTCAGTTCGGCATTTGCGCCTGTCGCCAACAGGTTTTCAAATACCTCAAGGACGAATTTTCGATCGGCGGCGTGGCTGGCAGTTCCCAGGTAGCCGATCCTGAGCGGTGCATCTGCCGGCAGGTCTTGATAACACCAGTCCGTCGAAAGTGCTTCTGACCAAAACGGATCGAGCATTTTGACCTGAAATCCTTGTTGCTCGTAGACCTCGAACAAGGCAGGCGAAGGGACAACAATCGTGTCGGCTGCAGTTACCAGCTTGTTGTGCTGTCCATTGCGAAGGCTCAGCAAACGTTGCCGGTAAATTTCAGGCAGTGACACATCGTGGTCGGCTGCCCATAAATTGTCATCGATCACGTAATAGAGCCGTTTTGTCTTTTCATTCAAAAGACGCTCGACGACGCCCGGATGATCACGACGGCAGACGACAACTGCATCACGGGTGGAAAACGAATTGACACCTTCGCGCTGCAAGCTCCGCTCGCGGTTGGAATTCAGAAAATAGATGTCTGTTGTTGGAATGGTTTTGAACGAAGAACACAGATTACGCGCGAGGACGCTGTAGCAATAGTAAAAATCATCAGACGACTTTCTCGAAAATTTTGTCGCTATTCTCATCAAAAAAATACTCGGAATATTCGAATACGAACTGGTAGCTATGATTACTCGGAATACAGCATAATCAGGTGCCAGTTCCGTGCCGTGGCCGCAAGCTGCCATACGTTGTCACGGTAGGTAAGTTTACGCATAGCGTGCATCCGACGGCAAGCAACTGCGGGAAGCGAAAATGGCAGACTGTGATACTTCTGGGTGAAACGTTGGAATGCTGAACGGCAAACGCAATGCGGCGCTGGATGGAGTTCCAGCCGCATACTCGTTCAAAATCTGCAAAATATTTGGGGAAGTTTGTGTTGGTCGGGCAGGCCGGATTTGAACCGACGACCCCTTCACCCCCAGTGAAGTGCGCTACCAGGCTGCGCTACTGCCCGAACGGACCCTACCTAGCTTGTTCGCATGCCAAGCGCAAGCAGGTTGTTGCGCTTCTTTGGAGGCTTTTCCAGACATCTGTTACTTGCGGTAGGGGAAGTCGGGAACCGGTCGTGCAGGGCGGCCATGGCCGAGCTTTTCAGCGGCAATCAGGCCCCAGGCCAGGCCGTAAAGCATATACATGTGCCGCCAGTGGTCGGTGTCGATGATCACCGACAGTATAAGATGCGCGGTAAACACCGCGAAGACGGATTGGGTGAAGGCAGTCCACGGGCGGGATTTGAACAGGAGCGGCACCAGCGCGCAGAACGTCCATAGCGCCATCAGAATGTAGATCGAGCCGCCGAGCCAGCCGTAGGTCGTGTAGCCTTTCAGATAGACGTTGTGTTCGTCTTCCGGGAAATACTTGTTGAACTCCAGCGGGCCGAGCCCGAGCGGGTGTTCCATCACCAGCTGAAAGCCGAGCGAGTAGCGGGCGAAACGGCCAAGGCGGGCACCGTCGTAGGATTGTACGAGCTTTGCCCGTTCTGCGAACATGTCGGCGACCGTATCGACCGAAAGCGCCGCGCCGATCAGTGCGAAGACCGCAAGAATGCCGATTACGCCGAGCAGCACCAGGCGTGCCCGGCGGGCAGCGGCCTTTTCGGTGACGAGCGCCAGGAAATAGACCAGCAGCACCGATGCCGACAGCACACCCCACGCACCGCGTGAAAAACTCAGGAAGACACCGAGCAGCAGGACGGCAAGCGGCACCAAAAGGTGCAGGTTACGCAGCACCGATTGCCGGAGCAGCTTCTGGACCAGAAGTACCGTAGGCAGCACAAGGAACGGACCGAACACGTTGGGGTCTTGGAAAGTGCCACGGGCTCGATCGTAGAGCGTGAAATAGGACGCGCCGGGGAAAAGCTGAAAGTAACCGGCAACGCCTATGGCAGCCACAAGCACGGCGCTGGCGATATAGCCGCTCTGGATGACCCTGAACCTGCCGGGGTCTTCCGCGATAATCGCAGCATAGAAGATTGCAGTGATTGCCAGAAAGCCGGAAACGGCGATGTACATGATGGCATCGCCCATCTCCTTGGCCATAGGAATGGAGGCGACACCACCTGCAATGTAAAGCATCAGGCAGATGATCAGCGGACCGAATTCACGACGAAGTTTCAGGCCGCAGGCAAGCCAGACGACCGAAAGCAGTGCCATGTAGAGTTCGTAAGGTGCCGGCTCCTCGATTACGAACCCGGACAGAAAGGCTGCAAGCCACAGTGCGCCGTTGCCCAGGCTCCTGGCCTGAAGACCGATAGGCGCGCGTGCATGAGGCGTGCCGCCAAAATGGTCGGTCGCAAGGCTCAATAAGCGTTCTCCGTATTGAGCAACCGGAAGGGCGTCTGGATCAGGATTTTCAGGTCGAACAGGATCGACCAGTTCTCGATGTAGTAGACATCGCACTCCACGCGCTTCTGGATCTTTTCCGGTGTATCGACTTCACCGCGCCAGCCGTTGATCTGCGCATAGCCGGTCACGCCCGGCTTGACCTTGTGCCGCGCGAAGTAACCGTCAACGACGTCGTCCCAGGTCTTGTTGTTGGTATGGGCGTTGACAGCATGCGGGCGAGGTCCGACGAGCGACAGGCTGCCGCCGAGAACGTTGAAAAGCTGCGGTAATTCATCGATCGAAGTCTTGCGGATGAAGCGACCGACCCTGGTCACGCGGGGATCGCCCTTGGTTACCACCTTCTTGGCGTCCGGATCGGCCATTTCCGTGTACATGGACCGGAATTTCAGAACTTCGATGATCTCGTTGTTGAAGCCGTAGCGTTTCTGCCTGAACAGGATCGGCCCCTTGCTGTCCAGCTTCACGGCGATGGCAGCGGCGATCATGACCGGCAGCAGCGTGATGATGGCGAGCGAAGCGAAGACAAGGTCGAAGATCCGCTTGGCTACCATGTCCCAATCGGCTATCGGCTTTTCGACCACGTCGACAAATGGGACCGTACCGATGAAGCTCGATCCGCGGTTACGAAAGCGAACCTTGTCGGTGTGGGCAGAAAGCCGGATGTCGACCGGCAGAACCCAGAGTTTTTTCAAAAGCTCCAGCACCCTTTGCTCTGCACGCAAGGGAATGCAGACAATGAGCATGTCGATGCGTGCCAGACGGGCGAATTCCACCAGCGCACTGATGTTGCCGAGCTTCGGATAGCCGGCCACCACTGGCGGCGAACGTTCGTTGTTCCGGTCATCGAAAATACCGCAAATGCGGATGTCGTTGTCCGCCTGGGCTTCCAGGTCGTGGATCAGTTCCTGGGCGGCGGTGCCGCCACCGACGATGATCGCGCGCCGTTCCAGGCGACCGGATTTCATCCAGTGACGCACCAGCCGATAGACAATGAAGCGTGACAGGCAAAGGCCGGTCAGGCTTATCGCGAACCAGGCGCCGATCCAGGCATCTGACAGTTCCGTACCGATGCCTGTTGTGGTGCGCAGAAGCGCGAACATGGCGAACACGAGCGTCCAGCCGGCGGCAACGCGTCCGATCTGCGACAGACCCTGGCGCATGACCGGAACCTGATAGACGTCTGCGGCCTGGAAAAAGGCGAGCGCAAACAGGATGGCGGCGCCAGTAACAAACAGGTTGCCAAGTCCGAAACCAGCCGCTTCGGGACTGGTAAAGACTGCGAACAGGGCGGTGCCAGCGATCAGAAGTACATCCGTCAGACGCACCATACCGGTGAGAACGGTGACGGAAACGCCCTTGCCACCTAAGCCTTGAGCAATTTCAAAGGCATCGGCCGAAAGGCTGGTGTTGGCGGCGGACAGAACCTCGACGTTGCTTTGGCCCGTCGCGCCATGAACGGTATGTCTGAAATGCTTTTCCAATCTGTGCCCCAAAGCGGATGTCCCGCCTGGAACAGGCTTCGGTTCGGCCGCATCAGAGGGTTTTAAAAATGGGGTATTCATTATCGGTTGCTCGATCTGGCAAGAACAGTCTGCGCACGCGGCACGGCTGATACACTATCAGCTTGGACCGGTGTCGAGCTATCGGTCGGGGCGATGCCCTGGATTTCCTGGTAGAGGGTGGTGATTCTGTCGTTCATGAGGTCGACCGAGAAAGTCTCTGCAAGGCAGCTGCGCAGGTTTTTTGCCTGCTGAGCCATCTTGGCGGGGTCTGCAAGTGCTTCTTCCATGGCCGTGGTCAATTTGCCGATATGGCCTGGTTCCACCAGCCGATTGGCATAGCGGCCAAATATTTCCGGAATGCCGCCGACGCGTGTCGCAATCAGCGGACGTTCTGCCGCCACGGTCTCCAGGATGATATAGGGCATGGCTTCGGCGCGTGAGGGAACAACGACGTTCCTGGCAAGCTTGAAGGCTTCACGAGCGGGAAGGGCACCATGGAACGTGATTGCGCCGTCGAGCCCCAGCTTCCTCACCATGTTCCGATACCGCTCTTCGTCCGGGCCTTCACCAACGATGTGAGCCTTGGGCGCGCTGCCGTTCTTCAGGCGAATGTTGTAAAGCGCTTCAATGAAAAGGTCCGGTCCCTTCAGGTCACGCAACATTCCGATATAAAGGAAATCGGCGGCTGCTTCATCCACCTGAACGGGGGTGAATTCGTCTGGTGTCAGCCCGTTGTAGACAATGCGCGATCGGGCTTTCGTGTGACCGACCTTGCTTTCGTAGGCTGCGGCTTCATAGTCGGACACAAAGATCAGCCCGTCGGTCAGGCGGCCAAGGAGCCGTTCCAGCGTGTGGTAGACCCGGCCTTCGAAGCGATTGGGATCATAGTGCAGGCTGCCGCCATGGGGGCAATAGACGCGGGCGGCTTTCTGGCCGCGCAGGCGCAGAACGCTGCCGATCAGGCGCGCATAGGCGCCACCTTTTGCCCCGTGTCCATGCAGGATGTCGGGTTTCAGGTCCCGGATGTGCTTGTAAAGGGAAACAGTTGCCGTCAGATCCTGTACGGTCAGCTGACGTTGCATGGGAAAGCGTGCAATGCCAAGAGCTAGCCTCGGCTTCAGCTCTTCAAGAAGCTGATTGTCGAAAGCACTGCCCGTGTTGCTGTCACATACGAGGCCGACATCGTGTCCCGCTTCCGACTGGCAGATGGCCAGATCCCGGATATGGCGGAAAATGCCGCCAATGGGCGAGCGCACGCAATGCACGATCCGCATGGGGGTCGTTGTCATGATGCAGTATCCCTGTTGCTACCCCCAGGTTTCTTGTCGAACCTGTGGGGCACTGAAACTGCACCCTAACAAAGGGAGGTGAGTCCACAGTTAACTTGGCGGGACCCTAAAAATAACGCTCACGGACGTAAATTGTATCACCGGGACGCACCGGGTCCGAAATGGGCACACGGCCGTTTAGAATTTCACCGTTGAGCTGTCGGGTGATATCCACATCTGACTGCAGCGCCCGCGAACTGAAACCACCCGCTGTTGCGATGGCGTTTTGAACGGTCATGCCGGCAACGTAATTATATTGGCCTGCATTTTGCACTTCACCCATGACGAAGATCGGACGATAGGTATCGACCTCCACCGAGACGTCCGGATCGCGGATATAGCCCTGACGCAGCTTGGCCGAAATTTCGGATGCCAGGCCTTGCTGGGTCTTGCCGCGCGCAGCGACGCTGCCGACCAGCGGGAAGGAAATATATCCTGCTTGATCAACGACATAAGTATTGGACAGGTCATCCTGGCCGAACACGATAATGCGCAACTTATCGCTTGAGTCCAAACGATAAGGCTGGGTCAGTGTTTCGTGAAACGCTGTCGGCGGCTGTCTGTACCCGCTGCATGCAGCAAGGCCCAGGCACAAGCCCAGGACAACAAGCGCTCTCGTTCGCATCAACGACTCTCCTACAATTCGGAGACAGGATCGCGCTTTATGGTTAATTGAGGGTGAAGAGGAAAAAAGACCTGTCCGGCACCCTGTCAAATTTGCGCATGCATTAATTAACAGGGCGACCCCGGAGACTGTAACCAGCTTAACCGAACGCTTACCATAATTCGACATAGTTTGCCGGTATCTTGGAGTTTCAAAAGATGAATGCTGAGCGGCAGACACATTCCGAAGACGATATGGCGCTGGATCTGGGTGGTCTGTTGCGGACGATCGGTCGATCCCTGGGCTGGCTTGTGCCACTCACGCTCTTCGTCACCGTTGTCGTCTTTCTGGGGCTCCAGTTCGTAGCGCCCAAATACAAGGGCGAAGCGCGCCTTATCATCGAGAGCACGGACAATCTGCCCGGTGCATCGCGAGGGCAGGAAGAAGAGCGAGCCCTGCTCGACAGCGAAGGTGTTGTTAGCCAGGTTCAACTGCTCAAGTCCGCTGATCTGGCGCGGCGTGTCGCGAACAAGCTCAACCTTGCTGCGATCCCGGAATTCGATGCCAACGACGATGGCAGCCTCGTCAATCTCCTGCTGTCTCTGGTCGGGTTCGGAAACGAGACCGAAGGCAATAGCGAGGAAGAGCGGGTCCTCAAGCATTATTACGAGAACCTGGAAATCTACCGGCTGGAAGGATCCCGCGTGATCGCGGTGGACTACACCGCCGAAAATCCGGTTCTGGCGGCCAAGGTCGCCAATACGATTGTTGATGAGTATCTCTCGGTTCAATCCAGCGCAAAACGGCAGACGACCGAGCAGGCCTCCGCTGCGCTGGAGCCTCAGATTGTCGAATTGCGCCGGGAAGTTCAGGCAGCCCGGCAGGCGGTGTCGGATTTTCGCGCCCGCGCCGACCTTTTGATCGGCGCTGACAATATCCCGCTCAATCAGCAGCAACTTGCCGAAACGAGTACCGCTTACTCCGACGCCCAGTCCTCCAAGGCCGAGGCGCAGGCCAAAGCCGACCTCATTCGCGAGTTGCTGAATTCTGGCGGTTCTCTCGAGACTGCCAGCGATGTGCTGAATTCCGCACTCATTCAGCGTCTGCGGGAGCGTCAGGTCGAAATTCAGTCCAATATTGCCGAACTCTCAATCACACTGTTGCCCAACCACCCGCAACTGAAGGCGCTTCAATCTCAGCTTGGTGATTACGACCGGCAAATCCGATCGGAAGCACGCAAGATCCTGCAGGGGCTGGAAAACGATGCGAAGGTGCAAGACCAGCGCGCAAAAGCACTAGGGGCACGCCTTGAGGAGCTGAAGACGGCTGCGGCAAAATCCAACGCCGATCAGGCACGGCTCGCGGAACTGGAGCGCGAAGCCAATGCCAAGGCGGCGCAACTTGACCAGCTTCTGCTGAGTTTCCAGGAAGCTGATTCCCGCTTGCGTGCACAGGTTCTGCCTGCCGATGCCAGGATCATCTCTCGTGCCAGCGTGCCGGTAGAACCGGATTCGCCCAAAATCATTGCCAGCACTATCATTGCTGCGCTTGTCACCTTTATTCTCGGATGTGCCTTTGTGCTCATGCGCGAATTTCTGAACGGCAATGCGCTCTACCGGATGCAGGATGGTTCGTCTGAAGGGCCGCGCGTCGCACCGCGCATGGATGAGCGGCCGCAGTCAGGTCCTCAGGATACCGTGCGGGCTGAAAACCCAGGCTGGGGCGGCGGCTACGGTCAGACCGTTGCCAGCTACAGGATCGATCCTGGCGAGTGGAGCAAAGCCGACACGCTTCGCGACGCTAAACCAAGCGTCCCTGAAACAGCCGTTAGCATTGATGAACCTACCGAAGAAACGGTTCCTGAGCAGACCCCGGAACCCCAACCCCAACCCCAACCCCAGGCCTCGGAAAAGACACAGCGGCCAAAGGGACGCATCGGGATCCTGTCCGGCAAGCTTCGTGGTCGCAAAAAGAAGACCGGCTACGATCACGATGTCAGCCCGGACTGGGTGGGGGACATGCGGGGTTCGAAGGAAGCCGAAGCAGAGGTGCCAGGCGCGGAAGTCGCTCCTGTTCCTGTGGTTTCAGCCAGCAAGACAAGTAGGCAAGCAAAGCGGGAAGAGCAGCTCAAGACAACGCACGCGGACGATGTCGAAGCGGCGGGACGCGTTGTAGTGCTCAGCGTCGATGATGAGGCCCTGTCTCACGAGCTCGCTTTCGACCTGATCCGGAAGGCGGCCGGACGTGGCAAGTCTTCTCTCATCATGGAAGTCTTTCCCGATCAGACCAACCTGAAGGGGGCCGAAGGGTTCTCCGACATCGTGGCCGGAACGGCGCCTTTCGCCAAAGTGGTCTATCGCGATGCCGGATCAAAGGCGCATATCATTGAGGCCGGGCGGGTTGAGATCACGGACGAAATGGTGAACTCGGAACGTTTCAAGCTCGCTCTTGAAGCAATCAAGTCGACCTATGAAACTGTGGTTGTCGATCTTGGCGCCATCGATGGGTCGCTGGCGAGTGCCCGTATGTTGAGTTTCGCGGACAGGGTATTGATTGCAGCATCGGCGCCAGACCACGGCCACGAACTGCAAAGTGCGGCCAATCTTCTGGCACATAACACAGGCGCGAAGGTCGAAGTCGTGATTTCTGGTGGAACCGGACCGGGGCCGCGCAGAAACGGCGACGGGCACGCCGCCTGAGGAAGATGTTGGCGACAGTTGGTCGCCAACTGTCTAACTGTTGCCGGAAAAACCAGCTTTCATCCTGCGCAAATGCCGGATCAGCGGCCACAGGACCGATGAATTCCGGATGCAGGATTTGGCTTTCAGCCTCGCGGCTTCCTGACGCATGCGGAGAGCCCCTTTCCAGGTCATCGCCAAAAGGCTGTCCTTCAAAGGCACTGGTTCCGCCCACGTGGTCTTGTAGCGCTCCTCGCCAAGGCCGAGGTCCAGTGTGTCGATGGTCGGATCACCGCACGCCCGTTCGATGATTTCCTTGATCAGGACCAGCCCTGGACTGTTGGGCAGCATGTCGTCATGAGCAACGCTGTTGCTGTAGGCATAAAGCGTCTTGCCATGCTGGGCGCACAGATAGGTGGCCCTGATCCGGTCTCCCGCTTCCAGGTACCAGAGATCCAGGGGACGAGCGCCGTGATCTTGCGCGCTGCCCGTTGCATCCAGTCCAATCACGCTGGACAGGAACGTCTTCGCTGGGGGCGCCGAAAAAACATTCGGAATGCCCGCTTCCCTTGCCCTGACAGAGCGTTGTTCAAGAAAGGCATCAAAGCCACGTTGTCTGTCGACAGGGGAGGTGGCTTTGGCAATCGTGTAATTACCGGCTGCCTGAAGATGTCGTTCCTTGCGAAGCAGGTTCTTGCGTGAGGACTTGCTGTGTGTGTCGTTGAACAACTGTCCGAAATCGGAGGGCAGAGCGCGGGCGAAAACAGGGCTCGGGCTTGACGTTGCTCCTTTGAAAACCAGCGGATGGTCTCGCCCTAGCCAGGTCTCCGGAACGTTTTCAAGCTTGAGGAGATCAGCACCGACCTGTTTGCAGACGGCAGACAGGTGGCTTTTCATCTCGTCTGCCGTGGCACCTCGGTAGAAATCGGCATGCCAGAGGCCCGTATTCTGGTTGCCGTTCTGGTGGCCGAGAAACGTCAGCGCAGAGGTTCCAGCAGACCGTTCAAGTTGCAGTGGCAGCAGAAAAACCGCCTGACCGCGACACCGTCCGACAACGATCACCGGCGTGCAATTCAGGCTCTGGCCGACTGTCTCGAACCAGCTGCAAAGCCAGCCAGGAGACTGGTATGGATTACTGTGCAGCACATCCTTTAGTTGTTGCCAGTCAGCCTGTGCTTCGCTAAGCCTCGTGAATATGGACAATTCAAGGTCTGTTGAGGACACGGTGCTCACCTCGCACCAGAGCGCGTGAAAGACAGGCTGAAACGGTTATTGAAAATCGGATAAACCATTTTGAACGAACATGAAGGAAAGACAGGACGTCGCGCTGGCAGATCAAGCTAAGTCTCGATAGATTTAGCAATAATTGTTAAAGAAACCGTGCCTAACTGGCACATTCTAGCAAGGTGGGCATTTCGGCCACATGGGCATGCGGCACAAGACGGTAACACGTGCATTCAGTGTACTTAAGGGAACGGGGCTTGGCCGTATGCTGGCACCGTTTACCCAGGGCTGTGGTGCTGTGTTTATGATGCACCATGTCCGGTCGGCCCGCTCCGATGCTTTCCAGCCGAACCGTCACCTCGAAATCACGCCCGAATTTCTGAAGCTCGCGGTCGAGCGAATTAGGGCAAACGGCTATGAAATCATATCGATGGATGAAGCCGTCGATCTGCTCAAGTCCGGTTACGGGCACCGCCGTTATGCAGTGCTGACCTTCGATGACGGGTACCGGGACAATCTGTCTGTCGCCTATCCGATTCTGAAGGAACTGGAAGCTCCTTTCACCGTGTTCGTCACAACCGGGCTGATCGACCGGACCAGCGAACTGTGGTGGCTGGCCCTTGAGAAGATCATCGCAGACAACGATGAAGTTGTCTTCACAGCTGCAGGCAATTCAGCCGGCATCCCGTGCAGAACACTTGCAGAAAAAAACGCGTGTTTCGAAAAGATCGTCGATCATCTGACACTGGAGGTCGGCGAAGGAGATCAGCGCAAGATCATCCGGGCGCTTGCTGAAAGATACGGCGTCGACCTGAAAGCCCTGGCGGACGGGCAGATGATGACGTGGGACGAGACCCGCCAACTGGCTGGTGATCCGCTGGTTACCATCGGTGCCCACACCCACGATCATTTTGCCATGGCGCGGTTGAACGCAGATGCCGCCTGTGAAGATGTGACCAGGGGCCTTGAGCGGCTGGAGAAAGAACTCGGCCGCAGGCCGAAGCACTTTGCCTATCCGTATGGAAAATCACACGCGGTTACACCGCGCGATGCGGATATCTTGCGGGAGATCGGCTTTGCCTCGTCTGTGACGACGCTGCCCGGTGTGCTTCAATCCGTCAACGCGCGCGACCCGATGATGCTGCCACGCGTCTCCCTGAACGGCCGGTTTCAAGACCCGGCTGTCGTCGACCAGTACCTGACGGGGGCGCCCTTTGCGCTTTACCGGGTTGCCCGGTGGGCTGCCAACGGGTTTGGTGTCAGGTCCGGCTTTTCCCGCCTCTTTCCATCCACCAGATAATCGCGCCTGCCGGGATGACCCAGGCCAGACCTGCGATGCCGAAGTAGATGAAGCGGACCAGGTTCGAGGACTGCTGCAATGTCAGGTCGCCGATCACCATCGCGGTGAGGGCGTAGACCACCACAAAAACAACCAGCAGCACCATGCCGATAAACTTGCGAAACGAGGGAACCATTGTCGGGCGTGTCCGTTGACCGTGTGTGAATCCGCGCGATGAGGGACCTTTTGCCGCAAAACGTCCCGGACCGCTTGCCGTCTTGCTCCTGCACCTATATCTCCGCAAGCCAAAGGTCAAACTCACGATAAGAATTTCCGGAAGCGGCTCATGATTGCGATTGCAGAAGGTGTGAAGAACGAACAGATGCTTCCGGCCAAATTGCAGAGATTGCGACAGAACAGGGCCCTGATCCGATGGTGGCTCTACTTCGTTTGTGCGCTGATCCTGGCCATGGTCGTCGTCGGCGGAGCGACGCGTCTGACCGAATCCGGGCTGTCAATCACCGAGTGGAAACCCATCCACGGCGTCATTCCCCCGCTCAGCGAAGCGGAGTGGGAAGAGGAGCTGGAGAAATATCGCCAGATTCCGGAATATCAGCTCATCAACAAAGGCATGAGCCTTGACGAGTTCAAGTTCATCTTCTGGTGGGAATGGGCGCACCGGCTGCTGGGGCGCTTCATTGGTGTTGCGTTTTTTGTTCCCATGGTGGCGTTCTGGGCAACTGGCAGGATAGAGCCCTGGCTGAAGCCGAGATTGCTTGTCGGCCTGGCACTTGGCGGTTTGCAGGGCTTTGTCGGCTGGTGGATGGTGGCATCCGGTCTGGTGGACAGGGTGGATGTCAGTCAGTACCGGCTGGCCACACACCTGACGCTCGCACTCTTCATTTTTGCCTATCTTTTCTGGATTGCCCGGCGGCTGAGCCCCTTGCCCGAACCCGAAATTCAGGAGCAGGAGCGGCTCGCAGGGCTGGGCAAACTGGTTCTTTTCCTTGTCTTTGTTCAGATGTTCCTGGGAGGTCTCGTCGCCGGGCTGAACGCCGGCTTGACCTTCAATACATGGCCACTCATGGATGGCCAGTTCATTCCGCGCGGCATGCTTGCCATCCAGCCTATCTGGCTGAATTTCTTTGAAAACGTGATGACGGTTCAATTTCAGCATCGCATGACGGCCTATGTGCTGGTGTTCACCGGTGTGGCGCTGGCCTGGAGTACCTTCCGCGTGAGCCGCCGCAAGGAGCTGCGCCGGGCAGGCGCCCATGTTGGGGGCTTCCTGTTGCTGCAGGCGATCTTCGGCATTCTGACGTTGCTGTGGCACGTGCCGCTGTCCATCGCTCTGGTGCATCAGGGCTTCGCGGTTATCGTCCTGGCGGCTGCGGTTGACTATGTGGCCATGCTGAAAGGGCCTTTCGCCATTCGCAGCTAGGCTCCGGAAATCGCAACTGTTGGGGAAACGGGCAGCCGCGTGGAAGCACTTCGCTCCGAACGCTGCGGCTCTCCGATCCAGGGTTTCCGCTGCGCTTACGGCCTCGGGGCCCGAACGGAAGTACAGGCAAAAAAGCCCGCCGATTGGCGGGCTTTTCGTTTGTTCAGCTGGTGCCTCTTAGCCGGAAAGGGCCTGATCGAGATCGGCGATGATGTCATCGACATCTTCCAGCCCGACCGAAATACGCACCACATCCGGGCCCGCACCGGCCGCGGTCTTCTGTTCATCCGAAAGCTGCCGGTGTGTGGTGGACGCGGGATGGATGATCAGACTGCGCGTGTCACCGATGTTGGCCAGGTGTGAGAACAGTTCCACTTTGCTGACCAAGGCGACGCCTGTGTCATAACCGCCCTCAACGCCGAAGGTGAACACGGCACCGGCGCCTTTTGGCATGTACTTCTGTTGCAGGGCGTGGTGCTTGTCTTCCGGCAGGGCTGCGTAGGACACCCATTTGACCTTGTCGTGGGCCGCGAGGTGAAGCGCGACTTTCTTGGCATTGTCCGAGTGACGCTGCATGCGCAGCGGCAGGGTTTCGATGCCGGTCAGGATCATGAAAGCGTTGAAGGGCGAGATGGCCGGTCCGAGGTCGCGCAGACCAAGCACACGGCAGGCAATCGCAAAAGCGAAGTTGCCGAAGGTCTCGTGCAGGACGATACCCTGATATTCCGGCCGGGGCTGGGACAGCAGCGGATAGTTGCCGCTGGCAGACCAGTCAAAGCTGCCGCCGTCGACGATGATGCCGCCCATGGAATTGCCGTGACCGCCCATGAATTTGGTCAGCGAGTGCAGAACGATATCAGCACCGTGTTCGATCGGCCGGCACAGGTATGGTGTTGCCATGGTGTTATCGACCACCAGCGGCACACCCTTTGCCTTTGCAATTGCCGCAATCGCCTCGATGTCGACAACGATTCCGCCGGGATTGGCCAGGCTCTCGATGAAGATCGCGCGTGTGCGGTCGTCAATCGCCGCTTCGAAGGACGACATGTCCGCAGGGTCGGCCCACTTCACGCCCCAACCGAAGCTCTTGAAGGAGTGGTTCAGCTGGTTGATGGAACCGCCATAGAGCTTGTTTGCGGCCACGATGTTGTCGCCGGGCTGCATCAAGGTATGGAAGCACAGAAGCTGAGCCGAATGACCGGAAGCTGTCGCAAGTGCGGCGGTACCGCCTTCAAGCGCTGCAACGCGCTCCTCCAGAACAGCCGTCGTCGGATTGGTGATGCGTGTGTAAATGTTGCCGAAGGCCTGCAGCCCGAATAGGGAAGCGGCATGATCGACATCGTCGAAAACGAACGAGGTCGTCTGGTAAATCGGTGTCGCCCGCGCGCCTGTCGAAGGATCCGGCGCTGCGCCAGCGTGAATCGCGAGAGTGGAAAAACCTGGAATATTTTCGCTCATTAAAAGACCTCCCTGTTGGATTGGCGGCCAGTTTGACCGAAGGAGCAGGGCAGGTCAAAGAACGATTTTGCGGTTTTGTGATCTAAAGGAAATTATGTATGTCAAAGCGTTAGGCAGGATTGGTGGCCTTTGCCTCCTGCCAGGGTGGGGCATGTCTGCCTATTGGTCGGAAGGGTCCTTCCGGTTCTCCAGCTTCACACCGAAATAGACACCAAAAAGCAGTGCCGCCGCCAGCAGTGGCAGGCTCCATGCCAGAAATGTCGTATCTCCGAAGACTGCAAACACAGCGGCCTTCCTCCCGGTTCGAAAACTTGGATGCGAGGCAAAAGGTTAACGATATCTTATGGAGAAAGTGGAAAGAAATTCATCGGCATTCGGAGCAAATTGAGCGAAAGCTCTTATAAATTGAACTTAAAATTGTCAGCTTTTGTCGGTTGCATCATCTTTCGTGCGCCTGGTTGCGCGCGGGCCGTTTGCAGATGGTTTCTGCAGATGAATCAGTACCGCGATACAGACGACGAACGCGACAGTCGCGAGCGCGAATATCATTAGTATTGCCCCCATGTATCTGTCGTCAAAGGCGCAAATTCGCCTGAACGCAGATCAAAACCCCATCCCTGAAGTCCCGAAGTATAGCAGAAACACGCAGGGGTAGAAGTGGGGGTGTATACATTGATTTCGGTTCAGCTGCCCTTCTGTTCCCGCTCGCCGGACTGGGCCTGCTCTCGTGCCCAGGTCTCGTCACGGTGGGCGAAGGGGGATCCGTGTTCGGCCTTGTGCACGAATGCGAACAGCAGCAAGGCAACCAGAGCTGCCATAGCCATGAGAACCCATTCAAATGCGGTAAACAGGGTCGGGTCCTGGGTCATGCTGCCTCACGCTACTGATGGCATCCGGTTGGCTTCCGGACGGCGGTATCTCGACTAACGAGCTATCCGGCGAGCATTGTGCGAAGCTGATGCAATGGGGAAAATTAGCTGTCTTTTTCCCCAGAAAGCCCGCGATGCTGAAACCCTGCTTTCAGAGCAGGGCGCTTGGAGGAAAGCGTACGCGAGTTGACACCTGCCCATCCGATTTCACCTGACAGTCGACCATACTCTATCTTGGGGCAGCGGTTCATCACCATCTTGATACCGGCAGCTTCGGCTCTTGCTGCCGCTTCGTCGTGGCGCACGGTCAATTGCATCCAGATGACCTTGGGCAACTTGCCGCTGGCAATAACTTCGTCGACGATTACGCCTGCCGCTTCGGAATTGCGAAAGATGTCGATCATGTCGGGAACCGCAGGCAATTCGTCGAGCGAGGAATAGACCTTCTGTCCCAGGATCTCCTTGCCTGCCTGACCGGGATTGATGGGCCAGACCTCGTATCCCTTGGACAAAAGGTATTTCAGCACGAAATAGGACGGCCGGACATTGTTGGCACTCGCGCCGATCATGGCGACGGTTTTCACCTCGTCGAGAATACCCTTGATGTAGGCGTCCGGATAAGTGTCGTGATTCATGGAATGGAGATCCTCAGATTTGTCGCGCTATCCAATGCGAAATGACACCTGCCTGCAAGGGGCCTTCTGCCGCAGACCGGTCCGCCTCGAAGAATTGTGACACTGCGCAGGGACGGTCAGGCGCGATAAGCGGCTCACCGGTAAACGGGAGAGGCTAAACAGGCATACGGAAGGCGGCGTTTTATGAGTGAGTTGAAAAAGCGGTTCCAAAAGGTGCTGGAAACGATCGACCGGTCGCTGGACGATCCGCTTGATGTTCCTGCGCTTGCGGGGGTGGCCGCCTATTCGAAGTTTCACTTTCAGCGCCAGTTCTCGGCCTTCTTTGGCCTCGGAGTTGCAGAATACCGGCGGCTCCTGAAGCTGAAACGCGCAGGACAGCAGCTCGCTTTCAGGGTGGAGCTGCCGGTCACTGAGATTGCCTACGATGCGGGCTACGAAAATCTCGAGAGCTTCTCACGTGCGTTCAAACGAGATTTTGGGCAAAGCCCTTCGGCTTTCCGATCAACGCCCGACTGGTCTGTCTGGCACAGAACCTATGACCCATTGCTGAATTTGAAAGGACAGTTCATGTCGGATCAGCATCTTGATGTCTCGGCCGTCCGGATCATCGATTTTCCTGAAACACCCGTCGCCCTGCTTGAGCATCGCGGGTCACCGCAAGAGGTGCCCGCATCCGTCAGACGCTTCATTGCCTGGCGCAAGGCAAATGCAAGCCCTCCCTCCAGTAGCGCGACGTTCAATATACTCTTTGACGATCCCAGAACGGCGCTGCCTGAAGAATACCGGTTCGGCATTTGCTGCGCTGTAGCAGGACAGTTCAAAGAGAATGCGGAGGGCGTGGTAGCCGCAACGTTGCCCGCAGGACGCTGCGCCGTAATCAGGCATTCCGGTCCGCTCGACTTGGCTGAAGAAACAATCCGCGCCCTTTATCGCGACTGGCTGCCACGAAGTGGCGAGGAGCTGCGGGACTTTCCGCTGTTCGTTCAACGCCTCAGCTTCTTTCCGGATGTTCCGGAGCATGAAGCGCAAACCGATATCTTCCTGCCGCTGAAATGATACGGAACCGCAGTGGTAATACGGTGAGTTGACAGGAGACACTCAGGCCTGCTTTGCCGCCTGTTCTTTCCTGAATTCCTTGCGGATCATCAGTTTCAAACCGGACCAGATGCCGTCAACGGCACAAACCTTTACGTCCACAAGCCCCATCGGCAGGCAAAGCTCGCGGATGGTGTCTTCGGTGACGTCGGTCGGTAACTTGCTGGCCTTCTTGGGCCAGGAAACCCAGATCATGCCGTCCGGGGCCAGCAGGACCCGCAAGGTTTCCAGTAGTCCAGTCAGCTCAACCCGTTCGGTAACAAACACATGAGCGCACTCAACACCCGGTTCCGGCGCGGCACGAATGACCGCGCCAGGGGCCTGTGTCTGCAGCAAGGCTGAAATGTCTTCCGGCATCCGGTGACGCCAGCAGATCATTCCCGGTTTCAGCCCCAGTTTTGCGTATAGCGGACGTCCGGAATAACCGGCTTCAGGCATGTCTTATCCTTGTTGCCTCCAAACGGCAGGGCGGATCAGCTGTCCGTCCATTCTGGTTTGCGTTTTTGCAGAAAGGCGTTGATGCCTTCTTCCGCATCCCGGGCCATCATGTTCTCGACCATTGTTTGTGCCGCGAAATCATAGGCTTCCGACAACGGCATTTCCAGCTGACGGTAAAAGGCTTCCTTGCCGATCTTCACGGTCTTGGCAGACTTGGAGGCAATCGATTCCGCGTATTTCTGGACGACCTGCTCCAGGTAGTCACGCGGGACGATGCGGTTGATCAGGCCGAAATCCTTCGCGGTGGATGCATCGATGCTTTCACCGGTCAGAAGCATCTCCATGGCCTGCTTAGGCGCAACATTGCGCGAGAGCGCAACCATTGGTGTGGAGCAGAAGAGGCCGATATTGACGCCTGGCGTGCAGAAGGTGGCCGTGTCGGTAGCGATGGCAAGGTCGCAGGAGGCAACCAGTTGGCAACCGGCTGCGGTCGCAACACCTGTTACCACGGCGATCACAGGCTTGGGCAGGCGCACAATCTGCTGCATCAGGTCCGAACACTGGCGCATGATCCGCTCGTAGGTGGCTTTCCCGCCGTCCGCTTCACCGCGCGCAGCGGTTAGTTCCTTCAGGTCGTGGCCAGCGCAGAAGACCTTGCCTTCCGCACCAAGCAGGACAACACGTACTGCAGGATCCTCGGCCGCCTTCCGAAGTTCACCGGCTAGAGCGGTCATCATCTCGCTCGAAAGAGCGTTCATCCGCTCCGGTCGCTGCATCACGATCCGGTAAACGCCTTCATGAAGAAGCGTTGCGAGCATCGGTTTCTGGATCTCGTCATTTGCGGCGGTTTCAGACATGGAACGCTCCCTCAAGATTTGCTTTGCCGACGTTATAGCCGACGCGGGCAGGGCGGCGAAAGTGTCCGATCGGCTGGTGGCTGCCGCCGATCACAGATGGTTTATCTGACGAAGCGTCAAGTCGCTGGCGGTTCTTTCGGTTTCGGTTATCCTTTCGGCATGTGGAGGCTTTCCGAAGTCCGCTCACTTGCAGGTGCAGTCGCCTTGCTGCTGGCACCTCTCGGTCCCGCGCTTGCGCAGGAACAGGTCGATGTCGCTCTGGTCCTTGCTGTCGATGTCTCCCGCTCCATGTCGCCTGAAGAACTCCAGATCCAGCGCCGCGGATATGCTGCCGCCATCGCCAGCCCGGAAGTGGTGCGGGCGATCGGGTATGGGGCTCACGGCCGGATCGCTCTCATGATGTTCGAATGGGCCAACGAAAGCCATGCGCGCGAAATTGTCGGGTGGTCGGTGATCGAGGGCGTGGAAGATGCTCAGGAGTTCGCCGACAAGGTTCTGGCGGACAGCACCTACGGTCAGCGCCGAACCTCGATTTCCGGCGCAATCTGGCATGCTTCGGCCCTCCTCGCCGATGCACCTTTCAAGGCAGACCGCCGCGTGATCGACATCTCAGGGGATGGTCCCAACAACCAGGGAGCACCTGTGGTCCAGGCACGCGATGCCGCCGTGGAGGCCGGTCTGGTGATCAATGGATTACCGCTGATGACAACTGGTGGCATGGGCTTCCAGTTCAACATTCCGGACCTGGACGTCTATTATCAGCGCTGCGTCATCGGCGGGCCCGCCAGCTTCGTCATACCGGTGAACGACTGGGAACAGTTTCCCGAAGCCGTTCGTCGCAAGCTGATCCTCGAGATCGGCGGCGTCAAGCCGCCCGAACCACAAGTCACCCCGGCCCAATTCACCTTCGAAGAGCCATATGACTGCCTCGTGGGAGAAAAGATCTGGCGGCGTATGCGCGAGCAGTATTTCTGGGATCAGTAGCGGCAGAGCAAATCTGCCGCCCGTTCATGCTTGCTAGCCGAAGGAACGACACCGTCAACCTCGGCGGCGTCTCCGCCTGCGCTCTCCGCCGGCTGCATCCGACCCCGCGTCAGCCTCCTTGCGTACCGGCAATTCGACGGCAGCTCGAAGGTGGGGGAATTGATCGACCTTGTTGGGCAAGGCCATTGCATTGACGAAATGCTCCTGGAACTTGGGCTCCAGAGCGGTCTCGATCTTTTCGATATCGCGCACCGTCTGCTCGATCTCGCGCCTGTAGCCGCGGTTGAGCAAAGCCATCCGGGCGCCTGTCCCGGCAGCGTTGCCGACGCCGGAGACACCTTCCAGCGGGCAATCCGGTATAAGGCCAAGGATCATCGCGTACTTTGGGTCGATGTAGCTGCCGAAGGCCCCCGCAAGGCGAATCCGGTCCAGATCATAGGTGCCGAGCTTGTCCTGCAGAAGTTTGACGCCGGCATAAAGCGCACCCTTGGCGAGCTGGATCGCGCGAATGTCCGTCTGAAGGATCGATATTTCGACCCCGTCGTCAGCAATCAGATAGGAGAAGGTCCGGCCGGTGGATTTGACGCGCGATGTCCGTTCCGCCATCGAGCCGTCGATAACACCGTCTTCCGTGATGAGGCCCGCCAGATACATCTCGGCAACGGCCTCGATAATGCCGGAGCCGCAAATGCCGGTAACGCCGACAGTGTCGACCTTTTCGGCAAAGCCTTCTTCATCCGACCATTCGTCGACACCAATCACCTTGAAGCGAGGCTCAAGCGTTTCCTTGTCGATGCGGATGCGCTCGATTGCACCGGGTGCCGCGCGCTGGCCGGACGAGATTTCGGCGCCTTCGAATGCAGGGCCGGTTGGAGAGGACGCTGCCAACAGCCGGTTCCGGTTACCCAGCACGATTTCCGCATTGGTACCGACATCGACAAGCAGCGTTATCTCGTCGAGCTTGTAAGGGCTTTCTGCAAGCGTTGCAGCAGCAGCATCGGCACCCACATGGCCGGCGATGCAGGGCAGCATGTAGACACGTGCACCCGGGTTCAGTTCCAGATCCAGATCGCGCGCGTTCAAAACCATGGCGTCGGAGGCTGCGAGCGCGAAGGGAGCGCCGCCAAGTTCCACCGGATCGATACCGAGGAACAGATGATGCATGACCGGGTTGCCGACAAAGGTCGCATCAAGCACATCCGTGCGTTCTGCGCCGACATCGCCGACCAGTTTGCCGATCAGCGCGTTGATGGCATCGCGCACGGCCTTTGTGAGATCCGGCAGCTTGGACGGGTTCATCTGCACATAGGACACCCGCGACATCAGATCCTCACCAAAGCGGATCTGCGGGTTGGAGGTGCCTGCGGACGAGACTGTGCGCCCGTTCTGAAGGTTGCAAAGGTGGGCTGCGATGGTGGTGGAGCCAATGTCGACGGCAAGGCCGTAGACGGCAGGTTTTTCTCCGGGCCAGAGCGCCACGAGTGTCGGCAGCACGCCTCTGTCTTCGTGGATTGCCGCGGTTACCTGCCAATTGCCCTTGCGCAGGATTGTCTGGACTCGTGGCAGCAGAGCCGGGTCGATCGTGAGGTCGGCGATGCCGGTCTCGGCAATCAGCGCCTCACGCAGGCGGTCGATATCGCCGCGCGGCGTTTCCATGTCCGGTTCGGCGATCGAGACGGATACCAGCGAGATCGGGCTGTCGGCTTCGATGTTGCGGGCTTCCGCGCGCTTGCGCACAACCTGACGGTTGGTCTGGGCATCGGTCGGGACATCGATAACCAGATCGCCCAGGATTTTTGCCTGACAGGAAAGGCGCCGGTCGGCGGGCAGTTTGCGCAAGGTCGCGTAGCGGGTTTCCGCTTCGGTGGCCCCTTCCAGGTTTTCAGCTACGCTGGTCAGGTTTTCCTTCGCGAAAGTGCCTTCCGAGATGGAAATCTGGCAGCGCCCGCAAATGCCGCGCCCGCCACATACCGACTCCACATAGACACCGAGCGAGCGGGCAGCGTCGAGCAGGGGCGTACCGACAGGAAAGGTTCCACGGCGCCCACTGGGTTGGAAAACGACTTTGGCTTGTTTGACGGTCTCGGTCATGTCTGCGATCTGCCACTACCGGTTTTGAAACACTGCGGGGACGAAGCCCAACCTTGACCCTTCACTCACAAGGAGGAGGGAGTTTTATCTGAACCTGCGAAAGCCGGAGCCATCGTGAAAACGACGCGGATCCCGCGATTTGAAACGTGCCCCTCGACACGCAAAACCCCTCCCTATTAAAGGGAGGGGATTGGGGTGGAGATTCCATCCTGAAACTGGTGAAAAGCCACCCTGTTTGCGGAAGGGGAGAGAACCGCAAACGTGTTATGACATCTGGGCTCAGCCGGCGGACCGACGCGCCGCGCGTCCACCGCGGCGGCGACCGCCTGCAGACGCACCACCTTCACCAGGTGCTGCAACCGCACCTGCAGCAGCAGGCTGGTGATCACGGTAGGTCATGATCCATTCCGAGCAGTTCGGATCAGTGCCGTTGAGCACGTTCGCCGCACGTACGGCTTCCATTTCCTGCGGGCGGCACGGGTTCATGATCGCGGAGGTCATGCCGGCACCGATGACCATCGGAATGAAACCGGCATTGATGCCGTGGCGATGCGGCAGGCCGAAGGAGATGTTGGAAAGGCCGCAGGTCGTGTTGACCTTCAGCTCTTCACGCAGACGGCGCAGCAACCGGAACACCTGCTGACCTGCGGTGCCCATGGCGCCGATCGGCATCACCAGCGGATCCACGACAATATCGTGTGCGGGAATGCCATAGTCGGCAGCATGCTGAACGATCTTCCTGGCGACTTCGAAACGAACGTCCGGATCTTCGGAGATACCGGTCTCATCGTTCGAGATCGCCACCACCGGCACGTTGTATTTCTTGATCAGCGGAAGGATCGCTTCCAGCTTCTCTTCTTCACCGGTCACGGAGTTGACCAGCGGACGGCCCTTGGCAACCGCAAGGCCTGCCTCGATGGCGGCGGTCACGGATGAATCGATAGACAAGGGAACGTCGACAAGTTCTTGAACTATCTCAAGAGTTTTGACGAGGAGTGGCGGTTCGGTCTCGTTCGGGTTGACCGCTGTCACGCCTGCGTTGACGTCAAGCATGGTCGCGCCTGCAGCCACCTGGGCCAGCGCATCGGCCTTGACGGTTTCGAAGTTGCCTTCGGCCATTTCCGCCGCCAGCTTCTTGCGGCCGGTCGGGTTGATCCGCTCGCCGATCACACAGAACGGCTGATCGAAACCGATAACGATTTCCTTGGTGGCGGACGCGACAACAGTGCGGGTCATTTATGCGCTCTCATTGGCAGTCAGGATTGAAGACGAGGTTTGAAAAGACCAGCTCCCGCGGCTGTGCAGCCACTCGGCGGTTTTCTGGATACCGCCGAAGGGATAGGCGTGAATCTGGGCCAACTGGGTGTTCGGCTGGCTGGTGACGCGGGTCTCCAGCGGATCGACCATCGTGTCAGGATCGTAGCCCGACAGCATGGAGACGACGGCACCGCCGCGCTTCTTCAAGAAGTTGAAGGAATTTTCAACACCGGCAAAAGCGGCATATTTCAGCAGGGTCGTCATCTTTGCCGGACCGGCAACGCCGACATGGACCGGGAACTCGTTGCCCCATTCGCGCAGCTCGTCCAGCCACAGGCTGACGCGGTGCGGATCGAAACCGAACTGGGTGACAATGCGGAATTCCGCATCGCTTTCGCGGGCAAGTTCGTGCTTGCGCTGCAGGAAGCTCTTGATGACGTCCGGCTTGATGTCCGGTGCGCCTTCCGGGTGACCTGCAACGGCGATCTTCTTGATGCCGAGCTTGTCGAAGAGGCCCGTCTCCAGAAGAGCGACGGATGAGGTGAGGGGGCCGGCTTTTTCTGCTTCACCGGCAATGGCCAGAACCTCGGTCGCACCTGCTTCCTGGGTCAGACGCGTGATGCGGCGCTCGAAGTCCTCGCGGCTGGCGTACCGGCGGGCCGCCATATGCGGAACGGCGGTCAGCTTGTTGTCGCGCAGGATGCGGGCGGCATCGACGATCATGTCTTCCGAGCAGTTGCCCAGATCCGTGACATAGACCTGCGTGCCCGCCGGAATAAATTCCAGAAGCTCGGTCTTTTCGACCACCTGCTTGGGAGACATTTCGGTAGAGGCGGGAAGCCGCCCATTGGCCAACAGGCGCTGATCAGTCATGTTCCGAGCCTCCATTTGCGAGCAGGGTTTTCAGTCTCTCTTTCGGATAGGCCGAGACCAGGTCGGTCAGGGCTGCGTCCGCTTCCGTTTCCAGGTCGTCCGTGACGGAGACCGGGTCTGTCCGGCGCCACTCCGCCATGTAGGCGTCGCTGTCCTTCGCACCGATCCGCATCGCGCAGGCATCAATGGCTTCCATGAACATGGCCGGCAGTTCCCGTCGGGCGGATTTGCGCCCCTGTTTCACCAGGATCTGTGCCGGGATGTCCCGCCAATAAACGATGATTTTCTGCGCCATTCTCGGACTTTCCTCCTGAGAAACATGTTTGCCGGAAGCTGGCTGATCCAGGACGCCTGATAGCGGCATCATCACGTGAAAAACCGACTTGTCCGGATGCTATTTTGCGACGCTCAGTCCGCCTGGCCCTTGTCCAGAAACGGCTGAAGCAATCCATACCCGGTTCGGCGCATTTCAAACGGCAGACCCAGCCGGTCTGCCGCGCGCCGCGCCGCATCCTCAAGGGCAGGGTCATCGGTCTGCGCAAGGTAAAGAACACGGGTGTAATGAGCGAAATACATGTCCCGCAAATGCGGGTGCCAGTCGAGGCCGAGCGGTTCGATGACCATGGTCTGGAAGTGACGGGCCAGGAAGTCGGTCAGGTAGAAGGTGCCGAGCTGGTCGTCTTCCATCTGGTCGAATTCGTCTATCCCCGTGAAGAAGGCATAGCAGTGTGCGCCATCGATGCGTCTCGCGCCGGTTTCTTCCAGCACCTTGTCGAGCAGGCCACCGGTTCCGCAATCGCCGTAGGCAATCAGAATGTCGGAATAGGTGTCCGCATTCTTGAGGATGGCCCGGCGGACTTCATCAGGGATCTTTTCCGGCGAGTTGTGAAGCTTCGCCGGAAGGCAGGTGATGTCGAGATGATCGAGGCGGTTCTTTTCGCGGATGGCAACGATTTCGCGTGCCAGAGCCCCGCAGGCAATAACAAGAACGCGGCCGGCCTTGTCGTCCGCGCTCCCATCCGTTTCAACCGGAAAGAGAGGCTCGCCCACCAACATTTCGGCAGCCTCCTTGAACATTGCCGTCAGCCCTTGTTGGCCAGCATGTTGTGGCGGCGAGCGATCAGATCTTTCGCCATTTCCACAGCAACGGCCGCGTCGCGGCAATAACCGTCAGCACCGACGGCTTCGCCGAATTCCTCGTTCAGCGGTGCACCGCCAACGAGCACGATATAATCGTCCCGGATGCCCTTGGCCTTCATTTCGTCGATCACGACTTTCATGTAGGGCATGGTGGTGGTCAGTAGAGCTGACATGCCGAGAATGTCCGGCTGATGCTCTTCAATGGCCGCAAGGTAGTTTTCGACAGGGTTGTTGATGCCGATGTCGATCACTTCAAAGCCGGCGCCTTCCATCATCATCGAGACAAGGTTCTTGCCGATGTCGTGGATGTCGCCCTTCACGGTGCCAATGACCATCTTGCCAACCTTCGGCGCACCGGTTTCCGCCAGCAGCGGACGCAGGATGCCCATGCCGGCTTTCATGGCGTTGGCGGAAAGCAGCACTTCGGGAACGAACAGGATGCCATCGCGGAAGTCGACGCCGACGATCCGCATGCCTTCGACAAGGGCCTTGGTCAGGATGTCGTAAGGTACCCAGCCACGTTCCAGAAGGATGTTAACGGCATCCGTGATTTCTTCCTGAAGACCGTCGTAGAGGTCGTCATGCATCTGCTCGACAAGTTCGTCGTCAGAAAGGGAGGCGAGATCAATATCGTCTTCGTCAGACATGGGCAGCTCCAACCAGGCACAACGGCCATCAACTTAGTGCAAAACCTTATGCCTCAAGCCGGATTCGCCGATATCTCCAAAGCGACACGGCTAGTCGTTTACGCGACAGGGAAATCAAGCCAGGCCGTTCAATGTCAATTTTGTACGGTGACGGGAAATGTTTGTAGCTGTCTAAACTTACGAGAAGGCAGTGGCGCTGCCTGCCGAAAGAAGCTTCACGCCCTGCCAGGCGGTTTCCGCACGGGCGTCGATGTCGTTTTCCGACCATTCAGCCACGGCGCGTGTCACCAGCCGGATTTGAAGATCGCCGATCAGCAGGGACAGATAGATTTCTACCGCGGTTTCCGTTTCAAGGCCTGTCAGCAGTCCGTCGCCCTGAACCTTCGCGACAAGGTCGGTTACGAGCGGCCTGATCGCGTCGCGACCGCTTTGCGCGAGGGCAGTTCCAAGCGCGCCGGTCGTGTCGGCGGCAGCTGCACGGTTGAGAGCGATTGCGGCCGGGTTCGAAAGAACGCCCAGGAGACGTCGGCCGAAGTTCCGCAGTGCCTGGGTGGGAGACGGGTTGTTTTCGATACACTCTCGAAGTGACTGGCGAATGTTTTCTGCATTGCGATCCACCAGGGCGCTGAACAACCCGGTCTTGTCTCCATACCAACGGTAGAGCGTTTCGTTGGAGGCCTTTGCTTTTTTGGCGACTGCCAGCATCGACAGATTGTCATAGCCCTGATCCAGCAGCAATTCGATCGCCGCCGCTTCTATGGCTGCTTTCCGTCGTTCCCTGGCTTCCGCCCGCATGTCGTTCTCTCCGTCGCTTGCTCAAAACCGTAATCGATGTTACGGAAATTACAATCCGTACACCTAATTACGGTTTGGAGTTTGGGATGTATCGACTTGCACTTGGAACCGGTCTCCTGGCGCTTGTTTTTGCCGGGGCCATCTTCGGTTTCTTCTATGCCTGGGTCTGCTCAACCATGTGGGGCTTGGATGCCACTGATCCTCGCATTGCGATAGCAGCCATGCAGGCCATGAACGCGTCTGTCCGGAACGCCGTTTTTGCGCCCGCTTTCTTCGGCACGCCTTTCGTTGTTGCTCTTGCCGGGGTCTTCAGCCTGTTGTCTGGCCGGCGCGCAGCCGGGGTCGCCTTTGTAGGTGGAGCAATCGTTTATGTGCTGGGTGGCATCATGCTGACGTTCCTGGTCAACGTGCCGATGAACCTCGAGCTTGCTGAGGCAGCGATCCCGAAAAACCTGAATGAAGCGGCAATGCTCTGGCGGTCCTATTCCGAGCCTTGGCAGGTGTGGAACCAGACACGGACCGTCTTCTCGGGCATTTCCCTGTTGTTGGCTGCGATCGGGCTCGTACTGCTCGGCCGAAACCCACACCGCGCTGACTAGCCAAAATCTCAACTTTCTTCATGCGTGGCTCGACCATCGCATCCACGCTGTTTGACTTACGCAAGTGCGGCCTTCGTTCGAGGCGATGTTTCGGTATGGATTGCAGGGTCGAGCCCTGCAATGACGGAGGAAGTGACGGATTGGTACTTTCTTTGATGGATTATGCAATTTGTTGGCAGGCAAACCGCTCCATCTTTTCCTTGTCTTCGTCATGCCATGGCTCGACCGTGGCATCCATGCCGTTTCAGTTCCTCTTGTGTAGCGTTTGAAGCGATGTCATTCCGCCGCAGGCTGAGAGACCGTTGGCCACACGCCACACAAAAAAAGGCAGGTCCTGAGACCCGCCTTTTCTGGTATTCGGCATCAATTCCGAATGCTCAGAACAGACCTTCGATCTGACCTTTTTCGTCCAGTTTGATGTGGTTAGCTGACGGCACGCGCGGCAGGCCGGGCATGGTCATGATTTCCCCGCAGATCACCACGATGAAGCCAGCCCCTGCCGACAGGCGGACTTCACGAACCGGCAGGCTGTGGCCGGTCGGGGCGCCTCGGCGCTGCGGGTCTGTCGTGAAGGAATACTGGGTCTTGGCCATACAGACCGGCAGATGACCGAACCCGTCGGCTTCCCAACGCTTGAGCTGGTCGCGCACAGACTTGTCTGCCAGAACTTCGTCTGCCCGGTAGATCCGTTTTGCGATGGTTTCGATCTTCTCGAACAGGGACAGGCTGTCGTCGTAGAGCGGTGCGAACTGCGCCGCGCCGCTTTCGGCAAGGGCTGCCACACGGGTGGCAAGTTCTTCGGTGCCTGCGGAGCCGTTGGCCCAATGGGTCGCCAGGATCGCTTCAACGCCGAATTCGGCGCAGTAATCCCGCACGGCCTGAACTTCCGCTTCCGTATCTGCTGTGAAGTGGTTGATGGCCACAACTGCCGGAACACCAAACTGTTTGACGTTCTCGATGTGGCGACCAAGGTTGGCGCAGCCTTTTTTCACGGCTTCGACGTTCTCGTTGCCGAGGTCTTCCTTGGCAACGCCGCCATTCATCTTCAAGGCCTTGATGGTTGCGACGATGACAACCGCATCCGGGCTGAGGCCTGCCTTGCGGCATTTGATGTCGAAGAACTTCTCGGCACCGAGATCTGCGCCAAAGCCAGCTTCCGTCACCACATAGTCGGCCAGCTTCAGGGCTGTCTGGGTAGCAACTACGGAGTTGCAGCCGTGTGCGATGTTGGCGAAAGGGCCACCGTGAATGAATGCGGGATTGTTTTCCAGCGTCTGCACCAGGTTCGGCTGCATTGCTTCTTTCAGCAGCACGGTCATGGCGCCGTCTGCTTCCAGTTCGCGCGCGGTGATCGCCGTGCGGTCGCGCCGGTAGGCAACGATGATGTCGCCGAGCCGCTTCTGCAGATCTTCGAGATCGGTGGCCAGGCAGAGGATGGCCATGATTTCGGAGGCGACGGTGATGTCGAACCCTGCTTCACGCGGAAAGCCGTTGGCAATGCCACCAAGCGAACAGACGATGGAACGCAGTGCGCGATCGTTCATGTCCATCACCCGGCGCCAGACCACGCGGCGAATGTCGATGCCCAGTTCGTTGCCCCAGTAGATGTGGTTCTCGATCAGGGCGGCGAGCAGGTTGTGGGCCGAGGTGATGGCGTGGAAGTCGCCGGTGAAATGCAGGTTGATGTCTTCCATCGGGACGACCTGCGCATAGCCGCCGCCGGCTGCGCCGCCCTTCATGCCGAAACAGGGGCCGAGCGAAGGTTCGCGCAGGCAGATCATCGCGTTCTTGCCGATCCTGTTGAGACCGTCGCCAAGACCGACCGTTGTGGTCGTCTTGCCTTCGCCGGCCGGGGTCGGGTTGATCGCCGTCACCAGAATCAGCTTGCCGTTCTTGCGGCCATTGAGGTTGGCAATGTAGTCGGCGGAAATCTTGGCCTTGGTGCGCCCATAGGGCAGGAGAGAGTCTTCGGGAATATTCAGCCGTGTGCCGATCTCCTGAATGGGTTTCATCTTGGCTGCACGGGCAATTTCAATATCGCTGGCCATGGGTTCTCTCTCCGAAGCGTTTCCGATTTCTTGTTTTCCGGATGCGGTTTTGCACCGCCCCGACTTGTGCCGGAACGCTATGGGAGAGGGCGGTGCAGCAAATGTTCCGAAAGCGACAGGATGCGCCCCGGAAGCGACGGCAATTCAATCGGCGCGGTTGCGCAGCACAGTTGCGAGAAAAACCAGCATGGTCAGAACCGCCAGAACAGAGCCGGCCTTGGCCATGATTTCCCCTTCGGCGTTGATCGCAAATACGATCCCGGGCACCAGTACGATGACGGTGAGAACCGACAATCCGTAGTGGATGAGCGCAAGGCGCGAGGCAGCTGCCTTTGGTGCAAGGGCGTAGTAGGCACCAAAGACGGCCATCATCACGAAGCCGATCAGGTTGAGATGCCCGTGTGCTGGCGCAAGCGTGTGATCAGTGGTCGCGGACATGTGGATGCCCCAGGCCATGCCGATCAGGGCAAAGAGTGCGGCGGTGGCAAAATAAAGACGTGGTATCGCTTTCATGTGTTCCCCCCGGAAGACGATGGCCATTCCTGTTTTCAGGTCCTGGCCGAGAGAAAGCTTACATGATTTGTGACAGTTGGATGACGGGAAAAGTAAATTGCAATATCTGGCGAAACGGATTTTAGTTCCGCAATGACAGATTCAGACATTCTCTCCCGTTTGCCGGCCCGCCTCAAGAAAGCGCGGCGTGCCCAGGGGCTCTCGCTTGAGGCCGTTGAAAAGCTTTCCGGCGTTTCCCGCTCCATGGTCAGCCAGATCGAGCGCGGGGAGTCCAACCCGACTGTCGCGACCCTGCTCAATCTGACCAGGGCCCTGAATGTCGACTTTGCAGGTCTTCTGGGGGAGGAGGCAGCCGAGGATCGGGTCGAGATCGTGCACGAACATCAGACCCCGGCGCTCGACAGGGCGGGAGACGGCTGCAAGATCCGCATCCTGTCACCGCCTCAGGACACAGGCCGGTTCGAAATCTATGAGCTGATATTCGCGGCAGATGGCAAGCTCGACAGCAAGCCGCACGAACGTGGAACGCGGGAGCAACTGATAGCCGAAGACGGCCGGCTTGAAGTCACGTCCGGTGTGGCCAAAGGTGTCATCGGAAAAGGGGACACGGCTCGCTACGCCGCCGACGTGCCCCATTGCATTGCAGCCGTTGGCGGCCCGGCCCGGGCGATCCTGATGGTGATTAAGTTCTGAAGGCCGCGAGCGCTTCCTTGACCTTCACACAGCCGGCAGCGGCACATCAGGCCAGGTTTCCGTGACTTCCGCCTGCACCGGCCGGTCGAGATACGTCGTCAGCACCACATAACTTCTGGTCGCCCTTACGCCCGGCAGGGCATAGACCTGTGCAAGGAAGCGTTCCATCGCGTCGGCATTGGCCGTTCGCACCTTCAGGATGACACAACAGTCGCCCGTGACGGAATGGAGTTCTTCCACTTCCGGAAAGTCCCGCAGCTTCATCATCCGCTCGCTCTTGCCCCATCCGCTGGCATCCACATGCACGAAAGCCAGAAACGGTTTGCCGACAGACATGGGATCAATGGCGGCGTTGGTGGAGGAGATGGTGCCGGACGCGATCATCCGCTTTACCCGGTCATGCACCGCTGGTGCGGACAGCCCGACCTTGGTCCCGATCTCGGCATAGGTCTGCCGGGCATTGCGCACCAGCTCGCTTAATATTCTTCGGTCGAATGCGTCCACGGGGCGGCCGGGGGTGCTGTTTTTCTGAATGGTCTCTTTATTTGATTTCATTCGGCCAGATCCTTGTTGCGGTGAATCGTGTTCGTCTGAACAGTCATATCCGAAACAGATTTCGGAAGAAGGATCTTCGACTTGATGGAGCGGACAATCAACCCGGACAAGGGCATTTACCCGGCAACACCGGATTATGTGCATGCCCTGGAAGTGACCGATGCAGGGCGGTTGCTCTTCGTCAGCGGCACCATGGGGCTTGATGTAATCGGCCGGGCTCCAGAGAGCCTGGAAGAGCAGCTCGATCTGGTTTGGGCGAACCTGCGCCGGATCCTGGCTGAAGCGGACATGACGACCGACAATATCGTCCGCGTCACCAGTTATCTTTCAGATCCCGACCATGCCGAAAAGAACCAGGCCGCACGACTGGAAGCGCTGGGCGCCCGGCGCGTCCCGACCACGGCCATTGTGGTTCGAACGCTGACACCCGAGTGGATGATCGAAATCGAAATTGTCGCGGCCGCTTAGGCGAAGCAGCAGTTCTCGGCAAATCTGGCGAGCGCAGGAGAAAGCAATGCAGTTCGAGACCTATCTGATCTTTCTTGTCACGACAGCTGTCGTGGTTTTCTCTCCCGGTGCGGCGGCCGTGGCCGTTGCGTCGCAAGGGGCGGCGAATGGTGGGCGTCGCGCACTTGGTGGCGTTTTTGGTATTGCGTCTGCCAATGCCGTTTATTTTGCGCTTTCGGCAACCGGCATTGCCTCACTGATCATTGCTTCCAACCTGGTGTTCTCGGTTATCAAATGGGCTGGTGTAGGATATCTCGTCTGGTTGGGTCTGACCGCACTCTTCACGCCGGCAGGCGCAATCCGTGTCAAGCGGTCCGGGCGGCAGTCCAGCCTGAAGGCGTTGTTCGCCCAGGGCTTCGTGATCGAGTTCGCCAATCCGAAGGCACTGCTCTATTTCGCAGCCATTTTGCCCCAGTTTCTCGACATCAATGCACCCATTGTTCCGCAGATCCTCATCATGGGCATGACGACTTTCCTGATCGACCTGACATCCTACACGGCATATGCCTTTCTGGGGGACCGCCTGACTCGTGGCGAGATGAAGAACTGGGTTGTAGGTCTCGTCAACAAATGCGCCGGGGTTGCCTTGCTCTATGCAGGTTTTCGAATGGCGGGTGTCACTGTAATGCGTTAGTATCTGCGGATATTTCCTGGCCGGAAAGGCTGATGCGATCGCCTGGATCTTACAGAAGGGCAGTTGCAAGAATCCGTGATACCGGAAATCGAATCTTTTATTCCGGACAAATATCCGGCATAGTGGAGGAAATATCCATTTTGCCGGAGGAAGCCCTGTGTCCGATGCCTTTCTGTCGCATATTTCCGAGACGCTAAAAGAAATCGAGGCCGAAGGGCTCTACAAACGCGAGCGGTTGATCACCTCGCCGCAGGGCGGTGTGATCACGGTTGGCGGGCGCGAGGTTATCAACCTTTGCGCAAACAATTACCTGGGTCTGGCCGATCATCCGGCTCTTGAGGAAGCTGCCCGCAAGGCACTTGAGCCAAAGGGTTACGGCATGGCGTCCGTGCGCTTCATTTGCGGAACGCAGGACATTCACCGGCAACTTGAGCAACGCTTGGCTGAATTTCTCGGCAAGGACGATTCCATTCTGTTCGCGGCCTGTTTTGACGCAAATGGCGGCTTGTTCGAGCCTTTGCTTGGCCCTGAGGACGCGATCATATCGGACGCGCTCAATCACGCATCGATCATAGACGGTATTCGCCTGTGCAAGGCCCGGCGCTATCGCTACGCCAATTCCGATATGGCGGATCTGGAAGCGAAGCTGAAGGAAGCTCGGGCCGCCGGTGCCCGCCACATCATGATCGCGACCGACGGTGTCTTCTCGATGGACGGCTATCTGGCCAACCTGCCGGGGGTGACCGAACTGGCCAGGCAATATGATGCCGTGGTGATGGTCGACGATTGCCACGCGACCGGTTTCATGGGGCCGAAGGGCGAGGGTACACCGGCGCATTTTGGGGTTGATGTCGATATTTTGACGGGAACGCTCGGCAAGGCGCTGGGCGGCGGCATTGGTGGTTACATTGCCGGGCCTCAGCCGGTTATTGACCTGCTGCGCCAGCGGGCAAGGCCCTATCTCTTCTCCAACTCCCTGCCACCGGCAGTGGTCATGAGCGGTCTTGAGGCCATCCGCCTGGTGGAAGAGGGTGACGATCTGCGCAAGAACCTTTTCAACAATGCCGGCTATTGGCGTGCAGGCCTTGAAGCGCTCGGCTTCACGCTTCTGCCGGGTGAGCATCCCATCATTCCGGTGATGCTGGGCGAGGCAAAGTTGGCCCAGGAAATGGCGGCAAAGTTGTTTGAGGAAGGCGTCTATGTCTCCGGTTTCTTCTTTCCTGTGGTGCCGCGCGGTCAGGCCCGCATTCGCACGCAGATGAACGCGGCTTTGACCCGGTCCGACCTGGACCGCGCACTGGAAGCCTTCGAAAAGGCCGGCAAGGCGACGGGGGTTCTGTCATGACCAGCAACCAAATGAAGGCGCTGTCCAAGTCCGAACCGAAGGAGGGCCTCTGGATGACCCGCGCGCCGGTGCCGGAAATCGGTCCGGACGACGTTCTGATCAAGATCCATAAAACCGGCATTTGCGGCACGGATATTCACATCTGGAACTGGGACGACTGGGCGTCGAAGACCGTGCCGGTGCCGATGATCACCGGTCACGAATTCGCCGGCGAAATTGTCGAACTCGGCAAGAACGTCACCGACCTTGAAATCGGCCAGCGATGCTCAGGCGAGGGGCACCTGATCGGACGGCACTCACGCCAGTCTCGCGCGGGCAAGTTTCATCTGGATCCGGAAACCCGCGGCATAGGCGTCAACGAGCAGGGTGCCTTTGCAGAATATCTGCGCTTGCCGGCCTTCAATGTTGTGCCTTTGCCGGACGAGATCGACGATGAGATCGGCGCCATTCTCGATCCGCTCGGCAATGCGGTTCATACCGCACTCAGTTTCGATCTGGTTGGAGAGGATGTTCTGATCACCGGAGCTGGTCCGATCGGCATCATGGCCGCTGCTGTTGCCCGTCATGTTGGCGCGCGCAATGTCGTTATCACCGATATCAGTCAGGCGCGTCTCGACCTTGCAACGAAGGTGGCCGACGTGGTGCCGGTCAATGTCGCCCGGGAAGATCTGAAAGGCATCGAGAAGAAACTCGGCATGAAGGAAGGCTTCGACGTTGGCCTGGAAATGTCCGGCAGTCAGGTAGCGCTCGATCAGATGGTCGAGAACCTCGTGATGGGCGGGCGGATCGCACTGCTTGGTATCCCACCCGGAAAGTCGCCAGTCGACTGGTCACGCATCGTGTTCAAGGCCATCACGATCAAGGGCGTTTACGGCCGGGAAATTTTCGAGACCTGGTACAAGATGATTGCCATGCTGCAGAACGGTCTGGACGTGCGCAATGTCATCACGCACCGGTTTGGTGTCGATGATTTCGAAAAAGGTTTTGCTGCCATGAAGTCAGGCGAAGCCGGCAAGGTAGTCCTCAGCTGGACCTGAGCCGGCTGAATGGCGAAGGGAACTTCAGCAGCTACATCAACAATCAAGTGACGCAAGATCGCTCTCGATCAGATCGAAGGCGATCTTTTCGCGCGCGTTTCTTTCCTGGCGGCGTTGCACCGTTTCAGGCAAAGCCGGATTTCTGCGGCAAACCCAGCTTTTTCAGGACCATCACCACCGGGCAAAGTCCGGTAAAGGACGCCTGGACGAGATGCGCGCCGAGAATTCCGGTGAGCCAAAGCCAGTTGAGATTGACGTAGACAGCCAGCAATACCGACGCAAGTATCAGCAGGCCGACCACGAGAAGAATGGCGCGTTCGACGGTCATCGTATTCTCCCAAGTTTCATTCATTCGAAACAGAGAAATTATGCGCCCATTTTACCGCGTTGAACAGGTCCTTGGTTCCGGCAGGACACATCGCCAGGCAGGGATCTCACCGGCGTAATCGCGGCAATTTCCGGATCGACAAGAGAATAATACTCATTTTGAGCATTATTCTCTTGCTAATGCTCAAAATGAGTATTAGATGAGATGCAGCCGAGGAGTTCGGCTGTATTCCAAAAATTCGAGGGAGGCTCGAATGTCCAAATTTCACTACGGCGTTTTTGTCGGCCGCTTTCAGCCGTTGCATGCCGGCCATGAGGCCGTCATCAGATCTGCGCTGGAACAAGTCGATACGCTGATCGTGCTGATCGGGTCTTCCGGTCAGGCGCGCACCCCGCGAAATCCCTTCACTTGCGCCGAACGCGAAGAAATGTTCGCAAAGGTGTTCAAGCACGAGCTGACCACCGGCCGTCTGATCCTGAAGCCTGTTTCGGATCATCCCTATTCGGATGCTGCCTGGTGCGCCGAGGTTCAGCGAGCCGTCAATGAAACCGTGCTTGCCGATTACAACAAGGGCGGTGTCGTTCTGCATGGCTTGCAGGATATCGAGATCGCGCTTGCAGGCTATGGCAAGGACCGCACGAGCTACTATCTCAAGCTGTTTCCCGAATGGGGCAATGTGCAGTTGGCCAGCCAATACGGCACCTTCTCGTCGACAGACGTGCGCAGGCAGTTGTTCCAGCGCATCCCGGTCATATCGCGGTCGGTTCTGTCAGCCGGCGTGGTGGAGTGGCTGGAAGCCTTCGTTCTGACGGAGACCTTTCGTGCACTTCTGGAAGAGGCCGAATACCTGGATGCTTATCCCGGGCAATGGGGAAGAGGACCGTTCGTGACGGTGGATGCCGTCGTCATCCAGTCCGGAAACATTCTTCTGGTCGAGCGCGGCCAGGCTCCCGGCAAGGGGTTGCTGGCTCTGCCCGGCGGTTTCCTTGATCCCAGTGAAAGCATAAAGGACGCCGCGATCCGCGAGTTGAAGGAAGAAACCGCCATCAGCGACCACAAGGGAGAAATTCCCCCGGCGATGCTGGCGTCTTTCATAGACGGAACCAAGACAAGGGTCTTCGACCATCCTGACCGGTCGTTGCGTGGCCGCATCATCACCCACGCGTTTCTGTTTCGCCTGCCTGAACGGCGCGAACTGTTTTCAGTCACGGGTGGTGACGATGCCAGGTCAGCCAATTGGCATCGCCTTGGCGATCTGAAGTCCGAGCAGTTCTTCGAAGATCACTGGTCCATCATCCAGCTGATGGCGGACCTGTAACAGCGCCCGCGGGGGAGGCCCGCAGGCAATCGCACCTGTCACGTGAGGAGTTCACAATGACAAATCCACTTCTGGCGACTGACAGCTACAAGCAGTCGCATTTCAAGCAATACCCTCCGGAAGCCCGCAGGATTTCTGCTTACCTGGAAGCAAGGCCAAATCCGTTTTCGGACAGCGTCCTGTTCTTCGGGCTGCAAACCTACCTGAAGGACGTGCTTCTCAAGCCGATCACGGCATCGGACATTGCGGCGGCTGATCGGATCTGTGCCGCCCATGGCGTTCCCTTCAACCGGGAAGGTTGGGAACAGATCCTGACAGATTACGGTGGCCTGTTTCCGCTGGAGATCAAGGCGCTGCCGGAAGGAACACTGGCACCGAGTGGTGTGCCGCTTGTTCAGGTGGAAAACACCGACGAGCGCATGCCCTGGCTGACGACCTGGGTGGAAACCGCCTTGTTGCGGTCGGTCTGGTACCCGTCGACGGTTGCCACGTTGTCTTTCAAGTGCAAGGAGATCCTGTATCGCGGTCTTCTGGACACGTCCGATGATCCGGACAGCCAGATCCCGTTCAAGCTGCACGATTTTGGCGCGCGCGGTGTATCTTCTGCCGAAAGCGCCGCTCTTGGCGGCATGGCCCATCTGGTCAACTTTGCCGGCACCGACACCATGGAAGCTCTGGAAGCGGCCATGACCTGGTACGGCGCGGATGTGGTGGGCTTTTCGATCCCGGCAGCTGAACACTCGACTATGACAAGTTGGGGCCGTGAGCGGGAAGTCGACGCGTACCGGAACATGCTGGTGCAGTTTGGCCGTCCCAATGCTCTGGTGGCGGTCGTTTCAGACAGCTACGATCTCGGCAATGCTGTCGAGAACCTGTGGTGCGGCCGGTTGAAGGACGAGGTGCTGAAATCGGGGGCAACGGTCGTCATCCGCCCGGATTCCGGCGACCCTGTCGAAATGCCGTTGAAGGTTATGGAAACCCTTTGGCAGCACTACGGCGGTTCGGAAAACAGCAAGGGTGCGCGCGTGTTGCATCCGTCGGTTCGCGTCATTCAGGGTGACGGCATGAAGCTCGACACCATCAGGCAACTGGTGGAAGAGCTGGTGCGTCGCAATTGGTCAGTCGACAACATCGCCGTCGGAATGGGCGGGGGACTGTTGCAGCAAGTCAACCGGGACACGATGCGCTTTGCCATGAAGGCAAATGCGATGAAAACCGCTGATGGCACCTGGCGCGATGTCTCCAAGAACCCGGCGACCGATCCCGGCAAGGCCTCCAAGGCCGGTCGGCAGGCGACGGTCCTGGAAAACGGAGTGCTGAGCGCGGTTCGTCTCGAAGCGGTTGGCGGCAGAACCGATCAGTTGCAGACGGTCTACCGCAATGGCGTGCTGGTGAAGGACTGGACTTTCGAAGAGGTACGCGCTCTGGCCCGTAAGCACCTGTTGGAAAGGGTGGCGAGCTGACCACATGATTGACCCATGGTGTTGGCCGGATGACCGGCCAGCACTGGAAAGAGTGGTGCGGACGGCTAAAGGGCCGTCCGTTGCCAATCCGGTTGGTAGGTGATGTCGGAAACGCCGGCAAAGCGGGCGGTGCGTTCCAGCTCCGCCTGTAGTTTGGCCTCCCGGCCCTTTGAGGCTCTGATGCCTTGTTCCGGCCAGTAGGCCCGCACATGAAGCCTGTTCTCGCTCCTGAGTGCCTTCATGTCGATGCGGCCGATCAAACGGTCGCCTTCCATGACAGGGAAGACGTAGTAGCCGTATTGGCGCTTCGGCTCGGGAACGAAGATCTCGATCCGGTAGTAGAAACCGAACAGGCGCTCAGCCCTTTTGCGGTCGCGAAGTGCAGGATCGAACGGCGACAGGATCCGTACCCGCGAAGGCGGTTCGGGAAGCTCGGAAAGCGTATCCAGCGTTTCCGGATAGGCGAACACCTTCCGCCAGGATCCATCGACACACTCAACTTCAATCTCGGTAATCGTGCCCGCAGCCTTTGCTGCGGTGCACCAGTCCTTGGCTTCCTGTGGCGTGATCAGGTCCCAGAAGGCAGCAATCTCGCCGGAGGTCGCAAAGCCCAGCCGGTCGAGCGCGGAGCGGGCTGCCCAATCTGTCGTTTCTTCAAAGTCATGAGCAGCATTGAGATGTTGCGCCGGAATGACCCGTTCCGTCAGGTCGTAGACTTTCTGAAACCCGTTCCGGCCGGTTACCGACAATTCGCCGGTGCGCCACAGAAACTCGAGTGCTGCCTTCGAGGGGTGCCATTCCCACCAGCCGCCATTGCTGCGTTGCTCGTCTTCTCCGACAGATGCCGACGTGACCGGACCATGGTCGCTGATCCTGTTCAAAATCTCGTCGAATTTCCGTTCGAACGCGTTCTGGTGCCAGTTGCGCCACCTGTTGATGAGGTTTTCCTTGTCCCGGCTGAAGCGCAGGCGCCAATGCCGGAAAAACTCTGTCGGTATGACCGACGCATCGTGCGTCCAATGCTCGAACAGATGCCGGTCACGCTCGGCAAGAAGCTTGAGGTTCTTTTCCTTGTAGGCTGGTCGCCGGGCAGCCAGGATCATATGGTGCGCGCGGGCGACAGTGTTGATGCTGTCGAGCTGCACGAAGCCGATCTGGTCTATGACCGCAGCAAGATCATCGCCTTTTCCGGTTCCCTTGGGGGCGGATGCAAGGCCGTGTCTTTCGAGGAACAGGTGCCGAGCAATACGATTCGGCAGCCGGGGCAGGGGGGAGGCACTCATGCGGCAAGGCTAGCATCTTCCAGGTTTCAAAGAAAATGATCGCAGTGATCTTATTGTAATTTTTTGCAAGAGCGACAGATGCCGTTGTCAAAATGAAACCGCAAATACAACGCATGTACACGTAAAACGTGTTTTTTTTGATTGACCGATTAGTCAAAAGAAGTTTCACTGATTTGTCTGACTTCATTCATGGCTTTGTTTGAGCGGTATAAAATGAGTGTTTTCAATCATTTGAGAAAGAGAATACTGGTTTCGGGTCTTGCTTGCCTGGCTTTGACGCTGTCCTCTACTACCCGTGCCGACACGAATGACTGTTCCTCCGTCAAGTTGAACGGTTCCAGTGTCTGGTACCCGATTTCCATGCGCCAGGAAGCCGATGTCAGCCTCAACGGTGTGTTTCCTGACCTCGCAATTGAAATCTTTTCAGCATTGGATTTGCCTTTAGTCATGGGGCCGGATCTACCGTGGAAACGGCTTTTGACATTGCTTGAGCATGGTCAGATCGACGTCCTGGCGGGGGCCTATCTGACTGACGAAAGGCTCGCCAAGTTCGGCGTCAGTCTGCCGGTCATGCGCGAAGATGTCGGTGTCTTTGTCCGCACCAGCCTGGATATCCGCCCTGCATCTCTTGAAGACCTTGCGGGACTGAGGGGCGTTGCACCGTTCGGGGCATCGTTTGGAGAAGAATTCGAGACCTATGCGGCTGCCAAACTGTCCATCGATCGGCAACCCTTCGACGACTTCAAGACCAACATGTACCTGCTGGCAGAGGATAAGGCCGACTATCTGGTCATTGCCCGCCGGGACGGCGAGATGATGATCCAGGAAGCCGGGGTCGAAGGAAAGGTCGAAGTCCTGCCGTGGTCTGCGGCTGTCAACACGGTTCATTTCCTGTTCTCCCGCGCGACACCGTGTATAAGAATGCTGGAGTCCTTTGACGAGGAACTGCAGCGTCGCCGTGAATCCGGTGAGCTGAACAAGCTGATCGAAGGCTACACTCTGCCCACGGGCGACGGATAGAAGAAGCAAGAGACCCCATGCAGCAACAGGTGAAGGCGTGACGGATTTAGGCGCAGCCGGTCCGGGACTGATACTGATTGCCGTGCTGGTGTTTCTGAGCGCAGGGTTCATCAAGGGGCTTGTGGGCTTCGGATTGCCGACAATCGGGCTTGGCCTGATGACTGTGTTTGTCGGTGTCGAAAAGGCGATGGTCCTTATCCTCTGGCCGGCATTCCTGACCAACCTCTGGCAAAGCCTGTCCGGTGGTTACCTGCGCGTTCTCTTGCCCCGTCTCTGGCCCTTTCTGGTGTCAGCCGTGGTGATGCTCGCCGCCGGAACCTTCATCCTCACCCAGTTGCCGGAAGGTGCCGCCGATCTGCTTCTGGGGATACTGATGGTTTCCTACGCGGTGCCGATGCTTGCAGGGCTGGTGCTGCATATTCCGGAAAACCGGGTCGTCCCGGTTGGAGTGGTCGTCGGGCTGGTCAACGGTGTCCTTTCGGGACTGACGGGGTCCTACACGGTGCCCGGTGTCATGTATCTGCAGGCGCTGGGGCTCACGCGAGACGAACTTATCCAGGCAATGGGTCTCTTGTTCCTGCTGTCGACGACGGCGCTCGGCATTTCACTTGGCGGTTTCGGACTGATGGGAGGCCAGGAAGCAGTGGCCTCTGCTGCGCTGGTCGTACCGGCCCTGTCCGGCGTCTGGTTTGGACAGCACACGCGCAAGAAAGTGTCGGAGGCCGGTTTCCGCCGGCTCGTGCTGGCAGCCATCCTCGCCCTTGGCCTTTACCTCATTCCACTGGGGCTTTGGCGCCTGCTCTAGCTTTTCCGGCAGAATTCATGGCGGGAAATCGTGGCGCTTGGGAGCGCAGCCAAGGACTTGCGTTTCCAACGTCATTCCGGCCAAGCGAAGCGCGAGCCGGGACAGAGACAACGTTGTGTTCGCTGTCTTCTTCGGCTTGTTTCGCCAGATCTCGGCACACCGATCACGGATCTTCGCTACGCTACGTCCTGGTTGACCATGGCGGGCTACAAAAAAACGCCGCGAAGACCGCGGCGTTCGAGGACTGGTTTTTCAGGCCGCGTCTTACTTGGCGATCAGCCGCATGGGGGTGGCGGTGCCGACCCCGGATGTCGTCTTGGTGTTGGCCCACTGGTAGGACTGACGTTCCTCCGTCGGTGTGCACAAGAAGCGCTCGCGGTAGCATTTGGTGAAATGCGAGGTGGAGGCAAAGCCGCAGGCCAAAGCGACATCCAGCACCGGGCGGCTGGTCCGGCGCAACAGGTCGCGCGCGGTTTCAAGGCGCAGGCGCAAGTAGTACTGGCCGGGCGTGCAGTTGAAATGACGCCGGAACAGGCGCTCCAGCTGGCGCGGCGACAGGTTGACCGTCATCGCAAGTTGCTGGCAGCTCAGCGGGTCTTCGATATGCAAATCCATGATCCGGATCGCGTCGAGGATCTTGGCATTCGAAATGCCGGTCCGGGCCTCGATGTCATGGCGCTGCGCAGATTCGCCGGAACGCATGTTCTGGTAGAGCGCGACTTCGGCAACTTCATGGGCAAGATAGGCACCATGCTGGATCGCAATCAGGCGCAGCATCATGTCGAGCGACGCCATGCCGCCGGCACAGGTGATACAGTTGCGGTCGATCGCAAAGATATCGGACGTTACTTCGACATCCGGAAATTCCTCCCGCAGGGATCTCAGGTTTTCCCAATGGATGGTGCAGCGGCGACCGTCGAGAAGATGATACCGGGCAAGCAGATAGGCACCGGTGCAGATGGCGCCAAAGGTGCGGCCCATTGCGTTCAGACGGCGCAGCTTGTTGCCGAGTTCCGTGTCCAGCGGCAGGCGCTCGACGTCGATGCCGGTGCACAAAAGTGTAATGTCTGCATCGTGCAGGTCGCGAATAGATTTTTTGACCGCGACTTCGCAGCCGTTGCTCGCCGTGACGGGATTCCCGTCAAGCGAATAAGTTGTCCATTGGTAGTACTCTCTTCCCAAAAGGCGATTTGCTATTCTGACAGGTTCGATAACGCTGGCGAAAGCGTTCATGGAAAATCGCTCCATGAGCACGAATGCTATCTTCTGGCCTGATTCATCGTGCGCGCGTCCGGACATTTACTGTGCCTCTATGGAAGGTATTATTGCCATTTGTCTTTGGCTTTCAGCAAGTTTTGCAGTTTGTATTTATCTGTCAAATAAAAAACGCTTACAGACCTGATATTCTCGTAAATGTCACAAACGAATTGGCAGCGTTGCCCAGCCCGTCATCCAGGTGCGGAACATTTCATCGGCAAATGCTGTCTTTTTCACCGCGATGCCGACGCTGCGCCGCTCCAGGCCTTCATGGTCGAGCGGGACGCCCGTCAAAGTATCCTTCATCTTCAAATGACCGGCTGGAAGGATGGCAGCGCCAAAGCCTAATCCGGCCAATTCCAGTACCTGCTGATCGTTGACCGCTTCAGCTGAAACATTCAACGGCAGGCCCGCCAGGGCGAATTCAGCCAGCAGGGCATCATAATTCGGGCAATACCTGCGGGAGATCAGGGAAACGGACTGAAGGTCGTCCATCGAAATCCTGTTGCGCCCGGCCAGCGGATGAGACCTTGCAACGACAAGTACATAAGGCTCGCTGTAGAGTTCCCGGTACTTGTGGCTCTTGGGGGAGCAGGCCTTGTCGACCAGAGAAAGTTCCGCGTCCGCCGCTGCCTGCTCGAAACGCATCTCCAGTGTCGGATAAGTGGTGCGCAGGGCATGGAACGCCCCCTGAAACGCTGGAAGCAGAATATCGGGCGCCGTATATAGGCTCAGGCGAAGCGGGGGTTCTTTCAGGAAGCGGTTCTCGGCCTCTCCGACAGCCCGCAGGATAGACTGGGCATGGTGATACAAATCGCGACCAGCCGGTGTCGGGCGTAACCCGGTACGGGAACGGACAAACAGCGACGTTCCAATTGCGTCTTCAAGTTTCTGCAAGGCCTGGGACAAGGACGGTTGAGAAATGCCGTGTCCCGAGGCTGCCGCGCTGATCGTTCCCAATTCGAAGGCGCTGACGAAATAGCGAAGCGGGGTCACTTCAAGCATAGGAATTACCTATATCAATGATAGAAAGCATAGGAGTATACTGCGAAATAAGCTGAGGGCACAACTCGGGCGGTCAATTGCAACGCCGTACCGAAGGAACTCCCGAATGAATTCCGCAATACCCGTGTCTCCGTCAGAAACCTTTCCGCTGCCTCGAACCGAACCGATCGCCATTCATCGTGTGCTTGATCTGTTTGAAAAAGGGTCACCGGAACTCTTCGGCGAACTGTCGGAACAACTGTACTTCCGTATCGACCACTACCGCGATGAAACCGACGTTGCCTGGCAGGTGGCCTCCGGGCTGGAGGAAATGGCTGGTGTCCTGCAGCGCCTTGCACAGGACGTTTTTCCGAAGGGAACACATATTCTGGCTCTCGCCTCCCAGGCATTGGGGCAGGGATGGTTCCTGACCCGTTTCGAGCAAAGGTTCTTCTATCCTGTCAGGAACTGCGAATGCGAAAGCATCACCTTTATCCTCAGCCACGAAGACAACGGAAAGCTCGATTTCTTCCGGGAAACCGTGACGACAATTGAAGAAAGACGCTGACGTGTAATGCAGGTGGCGTGGCCGTCCGGCATCGCCGGATGGCCCGTCAGGAGAGGCCTGCGAATGCCTGCAGGCCGGAATCTTGAACATTTTTAGAATGATTTTTTTGAACTAAGTGCGTTTAGTGGATCGCAGTTGCTTCAAGTCAAGGCTGGACTAATGTTACATGAGGCACAATCTAATACGAGCGCTGACATACGGACCAAGATTGACATGAACGTACTTGCCAAACCCGCCGACCTCGAAGCTGCCGCCCCGGCTGGCGCTTTCGTCGAGGAAGTGAAATCCGTCCAGCATTACACGGACCGCCTGTTCCGCTTTCGCATGACACGCCCGGCGAGCTTCCGCTTCCGGTCCGGGGAATTCGTGATGATCGGTCTGATGATCGACGGCAAGCCGCTCTATCGCGCTTATTCCATCGCCAGCCCGGCATGGGACGAAGAGCTCGAGTTCTTCTCCATCAAGGTTCCAGACGGCCCGCTGACGTCTCATCTTCAGAAGATCCAGCCGGGTGATGCCGTGCTGATGAAGAAGAAGCCGACCGGCACGCTGGTGAACGATGCGCTCATCCCCGGCAAGCGCGTCTACATGTTCTCCACCGGAACCGGCATCGCACCGTTTGCGAGCCTGATCCGTGACCCGGACACCTACGAAAAATTCGACCAGGTGATCCTGACCCATACCTGCCGTGAAGTTTCCGAGCTGAAATACGGCGAGGACCTTGTGCAGGAAACCATCAACGATCCGCTGATCGGTGAGTTCGCAAAGGACAAGCTGGTCCACTACACCTCCGTGACTCGTGAAGACTTTACGCGTCAGGGCCGTATCACCGATCTGATCAAGTCCGGCAAACTGTTTGAAGACCTCGGCGTGCCGCCGCTCGATCCCGCCGTTGACCGCGGCATGATCTGCGGTTCCATGGACATGTTGAAGGACACCAAGGCGCTTCTGGAAGAAGCAGGCCTCACCGAAGGTGCAAACAACAAGCCGGCAGAGTTCGTTGTCGAGCGTGCATTTGTCGGCTGAGTCGGCAACGGCTTAATCTGTTATTAATGCTTAGATCTTTGGCCGGGGGCGCGTGTTTAACACGTGCCCCCGCGGCTTTATTAATGATCTATTTTGGGTTTTCCAAAGAAAGCAGGGTCGATACACCCTAATATGGGGTTCGCGGGTGGACAGACATTGCCTGCAGTGGCAAGAATCTGTCTTAAAAATGGCAAGTCAGCAGGGCCACTTGAACGCTGCAGGCCAAACATCAAGGTACTGAGCCATGATCTCCGACAGTCGAACCTATGTGATTGCCGAAATCGGTATCAACCATAATGGCGATATCGACCAGGCACTCGAAATGATCCGCAAGTCGAAGGAGGCCGGGTGCGACGCAGTCAAGTTTCAAAAGCGTACGATCGACGTCGTCTATTCCGCTGAAGAGCTGGCGCGTCCCCGTGAAAACGTCTTCGGCGCAACGAACGGCGATCTGAAGCGCGGCTTGGAATTCGGCAAGGCCGACTACGACCGCATCGACAAGCTGTCGAAGGAACTGGGCATCGACTGGTTTGCCTCGCCATGGGACGAAGGTTCCGTCGATTTCCTGCTGGACTACGACACGCCCTATATCAAGGTCGCTTCCGCGATGGTGACCGACCGGGATTTCCTGGAGTATTGCGCTCGCAGTGGCCGGCCCTTGCTGGTTTCCACCGGCATGAGCGACATGGCTATGGTGAAGAGCTTCGTTGACGTGATCGAGCGCTCCGGCGGCGAGATCGCCTGCCTGTACCACTGCACCTCCACCTATCCGACGCGCGATGACGAGATCAATCTGCTCGGCATTTCGACCCTGAAGGACGCTTTCCCTCATCTGAAGATCGGTTTTTCCGGTCACGAAGAAGGTATCCTGCCAAGCGTCTGTGCCGCCGCTCTTGGGGCGTGTTCCATTGAACGGCATGTCACGCTGGATCGCTCGGACTGGGGGTCCGACCAGAAGGCGTCGCTTGAAATGCCGGAAGTCGCTGAGCTGGTTTCGCAGGTGCGCCGGGTGGAAGTGGTCCGGGGCGACGGGGTTCTGCGCTTCTATGAAGACGAGAAGCCGATCGCGGAAAAGCTTCGCCGGAAAGTCACGCTGCAGGCGGCGTGAGACGATTGAGGTATTGGTGGGCTGACCGGAACCGGTCGGCCCTTTTTTTGTTCAAGAGCCATTTATGTCCATCATTGACCGCTGCCTGAATCTGTACCGGGGGGAGAGCTATTATGTGGCTTATCCAGCCCGGCCGCTTCCACAGGACTATTGGGAAGCAAAGACGGATCCGGACGGCAAGGTCAGGGACATTGAAGCCGAGCGTGGTCAGCGCAAGGAAGATGTTCGCTATATCGCGGACTACGTCAACGCACGGTCGCCGGGACGAGTGCTTGATATCGGCTTCGGCCTTGGCGAATTGCTTGAGCAGCTCACTGGCAAAAACGAGTGTTTCGGCCTGGATCCTTCCGAGAAGGCGGTAGAGGTCGCTCACCAATGGTGTTCGGCAGAGCTTCGGCACGGTGTTCTGGAGAAGGGGACGTTTCCTTCAAGCACGTTCGATGTGGTGACCGCCAACCATGTCATCGAGCATGTCGACGAGCCGATCCCCTTTGTTGAAACCATCTTCGAGATCCTGAAACCGGGTGGTGACTTCATTTGTGGCACGCCGAATTTTGCTTCAGCGGCCGCCCGGGTCTACGGTGATCGTTTCCGGTTGCTGCATGACCCAACTCATGTGAGCCTGTTCTCTGACGATTCTCTTGTCAGGCTGCTGCGTGACACGGGATTCCGCATCGAAATGGTCGAATATCCCTATTTCGGAACGCGTTTTGCCACGCGCGAAACGTTCGACAGCATGGTACGGGCCGACGCGGATGTGTCGCCGGCGTTCTGGGGATCTTTCGTAACCGTGTTCGCGCGCAAACCAGAGTGACTCCAGCTTCTCCGAGGTGGTTGAGCAGAAAAATGAAAATAGTAGCGGCCATTCCTGCCAGAGGCGGTTCCGTCGGTCTTCCGGGCAAAAACATCCGGCCCTTGAACGGCATTCCGCTTGTCGGCCGGACCGTGCGTGCCGCACGCGGGTCGCGTTTCGTGTCCGAAGTATTCGTTTCGAGCGATTCAGCGGAAATTCTGACAGTCGGTGAGAAATACGGAGCAAAATCCGTTTTGCGCCCGACCGAACTTTCCGGACCGACCGCGAGCTCGGAATCCGCGTTGATCCATCTTCTGCAGAACGAGCCAAGCCTTGTCAGCGAACCGCCGGACATTCTGGTTTTCCTGCAGTGTACGGCCCCTTTCACGCAGGCACATCATGTCGATCATGTTGTGGAAGCGCTGCTGGCCAAGAATGCGACCAGCGCGATTTCGGTGGTCGATGACCATGGCTTCTACTGGGAAGTCGGTCCCAGCGGCGAAGGCGTCGGTCTCAACCATGATCCGAGCAAACAACGCGTCCGCCGGCAGGATATCTCTGCAAGATACAGGGAAAACGGTGCCGTTTACGCCATGCGTGTTCCCGAATTCCTGGAAGCGGGCAACCGTTACTGCGGAAAGACGATCCTGGTTCCGGTGGATTCGACCTGGATCGAGATCGATACTTCGCAGGACTGGGACATGGCCGAGGCTTTCATCCGGTCAGAACCCTTCACCGGCTTTCTGACCGAGACTGAGACCCAGCCCTTGCGGGCGGTGGTGACCGCCTTTGCCGGTGTGCACACGGACAATACGGTTTTCGTCAATCGAGACGGCACGGAGTCAATCGTCTGCAACCGGTATGATGAAATCGGTCTCGACCGTCTGCTTGGCCGCGGCATGATGTTGCTGATGCTGGATCGGGAAGAGGACAGTCTCGCTGTCCAGCGCGCCCGCAAGCTTGCCATGGATTACAAGCATCATCTGTTCGACAAGATGGAAACCCTTTCGGACTGGCGCACAAAAAAGGGGCTGGAGTGGTCCGAGATTGCCTATATCGGCGCAGACATTGCGGATCTCGACTGCATGAAGGCTTGCGGTCTGAGCATCGCGCCGCGCAATGCGCCTGCTGAAGTGAAGGCAACGGCAACGGTGGTTCTGGAAAGTGCCGGTGGTGCCGGTGTGCTGAATGAAGTCTCCGAGCTGCTGATTGCACGGGGCATGATTGCCAACTGACAGGACCGTCATCACTCCAGGTGGTGACATGGAAGAATTTGGGTTCGGGGATCGCGATACGTGCAATCTGCAAACGTCTTCGCTCACCGGGCACCTTGCGACTGAGAAGGTGAAATATGGCCGTAGACCCACTGCAAAAGAACGTTTCGGTGTTCGATACGCTGCAGCAGCTCGGCCTTGCGTCCCTTGAAACCCAGAGTGTTTTTGCACCCCGGACCCGCGACAAGGAGGGTTTGACCGTCTATCGCGACACGGTTTCAGGTGTTGTCTACATCAATGATTACTATGTCGGCGACGAGACCTACGAAGGCGCTGAACACCGCAAGGACGACTTCTACAAGCGCATCGACTGGGACTACGAATACCAGCAGGATCAGTACCGGCGTCTGGATGCCTACAAGCAGTTTTATACGGGCAAGACAGTCACCGAGTTTGGGTGCTGGAAGGGGCTTTTCCTGAGAGAGGCAGCCAGTCGTGGTGCCGATGTCACGGGGATCGAGCTGCACAGGGGTTACATCGAGGCGCTGGTCGCCGATGGCTATCGCTGCGTGGACAATCCAAACCAGATCGCTCCGGCAACGCAGGATGCGGTCTTTGCCTTTCATGTGCTGGAGCATCTTCCCGATCCGCTTTCAACCCTGCGAGAGTTGCGAGCACTACTGACGGACACCGGAACACTCGTTGTCGAGGTTCCGCATGCTTCCGATTTCCTGCTGTCCAATCTTCAGAACGAAGCTTTCAAGAATTTCACCCTCTGGAGCCAGCACCTTATTCTCCACACACGCGAAAGCCTGAGGCGCCTGCTTGTGGCTGCTGGCTTTGCGGATGTCGTGATTGAAGGGGTGCAGCGGTATCCGCTTTCCAACCATCTCGGATGGCTTGCCAACGGCAAGCCCGGTGGCCACAAGTCAAGCCTGTCCGCATTGGAAACACCGGAACTCAGGTCGGCTTACGAGGCCGCGCTCCGCAAGATCGACGCGACCGATACGCTTGTTGCGATTGCCAGAAAGGCTCGCTAAGGCGGAGCGGCCAGTTCAACAAACGTTCGCACTGCTTTGCCGCAGGCTCACTGGCAGCGCCTGCAAAGCTTTCTACAGGCCCAGCCGTTCGTTCCGTTTGCCAGGATAACCGGCTGCCAGTTCTTCACGCATGACCTGAATGACCTGCGGTACCATCTCCACCGTCGGATGCGTCTCGTCGATGTAGATGTACTTCATGCTTGGATACCAGGGCGGATTGGCCTGGCCGAGCAACAGGGCGGGTTCCACCGGGCCGAAGCGCACGCAGGAAACGCCAAGAATGCCCGCCATGTCTGCAACACTGGTATTTGCCGAAACCACAACATCGCAAATGGCGGTCAGGTCGGCGGCCGCCATCAGGTCGTTGAAGAGATCGACGTCCGGGAAATAGGTGAACTTTCCTTCCGAGCGGGCCACCAGGAAGTCGAGCTCCTTTTGCAGGGCCATGTACTGAAGATTGACGTAGATCGCGTCTTCAGCATCAAGGATCGGCGCAAAATCAGGCGCGGACAAGTAATAGCGCGCGCGGTATTTCTCCAGGTTCCGGGAGCGCCAGGAGACGCCGATAATCGGTTTCTTGTCGGCGTCCGGCAGCCTTCCGAGATATTCGCGGGCCTTTTCCTGGTTGAATTTGTAGACCGGGTAAGGGGCCTTCTTGAAGCTCTCGAAATCCCGCCGGAAATAGCGTGCAAGATCGACCATGTTGGCCGTTATGTCGTAATCCGCATCCTCCGGGGCCTGGTCGTCCTTTGGCGTGCCGGGCCTGACAAGGATCTCCGGAAACGAATTCTGGAAGAAGGGAACGGACTTCGCCGACACTTCGAGAATGAGCTTTTTCGCTCGCGCCTGGATATCGAGAAACATCGTGCCGCACTTGAGCGCGTCACCAAGCCCCTGGTCGCCCCACAGCAACACCGTCTTGTCCGAGATATCCTCGCCTTCCCATTCCGGCTTTGGAAACTCACGTCGTTGGGAGGTTGCTTTCTTGTCTTCAAAGCGGGCGGCGTGAATGTCCCAACCCGTTTCGAGGTTCCCCATCGACAGATAGGCGAGCGACAGGTTCCAGTCGAGGCCGGAAATCACGCCGCCAGGCGCTTCCTCCTTTGCCTTCTGGAGAATGTCGATACTGTCCTGTCCGCGGCCGAGCATCAGGTAGTGAACCCCGAGCGTGACCTTGCAGTGATAGTTGCCCGGCGTGCCTCTGACGGCCTCTTCGGCGTATTTCAGGCCCTCGTGTGCTCTGGAGATCGAGAACAGGACGCGGGCCTTTTCGTGGAGCAGGAGCGGGTTGTCCTTGAAGCGCTCCAGGGCCTTGTCGATCGCCTCGAGCGAGGCGTCGAACTGTTTCAGTTCAAGGCGGCAACGGGCCTGTTCGATGCAGTTCTCGACGTTGTCCGGTGCGAGTATTTCCGCGCGTTTGAAGAAGGTAAGCGCTTCCTCGAAACGGTTGTTCTTGCGCAGAAGCAGGCCATAGTTCGTATAAACTTCGCCGTGGTTCGGATTGGAGACAAGCAGGCTCTTGAAGATCGCTTCCGCTTCTTCAACCCGTTGCAGTCCGGTCAGCGCAATTGCCTTGATGTTGAGCGCCTCGCGCTCCTTCGGGTTGAGCGACAGGGCTTTTTCCGAAACGGCGAGCATGCTTTCCGAATCCGTTCCGATGTCCATCATCGCTCGGGCGAGGTTGGCATAGAACGACGCCTGGTTCGGATTCTGGGCAATTGCCTTCTGGATGTATTCAACGGCCTTTTTGGGAGATCCCAATTGCCTATAGGTCACGCCTAGCAGATTGAGCGCATCCGGATTGGTCGGCGCCTTTTTCAATACCAACTTGTAGCACCGCTGCGCCTTTTCAATCTCTCCGGACTGGTGATAGGACAGCCCCTTGACGAGCTTTTCGCGTAAAGGATTTGGAGCGGTTTGCGTGGCCATCTTCTATCTGCTCTTCGGGAATCACTTGAAGAACAATAGCAGGAAGGGGTCTCAAAGGCAGGCCGACAAGCCAAACTGTCCGGATTACCTTGGGGATTGAACCTGAATTTCTTACTTGAAAGAGCTTACTGCCGGCGGAACTGCTGTGACTGGAATTGCTGGCGTTGGTATTGTTGCGGTTGCCCCCGCTGCGGCCGGTAGTCTTCGCGCTGGTATTGCTGGCGCTGATAGTAGGACCTGTTTTGCGGCAGGCCCAGCCGGCGTTGTCTTTCCAGTTGCAAAAGGCGAACTCTTTCTTCGAGCAATTGCTGAACGCGCTGCGCTTCTTCCAGTTCACGCCTTTCCTGTGCCAGTCGCTGTCGCTCGAGCTCCAAAATCAACATCTGCTGCTGCAGAAGCGATTGATTGAGTCGCTGTTGCTCGTCGGTGAGCAGGGGGGCAGACGGCAGTTGGATGTTCTGCGAGGACTGCGCGCGAGCGACCGTTGCGGGCGCAAGGACCGCAAACAACAGGAAAAGTGCCGCAGCTTTTTTGGTCGCGGAGCGAAACATGTCATCCATGCCCAGTGCCGGAGCCAGGGCTTTGCTGGCGGGCAACACGAAACCGGATCACTTCCGGTACGCCCGATCATCAGGATCCGCTCAACGGAACGGATCTGACCAATATACACGCTCACCTTTTGCAGGGCTGGTTTTCAGGAAAATTTGCCCAGATTTCTGGCAAGAGTTGCAATTGTGGTGAATCGGATCACGGCAAAGTAGTGAAAATTGCGGCAACCGGATCTGGATGTAAGCAAAAGGAAAATGGTGGGCGATACTGGGATTGAACCAGTGACCCCTCCCGTGTGAAGGGAGTGCTCTCCCGCTGAGCTAATCGCCCTCGCTTTGTCCTGCGAGGCCGGCTTATTAATAGAAGTCAGCATATTGTGCAACCCTGTTGTTAAGAATTCGGTCTGCGTTCGAACCCGGTTTCGCTAAAAGGTTCGAACCTTGTGCTTTTTTCGTTCTCATTTTTCGGCTAGCGATGCGCGCGGCGCTTCAGTGTGGCGCCTCGAACGTGCCTTCGATGACCTTGGGCGTACCTCCTGTAATTGCGTGATGTCTTGTGTGCCGACAGGGTGCGTCCCTGGCCTTCGGTCAGCTCTGCCTCTTCCAGTTTCGTCATGCCGCCATGACAGCAGGCGTCGAGGTTGAAATAGGCGATGCCGGCGTCTTTGGCTATTTTCTGCTATATCTACCAGAACCTGTTCGCCTTGTAGCTCTGGCATTGCGGGTCAAAGATCATGGAAACACGACGTCGGGGCAAGTGCGACAGGATTTCCTCGGCGTCAGCGTAGAGCCGCACGGATTCGCCCGTATTCGGGTCGATGTGTTCAAGCGGGTGGTAGACGAATTCTCCGGTCTTGTGGTGGATGATCCGGATCTTGTCTGGTGCATCCTTCGATCTGTAGTCCGTCCATGTGATATGTCCTTTGCCAGCATTTTCCGGGCGTTGCAGCCATTCGAAGCAGATTACTACGGCTGCGCCGCATTCTGGCCGGTTGGCCTCGATCGCGCCCATGCGAATTTGAAGACAGTCTAGCGGTCGACTATGGGTTTGATCTTGCGACGGCGTTTCTTCCTGGTGACCGATTTCCATGGGTTGATGAAAATGCCATTCTCGTAGCGAAAGAGCCTCGGATAGAGCGGCTGCATGCGCGACCAAGCGCTGCGGCTGGTCAGACTTTTTTCGGGACGTTCAACATGCGTATGGGGGGCACCGTGATGGGAGAGACTGTTTCTCTCGATACCATTTTTCAGGAAATGTGAAGGATACGCCAACAGGTAGATAGCAATCGCAAGGAATCTTCCGAAGGCCAGCGCCGTACCTACGGTGCAATACGGGACGTTAAAACCCAGACAACCGATGTTTCCATAGAGCAAGACGAACATGGGCTCCGCTCGGTTCTGTTGAATAGCGTCTTGAAAAACACGACGCGACAGTTACCAAGGTTCAGACGCTGACTATCAGAGCGGGTACAGCAGGCTGGAAAGGGCCGCGCTTTTTGTCGGTGGGCGGATGGGTGCATGCTGCCACAGTTCTTGTTGTGACGAATTGGGAAAAGCTTCTTTCAGCAGTCAGGGCGCTTGGGAAATAGTATAGGTACATTTTGAATTCGAGGCCGGGCCGGAAGGTTCCGGCCTTTCATGTTTGAAGGGCACCAATTTCTTCGAAAGTTGCTGAATTCGGCATTTTGTTCCTACAACTGAATAAGTTACTCGCTCCCTTCGTCCAAAGGGCGTATATGTCGGTATTTTTAGCAAACTTGAATTTTAATAATGGCACCCGTTGTGAATTCGCGGATCGAGATTCGTGAAAATGCCGAGAAGGAAGACGGGCGCTTGTCAGGTTAAGAAATGCACGCTACCGTTTTGGTATTTATTTGGAGGCTTGGCACATATGACAAATACGGAAGAAATCACTAAAGGCCGTAGCGAATACATTTATTGGTGGCGTCGGTGGAAGCAGGAAAAACGCATTCTTAACAACGCACACTATGAGTTTTTTTATACCGGCTATTTTGGAGTTGATAAGTCGTTCTATGCCGGGAAAAAGCTTGTCGACATAGGATGCGGGCCGCGTGGCTCACTTGAGTGGGCTCCAGCCGACTCCATCCCGATCGGCGTTGACCCCCTCGTTTCGGATTACGAGCGTTTCGGCATTTCTGACCACAAGATGACCTATATCGGAACAGGTGCAGAAAACATCCCGCTGCCATCGAAGTCCATTGACTGCATATTCGCGTTCAACAGCCTGGATCATGTTGACGACACTAGGAACGTGGTCGAAGAAATCAAGCGGCTGATCAAGCCGGGCGGGCTATTTCTCATGATGGTTGAAATCAACCATAAACCAACGATCCAAGAGCCTCACACGTTACGTGCGGATTTCGTAAATGAATTCGGATTCAAGGCCGAGTGGGTGAAAATCTACAGGAAGACTCCTGAGATACATGGCGTCTATGGAACCTTGATGAAAGGCGAAGAGGTCGCGGACGATGGCAAGAGTGACATGTGGATGACTGCAAAAATGTGGGCGCCAGCGTAACTCTCTTTTTGTCTGGTCTTGAAACCCGGCCATCGAGCCAGGTTTCGTTTTTAGAAGTCATGACAATGGAATATGCTGAATTCGCCTAAGCTGAATAGTTTGTCCTGTACTAGGGTTGCCGGCTGAAAAAAGATTGCACAAAGCCTATCCAGCATTTGTGTTTACTGGAAATCAGGTAGCGAGTTACATGCGGCCATCAGCTGCGGGTGCAACGGTGCCGATTGTATTTCTGCCAATAAAATAGGTGACAAACTCAACGATATTCTCACTTGGTGTTAAGCTGAAACTCTCGAATTATTCGAGGTAAATGAGGCAGCCTAGCATGCAGATTTTCCGGTCGCCGATAATGTTTTACATTGCGATTGGCCCGTCTTTTGTCGGCCTCAACGGCTGCCGTGGAGTTGTGCCTCGAATTCTGTTCGGTGCGCTTTGGTCAGTCTACCTAGATTTGCATTTCACTCGCAGATATTTAAGAGGCTAATACATGTCGAGCAACGTTGGTCCAGAAAATTCATACTTTGAGAAAAGTGATGAGGCAAACATTGCAATCGAATTGTATAAAAAAGAGGCTGAGTTGTCAGTTCATTTTGATAAGCTTAGGACTAATGTTTTACAGGTGTCAGTTCTTGGTTCTGCGGCAATTTTAAGTTTTTTTCTTAGTGACTTGGAGAATAATAAAAGTTTATCTCTCGTATTTTCAATAATTTTGATATTAGTTGCGTTGGTCTCATTTGTTGTAGTGTGGAACTGCACATGTGCGCATATTAAGCATTTTGTATGGTATGAGGAACTCCGCCGGCACCTGTCGAGAAGATCTTTGCCTCTGCGTAGAATTGAAAACTTGAGTAATTCAAAGAGACATACTCCTAACATCTTGTTCGGAGAGTATCTTGACGACTCTCTGAATTGGGCAGCATTTTTGTCGCCGTTCGCTTGTAGTTTGGTTTGCTTCCTTTTCTGGCTTTTCGGGTGAAGCTATGGGAGCGTAGCGTGCTTCCTTCTGAGCTAGACCGTACCACGTCACCGGGCTGTTGGGTTGTTTAAAGTTGGGACGTGTCTCGACCCATTTGTTCCCGCATCTGGCACGCCGGAACCGCCGATTTTTCGACAAGTCGGCGATGATTTTCCGATCGTCGAACGCGTCCAAATCCAAGACACTCATGTTCGCGCAGCACAGGCAGTGCAACTGGACGCCGTTGCTAAGTTCGCGGGCTTGGGAAACCGTGATCGGCTTGATGTTTGCCGGTGGATGCTGCCTCGCCATCGTGTCGAATTGGCGGGGCAGGGGCGTTTCATCAAGCATTCAATTCATCGTCTGAAATTGTGTCAGGTCGAGTGGCTTGCCGTTCCGAAACTCTGGCGGAATCTTATCGGGAGGTTGCCGGGGAGGCGTGCACCCCGCGGCGACGATGCAAACAGTCAAAATAAATATTTTTGGTGTGAACCGGGTAGTTAAGCTATTGAAATCACAAGATTTGCATTCCCTGAAAAAGTTCAGACGGTCTCTGATTTTAAACGGGAAAATCTTGGAACGCTCTCCCGCTGAGCTAATCGCCCATGCCTTGGCGGCTGGTGGCGCGTATCTAGGGCAAATCAACGGCTTGCGCAACACCCTTTTTCCGGAGCCGACGTCTGTTGCTGGGGCTCATCGGTTCTAGCCAATTGCTTTTTGTACTGATGCCACGGAAAAAGGTGACCCGCTGTCCCGGGCGAAAATATTTGTCGTCTGACCGGCAATGTCTGGAAAATCGGGGGCGCCGTAATGTGGGGCGGTTTCCTGTCGGCGCGGTCTTCCGTTTGGTGAGGCATTCATCGAGAGGTCGGATCCGGAAGGTTGTCGTATCGCGTGACAGATTATGTCAGGAGCCGTTATCAGTCTTCGCGAAAAGGCCGTATTTAAAGCAGACGATCGTTTCCGCTGACTGTTTTTTGGAGTGTTTTTAAATGATTGCACGCGTTTCTTCTCTCGCGCTCGTGGCTCTTTTCCTGCCTGCCGGGGCGTTTGGCGCCGACAATGGGCCCATTACCAGCATCACGCTGTCTTCGGGTGGTCTCGCCGAAGTGGTGCGCAAGGCGGATATTGACAGCAGCGGCCTGATCAACATGACGGTCCCGCTCGAACAGGTGAACGATGTGCTGAAGAGCATCGTCGTGTTCGACGAGGCAGGCGTTGTCGAGGGCATTACTCTTCCCGGCCCGAACCCGCTGGCGGAAACCTTCAAGAACCTGCCGTTCACCGTTGAGGACCTGCAGTCGCCCGCACGCCTTCTGGCAAAACTGCAAGGAACCCGCGTGCGTCTGGAAAAGGCTGGGTCCACGGTCGAGGGGCTCGTTCTCGGCGTGTCGGTGCAGGATGACGGCGACAGGGGGCAGTCCTTTGTCATTTCGGTTCTCAGTGATGGTCGTATCACCGGTGTCGGCCTGTCCGCAGATACCGAAGTCACGTTTCTCGATGAAGACATTCAGCAGAAAGTTGCCAAGGCCTTGTCGGCCGTTGGCAACGGCAAGTCGGACGGCGCGCGAACCGTTGCCTTGAAAGTGGCAGGCGAGGGCGAACGTGAGGTCGCGGTTTCCTACGTCGTGCCGGCTCCCATCTGGAAGACGGCTTACCGCGTGGTGACGATGGCCGATGACAAGGCCCGGCTGCAGGCCTGGGCCGTACTTGAAAACGCCAGCGGCGAAGACTGGGACGATGTCAGGATAACCCTGTCCTCCGGCGCACCGGTAACGCTGAAACAGCGGCTCCACGATCTTTACTGGAAGCAACGGCAGGAAGTGCCGGTGGATGTGTCCAGCGGCTACGTGCCTCCTGTCGACATGGGGGCGGAACCGCAGTTTGATGTTGCCGAGAGCGAGGCTCGCATGCCGGGCGCGGCGCGATCCAGTTTCATTGGCTCGGCGGTTGCGCCGGAAATGGTTCTCAACATGGCCGCTGCCAATGTCGGCGAGGTGAGCGAAGGCGCGGTCACCGCGTCCTTCACAATTCCATGGCCTGTCGACCTTGAAAGCGGGGAAACCCTGTCGGCGCCGATCGTCGACAAGGTCGTATCCGCCGAAACGGTTTCCGTATTCCAGCCGGAAAGCGGCCTGCAGCATCCCATTGCTGCAATTCTGATCAAGAACGAGACCGAAACCAGCCTGCCGCAGGGCATCCTGACGGTTTATGACGAAAAGGAAGGATATGTCGGCGACGCGCAGATCAGCGGCATGCCTTCGGGCGAAAGCCGCATGGCAAGCTTTGCGACCGACAAGAAGGTCAGGATTGCACAGTCAACATCTGCCGACAGCCAGATCGTCTCAATCAAGGTCAATGACGGGGTTCTGAACGCGATGGTGCGCGAGCGATCCTCGACGCAATACGCGATCAAGGGAGCCCCGGACGGTGACCGCACGATCGTCATCGAGCATGCCAAACGTCCCGGGTGGCAGTTTTCCTCCGAGCAGGAATTGGACAGCACCGCAACGCACCACCGTTTGAAGGTGGAAGTGCCAGCGGGAACAACGAAAACGGTTTCCGCCCTGCAGGAGCGGACCTTGTCGGAGACCTATTCGCTGATCTCCACCGATGCGAACCAGCTGCTTTATCTCTCCAGGCGTTCGCCGGACAAGGAAACCGCTGCAAAGCTGAAGGAACTGTCGGAGCTGCAGAACGAGATCGCGCAGATCGAGCGCCAGATCCAGCGCTTGCGGCTTGAAAAGGATGAGGAGAGCCGGGACCAGGAACGCCACCGGGCCAACCTGGCGGCTCTTGAGCCGGGCGCTGATCTCTACAAGCGTGCCGCCCGCAAGCTGGAGGAAAGCGAAACCCGGATCGAGGATGTCGATACGGAAATCGCGGCATTATCCGTGCGCCGGGAAGAAATCCGTGAAACCCTGGGCGATGCCATCAGGACGTTCTGATGTCTGACAGGACCAGCCTCAGGACTTGAGCGAAGCGATTGCACCAGCCAGCTCGTCGAAGTGCGAAATGACCCGGTCCGGGGAAAGGTCCCGGACCGGCACGACCGTATAGCCGAAATCGACCGCGATGACCGGAATGCCGGCGTTACGGGCGGCATCGATGTCGGTGCCACTGTCTCCGATCATGATGGAACCGCCGATTTCTCCACCCGCCCGGTGGATGGCACCATGCACGGGTTCGGCATGCGGCTTTGCCACGGAAAACGTATCGCCGCCGACGACGGCGTCGAAATGCCTGGCGAGATCGAGTGTAGCCAACAGCGGATGCGTCAGCCGCTCGGCCTTGTTGGTGCAGACCGCCAGTTTCCATCCGTCTTTTCGGAAGTTTTCCAGCGCCGCGACAACGCCGTCGAACGGTTTGGTGTGAACCGCGATATTGGCGGCATAATGCTCCAGAAAATGCACATAGAGCGGCGACACGGTTTCATCGGTCCAGGAAATGCCGTTGAATTCCAGGCCGCGCTGGATCAGCACCTTTGCACCCAGGCCGACCATGTTGGCGACATTGTCCTGGGGAATGGCCGAATGTCCTGCGGAGGTCATGACGACGTTCAAGGTGGCGACGAGATCTTCCATGGACGACACCAGCGTGCCATCCAGATCGAAAACCAGAACGGACATGAGACCCTCTGAAATGCAGGAGCGGGACCGCAAGAACGCATTCATGCTGCAAGGCATGATTGCGGGCGGGTAAACCGGCCCCGGAATGTGGGAACGGCCTGCATTCACCCGAACGCAGGCCACCTTCAATGCCTAGCTGCATAGCCGCTCCGCCGCAAGAGGGGATCGGCTCCGCCGGTTGGTTCTAGAGTTTGTACGCGGTCCGGAAGCCACCCCAGTGACGGCCCTGAACGATGATCGGCGCGTCGATCTCCTTCATCCAGACGATATTGCCGCCGCCCATGTCCCGGGCATAGGACTGGATCAGGAAGGGGCGCGTGTTGCGCGCCGCGCTGAGGCCGGCCCGGTCATCGAAGATGCGCTTGTTGCGGCAGTTGGCCGTGTTCCAGGCAACATCATCCGGTTTTTGCGGCTTCGAGTAGATCAGATTGTGTACCGGCAGATAGCCGTTGCGATCGACCGAGGCGCAAAAGGCCATACCCTTGCATTTGCCGAGGATTTCTTCCTGGATCGTTGGCAGGATCTTTTCCAGATGAACCAACGCGCGGGTCGACACCTGTGGTGGGTTGGTGCCGACTATGTGCTGGTAATTGGTATCGAACAGGTCGTCCATGGTCAGCTGGCGCTGCGCGATAAGATCTTCCATCGCGTTGGAAATGCGTGAAGCCCCTGTCTGGACGCGTTCCACTTCGGCAGCGTGGCTTTCATGAATGGATGCGATCTTGCGCTCCAGGGCCGCCTGAAACCCGGCATCCTTGTTGACGAAGCAACCGTGGCAACCATGTTCGGAGACGGCGACGATGCGGACTTCCACTTGGCCGATCCCGGTGAGATCAAGACGGGCATTCATGCCCTGTTTCAAGTTGGAGCCACCTTCGGGCCGGAATAGCGTGCCGCCTTCAGAAATGTCGTGTGTCTCGATCTGTGCGGATGTTCCGCCTGCTGTCACCGATCCGGAAATCTTGATCGGCAATCGGTCGTGCTGACGACGATCGCCGATTTCTGTCTGCCGGATCATCATGGTGAAGCGGAACTGCAGCGCTTTGGAAGCCGCGCTCATTTCCGCACCGGTTTCGCGCGCCAGCATGCCACCTTCTTCTGCTGCCGCAGCAGACTCCGTAATTGTCTGCGCGGTGCGCAGCACTTCCTGAACGAAGTCCGCCGTCTGCTGCGCCTGGTCACCGATCCGGTTCGTTGTCTCAACCTGGGTCTGAACCGCATCTTCGACCGCTGCAAAGCTGGGCCGTATCCTGCCGATAACATCGATGATCTGGTTGACCGAGCCGAGGCTGAGTTCCGCTGACTGGTTGAGGCGGTCGATGTTGGCGACGATCTGTTCCGTTGCCGACTGCGTTTCCACCGACAACGCCTTCACCTCGCTCGCGACAACGGAAAAGCCACGGCCGGCTTCGCCTGCGCGGGCAGCCTCGATGGTGGCGTTCAGGGCCAGCAAGTTGGTTTGCTTGGCAATGTCCGAAATCAGGCTGACGACATTGGCAATGTCATCGATCGCGTTCTTGAGCTCCAGAACACCCTGGTTGACCTGGGCCGCGACGTCGCGGGCCTCTTGCGCCAACTGGTTGGACACACCGACCTGCTGTCCGATTTCGCTGCTGGAGGTGGTGAGATCCTGAATGGACGTGGCCAGTCCCGAAGCGTTCTCATTGGCAACGGCCGATTGGTCCGCAAGCGACTGACTGTCGCTGCGGATGGTCTCCAGCTTGTCCATCTGACTGACGAGCCGGTCCTGCACCTTCTCCGCCGCTGCGTTGATGGTCTTGGCCGCGACTTGCAGATCGTCTTCCAGGCTGTCCAGCACGAAGCTCATCTGGCTGGCCGCCAGCTGCGCTTCCGGCTGGTTTCCGGAAGTATTGTCAGTTTCCTCAGGGGCAGGTATCTTGTTGTTTAAATTATTGTATTCGTCTTTCTGCCTTGGTCTAAGTCGAAGAATGTTCATTTGATTCTGTGCTTTCCAAACCCTAGACAATTGAAAGCATTATCTATTGTTGGTCTGAAATGATGGTTAATAAACCGCGGATATGGGCGCTATGGCGGTGTTTCCCCGTTGAAGAGGGGGAATGTCACTGGACCGGCGGACGCCGGCCATGTTAAGCACCCGGCGGCCGGATGGAGATGATTGCTTGGTCTTCTCCGCCGACAGGTTGGCCCTAGGAACGGTAAATGAGCGACCAGTACAAGAAACTGGCGGCGGAGCGCGCTGCCGACGATGTCACATCCGGAATGCGTCTTGGAATTGGGACCGGTTCGACCGCGGAATTCTTCGTCCATGCACTTGCCCGTCGGGTACAGGATGGCCTGGACGTTATCGGTGTGCCGACTTCGGAGCGCACGCGGGAACTGGCGTCGAGCCTCGGCATTCGCCTGACCACGCTTGATGAATTGCCGGAACTTGATCTGACCGTCGATGGCGCCGATGAACTGGACCCCCATCTGTCGCTCATCAAGGGCGGTGGAGGAGCCTTGCTGCGCGAGAAGATCGTGGCATCAGCGTCGGCCAACATGATCGTCATTGCAGACGGCAGCAAGGAAGTTGCGACGCTTGGCCGCTTTCCCCTGCCGATCGAAGTCGTTCCCTTCGGTCTGGAAGCAACGCGGCGCGCGATCCTGAAAGTGTTTGGGGATCTTGGACTGCCGTTGAACATGGCTTTGCGCGGCGGATCGGCTCAGCCTTTCGTCACGGATGGAGGTCACTTCATCCTGGATGCGCAGCTTGAAAGCATACCCGAGGTCCAGACCCTGGGCGACCGGCTGGTTGCCATTCCGGGGGTTGTCGAACACGGCCTCTTCATTGAACTTGCAACAAAAGCTTACGTGGCCGGCACAGATGGGGTAAAGACCGTCTTGCCCATCTAAGTGGTGTGGATTTGGCTTTCCAGACTAAAGATGAAAGCCGCCTAGGAGTAGAAAAATGAAGCTTATCAAATCTTTCCCGCGGGCAGCTGTATTGGGCGCAGCCATGATGGCCGCTGGTTTTGTCGCCTCTGGCGCAGTCGCACAGGATGCCGTTTCTGAAAGCCACCTTGCCGCGGCCAAGCAGGTTGCCGTTGTGACCAAGGTTCTGGAACCGTTTGACGATATTCTTCCGATCCTTGCTGAACAGACCCGGACGGCTTTCATTCAGTCCGACCCGACCCGTGCGGAAGAAATCGCCGAAGTCGTTCAGAATGTCGCGCTGACGCTGGCGCCGAAGCGGACCGAGCTCAACAATCTGGTTTACAAGGCCTGGGCAGACGCCTTCACCGAAGAAGAGCTGAACCAGCTTGCTGAATTCTACAGCACGGAACTCGGCCAGAAGCTGACCGAAAAGATCCCGACCATCACGCAGTATTCCGTTGGTGCTGCCCGTGAATGGCAGGACAAGGTTTCCACCGAAATGGTGACCATGGTTCAGGAAGAACTGGCCAAGCTGAACGCAGCTCAGTAAGGGCAGGGCTCCCGCGTCGGCCATGCCGATGGCAGGGAACACGCCTTTCACACGAATAAGTGAGGCCGGGGTCATGTCCGGCTTTCGGGCCGCGCAAGCGGCCCAATTCTTTTGGAAATGGCCCGTTTTGGCTGTCCCTGATGGCCTGGCCCTACCGGGCATCCGGACTTGTACCGCAGCTTCGGTTGCCTATCTGCGGGGCTGGCAAGGCTCTGCCGGACGGCAGCCGGCGGACTTTTGATCACGATGAGGCACTGATGACCGACTACGATTACGATCTCTTTGTTATTGGCGGCGGCTCCGGCGGCGTACGCGCTGCCAGAATTGCCGCGACACACGGCGCCCGGGTCGGTATCGCCGAGGAGTACCGTTACGGCGGTACCTGCGTCATTCGCGGCTGTGTGCCCAAGAAGCTGTTTGTCTACGCCTCGAAGTTTTCCGAAGAATTCGAAGATGCGGAAGGCTTTGGCTGGACGGTCGGCGAACGCGGCTTCTCGTGGGACAAGCTTGTTGCGGCAAAGGATCAGGAGATCACGCGCCTCGAAGGGATCTACCGGCGCAATCTCGAGCGGACCGACGTGGAAGTCCACGACAGCCGCGCGGTGATCGAAGATGCCCATACAGTCCGCCTGCTGTCCACCGGTCAGACCTTGAGCGCGAAATACATTCTCGTGGCCGTCGGCGCGTCTCCGAACGTGGACGAAGGTCTGCCGGGTGGCGAGCATGTCATCACCTCGAACGAAGCCTTTCACCTTGCCGAACTGCCGAGCAAGATCGTGGTTGCCGGTGGTGGTTACATCGCGGTCGAGTTTGCCGGTATCTTCAACGGGCTGGGGGTCGATACGACGCTGATCTATCGCGGAGAGGAAATTCTGCGCGGCTTCGACGGTGAGCTTCGGACCGCGGTTCGCCAGGAAATGGAGAAGAAGGGCATGAAGGTGGTGCTCAACGACACGTTCTCCAGGATCGAGAAGGCGGCAGACGGCACTCTGACAGGTCACACCAAGGGTGGGCTTGCGCTGGAAGCAGGTCAGATCATGTTCGCCATCGGCCGCAACCCGCATACCCGTGACCTCGGTCTTGAGAAGGCCGGTGTCGAGATGGATGCGGCGGGTGCGATCAAGGTTGGTGCGGACTCCCGCACCAATGTGGCTTCCATCTATGCCGTTGGCGACGTCACCAACCGGGCCAACCTGACGCCGGTTGCAATCCGGGAAGGCCATGCCTTTGCAGACACGGTCTTCGGCAACAAGCCCTGGACGGTCGACCACAGCCTGATTGCCACTGCGGTGTTCTCGCAGCCGGAAATGGGCACGGTCGGTCTTACACAGGAAGAAGCACTGCAGCGGACGCCCAATCTGGATATCTACAAGTCCAGCTTCCGTCCGATGAAGCACACCTTGTCGGGCCGCGATGAAAAGATGCTCATGAAAATGATCGTCGATGCAGACACGCAGAAAGTACTCGGTGTCCACATCATGGGACCGGACGCCGGCGAACTGGCTCAGATCCTCGGCATCACCTTGCAGATGGGCGCGACCAAGGCCGACTTCGACAGGACGATCGCCGTTCATCCGACCGCTGCTGAAGAACTCGTCACGATGCGTGAACCGACCGAGCGTCTGCGCGGGTAGTTCGGCGGCAATTCAGAAAGTCAGGAGCCTCTGCGGGGTAACTTGTCCCGCAGCGGTTTCATTCTGCAGGCCCTGACGCTGCCCGCCGCAGCGGCTCGTCTTCAGGGTCAGTCAACACGCCGTCTGGTCCGACTTCCAGATCGAGTGAATCGGAATAGAAGGAATACCGGCCCCGGCCGAGTTTCTTCGACTGGTATAGCGCGGCGTCCGAACGGGTGACGAGTTGTTCGGAAGTCGTTCCGTCCTCCGGGGCGATCGCAATGCCGACACTAAGACCGATCTGCGCAATATCGCCACTTGAGATCGGTACGGGCAATTCGCCGGCAGCAACAAGGGCCCGGCAAAGTGTGTTCAAGGTTTCCCGCACAACACTGCCACGATAGATCACCATGAATTCGTCGCCGCCGATACGGCAAACTAGACCGGGTTTGCCGACGGCTTTGCTCAGGCGCTCCGCCATGGTCTTGATGACGATATCGCCCGCGGCATGTCCGAAGGTGTCGTTCACCGCCTTGAACTTGTCCAGATCGCAGTGAATGACGGCAAAGGGCTTGTCCGGCAGGGTTTTGACCGAGGATTCCAGGACACGGTTGAACTGCAGGCGGTTAGCGAGCCCCGTTAACGTATCGTGCAGAGCCAGATACCTGTTCTGGTGTTCGCTCGCCTGAAGGGATGTGGTCAGCTGGCCGATCCGCCAGGCAATGCCGAACGCGAGGGCGCCAAGGGCAACACTCAGAACCACGATGACAGGGACGATGGTTGGCCAGATGGATTCACCGACGGTCTGGCTGTCCCAGCGAAAGGTTCCGAGCGGGTTGTCATTCTGATCCTTGACAAGATGACGCGGCCCTTTGCCGGGAACGCCTGCATCTTCCTCAAAACCGAAATTGGCGAAATTCAGCTGCGCGTTGAGCTGGCCGAGCAAGTAGGCGTCAACATAATGGGCTGACAGCAGCACGGTGGGAGGCCCGTCGGGCAAAGTCTCTTCATAGTCGTCCGGAATGATCGGCATCGCGCCGAATATGGCCGGTTTGCCGTCGATATGGACAAAACCCATGACGGCATATTCCCCGGGATCTGCTCCTTGCAGGGACTTGTGACCGAAACCGCCAGGCACCCGCACACGGTTTTGCAGGTACAGCGCCTTCAGTTTTTCATGAACAATTTCAAGCTCCGGTGTTTCGGAGACGGGACGCCGGATGATGTGAGTATAGTCGGCGAAGGATTCAGCCAGAACGTCCCCATTTCCGGAGATCAGCATTACCTTGCTGTGGCGATAGGTTGACCACAGGGTGTCGAAGCTGCTTCGAACGTAGTCGGGATCGAAATTGCGCACCAGCTTGAGCACCGACTGATCCGACGACGCGATGCCGATCTGCTCGCGAACGATGGTGCGAAGGTGATCTGCCAGTGCGCTTTGGAACAGACGTTCCTCGTTGGCGATGGCCTGCTGCCGGGAAGCTTGAGAAGCAACGAAACCGACGAACAGCAACGAAACGGACGTAACAGCAATCAGCAATCCGGCAAGCAGAAACGCCAGCCGGGAAATATGCTGCCGGGGAATTTTCGCGGCCTGGTCGCTATATCTACGCCTAAACTCGGTCAAGTTGAGATCCCGATTGGGTCTTTGTTTGTTATTCTGAATTCTTGCCACTAAAGAGTAAAGTGATTGTATCAACGAATACCTTAACAGGATGTGGGAGTATTAAAAAACTTAGGAGTTTTCGTGAGGTGTATCCTCATAGGACTCTGCCTTTTATAGTATTAATGACAATGTAATTTGCCGCTTTCGGCAGTGCCCGCTAGCGTGACGCCGGAATTGCTTGCAGATCCATCTGTTTGCGGGCCTTGGCAGCCTCGAGACTGTGCGGGCCTGCAAATTCATAGGCATTGCGGCCTTTATCCTTCGCCCGGTAAAGCGCCATGTCGGCCATGCGGATCAGATCTTTCTCGCTCGTGCCGGACTCTGGCGCGCTGGCAATGCCGATGCTGACACCGATGTCGACCTGTTGACCTCCGCCAATGTCTATCGGCTCGGCAATCGACCGGCGGATTTCCTCGGCCAGTGCTGCAAGCCTGTCCCTGTCTGTATGCTTGGTGAAGAGGACAATGAATTCGTCTCCTCCAATCCGGCTGACGACACCATCCTTGCCGACCAGAAGCCGCATTCTGTCGGCGACAGTACAGATGACCCGGTCACCGGCTTCATGCCCATATGTGTCGTTCACCGGTTTGAAGCGGTCGAGATCACAGGCAAATATCGCAAATCCACGATCCGGCAGGCCATCCAGCGAGAAAGTGAGGCAGTCGGAAAAATGATGCCGGTTCGGCAGCCCTGTCAGAGCGTCGTGTCGCGCAAAGTGGCGGTTCTTCCGTTCGCTTTCTTCAAGCGAGGCCGACAGACGGCTGATCTTAGTTGCAAGCGCGAAGGCGACGATTGCGATGATGGACGCCAACAGGACGATCAGCGGCAGGGCCATGATCCAGATTTCGCGACCCGGTTTGGAATGGTCCCATTTGAAATAGCCGAACGTGGACCCGTCTGCCGCCTGTACAAGGTAATTCGTCGGGTGTTTGCGTTCAGGTTCACCGGGGAAAAACCGGAAATCCCTGTAGCCGAGTTGTTCGTTCAGTCCGGTCAGCCACTCCTGATCTATGTAGACGGCATTGACCAGGATTGCCGGATAGTCGCCCACCAGCCGGACATGACCTTCATCGGGTAGAACCGGGATGGCGCTGAGGAATGCTCGGGATCCGTCGATCTGGGCAAAGGCGGATTGAGACGTTTCCAGCAAGGCGGACTGAGGCATGTACCATTCGGCAAAAACGGAGTTGGAACCGTCCTGCCGCTTCCTGAAAGCCGCAGCCGTTTGTTCGGCAAGCTTCCGAACAAGATTTTCGGCCGGCAATTGCCGATTTTCAATCAGGACATCGTCCCTGATTGCCTGCGCGATCAAGGTCCCGTCCGGCATCACCACGAAAGTCCGGTCGAGGTTGAAATCTTCCCAAAGGTCGCCGATCAGTTCGTCTTCGATGAACTCGCGGTCCAAAGGGGCCTGAAGGGCGTTGAAGGTATCGTCCCACTGAGCCATCGTCACCTGGTCTCGCGCGACCTGGCGGTGGATGTCCTTCAAGGTGTTGGTCAGGCGCATCTGCTCGGCTTCAAGGGCGCGCCTGTCGGCTTCGCCCCAGGCCATGTGGGCAATGAAGGTGAGGGAAGCGGTCGACAGGAAAATCACGAGCGCTGCAAGGCTGTAGATCCACACCTTGATCCGCCGGCCGGCTTCGGGAGCCTCCAGCCCTGGATGTGTTGCTTCAGATGTCTTTTTCTTCAAACGGAACAAGAAACCGCCATCCCCTCTTACCCGGATGCGACAGCTGTTTAGCCGAAGAACTTTAACACCGGGTGGGGGAGGCGCTTTTCTAGGGTGCTCACCTAGCGAAAACTACCGAGACACTTAACAAAGCGTTCAATTTCCTCTTCGCAATTGAACGCATGAACCGACGCCCGCACCACGGCATCAAGACCCCGGAGCGGCAAGTCGATCCGGGCTGAGCTGGCCTGGCTGACCGAAACGTTGATGCCGGCTTGCCCGAGCCGTAGCTTGGTCTGTGCCGGGCTTTCACCGGACAGCGAGAACGTGACGATGCCGCCCTTGCGCTGGCCCTTGTCGTGAAGGGTTACCTCGGGAAGTGCAGATAGCTCAGACCGGAGCTGAGCGCCAAGCCCGCAGATCCTGTTGCCGATCCGCTCCATGCCGAAGCCGATGGCATAGCTGACGGCAACACCCAGGCCGATCTGCCCCGCGACATAGCGTTCCCAGGTTTCGAAACGGCGTGCGTGGGGAACAAGTTCATAACGATCCTCGTCGATCCACTCCGTTGCCTGAAGATCGACAAACGGCGGTTCTACCTGGTCAAGCACGGCGTCGCTGATGTAGAGAAATCCGGTGCCGCGCGGACCGCGCAGATATTTGCGCCCGGTGCCGGACAGGATTTGGCAACCGATTTCGTCGACATTCAGCGGGATCTGCCCTGCGGACTGACACGCGTCGAGAAGATAAAGGACACCCGTTTGCCGCGCGATCTCTCCAACCTCTTCGGCAGGATTGATCAGTCCGGAAAAGGTCGGGACGTGCGTAAGGGCGATGAGCCGCGTTTTCGGACCAATCGCTGCTTTCAGGGCCTTCAGGTCGATTTGCCCGAATTCATCGTCCTCGACAATATCGATCTCGATCCCCTTGCGGCGTTTCATCTGCAGCAGGGCAACGTAGTTGGAGACGTATTCGGCACGGCCGGTGACAACCCGGTCTCCTTCGCGGAAGTCGATGCCGTAAAAAGCCATGTCCCAGGCCCGGGTGGCATTTTCGATGTAGGCAATTTCCTGCGGTTTGCTGCCGATCAAAGCTGCCAGAGACGTATAAAAGGTGTCCATTGCGGTCTTGGCGGCCGCTGCGGCTTCATATCCGCCGAGGGTCGCTTCAAGATCAAGATGCTGCTTAACTGCTTCAAGAACAGGAGTGGGGGCCAGCCCCGTTCCCGCATTGTTAAAGTGAATGAGCTGACGTACACCCGGAGTATCGTCCCTCATGAGGTCGATATCCTGCTGGGTAAGAGACGGAACGATCATGACAACCTCGGAAACAATCTAAGAAAAACATACAAGCACTAGACAAGCACCAGATGACGATCACATATTTTGGTTATGGTTCCCTAGTCAATATTGACACTATTCCCGCCGGCGTTGAAGTGACGCCCGGAACCCTTCACGGTTGGGTGCGGGAATGGAAAGTGTGCGGCGAGAGCCCGGACGGCCAGGGACGCTGCGCCCTGACTGTACGGGAAAAGGAAGGATCACGCATCATGGGGGTGATGGCGCGTGAACCCAAGACCCGCCTTGCCGAGCTGGAACTGCGCGAGAAACGATACCTGAAGGTCGAAGCTGTCGGTGGCGCATTTCGTTGCGACGCGTCCATGCGGCCGGGGCCCGACGAACTGTTTCTTTTTAGGGCTGCGCCCGAACATTGTCGCTGGGGCACGGACAAACATCCGATCCTGCAAAGTTACCTGGATTGCGTTCTGGCCGGGTTCTATCGTTTCTGGGGCGAAGCAGGGATCGATCATTTTCTGGAAACGACTGAAGGCTGGCATGTGCCAGTACTGCCGGACCGTGCAAATCCGCTCTATCCGCGCAAGATTGTGCTCGATCCGGAAGTGGCGAAGCTGATCGACAGCAAGTTGAAAGACCTCGGGGTCAACTTTCTTTCCCCGGCCACTTAGGCATTATCGTACCGTCAGCCGAGCAGCGTTTGCAGGCCGTATCCGACCGCAAAGGCGATGCCCGCGGCCAGGGTGCCGATTGCGCTTGTTTCCAGCCCGCAGGAAAACCAATGCCGCTGCGACCAGCGCGCCCTCAGGGAGCCGATGGTAAAAAAGGCGAGTATCGTGAGGATTGTCGCGGTTTCTGCACTGGCTGGCACCGGAATGACGAACGGCAGCAGTGGGATCGAGCCGAACAGAACAAAGGCGGCGAAGGTGTAAAGCGCTGCCTTCATTGGCGATCGCGCCGTGTTCGACAGACCGTATTCGGCCTGCATCATGGTTTCGATCCAGATGGATTTGTTGGAGGAAACCAGCTCGACCAGGGTTTCCAAGTCTGGTCCATCATAACCTTTGGCGCGGAAAATCTGCCGGATTTCTTCCCGTTCGCCATCTGGTGCCACGGCGATGTGCTTTTCCTCGACCGCCTTGAGGCGGGCGTAATCCTCGATTTCGGATTTGGAACCGGTGTAGTTGGCTGCCGCCATGGAAAACCCGTCGGCAAACAGGTTGGCAGCTCCCAGGATGAGGATAATCGTCGGAGAAAGATCCGCGCCGACAGACCCTGCCACAATGGCAAAGGTGGTGACGGCGCCGTCTATGCCGCCATAGACCCAGTCTCTCAGGTAGCTTGCGTCCGGTCCTGAAGCGAGCCGGTTCGCGATGTCATCGGGCCTGTGGCTATGCTCCAGACGAGGTGTCGGCATGAGGTCATCCTGTATGATTTCACACACGATGCCCCCCTGGATCACCACCCGCAATGATCCGCCTCAAAGGCAAGGATTTCGTGTCCACGCAGAAGTGGCGAAAATGATCCTTAAAACAGGGTATATTTTGGGGGATTGCCCTGTGGCCTTGGCGGCCCATGAAGTGTATAAGGCCGCACGTTTGCCTTCAATTGGCAGGCCCAAACGAACGAAAATGTCGCGGACCGCGTGATCTAGGGTGTGAAACGAACCTGCGGGTCCAGTGAGGAGTAGGAAGTATGGCGGAGAAGTGGAGCCCGGACAGCTGGAGATCGAAGCCGATCTTGCAGGTTCCGGAATACCCGGATCAAGAGGCTTTGGCGGATGTTGAACAGCGCCTGTCGACTTATCCGCCGCTGGTTTTTGCAGGTGAGGCACGTGCGCTGAAGAGCCAGCTGGCAAATGTCGCGCAGGGCAACGGTTTTCTGCTCCAGGGCGGTGACTGTGCCGAAAGCTTTGCCGAGCATCATCCCGACCACATCCGTGATTTCTTCCGCGTCTTCCTGCAAATGGCCGTCGTGCTGACTTATGCCGCCAGCCAGCCGGTTGTGAAAGTCGGCCGGATCGCCGGTCAGTTCGCCAAGCCGCGTTCTTCCAATTTCGAGAAGAAGGGTGACGTCGAGCTGCCGAGCTACCGCGGCGACATCATCAACGACATCAATTTCACCCCGGAAAGCCGTATCCCGGATCCGGGCCGCATGGCCATGGCTTACCGCCAGTCGGCAGCCACGCTGAACCTTTTGCGCGCTTTCGCGCAGGGCGGTTTCGCAAACCTCGACCAGGTTCATCGCTGGATGCTCGGCTTCATTTCCGATAGCCCGCAGGGCCATCGCTACAAGGAACTGGCCGACCGCATTTCGGAGTCGCTGAACTTCATGAAGGCCTGCGGCATCAACGCCGATAGCGTTCCGCAGCTTCGGTCGACCGATTTCTTCACCAGCCATGAAGCTCTGCTGCTTGGCTATGAAGAAGCCCTGACGCGCGTCGATTCCACCTCGGGTGACTGGTATGCGACTTCCGGCCACATGATCTGGATCGGCGACCGGACTCGTCAGCCGGACCATGCCCATGTGGAATTCTTCCGCGGTATCAAGAACCCGATCGGCCTCAAGTGTGGCCCGTCCATGTCACCGGATGGCCTGCTGGAGCTGATCGACATCCTGAACCCGGAAAACGAACCGGGCCGCTTGACGCTGATCGCCCGCTTCGGCGCCGACAAGGTGTTCGACCACCTGCCGCAGCTCGTTCGCGCTGTCGAGCGGGAAGGCAAGACGGTGGTCTGGTCCTGCGATCCGATGCATGGCAACACCATTTCCGCTGGCGGTTACAAGACCCGTCCATTCGACCGGATCCTGAAAGAAGTGGAAGCCTTCTTTGCGGTTCATCGTGCGGAAGGCACGCATGCCGGTGGTGTTCACATCGAAATGACCGGCCGGAACGTGACCGAGTGCACGGGCGGGGCGCGCGCCCTGACCGAGGACCAGCTCGGCGACCGGTACCACACCCATTGCGACCCGCGCCTCAATGCGGATCAGGCGTTGGAACTTGCATTCCTGATCGCGGAAAACCTGAAGAAGGAACGCGACGGCCGGCAGGTCGAGCCGCTTGCGGCAAGCGCATAAAGAGGATTGCCTCTTCCGTTGCGTTATCTGAAAGGGCGGCATTTGCCGCCCTTTTGCGTTTTTTCCGGAATTTTCCGGATGAACGTGCCCTGAGGTAAGCCTCGCTTAACGCTCGACGCGCATACCTTCTTTTTAGGGAAACGGGTGTAGTGGGGAGTTTGAGTTGTGCGCGATAAGTGGGATCTGACGAAGGTTTCCTGCCTGATTGCGGAAGACAATCCCCATATGCGCTCGATCCTCCGCTCCGTGCTGGCGGGCTTCGGCATCCGTTCGGCCTATGAAGCCAGCGATGGTGCGGAAGCCCTGGAAATGGTCGTTGACCGCAAGCCGGACATTGTGCTTTGCGACTGGGTGATGAGCCCATTTGGCGGCAATGAGTTTCTCCGCATCCTTCGTGCCGACAGGGACCTTGTGGTCAGCACCACGCCGGTTCTGATCGTGACTGCCCATGCAAAGCGCGCGACAATTCTGGAAGGCATCGAGATCGGTATTCACGGGTTCGTCGCCAAACCGATCGCTCCTGCCATCTTGTATCGTCACATCGGCGAAATCCTTGAACGGCAGGAGATGCATGGGCGCTCGAAAGGTCTTCTCGGCCCCGGGCATCAGCAGCCGCTGCGCAAACTGAATGTCACGGACATCTCGTCCACGGCAGCATCGGACCCTTCAGCCGATCAAGCCGGGCTCGCCTTACTCTGACGATGCCTACGGGCATGGCCCATCACGACCGGGCTTTTGACAGGTGCCGGCAAATCTACTTCTGGACGTATGCAAATTCAGATTGGACGTTCGCCGATCTAGCGGCTACACCAGAAAGCAATGTCACTTCCTGGTAATTTTCCGATGATTTCAGACCGTTTCAGACTGGCTGTCGCGCAGCTAAACCCGACTGTTGGCGATGTGGCCGGCAACGCAGAGCTCGTTCGAAAGGCCCGTCAGGAGGCCGCCTCTCAAGGGGCCGACCTTGTCTTGACCTCCGAACTGATGCTCGCCGGGTATTTGCCGGAAGACCTTGTTCTGAAACCGGCTTTCGTCAGGCGCTGCATGGAAGCGGCCGAAACCCTTGCCGGTGAAACCGCAGATGGCGGCCCGGGCATCGTGCTGGGGTCTCCCTGGCGGAGCGAGGAAGGCAAAGTCTATAACGCAGCCCTGCTGCTGGACCAGGGTGAGATCAAGGCCGTTCGCTACAAGTACGACCTGCCCAACTATAGCGTTTTTGACGAGAAGCGGGTTTTTGCTGCAGGCCCCTTGCCCGGACCTGTCGACTTCCGCGGTGTGCGCATCGGCTTGCCGATCTGCGAGGACATCTGGAACGACGAGGTTTGCGAGTGTCTGGAGGAAACCGGCGCGGAGCTGCTGCTGGTTCCCAATGGCTCTCCCTACTGGGAACACCGGGCGGAGCACCGTCTGCAGGTGGTTGTTTCGCGTGTGGTCCAGACCGGATTGCCGCTGATCTACTGCAACCAGCTTGGCGGGCAGGACGAACTTGTTTTCGATGGCGGATCTTTCGCGCTTCATGCCGATCGCTCGCTGGCGTTCCAGATGCCTCAGTTTGAAGCTGCTCTTGGTATCAGTGACTGGAAGCGCGAGGGTGAGACCTGGGTTTGCGAGAACGGCACTTTTGCAAGGCTTCCGGAACTCGATGAGGCGAATTGGCGGGCCTGCGTCATGGGCCTTGGAGACTACGTCACCAAGAATGGCTTTCCGGGGGTCGTACTGGGTCTTTCCGGTGGTATCGACTCGGCCATCTGTGCGGCAATGGCGGTAGATGCGCTCGGCGCCGACAAGGTCCATGCGATCATGTTGCCCTATCGCTATACCTCGGAAGAAAGCATCACCGATGCGGCCGCCTGCGCCAACGCTTTGGGTATCCGCTATGACACTGTGCCGATTTCCGAACCGGTTGAAGGCTTCAGGTCGGCACTGAGCGATCTGTTTGCCGGCACGACCGAAGACACGACCGAAGAAAACCTTCAATCGCGTGCGCGTGGTGTCATCCTGATGGCAGTTTCCAACAAGTTCGGGCGCATGGTCATGACCACCGGCAACAAGTCGGAAATGTCGGTCGGCTACGCCACGCTTTATGGCGACATGAACGGTGGCTACAATCCGATCAAGGATCTCTACAAGACGCAGGTCTATCATCTGGCCGCATGGCGCAATGCCAACTTGCCGGAAGGGCTGCTTGGTCCGGGTGGAGAGGTTATTCCGTCCAATATCATCACCAAGGTGCCGACTGCCGAACTGCGTGAAAACCAGACCGACCAGGATTCCCTACCACCTTACGATGTTCTCGACGACATTCTGGAATGTCTGGTGGAAGACGAGATGTCGGTGGGCGACATTGAAAAACGCGGTCACGACCGGGCACTGATCCACCGGATCGAACATCTTCTTTATATTGCCGAATACAAACGCCGGCAGGCGCCTCCGGGGGTGAAGATCACCGAGCGCAACTTCGGCAAGGACCGGCGATATCCCATCACCAACAGGTTCCGCGATCGCTCTTGAAGGGCAGGGCATTCATAAGTGCTTGCCTGGCTGCTGTTTCGCAGAATCTGATCGTTTGAATTTGAACGGGCGTGGCAGAAAGCTGCCGCCTCATCCTTCGAGACAGCGCTTCGCGCTTCCGCGGGGTGGGTTGTTTTGTGGATCGTCAGTTGTTTGTTGAAAGTGGGCTTTTGCCTCGATGACCTATTTCTCCTTCCTGCGTGAAAACGCCCGCTGGCTTGCCGCCAGTTACCTTCTCGCGGTCTTTTCCGGCTTCGGGCAGACGTTTTTCATCTCGCTCTCGGCGGGGGACCTCAGGGCGGAGTTCGGTCTCAGTCACGGTGACATTGGCCTGCTTTACATGGTGGCGACCCTCGGCAGTGCCCTGACCCTGCCTTATGTCGGTCGCAGCCTGGATCACTTCCCGGTACAGAAGATCGCAGCGGTGGTGATGACAGGTCTCGCCCTGTTCTGCCTGGCGATGGCCAACACGTTTTCCGTATGGATGGTCGGACTTGCCTTTTATGGCCTCCGGCTGTGCGGGCAGGGCATGATGACCCACACGTCGGTGACCGCTGCCGGGCGATGGTTCACGGCGCAGCGGGGCCGGGCGGTGTCGATCGCCGTTCTCGGTTTTCCGACGGCTGAAGCGCTGTTTCCGCTGTGCTTCGTCGTCCTGGCCAATGCCTTCGGATGGCGCGGTGCCTGGACAGTATCGGCCATCGTGCTGGCTGTTGTCGCCCTGCCGGTCTTGTTGACGCTCCTGGCAAAGGACCGCATCCCTTCCGCGCTCGAAACTGCCTCGGCCAAACCGGAAGGCCGCCAGTGGACACGGGGGGAAGCGCTGCGCGATGTCCGCTTCTGGCTGGTCAACTGCGGTGTCAACGCGCCGGCCTTTATCGGAACGGCAATCTTCTTCCACCAGGTCTATCTGGTGGAACTGAGAGGGTGGACGCTGGAATTGTTTGCAAGCGCCTTCCTGCTGATGGCTTCCGGCGTGGTCTGTGCATCCCTGGTGATCGGTCCGTTGATCGACCGGTTTTCCGCGCGTCAGTTGCTGCCATTCACCCTTGTTCCCCTGACACTGGCCTGTTTCGTGCTGGCCAATTTCCACGCGCCAGCTGCTGCTTTCGTTTTCATGCTGCTTGTCGGCATCTCGAACGGTTTCAACAGCACGCTGGTGGGCGCGCTTTGGCCGGAGGTTTACGGCACGCGGCACATGGGGGCCATTCGGTCTGTCGCGTTTTCGGTGATGGTGTTTGCTTCCGCGGCCGGTCCGGGTCTCGTCGGCTGGCTGATCGACAAAGGTGTCTCGTTCGACCTGCAAGTCATGGCAATGGGGGGCTACTGCCTCGTTTTCTGCGGTGTGCTCGGGTTCGTGTCGCGCACCTACCGGTCTTCCGAACATTCTTCGTAAGGTCCGGTAGTTTGGGGTTGCCGTCCGGTTCAACCCCGGCTAACTCATCGCCATGACCGTCACTGTTCGCTTCGCGCCGTCGCCGACCGGCCATATCCACATCGGCAACATCCGTCCTGCGCTCTACAACTGGCTTTTTGCCAAGAAGATGGGCGGCAGGTTCATCCTGCGTTTCGACGACACGGACCTCGTCCGCTCGAAGCAGGAATATGCCGATTCCATCGAGACTGACCTTCACTGGCTCGGGATCGAACCGGACCTGAAGGAGCGGCAGTCGGACCGGATCGCCAACTACGATGCCGCGGCGCAGAAGCTGAAAGATGCGGGCCTGCTTTACCCGTGTTACGAAACTCCGGATGAACTGGAACGCCGCCGGTCGCGCCAGCGAGCGCTCGGCAGACCTCCGGTCTACGACCGTGCAGGCCTGAAGCAGACCGCCGAAGAGCGGGCGGCTTTCGAAGCCGAAGGCCGCAAGCCGCATTGGCGCTTTGTCCTGCCGAACCACGACGGAAACCCGTTTGAAACCAGACGTACGGATGTCGCCTGGTCGGATCTGTGCCGCGGCGACCAGACGATCGATCTGGCCTCCATGTCCGATCCGGTTCTGATCCGTGCGGACGGTTCGTATCTCTACACCTTCACCTCAATTGTCGATGACATCGACATGGATGTGACCCACATCATCCGCGGCGAAGATCACGTCTCCAACACAGGCGTCCAGATTGCCATCTTCGAGGCGATGGGGGCAAAGCCGCCGGTATTCGGTCATCACAACCTCCTGACGACGATCGATGGCGAGGGTCTTTCGAAGCGCAAGGGGGCATTGTCTATAGGTTCGCTGCGCGAGGCCGGGCTTGAGCCAATGGCGGTCGCTTCCCTGGCCGTTTTGACCGGAACCAGTCAGGCAGTCGAGCCGGTTGCATCCATGGATGCCCTGATCGAGAAATTCGACCTGACCAGCGTTTCGCGATCCTCCGCAAAGTTCGATCCGGAAGAGCTGAAGTCTCTCAACGCGCGCCTCGTACATGATCTGCCCTTCGAGGCGGTGGAGAGCCGTCTTGCAGCAATGGGCATCGGTGGGGGCGCTGATTTTTGGGATACCGTGCGTGGCAACTGCGAAACAGTTGACGACGCGCGTGCCTATTGGCAGGTCGTCACGGGTCCCGTGGAAAGCCGCATCGAGGCCGAAGACCAGGAATTCGTTTCAGGTGCAAAGGCCTTGCTGCCCGAGGGCGACATCACCCTGGAGACCTGGGGAGAGTGGACGTCTGCTCTGAAGGCTGAAACCGGCCGTAAGGGTCGTGGCCTGTTCATGCCATTGCGCAGGGTGCTGACCGGGATGGATCACGGTCCGGACATGAAGGCCTTGCTGCCGCTTATTGGGCGACAAAATATTCTGGACCGACTACCCTGACAGGGGCCTTTCGGTCCGGCGCTGCGCTAAAACCGTCGTCTTCTGCCTTGAACACAGGCGAAAAAGCCGCCAGTTCCTCGTCATCCGTTTCCTTGGGGGAATGGATCGACAGGACCGGGAAACCGTCCTTGAAACCGGAACTTGAAGCAACCTTGTCCTCGTCGCGCTCAAGTCGTGTCGCGGCGAGATCAAGCCGCGCCGACACGTCGAAGCCCTTTTCCATGTTCATGAGCGTGTCGGGATCTTCAAAGCGCGGAAGCTGCGTTCTGGTCAGCGGAGTTCTGGTCAGCGGAGAGGGAAGGTCTTCTTCGTGTTCGTAGGTTCCACCGCGGCTTGGCTGAAGTGTCCGCCTGGGTAGGCCGGCGCTGATGTCGGTGAAGAATACCCTGTTTCCCGAACCGGTGCTGAGATCCGTCCACGCCGATTGTGCCTTCGATTGCCGGGTTGCCCGGCAACTGCAGCCTTCAACGAATTCGCTCTTGTAGCGATAGGCGAAGGGCTGTTCGGAGTAGAGGTTGCCGGCCAGAGACATCATCTGGGCCTGGTCGCCACCCGGGTTGCGATAGACGTATAGCTCGGTTTCCGCAGCCGGACAGATTTCCGAACATCTTGCTTCGTCGTTGGCAAACTGGCTCTTGCCCGTCGAAAAACTTACCGGGAAGAAATAGCCGTCGCAGGTTCTGACACATACGGTCCGGAATGCGCCACCGGAAGGCAGGGAATATCGTTTGGTTTCGCTGCGAGCTTGCCGGCGCACCGAAGCGATTTCCCGGTCGCCCGTCGTTACGGAGGCAAGTTCGACGCGCGGCTGCGGGTTGAAGATGCGGGCCAGGAGAGACTTCGGCTTGTCCTCACCGCTGGCATTTTGTTGTCGTGCTTCGCGGGTCGAGGCATCGCATTTCTGTTTTGCCAGCGAGGCCCGGATCTGCCTTGCACGTTTTGCATTCTTCGACGATCCGCCACCGGACTTCGCAAGCTGACGTTCAATTGCAGAAAGGTTGGCCTTCATGCGCTTGATCTTGTCATTTAGACCACTGCATTTGGGGGATGCGTTTGAAGCGCAGCCGAAGTAGTTTGCATCCCGTTCTGCGGCATTGATGGCCTTTTGCTGCTGGGATTTGGCGGTGGTCCATTTCTGGGCTGCGGGAGACTGTGCCGTCGAACGCGATTCCAGCCGCTGCAGTTCAGCCTTCAGGCTGGAGCAGGTGGCCGCGCTCACAGTATGTGCGCACAGCACAAGCCCGACACCAAACGCGACAGCGCGTGCCATTACCTTGGACCCGGCAGACCAGCTACGTCTCATCACCCATCCCCTACAGCGTTTTTGCCACGCCGTATCGGCCCTAAACCGACCTCGGCACTATCGCTGCTGGACCTATCAATAGCAATGAAAGCTCTCACGTTAGGTTAATGGCGGAGCGGCAGGATCACGCAGGATTTCAGTCGTTTTCCCCGGATCGCGTGGCCTCGTGCAGACGGTCGAAAATCTCGTCCAGGACCGATTTCTGTTCCTCTGTCAGCGCGTCTTCCAGGCTCTTGCTGTAGGCGAGGGCTTGAGGGACAATTTCTTCGTACATGGCATTGCCCTGGTCAGAGAGGCACAGGGTCTGTTCCCGCTGATCGTCCCTGTTCTTGTCGCGCACAATAAGGTCGCGCTTTTCCAGGGCGGCGACAGCCCGACTGACCTTGGTCTTGTGCATGGAGGTTGCCTGGCTGATATCTCGTGCGGTCATGGCCTTGTATTCGCCAAGAGTGGCAAGCACCCGCCATTCGGGAATCCCGATACCGTAGGTGTCGGCATAGATTCTGGAAAAGGACCTGCTGACGGTCTCGGCCAGATGGTTGAGCCTGTAAGGCAGGAATGCGCTCAGCTTCAGGACAGGTTTGGAAGGTACCTTGCCTGGGGAAACAGTGGATTTGGACCCTTGCTGATCGGACATGGATAAGTCGACGCCTTGGAGATTCGTTAAGCCTGATTGAGCAGGCAGATGAACAATGCCGTTATCCGGCCATTTTCTGTGACTAGCAAGTATATCCGGTTGAATAACCCCGGAAAGACACCCCGGGCAGCTACGAAAAAGTAGCAGGATTGAAAGCAAGTATGGCGAAGAGCTTTGTCAGGTGCAGTCAAAATACGGCGAAAGAGCTGACCTATCTGTTGATAAAGAGAGAATAGTTAAGGAATTGGCGCGTGAAAAATTGCGAATCAGACACCGAAACTGAGACGCTTCAGTCAACAGGAAAAAGCGCGGCAAAGTTCGCGCAGGCCGAAACAGGCAGTCAGACATCTGGCAGGAAAGCGAGACCGTTATGGTAGAGATGACAAACAGGTCCGAAGCCGTTCCGGGTGAAAACGAACGGTTCGAAGAGCTTGGACGCGGCTGTTATGCCTATAGCGCGGATGGCTGTTCCAACACCGGTGTGGTCATCGGCGAAAAAGGTGTTCTGATTGTCGATGCCCAGGCAACGCCGGCCCTTGCGGAAAAGGTTCTGCAGAAGGTTCGCGAGCTCACGGACAAGCCGATCAAACAGGTCGTTCTGACGCACTTCCATTCAGACAACACACTTGGTGCCCTGGCATTCGAGCCGGGCGAGGTCATTGCTTCCGATCTGACCAGGCGGATGATGGAAACGCGCGGCGTCGAGGAAATCCGCGTGGCCCGGGAGCGGGATGCTGCACTGTTCGCCGGACTACCCGGCAACACCGGTGTAAGCATGCCGTCCATGACCATTGCATCTTCAATGACCATCGACCTTGGCGGGCTGGACGTCCGGCTGATGCATCTGGGCCGCGCCCATACGATGGGCGATCTGGTCGTATGGGTTCCGCAAAGTGGCGTGATCTTCGCGGGAGATCTGGTTCAGAAAGCCGCTGTTCCTTATTGCGGAGATGCCCATCTGGCCGACTGGCCGCGCGCGCTCGACCGCATCACGGCGTTTCGTCCGACTGCGCTGATGCCGGGACGCGGGAAATCCGCCATCGGTGCGCAAGCCGTGGCAACGGCCGTTGAAACCACCCGTGATTTTGTCGTGACCTTGCGGGACGCGGCAGCTGCATGTGTCGAGCAGAGCCTTGGTCTGAAGGATACTTTCCAGGCTGTTCGTGACGCGCTTGCTGCCCGTTTCGGCTCGAAGGCCGACTTTGAATTTCATCTGCCCATAAGCGTTGCCCGGGCCTACGACGAAGCTCTTGGCCTCGACCAGCCCCAGATATGGACACGGGAACGGATCGCCGATCTTTACGATGCCCTGGACGGAACAGCCGGCCTGAGTGAGGGGGCACCGGAGCAGGTTGCGGCGGAAATGGCTGTCGCCGATGCGCCCGCGTCGGACGTCTCGGAAGAGGCTTCGGCAACGGGCGGAGAAGCACAAGCATCCGATCTCGTCTCGGACAGCGATTTTGCTGCCTCGCTTGCACTCGGTTCTGAAGAAGAGCAGCCGGAAGACAGCGAAGACATGGATCTATCGGCCGAGGACATCGTCGAGGACGAAAAGCCGTCGGATACACCGGCTCCTGAAGAAAAGGCGGCCGCAGACAAGGTTCTTGAAGACGCCCGCTAACATCGCGTCGAAAACCCGGTAAGATGAAGTTATGAGGCGCGCGCCTGATGGGCGCGCGCTTTGTTTTTCGTCTGACGCTTGATCGCGCTTTCGTGATCCCCACATGTTGGGCGGTTGAAAATCTGGAGGATTTCTAATGCGTTTTCTGGTCGCCGCCGCTCTTGGCGCATCTTTGCTGCTGCAAGGCGTGGGCGCTGCTCTTGCGGCGGATGAGCCTGATCTGATCTTCAAGAAATCAACCGTCTGGAAGTTCCTGACGCCCGACCACAAGTTGGCGACCTACGCCATAGACGATCCGATTGTCGACGGTGTCTCCTGCCACTTCACGGTTCCGGAGAAAGGCGGCGTTTCCGGTTGGCTCGGCGTTGCGGAAGAAGTCTCTGACGTATCGTTGGCGTGCCGTCAGGTTGGCCCGGTCACCATCAAGGAGAACTTCGAACAGGGCGAGGAAATGTTCCGCCAGCGTCGCTCGTTCATGTTCAAGAAAATGCGGATCGTCCGTGGCTGCGATGCCAAGCGAAACGTTCTCGTCTATCTGGTCTATTCCGACAAGCTGATTGAAGGCAGCCCTAAAAACTCGACCTCAACCGTGCCGTTGATGCCCTGGGGAGATCAGCAGCCCCCGAAATGCGGTGATTTCGTCCAGGACTGAGGCCAACTGGTATTTGTTGTTCGGGCGTCAGGCGGCCAAGGGAGCAGTGTGCATTTCCAGCACCTTTCTGTAGGCCGGTCTTTCCCGAACAGCCCTGCAAAGCTCTCCGACGTGTGGATTGGCCTCAAACAAGGCCTGACGGTCCGCAGACCATTCGCTCAGCATCGCCAGATAGATGTCCAATGCGCTGAAGCCACGTGCCAAGAAATAGGGGCTGCCGGCAATAGCACCGTCCATGACAGCGAAAAACTCCGCTAGATGGCTTTCCGCACGCCGCCGGACACTCTCGTTGGCCTCGGCGTTGGTGGTGAATTGTTCGGGGTGCCAGGCACGGGAAAAAATCGGGTAACCGTTCGCGGCCATGGATGTCAGCCAGAACAGAAATTCCGGCCTGTCGGGATCGTCCGGTGCGGGGACAAGGTCGGAGCCGGCATGCGCTTCGCCGAGGACAAGCATTATTGCGGAGCTTTCGCCAATGACCTTGCCATCCGGCAACCGGAGCGCAGGAATGCGCATCACGGGGTTTAGTGACCGGTACGCTTCCTGCCGATGATCGCCTGCTGTCATGTCAACATGAACAAGACAATGACTGACATCCAGCTCTTCAAGCATGACTTGTGGTGCGATGGCGCCGGATAAACGTTCCCAGAAGAGGGTGTAGGGAGCGAGCATGTTCACGCCCCTTTACTGTTTTCAGTGGTCGGATCGATTTCGCATGCCACTTCGGTGATGTTGTTGGCTGGAAAACCGCTGCGACGGGCGTGTTCAAGGATCGTGGTTTCGTCCTTTGCCAGATAAATGCAGAAGGTCTTGTCCCCGGCAACGTAGGAATGTTGCCACTGTATGAACGGTGCCAATTCTGCCAGCGCTTCATTGGATTTCCGCGAGGCTGCTGCGAGATCCTGGGTACTCATGTTGCCGGCACCGGGAATATCTCGTTCGATGACGTACTTCTTCATCCTGGTAGTCCTTCCGTGGAAGATGGGCGAAACTTTTTCTTCCCTCGTGACAAGGTCAGTCGGTTTGCAGATGACAGGATCGCTCCGATTTTCCGGAAGGTCAGCTCATTTTGTCTCGCTACGTGAAAAGAAAATCTTTAGTAATAGGCGTATGAAAGTATCGCATCTGAACGCATTACGAGCTTTCGAGGCCGTGCTGAGGACAGGAACGTTCCGGGCTGCGGCGGAAGAACTTGGCGTCACAACAGCAGCGGTCGGCCAGCAGATCAGGGGACTTGAGGCCTATCTGGGCAGAACCTTGTTTTTGCGCAGTTCGACAGGGGCCAAGCCGACGGATGAAGCACTACGCGTCAAGGATAGACTGACAGGCGGCTTGTCCATTCTCGATGACGTCTTGATGGAATTGAGGCGGGTGCGCACCGCCAACCAGGTTTCTGTAACGCTTCCTGAATCCTTCGCCGAAAATTGGTTTACGCCGCGTATTTCGGACTTCTATCGTCTCAATCCTGGGGGTGATCTCAGGCTCAATGCATCAAACAAGCGGATCGATCTTGCTGCCGACGGCTTCGATTTCGCAATTCGCTACAGTCCGCCACCTGAGTCGGGGCTGGATGCGATCGATCTCTTCGGCGACTATGTTGTTCCGGTTTGCACGCCGCAGTTCGCGGACCATTATGGTGTTTCGCAAGAGCTGAAAAGCCTGGCTGATGTGCCTCTTGTGCATCTGGACAACAGGACACCTGATCCCAAATGGGCAAGCTGGCAGGACTGGTCGCTAACCTTCAGCGTCACTACGGGCAAAAAGGTCTCAGGGGTACGCTTCTCGAGGATCAGTTCGGGAATGCAAGCAGCCCTGTCCGGCCAGGGCCTTGTGCTTTGCGGTGTCACGGAAGCGTTTGACGCCTTGGTTGGCGGGCACTTGATAATGCCCTTTGGTCCCGCAAAACATGTTCAGACAGGCTATCGTTACCGGCTCTTGTCAATAAGTGGCCGTGTAATGCGGCCGCAGCAAAGGCGGTTCTGCGACTGGGCTATCGAGCAGGCTGCCGCGTTCCGGGAAAATGTCAGAGATTTGCTGGAGCTGAAAGAAGCCTGACCTTGCAGGTCAGTCCGCGTCCATTGCTTCCAGCTGCATTGGGCCGGGCAGTTCGGCATCCGCGCAGAAGTTCTTGTAAAGCACGGACATGATGTCCCTAACCGGTTCGCTGGCGAGCCGGTAATAGATGGTCGTGCCTTCGCGGCGGGTCGTGACGAGACCCTGCGCGCGCAGAAGGGCGAGCTGCTGCGAGACGGTCGGCATGCGCATGCCGGTTTTTTCTGCCAGTTCGCCAACGCTGCGTTCGTTGTCGAGGACAAGACACATCAACAGCAATCGCGGCGCGGATGCCATCATCTTCAAGAATTCCGCCGCGGATTCTGCTTTATCTTCAAGTGCTTTGTAGTCCATGGGACAACCTTGCCAAACATCGGAGTAAACTGCAAGCAAAGAGGCTGGAATGTCCTGTGTGCGACCAATCTCAGACAAGATTCCCACTCTTTTCAAGTGGAAACAACTTTGAAGGTACACGCGCTTTCAGGTGAACGTTCACCGGTTCCCGCAATGCCTGCGAGCGCGCTTTTATATCCGACTGGCCACCGTGACAATGATATTCCCGTTGCCGCAGCCGGTGCCGGTGGTCAGGCACATGCCCTTTTGCTGGGCTTCCTGGCCAAACGCCTTGGTGCCGTCGGTGATTGCGATGATGGCTGCAAAAGGGCCACCCAGGATGAGGGCCAGGAAGAAGATGACGAAGAGGCGGTTCAGCATGGGTAACTCCAGATGGCAATCCGTTTCGATTGACTGGAGATTAGTGGGGCCGGCTTGAACCCATGCTGAGTGCCGCATTCAGCTACCGTTCAGATATCTAAACGGAAGTAAAGTTCAATTAGAACAGTATGTTATGCATCTAAAGGTTCTCTGTCATCGCTCTGCGAAGCGCTTCCAGCAGCACCTTGTCGCGGTCGTAGATGTCTTTTCTGAAATGTGTTGATCCGTCCTTGTTCATCCACGCGGTCAGGTAGGTGAGGTGCACGTCGATTTCGACCTTGGTTTTGACGACCGTACGCTCGCCGCTGTCGCGAATGGCTTCCCATTTACCTGGAGTGGCGTTGGAATCGACCAGAAGAACATCCGCCAGGGCAAAAGGATCCGATACGCGAATGCAGCCGTGGCTGAAGGCGCGCTCCGCTCTAGTGAACAGGGATTTCGACGGGGTGTCGTGAATGTAGATGTTGAACTGGTTGGGGAACATGAATTTGATGCGACCAAGCGCATTGTCCTCACCCGGGTCCTGGCGCAGCCGGAACGGGAAATTGCCACCGGAATAGCTGTTCCAGGCAACCTGTGTCGGCGCGACCTCGTTGCCTTCCTGGAAGATCCGGATGCTCTTGTTGCTGAGCGCCGTGGGGTTCTGCTTGAGTTTCGGCAGATACTCCTTCGTCGCGATGGAGTAGGGCACGTTCCAGTACGGGTTGATTTCCACATATTCCAGCCGGTCGGAAAACACCGGCGTTGCGTGGTAGGGCTTGCCTACAACGACCCGCGCCGTGTGAATGGTCTTTCCGTCCCGCACCACCTTCAGGTTCTGGTCAGCCAGATTGACGAAGACGTAGAACTGTCCCGGATCATCCGGCATCCAGCGCCGCCGCTCCATGTTGAGCTCCATCTGGATGAGCTTTTCCTGGATCGGAATGTTGAGCTGGGCAATTGTCGCCTTGCCGATGACACCGTCGGTTTCAAGGCCGTGGTACTCCTGGAACAGCTTGACGGCTTCCACCAGGGCGCCGTCATAGACATCACCGGTGTGATCTCCGGCAACGACAATGTCTTCTTCCATGAGCCGGGTTCGCAAAACTTCCAGGCGCGGATCGCTCATGCCTGGTTTCAGAACCTCACCATCCGGAACCTGGGTAAAGCCGCCGGCAGCAGCCTTCTCCCGGTATTGGGCAAGGCGCCGCTTCAGGCGGGCATAATTGTCGGTCTGGGGTGCGAGGCTTTCCAGAAAGGCACCGAAGTCCACGGCCTGTTCGGCATTTTCAAAAAGCACTTTCGGATCAGGCCGATCCGGAAACACGTTCAGCGCCTTGTTGACCTTGTTGGGTTGAACGCGGCCGGAGGAGAGGTGGGTCGCATAGCGCAGGAACTGCACGGACAGGTCCAGATCGAACTGGGCCCATTCCTGCTCGCTCTGGGAAGTTTCCGAACGCTTTATGAAGCCGAGGGGATCGTAATTGTTGGGGTTGAGCGCATGGTCGTTCGCCGCCGCCATGGCGGCAATGGTCAGATGAGCGTCTTCCGTCAGGCCATTCTCGTTGAACCAGACCGGTGCGAAAGCGCGTTCGCCATAATAGAGTGCAAGACCTTCGGGCAGGTTCGTAGAAACTTGCGCCTGAATGGCCCTGGCGATCGGCGTCTGCGGTTCCTCGAAAACAGGGGGCGGAACGACCTGGGTCTCGCCGGTCGCCGGTGCTGCGGTTTGTGCCTGGACATATGGTGCCGAAAGTGGTCCGGACAAAAACGCTGCCAGAGTGAAAAGAAGACCAAGATGTCTGTTACGGCACGTGCAAAATATTCCCATCGGAAATACCCCCTCTGATTCCCAACGGGGAAAGTCTAGTGCATCTTGCGCATAATTGAACTGCGTTAAGCTTCCTTGCCATTGCAAAGCCGATCCCGTTTGTTGCCGCGACAGGAAAAGCGCGCGATCCGTTATCGCTCGTGGGAGTGACGCGTTGGGGCCACAAGGCACGGAAATTGGCGTTTCGGCGGCAACTGCAGCCTTGACCGGGTTCTGTTTTCCGGTCCATAAAGCGCTCCATGATGACGGCCACACGGAACATCATTTCGATCACCATTATTTGCAGCTAGCGACACCGCTGGCTGTGGCCGTTCCCTCTTGGCAAAATTTCCTTTGAGACGGACCGCCCGGCCAGCCGGCCAGGAGACCGTTTGACATGAGCGCCGCTGAGACAGAGAAATCCGGCACTTTCAAGGGCTTGAAGCTCACCAACACATTGACGCGCCAGAAGGAGGACTTCCGGGCGATCGATGACGGGAATGTGCGTCTCTACGTCTGCGGACCGACCGTCTATGACTTTGCCCACATCGGTAACGCGCGACCGGTCATCGTCTTCGACGTGCTCTTCCGGCTTCTGCGCCATCTTTATGGTGCCAACCACGTCACCTATGCGCGCAACATCACTGACGTTGACGACAAGATCAACGCACGCGCACTTCGTGACTTTCCCGATCTGCCGCTCAATGAAGCCATTGCCCGGGTGACGCAGAAGACTGCGGACCAGTTCCATAAGGACATCAGGTCTCTGGGTGTGCTGGAGCCGAGCATCGAGCCGCGCGCAACCCAGCATATCGGCGGCATGGTCGAGATGATCGCGGCGCTGATCGAAAAGGGACACGCCTATCAGGCGGGCGGTGAAGTTCTATTCGACACCCAGTCCATGCCCGACTACGGCGGCCTGTCAAAGAGGAAGCTGGACGAGCAGCTGGCCGGGGCTCGCATTGCGGTTGATGCTCACAAGAAGAACCCCGGAGATTTCGTGCTCTGGAAACTGTCTTCTGAAGAAGAGCCCGGCTGGGACAGCCCGTGGGGCAGGGGGCGTCCGGGCTGGCACATCGAGTGCTCTGTCATGAGTGCGCACCATCTGGGTGAAGTGTTCGACATTCACGGTGGCGGGCTGGACCTTATCTTCCCGCACCACGAAAACGAAATCGCCCAGTCCCGCTGCGCTCATGGCACCAAGGTCATGGCCAACTACTGGATGCACAACGGCTTCCTGCAGGTGGAAGGCCGGAAGATGTCCAAGTCCGAGGGCAACTTCTTCACTATTCAGGAGCTTCTGGAAACGGACAGTTTCGGCGGCCGCATGTGGCCGGGCGAAGTGCTGCGCCTTGCCATGTTGATGACCAACTATCGAGAGCCGATCGACTTCTCCAAACGCAAGCTTGAAGAAGCGGAAAACCTTCTGGCCCGTTGGCCGGATCCTGTCGAAACGGATGCAGCCCCTGCCGCCGAGGTGCTTGATGCCCTTTTGGACGACATGAACACTGCAGGCGCCATTCAGGCGCTCCACGCGCTCGCCGTCGAGGCTTCCAAGGACCCTGCCAAGCTGGATGTTTACTCGGCATCTGCCGCGCTCCTCGGCGTTCATCCGGTCAAGGCGGATTTGTCTGGCGTTGATGAGGCCGGCATTCAGGCAGCCATCGAAAAACGCCTGGAGGCCCTCAATGCCAAGAACTGGGCCGAAGCTGACGCGATCCGCGATGAACTGACGTCTCAGGGAATTCTTCTAAAGGATTCAAAAGACTCAGAAACCGGCGCCCGCGTTACTACCTGGGAGGTCAAGCGGTGAGACGGAGCCGGGCGGAAAGACGGGATACCCTCCTCTGTCTGCTAGCGCGGACATCTTCCTCGCAAAAGGAGAGTAAGGCGCAAGTTACCGGGCTTTTTTCCGCGGCTCGGCGCGGCGGTGCTGAAGCAGCTTTCTCCGATCACACGGCAGGGAGAGTTTCTGATGGGCGATAATGTTCAAAAGCTGAGCGGCGGTTGCCAGTGCGGCGCCGTGCGTTACCAGGTGACGGGAGAGGTCGGTCATCCGCATCTGTGTCATTGCCGCATGTGCCAGAAGGCATCGGGGAATTTCTTTCTGCCGTTGATCGGTGCTGCGAAGTCCGATTTTGAATGGACCCGCGGCGAACCCTCCTGGTTCCACTCTTCCAAGCCTGTCCGCCGGGGTTTCTGTGGAACCTGCGGCACGCCTCTGGCCTTTGATACGATTGGCGACGACCACATTTCCTTTACCCACGGCAGCCTGGACGATGTTGCCGCAGTCACGCCGGTTGAACAGTCCGGTGTCGAGGGGCGAGTGTCGTTCTACAGGCATCTTTTCGAACTGAACGAAACGCAGTCAAATCGGGACGACCTGCCAGGTGGGATCAATGATGTCACGGCAACCAACAATCAGCATCCCGATCATGACACGGATCATTGGGAAGTGAGGGGCGGATGACGGAGATCCATACCGGCGGCTGTCAGTGCGGTGCCTTGCGGTTCAAGGTGGAAGGGCCATTGGGCGAGGCTTCCATTTGTCATTGCCGCATGTGCCAGAAGGCCTTTGGTGGCTTTTACGCGCCACTGGTCAGTGTTCCCGAAACTTCCAGGCTTGTCTGGACTCGTGGATCGTTGAAGCAGTTCCAGAGTTCCAATCACGCAACCCGGGGCTTTTGCGCCGATTGCGGTACGCCGCTGACCTATGAAGCGCCGGATGGCATTGCATTGGCCATCGGGACCTTTGACGATCCATCGCAAATCCCGCCCAGCATCCAGTTCGGCGTCGAGGCAAAGCTGCCTTATGCCGACAGCATGGCTCAAATTCCCGAAAGGGTGACGGAAGACGATATGGAGGCAGCGCCTTTTCTGGCGTCGCTCGTTTCGTTCCAGCACCCCGATCACGACACGGAAACCTGGCCACCGGTTCGCACCGGGGCAAATGACAACGAATAAAAGACAGCCCCGACGCTGCTCAGGATACGGATATGACCAAGGAACGGCTTTTTCTTTTCGACACGACATTGCGTGACGGCGCCCAGACCAGCGGGGTCGACTTCTCTGTCAACGAGAAGGTTGTGGTTGCCGAACTTCTGGAGCGGCTTGGCGTCGATTACATCGAAGGTGGCTATCCGGGAGCCAACCCGACCGACAGTGAGTTCTTCAGTGAAAAGCGGACGCGCAAGGCAACGTTCACCGCGTTTGGCATGACCAAGCGCGCTGGCCGGTCGGCCGCGAACGATCCGGGGCTTCAGGACGTGCTGTCCGCAAGTTCCGATGCCTGCTGCTTCGTGGCCAAGGCATGGGACTACCATGTCCGGGTCGCGCTTGGTTGCAGCAACGAGGAAAACCTCGATTCGATCTACGAGACCGTTACCGCAGCCGTCGCTGCCGGCAAGGAAGCGATGATCGACTGCGAGCATTTCTTCGATGGCTTCAAGGCCAATCCGGAATACGCGCTCAATTGTGCCCGCACGGCATACCATGCAGGCGCGCGGTGGATCGTTCTGTGTGACACCAACGGCGGCACGCTGCCCGACGAGATCTTCGACATTGTCACCAAGGTGCAGGAGGTTGTTCCCGGAACGCATCTCGGCATCCACACCCACGATGACACCGGTCACGCGGTCGCCAACTCACTGGCGGCAGTAGATGCCGGCGTAAGGCAGATCCAGGGAACCTTGAACGGTCTGGGTGAGCGCTGCGGCAACGCCAACCTCATCACCCTGATCCCGACACTCAAGCTGAAACCGGCATTCTCCGATCGGTTCGAAATCGGTGTCAGCGACGCTCAGTTGAAGGAGATCACTTCAATCTCCCATGCGTTCGATGAAATCCTCAACCGGTCGCCGGACAGGCAGGCCCCCTACGTTGGCGAAACCGCCTTCGCCACAAAGGCCGGTATTCATGCCTCCGCAATCCTGAAGGATCCGCAGACCTATGAACACGTCGCACCGGAAAGTGTCGGCAACCAGCGGCGGGTGCTGGTGTCCGACCAGGCCGGCAAGAGCAACCTTCTGGGAGAGCTGGCCCGGGTGGGCATCGAAGTCGACAAGTCAGACCCGCGTCTTGACCTACTGTTGGCGAAGGTCAAGGAACGGGAAGCCGAAGGCTATGCCTACGAGGCTGCCGACGCCTCGTTCGAGTTGCTTGCGCGCCGGGAATTGGGCGAGGTGCCGCGTTACTTCGCTGTCGAATCCTTCCGCGTGATGGTGGAGCGCCGGTTCAACGCAATCGGTGATCTGGTCACGGTTTCGGAAGCCGTGGTGAAGGTCGATATCGACGGCGAAACCCGAATGTCGGTTGCTGAAGGCAACGGCCCGGTCAATGCGCTGGACATGGCACTGCGAAAGGATCTGGGCAAATACCAGTCTGCCATCGACGGCCTGGAACTGATTGACTATAAGGTGCGCATCCTCAATGGTGGCACGGGCGCTGTCACGCGCGTTCTGATCGAAAGCCAGGACACAGTCACGCACCGGCGCTGGTTCACGATCGGGGTATCCTCCAACATCGTCGACGCCTCTTTCCAGGCCCTGGTCGACTCCATTACATTCGCGCTGATGAAAGCCAACGTGGCCTGATCCTGGTCACGCGCCTTTCGGGCGCCAGAAAGGCAATGCCATGTCGCAGACGGTGACCAGCACCGAAGCGAATGCCGAATTCCGTCAGGGCCTTCTGTTTGGCCTGGCGGCATACGGCATGTGGGGCTTCCTCCCGGCCTATTACAAACTGACCGACACCGTGCCAGCAGATCTTGTGGTGTCTCACCGGATACTCTGGTCGGTGCTGTTTGTCGGTCTGTTTCTCTATTCGCGCGGCCGCTGGCAGGAAGTGCGCGAGGTATTCCGCCAGCCGAAGGTGCTCATGGGGCTGACGGCGTCTGCCACTTTCATTGCCGTCAACTGGCTGACCTTCGTCTGGGCAATTTCCAACAATCACGTGCTCGATATTTCGCTCGGCTATTTCATCAATCCGCTGGTCAGCATTCTGGTTGGCCTGTTCGTGTTGAGGGAAAAACTGACGACCTGGCAGGGGATTTCTGTCGGCGTTGCCGCCATTGCGGTGGTTCTGCAAGCGATCCTGGCAGGCGGTTTGCCGTGGGTGTCTCTGGTGCTGGCGTTTTCCTTTGCAGGCTACGGCTACGTGCGAAAAGTGACGCCCGTGAAGGCAACGCCGGGACTGTTCGTGGAAACGCTTGTGCTGTTTCCGCTCGCCGCCGGCTACATGCTGTTGAGCCTCAGCTGGGGTGTCGACGCAATGGTCTTGAACGATCCGCCTGTTCTGCTCGCCCTCGTGGGGACGGGCATTGTCACGGCCTTGCCGCTGATCTGTTTTTCCTCAGCCGCCCGGCGGCTGCCGCTCTTCATGCTGGGGCTTATGCAGTACATGGCACCGTCCATGCACTTCCTGATGGCGATTTATATCTGGGGCGAACCGCTGGACCCGACCAAGCTGATGACGTTCGGCATGATCTGGGCTGCGCTGGTGGTGTTTACCTACGACAGCTGGCGGCGCTACCGGAGCTGAAACTGAGTTAGTCGCAGCCAGAGCACTGTGGAAGATGCGGTCAGTCCGAAGAAACCAGCTGGCCGCGGCCACTGCGTTTGGCGGCATAAAGCCTGTGGTCGGCGGTCTTCAGGGCATCGCCGAACCTGCCGCTTTCGAGCGGGGCGACGCCGACGCTTGTCTTCATCAGATGTTCCTCGCCGTCGTGACGCACGGGCGAGGCCAGAACGTTGTCCAGAAGGTTTTGCAGTCCGTCGACAACCTCGGCTTCTTCCTTGTCCCGGAACACGATGCAGAATTCGTCGCCGCCGAGCCGCGAGACGATATCGTCTTCCTTTGCGAGCTTCATCATGTGGCGGGCAAAACTGATCAGAACCGCATCGCCGAAATCGTGGCCGAGTGAATCGTTGATTGCCTTGAAGGAATCCAGGTCGAGGAGCGCGAGCCAATGCGCACGTCCTTCGGACACCGGCCAGGTCGCGATTGCCTTGGTGGCCTGTTCCAGAAGGTAACGGCGGTTGTAGAGACCCGTGAGGGAGTCCCGCATCGCCATGTTGTTGAGTTCCTCGATCCGGTAGATGTAATCGAGGTTCTGCGACACGCGCAGCAGCAGCTCTTCCGGAGGGCAGTTCTTGTCGACGAAATCCGCTGCACCGTATTTCAGGAACCGCACCCGGTTGTCCGGATTGGCATAGGACGACATGCCGATGACACCGACTTTCTCCGGGTCATGCACTCTGCGGACGGCTTTCAGAAAGGCAAAGCCGTCCTTGTCGGGCATGAAATAGTCCGCCAGGACAAGTTTGATGTCCTTGTAATCCTTCAGGGTCTGGAGGGCTTCGTCCGTAGAGCTGGCCTGATAGATCTTGTAAAGGTGCTTGCCGACGATCTTGGAGATCACGTCCCGCTCCACCGCGGAATCGTCCAGAATGAGAATGCCGATCTTGGGGTTCTGCGCCAGTTTCCGGATCAGGTCCGCAACATAGTTCAGGCTGCCGGGAGAATCCTTCAGGACGTAGTCAATAACGCCTTTTTCCAGGAACTTGCTTCGGGTTTTCGGGTCGAAGCGGCTGGTGAAGACGATCGTGGGAATATTCCACTTCTCGCAAAGATCGACGATTTCGCCGTCGGGGGCGTCTGGTAGGGTCAGGTCGACAAGAGCAAGGTCAGGTTCACCGATAGGCAGATTGAGGCAGTTCTCTGCCTCTTCGTAGCTACGCGCCACCATGATCTGGTGGCGGCCGACCTCATGCAGTTTCTTGACGATTGCCTTCTCGAAAAACGCCGCATCTTCAACAAGAAGGGTAGTTTGCATTTAGTGGCCTGTTCTTCCTGCGTTTCGTGCGACGGTACTATTCAACTCCTCAGACTGCAAATCGATTTGGTTCCAATATTCACAGTCATGGGAACGTATTCCCAACCTCTATACTCAGTAGAGTTTTAGAGATCTGTTACCGAGGCGCATGCTTCTTGTGCCGGCAGGGGTTCACCGTTGATCGCGCGGCGCAGCATTGGCAGGATATCGTCCACGGATCGGGCAACAAGATAAGGAACTTCAGTGTCCGGACGGATGTATCCCTGTGCCCGCATATGATCCAGAAGTTCCAGCAAAGGCGACCAGAAGCCGTTGAGGTTGGCCAGTGCCACCGGCTTGCGGTGTTGTCCGAGTTGGGCCCAGGTCATCATTTCGACGGCTTCTTCCAGAGTGCCGATACCGCCGGGCAACGCGATGAAGGCGTCGGCCTTCTCGAACATCAGGTGTTTGCGCTCGTGCATGTCCTGCGTGACGATCAGGTCTTCGAGGGTGTCCAGCATCACCTCGCGTTTTTCCAGGAAACGCGGAATGATTCCCGTCACCTTGCCGCCGGCTTCGAGGGCGGCATTGGCCACGGTTCCCATCAGACCGACAGAGCCGCCGCCATAGACAAGTCGAAGGCCAGCCTCGGCAATTAGCTGGCCCAGACGGGTGGCGGATGCCTCGTGTGCAGGGTCCGAACCGAAGCTGGACCCGCAGTAAACACAGACGCTTGTAAGCTGATTTTGAGAAACCGTATTCATGACGCAAAGATGTGGCATTCAGATTGCCACAAGGTCAAGCATTCTGTTTGAAAGGCCTTGGTTCTGAACCGGGTTTTCTTGCCGCGCCTGGAAAAGACGGCTATGCATGAACCACAATCTGAAGAAGAGCCGACGGCAAAGGAAACATGGCCATCAAGGTCAGGAGTTCGGCTGAGACAGGCAGCACCCGAAAGGGCGCAAACAGGGGAACGGATTTGGAAAGCGCCGCATCGCCTGGCTGCTTTCCCGGCAGGACACACAATGAATAACAAGACACTCATCTGGACTTTGATCGTAGCCGTGCCTGTTGGGCTGGCCGCTCTCGTGACGGGCTACATCTATCGCGATACGGGGCGTCTGCCTTTCCAGAGCGGTCCCGAAGTTGCCGCGACGCCATCGGTCTCCGGCGAAAGTGCCACGACCGAACAGGCTGCAGGCTCTGATACAGGCACAAAGACGCAATCGGCGGAAACAGATAAGGCTGATGCGTCAGATGAGGCGCCTGCCGCGGAAACGGCAAGCGCAGGCCCAAGTTTTGACGTTGTCGGCGTTGAGCCGACTGGTGAAACGGTCGTTGCGGGCCGGTCTGTTGCAGGCGCTATTGTTGCCTTGACTGCCAACGGCAAGGTTGTCGGCAAGAGCATTGCCAATGAGGTCGGTGAATGGACCATCATTCTGGATGAGCCGTTGAAGCCGGGCGACTATGACGTTGGCCTGGAAGTTCATGACGATACCGGCAAAGCGATTGCCACGTCCGAAGAACGGCTTGCCGTTTCACTGCCGGAAGGCGGCAAGGAACAACCCCTTGTGGTTCTGAACACGCCTGACGGTCCGTCGGACGTCTTGCAAAAGCCTGAGACCGAGCAGCAGGTGGCTTCCATCACTTCGACTGGCGAAGGTTCACAAACAGCTGCGACAACGGATTCTGCAGAAGACACCGCCACCGAGGCCTCCGGGTCGACGTCCGCAACTGAAACTGCTGCTGCGGAACCTGCCGCAGGGACCTCTGCAAGCCAGCAGACGGCCTCCCGGGAGTCGAGCGAACAGCCCGCCGGTACCTCTGAGCAGACCGCTGTTGCGTCTGCCGACACCACTTCATCTGGAACAGGCACCACGGAGCCGGAAACGGCCGGCAATGGTGCCGCCGTTTCAACGGCTGAGGCATCGGGACAGGCGGCTTCAGCAGAAACCGAAGTTGCTTCGACGTCATCAGGGGCAGTGCCGGCAGCTGTAGCAACACAGAACAGTGGCGCAGACGTTGCGCAAGCCGGCCAGAATGAACCGGCTGATGTTCCCTCAGCAGCACCGGATGCGCCGACGGTGACCGTGGAAGCCGTGGAATCCGAAAAGGACAAGGTCTTTGTTGCCGGTACCGGCGAACCTGGGTCATCGGTTCGTGTCTACGTCGGCGACGAGTTTCAGGGCGAGGCTAAGGTCGGTTCGGGCGGGAAGTGGCTGATTGAAGGCGGCAAGAATATTTCTGAAGGAAATGTCGAGGTTCGCGCCGATTTGATCGGTGAGGATGGCAGCTCGGTCGACGCCCGTGCAGCCGTTACCTTTGAAAAGGAACAGGACAAGCAGATTGTGCTGACCAAGGTGGTCGCAAGCGGTGAGGGTGCTGGAGCCGATGGCCAGGGCGCGGAAGTGAAAAAGTCTCTTCCCGTCGTGATCATCCGCAAGGGGGATAACCTGTGGCGGATTTCCCGGCGTCTTTATGGAGAGGGCGTTCGCTATACGACGATCTACAAGGCCAACCAGCAACAGATCCGCAATCCTGATCTGATTTACCCGGGGCAAGTGTTCCTGACACCAGAAGGCGATCTGAGCTGGCCGAAACCAGACGAAAACAACGGCTGAGGTGACACCGGCCTCTGTCGGCACTTCGGCCGTTGTCGGCACGTCTGAAAACGGCCATGGGCATTTATAAATTCTCGGCTGTTGTCGCTGCTTATCTCTGTCAGTTACGCCTTGGTCGAATGTCATAAATGAAGGCAGGGGATCGGAATGATCCTCTGCCTTTTTGCATCAGCCCCTTGTTTTTTTGATGATTCATCGCATATCAACGATGAAACAAACAATCGTGAATGAGGAAACCGCCCCATGAGCGGGACGGATCTGCCGGCCGGTGGAAATTGCATGACCTCCAAGGAAGGTCTGGCAAGTTGCGAGGAACTCGCGGCTATCTTCCGTGCACTTGGACATCCGGCCCGGCTGGCAATCATCAAGCAGCTCGCAAGTCGTCAGGGCGCCTGCTGCGGTGAGATCGTCAGTCACCTGCCGTTGGCTCAGTCGACCGTGTCTCAGCATTTGCAGGTTTTGAAGGACGCCGGGCTCTTGTGCTGTGACACGCGAGGCAGGAATTGCCACTACGCGCTCAATTGGCAAGTGCTCAGTCTGGCGGAGTGCCGGACCAAGGACTTCTGGGAGCGCCTGAACGCGGCGCAGCCGGACCAGGCAGGACAGTCAGCCGGTGAGCAAGTGTTTTCCGCTTCAGACTAACCCAAGTGGCCGCCTTCCGCGGCCTGGAGATTTTGTGTGACCGATCAGACAGCGACCCCGCCGCATAAGCCTTCGGCTGCGGCTGCCGGCAGCCATTCCGCTCAAGCGCACATCCGCAAGCCTGTCAACGCAGACGAAGGCAGCACCTTCACGACGCTGGCCAACCTGTGGCCCTACATCTGGCCGTCTAATCGGCCGGATCTCAAGCAGCGCGTGCTTCTGGCCATTTTCGCACTGATCATTGCCAAGATCGTGACGGTCCTGTCGCCGTATTTTTTCGCCTGGGCGACGGATGCACTGACGGGTGAAGGCTCCAACCTGCCTGCTTTCCTGGTAGCTCCGGTCATGCTGGTGCTTGCCTATAATGCAGCCCGCGTATTGGCAGTGGCTTTCAACCAACTGCGTGATGCGCTGTTTGCCCGGGTCGGCCAGCATGCTGTACGCCAGCTCGCAATCCTGACATTCCGCCACCTGCACCAGCTTTCCCTGCGTTTCCACCTTGCCCGGCGGACGGGTGGGCTCAGCCGTGTGATTGAGCGCGGGGTGAAGGGCATAGAGGCGATTGTCCGCTTCACCATCTTGAACGGCATTCCGACGGTTCTGGAATTTGCCATCATGGCAGCCGTGATCTGGTACCAGTTCGGTTTCCTTTATGTTGTCATCGTCGCGGTGATGATCGTTGCCTATGTCTGGTTCACCATCAAAACCTCGAACTGGCGGATCGGCATTCGCCGCGAAATGAACGACAGCGACACGGATGCCAACTCCAAGGCCATCGACAGTCTGCTCAACTTCGAAACGGTCAAGTACTTCGGCAACGAAAACATGGAAGCTGCGCGCTTCGATGTCTCCATGGCGAAATATGAGAGCGCCGCGACGAAAACCTGGACGTCCCTTTCCTGGCTCAACTTCGGTCAGGCGGTTATCCTCGGCATTGGCATGGCGGCCTGCATGGGGCTGTCTGCACAGGCTGTTCTGGCGGGCGAGCAGAACATCGGCGACTTTGTCCTGATCAACGCGCTGCTGATGCAGATTTCCATTCCGCTCAACTTCATCGGCTTCCTCTACCGCGAAATCCGTCAGGGTCTTGCGGATATCGAGTCCATGTTCGACCTGCTGATGGTTCCCGCCGAAATCGAGGACAAGCCCGACGCCAGCCCGTTGAAGGCTGTTGAGGGAAAGATTGCGTTCAAGGACGTCCGCTTTCACTACGATCCCGACCGGCCGATCCTCAAGGGGATCGACTTTGAGGTTCCAGCAGGCAAGACCGTCGCCATCGTCGGTCCCTCCGGTGCGGGCAAATCGACGATCTCCCGTCTCCTGTTCCGGTTTTACGACGTCACCGACGGTTCAGTCGAGATCGATGGCCAGGATGTCCGAAACGTGACGCAGGAAAGCGTGCGTCAGGCCATCGGCATGGTTCCGCAGGATACGGTGCTCTTCAACGATACCATTGCCTACAACATCCGCTATGGCCGACCGGACGCCAGCGACGAGGAAGTGCGGGAGGCTGCGCGCATGGCGCAGATCCACGACTTCATCGAAAGGCTACCTCAGGGCTATGACGCGGAAGTCGGCGAGCGCGGATTGAAACTGTCGGGCGGTGAAAAGCAGCGTGTTGCGATTGCACGCACCATCCTGAAATCTCCGCCGATCCTCATCCTCGATGAGGCGACATCGGCGCTTGATACACATACCGAACGCGAGATCCAGTCGGCGCTGGATGAGGTTTCGCAGGATCGGACAACGCTGGTGATTGCCCACCGCCTGTCGACCGTGGTCAACGCGGACCAGATCATCGTTCTGGAAGGTGGCGAGATTGCCGAGCGCGGCACCCATCAGGAGCTTCTGGCCAGAGACGGTCTTTACGCCTCAATGTGGGCTCGCCAGCGCGAAGCGGACGAGGCCGAGGAACGGCTGCGTGCCGCGCGGGAAAATGACGATCTTGGTATCGTCACACGTGGTCAGAGGGCTGATTACGTACCGGCGAAATAGGTCTGGCGACAGCTATTACTGGTCATCCGGCCTGGCCAAGCCCTGGCCGGGAGAGGGGATGCTCCTGTTCCAGGTATGACGCTGACCCTTGCATGAGAGATCTGGGCTCATTTATCCCGGATCTCCACCACTGGTCTTCCTGGATGACAAGAAGTCAGAAACTTGCCGGAGGTCAGGCCGCACGAATTGTTTGCGGTGCCTGATCATTGTCGCAGGCCACTTGGCCTGTTGTCGGCAGATTGGTGTTTTGGGCAGCTTCACCCCTTTTGAACAACAGTCTTGAAAGTGCCTTGGCAAGGCGGCGCAGTTCCTGGTGGCGGGCAGCGCGGGCGCGGGCTTCGTAGTCGTCTCCTGTATGTGTCATAATGCTCTCCATCGCTTGGGATGAGCATTTGTCTCATATTGCGTTCCTTCGAAGAATGAGGCTAGTGTAGAATTAATTCTTCGAAAGATTGGAACAATGAGGCTGGAAGACCTGCAGTTTTTTGTCCGCATCGCGGAACTGGGCAGCATGGCTGCTGCCGGCCGGGAAATCGGCTTGTCGCCTTCAGCTGCCAGCACGCGGTTGACCGGCCTTGAGAAGTCCTTCGGTTCCCAGCTTTTTGCCCGCACCACCAGACGCACGATGTTGACAGAAGCCGGGCGTGTTTTGCTGCAACACGCGCGCACCGCAGTTGGTGAGATCGAACAGGCCCGCTCGATCCTGGAAGCCTCCACAGAAGCGCCGCGCGGCTCGCTTCGGTTTTCCTGCAACACATTCTTCGGAAGAAAGCACATTCTGCCGTATCTGGTGGAGTTCCGCGAACTCTACCCGGATATCAGGCTGGAAATGGACTTTTCCGACAGGATCGTGGACGTGATCGAGGAAGGCTATGACATGGCGGTGAGGGGAGCGCCACTGACCGATTCCTCTCTGCTGTCCCGCAAGCTGGGCGGCAATCCAAGGGCCCTGTGTGCATCACCGGCCTACCTGGCTCGCAAGGGCGTGCCGCACACACCGGAAGACCTTGCCAACCACGACTGCATCGCCATGGCCTCCATGCCGTTCTGGTATTTCAATGGGCCGGAGGGGGAGGTCGCCTTCGAAATCCAGAAGCCGGTCATCAAGGGTGATAGCGGCGACCTGACTTACGACGCCGCGCTTCACGGCCTTGGCCTCAGCCTGAAGTCACTGGCACATGTCTGGGAAGACCTTCGCGACGGGCGTCTGGTCGCCGTCATGGAAGACTATACGATTGCCCGCACCGGGGCGATCTGGGCCGTTTATCCGCCAAGCCAGTTCGTTCCGCCCAAGGTGACCGCCTTTGTCGATTTCCTGATTTCAAAGTACGGTCGACCGCCCTACTGGGAGAGCGACTATCGGACGGCTTCCACTGGCTCAAGTGGGTCGCAAACCGTGTGATTTTCATGAAAAGCAGGTTCTCTTTGCCTTGAAAAGCCACTAGAAGCGGGGCAGAAGCTAAAGCGCAACGGGTGCGTTCAGTCCCGGGCCGGGAATACGCCTGCCGCCGGGCAGCAATGGAAAGCGAAGAAAAGAAGATGTCGATAGTCGATTCCGTCTCCAAGGCCATGGTGCCGATCCATCGTGAAGGCTGGCCCTTCATCGCGATTGCTCTGGTGGCGACCCTCGTTATCGGCTGGTTCATCGATCCGCTGTTCTGGATCGGCCTCTTCCTCACAGGGTGGGTCTGTTATTTCTTCCGCGATCCCAAGCGTGTGACGCCTGTCGGCGAAGGGCTGGTGATTTCTCCGGCAGATGGTGTCGTCAGCCTTGTTGGCCTGGCACGCCCGCCCGCTGAGCTGGAACTCGGCTCTGAACCGCTGATGCGGGTCTCCATCTTCATGAACGTGTTCAACTGCCATGTGAACCGGGCACCTGTCGGCGGGCGCATTGAGCGCGTCGCCTACCGTGCCGGCAAGTTTCTGAACGCGGAACTGGACAAGGCCAGTGAAGACAACGAGCGCAACGGACTGGTCATCGATACCGGCAACGGTCGGATCGGTGTCGTGCAGATCGCCGGTCTTGTTGCTCGCCGTATTGTCTGCTTCGTTCGTGAAGGTGAAAATCTCTCTGCCGGCGAGCGCTTTGGTCTGATCCGTTTCGGGTCGCGTCTTGATGTCTATTTTCCGGTCGGAACCCAGCCAAAGGTTGCCCTCGGCCAGACCATGATTGCCGGCGAGACCGTGCTGGCCGATCTGTCGGCACCGCAAAGCCCGGCTCAGTCCCTGACCCGTGTAAGCTGAGGCCACCGTGAACGAGACGCCCGATCAAGGACCGGCCGACACCCGCAGAACACCGCGCTTCCGGCGCGTACCCTTGCGCCTGATCATTCCGAACATGGTGACGTTGCTGGCGCTGTGCTCCGGTCTGACGGCTGTGCGCATGGCCTTCGAGGGCCGCTGGGAATTCGCGGTCGGTGCCGTTCTCGTGGCAGCCGTGCTGGACGGGCTCGATGGCCGTGTCGCCCGCATGATGAAGGGAACGTCGCGTTTCGGTGCGGAACTGGATTCCCTCTCGGATTTCGTCAATTTCGGCGTCACGCCGGCCTTGATGCTCTATCTCTGGATCCTCAAGGATGCAGGCAACATGGGGTGGATCGCAGGCCTTATCTTCGCGATTTCGGCCGCACTCCGTCTGGCGCGTTTCAATGTGGCCCTGGACGATCCGAACAAGCCTGCCTGGGCGTCACGTTTCTTCACAGGCGTGCCTGCACCGGCCGGAGCACTGACCGTGCTCCTGCCGCTTTATCTCGATTTTCTCGGCCTGTTTCCGCACTGGTTCGCAGATTCAGCTTTTGTTGCAGCCTATACGATCGGAGTTGCTTTCCTGCTGATCAGCCGTTTGCCGACCTATTCCGGCAAGACGCTGGGCACGAGGGTGCGCCGCGACTTTGTATTGCCGTTGTTCCTGGTTGCGGTTCTGGTGGTGGCGCTGACTGTTTCCTATCCTTTCCGGATGTTGGCGGGAGGAGCGGTCCTTTACCTGCTGACCATTCCGTTGTCCTGGCGTGCGCACAGGAAGCTGGTGCTCGCAGACGCCTCGCTGGGCCTCGATGACGACGGTGACGAATGCGATACCGATCTCGACAATATCGCGGACAGGGACAAGGACCACGGCGGCTGACGCACACCTGATCGCAAATCGGGTTTCAGCAGGCGATTTTCTGGTTCAATTAGGCCTCCTCGACAAATGAGGAGCCTTCTCATGCTTGATGGAAAGACAATTCTGATCACCGGTGCCAGCAGTGGCATCGGAGCGGCTGCCGCGCGTCTTCTGGCTGACACCGGTGCGAACCTGATGCTGGCTGCCCGACGGGAAGACCGACTAAAAGAGCTGCGGTCGTCATTGCCCCATGCATCCAACCGGATCGCACTGTTCGTTGGCGACGTCTGCGATACCACATTTTCCGAAGCTTCCGTGAAAGCGACCCTCGACGCCTTTGGTGGCCTCGATGGTGCCTTCAATAATGCAGGCACCCTTGGAGAGATGGGGCCGGTGCCGGACATGAGCATGGAAACCTGGAACCATGTTGTCGCCACCAATCTCAACAGCGCCTTTCTCGCGGCCAAATACCAGATCCCGGCCATGCGCGAACGGGGAGGCGGGTCGATTGTGTTCACCTCGTCGTTCGTTGGCCATACCATCGGTTTTCCGGGCATGGCCGCCTATGCGGCTGCGAAGGCGGGGCTTATCGGCCTGACACAGGTTCTGGCCGTGGAACACGGACCAGAAAACATCCGGGTCAATGCGCTTCTTCCTGGTGGCACGAAGACCGAGATGGGGGGCGATGACCCGGCATTCCGCGAGTATATCGCCGGCCTCCACGCGTTGAAGCGGATGGCCGAACCCGAAGAGATCGCCAAGGCGGCTGCGTTTCTGCTGTCTGACGCCAGTTCTTTCGTTACCGGTTCCGCCATGCTCTGTGATGGCGGGAACTCCATCTCCAAGGGATGAGCCAGTACAGGAACGGTTCTGGCGAAGACCCGAACCGTTCCTTTTGGGCTGAAAGGCTGATATGGCCCGGTGATAGGGGGCTGCGGGGCTACCAATTTATTTCGGGCGAATTCTTATGAATTTCTGTTCCGTGACGGCCTTGCCCCACTGATCGCCGACATATTCCTCCGCAAGGGTGAACCCGTTTCTTTCGTAGAGCACGCGTGCGGCTTCAAGCCCCTTGAGCGTCCAAAGGTGGATTTCATCGAACCCAAGCGCATCCGAGTGTTCCAGGGCTTTCTGGAGCAGCACTTTTCCCAGTCCTTTGCCCCGCAGGCGTTCGGACAGAATGAACCAGCGCAAATGTGCGATGTTGTTGCCAAGGTCTTCGCCATCGATGGTGATCGATCCGATAACGGCTCCGTTTTCGAGCACGCTCCAGCTGTTGTTCATCGGTTTGCCGATGCGCGGCATGAATTCGGCCATGGCGTTTGAGACCACACTTTCAAAGGTTGGCCCCATACCGACGATGTGGCCGTGAGTGCGGGCATGCATTCCGGCAATGTCGCCGATCATTCCGGTTTGATAACCTTCAGCGACCGTGAATTGTGGCTGGTAATCTGCCGGCGTTTCCTGCGGCATGGCGAGCGCTTCCGCATAGGCGGACATGGCATCGCAAATCTCTTGTGCCTTGTCCCCGTTGATCCGGTTGAGCGCCCTTCGGGCAAGGGCATCGCCAAAGTTGTCGATCTTCGCAAAGGTGGCCTTACCGGTTTCGGTCAAAGTCAGTCCGAATGATCGGCCATCGCTGTCAGACCGGGTTTGCGTGATTTCCCCGCGGGCCTCGAGTGACTTCAACAAACGGCTGATGGTGGATTTCTCGAGCTTCAGTCTCGTCGAGATTTCCTTGGCCGTAATGCCAGGGTTCAAACCGATTTCCATCATTGCATGGACACCTGAACCGGACAGATCCGTACCGGCGATGGTCTTGTCCAGAAAGCCGAATTCCCGAACCAGTTGGCGGGACGCTGCACGGATATCGTTGACGAGGGAGGGGGAATGCTGGGACATGCAAAAGCCTATGTAGTTGTATATTGCAACTATATTGATTGATGGGCCGCAATTCAAGGGGCAGTGGTTGGAATTCGGGTGAAGACACGCTGCATGTTGCAAACAAAAAGGCCGCCGGAAACCGGCGGCCTTTCTGCTTGGAGGTGCTTAGGATCACTCTGCCGCGTGCGGCAGTTCCTCCTGCGGGGGGATTTTCGGTTGCGACGGCTTCGGCATGGAAACCACCTTTGCAGCCGGGCGCTGTTCGGGCTGATCGCCAAGAGCCACAGGTTCCGGAGTTACCTCTTCGGTGGCAGTGCCTGGCTTGCGCCGTACGGTGGACACCACCTTCCAGAAGGTGCTTGACCATACACTCGGCAGCGCAATCATGACCGGGATCATCAGCAGCGTCAGCAAGGTGGAGAAAGCAAGTCCGGATATGACCGCCGTTGCCAGCTGCACCCACCAGACCGCCGTGATGCCGCCATAGGTGATCACCTGATTGAAGAAATCGAAGTTGATCATGGTGGCCATGGGCACCAGGCCGGCGATGGTCGTGATGGTGGTCAACAGGATCGGCCGGATACGCTGAGCGGATGTTTTCAGGATCGCGTCCAGCGGGGGAAGGCCGTCATGAAGGAACCTGTTGTAGGTATCGATCAGAACGATGGCATTGTTGACCACAATCCCGGCAAGCGCCACCACCCCGGTCCCGGTCATGATGATCGAGAACGGCTGATTGGTGACGAGCATTCCGAGCAGCACCCCGAACACTGACAGAACCACCGTCGAGAGCGTCAGGATCGTCTGGTAGAACGAGTTGAACTGGGTCAGCAGGATCAGGAACATCAGGAACAGCGATGCCACCATCGCCTTCATCAGGAACTCGCCAGACTCCTGCTGGTCCTCATCTGCACCGCGGAATTTCAGAAACACGTTGGCAGGCCATTCCTGCGTATCCAGCCACTTCTGAAGAGCTGCAACCTGTTCTGTCGGCGTGGAACCGCTTTCCGGATTGACCGCCGCCTTTACGAACATGGAATAGAGCCCGTCACGACGCACGATTTCCGACACCTTCTGGGCCGGCTCGCGGCTGACGAAGTTTGCCAGCGGCACGAGTCCAAGCGAGGTCTGCAGCCGCAGCTGGTCGAACCGGTCGATGGTCCGCTCGTTCTCCGGCAGGCGCACGCGAATGTCCACCTCGTCCTCGCTGTCTCCGGGACGATAGGTACCGATCAGAACACCGTTGGTGACCAACTGGACCATGTTGCCAACGGAAGCGATGCTTGCCTGGTAGCGGCCGGCCTGTTCCCGATCGATGGAGATCTGCCATTCGATGCCGGGCAGGGGACGGTCGTCCTCCTGGTTCATCAGCGTATCCATGCCGTTGATGTGCTCGCGAATGCGGGCGACAGCAGCAACCATGTCGTTGTAATCGGTGGACTTGATCTCCAGCTGAACGTCCTTGCCCGTTGGCGGACCGCCTTCGATCTTGCGGGTCTCCACCTTGATGCCGGGGATGTCACTGGTCGCATTACGGATGTCGGCGAAGATCTCCTTCGCCACCCGGCGGCAGCAGAAGTCTGCAAGCTCGATATTGATCTCGCCCATCACGTCGGCAGGCTTGTCCTGGACGTCGCCGACGGAGGGGCCGCCGGACGAACCGCCGGGTGTGAACGCGTTGGTGATGACATTGTCGACGCCCGGAATGGACATGATCCTGTCTTCAACCTGCACAACGAGATCGCGCGCTTCCGAGGCAGACATGTTGCCACGGCCGGAAACAAGAACCACCGCTTGTTCCGGTTCTTCATCGATGAAGAACTGAACACCGGTCGGGTTCGCCATGAACGCGCCGACGATCGCAAAGCAACTGCCGATCAGCAGCACGATGGCGGCGATGTTGCCGATCGGGTTGCCTGCAAACATCTTCAGGATGCGAACATAGATGCCGGTGAACCCGCTTACTTTCTTGACGTCGAACGCTTCAGAGCCGGAAAGGGCGGCAGCTTCCGCACGTTCCTTTTCGGCTCTCTTGGCAGCTCGTGCCTGAGACCAGCGCACAAACGGACGCAGCAGCTTGTAGGAAACAAAGCCGACAAGGACGAGGGCCACCAAGCCGCACAGGATGGCGATGCCAGTTGCAGCCACCACTGGCACGACGCCTTCGAGAGCCATCGGTACGAAGGGGCCGAATCCGACAATGACGGCGGCCAGAACGCCAAATGTCAGTGCCAGAAGTCCAGCGGCATACCTGTTCAGGAAATGCGAGACCTGGGCCAGGATGCCCCCTGTCACCGGCAGGAACACCATGGCGGTGAACAGCGAGGCGGTCAGGACGATGATCACCATGATCGGCAGGTAGCTCATGAACTCGCCGGCAACACCCGGCCACAGCAGCATGGGCAGGAACGCTACCAGTGTGGTGGCCGTCGAAGAGACGATCGGCCAGAACATCAGCTTCGCAGCGCGGATATAGGCCTCGCGGTCTTCCATGCCTTCCTGGATCTTGCGGTCGGCATATTCGGTCATCACGATGGCACCGTCGACCAGCAGGCCAACGGTCAGAACGAGGCCGAACATGACCATGTTGTTGACCGTGTAGCCGACGCCGCCAAGGATCAGGAAGCCGACCATGAAGGAGGTCGGGATCGCCAGACCCACGAGCAGTGCGGAGCGCATGCCAAGCGCCGCCAGAACCAGGATCATCACCAGGAAGATCGCCGTCAGGATCGACGATTGCAGCGAGCCAAGCACTTCGAAGATGTTGTTGGACTGGTCGAGCATCATGTCGACACGAACGGTTTCCGGCCAGTCCTTGGAGGCATGTTCGACAACTTCACGGACTGCCGCGTTGTTCTCGATGATGTTGGTGCCGATACGCTTGACGACCTGAAGAGCAATTGCCCGGTTGCCGTTGACGCGTGTGTAGGCGTTGGGATCCTTGAAGGTGCGCCGGATCTCGGCGACATCTGCAAGGGTCACCACACCTTCACCGCTCTGTTTCAGCGGAAGTGTGTAGACATCCTCTGCGGTCTCTACGAGACCAGGTACCTTCACGTTGAAGCGACCCTTGCCGCCGTCGATAAAGCCCGCAGGAACAAGCTGGTTGTTGAGCTGCAGCGAGTTCAGGAGCTCCTGCTGGGTGATCGAGTAGGATTCCAGTTTCTGGGTGTCGATCAGGACTTCCAGCAGCTCTTCGCGGTGCCCGGTCAGATCCGCCGACCGGACGGTGTCGATAGCCTCGATCTCGTCCTTGAGACGCCGGGCGTGCTTGTAGAGCGTGCGCTCCGGCACGTTGCCCGACAAGGCGATGATCATGGTCGGCGCAAGTGCGAAGTTCATTTCCGTGATCGTCGGCTCTTCAGCCTCGTCCGGCAGCTTGCTCTTGGCCTGGTCGACCTTGTCGCGCACGTCCGCCAGCGCCTCGTCCTTGTTGAACGAGATGTCGAACTCCAGCACGATGCCGGCATGACTTTCCGATGCGATCGCGGTGATTTCCTTCAACCCGTCAAGGCCGCGCAATTCCGTTTCCATCGGTCGCACGAGCAGGCGCTCGGAGTCTTCCGGAGAAATGCCCTGCTGGGTGATCGAAATGTAGAAGATCGGCAGATCGATGTCCGGGCTGGCTTCTTTCGGGATCGAGATATAGGTGGCGACACCGGCAACGATCAGCGCCAGCATCATCACGAATACCGTCTTGGGGCGCCGAAGGACGCCTTCAAGCATGTCTATCATTGACTCACCTCTGCCGTCTCAAAGACCGGTTGCACGAGTTCTCCATCCGAGACGTATTCCTGCCCCACGGTGATGGCGACGACTTCGTCGGGAAGACCGCCGATCCACATTCCGTCCTGTTCTCCACCCAGCACCTTGACGGGGTAGAAGACAGTCTTGTTGTTTTCATCGACTGCACGAATGCCGACCTGGCCGGCGTCGTTCAACGTCAGAATTGCTGGCGAAATCTTATGTGCTTTCTCCGCAGCCAGCTCCAGCTTGGTGACTGCCGTCACGCCGTCCCTGGCCTTGCCGTCGGGATTGGGAAGCTCGATCTCGATACGGAAGGTTTTCGTGTCCGGATTTGCCGTCGGCGAGATGTAACGCACCTTGCCGCTGAGCGATTCACCCGTCACGAGCGTGACCGTTGCCGGCATGTCCAGCGAGATCTCGGAAATATTCAGTTCCGACACTTCGCCGATGGCAATCATCGGATCCGCATCAACCACCGTCGCGCAGATGCCGCCTTGTTCAAGCTGTGCGCCGATTTCAGCCATGGGGCTCTGGATGACGCCGGCAATCGGCGAGCGGATAACTGTGTGTTCCAGCTCCTGCTCGGCCTCAATCAGGCGTGCCTTTGCAGCATCGAGCTGGGCCTGCAGGGCAGCCACACGGGTTTGAGCGGTAAAGCCCTTGCTGTTCAACTGAGTTGCTGCCTCATGGTCCAGTTGCGCCTGAGCCAGGGCAGCCTTGGCTTCCAGAATGCGTGACTGCCGCGATCCCTTGTCGAGAACACAAAGCACATCGCCGGCGGCGACATGCGCGCCTTCCTGCGCCGGGCGCTCCACCACATCATCGGTTGTCTTGGATCTGACAGCCACCGTGGCTTCGGCTTCGGTGCGCCCGCGCACTTCCAGAACGGCTCGACGGTCTTGCGCCACAAGACGTTCCACCTGAACACGGAAGGTCTCCGTGGACGCCTGGCTGACCCTGAGCGCCGGGGGCGGGGTGGCATGTTCGCTGTCGCCGACACCACCGATCACCATCGTGCCGCTATACATCCAGAAACCGATACCGGCCGCGATGCCGGTCGCCAGGAGGTAGGAAAACTTCACTCGCATTGTCTAAAGCTCCGAAACGTCTTGCGCTTACTCTGCGGCTGCCGCAACCGGCTGCGCCGCTTCTTCAGCAATCCTGATCAGTGCCTCGCCATGTTCTTCCAGATAGGCGAGGGTGAAATTCATGCAGGCAATGCCGTATTCACGGGTCCAGTTGGACCCGGGGTGCGAACATTCCTGGTCTTTTTCGTTGTCTGTCAGCAGGCGCAACTCAGCGTGCACCTGCGCCTTGCGCCGTTCGACCGCGCGGCGGATCACCTCGGGAGGCAGTTGCGCGGCGTTGAGGGCGATCAGCAAAAAGGGTGATTTGAAAGTGTCCGGCGCCTGTGGATCACACAGTGACTGGATGAAGTCTTCCCGGCCGGCATCGGTGATGGAATAGACCTTGCGGGCAGGTTTGCCTGCCTGCGGCTCCTCGCGCACGGTTACCAGCCCTTCCGATTCCAGACGCGCCAGCGCCGGATAGATCGAGCCGAAGCTCGCATCATCGAAATAGCTGAACCGGCCTTCGGTCGACTCCTTCCGGATTTCGTATCCGGTGGCATCCCCGAAAGAAAGGATTGCGAGGCAGAGACTGCGTACACTCATTGACAACTCCGTGCCTGGGAGCGTCCTCCCGGCATGACGGCCTTCATACGAGCCCGGTTGCGATCCGGATGACGCTATAGGCATCGTTAGAAGTGTCATATGTTGGTTCGATATATCGAACAAATATATGCTCACGCATTTGTAATCAAGAGTGCGCTGCACAAATCTTGCGTCGAAGATGAATAAACTATGAGCTGATCTTCAAAATGATCTTAATCGGTCTATTTGACAGGTTGTTGGCAGGTATCGATCGGCGCTAGGCTGATCATGCATCGCAACAGCAATCGCAGAGCGAGGAGTGCGCGCCATGGCATTGTCGATGAAGGGGCCGGTTCGCTTGAAGCTTCCGAGAGATCCCTTGTTTCGTCTGCTTGCAGTCAACGGCCTGGCGGGAACGGCAATTGCCGGCCTCGTGCTCGGCGGCATTTTCCTCGGCAATATCGGTAATCTGAGAGTGCTTGTCATGTCGGCAGAGGACCCGGTGCTGCCGGTCATCATGCTGGCATTCGGCCTGTTCATCACCCTCGGGTCCGTGGTCATGGGCTCAGCCATCATGCTGTTGGGTGAAACCGGCCGAAGCGGAAAAGGCGGAGGTGGGGCCGCAAGGCGCAGACTGCCGATATCTTTCACCGGGCAAATGAAACCGGTGCCGGTTCCAGCCAGAGCAAATCGCGGGCACGATCTGCGCCGGTGAACCTTCTCGGTCAGTTCGGCACCTTGCGTAAACGGTCAATGAGCGAGTTGCTGGTAAACTGACTTGGCCTTGGCGGAAGTCGAGGGCTGTGGCCCCAAATCAGCGAACAAGGTCATGGCCGCAGCTGCTAAAAGTAGCAGCAATCCCAGGGATGAGAGCCTCATCTCACCGGTCCTTTCGATCATGACGTCCTCCGTTTTGATGCCGCGCTTATACAGTCCCAGGATCTAAAGTCCCGGTAATACCGCATGTAAAATTTTACGTACCTGCAAATACCTACAGGCAAATCTGACAGTGCCCCATTTCCGGTGCCGGGAAGGGGGCGGCCAGATCATGTAGCTGAAGGACTGTCAGTACGTCCGCAGTGGTCCGTTCCAGGATCGGGAAGCGAAGAAGGGTACGTCTCCGAACAACGCAGACCGCTGTTAACCATGGCGTTCGAAAAAAACGGGCGAACTGCAAGGACAGGTTGCAGATCTTCCACGCGCCCTGTACGACCAATGGTAGTTTAACGTTTTGTTAATTATTCATTGGGGTTGCAATGCGATTTCTTTTGAGAAACTTGCACGTTTTTGTTTTTGTTAGCCTTTCAGCGTCAGCCGCCTTTTGGGTTGCTAGCCATTCCGACCAGGCGGTAGAGGTTGCGCAGCCACTGGTCGAAGACGCGGTCGAACTTCATGTGATGGCGGAAAATACCCTGCGCGAGATCGGTCAACTGGACCTGGAAAAAGCGGCAGATGAGGCGATTTCCTACTATGTCGCGACGCTGCGCATGCCCAGCCTGCTCTTCGAAAGGCTGTCGGATGAACTGGGCGAAGTCAGCGACACGATGGAAAAGAGGGTGCAGTCAGGGCCTTTTCCTCAGATAGCAACACCTGCGGCAAAAGACCGGCCGGTGCCGGTGGGGACTGGCCCGAGCCGGTATTGGCGCACAGGTGAAGACCGGTACGCCAAACTGTCGATCTGATCAGAAACGCCTCACGCTGATGCCAGAGCCAGCGCTATACCCTGGCCGACACCGATGCACATGGTGGCAAGCGCCAGGTTTCCATCCCGTTTTTTCAGTTCCAGGGCTGCTGTTCCCGTGATTCTGGCGCCAGACATCCCCAACGGATGACCGAGTGCAATCGCACCGCCGTTCGGATTGAGGATTTCACTGTCTTCGGGCAGGCCAAGGTCTCGCATGACTGCAATGCCCTGTGCGGCGAAAGCTTCGTTGAGTTCGATCACGTCGAACTCCGGCAGCGCGATTCCGAGGCGCGCGCAGAGCTTGCGTGTCGCCGGCGCGGGGCCAATGCCCATGATCCGCGGCGGAACGCCGGCGGTGGCTCCACCGACGACGCGGGCGATCGGCGTGAGATTGTGCTTGGCCACCGCAGCTTCCGACGCGATCAGCAAAGCCGCAGCACCGTCGTTGACACCGGACGCGTTGCCGGCGGTCACCGAACCATTTTCACGGAACGGCGTCTTGAGCGCCGAAAGGGCCTCCAGCGTTGTGTTCCTGGGGTGTTCGTCCTTGTCCACCAGAATAGGGTCGCCCTTGCGCTGCGGGATCATCACGGGAACGATTTCTTCGGCGAACCGACCGGATTGCTGAGCGGCGGCGGCTCGCTGCTGGCTGCGCAGCGCGAAGGCATCCTGGTCCTGTCGCGAGATCTGGAATTGTTCGGCAACGTTTTCCGCCGTTTCCGGCATGGAATCGATACCATATTGGCGTTTGAGAAGCGGATTGACGAAGCGCCAGCCGATTGTCGTGTCGAAGATCTCGGCCGAGCGGGAAAAGGCGGTGTCTGCTTTTGGCATGACAAAAGGTGCGCGGGACATGCTTTCAACGCCGCCAGCGATGGCGAGATCTATTTCGCCGGCCTTGATCGCCCTGGCCGCAGTCATCACGGCATCCATTCCCGAACCACAAAGCCGGTTGAGCGTCAAACCGGGAACTGTCTCCGGCAGGCCCGCCAGCAGTGCCGACATGCGCGCGATGTTTCGGTTGTCTTCACCGGCCTGGTTGGCACAGCCATAAAAGACGTCATCTACCTCGGCCCAGTCCGTGTCCGGATTGCGCTCCATGAGGGCGCTGATGGGGATCGCACCTAGATCGTCAGCGCGGACAGAGGACAGCATGCCGCCATAGCGTCCGATGGGCGTGCGGACATAATCGCAAATGAAGACATGATGCATGAGCGTTTTCCTCTCCGTCGCGTGGCGTTGGCCTCTGGGGCATGGTCGCGAATTGACGTGAAGTCTTGCCGGAAATCATCTGGCAGGGCAAGAACGCATCACAGGAAAATAGATCTCGTCAGGGATTTTGTGATGTTTCCGGATGGCGCCGGATATCGTCTTCCTGCAAGTAGGTTCCGGACTGCACCTCGATCATCCGCACCGGAATCTTGCCCGGGTTATGCAACGTGTGCTGCGCTCCAAGCGGCACATATGCGGACTGGTTTTCGCTGAGCAGGCGCGTTTCGCCATTGATCGTGATCTCGAGAGTACCGGACACCACCACCCAGTGCTCCGTCCGGTGAAGGTGGCTTTGCAGGCTGAGCCTCTTGCCCGGCTTGATCATCATCGACTGAACGGAAAAACGCTCGCCGGCGTTGATGCGTTCGGTGTAGCCCCAAGGACGGTAGGACCTCGGGTGCCGGTCCACCTCATGCCTGCCTTCTGCCTTCAATTGCTCCACAACGGTCTTGACGTCCTGCGCCTTGTCCTTGTGGGCAACAAGAACGCTGTCGGTTGTGGCGATCACCATGACATCCTCAAGGCCGATAACGGATACGAGCCCGCGTTCAGCATAGGCCAGGCAGTTGTTGCTATCGAGAAAGCGGGCATCGCCCAATCCGGAATTGCCCTGGGCATCCTTGTCCAGGACCGTCCAGATCGCGGACCAGGAACCCAGGTCGTCCCATTCCGGTGCAACGGGCGCGCAGACGACGTTGTCCGCCTTTTCCATGATGGCGTAGTCGATGGAAATGTTGTCCAGTGCTTCGAAGGCTTCCTGGTTCAGTCGCGTAAAATCCAGATCCCCATGCCGTGTCTTCATGACGGCGACGATGTTCTCGTAAAGCTCCGGCTGGTGCTTCTTGAAAGCATCAATCATCGTATTGGCGGCATAAAGAAAGATGCCGGCATTCCAGACATAGCTGCCATCCTTCAGGAAGGCATCGGCACGGTCCTGGTCAGGCTTCTCGACAAAGGCTTCCACAGGCCGCACAGGCTCGCTGCCACTTGCAACCTTGATGTATCCGTATCCGGTATTGGCTTCGCTGGGTTCGATGCCAAAGGTCACGATCTTGCCTGCGCGAGCGGCTGTCTCCGCCTGATGGACGGCAGTCAGGAAAAGATCTTCCTTCCGGATCAGGTGGTCGGAGGGCAACAGCAGGATCAGGGCGTTCGGGTCGGTTTCAGCGGCAATCAACGCTGCCATCAGGGCAGGGGGCGCTGTATTTCGGCCGACAGGCTCAAGCAGGATGGACTGGGCTTCGAGCCCCAGTTCATTGAGCTGCTCGCCGATCAGAAACCGGTGGGCATTGCTGCCGATCACGATCGGAGCGGCAAAGTCCGGCCGATTGACGCGCTTGCAGGTCTTCTGGAACAGACTTTCCCCGCCAAAAAGTGGCAAAAACTGTTTTGGCCGGTCGGTGCGTGACAGCGGCCACAGCCGCGAACCGACACCACCGGACAAAATACAAGGGAAAATCATGCTTTGCTTCCTGTTCTGCTGGCACATTCGGGCGCTTGCGGGCGCACCGGTGTTGCTTTGAGTGTTAATCAGCACCGGGACAAGTTGCAAGCAAGTGGCTTGAACGCTACATACGTAATAACGTAACGCCAGAGCGTTGGTTCCCAAAGAGCGCAGCAGGCTTTCAGGACTATGACAAATTCGGATACCAGGCTTGTTCAGCTTGACCGCGCAGGCATCCGCAAGGGCGGTGAATGGCTGGTGCGCGGCGTAGATCTATCGGTTTCTCCGGGTGAAATCGTGACGCTTATCGGGCCCAATGGGTCCGGCAAGTCGACAACGGCCAAGATGGCGCTTGGGATCCTGAGCCCGAGCGAAGGCCGTGCCGAACGCAAGCCCGGCCTGAAGATTGGCTATGTGCCGCAGAAGCTCGCCATCGACTGGACGTTGCCGCTGACGGTCGCCAGGTTCATGCGGCTGACGAATCCCCTGTCCGATGCCGAATGCCGCGCTGCGCTGGCGCGCACCGGCGCTGAAAGGCTGATGACTTCTCAGATGCGCACGCTCTCCGGCGGTGAAATGCAGCGTGTCATGCTGGCCCGCGCGATTGCCCGCAATCCCGGGCTGCTGGTGTTGGACGAACCGGTGCAAGGCGTGGATTATGCCGGTGAGATCGCGATCTACGACCTCATTTCCGAAATCCGCAACACGCTTGGCTGCGGCATCCTGATGATCTCTCACGATCTTCATGTCGTCATGGCGGCAGCAGATCAGGTGATTTGCCTCAATGGTCACGTTTGCTGCCGCGGAACCCCTTCTGACGTCAGCCGTGACGACCGGTATCATGCGCTGTTTGGCAACCGGCGCAATGCGGCGATTGCCGTCTATGAACATCACCATGACCACGTGCATCTGCCGGATGGAAAGGTGCGCCACGCAGACGGTTCGCTGTGTTCCTCCTGTTCCGGCGAGCATCATCACGCACCTGCCGACGCGGCTGCGGAGAAAGAAGGCGGCATTCGAAATGCTGGATGATTTCTTCACCCGTGCACTCATTGCCGGCATAGGTGTGGCACTTGTTGCAGGACCGCTTGGCTGTTTCATCGTCTGGCGTCGCATGGCCTATTTCGGCGATACGCTGTCCCATGCAGCCTTGCTGGGCGTTGCCCTGTCGCTGCTCCTCAACGTCAACACCACGTTGGCAGTCGGGGTTGTTTCCATCCTTCTGGCGATCGTGCTGATGGCACTGAGGCGCAGCGACACGCTGTCTTCCGATGCATTGCTTGGCTTGCTGTCCCATTCCGCGCTCGCCCTGGGATTGGTCTGTCTGGCCTTCATGACATGGGTCCGGGTCGATCTGCTGGGGCTGCTCTTTGGCGATATCCTGGCCGTCACACCCATGGACATTGCCATGATCTACGCTGGCGGTGCGATCGTGCTCGGTGTCCTCGTGGTCATCTGGCGCCGCCTGTTCGCAGCAACGGTCAGTCCGGACCTTGCCGCTGGCGAGGGCCTGAAGCCTGAGCGGACCGAGCTGATCTTCATGCTGCTGACGGCAATCGTCATTGCCATTTCTCTGAAGATCATCGGCGCGCTGCTGATCACCGCGCTGCTGATCATTCCCGCCGCCGCCGCCCGGCGTCTGTCGGCGTCGCCGGAACAGATGGCGGTGATTGCAGCCCTGACCGGAGCCGCCGCCGTCGTCGGCGGGCTCTATAGTTCGCTGGCCTACGATACCCCGTCCGGCCCCTCCATCGTCGTTGCGGCGATGGCACTGTTTGTCGTCAGTCTTGTCCCGGGCGTGCAAATCGTGAGAAGGGTGAGATCGAGCACGAAAGGAGATCGTCCGTGAGCGTTGAGACACATCCCGAACTGACCAAGAACCAGGCCCTGGTGTTCGGCTCGTTGTCGGACGCGGGTGGACCTTTGACGGCCTATGCGATTCTCGATCTGTTGCGCGACAGCGGTTTCCGTGCGCCGCTGCAGGTCTACCGGGCTCTCGACAAGCTGGTGGAATACGGAATGGTCCACCGGCTGGAAAGCCTCAATGCCTTTGTGGCCTGTTCCCACAAGGGTTGCTCCGGTCATGGCACGGCTGCCTTCGCCATCTGTGAAAAATGTGGTGTCGTCAGCGAGTTTACGCCGGACAAGGCCATTTCCCTCCTGAGGGAATGGACGCAGAGCGAAGGCTTCCAGTTGTCCCGGACGACCATCGAACTGCGCGGTACCTGCCGGCAGTGCACCATGCCGATGTAACCCTGGCGGTGTTTCCCGGCATCCATTTGATTTCCGAGACAGTGTCTTTGTTCTAGGATGTCTGCATCGAATCCGCGGAGAGGTTCATGGCAGACAAACTGGGCATCGGCATCATCGGATGCGGCACCATCTCAAAGACCTATTTTGATCTGGCGCCAAAGTTCAATGGCCTTGAAATCAGGGCCTGTGCGGATCTGAACCGTCATGCTGCGGAAGAGCGCGCATCCGAATACGGCGTGCGTGCACTCACCGTGCACGACCTGCTTCTGGCGGATGATGTCGATCTGATTGTCAATCTGACTGTTCCCGATGCCCATTATCTCGTTTCCCATGAAATCCTGGCACACGGGAAGCATGTCTACTCGGAAAAACCTCTGGCTCTGTCGATCCGGGACGGGCAGGCGCTTGCCGATTTTGCACGCAAAAAACATCTGAGAGTCGGGTGTGCACCGGATACGTTTCTGGGCGGGGCACATCAGATTGCCCGCAAGGCAGTTGACGAAGGACTGATCGGAGAAATCGTTGGCGGCACGTGCCATGTCATGAGTCACGGCATGGAACATTGGCATCCCAACCCCGACTTCTTCTTCAAACCGGGAGGGGGGCCGGTTCTCGACCTCGGACCTTACTACATTGCCGCTCTGCTCAATCTGATCGGCCCGGTAAAGCGTGTGTGCGCCATGTCAGCCATGCCGTTCAAGACCCGGACGATCGGGGGTGGCACTCGAAATGGTGAAAAGATCGATGTCTCCACCCCAACCACAATCCATGCGATTCTCGAGTTCCGGTCCGGTGCAAAAGTAACGCTGACGGCGAGCTGGGACGTCTGGGCACATAGGCACCAGCCTATGGAGCTTTACGGTACCCGGGGAACACTTTTTCTGGCCGACCCGAACTATTTCGGCGGAGACGTAAGCCTGGTCACCGAAGATGGAACGACAAAAGCATTAGACGATGCGATGCACCCGTTCGGTTTGGCGAATGTCGATGACAACGGCCTGCCGCGTGCGAACTACCGCGCTGCCGGTCTGGCAGACATGGCCCAGTCGATCCTGAGTGGAGACGACACCGAGTTCCGCTGTTCGCTCGAACGGGCACTGCATGCGGTCGACGTCATGGTGTCGATTTTGAAATCTGCCGAAACGGGAACGTTCATCGAAATCGAACACCAGGCCAGCCGTCCACAGGCGCTTGCTGCCGCTGAGGCAGTCAAATTGCTCGTCTGAAGCTGGTTGCAGGTGCACCGCCAGCCACCTATCTTCGCCGCAAGGGATGTCCGGGTCTGAGGGCACCCGGCCGCTTGCGGGCAAAAGAGGGAGAGCGGGAATGGCCTTGTTGATCGCCGGCCTTGTGCTGTTTTTGGGTATTCACACGTTGCCGATGTTTCCGGCAACGCGCAATGGGCTGGTCTCAAGGCTCGGCGAAACACCGTACAAGGGGCTGTATACGCTCTTGTCGTTCGTCGGTCTGGGGCTGATCGTTTACGGTTATGGCGTGGCCCGTTTTGAAGGCCCGCCGGTGCTGTACGATCCGCCGTTCTGGCTGCGCCACGTCACCATGCTGTTCATGGTTCCTGTTTTCATTTTCCTTGTCGCTGCCTATGTGCCGTCGCGGATCAAGACAGTCCTGAAACATCCGATGCTGGTGGCCGTAAAACTGTGGGCATTGGCGCACCTTCTGGCAAATGGCGATCTGGCTTCGGTGCTTTTGTTTGGCGGTTTTCTCGCCTGGGCAGTGGCAGACCGGATTTCGGTCAAGCGCCGCGGGCCCGGCGCAGGACAGATAGGTGCACTGGCAACGGCCAAGCCCGGAAAATACTCCGATTTTGTCGTGATTCTGTTGGGCTTGGTTCTCTACGGACTGTTCGCTTGGAAGCTGCACGCCTTGTTGATCGGGGTTCCGGTGGCCTGATAGCGGTCGCGGAGCTTGAAATTACGTTAGAAATCCGGCATTCCGTGCCGGATTGCCCCACTTGCGCCATGAAGGACCGATTTAAGCCCCTTCAGGGAATTGCCCGAGCCGGATCAAGTGGATAATGTGCGCCACTCATGAAGGGGCCGTGCCCGGGCAGACGTGCCGGGCCGAAGAAGTGAATGCAGGAAATAGACACGCATGTCTGACATTTTTCGTGAAGTCGATGAAGATATCCGCCAGGAAAAATACCGTCGGCTTTGGGACCGCTTCAGTCCGTGGGTGCTTGGCGTTGCGGTCTTGATCATTGTTGGAACCGGCGGCTATCGCGGCTGGCTCTACTGGCAGGAACAGCAGTCCCAGAGCGCTGGTGACACGTTCTTTGAAGCCGTGAGGCTTTCCGAAGCCCAGAACTACGAAGAAGCAGCAGCTCTTTACGGTGAACTGGATAACGCCCTTGGTGGATACCCGGCCTTGGCGAAACTGCGTCAGGCAACCGATCTTTCCAATTCCGGCAAGACTGAAGAAGCCCTGGCCGAATTCGATGCCCTGTCGCGCGATACCAGCATCATGGATGCTCTGCGTGATGTTGCAGCGCTGCGTGCTGCTTATCTTGCCGTCGACACCCAAGGCTACGGCGATATTGCCGACCGGGTCGAGAAGCTGACCGGCGACACTGGTCCGTTCCGTGCAGCTGCACGCGAACTTCTTGCCCTAAGTGCATGGAAAGCCGGCGATATTGAAACAGCCCGTCAGTGGATTTCCGCTCTTGAAGACGACGCGGAAACACCGGCAGACGTGAGCCGCCGCGTGTCGATCCTGAGTGACGTGATCCGGTCCAGCAACGGCGAAGCCAAGGCGGACAGTGAAGGAAACAACCAGTGAGTTTTGTAACCGTTTCTTTCCGCAGACGCGGTGTTTTTGGTGCCATTGCGCTTTCGCTCGTCCTCACCGGGTGCGGGTCGGTCAGCGAATTTACCGAGAACATAAACCCGTTTGCTCGCGAGAAAATCCTCAAGGGTGAGCGCCAGCCCGTGTTCGACGGCGCTGATCCGGCAGCCGAAGCGCTCGGCCAGGCAGCAAAGGTCGGTTCTGCGACAGGCGGACAGTCCTGGTCAACAGCCGGTGGTGGCCTGACCAACGATCCGGGTAACGTCGCCATATCCGTCTCCGGCAATCGTGCCTGGCGCGCTCAGGTCGGCTCGTCCGGCGGCGGGCTGACAACATCCGCACTTCGGGTGTCTTCCCGTCCGGTCAGCGATGGCAGCCGTATTTACGTCTACAAGCCGAATGGCGAAGTCGTAGCGTTGTCGACGGGCGGTGGACGCCAGTGGACCCAGAACCTGCGTCCGGAAGGCGAAAGGGATGTGGGTCCTGGTGGTGGTGTTGCCGTTGAAGGCGGCGTTGTCTACGCAGCCACCAGCTATCGTCAGGTGGCGGCTCTTGAAGCCGGCTCCGGCCGGGAAATCTGGAAAGTCGACATCGACACGCCGGCTCGTGGTGCGCCTGTTGCCGGTGCCGGTCATGTCATCGTTGTATCCCAGTCCAACGAAGTCTATGCCCTGAAGCAGTCTGACGGCAGCGTTGCCTGGACCTATGCAGGTATCGAGGAAACCGCTGGTCTGTTGTCTGCGGCCAATCCAGCCATTTCCGGCAACCGTGTCATCGTGCCGTTCTCCTCCGGTGAAATCATGGCCATCGACATCAAGTCGGGCGAACCGGCCTGGATCGATGGCGTGTCGCGCGGCTTCAGGACACTTGCCCTGTCCGGTCTCGCGGACGTTTCGGCGAGCCCGGTTGTCTCCGGCAGTACGGTTTATGCCACTGGTGTTGCCGGCCGCACAGTTGCGGTGGATGCCCGCACCGGCCAGCGTCGCTGGGAACAGGATCTCGGCAGCGTGCACACGCCGGTTGTCTCCGGCAGCGCGTTGTTCATGGTTGATCTCGACGACCGTATGGTCGCCCTCAATCTGAAAAACGGGGAAACCCTCTGGGCAACGGCCTTGCCGCGTCCGGAAAAGAAGAAGAAGCGCCGCAACTGGGCTGGCCCGATCCTGGCAAATGGGGCACTGGTTGCCTTTTCCAGCGACGGTCAGATCGCAATCGTGGATGCCTCTTCTGGAAAAACCATGTTGACGCAGCGGACCAATACGGATGTCTATGTGACACCGATCGTCGCCGGAGGCCGGATTATCGTGCTGACAGGCAATGACGGCGTCGCTGCCTTCAACTAGCATTTGAGGCAGGGCCCGAAGAGGCCCGCCTATCAGGAGAATCTGCTGTGGGCGCTACTGTCGCCATTATCGGACGGCCGAATGTCGGCAAGTCCACCCTGTTCAATCGCCTTGTGGGCAAGCGCCTGGCGCTGGTAGACGACACACCTGGTGTGACGCGAGACCGGCGGCCGGGCGATGCCCGTTTGGGCGACTTGCGCTTTACGATCATCGACACCGCCGGTCTCGAAGATGCGGACAAGGAATCCCTTGAGGGCCGCATGCGCCGGCAGACCGAGGAGGCGATCGAAACCGCCGACGCGGTTCTGTTCGTGATTGACGCTCGTGCTGGTGTAACGCCGCTTGATGCCCATTTTGCCGAAGTCGCACGCAAGACCACCCGTCCGGTGATCCTGCTGGCCAACAAGGCGGAAGGCAGGGCCGGAGAGAGCGGACTTTACGAATCCTATTCACTTGGTCTTGGTGATCCTATTGCAATCTCCGCTGAACACGGCGAAGGGCTTGCTGATCTCTATGATGCTCTGAAACCTCATGTCGACCGGGTCACGGAAGAAGAAGAGGCGAAGCGCGAAGAGGCGATCACCAACGTGGATGTCGACGAGGACGGTGAATTCGTCGAGGACGAAGAGCCGGTCGGCACCATTGAAAGACCGCTGCGTGTTGCCATCGTCGGCCGCCCGAATGCGGGCAAGTCGACGCTGATCAACCGCATGCTGGGCGAAGACCGCATGCTGACCGGACCGGAAGCAGGCATCACGCGCGATTCCATCTCGGTAGACTGGGTCTGGCGCGACAGGCATATCAAGCTGTTCGATACGGCCGGTATCCGGAAAAAGGCCCGCGTTCAGGAAAAGCTCGAAAAGCTTTCCGTGGCCGACGCTCTGCGTGCGATCAAGTTCGCCGAAGTGGTCGTTGTCACGCTGGACGCCACCATGTCCTTCGAGAAGCAGGACCTGCAGATCATCGATCTGGTTGCGCGCGAAGGCCGCGCACTGGTGATCGCGATCAACAAGTGGGACCTGATCGAAGACCGGGAAGAAGCCTGGAAGAAAATCAAGGACGCCAACGAGCGGTATTTCAACCAGATCCGCGGTGTTCAGATCGCGACTTTGTCCGGCCAGCAAGGGCAGGGCGTCGATCGCCTGATCGAAAGCGTCTTTACCGCCTACGAGGCCTGGAACTCGCGTGTCTCGACTGCCAAGCTGAACCGTTGGCTGGACAAGGTCACCGCGAACCATCCGCCCCCCGCAGTTGCCGGACGCCGGGTGCGCCTGCGTTACATGACCCAGCCCAAGACGCGGCCGCCACATTTCGTGGTTTTTTGTTCGCGTCCCGAACAATTGCCGGAAAGCTACACGCGCTATCTGGTCAACTCGCTGCGCCAGACCTTCAACATACACGGAACTCCCATTCGCCTGTCCTACCGCAAAGGCGAAAACCCTTACGCCCCGAAGAGAAAACGGGGCTGAGTGGGGAGGGCAGCCTGCCATTTTGCCAGGCTGCCAGCCAGTATTCTTCTTTCCTGGCGGGAAAGCAGCTTCCCGCCGCGCTATCGACACTTAAGGGAGTTTGAACCATGTCCATCGACCGGCTGGAATTCGCCGTTGCCCTTGCCGAAAAGGCTGGCGAGCTCGGTCTCGACTATTTTCACAAGCTGGACACGCTGACCATTACGCAGAAGGGTCATCAGGACCTCGTCTCGGAAGCGGACCGCAATGTGGAAACGCTCATCCGCGCGGAACTCGCAAAGAGCTATCCGGACGACGGTATCCTGGGCGAAGAGCATGGCATGGAAGAAGGGTCTTCGGGCTACACCTGGGTTACCGACCCGATCGACGGTACGGCAAATTTCGTTGCCGGCATTCCGCAGTGGTGCGTCATCATTTCCTGCGTTCATCAGGGCCAGGTGATTGTCGGTGTGATCCATGATCCGGTGTCCAAGGAAACCTTCAAGGCTGCCGCCGGTCACGGTGCGTTCCTCAATGGCAAGCCGATCCGTGCCTCCGACAGCGAAAGCCTCTCTCACGGTTCAGTCGGTGTTGGTTTCAATGGCCGCACTGCCGTCACGGATGCGGTCAACGTCGTCGGTGCTCTGGTCTCCAAGGGCGGTGTGTTCTTCCGCAACGCCTCGGGCGGTCTGATGCTTGCCTACGCGGCTTCCGGGCGCCTTATCGGCTATGTAGAATCCCACATGAACGCCTGGGACTGCCTTGCAGGCATGCTGATCACCAAGGAAGCCGGTGGTGAAGTTCTGGAACAGGACATCAACCAGTCCCTTTACGACGGCGCACGTGTCGTTGTTGGCGCTCCCGGCGTCTTTGCCGACCTGAAGGAAATCGCCGAAAGTTCCTTTGCGCCTTTCGAAGCTGCTTAATCAGCCTCACACATGCTGGTCGACGAGAACCGGGTTTCCATCCGGGTCGACCAGCATGAAGCTGGCCCGACCACTGCCGGCCTCGTCAGCTTCGGATGCGAAAGTGTATCCCTTCGCCTTCAGCACCTTTTGTATGTCCCGTACATCCTGAAAATCTTCCAGTGTCCTGGCATCCTGGTCCCAGCCGGGATTGAAGGTGAGTATGTTCTTGTCGAACATGCCCTGAAACAGCCCAATGATGGTATCGCCATTCTTTAGGACCGCCCAGTTGTCCGCGTCCGAGATGCCGATATCCACGAAGCCAAGTCCTTCGTAGAACGCCTTCGATCTTTTGAGATCCTTGACGGCCAGACTGACCGAGAACGCACCGAGTTTCATCTTCCTGGCTCCTCTGCAGCGACCGCCGCTGGATACCCTGCATGCTTTCAAAGTTCCAGAAAGGAAGCAAGTTCCAAGCGGGTCTTCTCGGTAAAATGAAAGCCCTTCCAGCCAAGCGCCTTCGCTACGCGAACGTTTGTGGCGCTGTCGTCGATCAGCAAGATCTCGGACGGGGCAACCTTGAGAGTGTCGCTGACATGGGCGAAGAACGCGGTGTCCGGCTTGGCTGACTTGATGCGGCCGGAAGAGAAAATCCGGCTGACCAGCGAGCCGAAGCCGGACTGGTGCTCGATGTAGCTGGAGCGGCGATCTTCATTGTTCGTCGCAATTACCTGAACGACGTCGTGACTTGTCAGATGTTCAAGCAGGCTGCAGGTGAAGGGGTCCCGCAGATCATCCTTGTTAAACCAGTAGTCGAGAAGTTCTCCCGCATCCAGAAGGTAGCCGCTCCGGTCAAGCCAGTCTTGCAGGTGAGTTTTTATGTCCCGTTTCCCGGAGATGACTTGCAGGAAGGAGGCATCGAACACGCCGCGTTCGAATGCATCGAGTGCAATTCCGAGGTCGCTCTCCAGCGTGTCAGCCCAGATGAACCTGCCGTCGACGACATTGCGGTTTAGAACGCCGTCGAAATCCCAGGCGATGACACTGATATCTGACCGCATGGCATGCTTCCCTTCCGATCATCAACCGGAAGGCGTAAAGAGAATGAACGGGCTATGCAACCCTTGATTGGATCAGCCCAGCAGGATCCGCCTTAGGGCTGAATCCATTCTCCGCTGACGCGGTCGTACAGGCGGCCGGTTTCCAGAACGTCCGGCATCAGCAAGGGCAGAAGATCTGCCGCAACATCATCCGGCGTCGGAAGATTGGTGGCAAGCTCGCCTGGCATTGCCTTGGCACGCAGCCCTGTGCGGGTAGGGCCCGGGTCGGCCAGGTTGATCTTCATGTTCGTCTTCAGGCTTTCATTCGCCCAGGTCCGCGCCATGGCTTCCACGGAAGCCTTGCTGATGGACTGAAGACCCCAGAAAGGTGTGCAGGTGCTTGCATGAACGGAAGACAGGAACAGTGCACGGCCCGCGTCCGACTGGCGCAGGAGCGGATCCAGAGAGCGGATCAGCCGCCAGTTGGCAACGACATTCACCGCCGTCACTTTCTCGAAGTCCTTCGGGCTGATGTGGCCGATCGGCGACAGAACACCCAGCATGCCGGCATTGGCGACGAAGATATCGAGCTTCTTCCAGCGTTCGTAGATCGCGGCGCCAAGCCGGTCGAGCGCGTCGAAGTCGGTCAGGTCAAGCGGGACGAGCGTTGTTTCCCCGCCTGCGGAGCGGATCTCGTCATCGAGGTCTTCCAGGCCGCCGACAGTCCGCGCAAGCGCAATGACATGCGCACCACGTTCGCCGAGCTGCTTTGCGATCTGATAGCCAATTCCGCGGGAGGCGCCGGTGACGAGAGCGACCCGGCCTTCAAAGTCTTTGATCATGCGTGATCTCTTAGATCAATTTGCCCTCCGGCGGTACCGCCGAAAGGCATAAATTGAAGCGGTCCAAAGAGTTTTGAGCGCTTTAGCCGACCTCGACCAGGCGAGGGGCGCTGACGAAGTCCTGATCCTCGGAAAGATCGGTCAGCGGTGTGGGGTAATCGCCGGTGAAACAATGATCCGTGAACTGCGGGTTGGCATCGTCGCGGCCATCGTAGCCCATGGCCTTGTAGATGCCATCGACGGACAGGAAGGCCAGGCTGTCGGCACCGATATAGGCGCGCATTTCCTCAAGACCGTATTTTGCAGCCAGCAGCTTTTCACGCACCGGCGTGTCGATGCCGTAGTAGTCGGAATACTTGATCGGCGGGCTGGCGAGCCGGAAGTGAACTTCCTTCGCACCCGCTTCGCGGATCATCTGCACGATCTTGACCGATGTTGTTCCGCGCACAAGGCTGTCGTCCACAAGCACGACGCGCTTGCCTTCGATCTGAGCCCGGTTGGCGGAGTGTTTCATCTTCACGCCAAGTGCACGGATCTGCTGGGTCGGTTCGATGAACGTGCGGCCGACATAGTGGTTGCGGATGATGCCGAGTTCGAACGGCACACCGCTTTCCTGGCTGAAGCCGATGGCCGCCGGCACACCGCTGTCCGGCACCGGAACGATCACGTCGGCTTCGACGTTGGATTCCCGGGCCAGCTGGCGCCCCATTTCGCGGCGGACGTCGTAGACGCTGCGACCGCCGACAACGCTGTCGGGGCGGGAGAAGTAGATGTATTCGAAGATACACGGACGAGCCGGGCGTTTGCCGAACGGGAAGAAGGATTCAATCCCTGTTGACGTGCAGACGATAACTTCGCCGTTTTCCACTTCGCGGATGAACTTTGCCCCGATGATGTCGAGTGCACATGTCTCCGAGGCCAGGATCGGAGCACCGTTCAGGTCGCCCAGGACCAGCGGGCGAATGCCGAGCGGGTCACGCGCGCCGATCAGTTTCTTCGAGGTCAGCGCCACCAGAGAATAGGCACCTTCCATCTGGGTGATCGCGTCGATGAAACGTTCGACGATTTTCCCCTTGCGCGAGCGGGCAACGAGCTGCAGGACCACCTCTGAATCGGAGGTCGACTGGCAGATTGCTCCGTCCCGGATCAACTGGCGGCGCAGGGTGAGGGCGTTGGTGAAGTTGCCGTTGTGGCAAACGGCAATGCCGCCACCGTCCAGCTCGGCAAAGAGAGGCTGCACGTTCCGCAGGATGGTTTCACCGGTTGTCGAGTACCGAACGTGGCCGACAGCGGCCTTTCCGCTCAGCCGCTCGATGGTGTCGGCGTCGGAGAAGTGATCGCCCACCAGCCCGAGATGGCGTTCCGCACGGAACTGCTCGTTGTCAACGGTGACGATCCCCGCTGCTTCCTGCCCGCGGTGCTGGAGCGCATGAAGCCCGAGCGCGGTCAGCGCGCTGGCATCCTCATGACCCAGAATGCCGAAAACACCGCATTCTTCGCGCAAGGTATCTGCATTGATGTCGAACGGTTCGTGCACGTCGGTTCCGCCAGCCATGGCGAACACTCCTTCGTTCTGGCCGGTGGGAGGACCGGCCGGGTCTTGCGGTCAAATGTCTGTCATCGTCACTCAGGTGGACGAAACATTGGCCGCTTTGCAAATGGTACATCGTCCCGCACATATTTGGGCGCGGGATGCCTCATTCAACGCTGCACCTCAAGCGGTGCCCGTTACTGCCCCAGTCTCGGTTAGTGTCCCTGGTTTATGTCCAAGGCCTGTTAGTTACTATCCGTCGTCAGCTGTTCAAGTCCCTGACGTTCTGAATCGCTGTAGGCCGGTTCATCAGTCGGGGTTGCTCCCCCTCCGGCCTGGTTGTTCTGCCGGATCTTGTCCAGGATCGCCTTTTCCGGGTCTTCTGGCAGCACAGCCACCAGCCGTTCACCGATAGACAGCAGGATCGGCCGCGACTTGGCTGTCTTGACCCAGTTCGGCTGCTGTTCCGGCTGGACGAACCAGTTGAAGAACATCATCGCGACGACGACCAGCAGCAGACCGCGCACAGCTCCGAACACGAACCCGAGGGTCCGGTCGAGGGCGCCGATCCGGCTGTCGAGCACGAAATCGGAAATCCGCATGGTGATATAGCTGACAACAAGCAGCGTGACCAGAAAGACTGCCGCGGCAGATACGCCCATGGCAACCAGGTCATGGTTGATATACTGCTTGGTGTAAGGAAGAACCCGTTCGTACAGCAGGAATGCCGCAGCTGCCGCAGCCACCCAGGAAACGATGGAAAGAACTTCCCTGACAAATCCGCGGATCATCGCAAGGACCGCCGAGATGAACATGATGACCAAGAGCAGTCCGTCCAGCAGCGTTATCGGCATGTTCCTGAAAAATCCTCTGTCTGGCGCTCTTTCAAGAGCTTAAACTTTTTGCCCAAACCCGTCACCATCTTGCGTCAGGTCTGCCCCGTAGCACTAGCCTCCGCCGAAAGTTTGGCAACAAAGTCCCCAAGTTCCGGCACGCCTGTCGTCCTGAACGAAGACACGGTGCCGTCCTTGAGATTGCCCTCCGGACAGTAAGCCTGATCGAAGCCGAGTTTCTCGGCTTCTTTCAGTCTGGAAGGGGCTTGGGCGACCGGCCTGATTGCCCCCGACAGGCTGACTTCGCCGAAATAGACGCAATTGGCCGGAAGGGCAAGTCCGCTGAGTGAGGAGATTAACGCTGCTGCCACGGCAAGATCGGCTCCAGGCTCGTTGATCTTGAGACCACCGGCGACGTTCAGATAGACATCATGTTGTGAAAAGCGGACGCCGCACCGTGCCTCAAGCACGGCCAGGATCATGGAAAGCCGCGCGCTGTCCCAGCCAATGACGGCCCTGCGCGGTGTTCCCAGCGAAGACTGCGCCACCAGCGCCTGGATCTCGATCAGGAGAGGTCTTGAGCCTTCCAGACCGGCGAAAACGGCTGCGCCGGGCGCGGACGTGTTTCTGTCTCCCAGGAACAGGGCGGAAGGATTGGGGACTTCCTGCAGCCCCTTTCCCGTCATTTCGAAAACGCCGATTTCATCCGTCGCGCCGAAGCGGTTCTTGACCGAGCGCAGGATACGATACTGGTGAGCGCCGTCGCCCTCGAAATAGAGCACCGCGTCGACCATGTGCTCGACCACGCGCGGACCGGCAATCTGCCCGTCCTTGGTCACATGGCCGACAAGAACAAGGGTGGTGCCGTTCTTCTTGGCATAACGCACCATCGCCTGGGCGGACGCACGCACCTGCGTCACGGTGCCGGGAGGAGATTCCACCTGGTCTGTCCAGAGCGTCTGAATGGAGTCGAGGATGAGAAGGGCCGGCGCCGTGTCGGATTCCAGCGTCGCCAGAATGTCTTCAACGCTTGTTTCCGCAGCCAGTGCCACGGGGGCCTGGGCGAGACCCAGCCTTTCGGCCCGGAGCCGAACCTGTCCAATGGCTTCTTCGCCCGAAATATAGACGGTCTTGTGCCCGAGGTTGGCCAGTTGCGCAGCCGCCTGGATCAGCAATGTGGATTTGCCGATACCGGGGTCGCCGCCAACTAGCAGGGCGGACCCTCGTACGAAGCCGCCGCCGGTCACCCGGTCAAGTTCAGGCACCTTCGTCTGAATGCGCGGGGCTTCCTTGGCATCGCCGGAAAGGCCGACAAGGGGAATGACACGGCCCTTGCTGCGGGAAGCCCTGCCGGGGCCGCCACCGACGCCGCCGCCGGTCTGCTCCTCCACGATGGTGTTCCATTCACCGCAGCTTTCACAACGGCCAACCCACTTGGCGGTAACCGCGCCGCAGGACTGGCAGACGAAGGATGTGGAGCGCCGTGCCATGCAAATTGCCTTTCGCTCTCGGCTTCGGTCAGGTCAAGGGCGCATAGACGCGCTCAAACCGACGTCCGAGGCTTGTCAGATATTCGTAGTCGATGGTTTCCGCATAAGCGGCAAGATCGGAAGCTGCAACACCTGGCCCCAGCATTTCCACAAACGCGCCGCGCTGAAGCAGGTGTTCAGGCACATCCGTCACGTCGAGCGTGATCATGTCCATTGAAATCCGGCCGAGGATCGGCGCCTTGTAACCGCCGATCAGCCCGAAGCCACCCGGGCGGTCGTCCGTGGAGCCGGCACGACGGATCATGCCATCGGCATAACCGGCGGCCACGACGGCATTGCGCAAAGGGCGCTTTGCGGTTTGTTTCGCGCCATAGCCGATCGTATCGCCCTGTGGAACGTCGCGCACAATCATGATGCGTGCTTCCACCTTGGCAACTGGTTTCATCGGGTTGGGCTCGGTTTCGATAGCCTGTCCGCCGTAAAGCGCGATCCCGGGACGGACAAGGTCGAAGTGGTAGTCCGGGCCAAGCAGCACCCCGGCTGAATTTGCCAATGACCGCGGAATGTGAGGGAAGGGGGCGGTTGTCTCTGTAAACAGCTTGAGTTGCCGCCGGTTCATGTCGTGGTCGGGCGTCGAGCCACAGGCAAGATGGCTCATCACCAGCGATGGCTGGAACGGCCCCAGAACGGCGTTGTCACCCAGAGCGCGGGTGAGTTCAGCCGGAGACAGGCCCAAACGGTGGATGCCGGTATCGACATGGACAGCGGCAGCATTGTTCTTGCCCGACGCCTTGCAGACTTCCGCCCATTCCAGGAGTTCTTCCAGACTGCCGAGGACGGGACGGATGTCATGGGTCAGAAAGTGGTCGGCCGTTCCCGGAAACAGCCCGTCGAGCACGTAGATGACGGCGTCCGGAAGACTTGCGCGCAACGTCAGGGCCTCGGTCGGCACCGCGACGAAAAACGTCCTGCATCCCGCCTGGTAGAGGGCTGCAGCGGTTTTGTCCTGTCCGGTTCCATAGGCATCGGCCTTAAGAACGGCAGCGCAATCGGTGCTGTCGCTTACCTTGCCTTTCAGCAAGGACCAGTTCGAGACGATCGCATCGAGGTCGATCGTCAGTCGTCCGCCGTAAAGATTGGATGGGAAAGCTTGTTCAATCGTCGCAGGCACGGTCCGGATATCTCTCCAGTCAGAATCAATGTCTGAAATTCGAGAGTGAGCTTATCGCATCGAGGCGCATTTGCACCAACGGCCAAACCGCCAAAACCGTGACCAAGTGAAGCGCACTGCAGCGCTCCCCCCGGGAAGTGCGCTGAAGAGCGGAAGCTCAATCCATATAGAGGAATTCGACGCCGGCTTCGCCGGAGCGCACCCACCGAATTTCACCGTAAAACCGCAATTTCCGGCTTTCGATTTCGATGGTGATACGCTGATGCCGTTCAAGACCCTTGGTGTTGGTCGCAACGCGGCAACCACCCACGCTGATGTCTTCGACCACGCAGGGGCGATGGGTCGCGTCCTGCTTCAACAGGCCGGACCACTTGCATCTTTTGCGCGGAAAGATGCGAGCTTCTTCGAGGAGTTTTTGTGCCGACGAATACAAGATGCGGTCACCTGGAAAAGATTTTAGGCGAAATTCTTTCTACTTAAAGTAAGTGAGGAGTTTTAACAGTGGCTTAATCGTGAGCGACGGCGTGTCCATTGCCAAATGCCGCAAGTGAGCCGCAGACGAGAGCTTGAACGCGGCATCAGGCGGCAATCGGGGCACCTTGTCTCAAGGACCGTCCAAAATCGCGAAGACGCCTGTTATTCGTAGCGTTCGGGCAGGTGATCTTCTTCGGCAAGATCGGAGAAGCGGGTGTACTGGCCTTCGAAGTGCAGGTTCGCCGTACCGGTCGGGCCGTGACGCTGCTTGGCGATGATGACTTCTGCCTTGCCTTTGAGCCGCTCCATATCCCGTTGCCAGTTTTCGTGTTCGACAGTTCCGAATTCCGGCTCGGTCTTGGACAGGTAATATTCTTCACGGAACACGAACAGGATCACGTCGGCGTCCTGCTCGATGGAGCCTGATTCACGCAGATCCGACATCATCGGTCGTTTGTCGTCACGCGATTCCACCTGACGGGAGAGCTGTGACAGCGCGATGATCGGGACGTGAAGTTCCTTCGCAAGCGCCTTCAGACCCGTTGTGATTTCGGTGATTTCCTGAACGCGGTTGCCGGAGTTCTTGTTCGAGCCCGACAAGAGCTGGATATAGTCGACCACAAGCAGGTCGAGACCGCGCTGACGCTTAAGACGCCGCGCCTTGGCAACCAGCGAGGCGATGGAAATACCACCGGTCTGGTCCACATGAAGCGGGACGGCCTGCATGGTCTGGGCACAGGCGGCCAGCTTCTCGAATTCCGCTTCGGTGATATCGCCGCGGCGAATTTTCGAGGACGAGATTTCCGCCTGTTCGGAAATGATACGGGTGGCCAGCTGTTCGGCCGACATTTCCAGAGAGAAGAAGCCGACAACGCCGCCGTTCACGGTCTTGATCGAGCCGTCGGGCTGTTCTTCGGACTTGTAGGACTGGGCGATGTTGTAGGCGATGTTGGTTGCCAGGGAGGTCTTGCCCATCGCGGGACGACCGGCAAGCACGATCAAGTCCGAATGCTGCAGACCACCCATCAAACGGTCCAGTTCGCGCAGGCCTGTGGAAATACCGGAAAGGGCACCTTCGCGGTTATAGGCGGCGTGCGCCATCTCGATGGTTTCGGTCAGGGCGTCGCCAAACGCGACGAACCCGCCTTCGCTGCGGCCGGTTTCTGCAAGTTCGAACAGGCGGCGCTCGGCATCATCGATCTGCTGGGAGGGGGGCACATCGATCGGGGCGTCGAAGGCGATATTGACCATGTCCTCGCCGATGCGGATCAGATTGCGACGGATCGCCAGGTCATAGATGGTCCGGCCGTAGTCTTCGGCGTTGATGATCGAGGCGGCATCACCAGCCAGGCGCAGAAGAAACTGGGTCGCGGACAGATCCGCAATCTTCGCGTTGGCGGGATAGAAGGTCTTCAGCGTGATCGGCGACGCGGTTTTGCCGGCGCGGATCAGATGGCTGATCTTCTCGTAGATGTCCTGGTGAGCAGGCACGAAAAAATGATGTGGTTCCAGAAAGTCTGAGACCCGGTAGAACGTCTCGTTGTTAACGAGAATCGCTCCCAGAAGCTGACGTTCCGCCTCGGCATTGTGTGGTGCCAAGCGCTGGATGTCTTCTTCCGTTTCGACCTTCTGTAGCGTGCCCTTCATAACGACCCCCGTTGACCCAAGTTCATTGGGAATACTCTGTGACGGGGGAGGGCTCAAGGTTCAAAAATGGCTGATTTCGATTCCCACCGGCTTGGACAAATCAGCGGGGAAAGAATCGAATCCAGCTTGACTCTGAACTCGATTGAAGACTCAAGGGCCTACCTCTTAGTTATTGAAATTTATGATATTTTCGAGAAGATTAATAGCTGGTTAATGAATTTTCGAGCAGTTTCAAGGCCTTAAACCGGAAACTGAAAAGCCAGGATTAGGCGTGGCTTGCCATCATTCCAAAAAGTTGCCGGCAAACAAAAAAACGGCGCTGAAGCCAGCGCCGTTTTCTAAAGTCCACAAGGGAAGCGAAGTGCTTAGGCTTCTTCTTCCGCTGCTTCTTCGGAAGCTTCTGCACCTTCTTCGGTGTCTTCTGCTTCTTCGTCTTCTTCGAATTCGAAGACGTCCATTTCCGGCGTGGAGAGATCTTCGCCGGCAGCCTGACGGACAGCTTCGTCTTCAGAGCGGGCGACGTTGACGCTGATGGCGACTTCGACTTCCGGGTGCAGCTGGATCAGAACGCTGTGCAGACCGATCGTCTTGATCGGGTTGCGCAGTTCAACCTGGCTGCGGGAAACGGAGAAGCCGGCATTGGTCAGGCCGTCAGCAATATCGCGCGTGGAAACGGAGCCGTAGAGCTGGCCGGTTTCGCCAGCGGAACGGATCATCACCAGGGATTCGCCGTCGAGCTTGGAGGCAACGCCTTCAGCTTCGTTCTTGCGCTCAAGGTTACGAGCTTCGAGCTGAACGCGCTCACGCTCAAAACGCTCGAGGTTCGACTTGTTGGCGCGCAGTGCCTTGCCCTGCGGCAGCAGGAAGTTACGGGCATAGCCGTCGCGTACGCGAACGGTGTCGCCCATCTGGCCGAGCTTGGCGATACGCTCAAGAAGGATAACTTGCATGTCATTTCTCCTACTGTCCCACCCGTTGAGGATGGTTAGAGGCCGTTTGCCCGCGGCCCCAATTCGGGTCTTCCGGGAAGCCCCGAAAGAAACGTCTCAAGATTTTCGAGAAACGCTTAGCTGATCACGAACGGCAGCAGGCCGAGCAGGCGGGCGCGCTTGATCGCACGGGCCAGTTCACGCTGCTTCTTCGCGGAAACCGCGGTGATGCGGCTCGGAACAATCTTGCCGCGCTCGGAAATGTAGCGCTGCAGCAGACGGATGTCCTTGTAATCGATCTTCGGCGCGTTGGTGCCGGAGAACGGGCAGGTCTTCCGGCGACGGAAGAACGGACGGCGGCTCGGGAGCTGTGCAATATCAACCATCAATCTTACTCCCCTTCTGCGCGGCGCGGAGCGCGCTCACCGCGGTCGCCACCGCGTCCACCGCGGTCACCGCCGCGATCGCCACCACCAAAGCGGCCACCACGATCGCCACCACGGCGGTCGTCACGGTCGCGCTTCTGCATCATTGCAGACGGCTCTTCGTCGAGTTCATCGACCTTGAAGGTCATGAAACGCAGAACGTCTTCGCTCAGACCCATCTGACGTTCCATCTCGGCAACCGCGGCGTGCGGAGCGTTGATGTTCATGAGGGTGTAGTGAGCCTTGCGGTTCTTCTTGATGCGGTATGCGAGGGAACGCAGACCCCAGTTTTCCACCTTGCCGATAGTACCCCCAGCGCCTTCGATGAGGCCCTTGTACTGTTCGACGAGTTGTTCGACCTGCTGGGCCGAAACGTCCTGGCGAGCCAGGAATACGTGCTCGTAAAGAGGCATGGAAATAGCCTTTCTTCGTGTTGACAACGCGGGATCGGCGCAGAGCCTCCTCGTAGCCCCGGAAAGGCACGAGAATTCTAACGAGAGCGGGAACACGGGAAGTCGGATCCGATCAAGGATCCTGGCGTCATGCCCTTCCGTTCAGCCCCCGGCCAAACCCCGGATGAAGCGCGCTCTATACTCTGTTTTGCGGAAATTGCAAGCAGCATACGCCCGAAAGGATCGAAAATCTGGAGAAGATACGAACGCTCCCGATTTGGAAGATTGCCTGACTGTCTATATATATATCGAGTTCCCGAAGCAGGTAAGGGGAGGACCGGTTTCGCGCGCAAGACAATGCCCATCGGGTTGCCGGGCATTTCAGGGATAATCAGGACAAAGGAAAACCGGCAAAACCGCCCGAAAAGCGGAAATGATTGCCCTGTGGGCCTTGACAGTTTGGTCAAGACCGTATCATAGCCTCGCGCCAAGTTCGATTTCAGCCTGCACGGGCTGTCTTCTCCGCTTTCTAATAAGCCGTCGACCTTTCGCGATAAGAACAACAAGGTCCGCTCACGAGTCACGGAGGCGTTTCCAGATGACCATTGCATTCACATTTCCCGGCCAGGGCAGTCAGGGCGTTGGAATGGGCAAAGCCCTTGCCGATGCGTTCCCGGAAGCAAAAGCCGTTTTCGACGAAGTCGACGAGGCGCTTGGCCAGAAGCTGTCCGATGTCATGTGGACTGGTCCGGAAGAAACGCTGACGCTGACAGCAAATGCTCAGCCTGCACTTATGGCGGTCAGCCTTGCGACCATGCGCGTTCTGGAAGCCCGCGGCCTCGACCTTGCCGGCAGTGTTTCCTTTGTCGCAGGACATTCGCTTGGTGAATATTCCGCGCTGGCTGCTGCCGGCAGCCTGGATATTGCGACCGCTGCAAAGCTCCTGCGCGTGCGCGGAGATGCCATGCAGGATGCGGTTCCGGCCGGTCAGGGCGCAATGGCTGCGTTGCTCGGGCTGGAGTTTGATGTTGCCGCGGAAGTGGCCGAGGCTGCCGCACAGGGCGAAGTCTGCCAGGCCGCGAACGACAATGCGCCGGGGCAGGTGGTTGTTTCCGGGCATCTGGCCGCCGTCGAGCGCGCCGTCGAGATTGCCAAGGCCAGGGGCGCGCGCCGTGCGGTGATGCTGCCGGTCAGCGCGCCGTTCCATTGTTCCCTGATGGGCCCGGCTGCCGACAAGATGGCCGAAGCTCTGGCGAATGCCGAAATCCGCTCTCCTGTCGTGCCGCTGGTCGCAAACGTGCTGGCGCGCCCGATCACTGACGCAAATGAAATTCGCGATCGTCTTGTTCAGCAGGTGACCGGTACCGTGCGTTGGCGCGAAAGCATCACCTGGCTTGCCGACAACGGTGTCGACACCTTTGTCGAGGTTGGGACGGGTAAGGTGCTGACCGGCATGGTCAAGCGGATCGCAAAGGAAGCCACCGGCATGGCGGTCAATTCTCCGGAAGACATCGACGCCCTTATGGAAAAGATCTCCGGATAAGGCTTATATCGGCCAAGGCGACGATTTGGTCCGCCGCGGACCCAAACAGGAACAATGGAAGGATCCCGAATGTTCAGCTTGGAAGGGAAAAACGCGCTTGTCACCGGTGCCACCGGTGGGATCGGCGAAGCAATCGCCCGGTCGCTCCATGCACAGGGCGCAACCGTCTCCTTGTCCGGCACGCGGGCTGAAAAGCTGGAAGCGCTTGCTGCTGATCTCGGCGAACGCGCCTATGTGACGCCGGCCAATCTGTCCGACCGCGCGGCTGTTGATGCCTTGTTGCCCTCGGCTGAAGAGAAAATGGGCTCTGTCGACATCCTGGTGAACAATGCCGGGATCACGCGCGACAACATCTTCATGCGCATGAAGGATGAAGAGTGGGATCAGGTTCTGGAAGTGAACCTGTCGTCTGGTTTCCGTCTGTGCCGCGCCGCAATCAAGGGCATGATGAAGCGTCGGTCCGGCCGCATCGTCGGCATCACGTCCGTCGTCGGTGTCACCGGAAACCCCGGTCAGGTCAATTATGCGGCAGCCAAGGCCGGCATGATCGGCATGTACAAGTCACTTGCCCGGGAAGTCGCCAGCCGCAACATCACGGTCAATACGATTGCGCCCGGTTTCATCGAAACGGCAATGACCGATGCGCTGAACGACAAGCAAAAAGAATCGATTTTGACGAGCGTGCCTGCAGGGCGTTTGGGCACTTCCGCAGAGATTGCCGCAGCCGCCGTCTACCTGGCCAGCGATGAAGCCGCTTACGTGACCGGGCAGACCCTGCACGTTAATGGCGGCATGGCTATGATTTAAAAGGAATTTTTGCCGAGCAGGCAAAAAGAATCCGGGCCGCTCACAAGCGGTCTGGATCGGCTGGTAAAGGTCAACAAAGTGTGTTACCAACCCGCCGATTGTTTCGAATTGCACAGTTGGCCAAATAAACTGGCCTGGTGTGCGGCGACATCTTAAAGACCGCGAGTTCGCGCCACCGCTTGTTTGCAAACCGGATGGGGGCAGTTTCGCGAGTGACGAATAGATGAAAACTAAGGAAGTGAAAGATGAGCGATATCGCGGATCGGGTAAAGAAAATCGTCGTTGAGCACCTCGGCGTAGATGCTGACAAAGTTGTTGAAGGTGCAAGCTTCATCGACGACCTGGGCGCAGACAGCCTTGACACGGTCGAGCTGGTCATGGCGTTCGAAGAAGAATTCGGCGTAGAAATCCCGGACACCGCAGCAGAAACCATCCTGACCGTTGGCGATGCTGTCAAATTCCTGGAAGCCAACAAGTAAGGGTAACCCCCTTCTTGTGAATGTTTGAAGATCGGGCCGGCGGGGCGAAACCCCGCCTGGCCCTTCCAACGTAAGTGCGGGTGTATGAGGCGAGTTGTCGTAACTGGGTTGGGCATGGTGACGCCGCTTGGCTGTGGTGTCGATGTCACTTGGAAAAAGATCCTTGAAGGACAGAGCGGGGCCAACAAGGTCACGAATTTCAAAGTTGACGATCTGGCTTGCCAGATCGCATGTCAGATCCCGCGTGACTCGTCCGTTGAAGGCGCGTTCAATCCGGATGACTGGATGGACGTCAAGGAACAGCGCAAGGTCGATGATTTCATCGTCTACGCGATGGCAGCTGCCGATCAGGCGATGGCCGATTCCGGCTACAAGGCCGAGACTTACGAACAACAGGTGCGCTCTGGCGTTTTGATCGGCTCCGGCATCGGTGGTCTTCAGGGCATCGAGCAGGGCGCCAATCTGCTGGCCGAAAAAGGCCCGCGCCGCATTTCTCCGTTTTTCATTCCTGGCCGTCTGATCAACCTTGCCGGCGGGTATGTCTCGATCCGTCACAGCCTGAAGGGCCCGAACCACGCTGTCGTGACGGCGTGTTCGACCGGCGCGCACGCCATTGGCGATGCATCGCGGTTGATTGCCTTCGGTGATGCGGATGTCATGGTTGCCGGCGGTACGGAATCTCCGGTCTGTCGTCTTGCACTCGCGGGCTTTGCTGCCTGCCGTGCGCTTTCCACGGCTTTCAACGACACTCCCGAAAAAGGTTCCCGCCCTTACGACGTCGCCCGCGACGGCTTTGTGATGGGCGAAGGTGCCGGTGTCGTCGTGCTCGAAGAATACGAGCATGCAGTTCGCCGCGGCGCAAAGATCTACGGTGAGATCATCGGTTACGGCTTGTCCGGCGATGCTTATCACATCACCGCTCCGTCCTCTGATGGCGATGGTGCCTACCGTTGCATGGAAGCTGCGCTGAAGCGCGCCCAGGTCACGCCGGCCGACATCGACTATGTGAATGCTCATGGAACTTCGACGCCGCTTGGCGACGAGATCGAACTTGGCGCTGTCACCCGGCTTGCGGGAGAACATGCCGCCGATCTGACAATGTCGTCGACCAAGTCTTCCATCGGTCACCTTCTCGGTGCTGCTGGTGCGGTCGAGGCCATTTTCTCGGTTCTGGCCATGCGTGACGGTATGGCTCCGCCGACGATCAACCTCGATAACCCGTCTGTCGAGACGGTTATCGACTTGGTGCCGCACAAGCCGAAGAAGCTGGATATCAATGTCGCCCTTTCGAACTCGTTCGGCTTCGGCGGCACAAATGCCTCGCTTGTCTTCCGCAAAGTTGCCGCATAACCCATTCAAGTTCTTCAGGCCGGTCCGATTCTCTCGGGCCGGCCTGAAACTTTGATTGTGACAACTGGTCCGTTTGAGCCTAAGTCAGGGATTTGGGGGCTCAATCTTGGAGGTGCGACCCAATATGCGCATTAAGCCCAAAAGCCCGCGTGAAGCCTTGCAGCCGGAACCGGCGCCTGCGCCTCCGCAACGCTCCAGGCACGTACGCAACCCCTTCGTCATTCTGATCAACATGGTCATCACATTGACCGTGTTCGGACTTGCCGCGTTCGGGGGCGCGCTTTATTTCGGCAAACAGAAATTCGAGGAAAAGGGCCCGCTGCAGAAAGACGCCACCGTGGTGATTTCTTCAGGTGCCGGGCTTTCCGGTATTACCGACAGGCTTTCAGGGCAGGGCGTCATCAGTGACAATCTGCTGGACGAGTGGATCTTCAACCTGGGCATCCGCTTCTACAAGAACGCCACCAAACTGAAAGCCGGTGAATACGCTTTTGCGCCTGGCGTCTCCATGCAGGAGATCATGACCGATCTGGTGGAAGGCAATGCCGTCACCCATTCGGTAACGATCCCGGAAGGCTGGACCACCGCCCAGATCATCGAGCGCGTGCGCGAGCACCCAGTGCTTGTAGGCGAGATTACCGAAGTTCCGGAAGAAGGTGCACTGCTTCCCGAAACCTATACCTTTGCACGCGGTGCCTCGCGCCAGGAAGTTCTCAACCAGATGAAAGCGGCGCAGTCCAAGCTGCTGAGCGAAATCTGGGGACGCCGGACGGAAGGCCTGCCGGTCGAAACGCCGGAAGACCTGGTTATTCTCGCGTCGATCGTGGAAAAGGAAACAGCCCTGGCAGACGAGCGACCGCGTGTCGCCGGTGTTTTCGTGAACCGTCTCAACAAGAACATGCGCCTGCAGTCCGACCCTACGATCCTTTACGGTCTTTATGGCGGTGAAGCGTGGCTCAAGGACCGCTCGGCAATCAAGCAATCCGAGCTGAAGGCGGACAACAAGTACAACACCTACCAGATCGACGGCTTGCCGCCAGGACCGATCGGTAATCCGGGCCGCGCGGCCATGGAAGCGGTCGCCAATCCTTCCCGCACGCAGGATCTCTATTTCGTGGCCGACGGAACCGGTGGCCACATCTTTGCCGAGACCTACGAGCAGCACCAGGCAAACGTCCGCAAGTGGCGTCAGGTGGAAAGAGACCGTCGCCAGGCGGAGCAGAACCAGGAAACGCAGCCAGCCACATCCAATTGACAGGAGCCCGCCTTTGCGGCGGGCCGGTGGCGGCACATTCGCAAAGGGGGGCACATGGCACTTGCCAGCATGACGGGCTTTGCACGGGCCCTTGGAGAATCCGGACCGGTTCGCTGGACCTGGGAACTGAGATCTGTCAACGGCAAGTCCCTTGACCTTCGTATCCGCATCCCGACGGGGTTGGAGACGCTTGAACCGAAGATCCGCGAGCGTTGCGGCAAGCTTCTTCGGCGCGGAAATGTTTCCGTCGGGCTCTCCATGCAGAGAGACCAGTCCGAACAGCAGCTCCAGGTCAATGAATCGGCTCTTGAAGCTGTCCTTGCGACAATCGATCTCCTCAAGAACCGGGTACCTGATCTTGCTCCGCCGTCGCTTGACGCCATTCTGGCGCAAAAAGGCGTCTTTGAGCTCAAGGAGCCCGAAGAAGACGAAGCGGTTCAGGCAGCGCTTCACAACACTCTTCTGACGACCCTGGATGCTGCGCTGATTGACCTTGTCGACATGCGCCACAGCGAGGGGCAGGCAATTGGCAGGGTGGTACGAGATCAGATCGACAGGATCGCCGAACTGACCCAGGCCGCCGAGGATCTGCCTGCGCGCAAACCGGACGCCATAAAGGCACGGCTGAAGCGACAGCTCGCAGAGCTGATGGATGCCTCGGACGGTCAACTGGATCCGCAGCGCGTGCATCAGGAAGCTGTCTTCCTGGCGACCAAGGCTGACATCCGTGAGGAGCTGGATCGCCTGCATGCCCATGTGGCAGCCGTGCGTGAATTGATGGACACCGGTGGAGCAATCGGAAGGCGCCTGGATTTCCTGGCTCAGGAATTTAACCGGGAAGCCAACACTTTGTGTTCAAAGTCCAACGACGTGGACCTGACAGCCATTGGGCTGGATCTGAAGTCCGTTATCGATCAAATGCGTGAGCAGATACAGAATCTGGAGTGAGCCACATGACCGACGCACCTGCCGGTACCTCAACGGGAACCACTGTCAGTGCGGAGCAGGCCGAGCAGCAGCGCCGTGGCCTGATGCTGGTGCTGTCGTCACCGTCCGGAGCCGGAAAGTCGACGATCGCGCGCCTCCTGCTGCAGAACGAAGACAATCTTGCCCTGTCGATCTCCGTGACCACGCGGCCACGCAGGTCCAGCGAAGTTGACGGCGTGCACTACCACTTCATTGATGCCGGCAGGTTCGAGCAGATGCGCGAGCACGATGAGCTGCTGGAGTGGGCCGAGGTGCATGGCAACTACTACGCCACACCGCGTGGACCGGTCGAAAATGCTATTGAAAATGGCAAGGACATCCTGTTCGACATCGATATTCAGGGAACCTTCCAGCTCTATGAAAAGATGCGTGACGATGTCGTTTCCATCTTCATTTTGCCGCCGTCCATCGCGGAAATGAAATCACGGCTGAAGCGGCGTGCTGAAGATGAGGACACTGTTATCCTCAAGCGGATGAAGACTGCGGTCGGTGAAATGCGCCACTGGTCGAAATACGATTATGTTGTGGTGAATGACGATCTGGAACGCGCTTACGAAAACGTTCGTGCAATCCTGAAAGCAGAAAGACTGAAGCAGTTCCGCTCGCCGAAAATCGGTCCGCTCATTCAGGGCATGGTCGATGATCTGGAAAACGAGTTGGCCGAAAAATCCTGACGTCTCAAGCGCTGCCTAAACTGGCCATTCAGCGTCAATCGAAGCTAGGAAGACGAAGAACCTGCACCTGCGACATGAGTTGTATCCATTTGCTCTGCTCGAGAGGCTGTTTCTGAAAACCTTTGCCGAAAGAGCTTGGCGACGCGATCCTTGACCTCCGACAGCATCGGGTGGAAACGCAGTCTTTCGTGAAAGCTCATCCATGACTCTCCCTGAGCGAGTGGGGTAGCCGTCAGGCGTGTCAGCCCCTCCGTTTCCGCGATCCAGTCTGGTAGAACGCCCATGGCGTGCCCGGCGTTCAGAATATTGCAGAGCGATACGGAATTGTTGACGGCGTAGCGGCATGTCTTGCCCAGCAGAATTGCGTTGAGCAACTGCGAGGACTTGAGCCGCGCCCGGCTGCCGCAATATCCCGCCCAGATCTGTTCCTGCCAGGTCGAAGGGTCAACAGCGTCCGGTCGCTTTCGGCAGTAGTCCTTTGAGGCGTAGACGTGAAACTGGATCTCACCCAGTTTCTGGACAATCAGGTGCGGATGTTTAGGCTGTCTGTTCCCGATGGCGATGTCGGCGGAGTTCCGGCTGAGATCCCAGAAGGCATCGTCCGCGAAAAATTCTATTCGAACACCGTCAAGACCATCGGTTATCTGCTCGACGTGCCGTGTCAGGTAATGCTGCCCCCATTCACCGAGCGTGATCCTGCAGACCTGCTCTTTTGAACCGACCTTTTCCAGATCAACCGCGCGCCTGAAGTCCGCCGCTCCGCGTGCCATGGATCTGGCAATCTTGATCAAACGTCGGCCGCCACCCGTCAGTTCGTAGCCGGTCTGGCGTCGATCGAACAATTGTACGTCCAACTGTTCTTCTAACCGCGCAATATGGCGGCCGACGGTTGGTTGGGACAGGCAAAGAACCTGGGCGGCCTTGCTGAGGCTCTGATTTTCGGCAACAGCAAGAAAGACGCGTACGGCATCCCAGTCAAAATCGGTTTCATTCATTTTTGAATGATATCATGCAACATCATTCAATTACATTCAGAAAAGGTTCTGACATCTTCTGCCCGTCATCAGCGGGAGATGAGACAATGGTCAGCTTTTTAAGGGGCCTGTTTTCAAGAAAACGAAACGTTTGGTACACCGGTCCGGACAAGGCTGACCGAAGAAACCAAATGCCGGATTGGATGATGCGGGATCTCGGGTTGGATAACCCGGACAACCTGAAAGCCGTTCAGGTGGGCAAGTGCCGTAAACCGGAACTTTCCATCATCCTGCCAGTCGTCAAACTGCCTGAGCGGCCCTGAACGTGTTGGCAAGTTCAACGAACCCTGCGATGTCGATTTCTTCGGCACGGGCCGTCGGCTTCAACCCGGCCTTCGTAACGAGGTCTTCTGCGTCCGGCGTCAGTGACTTGAGGCTGGCACGCAGCATCTTGCGTCTCTGGCCAAAGGCCGCAGCGGTAATCTTTTCAAGGGCTTTCAGGTCGCAGGGCAGGGGCGAAGGATTTGGCGTCAGATGAACCACAGCCGACGTCACTTTCGGGGGCGGCGTGAACGCCTTTGGGCTGATGTCGAACAGGATCCCGCCCTTGCAGCGCCAGCCTGCCAGAACTGCAAGCCTGCCATAGGCCTTGGACGCGGGAGGCGCGCTGATCCGCTCACCGACTTCCTTCTGGAACATCAGCGTCAGTGACGACCAGAATGGCGGCCACTGCGGTGTCGTGATCCAATTGATAAGCAGCTGGGTGCCAACGTTGTAAGGCAGGTTCGCGGCAATGCGGACCTTGTCTCCTCCAGTCAGGGCCACCGGATCGATTTCAAGGGCATCGCCTTCGATGACTTCCAGGCGCCCCGGATAGTGTGCCGAGATTTCGGCAAGAGCCGGCAGGCAGCGGCTGTCCTTTTCAATCGCGATCACCCGCTTCGCTCCTGCGGCCAGCAGGGCACGTGTCAGCCCACCGGGACCAGGGCCGACTTCCAGAACGGTGCAATCTTCAAGACTGCCAGCAGATCGGGCGATGCGAGAGGTGAGATTGAGATCGAGAAGGAAGTTCTGTCCCAGCGACTTTTTCGCATTGAGACCATGAGCGGCGATGACGTCGCGCAACGGGGGCAGGTCGTCTATCTGAGCCATTGATCGCTGTCGCCCTAGAACCGCTCGGGGTTGGCAAGCACATCCGCCATGCGCAAGGACGCAGCGAAACTGTCGACCCGGGCGGTGCCGGTTCCAGCCAGGTTGTATGCCGTGCCATGGTCGGGAGAGGTGCGCACGAAAGGCAGACCCAGCGTGACATTGACGCTCTCGTCGAAACCGATGGTCTTCGCCGGTATCAACACCTGGTCGTGGTACATGCCAAGCACGCAGTCATAATGCTGCCGTGCGGGCGGGTGGAACAGAGTGTCGGCTGGATGCGGACCTGTAGCCTCGATACCCATCGCTCGCAGGCGAGAAATGGCTGGCTCGATAATGTCGCGGTCTTCTGTTCCCATCGAGCCGTTTTCACCCGCATGAGGGTTCAGCCCGCAAATCGCCAATCGCGGCGACGTGTAGCCAAACCTGGTCTTGAGGTCGCGTGCGGTAATTTCCGCAGTCTCAACGATAAGTTCAGTCGTGAGAGATGTCGGAACATCGCGAATTGGAATGTGAATGGTGACGGGAACCACCATCAACTCCGGTCCGGCAATCATCATCACGGGTTTTGCCGGTTCTCCGGGCCAGTGCATCTCTGCAAGGGAGCCCAGATATTCCGTATGCCCGGGGAAGGCGAAGCCGGTTCGGTAAAGCGCAGCCTTGTTGATCGGACTGGTCACGAGAGCGCAGGCATGGCCGGACTTTATATCGTCGACACACCCTTCAATAGCAGCAACAACGGAAGCTGCCGTTTCAGGTGCTTCCACACCCGGCTGGTCGGGTAGGGCCGGCCCGGTCTGTACAACGGGCAAAGCTTTGGTGAAAGTCGCAACAGCCTCGTCCTGCGCTACCAGCCTGAGCCGCGCGTTCAGGCCCATTTTCTGTGCACGTTCCTGCAGCAGGGCTTCATCACCGCGAATGTAGAATGGCGGCAATCCGAGAGCTTTGCGATTAGCCCATGCAATCAGAGCCAGGTCCGGGCCGATCCCGGCAGGTTCTCCCATACTGACGGCGATCGGCTTCTGGTTGGAGCGCATGTAGGATCAGCGATAAATGATGGTGGAACGACGGCGGATTTCCAGGAGATACCGACGGGACTGGCTTTCGCCTTCCTTCTGTCGCAGCTCGTTTTCAAGTTCCGTGCGAACGGCTATGTCCGAGGCGATTTCGCGTTTTCCGCAAACCGCGATCATTTCGTAACCGACGGGCGTGGTGGACGGTTTCGTCAACTTGCCCGGTGTCATTTTTTCGATTTCGGCGCGCATGTTTTCCGGCAGCTCGGTTTCGAGCCGGCGTCCGATAGGCTGCACAACCACTTCGCTGTATTTGCCAAGAATGGCGCCGGATTCATCGCAGCCGTTGAAAGCAGCCCGGATCTGGTTGCTCTCGTTCTTGCGCTTGGACTTGAAACCACCGGAGGAGTTCTTCGGTACCACGACAATGACCCTTTTGAGGTCATATTCCACGGACTTCTGACGGTCTTCCTCGTCGGTCTTCTTCAGGGCCGCGATCACGTCGGACTCATCCACTTCGATCCGGCCACTGAAACGGGACCGCAACACCTGGTTCCAGGCAAGCTGCGCCTTGAGGCGTTCCTTCAAGGTATCCGGCTGAACACCGCCACTGCGAAGCGCCTTGGAAAGCTGGGCCGGAGACATCTTCACATTGCGGGCAATGTTGTTGAAAGCGTTGTCGACTTCCGACTGGCTGACGTCAACGCCGACACGTTCGGCTTCGGCAAGTTTGACCTGGTCATCGACCAGTTCCTCTTCCGCCTGCTTTTTGGCGATGGATGCGGACTTGCGCTGGGTCATTGTAATCAGCCGGGCGCGTTGGCTGATGTCGTAGTCGGTAATCGGCACATCGTTGACGATGATCTTGATCGCTGCATGGGAAGGCGTTGCCAGCGGCGCTGCCAGGATCAAAGCTAGTCCAAAGAATACCGGAACGATACGAAGTCGCATTGAATAACCATCCGTGCTGGCTTGAGGCCAAACCGAAGTTCGTTGTTTTATGACATGATGTTTCGCATATCATGCCCGAAATTTCAAAGGTTCCACGCATCATGCCTTTTTTCATGGCGGCATGATGACCTACGGTCAGTCAGATGGCCTAGTTGAGAGCGCCGCTTGAAACCTGTGTCGTGCCGATGGTCCTCAACCCGATGCGGAAATAAAGCGTCCGGTTGACGTCATCGCCATCGTTGCGGCTGCGGTCTTCAGCATAGGTGACGGACAGCGAAAAACCTTCGTCGTCATAACCGATCCCGAGACCGTCCTGCACGATGTTGCTGTTTTGCAGATCGTATCGCATGGAGCCGAAAATGCGCCAGTTTTCCTCAAGGCGAAGGCTTGCGGAGCCAAGCAGTTCCTCTCGCGGATCATCGATCCCGACATCCGGCTGCGCGTTCAGGAACGCATAGGCAAGGGAAGACACGACCGGGCCGTAGATACCGCTGGCCTGTGCCTGTATCCGGTTCACGGTGAAATCTTCCTTGTCGAGCCGGGCCTGGGCGCCGACCTTCACACCGTATTGCGTGTCCAGATAGAGGCTGCCGACGTAATCGGACAAGGAAGTTTCCAGACCGGAATCCTGCGTCGCACCGAGTATGTCCGGAATGGCATAGGAGTTGTCGCCGGCAAGCTGATAGGACCTGCCGAACAGGCCGCTGACATAGTAGCCGCTATCCAGTTGCAGCTTGTAGTTCAGGCCGACGTTAAGACGTGTGCCGCCTTCGGCGCGGTCAAAGCCCGAGAACTTGTCGTAGTCGAACAGGGTCGTCGTATCAAAGACGATGCTTTGAGCGTCGTCGTTCGGCAGTTCGCCGATCCGCTGCTCGTTCGGACGGGCCACAACCTGGGCGACGGGCTCCAGGATCTGGTTGCCGCCGTTGAAGGTTGCAATGAACGGATAGCGGTATTCCAGGCCGATTGCAGGCATCGCACGGCCGACGAAACTTTCTCCTGTGAGAGCGGTCACGTCAGAATCTGGTGAGGCAAGAAAGAACAGGTCACCGCGCATATAGGCAAACGGCGTGAACGACTGTCCAAGCGGATCGATGAATGTGCGGCGCCAGTTTCCCTTCACGGACACGCGCGAGAAGGTGCCGTCGATACCACGGAATTTCGCGGTTGTGCCGCCATCAATGGAGAAAGCATCCGTTTCATCGCGTGTCAGCGAGGTGAAGTTGGCAGTCAGTGCCAACTCACCGGCGAGGATCGGATCCGCGAACACATAGTCATAGTCGATCACGGGCAGAACGAGCGGCTGCTTGTCCTGCAGGGAGCTGCCGACCGGAGAGAAGCCATTGGCGTTGAACTGGCTGTCCGTATAGTCCTCCTGGGAGATCTGATACGCATAGGCTTTGACAGACAGCGCGTTACGGTCGGTCTTGCCTTCCAGATAGATCGTGGAGGTCTCGCCGTTGTCGCCAAAACTGGTGAACGAGTAGTCCTTGAAGAACTGACGGTCACTCTTGTAGGTCAGGTTCCAGCCGAGGGTCCAGTCGCGCGCAATGCTGAAGGAGGCGGTCGAATTGACCGCACCGCGCCAGCGATCGTCAGCGCGGTCCGTCGTGAAATTGCTCGGCTGTGCCTGAAACAGGCCAGCCGCAGAAACACTCACTTCGCCAGCGGCAAACCGATGACGATATTCGACATCGCCGAACACGCCCTGCTTGGTGAGTGGCGTCAGAATGGTCGTCACATCGTAATAGGGGCTGAGCGCCCAGTAATAGGGAACGCTTACGCCATACCCGAGTTTGTCGGACACAATGCCGCTGGGCATCAGGAAACCGGACTTTCGGGTGACGGACGGATCCGGCATCGACAGATAGGGCAGGTAGGCAATCGGCTGACCGTAGACCTCGAAGGCTGCGTTCTCGAACCGGATGATCTTTTCCTGCTGATTGTGGATGATCTTCTCGGCCCGCACGCGCCAGAGCGGCGGCTTGTCCGGCGGGTTGGTCGGTTTGGTGTAGACCGTATAGACGCCGTTATCGATGGTCGTGATGTTGTTGCCTTCGCGCCGGGCTTGCTCAGCCAGGAAGCGTGTGCGCCGCGTCGTGTCGATCTGAAGGGCGCGCGCAAAGCCTTCTGAAAAGTCCTCGGACAGGACCATTTCTTCCGTGCGCACGACATTGCCGTTGGATTCGATGAAGATCACATTGCCCGACGCCTTGAGCTGCTGGCTCTTGCGGTCGAAGACAACCTGATGCGCCTGCACGGTGCTGCCGTCGTAATAGACCTGCACATCTCCGGTCGCGACGATGAGATCGCGGTCGAAATCGTAGGTGATCTCACTTGATTCAAGCAGGAGTTCGGCATCGGGATCGACTTGACCGGCCAGACCTGCTGTCAGGTCCTGCGCCGCGGCTGGTGATCCGTACCCATGGCAAAGGGTTGCTGCAATGGCGCACAAGCTCGCCGCAGCCAACAGTCTGCCTTTTTTGGCCCAAGTCTCTGTTGTCAGAAAAACCGGAAAAGTCATCGCTTTACCCGTCTTCCTGATTCAAGAGAATTGTCAAACCCATGAGTACTCCAAATATTCCCGGCGCCCAGGCCGCCACCAAGGGAGGGACAATACCCGCACCCCCGAAGTCCTTGGCAAGTTCGGTTAGAACGTAAAGCACGAACCCGGAAAGGATTCCACCCAGAATCATACTTCCCAAACCGCCAAACCTCGAAACTTTAAGGGAAACCGCCGCTGCGATCAAAATCATAGCGACCAAAAGAAGCGGGCGGGCGAGGAGAGTCTGATACTGCAAATTGTAGCGATAGGCAGGTAACCCAGCGTTTCTGGCCAGTTCGATGAAACGAGGCAGATTCCAGAACGAAATCGATTCGGGGGATCCGATGCTTTCACGAACTTCAGTCGCAGTCAGGAATGTGCTGATCTGATATTGCCCGTAAGGCTGTGGATCCTGTTCGGTCGTGTAGACGATGGCATTGTCCAAGTACCAGATCTGGTCTCCGAGCCGCGCTTCGTCAGCTTCGATCCGCTCGCGGAAGGTACCGTCCTTGTCGAACGTGAAAATGGTGACGCCCTGCAGCAGCGTGCCGCCTTCCAGCAATTGCTTGGCAAGCAACACCGATTCTCCGTCCAGGCCGTCCTGCCGAACCCAAACGTCGTTCGAGGACTGCAAAAGGAAACTTTGTTCCGAGCCGAACAAACCGGCAGCTGCCTCGTCCGATTTCTGCTGAAACCAGACAGCCGCAGGATTGTAGACGGTGATGGACAGGATACCGAGAACGATCCCGACAAGGATGGCGGGAAGAGAAAACTGCCAGACCGAGATGCCGGAAGCCCGTGCCACGACCAGTTCCAGGCCTCGGCTCAGCGTCACGAAGGCAGCAATTGCACCGAACAGGACGGTGAAGGGAATAACCTGTTCCAGCAGCAGAGGCACCCGCAAGGCCGAGATCATGGCAACGCGCAGGACGGAAAATCCTTCGCGGTCACCACCGCGTCTAACCAGTTCCAGGACGTCGAACAGATAGATCAGGACGGCGGCAAACAGGAAGAGACCGAGGATAGCCTTCAGGAAACGTCCTGAAAAATACAGCGACAGGGTCCGTCCAAGGATCATGCGACGCCTCCCGGCTTGCGACCGTTCAAGCGATCACTCAGTGCATCAATCCTGTCCTGAACAGAATGTTGCAGATCGACCAGCCAGCGTGGCTGCGACCCGCCTTGTTCGCGGAAGATGGAGACGAGGGCGAACACCGCGCCCGCAACGGGAACAATGTAAAGCAGGCTGAGAAGCGCGGTGGAACCACCGGAAATGGCGGTTACGCCGAAGCCCGTGGTCCGCAACAGGACACAGGAACAGATTGCCCCGAGCACGGCGAACCCGCGCCCCTGGCGTGTCGTTCTGGCCTTGCCGAGAAACGCGAACACGATCAGGCCGAAGGAAAGGCAGTAAAGCGGCTGGCTGAAGCGTTCGTGGAGTTCCTGCGCCAACTTGTCCGGATTCTTCAGCGCATATTCGTCGTTCCTGCCTGGTGACATCAGGTTAAGGGTGGTCCGCTCACTGGCTTTGAACACTGGCTCGCCAGCTTCAGGAATAAGGTTCGACAAATCGAATGCATAGGACTGGAAGCGAACGATCGAAATATCGCCCTGCTGCTTTGGACGTCTCTGAATTGTTCCGTTCTGCATGACAAGAAGCGTGCGATCGGCAGCTTCGACGATCAGCCCGGTGTCTGCCTGATAGGTAAAGGCCGTCTCCGGGTCGCGGGTGTCGTGCATCAAAAGACCGTCAAGAGTGCCTTTGCCGGAACGGTTGCGGATATGGAACGTCAATCCGTCCTCGACGGTGATGAAGCGGCCCGGCTTGACGATGTTGGCAACAAGGTCTGCGCGCACTCGGGTAATCTCTGTGCGCAGCTGAGCCAGTCCTGTCGGAGCCACATAAAGTGACATGCTCGCGGTCAGCAACATGACCACGAAGGCAAAGAGCATGACCGGTTTCAAGACAAGGAACCTGGAGCCGCCACTGGCATCGATCACGATCAGCTCACTGTCGCCCGACAAGGAGTTTAGAACCAGTATCAGCGCAATCATCAGGGCGAACGGAGCTACGATGACGATCAGGAAGGGCAGGGCAAGCATGGTTATGCCAATGAACTGGACAATGGTCTGACCCTTTGAGGTCACCAGGTCCAGTTGGCGCAAGGCCTGGGTTGCCCAAACCACACCCGTCATCGCTGCAATCGTGAGGGTGAAAGCGTAAACAGTCCGGCGGATGATGTAACGTTCAAGCGTTTTCATAACGGTGCCGGTACATGTCCCTGCAAAAATGACGATAATCGGCCTGAGACCGAATAACACGGAATGTGGTGAATGGCTCATGAATAAGAATGGTAAATATACATTAATTTTTGTCGCCCTTGCCGAAAAGCTGTTGAAACCCCATGATTTGACAGGAAAATCACAATCTACGGGATAGGGCGCCTTTTCTTTCCACTGCCCAACCGCTCCAACCAGAAAAACCAACGGGACCGAAGCATGACCAAGCTTGCAAAACTGAACTTCTCCAAGGCCGAAACGCCGAAGGGTGGGGTGGCCGTAATCCTGGCCGGTAGCGACCTTAGCCTTGGGCCGGTTGCTGCAGAAGTTGTCTCGGGTCTCGAGGGAGGCTTGCAACGTTCGGCCGGTATCGCAGGTTTCACCGGGAAGAAGAAGGCAAGTCTTGATCTGGTCGCTCCTGCCGGATCGGGTCTCGACCGGCTGATCGTATTCGGCGTTGGTGATGCCGGCGAGTTGACTGGCGACGATTGGCGGGCTTTTGGCGGCGCGGTGTTTGCAGAATTGCAGAAGACCAAGGCAGACGCAGCAACGGTGCTCCTGAATGTCCCGGGCGATGCAGATCCGTCCGGTGTATTGGCAGCAGAGTTCGCAATGGGCGTGAAGCTGCGGGCCTATGCCTTCGACACCTACAAGACTGCCAAGAAAGACGATGACAAACCCAAGAACATGAAGGTGACCTTGGCCGTTGCCGATCCCAAGGCATCAAAGAAGGCCTGGTCTTCTGCTGAAGCTATTGCCGACGGCGTGATTCTGGCCCGCGACCTTGTGAACGAACCGGCGAATGTGCTGGGTCCGGTGGAGTTTGCCGAGAAGGCCAAGGAACTGACGGCCCTTGGTGTCGAAGTCGAGGTTCTCGGCGAAAAGGAAATGAAGAAGCTTAAGATGGCTGCTTTGCTTGGCGTCTCCCAAGGCTCGACCCGCCCACCGCAGCTGGCCGTGATGCGCTGGAACGGAGGCAAGAAGGGCGAAGCTCCGGTTGCGTTCGTCGGCAAGGGCGTGGTGTTCGACACTGGCGGCATCTCCATCAAGCCGGCCGCGGGCATGGAAGATATGAAAGGCGACATGGGCGGAGCTGCCGCAGTCATCGGCGCCATGCATGCGATCGCCGGGCGCAAGGCCAAGGCAAACGTGATCGGTGTCATCGGCCTCGTGGAAAACATGCCGGACGGTAACGCGCAACGACCAGGTGACATCGTCACCGCCATGTCCGGAACCACGATCGAGATCCTGAATACCGATGCGGAAGGCCGTTTGGTTCTTGCCGACGCACTTTGGTACACGCAGGAAAAGTACAAACCGGCGATCATGATCGATCTGGCAACGCTCACCGGTGCCGTGCTTGTCGCTCTCGGCAATCTGAATGCTGGTCTCTTTTCCAACAACGACGCTCTGGCAGACAAGTTGTTGTCATCTGCCAAGTCGAGCGGTGAGCCGCTTTGGCGCCTGCCGCTGTCGAAGGAATACGACAAGATCATCGATACGCCCAACGCAGACGTCAAGAACACCGGTGGCCGGTGGGCCGGGTCCATCACCGCAGCCCAGTTCCTGCAGCGTTTCACGAACGACGTGCCCTGGGCGCATCTGGACATCGCCGGAACCGCATTCGGCGCTCCGAAGGACGATATCTGTCAAAGCTGGGCTTCGGGCTATGGCGTGCGTCTGCTCAACCAGCTTGTCGCGGATCACTACGAAGGCTGAGGTCCATCTTGGCGCCCTTCGCATTTTCTACTGGTGGAGGGCGCCAGGACTGGAATGCCGCTGGGCAAAGAAAAACCCGCCGGGAAGGCGGGTTTTTCGTATCTGACTGTCGACCCTGGATCAGCAGGTCTTGTAGGTCTGGCAGGCCGTTGCCGGTTCAACCAGAAGACCCATGCCAAGTGTCGCGCCTGCAACGACAGCAACCAATGCGAAAAACACAACGACACGCGCAAGCATTCACCAAATCCCCTTTTGCGCCGGCTCGGGAAAACCGCTCACCGGCCAAATTTTTTGATCCATGGCCAAATCAAATGATCATTGGATCGTCCCCGGGGACGAACCCTAGCCAATCGACATTTTCGAAGGGTTAATGATACGAGTCTTATGGCCTGTCCATGTCATGTTTGCCGTCGGGGGAATTTGAACAGGCAAGTGTTGCAGGCCTGCACCACATTCCGGCATGGCGGTGGAAAACGGAAAGCGAAGGTACAAGGATGTGTCTAGACAGGGTCCGGCATGAGCGTTGAAGTTGTATTCTATCACCTTTTGCACAAGCCACTGGAGATGGCTTTGCCGCAGCTTTTGCAAAAGTGCCTGGAGCGGGATTGGAAAGTTGTCGTGCAAACGGGAACCGAGGAGCGATGCAGCGCCCTTGATGCCCATTTGTGGACCTTTACCGACGACGGTTTTCTGCCACATGGCACCAAGGCAGACGGTTACGCCGAACATCAGCCGATATACCTCACGTCCGAACAGGATAATCCGAACGAAGCCGACGTGCGCTTCCTGGTGGACAGGGCAGCGCCGCCACCGCTGAGCGCCTACAAGCGGGCGATCTACATGTTTGATGGCAACGATACCGAGGCTGTTCAGGAAGCGCGCAATCGCTGGAAGGAAGCCAAGGCGGAAGGGTTTGAAATCGCTTACTGGCAGCAGACCGAAGCCGGCGGTTGGGAACGCAAGGCCTAGGCCGGCACAGACCCTGAGATGGGCGAGCAATCTTTTAAAAAGTGAGACGCGCACCGGTGCGCGATGCCGATATCGGAGGAAAGCCTTATGAAGAAGCTGAAGATCTCATCGGCCGACATGGTCGCCAAAGCCAAGGCGCGGATTGAGGAAGTCGACACCGACGCTGCCATCGCCTTGGTAGGAGACCCGGATGTGGTGTTCGTAGACCTGCGAGACGTGCGTGAACGTCAGAAGCTCGGGTTCATTCCGGGCAGCATTCATTGCCCACGCGGCATGATCGAGTTCTGGGTGGATCCGGAGAGCCCCTATCACAAGGAGGTCTTCTCGCAGGAAAAACGCTTCATCTTCCATTGCGCCGCAGGGTGGCGCTCTGCACTCACTGTCGCGACGCTTCAGGATATGGGCTTTGAAGCTGCCCATCTGACTGATGGGTTCGCAGACTGGGTCGAGAAGGGCGGTCCTGTCGAGCAAAAGGACTGAAACAGACCGCCCCGCCGGATTGGTGCTAGTTGGACGTCGAGATCAGGCGCAGTTCATCCGGATCGGCGTCCGAACCGTCCGTACCATCGTCGTTGACGGCGGTTTCATCGGGGTCAATCGGGTCCGTGCCGTCGTCCGGGGTCTCGGTTGCTTCGCGGATTTCATCGATCTTGCCGTCGTAATCGCCAACCCCGAGAACCTGCTTGGCCCAGTCGAGCATTTCCTCGTCGACGTAGTCGTCGCCATATTCCCGGACGCGGTTCTCGTTTGCCATCGCCAGAAGTGCTTCTTCCAACGCTTCGTCAGAAACATCAGCGGCCAGCCCATCCTGGCCGGTCTTTTCCGTTTCGTAGTTGGTTTCAGCCGTTTTGAAATCCGAATAGGCGTCGCTCTGAAGAGCAGTTTCAAGCGCCAGTCTTTCAGTTTCGAGAGCGGTCAGCTCGTCATCCGACAATTCAGCCGTATCAAGGCTTTCAAGTTCGGCAAGCCGGTCTTCGAGCTGTTGCGAGGTCAGGCCTTCGTAGGCGAAGCCATCATAGCTGTCCACGTCCTGAAGCAACCCGTCGAACAGCGTACGTGCGGTCAGGAGGTCCTGTTCAAGGCCTTCCAAATCTGCGGAAAGCCGCTCGTAGGCAAGGCTGTCATTTATGTAGGCCTGAATGGCTGCCAGATGCGGGTCGTTGGAATTGATATAGGCGTGGTAATTGCGATTGAGGGAATTCAACCGGCCAAGCTTTGCATTGAAGTTCTTCGGTTTGCCTGCAGGGCTTGCCTGTGGGGTCACGGCAATGCTTGCCAGTGTCGCGCGTTCAGCCTTTGGAAGCCGATGGCTCGCGGTGCCACCGTTGCCTCTGGAGGCGGTCTGACGCTTGCCGGAGTTCTTTGAATTTTCGGTTCCGAATACGGAATTCAGAAAGCCACCGAGGCCTTTTCCATTTCCGTTGCCGTTGTTCGACTTGGCCTGCTTGGAACCATTGCCGCGGTTGAAGATCCCAAGGCCCTTGTTGCCGTTGCCGTTGGAAGCGGAGTTCCCACCGCGGTTGGAGTTGCCGCTATTGCCCTTGTTGCCGGAATTTCCCTTGTTGCCGCCACCATTGCCGCCGGAATTTCCGCCGCCGCCACCACCATTGCCGTTTCCGTTGCCATTCTTGGCGAACGCCTTGTCCACATGGAAGGAAAGCGAAGGTACATCCGGCGACAGGGAAGGGGCAACGACGAGCGCTGTTGCGCCAAGGAATAGGGTGACGGTTCTGGAGAGAGACATTACGTATCCTGGTCTGAAGCGTGCGAAAAATCGAGCTTTGCGAAAACGCCCGCGGTAACGCCGCAAACGTGCCCGCAGTGTCTGAATGTTCACTTACGACAACCCGTCAGACTTTAATTGGTTTCACTTCCGACAGGAATTTTTCGGTCGAAATACCGCAATTCAACTCAGACGAGCGAGCAGTTGCGGCACCTTGCCGATGTGGTCCAATCGGTAAAACCGGTCATGGCCACGTGGCTCGTCCGCCTCTTCCAGTGCCCAGGTCAGGTCATAGGGCACGTGAGCACCGTATGCTCCTGCGTCCAGTGCAGGCAGGATGTCCGATTTCAGCGAATTGCCGATCATAAGCGCTTCACCCGGGCCACTGCCGTGACGTGAAAACAGTGAGCGGTATGTCTCGTCGGTCTTTTCAGAGACAATCTCGATTGCGTCGAAATAGACATCGAGGCCGGAGGCTGTCACTTTGCGTTCCTGGTCGAACAGGTCCCCCTTGGTGATCAGGACCAGCTTGAAAGACGCCTTCACCTTTTTCAGCGTTTCTTCGACGTAAGGGAGAGGCTCGACGGGATGGGACATCATCTCTCGCCCGGCTTCCAGGATTTCGGCGATGACATCGGCAGGCACCTGCCTGTCGGTGACCTCGATCGCCGTCTCGATCATGGAAAGGGTAAAGCCCTTAACGCCGTAGCCGTAATGCAGGACATTGCGTTTTTCCGCGGCCAGCAGCCGCTCGGCCAGGTGATCCTTGTCGGTGTAGTCGCCGAGCAATGAGGCGAACCGTTCTTCCGTCAGCCTGAACACCCGTTCGTTGTGCCAGAGCGTATCGTCTGCATCGAAGCCGAGTGTTGTGATCTTGGCCATCAGGAAGCCTCCTCGAATTCGGCGGAAAGCTCCAGCCATTCCTCTTCGGTATTGATCAGCTTCTTCTCGCAGAAGGCCCGTTCCTTGGCGAATTTCGCAGCCCGTTCGGGTTCCCTCGTGAAGAATTCCGGATCGGCAAGGGCTTCGTCCAGCTTGATGATCTTTTCCTGCAGACGCTTCATTTCCTTTTCAGCGGCATCGATCTTCTGTTTCAACGGTTTCAGAAGTTCGCGTTTGACGGCAGCATCGCGGCGTTTTTCTTGCGCATTTGCCTTGTCAGCTTCCGCGGCGGCCTTGTCACGGGCTTTCTGAACCGCCTCGGGACCTTGCAGGATCAGTCGGCGATAGTCTTCCATGTCGCCGTCATAGGGTTCCACCTTGCCGTCTGCCACCAGCCATAGCCGGTCGGCGCAAGCCTCGACGAGATGCCTGTCGTGGCTGATCAGCACCACGGCTCCCTGAAAGTCGTTCAGCGCCATCACGAGCGCTTCCCGGCTGTCGATGTCGAGGTGGTTGGTCGGTTCATCGAGGATCAGCAGATGCGGACCGTCAAATGTCGCCAGCCCCAGGAGCAGGCGGGCTTTTTCACCACCAGACAGGTCTTTCGCAGGCGTGTCCATCCGGTCGGTCGGAAGACCCATGCGGGCAACGCGAGCCCGAACCTTTGCCTCCGGCGCATCCAGCATGAGGGCACGCACATGCGCAACGGCGCTTTCAGCAGGCTTGAGTTCGTCAAGCTGGTGCTGCGCGAAGAAGGCGATTTTCAGCTTCGACGCCTTGGTGATCTCACCATCCATGGCGCCAAGGCGTCCGGAGATCAGCTTGGCGAATGTCGACTTGCCGTTGCCGTTGGCGCCCAGCAGCGCAATCCGGTCGTCGGTGTCGATATTCAGCGTCAGCCGCGACAGGATCCTGGTATCGCCATAGCCGGTCGCCACGCCTTCGAGTTTCAGGATGGGCGGTGCCAGCTGGCTGTCCGGATCGGGGAAATGGATCGGCTTGCTGCTCTCATCCGTGAGGGCGGCAATCGGCTGCATCTTTTCAAGCATTTTCAGGCGTGACTGCGCCTGCCGGGCCTTGCTGGCCTTGTAGCGGAACCGGTCGACAAACGCTTGCATGTGCTTGCGCTGGGCGTCCTGCTTTTCCTTTGCCTTTTCGGCAAGGATCATCGCTTCGCGACGTTGCCTGTCGAAACTGTCATAGCCACCGGAGTAGTAGGTCATCTTGCCCCGGTCGAGATGGACGATGCTGTCGACAGCCTTGTTCAGAAGGTCTCTGTCGTGGGAGATCAGAAGCACCTGATGTGGGTAGCGGGCAACATAGTTTTCCAGCCACATCGTGCCTTCAAGATCGAGATAGTTCGTCGGCTCGTCGAGCAGAAGAAGGTCGGGTTCGGAAAAAAGAACCGCAGCCAGGGCAACGCGCATGCGCCATCCGCCTGAAAACGACGAACACGGCCTTTGCTGCGCGGCGGCATCAAAGCCAAGGCCGGACAGAATCGAGCCTGCCCTGGCTTCAGCCGTGTGGGCGCCGATGTCGGCGAGCCGTGTATGGATTTCGGCAATCCGGGCCGGGTCTGTCTGTGTTTCGGCTTCTGCCAGCAGCTGGCTGCGTTCCTTGTCCGCGGCCAGCACCACTTCCATCAGGGTATCTTCCGTCCCCGGTGCTTCCTGTGCGACCTGACCGATGCGCGCGCGCTTCGGGATCTGCACTGAGCCTGTCTCGGTGGAAAGATCCCCGGTGATGATCTTGAACAGCGTTGATTTGCCCGCACCGTTTCGACCGACAAGACCTGTCTTGGCCTTGCCGGGAAGCGTAACGCTGGCTCTGTCGATCAGGAGGCGGTCTCCGATCCGATATGTAAGGTCCGTAATCTGCAACATGAGGCGGATGTTTGGCGGAGCGCCCATGCGGATGCAAGTGGAAAGCTGTTCTTGGGGCGATCCGGTGGCGGGCTGTGGCATCGCTGCACCGTTGGCCCGCCGGTTTGAAGATCAAGGTTCCAGAAAATCGAGGATCTCGGCGACTATCCGCCTGTGTTGCTGCTCGCGCTCCCGGGAACCTTTGACACAAACAATTTCATCGCCGGGCTCTTCTTCCTTCAGGATTTCGAAGGCCTCCGGTTTGCACACGCCCATGAAGTCGAAATGCCCGGCATCTTCCAGTTCAAGATGGTGCACCATGCTTGCAGGCAAGGCGGCCGCAAGAGCGCGGGATTCGACTTCCTGGTTCAGCATATCCGCACGTTCCGAACCCAGTACCAGGACCGGAATGTCTATTGCGTGAAGACTTTCTTCTGAAAACAGGGGCGTGCCACCGAGGTCCATACTGATGACCTTCCGGACACGGCTATCCTTGCGCGAAACGGACATCAGTTTCCTGTCGGCGGCGGTTTCGGCAACGGACCATCCTGCGAAAACTCCGCACACCACTGGCTGGTTCTCGCCGGTGCAGATTGCCATTTGCCGTTCAGTGTCAAACTTGGCACCTGCCAACAGCATCACGGTGTACCCGCCAAGAGAATGTCCCGCCGCGTAGATGCGGTCCGGGTCGATCCGCTTTGAAGTTGCCTCGTCTTCCAGCAGGAAAGTGATCACCCTCGATAGATCCACCGGTCGATCCCAGAGTTCACGTGCCTGGTCCGGATCACGCAGGAATGTACTGGTTCCCGGATGATTGATCATGGCGACCAGGTAACCGCGCCGCGACAACTCCGAGCCCAGCCAGGCCTGATTGAACGTGTTGCCATACATTCCGTGTGAAAGGACAAGCAGCGGGAAACGTCCGTCCGCTGGTTTGCCGTCTGGATCCGCAGCAGCCATCTGCCAGACCTTGCTCTTGTCTGCCTGGCTGAAGAGCCCAGGTGTTTGTGTCGGATACCAGAGATCTCCGGCCAGAGGGCGATCCAGCCGATCGTCCTCGATCGTCAGACTGCTTACACCAGGACCATAGGGGAGGGTTGAAGTGTCCTGTGCCTGTGACAGGACCGGGTCGATGAGGCCTGCAACAAGGATTGCAGCACTCAGGAATGTGCGCGTGTAAGAGTGCCGTCCGGCGAGGTGAGGAGACATGGGAAATCCATCTGAAAGTTGCGATGCCCTTCAAATGTCCGGTGGCAGATCTGTTGACAATCGCTGCAGGCTGCCGGTCCTGTCCTCAATCGTGATAAAGGACAGCACGTTCAAACTGCCTGTCTGCGCATACCGGTCATGATCAGCATTCCCGTCTCCTTTCTGCTTGCAGCTGTCTTCCTGTCACTCGGCATCGCTGCACTGAACTGGCGCTTGTTGCCGCCTGTCGCGAGAGGGCTGTTCGTTTGGCTCTTCGGTCTGCTGACGCTGGAAGCTGCCCTCGTGGGCGCACGCTTCGCCTTCGGGGTTGTCGAACTCCTGACCGTGCAAAGGGTGTTGCCGGTGTGGATAGCGCCGTCCGTTTATCTGGCCTTCGTCTCGCTGACTGTTTCGGGTGAAAGAACCCGGCAACTCGTGGCGTTGAATTTTGGTGCGGCTGCCATCGTGACAGTTGCAATGCATTTGCCTGTGCCGGTTGCCGGTTACGTTGATGGGCTAATCGGCGCGAGCTACGCGGTCTATGCGCTTGCGCTTGCAAGGCTCTGGAGCCTGGGGCCGGATGTGTTTTGCCAGGCTCCGACGAACAAGAATGGTCTGCTTCGCAATCTGCTCGGCTTTTCCATATTGATCATGCTGGCAACACTGCTGATTGACGCCTTGGTCGCTTACCTGTTCGCGCAGCAAAGCGAGGTTGCCGCCGCGCTTGCGATTTCGCTGGCAAGCCTGTTCTTTCTGGTCCTTGCAGTCGGAGCAGCCTTTGGTGTTCTGGGTGCCCGCTTCGGGCAGTTACGGGCAAAGGTTGAAGAGAGCGTTGGAAATGACGCGCAGCGGGCAGAGATTGTCGATTCTGCCCGAAAGGTTCTAATGGACCAGGAGTTCTTCCGGGATCCATCGCTCACACTTACGCGGCTGGCCCGGCGGGTCGGGGTTCCTGATCGGGAACTATCCAGAGCCGTCAACGCAGTTGAAGGCGTCAATGTCAGCCAGTTCGTCAATCTGGTCCGCCTTGCGGAAGCGGAACGACTGTTGGTTACGACGGATGAGCCTGTCGGCCGGATACAGGAGCGGGCCGGATTTTTGACCCGTTCGAACTTCTACAGGGAATTCCAGAAGGCATATGGCGAAGCGCCAGGCGCTTATCGCAAGAATGCTCAGTCCTCGCTCTGAGCTTTTTCATCTCCTTCCGGAACACTCAGATAGATCTCGGCCAAGCCGGCGAGAAGTTCATGGCAGAGGATCACTTCCCGCGTCTGCGGATCCCAGAAGGCGTTTTCCTCGCCGCAGGCGGTCGAGCGGAAAGTGACTGTCTTCGGCAGCTCGTAGAAAGTGTCGAATTCCTTGGCGACCATCTCCACCAGTCCGCTTTCCTTCAGGAAAACGGCCATGGCTTCCAGGTCTCTTGTTGCCGGATCATGGACGACCTTGATCTTGCCCCCTGGCGTATCGCTGTCTCTCAGATAAGGATCGGTCACGATTTCCCACGAAGCCGAGGCCTGTTCATAGTCGAAGGCGCAACTTTCGATCCGCTCCTCCGGCAACTCCAGGTCTCTGGCAAGATCCAGAAAGGCGTCTTCGTCGGCCCCTACCATCAGGCACAGCATCTTGTAGCCGCGTTGCTGGTCCAGATCGTGCTCATCGTAGAAAATCAGGTCGTCGTAGTCTTCCTCGGCAATCAGGAACCAACCGATCATCGCCTGTGTGAGATAAAGATCCATGTCGTCGGTGTCCGCGCCGAGCATGGAAACGGTGGCCAGATTGTCGACGGCATCTTCTTCCTGGGCCAGAACGGGAAGTTCCAGTTCCGAGACAAGCATATGTCCGCTCTCGTGGTAGAGCGTGAACAGCGTGTTGCCCGCAACGAAAACGAAGAGCTCTTCCAGCTGTTCGGGCGAAAGGGCGGCAAGTTGCCCTGCCAAAGTGGGGAAAGTTTGCGGGCTTTCGGTCCCATGTGTATTGGCCGCCACCGAGGGTGCGGCAAGGCTGAGCCAAAGCGATGCGACGGCCGCATAAAGCAGCGTCGGCAGGATGGCGAAGAGTTCGACCATGGTGTCATTCCCGAAGAGGAGCGCCGCAAACCGTCCGCTCGACCTTTGCATTTGCGCGCAGACTAGGCAGCCGTTCGTATGTTGGCCAGCACCATATTGAGCCACAAACCGGTTACCGACATCAAAATGTCATGACCCGGCCCCCTTGCGGGCGTGACGGCACCCCGTTATTAAGGCCGCGAAATTTTTAAAAATCCGGAACCGGCACTCCGCCGGCCCGCTGCTGAAACGAGAAAGATGAAACCATGGCGATTGAACGCACGTTTTCCATGATCAAGCCGGACGCCACCAAGCGCAACCTGACCGGTGCCATCACCGCCAAGCTTGAAGAAGCCGGCCTGCGCGTCGTTGCTTCCAAGCGCGTTTGGATGTCCCTGCGCGAAGCTGAAGCTTTCTATGCGGTTCACAAGGAACGTCCGTTCTTCGGCGAACTGACTGAATTCATGTCTTCTGGCCCGACCGTCGTTCAGGTTCTGGAAGGCGAAAATGCCATTGCCAAGAACCGTGAAGTCATGGGTGCAACCAACCCGGCTGACGCTGCAGAAGGCACGATCCGCAAGTCCTATGCCCTGTCCATCGGCGAAAACTCCGTACACGGTTCCGATGCAGCTGAAACCGCTGCTGAAGAAATCGCGTTCTGGTTCTCCGGTGTTGAACTCGTCGGCTAACCTGCGGACAATGAGTTGACTGAAAAGCCGGTCCCGTCGGGGCCGGCTTTTTCTGTTTGTGCCACTTCTCAGCCGTTACATCGCGTTACACTTTGATGCGATTGTCTGACAGCGTTCTGCTTCCAAAGGCCTCATACTCAATTCGTGGGCGAAGAGATCGGGAGAGAGCAATGCGCATATCGATAGCGCTGGCCGGAGTGCTGATTGCAGTACCGGCTGCCGCGCATGACAGCATGGCGCCACTGGAAGGTGAACAAGCCGTCGAGCAGACGCATGTTATGGAGGAAGTCTGGAACCTCTTGCTGCCGAAGGCCGAAGCGTCGGCAGACATTTCAGTCGACAGCAACTATCGTCATATTCATGCCGACGGCTATCCGGTGAAACCGCCCGGAAAATTTCCCAACCGCGGGAACCCGCATTCCATTTCGAAAAAGAACTACAATCTGAAAGTCCCTCTGGTGCCGCACAAGAACTCCAGCGCAACCAGGGCGCAGGGGGCGGTTTTTGGCATTGCGGTGAACGGTGTGGTCATGGACCCTGGCACGGCGGAGTTCTGGCAAAACGACCGGCGCTCGGGATGGAACTACGAGGCGCTGGGCGGTGCTTGCAAACTGGGTCTTGATCGGTACAACGCCCATGTCCAACCGGATGGCACCTACCATTATCATGGCATTCCGACCGGCGTCATGGCCTCCAAGGATGGTAAGTCAGTGCCCGCCTTGTTGGGATTTGCCGCGGACGGCTTTCCCATCTACGGCCCTTACGGCTATTCCGACCCCAAGCGGAATTCGGGTCTCAAGAAGCTGAACAGCAGCTACAGGGTGAAGAAAGGCAATCGGCCGGGCGGGCCGGGCGGGCGCTACAACGGCAAGTTCACACAGGATTGGGCCTATGTTGCCGGTGCCGGCGATCTTGACCAGTGCAACGGGCGTTTTGCGGTTACGCCGGAATATCCGAACGGCACGTATCACTATGTGCTGACGGATGCATTTCCTTTCATTCCACGCTGTTGGATGGGCAATCCCGACAGCAGCTTCATGCGCTTGAAACGAGCTGGTATGAGAGGCGAGATCCAGAACGAGAGCGATCTTCCCACGGTCGATTTTGCGGCGTTGTCGGACAACAGCGAGGCTGCCGTCATGCTTGTTCAGGCGCAGGGCGGACACCCGCCACGTTTTCTGCATGGAGGTCGCCCACCGCCCCGGGGCCTTGGATCTGGCCATGGGCCAGGCTTTGGCTCGCGCAACGGAGGTCCTCCACCCGGCGCAAGGCCGGAAGCCGGGCGTGGGGGGAGATCTCCCTGCAGCGGAAGCTGAACGGAAAAAGTGCGTGACATCCACGCACTTTTTTTGGAAATGAAACATTCAAAAATTCGAAACTTGGAAAGAAAGGAAATCACATGAAATCGATCACGCTCGGAGCCGCCCTCATTCTGGCAACCGTGGGCTCATGTTTTGCCGCAGAAGGGCCTGGGGCGCATTTCATCGAAAACTGGGATCTGAATGGTGACGGTGCAGTGACCGCTGAAGAGGCGCGGGAACGGCGCGGCAATGTCTTTGCCAGTTTCGACGCCAACGACGATGGTTTTCTGGATGCAGTGGAATATGTTCTCTTCGATGAGGCAAGAGCCCAGGATCAGGCAGAGAATGAGCCCAAGGGAATGGGGAAAGGTGCAAGAAACCCGGCAAACGGCATGCGCCTTGAAGTCAATGATACCGACGGCGACGGCAAGGTTTCTGAAGCCGAGTTTCTCGACAACGCATCCTCCTGGATCGAAATGATCGACCGCAACGGCGACGGGGTCGTAACAGTTGCGGATTTCGGCCCACGCGGGTGAAACGAACCACCCGGATAATGGGTAAAAGCGGCCATCCGACTTGACAGGTGGCCGCGCTGGGGGAACCTTGCCGGGCTCATGTTCGAGGAATTCAGTAAGGCATCATGACCCAGCAGCCGCCCAAGAGCACTTTTTCCGCCTGTCCGCACGATTGTCCGTCGACCTGCGCGCTGGAGGTGCATTTTTATCCGCATGGCGACGTACGCCGGCTGAATGGTGCCAAGGACAATGCCTATACCGCAGGCGTTATCTGCGCCAAGGTCGCGCGCTATCCCGAACGGCTTTACCACCCGGACCGGCTGTTGAAGCCGCTGCGGCGCACCGGCAAGAAAGGTGAAGGCCGTTTTGAGGAAATCTCCTGGGATGCGGCGCTGGATCTGATCGCTGAAAAGTTCCTGGCTGCGGAAGCCGAATTCGGAGCCGAAAGCGTCTGGCCCTATCACTATGCCGGTACGATGGGGATGGTGCAGCGGGACAGTATCCACCGGCTGCGTCATACCAAGGGCTACTCGCGTCAGTTCGACAGTTTCTGCACCAACATGGCCTGGACAGGCTATGTTGCCGGCACCGGCAAGTTGGCCGGACCCGATCCGCGTGAAATGGCGGTTTCCGACCAGATCGTCATCTGGGGCACAAATCCGGTCGCGACCCAGGTCAACGTGATGACCCATGCCATTGCCGCCCGCAAGAAACGCGGCGCACGCATCATTGTTGTTGACGTCTATGAGACCGAAACGATGAAGCAGGCGGACATCGGCATCATCCTGAAACCCGGCACGGATGCCGCGCTTGCCTGCGCTGTCATGCATGTGCTCTTCCGCGACGGCCATGCCGACCGGGATTACCTGGAAACCTACACGGATTGTCCAGCCGAGCTGGAAGCGCATCTGAAAACGAAGACACCGGAGTGGGCTGCCTCGATCACGGGGCTGGACGTCTCAAGGATCGAGGAGCTGGCGCAGCTGATCGGTTCCGTCAAGAAGACCTATTTCCGGCTCGGCTACGGCTTCACCCGGTCGCGCAATGGTGCAGTCGGCATGCATGCTGCCAGTTCCATTGCCGCTGTCACCGGCTGCTGGAAGGAAGAGGGCGGCGGCGCCTTCCACAACAACGGCGCGATCTATCAACTCAACAAGGAAATGATCGAAGCCGGCTCGCTGAAGGACCCGGCTGTGCGCGCCCTCGACCAGAGCCTTGTCGGCCGTATTCTCACGGGCGACGAAGCGGCGTTGCTTGGTGGTCCGCCGGTGAAGGCGATGCTGATTCAGAATACCAACCCGGTTTCCGTGGCACCGGAGCAGGACCTGATAAAGCAGGGGTTCGCGCGCGAGGACCTCTTCACCGTCGTCCATGAGCATTTCCTGACAGAGACAGCGCAGATGGCAGACATCGTGCTGCCGGCAACCCAGTTTCTGGAACATGACGACCTTTATAAAGGCGGCGGACACCAGTATCTGATGCTGGGTCCCAAAGCTGTTGAGTCGCCGGAAGGTCCTAGGGAAAATATATTTGTTATCAACGAGATCGCCAGGCGCGTTGACTCAAAACCTCACCCCGGATTCGATATGAGCGCGCGCGACCATATCGACTGGCTGTTGCGCAATTCCAACTATGGAACGCTCGCAGACCTGGAAGCTGGAAAGTGGATTGATCTGCAGCCTGATTTCGAAACGGCGCATTATCTCAACGGTTTCGGTCACGCAGACGGCAAGTTCCACTTCAAGGCTGACTGGGGGCGTTCCTCTGCTCCCAACAAGCCGGAAGACGGCACAATTTTCGGCCCCTGGCAGACGATGCCGGAGTTGCCGGATCAATGGGACAGCATCGAACTTGCAGACGAGCAGCATCCGTTCCGCTTGGTGACATCGCCAGCTCGCTCTTTCCTGAATTCCACGTTCAACGAGACCGACAGTTCGAAGAAGAAGGAAGGCCGACCGGAGGTCTGGATGCGTCCGGAAGAGGCAGAGCGTTTCGGCATCGAAGACGGTGCCAAGGTGAAGATGGGCAACCGGCGCGGTGTCGTGACTTTGCATGCGCGATATGTTGCGACCGTCGCGCCCGGAACCGTGATCTCGGAAGGGATCTGGCCGAACGATGCATTCGAGGATGGCCGCGGCATCAACACGCTTACCGGTGCTGACCCGGTGGCGCCGTATGGTGGCGCGGCGTTTCACGACACGGCCGTGTGGGTGAGGGCCGTCTGACGCTGACTGCCGGTTTGTTAGGTAATTGCGGCCCATCCTTCGAGATGCGAGCGAACTCGCTCGTCAGGATGAGGTGGACGTGCATTCAGACGCAAGCAGAGCAACACACTCATCCTCATTCTGAGGAGGTGCGAAGCACCGTCTCGAAGGATGGGCCACTTGCTCCATAGCCTCTCAATTTAAGAAAAGAAAAGGCGGTGCATCGCCCGTCCGATGTCACCGCCTGCCTCGGGAAAGTCTGGTCGTTGGTCCGGCTTGGGGCTTCCGAACGTCAGACCTGGCTTTCCGAGGATTGGGAAACCGGTGTGGCCAGCTTGCCTTCTTCCGCCTTGTAGAAATACTGGCTTGAGACCAGCCAGCCCTTGAGCGGTCGAAGCATAGGAATGCAGGTCACCAGGATCAGCGGCAGGGTCGTCACCAAATGCACCCAGTAAGGGGCTGTAAACGCGATTTCGAGCCAGATCGCAAAGGCGACTGCGGGAATGCAGCCGAAGCAGATCACGAAAAACGCGGGCCCGTCCGCAGGGTCGGCAAAGCTGTAATCAAGTCCGCAGTGGTCGCATTTCGGCTTCAGTTTCAGGAAGCCGTCGAAGATGGAACCTTCGCCGCAACGCGGGCAGCGGCCCTTGATGCCGGTACGGATCGGCGGAATTTGCGGCCAGCTTTGTGGAGTGGTCATGGAACACCTTTTCCTGCGAGAGGTCTTCCGGTTCGAGCCGGAGACGTTAATCCAGTCAATATTTGAATGAATGGATATGTTTGCAGTCAAAGATAAAGCAAATTGCTTGCATGGCAAGCCAATCGCCTGCGGCAGATTGGCAGAGGGTTGTGTGCAGTCTTTGCCTTTTCGTTCAGAAGTAGGTGGAGGTCTTGTCCGGCGTTGACGCCAATGCCTCGGAAATGACCCTGAACGCGCTATCGATCTGAGCGCGATCATGTGGTCCACCCAGACAGAGCCGTACGGATTCATCCGCCTTTCCGGCAATTGTGAAGGCGTCGCTTTCCACAACGCCGACAGCCTGGTTCCTCATCTGGCTGACAAAGGCCGGACGAGACCAGCCTTCCGGCAAGGCAAGCCAGATATGAAATCCGTCAGGGTCGGCGTCAAACTTCTGGCTTTTCAGATAGCGGGCGGCCAGCTCCTGCCGGGCCGCGCTTTCGCTTCGGATGTGCCGAAGCAGGGCTCTGGCAGTGCCATCTTCGATCCAGCGCGTGGCGAGGGCTGTCGTGAGCGGGGAAATCATGACGCTGGACGTGCGCTGTGAACGAGCGAACTGCCATGCAGCGCTCCGGTCCGGGGCAAGGACGTGGGCGAGCCGGAGACCGGCTCCAACGCTTTTCGAAAGAGAACCGATGTACCAGGTGATATTCGGAGCAAGAGCGGCTATCGACGGGACCTGCTTGCGGCTGAGCTGGCCGTAGGGATCATCCTCCAGGATCGGCACGCCGTGGCGCTGCGCGGTGGCGGCAAGGTCGCGGCGCCGCTGCTCGGAGAGGGTGCGAGTGGTTGGGTTGTGCAGAGTGGGATTGAGATAGAGTGCCTTCAGGCGACCGTCGAGACACGCTTTGCGAAAGGCCTCCGGATCAATGCCTTCTTCGTCGCTCGGCAAGCCACAAAGCTCCAGTCTGAGTTGTCCGCAGATGGAGCGGATCCCGGGATAGGTGACGGCTTCGCATGCGATCCGGTCACCCGGCTCGCAAAGCGTTGCAAGAATGCCGGCAAGGGCTGCCTGAGCACCGGGAGCAAACAGAATATCTTCCGGGTCGGGTTTGAGGCCAACCCCGGCAAGCCAGCGTGCTGCAGCCTGGCGGTCCGGGTCTTTTTCAGAAATTGTCTGGTATCGAAGCAGCGGAATGAGGTCGGCCGAAAGCGCCGTGAGCCCCTCTTTCATTCGGGCAATCAGGCCGGGGTCACTGACTTCCGGCGGCAGGTTCATGGAAAAGTCCGGAGGTGACAGCCGCTTGGCATCACGCGTTGCAACGCCGCCGCCCAGCACGCTGTCGGGGCCGGTGACGAATGTGCCGCTGCCAACCATGGAGGAGATAGCGCCACGCCTGCGGGCTTCGGTGTAACCGCGTGCAACGGTGGTGAAGTCAAGCCCGAGCCGGGCTGCCAACTGGCGCTGCGCAGGAAGCCGGTCTCCAGGCGAAAGGCGTCCGGTTCGGATATCTTCTTCAATGGCGTCCGCGATCGCGGCATAGCGCGGAGCACTGCTGGCGGAAAGGTCCGGACACCATTCGGTCATGAAGAATTGCTTTCAAATTGACTGGATATTGACTGTATACAGAGGTCGTGCCGGGATGTCACCAATCATTCGCTTCAGTGTGAGGCACCCAGTGGAGCTTGCGAACAATGGGCGGCTGGCGAACAGCGCGCGTGCTGAACGGTCTTTGTGTCCAGGAAGATGTGGTCGTGACGAACGTGTGGCAGCGAGCTGGCAGCAGGGCCTTCCCGATATCAGCTGGTTTTATGCTCGGTCCAAAACCTCGACGGCCAGCACAGTCGGCAAATGGCGGGCAATTTCCTGCCAGGTCTCACCTTCATCCAGGCTGGCGAAAACCGAGCCTGAGTTTGTGCCGAAGTAGAGCCCGGCGGGGTCTCGTGTGTCGCCGCCCATCGCCTGACGCAGAACCGTGAAGAAGCAGGCTTCCTGCGGAAGGCCCTCGCGCTTGTCCCGCCAGGTTCGGCCACCGTCATCGGACTTCCAGACGGCTGCCGCCGCACCGGGGGGAAACCGGCCTTCGGTGTCTCCGTTAAGCGGGAGCGTCCAGATGGTGTCAGGATCTCGCGGATGAACGCGGATCGGGAAGCCGAAGGTGGAGGGAAGGCCGTCGGTGATGTTGTCCCAGTTGAGCCCGCCGTCTGCGGATCGCCAGACGCCGTGGTGGTTCTGCTGATAAAGCAGGTCATTGTCGCCAGGTGCACGCATCATGTTGTGAACGCAATGGCCGGTCTCGCCGTCGCGCGGGGAGGCAGGGTGATCATGTCCCTCACAGGCGGCCGCGTTGGACAGCCGGTTGCGTCGCTCCCACGTCATGCCGCCATCTTCGCTGGCGAAAACGCCTGCCGCAGAAATGCCAATCCAGAGCTTTTTCGGATTGTCCGGGTCGGAAACGATCGTGTGCAGCACAAGGCCGGCCGCACCCGGGTTCCAGCTGTCTGCGGACGGATGATTGGCAAGCCCCTCCAGATGCGCGAAGCTCTTGCCGCCATCCCGGCTGGCGAGAAATCTTGCGGGCTTGGTGCCGGCGTAGAGCGTGCCGTGGGCGTACCCGAGCGACCAGATTTGCGAGAAGTCGTCCGCAAAAGGCAGATCCTGAGGTGTCCAATTCAGAAACTTGGCCGTCTCGGGATCATTGGCTGCCCAGTCGTCGAGCGTCCCTTTGGTCAGTCGTGTAACTTCCCAAGTCTCGCCGCCGTCGACAGAACGCCAGACGCCCGCGCCGGACCATTCGCCGCCGCCGCCGGCCCAGATCGTGCCGCTTTCCGGATCGCCGATCACGTGATTGATCGGCCAGCCATCGCAGAAAGGTCCCTTTACCTTCCAGCCTCCACGGTCGCTTCCACCGTTCAGCAGGAACGCTCCCTTGGTGGTTCCAACAAGCACCGTTACACCCGAAGTCATGGTTTGCCTCCTCCAGAAACCGGCCGAGCTTAACACGAGTTTTGTTGGTTGCAGATGGGCTTCGTTGCTCCTTTACGGCGTGGTGCGGCCTAAAGGAAAAGAGCCTTCTAACTGGTTCTGTTGGTCTCGAGAAACTGGATCTTCTCGCGGTACCAGTGAAACGGTAGACAGTGGGCGCCTGCCGGTAGCAAACTGCCGGCACATGCAAGCCATGCCCTTTCCGGAGATGATCATGCCTGAAGACCTTAGCCATTGGACCGCGCGTCCCCGGCCGGAGCACAAGCCGATTGAGGGCCGTTACGTTGTTCTGGAGCCGCTTGACCCGGTGCATCATACGTCCGGGCTATTCGAAGCTTCCGATGTGCCGGACGGCGATCAGAAATTCCGCTGGCTGCCTGAGTATCCACCGGAGTCGGAAGACGCTTTCCGCGGGTGGGTGGAAAAGGCTGCAGCCAGCAAGGATCCGCTCTTTTTTGCAATCGTGGACAAGGAAACCGGTAAAGTTGCCGGGCGGCAGACACTTATGCGGATCGACGAGGCCAACGGCGTCATCGAAATTGGAAATATCTATTGGGGACCGCTGATCTCGCGCAAACGCGGGGCGACCGAAGCCCTCTATCTGTTCATGAAATATGTGTTCGATGAACTCGGCTATCGGCGTTTTGAATGGAAATGCAACAACGACAACATTCCGTCCAGACAGGCCGCCTTGCGTTTCGGTTTCAGCGAGGAAGGCGTCTTCCGGCAGCATCTTGTCGTCAAGGGTCTCAATCGCGATACAGCGTGGTTCTCCATGATCGACAAGGAATGGCCGGCGCTGAAAAAGGGCTACGAAGCCTGGTTGGCCGCGGAGAATTTCGAGTCATCCGGAGAGCAGAAGCGCAAACTTGGCGCGTGTCTTGCGGATGCTGCAAAGAGCGGTCAATCATGAGCGATCGGCGCCAGCCGGATCCGCCAGACGAGACCTATCGATGAACTCCAGACATATCGGCATCTTGCAGCCCGGGCATGCCCCCGACGAACTGGCACAGGAATTGGGCGACTACGATGCATGCTTCCGGCAGTTGCTGGCCGGTCGCGGGTTTTCCTTCACGACCTATGATGTTGAGGCGGGCCAGTTCCCCGATGGGCCGGAAGCAGCGGATTCCTGGTTGATAACCGGGTCCCGCCACGGAGCTTACGAAGACCACGACTGGATTCCGCAGCTTGAGGATCTTATCCGCGCTATCCACCAGAGCGAGCGCCCTCTGATCGGTGTTTGCTTCGGTCACCAGATCATTGCTCAGGCCCTTGGTGGTAAGGTGGAGAGGTCGCCCAGGGGATTTACCGCAGGCCCGGAAACCTATCGCGGTTTCGGTCACGAAAAACTGGTGCTCAATGCCTGGCATCAGGACCAGGTCACAATGGCGCCCAAGGGGCTTGAAGTTGTTGCAAGCAGTTCAGGTTGCCCGATTGCCGGGCTTCATCTGCCTGGCCGGATCCTGACATGCCAGCCGCATCCGGAAATAGATCCGGACTATCTTGCGGGCATTGTGAAGCTGCGCGGATATGTTTTGAACGACACGCAGCGCGCTGATCTGCCGAAACGGATCGAGACCATGCCTCTTGATGCGAACAAGGCGGCAGATCTCTTTGCAATGTTCCTGTCGGGCGAAGAACTCGGGATGCTGTTGCCCGGTAACGCCGAAGCCTGATCTGCAGAGCCAACCATGCCCGTTCAATCGCAATGCTCGAATTTGCGAAGGTAGAATTTTATTTGGATCTAAACGCTAATTTGGACTTCTCGCGCTTGCAGGTGTTTAAGGGCGTGGCGGATCTGCGATCTGCACATCATTTCAATCAAAGGCGTTCCTGGAAGAGCACCAGGCATCCGTCGCCTGGCGGATCGTTGACTGCGACAAGGACCTGTCGGTGCCCTATGACCGCACTTTCATGGCCTATGCCTATGTCATCATGAAGTCTGGCTTCGTCGGTACGGCACTCACTGTTGCGCCTGACATCACGTTTGCTCAACCAGAAGGTCCGGCTTCCGGCTTCAATACGTTTTAGGAACTGACATTGAGCGACTGGGAGCAGGCTGTCGGGCTGACATGTCCCGGTCTCTTCGGCATATAGGAAATCCTACGCTTTGCTCACTCAAGAAAAAGGCAATCGACTGTCTCCTGTCGATTGCCTTTGTTTTTGCCGTGCCGACCGCTGGAACGTCAGTGGCTCTTCGCGGCTGACTTGCCTCTGACGAGCCGCCAGACCGGCAGGATCACCTTGCTGGTGACCGGGATCAGCAGCATGCCGAGTGCAAGGCCGAACAGACCGTCCAGGCTTGCCGTTACCACCCATGTGAGGAAGCCTTGAGCGACCTGTACCGAATGAGCCACGTTGTGGGCAATGTCGTGGATGATGCCGTAGATCTGCCCGAAGCCCAGAACGTCCATACCATGCAGCACGATGGAGCCACCGACCCAAAGCATGGCGGCGGTACCAACCGTCATCAGCAGTTTCATGAAGCCGGGCATGGCTTTCACAATGCCGTGGCCGATGGCGCGGGTCAGCGACAGGCGGCCTCTGCGCGTCAGCATCAGGCCAAAGTCGTCCGCCTTTACCAGCAAGGCAACGGAGCCATAAACGAGAACGGTGATTCCGATTGCGACCACTGCAAGCGTGGCGGCTTCCATCCAGATGGTGCTTTCAGGAATCTCGGCGAGGGCGATCGTCATGATTTCCGCCGACAGGATGAAGTCGGTCTTGATGGCGCCGGAAACCTTCTGTTCTTCCAGATGCAACGGGTCGGCAACGAAGCCTTCCGGCTCGTCGGCGTCATGATGATGGGGCTTGAAGATGTGATAGATCTTTTCCGCCCCCTCAAAACACAGGTAGGCGCCACCCAGCATCAGCAACGGTGTGATGATACCTGGTAGAAACTCATTGAGTAGGAGGCCGGCAGGGAGCAGGAAGATCAGCTTGTTCTTGATTGATCCCTTCGCGATCCGCCAGACGATCGGAATTTCGCGTGCAGGGGAAAATCCGGCGACATATTTCGGAGTGACGGCTGCGTCGTCGATCACGGCTCCGGCCGCCTTCGCACCCGCCTTGGCCGCCTGGCCGATCACGTCATCCGCGGAGGCCGCGGCAATCTTGGCGATTGCGGCAACGTCATCGAGTAGGGCAAGCAATCCGCTCATGGCAGCTCCAGGTCTGTGTCCGTCCGGGGCAAGGATATAGCGTGTTGCCGGGTGAGGGGCCAGTAAAGAGCCGCATATTCCTGAAACAGATAGCACCGGAACGAATTGGCCTGATGTTGGTTAGGCCAGGGCCGCCAGTGTGGTGCTTTCCTGCGGAAATGCCGTGAAGGCCTCCGCAGACTTGCGGCGTTGCTTCGGCATCGGGTTTGGAACTGCAGACAACAGGCGGCGTGTGTACGGGTGCTGCGGGTTTTTCAGAATCTGTTCGGTTGGACCGGTTTCGACAATCTCGCCCTTGTACATCACCGCAATGCGGTGACTGACCCGCTCCACCACGCCGATGTCGTGTGAGATGAACAGGAACGACAGACCTTCCGTGCGTTGCAGTTCCAGCATCAGATCAGTGATCTGCCGGGCAATGGAAACATCCAGCGCGGAAACCGCTTCGTCCGCAATGATGAGTTTCGGTTCCACCGACAAGGCACGCGCAATGCACAGACGCTGACGTTGTCCGCCGGAGAATTGGTGCACGAAGCGATTGATGGCATCGCGCTCCAGTCCAACCCTTTCAACCAGATCCGCTGCGAGTTCCTTCTGGTCCTTGCGCGAGACAAGGCCGTGGATCCGTGCCGGCTCCGTAATCAGCTCATGTACCGGAAGCCGCGGATTGAGGCTCGCATAAGGGTCCTGAAACACCATCTGCATGTCCTTCCGCGTTTCGCGGAGCGCCTGCCGGGAGGAGCTGTTCAGAACATGACCGTCAAGCCGGACAGATCCGCTTTCAGGTTCGATCAGGTGCAGAATGGACCGCGCCAGGGTCGACTTGCCGCAACCGGATTCGCCAACCAGACCAAGCGTCTCGCCACGCGCAACCTTCAGCGAAACGCGGTTCACGGCCAGAACGCCGCCGGATTTCCTGGAAAACAGGCCGGATTTGCCGGGAAATCTTGTCGACAGTTGCTCAACATCCAGCACTGTCTCGGTCCCGGCCTCCTGCGTGCTGGTTCCAGAACCCGGTTTCGGCGTTGCCGCCATCAGCGCCTTTGTGTAGGCAGCCTTCGGCCTTTCGAAAAGATCGTGTACGCTGGCTTCTTCCATCTTTTCGCCGTTGCGAAGCACGACGACCCGGTCGGCAATCTCGGCAACGACGCCCATGTCGTGTGTGATGAACAGAACGCCCATGCCGATCTCTGCCTGAAGGTTCCGGATCAGTGTCAGGATCTCCGCCTGGGTGGTGACGTCCAGAGCCGTTGTCGGTTCATCGCAGATCAGCAGTTTGGGCCTGCAGGCGAGCGCCATAGCAATCATCACCCGCTGACGCAGGCCGCCGGAAAGTTCGTGCGGATATTGCTGCAGCCGCCGCGCCGGATCCGGAATGCGCACCTGATCGAGGGCTTCTTCCGCGGCTTGCATGGCCTTGCGCCTGTCGAACTTCCGGTGGCGAATGAAGACCTCGCCAACCTGGTCGCCGATTTTCAGAACCGGGTTGAGTGAGGTCATCGGCTCCTGAAAAACCATGGAAATGGCATTGCCGCGCAGAGCTGTCAGCTGTGCATCCGACAGGCTTCGCAAGTCATGGGAGCGATCACCATCGTTCAGGCGGATGCTGCCCCCGCCAATCGTTCCACCTTCTCGTTCGATCAGCCGCAGGATGGAAAGTGCCGTGGCCGATTTGCCGGAACCGGACTCTCCGACCAGCGCAAGTGTCTCGCGCGCATGAATTGCAAAGGAAATTCCTTTCACGGCTTCATGAGCACCGAAAGAAATCCTGAGGTCCTGAACGTCCAGTACCGGCTGGGTCATTTGAGGTCTCCGCGGCGTCTTGCGGCAAATTCCGGATGCTGGTTGAAGTCCGGTAGCGGCGGTGTCCAGCGGTCGGCATGAGGCTTGAACGAATGGGCAATCGGGTCGAGGCCCTGCACCTGCCAGGAGACGGTTTCGTCAAGCTCAAGCAAACCGAAGGCACAGGCAGGTTGGCCCCTGGTGGTGAAGCTTTCGGTGAGCGACTGCTGTGTCAGATGGGTAATGCCGTCCACCGTGGTGATTGTGTTCCAGTGAACGTGGCCGGACAGACAGACCACCGGCTGCCGGGACTGCGCCAGTGCCGCGCGGGCACGTTCTGCCATCGGGTAGGTCGAAGCTGACGGATTGCGTTCGAAGTAGTAGTTACCGATCTGGCCATGACCGGAAACGGGAACGTGGCTGAGCACCAGAAGAGGCTTGTCCGTGTTCTGTGCAACGCGTGACAGCCACAAGAGATCGGCCTCATGCAGAATGAACCCGGAATGCTCCGGCGTCCGATGGATCTTGCTGTCTGCGCGCCACAGAGCAATTCTCCAGTCACCTGCATCGAAGGTCACGTTGGCGAGGGACTGACCGAGGATTTCCTCGTTGTCCGAAACATCCAGGTGATCGCGGTCGTGATTGCCATTGATGTGGTGGACCGGAGCATCGACGGCCTTGAAGGCGTCGGCGACTTCGCGTTCCAGCTGAAGGTCTGTGTCGCGGTCCATATCGGAAATCCGATCGCCCAGATCGACGACGAAATCGGGGGCAGCATCGTTGGCGAAACGGGCAAACTCGGCCATCAGGTCGAGGGCAGTGTCACCGCGCTTGGTCGCGGAAGGTTTGCCGTGGTGGATGTCGGCGACAACAGCAATGCGTACGGACACGTTGAATTTCCTGAATTTAACAAAGGGTAGGGAGAGCGCCGCCGGTGTACCGGCGGCGCTTTTTTGCTTAGTTGAACGAAATGGAGCCGGCGCGGAAGTCGAGCACGTAGGGAATGTGACCCGGCTTGGGAGCCCAGTTGACGTTGGTCTTCATCGCCCAGCTTTCATAGGGGCGATACAGCGGCAGCACCGGCGGATCCTGCTTGATGCGCTCCATCAGCTCCGCATAGGCCGCGCGACGCAACTCGACATCACCGTTAAAGCGGAACTGCTCCCAGCTCTTGGCGTAGTCTTCGTCCGTGTTGAAACGGCCTTCGGATTCAGACGGACCATTCGGAGCCCACATGACGCCGAAGCTGCCGAACGGGTCGGCGAAATACATCGGGTTGGACCAGTTGCGGGTCATCATGTCAGGGGAGTTGCCGCTCCATTTGTCCTGGACGTTGACCTTGCCTTTGATACCGACTTCCGCCCACATCTCCATGATGGCCTGGGCCGCCAGAAGGCCGTTGGTGTAGTAGCCCGGCGCGGTGTCGTAGGTGATTTCGAAGCCGTCGTAACCTGCTTCCTTGAGCAGTTCCCTGGCTTTCTCCGGATTGTATTCGAAGGTGGTTAGCTCCGGCTGGTACAATTCGCCGAATTCCGCAAGCGTGTGCGTGGACGGAACCACGGCCTTGCCACCCCACAGGGCTTCGTTCAGCGTGTCACGGTCGATGGCGAGCGACAGGGCCTGACGGATGCGGGCATCCTTCAGTTTCGGATGGTTCACATTCATGATCATGACGTGGAAGAGGGCAGTGGCGCTGCCGGCGGCCTTCATGTCCGGATCGTTCTCGATCAGCTGAAGCTGGTCAGGTGCGATGTTGGTGACGATGTCGGCTTCACCTGTTTTCAGGGCCGTGATGCGTGAAGCAGTCTCCGGCATATGCCGGACAGTGACCTTGTCGAGCGGTGCCTTTTCGCCCCAGAAGTCGTCAAAACGTTCCCAGACCACTGTTTCGCCCGGCACGAATTCGGCAACCTTGTATGGGCCTGTGCCGACCGGCTTCAGGGAAAAGGCTTCAAAGTCGTCATGCTCAAGCTTGTCCGGGTCGCCTGCAAGGCTCTTGGTGTAAGCTTCCGGAATGATCATGACCTGCTGCAGGTTCAGCAGTGTTTCCCAAAGAGGCTCCGGGCGCTTTGCATGGATGCGCACGGTGAGATCGTCGACCTTCTCGGCCTTCTCGAAGTTTTCAAGACGGTCCCGGGCACGCACCTGATAGGGTGGGAAGTCGGCCTGATACATCCGGTTCAGCGAGAACACGACATCGTCGGCAGTCATGTCGGCACCATTGTGGAACTTCACGCCTTCACGCAGTTTCAGTTCCATGATCGTCGGTTCGACAAGTTTCCACTCTGTCGCAAGGCCAGGCTGCCATTCAGTGTCGGTGGTGTCGTGGTTCTTTGCGATCAGCGTATCGAACGCGTTGTAGTAGAACTGTGAGCCGACATTAGAGTGATCGCGACCCGGATCGAGGTAGCTGGACACGTTGGCTGCACCAACGGTGAGTTCTGTTGCGAAGGCACTTGTCGCCATGAGCGAAGCAAGAGCGGTGGTTGCCAGTAGTTTGGTCATATCGAGCCTCCAAGGCTGCTAGGGTGGAGCGTTGGCCGTTCCGGCTTCTGTGGTTGGGTTCGGTCAGCGGGACCTGAGACGGACATCCGCCTTGTCGCGCAGCCAGTCGCCAAGGATCTGGACTGCGAATGTGAGGAGCAGGATCACCATCGCGGGGGCGAGAACGATCCAGGGGGCCGTCGGCAGATAGTCGCGGCCGATGCCGACCATCGATCCGAGCGTTGCGGTTGGCGGTTGAACGCCGAGACCGAGGAAAGACAGGGTCGATTCCAGGATGACGATGTTGGAAAAGTTCAGTGTGAACTGGACGACGATCGGCGAGACGACATTGGGCAGGATGTGCCTCACCGCAATCCGGAGCGGCGTAGCACCTGCTGCACGTGCCGCTTCGACAAAGGGCATCTGGATCAGCTTCTTCACTTCACCACGCACGATCCGCGTGTATTGCTCCCACCCGTAGACACCGAGCACGAGGATCATCACGTCCAGGGATGAGCCCATGACTGCCAGAATGAGAAGGGCAATCAGGGTGAAGGGAATGGCGATCTGCGCGTCGACCAGGCCCATGATGACCTCTTCGAAAACACCGCCGATGATGCCGGCCATCAGACCCAATGTACCGCCGATCAGTAGACCGATAACGGCTCCCGCAAGGGCGAGTGCGAAGGTCAGCCGCAGACCGTAGATGCAGCGGGAGAAGATATCCCGGCCGAGTTCGTCGGTGCCGAAATAGAAGCCGTCCTTGTAGCGTTCGAACCCGATTGGCGGACGCAGCCGGGAAATGAGACTTTGGGCATTCGGGTCGAAGGGGGCAACCCAGGGGGCGGCAAGTGCCGTCACGACCAGGATCAGGCCGATGAGAAGCGCAATCCGGACAATCCAGTTCGCATCCGACCAGATCGGCAGACGGTATGTTCTTGTGCCGGTATTACGCGGCGAAGACAGGTTGTGCGTTGCTTCGGTCATGCGCTTATCCCTTGGCAAGGCGGATGCGCGGATCCGCGAAGGCGTAGGCGATGTCGACCACTGCGTTGATCACGATGACCGCGACAGCGACGGACAGGACACCGAACTGGAGGACGGGGTAGTCACGCAGGATGGCGGACCGGACGAGGAGATCGCCGATACCGGGCCATGCGAAGATCGATTCCACGACAACGCTACCCGCCGCCGCGAGGCTGGCGATCTGTAGTCCGACCACGGAAAGCAGCGTGATCGACGCGTTGCGCAGTCCGTGCTTCAGGATGACGATCCACTCCGGCAGGCCCTTGGCACGGGCTGTGCGCATGTAGTCCTGGCTGAGCACGTCCAGCATGGCGTTGCGGGTGAAGCGGGTGATCGCCGCAACCAGCGTGCCGGAAATGGCAAGCGTCGGCATGATGAAATGCAGCGCCGTCCCATCACCGATGACGGGAAGCCAGTTGAGCGTGTAGGCAAAGATCAGCACCAGCAGGATGCCGATGATGAAGGACGGCACGGCATATCCGAGAAAGGCGATCACCATCACCACGCTGCCGATGATGCTGGTGCGGTAGATGGCGGCCAGAATGCCAAGCGGTATGGACACTATCAGCGTGAAGCAGACGGCGCTCAGCAGCAGTTTCAAGGATGGCCAGGCACGTTCGAGAACGATTTCCGAAACCGGCCGCCTTTCCAGGAAGGACAGTCCGAACTCGCCCGAAAACACCGAGCTGAGATAGCGCCAGTACTGAGTGCCGATGGATGAATCCAGACCGTAGTAAGCGATCAGGAGGGCCCGGTCTTCCTTGGTGATGCCTTCGCCGAGAACGAAGTCGACCGGATTTCCGGAAAGCCTGGTGGCGAAGAAGACGAGCGTCACGATGAGGAACAGGGTGATCGCCATCCGCAAGAGGGTTCGCAGAACGTAGGTCAGCATGCGCTCGCCTCCACTGACGACGGGTGAGCGAGCGGTAACTTGTCTTCCACCGGAGCGCCGTTCGCGAGCGGCGAGGGCGTTGCGACGAGGTGAATGAAATCGAGACCGGCAAGGGTTGCCGCCGCACCGTCGGTCGCGGCGTTGTCGCCCACAAAGACAGCCTCGCTCGCCGGAACGCCCGCAGCTTCGAGTGCCGCGCCGATGAGGAACGGCTGAGGTTTGCCGATAACCCTTGGCGCGATCTCCGGACAGCACGCCTTGAAGGCTGCAAGCAGGGAGCCGGTTTCCGGCACCGGGCGACCGTCCGCATTCGGGTGGGAAAGATCCGGATTGGTCACGACCAGCTCTGCGCCTTGCTCCAGCAGTCGCAAGGCCTTTTCCAGTCCGGTCAGGGTGAACTTTGTATCCCGGGCAAGCAGGACGACGTCTGTCCGATCGTTTGCGCGCTCAAGGCCGAGCTCTGTTGCAAGAGCGTGAAGCGGCTGTTCGGCAATTACATGGATGCGCGCGCCCGGACGTTCCGCTGCGATCGTGCGCACAGCCAGCTCACCTGCAAGAAAGATGCTTTCCTGCGGCAAAGGCAGGCCGATTGCGTTCAGTTTTGCCGATAGCGTGACGCATGTGTCGGCCGAGTTGTTCGAAACGATCGATACCCTTTTGCCGGCAGCCCGGACAAAATCTTCTGCGCCCGGCAATGCTCGTCCGGCGGCTATCAGGCAACCGTCCATATCGCACAGGATTGCGGCATAACCGTCAACCTCCGCGGCGCCAAGCCATTGAATTGTTGTTGTTTTGCGAGCCCGCATTGCGAAGTCCATATCTGTCCGGTTGCCTTTCGGTACCACCGATTGGCATTTAGGATCCGCCGGTACGGCAGGCGGATTGTTCTGGTCAGGAAGGGCCGTGCTCCGTTGGCGTGGCCCGCTGAAATCGCAATCAAATTGTCGTCACTCTGTGACGCTGCCGTAACAGAGCGAACCTATGGTTTGAGGTGATCAAACCTTTGGCTTTGCTAATCGGAGAAAACCTGGAATGACACTTTCCCTGTCGCGCATTCGGGCCGTGAACGCGGTCGCGTCCGGAGGCTCATATGCTGCAGCGGCACGGGCGCTGAAGATTTCGCAGCCGGCCGTCGCGCGTCATGTGAAAGACCTTGAAGCGGAATTCGGCGTACGCCTGTTCGACCGGAAAAACGGTGTCTTGTCGCCAACCCCCCTGTGCAACGAGCTATGCGACGTCGCCGAACGAATGGCAGAAGCCGAACGCGCAGCAACACGGCTTTTGACCCGCCACAACACCTTGCTGAATGGTCGTTTGAAAATCGGATTGGGAAATTCGATGCCGGGCATGGCGTTGATCGCGCAGTTTCTCAAGCGGCATCCGGGCATCGAAATCGCGGTGGAAACAGGTTCGCATGAGCGGATCACGCGGGCAGTGCTGACCCGCGAAGTCGACATCGGTGTGCTGCCGGATGTGCCTGCGGATGGCCGTTTCCGGCGTGCCTTGCTTGCAAGGCAAAATGTCGTTGCCATCGTCCATCCCGACAGTCCGCTTTCCCGGGAGGCGGCCGTGACCTGCGAACGGCTGATGGCCGAACCCCTGATTTTCCGGACAAGGGGATCCTCCACCCAACGGGTGGTCGACAGGGCCTTTCGTTCTGCCGGGTTCGAGCCTTCGCCTCTTTTGACACTGGACACCCGTGACGCGGTTTATGAAGCCGTGGTCAATGGCCTCGGGGTCGGTTTCATGTGGCGATTCGGAACCGGGCGAACCGATGTCGTTCACCGGGTTCCGGTCTCGGACATGCAACGCCAATACGAGGAAGTGGTTTTCTCGCTCGGCGACGAGCGCAGCATGCTGTTCGACGTTTTCTTTTCCGCCGTGGAAAGCTTCCGCACGGAGGCGGACGTCATTCTGGACCACTAGCAGGCGCGGAGACGCCTAGGCGGTGATCGCCTCTGCAAGACGCACAGCGGACGCCACACCATCAATGATGGGTACCTTGAATTGCGCCGTCAGGTCGGCGGCCAGATCCGCCATGCCGGCGCAACCGAGTGCGATTGCGCCGATGCCGTCCAGTCTCAGAGCGGCCTGGATTTCCGCCTCGATCTTGTGCCGGGCATCGCTCTCGGGGTTTTCCAGTTCGAGAACCGGTACGTCCGATGCACGCACCCTGACACATCGGGCGGCAAGGCCGGTGCGCTGCAGGTTCTCTTCCAGCACCGGTACGGAGACGGACAAGGTGGTAACCACCGAGAACCGTTCGGCCGCCACGGAGGCAACATGGTAGGCCGCCTCGCCGATGCCAACCACCGGGACGCGGGATTTCGCCTTCAGTTCCCACAGGCCGGTATCGTCGAAACATGCGATGATGACCGCGCTTATGCTTGGGTCGGTCTTCAGCGAGCGCTCGAAGAGATCGAACAGGCCGGGCAGGGCAGCCTCGCCATCCGCTGGCCCCTGAATGGCTGCCGGTCCCTCCAGTGGATTGATGGCCGTAATCCGGCTGAAGGGACCAGCTGCGGCGCGAGCAGCCGCCGCGATCTTCTGCGTCATTGAAGCCGTGGAATTCGGATTGATGACGAGGATGTGTATGTCGCGCATGTAAGGCCCTAGACCATGCCCTTTCCGGCATCCGAGCCGTGCCGTGACCTGCGTTTGTTCAGGATGACGACAATGGCCAGGAACAGGCCGATGATGCCGAAGGAGAAGGCGGTTGTCAGAGTGCCGAGAGCAAAGATCACCGGCGTCGTGACGTTTGTTGTCATGCCGTAGATTTCCAGCGGCAGCGTGTTGTAGCTGCCGGCCGTCAGAAGCGTGCGGGCAAACTCGTCATAGGACAGGGTGAAACCGAACAGGGCGACCCCGATCAGCATCGGCGCGATTATCGGCAGCACGACATGACGGACAGTCTGCCAGGCGCTTGCGCCCTGGTCGCGTGCGGCCTCCTCGTAGGATTTGTCGAAACGGTTGAAAACCGCGAACATGATCAATAGGCCGAAGGGCAAGGTCCACGTCAGCTGCGCGCCGAAGCCCGAGGTCGACCAATGCACGGCAAGGCCGGACTGGGAGAAGATCAGGCCGACGCCAAGCGAAACCAGGATCGACGGGATCACCAGCGAGGTGATGATCAGATAGAAGATCGCACCGGACCCGGGAAACCGCTTGCGGAAGGCAAGGCCGCCCATGACGGAGACAACGACCGTTGTCACCATGACCATGAGGCCAAGCACGAGCGAGCGCGAGAAACTGCCCCAGATATCACCTACCGCCTGTTGTTCGAACAGGTCGTGGAACCAGTGTAGCGAGACGCCGCGCATCGGGAAGGTCAGCCCGCCCTGCGGTCCCTGAAAACTCAGGATCGCGATGGTGACTGTCGGGCCATAGAGGAAAACCAGGAAAAGGCCAAAGAACGCGGCAAGCGCATAAAAGGAGCGGGAACGTTTTTCCATGATCAGAGCTCCTTCCGGATGTCGACGAAGCGCAGCAGGATCGAGATCACCAGAAGCACCGTGATCAGCAGGATGACCGCTGTTGCCGCGGCAGAGGGATATTGCAAAAGCGCGATGTCGTTGGAGATCAACCTGCCGACATTGGCCTTCTGGCTGCCGGACATGAAGCGCACGGTAATGAAGTCGCCCATCACCAGCGTGACGACAAAAATGGAACCGATCATGATGCCGGGTTTGGTCAGCGGAATGATGACGTTGGTGAGTGTCTGCAGACCGGTGGCACCATTGTCATAGGCTGCCTCGATCAGCGAGCGGTCGATACGCATCATGGTGTTGAAGATCGGGACCACCATGAACAGCGTGTAGAGGTGGACAAAGGCCAGGATCACCGAAAAATCGGAAAAGAGCAGCCAATCCAGCGGCTCGTCAATGACGCCCATCGAGATCAACGTGGAATTGGCGATGCCGTTGCGGCCCAGGAACGGGATCCAGGAAATCATGCGGATGATGTTGGATGTCCAGAACGGGATCGTGCACAACAGAAACAGAACGATCTGCCAGGTCAGTGTGCGCACGTGAAAGGCGAGGAAATAGGCAACGGTAAATCCGATCACCAGTGTGATCGCCCAGGTGATCAGCGCGTATTTCACCGTGTTGAAGAACACCTGGTAGGTCACTGGAGACGTCAGCAGGAATTCGTAGTTGTCGAACTGGAAGGCCGGGTAGATCGAGAATTCCGTCGCTCCCCAGAAACTCACCACGACGATCATGGCAATCGGCAGAACCAGGAAGAAGAACAGCACCAGCGCCAGAGGCAGCGACAGTAGCCAGCCGGTCATGGCATCGGGCAGGCGACTGAGGCTGAAGGGAGCCTTTGCACGAGCTTTCGCAGCCGGGGCCACGCTGGAAATGGACTGTGTCTGATCCGTCATGAAGGTCGGGTCCGGTAAGTAGAGAAGGCGGGTGTCATGCTCGCCCCGGGTGTCTTGAAGTGCCCGGGAAAAGTTTCCCGGGCACCAGTGTGTCGGCTCAGCCTCAGGCGGCGATGAACTCGTTCCACTTGCGAACCATGTACTGGTTCTCGTCCATGACAGCGTTCCAGCAGGCAACGGCACCCATGCGCTCGTAGAACGAGCCGCCGTCGCGGGTTTCGCCGGCTTTCGCCAGAACGTCACCGAACGGGTTGGTGATGTCGCCGGTGGCTTCCTTGCCTTCGAACCAGTAACCCCACTCGTTCTCGTCCATGTGGTTCTTGGAGGTTTCCGGCACGGCCGAGTAGTAGCCCTGGCGCATCAGGAAGCCGCCGACCCAGCCGTCGAGATACCAGTTGATGTATTCGTAGGCTGCTTCCAGTTCGAGGCCGGTCAGGCTCTTGGAAAGACCGATGCCACCACCCCACGACCGGTAGCCTTCCTTGAGCGGCTGATAGACGCAATCGATGCCGCGGGACTTCACGGCGGTGATCGCCGGAGACCACATGGACTGGATCACGACTTCGCCGGACGCCATCAGGTTGACGCTTTCGTCAAAGGTCTTCCAGAAGGCGCGGAACTGGCCGTTTTTCTTGGCTTCGGTGAAGATCGCCATGGTCTTGTCGATCTCTTCGCGGGTCATGTTGCCCTTGTCGCCATACTGGATTTCGCCCATGGCTTCGCAAACCATGGCCGCATCCATGATGCCGATGGAAGAGATGTCGAGGATCGATGCCTTGCCCTTGAATTCCGGGTTCAGCAGTTCGGTCCAGCTTTCGATCGGGCGGCCGATCAGGTCCGGACGGATGCCGAGTGTGTCGGCGTTGTAGATGGTCGGGATGAGTGTCATCCAGCCGGTTTCTTCGGTGGCGAACGCCTTGCCGTCCGGACCGTCGACAAAGCCGACCGTATGCGGCGCGGTGCCCTGTGCGATCACGGATTCCGGCGTCAGCTTGCCGCTTTTGAAGATGCCGACGATCTTGTCGTAGTTCTTGATCTTGGAGGTGTCCATTGCCTGCAGGTTGCCGGTCGGCCAGACCTTCTTGCAGATCCAGTATTCGATGTCCGCAATGTCGAAGCTGTCCGGCTGGGTCGCCGCACGCTGGGTGACGGCGTCACTGTCCAGAGCGGTCATTTCCAGGGTGAAGCCGAGATCTTCCTTCACCTTCTGCGCCACTTCGTTGAGGTTGGAAACGCCGGTGCCGAACTGGCGCAGGGTCACGTCCTTGATGTTCTGTGCCCAGATGGTCGGGAAGCCGGTAATGGCTCCCGAACCCAGGGCCGCACCGGCAGCTGCAGCGCCGCCTTTCAGGATGCTGCGGCGGCTGACGCCTTTCTTGGTCATCTGTTCAGTTTTTCCCACTGTATCTGTCATGTTCTTACTCCTGTTCCCCTCTGGAGTTTGTTCGGCCTCGGGAGAAGGCCTTCGATCGGCTGCCTTCAGGCAGCCAGTTGGTGTGCGTCTTCCGGCTTCCATGTCAGGAAGACGGTTGCGCCGATTTCGATCGGGTCCTGGAAAAAGGCTTCGTCGGTGAGTGCGGCCGTCAGATCGCCGGCGCCCCCCGCATCAAGCGCGAGATTGACGGTGGAGCCGAGGTATTCGACGTCCTTGACGAAGGCCGTCAGAACGGCGCCGTCCTCTCCGGCCGCCTTTTTCACCCTCAACCTGTCTGCCCGCAGCGCGACCGAAGCGCCTTTCTGCTGCAGCACGTTGTGGCCGCCGATGAAGCGGGCGACGAACTCGGTTGTTGGCGTGTTGAACACGTCGCGCGGGCTGCCTGCCTGCTCGATCTTGCCGCCGTTCATGACGATGATGTCGTCCGCCAGCGCGAGGGCTTCGTCCTGGCTGTGCGTGACGTGGATGAAGGAAATGCCGAGCTCGCGCTGCAGCTTCTTCAACTCGAGCCGCATCTTGATACGCAGGAACGGATCGAGTGCCGACAGCGGTTCGTCAAGCAGAAGCACGGAAGGTTCGGTAATCAGGGCACGGGCCAGGGCAACACGTTGCTGCTGACCGCCGGAGAGCTGCGAAGGCAACCGTTCCGCATACGCTGCCATATCCACCAGTTCCAGCAACTGACGGGCCTTCTTGAGCCTGACCGGTTTTTCGACACCTTTCATCTTCTGGGAAAAGGCGACGTTATCGACCACGGACAGATGCGGAAACAGCGCATAGTTCTGGAACATCATCGCCGTGCCGCGCCGGGCAGGTGGAAGATCGGTGATGTTGGTGCCGCCCAGAACGATGTCGCCGGTCGAGACGCTTTCATGGCCGGCAATCATTCGCAGGGTTGAAGACTTGCCGCAGCCCGATGGCCCGAGCAGGCAAGAATAGGTGCCGGCGGCGAATTTGTGATTGATCGCGTCGACCGCAATGGTCTCGCCATAGATCTTGGTGGTGGCTGCCAGTTCAAGGTCCAGGGACTTCGCCATGGCCGGACGTCTCCTTCAGAAAACCGTTTTCGGCTCCTGAGACAGCAAGTGCCGTGCCAACGCGAAAAACTGGCGGAATTCCGGAGATCCTGATGAGAAGTCGGAGCAATGAGCAAATTCTCACCGGTAAAAGTGCACAATATTTTGGCAAATTAAATACGATATGAACAAAAATTGTATACGATCCTAGATTGCCGCTTCGGGTGGCGGGGAGTAGGATCAAGGCACCGCTCAACCCCCATTGGGCACTTCAAGAAAAATGACCAAACCTGTGACCACAGCCGATCTTGATCAACGCAGCAAGCTGCATGAAGTCTTTGCCCTACCTCAGGGACGGGCCCTTGAAATCTGCCTGAAGCTTCAGACTGCCATTCTGGAACACAAACTGACACCGGGGCTGAAACTGTCTGAGGATGAGGTGGGTGAAATTTATGGCGTCAGCCGTACCGTCGTGCGCGCTGCGTTGCAGGCACTCGCCCATTCCGGGCTGGTCGCCATGGAAAAGAACCGTGGTGCCTTCGTTGCAAAGCCATCGATCCGCGAGGCCCACGAGGTGTTTCAGGCCCGTGCGCTGATTGAGCCTGCCGTGGCCAGGCTGGCAGCCGATGTCATCACCGACAGGCAGCTCGCGCAGTTGCACGCACATCTGGATGCGGAACATGCAGCTCTTCATGCCGGTGACATGGGCAAGGCGCTGTTCCTGTCCGGAAGCTTTCATACGGAGATTGCGGATATCGCCGACCATCGGGTGTTCGCCGGCATGATCCGATCGCTGATCTCGCGCTCTTCGCTGATCATCGCTCTTTACTGGAAGCGCTCAGACACTGCCTGTGAAAGCCACTCTCATCATGCCCTGATGAATGCCTTTGAAAAGCGCGACGGCGCAGCAGCCGAGAAGATCCAGAAGAGCCACATCGTCGATCTGCATTCCGGTCTGGATTTGCGAGAGAAGTCAGCCCTCGGCCGCTCTCTGGGAGAAGCGCTCGGCAACGGCTGAAGAGCGGAACTCGGAAAGAGCGAGAGAAGGTTAGCGTCCGGCAGAAGCTCCGGCGCCACCGGCATTTGCGTTTGCGCCACCGTTTCCGGTGGATGCGCCCGCGCTGGCCCCGCCAGCTGACGCGCCGGCGCTTGCCCCGCCGCTGTTTGATGCGCCTGCGGAACCGGCGTTACCAGAACCGGAACCGGCGTTACCGCCAGAGCTTCCGCTGGAATTTGCACCAGAGTTTCCGCCAGAATTTGCGCCTGAGTTTCCGCCAGAGTTTCCGCTTGAGTTCCCATTGGCGTTACCACTTGGCCCGCGATCACCCGAGTTGCCGGAGGAGGCATTTGCGTTGCCGTTACCGCTGGCGGCATTGTCACGCCCGCCAGTGGTGGTGTTCTGAGCTTTTGAGCCCGCAGGTGAAAGGCTTGCCGGGGTATCGCCGAAGCTGGGCTTGCCAGGTGTACCTTGCTGGATGGCGGCGCGGCTCTTGCCGACGGATTTGAGACCGTTGAACTTCCCCGGTGCGCTTTGGACGCTTTGGCCTGCACGCAGGTCGCTTTGCTGACCGGATGCGAGATCCTGAACACCAACGACGCCGCGCTGAACCGAAACCTGACTTTCGTTGCCGGTTACGGTTACCGAAAAGCGGGTTCCCTTGACGACGGCTGCAAGATAAGGCGTTTCAACCCTGAAAAACGGTCTGCCGCGGGTCTCGACATCGACATCGATCGTTCCCTTGCGTTGAAGCAGCGTGGTCTGGCTGTCGTTGCTGCGATATTGCGACAGCGCAAATTCGGTATTCGGGCCGACCGTGATGCTGTCGTTGCCTCGCTGAAGTACGGCGCGTGCGCCCTTTCGCGTCGCAATGGTATGGCCCTTGTGAAGTGCCATCCCCTTGCGGGCCCGGTGCGCCTGAATGCCTGGTGCAACGAGATAAACCGTTCCGGAAATCCGTGTGATCACCCATTCGGCTGCAAAAGCTTTTGTCAGTCCTGCAGACAGGGGAATAAGCAGCAGAGCCAGCAGAACAGCTGCGGCACGAGTTTTCAGCGTCCTGCGCAAAGCCGGAAGGCTGTTAAAAGGAAGGCAGTAAACAGCGTGGCCGGCGTGCATCGGCAATACTCGATAGTTGTGTTGTCATGCACTCTTGTCGATACCGGCTTAACGTAGGGTAAAGAATAAAGGTTCAATTTATTCTTGCAATTGTAAGTTTAAATAGTTTGGTCTAGGTATTTTGAGTTGCCTTTATTTCTTCTGTTGTACTGAGGGTAATAACTCTTTCACCATGTCAAGAATAGTTGATTTGGTATTCAAATCGGCAACCCAGGTCGGGTGGTTCATTTCCTGGCACAGATTGCGTAGCGGTGCTGCGTTGCCCTTTCCAGACCCTTGAAGAAAGGCAGGTGACGCCGTTGTGCCCGGTGAACGGCTTTCAGGTCCGTATCGACAACGATTTGAGTGAAGCCGGCCTGTCGCAATAGCTCCACGACTGCTTCTGCCCTTGCTCCCCTCGAGAAATGAACGCGGGACAGGATGCTGCGATGTGTTTCCATCATGTCTGCCGGCTTTGCTTCCGGTTGCGCGAGCAAGCCAAAGCGAGCACGAGTTTTTGAAAACGTTGCGAGCAACTTTGCGAACCAGCCAGGATTGACAAAGTCTCCGTCGACGACGAGCAACTGTCCTCCCGGTTTCAGCACCCGGTGCCATTCCGCGAAGGCGGCCGCAGGATCGACCAGGGTCCAGACAAGGTGCCGGCACGTTATGGCATCGTAGCTTTCGGACGCTTCCATCGTGCGTTCGGCATCGCCAAGCAGAAAGCGGATCGTGCGCCCGCGTTTCATTGCCTTTTCTCGGGCCTTGGCAAGCATGGGTTCCGCCCAGTCCATGCCGGTCACCTCAAAGCCTAGGTCGTCGAGCAGGTGCGAGATAACGCCGGTTCCAGAAGCAAGGTCAAGAACGCGCCTGGAGCCGCCCGGGCCCAGATGCTTTTCGAACAGCCTTATCCAGGCTGTGTGCTCTTCGTCGGAAAAAATCTCGTGGCCCGGCTGGGTGTCGAAGGTCTCGGCCCGCTTGCCCCAGTATTCCTTGATTTCTTCACGCAGATCGAAATTCGAGAGTGTGTCTGCGTCGCTCATCAGGCGTATTGCTCCGGTTGCTTGGAACCATTCCAAAAGATAATTCTTGACTCATATACTCAGGAAAAATACGAAAAACAAGAATTTAAAACTCAACTTATAACCTCAATAAAAAATCGAGGCGGATGTGAGCAAAATCAAAAGCTTGGCAGCATCTTTGCTGGTAACAGTTACTTTTCTTCCGGCAATGGCACTTGCCGGCGACGTGGTAACGGTCACGGATATTACCGGCCGTGAGGTCGAGGTCGAAGTGCCGGTGGAAAAGGTCATCCTGGGCGAGGGGCGTCAGATCTATTTCACCGCCGCGCTGGATGGTGAAGACCCCTTCAAACGTGTCGTCGGCTGGCGAGACGATTTCGAGAAGGCGGACAACGACGGGTACCATCAGTATCTCGAGAAGTACCCGGAAATGGCCGATCTGCCGACTTTCGGCGGCATGAAGAACGGCACTTTCGATGTCGAGCAGGCCGTTGCACTCCAGCCGGACGTGATCATCCTGAACCTCGACGCCAAGGTTGCGACCGAAGAAGGCGGCTACATCGAGAAACTCGGCAAGGTCGGCATCCCGGTTGTCTATGTCGACTTCCGCGAAAAGCCGATGGAAAACACCGAGCCGTCCATGCGCCTGATCGGCAAGCTCTACGGCAAGGAAGACAAGGCCCAGGAATTCATCGAATTCCGGGCAGCCGAGATCGCCAAGGTGACCGACAAGTTGGCGGCACAGTCAGATCTCGCGAAACCCGTTGTGTTCGTGGAGCGTGCAGGCGGCTATTCCGATGATTGCTGCATGTCGTTCGGAAACGAGAATTTCGGCAAGATGGTTGAAATGGCCGGTGGCATCAACATGGCTGCCGAGATCATTCCCGGCACCTTCGGCACCGTCAACCCGGAGCAGATCATCGCGTCCGATCCGGACCAGATCATTGTGACCGGTGCAAACTGGGAGCTGTATGTTCCCGGCGGGAATTGGGTTGGTGTCGGCGCCGGCGCGGATCCGGAAGTATCGGCAGACAAGCTGGCGGGCCTGATGGAACGTCCGGGCTTTACTGGCGTAAAGGCTGTCCGGGACAACAATGTCCATGCCATCTGGCACCAGTTCTACAACAGCCCTTACCAGTTCGTCGCTGTTCAGCAGATCGCCAAATGGCTGCATCCGGAGCTCTTTGCTGACCTTGACCCGGAAGCGACTTTCCAGGAATTGCACGACCGCTTCCTGCCGATCGACTACCGGCCAGGCTACTTCGTTTCGCTGAACTCGAGTAAATAAGATGGCGGTTTCGGAAATCATTCCGGCTGAGGAGGGGCGCGGTCTTTACCGCGCCCTTGCGTTCAGGCGCATTCTGGTTATTTGCGGGCTGATCGTCGCTCTGGCGTTCAGCTTTTCTTTGGATCTGGCCCTCGGACCGGCTCGCTATCCGCTGTCGGAAGTGCTTTCCGCCCTGGTTAATCCGTCCGGCGCCGATCTGCAGACACGCGTCGTCCTATGGGACATTCGCATGCCGATCGCGCTGATGGCGATCACCGTTGGGGCCTGCCTGTCCCTTGCGGGTGCGCAGATGCAGACGATCCTTGCCAATCCGCTGGCCAGCCCCTTCACGCTAGGCATCTCCGCTGCTGCCAGCTTTGGCGCGGCCCTGGGGCTTGTCGCCGGCGTCGCGATCTTTCCGGCCGCAGTGCAATACATGGTCCCGATCAATGCTTTCCTGATGGCCATGGCGGCTTCGCTGTTCATCTATCTGCTGTCCACTGTACGGGGCGTGACTGTTCAGACCATCGTTCTTCTGGGGATCGCATTGGTGTTCACGTTCAACGCTCTGTTGTCGCTGCTGGAATATCTTGCTTCCGAACAGGCGCTGGCTGCGGTCGTCTTCTGGACCATGGGGTCGCTGACCAAGGCGACATGGGGCAAGGTTCTGGCGACCTTCATCATTCTTGTTGTCTGCGTGCCGTTCTTCGCGAGGCATTCCTGGGCTCTGACAGCCCTTCGGCTCGGCGACGTCAAGGCGGCGAGTTTCGGCGTCAACATCAGGTCGCTTCGGCTGAAAACGCTGCTCGGCGTCAGTCTGCTGGCGGCGATCCCCGTGTCCTTTGTCGGGACGATCGGTTTTGTCGGGCTTGTCGGACCGCACATTGCCCGGATGCTGGTCGGAGAAGACCAGCGTTTCTTCCTGCCTGCGGCCATCTTGTGCGGTTCCTTGATGCTGTCGGCAACATCGGTCGTTTCCAAGATCATTCTTCCGGGGGCGATCCTGCCCATCGGCGTCATCACCGCGCTTGTCGGGGTTCCATTCTTCTTCGCGCTCATTTTCGCCGACCGGAGGCAGTCATGGTAACGTTGCAGCTGAAAGGGGTTGGCGCACGTTATGGCTCCACTCTCGCGGTCGAAGGGGTCACGACGCCGGTCTTCTCCGGCGGTGAGCTGACGGCGGTGATCGGTCCCAACGCGGCCGGCAAATCGACCTTGTTCAAGCGCATCTCCGGTCTATTGAAAGGCCCCGGCGATGTCGTGCTGGCCGGCAACCGGGCAGCGCCCCGGGATGCCATCCGCTACATGCCCCAGGATACCCACGCCAATGCCGTCCTGACGGTTTATGAATCCGTTCTGCTGGCTGCCAAACAGGGTGAGGGCTGGCGTGTAAAGGACTCTGAACTCGTCGAAATCGACCAGATCCTGAAGGCGCTTCAGATCGATAGCCTGGCGTTCCGGAACCTTGGCGAACTCTCCGGCGGTCAGCGTCAGCTGGTTTCGATTGCGCAGGCACTGGTACGCCGTCCGGAAGTTTTGATGATGGACGAACCGACCTCCGCGCTGGATCTCTACCGGCAGGTCGAGGTTCTGAACTTCATGCGCGATCTGGCACGCCGCCAGGGCACACTGGTTCTGATTGCCTTGCACGACCTCAATCATGCCCTGCGGTTCTGCCGGAACACCATGGTGATTGCCGAAGGGCGTCTCGTCGCAGCCGGCCCGTCCGAAGATGTCATCACGTCAGCGATGCTGCGTGACATCTACCGTGTGGAGGCGCGCGTGGAGGCCTGTTCGCGCGGCGAAAATCACGTCATCATCGATCGGTCCGCTGCCTGACGGTGTGTGGATCGGCCGATGGCCAACGCCGATTAATCCTGGTCGACGTCTATGCGGGCTTCTTCGACAGTCGAGGCCAGATCCCGGTTCGCATCCAGAAGCACATTCTGGTGCAACCGGATCCGCCACAGGTGATAGGAAACCCTGTGCAGCCAGCGCAAGGCATCCAGTTTCAGCCAGACTGTTTCCGCCGGGACTGCATCGGCGGCGGCCATTGCAATCAGCCGGTCACGATTGAGGCGGCGTTGTCGGCGCATCAGCAGCCGCAACCGGTCCAGCGTCTTCTCCTGTGTCTTGGCGTCCTTCTGCCTGGTGGAAATGTCCGTGACGCCGAGAAGCAGGCCCGCCAGGCGCTTGAGCCGGTGATCCAAAGACAGCTCGTCGATCCTCTGCCGCTGGTCGCAACGGTAGAGAAGGCGGCTCAAATGGTCGAGAATGTGAAACAGGCCTTTCAGTTCCTCCTGAAAGGCCATGTCGTTCGGCGGAACGATGATCTTGTCCAGATATGTCCGTGCTTCTGCGATGGCCTTGGCCAGGTCCTCCCGATCCAGTTCTTCATAAGCAGATGACTTTGCGCCCAACCGATTGCGCAGGCGTTCGATGATCAAGGTTTCCAGATGTGCGACGGTCTGCCCTGCCAGGGACGCGGCTGCGTGCGGGTCCCGCAATACGAGCGGATCCAGACGGCTGGTCAGATCGGAGCCTTTTTCGGGAACGAGATGTTCGATCAGCCGGGCGAATGGCCGCGCAAGTGGAAGCACCAAGACGACGCCGAGCGCATTGAAGAAACTGTGAAATGCGACAAGCGCAATCTGGCTGTCGCCGTTTCCGGTCAACGCCCCGGCCACAAGCTGAAACGGCCCTAGAAGGAAAAACGCCATGACACCGGTCATGACGTTGTAGATCACATGCGCATAGCCCGTACGTCGGGCCATGGTGCCACCGCCGATGGTCGCCAAAGCTGCCGTAAATGTGGTTCCGACGTCCATGCCGATTACCAGCGCCGCTGCTTGCGGAAAGTTGATCGCACCGGCGCCAAGCGCAGCCAGCGCCGTTGCAACGCCTGCGCTGGAGGACTGTGTCACGACGGTGATCAGCATGCCGATCAACACCAGCTGCAACCGGCCGAAGAGTGTGTCCGGCGGAAAGTCGGTCGGGGTTACCACGCCGCTGAAGGCGTCCAGACCGTCTTTCATGTGTTCGATGCCGATAAAGATCAGGCAAAAGCCCGCGAGCGCCTGGCCTGCGAGTGCGATCCGGCCACGGAATGCCAGCCGCGCAATCGCGCCAAAAAACACGAAGGGCAGGGCGATCTGGCCAAGATCCAGCTTGAAGCCGAGAACCGCAACCAGCCACCCTGTCAGGGTCGTGCCGACGTTGGCACCGAAGATGACGCCGAGCGCCTGGGGAAAGGTGAGGAGGCCGGAAGCGACAAAGCCGACAGCGGCAACTGTGGTTGCACTGGATGACTGGATGACTGCGGTGGTGAGAGCACCCGTCACGGCGCCCGACAAGGGCGTTGAGGTAAACCTGGACAACACGTCGCGCATGCGCTGTGCCGCCAGGGCTTTCAGCCCGTCGGTCAGTAGCAGCATACCGATCAGAAACAACCCGACGCCACCAAGCGCGGACATGAAACTCAAAAACATGCAGGCACGTTATCCGACAGGTTAAGCGCCCACAATCAGTCAAGATACTATCGGCTTCGCATTTGCGATCCTTGAGCGTCAGATTGAGGCGAAGGGTGCTTCATGGAGCATCTGCAACTTGAGGCAGAAAGTCCTTTGCTCGCCTGCACGACTGTGGGAGCTTGAACCTGTCAGGCTTATCAAGCTCCTGCCGGATGACGCGCTACGAGGAAGAGAGCAATGAAGAAGTATGAGGCCCCGGGTGTTTATGTCACCGAGCTGAACTCCTTCCCAAACACGGTCGTGCAGGTCCCGACGAGCGTTGCGGTCTTTGTCGGCTACACGGAAACAGCAATTGTGGATGGCAAGGATGTGACCGGCATTCCGGTGCGGATCTCCTCGATGTCGGAATTCGAGGCCCGTTTCGGCGTTGGGCCCATGTTTCGTTTCGACTTCAGCCTGCAGGATGGCAAGCCGGCTCTGGACCTGGAGGAAGCAAGCCGCTTCAATTTGCATGCGGCCATGGGACTTTTCTTCGAAAATGGAGGACATGGTTGCTGGATCTTGTCGGTTGGATGTTACGGCGCGGGAGAGCCCGTTCTCACCAAGTCCGTGGAGGATTTCGGTGAACCTGTCTGGCGAGAGCTCGCCAAGCTGCAGGAACCGTCGGTCATCGTGATACCCGACGCGGTGTTGTTGTCGTCAGAAGATTACAAGACCGTCAGCAATAGATGCCTTGCCCATTGTACAGACTTGCAAAACCGTTTCGCCATTGTCGACGTGTTCGATGGGGAAAGGGCGCGAACTTTGGACGAGAATGACGTGATCTCGGGAAAAAGCGGCCTGCGAACCTTGCTCGCAGCGGAAGATATGAGCTTTGCTGCCGCCTATTATCCCTGGTTGAATACGTCTCACTTTGGTGCGGGGTCGATGACCTTTGAAAATGTTTCGGCTGGTACGCGCAAGGCCTTCTTCGAACATGTTGGCCAGGAGACTGCCATTCAGGCCAATGAGGCCCGGAAAGCCGCTTTCGATAAGGCGGTGAAATCACTTGAGGGCGACGACATCTCCGAAGAGGGGAAATGCACTACTCACAAGATCATGCGGGGTCTTTCAAAGCGCTACAACGAGCTTCTCTCGCAAGCTGTAAAAGCAGTAAGTGTCATGCCTCCGTCAGGCGCGTTGGCAGGTGCATATGCAGCGACAGACGCTCAGGATGGTGTCTGGAAAGCGCCGGCAAATCTCAGCCTCAATTCAGTCGTGTCGCCTTGCGTATCCATTTCCGATGCGGAGCAGGAAGACCTGAACACTCCGTTGGACGGAAAAGCCGTGAACGCAATCCGGTCGTTTCCCGAGCGAGGTAATGTGGTTTGGGGAGCACGCACGCTGGACGGTAACAGCTCGGAATGGCGCTATGTGAATATCCGCCGAACCGCGATCATGCTGGAACAATCGATCAAGGCGGCGCTGGATCCTTTTGTCTTTGCGCCAAACGCCGCTCCGACCTGGCTTATGGTGAAATCGGTGATCGAAAATTTCCTGAACGGGCTATGGAAACAAGGGGCTCTCGCGGGCGCTTCGTCAGAAGATGCCTACGGTGTCGAAGTCGGCCTTGGGACGACGATGACGGGCGCCGATGTTCAGGCCGGTTGCATGAACGTCGTGGTGAAGGTTTCGCTCTTGCAGCCGGCGGAATTCATTGTCCTGTCGTTCCAGCAGAAGGTGCGAAAAGGCTAGCCAGAGAAAACCGATCCATTTGGCGCGTCAGGATCGGTCTGAAAAATCTGCGATCGTTTTGCTGCAAGCGGGGAAAGCCGTCCGGCCTACGGCCAGATGAGCGTTTCCGTCTCGTTGCTGTTGCCGCTGCCGGTTACCCGTGCTCCCGACACCTTGGCCTTGCCGCTGGCAACCATGGAAAGTGCCTTGGGGTAGATCTGGTGTTCAACGTCCAGCACACGGGCAGCCAACGTGTCAGGGGTGTCATTGTCCAGAACCGGGACGGCTCCCTGCATGATGATCGGACCATCGTCCATTTCAGCAGACACATAATGCACGGTGGCACCATGCAACTTGACACCTTCCTGCAAGGCCCGCTCATGTGTGGCAAGGCCTTTGAAAGAGGGCAGGAGAGCCGGATGGATGTTGATCATCCTGCCCGCCCAGGCATTGACCAGGTAGGGGGTCAGGATACGCATGAAACCGGCAAGGGCGACCAGGTCGATCTTGTGGTCCTTCAAAACGGCATCTACCGATTTTTCGAACGCTTCCCGATCACCTGCATGGTCCTTGTGGTCGACAACTGTCGTTGCAATGCCCAGCTCAGCGGCCCGTTCCAGTCCCTTGGCGTCAGGCCGGTTGGACAGGACAAGCGTGATTTCGGCGGGATAGTCGGGAGACATTGCCGCGGAAATCAGCGCGCCCATGTTGGAGCCGCGTCCTGAGATCAGGATGGCAGTCTTCTTGCGGCTCATGCGCCAAGGTCCAGGCTACCGTCAAACAGCACCGGTGCAGCGCCTTCAGCTTCGATGACGCCGATCTTGCTGACCGTTTCACCGGCATTGCGCAGGACGTCGGCAACCGCATCGGCCTGGTCCGCAGCCACGACAATCACCATCCCGGTGCCGCAGTTGAACGTGCGCAGCATTTCCTTCTCGGCAACGCCGCCCGATTTCGCGAGCCAGCCGAACACCGGCGGGACGCTGATCTGGCCAAGATCGATGCGAGCGGAGCAATTCTTCGGCAGAACGCGCGGCAGGTTTTCCGGCAGGCCGCCACCGGTGATGTGGGCAAGGGCCTTGATGCCGGAGGTTTCCTTCAGTGCGGCCAGCAGCGGTTTGACGTAAATCCTGGTCGGTTCCATCAGGGCTTCGCCCAGTGTCTTGCCGGCTGCAAACGGTGCCGCGTCCGACCAGTTCATGCCGGACAGTTCGATGATCTTGCGCACCATGGAATAGCCGTTGGAATGAACGCCGGAGGAGGCCAGAGCAAGCAGTACGTCGCCAGCGGCAACGTCCGGGCGCGGCAGGATCCCGCCACGTTCCACGGCGCCGACGGAGAAGCCTGCCAGATCGTAGTCGCCTTCCACATACATGCCCGGCATTTCAGCTGTCTCGCCGCCGATCAGCGCGGCGCCTGCCATCTTGCAGCCGTCTGCAATGCCGGCAACCACATCCGTTGCAGTGGTCACATCCAGCGCGCCGGTCGCGAAATAGTCGAGGAAGAACAGCGGTTCAGCGCCCTGGACCACCAGATCGTTGACACACATCGCAACAAGGTCGATGCCCACAGTGCGGTGCTGGCCGGTTTCAATCGCAATCTTCAACTTGGTACCGACGCCGTCATTGGCGGCAACAAGGATCGGATCCTGAAACCCTGCGCCCTTCAGGTCAAAAAGACCACCGAAACCGCCGATATCGCTGTCGGCCCCGGGGCGGGAAGTTGCCTTGACCAGCGGCTTGATGCGGTTCACCAGTTCGTTTCCGGCGTCGATATCGACACCAGCATCGGCATAGGTCAGGCCGTTGGGACCAGAGGATTCGCTCATGGGGCACTCCGAGACTGCGTGCGGTTGGCTGTGCCAGTGCGGATTACAGTCTGCCGCCAAGGAACACAAGAGGCGAGCGGTTCTGCGCAGGGCTTAAGAACAGATGGCAGGCCAACTTCCGCATTTTTCTTCAAAACCAGGCCAATTTGAATGGCTCAAAGTGTATTGCCGGCGAAAAAAGAGGTCATGGAGCATCTGGATCAACCTTCAGCGCAAGAGTGCTGCAGACAGCCTGTTGCCGGAAATCGGTCTTGCTGGCCTGTTTGAAAACGTGGTCATAGGCTTTGCCTCATGAGGCAGAAGTGGCTCCTTGATGGACCAATGCCGCGAAAAGCCGACTTCTTCTGGACTTGACCGGAGGCGGGGTTTAATTCCATGTCCGGAAGAAAGCCATTCCTACGCACCGGCACAACCGAGGAGCGCCATACATGACCCTTCGCCGTCAGGTCCAGTTCTGGCTGATTTCCCTCGTTGTTCTTTGCCTGTTTCTGTATGTCTTCTCCAGCGTGCTTCTCCCTTTCGTTGCCGGCATGGCGGTGGCCTATCTGCTGGATCCGGTTTGCGACCGGCTGGAAAAGCTGGGCATGGGGCGGATGTGGGCGACGCTGACAATCCTGTTCGCCTTCGTCCTCATCCTCGTGATGTTCTTCATCCTGCTTCTGCCACTGTTGGGCAATCAGCTTGCCCTTTTCCTGGAAAAGTTCCCGGAGCTGATCCGCAAGCTGCAGGCATTGCTGTCGGATAACTTTCCGGCCGATCTGGCGTCCGTTGCGGGCATCAATGCGGAAGACCTCCAGTCCTCCATGTCCAATCTCATCGGGCAAGGGGCTTCCTTCGTCGGCAAGCTGGCACAGTCGCTCTGGAGCGGCGGTCAGGCGTTGCTGTCGATCCTGTCGCTCTTCGTCATTACGCCGGTTGTTGCATTCTATCTTTTGCTCGACTGGGACCGCATGGTCGCGCGTATCGACAGCTGGCTGCCGCGTGATCATCTGGCAGAAATCCGCGGCCTTGCAAAGGAAATGGATCAGGCTGTTGCCGGTTTCGTGCGCGGGCAGGTGTCGGTCTGTCTTATCCTGGGATCGTTTTATGCTGTTTCTCTGGCGCTGATCGGGCTGAACTTCGGTCTCCTGATCGGAATGGTGGCTGGTCTCGTCAGTTTCATTCCCTTCGTCGGGGCCGGGTTGGGGCTTATCCTGTCCATCGGTGTGGCGCTTGTCCAATTCTGGCCGGAATGGCCCTGGATCATCGCTGTTGCCGCGATCTTTGGCGTCGGTCAGTTTCTGGAGGGCAATATCCTGCAGCCCAAACTTGTTGGCGAAAGCACGGGCCTGCATCCTGTTACGCTTATGTTTGCCTTGTTTGCCTTTGGATATCTCTTTGGATTTGTGGGGATGCTGATCGCGGTTCCCGCCGCCGCGATGATCGGCGTGCTTGCACGCTTTGCCCTGAAGCAGTATCTCGCAAGCCCGGTCTATCGGGGAACCGATCATCCCGTATCGGGGCAAGAAGAACAGGTATCAGAGTAGAAAATGGTGGAAACACCGCGCCAGTTGCCTTTGGAATTGCCGCATGAAGCGGCCTTGAGCCGTGACGACTATCTGGTTGGAGGCTCCAACCGGGCTGCGTTCGAATTGCTGGAACGCTGGCCGGATTGGCCTTCCCCGGTCGTTGTGCTTGCAGGTCCCGTCGGCGCGGGAAAAACCCATCTGGTCCAGGCCTTTCAGGATGAGACCGGCGCTGCCGTTCTGGCTGCTTCCAAGCTCGATCCGCAGTCCGTGGAAACACTCGTTGCCGCACCCGCTGCCGTGATCGAGGATGCGCACCTGGGCATCGACAACACGGCCCTGTTCCACCTTCTCAACGCAGCACGTCAGGCGGGCAAGACGGTGCTCATCACCAGCCGCACCTGGCCTGCCAGCTGGAAAATTTCCCTTCCGGATCTGCAGTCCCGCCTGCGCGCGGCCACGCCTGTCGAAATTCTGGAGCCGGACGATGATCTCCTTCGCCGTGTTCTGGTGAAGTTGTTTGCCGACCGGCAGATTGCGGTCGATCAAGGTGTCGTCGACTATCTTGTGGTGCGAATGGAACGTTCGCTCGAGGTCGCCATGCGCGCCGTGGAGGCGATCGATCAGGAGGCTCTTGCCGGGCGGGTCAAGATCACGAAACCACTTGCCGGGCGGGTCTTGGAAAATGTGCATAAAGGCCAATAATCGCCAATGCTGCCACAGGACTGTCATTTGCCCGCTCAGAAGTTCATGTTAGTCACGGCGGCGTTGAGGCAGAATGGGCGTGCCCGGTTTTGCCGGATTGAAGCGGAAGCTGCGCGGAACAAGGGATGATGCCATGAACGAAGCCCCTGATCTTTCGGACATTCTGCCTGCCTCCACCGTTGCTTCCGATGCAAAGGGAACCGTGCCGGAACTGACACCGGAAGGTGAGCTGGCTACATCTCCGGCCAGGTTCATGAACCGGGAGCTGTCCTGGCTCCAGTTCAATCTCCGGGTTCTGGAAGAAGCCATGAACCCGAACCATCCGCTGCTTGAGCGCGTTCGGTTCCTGTCGATCTCCGCCAACAATCTCGACGAATTTTTCATGGTGCGTGTGGCCGGCCTGCGTGGCCAGCAACGGGCCGACGTTACCAATCTGTCCGACGACGGCCTGACGCCGACCGAACAGCTTCAGAAGATCAGCGAAGCAGTGCGTGATCTCCAGGCGTCCCAGCAGAAGATCTGGGTAGAGCTGCGCCGGGAGATTGCCGACAAGGGTATCGAGATCCCGCAGGGCGACACGCTTGACCAGGCGGACAAGGCCTGGCTGCAAGACTATTTCCTTGCTTATGTCTTCCCGGTTCTGACGCCGCTTGCCATCGACCCGGCGCATCCGTTCCCGTTCATTCCGAACCTTGGCTTTTCCATCGTCTTTGAACTGGCGCCAACTTCCGGTGGGCGCGGCATGATTGCTCTGCTCAGAATTCCGAGCCAGGTTGATCGCTTCGTTCAACTGCCAAACGGCGAAGATGGCGCTGCCCGGTTCATCGCAATCGAGAAAGTCGTCAGCCTCTTCATCGGGCGCTTGTTTCCAGGCTACGAGATCCGGGGCAAGGGGGCGTTCCGCGTCATTCGTGACAGCGATCTTGAAATCGAAGAAGAAGCGGAAGACCTCGTTCGTCTGTTCGAAAGCGCCTTGCGCCGCCGCCGCCGGGGCTCGGTGATCCGTCTGGAAATCCAGGAAACCACACCACCGGCGCTGCGTGAGTTCGTGGGGGAGGCGCTGCATGTCGGGCAAAGCGAGATCTTCCTTGCAAACGGCTTGCTTGCGCTCAACAACCTGTCCCAGATTGTTGACCTCGAGCGGCCTGACCTGAAGTTCCAGCCCTATACCGCCCGCTTTCCGGAGCGCATTCGCGAACATGGCGGCGACTGCCTTGCGGCGATCCACCAGAAGGACATCATCGTCCACCACCCGTATGAATCCTTCGACGTGGTGGTTCAGTATCTGCGGCAGGCTGCGCGTGATCCGGATGTGGTGGCGATCAAGCAGACGCTCTATCGTACCTCCAACGACAGCCCCATCGTGAAGGCTTTGGCTGAGGCGGCCGAAGCCGGCAAATCCGTTACCGCACTGGTGGAGCTCAAGGCCAGGTTCGACGAGGAAGCGAATATCAAGTGGGCGCGCGATCTGGAGCGGGCAGGGGTACAGGTTGTCTTCGGCTTCATCGAGCTGAAAACACACTCCAAGCTCTCCATGGTCATCAAGCGCGAGCACGGTCAGCTCAAGACCTATTGCCACATCGGGACAGGAAACTATCACCCGATCACGGCGCGGATTTATGAGGATCTTTCCTTCTTCACTGATGATCCCGGCATTGCCGAGGATGCTGCCCGGGTGTTCAACTTCATCACCGGTTACGCTCAACCGGCGGAACTGAACAACCTCATGGTGTCTCCGGTCAACCTGCGTCAGCGCATGCTGGAAATGACCGAGAACGAGATCGAGCACGCCCGCGCAGGCCGCCCCGCGCAGATCTGGTGGAAGATGAATTCCCTCGTGGATCCGGCGATCATCGATGCCCTTTATCGCGCAAGCCAGGCAGGTGTGCAGATCGATCTGATCATTCGCGGCATTTGCTGCCTGCGTCCGGGCATTCCGGGCCTGTCCGACAACATTCGGGTGAAATCCATTGTCGGACGTTTCCTGGAGCATTCTCGCATCTACTGCTTTGGCAACGGCCAGGGACTGCCGTCTCCCGAGGCACACGTCTATATCGGCTCAGCCGATCTGATGCCGCGTAACATCGACCGGCGGGTCGAGGTCCTGGCACCGCTCAAGACACCGACGGTGCACGAACAGGTTCTGGACCAGATCATGGTGGCCAACCTGAAGGACAACCAGCAAAGCTGGCGCATTCTGTCGGACGGCAGCCATGAGCGCATCGTTCCGAACGCCAATGAGGAACCCTTCAATGCGCATCAGTATTTCATGACGAACCCCTCGCTTTCCGGCAGAGGCAAATCATTGAAGAGCGATCGGCCGAGGCCGTTCCTGGAACGGCAAAAACGAGGTTAGCATGACTGCTGAGTTTCATCCGGCACGTGGCCGGCTCAACGGGTCCGGACCTGTCGCAGTCGTGGACATCGGCTCCAACTCCGTGCGCCTCGTGATTTACGAGCGCAAGGCCCGCACGCCGACCATGCTGTTCAACGAAAAGCTGCTGGCAGGGCTTGGCAAGGGCATTGCCGCGACCGGCCGTCTGGCCGACGATTCCGTCAGTCTGGCGCTCGGTGAACTGACCCGCTTCAAGACCCTGATCAAGCATACCGGATGCCAGGACATCTACATCGTGGCGACGGCTGCGGCGCGCGATGCGGAAAACGGGCCTGATTTCGTGCGCGAGGTCGAACGGTTTCTGGAGGCACCGGTTCGCATCCTCGATGGCAATGAAGAGGCCTATTATTCCGCTCTTGGTGTGATTGCCGGGTTCTGGCAGCCGCGCGGCATTGTCGGCGACATGGGGGGCGGCAGTCTGGAGCTGGTGGAAATTGCCGACAACAAGCCCGGCACGGGAGCGACGTTCCCCCTTGGCGGGCTGCGGCTTTCGGAAGAGGCCGAAGGCAAGATCGCCAAGGCGCAGAAGATCACCGAAGCGGCTCTCAAGGACTTTCAGTGGCCTGACCTGGCTCCCGGTGAACGGACATTCTATGCCGTTGGCGGCACGTGGCGGTCGCTGGGCCGTCTGCATCTGATGCAGAACAATTATCCGCTGCACGTGATGCACAATTATGAAATCAGTGCGGAAGAGGCGATTGCCTTCTGCAGGCGTATCGCCATTCCGAACCTTGAAGGGGTGGAACTGGCGGAGATCGTTTCCAAACAGCGCCGTCCTCTGGTGCCGATCGGTGCAGTCGTGCTGGAACAGGTGCTGACGTCGATGAAGGCGGAGCGCCTGGTCTTTTCCGCAACCGGTGTTCGTGAAGGCCTGCTCCATGAAAAGCTGCCTTCGGAAATGCAGGCTCATGACCCGGTAATTGAAGCTGCGCGCGAGCTGTGCACGCTGCGTGCGCGCTCACCTGCGCACGCGGAAGAGCTGATTGTCTGGACGGACAAGCTGTTCAAGGAACTTGGCATCGAGGAAACCGCCAACGAGACACGGCTTCGCCACGCGGCGTGTCTTCTCTCTGACATCGGCTGGCGCGCCCATCCCGACTATCGCGGCGAGCAGAGCCTCAATATCATTTCGAACGCATCTTTCGTCGGGCTGGATCATGCCAGTCGCGCTTATCTTGCAGCCGCCGTTTTCTATCGCCACCAGGGTCTGCGCGAGGGCGATCTTTCGCCGGTCATCCGGGAGCTGTTTACGGACCGTCTGCGCATCCGCGCCAAGGTTCTTGGCGCTACCATGCGGGTGGCTTCTCTTTTGAGTGCTTCCATTGCCGGCATGTTGCCGAAGGTCGGCATCACCAAATCGGAAACAGGGTTGTCGCTGGATCTCGGCAAGGACCTTGCCGATCTCGACGGTGAACGCCTGCGCAAGCGTGCGAACCAGCTCAGCAAGGTCATCGATGTCGATGTTGCTGTAAACGCCGACTGATTTCTGGGGTGCTTCGAAACTGAGACTGAGAAGGCAGGCGGCAGAGTTTACTCTGCCGCTTCCGATTCAACGTTCGCCTGCCGCGGTTGATCAATTGCGACGATCTGACGATCCTGGAAGGCGAGGGCGACTTCGCCGCGCTTCAGCTTGAGCGCGGTTTCGCCGAAAAGCTCGCGCCGCCAGCCCTTCATGGCTGCCACATCGGCAGCATCATCCGCGGCAATCTTTTCTAGATCATCCACCGTGGCTATGACCTTGGCAGCAACGCCATGGGCCTCGCTGACAAGTTTCAGAAGAACCTTCAAGAGATCGACAGCGGCCGCTGAACCATCCGGTGCCTGTCGACCTTTCGGCAGTTTCGGCATTTCGTTCTTGGGAAGCGAAACGGCCCGTCTGACGGCTTTCAGGATCTCGTCTGCGGACTTTGAACGCTCGAAGCCGCGCGGAATGGTCCTGAGGCGCGCGAGCGATTCTGCGTCCTGGGGCTGCTGAGCTGCGAGCTCGTAGATGGCATCGTCCTTGATGACGCGGCTGCGCGGAACGTCGCGTGATTGCGCTTCCCGTTCGCGCCAGGCTGCAACTTCCATCATCACGGCCAGTTCAACCGGCTTGCGCACTCGAAGCTTCAGCCGTTTCCAGGCCTGTTCGGGATCCGTACGGTAGGTGTTGATGGATGTCAGCACCTGCATTTCGTCTTGAACCCAGTGGCTGCGGTCCTGTTCGGCGAGATTCGCTTTCAGGAACTGATAGGCGTCGCGCAGATGCGTGACGTCCGCCAGCGCATAATCCAGTTGCTTTGCCGTCAGCGGCCTGCGGGCCCAGTCGGTGAAGCGGGACGACTTGTCGATCCGGGCACCGGTCACCTTGTAGACAAGCTGGTCGTAGGAAATGGAATCACCAAAGCCGCAAACCATGGCCGCGACTTGAGTGTCGAACAGCGGGGCCGGGATAAGTTCTCCCAGATGATAGATGATTTCGATGTCCTGGCGGGCAGCGTGAAAAACTTTTGTCACATTGCCGTCGCGCATAAGCTCGAAAAAGGGCTCAAGGTCCAGCCCTTCGGACAGGGCATCGACGATGAAGGCCATGTCAGGCCCTGCCATCTGGATGACGCAGAGCTTGGGCCAAAAGGTTGTCTCACGGAGAAACTCCGTGTCGACAGTCACGTAATCATGAGCGGCAAGACGCTGGCACGCAGCGGCGAGATCTTTTGTTTTTGTAATCACATGCATGGTGACGGACAGCTATACCCGAGTTCTGCCGCTTTGTCGCCACGAAATGGTAATTTTCGCGCTTGAAGCTCTTGAAAAGGCGCATTTTGTGCGCCTATGTTGAAGCTTAAGCGAGCGTCCGCAAAAGAACACACAGGGGAGTGGAAATGCGCAAGATACTGGTGGTGAATTCAAAGGGCGGTTGCGGCAAGACGACCCTCGCCACGAATCTTGCCGTTGCGCTCGCCGCCCGTGGCGAAGATGTTGCACTTGCCGATGCGGACCGGCAGAAGTCGAGCCTTTCCTGGGTCAAGCGCCGCCCAAAGGGCCTGGCGCAGATCGAAGGTCTCAACTGGAGCAAGGAGGAGGCTATCGGTGACAAGGACAAGCATCTGGACGCCATTGTCATCGACGGACCCGGCGGGCTTCGATCGGAGCTGGCCAAGAACCTGATCGCGGAGTCGTCCGATATCATCGTTCCGGTGCTTGCATCAGCCTTCGACTGGGACGCCACCTTGAAGTTTCTCGACGGCATTTCCGATATCAAGCGCGTGCGCAAGGGCAAGGCCGATATTCACGTGGTTGCAAACCGGATCGATCGCCGGTCAAACCAGGTTGCCGATCTGGAGCAGTTGCTCGCCAAAAAGGGCTATCCGCTGCTTGCCCGGATTTCTGATCGGGTGATATATGCCCGCCATGCCGCAGCCGGGTCTGGCGTATTCGACTATTCCGATGCCAGTTCTCACGAGATCCGCGGTCAGTGGCATCCACTGTTGCAAGCAGTCGACGCCTGAGAGAAATTCCCGAACCGTTTCGCGTTCAAAAGGGGAGAGGCAAGCCTACCGCAAGCCTTTCCCTTGACTTTCGTCCCGCAACATGGATTGTGCAGCCGGACTCGGCCTGCCTCCAGCGGGCCGTAACGATTTTCTATGCCAAGAAAAATGTCGAGGAATTAGAATGCACCCCTACCGTAGTCACACATGCGGTGACCTCCGTCTGTCCGACGAAGGCCAGACTATCCGTCTTTCCGGCTGGGTCCACAGGGTCCGCGATCATGGCGGGGTGCTGTTCATCGATCTGCGCGATCATTATGGTGTCACCCAATGCGTGGTCGACCCCGACTCTGCGGCCTTCAAACTGGCCGAAACCGTGCGTTCCGAATGGTGTATCCGCATCGACGGCAACGTGAAGAAGCGTACTGACGAAACCATCAACGCCGAACTTCCGACCGGTGACATTGAAGTCTTCATCCGCGAGATGGAAATCCTGGGGGCGGCGAAGGAACTGCCGCTGCCGGTCTTCGGTGATCTGGACTATCCTGAAGAAGTTCGTCTGAAGTACCGTTTCCTGGATCTGCGCCGCGAGAAGCTGCACCAGAACATGATCCTGCGCTCCAATGTGGTGCGCGATCTGCGTGACCGCATGTGGAACATCGGCTTCAACGAATTCCAGACGCCGATCATCACGGCATCTTCCCCTGAGGGCGCGCGTGACTTCCTGGTTCCGTCTCGTCTGCACCCCGGCAAGTTCTACGCCCTGCCGCAGGCCCCGCAGCAGTTCAAACAGCTGCTGATGGTCTCGGGCTTCGACAAGTACTTCCAGATCGCGCCGTGTTTCCGCGATGAGGACCCGCGTGCCGATCGTTCACCGACCGACTTCTACCAGCTCGACATGGAAATGTCCTTCGTCACCCAGCAGGACGTGTTCGATACCATCGAGCCGGTGATTGCAGGCTGCTTCGAGCGTTTCGGCAACGGCCGTCCGGTCAACCGCGACTGGCCGCAGATTTCCTACAAGGATTCAGCGCTCTGGTACGGAACCGACAAGCCGGACCTCAGAAACCCGATCAAGATGGAAATCGTCTCCGAGCATTTTGCAGGATCCGGTTTTGCAATCTTTGCCAAGCTGCTGGAGCAGCCGGGCACCGAGATCCGCGCTATCCCGGCACCGAAGGGCGGAAGCCGCAAGTTCTGCGACCGCATGAACAAGTTCGCCCAGGAGCAGGGCCTGCCGGGTATGGGCTACATCTTCTGGCGCAAGGCTGAAGACGGTTCCATGGAAGCTGCCGGTCCGCTGGCCAAGAACATTGGTCCGGAGCGCACCGAAGCGATCCGCACCCAGCTGGGTCTCGACGTCGGTGATGCGGCCTTCTTCCTCGGCGGCAAGCCGAAGCAGTTCGAGCCGGTCGCAGGCAAGGCCCGTGTCATCATCGGCGAAGAGCTCGGCCATACCGACAAGGACCGGTTCGAATTTGCCTGGATCGTGGATTTCCCGATCTACGAGCGCGATGAGGAAACCGGCGAGATCGATTTCTCGCACAACCCGTTTTCCATGCCTCAGGGCGGAATGGAGGCGTTGGAAGGCGATCCTCTGGAAGTATTGGGTTACCAATACGATCTGGCCTGCAACGGCCACGAACTGATTTCAGGCGCGATCCGAAACCACAAGCCTGAGGTAATGTACAAGGCTTTCGAGATCGCCGGCTATCCGGCTGAGGAAGTCGACAAGCGCTTCGGCGGCATGGTCAATGCATTCCAGTATGGCGCTCCTCCGCATGGCGGCTGCGCGGCCGGCATCGACCGCATGGTCATGCTGATGGCTGATGAAGCCAACATCCGTGAAGTCATGCTCTTCCCGATGAACCAGAAGGCGGAAGACCTGATGATGGGCGCACCGAGCGAAGCGACATCGGCTCAGCTTCGCGATCTGCATTTGCGTCTGAACTTGCCGGACGCCTAATAACAACCTACTTGCGGGTAACCGTTAAATAGGGATAACCCTCTGCAACAGAGGCTTGAGGCCGGCCTAGCCGGCCTCAGTCATGCTAAGCTTAGCGAGTTTTTGGAAAGGCGGCTTACAGTGCTCAACCCTGCAAAATGGGAGATCTGGAACGATCCGGATGGCACGGTCCAAGTCATCAAGCGCCTGTTGAGCGAAAATCTCCGGGCCTACATACCACGCTACATGGTGGCCTTCGTTTTCATGGGCATGGTCGCGGCGACGACCGCCGCAAGTGCCTGGATCATGAAGGATGTAATCAACGAGGTGTTCATCAACCGCGACAAGGCGATGATCTATGTCATCGCCGGAGCGGTCATCTGCATCTTCACCCTCAAGGGCGCTTCGACCTACGGTCAGATGGTTGTTCTCTCAAGGGTAGGCAACGCGATTGTTGCTGACCTTCAGAACCGCTTGTTCAAGCGGCTGACCATGCAGGACCAGGCCTATTACGACCGGATGTCCCTGCCGGAACTGGGCATTCGCGTGAACACGGGTGCCGGCAGTGCCCGTTCGGTCATCGACATGATCGTGCTCAGTCTTGGCCGGGATATTCTGACCCTGATCGGTCTCGTCGGCGTGATGATTGTCCAGGATCCCCTGATGAGCCTGCTCGCACTGGTGATCATGCCGCCGATCGTCGTCGGTGTCAGTTTTCTGGTCAAGCGGGTGAAGACCTATGCCAAGCGGCAGGTGGTTTCGAACGCCAAGATCGGCTCGACCCTGCAGGAAACCGTGCTGGGTATTCGCATCGTCAAGGCATTCCGAATGGAGCAGACGATGCAGCAGCGGATGGCGACATCCGTCTCTGAAGTCGAGCGCCAGTCCAACAAGATTGCGGCGCTAACGGCGCGGACATCCCCGCTGATGGAATCCCTCGGCGGGTTCGCGATCGCACTGGTTATCTTCTACGGTGGATATTCGGTGGTGGAACTGGGCAAGGATCCCGGCGCGTTCTTTGCATTCATCACCGCCCTGCTGCTTGCGTATGATCCGGCGCGCCGTCTGGCCCGCCTGAATGTCAATCTCAGCAAGGCGCTGGTCGGGGTTCGTCTGATGTACGAATTGATCGACGAGCAGCCGGATCTGGAGCAGGTCGAAAATGCACCGGACCTCAAGGTCGATAGCGGGCAGATCGAACTGAAGGACGTCAAGTTCTCCTATGGCGAAGGTGCTGCCCTGAACGGGCTGACCTTGACGGCTGAGGGCGGCAAGACAACGGCACTGGTTGGTGCATCCGGCGCCGGGAAATCAACGGTCTTTGCCTTGATCGAGCGTTTCTACGATCCGCAGCAAGGTACGATCTGCGTTGACGGCCAGCCGATCAAATCGGTGACGATGGGTTCCCTGCGCCGTAACATTGCCTACGTCAGTCAGGACTCCTACCTCTTCAACATCAGCATCCGCGACAACATCGCAATCGGCAGGCCCGATGCGACGCAGGAAGAGATCGAGGCGGCGGCAAAGGCGGCAAACGCCCATGACTTCATCCTCGAATTGCCTGAAGGCTACAACACGTTGGCAGGCGACGGTGGCGGCCGGTTGTCCGGCGGTCAGCGTCAGCGGGTTGCCATCGCGCGCGCCATGCTGCTTGATGCGCCGATCCTGTTGCTGGACGAGGCGACCTCCGCTCTCGACGCGGAATCCGAGGCCAAGATCCAATCCGCGCTCGAAACACTGATGGAAGGCCGCACGACGCTTGTGATCGCGCACCGGCTCAGCACGGTTCGCCACGCGCACAAGATACTCGTTCTGGACAGGGGCCGCGTCCTTGAAAGCGGCACGCATGACGAATTGTTCGAGCACGACGGCATATATCGGCGCCTGTGCGAACTGCAGTTTCAGAGCCGGAACGAGGCAGCCGAGTAAACCTGCATTTTTGAACGCATAAACAAGAAAAGCCCGGACAAGGTCCGGGCTTTTTGCTGTTTGAAGACAGAGTTACTGGTTGGCGGTAATGCCGACCGAAAGGATCTGCGGGATCATCTGGGGCGCGAACATCGCCGTTCCCATGATCTGGGACAGGGGAACCGGCGCGCCAGGTGCCGCGGTCAGTTCCAGCGAGCCTGGGGTGTTCAGGAACTGGGTCACAGCCTGAGCGACCTTGCCTTCCAATTCCTTGTTCTGCAGCATGCCAAGCATCATCGGCAGCGTGCCGGTGAGGCCAGCTACATAGGTTGGTGTGTCAACACCGGCCTTTTTCGATTCCTGATCCAGAACGCGTCCGGTCAAAGAGGCGTCGTCCAGCCGGATCTTGGCATTTTCGATGGTCACGTTCTGCAGAAGTGCCATCGCTTCTTCCGGCTTCTCCGACTTTTCGTTGAGCTGGGTGACCACTTCCCGGGTAACCCCGCCCATGGAGAAGGAAAGCGACAGGCTGGCGGCTTCCTTGGCATCGATCTTGAGTTCCGGGACCACAAGCGTGGCTGCTTCCGGATCCCATTTGCCTGACCCGGCAACATCAACAGTCAGGGTTTCATAACCGAGATCCGTGAGGGACTTGGTTTCTTTCGATTCCAGTTCCTTCACATCAATCGTGGCGCCGGTCACGGCGAAACTGCCGGCCGTCGGAAGATCGCCGTCCATGGCATCGATCGAAGAGGAGATTTTTACGATGTCGGCAATCTGGTTGTCTTCATCGCGGATCTGGATGCTGTTGGCTTCAAACGTCTTGTAGCCGGGCCCGACCGGCGGCGTATCGGACGCAGCTTCTTCCGGCGTGGGCAAGAGAAGTTCCGTAACCTTGAGGTCTGCCAGCGACATGCCGCCGTCCTCGGCCGTGAGCTGAAGGTTGCTCATGTCGAGACTTGCCAGTTTGAGCCGGCCGTCAGCCTGGATTTCGCCGCCCGTCAGAACGGTGGAAGCGATGGTGACGCTGGCGCCTTCCTCGTCTTCCTTGCTGATGACGATGTCGCTGAGCGTGACGGCGCCACCTGCTTCGTCAACCGAACCATAGCTCTCGACGGTGCCTTTTTCAGCGTCCAGCAGCGACAGGAACGCATCGGCAATCTCGTTCCCGGACGGATCGAAGGCAAGAGCCGGAGAGGCTTGTAGAGCGAGCAGACTGACAGCGGCTGTCAGACCGGCTGCGATCCGGGGCGAACGGGAAAACATCATTGAAAATCTCCACGAAATAGAGGTGATCCCACTCTGGGGTAAGTTCCACAGTGTGGCAAGGCGAAAGCCGGTTGAAGCAATAGCCGGGCTTATTCGAACAAAATATGTCCTGCGTCACACTTTCCCCGGTTGAAACGCGAAGGCGTTGTAGCCAGTGCTTTGCCGGGGCTGATTGTGTCAGGCAGCTGCCTTTTCCAGGAAGGTGCTGTTGGCGCGTTCGATGTCTTCCAGTGTCGGCAGGCTGGCTTCGTTGCCCAGGTGCTGGATCGCATGGGTCGAGGCACCACGTGCAAAGCGGAAGTGCTGATCCCAGCTTCTTTCCGGCCATTGCAGGTAGGACGCAACATAGGCGCCGTGAAAAACATCGCCGGCCCCGTTGGAATCGACCACTTTCGACAAGGGTACATTCAGGGCCGGCATAACCTTGTCCGGACCGCCGGCTTCGTACCAGACCATGCCTTCGTCGCCGAGCGTGACAGCGCCGACAGGACAGTTCTTGGTACGCAAATACGCCAGGGTCTCGCCGGTCGACATGCCAAGCTGTTGGCAGAACCGTTCGGAAACGACCGCAATGTCGATCTGGTTCAAAAGCTCGTCCGTGTTCTCGCGAACCGCGCCTCCGTCGAGAGACGTCAGAATGCCGAGGTTCTTGCATGTGGTCGCATAGTGGAGGGCTGCATCCGGCATGTGGCCATCCAGATGCAATGCCTTCATGCCGGTAAGCGTGAGGGGAGGGAAAGGATGCAGGAATTCGTTGTCGCGGCAGCGCACGATGGCACGCTTGCCTCCCTTCGGCATGATGAAGGAGAGCGAACTCTCGCGCACCTTGCGCCCGTGAATGGAAATGCCGTAGGCCGCGGCCATGTCCAGGAACATCCGCGCCAGCCAGTCGTCCGCCTGCGAACACAACAGTTCCGGCTTGCCACCCAGCTTGGCGCAGCAGAACGCCGCTGTAACGGCATTGCCGCCGAAACTGATCGCGTAATCCCGGGCAATTGTCTTTTCGTCGCCCGTCGGCAGCTGGTCGGTCAAAAACGTAACGTCGATATAGGCTTGTCCAATAAACAATGCCTGCATGTAACCCTCCCGAAGTCCGGCCTTTTCTCGTCTGTCCTGCAGCTAACACGGCAATGAGGCAGGTCGCTTTGATCTGAATGAAACTGCTGAATCTTCAGTCCTTGTTTACCCAGATCAGCCATGGTCAGAAAGAGTTTATTCACGAACAGGCCTGCGACTTGTCTTTCCGCTATGTTGGTTTTGTAAAAACGGTGCTGATCGCCCTTGCGCTGGCGACTGCTCCGCTTTTTGCGATCAACGTCATCCTCAACCAATATGCGGAACGCCGCGCCGTCGTCGAAATGGAAGCCATGGGAAATGTGGCCATCCATCGTGCCGAAGAGGCCATTTCCACGACCGTCTCCCTGCTGCAGCGACTGGATCGTGACGACGTGCAAACCTGTAGCGCCGAAGACCGGGGTATCTACGAAAAACAGATCGTCGAGCACGGCATGATCGACGCCATCGGGCTGGCGGACGCGGCAGGTCAACGCATGTGCATCATTCCGGATCGAGATCTGGCCGGGAAGGTCGTTCTTCCTCCGATGCGCGAAGACGGCCCGCTGGTCGGTATCGGCATGCTGGACCGCAACTACCTTGGGGCTCGCGCGGCGGTGATCAGCTGGGATCTCAAGGACCAGACCCGTCTGTTCGCGGAAGTGACGCCCGCTGTCATTGCCATCGATCCCGGCCCGGAATATCTGCGCTCCTATCGCAGAGCCGAACTGCGCCTCGGCAACAATCTGCTCTGGTACAGTATCGGCGGCTATAACTCCGAGGCGACCGATCCTTCGCAAATCCTGTCTGTCGAGGTCTCCTCGCAGCTTTATCCGCTGGTCGCGACGATCACCGCACCGATTTCGGCCGCCGGCAATGTCGTGCAGGATCTGAAGGTTGTCGCGGCCGCCGCCTGTGCCGGCATTGCGCTTCTGTTTGTTGCCATCGGCGTCTGGTTGTCCTGGCGTCCGGAGCGGGAGGCCGACGACGAATTCATCGCCGCGATCCGCAATGGCGAATTCATTCCCTATTATCAGCCTGTCATGGATATCGAGAGTGGCCGGTTGCGCGGCTGCGAGATCCTGATGCGCTGGCGCCGTCCAAACGGCATGATCGTTTCGCCGGGCCAGTTTATGGCTTATGCCGAAAACAATGGCCATATCTTCGACATGACCCGCCACATGATGCGCGTGTCATCGGAGGAAATCGGCGACCTTTATGGCGACAACCCGGACCTGAAGCTGTCGATCAACCTTTTCGCGGGGCACTTCCTGGATCGCGAAATCATTTCCGACATCCGTTCGATCTTCGAAAAGTCCCGGATTTCCTTCCAGCAGATCGTCGTGGAAGTGACCGAACGCCATCCGCTGGAAGATATGGAACTCGCCCGCAAGATCATCGCGGAACTGCAGGCCCTTGGTGTGCGTGTGGCGCTGGACGACGTTGGCACCGGCCACGGCGGCATGGCTTACCTGCAGAAGCTGGGTGTCGACATCATCAAGATCGACAAGATGTTCATCGATACCATCGGGTCGGACGACAATTCGACGACCATCGTCGATTCCATGGTCGAACTGGCCGACAATCTGGGCATGGGCATCATTGCCGAAGGTGTCGAGATGGAAGAGCAGATCGACCGGTTGCTTGAGCTTGGCGTTACCGCTGCCCAGGGGTACTTCTTCGCAGCCCCCATGCCGGCCGATGAATTCATCGCCTTTGCAGAACGTACCGATGAAGAAGCCAATGAGCGTTCGCGGCTTGCAGCGGAAGCTGCCGCCGCAGAACAGGCGGCAAACGAAGCTGCAATGCGCAAGAACGCTGCGGCCTGATCCGGGCTCCCGGCTGGCTCCTGTTCTTTACCTGGATCGATCTCGAAAAAAATCAGGTTCTGTCGGTTGGCACAGGCTCTTGCCCGTGCCAGTTTTTGGGGTGTCCGGCTGCCTGACACGCTTCGAGTGAGTGCTGGATGAAAAAGCTGACGAATTTATGCCAGCGTGCCCACTTGTCTGTACCGGCTGGACGGTATAAATAGCGCGAAACTGTACTGACTGGACGGTATAGAAATGGCCGCGCGTTCGACACGCAACTCGCATGAATCAAAATCGGAAATACTGAAGGCTGCACTCGAAGTCGTGAGACGCTCGGGAGCGCAAAGCCTCACCATGGATGCCGTGGCCGAGGAAAGCGGCTTTTCGAAAGGTGGGGTGCTCTATAATTTTCCCACCAAGGACGCGCTGATTACAGGCATGGTGGAATTCCTTGCGGGCCAGTTCGAAGCCGAAGTGTCCGCTGCGCGGGAGCGGAACCTTTCTTCCGAATGCCCGACCTTGAGCGCCATGATCGAAGTCACCGAAGGCTGGCTGAGTGAGCAGCGGGATCTTGCGCAGGCCATGCTGGCCACGAAAGCAGACCGTCCCGACCTGAGTGAACCCTTCATGGGCGTGAAATCCCGTATGAAGGCGGCCATCGAAGCCGAACTTTCCGACCGCGGCAAAGCCTGGGCAATCTGGGCGTGCCTGGAAGGTCTGCATTTCTCCGAGGCGCATTGCGTCACGATTTTCACAGATGAGGAACGCGCGCTGGTTTTTCAGGAACTGCGCAAGCGTCTGACCCAACTCCAAGACTAGAACGGAAGACCAAATGCTGGCACTTCACAAAGCCCCAATCCGCCGTTGGGTCGCCCTCCTGTTTGCTGCGGGGATGCTCGCGGCCTGCCAGGAAGACGCAGTTGATCCGGTTTCCGAAGCAGAAGCAAAGCTTCACGCCGCGCCGAGACCTGCGAAGATCTTTACGGTGACAGACCAGATAGGTCTGCTGGAGCGGCGGTTCGCGGGCCGGGTTGCGGCGGTAAAGACCGTCGACCTGTCCTTTCAGGTGCCGGGCAAGCTTGTGGCGCTTCCGGTTCTGGAAAGCCAGCGCGTGAAAGAGGGCGACCTGATCGCCACGCTGGACACGACTGACTACGACCGTGCCGTCCGCGAGGCGACGATCAATGCCGAGCAGGCAAAGAGGGAACTCGACCGGCTGGAAACCCTGCGCGAACGCTCCGTGATCTCACAGTCCGCCTACGACGAGCAGAAGAACAAGCACGACCTTGCGCTTGAGACGTTGAAGGAAGCCAAGCAGAATCTCGAATACACCACGTTGAAAGCACCCTTCGACGGGATCGTCTCTGTACGACTGGTCGACAATTTCACCACGGTCAGTGTCGGCACACCGGTTGTGCGGCTTCACGATGTGTCTGAAGTGCAGGTGGACATAAACGTTGCCGAGGCGTTGTTCGGTCGGGTATCCGAGTCTGAAGTGGCCTCGATCGAGGCAAGGTTCCCGGCCTATGGCGACAAGCTGTTTCCGCTGACCTACCGCGAGCATTCCAGCCAGGTCGACGATGTGGCGCAAACCTATCGTATCACCCTTGCCATGCCTCGCGACGGCGCAGAGCAGCTGTCACCCGGCATGACGGCTTCTGTCACCGTGAAGTTTCTGCCGGAAGGTCTGGAACTGGGAGAACAGTTCCTGGTGCCCTCAAGTGCAATTGCCGTCGACGGTGATGGCAGCGCCTACGTCTGGAAATTCGATGCCGACACGGGCGCCGTGTCCAAGAACCCGGTCGAAATCGGCACGGTCATGGGCGACTTCATTCCGGTCCGCTCCGGCCTGGAAAAAGGCGATGACATCGTTTCCGCCGGCGTCGCTTATCTCAGCGACGGCCAGGTCGTGCGGCGTTTGAACTGATCCGGTTCCGGACAGGCAAGAGGATCAGAAACCTTGGATATTGCACGCTACTCCATTCAAAAGCCGGTCAACACCTGGATGATCGTGATCATGTCGCTTCTGGGCGGGCTCTGGGGCCTGTCCACTGTGGGGCGGCTGGAAGATCCTGCGTTCACCATCAAACAGGCTCAGGTGATCACCAGCTATCCAGGCGCAACTGCGGCTGAAGTCGAAAACGAAATTACCGAAAACCTCGAAACGGCTATCCAGCAGATGCCGCAACTGGATCTGATCACATCCGTGTCGGAGCCCGGCTTGTCGCGCATCAGCGTCGAAATCAAGCCAACCTACGACGGCGAGGAATTGCCTCAGGTCTGGGACGAATTGAGGCGCAAGGTCAATGACGAAGTCCGGAACCTGCCGACAGGGGCGGGAACGCCGCTGGTCTATGACGATTTCGGCGATGTTTATGGCCTTTTCTACGCCTTCACTGCTGACGGTTATACCAACCGGGACATTCGCGACACGGTCAAGCGTATCCGGCGCGAACTCTTGACGGTTCCCGGGGTCGGCAAGGTGGAAGTTGCCGGCGAACCGCAGGATGTCATCTACCTGAATGTCAATCAGGACAAGATGGCCGGGCTCGGCATCACCTTCACCGACGTGATCGGTGTGCTGGATGCGGAAAACCGTATTCAGACCAACGGGTCGGGTGTTTCAGGTGACAAACGCATTCGCCTCATGACGGCTTCCGCCTTTGACGACTTCCGCGGCATTCAGGATCTCGTCATCGGCAGGGCAGGGTCTACGGCAATGATCCGCCTGTCCGACATCGCGACGCTGGAGTTGGGCGAGCCGGAGAAGCCGGACAGGTTGATACGCCATGATGGCCACGCGGCAGTGACGATTGGCGTGTCTCAGGTCGATGGCACCAATATTGTCGAAGTCGGCGAACGGGTGATCGAGAAGCTTGCCGCCGTCGAAGCGCAATTGCCGGTCGGCATGCAGATCCATCCCATCTACGAGCAGAATATCGTGGTCGATGAATCCGTAAACGGCTTCATCATGAACCTTGCGGCCTCCGTCGTGATCGTGATCGGTGTTCTGGCGCTGTTCATGGGGTGGCGCGCGGCAATCGTGGTTGGCACTGTGCTTCTGTTGACCGTGATGGCCACCGTTCTGTTCATGCGCATCTTCGCTATCGAGATGGAGCGCATCTCGCTCGGTGCGCTTATCATTGCCATGGGCATGCTGGTGGACAACGCCATCGTGGTGGCGGAAGGCATGATGATCAACATGCAGCGTGGCCAGAAGGCGATTGAGGCGGCCAGCCGCGTCGTCGCTCAGACCATGTGGCCGTTGCTGGGGGCAACTGTCATCGGCATCATGGCATTTTCCGGCATCGGCCTGTCGCCGGATGCTACCGGTGAGTTTCTGTTCTCGTTGTTTGCCGTGATCGGGATATCGCTGCTGTTGTCGTGGGTCTTCGCGATCACTGTGACCCCGCTGTTCGGCAAGTACTTCTTCAGAACCGCCACCGGCAATCTGGACGATCATGATCCTTACAAGGGCATTCTCTACAAGGCCTATCGCGGGATTCTGATCGGTTCCCTGCATGTCCGGCTGCTGACCGTTGCCGCCCTTGTCGGGATAACGGTTGTCTGTGTCATGGCCTTCGGCAACGTGAAGCAGGCCTTCTTTCCGGACAGCAACACACCGATCTTCTATGTCCATTACTGGTCACCCCAGGGAACCGATATCCGGTCGGCCGAGGCGGACCTGAAGGAGATGGAGAAAATCGTCCTTTCGGATGAGCGGGTCGCAACCGTCACAAGCTTTGCGGGTGGTGGTGCAACGCGTTTCATGCTGACCTACGCACCGGAAGACGCCAACCCGGCCTATGGCCACATGATCATCCGGACGCATGATCGTGAAGAGATCGACATGCTGGCGCTTGAGTTGAGGGAGCAGTTCGCCGAACGTTTCCCGTCTGCTCAGATCATCACCAAGCGCCTGGTGTTCGGTCCCGGTGGCGGTGCCAAGATCGAGGCACGGTTCTCCGGTCCGGATGCGGATCAGCTCAAGCGGCTCGGCAACGAGGCGCAGGCGATCTTCGCGATGCCTGACAACAAGCTTGCAGACGTCAACACGAACTGGCGCCAGCGCGAACTTGTCGTGCGGCCGATCTTCGATGAAGACCGTGCCCGTATTTCCGGTGTGACCCGCGAGGAGCTGTCGGTCGCCCTGCAGTTTTCGACCGAAGGCATTCGTGTCGGCTCCTACCGCGATGTCGACGAGAGCATTCCGATTGTCGCCCGCAAGGCCGAACAGAACGGCATCTCCGTCAACGAGAGCGTGTCGGACTCTTTGGTCCTGAGCAGCAATGAACGCCGCTATGTGCCAATCGAGCAGGTTGTGCGGGAATTCGTGATGGAGCCTCAGGATACGCTCATCCATCGCCGTGATCGCGTGCGCACGCTTACGGTGAAGGCTGAGACGACTGCGGGCGAAACCGCGACTGCTGCTCTTGCAAGGGTCCGTCCGCAAATCGAGGCCATCGAGCTGCCTCCGGCCTATGCGCTGGAGTGGGGCGGTGAATATGAAAGCACCAACGATGCGCAGGAATCTCTGGGTGCGCAGCTGCCGCTCGGTTTCCTGGTCATGCTGATCATCTCGATCCTGCTGTTCGGCTCCGTGCGGCAGCCGCTGATCATCTGGCTGATGGTGCCCATGTCGATCAATGGTGTTGCCATTGCCTTGCTGGCCACGGACACAGCCTTCGGCTTCATGTCACTGCTTGGCTTCCTGTCGCTTTCCGGCATGCTCATCAAGAATGCCATCGTGCTTCTTGAAGAGATCGATCTTCTGATTGGCGAGGGCAGGGACAAATACCAGGCAATCGTCGATGCAAGCGTCTCACGTATGCGGCCGGTGATGCTGGCGGCGATCACCACCATCCTCGGCATGGCACCGCTCCTGTCGGATGCCTTCTTCCGGGGCATGGCAGTGACAATCATGGGCGGTCTGGCGTTTGCCACCGTGCTGACCCTGATTGCCGCACCCGTGCTCTATGCCCTGTTCTTCCGGGTTCGCCCGCCGAAGAAAGACAAGACGAAGGCGGAACCGTCAGTTCCGGCGGATGCCGTTCCGGCCAAGTAACCCCGGACGCGGTCACTCACGAACTTGAAAGGCGGCCTTCGAGCCGCCTTTTGTCTTTCTCTCAAATGACATCCCAACGCCAACCAACACCGGCCCCGATGGCTAGATCAGGGGATCCAACCCGTTGCGCCTAGGAGTGCAGGAAACACGGAAATGCCGTTCCGGTTTTCGCTATGGCCTCCAGATGCATCTAGTCTCGTGATATCAAGATCTTGTCGACGTATCCGGACTCATTTTCTCAGTCTGCCTTTCAGCCGCGACTGAGTTTCATGTGCCGGTTGACATCCTTGTAGAGCAGATAGCGGAACTTGCCTGGCCCGCCGGCATAACAGGCTTGCGGGCAGAAGGCGCGCAGCCACATGTAGTCACCGGCTTCAACCTCGACCCAGTCCTGATTGAGCCTGTAGACGGCTTTGCCCTCCAGCACGTAAAGACCGTGCTCCATCACATGGGTTTCGGCAAACGGGATAACGGCACCCGGTTCGAAGGTGACGATGGTCACATGCATGTCATGACGCAGGTCTTCCGGCGCGACGAAACGGGTGGTTGCCCACTTGCCGTCCGTCCCCGGCATTTCGGTCGGCTTGATCTGTTTTTCGTTCGTTACGAATGCATCCGGGGCAGCCAGTCCCTCGACTGCTTCATAGGCTTTTCGGATCCAGTGAAACCGGACTGGAGCATCGGCCGAATTTTCAACCGTCCAGGCACAACCGGCCGGTAGATATGCGTATCCGCCGTCTTCCAGTACGTACACAGTCCCTTCGATTGTCAGTGTCAGTTTTCCTTGCACCACGAAGAGGACGGCTTCTGCATCGGCGTCCTGCTCCGGATTCTTGCTGCCGCCGCCCGGCTGCACTTCCATGATGTATTGGGAGAAGGTCTCTGCAAATCCGGAGAGAGGGCGTGACAGCACCCAAAGCCGGGTCTTTACCCAGAACGGCAGATAACTGGTGACGATGTCACGCATCGTTCCCTTCGGGATGACGGCATAAGCCTCCGTGAAGATGGCCCGGTCGGTCAGCAGCTGGGTTTGTGGCGGGTGACCGCCGCTTGGAGAGTAGTAGGGCGATGAGGTCATGCGGGTTTCCCTGAACCGTTGCCGAAACAGTGTTTCGAGCTGAATTAGAAAGCGCGGCTTACGGTAAGGCAACGAAAAAGAAAACCCGCCCGCGAGGCCTGCGGGCGGGATGTCCAGCTGGATGGTCAGCGTGGTCCGGATGGCGGAAATCCGGTTGGGGCCGGGAACCCGTCCTCTTTTCGGGACGTGATTCTAACGTGCCGAGACCATCTCGCGCTGGACTGTGCTCCTTGCGGTCTTGACGTTGTCGAGCACCTTGGGGCAGGCGGCGCCCGACGTCTGTTTCTCGCGCAGGAACGAGGCCATGCGAGCATCGATATCCTTCAGGCGGGACTGTCTGGAAGGCGTGCGCTGCAGGGCTGCAAAGGGTGAAAAGAATGGCAGGAACGGATTCATTCAAAACCTCCCGATTGGCGTTGTGTTGCCGGTCAATAGACCAGCTGAGAGGAGCTCAGGTTGGTCTCGATCCGGGTAATCTCATCCCGTAACCGAAGCTTGAATTTCTTCAACGACCGTATGTGCTGCGTATCCGGATAAGGGTGCATTTCCTCTCTGCGGATCAGGGAATCCAGGGTGTTGTGCTGGCTGCGCAGCGACTTCAGTCTGTTGTACATCGCCTGCTCCTCTTTCGTGGGCTGTGTCTGTGACACCCTTGATATGGATACGAGGAGAGAATAGATGAAATACATTGTTTCGATTGAGTTGATAGAAATTATCTATCATTCAGGGAGGCGACATGCGGTTTCGGCCATCTTCACGGCAGCTGGACTATTTCGTTGCACTTGCAGAAACCTTGCACTTCGGCAGGGCTGCCTCTCGCTGCCACGTCTCGCAGCCGACGCTTTCGGCACAATTCAAGCTGCTTGAAGAGCAACTTGGCTGCACCTTGCTGGAGCGCGGCAGTGGGGGGATCAGCCTGACGGCCTCCGGTGAGCGCCTGCTGCCGCTTGCACGGCGTACCCTCGAAAATCTCGACGAAATCGTGACTGTCGCCCAGGCAGGGCAATCCAATCTCGGCGGTCTGATCCGCCTTGGGGTCTCGCCCACATTCGGGCCGTATTTCATGCCCTACCTGTTGCCAATCCTGAAACGTGAATTTCCGCTTCTTGAGCTCTACATCCGCGAAGACAGGCCCAATCTCCTGGAAGAGGGACTGATGTCCGGTGCGCTCGACTGCATTCTGACACCGGATTTTGCGTCATCGGATCAGTGGACGGCACAGGTGCTGTGCCGGGAAAGCGTTTCACTTGCCGTGCCGAAGTCGCACCCCTTGGCTGGTGTCGATGTGATCCCGGTGGATATGTTGCGCGGCGAGAAGCTGCTTGCACTCGGTCAGGGGTTTCGCCTCCACAACGACGTTCAGGCGTTGGCACATGCCGCGGGTGCGGACTTCCGGCAGGACTATGAAGGCACAAGCCTTGATGCCTTGCGCCAGATGGCTTCGATCGGCATGGGACTGGCACTCTTTCCCGCCGCATACATTGCGTCCGAGTTCGGAAAAGAGCCGGATCTTCTGTTGAAGAAGATCGAGGGCTTGCCGATGCGCCGGACGATGCATCTCGTCTGGCGATGCGGGTCTTCCCGAACCACCCATTTCGAAAACCTGCTGTCCCTTGCGCTCCAGGCGGTGAACAGCATGAAAGTTGAGGGTGTCGAGCCGGCCTGAAAGAGGCTCACAAAGGTAATTGGAAGCGTAAAGCCGTAAAGCAGAATTGATGGTACCCCGTGCCACGTAATCCTCCCCATATTGCCGGTCCGCTAAAAACGTGCCAGCCTCGGAAGTACCGGCGGAGGAGGAGAGCCCATGCCTGAAATTTCAAGCGACCGCGATTGCCAGACCGTCATTACCACTTTCGAAATGACACCGGGCACATGCTACGACCTTCTGGACGAACTGAAGGACGCCTACGAGAATTTCATTAGCCATCAGCCGGGCTTCATTGGTGCCGGGTTGCATGTCAACGATGCTCAAACCCGTATCGCCAATTATTCGCAATGGCGCCGACGGGAGGATTTCCTGGCCATGTTGCGTTCACCGGAAATGCGTGAGCGCAACCGGCGTATCAGTTCATTGTGCAAGAGTTTCGAACCGGTGATGTACGACGTCGTGGACGCCTACGACTGACCTCACCTTCATGACAGAAATCGTGATGGGGCCGGTCATGAACGACCGGCGTAGCACATTGCTCCGGGCTCCTGGAACAGGGACCGGAGGTTCCTTGCGGACCTCCCGCATTATTCGGAAACTTCCATGTCCTACCAGATTGTCGATTGCCGCTCGTTTGGTGCTGACCAGCTGTGCGAGGCCTTGAACATTGCTTTTTCGGACTACGTCACGCCACTGCATCTGAGCGAGAAGGATTTCCGTGAGTTTCAGCGCCAGCGCGGGTTTTCGGCAGAGCTTTCCTTCGTTGCGATGGCAGGGGAAGAGATTGCAGCCTTCTGGTTTTCGAGCTTGCCGAACTCCAGATATGGCGACAGGGCCTATACGTTGTCCGTCGGGACCAGTCCGGCACATCGTCGCAAAGGCCTGTCGAGAAAGCTCCTTGCAGCGGTCCTCGAAAAGCAGCTTGAGGTCGGTGCGAAAGGCCTGCAGCTTGAGGTCATCACGACAAACGAAAAGGCGGTTTCTGCTTATGAAGCCTTTGGCTTTCGCCGCGAAAGGACACTTGGTGTCTTTCGGCTCGTGAACAGCAAGGCGCTCAAGGCGCAGGTCGGAGAGTGGGTGCTAGAGCGGATCGGCTTGAACGATCTTCCTGATGATACCGGCCCCTATTTCGATACCTTGCCGACCCCCCAGAACAGTATTGCCGGGCTTCGTGGTTTGAGCCCGGATATCCATCTTCTGGCTGTTCGTCTGGACGATGAAATTCTGGGGTGGGGGGCGAGTTTTGCCGATGGCGCGGTCGCGCAGATCGCTGTTCACAAGAACCATCGTCGCCAAGGCATTGGCCGAGCCTTGTTGCAGGGGCTGATGGAGGCCCTGGGCGGATCCGAACTTCGGTTTGTCAACGTCGACACCGCTGCGCAAAGCGCCAACGCATTCCTGCGCCTGTCAGGTGCGGAAGAGCTGCTGCAACAATACGAAATGCGGCTTGATTGCTAAGTGCACACCAAGGTTCAGGTCTCTTGGTCGATCTTGCGGAATGGCGCGTGTTCGGCCAGCGCCTCGTTCTCGCGTTCGACGGCAAGGCGTTCGTGTTCCAGAAAATCGGCGACAGCCTGATGTAGCCCTTCATGGGCGATCCAGTGGGCGGAATAGGTTGTGGTCGGCAGATAGCCGCGCGCCAGCTTGTGGGCACCTTGAGCGCCGGCTTCAACGCGCTTCAACTTGTTGGCGATGGCAAAGTCGATCGCCTGGTAGTAGCAGAGCTCGAAATGCAGGAACGGATGGTGCTCGGTGCAGCCCCAATGGCGCCCGAACAAGGTGTGCGAACCGATGAAGTTGAGGGCACCGGCAATGTATTCGCCATGCCGTTTGGCAAGAACCAGCAAGGTGCGGTCAGCCAGCCTCTCATTGATCAGCGAATAGAATTTTCTGTTCAGATAGGGGCGGCCCCACTTCCGTGAACCCGTGTCCATGTAGAATTTGTAGAAGGCGTCCCAATGGGCCTCGGTCAGATCGGACCCGGTGACCCATTCCACCTCAATGCCCTCTGCGCTCAGGGCTTCGCGCCGCTCTTTCTTGACGGCCTTGCGTTTGCGCGACGCCAGATCTGCCAGAAAGCCGTCGAAATTGTCGTAACCGTGGTTTTCCCAGTGAAACTGCTGATCGGTCCGTTGCAGATATCCTAGTTCACCCAGACTGTCCCATTCCGGTTTGGTCAGGAAAGTGGCATGCACGGATGAAGCCCCGGAGCGCTGACACACCTGTACCAGACCGGCGGCAAGCGCTTGCAGGCCCGCTTCACGGTTGACACCGGCACCTGTCAGGAACCGGCGTCCGGTTGCCGGCGTGAAGGGCACGCTGATCTGAAGTTTCGGATAATAGTCACCGCCTGCACGGTAGAAGGCGTCGGCCCAACCGTGGTCGAACACATACTCGCCTTGCGAATGGCTCTTGAGATAAGCCGGCACGGCACCGAGGACCTCGCCGCCGCTATCTTCCAGCACCATGTGTCTGGGCAGCCAGCCTGTCGCTTCCGTTGCACATCCGGAAGCCTCCAGAGCCTCCAGAAAAGCGTGGGACAGAAACGGGTTGAAATCGATGTCCTCACCGGCAAATTCGGAACTGCCGCCAAGTGCCCCGGAAAGCTCGGCCAGCGCCTCGCATTTCGGGTCTTTCTTCAAGAGCCCCCGTCCGGAAAGCTGCCAGCCTGGATTGGCCACCTGATCCCAGTTGGAGGCAGTGACATCCTTCAAGGAAGACAGGATTCGCAAGGTCGCTGTCTGTCCGCCGTCATCTGTAGCCGGGGAGTTGCCGTCCGTGGACCGGGAGGAGGTCATGCGTCAGAAGAAACCAAAGTTTGAAACCATACTCTTGATGTAGCGCTGGCATTTTGCAGTGCAAGAGGTTGATGTCGTGTAATGGTTATTTCTAAAGGGAACGGGCTGCGCTCCTGTCCGGATCAAAGCCCTCGAAAACGATCTGGTCTGCGTAGCGATCAGCCTTTTCACGTTGTTCGGTGGTCCTCACCGTCCAGGACATCAGCGGCACCTTGAACACAGAGCGCAGCAGACTGGGTCCAGCCTTTGGCAGGTCCTTGACACCGTAGGAAATGAAATGCGGGCGCGTGCGCGGTGCATGCAGGATATGGCGCAGGATGAACCGGTCGACACGGCTGTAGCGGGCATAGTCAGGTCCGGGCTCGGCGCCGTCGGCGACGATACCGCGCAGCACCGAGGCGTTGCGTGCCTTTGCTATGGACAACATGTCCGGATCGAATGACTTGATGCATGCAGGGCCCTTATAGCCCGCCACCTGGTCCGTCACGTGCCGGACAAAGTCCATTTGCGCATCACGGCGCATCAACGACTTGATCTCGACCACCAGCGGGACGCGGCCGTCGACAAGATCGAACAGATCCTTCAGGAGCCAGAGCTTGTCTGTGCCGGTCTTCATGTGAATGCTGGTGAGCTCGGATGCGGCCAGATCGATAACCCTGCCGGTTCCCTCCGCAAGGCGCTCCAGCGTGTAGTCATGGAACACAAGAGCTTCGCCGTCTGCCGTTTCCTGAACATCCACCTCGATCGCGAAATTTTTGTCGATCGCATGCTGAATTGCGGTAGGCGTGTTCTCAATGACGCCGTTGTCGGCATCGTGATAACCCCGATGGGCGATCGGGCGGGCGAAGATGGCTTCGAGTTCCGGTGTCATGGCGGGGGCTCGTCAGGAAGGAAAATGCCTCACCGGCCGGTGAGGCTTCGGGAAGAGTGTGGGGGAGGCCTGGCTCCCCGCAATCAGTCAGTCTTCGATTTCGAAAATCGCTTCGATCTCGACAGCAGCACCGAAGGGCAGGGACGCGGCGCTGACGGCGGAGCGCGCATGGCGGCCCTTTTCGCCCATCGCTTCCACCAGGAAGTCGGATGCGCCGTTGATGACCTGCGGCTGGTCGACGAATTCGGCCGTGGAGTTCACGAAGCCGACGATCTTCACCAGTCGGGCAACCTTGTCGAGATTTCCGGTGGCAGCCTTAGCCTGGGCAAGCAGGTTGATGGCGCACAGCTTGGCAGCGGCCTTGCCTTCGTCGATGCCCAGACCGTCACCCAGCTTGCCGGAGATCTGAAGCTTGCCGCCTGCCATCGGCAACTGGCCGGAAACGAACAGCTGATTGCCGGTCTGCAGGAAAGGCACGTAGTTGGCCGCGGGTGCCGCCGCTTCCGGAAGGGTGATGCCAAGTTCGTTCAGCCGGGCTTCGATCGCGCTGCTCATGGGGGTCTCCAAGTTTGAGAGCTTTCGGCGTGTCTTGGCGTAATTCGTCACAGGTGACAAGGTCAAAATGGGGTGTGTACGGTAAAAGGAAACTGTGGAGGAGCTTGGTTTCGATTGCCACGGTCACCACTTGAGAAGGACGATTTGTGAAATAACAGGCCAGCGGGGCTTGGGGCATGGCTGCACATTCGCGGTGGCGGAATGTGCAGTTTGCCGCATAATGTGTGGAACCGGTCCAGGTGGCGTTTCCACCAGGACGAGAATGAGGTTTTTTTGATGCAATGCGTTCCGAAGTCAGTGTCCTCGACCGTTGGTGCGATCGTTTTGGCCGCCGCAGCTTTTGCGGTGTCTGGCGTGACCGACGCCGATGCGAGCGGCACTGCCGGCTTTAAACTCGTGCCCCATCGCGCCGTTTACGACATGAACCTGGGAGACAGCGAGGAGCAAGCCGGGATCGCGGGCCTCAACGGACGCATGGTCTACGATTTCTCCGGAAGCGCCTGCGAGGGCTACAGCGTAAACTTCCGCTTTGTCACCGAGTTCCAGAATACCGACGGTGGTTCACAGATCACTGATCTGCAGACGACTTCCTTCGAAGAGCCACGCGCCGAGAGCTACCAGTTCCTCTCCAAGACCTTTGTCGATCAGAAATTGGTCGAAGCGACCCGTGGAACGGCACGGAGCGGAAAGAAAGCACGTACTGTCGAACTGAAGGAACCTTCGGAAAAATCGCTGGAGATTGGCCGGGAAGTGCTGTTTCCGACGGAGCATCTTCTGACGATCATGAAGTCAGCCGAGGCGGGCGTCCATTTTGTTGCAGCCGACATCTATGACGGCGCCGAAACCGGAGAAAAGGTTTATGCAACGACGACGGTGATCGGTGCCAAAGCCGTCAACGACGCAAAAACCGATGCTGACCACGTGGATGCACCGCTGTCCGGCAAGGGCTACTGGCCCGTTACCGTCGCCTACTTCGACCCGAGTGCCGAAGACGCAAGTGGAGAGCTTCTGCCGGTCTATCAGCTGTCATTCTGGCTGTATGAAAACGGCATCAGCGGACACCTGAAGCTCGACTACGGCGATTTCACCATCCAAGGCAAGATGGCATCGCTGGAGCTTTACGATGAGACCGAGTGCCCGCAGCAGTAACCGGCAAGACCGCTTCTTGAAATGATCGGATGACAGGCGGACTACTTGTCACCCTGCTTCTTTGCTTCCTTCGCCGCGCGCGCTGCGTGCGTAAGGCCGAGTTCGACAGCTGACGTTCCGAACTTGTCCCGAAGCCGATCCACGGCCAGTTCCGCATTCTTCCGTCGTTCGGCCGACTGGTCGAGCAGGTCTCTCGGATCGGCGCGGTCCGCATTTTCCAGATCGCTGACGCCGATGCCGATAAGCCGGAAACGTCGGCCATCGGCTTCGATCTGAAGAAGATTTTCACCCGCCGCGTAGATCTTGTCGGCCAATTGGGTCGGATCGGAAAAATGCCTCGCGCGGGTGATCGTCTTGAAGTCGGCGGTCTTCAGTTTCAAGGTCACACCGCGCCCTGAGAGTTCCGCCTTCTTGAGCCTCGCAGACACTTTCTCGGCCAGGTTTCTGAGTATGGGGCGCAGGGTATCGAAACTCGAGATGTCGGTGAAGAAGGTGGTTTCCGCGGAAACGCTTTTTGCACCCCGTTCAGGAGTGACTTCACGGCTGTCGTCTCCATGCGAAAGACGGGCCAGACGCAGGCCGATGGTGCCGTATCGGCGGGCGAGATCCGTCGCTTCCATTTCCTGCAGCTGTCCGATTGTCCGAATGCCGTCCCTCTCCAGTTTCTGCTGGAACACCTTGCCGACACCCCAGATGCGGCCCACAGGCATGGCCGCCAGAACGTCTTCGGCTTCCGCTGCGCCGATGACGGAGAAACCACGCGGCTTTTCGAGATCGGACGCAAGTTTTGCCAGAAACTTGTTGGGGGCAAGGCCGACAGACGCCGATATGCCGATATCGGCTTCCATGTCGCGTATGAAGCCGGCGAGTGTTTCCGCCGGAGACTTCTTGTGAAGGCGTTCGGTGCCCGTCAGATCAAGAAAGGCTTCGTCGATGGACAAAGGCTCCACCAAGGGCGTGAGCGCACGCATGCGTTCACGGATCTCCTTGCCGACACTCGCGTATTTGGCCATGTCAGGCTTGATCACGATCGCTTGCGGGCAAGCCTCAAGCGCCTTGAACATGGGCATTGCGGACCGCACACCGTAAATGCGGGCGATGTAGCAGCATGTGGAAACCACCCCGCGCTGACCTCCGCCAACGATTACCGGCTGGTCCTGCAGCTCCGGATTGTCGCGTTTTTCGATCGAGGCATAAAAGGCGTCGCAATCAATGTGGGCAATGGCCAGCGTGTCGAGTTCCGGATGCTTGACCAGCCTCGGGCTGCCGCAGCGGGTGCACCTGGCTGCGGACGGGGCGAGGCGTGCACCGCAGTCTCGGCAAAGGGCACGTAAGGGCGGAACGGGTTGGGACACGGTGTTGGCAATCGGCTGCGGTGCGGATGGGCAATCAGCCGCTCTGCTGGTTTCGGTTCGAGCCCTGCAGAATAGCTCCGATAAAGGCGGCCGTCTCCTGCCAATCGCTGCTCAACAGATCGATGTAACCTGCCTTTTCAGTGGTCTGCAGAAATCTGGCGTCAGCTATGAACTGTATCTGGACAGCAGACGGCAGGGTCGCGTTTACGGAGGTGTGGTTGGTCGGACTGTCGTCAATGAAGACAACCGGCTCCGGACGTCCACGAGACAGAGCAGCAACCGCACCACCTTTGGGACCGGAATTCGTCAGCAACGGAAAGGTGATACCGAGCCCGGTGAGCAGCTTTTCCCGCACTGGCTTGTTGTGACCTCCGGGCAGATTGGTCAGCAGGATAACGTCCCATTGCTGTGCAAGTGCATTGAGCGCATCGCCTGCACCGGGGACCATGTCCTGACGATGGCTGACCTCGTCGAAGAACTCCAGAAGCAGTCTGCGAACGTCGTCGGATGACAGGGGTTCACCGTTGTCCTGCCGGCCAATATTGCCGGTCAGCCTGTACTCGTACTTCAGGAAAGCCAGGTCACGAGCGTGAAGATAGTCTTCCAGATGAGCGATCAGATGCAAAATCACTTCATCCACATCGCAGATGATCAAAGGGCGGTTCGAAAACGGCAGTGCCTGGATCTGCGCAAGAACTTCTGGCAGCACTTGCGTCGGTTCAGGCATGGTCTTCCTCTCCGCCGGCAATTGCGTAGCGTGCAGCGGCCATCATCGTTGGCCGTATCCCGGCATTTTCACAAAAGGCAAGCAGCAGCGCTTCATCCATCATGTAGAACTCGAGCACACCGGCAAGAAACCCAGGTTCTCCCGCCGCTTCTCGAATCATTTCCGGTCCAATTCCAGAAAAAGCAAGAAACCTGCCGATCTGTTCCGGGTCACGGCTGAGCTGGAGAAGAGCTTCAGTAGCAATTCCTTGTGCTTCTTCAACGGACAATGACTTGCTCTGTATATTTTTCATTGTGTTTTTTTGCCTTTCTGAAACGATTCCGGGTTAGAAGAAATTTAATGCGGACCGGGGAAGGGTTCTACCGCGGACTAAAAAGTGCTGCGAAGATAAAATGGGACCGGCAAGAGGCCGGGTAAAGGGCCGGACATATGGCAAAATCCGTGTTGATCGTCGAAGACAACGAGCTGAACATGAAGCTGTTTCATGATCTGCTCGAAGCGCACGGCTATAATACATTGCAGACCCGGACCGGCATCGAAGCCTTGCAGTTGGCCCGTGAGCATCATCCCGATCTGATCCTGATGGATATTCAGCTGCCGGAAGTGTCGGGCCTGGAAGTCACGAAATGGATCAAGGAAGACGAGGATATCGCTTCCATCCCGGTTATCGCCGTGACCGCTTTCGCCATGAAGGGTGATGAGGAGCGTATCCGGCAGGGCGGGTGCGAAGCTTACATATCCAAGCCGATCTCCGTAGCGAAATTCCTGGAAACAGTTCGGGCATATCTCGGCGAAGCGTAACGGGCCACCGCCGGCGGTAGAACTGCGGCGGGTAAAGATTTCTGCAAGGTTTCACGGTTGTTTGGCATGGCTGCGTGCAACCAATTCCTGCGAATCGTAAAACCTCGCGTTCACGCGCTCTTCATATTAAGGTTACGGATTTACTAAAACGGCATTGTTTCTGTGCATATTTTGCGGAAAATATTGCAATCAGGCAACATTCAGGTAGTGTGACCGCAGATTAGTGTTTTTCCTGATCGCCTCAATGACGTGGTAAAGAATGCCGTAGCGTCAAAACGGGCAATACAGTTTCCCCTCGGAGTGCTCAGGTCCGCCGCATCTCCTGGGTCCGTGGGGCAGGTCGGCAGGGAACCGGCCGATGAGTGGCCTCCTCGAATGCCGTGTTCCCGCCGACCACTAATCTTTCAACCGAAAATCAAGAAGCAGCACCAGCAGCAATGCTGAAGCTGCGTCGTCGTGCCTCTGCGTCCGCACAGTAATCATTTGTGGAAACAGGTTTCACGACGCTGGCCTGCGCCGACAAAATTTCAAAATCACATTCGGCCACGCATGAAAAAACCCGCCGTTTCCGGCGGGTTCTTTAAAAATCATCAGGAACCAGATCTTACTTGATCTTGGTTTCCTTGAACTCGACGTGCTTCTTGGCAACCGGGTCGTATTTCTTTTTGACCATCTTCTCGGTCATCGTACGGGAGTTCTTCTTGGTGACATAGAAGAAGCCGGTGTCAGCCGTGGAGAGGAGCTTGATCTTGATTGTTGTCGCCTTGGCCATGGCCTTGGATCCTGTTCTCTGTTGTCGGGCAAAGAGTTCTTGCGGCCAGATGGCTGGCGATGAATCTGCCCCAATGTCTGAAATCAGCGCGCAAACTACTCATCGCAGCGCGAAAGTCAAGCACTTGCTATGGTTCAGCCGCCTTTTCGAACCATGTCAGCCATTCTGCCGCAGTGCTGTCAAAGCCTTCGTTATCGTATCAACCGATTGGCCCACGCTCAGGCTGGAACTATCCAGCTGGAGACATGGTTCCGTCCACGGTTCGAATTCATGACTTCGTACCTCAGGCCACCGGGGCAGGGTCAGTCCGTCAATCTCGGTTTCCCTGCTTTCAACGCGCTTGCGGTGTTCGCGCTCATCCGAGCAGACAATCTCGACATTCAGCAGTGTCGCGCCGGTTGATTGAGCGGTCTCCCTCCACAATTGCCTGGATTCGGCAACCGGGTTGACCGTATCGGCAACGACGTTGTGACCAAGTTCCAGGTTTCCGGCAGCGATAGCAGCAAGGGCGAGGTAACCCGCGTCTTCAGCCGGATGAATGTGCAAGACACTGCGTTTGAGGGCAGCTTCAACCGCATCCACACGCAAAAGAAATGCGGGCAGCCGCCCGCTCAGATCCTTTGCTATCGTCGACTTGCCGACGCCGGGTAAACCGGAAAAGGCAATCAGGAAAGGCATAAGCCTGGACACACCTTTGTGTGTTGCAACGGCCGGCAATCCGCCAGGTACAGGTAGCTTCAGAGCTCCTGCTTAACGAAACCGCCCTTGCGAAAGAAATAGTAGGGGACAGGCGTCGTCGGTGAAAGCTCAGGGTCTTTCGCCAGCCTGTCTTCCAGGTCGGTCAGGATCTTGTTGGTGATCATCGGCAGATCCTTCTGCCTCGCCTCTTCGAAAGTCAGCCAGGCACAATCTTCCAGTTCGCCGGACGGGCCGGTTCCATCGGGCAACCTGTCGGCAATGGCGTCCGCCCAGACGGCCAGAAAACGGGTGTCGAAGCGTCGCGGGCGTTGCGGTGGGGTGATGGCCCTCGCAATCATCCGAAGGCCGCTCAGGTCGGGTTGTATGCCGCGCTCGGCAAATGCCTCGAAGCCGGTACCAAGGTGCAGGTGGCTGTTGTGTGCCTGACGGCCGATAAACAGCCCGGCCTCTTCATAGGTTTCCCGAATGGCGGCCAGGGCCAGCGCACGAACGCGTGCGGCCGACTTGGCGTTCTTCAGGTCCTGCGTAAGCTTCGCCTCGACGTCCGGATGATAGGGAAGCACGTTGGTCACACGGGAATCGGAGACATCCACTCTGCCACCAGGGAACACGAATTTTCCCGGCATGAAGGCATGGCGCATGTGACGACGGCCCATCAGCAGCTTCACGGAACCCCGATCGTCGCGGTCCAGAATGAGCAGCGTCGCGGCATCCTTGGGACGGATATACGGGTAGTTTCCGGCTTTTTCGTCTTTTGCCAGCTGCTTTTCGAACGAACCGCTCATGTGATCCTTTCGGAAGGCACCGGAATGGGAGGCGTGTCGTCTTCCGCATCCGGGTCAAAACCATGCATGTAGAGCGCCCACTGCAGACCGATCAGCGCGCCTTTGATCGGTCGCAGAAGCGACAGCGACAGGATCAGCGTCAGCGGTACCCAGAGAGACATATGGATCCACAACGCGGGATGCCACAACACTTCCACGGCCAGAAGGCCGGGAACGATAATGTGGCCGACAATGGTGATTGTGAAATAGGGCGGGGCGTCGTCCGCGCGATGGTGATGGAACTCCTCACCGCAGACAGAGCAGGCATAATGTGGCTGAAGGAAGCCGTCGAACACCTTGCCTTTTCCGCAGTTCATGCACCGGTTGCCGGCACCGCGCAGCATGGCCTGAAGAACATTGCGCCGCGGTTTTTCGGATGCTGCTTCCGGCGTTTCCAGTTTGTCGTGCAGTTCATACCGGACCGTCACGAAGATCTCCTTCGACCCTGTTTCTTCGGTGAGGTCTTGCTGCGTCCGCCCTTCGGCGGCCCGCGCCGTACCTTTGGCGCGGCTTTCCGGATGCGTTTGCCGGCAATGCTGCCGTGGCTCAGCAGCTCGAATGTCAGTGCACCGGCAAAGGGGGCTGCTTCCACCAGCCGGACCTCCACTTGATCGCCAAGTTGGTAGGTCTCGCCGGTTTTGTCACCTATCAGGGCGTGCGACCCTTCGTCATAGCGATAATAATCGAGGCCGATTGTGGAGGCCGGTACGAAGCCGTCGGCACCTGTATCGGACAGGCGAACAAACATGCCGGACTTGACCACCCCTGCAATTCTGCCCTGAAAACTCGCGCCGATCTGGTCGCTCATCCAAAGGGCAATCAGACGGTCGATGGTGTCGCGTTCGGCAAGCATTGCCCGCCGTTCAGCGGCCGAGATTTCAGCGCCGATGGCCTCAAGTTTCGTCTCGATACCTTCCGGCAAGCCATCCTTGCCAAGCCCGAGCGCGGATATCAGCCCACGATGCACGATCAGATCGGCATACCGGCGGATTGGTGACGTGAAGTGCGCGTACCGCCGCAGGTTCAAGCCAAAATGGCCGATGTTCTGCGGGGCGTATTCTGCCTGGGCCTGGCTGCGCAAGACCACCTCGTTGACGAGATTGGCCTGCGGTGTGTCCTTCACCTTGGCAAGTATGCCGTTGAAGGCGGAGGGGCGGAGACCACCGGAGGACGGCAGCTTCATGTTGATCGTCGATAGAAAGTCTTTCAGGCTTTCCAGTTTTTCCGGGGTCGAGGCATCGTGGATCCGGTAGAGCAGGGGCGTTTTCTTCTGCTCCAGCGTTTCGGCGGCTGCCACGTTCGCCTGGATCATGAATTCTTCGATCAGCTTGTGGGCGTCCAGACGCTCCGGAACATAGACATGATCGACAGTTCCATCCGGTTTCAGCTTGATCTTGCGTTCCGGCAGATCGAGTTCCAGCGGTTCGCGCGCCTCACGTCCCCTCTTCAGCACGGCGTAAGCGGCCCATAGCGGCTTCAGGACGCCGTCGAGCAGGGTTTCGGTCTTCTCGTCTGTTGTGCCGTCAATCGCCTTCTGAGCCTGCAGATAGGAGAGTTTTGCCGCCGAACGCATCAGCACCCTGTGAAAGGTGTGCCCGGTCTTGCGTCCGGTCTTGTCGAACACCATCCGCACGCCAAGCGCCGGCTTGTCTTCCTTTTCCCGGAGCGAGCAGAGCTGGTTGGAAATTCGCTCCGGCAGCATCGGGATCACCCGGTCGGGAAAATAGACCGAGTTGCCGCGCAGGTTCGCTTCCCGGTCCATCGGAGAGCCGGGGGTGACGTAGTATGCGACATCCGCAATCGCCACATAGCAAATATAGCCGCCTTCGTTGGAAGGGTCCTCGTCCGCTTCGGCGTAGACGGCGTCGTCGTGGTCTTTTGCGTCGGGCGGGTCGATGGTGATCAGCGGCACCTGCCGCCAGTCCTCGCGCTTGCCGAGTTTCTCCACCGGCTTTGCGCTCTCGGCCTGCGCTTCTACAGCTGCCGGAAAGACATGCGGAATGCCATGCGATTGCAGGGCGATCTCTGAAACCGCCTTTTCCGAATTCATCGAGCCGAAGCGCTCAACCACCGACGCGACGGGATGGCCGTAGCGGCCGGAGCGCGTCACCTGAACGCTGACAAGATCTCCGTCCTCTGAGTCCTTGAGTTCACGCGGATCAATGTCGAGTTCCCGCTGCTTGCGGTCAATCGGTTCGAGATAATGCGGGCGGGTGCCGTCACGCTTCCGCAGAATTCCGAGGATTGCACCCTGACGCTTTTCCAAAACGCGGATGACGCGGGCAACATGTTCTGTTTCGGGGCCGCTCTCAGCTTCGGTCAAGCGCACGAGTGCGCGGTCACCCAGGCCGGGTTGCGTCGCCTTGGTCTTGCCGGTCAGCACCAGAATTTTCGGCGGAGTGCCAGCCTCGTCGTCCCAGTCGACAGGGGTCGCGATCAGCTCACCGTCCCGGTCGCGTGCAATAAGATTGGCCACGAAAACCGGTGGCAGATCGCCAGGACGGATCATGCGCTTGTTGCGCTTTTCCATCAGGCCGTCGTCGGTCAGGTCCTTCAACATCTTTTTCAGATGGATGCGGGCCCCGCCGATAATACCGAAATGACGGGCAATCTCGCGCTTGCCCGCACGCCCCGGGTTATCTGCAACAAACGCGAGAATATCCTCGCGTGATGGCATTTCACCCGGAACCTTGGCGTGTTTTCGATTGGTGTGCTTGCGCGTGTTAATCCGTTTTGCGCTCAACTCGCATCATCCCAGGGCACCTCTTCGGACGACGCATCGACCTTTGCCTTTGCGGATGACTTTGCCGTCGTCTTCTTGGTGGCCGTCTTTTTGGTTGCTGTTTTCTTCGCAGCAGGTTTCTTGGCAGCCGCCTTCTTCTTGGTGCCGCCCTTGGAGGCCTTTGCCGCGATCAGCTCCAGCGCCTGTTCCATCGTCACGGCCTTGGGGTCGGTGTCCTTCGGTAGCGTGGCGTTGATCTTGCCATGCTTGACGTAAGGACCATAGCGCCCGTCATAGACATTGATCGGGCCGCCTTCGGACGGATGCTCACCAAGCTCCTTCAGCGGCGTTGCCGCTGCACCACCGCGGCCACCCCCCTTGGCGCGTTTCTGCGCCAGCGCATCAACTGCACGGTTGATGCCGACGGAGAAGACTTCGTCTGGCGTGGACAGGTTGGCATAGGTGCCTTCATGCAGCACGAACGGCCCGTAGCGACCGATGCCGGCCGAGATCATCTTGCCGTCTTCCGGGTGCGGCCCCACCTCGCGCGGCAGCGACAGAAGCTGCAGCGCCTTTTCCAGATCCATGTCCGGTGCGGACCAGCCACGGGGCAGCGAGGCTCGCTTCGGCTTGGCTTCCTCGCCCAGCTGAACATAGGGGCCGAAGCGGCCGTTGCGCAGGGAAACGTCAAGGCCGGTTTCCGGATCGGTGCCGAGAACCTTCGGGCCGTCATCACCTTCGCCGTCTTCACCGCTCGGCTTGCCGAGCTGCCGTGTAAAGCCGCACTCGGGATAGTTGGAGCAGCCGATGAAAGCGCCCCAGCGGCTGACCTTGAGCGATAGCTGACCTGTGTCGCAGGACGGGCACTTGCGCGGATCGGTGCCATCTTCCTTCGGCGGGAAGATATGCGGCCCGAGCAGTTCGTTCAGCGCGTCGATGACATGGGCAACGCGCAGGTCCTTGATTTCATCGACCGCGCCGGAGAACCCGGTCCAGAAATCACGTAGCACGTCGAGCCAGGAAAGCTCGCCTGCGGAAATCTTGTCGAGCTGTTCTTCCAGGCTCGCTGTGAAGTCGAATTCGACATAGCGCTGGAAGAAGCTTTCCAGGAACGCGGTAACAATGCGGCCCTTGTCCATCGGAACAAGCTGCTTCTTGTCGAGTTCGACATAGTCACGGTCGCGCAGGGTCTGAAGCGTCGAGGCATAGGTGGACGGCCGGCCGATGCCAAGCTCTTCCATCTTCTTGACCAGGCTCGCTTCGGTGTAGCGCGGCGGCGGTGTCGTGAAATGCTGCGAGGCTTCGATGGCTTGTGCGGTCCCGTCGACAGAGGCAGCCGTCAGCGCGGCACCTTCATCGACTGCCGGCAGGCGCTTGGAGTTCTCGTCTTCCTCGTCGTCCCGACCTTCCTGATAAAGCGCAAGAAAACCGTCGAAGCGGACGACGGAGCCAGTGGCACGCAGATTAGCGCGTTTACCGGAACCGTCGGCGAGAATCTCGATGGTGGTCCGTTCCAGAACGGCTGACTCCATCTGAGAGGCCATGGTCCGTTTCCACACCAGCTCATAAAGCTTGGCCTGGTCCGGATCCAGGAACCTGGCGACATCCTTCGGGCGACGCGAAAGGTCCGTTGGCCGGATCGCTTCGTGTGCTTCCTGGGCGTTCTTTGCCTTGGAGGTATAGACGCGCGGGCTTGCCGGAACGTAATTGTCACCGAAATCCTTGGCGATTACGGAGCGGGCGGCAGCGATCGCTTCGCCGGCAATCTGAACGCCGTCGGTACGCATGTAGGTGATGAGACCGGAAGTCTCGCCACCGATTGAGATGCCCTCATAAAGCTTCTGCGCCACCTGCATGGTGCGCGATGCGGAAAACCCGAGTTTGCGTGAGGCTTCCTGCTGCAGTGTGGAGGTGGTGAACGGTGCCGCCGGATTGCGCTTCGCAGGTTTGGAAGCCACGCTGTCGACCTTGAAGCTGGCACTTTCCAGCATGGTCTTGATCGCGGTGGCTTCCGCTTCGTTGTTGATGTCGAGACGGCCGATTTTCTTGCCGTCAAACCCGGTCACGCCAGCCTGGAACATGTCCCCGGTCGGTGTTTTCATGTTGGCGAAGATCGACCAGTATTCCTGCGGCGTGAAGGTTTCGATCTCCATTTCCCGGTCGCAGATCAGCCGCAATGCGACAGACTGCACGCGCCCGGCGGAACGGGCGCCGGGCAGCTTGCGCCACAGGACCGGAGACAGGGTGAAACCGACCAGGTAATCCAGTGCTCGGCGGGCGAGATAGGCATCGACCAGCGGTGTATCCAGCTGGCGCGGATTGTCCATCGCTTCCAGGATCGCCTTCTTGGTGATCGCGTTGAAGACCACGCGCTCGACCTGCTTGTCCTTCAGCACCTTCTTCTTTTGCAGCACTTCCAGAACGTGCCACGAAATTGCTTCCCCTTCGCGGTCGGGGTCAGTCGCGAGAATGAGGCGGTCGGCATCCTTGACCGCATTGGCGATTTCGCTCAGCCGTTTCTGCGCCTTCGCATCCACTTGCCAGCTCATGGCGAAATTGTCGTCCGGCAGCACCGAGCCGTCCTTGGCCGGCAGATCTCGCACATGGCCGTAGGAAGCCAGCACCGTATAGTCGGAACCGAGATATTTGTTGATCGTCTTGGCTTTCGCCGGCGATTCGACAATGACGACGTTCATTCTTACCCAAAATATTTTTGCCGGATACGGAGCCCCCGCCCGGTGGAGAAGGTGATCTGAGTGCTAATTCAGTGGCGCAGACGATCAAGGATCAAGCGCCGCCTGTCAAATGGACCTTTGATCCTTCCGGGTCAAGCGGTTCGGTCCAGATACGGGTTATCCACTGAGATTCAAGGAAAAACGGCCCCTTACATCAAAGCGGAGATTTTGTTGCCGCGGTGTCTTTCGAGGCGCCCGGCAAGTTCGAGTTCCAGCAGCACGACATGAACCGACCTCGCATCACCATCCGCAAAGCGTATCAATTCATCCATGTCCACCGGGGTTGGACCAAGCGCCGCAAGGACGCGGTCACGCAGCTTTCCGTCCGGTTCGGAGCGGGAAAGAGGAGCAGTTTCGCTTTCTTCGCGGAACTGCCTGCCAAAGGGAAGGGTTGGTGCCAGTCGACCACCAAGACCTTCCAGCACATCGTCGGCGGTCGAGACAAGTGCCGCACCCTGCCGGATCAAGCCGTTGGCACCTTCCGAACGCGGATCCAGGGGGGAACCCGGTACGGCGAAGATGTCCCTGTTCTGCTCAAGAGCATAACGAGCGGTATGAAGAGAGCCGGAGGCCTTGGCGGCTTCGATAACGATGACCCCCAGAGACAGTCCTGAAATCAGCCGGTTGCGCCGGGGAAAATCGCGGCTGCGGGGTTTCCAGCCAAGAGGCATCTCGCTGATGACGGCGCCCCCTGTGTCGAGAACGGCAGCAAGCAACCTGTCGTGTTCCGGCGGGTAGAGCACATTGATGCCTCCCGCAAACACGGCAATGGTACCTGTTTGTAGTGAGGCTTCATGGGCGGCAGCATCGATCCCGCGGGCGAGGCCGGACACGATTGAAAAGCCTTCTGCTCCAAGCCCCTGTGCAAACCTTGTCGCAAGTTTTCTGCCCGAGAGTGAAGCGTTGCGGGCACCGACGATCGCAATCATCCGTTCCCGGGTCAGCGCGGAGGTGCCGCCCATTACGGACAGGAGCGGCGGTGGACCGTCGATATGTCGAAGATGTTGCGGATAGTCGGGTTCATGCAGGCCAATCAACCGGGCCCCGATCCGCCCATGGGCGTCCAGCTCGGCTTCAGCGTCTTCAAGCGGACAAATCCGGCTTGCCTTACCGCCGCGCCTTGCAAGATCGGGAAGCAGCTCAAGCGCTCGTTGAGCGGAGCCTGCGTGTTTCAGAAGTTCCGCGAATGTAACGGGACCGACGTTTTCCGATCGTATTAGGCGGAGCCACGCCAGACGTTCCGCCTCGGAGAGGTTGCCGGGAGTTATATTTTCAGGGACGCGGTTCACGCGCTTTCATCGCCGGACGGAGACGAAGCATTGGCCGCCGGTTTGGATTTCGAGCCGATCTTGCTTTCTTCCCCGCGCAGAAGCCGGCCAATGTTCTCGTGATGCTTGGCCCATAGCAGCACCGACAGCAAGACGAACATCTGAGCTATCTGGACCTGATGGAAAACGAGATAGAGCACGATCGGGGTCAGCAGGGTAGCCGTCAGTGCGGACAGAGACGAATAACGGAACAGAAAGGCCATACCGATCCAGATGCCTGCCGCGAGCAGGAACATTGGCCAATAAAGGCCAAGCAGAATGCCTAGGTAGGTTGCGACACCCTTGCCGCCCTTGAACTTCAGCCACACCGGGAAGAGATGCCCGAGAAACGCCCCAAGGCCGGCGATAAGAGCCATTTCCTGGCCGTAGAAGTGATTGACGATCAGAACGGCAACGGTGCCCTTCAATCCATCCCCCAGCAACGTGGCAGCTGCCAGAGATTTGCGGCCGGTGCGCAGAACGTTGGTGGTGCCAATGTTGCCCGAGCCGATTTGGCGGATGTCTCCAAGTCCGGCCATGCGCGTGAACAGCAGGCCGAAAGGAATCGAACCGAGCAGATAGCCGAAGGCGAGGGCGGCGAGATAGTAGGGCCAGGCAAAGGCCCAGCTGATCGGTTCTGGCACGCGATACTCCAATGACGTGCATAATAAATAGCCATCGCAATGTAACGGCATGGCAGCCCGGATCAAGTCCGGCAACTGAGAAAAGAGTGTCTTTGCAGGGAAATAGCGCGGGGTCTATTCCGACAGCTTGTATTTTTCCGCTTCCACCAGCAGCGATCCGAACGGAAGGGAAATACTCGCCCGGAGCGGGACGAGATACGGCTTGTCACCAACCGGTGCGAGCCAGACTTCCATGGACTTGTTTGCCGCGAGTTGCTGGATCGACTTGCGCTTCGGCCGGTGGCCGGAAATGGGTTCGTACCGGACACCGCAGACTATGACGTCGCCCTTGAACCGGCCATCAGACGTTCTGGTGGCCTTGCGGGATTTGTACTGCAGGTGAACGTCGTAACGTTCCTTGCCGTCGAAGATGCGCAATGTCCTGTTGCAGCTCTCCTTGGCAAGGCCTTGCGGGGCAGGAAGCACGGCGGCGGTCAGGGGATCGAGAACACTCTTAAGATGCTCTGCGGTTACCTTGACCCGTTCCTTCATCCGATCCTGCGGCGGCCGAACTTCGATAGCATCGATACTGCCCTTACGCATCCGCATGGTGATGGTTCCGGTCTCGTCTTCACTCTTGAGGTCAAGAGCGTAGCGGGCTGGCTCCAGGTCGAGTTTTTGTGCGGTTCCCGCGACTTCAACTGTGCCTTTGCCGTCAGACACCAGCCGTCCGAAGGCGGCGGTCTGGCCGTTGGCACTGACGGAATAGGACTTGCTGTCGACATCCAGTGACAGGACGCCGGAGCCGATAGGCAGCCCAAGGGCGTAAAGCTTGTACTTAATGTAGAGATCAGCCGCCGAAGCGCTGCCGGTAAACAGCGCGGTTATCAGAAAGGCAAGGGCGATCGGGCGCATCAGCATGTTCCGTTGGAAGTTCCGTTCGCGCCAGATTCAGGGAGAATTGTGGCGCGAACAGGATCAACGTTGGAACGGAAACAAGGGCTTGTTCAGGTGTGGCTGAAAACCGTTTTCCCACCGACAACCGTGCGCAGCACCCGCCCCGAGAACCGTGCATCCTCGAAGGGAGAATTTTTCGAACGTGACTTGATGGTACTCTTTTCCAGCACCCAGGGACGCTCGGGATCGAACACGGTCACATCCGCCGGAGCTCCCTTGGAGAGACGTCCGGTTTCCAGCCCCAGCCGGTCCGCCGGGCGGCAGGTCATCGCGCCAAGCAGGGTGACAAGGTCGACCTGCTCGGAATGATAAAGCCGCAAGGCCGCCGCCAGAAGGGTTTCAAGGCCGATGGCGCCGTCTTCTGCTTCCGCCCACGGATGACGTTTGGTTTCCACGTCCTGCGGGTCATGATTGGAGCAGATGATGTCGATTGTGCCGTCGGCAACAGCCGCGATCATCGCTTGCCGGTCGTCTTCATCGCGCAGCGGTGGCGACATCTTGAAGAACGTTCGATAGGCGCCGATGTCGTTTTCATTGTGGGTCAGGTGATTGATCGACACACCGGCGGTGATGTCCAGCCCTTTCGCCTTGCCTGCTCGAACCACGTCTGCGCTGTCGGAGGTGGAAATGAGGTTTGCGTGGTACTTGCCCTTGGACATGGCAACCAGGCGCAGGTCCCGCTCCAGCATGATGATTTCCGCTTCACGCGGCACACCGGAAAGACCTTTCCAACTGGCGTTCAGGCCTGCGTTCATGACCCCGCCGGCGAGGTCCGGGTCTTCCGTGTGGTGGATGACCAGCGCGTCGAAATCGCGGGCGTAGGTCATCATGCGACGCATGACCTGGGCATTCTTGACCGACTTGTGGCCATTGGTGAAGGCAACGGCTCCCGCTTCCTTCAGCAAGCCGATTTCGGCCATTTCCTCGCCCTTGAGGCCCTTGGTCAAGGCGGCCAGTGGCAACACGTTGACGATGGCCGTGTCACGCGCCCGGCGCAGGATGAAATCGACCAGTGCGGGATCATCAATCACCGGATCCGTGTCGGGCATGGTGCAAATTGTCGTCACGCCGCCGCTTGCGGCAGCCTGGGAGGCACTGGCGAGCGTTTCCCGGTGCTCTGCACCCGGTTCTCCGACGGAGACGCAGAAGTCGATCAGGCCCGGAGAGGCGATCGCGCCCTTGCAGTCGATGATTTCCGCACCGTAGGGAGAGCCCTGGTTGGCAGCTTCCGGCCCGGCGGCGAGAATGGTGCCGTCCGCGATGATGACGGAACCTGGAGCATCCAGGCCGCGTACCGGGTCAATCACTCTGGCGTTTGAGAGAACCAGGGGTTTGGGTGTGTCGTAGGCCACGTGTCTTGTCCCCTGGATCAATTGTTCGGCAGATTGGCGGCAAGGGCTTCAAGCACGGCCATGCGCACGGCAACGCCCATTTCCACCTGTTCGCGAATAAGGCTTTGGGCGCCATCGGCAATCGAGGCATCGATCTCGACACCGCGGTTCATCGGTCCCGGATGCATGACAAGGGCGTCTTCCTTGGCATAGGCGAGCTTTTCCGCGTCCAGTCCGAAGTAGCGGTAATATTCCCGTACAGATGGAATGAAGGCACCGTTCATGCGCTCGCGCTGCAAGCGCAGCATCATGACGATGTCGGCACCCGCCAGGCCTTCCTTCATGCTGGTAAAGACCTCGACACCCATCTTGGCGATGCCGGACGGCAGGAGAGTGGTGGGGGCAACAACACGGACGCGCGCTCCGAGCGCGTTCAAAAGAATGATATTGGATCGGGCAACGCGAGAATGGGCGATGTCACCGCAGATGGCCACGGTCAGCCGCGCGATCTTTCCCTTGTGTCGCCGGATGGTAAGGGCGTCGAGCAGGGCCTGTGTCGGGTGTTCATGCGGGCCGTCGCCTGCATTGACAACGGAGCAGCCGACCTTGCGCGCCAGAAGATGCACCGCACCGGCCGCGTGGTGGCGAACCACCAGAAGGTCGGGGTGCATGGCGTTCAGCGTTGCCGCCGTATCGATCAGCGTCTCGCCCTTTTTCACCGACGACTGGGACACTGCCATGTTCATCACGTCCGCCCCGAGCCGTTTTCCGGCCAGTTCGAAAGAACTTTGGGTGCGGGTTGAGTTCTCGAAAAAGAGGTTGATCTGGGTTCGTCCCTGCAAGACCAGCCGTCGTTTGCTGATCTGGCGGGAAACCTCTACGGCTTCCTCCGCCCGGTCCAGAAGGCCCAGAATTTCGTGGGGGTGAAGGCCCTCTATGCCCAGCAAATGACGATGGGGGTAAGGGCTGTCTCGATGGGTGTTGCTCGCGGTCATCGAGACCATTCCTATAAGGAGGAACGCCCGGTTCGACAAGTCAGGAAATCACATCATGCCCGCTGTCCACATACCTGCTAAATATTTTATCGGCTGGACAAAATATGGCTGCGTGCGCGGTGGTAAACGGCAGAGGTTTCAAAGGCAGCACGCGCAGGCGCCGCCAAAGGATTGAAACTATTGTGTTCCACTCAAAATCACGACCGAATCTCGGCGAGAATACTGTCGTAACAGTCGCAAATAGCCTGCAGGTTTCTATCCGCTTCCAGCTTGCTGTTGCACTGGTGGGGAACAACTGACAAGTTGTTGGAATTTATAGACAACTGCCAGTTTCTGCCAGGCGTTGCGCACGGCTCGGTGACTGTGCGGGTGTAAAGCAAACTGACGCGGCTACGATTTTGCGCAACTGGGCGAGCTTCTACTGCCAAAGAGCCTGATCAAGTGACCAGCAGCAGGGCGAGCGGGATCGTCAGGGTCGCTGCCAGGGTCTGAAGCGTGATGATCTCGGCCATCAGCTTTGCGTCGCCGCCCATCTGACGGGCGAGCAGGTAGGAGTTGCTGGCACAGGGCACTGAACTGGCAATGATGACCACGACCAATGCGGGGCCGGTAACGCCGAAAAGACTGGCAAATCCAAAGGCAAGCAACGGCATGAATATCGGACGCAAAAAGGTGCCGAGCGCGAGCGCCGGTCCCGGTCTGCGGAGTGAGCCGAGGTCCAGCCCGGCTCCGACGCAGATAATGCCGATGGGGAGCGCGGCCCTGGAGAAAATCTCCAGGGTGTCATCGACCACGAAAGGCAGGGAGATGCCACCCGCGTTCATGATGCCGCCTGCGCCGATCGAGAGGATGAAGGGGTTGGTGAACAGGTCTTTCAGGATCTTGGCGCCACTTGGTGACGTTCCGCTTGCGTAGTGCGACAGTACCAGGATGCTGGCGACGTTGAGCAACGGGATCATGAACACCATTGCGACCGCAAGCATGGCCAGCCCTGTTTCACCGACCACATTGTCGGCAATCGCGAGCGCGATCATGGCGTTCCAGCGCAAGGTGCCCTGGAAAATGGAGGTAAAACGCGGCGCGGCGATGCCCCAGGCACGCTCGATGGTCGTGCGTGCCAGAAGCAGAAGCAGCGCCATGGACAAGATGGAGGCGAGCAGGGCACCGCCCATGTTGAGCGTCGGAAAACTGGCGAAATCCGCTTGCGAGATCGTGCGGAACAACACCGCCGGAAACAGGACATAATAGGCAAGCCGTTCGACACCACGCCATTGCTCGCCGGTAATCAGTCCGGTGCGGGCGATCAGGTAGCCGGAGGCAATCACGAGGATGACCGGCATCAGGGCGGCAAGTGTGGTCAGCATGTGTTCGGCTTTCGCGTTCGACAGGCCTTGAAACAAGGGCCCGTACCCTGCAGCGGTGGGATCAGCCGTTATCTAAGCCCATAAAGCCGAGTCGGTCCAGAAAGCCCTGCAGGATGTAGGCAGCGGCCATCTTGTCGACCACGTCGGCCCGTTTCGCACGGCTCGTATCGGCTTCCAGCAGGGTGCGCGTCACGGCCGCCGTCGACAGCCGCTCGTCCCAATAGGTGATCGGCAGGTCCGTTTTCTGCGAGAGGTTTCTCACAAAGGCGCGCGTCGCCTGGACACGGGGTCCTTCGGAACCATCCATGTTGAGCGGCAGACCGAGCACCATGCCGCCGACGCCCTGCTTGGCGCAGATAGCCAGGAGTTGTTCCGCATCCAGGGTGAACTTCTTGCGCCGGATCGTTTCCATGGGAGAGGCGATGCCACGTCCGAGATCTGAAAGCGCCAGACCAATGGTCTTGGTGCCAAGATCCAGGCCGATCAGCCGGGTGCGGTCGGGCACGGCGGCCATGAAATCTTCCAGGGAAAGTGCGGGGTCATTTGCCATTCGGCGGCTTTACCAGCGAGCCATGGAAAACGCCAGTTCGATTTTCACTCAGAACCCGATGGCAACACGAAGTTGCCCTTCCCAAACGTCCAGCCCGTTCTGTCCCAGGCTGAGATAGCCTCCCTTTGCATCAAGCGTAACGTTCTCCGCAATCAGGGCAGTCGCCCCACCGCGCAACGTAAAGCTCCAGGCCGATGCTGTGACAAAGTTCAATTCATCATCGAGGATCTTGCCGTCGTTCGGTCGCAAATATTCGTAGACCGCGCCTGCTTCCACATAGGGCTGGATCAGAAGACCGTCCTGCAAGGTGAATTGACGGCTGAATTCGGTCGTAAGTTCAATTGTACCCAGAGAGGCTGCATTGCCCGAGATGGGAACGCTTATGGCCCGGTTGAGTATCGTCCCGTTCAGATCGTAACCATCGGAAAAAACGCGGTTGAAGGTTACGGTCGCCTTGGGGCGTACCTGGATCTCGCTTAGCGAATACTGACCGTGAACACTGAAAGTCGCGCCGAGTTCATGGGTATTGTATTCGCCGCTCAATACCGAGATATCCGACTGGCTGTTTGAAAAGCCATAGCTCAGCGAGCCATCAACGGCCCAGTGCTGTGAAATTCGTGCGGCAACATAGGGGCCGATTTCAAAGCCCTGGGTGTCGATTGTCAGGTTGGAATTGAAGCCGTCGGTGTCGATGGTTTCAAAGGTTACGGAAATACCGCCGACGATATCTTCGGTAAGCTTGCGGTCGGCACCAAAGGCCGCGGTTCCGCTGAGTGTCTGAAAGTCCCTGCCGAAACGCCTGTCGTCGCTGTAGACGCCGGTTACCGTGCTCCAGGCATTCCAGAGTGTCGGTTCAATCAGATCCCGGCCAGGTGTGATTGGAACTTCATCCTGTGCCTGCAGACGTCCGGCGGCCAGCAGTTGTTCCCGGGTGCAGAATGTCTGTGCATTGTCAGTCTTTGTCTCTTCGGCTGATCGTGGATCGACGCAAAAACTGATGACCTGACCATCAGCGCGCCTGACCGGCACAAAGCCGGCCGGAAGGCTCGGTTGATTTGGATTGCGGCTGCCGGGCGGCAGGGTTCCGATTGGTGGCGTGACCGTGCCTGGCCCTCCAGGAGAGCCGGGTAGGCCACCGGATGGAGGAAGCGTGCCGATGGGAGGTGTTACCCCTCCAGGTGCCCCTGGCAAAACGCCCGAAGGCCGCACAATGCCGATTGGCGGTGTGGCTGTTCCGGGACGTCCAGGTGAAAGTCCGGCCGGTGGCAGTGTCCCTATTGGCGGAGTAACGCCGCTAGATGGTGGCGAAATCGGACCTGGCAGTCCGGGCATTACTCCGCTGGGAGGAAGGACCGCGATCGGCGGGACAGGCCGTCCAAAATCCGGAAACAGCCTGCCTATTGGAGGCTTTACCAGGCTTGGCGGCTTGATGTTGTCGGGCAGCTGGAAATCGCGTTTCTGGTTCTGCGTATCGATAAGACAATCGGAACCGCCGTCGACACTGTAAAGCTTGTGCGTGCCACCGTTTCCGTTCGAAACGACCGGAGAAGTTGATAAATGCAGGCCGGTGCTGGAGCGGGACCAGGTGTCGACAGTCTGGTTACCCTGAGCGGCGTCCAGTCGGTAACCTCCTGCGACCGTTCCCGAAATCCAGATCGAACGGCTATCGGATTTGTTGGTTCCCAGAAAAAGCAGGCCGCCATCATTTTTGCAATTGGCGGCAAGGGCGGATGTCGAAAGGCTGCTGAAGAGCAGAGCTGCCGGGCAGATGACGTCCAGCCAGGCACGTTTCGAACGCAAACGCATCGGCATTGCTCCAAAGTCTCTCGAATCCCCAACGTCATCTTGCGTTGAAGTAGAAGGAGAAACCAGCTCTGGTTGTTGAAATAATCAAGGCGTTGCCATAATTGCACAGATGCACTGTCAAAAATATCGATAACAAGACCGTGCCCTGCAAGGCAGATTGAACGCATTCAACTTGTTGCGGACCGGCTGCCGCTGATAGGGTCCTGAAAACCTGTCGTCGAATTAGGAGACCGCGATGAAACTGACCTGGTATGGCCATTCCGCCTTCAAGATCGAGATTGAAGGAGCATCCATCCTGTTCGATCCGTTCTTTAGCGGAAATCCGTCTTTTCCCGAGAACCTGTCAGTCGATCAGGCGTCAGATGGCGTAACGCATGTCATCCTGACCCATGGTCACAACGATCATATCGGTGACGCTGTCGACATCCTGAAAAAAACCGGCGCGCAGCTGACGTCCAATTTTGAAATCTGCATGTGGGCCAACCGGCAGGGGATCGAGAATATCAGTCCCATGAATTCCGGCGGCAAGGTGAACGTTGGACCGTTCAGCGTCGCGCTGACGCGCGCCGATCACTCGTCGTCCTTCCAGGCTGGCGGTGAGGCCGTCTATCTGGGCAATCCACATGGTGTCATCATCGAAGCCCCTGGAGAAAAGACGCTCTATCATCTGGGAGATACCGACATCTTCTCCGACATGGCTCTGATCGACGAGATCTACCAGCCGAAAATCGGGCTTGTTCCCATCGGAGACCGCTTCACGATGGGTGGCAAGACGGCAGCGCTCGCCTGCACCCGTTTCTTCAACTTCGATACGATCATTCCCTGCCATTACGGCTCGTTCCCGATCATCGACCAGACGGCGGATACGTTCCTTCAGGCAATGGGCGGCGATCGCGACAAGGTGGCAAAGCCAAAACCCGGTGAACCGATTGACGTCTGACGGGGGCTGCCGAGGGAAGCAATCTTTGCTTGTCTCACTTGGATGTAGAGGTTTAGTCTTTTTCCGAGAAATTTAAGAAGTAGGGGTGGTTTTCTTGTTTTGTGACGCTGGGACCTTTGGTTCCAGCGTCCAGCGGAGGATAATATGCCGACTGTAAAAGACGTTACCTTCGATCTGCTTCGCAAGCTCGGCTTGACAACTATCGTCGGCAATCCCGGGTCCACTGAAGAAACCTTTCTGAAGAATTTTCCGGACGACTTCCGCTACGTGCTTTCATTGCAGGAAGCCAGCGTCGTCGGTATCGCTGACGGCCTGGCGCAGGGACTGCGCAAACCTGTCATTGTGAATGTCCATACAGGAGCAGGCCTCGGTAACGCGATGGGCTGCATCCTGACCGCCTACCAGAACAAGACACCACTCATTCTGACCGCCGGACAGCAGACCCGAGACATGCTGCTGCTCGAGCCGCTTCTTACCAACATCAATGCGACGCTTTTGCCCCAGCCATGGGTGAAGTGGAGTTATGAACCGGCAAGGGCCCAGGACGTGCCGGCCGCTTTCATGCGCGCCTACGCAGCAGCCGTCCAGCAGCCGAGCGGCCCGGTGTTTCTATCGCTCCCGCTGGACGACTGGGACAAGGAAATGGAGGGACCCGCAGAAGTCCGCTCCGTGTCTCTGCGCTCGGCCGCCGACCCTGCCAGAATCAAGGATTTCGCTGAGCGTATCAACGCAGCAAAAACTCCGGTTCTGGTCTACGGCTCGGACATTGCCCGGTCTGAAGCCTGGGACGAAGGGATCGCTTTCGCAGAAGCGCTGTCTGCCCCGGTTCTGACGGCGCCTTTTGCGGAGCGCACGCCATTTCCCGAAAGTCATCGGCTCCACGCCGGCACATTGCCTTCGGCCATCGGCCCCATCTGCAAGCGGCTCGAGGGGCACGATCTGGTCATCACCGTCGGCGCACCGGTCTTCCGCTACTATCCATATGTCGCGGGAGACTACCTTCCGGCAGGAACAAAGCTGCTGCAAGTTACCGACGATCCGGACATGGCGGCCAAGGCCCCGGTTGGCGACAGCCTGGTCTCGGACAGCAGGCTTTTTCTTCAGGCAATCCTGCCTCAGCTGGATCGACGAGAGGAAAAGCCCAATCCCTACAAAAAGGATCCGGTACCGGTACCTGACTACTCGGCCCTGCCACTGACGCCGGATGCAGTCTACAGCTTGATCAGGGAGGCTGCGCCGTCAGATTTCGTGTTGGTAGAGGAATCTCCATCCAACGTCATCGAGTTGGAGCGGCAAATTCCGATCGACAAGCCGGACACGTTCTACACTTTTGCTTCCGGAGGTCTCGGCTGGGATATGCCGGCTGCTGTCGGTCTCGCGATTGCAGAGGAAACGAGCGGACGCAACAGACCCGTAATTGCCGTGATCGGCGACGGCTCTTTCCAGTATTCGGTGCAGAGCATCTACACCGGCGTGCAGGAGGAGGCGCATGTGGTCTTCGTTGCCATGCGCAACAGTCAATATGCGATCCTGAAGGAGTTCGCGATCCTGGAGGAAACGCCGAACGTTCCGGGATTGGATCTGCCAGGGCTTGATATCGAGGCACTGGGACGAGGATACGGTGCGAAGACCGCGAAGGTGAAGACCGCCGACGAATTCAAGGCCGCTCTTTCCTCAGCTTTGGCCTACAGGGGAACGACCGTGGTCGAGGTGGAGATATCGCCCAAGCTTAGATCGTTACTTGGATAAACGTTCAAAGCAGCACTCATCGTGCAATGCCATTTTTACCGGCGTGCGAGGGGATTTCGCCTCACGTGAAGTCAAGAACTCCAAGCCGTAGGCTAGGTCAGGCGATGCGCTGAAGCTTTAGGAGAGGCGATTTGGCTGACCGGCAGCTGACTTGCCACCAGCCAACACGTTGCTGAAGCCATCAGGCTGCATCCAGACGGGCGAGGAAGTCGTCCAGAGATTTCCTGAGATTGGTCGATTGATCCTGAACGGAGGAAGAAGACCCTCGGAGCTGGTCGGAGGATTGAACAAGCGCCTGAATGGCTTCCTGCATCTGCATCATGTTGCGGGAAACGACGCTGGTATCCGAAGACGTTTCCTGCGCGTTTGCGGCAATTTCGGTTGTTGCCGAGCCCTGCTGTGACACCGCGGCGGAAATCGTTGTCGTATGAGTGTCGACTTCTGTCATGGTCGTTGAAATTTGTTCGATTGCGAGCACAGCCTCTCTGGTTTCCGATTGAATGGCTGCAATCTGCCCGCCGATTTCCTCGGTCGCCTTTGAGGTTTGGGTCGCCAGCTCTTTCACTTCCGCCGCGACCACCGCAAATCCCTTGCCTGCTTCACCGGCCCGCGCCGCTTCGATGGTTGCGTTCAGTGCAAGCAGGTTCGTCTGCTCGGCGATAGCCTGGATAAGAACGACAACTTCGCCAATCTTGTCGGCTGCGTCGGCCAGGTTAGAAATCTTCTCGTTGGTCAAGCTGGCCTGGCCGGTGGCCGAGGCAACCACGGACGCGGTCGCTTCCACCTGTCTGCTGATGTCCGCAATGGAGGCGGTAAGCTCTTCTGCGGCGGCGGCAACCGTATCGACCTTGCCGGATGCATTGTCCGCGGCGTGAGTGGTCGATTGCACGATTGAGCCGGAGTCCTCGGCGGCCTTGGTGGACATATCAACGGCGACCTGCAGACCCTCTGTGGCATTGTCGAGTGCCGCGAGGACCGCTTCGGTGCTGGCACGGAAATCTTCTGCAAGCCTGTGCATCAGCTTCTTGCGGTCTGCTGCCTGGACCTCGCGCTGCCGGTCGACTTCTTCTGCCAACTGGCGTTGTTCAACCAGAGAGCCCTGGAAGACGTCCAGCGTGTCGCGGAGCTGGCCCAGCTCATCTGCTGCCCGCCAGGTCGGTCGCTCGATTTCAAGCTGGCCGGATGCCAGCAGGTTGGCATTTTCGGAAAGCTGCCGTGCGCGGTGACCGATAGTGCGGCTGAAATAGAACCAGGCTGTTGCCGCAAATAGCGCAAGCACCAGCGTGCCGCCGACCTGAAGTGCATTGGACGTTTCTGCGGCTGAGCGCAGGGATGACAACCCATTATCCATTTCCTGGTGAATGAGCGTTTCGGCGTCATCCGCCAGGGCGATGAAACGTTCGAAGGTTTCGTCAAAGGCAACATCGGCTCCCGAGCCGGCTTTCTCGGTTGAAAGCATGGCCTGGTGTCGAACGTTCGCAAGGTCGATCAGTTCGCCGATCTGGGCGAGAACGTCCTTGCTCTTCTGAAGGTCCGGATGGGCCTCAAGCGCTTTCCGGGCGTTTTCGAAACTGCCCAGAGCTTCTGCGAATTCCTCACCGGCATCACCGCCCAGGATTTCCGCGACCAGCAAATGTCCATGCGCAAGATTGAACCTTGCTTCACCTGCCAGGGCTTGCGCCTTCGCATCATTTGTCAGCGGTGCGGAGATTGCAGCGATCTTCTGTTCCAGATCGTCGTAGATCGCATCGAACTTCTCGTCAGCTGAACTGCCGACACCCTGATCGCCTGCGAGGGAAGCGTATCGGCCTTGAGCGGAGGCAACAAACTCGTCGACTGCGGCCAGAACTTCCTTGATCTTTTCGCGGACTTCCGGGGAGCGGGAAGGGTAGAAGGTTCCTTCTTCGTTGCTCGCGCCGTTTAATATGGCGTTCGCGTAAAACCGTGTTTCGTCGAGGAGATTCCAGACTTCGTCGATGCTCTCGCCGTCGTCACCGGACATGATTTCCTCAAAAAGCAAATGCGCATGCGTCGCGGTGAGCTTGATCTCCATCGCGGCATCTCCAAGCGGCGCCAATTCTGCTCCCAGGTGTTCCCCTTCGCTCGCGACACTTTTCATGAGACTGTAGGAGAAGAACCCCATGGACAGGGAAACCAGAACCAGGGCACCAAATACCAGCGCCAGCTTGCGGGAAATTCCGAATCTCATGAGAGCCTCAACATGTCTGAAGTGAGTTCTCTGATGGTATGGGGCTTGGATTAAATAAGTATTTCGCCAGATGGTAGGAGAAAAGAACATTGATAGTTTTAAGTATATGCTTCAGAGAGCAGTAAAAATATTTGGTGTGTTTGTCGCTGGGGTATGACGATGCTTCTGTACACCCGAATGGCTGAATGCGCTTTGGTGTGTGATAAGTTGTTCAAGTCATTGTGAGAATATTGTTGTGCCTTCAATCGTCAGGCACAATGCAAGCACATTTTGATGGTAGCCAAGCCGTCGTTTTGGCCCAGCCACCCAAGCAAGTGAATAACCGGGGACTTATCATGAAGCTGTCCAGCTTTGCTTTCATTGCGGTACTGAGCGGCGCCCTTTGTGCGACGCCAGTCTTGTCGGCAGACAAGTCGATCACGCCTGACGGCAAGCCCGCGCCGTCCAAGCCGCATGCCAAGCCGGGGTCCAAAGCCGCGCAGGACGAAGAAGCTGCCGCCAAAACGCCTTATGCAACGGTACGGGACGTGTTTTCCGGAGATACGACGGTTGCCGGCGAAAAGGTCGCCTTTCCGCAATCGAACCCTTCGATAAAAGCCATCGAGATTACCATGGAGCCGGGCGAGGAGACACAGTGGCACCAGCATCACGCGCCGCTCTTTGCCTACATTCTGGAAGGCGAGATTACCGTCACTTACGAGGAACTTGGCAAGAAGGTCTACCGTGCCGGCGACGGTCTTCTGGAAGCAATGGATGTCACCCACAAAGGGCAGAATACCGGTGAAGGGCCTGCCAAGATCCTGGCTGTTTTCCTGCTCGGGGATGACGGTGTGGCAACGGTCGCCGAGGACAAGCCGGGTGCAAACAAGAACAAGGTCGAATAGCGGCGAGAAATCTCGCTTTGTTGTCCTATACACCCATTGATTGAATGGACTCTTTTCGATTTCCGATACATTCGGGAATACGAACTTTCTGTAAAATATCGAAAATCGCTTGTCAGATCCAAAAGCTGACCTAAGGTAAGTGAAGACGGTCTGCCGGATGATGCAAAACGCGTCTGCAATCTGGGGGCGCAGTCTAAGCAACCATTCAGGTGGGAGTTTTCATGAGCTATTTTCGCACGTTGCCGCGTTTGTGCGCGGTGGTTCTCGGACTCGCGGCAGCTTTTGCCGTAACATCCCAGACAAGTCTGGCGCAGGAAGCGCAGAAGCCGAATATTCTCGCAATTTGGGGGGATGACATCGGCACATGGAACATCAGTCACAACAACCGTGGCATGATGGGCTACCGCACGCCCAACATTGACCGGATTGCGCAGGAAGGCGTTGCCTTTACCGACTATTATGCCCAGCAAAGCTGTACGGCCGGCCGTGCCGCCTTCATCGGCGGCAATGTGCCAGTTCGGACAGGCATGACAAAGGTAGGGCTGCCGGGTGCCGAACAGGGCTGGCAGGAAACCGACGTCACCATGGCAACTATCCTGAAGTCGCAAGGGTACAAGACCGGCCAGTTCGGCAAGAACCACCAGGGAGACCTGGACGAACACCTGCCGACAAACCACGGTTTCGATGAGTTCTTCGGCAATCTCTACCATCTGAACGCCGAAGAAGAGCCGGAAAACCGGGACTACCCGGGTGACATGGTTCTGGCGAACGGCAAGACTTTCCGCGAACAGTTCGGTCCGCGTGGTGTTCTCCATACCTGGGCCAATGCAGACGGAACGCAGAAGATCGAGGACACCGGTCCTCTTACGAAGAAGCGCATGGAAACCGTCGATGAGGAATCGCTTGCGGAAGCCAAGCGTTTTATTCGTGAAGCGGTGGAAGAGGACGTACCTTTCTTCGTCTGGTGGAACGGAACCCGCATGCATTTCCGCACACATGTGAAGGAAGAGCATACGGGGATTGCCGGTCCGAGCGGAGATACCTACCACGACGGCATGGTCGAGCATGACATGCATGTCGGCGAACTGCTGGACCTGTTGGACGAACTCGGCATCACCGACAATACGGTGGTGATGTATTCGACCGACAACGGCCCGCATTTCAACACCTGGCCGGATGCCGGTACGACGCCGTTCCGCAGTGAAAAGAACTCCAATTGGGAAGGTGCTTACCGTGTACCCGCCTTCATTCGTTGGCCTGGTGTCTTTCAGGAAAACGTGACGCTGAACGGTATCGTTGCCCACGAAGACTGGCTGCCGACCTTCGCTGCGATTGCAGGGGCGACGGATATCAAGGAACAGCTTCTTGAAGGTGTTGAACTCGGTGGCCGGACTTACCGCAACTACATCGATGGTTACGACCTCAACGCCTATCTGAAAGGCGAGACGGATGCCTCGCCGCGTCATGAATTCTGGTACGTAAATGACGATGGTCAGGTGGTTGCTGCCCGGTACGACGACTGGAAGGTCGTTTTCCTGGAAAACCGTGGTCAGGCCTTCGGCGTCTGGCAGGAGCCCTTCACCGAACTGCGTGTTCCGGCGATCTTCAACCTGCGCCGGGATCCTTTCGAAAAGGCGCAGCACAACGCCAACATCTACTTTGATTGGTTGCTTGACCGTGCGTTTGTGATCGTTCCGATCCAGGCACTGGCCTCAAGGTTCCTGCAAACCATGCAGGACTATCCGCCGAGCCAGACACCTGGATCCTTCAATCTGACGGCGATTGAGGAAAAGCTGAAAGCCGGCATGAGCGGCAGCAACTGAGTCAAGCTTGTCACGACAATAAAAAGCCCGGAGCTTCGCAAGGCTCCGGGCTTTTTTCGCATTTGCCAATGTGTCGTCCAGAACCGCAGCAATTAGCGGTCTTCTGATTTTGGACCTCAGAGACGGTTCAACAGTTCAGGTGTCGGCCAGGCATCGGCCGGCATGCCAAGCTTCTGCTGCACCTGTTGCACGGCATTTCGGGTGCCGGAACCGAGGATGCCGTCGATTTTGCCGACGTCATAACCCATGCTGGATAGCTTCGACTGAAGTTGCTTCATCTGGGCGTCGTCCAGGCCAAGGTCAGGGTTGCCTTCCGTGTAGACCGGTGCGCCGGCGAGCCTTGTCGCGAAATAGGCGGCAGTGGTCGTGTAGACGAACGACTGGTTCCATTCCAGATAGATGTTGTAATTCGGATAGGCGAGGAATGCCGGCCCCTTGCGGCCCTGAGGCAGGAGCAGCGAAGCGGGCAGGTTGCCGGAAATCTGACCCCAGCGCGGCTGCACGCCTAGAGCAGCCCACTGGGCACCGGTCTTGGTCTTGTCGAGACCGCTTTCGGCCCAGTTGAGGTTCTGCGGTACCTTGACCTCCTGCAGCCAGGGTTCGCCGCGGCGCCAGCCCAGATGCTGGATGAAGGCACCGGCAGTCAGAATGGCATCGGCGGCACTTTCCTTCAGCTTCACGTGCCCGTCACCATCGCCGTCGCGGCCGAACTTGATGATGTCTTCCGGCAGCATCTGAACCATACCGATCTCACCTGCCCAGGCGCCGGTTGTGCTGCGCGGATCAAGATCACCGTGCTGGACCATCTCGATGGCAGCGATCAGTTGCGGCCGGAACAGTTCCGGGCGGCGGCAATCATGAGCGAGCGTGGCCAGTGCGTTGACGGTGTTGAAATCGCCCTGAACCGCGCCGAAATCCGTTTCAAGCGCCCAGAAAGCGGTAATGACAGGTGCCGGAACGCCATATTCGGATTCGGTACGCTGGAACACGCTCGCGTATTTCTTCATGTTCGCGGCACCGTTTTTCATCCGGTAGCCGGAGATGACCCGCTTGGAAAAGTCCAGGAAGGTCATCTTGAAGACACCCTGCGCCCGATCGCGCGACAGCACCTTGCGATCGACCTGCGCGCCCGCCAGGGTCTGGTCTGCCGCATTCGCGGAAAGGCCCTTGGCAATCGCTTCCTGTTTCACGCCTGCAAGGAACTGCCGGAAGTCGCCGCCACACTGCTGCGCCTGAGCAGGCGCGGTGGCGAGCCAGAAACCGGCGAGGGCGGTGGCAGCGATTTTCGGGGAGAAGCGGAGTGTCATGAAAAATCCTGTCGTTGGGCGCAAAGGCAGGCCGGAGCCTTTAAAAATCGGCCATAGTTGACTGTGCTTCGCCTGTAACGTCAACCCGTTGGCAGGGCGAGCTGCGCTCTTCCACCAAGTCTTTGGCAGCAAGCTGCGGTGCTAACGGCAATTGCCGAAATCAGAGCCGACCATGATGCCGCCGTTCGGGGATCTTTTCAGCGGCGCGTTGACGCTGGCTGAAGAACGACAGTCGGAGGAAGACGTTCCGACGCTGGGGGACTGGTAATAGGGGGCGTTTACCCCGGACGTCTGCTGCTGGCACATCTGGTAGGCCATGTCGTAAAGAGCCTGCCAACCGCCGGGCATTGAGCCCATGTTGTCCAGGACGCCAAGCGCTGCACCGGCGCGGGCGCCACGATAAGCGCCCGAAGCCCCGCGCCATTCGCCGCCAACAACCGCTCCGGCCATGCCGCCGGAAACAGCATCTCCGACGACATCACCGCTGCCCATGCGGGCGTTGGCATAGTCAGTCGCATAGACTGTGCAATCGGTTCCATCCGCCTGAGCTTGCGTGATTGCGGCCGGGAAAATGAAGAGAAGGGAAGCGCTGAGGCTGAGGGCTGCGCGGTTCGCCATGGTCCGTCTCCTGTCTGCAGTGCCAGACTTGCACCGCGAAAGCGCAACAATCCAAATGCCGAGACCGGCCGGAAGAATGTTGCGACATATCGAGAGCAATCGACACAGGCGCTGCTGATTGCGCCCGTCGATGCAGCTGTCCCCGCGGTCCGCAGGGCAAAACTAAATCGACGGGATATTACGCTTCGACACTTAACAAGGCTCTACCTGGCAAACGCAGGTTTTACTCATGGCTGCTGCTGGGGTTCCAGGAAACTTTCACCTACGTAGCCGGTCTTGCCGTCATACTGAACGCCGCACCACCAGTTGCCGCACGTGTTGAAACGAACCTCGGCTCCAGCCGGGATGACGGCCAGAACCGTCGCATCCTTGTTCTGCGCTTCACGCAGGTTCACGGATGACTTGATTTTTGCCGAAAGCGGAAAGTCCGACGCGGCGGCGCTGGTTTCCGGAGTAGAGGCGGATGCGGTGTCGGTGTCAGGTGCCGTGACAGCCGGAATGTCAGCTCCCAGCGGCGATGCATCCGATACCGGATTTTCGTCGGTCTCCTGCACTGCTGCAGCAGCGCTGGCAACGAGGGTGTTGGTGGTACCGCGTGCCGATTGGCTATTGGTTCTGACGGGGGCGGGCTGAGCTGGAGCAAGTCGCGACTGGATCTTGTCGTCGGCAACCTTGTTGGTGTCATGACCCAGCGGGTTGGAATGGTCTTCAGGTGCAGTGGACGCTATCGACCTTGAGGCGAATACCTCGCGGATACGGTCCTTGGCCGACTTTACCTGCTCTGCGCTCGCGGTCGGTGTTGCGGTCAGATCCGTCCTGCCCTGGTATTCGGGATCTGCGCCGGCAATCAGGCTCTCGATCGTCGGTTCGGTATTGATCTGCTGGGTCTGGACCGTGCGGCTGTCTGCCTCTTTGCCGGCCAGCAGGTCGCTCAGGCTCAAATAGATTGCTCCTGCGCCGACGCCGACAATCACAAGTGTACTGACCAGCAGTGTTCTGAAGCTCGGACCATGCCGGAAATTGGCTGCCGCTTTGGAAACGGCTGCAGGTGCGGGGACTTGTTCAGGCTGAAGACCGATATTCCGGGAGCCTCGTACCGGAGTGCGCAACACGCCTGGCATATCGAAGCCGGTTTCGTCCGTTGCACCTGTCAGTGTCGGGCGGCGGGAGGCTGTCGGCTTCAGTTCGTCGGCGGTTGCATGCATCTGAAGGATCTTGGCGGCAAGTGTGCTGGCGTCAGAACCTGTGTCTGCCGCCACTGTGTGAACTTCGGTTTCGCTAACAGGGACTTCATCGTCCTTGGACGGATCGTTGGGAACGACGAGCTTCAGCTCGTTCTTTTGAGGTGCATTGTCCGGATCGTGGCCTTCGGGGAAGTCGCAAGTGTTGGCTGGCGCGGTGACGGAATACATGTGGCCCTCCTGGTTTTGCGGTTCGGGCACGCTCGGAGCGGTTGCCATATCTGGGTACCGAAGCATTAATCTTCGTTAATGCGTCGGCACGCAGGCCGGATTGCGGCGGCAGTAGGGAATTTTGCATGAAATGTGACGGGTCTGTGGTCTTGCGGGGCCAAATGGATGTGCGTTTGCAAAAGCCTAACCTGTCTCTGACAAACTGCGCGCAAACGGCCTGCCGGTAGAATGAACGGCAGGCATTTCGCCCGGGCAGGGCGAAAGGCGAAGCCAGAAACGACAGGCAAAAAGATCATGACGCGCTGGATCTCTCACCTCATCTCTCGAACGGTCGGATTGGCGGCGGGCGTTGCTGCTGGAATGGCGCTCACGTGCCACTCGGCGGCCGCGCAGGATGTGCAGGAATTGAAGATCGGTCTGTTGGCGACACTGTCCGGCCCGGCGGCCGTCTACGGTGAACACATGCGCGACGGTTTCATGCTGGCCGTCGAGCAATCCAATGGCGCGCTTGGTGGCTTGCCCACCAATGTAATCGTGGTCGATGACAAGCTGGATCCGGACAATGCGCTGGAGCAGGCAACGAAACTGATCGAGGAAAATGGCGTCGATCTCATCGTCGGAGTCAATTTCTCCAAGGTGATGCTTGCCGTGCACGATCCTATCGTGCGGTCGAAGACCTTGTTTATCGGAACGCATTCCGGGCCAGCGCCGATCGCCGGGCGCAATTGCAGCCGTTATTTCTTCTCCACCGCGTCACAGGACGATCAGGTCCACGAGACGATGGGGCGTTACGCCAGCCTAAAAGGATACCAGGACGTCGTCACGATCGCTCCTGACTATGAAGCTGCCCGGGATGCCGTTGCCGCGTTCCGTCGCCATTTCAAGGGACAGATCGCCCGCGAACTGTTCCCGAAACTGGGTCAGACCGATTTCTCGGATGAATTCAAGCAGATCGAGGAAATCGAACCTGATGCGATTTTCACCTTCATGCCGGGCGGCATGGGTGTGGAACTGGTGAAACAGTTCCACACTTCCGGGCTGAAGGGTATTGTACCGTTCCTCTCGTCCGACACGGTCAATGCCGTCACGCTACCCTATACGGCGGAGATGGCTGAGGGACTTTACAGCGCATCTCATTGGGCGCCAAACCTTGATAATCCGGCCAACAAGAGGTTCGTGCGGGAGTTCAGCAAGGCCTACAAGTACGAACCCTCGGTCTACGCTGCCCAAGGCTATGATGCTGCCAAGCTGATCCATTTTGCCCTGGAACTGACCGGGGGCATCAAGGACCAGGAAGCGTTGATCTCGGCTATCAGTGCGGCTCCCTTTGAAAGCGTTCGAGGCGACTTCCGCTTCAATTCCAACCAGTTTCCCATTCAGGATTTCTATATTGTGGAAGGGGTCCGGCGCACCAGCAAGCTCTATGAGATGGAAGCCGTTGCCCGGGTCTTCGACGATGTCGGCGATGCCTATGCCGGTTCGTGCCGTATGTAATTTTATCCTGCACAGACCAGGCATCGGGATGATCTGAAACGATCGGTCCAGAAATCAGACTTGCTCCTCTTGCATTCTGGACTGCGTAGTCCATATCAGAGGCATGAGAAACGCAGAGGTCCATATTTCCGGCTCGGAAAAACGCACGGCAGGTCCGGGCAGGCCGCGCAGCTTCGATGAAGCGGCGGCGCTTGAGGCGGCCATGCATGTCTTCTGGCAGAAGGGCTTCGAAGCGACGTCTCTGGACGATCTCACCAAGGCAATGGGGCTTAGCCGTTCCAGTTTCTACGCCACTTTCGGCTGCAAGCAGACGCTGTTTCTGCGAGCGCTGGAGCATTATTCGAAAAACGGAATCCGTGGCCTGAAGGAAGTTGCCGAAACCGCTGAAGATGACGCGGTGGACGCGATGATGCAGGCTTTGTCCGATCCGAAAGGGGGGCCAAGGGGCTGCCTTCTGGTCAATTGCATCACCGAACTTGCGCCCCATGACGACAAGGTTGCCGAGATTGGCCGTCGTCACCTGGAAAATATCGAAGACCTCTTTGCCAGGGCGATCGACCCGGACAACCCGGATGCTGTCCGGGATAGGGCGAGCGCCTATTCATCGCTTGCCATTGGAACCCTGGCGCTGCGCAAGGCTGGAGTTCCGGCAGAGCGGATTGCCAGAACCCTGAAGCAGGCAAGGACCGTCCTGATGCCATAATCGCCCGGGCGGTGTGGAAGCGTTCATGAAGAACCACGGAGTTGTGCGCATAATATTGGACTGTTTAGTCCAGAAATAGTGAAGCAGACAAACTTCAAAAGGAAAGAAGAACATGTCAGAAGCAAAACTGTTTTCGCCCGCAAAGGCAGGGGCAATCGAACTGAAGAACCGTATCGTGATGGCACCGTTGACCCGCAACCGGGCTCGGCACGAAGACGATGCACCGCATGATCTGACAGTGAAATATTACGATCAGCGTGCCGGAGCGGGATTGATCATCACCGAGGCCTCGCAGATCTCGCCGCAGGGCAAGGGATATGCATGGACGCCTGGCATCTATTCAGATGCGCAAGTGGCGGGCTGGAAGAAGGTCACCGATGCGGTTCATGCAAAAGGTGGCAAGATTGTCATTCAGCTCTGGCATGTCGGCCGTATCTCGCATCCGGTTCTCCAACCGGGTGGCGCAGATCCGGTGGCTCCTTCTGCAATTGCTGCCAAATCCAAGACGTTTGACGGGACGCAATTCGTCGATACGCCGACACCGCGTGCGCTGGACGCCAGCGAGATCCCGGGCATTGTCGAGGACTATAGAAAAGCCGCCGAAAACGCGAAGAAAGCTGGCTTCGACGGTGTCGAGGTGCATGCTGCCAACGGTTATCTGATCGACCAGTTCCTGCGCGATGGCTCCAACAAGCGTGACGATGCCTACGGCGGATCCATCGAGAACCGGACCCGCTTCCTGAAGGAAGTCATGGATGCCGTTGTTGGTGTGCTGGGTGGTGACCGGGTCGGCATCAGGCTGAGCCCGTTCTCCAGCGCCAACGACATTGCCGACAGCAATCCGCAAGCGACCTTCTCGCACGCGATCAAATTGCTCAACGGCTATGGTCTTGCCTACCTGCATCTGGTTGAAGGCCAGACCGGTGGTCCGCGCGATATCCCGAATGGTGGCGATTTGTCAGCTCTCTACGCACTCTTCGACGGCGCCCATATGGGCAACAACGGTTACGACCGTGCTTCCGCAATCGAGGCAGTGGAAACAGGCGCAGTCGATCTGGTCGCGTTCGGCCGTCCGTTCATTTCCAATCCGGATCTGGTCGAGAGGCTGGAGAAGAATGCTCCGTTGAACGCGCTGGATACCGATACGCTCTATGGCGGCAGCGAAAAAGGCTACACGGATTATCCCACCTTGGCAGAAGCGTCTGTCGCGGCGGAGTAATCCAGAAGGTTTCGGGCCGCCCGACATCCACCCCCTCCGGGGCGGTCTGAAGGATAGCCGGTGCAGGGTTTCGACCCGCACCGGCTTTCTTTTTATGCGTGCAAAGGGGGATTTGCCCTGCTGGCAAGCAGGTGAGCGGCACACCAGCAGCCAAGTCCCAACTCCACTGCGGTCGCGGCGACAAGTGGTGCAGGGGGCATGCCGTCGAGGGCCAGGCTGACAAGCCGGCCTGTGCCATAGCCAAGCAGCAAGGCGGCGGACACCAGCAATCCGATTGTCTCCCACGAACGATAGAAAAGACCCATCGAAGCGGCGAAACACGCCAGCAAGATGAGAACGCCGGGTGAGCGAACTTCGCTCATCATCGCCGCGGAAGGATTGAGGGTTATTCCGTTTGAAGAAAACAGTAGCTCCGGCGCAAAGACGATGAGGGAGCCGATCACCAGAAAGGTCAGGGCGGACAGGGCGAGGGCGGCTTTTTTGCTCAGGGTGTTCATTGGCTGTCTCCGGTTCGTTTGAACTGGAATCCAGGATCTGATACGTGCGTCAGATGATCTATGATATAAAGAATAAGAAAACTTGCAGATCGTCCAGATTTCTGGGCGGGTGACCAGCGTTCAAGTGGGAGTTCCTGATGTCCTTGCCGAGCCCGGTCTTGCAAGCCGACCAATCCTCGCCCTCGCTGGATTTTGCCCCGCTTGGCGATGTGTTGCATCTTCTAAGGCTCACGGGAACCTTCTACTGCAATCCCGAACTGTCAGCTCCCTGGGCGATTGATGTTCCGGACATGGGTGGGCAGATGGTTCTTCTGGTGGTGACCGAGGGGAGTTGTTTGCTGCAGACGGAGCACTGCGAGACGATTTCCTTGACCGCCGGGCAGCTTGTGCTGTTGCCGCATGGCAAACCGGTTGTCATGAAAAGTGATGCCGAAGCTGTCGCAACGCCTCTGTTCGACATTCCTGCCATCCGACACAGTCCGTCATACGAAACCATGATTTTTGGTGGGGGCGGGGCCGTCACCCGGATGACCTGTGGTGTGTTGAAGCTCGACCACGCGGCTGCCGAACGACTGCAGCAGCTGTTGCCCCCGGTCATACGATTGGACACCTTCGCTCAGCACGCCGGCCCATGGATCTACAGCACGTTGAATTACCTGGCAGAAGAGGCGCGCAATCCGCAGCCTGGCGGAGAAACGGTGCTGACACGCCTGACGGATATTCTCGTTGTACAGGCGATCCGGGCGTGGCTGCAGAGCAACGAGGCGCTTGAAACAGGTTGGCTTGCAGCCTTGCGCGATCCGAAGATCGGGCGGGCCCTGCAGGCCTTTCACCGGGCTCCGCAGGAAGGCTGGACCATTGCCAGATTGGCGGAAAGGGCTGGTATGTCACGTTCCGCATTTGCCGCGCGCTTCAAGCAACTGACCGGGGAAGGTGCCATGCAGTATGTCCTGCATTGGCGCATGCAATTGGCACGAATGGATCTGAGGGAAGGAAAGCGTACACTGGCGGAGATTGCCATCGGGCTCGGCTACGAGTCCGAAGCAGCATTTGCAAGGGCCTTCAAACGAATTGTCGGGACGTCGCCGGGGGCGTATCGAAGGCAATAAACCGGAGTGATTTCAGCATCGGCCACGGCTGTGACTGGTAACCGTACCGGAGCGTACTCTTTTTTCCCATTCCGGCCTTTCGTTCGGCAAAAAAACCTGTCAAACCCATATCAGAGCTAAATCGGGCGCGGAAACCTGATCCGCTCCGGCAGCACGTCGCGCCGGAGGGACAAAGGCCTGCACACGTAGGGAGAAACGAAAATGCCCCCGTATCGTTCCAGAACATCCACTCACGGCCGCAACATGGCTGGTGCGCGCGGCCTTTGGCGCGCGACCGGCATGAAGGACGACGACTTCGGCAAGCCGATCATCGCCATCGCCAACTCCTTCACACAGTTTGTGCCGGGCCACGTCCATCTGAAGGACCTCGGCCAGCTGGTTGCCCGAGAAGTGGAAAAGGCTGGCGGTGTCGCCAAGGAATTCAACACCATCGCGGTCGATGACGGTATCGCCATGGGTCACGATGGCATGCTCTATTCGCTGCCCTCGCGCGAAGTGATTTCCGATGCGGTTGAATACATGGTCAACGGCCATTGCGCAGATGCGCTGGTCTGTATATCCAACTGCGACAAGATTACCCCGGGCATGCTGAACGCTGCCATGCGGCTCAACATTCCGGTTGTCTTCGTTTCCGGCGGGCCGATGGAAGCCGGCAAGGTGGTGCTGGAAAATGGCGTTGCCAAGTCTGTCGACCTGATCGACGCGATGATTGCCGCTGCCGACGACCGGATGTCCGATGCAGACGTTCTGACAATGGAACAGAATGCCTGCCCGACATGCGGCTCCTGCTCGGGCATGTTCACGGCGAACTCCATGAACTGCCTGACGGAAGCCCTTGGCCTGGCCTTGCCGGGCAACGGTTCGACGCTGGCAACCCACGCAGATCGCGAACGGCTTTTCGTGGAAGCAGGGCATCTGATCGTCGATCTTGCTAAACGCTACTACGAGCAGGACGACGAAAGCGTGCTGCCGCGGAACATTGCGAACTTCAAGGCGTTCGAGAACGCAATGAGCCTCGATATCTCCATGGGTGGATCCACCAACACGATCCTGCACCTTCTGGCAGCGTCCCATGAAGGTGAAATCGGCTTCACGATCGATGACATCGACCGTCTGTCGAAACAGGTTCCGGTGCTCTGCAAGGTCGCGCCCGCGGTCGAAAACATCCACATGGAAGATGTCCACCGGGCGGGCGGTATCATGGGTATTCTCGGCGAACTGGACCGGGCAGGGCTGCTGCACACGGACCTTCCGACCGTCCATTCCGCAACGATGAAGGAAGCTCTTTCGCGTTGGGATATTCGCCAGACGAATTCCGAGAGCGTGCACAATTTCTTCCGGGCAGCGCCGGGTGGGGTGCCGACACAGGTTGCCTTCAGCCAGGAGCGTCGCTGGGACGATCTCGACATCGACCGCAAGGCAGGTGTCATCCGCGAAGCAGAGCACGCCTACAGCAAGGACGGTGGCCTCGCCGTGCTTTACGGCAACATTGCCGAGGACGGCTGTGTGGTGAAGACCGCCGGCGTTGACGAAAGCATCCTGAAGTTTTCCGGTCCGGCTCGGATCTTCGAGAGCCAGGACAGTGCCGTCTCCGCGATCCTGACCAACAAGGTCAAGGAAGGCGACGTGGTGCTGATCCGCTACGAAGGTCCGCGCGGTGGTCCGGGCATGCAGGAAATGCTCTATCCGACCAGCTACCTGAAATCCAAGGGACTCGGTAAAGCCTGCGCGTTGATCACCGATGGCCGTTTCTCGGGTGGTTCTTCGGGCCTTTCCATTGGCCACATTTCGCCGGAAGCTGCCGAAGGCGGCGCTATCGGACTGGTTGAGGAAGGCGATCCTATCGTGATCGATATTCCGAACCGTGTTCTGAAGGTCGATCTGCCGGATTCAGTCTTTGCCGAACGCCGCGCTGCAATGGAAGCAAAGGGCGATCAGGCCTGGAAGCCGGTCGAGATCCGCAAGCGCAAGGTTTCAACGGCACTTCGCGCCTACGCCAAACTGACCACCAGCGCTTCCAAGGGCGCCTTCCGGGTGGTCGACTGACGACGAGCTGAACTGAATTTTGGCAAACCGCAACTGCAACGCCCTGCGCCCGATAGGCCGCGGGGCGTTTGTCATTTCAAGGTTATGACAAGGCAAGACAATCGCTTCAGACCGAAGGCTTGTTGGTGGTTCTGGAAATCAATTCGCCCAAACCCTTGTCATTCGCATGCTTCCGCCGCACATATCCGGCTTATCTTCCGGTTCAGATCCAAGGCAGTAGATGGATTCTCTTACCCAGTTTGTTCTCGGCGCAGCCGTCTCCACAGCACTCCTTGGCAAAAAACTTGGCCCCAGAAAGGCTGCTCTTGTCGGCGGGGTCCTCGGGACGTTGCCGGACCTGGATGTCCTGATCCCCTATGACGATCCCATCGACAGTTTCGTCTACCATCGCGGCTGGACCCATTCGGTCTTTGTGCATGCATTGGCGGCGCCATTGTTGGGCGAGGGGCTCATAAGGCTGTTCAAGGGCCTGAGGGACTGCCGCTGGCTGACCTGGCTCACTGTCTTCCTGTGTCTTGCCACCCATGCAGGCATTGATGCAATGACGGTCTACGGCACGCGGCTGTTCTGGCCTTTTTATCCGGATCCCGTCGGCGTCGGGTCGGTGTTTATTATTGATCCGCTCTATACCCTGCCTCTTCTGGCCGTCGTGATCTGGGCTCTGTTCAGGAAAAACTGGACACGGCGCTTTCAGGCCTGGATGACGGCTGCGCTGGTGGTTTCGACCGGATATCTTGGCCTGAGCGTCGTCCTTCAGCGTCATGTCGAGCAGAAGGCGCAGGATCTGTTCAGGCAGGAAGGCATTCTTCCGGACAAGGTTTTTGCAATTGCGGCTCCCTTCAACATTCTCGTCTGGAAGGTTATCGGCCTTCAGGAAGACCGCTACGACAATCTGTATTATTCGCTTCTGGACGAGGGCGGGAAACCGGAGATCTATACCCATCCGCGACACCCGGAACTCGTTGCCTGTGTTGAAGATACGCAAGCCTTCCGGAAACTGGACTGGTTCAGTCGTGGCTACTACAGGGCCGAATTGGACGACGGAAAACTCGTCATCTCCGATCTGCGCATGGGCATGACCCCGAACTATGTTTTCCGCTTTGCGATTGCCGACGCCCAGGACGATGGCTTCCGGGAGATCCCTCCGCGTAGTGCAACGGGAGAGGTGAGGGTGGATCCTCAAGACTGGACGTGGCTGACTGCCAGGCTCAAGGGTGTGGTAGCGGTGCGCCAGGCGGAGGCAGCTGTTGCAGGAACTGGTGAGGCCATTGCCGGGCAGGCATGTGCGCTTGCTGGTGAGACTTCCGGTTAGATACTGCAGGGTCTTTGAAACAGATGCCCCTGCAATCCGCTTGTGTGAGTTGATGTGAAGCCGCCTGTTGGCAAGTAACAGCGGAAATTCTTCAGGTTTTACAGATTGTTAGCTGCTTTAATTTTGAGCATGTTTTTTGATGGAATATACCCGGCACGTCGTTGGAGTTGGCGTGGTTGAGAGGGTTTTGGTCAAGTATTTCAATTACTTAAATTGAAATTTTTGCTCATTGGAATTTTGGCGGGTCTGCCGAAGAATTGGGCATCCATTTTGCAGTAAAAGACCTGACAAAATTAGCAAGACAGAATTAACCTCTCGGCGAAATCATGCCTGTGTTTTCGAACAGTGGGGCAAATACATCATGAGCCGGGCGGCATACACTAGATCCGTTCTCTGTGGTGCCGGTATTCTGGTGGCGGAACCGGCAATGGCCACGCAGACAATGGAGCTGGCGACTTTCCAGAAGAGCCTGGACATGGTCTGGGTGCTGTTTGCAGCCGGGCTGGTTTTGTTGATGCAAGTTGGCTTCATGTTGCTGGAAGCTGGCCTCGTCCGTTCCAAGAACTCGATCAACGTTGCCCAGAAGAACCTTCTCGATCTCGCCGTCTCCGTTCTGATCTTTGCGGTCTTTGGCTTTTCGCTGGCATTCGGCGCCGGCGGAAGCTGGTTTGCGGGATTTGACACGCGGCTGTTCGGTCTTTCGGAGCTTGACCCCTGGGGCCTGACCATCTTCGCCTTCCAGGTCATGTTCTGCGGTACGGCGGCAACGATCATTTCCGGTGCGGTGGCTGAACGCATGCGCCTTTCGGCGTACATCTGGTGTTCCGTGCTGACCGCCGGGCTGATCTACCCTGTGTTTGCGCATTGGGCCTGGGGACAGGCGCTGTTTTCAGATGCCACGGCAATGCTTGCCAACATCGGCTTTGTCGATTTCGCGGGGTCAACGGTGGTCCATGGCACGGGCGCGTGGATCGCGCTGGCTGCCTGTGTGATCCTGGGGCCGAGATCCGGCCGCTTCGGAGTCGACGGTCGGGCCTATCGCATTCAGGGCCACAGTTCCGTTCTTGCAACGTCTGGTGCGTTGATCCTTTTTGTCGGTTGGCTTGGCTTCAACGGCGGCTCCACACTTGCCGCCTCCTGGCATGTGCCGATGATCCTCGCCAATACCGTTCTTGCCGCCGCGGCTGGCACCGGGGCGGGGTATCTTCTTGGCCGGCAGAAAGACAAGGTCATTCTGCCGGAAAACTCGATCTCGGGGCTATTGGGTGGCCTGGTTGCCGTGACTGCCGGTTGCCATCTTCTGACCCCGGTCGGTGCATTGGTGATCGGCGCCGCCGGTGGTGCCGTTGCCATTCTCGGTGCGGTCCTTCTGGAACGTGTCCTGAAGATTGACGATCCCGTCGGTGCAATCAGCGTACACGGATTTTCAGGCGTTGCCGGTACGCTGGGCCTGGCGCTTCTGGCACCCGCAGACCAGTTGCCGCTGGGAGCGCATCTACCGCAGTTTCTGGTCCAGTTCACCGGAGCGCTTGCCTGCTTTGTCTGGAGTTTCGGGTCCGGTTGGCTCGTGCTGTCCGTCCTGAACAAGATGCAGCCGATCCGGCTCGACCTTGCAAGCGAGGATCTTGGCCTCAACGAGGCGGAGCACGGCACGCGGCTCGGTATCGGACATGTGGAAGATGCCCTTGATCGCCTGATTGCCGGCAAGGCGGACCTCTCGATGAGGCTGGAAGTTGCCAAGGGCGATGATTCAGAGCGCCTGACGCGTCTGTTCAATGCGCTCATGGATACCGTTCAGAACGAGGAACAGGCTCACAATCGTGCCGCAGATGCCAAGCGCACGCGCGAAGAGGCCGAACGCCTGTCGGCCCTTGCCAATGCCACATTCGATGCAATCGTCATTTCGGTCGACGGACGGATCCTGGACGGTAACAAGACCTTCGAGGATCTCATCGGCTATCCGATCGACGAACTCGAGATGCGAGGACTGTACGAGTTTGTCGACAATGAACTCGCCGGCACGCTCGAGGAGCATCTGGTCAAGGCGGAAAAGGAACCGAGGGAAGTCACTCTGATCAACCGCTCCGGTGAGCGTGTGCCCGTCGAGATCCGCACCCGTGTCATTTCCTATCGCGGCATTCCGACCCGCGTCTCCGCTCTGGTTGACCTGAGGGAGCGCAAGAAGGCTGAGGCACAGATCCTGCACCTTGCCCAGCACGATCCGTTGACAGACCTGCCCAATCGCGCCGTCTTCAATGCCGAGCTCAAACAGACCATCGGCAAGTGCAAGCAGCACGGTATGTCGGCAGCCCTTCTGATCATCGATCTGGACCGCTTCAAGGATATCAACGATCTGCACGGTCACCCGGTCGGTGACATCGTCATCCGGGTTACCGCCGAGCGTTTGCGCCACTCGTGCCGCCACGGCGATACCGTTTCACGCCTCGGCGGCGATGAGTTTGCGATCATCCAGAACGGCATCCAATTCGCCAATCAGGCAGAGGATATGGCCATGCGTCTGGTCAAATCCCTGTCGGAGCCTATCGACTGTGGTCACGGGCTAATTCTGAAACCGGGAGCAAGCATCGGTGTTGCACTGATGACCGGATACGACGCCGAAGACCAGGTCATCTCCAATGCCGACATCGCGCTTTACAACGCCAAGAACGGCGGACGGCATACCTACTGTGTCTTCCAGCCGGGCATGGGGGATGAAGTCCGCCAGCGCAGGGCCTTGGAAAAGGACATGAATACGGCACTCTCGGCGGGCGAATTCGAGTTGTTTTTCCAGCCGCGCATGTGCCTGGCATCCGCACGTATCGTCAGCTATGAAGCGCTCATCCGCTGGAACCATCCCGAGCGCGGGCTTGTCAGTCCTGCCGAGTTCATTCCCGTCGCGGAGGCTTCCGGACAGATCGTTCCGATCGGCAAATATGTGTTGGCTGAAGCCTTGAGGATAGCCTCCTCGACAATCACGACTGCCAGCATCAGCATCAACGTCAGCCCGGTTCAGTTCCGCGATCGGGATTTTGTAGATGACGTTCGCAGAGCCATCGAAACGTCAGGTGTTCCGGCTGAGCGGATCGAACTGGAAATCACAGAAAACACCCTGATTGAAGACGACGCCAGAGCATTGGCGGTGCTGACACGCCTGAAGGAAATCGGGGTGAAAATAGCGCTGGACGATTTCGGCGTCGGTTATTCCTCCCTCAGCTACCTGAGCCGCTTTCCCTTCGATTGCATCAAGATCGACCGGTCCTTCGTTTCCGAAGCACAGCGCAATTACGGTTCATTGGCGATCATCGAAACGGTGGTCAGGCTCGGCAAGGCTCTCAAGATGCGCGTCGTCGCCGAAGGCGTGGAAGACACGGAAAAGCTCTGCCTGTTGGCACAGCGCGGATGCCACGAAGCTCAGGGTTATCTGATCGGAATGCCCGCACCGACGTCCAAACTTGTCCGGAGTATCCCGGAAGAAGTGAGTGAGGCACTCGATCGGCTGAAGTTCGGCGGGCTGCAGGTGTTTGAAGCGGCCAACCAGAAGAACCTGGCCAGCTAGACGCCTGCTTCAGTTCACGTTGGATTCCGACAGTGGCAGAAGCACGGTCCTGTTCAGCAGGGCATCCGGATCGTGTATTTCCGGCACCTGGGTGCAGTCGGGCTGCGGTTCGGTTGTCTCGCCGCGCTTTTCCTTGAGTTCCGCGCAGATGGGAATGGCCGCCTGCCGGGTGCCGTTGACAGCCGTCGTCACGATGTCTTGCAGCGTGCCTTCGCCAGCGTGCAACGCGACAGCGAGATGCTTCCCGAACAGCGATATCGTGCGGTCTGCGGAATAATTGGCTGACTGGCCTGGACCAGAGGAAATGACCAATGCTTCCGGCCTGTTCTTGTTATCGACCGAATGATGTTCAAGAAGGCCAAGGTCGAACGCTTGAGGATTGTTGGTGTCGAGTATCAAAATGACTTCACCAGCAGGAATGGCGTGGATCAGCGCCGCAAACGCGGAAGCAGACATCCAGGTTCCGTCGCTGATCGCCTGAAGCGTTGTCTCGGGCTTGGCACTGGCCCAGAGTTCCAGTGCATAGTTGGTTTGGTCAGCGGTGCCGGTTTGCTCGACAACACCAAGTGGCAAGTTGGCATAGATCACCAGCCGGTCTTCAGGCCCGAGCTTGTTGGCAAGTTCGGTTGCCTTGAGTTTGAGAGCCGCAGCACTGGCGCCCTCGTTGACAAGCAAGTGTTGCCGGTCGGGCCCGGCGTCGAGCCTTGGGGCCAGTGAGGACATCACCTTGTCCACACTGTAACGGCAGATTTCGACCGATTGCGGGTTCCAGGGAGGGCAGGTTCCAAGACCAAGGATGTGGTTCTTCAACGACGTGCCATCTTCGGCTGCGGAAGGTTGACCATAAAAGGGAAACATCACAATGGCTGCCGCCACGAGGCGGCGGCATGCGTCACCCCACGACCGAACCCTGCGTGTCCTTGCCTCTGGTCCGCTTACGGCCATCATGTCTCCCTGAAACCTGTTTTGACAGGATTTGGTATTTATACTTTTCAACAGTGAAGGCTGAATAAACCAGACTGCGTATATCTATAGAACTCTGTTGTAATCTGTTAATCAACTTTCTTTTGGCAAAGCAGTCTTCAAATCATGCTGAAACATGCGAAACGAAGATGCAGAACTTATCTTTCGATACTAAAGTTACGTAACGTAAAATTAGATCTCAGGCATTCAGTTGTTTGAGACGCTCGATCACTTGTTGGGTGTCGTCTGTAAGGGTTCCGGTATCGGCCTTTCCCACCGCACTGACCATGCGGATCAAATCTGGCAGAGTGTCGCGACCGCCAAGATTTACCGTACGTTTGATGAGGCGCCGGATCATGTCGTCCGGATTGCTGCTCTGATTGGCGAGCCATTTGGCAAACTGGAACAGTTCCTCCACTTCACCGGCAGGCATTGCAAACACCGACTGAAGCTGTTCCAGGATCATATCCTGTTCGGCTCTGGAAATGCCGCCATCGGTTTCGGCGACGAGGACCAGGAGAGCAGCAGCCGAAACACGAGGGTCATCGACACCTTCCGCCGGGTGCTGGTTTGCTCGTGTCCTGAACCCGAAACGCCGCGCGGCTGCCTTGATGTCTTGAGCAGCATCAAGCACCACCCTGGTGTTGTCGGCGACCCTGCGAACTCGATAGATCCAAAAAGCGCCAGCGGCTAAAATGCCAAGAGCTGCAAGCAGAATATGCAAGGAAAATCTCCTTCAAAAAAACTGCGTCAGCTTTACCTCAGGTTGCGGGAAAAATCGTGACAAAAATCACGAGGGTGCCGGGAGTTGAAAGAAAAAAAGCCGCGCCGGTTCGGCGCGACTGTTTTTCGACGGCTCAATTAGGAATCGTTGCCGTCGGTCTTGTCCATGAGCGGCTGGTTGGTTGCCTGATTGCCGTCCAGGTCCATTTTGGTTGAAGCGTGGTTTTCAACACGGCCTTCAACCTGCTGTTCGGCGGTCAACGGTTCGTCACCGTCAAGATCGCCCACCATTGCCTTGGGGGCATCAACCGGTGCGTCAGCCGCAGCTGCTGCGTTTGCTTCAGGACATGCAACAATTGGCTTGTCGCCGCTTCCGTCGCTGCCGCAAGGATCTTCCGCCTGTGCGAAGCTGACCATTGCCGTGGAGGCGATGAATGCGCTCATGAGCGGAACGATTGTCTTCTTAAGGGTAAGCATTGGTTTTCTCCTTTGCTTCGTGAGACACCTGCAACTCGCTGAAACCTGACTTGAGGTCCGTGCCGTTGAGGCGGTCGGGGAGAAAATGCAATGACACCCGGTATCGTTCCTGATTTTTCAGTCACGAAATTTTCAGATGAGGAACATCAAGTTTCAGGAACGAAATGGACCGGCACTTTTCGCGCGCGTGGGTAAACGGTATTGAGAAACAAGACGTTGAATGGAAAAAGTGAAACGGCGCCATCAACGGCGCCGTTCGGGATTTCAACGTTTGGAGAGGGCTGACATTGCCCTGCTGCTCGCAAATCAGGAAGCTGCAGCCACCTGTTGGTCTTTTGACGCAACAAGGCGTGTAACCACGTTTTCTATAATCTTGTGGCCGGCATCCTGATCCAGAGACATGATCGACTCCGGATGGAATTGCACCGCCGCGATCGCTTCTTTCTCGTGTTCTATCGCCATCACGATCCCGTCGTCGGTTTCCGCAGTCACGCGGATATCTGCCGGCACCGTTTCCCGTTTGGCGTAAAGCGAGTGGTAGCGGCCGACGACCACCGGGGCGTTGAGGCCTTCAAACAGCAGCGAGTTTCCGGAAACGGAAATCGGCGAAGGCTTGCCGTGCATCGGTACGTCAAGCTGGCCCAGTTCCGCCCCGAAGTATTCGGAGAGCGCCTGCAGCCCGAGGCAGACACCGAAAATAGGCAAGGCGCGCGCGCGAGCTCGGCCGATGGTGGCGGCACAGTCGAAGTCCTTGGGATTGCCTGGGCCGGGAGACAGGACCACCAGATCCGGATTGACGTCGTGAAAGACGTGGTCTGCCACCGGGGTTCGGTAGGTAACGACATCTGCGCCGGTCTGGCGGAAATAGTTGGCAAGCGTGTGCACGAAACTGTCTTCGTGGTCGACCAGCAGGATCTTCATACCCTTGCCGGGTTTCCGGTCCTCGCGCTTCTCCTGCGCGTTGACGGCAAGACCGGCCTCGCGAACGGCTGCCCGCATGGCTTCCGCCTTCAGTTCGGTTTCGGCTTCCTCGTCTTCCGGAACACTGTCGTACAGCAGGGTCGCGCCGGCACGGATCTGGGCTGTGCCATCCTTGATGCGCACGGTGCGCAACGTCAGGCCGGTGTTCATGTCTCCATTGAAGAGCACGGCACCAATTGCGCCGCCATACCAGGCGCGTGGGGACTTTTCGTGGTCTTCGATAAACTGCATGGCCCAGCGTTTGGGTGCGCCTGTCACGGTTACCGCCCAGGTGTGGGAGAGGAAAGCATCGAGCGCATCCATGTCTTCGCGCAGGATGCCTTCTATGTGGTCCACCGTATGGATCAGGCGGGAGTACATCTCGATCTGCCGCCGCCCGATCACCCGAACGGAGCCGGGAACGCAGACGCGGCTCTTGTCGTTGCGGTCGACATCGGAACACATGGTCAGTTCCGCTTCGTCCTTGGCAGAGTTCAGCAGCTTGCGGATCTGGGCTTCGTCTTCAATGGCGTTCTTGCCGCGCCGGATCGTTCCGGAAATCGGGCAGGTTTCCACCCGGCGACCACCGGTGACCCGTACGTACATCTCCGGCGAAGCGCCGACGAGATATTCCTGATTGCCGAGATTGAAGAAGAAAGAATAGGGGGACGGGTTGATCTGGGCGAGGCGCCGCGAAACTGCGGACGGTGGATTGGCGCAGGGCTCGTAGAAGGTCTGGCCGGGCACGGTCTCGAACAGATCGCCCCGGCGGAAGTAGTCCTTGGCCTTTTCGACGAGCTTTGCATATTCGCCAGGTTCATGATCGCCGCGGCCCGGGTCGCGGTTCGCCGGCGTATATTGCTGCTTGGCTCCCGTCCGCTCCATTCCCTTGGTGGTACGACCACCGACAACAAAATCATATTCCAGAACGTAGGCGCGTTTGCCGTGGTGATCGACGATCAGGATCTCATCCGGCAGAAACAGGACGACGTCGCGCTGGTCGTCCGGTCGGTCGAGCTTCTGTTCGATGGGCTCGAACTGAAAGGCAACGTCATAGCCGAAGGCGCCGTAAAGCCCGAGCTGGTCATCGCCACAGGCGAACATGTCCTTCAGGGCACGGATGATCGAAAAGGTAGACGGCTGGCGTGAGCGTTCTTCCTCGTTGAACAACCGGTCGGGCCGCTTGACCGTTAGCTGGATCTTGCCGGTGTCGGCATTGAACGTGTCCACATCGTCATGTTTTTTCAGCACTTCGGCAATTGCCGGCAGCAGCAGGCCGCCGCGGTCGTTCAAAGCACGGATCTCGACGTTTCTGTCCGTTGCTTCCATCACCAGGGGCGGGTTCACCAGCGCCATGTCCCAGCGAGTATACCGTCCGGGATATTCATAGGAGGAGGAAAGGACCGCCCCCATTTCGGCATCCAGCCGGTCGATCCATTCCGACGTTCCGGTTTCGTAGTCGGAAGGGCGCGATGTGCGCAGGATGGTGATCCCGCAATCGGTTTCATAGGTCTGGTCTGCCAGCACCGGCATGTCTCTGGTCCCGTTCTGGTGGCTGCCTTTGTGACGGCCTTATAAAGAACCAAGGCCGCCAGCGGTGTCCCGCGGCGGCCTTTGGTTTGATACTCGATCCCTTCAGAGCATGACTGATCGCTGGCCGCCTATTTCGCGCGACGCCACCACCAAGCTGCTTTCAGGTTCATGTTCATGGCAAGAGGGATAGATTATACGCTTCTGGATGGCAATGAAAAAAGACTACCTGACGTTTTACCGGCTTTTCCAGTACGGCGCGGGGCGCCCATCCTTCAGACCGTGCTTCAGCCATTCGTCCCAGGCTGCATCGATATCATCATAAGTCCCATTCTCCTGTATGGCGTGCAGTCCCTCATCGAGAAGGGCTGCTACCGCGCTTGAGCGCTCGGGCGTCAATTTGGAAAACGACACGAAAAGACCGAACCTTGCGAGTTCGTGGACAGCCTTGGGGGCCGGGGAAATGAGATCCTGACTGTTGCTGATGTGAAAGTCGGCGACCTTTTCGTAAGCGACGGCGTAGTCGGTTCGCCTCTTCGCTACGAGCGCAAGTGTCTGCAGATCGGAATCCACTTCAACCTTCGAGATCCTCTCATCGGCATCGAAGGCGTCGGTGTAGGTGTACCCTCTGACCACGGAGAAGGTCTTGTCTTTCAAGAAATCGGGATGAAATTTCGCCGTGTTGTCCGGATGGCTGTAAACCAGGATCCTTCCGAAAAACAGCGGTGTCTGGTGAAAAATGAAATTACGCTTGTTTTCGTCCGAGCCGGTGGTGTCGAAGCAGCCAAGCTGTCTGCCCTGCGCGACCTCGCGTATGCACCTGTTGTACGGCATGACGTGAAGCGTGACGTCGCAATGTTTTGCGCTCAAGGCGGCGGTTACTAGATCCACTGCAAATCCGCGTAGCTCTCCCTCATGAAGGCCTGAATAGGGAAAAAAGGCATCTTCCGCGGCAAGAACGATCTCTTCATGCATCGGGCATTGGTCGGATTGTTCCGCCTTCGCGTTATCGATCGGCGACAGCAGCATCGCACTGAATAGAACCAACGCATGCGGCAGCCTGACTGTAATACATTCAAGCAATGCCATTGCCCGGCACGCCGTCTGGGAAGGCGATAATCCCATTTCGGTGGTCGACCCTTTCAGTGTTGGGAAACCCGTTCACGCCTGGCTGTCGTGAAGGTCCTTCATATTTACGTTTCGCTCTCGAACTTCAGCTTCCTGAAAGGTCGCATGAAATGTGAGGGGAATGGCTCGGCAGAGACCGAGAATCTCATCGATGGCGAGTATATAGACGACCGACCGTGTTTGTCTTGCAACCTGGATACAAGTTCTGGTCAGGACCGGCTTCTCCACCAAAGCTCACGGAAAACCTTCATTTTCCGCTTGCCTTCTTGACCCTTCCGCCAAGATGCTGTTTTTGCAGTGCAGCGATTTTCAACAAGGTGCCTCCGCACGAACGGAGGCCGAGTGGCTGACAGAAAACTGGCAGTGAGGGGCACATGGAACACTACGATCTGGTTGTGATCGGCAGCGGACCGGCCGGGCGCCGGGCGGCGATTCAGGCGGCAAAATTCGGATACAATGTTCTGGTGGTGGAACGCGGACGGCGGGTCGGCGGCGTTTCGGTGCACACCGGGACCATTCCTTCCAAGACTTTGCGTGAGACCGTGCTCAACCTGACCGGATGGCGCGAACGGGGCTTCTACGGTCGCTCCTACCGGGTGAAGGAAGACCTGACGGCTGCGGACCTTCGTGCGCGGTTGCACATCACCCTCAATCACGAGGTCGAGGTTCTGGAGCACCAGTTTGCCCGAAACAAGGTCGATACGATCCGGGGCGAGGCAAGGTTCATCGAGCCGCACAAGATCGAAGTGGAGGGCGATGCCGGGGAAGTTCATTTCATCACCTCGGACAAGTTCATCATCGCCGTCGGCACCAAGCCCTTCCGCCCCGACTATGTTCCCTTTGATGGCGAGTATGTTCTCGACAGCGACGAGATCCTCGAGCTTGGCGAATTGCCCCGGTCGGTCGCTGTCATCGGCGCAGGTGTTATCGGTGTCGAATATGCCTCGATATTTTCCGCGCTCGATGTACACGTGACGCTGATCGAGCCGCGCGATACGATGCTCGACTTCCTGGACAAGGAGCTCGTTGCCGATTTCACGCATCAGCTCCGAGACCGCGGAATTGCGCTGCGCTTCGGGGCAAAGGTCCAGAAGATCGAAAAACACGGTCCCGCAGAATGTGAAATCACGCTGGAAGGCGGCCGTAGTGTCCGGTCCAACGTCATCCTGTTCGCGGCAGGGCGTATGGGCGCGACCCCGAACCTGAACCTGCAAAGCTGCGGCCTGGAAGTGGACCACCGTGGTCGTCTGAAGGTCGATCCGATGACTTTTCAGACCGACGTAGCGCATATCTATGCGGCTGGTGATGTCATCGGTTTTCCGAGCCTTGCCTCGACATCGATGGAGCAGGGGCGCATTGCAGCCTGTCAGGCTTTGGGAGAAAAGGCCTACGATCCGCCAGAGTATTTTCCCTATGGCATCTATGCGGTTCCGGAAATTTCGACCGTCGGCATGACCGAGGAGGAGATCAAGGAACGCGGCATTCCCTACGAGTGCGGCGTTGCCCGTTTCCGCGAAACGTCACGCGGCCATATCATGGGTCTCGATACCGGCATGCTGAAGATGATCTTCTCGCTCAAGACACGCCGGCTTCTGGGATGTCATATTGTGGGCGAGGGCGCGACCGAACTGGTTCACATCGGTCAGGCCGTGCTCAATCTGCGTGGTACGCTGGAGTATTTCGTCGAAAACACCTTCAATTACCCGACACTGGCCGAGGCCTACAAGATCGCCGCGCTCGATGCCTGGAACCGTATGCCGCCACTGGATCACTGAACCAGCGGTGGTGGCCTTGTCTGACGAGCTCTTGCAGATCAACTGGAATAAGGCGGACGATGCGAACTCAGCAGAGCCAGCAATTCTCCGGCAAGGCTGCCTGGGTAACTTCGCCGCCATCTTCGATCCAGTGTGCAATTCCCTTTTCGACGTTGACCACGTTTGTGAAGCCGGCCTGTCCGGCGAGATATTCTGACAGAGCCTGGCTTCGTTGCCCCGTCTGGCAGATAAACACCACTTCGTCCGAGGGGCCGGAAATCAACTTCTGAAGTTCGCTGCCGAAGGCAGGGTTCACCTGGCCACTGTCATTGAAGAACGTAACCAGATGGCTGCCCGGAATGACGCCGGTTTGCTTCCACTCGTCAGGACGCCGGATATCAATGACCGTGGTGCCCGAGGCGAGCTTTGCCTTCAGGGTGCCGTTGTCGATATCAGAGAATTTCTTCGCCTTGACCTCAAGCAGTTCGATTTCGAATTTCAATGTTGCATCCGGCGGAATGATCCCGCCTGCGCCTTGCGACCCGTAAGCCATGTCCGGCGGAATGATCAGCTCGCGCTTGCCGCCAACCTGCATGCCCTCGACGCCTTTTTCCCAACCGGGAATAACGCGCCGCTCACCCAGCGTGAACGAAAATGGTGTGCCTCGGTCGACGCTGGAGTCGAACTTCGTTCCGTCCATCAGCCAGCCGGTGTAGTGCACCACCACGGTTTCACCGACGTTTGCTTCTTCGCCGGTTCCTTTTTCAATATCCCGGATCTGCAGCTCTTCCTGTGCCTGTGCCGGCAGGACGAAAAGCATGATGGCGAGGATGCGCGTAACCCATTTGAGCATGATGTGTGGTCCCGGTGTGTTGTTACGGACAAGAATTGGTCATCTGGGACAGGAAAACAATCCGGGTTTCGATCACAGTGACGGTAAGTCACAAGGCCGGGGTGGCTTGTGGTTTCCAGACCAGAGGCGCCTGGCTAGCGTATGCGCCAGTCAGGTCTTTCCAAGAGGATCGTTGACGGAGCGAATGAGCTTTTCCAGAAGGTCTGACAATTGCTGTTGTTCTTTTTCGCTTAACCCGCTCACCGCCTGCTGCTGTTTTGCAATGTAGTCGGGCATTTGCCCCTTTATCAGGTCCAGTCCCTTTGGGGTCAGGCAAACGGTGAGTGCCCGCCTGTCATCTGGATGCGGGCAGCGTTCAACCAGACCTGCTTTCTCCAGTTTATCGACCCGGGCCGTCATGCCGCCCGAGCTCATCATCGTGGTCCGGTACAATTCCGTCGGTGTCAGCTTGTAGGGTGGTCCGGACCGCACGAGGGTCGCCAGAACATCGAATTCACCCGTCTTCAGTCCGATATCCGCGTAGGCAGGGGCAAGATAGTCGCGGCCCATCACCTGAGACGCTTCGTTCAATCGACCAAGCAGAACCATTGGCGACAACTGCTCCGCGATCTCGGGTATTTCCCTTTGCCATTGCCTGCGCGCGCGCTCCGCACGGTCGATTAGCAGGTCTTCCGGATCTCCGAACAGGTGATCCGATGGCTTCTTGGTGTCGCTTGACCGGGTGGTCATGGTCGGAAACTCCAGATCATTTCCAGTCAGATGACGCACTTTTTTACAAGGGAACAAGAGGTTGCGTAACTAGCTGACATATCGACTGTTTTTGTTGTTCAGATACTCGCTGTTTCGGGTGGTTCTGTCAACTGATGTCAAGAATCTTGAAATTAAGTATCTTGAAATCAAGATAAAATGCGTTATCTCTTCTGGTAACGGTGCAGCATCAAGCCAGCGCCAAATTGTGAGGAAGGACAGTCCCATGGTGGACACGACCAGATTAGGAACATCCGCAAGTGCGGCTTCCCTGCAGCAACAAGCTTCTCTTTCAGGCGAGAGGCGTGAAAGTCCTTTGGATCAGCCGTTGGTGCTGTTGTTGATTGTCGGTGGTTTTCTCGCCGTATCCACGGTGATTGCCAAGGCCGCCCCCATGACCGGGTGGCATCCTTTGGCCTTGTTGCAATGGTCCATCCTTGGCGGTGCTGGGGGTCTGTTCGTTATTAGCAGGATTGCGTCCGGAGGAAGTATGGCCGCCAAAGGGGACACAGGTGTCAGCCGGGGCCAGTTTGCCTTCTACCTGCTGGTCAGCGGTCTCCTGTTCATTGCCCCGAACATGATCGCAGTGGTTGCTGCGCCAAAGGTCGGGGCGGGGTTTGTCTCCCTGAGCTACGCTTTTCCGCTGGTTCTGACTTATGGATTTGCTGTTCTGTTGCGCCTGGAGAAGTTTCAGGTTCTGCGTGGGGTCGGCGTTCTGTTCGGTCTGGCTGGTGGCATTTTGCTGGCAGCGTCTGGACGTCAGCTTTCCGTGGATGCCTCCTGGTGGGCGATGTTTGCTCTGTCGATCCCTGTATTCCTGGCTTCCGGTAACATTTTTCGCACGGTGAAGTGGCCAGCAGGCGCACGGCCGGTCAATCTTGCTCTCGGCATGATGCTGGTCGGGTTTGCAGCACTCGGACTATTTACTGCCATGGCCGGTATCCCCGTTGTGCCCGGCACCTGGTCACTGGAGGCCACTGGCCTGCTGGCAGCCCAAATAACGATATTCGCTTTTCAGTACGGGCTGTATTTTCGCCTGCAGCACACAGCCGGGCCTGTCTATCTCAGCCAGATAGGCTCCGTTGCCGCGGTGATTGGTCTTGGCCTTGGATATCTCGCCTTTGGTGAAGTGCCAAACTTGGCGAAACTGGCGGCCGTCGCAGCTGTCGGGGCAGGGATTGTGCTCGTCAGCAAAGGGCGCGGCGCTGGAGCTAAAAAGTCAGGCTAGTCTTGCCATACCCCTAAGAACCGATCCCGCAACTCGCGGGATCGGTTTGTCGTCTTTGGGTTCCAGGTGATTTCTCACCCCCAGAGCCAGGCTGCTCCCCGCACACCAGAGCTGTCGCCGTGCATAGCCTTGCGGATCGGTGTCTCGAAGGTATCGGAGAAAATGTAAGGCGTCATCGCGGGCGGAAGGTCGGCATAAAGCTCGTCGATATTCGACATGCCACCACCCAGGACGAATACATCCGGATCGAGCAGATTAGCCGACATTGCAAGCGCACGGGCAAGACGGCTGACATAAGCCTCGTAGACGGCGGTTGCCACCACGTCGCCGGAACGTTTCAGCGCCATGATCTCATGGCCTTTCAGCAGCGTTCCGGTCCTGTCCTTGTAGTCAAGCTGAAAACCCGTTCCCGAACACCAGCGATCGATGGCGCCCTTGTGGCCGATCCAGCTGTCGGGACCCGGATACTCCTCCGGCTTTAGCCAGGGCACGGTGATCGCTCCCCATTCGCCACCGATGCCGTTGGCACCAAGATGGGCCTTCGCGTCGATGGCAATGCCCGAGCCGCTGCCTGTACCGATGATGATAGCGTGAACGATATGCGCTCCAGCACCTGCGCCATCGGTCGCTTCGGAAACAGCCAGACAGTTTGCGTCATTCTGGATACGAACCGGGCGGCCAAGGACCCTCTGCAGGTCCTGGTCCAGGGGCTTGCCGTTCATCCAGGTGGAATTGGCGTTCTTGACCAGGCCTGTCTTGGGGGAAAGCGAACCGGGAATTCCAAGACCGAGCGTTCCCGTCTGTCCAGTTGCCTTTTCGGCCGCCTCGACCAGAAAACGGACTGCTTCCAGACAACCTTCATAGTCGTCCCTGGGTGTGTCGACCCGTTGCCGGAACAGTTCCTCGCCCTCGTTGGAAAGAGCGATGATTTCGATCTTGGTTCCACCCCAGTCAATTCCCAGCCGCATTTTCAGTCCATCCGTCTTGGCAGTTCGAAGGCAGCTGTCTGGCCGTCTTCAAGTTCGCTTGTTTGTTTTCCGTAGGTTTTGAATTTTTTCAAGATTACGGTCATTTCCTCCGCATCCAGTATCACAGGTTCACCCAGGATCAGGGCTGATAGATACTGGTCTGCCAGATCTTCCACGCCTTCCGCGGTCGACAGCGCCTTCTGCAAGGTTGCTCCACCGGCGATCTGCCCATGATTTGCAAGCAGGCAGGCGTTTCTGTCGCCAAGTGCTGAAATCATTGCCTCGGACAATCCGCGGGTGCCGAAGGTGGCGTAATGGGCGCATTCGATACGGTCGCCACCGGCAAGCGCCACCATATAGTGAAATGCAGGAATACCGCGCCGGTGACAGGACAGGGCGGTCGCGCGAGGACTATGGCAATGCACCACCGCGCCGCAATCCGGCTTCGCCAGATAGAAGTCAAGATGCATCCGCCATTCGGAAGACGGTAGTGTCTCGCCGCGGTAGCAGCCCTCCCAGTCAAGCGCGACGATCTTGTCTTCAGTCAGATTTTCGTAAGGCGTTCCCGACGGCGTCACCAAAAAACCGGATTCGGTGCGTGCACTGACATTTCCTGACGTGCCCTTGGTCAGTCCGAGACGAGGCAAGGCGCGGGCTGTCTCGATGATCGCACGGCGCAGGTCAGGTGTGTCACCTGGAAAGGTGGGCATTCGGGGCCTCTTTGGTTCTGGTTCGGGTGCGAGCGTTACGTTTGGCTGCGCGACCGTGGAAGCGGCGCTTACATGACAGGTATCCGGTTGCCTTTTCAAGGTATTGGTTTGATAAATCCCGTGCCCTTGACCACTCGGTTGAGGATCGCGGTGTTAAGGGACTGAATGGCAGGTTTCGCAGACAAGCTCAGGCATTTGCTTGGATCGGCTGCAATGTCGGCAGACCGGACGGGCAGGGGAGCGCAATCCAGTTCGAGGCCGGGGCACCGTTCCAGGGGCCCGCGCTGGGCCGAGCCGGACATGGAAACTCTGTCTGAAGGAGGCGAGCCCAGGAGGCCCGGCCTGCCAACCCGCGCGTCCAGATCTCGTAAACGTGCTCAGGTGACGCCGTACTACATCTGGGGAACCCTGGCGTTGCTGGCTGCCGGTTTCGCCGTTGGCGGCCTGTTCCTGCACCTTGCCGGGCAAGGGAGTGAGGAAAGCGTTGCAACCGCCCCCTTGATGCCTGATCCGCTTTCTTCCCTGCAGTCTCCGGCCAAGCAGGTGCTGCTGGCTCCCGAACCGGAACTGTCCGCGGAGCTGAAACGCAGCTTCCTGGGTCAGCCGGATCAGCTATGCGACGAATTACGGTCTCTGGGGCTCGGAAATCCCGGCTGGAGCCGGGCACCTTTCAGTGAAGGCCGCTGGCAATGTGCATCCGACCTGGTGCCCTTGACCACACCCAGCGTCGACTACGGCTCGACAACCCTTTTCTTTCTGCTGCGCGGCCCATCGGAAAAAAGCATCGATTATCTGCGGCTGAAGCTGGTGGTGGAGGATCCGCGCCAGATGCAGATCGGCCTTGATGCGGTCTGGCTGGTGATCGACGCCCTCTCGCTTCGGTATGGCTGGACGGTTCCGGAAGTGTTTCGCGAGGCGGTTTCCGGGTTCAGGCAACTGGAGACGACACACCGGGGCGTGCGGCTGTCGGTTTCGCCGGAAGATCCAAATCTGACGGGGGACCCGCTGGCAAGCCAACGGCTCAACATCATTCTAGACTTTGGCGAGCCGGACCTTATCCGGCCCGCCGACAGGTTCGAAAAAGCACCGCCACTGGAAAGCGGCTGGAGTGTCAGGGCCCCGGACGGTCAGGCAAGGGAATAAACTCTTCCGCATCGCCGGGTACCGTATCGAAACGGCCAAGACGCCAATCTTCCTTGGCCTGCTCGATGCGCTCTTTCGATGAAGACACGAAGTTCCACCAGATATAACGCCGGCCGTCCATCGGTTCGCCGCCAAGCACTACGAAACGGGCCGGCACGGGAGACGTGTTTTCGATCACCAGATGATCACCCGGCTTGAACACCAGCAGCTGGGCCGGATCGAAATTCTGGCCGGCGATGGTGATCTGGCCCGAGACCGTGTAAAGGCCGCGCTCTTCCCACCCGGCATCCAGCGGGATCTTCGCTCCCGGTTCCAGCGTGATATCGGCATAGAACATGTCGGACGCTGTCTTCACCGGTGCCTTGTGGCCATAAAGCTCGCCCGCGATAAGTTTGACTGAAGCGCCCTTGTCGGCAAATTCCGGCTGTTCTTCTGTGCCGTGGTGCTGGAAGGTCGGGTCAGTCTCTTCCAGGTGTTTGGGCAGGGCCACCCAGCTCTGCAGGCCGAACAGGGGACGTTTTTCCTGCAGGCGTTCCGGCCTCTCACGTTCGGAATGCACGATGCCCTTGCCGGCGCTCATCCAGTTCAGAGCACCGGGGGCAATCGCAATCTCCGTTCCAAGGCTGTCACGATGATACATCTCTCCTTCGAAGAGATAGGTAACTGTCGCCAACCCGATGTGAGGATGCGGGCGAACGTCGATACCGCCGCCGACCAAAAGTTCTGCCGGGCCCATCTGGTCGAAGAAGATGAACGGGCCAACCATCCGCCGCCTGGCAGACGGCAAGGCACGTCTTACCGAAAATCCACCGAGGTCGGATGTCCGCGGTACGATGATCGTTTCAATCGGGTCACAGCTTGCAGCATTTCCCGGTACGGGATCAGGGCAATTCAACCAGCTCATCTGCCTCTCCATCAAAGAACATTCTGTCTTGCAAACTAGATAGGGCCAGCGAAGCCGAAGTGTCCATTGAACAGTCTGTTTCGGGTTTTCATCCCCTGCACAATCTGTATAACGACCGGCCCTTCCTTGCTTTTGTTTGGTGCGACATGAAACGCGTGATGATCGTTGGCGGCCCGGGGTCGGGCAAAAGCACGCTTGCCGTTGCCCTTGGGCGGAAAACCGGACTGCCGGTCTATCATATGGACAAGATCCACTACCGCTCCGGTTGGAACGAGCGGACGCGGGAAGAGAAAGACCAGCTGACGCATGAGGTCCATCTGAAGGATGTGTGGATCTTCGAGGGCGGTCATTCAAGCACCTATGCGGAACGTATCGAACGTGCCGACACTTTCATCTGGCTCGATGTTCCGGTAATGCGCCGCATATTTCGAGTGTTGAAACGGTCGGTGAAATACAATGGGCAAAGCCGTCCGGATCTGGCCGAGGGCTGCCCGGAGCAGTTCAACTGGCAAACTGTTGAATTCCTGAGGTTCATCTGGCGAACGAGACACTCCGCCAGAGCCAAGCTGGAGCACATCTACCGCGAACCTCCGGACCATCTGAAAGTCTATCGGTTCAGCACCCTTGCCGAAATCGACGACTTTCTGGCGCGCCCCTGGCAACAAGGATGAAGGCTCATCCTGTCTCTTGACAGGTGCACCTGACGGGCGGCACAACAGGGGTTCACCCGGGGTGCCTCCAGAAGAGGCTGAGATACTGCTGGCGCACTTGCGCAGTGCAGGGACCCGACGAACCTGATCCAGGTCATGCTGGCGAAGGGAAGGTGTTCTCGGCCAGCTGCGTTCGCCACGGCAATGCTCCAACCCGGCCACCTTTCCAAGCCGAATGTCCGAAATGCGGGACCTTTTCCGGTCCTTGCGGAGATCCGTTGAATGCAAGCGGGCTATCAGACATTCCGTGATGTCGAACGACTGACGTCCACCCTGGCAGGTGAGGCGGAATGAAGGTCGGTATCAAAGGGGCGGGTGTCGCCGGTCTGGCACTGGCACATGAGCTTGTCTCGGGCGGTGTGCGGGTGGAGCTGCTGGAAAAACACAAGGATCTCACCGCCAGTGCCTCCTGGCTGGCAGGCGGCATGTTGGCGCCATGGTGTGAGCGGGAAAGTGCCGAGGAAGATGTTCTGCGGCTCGGGCAAGCCTCCATTGGCTGGTGGAGCAAGGTCCTGCCGGGACAGGTCCGGCACAATGGCACGCTGGTTGTTGCCGCGCCGCGCGATACCGGCGAGTTAAGTCGCTTTGCTTCTCGAACCAGCGGCTTTGTCTGGCTCGAAACTGACGCGCTGGGCGCACTCGAGCCGGACCTCGCAGGCCGATTTGCAAAGGGGCTCCATTTTGCCGCGTAAGCCCATCTCGATCCGCGGCAGGCCCTCACGGCATTGCGGGCAAAGGTGTCTGAAAGCGGTGCCAAGGTGAGGTTAGAGGCGCAGCATTTCACCGCGGCGACCGATCTTGTCGCCGATTGTACCGGCATGGCCTCGCCGGATCCGCATTTGCGTCCCGTACGCGGTGAAATGCTGATCCTCCACGCGCCGGATGTCTCCCTCTCGCGGCCGGTGCGTTTTCTGCACCCGCGCATCCCGGTCTATGTGGTGCCTCGTGACAACAGTGTCTTCATGGTCGGGGCAACCATGATCGAAAGCGGTGACCAGGGAGCGGTCAGCGTTCGGTCCACCATGGAACTTCTAAATGCCGCCTACAGCCTGCATCCGGGATTTGCCGAGGCAAAGATCATCGAAACCGGGGTGGGCCTCCGCCCGGCATATCCAAACAATCTTCCTCGTCTCACGTTTACCGGCAACACGTTGTCAATGAACGGATTCTACCGGCACGGCTTCCTGCTTGCTCCGAATTTTGCCATGGAGGCGGCAGACAGGATCATGCAACACCTTCAGGAGAAGTCCCTTGAAGCTAACCATTAACGGCGAACCTCAGGAAGTTGTCAGCGCGACGCTGGCTGCGCTTCTGGACGAACTGGCCTATGACCACGAGTTTCTTGCAACGGCACGCAACGGCGATCTGGTTTGTGCTGAAGAACGAAGCGTTTGCGTCCTTCAAGCTGGCGACCGTATCGAGATCCTGTCGCCGATGCAGGGAGGATGACGCCCATGTTTGAAGTTTATGGCGAAAGCGTTGCGTCGCGTTTCCTGCTTGGAACTGCCCAGTACCCATCACCCCAAATTCTGTCGGACGCGGTGAAGGTATCTGGGGCTGAAATTCTGACGGTGTCCCTTCGGCGCGAAACGGCAGGAAGTGGCGGAGGCGGCCGGTTCTGGGACCTGATCCGGGAACTGAACGTCAAGGTGCTGCCCAACACTGCGGGATGTCATTCGGTGAAGGAAGCCGTCACCACCGCAAAAATGGCACGCGACCTTTTTGGAACCGACTGGATCAAGCTGGAAGTGATCGGTCATCATGACAGCCTGCAGCCGGATGTCTTTGGCCTCGTGGAAGCCGCACGTATCCTGAGCGATGACGGCTTCAAGGTGTTTCCCTATACGACGGACGATATTGTCGTCGGCGAACGGTTGCTTGAGGCGGGGTGCCAGGTGTTGATGCCCTGGTGTGCGCCAATCGGTTCGGCGAAAGGGCCGGTCAATCCGGATGCCCTTCGTGCCTATCGCAGTCACTTCAAAGGCATCCCACTTGTTGTGGATGCCGGTCTTGGCAGACCGTCCCATGCGACCGCTGTTCTGGAACTCGGTTTCGATGCGGTGCTGCTGAATACGGCTGTGGCAAAGGCCGGAGACCCTGTCGCAATGGCTAAAGCCTTTGCAGTTGCAATTGAGGCCGGTCGCCTGGCCTATGAAGCTCAACCCCTGGAACCTCGCGACATGGCGGTTCCTTCTACCCCGGTTCTCGGAATGGCGGTGTTTGAATGAAGCTCGATCCCTTTTACCTCATCGTCGACAGTTCCGACTGGATCGAGCGGCTGGTTCCGCTTGGCGTCAAACTGGTTCAACTGCGCATCAAGGACGCTAGCGACGAAGTCCTGCGCAAGGAAATCGCAGCATCCAAGAGCGCTTGCGAAAAGCACGGCTGCCAACTTGTCGTGAACGACTATTGGCAGCTCGCGATTGAACTGGACTGCGACTTTGTCCACCTTGGTCAGGAAGACCTTGTTGATGCCGATGTGGCGGCCATTCGCAAGGCGGGTCTGAAACTTGGCGTTTCGACCCATGACGGAGAGGAACTGGAAATCGCTCTTTCTATCGAGCCCGATTATGTCGCGCTGGGGCCTGTCTATCCGACGATCCTGAAAGAAATGAAATGGGCGCCCCAAGGCGTTGAAAAGGTCGGTCGGTGGAAGCGGCAGATCGGCGAATTGCCGCTGGTTGCTATTGGCGGCCTCAATCCGGAACGTCTGCCGGGTGTGTTCGAGAACGGCGCAGATATCGCAGCCGTTGTCACCGACATCACCCGGAATGCCGACCCGGAAGCGCGCACCAGGGAATGGATAATGGCGACAGATCCCTGGCGGTAGGTTGGGTGCGTTTCGCCTTCGGCCTGGTTAAACGAAAATCGCTTTATCGCGCGCGACTTGGTCGCGCAGAAAATCCTGTGCCGTGGCAACATGGCGGAGAGGGCGTGAACTTTCATGTGTCACCATCCAGTAGGCCCGGTGAAGCTTTATCTCCGGGAGAACGGCGATCAGGTCGGCATTGTCGCGCGCGATAAAATCGTGAAGGATGCCGATACCGGCGCCGGACCTGACTGCTTCGGTCTGGCCGAGTGCGGAGGCGATTTCAAATCGCGCGGTCCAGTCTTTCAGGATCTCGGTGCCATAGTTCAGCGATGGCGAATAGAGCAGGTCTTCCACGTAGCCAATAAGATCGTGGTCGATCAGATTGCTTGCGGAGGCAGGCGCTCCCCGGCTTTCCAGATAGGTTTTTGACGCATAAAGGCCGAGCGAATAGTCGACGAGCTTGCCGGCAACCAGCCTGCCTGTTTCCGGCCTGTCTATTGTCACGGCGATATCAGCTTCACGGCGCGAGAGCGAGAAGGAGCGGGGTACGGGAACGAGCTGCACCGTCAGTCCGGGATGTTTTTCCGTGAGCTTGCCAAGCCGGGGCGCAAGATACGCAACACCGAAACCATCGGGCGCACCGATGCGAACGGTTCCGGAAATTTCCGGCGTATTGTTTGTCAGGTCGGCTTCCGCTGCCACCGCCTCGGCTTCGATCCGTTCTGCCCGGTCAAAGAAGCGGCTGCCGGCTTCCGTCAGAAGGCAGCCGGATGTTGATCTGTCGAAGAGGCGTGTGCCGATGCTGTCTTCGAGACTCGTCAGCCTGCGCGCCACCGTGGCGTGGTTGAGGCCCAGACGGCGCGCTGCCGCCAGGATTTGTCCTGTTCGAGCGATCGCGAGAAAGATGCGGATGTCGTCCCAGTTCATGTCGATTTGCTTTCCGCGATGACCAGCCACTCCGTTTTGTTTTTTCAGCTGATGTCAGATACCAGGCACGATGGCCGCCGCGTTCATGGTGGTGAGTTCACGCCTTGCTGCACACCGGCTTTTGGTAAAGTTTCAGCCGGGATGACAACCGAGGGGGAATGGACCTATCGTTTGTCTCAAACGCTTCGTGGCGTTTTATTGCATAACTTCGAAAAACGCACAACGGGTCCGGAAATCTGGTTCTTGTTTGTAGCAAAAATAAAAGTCAGAAAGACATCATCTCGGACGCTCGCCCAAAATCCTTTTGGCTGGTGTCAGGACATATTGGGAGAAACGCGACATGCGGAAGATCGGTCATTTTATCGGCGGCAAGTACGTGGAGGGAACCTCCGGCCGCTTTGCAGACGTCTACAACCCGGCAACCGGTGAAGTCGAGGCGCAGGTCGCCCTGGCCAGCCAGGCCGAGATGGACGCGGCAATTGCCAATGCTGCTGCCGCACAGCCTGCCTGGGCTGCCACCAACCCGCAGCGTCGCGCTCGCGTGATGATGAAGTTCGTAGATCTTCTCAACCGCGACATGGACAAGCTGGCTGAAGCTCTTTCCCGCGAACACGGCAAAACGATTCCGGACGCCAAGGGCGACGTTATCCGCGGTCTGGAAGTCGCCGAGTTCTGCATTGGTGCGCCGCATCTCCTGAAGGGTGAATTCACCGAAGGCGCCGGTCCTGGCATCGACATGTACTCCATGCGCCAGCCGCTTGGCGTCGTTGCCGGCATCACGCCGTTCAACTTCCCGGCCATGATCCCGATGTGGAAATTCTGCCCGGCGATCGCTTGTGGCAACGCCTTCATCCTGAAGCCGTCCGAACGCGATCCGTCCGTGCCGATCATGCTTGCTGAACTGATGATCGAAGCCGGTCTGCCGGAAGGTGTTCTGAACGTCGTCAACGGCGACAAGAGCGCGGTCGATGCAATCCTGGACGATGAAACCATCCAGGCTGTCGGCTTCGTCGGTTCCACGCCGATTGCCCAGTATGTCTATGCCCGTGCAACTGCATCCGGCAAACGCGCCCAGTGTTTTGGTGGCGCAAAGAACCACATGATTATCATGCCGGATGCCGACCTTGATCAGGCGGCCGATGCTCTGATCGGTGCCGGTTACGGCGCGGCCGGCGAGCGTTGCATGGCTGTTTCTGTTGCCGTGCCGGTTGGCGAAAGCACTGCAAATGCACTGATCGAGAAGCTTGCGCCGAAGGTGGAAGCACTGAAGATCGGGCCGTACACGGCTGGCAATGACGTCGACTTCGGTCCGCTGGTGACCAAGGAAGCGCTTGCCCGCGTAAAGGGTCTCGTCGATCAGGGCATCAAGGAAGGTGCGAAGCTGGTTGTCGATGGCCGCGATTTCTCCATGCAGGGCTATGAGAACGGCTTCTTCATGGGCGGCTGCCTGTTCGACAACGTCACCAAGGACATGGACATCTACAAGACCGAAATCTTCGGTCCGGTCCTGTCCGTGGTTCGCGCAGAGACCTACGAAGAAGCTCTCGATCTGCCGCTCAGCCACGAATACGGCAACGGCACTGCGATCTTCACCCGTGACGGCGACACCGCCCGCGACTTCGCGTCCCGCATCAACATCGGCATGGTTGGCATCAACGTGCCGATCCCTGTGCCGCTCGCCTACCACACCTTCGGCGGCTGGAAGAAGTCCGGCTTCGGCGATCTCAACCAGCATGGTCCGGACGGGTTCAAGTTCTACACCCGCACCAAGACCGTGACCTCCCGCTGGCCGTCAGGTCTGAAGGACGGGGCCGAGTTCGTGATCCCGACGATGAAGTAATTCCTCCCGGACCAAGTCCGGTCTGGCGCTCCCGGCTTCGCCTGGAGCGCCTCTTTTTTGTCTTGTAAAATGATAAAAGATGAATTTTATTATTTATTATGAAGTGCGCTTGGAGACCTCTCATGCCTCAGATAATTCCGCCTGTCCTTTTCGGCCTGTTCCTGTTGTTGATGGTCCCGGTTACGATATTGTCTCCCGGTTCGCCCATGCTTCCTGCACCGTTCCAGTGGACCGGTTTGGTAGTTGTCGCTCTGGGATTGTTTTTCCTCAAAAAGGGGCATGGCACTTTCCTTTCGCAAGAAACGGAAATCCATACGTTCCGACAACCAACCCGCTTGGTCACCTCCGGCATCTACGCGCTTTCGCGCAATCCGATGTATCTTGGGTTTTTGTTGATGCTGCTCGGGGTCGCTGTCTGCACCAACGAAGCATTGAACGTCCTTTTCGCAATCGTCTTTTTTCTGGCCGCGCAGTTTTGGTATATCCCGATTGAGGAGCGGAACGCCGAGAAGACGTTTGGCCAGCCTTACCTGGACTACAGAAAAAATGTGAGGCGCTGGCTTTAGAAATGGCAAGACCGAAGGTTGAAAACGCCGAAATCCGGGAGAGTCTGCTGCAGGCTGCGGAACACCGCTTGCGGCGGCAAGGTTCGCCGCGCTTTTCCGTGACTGATCTGGCGGCCGATTGTCGGATGTCGCAATCGAATGTCTACCGGTTTTTTCCCAACAAGGCGGCTCTCATGGCCGGCTTGGCGGAACGCTGGTTCGCAGACGTGGAAGTTGCGCTTCAGGTGGAAATTTCAGCTGCGGAAAGCTGGCAATCAAAATTGGCAGCTTTTGTCAGGGTGCAGCTCGTAATCAAGTCAGAAAGGTTTGACGACGATCCGGACCTGTTCCGGGCCTATCTGACACTGGCTGGAGAGCATCCCGAACCTGTCACCATCCATGTGAGCAGATTACGGAAAATGCTGGAAGGGATCCTCGGCGCCGTATTTGAAGGATGCGAGCTGAAAAGGGCGTGCGAATTGGTTGAAGACGCAACGCAACTGTTCAGGGACCCGTTTCTGATTGCCCGCCTTAGGCCAAGGTGCACGGAAGAACGCGCCGAAGCGGTTCTCGCCGCGGTGCTTTCCGAATTGGAGCATCGTCTCGTGCGATAGCTGTCACCGCGAACCTCCGCTAAAGGCACTGGCTGTTAGACGCAGCAGCTGCCTTTTTCGGGCGTTTGTTGGAAACAAGGCCTTCACAAAGCTGTCTTCTGGAGTTTCAGGAGATGATTTCATGAACGAAGATCTCACAAGCGTCCTGAAAACCTCTTGTCAGGATTGTGCATCCGGTGAAAGAAAATAGGCATCTGCTGGCGCAGTACTGCGCCGATACCGGTCGCCCTTGCATGGCATTCCCGTTGCCACCGTGGCAATCTGCCTCTTGAATTTGGGCGGACGGGGCGACACTAAACGGCTGGTGACAATAAAAAGGGAAAAGATCGGGACGGTGGCTGAGGGTGAGGGGCAGGACAACGGAGCAGCAGCTGCTTTCGGCTGGCCGGACAAAGGAGAAAGCCGCAGCTTGAAACGGGCTGGTCGGCTTCTGGCCGTATCCGATCTGCTGTGGATTGCACAGGCCGGATTGATTTCCTGGGCGCTCGGATCGCTCCCCATGATGTTTACCGCCGCAGATGACGGCCAGGTTATCGAAGGCGATCTGACAAGCTTGGCTTTCCAGGCTGCCGCCGGCATCGCACTGGTTGCTGTGTTGAGAGTGTTTCTGCAAAACCGAGCCGAAACGGTTGCCCGGCAAACTGCCCGTGCAATCCAGAGCAGGGCACGTGCAGAGCTGCTTTCCGTTGCCGCCAGAACGTCGCCATCTGCAGAATTCCCATCTTCCGGTGCCTTTGCCGCCCATGTTACCGAACAGGTCGACCTGCTCGGACCGTACTATCGGAATTTCGAACCTCAGAAGGTTCGGCTTCGTCTTGTGCCCCTCGGGATCGTTGCCGCCACTGCCGTGTTCAGTTGGGTCGGCGCGCTGATCCTGGTAGTCTGCGGGCCGCTCATTCCTGTTTTCATGGCGCTGATTGGTATGCGTGCCAAGGCTGCGAGCGAGACGCAACAGGAGGAACTGGTGCGGCTGAGCGGCAGTCTGCTGGACAGGATCAGGGGCCTGGAAACACTGACCTTGTTTGGCGCAATCGAGCGTACCCAGCGGCAAATCGCTGACGCGGGCGAACGGTTCAGAACCGGCACCATGCGCGTCCTGAAGATCGCATTCCTCTCCTCAACCGTTCTGGAACTCTTTTCAGCACTCGGAATAGCCTTCTGCGCGGTCTATGTGGGGTTTTCGCTATTGGGTGAAATCCAGGCTGGAACCTGGGGCGGGGCCCTGACCTTTGCGCAGGGCCTGTTTATTCTGCTGCTCGCACCGGAGTTCTTTGCCCCCTTGCGTGCCTATGCGGCAGCCTATCATGACCGGGCAGGCGGACTTGCCGCGCGGAAGAAGCTGGCGACACTTTTCCCGTCGCAGGAAACCCCCGGAAACCCTAAGCGCGCTGAACGATCAGACGAGCCGGTCGGTTCCATTTCACTTTCAAACCCGCCCGCTATTCAGTTCAGGTCTGTCGGCATTTCCCACGATGAGCGCTGTGTCTTCAAGGAGTTCGATCTGAGGATTGAGCCGGATGAAACGCTTTTGGTCGAAGGGCCGAGCGGCAGCGGCAAGACCACACTGATTGACGGGATACTGGGCTTCCAGGAGCCTGATTCCGGCGAAATTCAGGTGAATGACCTTACTGCAACCGCGATTGCACCGTTGCTGCGTCGAAAGGTTATATGGCTCGGCCAGTCGCCGAGGCTGTTTCACGGCAGTCTCAAGGCCAACCTCCTGAGAGCAGTTGATACATCTGCAGCGGTTACGGAAGACGATCTCTGGCAAGCCCTTCGCCTTGCCGGGGCCGAAGCGCTCGTCCAGCGCTTGCCTCGTGGTCTGGAAACACCTTTGGGAGAAGACGGTTTTGGCCTCTCGGTTGGGGAGATCCGCCGGGTGGCTCTCGCGAGGGCGGCAATGCGCAAGGATGCGGTCCTGCTGCTGGCGGACGAACCAACAGCCTCGCTGGATGAAGAAACAGCGGCGGATGTCATAGACGGATTGCGGAAACTTTGCGATGGCCGGACCGCCGTGATCGCCACACACGACCCGGCCCTTCGGAAAATCGCCTCGCGGCGGATTGACCTGAAGGCGCTCGGTTTCCTCGCCGAAGGGGAGGTGTTCGCGTGAGGTCTGTCTGGCATATCATTCGCACCCAGCACCGGTACGACAGCTTTCATTTCTGGCTTGGCATTCTCGTGGCATTACTGCCTGCGGCTGCCGGGCTTCTTCTGCTCGGCGTTTCCGGCTGGTTCATCACCGCCGCGGCTATTGCGGGTTTAAGTGGCGCGTTCTTGAACATCTTTGCGCCAAGCGCGCTCATTCGCGCTTTTGCGATTGTCCGTACCGCCGGCCGTTACGGTGAAAGGGTCCTGACACATGACGCCACGTTCCGGTTTCTGACTGGGTTCAGAAACCGGCTGTTTGCGGCGATGGCACTAAAGACAAACGACGGTCAGCGATCCGGATTGCTGCTCAATCGTCTGACACTCGACGTTGCTGTCCTCGATACGGTTTATTTGCGTCTGGTTGTTCCTCTGGTGCTGTCGCTGGTTGTTGCTGTCTCGTTGCTTCTGGTCTGGAGCAGCGTATCGCCGCTTTTGTTGCTTACCGGAGCAGTCTTCGTTTTGGCCTGGCTCGGGCTCGCGGTCTGGACCTTTGCACGGTCCGACACCAAAACCGCCCGCCGCTCTGACGCGGCGCTGGATGCCATGCGGCTTCGAGCTGCGGATCTGGCGGCAGGCCGGCGGGATCTTGCGATTTACGGCGGTCTGGAAGCGGCGGCCGACTCGGTCCTTGTCGCCGACACGCGATTGGCGGAAGCCCAGGAAGTTGAGGATCACCGTACCAGCAAGCTGACAGCGGGTTCCACGCTCCTTGGACAGCTGTTTCTTGCCGTCATGCTTCTTGTCTGTCTGCACGAAGTCGGGAATGGCGCGCTGACGGCGGCTTTCAGCGTCGGTCTGATACTGGTGGTGATGGGGCTTCCGGAAATATTTTCGATGAGCTTGCCTGGCCTTTCCAGATTGCCTCGCGTCGCGTTGGCAGCTGGTCGGATCATGCACTTGATGCGTCGCCCCGATGAGGTCGAGCCTTCGCAGAGCCTTTCCGTACCAGAAACCGGACGCCAAGGCGCCGTGCCTGCGCTCGCTTTCGAGGACGTCAGTTTTGGCTATCCCGGTGCTGACAGAAGCGTTCTGGAGGGGCTCTCCTTTCACCTTGCGCAGGGCGAAATTCTCGCATTGGCAGGGCGCAGCGGTTGCGGCAAGTCGACGATTGGGGCATTGGCCGCTCGGTTACGAAAGCCAGGGCAGGGGAAGATACTTCTGGGTGGGCTGGAAATCGACCGTATCTCCGAGAAAGAGCTACGCCGCAAGGTTACCGTCATTGGGCAAAAGGCCTATCTCTTCAACGAGACCGTTGCCGAGAACCTGCGTGTTGCAAACCCGGATGCTGGCGACACGGAGCTTTGGCGTGCGCTTGAACAGGCGGCGCTTGCTGAACGTATTTCTGAAAATCCGAAAGGCCTGCAGACCATTCTCGGTGAGGGGGGGCTCGGATTGTCCGGTGGAGAGCAGAGGCGTCTTGCCCTGGCGCGTGCCTTTCTGACGCGGCCGGCCCTGTTTGTTCTGGACGAGATGACCGAGGGACTGGACGCCGCAACCGCTGCGGATGTTCTGGACCGTTTTTTGTCCTATCGCGGCGATGCGGCCGTCCTGATGATTGCACACCGTCGACAGGAGTTGGAGCGGGCAGACCGCGTACTGGATCTGACGGCACCATGCGGCAGCGGCATTCGGTCGCCGGAAATAATTCTTTCCGAATTTCAATGAGTTCTCCCGCAGTTTTCCGCATCTTGAGGTTGTCGCGTCCTAACTGTCGCATTGACCTTGGGGGGGCGGTGGGCCACGATCAGCCCATAGGAAGACTCGTTTTCCAAGCCGGTTCATTGACGGGATTGGCGGCCGCAATCCGCATTCACTGTGAAGTTGATTGCCGTTGCCGGATCGGGACGAAAACCGGGTTTTCAATCAAGATCGACACAGGCCCGGTCTCCTCCGACAGGGCATTTACCCGTCGATCGTCCTGATGTGCAGACGTGCCTGTTGCGGTTCGATAGAACCTTTGACACGACTGCCGAAATGCTCGGGCCTCTCCGGTCCGTAAAGGGGGAATACGATGGAACTGAACGTCGTTGACCTGTCCCGGCTGCAATTTGCCATGACAGCGCTCTACCACTTCCTGTTTGTGCCTTTGACCATCGGCCTGTCGATCCTGCTGGCCACCATGGAAACAGTCTATGTGATGACCGGCCGAGAGGTCTGGAAACGCATGGTCAAGTTCTGGGGCACCTTGTTCGGGATCAACTTCGTCCTGGGGGTCGCTACCGGTCTGACGATGGAGTTCCAGTTCGGCATGAACTGGGCCTACTTCAGTCAGTATGTCGGCGATGTCTTTGGTGCGCCTCTGGCGATCGAGGGCCTGATGGCTTTCTTTCTGGAAGCCACATTCGTTGGTCTGTTCTTCTTCGGCTGGGACAGGCTCTCCAAGCGCCAGCATCTGGCTGCCACGTGGGCCGTAGCGATTGGAACAAACCTGTCGGCACTCTGGATCCTGATCGCCAACGGCTGGATGCAACACCCTGTCGGGTCCGCATTCAACCCCGACACCATGCGCATGGAAGTCACCAGTTTCTATGAAGTGCTGTTCAATCCGGTGGCGCAGGCCAAGTTCGTGCACACCGTTTCTGCAGGTTATGTCACCGCGTCGATGTTCGTTCTGGGTATCTCTGCCTGGTACATGTTGAAAGGCCGACATATTCCGATCGCCAAACGATCCATGGCCATCGCGTCCGCCTTCGGCTTTGCTTCTGCACTTTCGGTTGTCGTTCTCGGGGATGAAAGCGGCTATGAGGCCAACCTGAACCAGAAGATGAAACTGGCGACGATCGAGGCCATGTGGGAGACCGAGCCGGCTCCGGCCTCGTTTAACGTGATTGCCTGGGCGGATATGGAGAAGCGGGAGAACGTCTTTGCCATCGAAGTGCCCTATGTCATGGGCCTGATCGCAACGCGTTCCCTCGACACGATCATTCCCGGCATCAAGGATCTGGTTGAGCGGACAAAGGACCGCATCCGGCAGGGTGCCATAGCCTGGGATGCGCTGCAGAAAATCCGGCAGGATCCGGCAAATGCAAGTGCGGATGTCCGCGAGACCTTCCTGCAGAACGAGAACTCGCTTGGGTACGCCTATCTGCTGCTGCCGTTCACGGACAATCCGATGGAAGCGACCACCGCTCAGGTAGACGCGGCCGCCTGGTCCACCGTGCCGGAAGTCATGCCGATGTTCTATTCCTTCCGGATCATGGTGGCGTGCGGCTTCTTCTTCATCCTGATGACCACGGTGTTCTTCTACTATTCGTCGTCCGGACGGCTGGACGTTCTCAGAGAAAAGCGTCGTTGGCTGCTGCATGTCGCAGTCTGGTCGATCCCGTTGCCGTGGATCGCCTGCGAAATGGGTTGGTTCGTCGCCGAATATGGCCGCCAGCCCTGGATTATCGAAAGTATGCTGCCGACCTCTGCCGGTGTCTCGAGCCTTAGCGTGACCGAGGTCCTGCTGACGCTTGCCGGCTTTGTTGCACTCTACAGCACGCTTCTGGTGATCGAGATCACGCTGATGATCAAATACATCAAGATCGGTCCGGAAGACGGCGAGAACCCGGATGCGGTTCCGGCCGCGCCAAAGCAGCCGGTCCCGGCCGCAGCCTCTGTACCAGCGGAGTAATCGAAAATGATCCTCTATGAAATGATCGACTACTCCATCCTGAAGATGATCTGGTGGCTGCTGCTCGGCGTCCTTCTGATCGGCTTTGCCGTGATGGACGGTTTCGACATGGGCGTTGGCGCGATGCTGCCCTTTGTTGCCGAGACAGATATCGAACGGCGTGTCGTCATCAACACGATCGGCCCGACCTGGGAAGGAAACCAGGTTTGGTTCATCCTGGGGGGCGGGGCGATCTTTGCTGCCTGGCCGCCACTCTATGCCATCAGCTTCTCGGGGTTCTATCTGGCGATGTTCGTGTTATTGGCCGCGATGATCCTGCGGCCGGTAGCCTTCAAGTATCGGTCCAAGCGGCCGGATCCCTCCTGGCGCAACGCCTGGGACTGGGCACTGTTCACGGGGTCTTTCGTACCGGCGCTTGTCTTCGGTGTTGCCGTCGGCAATGTGTTGCTCGGGGTCCCGTTCTCGCTCGATAACGATCTTCGGATGACATACGAAGGGTCGTTCTTCGCTCTGTTCTCGCCGTTCTCGCTGCTGTGCGGGCTGTTGTCGGTGACGATGCTCGTCACGCATGGGGCTGTCTGGCTGGTGATGCGGGCGTCAGGTGATATTGCTGCGCGCGCCCGGCGGTTCGGCACAGTAACGGCAGGCCTCAGCATCGCTCTGTTCGCTCTAGGCGGGTATCTCGTTGCCAGCGGCTATGTGGAAGGTTTCCGCATTACATCCGAAGTCGATCCGAACATGGCGGCCAATCCACTGGCAAAGCAGGCGATCACCGAAGGTGGGGCGTGGATGTACAACTACACAGTCCACCCCATCCTCTGGCTGGCCCCAGGTCTCGGGTTCCTTGGCCTGTTCGGAACGCTCTTGCTTTTGCAGACACGTTTCGAAATGCCGATCTTCCTCTTCTCGAAGCTGGCGATTTTCGGGATCATCTCGACAGTCGGTGTCTCGATGTTCCCGTTCATCCTGCCGTCATCGATACAGCCCGAAGCCAGCCTGACGGTTTGGGACGCATCTTCCAGCCACCGGACCTTGTTCAACATGCTGGTGGCGACGCTCATCTTCCTGCCGATCATCCTTGTCTACACCGCTTGGGTGTACAAGGTTCTGTGGGGCAAGGTGGATGAAGAAACCATCGAACGTGACAACCACAGCGCTTACTGAGGAGACTGCAACATGTGGTATTTTGCCTGGGTCCTCGGAATGCCTTTGGCCTGCGCCATGGCGATCCTGAACGCGATGTGGCTGGAGCTGAGGTCGGAGGACGAACGCCGCCGTCTGGAAGGCCGCAAGTAGTTCCGACTTTTCTGGAAATCGTGTTGGAAAATGAAAAAGCCCCGGATTGCTCCGGGGCTTTTTGCTGAACCAGGTCCTGGTGGATCAGGCGGCCTGAACTTTTGCAGCGCGCAGCTTTTCCAGGATGTTCTGCGGCGAGGAAACGCCGTAAGGATCGCTTTCGCAGTTGTCGGAGAAGCCTTCTTCTTCGAACCACTGCTCGACGATGCCGTCATTGATGACCGCACCATAGCGCCAGGAGCGCATGCCGAACCCGAGATTGTCCTTGGCAACCAGCATGCCCATCTTGCGGGTGAACTCGCCGGATCCATCTGGAATAACCTTGACGTTCTCGACGCCCTGGGCCTTTGCCCAGGCATTCATCACGAAAGCGTCGTTGACGGAGATGCAGTAGATTTCATCAACGCCTTCAGCCTTGAACTCTTCAAACAGCTTTTCGAAATCCGGAAGCTGATAGGTGGAGCAGGTCGGAGTGAATGCGCCTGGAAGTGAAAACAGAACGACCTTCTTGCCCTGGAAGTAGTCGTCACTGGTCTTGTCTTCCCAGCGGAACGGGTTCGGACCTTCAATGGATTCATCACGGACGCGGGTGCGGAAGGTAACGAACGGAACTTTTTTGCTGAGCATCGCAAACTCCAGAAATTGAATGGTTGCAAACTGTCCAGAGTGCCGAAATCGTGCCTTGCCCGCGGGAGGAGAACCGGGCAGGGCACAAGCGCCCTGAAAGTGGAGGAGAAGTTCGGCCTAGCCCATTTGCTGCAATGCCGCAATCCATTTTGCTCCGCAATAGACAAGAAGCCTGTGCGAAGCACTCAATCGGGGCGATATGCCGCTGGCCGACATTTCCAGGGGCACGGTTGGCGGACTTCTGTGGGTGGTCCGCCTTTTCCGGAAAAAGCACTCAAATCATTGTATACACGCTCAATTTCGGTCATTAAGCTGACCACGTCCCGTGTGGTTCGCCTGTGGCGCAATGCGGGGCTGAGGAGGGGGCTCCAGAAGGTCGGGTCTTGACGCCGTGACCAGAGCGAAATGCGACTTCCAGCAGCAAGAGTGATGAATGCGTAGGGTCTTTCGGGCGGTACACATGCTTTGCATGGGGTTTGCCGCGATCGTCTTTTTCGGCCAGCTGGCCATGGTGCTCATGCGCTATCTGCTTGGCTTCGGTCTTCTGGAAATCCAGGACGCGGTCAACTACGCTTTTGCAGCCCTCGTGGCCCTTTCTGTCGCCGTTTCCTTCGATGCAGACAAGCACGTGCGGGTCGATGTATTTCGCCAGAACTGGAGCGAGCGGACAAACCGGCGTATCGACTGGCTTGGAGACCTCCTGCTCGCGCTGCCGGTCTTTGCAATCATGCTCTGGACGGCATTCCCGCTCGTCAAAAGCTCCTGGGCGATATTGGAAGGCTCTCCGGAAACCGGCGGTCTGCCCGGCCTGTTTCTGGTCAAGACCTGTCTGGTGATCCTGCCTGCGCTGGTGGTGATCTACATCCTTCAAAAGCTGTTCGGCGCGATGCGACGGAAATTTTCATGACTGCCGATATCATCTGGCTCATCATTCTGGCCCTTTCCGTATTTGCCTGTATTCTTTCCGGCGTGCCGGTCCTGCTTGCAATCGCCGGCGCACCGACGATTGTCGCGCTGGTCGCTGCCGCCACCGGGCATTTTGACCTCGTGTTCTTCCAGGCTGTTCCCCAGCGCGTTTATGGCGTGATGACAAATCCGCTCCTGTTGGCGGTGCCGCTTTTCGTGCTGATGGGGTTGCTTCTTGAAAAGTCGCGCCAGGCAGAGCGGATGCTGCAGAGCCTGACGGCCGCAATGGGCGGGCAGCAGTCCGCTCTGGCGCTTTCTGTGGTTCTGGTGAGCGCACTCATTGCCGCCTCGACAGGTATCATCGGGGCAACCATCGTCATGCTGGGCACGATCACACTCCCGGCTCTGTTGGCCGCGGGCGTGAACAAGCACATGAGCAGTGGCCTCATTTGCGCCAGCGGCACGCTCGGTCAGATCATTCCGCCGTCGATCGTTCTGATCCTCCTGGGAGATCAGGTATCCAATGCCTACTTCGAAGCGCAGCAGGAAGCCGGCAACTTCGCGCCCGACCCAGTCACGGTGGGGGATCTCTTTGCCGGTGCGCTGATCCCGGGGCTGCTCCTCGTCGCGCTATATGCGGCATACGTCCTGCTGCGACTGCGCCGGGCCTCTCCGAAAGGACAGGAAGCTAAGACCCCGACACCAAAGCCTCGCGTGTCAGGCCGGGAGTTATTCCGGGATATCGCGCCCACGCTCGGGTTGATCATCGCCGTGCTCGGCAGCATCCTGATTGGCATTGCAACGCCAACGGAAGCCGCAAGTGTCGGTGTCGCAGGGGCTGTCCTGATCGCGGCTGCAGGAAGCGACGGCAAGGTGGCGCGTGTTGCCATGGCCTGCGCTGCCTTTGCTATTGTGCTGTTGATCCTGCGCAGGCTCGGTCTGTTCGGTCTGGAGTTTGAAGGAGGCCGGATCAGCTGGACGATACTGACGATCGTCTCCGTCGCTATGACGGCTGCTGCCCTTGTCATGCTGGCCATCGCAGCAGCTTCTCTGATCCGCGGAGGAGTACTCCTGCCCGCGCTGCGGGAAACCGTCACCATCACCGGAATGATCTTCGGCATCGTGATTGCTGCCAGCATCCTGTCGCTCGTGTTCCGAGGGTTCAACGGTGATGAACATGTGGCCGAGTTGCTGCACGCCTTGCCGGGCGGTGCTTATGGCATGTTGTTGCTGACAATGCTGGTGATCTTCCTGCTCGGATTCATTCTGGAATTCGTGGAGATCATTTTCATTGTTGTTCCGATTGTCGGGCCGATTATCCTGCAAAGCGACATAAGCCCGGTCTGGTTTGCGGTCCTGATTGCGCTTAACCTGCAAACTTCGTTCTTGACGCCGCCATTCGGGTTTGCGCTTTTCTATTTTCGATCGGTTGCACCGGCGGATATCCGCACCTCTGACATTTATGTTTCGGTGATCCCGTTTGTCGCCATCCAGCTTCTGGCGCTCGGTCTGGTCGCCGCCTTTCCGGCTCTGGCAACCCTGTTGCCGGACGTCCTGTTTTGAACATCGAGGGAGACACAAGTATGAAAAGACGTGATTTTCTGAAGGCTGGTGCTGTCGCCGCACCTGCCAGCCTGCTGGCAGCACCGGCAATTGCGCAAGGCAAGATCGAATGGAAGTTGCCGACCTCCTTTCCGGCGAAGGCGCCGGGTGTGGGCACCAACGTGACCGCCTTTGCCGACCGCGTGGCTGCAATGTCCGATGGACAGCTGACTTTCAAGGTCTATTCCAGTGGTGAGCTCGTACCGCCGTTCGGTGTTGAAGATGCCGTGGAGCAGGGCACTGCCGAGATCGGTCATTCGACGCCTTACTATGCCGCGTCCAAGAACACCGCCATGCACTTCTTCTCTGCCGTTCCTTTCGGCATGACCGCGGTCGAAACAACCGCCTGGCTTCGCTATGGCGGCGGACAGGACCTGTGGGACAGCCTTTATGAAGAACGCGGCCTCAAGCCGTTTTATTCCGGCAGTTCGGGCGTACAGGCGGCCGGCTGGTTCAAGAACCCGGTGGAAAGCCTCAACGATCTTGCCGGCCTCAACATGCGCATTGCCGGTCTGGGCGGCGAAGCCATGCGCAAGCTCGGCGTCAACGCTGTCCTGCTGCCGCCTCCGGAAATCTTCCCGGCCTTCCAGTCCGGCGCCATCGATGCGGCCGAGTGGGTTGGTCCCATGCTGGACCAGGCATTCGGCCTGCAGAAGGTTGCCAGCTACTGCTATGTTCCGGCCTTCCACGAGCCGTCAGCCGCGCTGGAAATCGTCGTCAACAAGGAAGCCTACGACAGCTTGCCGGCGAACCTTCAGGCAATCATCGCCTATGCTGCGGAAGCGGCTTCCGTCGAGACCACCGCACAGTTCGATTATTACAACGCGGTTGCCATGAAGAAACTGAAGGAAGACGGCGTTACCTTTGCCAACTTCCCGGATGATGTCCTGGCTGCGCTGAAGACGGCGGTTGCGGAAGTGATGGCGGAAAACGCTGCCGCCAATCCGAAGTTTGCCGAAGTGCAGAAAAGCTATGACGCGTTCCTCGAGCTTGCCAAGGACTACGCGGCACTGGTGAAGGCAACCACTTTCACCCAGCGCATGTAAGCAGAGTTGATCCTGCCGGTGGCATGGGCCACCGGCGGGGCTTCAGGTTTCCAGCTGCCGTTCGCGCAGGACGATGGCGATGCCGCTCGCGATGATGATCGCGGCACCGACATAAGTCGCAATGTCGGGAATTTCCCCCCACAAGAGCCAGCCGAGCAGGGTCGCCCACAAGAGCGCGGTATAATCGAATGGCGCGACAACGGCCGCCGGGGCAAAGCGGAAGGCCTGTGTCATCAGGGTGATACCGGCCGTGCCGAATAGCGCGATGCCAAGAAACAGCCAGATATCCTCCGCGCGTGGCTGCACCCAGACGAAGGGCATCGCAAGGGCACTCATGATTGCGCCGGCCCCCACCAGATAAAGCATCAGGGTCCAGACACTCTCGCGCGGGTCGACAAGGCGGGCGCTGAGCATGAGCGCGGCATAGAAGAAAGCCGTTGCGATTGGGAGGAGCGATGCTGCCTGGAAAGTGCCTGAACCCGGACGGACAACCACCAGAACGCCCAGAAATCCCACGAGCACTGCCGTCCATCGACGCCAGCCCACTTGCTCTCGCAAGACCAGGGCGGAAAGCGCTGTCACAAAAACAGGCATGACAAAAATCAGCGCTGTTGCTTCGGCGAGGCCAAGAAGGCTCAGCCCGGTGAAAAACAGCGTGGCGGCGCAGAGCCACAACACTCCGCGCAGAAGATGGGCTGCCGGGCGGTGCGAGATCAAGGCAGATCTTCCACCCATTTTTAGTGCGATCAGAACCGCAATCGGAAGCGCGATCAAATTGCGCAGAAACAGGATCTGGATGGGGCTGTAGTCAGCCGTCAGTGTTTTGGCAATGGCATCGTTGAGGCATAGGCACACAACACCTGCACACATCATTCCGATTCCGGTGGTCACCTGATTGCGACCGCCGGTCATGGCCGTTTCCATTCCCGTGTCTCCCTGGTTTTGGCGCAGTGAAGCATCGGGGCAGGCAAGGCGGCAAGGCACGATTTCACGAAATCAGGCCTGTCCGGACACCAGGAGAAACTGGAATACGGAAATTGCTGATGCCGCTACGTAATTCGTTTCGAGGCAATAGTGTTTTGCGGTAAGGTGCAATCATCGATTGTTTTCGACGTTCCCAGGTCCACTGTCCGGAAGCCCCGTCCCATGGCATTGACGTCTCCCTATTTCCGCAACGTGCCGCAGCTCACCGCAGCGTCCACCAACAGCCCTTGGCTCGGCAGCGGGTCAAGCGGTCATGGAGTGCATCTGGTTCAGTTCGGGTTGATTGACCTGGGGTTTCCCATGCCAAAATCCGTTGGTGGAACGGGGCTCAGTCCGGATGGGGTCTACGGCAGTGAAACCGTGCAAAAGGTCAAGGAGTTCCAGCGTTCAACGCATGGCGGAGCCCCGATCAAGGACGACGGCGCCGTCGGACGAAATACCATGGCCAAGCTGGACCGGGCGCTCGCGTCCTTCACTCACAAGGTTCGTGTGCACATCTTTGTCGTGGTGACGCCGGATGCTCCGGTGGCAACTGCGGAAACGACCGCGAAGGAGCTTTACGGACATTACGGTATCAACTTCGAGGTTGCTTCCATCCAGTCGCTGGCATTGACCGCTGCCGAGGAGACGGAGTTTTCGCAGCATGGCCTCTTGTTTGCCCGGATGAAGGAACTTGCCGAGGCGCATACGTCCGTCAGGATCCGTCCGAATGAAATCATGGTGTTCTATATCCGTCGCTTCAATCCCGACACGGACCTGGCCCTGTCCAAGGCCAACCACACGGGTGCTGTTACCCGAATCAAGAAGAACGCGGATGCCAGCACACTTGCCCATGAGGTCGCCCATAATCTGATCGACAGCCCGCGGGGTGTGAGCGAGCATGTGGCACACAAGCAGAACATCCTGGCGACACTGCCCCGGACCACGCCCTTTGTGCTGAGTTTCGAACAGATTCAGCAGATGCGGCGCAACATTCGGCTGTTGCGGGCGTGATGCCGGAAAATTGCAGACCAAGGTCATCTGGTCAGCATCGTTAGCGGAGGCTAGCATCCGGCAGTTCAAACTGATCCATCTTTGACAGAGAGACCCGCATGCACGCCTTCCTGCCGTTCAATCTAGACGACATCGTTCCCGAACAAGATGCGCCAGCACCGGAAAAGGTCATTGCGGGCGATCCTAAGTTTACCACCTGGTTGGTTGAAACGACGGACAACGAGACGCTGTTCTCGGGCGTATGGGAAGCAACTCCGGGGGCCTGGAAAATCTCTTATGACGAGTGGGAGTTCTGTTCGATCCTTTCCGGCAGGTCGGTGCTGACCGACAAGGACGGCCTCACCCGGGAAGTTGGCCCCGGAGACAGCTTTGTCCTGCAGCCCGGTTTCTCCGGAACCTGGGAAGTCCTTGAAACCACTCGCAAGCTTTTTGTGATCCGCCTGCCGTCTTGACGACGGGGCATTCCAGGAGCTGTGCAACGTGACTTTTCAGGATTAGCTGCGAACGCATATGAGCACGTACCCTGACCTTTTGGAGTTCGTTAAGGTCAGGGTAGATTGCAGCGCTATTGTTTGGGGTATCTCAACAGCATCGTGCTGCTCGCAAGCTGATGAGGCTTTTGAGGCAGCTGAAGAGAAACCGGGAACGGTGTTACCCGGTTTGCTTTTTTCGGTCAGATTACTTCTGCGACTGAAAACCGGCAGGTTCTGTCAGCAAAAGGATGACGAACACCAGAACGGGTGTCAGCACCACGCTTGCCAGGAAGCAGCCGAACGAACCAAGCCGTGTGTCCCGACCGCGGTAACCGACCAGGACACACAAGAGCAGATAGATGACCAGTGGCGCGACAAACATCAGGCGGCTTCCGACTTCTCTTCCGCGATGTCTTCGCCCTTCTTCACCATCTTCTTGAAATGCTCCTTGTAGGCAGCTGCGTCGAAACTCAGGAAATCTCCACCCGTTTCAAAATGCTGCTGGAATACCTTGCCGACGGCAAAGGTGAAGGCACCAAGCGTAGCGCCTGATCCGACGATACCGAGCGCAGTGCCGAGCACGGGAATGGTTTTCATGAAGCTGGTGGCGATAAAGGTTCCCGCACCGACACCGCCGAGACTTCCCAGAAGCGTGGTTACTGCGGTTCTTGCGCGATTTTCCGAGAATGGCACGTCATAGACGGCTGCCAGCTTGCGGATGAGGTTGAGCTGCGTTCCGATTGCGGCGACGAGATCGAAGATCGGAACTGGAATGAGGCCGGTACCTGTGCCGACGATAACATGGTCCCGAATGATCTTTTCGGCTGCCAGCGTGCGTTCTTCCGGGGTCAGCGGAGCACTTTCGGTCTGAGCCTTGCCATCTGCCAGCTTTTCAGCTGCATCAACAGTGTCCTCAGCTTCTGATTTTGCGGAACTTGTGCGAGTGGACTTCGTTGTCATTTCACAGTTTCCTTCCTTCAGCGTCGCAGCTCCCCGCTGCTTACTCTACGTGAGCGTAGCTTGAGTGCGGTCCGATTTCAATCTTACAATCAGCGCGGTATCAATTGTCAGTTTGCGGCTTTTCCGTGTTTTGATCATTCGAAGCAGGCGCGGTCTCACCTGACGTCGTGCTTTCGCTTGATGTACTGTCGCCGGTCGAATTTTCGTCAGGCCTCAGCTGTGTCTCCTGATCCTGAGATGTATCTGCCTCTGCTGTAGGAGCGTTCGGGAAAAGCTGTGGCAGGTTATCAAAATCAGGCAATCGGTAGCGCTGCGGATTAACCGGAGCGGGCGCTGGTAAATTCGGCTGGTTTGCAATGTCGCTGCCCAGGATGAGCGGAAGCTGATCTTTCCCGCCACCGACGATCACGATCTTGCTGTTGTTGGACTTGGACAGTTCGACGGTCGCTTCAATTCCGCGCCAGGTCAGCAGTTGCGGCGTCAGGGCATCTGCAACAATCGAGTAGAATGTCTGGTAGCCGATGGCGTCGATCCGCTTGCGTTCCGCTTCCTTGCGGGCCTGCTCCAGCACGTATTCATAGGCGAGGGCGTTCTGTTCCTCGGTCAGCTTACGTGAAATCGCTTGATTGATTTCCTTCGGCAGTTCGATCCGGCGAATGATAACCTGGTCGAAGACGATGAGATCCTGATTGTTGGCTTCAATGGTCTCCATGACTTCCTTTTCGAGGCGCGTCATGTCGACCTGATAAAGCTCATGAGGGTCGTATTTGCCGATCACCGAGCGAACCGCTTCCACGGCGGTCGGGCGGACGAAACGGTCGGCGTATTCCGGCCCGATCGCCCGGTGCAGTTTGCCGGCATTATCCGCCTTCGGGTAATACAGAACCGAAATATCGGATGTGATGCGCAAGCCGTCCGCTGCCAGGCCGTGGACCGTTTCATCCTGTTTCTGGATGCGGACTTCGTACCGGTAGATGCGGTTCCACGGCCATTTGATGTTGATGCCTTCGGGATAAACAAACCTGGTTTCGGTGCCGACGGTGAGGGTTCTGAACAGGACGCCGACTTCACCCGGCCCGATGACAAAGAACGTCAGCGGCCACAAGACAATCGAGACGAAACCGAGCAGCAGCAGATAGGCGATGGCCTTGTCGGTCCGGCTCATCCTGTGGATCTTGCGCGGCTTCTTTTTCGGCTTACCAACTTCGACGTCGTCTTCCGCAACGCTCATTCAGCGCTCCCAGGAATTGAAACGGCTCCGCAGCTCGTTAAGGTGACCTAGCGGCCAAGAAACGCATAAAAACAAGAACTCTCAATGCTTTCCGAGTAGTCTTGTCTGCGTCAATTGCAGCACAGTTGCAAGAAAACAACTCTGTGGCAAGCGTGTTTCTTGAGCTAGGCAAGAGCCAAAGAATTTGCTTAAGTTGTGTTGTGTAGCGTTGCGTCACTACAACGTATGGTTAATTTCACGGTTTGTGAAACCAAGATCGAAACAGACTATGGGAGTGGTGAGTGTCAGCCAGCACAGGGTCATTCAGTTTCGATCGCAAGGACCTTAGCCGGTTCCTTTTCGACCTTTACGATTATGAGCCAAGGCTCTTGCGCAAGCTGATCTCCGCCAGGCCCTACGTCTGCCCATTCGAAGAGATGGAGCGGCATGTTCCAGCAAATGCAAAGGTTCTGGATGTAGGCTGCGGCAATGGCGCGTTGCTGGCGATTCTGCTGGCATCCGGGAGGATAAGCGAAGCAACCGGCTGCGATGTCCACGAAGGCGCTCTTGCCTCGGCCCGCAAGGCAGCGGGGAGAACGGGGCACTCAGGGGAAGTATCCTTCCTGCGAATTGGCAGCTTCGCGGAGCTGCCGGACGACTGCTTCGATGTGGTGACCATGGTCGACGTGCTGCACCATGTTGCCGAAGCTGAACGGATGACGGCTGTTGAAGAGGCGATCAAACGGGTCGGTCCCGCAGGAGTGTTCCTTTTCAAGGATATGGTCGAAGCACCTTTCTGGCGCCGCCTGGCCCACAATATAGATGACCTGATTTTTTCCGGTGAATGGGTGAAGCAGGTGAAAACCGCAGAAGTTGAGAAGCAGGTAAGGGCTGCGGGCTTTGAACTGGTCGAGAGTCTCGAAATACCAAGGGTCTTTTACGGCAACACCCTGAGGGTTTTTCGAAAAATTTAGTAAACGTCGAAAAGAGATATGTTGAACGACGAATGTGAATAAAAATTAACTTATCTTCTGCGAAAAATTCGTGAATTGTTTTTTATTGCCGTTAGGTCATGAGAATGAAAAGTGAGTAGGTAGCTAATTTAAACGATCGATTACTTTGCTTAAAACCGGTCTTGGGGGGTGATTTGAGTTCTGGTGTTGCAAATCGTCATATGTTTCTGGCCGGGTATGTTCTGGTGCCTGGAAGCCATTTCGCCGGCATGTGGCGCCACCCGTACAGCGAAACGGATTTCTGTGATCCCGATCTCTTCAAGGATATGGCGGTCACATTGGAACGCGGCGGGTTCGACCTCGCATTCATTCCAGAATCGCTCAGCGTGACAACCGGACTGAACGACAACTACGAAACCTTTTTGAAACACGGTGCGGTTGGTGCCATCCGCCATGACCCGAACCTGCTGGTTTCCCTCATGGCCTCGGTAACGAAGTCGCTCGGTTTTACGGTCACGCTATCGACCACCTACATGGAACCTTATCATCTGGCCCGTACGCTCAGTACGCTGGACCATTTCAGCAGGGGCCGGATCTCGTGGAACGTCGTAACCTCCGCTGGTCCGAGCAACGGGCACAATTTCGGTCATTTCCCAAAGCTCATTTCTCCCGAAGCCTATGACAGGGCGGAAGAGATCCTGGAGATCTGCCGCAAGCTCTGGAAGTCCTGGGAACCGGACGCGCTGGTAAGCGACAAGGCGTCCGGGCTTTACGCGGACACCGGCAAGATCCATCCCATTGATCACGAAGGCGAACGCTTCAAACTTCGAGGTCCCTTGTCACTTCCCGCCGGACCGGACGGTGAACCGATCCTGATGAGTGTCGGCGTTTCTCCGCGGGGTCGTGATTTTTCCGCCAAATGGGTTGATGTCGTTTTCGCCATTCAGGCAGATGCCGAGGGCATGTCGGAACTGCGTGCCGATGTTCGCCGCCGGGCTGCAGAGATGGGGCGCGACCCGGAGAAGATATTCCTGCTGACGGCGGTGCAACCTGTGATCGGTGAAACCGAAGCCATTGCAAAAGCGCGGGCCGAATATCTGGACGAGCTGATCCATCCGGATGTCGCCATCGCCTTTCTGTCGGGCATGATCGGCGTCGACGCGACAGGTTTCGATCCTGATACGCCAATCGACAAGGTGTTGGAGAGTTCTGGCAAGTCGCAAAACAAGGCGGCTGTCGATGGCGGAGCCGCATTTCCCTGGTTGGAGAGGATCCGGGAAGAGGACAGGGGAAGGCTCTGGACGCTTCGCGACATTGCCATTCGGATGGCGCGGAGCACGTCGACGCCGCGTCTTGTCGGAACGCCGGAACAGGTGGCCGATCAGCTTGAGAGCTATTTTACAAGCGGCGCTTGCGACGGCTTCGTGATTACCCCGACCCACTTTCCCGGAAGCTTTGACGAGTTTTCCCGCTCCGTCGTGCCAATTCTCCGCCAGCGAGGGCATGTACGGCCGGCGGGGCACGAACCTTTGACACTCAGGCAGCGCCTCGGGCTGCAAGGCTGACGATATTTCAATTCGGTTTCGGCCGGACAGGCAAAACAGAAACGGCAATTCTTCGACGGAGTTGATCTCAATGACATCCCGCGAAAGTGGTTTCCAGACAGCAAAGGCAAAGGCTGCCTCAGGCAGCATTGCGCGTCCGGATGCCAGCCATTTGCCGTTGGAAGCAACATCGGACAATGAGAACACTTCTGTTCGCGCACTTTTTGCCAGGCAAGTGAAGTCGGGGCCCCGCGAGACCGCACTGATACTGCCGGATAGGGGGCTGACCTTCGAGGAACTGGACCGGAAGGCGAACCGTGTCGCGTGGTACCTCATAGGCCGGGGTATCGGGCCTGGCAAGATCGTGGCACTCGGCTGTGCTGCCGGGCCGGACCTCGTCGTAAGCCTGCTGGGCGTGATCAAGACCGGAGCGTGCTACATGCCGCTCGATCCGACCTATCCTCGACAGCGTCTGATTGACATGCTTCAAGACGCAGAGCCGGATCTGATCCTTGCGGAACAACCGGTCGCCGGCGTCATTGAGGCGGCTGGTCAGACAGCGCGGGCGGTCTTTCTTGGAAACGGTTCGCTGAGCCGGGACATCGCCAGACAGCCAGATATCGCTCCTGTGGGTGGTGATCTTGTTCGTCGGCTGACGGGCCATGATCCTGCCTATCTGGTCTATACGTCCGGTTCCACCGGGCGGCCCAAGGGCGTGCTGGGACGGCAGGCCGCTCTTGCCAACAGGCTGGTCTGGATATCGGAAGCCTTGCCCTTCGCACCGGGTGAGCGGACGCTGTTCAAGACCTCCTTGAACTTCATTGACGGGTCGACCGAGCTGTTGGGCGCCTTGTGCAATGGCTGTGCGGTCGTCCTCGAAAGAGGAAATGTTTCCGCTGACCCAAGGCGACTGGCAGAGACGGTAGCGACGTTTGCCGTCACGCGGTTGACCGTTGTGCCGAGTCTGCTGGCAAGTCTTCTCGAGGACGACTGTTTGCCAGACTTGAAGGGCTGCCGGACCTGGGTCACGAGTGGCGAGCCTCTACCATCAAGTCTCCTGCAAAAATTCTGCGAGAAACTGCCAGACGCCCGCTTGTTCAACTTCTACGGTGCGTCAGAAGCTGCGGGGGACAGCCTCTGGGCGCGATGTGATGCAGACGGGAAAGTTGCCATCGGCAACCCTATACGGGAAACAGTCGTCTACCTGCTCGACGATCTGCTTCAGCCTGTCTCCGACGGAGAGACCGGTGAACTCTGCATAACCGGCACAGGTCTTGCGCTTGGATATCATCGCCAACCGGACAAAACAGCAGAACGCTTCATAGCTTCGCCGTTCGGACCCGCTGGTGCCTTGCTCTACAGAACAGGCGACGTTGCGCGGCGAATGCCTGACGGTGGCTACGAGTATCTGGGGCGTTCCGACCATCAGGTGAAGATACGCGGCGTCCGCGTCGAGCCGGGAGAAGTCGCAGCAGCCTTGGACAGATTGCCGGAAGTTGCCCGTTCGGCTGTCGTTGCGAAGCGACGTGACGACACGGACGTCTATCTTGCTGCCTATGTTGTCTGGGAAGTGGGAGCCGACAAGGATATCGCAAGGCTTATGGCCGCCTTGGCAGAAGCTCTCCCTCCAGCCTTTCTGCCGTCGGCGATCATGGCTCTGGATGCACTTCCGCTCACACCCAATGGCAAGTTGGACAGGGCAGCGTTGCCGGATCCAGTGCGGACGGCTGGGCGGAGCGCAAGCGGAACGCAGAGCGACCTTGAAACCGCAATCTGTGAGACATTTACAGAGCTGCTCGGCGTCCACTCGGTTTCAGTCCATGATAATTTCTTTCTCCTGGGTGGGCATTCACTGCTGGCCGCTCGTCTTGCATATCGACTGAGAGACCGTTTTGGCGTGCAGATTGCGCCGGGCGAGATTTTCGACGCGCCGACACCGGCTGCGCTTGCCCGTCTGATAGGGGCAGAGAAACCATGTTCCCTGAAACTGAAATCCGTTGCGCGACCCGACAAGGTTCCGCTGTCTTCTGCTCAAAAGCGTCTCTGGTTCCTGCAGCGGCTTCACCCGGAAGATACTTCCTACAATCTGGCCTACCGCTTCCGGCTTTCCGGCGCTGTCGATCCGTCCGTTCTCGGGCAAGCCTGGTCAGACGTTATCGAGAGGCACGAGGTCTTGCGGACCGTTTATCCGCAAGACGGGGCCGGAGAGCCGTATCAGGACATCCGTACGGGTTTCGTTTCGGAAGATGTCATACGGATTGTTTCAGTACCGGGAGCTGAAGGCCGGTCAGAACTCTCCCGTCAGTCTTCCAAGCCGTTCGATCTGTGCAAGGAACTGCCGGTGAGAGTGTCGATCGTTACGGACGAAAATTTCGGTCCTGAACCGCAATGCATGATGCAGATCGTCGTGCATCATATCGCGATTGACGGTGGCGCCCTGCGCCCATTGCTTGCCGACTTCGAGACGGCCTTTGCGGCGAGAATGAGCGGCAAGGAACCTGTCTGGCAAAAGCCGGCAGTCCAATATGCCGACTTCGCAAGTTGGCAGCATACTCGGCTGTCCGGGGCAGCAGAACAGGAACTTGCCGCTCGTCTTGCCGAAGCAAGCGAAGACCTCGCAGGCGCTCCGGATTGCGTTGATCTGCCTTGTGCCGAAGGGCAACGAAAGAATACCTATTGGCAAGGCGACGGAGTAGCCGTCGCTATCCCGCCAGAGCTTCATTGCAAGCTTGAGCGACTGGCAATGGAAACTCGGACCAGCCTGTTCATGGTACTGCAGGCTGCGATGGCTGCGACCTTGGCGCGGCTCGGCGCTGGGGACGACATCGTCATCGGAACGCCTGTCGATGGCCGCCCGGACAGCACTTTCGAAGAAACCATAGGTCTCTTCGTCAACATGCTGGCGCTCCGGAGCGATCTTTCCTGCAGACCGACCTTTCGCGAATTATTGGCCGATACGCGCCAGCGGAACCTTGTCGCGTATTCCCGCCGGGACGTGCCGTTTGAGCTCGTGGTCGACAAGGTCGCTCCACGCAGGGACCTGTCCTTTCATCCGGTGATTCAGACCGTTCTGGCGCTCGATATGGCAGGAGCGACTGTTCTTACCTTGCCGGGGTTGACCTGCGAGGTTGAAGACGTGCCTGTCGAAGCCTCAAAGTTCGATCTTTCCTTCGACCTGACTGCTCAACGCGACGAGGTCGGAGGCGCAGGCGGTATCGACGGGCGGATCGAATTCCGGACAGATCTCCTGGATCGGGAGGTTGCGGGCAATATTTCCCGGCGTTTCATCGATCTACTTCGCGCAGCCGTGGAAAATCCGGACAAACGGATCGACCACCTCATGATTGTCGATCCCGACGAAACGTCACGCCTTGCCGCCTTGTGCGAAGGCGAGCAGGTCGAAAAAGCTGCGATCGAAATGTCTTTGCCCGAGCGGTTTCGTCTGCTGGCCAGGGAAAAGGGCGGGAAGGTCGCTCTCTCCAGCCAGACCCGCACGCTTTCCTATGCCGAGCTCGATGCATTGTCGGACCGCGTTGCGCAAAACCTCCTCCGCCGGGGTGTTGCACCCGGGGCGCGGGTCGCGGTCCTGATGGACCGTTCCATTGATCTTGTCGTCGCAACGCTCGCGATCGTGAAGGCAGGTGGGGCATATGTTCCCTTGAACAGGAACGATCCTGCCAACAGGCTTCAACAACTCGTTGCCGACACCCGGGCCCACCTCGTGCTAACTGACGGTGAAGACGCGATATCAGTCAGTTTCAATGATGCACCCTGCGTTCCTTTCAGCCACCTGCAAGTGGCGGCGGGAAAGGAGACCTTACCGAATATCACCAATGGACAGATCGCCTGCGTTCTCTTCACCTCCGGCTCCACAGGCAGGCCGAAGGGGATCGCGATCAGCCACCGCAATATTCAAGCCCTCGCGCTCGACGGATGCTGGCCGGAAGGCTCTCATGAACGGGTCTTGCTGCATTCGCCCTATGCATTTGACGCTTCGACCTATGAAATCTGGACACCGCTCATGTTGGGGCAGGAGCTTTTCGTCGCGCCGCCTGGCATTCTCGATGCTGAAACGATTGCGCGGCTGGTCGAAGAGCACAAGGTATCTGCAGCCTGCATCACGACACGTCTTTTCAACATCATTGCAGGTGAAAAACCCGAAGCATTCAAGCCTTTGAGGTCAGTGCTGATAGGTGGTGAGGCGGCTTCCGCAGAAGCCTTGCGCCGGGCAACGGCAGCCTCGCCAGGGACGCGGTTCGTCAATGGCTATGGCCCGGCAGAGGGCACGACCTTCGTGACTTGGCATGCAATGCACACGCTGGAGAAATCCGCGCACAAGGTTCCCATCGGGTTGCCGCGTGACAATTGTAGCGTCCGAATTCTGGATGACCGCCTGCAACCTGTCGGTATCGGCATGGTGGGCGAGCTTTACCTGGCCGGTGACTGCCTGACGCTTGGCTATCTCGACCGGACCGGTCTGACGGCCGAGCGCTTCGTTGCCGATCCCGCGGGGCCCGCAGGCAGCAGAATGTATCGCACCGGGGATCTGGTGCGCTGGCGCAGCGACGGCTTGCTGACCTTCGTCGGACGTGCCGATCACCAGGTCAAGATCAATGGCTTCCGTATCGAGCCGCAGGAAGTCGAAAACGCTATCGGTAGGCAGTCGGACATAGGCCAGTGCACGGTGATCGTGCGTGAAGACAGGCCCGGGGAAAAGAAACTCGTTGCCTATGTGGTTGGTACGGGGACAGGAGAACCAGATCTTGCAGGCTTGCGAAAAAGACTGTCCGAGACACTCCCTGCATTCATGGTGCCAGCCCATTTTGTTCTTCTGGAACAACTTCCTTTCACGACCAATGGCAAGTTGGACATCAAGCGTCTGCCTGCGCCTGAAATTCACGGCGATGGAGCGAAGGTACCTGCGGGGCAAACCGAGACCGATATCTGCGCATTGTTTGCTGATGTTCTGGGTCTGGAAACCGTAGGGCCTGCCGACAACTTCTTCGCACTTGGCGGCGACAGTATTCTCTCCATTCAACTGGTCAGCCGAGCACGGCGAGCAGGGCTGGTGTTTTCGGCAAGGGATGTCTTCAGCAACAAGACCCCTGCAGAGCTGGCAACGGTTGCGCAAAGGCAGCAATTGCCGGAGATCGGAACTGATCTCAAGTCAGGATGGATCAGCGAGGAAGATCTGAGCATTGTCAGCAGCCGCTACGGCGGTTTGCTATCGACGGTGTGGCCGTTGACGGGCCTTCAGTCGGGTTTGCTGTTTCACGCCTTGATGGACGCTGAGACGGGCGAGGACGCCTACAAGGTGCAGACGGTGGTCAGCTTCGATGGCCCGGTGGATGTGCAGCGTCTTGAGGCGAGCCTTCAGGGTCTCGTTGCCCGGCACGCTCCCCTGCGGGCAGTCTTCTGCCACGAAGGCCTGAGCGATCCCGTCCAGGTGATCCTGTCGAAGGTCGAGCTGCCGTTTGTGCAAGTGGACTTGTCAGAGGACGCAGATCCGGAAGCGGCGCTGGAGCGGTTTCTCTTGGAAGACAGGAAGACCCGTTTCGACCTTGCTCAAGGTCCACTGCTGCGTGTCTGCCTCGTAAAACGTCCGGACGGCGGTGCCTGGCTGGTGTTGACCAATCACCACATTCTTCTCGACGGTTGGTCGCTGCCGGTGCTGATGCGGGAGCTGAAGGAGATTTACGAAGCCGGCGGGGCAGGGGGGCTGCCGCCAGTAACGCCGTTTGACCGGTATCTCGGCTGGCTTCAGCAGCAGGACAAGACGGCTGCGAAAACGGCCTGGCAAGAAGCTCTGTCCGGTCTGGAAGAGCCGACCCGGCTGGCGGCCTCTGTCTATGGCCAGTCTGCAAACAGTTCCACCGGCTCCTCGTCAGGTGAAAGCAGTGCGGTGCTGCGCTTTGACGATCTGCTGAGCGAGGACGCAACCCGGTCATTGGAAGGCCTGGCCCGCACGCTGGACATCACCTTGAACACGGTGCTCCAGGGCGCCTGGTCGGTCGTGCTTGGCCGCATCTGTGGGCGGGATGATCTGGTCTTCGGCACGACGGTCTCCGGCCGACCTGCCGAGATCACCGGCGTCGAAACCATGGCGGGCCTCTTCATCAACACCGTGCCGGTAAGGGCAAAGCCTGTTCCGGCAACACCCGTCACCGCCTTCCTGAAGGAGCTGCAGTTCCGTCAGGCCGCACTTCTGCCGCACCAGCATCTGGGGCTGCCGGAGATCCAGGCAGAAGCGGGACTTGGAGACCTGTTCGACACGCTGGTGGTGTTCGAGAACTATCCCTTCAGCGACGAGACCCATGAGGCTTCGCCGGATGGCCTGCGGATCAGCGGTGTCGAGGTGCATGACCAGACCCATTATCCTTTGAGCCTGATGGTTGTTCCGGGCAAACGGCTGCTGCTGCGGCTGGATTGCCGGGAAGAACGGATCGGCGCAGACCTTGGCCGCAGTCTTCTTGGGCAGTTGTGCAATGTACTGGCGCAGATGGCCTCCCGTCCGGAAGCGCCGCTCGGATCTCTCGAGATGCTGCCGGCTTCTGAAAGAAAGGCTGTGCAGGACCGGTGGAACGCAACACGGCACGCCCTGCCGGAAGGGGATCTGACGGAGCTTGTCTCTGCAACGGCTTCCCGGTTTGGAACGCGGGAAGCGGTTATCGGCAGCACGGAGCGGCTGACCTATGCCGAGCTTGAGGTACGGGCAAACCGGCTGGCGCATCTTCTGATCCGGCGCGGCATTGGTGCTGAGGACCGGGTCGCGATTGCCTTGCCGAGAAACCCGGACATGATCGTGGCGCTGCTGGCGGTGCTGAAAACGGGCGCCACCTATCTGCCGCTGGATCCGGACTATCCGGCAGCCCGCATTGCGATGATGCTGGACGATGCCGCGCCGCGTCTTGTGATCTCCGAGACGGTGACCGCCGCCGCCTTGACGGACGGTGCGCCGACTTCGGCGCTTCTGCTGCTGGATGCCGAGGCGACCGGTGCCGAGCTGGCTGCAATGTCCGCTTCGACCCCGACCGATGCCGACCGGAAACAGCCGATTGATCCCGCGCACCCGGCCTACGTCATCTACACGTCCGGCTCGACCGGTAAGCCGAAAGGTGTCGTCGTTACACGCGAGGGGCTTTCAAATCTCGCCTATGCCCAGATCGAACGGTTTGCGATTTCGGAACAGTCTCGGGTCGCGCAGTTCGCATCCTTCAGTTTCGACGCCGCCTTTTCGGAAATCGCCACGGCCCTGGTCTCCGGTGCGGCTCTTGTGATCTGGGCAAGACAGGCATTCACAGATCCCGCAGCCCTGAAGACATTCATGTATGCGCAACGGGTAACGCATATCACGTTGTCGCCGAGCCTCTTGAGCGTGATGTCGACGACAGACCTTCCCGAAGGTTGTGTGCTGGTAACGGCCGGCGAAGCCATCAGCGTGCCGGAAGTTCGCAGATGGTCTGACCGTTGTTGCCTCGTCAATGCTTACGGCCCTACAGAAGTGACCGTGTGCGGTTCCATGAGCTTGCCGCTGACACCTGTTCAGGAAGTCGATATCGCGCCCATCGGGTTGCCGATCTGGAATTCCAGCCTCTACGTACTTGATCAAACGCTTCAGCCCGTCCCGAACGGTGTGGCTGGAGAATTGTACATCGGCGGTGTCGGTCTTGCACGGGGCTATCAGAACCTGGCGGATCTGACCTCTTCCAGATTTGTCGCCGACCCGTTCGCCGGTGCCGGACGGCGAATGTACCGAACGGGGGATCTCGTCTACCGTGCGGAAGACGGCAACCTCTTTTTCCTGGGCCGCAGTGATGCGCAGGTCAAGGTCAGGGGACGACGTATCGAGCCGGGCGAAATCGAACGTGTGCTTCTGGAACGCAGTGATGTCGCCCAATGTCTCGTGAGCGTCTACAGCGACCGGAAGGGCGCTTCGAGGCTCGTTGCCTACGTGATCGGGCAGGAACGATCGGATCCAAGTGCAGAAGAGCTGCAGCGCTACTGCGCCGACCGTCTGCCGGATTATATGGTTCCGGCACAGATAGACCTCTTACCCTACTTGCCAAGGCTTCCGAACGGCAAGATCGACAGGAAGGCCCTGCCGGCACCCAGCCGCCCGCAAAGAGCTGAAGAAACAAGACGGCAGTCTCCGGCAGAACAGGCGGTAGCCGCCGCTTTTGCCGAAACGCTCGGCATATCGCCTCCCGCGCTCGACGACAGCTTCTTCGGTCTCGGCGGCGACAGCATATCGGCAATCCGGCTTGTTGGACTGTTGCGTCGAAAGGGTCTCAAGGCAACACCGAAAGACGTCTTCGATCACAAGACGGTTGCAAAGCTTGCGAGCGTGGCAAGGACGCTTGAAGGACCGGAAGTCAATGAACTGATGGAGTTTGAGCCAGATACCGTTTTGCCGACGCCAATCCTGCGCTGGTTTGCAGAACTGGGTGGTCCCGTCGACGGCTTTTTCCAGTCGACCTGTCTGATGCTTCCGAAAGGGGCAAATGCCGAATTCCTGCAAACAGCTCTGGGGGCAATCGTCCAGCGGCACGGGATGCTGCGGGCTCGAGCGAACAAGACCATGCCGGCGATGAAGATTGCTCCGGTTGCCGAGTTCACTGACGTTTTCCCTATAAAGCACTTCAGCCTGAGTGAGATCGAAAACGAAAACGGGCTGAAAGATCTTCTGGAAGAAGAGCATGCCGCCGCAGTTGAGGCCTTGTCTCTTTCGCGAGGCAAGGTGTTCAGTGCCATCTGGTTTGACCGTGGCCAGATGGAGCCGGGTCTGCTTCTGCTTGTGGCGCACCATCTGGTGATCGATGGTGTCTCCTGGCGCATCCTGACCGATGATCTCCGGACAGCTTGGGACGATTGGTCGGCCGACCGCCCGATCAGCCTGGAACCTGAAAGCACTTCTTTCCCAGCGTGGAGCAGGCTGCTGCAAGCCGATGCGGCCTCCGATGCGCGCGTATCTGAAGAGGGGTACTGGAGCGCGCTTCTTTCATCCGGCGCTGAGCGCTTTCTGGCAGGTGATCTGGACCGCAAGCAGGATACGGTTCAGACGTTGAAGTCCCTTGCTAGCCTTCTGAGCGCTGAGGAAACCGAGCAGATCCTGACCCGTCTGCCTGCTCTTTACAGCTGCGGACCGCAGGATGTGCTTCTGGCAGCACTTGGCCTTGCCGTTGGGGCTTTCAAAACTTCCAGGTCCGGAAAACCGGGTGGACCGATCCTGTGCGATGTCGAAGGGCATGGACGTGAAGCGATTGGAGACGCGGACCTCAGCCGAACTGTCGGCTGGTTCACTAGCGTCTTTCCGGCACGACTGGAGGTCACGACGGCGGGAAATGGAATTTCCGGTATGTCCGACGCGGACCTCAAGCAGCTCATCATCGAGATCAAGGAGCAAGCCTCCGCACGTCCCGATCATGGCCTTGGTTATGGAATGCTGCGGTATCTCAACAAGGAGTCTTCCGCCAAACTTGCGAGCGAAAACAAGGCGCAGATCGCCTTCAACTATCTCGGTCGTTTTCCGGCGGGCGCTGGTGGTGCTTGGAGCGCGGCACCGTTCTTTGGAGGATTGCGCGGCGGTTTCGATCCGGCAACACCGCTTGCTCACATGCTTTCCATCGATTGTCAGGCGATCGAAGAGGAAAAGGGCTTTTGCCTCCACACCGAGTTCGGGTTTGCCAGCAGACATCTTTCGGAAAAAGAGATCGCTGAATTCAAGACACTCTGGGAAGAAGCTCTGATCCGGCTGGCAGCACACGGCAACTGGTCTAAAGCCGGTGGTCAGTCGCCTTCGGACTTCCCGCTGGCTGCTGTTTCCCAGGACGATGTCGACTTGCTTGTTGAACGCTACGGCGGTTTGCTATCGACGGTGTGGCCATTGACGGGTCTTCAGTCGGGTTTGCTGTTTCACGCCTTGATGGACGCTGAGACGGGCGAGGACGCCTACAAGGTGCAGACGGTGGTCAGCCTCGATGGCCCGGTGGATGCGCAGCGTCTTGAGGCGAGCCTTCAGGGTCTCGTTGCCCGGCACGCACCTCTGCGGGCAGTCTTCTGCCACGAAGGCCTGAGCGATACCGTTCAGGTGATCCTGTCGAAAGTCGAGCTGCCGTTTGTGCAGGTGGACTTGTCCGAGGACGCAGATCCGGAAGCGGCGCTGGAGCGGTTTCTCCTGGAAGACAGGGAGACCGGTTTCGACCTTGCTCAAGGTCCATTGCTGCGTGTCTGCCTTATAAAACGTCCGGACGGCGGTGCCTGGCTGGTGTTGACCAATCACCACATTCTTCTCGACGGCTGGTCGCTGCCGGTGCTGATGCGGGAGCTGAAGGAGATTTATGAAGCCGGCGGGGCAGGGGTTCTGCCGCCCGTAACGCCGTTTGACCGGTATCTCGGCTGGCTGCAGCAGCAGGACAAGACGGCTGCGAAAGCGGCCTGGCAAGAAGGTCTGTCCGGTCTGGAAGAACCGACCCGGCTGGCGGCCTCTGTCTATGGCCAGTCTGCAAACACGTCCTCCGGCTCCTCGTCAGGTGAAAGCAGTGCGGTGCTGCGCTTTGACGATCTGCTGAGCGAGGACGCAACCCGGTCATTGGAAGGCCTGGCCCGCACGCTGGACATCACCTTGAACACGGTGCTCCAGGGCGCCTGGTCGGTCGTGCTTGGCCGCATCTGTGGGCGGGATGATCTGGTCTTCGGCACGACGGTCTCCGGCCGACCTGCCGAGATCACCGGCGTCGAAACCATGGCGGGCCTCTTCATCAACACCGTGCCGGTAAGGGCAAAGCCTGTTCCGGCAACACCCGTCACCGCCTTCCTGAAGGAGCTGCAGTTCCGTCAGGCCGCACTTCTGCCGCACCAGCATCTGGGGCTGCCGGAGATCCAGGCAGAAGCGGGACTTGGAGACCTGTTCGACACGCTGGTGGTGTTCGAGAACTATCCCTTCAGCGACGAGACCCATGAGGCTTCGCCGGATGGCCTGCGGATCAGCGGTGTCGAGGTGCATGACCAGACCCATTATCCTTTGAGCCTGATGGTTGTTCCGGGCAAACGGCTGCTGCTGCGGCTGGATTGCCGGGAAGAACGGATCGGCGCAGACCTTGGCCGCAGTCTTCTTGGGCAGTTGTGCAATGTACTGGCGCAGATGGCCTCCCGTCCGGAAGCGCCGCTCGGATCTCTCGAGATGCTGCCGGCTTCTGAAAGAAAGGCTGTGCAGGACCGGTGGAACGCAACACGGCACGCCTTGCCGGAAGGGGATCTGACGGAGCTTGTCTCTGCAACGGCTTCCCGGTTTGGAACGCGGGAAGCGGTTATCGGCAGCACGGAGCGGCTGACCTATGCCGAGCTTGAGGTACGGGCAAACCGGCTGGCGCATCTTCTGATCCGGCGCGGCATTGGTGCTGAGGACCGGGTCGCGATTGCCTTGCCGAGAAACCCGGACATGATCGTGGCGCTGCTGGCGGTGCTGAAAACGGGCGCCACCTATCTGCCGCTGGATCCGGACTATCCGGCAGCCCGCATTGCGATGATGCTGGACGATGCCGCGCCGCGTCTTGTGATCTCCGAGACGGTGACCGCCGCCGCCTTGACGGACGGTGCGCCGACTTCGGCGCTTCTGCTGCTGGATGCCGAGGCGACCGGTGCCGAGCTGGCTGCAATGTCCGCTTCGACCCCGACCGATGCCGACCGGAAACAGCCGATTGATCCCGCGCACCCGGCCTACGTCATCTACACGTCCGGCTCGACTGGTAAGCCGAAAGGTGTCGTCGTTACACGCGAGGGGCTCAAGAACCTTCTGTGTTGCCTGAGTACCGAGCTTCGCCTTCTGCCGCAGGACAAGGTGCTCAGCGCGACCACGATCGGGTTCGACATTGCCGGGCTTGAGCTCTACGGCCCGCTGCTGGTTGGTGCAGGAGTAGTGCTGTTTGAAGGCAATCAGCGCGAAGCGGACCGCCTCCATGACTGGATCGGCCAGGAAAAACCAACGGTCATGCAGGCAACGCCATCGCTCTGGCGGTCGCTTCTGGAGGTTGGGCCACTGCCGCGTTTGCAGGTTCTTGTGGGCGGTGAGGCTCTGGACGGCGGACTAGCGTCGCAGCTGCAAGCCGCAGGGCCGGTGACGAATGTCTATGGCCCGACCGAGACAACGATCTGGTCTGTGAGCGCCTCTGTTCGCCCTGAAAGTTCGGGCATTCCGTCTATCGGGCAACCTTTGTGGAACTCACAGGTCTACGTACTTGATGAGACCCTTCAGCCTGTCGCCGAAGGTATTTCCGGCGAACTCTACATTGGTGGGCTTGGGCTCGCACGTGGCTATCATGGGCGTTCGGACCTGACGAGCGAACGCTTTGTTGCCGATCCGTTTGCAGGCCATGGAGCGCGCATGTACCGGACCGGGGACACGGTCTATCGCAGAAGCAACGGTGAGCTTGTGTTCCTGGGACGCGGAGACAGCCAGGTCAAGATCCGAGGCCATCGTATCGAGCTTGGCGAGATCGAGGCGACTATCGCATCGATGACAAACATTGCGCAGGCGGTGGTCTTGGACCGGCCGGATGGAGCGCGAGGTTCTTCGCTCGTTGCCTATGTTGTTCCGGAAGAAGGGGCTGAACTTAACACTGAAGAGCTTCGTTCCGTGCTCCAGCGAAACCTGCCTGACTACATGGTGCCTGGCGCTTTTATCGTACTCCCGGAATTGCCGTTGACACCAAATGGAAAGCTGAACCGTCTGGCGCTGCCGGATCCTGTCTGGAAACGGGGAGAAACAAGTCCGGCAACACTCCAGGAAACGTTGTTGTGCAATCTCTTCGCTGAACTGCTGCCCGGCGTAGTGCCGGGACCGGAAGACAGTTTCTTTGATATGGGGGGGCATTCGCTGCTCGCCGCACGCCTGAAGGCACTGATGAAGGAACGCATGGGGCTGGACGTCAGCCTTCGTGATATTTTCGAAACACCGACGGTGCGCGGTCTGCTCTCGCTCCGGCAAGGTCGCAAGACCGGTTTGCTGGAGCCGGTGCTGCAGATCCGGCGGGCAGGATGTCAGGCGCCACTATTTTGCGTTCATCCGGGCTTCGGTCTTGGTTGGACGTATGCCGGCCTTGCTTCCGTCCTGCCAGCCGATGTCCCGATCATCGCCCTTCAGGCGCGCGGCTACATCGGCAAGGCCGATTTGCCTTCAACGCTGAACCAATTGGCGGCCGATTACGTCGCAAGTGTCAACAAGGTGGCCAGCACGGGCCCGGTTCGGTTGCTTGGCTGGTCGTTCGGAGGGCTGGCTGCCTTCGAAATGGCACGTCTTTTGGAAGAAAGCGGCAGAGACGTCGAGTTCCTGATGCTTCTGGACAGTTATCCGATGCACGAAGGAGACCCGTTGCCGGATCTTTCAGATAGTGGAGCGCGCGGTGCGTTCCTTGAAATGATCGGCTTCGATCCGCATGGACGCGTACCCGAAGACATTACCTTTGAGGATGTCCGGAGATTTCTGGAAGACAGTGCCCATCCTCTGGCAGACCTCAGCCCAGTCGACTTCAACAACATGCTGCGGATCGCCCGAAACAACGCGCTGCTCGCACATGGCTATCGGCCCAAGACGTTAAACTGTCCCCTGGTGCATTACGCTTCGAACAATACGAAACGTATGCTGGGTGTTGCGGCCGATCCCTGGGAAAACCGGACAAACGGGCAATTCGAGGCGCACGCACTCGACTGTACACACCATGAAATGACATCGCAGCAGGCCCTTTGCGAAATCGGCGAGGGGCTGAATGCTTTGATGAACCTTGGCGATCAGCCGTTCAGGCAGGCCGTTGCGGAAGGGAGACTAAAGAATGTCGGTTGATATCCTCAATCCCGTGGAACCTGAACACGCTGTACAGCGCGCGATACCCATGACCGGCGCGGAGTTCATCGACAGTCTCCAGGACCAGCGCTGTGTCTATTTCAATGGAGAGCGGGTGACCGACCTGACGGGTCATCCTGCCTTTCGCAACTCGGTACGTTCCCTGGCACGGCTTTACGATGCCCTGCATCAGGACCACGATAGCGGCACCAATGTCCTGACCGCACCTGCCGATGCCGATCCAACCGGTTACACACACCGATATTTCAAGGTGGCCAGATCGGCAGAGGACCTGCTCGGTCAACAGAAGGCGATCGCGGAATGGGCGAAGCTGAGCTACGGCTGGATGGGACGCTCACCGGACTACAAAGCAGCGATCGTCAACACGTTGGACGCCAACGCGGCCTATTATGGGCCTTTCGCAGACAACGCGCGTTGCTGGTATCATCTGGCTCAGCAGCGCACCTATTTCATGAACCATGCTGTGGCCAATCCGCCGATTGACCGGGCGAAGCCTTTCAGCGATGCAAAAGACATCCTGGTTCATGTTGTCAAGGAAACAGACGCGGGGCTTTATCTTTCAGGTGCAAAGGTCGTCGCGACTTCGGCAGCACTGACCCACTACAACTTTCTCAGCCACCACGCGGTCTCGGAAACCAACGAACCGCCTACGGCTTTCATGTTCTTTCTCGACATGTCGACGCCGGGCATCAAGCTGATCTGCCGGAACTCCTACGAATATGCGGCGAGCCAATCCTCGACGCCGTTCGACAGTCCGCTGTCTTCCCGCTTCGACGAAAACGACGCCATTCTCGTTCTCGACAACGTTTTCGTGCCCTGGGAGAACGTGCTGGTCTATGGGCCTGCACACAAGCCGATCGACTTCCTGATGGACACGGGCTACCTGCAAGGCACCTGTTTCCACGGATGCACCCGGTTTGCGGTGAAGCTGGACTTTCTCGCCGGTCTGCTGACCAGGGCTTTGCACATCACCAGCGGTGACGAGTTTCGCGGAAATCAGGTTCTGCAAGGGGAGGTGATCGCCCTGCGTCACCTGTTCTGGTCGTTGTCGGATGCAATGGCCCGGACACCAGAAACCTTTGCAGACGGCGCTTTCCTGCCGGGACTATCGGCCGCGCAGGCCTATCGCGCGCTGGCGCCCGATGCCTACGGTCGTGTGAAGGAGATTGTCCAAAAGATCGTCGCGTCCGCGCTGATCTATCTGCCGTCTTCCGCAAAGGATTTCCAGAACCCTGAAATCGACGGTTATCTGGAACGGTACGTGCGCGGCTCCAACGGCGTCGGCTACAAGGACCGTATCAAGCTGATGAAGCTGCTGTGGGACGCCACGGGCTCGGAATTTGCAGGGCGTCACGAGCTTTACGAGCGCAATTATGCCGGCAATCATGAAGAGGTGAAACTGCAGCTTCCTGCAATCGCACGGCGCGACGGTTCAATGGACCAAATGCTGTCGCTTGTTGACCAGTGCCTTGATGATTATGATGAATTCGGCTGGTGCAACACGGCGTGGAAAGACTGACGCGCAAGGTTGGGAGAGACGGCGATGACAAATCCATTCGACGATCCGGACGGCATTTTCCATGTGCTGGTGAATGACGAGGAGCAGCATTCTCTCTGGCCCGAATTCGTGCCGATCCCCGATGGCTGGCGGTCGGTCTTCGGCCCCGGCAAGCGGCAGGACTGCGTGGACTACGTCAACGCCAACTGGACCGACATCCGCCCGAAAAGCCTTCGGGATGCTGCCCTGAACTGACATATTTCTCAAACGGTGATGATCCACCTGGAGCGCCTGGTCTTCGATGAATTTCTTTCGTCTCTTGTATCGTGAAGCGGGCGACAGCAAACGCACCTTCCTGCTGCTTTCCCTGGTGCCCGGGCTGGTCATGGGGCTGATCATCGCCGTCATCAACGCGGTGACGAACTATCAGCAGAACACCGGTCTGCAGTGGCAGTATCTCGGTCTCTTCGTGCTTGGCTGCGCGACCGTTCTCTTCACGATGAATCGCGCCCTCAACATGGCAACCGCAATCATCGCCGATTATCTGTGTCGCTTGCGGATCCGGGTGACCGCGCAAGTCCGCAGTCTGAACCTCGCAACCGTAGAAGAAATCGGCCTGACGCGTATCAGGGCAGCAGTTGGTCGTGACCATCAGACAATTGAGGAAACAGCGCCTGCGCTTGTCGGCCTGATCTATTTCGTCATGCAGTTGGTCATGTCGGCGCTCTACATCTGCTATCTCTCGCCGCTTGCCTTTATCGTCACCCTGGCGTTTCTGGCCGGCGCCATCTTCTTCTATCGCAAGAGCTACCGCGATGCGGAGGAACTGATGCGCCAGGCAAGCCTGAGCGAACAGGCCTTTCACAACAGCTTCGAGAATATTCTCAGCGGCTTCAAGGAAGTGAAACTGAACGCGCAGCGCAGCGACGATCTCTTCCACAACTACATCATTCCGCGATCAGAGCAGGTCGAGGATCTACGTGTGGAATCCGGCCGCTCCTTCAACTATGGCCAGTCTGTCAGTGATGTCTTCTTCTATACGCTCATGGGAACGCTGGTCTTTGCGATACCGTTTTATGTGTCGGACCTCTCGATCCCGGGCAAGATTGTCACGGTGATCGTCTTTGCCAGCGGCGCAATCACTTCGATCATCCGCATGTTGCCGGTGGTTTCGCGTGCCAATCTGGCGGTGTCCAATATCGAGGAATTGAGAGAGCTTCTGGAAAAACACAGCGAAGCCATGGATGAGCGCAGCGAAGTGCGGCAGGCAAGGCTTTCCAAAGGTATATCCCTGAAGAAGATTGCCTACACCTATCATAGCGAAGATGGCGACCGCCCGTTTTCGATCGGGCCGTGTGACCTGGAAATTGCATCGGGCGAAATGGTCTTCATCGTTGGTGGCAACGGCAGCGGCAAGTCGACCCTCGCGAAGATCCTGACAGGTCTCTATGAGCCGGATGGTGGTCATCTGTCATGGGACGACAAGGTCGTCAAACCTGAAAACATCGACCGGTATCGCAGCCTGTTTTCGGTCATCTTTTCCGATTTCCACCTCTTCGACCGGCTTTATGGTGTGGATCTGACGGACGAGCAGAAGCTTTACGACCTGCTGGAAGACATGAAACTGGACGAGAAGGTTCACTACCGGAACAACCGGTTCAGCACGACGAACCTGTCCACTGGCCAGAGAAAGCGGCTCGCCATGGTCGTTGCCCTGCTGGAAGACAGGGATGTCTACCTCTTTGACGAATGGGCCGCCGATCAGGATCCGGAGTATCGGCGCTGGTTCTATACAGATTTCCTGATGAAACTGAAGAAAGAGGGTCGCACAGTTATCGCGATCACGCATGATGACCGGTATTTCGATGTTGCAGACAAGATCGTCTGGATGGAAGAAGGCAGGATCAGCAAGGTGTCCAGTCCGGCTGATGCCACGGTCTGAAGCCGCCGGATGAGTTCTTGACGGTAGGGCCTGGCCACTGTCCAGGTCACTTTTCAACAGGGTGAAACAGTCTGCCCTCCGATTACCATCTCCAGAGTTCCGGGAGTTAACTTGCCAGGCACCAAGGCGATCATTCTGGAGACGGCCAGCTGCAGCTCCGAGGATCTCGAATCTGCGTTGGAAATTCTCTCGGAGGACGAACTTCAGCGGTTTCGCGCGTTTCATTTCGATCAGGACCGGAAGGACTACGCGCTTGCACATGCGTTGCTGCGGAAAACCCTGAGTGATCTGGAACCCGGTACGGCACCGCGCGACTGGCAGTTCGCGCCAATGGCTACGGGAAAGCCGGCAGTCGCCGGTCGGTCAGACCTCGACTTCAGCCTGACGCATACACGTGGCCTGGTTGCGTGCGCCGTGACAAGGGAAGGCGTGATCGGCATTGATGCGGAAACGGATCAGCGCGCGGTCGAAGTAGACATGTTGATGCGCGACGTTTGCTCACCCGGAGAAAGACAAGAGCTGGCGAAGGTTGAAGGAGCTCACAAGACCTCCAGGTTTCTGGATTTCTGGACGCTGAAAGAGGCGTATCTGAAAGCTGTCGGCCTGGGCATTACAGCCGATCTGACCACCGTCAGCTTCACCTTGGCTGACGATCAGTGTATCGCAATTTCCGCGCCGCCCGACCTCCGCCGTCCGGCCAGTTCCTTCCAGATCAGCCGGCGTCCAGGGCACTGGCGTGTCGCGCTGGCGGTCTTTGGGGGAATAGACGCAAGGGACGTTGAAATCATCCTTTGTGAAAAGCGGAGCTTTTGAAAAGCCGCGAAATTTGTTATTTCGCGTCTACTAAAGTCGATCGACACGAGAACAAAGTTGGATAACGCACCTCGCGGCCTGTCCATCCTGGACGGTGGACGTCCGGAGCCAGTTCCTTGCAGTTGAAGAAAAATGCAACAGTATCAAGAGCATAAGTTTTCCATTGCGCCCATGATGGAGTGGACGGATCGCCACTGCCGCGCGTTTCACCGGCAACTGACGCGGCATGCGCTGCTCTATACGGAGATGGTGACGACTGGAGCGGTGATCCATGGCGACCGGCAGCATCTGCTAGGCTTTTCCGATATTGAGCACCCGGTTGCCTGTCAGTTGGGCGGATCCGATCCGAAGGACATGGCGGAAGCTGCGCGGATCGTTGCCGATTTTGGCTATGACGAGGTCAATATCAACGTCGGTTGCCCGTCCGACCGGGTTCAGTCCGGCCGCTTCGGCGCGTGCCTGATGGAAGAACCGGCATTGGTGGCGGCATGTGTCGAAGCCATGAAGGCCGCCGTCGATATTCCCGTAACCGTGAAATGCCGGATCGGTGTCGACGAACAGGACCCTGAAGCGGCGCTTGACGCCATGGCGGATGCCGTTTTTGCTGCGGGCGCAGATGCCTTGTGGGTGCACGCGCGCAAGGCCTGGCTCAAGGGACTCAGCCCAAAGGAAAACCGGGACATTCCGCCGCTCGACTATGAGCGGGTTCTGCGCCTGAAGCAGCGTCTGCCGGACAGGTTCATCGGCCTCAACGGTGGCTTGCAGACGCTGGACCAGGCGGAACCATTCCTGGAGACCCTGGATGGCCTGATGTTTGGCCGCGCTGCCTATCACACTCCGCAGATCATGGGAGAGGTCGACCGGCGGCTCTATGGCGCCAGCGGACCGGACGTCTCGCCCTGGGATGCGGTGAAGGCGCATATGGCTTATCTGGAAGAGCAATTGGGCAAGGGCGTAAAACTGGCACATATGACGCGGCACATGCTGGGCTTGTTCCACGGGCGTCCGGGGGCGAGGTCCTGGCGGCGCATTCTGACAGTGGAGGCGATCAAGCCCGGTGCTGGTCTGGAAGTGGTCGAAAAGGCGCTTGCAGCGGTCAGTCCTGCAGGAGCCGAACTGGCGGCAGCCGAGTAGGACTATCGCGCAGTTCCCGATCCGCTCAAGGCGTCATGATCAGCTTGTCGCCTTCGATGCGCCAACTGCGCAGATGATCAAGTGCGGTCATGCCGAAAAGGCTGGAATCGAGCGTCCCCTGGCGCCCGACGAAACCGCGGATGTTGCGCAGCGTGTGATCGCCGATGGTGATCGTGTCGATCTTCACCGGCGCGACCAGTGCACGGCCGTTGGCGGTGGAAACCGGTACCGAAAATGTCAGGTCTTGTGGGCGATAGCCGGCACGCAGCGCGTCTTCATAGGTCAGGACAACGGCACTGGCGCCAGTATCAAGCAGAAACTCCGCACGGGCACCGTTGATGCGTCCATCCAGTACAAAATGCCCGCCAGCATCGCGGACAATCAGAATGGTGCCGTCGGGCTGGGTCACGGCAAGTCCGGGTGCCAGTGCCCCAAGAACGCGGTAACCCGCCTGAACCAGTTCCGCCTTGTAGACATAGCCGACAACGAGCAGGGCACAGAACCCACCCCAGAAAACCGTGCCGTGCAGGATTTCGCGGGCTTTCGGCTGGCCAAACAGGAAACTGGCCAGAAAAACGAAGGCGAGTGCGGAAAGGGCAACAACCCGGGGGCCAGTGTCATCGAAATTGACATTCGCCGGGTCGGTCGGGTCACCAAAAAACGCATAGAAAGCGGCAACGGCCATGACCAGCACCAGAATGACAACCATCAGACCGCGGTAGTTTCTGGGATTGTTCATCCGCGCACTCCGGGCTCAGTGGTCGGCTGAGGCCGGTTCGCCAATTCTGCGAGGATCTGGTTGCGCTTGGCCTCACTGTAACTCGCCCAGGACGCGATTTCGTCAAGAGTGCGCAGGCAGCCTGTGCAAAGGCCTGATTTGGTGTCGATCTGGCAGATGTTGATACAAGGTGACTTCATGAAGCGCATATGGCCGCAGATTGTGGCGTTGCCAAGACTGTATTGGGCGGAAAACAGCGAATAATGACCGGATCAATAGCCGCCTGACGCATAGGTGAACGGCGCGGTGATGACCTTGATCGGCAAGGTAACTGCTGCCTGTGCCGTCGTGCCCACAAAGGACCCCAGGTCATCGCCAAGATTGGCGCCACGGTTGTGGTCGGCACCGGACCCGAGTGCGGAGCTGCCGAGTGCCTTGCGCAAGTCAGGCTGCAGCTGTGCAAGCTGTGCAAATTTCGAATGGTTCGTGCTGTCCAGCGATTCAAGCTCGGTCACATCGATAACGACAGCACCGAGTTCCGCCAGTTCCTGATCGTTGGAGAAAGCCCCGACACGTTCCTTGCCACCTGCGATGGTGCGCGAGATGCGCAGGGCCTTGTCGTCACGCGAAACGATAACGGTAAAGGGTCGGGGCATCGGGCCAATTCGCTTGAGCTGGGTCTTGAAGAGGTCGATATCGATGTCGGGCGCCGCCAGAATGATGTCGTTGACATGCTTTGCGACAAGCCGGCGGTTTTCCGGTCGTGCCTGTACCGCGGTTTCCATCAACAGCCAATTGCCCATGGAGTGGGCGAGAATGGTGATGTTGTCGGCATTGGTCTTGGCAAGTTCCACAAGCGTTTCTTCAAGGGCTCCACGAGCAATCGCGGCGCTGTTGAGGTCGTAGACGTAATCCTGAAGCTTGCCGCGTGAGGCCCAGGTAAACAGAACCGGGACGCCCTGGAACTGACTGTCGTTGACAATCTGCGCGAACCGGTAAAGCCCTTCCGGAAAGCGCGTGTTGTAGCCGTGAATGAACAGCATTATGTCGCGTTCGCCGCGCGGCAAACTGGCAAGCCTGGCGTTGACGGAACGCCGGAAGGCGGCCTTGTCGGCAATGTAGTCGGCCTTGCGCGCAACAAAGTCGGTCTTGGGGTTACCCGGCAGACTTTCGGGCCACTCGATCTGGCCGGGTTTGTGAGAAGGCGGTACCGAAATCGAGGCTTCCGCGTAATTGACCGCGGCTGAACGCTCACCGCTGAAATAGGTGTCGGGGCGGTCGTCCCGCTGGCGGGTGGTGACGATCAGGATATCATTTACCCTGGCACCAACGACCGGGTCTTCGTTGAGCGCGAGCGCTCCGACTTCCGGCCGTCCGGAACAGGCGGACAAGATGGCAAAAACGATCAACAGGGTTGCTGCGCGCAAACCTGTTGCTTCTCGTCTAACTGAATTGCCCGATACTGACATGTGAGCTATTCCCGCCACCAAGGCCTCTATCCGCTACTCACGGCACCATAAGCATCCCTGCAAGAAAGCCAAGACCAGTGAGTTGTTGAACTGCGCCTAAAACATCGCCAGTGGCTCCGCCAATCTTGGACACGGCAAGCCGACCGGTCGCATGTGCCGCGGCGATGGCGATGACAAGAGCCAGCAGCAAGGCCGGCAGGGAGAGCAGGAAGAACGCAGGCAGCATCGCGGGCAACGTCACAAGAAAAGCTTGTTGCACGGTTGACCGGGACGGCTTTCCAAAGCGAGCTCCGAGCCCTTCAGGTCTTGCAGATGGCAGGCATTGCCACTGCCAGACAAGCAGCAACCGACTGAGAGCTTCTCCGGCAAGAAAAAGCAGCGCCGCATCAGCTGGTCCGAATTTTTGCCAAAGCGCTGCAAGCAGGACGGCGCGCAGGAGTACCGAGATCATCAGGGCGAGAGCCCCAAAGGCTCCGATGCGGCTGTCCTTCATGATGTCGAGCCGTCTTTCGCGGGTTGCACCGCCGAAGAAGCCGTCGGCTACGTCGCTCAAACCATCTTCGTGAAGAGCTCCGGTCGTTGCCGCAAGAACCGCGGTCAGGAGAACCGCAACGGCCAGAAGCGGCAGTTGAGTGAAACCGAGCGCAACACCGATGCCGGCCGCGGGCAGGGCAATGATTGCACCTGCCAGAGGCGCTGCACGGGCGATCCGAACAAAGTCCGGAGGGGACATCGGGTCGTCTTCGGTGTTGACTGCAGGCAGCGGCAGCCGGGAGAAGAATCGTACGCAAGCTGCCGTGTCCGCGGCGAGTGCCTTGCCCCCGTCCAGCCAGACCTGGTGTTGATCCCGTGTTTTCCTGGACCGCGTTTCAACCTGTGAATCAGGCTCTTGGTCGGTTTCAGAGCTCATCAGGCCGGTCCCGTGCTTGAGTTTTTACCGGGCGAAGTTATAGAACAGCGGCTAAGCGAGACCAAGTGGCCACTCGACGGCCGCGAACAACCGGAACCAAAAGAACATGTCCCTCTCCGAGACCGCGCTGCCCTTTGACGATATCCGTAATCTGGTGAAATCCATGCCGGGGCCGGACGAGGATGCGCTCGCGAGGGTGAAGGCCCGGGATGCGGAGTTGACCAAACCTGCCGGTTCGCTCGGAAGGCTTGAGGAAATTGCCGAATGGCTGGCCGCCTGGTCCGGCAAGGCTCCGCCCAAGATCACGCGGCCGATGGTCGGCATCTTCGCGACCGCCCATGGGGTTGCGGATGAAGGCGTGTCCGCATTTCCGAGTGCGGTCAACCGGCAGATGGTCGAGAACTTCGCGGCTGGCGGCGCTGCAATCAACCAGATCTGCCGGGCTTACGACATCGGCCTGAAGGTGTTCGACCTGGCGGTCGACATGCCGACCCCCAGCATAACGCGGGAAGACGCGATGGACGAAGCCAATTGCGCTGCGACCATGGCATACGGCATGGAAGCGCTTGCCGGCGGGATTGACCTGATCTGTCTTGGCGAAATGGGGATCGGCAACACCACAGTCGCTGCTGCGGTTATCAATGCGCTGTTCGGCGGCAAGGCTGAAGACTGGATTGGTCGCGGCACCGGTGTTGACGACGAGGGCCTTGCCCGCAAGCGCGAAGCTGTCGAAAAAGCGGTTGCTCGATTGAACGGCGAACGTGATCCGCTGGAGATCCTGCGTCGCATCGGTGGCCGCGAGATTGCAGCCATGACCGGCCTCATCATTGCCGCACGCCTGCAGCGCGTTCCGGTGATTGTCGATGGCTTTGTCACGACGGCTGCTGCTGCTGTTGTTTATGCGATGGACCCGGCCGGTCTCGACCACTGCCTCTTCGCCCATGTTTCGGCAGAGCAGGCCCATGCGAAGGTGCTCGAGCACATGGGCAAGGATGCGCTGCTCGATTTTGGCATGCGTCTGGGTGAAGGCTCCGGTGCTGCACTCGCTGCAGGTATTGCCAAGGCCGCCGCCGAAATGCACTCCGGCATGGCCACCTTCGCAGACGCTGGTGTGTCCGAAAAAGACGACTGAAGCTCTTTTTGAAATTGAAGCGGCCTTAAACCGCTGATGCGGATCAGGCCGATCTTGCCTTGCCGGAGGGGACGCCGCTGTCCTTGTCGTTCGGGTCCACCCAGATGACATCCGGCGAATAGTTCATGATCCTGGCTCTCGGCAGGGTGACGATCACCTCCGTGCCATCGCCGGGCCTGGACTTCAGCGAGAACTTGCCGTCGTGCATGTTGATCAGCGCCTGGACGATGGACAGGCCAAGACCTGTCCCCGGTTCTGCCGTCTTGATGGCATGAGACCCTTGACCGAAAGCTTCCAGTACGGTCGGAATTTCGTCTTCCGGAATGCCGGGGCCCGTATCCTTTATCGAGACGTATTGTCCGCCATCTGACGTCGGTCCGACCTTGATCCAGACTTCGCCGTTCACCGGTGTGAACTTCACGGCGTTGGACAGGAGGTTGAGCACCACCTGACGCAGGGCTCGCTCGTCCGCCCAAACGCGCGGCAGGTCAGGCTCGTGGGTGTGGTGAAGCGAAATCGTCTTGGCCTTTGCCCGAACCTTCATCATGGTCCCGCATTCCTCGACGATATCGTCCAGGAAGATCGGTTCCTCATGCAATTCGTGCCGACCGGCCTCGATGCGGGACAGGTCGAGAATTTCGTTGATCAGGTTGAGCAGATGTTGTCCCGAGCCGTGAATGTCTTCGGCATAGGACTGGTAGTTCTTGTTGTGCATCTTGCCGAGCACTTCATCCTTCATGATTTCGGAGAATCCGAGGATGGCGTTGAGCGGTGTCCGCAGTTCATGGCTCATCGTGGCCAGGAAGCGGGACTTGGCAAGGTTGGCAGCTTCTGCGCGGCGACGTGCTTCGTCGGACATCGCGTTCGCAGTTTCCAACTCGGCGATCAGGTGATCCTTGTCGGCCCGGTATTCCAGCATGGTGTTGGCGTTCTTCAGAAGCTGGTTGCCCAGGATCAGGAAGAAACCCTGCGCGCCGATCGCCATGGCGGCGAGCGTATAGTGGATCGGGTTCACCTGCTGCAGGAAGCTGACGGTGACGATCAGTGTCATGGGCAAGGTGCTGGCAAGCAGGCATTTCGGCAGGGTGGCCGACTGCATCGTGTTCATGGCAACCACGATCAGCAGCGTCGCGAAATGAAAGATGACAAATCCGTCGCCGGATTCACTGGTCTGAGGCAGCAAAAAGAAGCTGGCCCAGCTGCAGCCGTAGACGAAGTCACCAAAGGCGAACCTGCTCCGCCAGTAGATGCGAGCTTTCTGGTCGGAAGGAGCCTTCTCGTAGGAATGGCTGGTAATCACCATCAGGAAGTGGGTGCAAAGCGTCGCCGTAAACCAGGCGCCGATGAAGAGCGGGTTGATCCACAGAACGGAGATCGCGGCAACGATCAGGGCGAGAAGGGGGACCGCGTAGGCAGCGTTGATGCGGGTGTCGGCAAACAGATGCTGCCGTTCCAGATCGAAAGACGTGTACCAGTTTTCAGGCGTACCAAGGCGGCTGCGCACATCGTTGGCCGAGCGCGCCATCTCACGACGGCGCTTGGCGCGCTGTTCGTTGATGGTGACTTTGTCGTCGCCGGTTTCTGACGCAACCGATGCCATTTGCTGCCCAAAGTTTTGATTTTGTTATCGCGCTGCCGCGTGTTTATTCAACCTGACTCACCATTCCTTAAGATCGTCCTCAAGATCGTGGTAAGGGAAGTGTTAACAGGCTGTGCCAAGGTGCAACTCATTGTCAGAAAAGACGAATTCGAAAACTCTGGACAGACTTGCCGCTGACGTGCGGTCGTGCCGGATCTGCGTCGAGAACCCTGAAAAGTCGGCGTTACCGCATGAGCCCAGACCAGTTCTGCAAGTATCTGGAACAGCAAGGCTTTGTGTCTGCGGACAAGCGCCAGGCACACGCGTTCACCAGAGCGGCAGACCGTTCACCGATCCTTCAGGTGACCGGTTGAGAAACTGGATGGGCATCGACGAGGATATTTTCTACGACGCCGGTAAACTGGCCATCGTGCCGATGGGGTTTTGTTTTCCTGGACTGGACGCAAAAGGGGGCGATCTGCCGCCGCGCACCGAATGCCGCAAGGCCTGGCATGACCGCTTGTTTGCTGCCATGCCGCAGATCAAACTGGTGCTGGTTATCGGCCAATACGCCCAAGCCTATCATCTCGGGTCAAACCGGCAGAAATCCCTTACCGAGACAGTGTCGAACTGGCGTCAGCATTTCGCTCGGCAGATGGACGGCAAACCGGCGGTCCTGCCGTTGCCGCATCCTTCCTGGCGCAACAATGCGTGGCTGAGAAAGAACCCGTGGTTTGAAACCGAGCTGCTGCCGGTTCTGAGAGGCGAGGTTCAGCGCCTTACAATGGTGCCCTAATTGCTGGAATTCGAAAATAATTCTCATTTCGGTGAGAATTGACATTTTCATTGAAACTCAGTTACGAGTTTTTATCTTCAATGAAAATGATTTCCCAACATGTTGCGGTCTGCGCGGTCGGGAATCTCTGTTGCTCCTGGCCGGATCTTGAATTCATGATTGATCGTATCGACCGTCGCATCCTGTCCATTCTCCAGGAAGATTGTACCGTTCCGGTGGCTGAAATCGGCCGCAGGGTGGGGCTGTCGACCACGCCGTGCTGGCGGCGCATCCAGAAAATGGAAGAGGACGGTGTCATCACCGGCCGCGTCGCCTTGCTGGACCCGGCAAAGGTCAATGCGAAGGTAACGGCCTTCGTCGCCATTACCACGAGCCAGCACTCCGAAGACTGGCTGAAGAAATTCGCCGATGTCATCCGGGAGTTTCCCGAAGTGGTCGAATTCTACAGGATGGCAGGTCAGGTCGATTATCTGCTGCGTGTCGCCGTGCCGGACATCGAGGCCTATGACGCCTTTTACAAGAAGCTGATTTCCCGGATCGACATTTCGGATGTCTCGACCACCTTCGCCATGGAGCAGATCAAGAACACCACGGCCTTGCCGCTCAGCTATGTGGCACCGGAAAAGCCTAAACCCGACCGGGACAAGTGAACTGGCCGGCAACACGATCCGTTCCGGCCAGCGAACCCCTGAGGTTCATTCGGTCTTCTGGTTGGTTCACGTGGGCGTTTTGGGCCAATAGGTGCCGATGCTCCAGATATTTCCTTCAGGATCCTGGCAAATGAATTCCCGGCTGCCGTAGTCCCGGTTCGTCAACCCCTCCAGGATTGTCGCCCCAGCCGCAGTGGCGCGGTCGAACAGTTTGTCGGCATTCTCCACCGCCAGGTAAATTGCCTTGCCGCAAGGGCCGTCCGGATGCCCGATGATCTTTGCAAAAGCGTCGTCGCGGGCCTGACCGACCATGATCATGGCTGATCCGAAAGCCAGCTCTGCATGCACCACAGTGCCGTGGTCGTCCCTGTACACTTCGTGTTCGACAAACCCGAATGAATCTGCGAGCCACTTGATCATGGCATTGGCATTGCCGAACCGGAAAACGGGATAAATTCTGCTTGCTTCATGAGACATGTCGTACCTCCTTTGATGAAGGAGGTGATAGCTCTTCGCGATTTTGCGGGATTGAAGTTTTGTTACCTACTAGGTGTTGGCAGTGCCATTCAGCAGCCGTGCGCGCCAGACTTCCGGTGACTGACCGGAAAACTCGGAAAAGTCCCGAATGAGATGGGCCTGATCGGCGTAACCACAATCGACCGCCAAGCCGGCCCAGTCGATGTCGAAGCAGTTCTGAGCATGTTTGAGCACCTTGCCGAAGCGGATCACCCGGGCAACCGTCTTGGGTCGAAGGCCGATATCCTTCCGAAATTTTTGTGCCAGGTGCTTTCGGCTCCAGCCAATCTCCTTAGCCAACGATGTGACTGAGACCTGGCCTCCGGTTTCAAGTAGCCGTCGCAACACATGGTCCGCCGGGGTCAGTTGAACAGTGTCTTGCCGTAGGCGTTTGATGACGTAGGCAAGGGCATGATCAAGCCGCGCATTCCAGCTTGTCAGATCCTCGATCCGGCGGACAAATTCAGCCAGTTCCGGTTCCGCGACATCGGCAAACGGCAACATCTGGTCCGTCAGCAGGTCCATTGGGAACCGGAAAAAATGACGGGCACCGATCGGTGTAAAGTTGATCTGCAGGCATTTGGCACGGCCATTTGACTGAATGAAAACCGGAGAACTGCTGAGCCCAGCCAGAAAGGTGGGACGCTCGTTTTCAGCGGTTGGATGCTGACCGAGCGCGATTTCAAACGGATCGCCGAAACTCAGGATGAGCGGAATGGTCAAGGAGGCGGTTTCAACCTGCCTGTTCGTCTGCGGGTTTCGCTCTTCGTAGCCGATGATGTCGGTGAAAAGGCTGCGCATGTCCGGCGGTGCTGTCCGGCGCCAGAAACCGGCATCAATGCCGGGGGGAACCGAGGAGGAGGGCGGTGAGGCATCTTGCGAGGTTGTCATGATCCTTCCTTGTCGGGGCAGGATAGGATCAACTCGGGTCGTGGTCACCCATAATCATTCAGTCTTTCCGGGACCCAGCGGATGTCGCGCGCGAAATCTGGCGAACTCCGCATCGGATACGGTTTTCCCGGTAAAGATCTCGATGTAGTGGGGCATGCGCTGAAGCCTGGGGCCAAGCGGCTCGCTCGGCCGATCCTTGACGATGGAGATATAGCCGATCTGCGTCAGATACATGGTGTTGGCTCTCACGTCGGCCGAGGCGTGTTCATAGCCAAAACGTTCGAACATCGCCGTAAAAGCCTCGATGCGTACACGGTCTGCTTCTTCCAGCATGGGCGTCAGGTCCGGATCCGCGTGTGCCCAGTTGCGCATCGCAAATTCCAGCCGGGAATCGAACAGTTCCGGTAGTAGCCACAAATCGAAAAGGTTCAGGATCGCCTCGGTGATTGTCTCCGCGTAATCCTCGGTCCGTTTGACCAGATTGCCGGTGTTTTTCGTTTGCCACTGGGTGATCAAGGCGTCGAGCAGGTCGTTCCGGTCTGAGAAATGGCCGTAGAAACTAGTGCGCGACAGACCGAGCCTGTCGGCCAGGGGCATCACCTTGACGGCATCAATGCCATGTTCAATCAGCGCCTGATAGGCAGCTTCGATCCAGATTTCACGTGTGCCGCGCCAACCGGACGTTTTTTCGATCAATAGGTCGCTCATGTGCTTGCGATAACAAAGCACCGGCCTGCCGGCAATGAAAATTGACACCAATGTCGACAAAAGCGACACCTATGTCGCTTTTCAGACTTTTCAAAGATGATCGGTGGGAATTAATCTTTGCAAACCTGAGGAAATCCGTGATGCGGTAGAATGCCCGGAGAGGAAAGAGATGTCGAAAGATCCGTTGTTGCAGCCCTATCAGCTGAAACATTTGACGCTGAAAAACCGGATCATGATCACGTCGCACGAGCCTGCCTATCCTGAGGATGGCATGCCGAAGGACCGGTATCGCGCCTATCACGAGGTCCGGGCAAAGGCCGGTGTCGCACTGACCATGACCGCCGGCTCCGCGGCCGTCTCTCGCAACTCGCCGCCCGTCTTCAACAATATCCTTGCCTACAAGGACGAAGTCGTGCCGTGGATCAAGCGGCTTACGGATGCCTGCCACGAACACGATTGTGCGGTGATGATCCAGCTGACCCATCTTGGTCGCCGAACACACTGGAACAAGGGGGACTGGTTACCTGCGGTTTCGTCCAGCCATGAACGTGAAGCAGCGCACCGGGCCTTTCCCAAGCAGGTCGAAGAGTGGGACATCGCCCGCATCATAGCGGACTATGCCGACGCGGCGGAACGCATGAAGGCCGGCGGGATGGATGGCATAGAGCTGCAGGCCTACGGTCACCTGATGGACCAGTTCTGGTCGCCGGTCACCAACACGCTGGATGGGCCGTACGGTGGTTCACTGGAAAACCGGATGCGCTTTTCACTCCAAGTCATCGAGGCGGTTCGGCAGAGGGTTGGTGACGACTTCATTCTGGGCATCCGTTTTACCGCGGACGAGGATTTGGACGGAGGCATCACGGAAGACGAAGGTCTTGAAATTGCCCGTCGCCTGAAGGCTACGGGACAGGTCGACTTCCTCAATGTCATTCGGGGCCACATCGACACTGATCCGGGGCTCACCGACGTGATTCCCGTTCAGGGCATGCGAAACGCCCCGCATCTGGATTTCGCCGGCCGCATCAAGAAGGAAGTCGGCATGCCGACCTTCCATGCAGCCAAGATCCCCGATGTCGCAACAGCGCGCCATGCGATCGCCGAAGGGCTTCTGGACATGGTCGGCATGACGCGGGCACATATGGCCGACCCTATGGTGGTTCGGAAAATTGCCGAAAAGCGGGAAGGGGATATACGCCCCTGTGTGGGAGCAACCTATTGTCTCGACCGCATCTATCAGGCTGGTGATGCACTTTGCATCCACAACCCGGCAACCGGTCGGGAATTGACCATGCCCCACGAGATCCCACTCGCGGACACAAAAAAGAAGGTGGTCGTCGTTGGCGCAGGGCCCGCCGGCATGGAAGCGGCGCGCGTTGCAGGCGAACGGGGGCACGATGTGATCGTGTTCGAGGCAGCGCCACATGCCGGTGGTCAGGTCCGGCTGACAGCGCAATCCGAACGTAGGCGCGAAATGATCTCCATAATCGACTGGCGAATGGACCAGTGCCTGGCGAAAGACGTGAAGTTCCGTTTCAACACTTTTGCAGAAGCAGAAGATATCACGGGAGAAAACCCGGATGTGGTGATCGTCGCAACAGGAGGCTTGCCGCATACGGAAGTCCTGAGCGAAGGCAATGATCTTGTTGTCTCTGCCTGGGATATCATTGCGGGCGACGTCAAGCCGGGCAAACGTGTACTCGTCTACGACGATGCCGGTGATCATCCCGCACTTCAGGCGGCCGAGATGATCGCAAAATCCGGCGCTCATGTGGAGATCATGACGCCAGACAGGTCCTTCGCCCCGGATGTCATGGCAATGAACCTGGTGCCTTACATGCGATCGCTGCAGGACAAGGACGTTCGTTTCACGGTCACCTACCGCCTGAAAGCTGCAAAGCGTTCCGGGAACTTGATCACCGCTGTCGTCGGAACAGACTATTCCAGCCACACGGAAGAGCGGGAATTCGACCAAATCGTCGTCAATCACGGTACAATACCGATGGATGAACTCTATTTCGAGCTGAAGCCGATGTCGAAAAACCTTGGTGCAGTTCAGCAGGAAGCGTTGATTTTTGGCCGCCCGCAGCCTCTCGAGGCCAACCCGGATGGCACATTCGCGCTTTTCCGCATCGGCGATGCGGTTGCGGCTCGCAACACCCATGCGGCAATCTATGATGCGTTACGTTTGGTCAAGGACATTTGACGTGATGCTGCACCGCACGCGGAAAATTTGGGCAGCGTCTTACATGGATAACCAAATGACGCTTTTGCGCTACGGCGGTGGGGTCGGGTGGGCCTAACGTTCCCGGCAAGGACAGGCCGGGAGACTCGGCCAAAGAGGATGTGTCACCATGTTCAGCGATGCGGAAATTCTATCACTTCTGATGGGCCGACGAGCCGGGTATTCTTTGCCCCAGGCCTTCTACACCGATGCCGACGTCTACCAGGCGGACCTGAAGAACATCTGGCAGAAGGAATGGATTTTCGCCATTCCGTCAGCCGAGCTGCCGAAGTCGGGAAATTACGTCACGCTTCAGATCGGTGATTACAACATCATCATCGTGCGTGGAGCCGACGGTGTCATTCGCTCATTCCACAATTCCTGCCGTCACCGCGGCAGCCGCATTTGTGCAGCATCCAAAGGTTCGGCGCCCAAGCTGGTCTGTCCGTACCACCAGTGGACCTACGAACTCGACGGCAAGCTTCTGTGGGCGCGCGAAATGGGGCCGGAGTTCAAGCCGGAAAACCATGGACTGAAGACCGTACACTGCGTGACCGTTTCAGGCATGGTGTTCATCTGCCTTGCTGCCGTTGCCCCCGACACCACGGAACTGGAAAAGCAGGCTGAACGCTATCTCGGCCCGCACGACCTTTCCAACCTCAAGGTTGCCCACCAGTCGACCATCGTCGAGCAGGGCAACTGGAAGCTTGTTCTGGAGAACAACCGCGAGTGCTATCACTGCTCCGGGTCGCATCCGTCGCTATGCCGGACGTTCCCGGACGATCCCAATCTCGTGGGGGGTGACGATTCAACCTCTTCCAACGTCGGCAAGGCGCATGTGGAACGCTGCGAAGGCGCAGGGCTTCCGTCCAGGTTCCTGATTTCGCCGTCCGAGCAATGGCGTTTCGTGCGCATTCCGTTCCTGGGCGATGCGGTCAGCTACACCATGGATGGCAAGGCGGCTGTTTCCAAGCGTATCGGGTCCGTGCCCTTCGACAACGCGGGGTCTTGCCTGTTCTTCCATTATCCGAACACCTGGAACCACTTCCTGTCCGACCAGGTGCTGACCTTCCGTGTTCTGCCGATCAGTCCCATGGAAACCGAGGTGACAACCACCTGGCTGGTGCACAAGGACGCTCAGGAAGGGGTCGACTACGACCTCAAGCGGCTGACGGAAGTCTGGGTCCACACCAACGATGAGGACCGTCAGATCGTTGAGGAAAACCAGATCGGCATCAAGTCGCCGGCCTATGAACCGGGGCCGTATTCTCCGGCTCAGGAAAGCGGCGTCATCCAGTTCGTCGACTGGTACTCCCGAACCCTGGAAAACGGTCTGATGGGCCGTTTCCGTGTCGCCGCGGAGTAGTACGATGATCCCGATGCCCGGACGCGATACGCCGGTCTGGTCCGACAGTGAAGTTCTGGAATGCGTGAGTGTTCTGCCCGAGGCGCCGGGGGTGAAAACCTTCACCTTCCGTCCGCCATCAGGCGCGACTTTCGTCTATCGGGCAGGCCAGTTCATCACGCTCGATCTCCCGGTGCCTGGCGGAAACGTTCAACGCACCTATACGATTTCCTCTTCGCCGGTGACCAACGCCTATATCTCCGTGACGGTAAAGGTCCAGCAGGACAGCGTCGGTACGAAATGGATGCTGGAGAACCTTGTTCCCGGCATGCAGATCAAGGCTTATGGACCGGCTGGGCTGTTCCATCTGCCGCGCAATCCGGACAACAAGTACCTGTTCATTTCAGCCGGCTCCGGCGTTACGCCCATGATGTCGATGGCGACGACGCTCTTCGAGCGCGGTGAGGATCCGGACATTTGTTTCATCCAGTGCGCAACGCGGCCTGTTGATCTGATCTTCCGCAAGCGGCTTGAGTACATGGCGAGCCGCGTGAACGGTTTGCAACTGCACTTCGTCGTCACGAAGAGCGATCCTTACGAGGTCTGGACCGGTTATCGCGGGCACTTCAACCAGCTGATGCTGGGCCTGATGTGCAACGACTATCTGGAGCGCGAAGTCTATTGCTGCGGCCCCGAAGGCTTCATGGAATCCGTACGCGAGATTCTGAACTCGCTCGGTTTCAACATGGAAAACTATTTCCAGGAAAGCTTCCAGGCGCCCGCAGAAACCAAGGCTGAACTGACAGAGTTCGATGACGTCGTACCTCAGGACGACGTGCAGGCCCAGATCGTCTTTGCCAACTCCAAGGTGTCTTCCTGGTGTTCGGAAACCGACACGGTTCTGGCAGTTGCAAAGGATGCAGGGCTCAATATCCCGTCGGGCTGTACGTTCGGTGTGTGTGGCACCTGCAAGGTGAAGAAACTCTCCGGTGAAGTTCACATGGTCCACTCTGGCGGCATCAGCGATGAAGATATCGAAGCCGGTTTCATTCTGGCCTGCTGCTCCAATCCGATCGGTACAGTCGAGGTCGATATCTGAGCCGGAGATAGTCGAGGAAATATTCAAAATTTGCGATGTATCAATGGCGCGGGCATGAAGAGCGGAGTATTCTGGTCTTCATGCTCGGGAGGACGTCGCATGTTTGAAAGTTTCAGGAAGCCGTTTCGGATTGCAATTGCATTTGTGGGCCTCGCAGTTTGCGGTACCGGAGCCGCCAGCGGCCAGTCAATTCCGGAAGGCGTTACCGCCTACCAGGTTTCAGCGGCCTTTGATGATGTGCGTTTCGATCTTGAAAATGCCATCGTCAATCATGGCCTGGTCATCGATTACGTCTCACACATAGGCGACATGCTGGATCGCACATCACAAGATGTCGGTGGTCAGAAGCAGATCTTCGTCAAGGCGCAGGCCATGTTGTTCTGCTCGGCCAATCTCTCGCGCAAGGTGATGGAGGCTGACGCTGCGAACATCGCCTATTGCCCCTATTCGGTATTCGTCTACGAAACTCCGGACCAGCCTGGCACCGTAACGGTCGGATATCGTCACCTCGGTGAAACAGGCTCTGAGGAATCCAAGGCGGCTATCGGTGAAGTGAATGCCTTGCTGGATGCCATCGCCAAGGAAGCGGCAGGTCAGTAAGTGGTCGTCCGTAACTGATCGACAGCAACATTTGACTAGATGTCTGCAGCCTTGTTGAGGCGGTTCAGAACCTTCTTGGACGAAAGCTCCCGGGCAGCCGCATTGCCGACCTTGCGGGCTGTCCGGTTTTCGGATGCTGCCAGGTCTTCGGCAAGCGCGAGAGCGGCGCCATGCAGAGGCAAGGAGCGTTTGCCGATCTGGCGGAGGGCCCAGTGCACCGCTTTCCAGACAAAGTTTCGCTCGTCCGTGGCAGCTGCGCGGATCAAGGGAAAGTCGTCCAGAAACTCGGTTTCGGGCGCTGTCTTGGCGTGGACGGCGCGCCAGGCGATCAGTGCAAAGGCGGCCCGCCGGACGAATTCGCGTTCGTCTGCGGCAAGTGCCGGAACCAGTTCATTTGAACCGGCACGACGGGCCAGAACATTCATGAGCTGATCGCACAGATCCCAGGAATTGATGTCGTTCAGCCATTGAAGGGCAAGCTCGGGTGCCAGGTGCCTGGGTGGGGTCAGAAGGATTGCCAAGAGCCGCGCTTCGTGAAAGCCGCTGGCCCAGAGTTCCCGTGCAAGGTCCGGGGAAGGGCCTATGGATCTGGCCAACGGACGCAGCACAGAGAGTGGAACGCCGAAGGCCCGATCTGTTTCGATGCCGAACCGCACCATTCCAGCACGGTTCGGCTCCGTTCCCGCTTCACGCAGATCGTTCAATACGTTTTCAAGCGTGAAGGTCGTGTCCGGGACTTGGGGCATATGGGTGCCCGTTTATGACTTGTCGGCATTTTCCAGGCGGGCAATCAGGCTGGACGTATCCCAACGTTTGCCGCCCATGGCCTGAACTTCGGCATAGAACTGATCGACCAGCGCCGTAACAGGCAGGCGGGCACCGGTATCATTTGCGGTCTTCAGGCAGATGCCGAGATCCTTGCGCATCCAGTCGACCGCAAAGCCATAGTCGAACTTGCCGGCATTCATGGTCTCCCACCGGTTTTCCATCTGCCAGGATTGGGCAGCCCCGCCTTTAATTGCGGAGATGACCTTGGCGACGTCGAGATCCGCTTTCTTGGCAAAGTGGATGGCTTCGGAAAGGCCCTGCACCAGGCCGGCAATGCAGATCTGGTTGACCATCTTGGTCAATTGCCCTGCGCCGCTTTCTCCCATCAGACCGACGAATTTTGCGAAGCATTCGATGACCGGCTTGGCCTTGTCGAAAGCATCCTGATCTCCGCCGCACATTACTGTCAGGACGCCGTTTTCGGCACCTGCCTGGCCACCGGAAACCGGAGCATCGATGAAGCCGCAGCCCTTGTCCTTGGCCGCTGCATAAAGCTCACGGGCAACTTCGGCAGACGCGGTGGTGTTGTCGACAAAAATCGCGCCTTCTTTCAATCCATGAAAGGCACCTTCTTCGCCGGTCGTCACGGAGCGCAGATCATCGTCGTTTCCGACGCAGGAAAAGACGAAGTCGCAACCTTCAGCTGCTTCCTTCGGGGTCTTGGCGAAGTTGCCGCCATATTCGGCAGCCCATTTCTCGGCCTTCGCAGTCGTGCGGTTATAGACCGTGACGTCGTGCCCACCTTTGGTTTTCAGGTATCCGGCCATCGGATATCCCATGACGCCCAGACCGATAAAAGCAACCTTTGCCATGACGACGCTCCCTTCGCATGCGAAGGCCCGGTACGAGCCGGGCCTTTAATTGAACTGGTTCATCATGGTTTTAGGCCATTTGCCTCGTGCTGTCAGCTTAGATCCAATAGGGCCCGCGCTGCCAGAGCCGCAAATGACGTTCCCCCTTCGCCGACTGGGCGTCCAGGTGCCGCTGGGTGCGCGGATCCGGACGGGTGTTGCTGGAGAACCGGGTTGCTTCCAGGAAGCTACGTGCGTAAATATCAAACATGTGCTTACATCCTCTCGCTGCGTTGTGTGAGAGTAATGTGGCTGTTTACGGTTGCTGGTGCCAGTCAGGAAGATTTTCAAAATGTAAGGTGAAATTACATATGGATTGGCGATCTCTCCCATCCCTCAACAGTCTGAGAACCTTCACTGCCGTTGCCGAGACCTGCAGTCTCTCGGCCGCGGGAAGAGAATTGAACGTCACTCACGCGGCCGTCAGTCAACAGGTCAAGGCTCTGGAGCAGTTTCTGGGGTTGAAACTGATTGTCCGTGAGGGCAGGGGCATTGCATTAACCCCTGAAGGCAAGCAGCTCTTCGAAGGTCTGAGCGAAGGCTTTGAAATCATCAGAGAGACAGTCGATGAATTGACGCGGGAAGATCTGGTCCGTCCGCTCAACATCACCATGACGCCGTCCTTTGCCATAAGTTGGCTGATGCCGCGGATCAGCGATTTCCGGCATAAGCATCCCGACATCGAACTGATGCTCAATCCGACGGCCGAAGTGGTTGAGCTCAGACCTGGCGGCGTCGACCTGGCGATCCGCTTCGGCAAGGGCAACTGGACAGGGCTTGAATCGGAACTGTTCATCCCGACGAATTTTGCGGTGATCGGTGCCAATTGCCTGATCGGAGACAAGAAGATCGAAAGCCCTGAAGATCTTCTGGAGTTTCCCTGGTTGCAGGAATACGGCACCAACGAATTGACCATCTGGCTGGAGCGCCAGGGCGTCGTGCCCAAGGGCAAGCTCAACATCACCCATTTGCCCGGCTATATGGTGCTGGAAGGTTTGCGGCGGGGCGATGGTATTTCAGCCACTGCCAAGACCTTTGTCGAACCTGAAATCGAGGCGGGTAACCTGAGGGTCCTATTTGAAGACGGCGTTTATCCGGGGACGGGATACCATCTGGTGACCCGCCCCGGTGTCAACCGTCCACCGCTCAAGGCCTTCATGAGCTGGCTCAGGGCCATGCGCGCCGAACAGCTCGCCGATTAGCCTGGGTAGACGTCAGATTGCAGTGAGGGCCTGCTCCATGTCCGCAATCAGGTCGTCGCAATGCTCGATGCCGATGGACAGCCGCAACAGGTTTTCCGGAATGCCGGAGCCTTCTCCCTCGATGGTGAAACGATGCTCGACAAGACTCTCGGTGCCGCCGAGGGAGGTTGCTCGCTGGAACAGGTCAAGCGCACCGGTGACATTCAGGGCGGCCGTTTTGTTGCCCTTGACCTGAATGGACATGAGCGAGCCAAAACCGCCGGTCATCTGGCTTTTTGCAAGTTCGTGATGAGGGTGGCTCTTGACGCCGGGATAAAGCACGGCTTCCACTTTCGGGTGTTTTTCGAAGTGTTCCGCGAAAACCTGTGCCGATCTATTCATGCGCTCCACACGCAAGGCAAGTGTCCTGAGGCCCCGGAGCAAAAGCCAGGTTTCGAATGAGCCGAGCACGGCGCCGGCCAACTTGCGTTCCTCGGTCAGAAACGCCCAGGCTTCGCTGCCGGCATTGTCGGTTGTGACGACGCCACCCAGAAGGTCTGAATGACCGTTGAGGGCCTTGGTCGCCGAATGCATCACCAGGTCCGCTCCGAGCGACAGAGGCTTGAGGATCAGCGGTGTTGCGGCGGTCGCATCGACGGCAAGCAGGGCGTCCGCCTGTTTGCACTGGTTGGCGATGTTCTTGATGTCGGCGACCTTCAAAAACGGATTGCTGGGCACTTCAAGCCAGACAAGATCCGGGCGAGTGACGGCTATCTCGTCCTGGAAGGACTGAAGGTCGCTTGCATCAGCTTCTACGAGGGCAATGTTATTGCGTGCACACATCTTGCGCAGGAACAACGTGGTCCCCCAGTAAATGCCGGACTGGGCAAGCAGTGTGCCGCCTGGCTTGACGATGCGGGCGACAGCGGCGACAGCAGCCATGCCGGATGCAAACAGCCGGCTGTCTTCTCCCCCTTCAAGAGCGGCGATCAGTTTTTCGGTCTTCTTGAAAAGCGCATTGTCGTCACGGCTGTAGATATGACCCGGGTTGACCAGCTCATAGGTTTCGTCACGCACGAATGTGGTAGCAGTCTGTATCGGCGGCACGATGGCGCCTGTTGCCGCATCAAAACCGCCGCCGCCATGGGCCAGCAGGCTGTCGAGGTGAAGGCCATGGGCAATGGAGGGCGTTTTCGGCATGGGAGAGCTCCGTGAATGGGGGTCCCTTCGGGTTATCGCCGTCTGCTTCGATAATCAAATGAAATCAATCCATTTGGGAGAGCGGTGCCGACTTGCCTCCAAAGGAATATCGAGAAGGCGAACGCGGGGCAGGTAACAGAAAAACGGGCCGGAACTTGAAAAGTCCGGCCCAATTAATTCGAACGCCGAAAGTCTGCTCAGCGTATCAGGTGCCGCGTCAGGCGTGCTTCGATTTTGTCCCACAGGCGGCGCAGCATCTCTACCAGGAACAGATAGATCACCGCTGCCCAGATGTAGGCCTGGAAATCATACGATCTCGAGTAGGCCCGTCTGGTTTCTCCAAACAGATCGAACACCGTCACGATTGCCGCAATGGCGGAACCCTTGAGCATGAGAATGATCTCGTTGCCATAGGGCCGCAGGGCAACGATCAGTGCCTGCGGCAGGATGATCTTGAAGAAGGTAATCTGCTTGTTGAGGCCGAGAGCAGCAGCCCCTTCCCACTGACCTCTGGGCACGTTTTGAATGGCACCGCGCAGGATCTCGGCCTGATACGCGGAGGTGTTCAGTGAAAACGCGAAGATCACGCAGAACCAGGCTTCCCGGAAAAGACCCCACAGGCCGACTGCCTCCAGCTGTGCCTGGAAGGTGCCTGCGCCATAGTAGACAAGGAAGGTCTGTGCCAACAGCGGTGTGCCGCGGAAGAAATAGACGAAGCAATAGGCAGGCTTCGATAAAAGCCACCATTTCGACGCCCGTGCAGCTGCGATGGGCACGCTCAGCACCGCACCTATCAGCAACGACAGGCCGACGATCTGAAGGGTAACCAGAAAACCGCTGAGGTACTCGGGCCAATACTTCAGCACGAAAGGACTGGCGACGTTTATCGCCAGATAGTAGAGCAGCCAGGCACCGGAGACGATCCAAAGCGCCATGAGGACATGGCCGAGAATTCGCGTCTTGGTCCAGCCCCGGGGCGGTGCGGGCGGCCGTTTCAGGCCTGTGGCGGGGTTAGCGGAGATCATCGTGCCGTATCTCCGCGTTTGCTCCAGCGCTCAATACGCACGAGACCGGTGGACGATATCATTGCCAGGACAAGGTAGATCAGGCAGGCAATGCCAAAGAACATGAAGGGTTCCTTGGTCACCCTTGCGGCGATCCCGGACTGGCGCATGACGTCAGACAAGCCGACCACCGAAACGAGCGAAGTGTCCTTGAGAAGGACGAGCCAGCTGTTTCCAAGTGCGGGCAGTGCGAGCCGGATCAATTGCGGCAGTACCACCAGTCGAAGGGTTTTGCCTTTCGACAGTCCAAGCGCATATCCGCCTTCGTATTGTCCCTGCGGGATCCCGCGAAAGGCGGAAAGAAACGCTTCGGAAGCGTAGGAAGAAAAGACGAAGGACAGTGCGATGACACCGGCGACAAACGAATTGACTTCAAAATAGAAGTCGAAGCCGGCCATCTTCAGCAAGACCTGTATCGCGATCTGTAGGCCGAAGTAGACCAGGAACAAGGTCAGCAGTTCCGGCAAGCCCCGGAAAAGAGTGGTGTAGATATTGGCCGCCAGGCGCAAGCTGGGTTCCGATGACTTTTTCGCAAGCGCAATCAGAAATCCCAGAAACAATCCGAACGGCAAAGTCACTATTGCCAGGCAGACGGTTACAACCACGCCCCAGGCAATTTCGTCTCCCCAACCCTCTGGTCCGAAGGAGAGTAGCGTCAAAGCTTCATTCATAAGCCGGCGCTTCTTTCTGTTTGTCGTTGTTATTCCGGCCGCCCCTCCGGCCGTACTGCGGGATTTTTCCCTGCAGGTGGTGCAGCGCACAGGGCGCGCTGCACCGGAATGCGATCAACTGGAGGTCAATCAGCCGCCGTAAACGTCGAACGTGAAGTACTTGTCGTTGATTTCCTTGTACTTGCCGTTCGCCAGGATGCCTTCGATGGCCTTGTTGAACATTTCCTTCAACTCGCCGTCGTCCTTGCGGATGGCAATGCCGGCGCCTTCACCGTTGATCACGGGATCCGGCGTCAGGGTGCCCAGCAGCTTGCAGCAGGCACCGTCGTCAGTCGCCAGCCAATCGGACAGAACCACAACGTCGTCAATGACGGCATCGACACGGCCGCTGGCAACGTCGAGCTTGTATTCATCCGGCGTCGGATAAAGCTTCAGGTCCGCGGACGGCAGCTTTTCTTCAGCATAGTTGGAGTGGGTGGTGGAGGACTGTGCACCAAGTGCGACACCCTTGAGGTCTTCATCCGACGTACCGGTCAGAGCGGAATCCTTCGGCACGGCAATTGCCGGCGGGGTGTTGTAGTACTTGTTGGTGAAGTCGACCTTTTCCTTGCGCTCTTCAGTGATCGACATGGAAGCGATCACGGCGTCGAACTTACCGGCCTGCAGGGCGGGGATCATGCCGTCCCAGTCCTGGGTAACGAATTCGCACTCGACTTTCATTTCTTCGCAGAGTGCCTTGGCAATATCGATGTCGAAACCTATCAGCTGGCCGTCTGCGGTCAGGGAGTTGAACGGAGGATAAGCGCCTTCGGTGCCGATACGCACCTTTGACCAGTCTTTCGCCTCAGCGCCACTCACGGCAGCCAGTACTGCTACTGCGGCCGCAGCCATACGCAATACACGCATATTTTGTTCCCCTAATATCTTCTTCGCGGCGCAAGCGGGTTCGTCCCGCCTTCTTGCCCGAGCGCTCTATTCCATACACTTCGGTTCAAATTTCAAGCATGCCTACGAAAAAAACACAGCGTGATTTCGCCGAATTTTCAATTTTTCCGGCATGTCGTTGGGGAAGCGTCAAGTCATTGTGGAAACCTGACTGTTCCCTGAGGCCTTTTCTTCGTGCTGTAGAAGCATGCCACCCTGAACCAAATGTCGGCCGAAGGGCAGAAATCAGGCTTTTGAGTCGGCTGTTGCCTCTGCTGCTTCAGCTTCCCGGGAAGCGTCGTGAACGTCGAGAACGGATTGCAGGGTAATCACCGGGCGGGAAAGCGCATCCCCTGCATCTGCCCCACGATAGGGTGTCGGCGAGACAACCGGCTGCTTTGTCAATTCGGCGATCTTTTCTTCGTGAACAGCCCTGTTTCTGGGGGAAAGGTTGTCCAGACCGAGTTCGGTCAGCCCGTGATCTTCAAGATACTTGTGCCGAATTCGCTCTTCTTCAGGCAGTTCACGCCACTCTGCATATTGTTCCGCAAGAATGCTGCGGAATTGCAGAAACCGGCTTTCGGTTTCGCTTGGCTGCTTTTGGGGCGCCTTGGCGGATTGCGGCGACACGGAAGGCGTGGGCGGCAGAGCAGATGTCATCAGATCCTCTTTCTGGCTGCAAGCATTGTCAAATATGCAAGCAAAAATTGTGCCGAGAGGGGATATTAAAAACCCTGATGAATCTCATGAACTTATTGAATTTGAAGCTGGAAGCCGAACTTCCTAGGAAAAGACTACCCGGTGACACATGGTTATTTCTGCCGGGTTTCGGAAAAGGGCCCAGCAATGTCGGACTACGAACTTTTCATCGGAAACAAGAACTACTCTTCCTGGTCTTTCAGGCCGTGGATCGCTCTCAGGAACAAGGATATTCCATTCCGGGAGACCCTGGTTCCTTTCGATTTCGAGAATGGAAATCCGGAATTCGCGGCATTTTCACCAAGCAGAAAAGTACCGGTTCTCAAGGATGGTACCCTGACGGTGTGGGACAGCCTGGCGATCCTGGAATATGTCGCCGACTGCTTTCCGGACAAAGGCCTGTGGCCAAAGGACAAGGCCAAACGCGCCTGGGCACGGTCAATCTCGGCGGAGATGCATTCCGGTTTTACCGCTCTTCGCAGCGAATGTTCCATGAACATGCAGCGCCCTGTGGCGGCAAAAGCCGTCAGCGACGCGGTTAAGGGAGAGGTCAACCGCATCGTGACCGTCTGGAAAGAATGCCTGGATTCATCAGGCGGTCCTTTCCTGTTTGGCGATTTCACGATTGCCGACGCCATGTATGCACCCGTCGTCAGCCGTTTCGAGACCTACCAGCTATCCAACGACCCTGTGGTGAGCAAATACAGCGAAGCCATGAAGGCAACCGAGGCCTGGAAAGTCTGGGAAGAGGCCGCACTCAAGGAAACCTGGGTCGTCGATACCGAGTGAGGTTCCTGTCAGCCCGGCGCCAGCCGCCGGGCGGCCATCAGGCCGTAACCGCGTTGCTGGCCAAGGCAGTGTCCTCATGTTGCTGAAAATCACTACTGCCTGAAGCAGGCTTGCCGGCGTATTGGAATGCGCCTTCGTCTTCGAAGAAGCTATAAAGGCTGTCGACAAACCGGCGTACTTTCAGCGGAATGAACCGATTGGAAGGATAGACCGCATGGACCGGGTGCGGCGGGTATTGCCATTGTGGCAGCACCACTTCCAGGTCTCCCGTTCGCAGGTACGGCTCGATGAGCCAGCGATTGGAGAGCGCAATTCCGAGACCGGCGAGTGCCGCACGGCGCAGGGTCGAAGAGTTGTTGACCAGCATTGTCGGCGTGATCTTGATAGACAGCTTTTCACCGATCGGACTGATGAACGGAACCCGGTTCCCGGTCGCGATGTTCTTGTAAAGCAAGTAATCGTGATCGGGCAGCTCGTCGGGATGGACAGGGCGTCCACGTTTATCCAGATAGTCTGGTGATGCCACCAGGCAGCGCTGAGCAAGCCCAAGCCTTCGAACAATCAGCCGGTCGTCCTCGATCTCGCCCATGCGGATTGCCACATCGAGCCGTTGCTGGATGACATCGACAAACTGGTCGGACAACGACACATCCAGCAAGATGCCAGGGTGATCCTTCTTGAAGCGGATCAGGAAGTCCGAAAGGATGGTTTCCGCGAAGCCAAGAGGCAGCCCCACCGATAGCGGCCCGGACATCTGGGCCTCCTCGCTCTGAACGGAGCGGTCGGCCTCATCGAGGCGCTCCAGAATATCCCTTGCGTAGGCATAATAGCGTTCCCCGGCTTCCGTCAGGCTGAGTTGACGTGTGGTCCGGTTCAGCAGTCTGATGCCCAGATCGTCTTCAAGCGCCCGAACCTGCTGGCTGACGGCAGGTTGCGAGATGCCGAGGAGCTTTGCTGCTGCTGAGAAGCTGCCGAGATTGACAGCCTGCACAAAGCCGGAAAGGGAGGAAAGCTTGTCCATGGCGGCCCCAGTTGGAGAGCGAATGAGGAGCGACCTCATACATAAGCACGGGTTATGAGTAATATAAGATATTGGCCGCTTTAAAAACAAAGCCAATGAAACACTTTTAGGACTGCCGGACCGATCCAACGGTTCGAGCGTCAAAGTTTTCCATCAGGTCGAGCCGGGAGGCCAATTATGACCACTTCACAGATTTCCGTTTCCAGACGTTCGCTGCTCGGTGCGGCTGCCGGGGCAGGGGCGCTCGCCGCTGCCGGTGGTGTCACTTTTCTGTCCGCACCCGCAGAGGCCGCTGTCGATCAGGCCGGAAAGCCGATGGCAGGCGCACTCCGCTACAAGGTCGGCGATCTTGAAATCACCGCCTTGCTCGACGGCTATCTCGATGTCACGCCGGAACTGGTGATCGGCTACGACGCATCAGAAGGTCAGCGCCTGAGAGATGCAGCCATGGTTGAAGGTGAGGCGTTGCGCATTCCCGTCAATGCCTACCTCGTCAACACCGGTGACCGGCTGATCCTTGTCGATGCCGGCACTGCGGATGCTCTGGGCCCGACCATGGGGCGTCTGCCGGATGCCTTGGCAGCCGCAGGTGTATCGCCCGATCAGGTGGACTCGCTATTGATTACCCATATGCATCCGGACCACCTTTTCGGCGTGATCGATGGTGACGGCAACAAGGTGTTCAAGAATGCGGAACTGATCCTCCCGGAGGTGGACAAGGCCTTCTGGTTCGATGATGCGGCAATGAACGGCGCTCCCGAGCAGTTCAAACCCTTCTTCCTCGGTGCACGCAAGGCTGCCGACGCCTACAAGGACAGCCAGACCCTGATTTCCGGCGACAAGGAAATCCTGTCCGGCATCCGGCCGATGGCTCTTCCGGGTCACACGCCTGGGCATACCGGCTATCTGTTCGACAGCAACGGCGAAACCCTCGTGATTGCGGGCGATATCGTCCATATGGCCGTCTATCAGTTCAACCGGCCGGACTGGGGTATCGGGTTCGACATTGATCCCGGGCAGGCAGTGTCGACACGCAAAACATTCCTGGACCAGGCCGCCGCCGACAAGTTGTTCTTTGCAGGCGCGCATATTCCGTTTCCCGGTATGGGCCGTGTTGCAAAGGACGGCGAGGGTTATCGCTTCGTCCCGGCCAACTGGCCCTACGCCTACTAACGAAGAAACTCTTTCTGGCCCGGCAACGCTGCCGGGTCAGCGCAGTCCGAACCCGGAGAAGGGCAGGAAGGACACCAGCTCACCCTTGCGGATCGAGGTCACGTCTTCAGGTATTTCGATAAGACCGTCGGCTTCGCGCAGGCCAGTGATCAGGCCGGAGCCGTCGCGCTGGAATTTATGCGCTGCAAGTGATCCGTCTGGACGAGGCTTCAGATAAGCACGGTAGAACTCTCGGCGGTCCGGCTTTTTCTTGGGAACTTCGAAGGCTGCCGGAACCTGAAAGGCCTGCGGCTCCAGAAAAGCACCTCCGCCAAGAACGCTGAAGACCGGCCGTGCGTAAAGCAGAAAACAGACCATCGCGGCAACCGGGTTTCCCGGCAGTCCGAGGACAACGCAGGATCCGATATTTCCGAACATCATCGGGCGGCCAGGCTTGATAGCAAGCTGCCACATGTGGCGTTTTCCGATCTTGTCCAGAACCTTGAGCATGTGATCTTCCTCGCCGCGGCTTGCTCCGCCGGTGGTCAGGATCACGTCATGGCTGGCTGCTGCCGTCGAAAGCACCTCTTCAAGTGCGTCGGCGTCATCTTTCAGAATGCCCAGATCGTCGATCTCGACAGGCAGCGTTGCGCACAGGCTGCGCAGCAGAAAGTGGTTGGAATCGTAAACGTCTCCGAGCGTGATGAGGTCGCCAGGCCGGCGTAGCTCGTCGCCTGTCGACACTAGGGCCACCTTCAGTTTCCGGTAAACGGAAACGTCTGCCTGTCCGGTGGACGCGATTGCCGCGATATCTTGCGGGCGCAAGCGCTGACCGGGGCTCAGCAGCGTCGTTCCCTCCGCCACGTCTTCTCCCGCCTTGCGGCGGTTGGCACCCGTTTTCAGGCCTTGCGGCACGATCACGAAGTCCTGCCCATCCTGCTGGTGCGTTTCACAATCTTCCTGCATGGCGACCGTATCTGCACCGGGTGGCATCACCGCTCCAGTAAAGATCCGGGCTGCTGCCCATGGGCCAAGATCGGCGTTGCTCGCGTGCCCTGCAGCTATCCTTTGTTCCAGACGGAAGAAACCTCCGGCTTCCTCGAAATCGGCGTTGCGGAAGGCGTAACCGTCAACGGCCGAATTGTCGGCCAGTGGCACGTTGCGGGGAGCGGTCACCGTATCTGCAAGGATGCGTTCGGCGGCATCCTGCAGGGGTACGGTTTCGGTCTCGGCAATGCAATGCAGCCGCTGTTTCAGGATCTCCAGCGCCTCTTGGTGGCGCAAGCGGTCCTTGTCGTGTAGGAAGCAGTCATCCAGAAGCTGTTTAACGGTCATGTTGTCGACCTTTTCAGCCCGAGATGGGTCTCGATGAAATTCGCCATGGCGGCAATGTCGTCCAGATGAAATACCGGCAACACCTCGTCCGGTAAATCGTGATCGGTTGCGATGGCCAGAATATTCGGATCGGAAACGGCAAGGGGGCCGCGTTCGCTTGCCTCGGTTCTGCGTGCCTCGATCTTCGGATGGGGTTCGCTCTTGTAGCCTTCGATCAGGATCAGGTCGCAGGGAGCAAGCCGCTCCAGAACGTCTTCCAACGGCGGCTCGTCTTCCTCTTTCAGTTCATGCATCAAGGCCCAACGGCGTCCGGACACCAGTGCAACTTCCACTGCACCTGCTTCGCGGTGCCGGAAACTGTCCGTGCCCGGCTTGTCGATATCGAAGCCGTGATGAGCATGCTTTACGGTCGAAACCTTCAGGCCCCGCGCGGTGAACTCGGCCACGAGGCTGGCCACGAGTTGTGTCTTGCCGGAATTCTTCCAGCCGGTGATGCCGAATACAGGGGTGGTGGTCATCTGGAATGTAAGCTCAGCGCGTCTCTGACAGTCGAAAGGTCATCAGGTTTGTTGGCATTGAAAAAGGGGTCCAACCCGTTGTCAGGATCCGCATCGAAGGCGACTTCGACACTGTCGTAACAGTCGACAAAGGCAAGCACCTTGCCTGTCTTGCCGGATTGCAGCCAGTCCTCGAGATCCGCTTTCAGGCTGACAGGCCAGAGGCCGAAGACAGGGTGGAGCTTGTCCGCAGAGGAGGCGAGGGCAATGACCGGTCTGTCACCGGGGACTGCGGCACAGAACCGGCTGACAAGGCTGGTAGGGAAAAACGGCGTGTCACCGGCTACCGAAATCACATGGCTGATATCCGGTCGCTCGTTGTGAGCATAAGTCATGCCGGCCAGAACACCTGCCAGTGGCCCTGCAAAGTCGCCTACCGGATCAGCGGCAACAGGCAGCTGAAAGCGCGCAAACCGGTCAGGGTCACCATTGGCGTTCAGGATTATATCGTGCAGCTGTGGTTTCAGACGGGCGAGGATCATATCAAGCATCGTCTTGCCGCCAAGATCCATCAGGCTCTTGTCGCCGCCGCCCATTCTGCGGGATTGGCCGCCGGCAAGTACGCAACCAAGCACCTTGCTGCTCTCAAGGGTCTTCTTGTGTCTGGTCATTCTGCCGGGACGCTCCCTTTTCGGCGGGCCGTATCCGGCTCGTCTTCCACGTCGCTTGCGGACATGTCGAACACGATCCTGTCGTGACCGGACAAGGCAACGAACCGCTTGCCGCGTGCGCGGCCGATCAGCGTAAGGCCGGCCTTGCGTGCGAGTTCGACGCCCCAGGCGGTAAACCCCGAGCGTGACACGAGGATCGGAATGCCCATCATCACGGTCTTGATGACCATTTCGGAGGTCAGTCTGCCAGTGGTATAGAAGATCTTGTCGTGCGCGGGGATGTCGTTCAGGACCATCCAACCTGCGATCTTGTCGACCGCATTGTGGCGGCCGACATCTTCCATGTAGACCAGCGCACGGTCTTCCTGGCACAGAACACAGCCATGGATCGCCCCCGCCTCGAGATAGAGGGAAGGTGTTGTGTTGATGGTTTTGGTCAGCGCATAGAGCCAGGAAGTGTTTAGACGGGCGTCCTCTGCGAGTTGAACGGTATCGAAGCCGTCCATGACATCGCCGAAGACTGTCCCCTGGGCGCAGCCGGAGGTGCGCACCTTCTTCTTCAGCTTTTCCTCGAAATTGGTTTCGCGCTCGGTGCGAACCACCACAACATCCAGATCGTCGTCATGGTCGATGCCGGTGATGACATCGTCCTCGGCCAGCATGTTCTGGTTTTTCAGATAACCGACGGCGAGAAGGTCCGGATGATCGCCAATGGTCATCATGGTGACCACTTCCTGAGAATTCAGGTAGAGGGTCAGGGGTTTTTCCGTCACGACACGCGTTTCGACCGGCTGTCCGTCCTGATCGATACCGGTTACGGACGTCGAAAGACGCGAATCTTCCGGGTCGGGTTGCAGCACATATGAGCCTGACACAGGCAAACGACTCCATTTGCTTCGATTGTCTCAACACTATGGGACGCGATTGCCGCGGGGCAAGGTGTTACTTTGCCGTTTTGGTTCGCGAAAGTGCCATGAAGGCACCGCCAGCCAGCAGTCCCCAGAATGCACCCGAAACACCCAAGAAACTAACCCCGGAAGCCGTCACCATGAAGGTAATGATGGCACTGTCCCTGTCAGCGGGAGCCTTTGTGGCTTCGCTGATGGAAAAGGCAAAAGCCCCCAGCAGGGCCAATCCCGCAACGGCTTCGATCAGGATAGTCGGCGTGGCCGCGACAAAGGCCATCACCAGCCCTGCGAATAGGCCGAACAGGACGTAGACCGCACCTGCGGTCACGGCCGCCCAGTAACGCTTTGCCGGATCCTTGTGCGCATCTTCACCCGCGCACATTGCTGCCGTGATGGCGGCAAGGTTGACCGCATGTCCGCCGAATGGGGCGGACAACACACTGAAGACGCCGGAGAGAGTGAAAAGCGGACCGCTTTTGGGGTGGTAGCCATAGGCGGACAGCACAGCCACACCCGGGATGTTCTGGGACGCCATCGTCACGATGAAGAGCGGCAGCGCAATACTGATCAATGCTTCCAGTGAAAACGAGGGTGCGATCCAGACTGGTTCGGTGATCGGCTGGACGTTGCTCAGGTCGATCGGGCCGCTGCTCGAAAGGCCGATCGCGAATGTCATGACCATGGCAAGGGGAACCGCGAAGAGCCTGAAAAAGCGCAGGGCAATCGCCCAGACGGCAATGATGGCTAGTGCGCTGTAAGGCAGTTCTGCGACGGCTCTTACCGGCGCAAGGCACAGTCCGAACAGGACCCCTGCCAGCATCGCGTTGGCAAGTGGTGCCGGAATGTCTGCGACCGCCCGTCCGAAAGGCTTGATCAGGCCCGCGAGTACGATAAGCGCGCCACAAACCAGAAAAGCACCAACGGCTGCCGAAAAGCCTCCTTCGAGCGGGCCGGCTGTCGCAAGGAGCGCGGCACCGGGTGTCGACCACGCGATGCTGACGGGGATCTTCGTGGCAAGGGAGGCAACGATCGCGCAAAGGCCCATGGAAATGGACAGTGCCATCAGGCCGCTGGTTGCTTCGGCTGGGGAAGCGCCGGCTGCTGTCAGCCCTTGAATGACGATAGCGAATGAACTTGCAAAGCCGACAATGGCGGCAAGAAAGCCGGCTGATACCGGCTGAAGGCCGGCGAACCTGCCTGACATGATGCAATCCCCCAGTTAACAAGGGCGCACAATATCGGCATGCCTGGCAATCGGACTAGGACCTTGCGGCCACGGACCAGATAATATTGCGAAACATGTGATGAGCTGGGGCTCTGCGGCAGAAAACCCGGAGCGGCTCAGATCATCAACATGTCGTTGGTCAGGCGGCCTTCCTGAAGTTCCTGCGCGAAATGTCCGAACGCCCGGTAGGCTTCTTCCCGCGTTACGTCGGCAGGGTGGTCAAGCAGAGGGCGCAGCACGTCGTGCTTGGAAGCGGCCAGGCCATCGGTCAGGTCCCGGAAGAACATCAGTGAATTCGGGAACAGCCGGAAATCCGCCGGTTCGTGAATGATGCCCTCGATGGCTTCAAGACGCGGATCGTTCATCACGCAATAGACGGTATCAAGCACCGGGCCGGTCAGGCCTTCCAGAACCTGGATGATGTGCTGATCGACCAGCAGAAGCGCACCGGTTACGCCGGCCTTTCTGTTGATCCGCCGAATACGCAGCAACGTCTTGTCGATTTCGTCGGGCAGGGGCAAACGCATGTTGCCCCAGTTGATCTTGCTTCGGTAGCAGGCGCGGTAAAGTTCCATGGCGTATCCATCCTTTTGCCGATGAAACCAGCCTGCGCTTCAATTCCTCACATTTGCTTAAAATTTGAATCAAATACGAAGAAGAGCTTTTCGTGTTACCGAAGCGTTGCCAAGTCCTCCGCAAAAGTGTGCTTTGCGGTCCGGTGAACAGAACAAGAAAACTGTGCAAAACAACGTGCGCACATCTTTGTGTGGATAAGGAGGTCAGGCACCAGCTTCGAGCTTGAAATCCAGACCGGCTCTTACGGCAGGCCACTCGTGAGGAAGAATCGAATAAACCGCCGTATCCCTGAGCGCTCCGTTGGGCGAGCGCTGGTGGGATCGCAGAACACCATCCAGTTTGGCACCTAGCCTTTCGATGGCGGCGCGGCTTTGGCGATTCATGAAGTGCGTCCGGAATTCGACCGCGATGCAGTCCAGTTCCTCAAACGCATGTGCCAGCAGCATGCGTTTGCATTCCGTGTTGAGGCGAGTGCGCTGCACGGCCTTGCGATACCAGGTCGAACCGATTTCGACGCGCTTGTTGGCCGCATCGATGTTCATATAGGTGGTCATGCCGACGGCCTTGCCGGTTGGCGTCAACACGGTGAACGGAAGCATCGAGCCGGCTTCCTGAAGCGACAGCCGTCTTTCAATTTCCGCCCGAACGGCATCCGGCTTCGGGACGCTGGTATACCAAAGCTTCCACAGTTCGCCGTCGGCGGCAGCTTCAGCCAGATCGGCAGCGTGGGATAGGCTCAAGGGCGCAAGTGTGCCGGTACTGCCCTTCAGGGTTACGGGGAGAGGCCAGGCCATCATGTGTCTCCAGTCGAATTGGCAGGTCAGAACGGGCGCTCTTCACCGCTCCATTTGAAGAACTTTCCGGTATCGGTAACAGACAGGGAACAGGCAATCTTCAGAACGCCCCGCGCCACATCCACCGGGTCATTGTCTGCCTGCTGGCCGCCCATGTCTGTACGCACCCAGCCCGGGTCTATCAGCGCGACCGGAATGCCTTCGGATTCCAGATCGGTCGCCAGCCCCTGCATGACCTTGTTCACTGCCGCCTTGGAGGCTCGGTAGGCGAGGGTGTCCGACTTCCGGTATCCCATCCAGGCCATCTGGCTGGAGATGGTCAGGATTCGACCGGATCCCGACCGGCGCAAATGAGGCAGGAAAGCTTGTGAGACCGCCAAAGGTGCAAGTGTGTTGACGGCCAGGGTTTCGGCAAAACCCTCGAAATCCATATCGAGTGCGCTTTGACGTTCCGGACTGATGATGCCCGCGTTGTTGATCAAAAGGTTCAGCGGGGTGTCGAGGTCGCCGGCGACCGCGCGAACGGCGGCATGGTCTCTCACATCGAAAACCAGCGGATGAAAATCTTTGCCGAGCCGTTCCGCTGTCTCGTCAGCCGACTGCTGCGTGCGGACGGAGCCGTAAACGGTCCAACCACTGTCCAGTGCGGCGCGGGCAAGTTCATAACCGATCCCGCGATTGGCTGCGGTGATGAGGCAGGTTGGCATGTCAAATTCCTGAAGCTGGAATGTCTTGGGAAGGACACTGTGTAGGGCCGTAACAAATTAACCGGGCCATCTGGCTGTTCAACGAAAACATTGTCTCCCTTTTAGGAGGAGTAACAATCGCGAGATCCAGCAGCAACCACGGCCAATTCCATGGTTATGAAAGCTTCTGAAGCTTGCGGCTTTCAACTGCGCAGGGCTTGTGTCGGATTTTCACCCCTTCTATGACTCGCGGTCTGAAACCGGAATGCGCCGTGCTTCATTTTGGCAGGTTGCCTGAAAGGAGCGGCGAACTAGAGTTCGCACCGGAAATAGCCGGTTGAACACAGTGGCCGGTGTACGAAACAGGACCGAAAGATGACCGACACCATAAAAAGCGCAGTCATGGAACGACTGAGGCAGATCAAGGGACCAGACCTTGAAGGCGATATCGTCTCGTTGGGCCTTGTCTCGGACGTGTTTGTGTCCGATGGCCGTGTTGTTTTTTCCATCACCGTTCCTGCAGAACGCGCACAGGAGCTTGAGCCTCTGCGCCAGGCCGCTGAAAAGGTGGTCAAGGAAGTGGATGGCGTCGAAACCGTGATGGTCGCGCTGACTGCCGAACGGGCGGCGGGCGGCGCTCGCAATGCGGCACCACAATCAGCTCCCAAACCAGCCCCCCAACAGCCTCGGCGACCTGCGGAAGAGCAAGCGCCTGCAAAACCGGGCGTGCCGGGCATCAAGCACATTGTTGCGGTTGCGTCCGGCAAGGGCGGTGTTGGCAAATCCACCACCACGGCGAACCTTGCCTTGGCGATGGCCTCCCTCGGAAAGAAGGTCGGCGTCCTGGATGCCGATATCTACGGTCCTTCGGTGCCGCGGCTGTTCAATGTCTCCGGCAGGCCGGAAGCTTTGTCGGGCAGAATGCTCAAGCCAATGGAAGGCTATGGCATCAAGGTGATGTCCATGGGCTTCATGGTGGAAGAGGAAACGCCAATGATCTGGCGTGGTCCGATGGTGATTTCCGCGCTTACCCAGATGCTGCGCGAAGTGGCCTGGGGCGAACTTGACGTCCTTGTGGTCGACATGCCGCCGGGAACCGGCGACGCCCAGCTCACCATGGCCCAGCAAGTGCCGCTGGCCGGAGCCGTTATCGTGTCGACACCGCAGGACCTTGCCCTGATCGATGCCCGCAAGGGTCTCAACATGTTCAAGCGTGTCGATGTTCCCGTGCTGGGGATTGTCGAGAACATGAGCTACTTCCTGTGCCCCGATTGCGGTGGTCGCCATGATATCTTCGGCCATGGCGGAGCGCGCGCGGAAGCGGACCGGCTGAACGTTCCGTTCCTGGGCGAAGTTCCCTTGACGATGAAGATCCGTGAAACCTCCGATGCCGGAACACCGGTGGTGGTGTCCGATCCGGAAGGCTCGGTCGCAGGCATCTACAAGGACATTGCCGCCAAGGTACTCGACAGCATTGATCGGGAGAGCGCGGAACCCACACGAGCCGCCCCCAACATCGTCTTCGATTGATGCAGGGCAGGGTCGATCCCTGAGCAATTCCTGATTAGGCGACGAGACAAGTTTTGGCCACGGCGAGAGCTGTGGCCTTTTTCATCCGGGTTTAGCTGGCTGCAGGACTGGCGGTGTTGATCGCAGATTTATCCGTGAAATGCAGCAGTTTCCACCCGTTGCGAAGGCTCGGGTCAAGCTTGCAAAGTTGAAACAATTTCAAAGCCAATGAGGAGAAACATTAGCGGTTTCTGCCGTCTTTCGATGTAGGGCCTGTAGCAATTCAGGTTTTCACGTCCGGATCACGCGGCCAATATATATTCGAACATGAATATATCGCCCGCGAGGGTGAAAACCAAAAGGTTCCTTCCCGGGCATGCTCACCAGCCGAACTCAGACTTCCAGCACCGATGCCAAACCATCCCTGGCGGTGCTTGTAGCGATTTCATCGGTCAGCCCGCTTGCCATGCAGATATACCTGCCGTCCCTGGCAGGAATGATGGTGGTCTTTTCCGCAACTGCGGGCGAGATTCAGCTGTCGATGTCCGCTTATTTCATCGCGGTTGCGGTTTCCCAGTTGTTCTGGGGGCCCTTGTCGGATCAGTTCGGCCGCCGGCCGGTAATCATTCTCGGCATGGCTTTGTTCGTAATCGGCAGCGTGTTCTGTCTGTTTGCACAAACAATCGAAGCCTTGATCGCCGCCCGGGTTCTTCAGGCAGCCGGTGGCTGTACGGGAATGGTCCTTGGCCGTGCGATCCTGCGTGATCTCTACAGCCCCAAGCAGGCGGCCAGCATGATCGGCTATGTCACCATGGGCATGGCGGTGATGCCGACAGTGGCACCAGCAATCGGCGGAATTCTGGATCAATACTATGGCTGGCAGGGCGGGTTTGTGCTGCTGCTGATGTTCGGAGTGGCGGTTCTGTGGGCGAGCATTGCGCTTCTGCCTGAAACGCACCTGAACCGAAAAGCGGCCGGTGGGCGGCAGATCCTGAAATCCTACGCGACCCTGTGCCGTGAGCCGCTCTACTGGAGCTACAGTCTGACAGCGGCGTCCAACGCGCTTGCCTACTTTGCCTATCTGGGAGGGGCTCCCTTTATCGCCGCCGATCTCCTGTCCCTGAGTGCGCAGGAAATGGGGTTCTACTTCATGTTCGTGGCGCTCGGTTATATCGCTGGAAACTTCATCTCCGGCCGGTTTGCCGAACGAGTTGGCCTGTTTCGGATGATACTGTCCGGCACTCTCATCGGCGTTGTCTGCGTGGCGATAATCTCCGGGTTTGCCTATTTCGGAGCGTTGAGCGCACCCAGCCTCTTCCTGCCGATGTTCCTTCTTGGTCTCGGCAATGGGGTTTGCCTGCCAAGTGCATTGTCCGGTGCTGTCAGTGTACGGCCGGAGTTGACGGGAGCTGCTTCCGGCCTGACGGCCTCACTTCAGGTCGCCATGGGCGCACTGGCCGGATCCATTGTCGCCTCGCTGTATGCCGATGGCCTGCTGGCCTCTTCGCCCTGGGGCATGATCCTGATGATGGGACTGGGCATCGGGTGCAGCCTGATCGCGACCGTCTGCATCAGGTTCTACACCACGCGCGCCGACCTCGTTCCGGCAGAATAGTATTGCCGGTTTTCAAGGTCGCTGAACTTGCTGTTGCATGGGTAACTGAAGGTTTGGCTGTTTAACCGCCGGTGACGCTCATGTGCCGGGAAACTGCAGGCTGGTTGCGGTTCCGGTCAATTACGAAATCATGCCCTTTTGGCTTCCGTCCGATGGCCTCATCAATCGCATCGTTCAGAAGGTCGTTGCCTTCCGAAGCGCGCAGAGGCGCGCGAAGATCCGACATGTCTTCCTGACCAAGGCACATGTATAGCTGGCCGGTGCAGGTGACGCGCACCCGGTTGCAGCTTTCACAGAAGTTATGCGTCATCGGCGTGATAAAGCCGAGACGACCACCGGTTTCCTCGATAGTCACATACCGGGCGGGTCCGCCGGTCTTGTAGGGGATGTCCGTCAATGTGAATTGCTCGCCTAGACGGGCACGCACGGTCGAGAGCGGCAGATACTGGTCCGTGCGGTCGCCGTCGATCTCGCCAAGTGGCATGGTCTCGATCAGGGTCAGGTCATGACCGTGCTCATGACACCACTCAAGCATCGTCACGATTTCATGCTCGTTGACGTCCTTGAGAGCAACCATATTGATCTTGATCTGGAGGCCTGCGGCAGTCGCTGCGCGGATCCCGTCCATGACCTTGCCAAGGTCGCCCCAGCGGGTGACTGCCTTGAATTTCTGCGGATCGAGCGTATCGATCGACACATTGATCCGGCGCACGCCGCAATCGTAGAGTTCCTGCGCGTAGCGGGCGAGCTGCGAGCCGTTGGTGGTCAGGGTCAACTCTTCCAGAGCGCCACTGTCCAGATGCCGGCCAAGGCTGCGGATAAGGCTCATGATATTCTTGCGGACCAGCGGCTCACCGCCGGTCAGGCGCAGTTTACGGACGCCTTTTTCGATGAAGGCAGTGCACAGACGGTCGAGCTCTTCAAGGCTGAGCACTTCGCGTTTGGGCAGGAAGGTCATGTCTTCCGCCATGCAATACACGCAACGGAAATCGCAACGATCGGTTACGGAGACGCGAAGGTAGGTGACGGCGCGGCCGAACGGGTCGATCATCGGACCATGTGATTCCGCTGTTCCGATTGCCGCTTGTGCCGGGACCACAATCTTGCCGTCTGTCACGTTTCGCTCTCCCTCGATTTTTATCTTATCCAGATCATATGGCGTCGATGCGGGCAAGATCAATTGAAACCGGACTGCAAATGTCCGGTTTACGGCATCAGGTAAACTCGTGAGTGTACTCTTGTCAAATCAATTGGAAAGATGCCGGAATTCGCTCGCCTGCGCGACCAGGAACCTGCATCGAAAAGCGTTCTGACGAGTGCTTGGTCCGGTCACAATCCTAGGAGCTCCACTTTACTTGCCGCTCTCCCGGAATTGGAGCCAAAAAATCCGGCACACCATTGATCCGATTGTGTTTTGCGGCGTATCTGAGCTGTAGCAAGCGGCAGGAGCAGCATGACAACACTTGTTTGGTTTCGACAGGATTTGCGCATCAAGGACAATCCGGCCCTGTTCGAGGCGGCCCGCAAGGGGCGTGTCCTTCCGGTCTTCATCCTTGAACCAGCAGAGCAGACCGGTGAAACGCACCCGCTTGGCGGGGCAAGCCTCTGGTGGCTGCATCACAGCCTGGCGTCATTGAAGGCGGATCTGCCAGGTCTGATCTTCCTGCGGGGGAGCGCGAGACACCTGATCCCACAGCTCGCAAAGGAAGTCGAGGCCGAGGCCGTCTTCTGGAATCGATGCTACGAACCACATGCAATCGAGCGGGACACCGATCTCAAGAAGGTGCTGAAAGAAGACGGGTTTGAAGTCAAAAGCTTCAAGGCGTCCCTCTTGTTCGAACCCTGGGAACTGGAGACAAAATCCGGCGGCCCCTTCAAGGTGTATTCGCCGTTCTGGAAAGCTGCTCAGCAAAAGACCATCGATGACGCCTTGCCAGCACCGGAGAAGCTGGAATTTGCGGACTACGATGGTGGTGAAAAGCTTGAGAGCTTTGACCTCTTGCCCACGAAACCGAACTGGGCAAAGGGATGGGAGGATTGCTGGCAGCCCGGTGAAGCCGGTGCTGCGGAGCGGCTGGACGGCTTCTTCGAGGAAGGCTTGAAGGGCTATGGCACATTGCGCAATCGCCCTGATCTTCCGAATGTGTCGCGCTTGTCGCCGCATCTCCACTTCGGCGAAATCTCACCCCGACAGATCTGGCATGCAACGCAGAAGGTAATGGACCGGAAATCGTCGGTTGCCGGTGACGGTATGAAATTCCTGTCCGAGATTGCCTGGCGGGAATTTGCGTACCACTTACTCTACCATTTTCCGAAATTGCCGTCGGACAACTGGCGTTCAACCTTTGATGCCTATCCTTGGCAGGAGCCGGGCGACGCGTTGGAGAAGTGGCAGAAAGGACAAACGGGATATCCGATTGTCGACGCCGGCATGCGCGAACTCTGGCAAACCGGATACATGCACAACCGGGTGCGCATGATCGTGGCGAGTTTCCTGATCAAGCATCTGCGTATTCATTGGCACCATGGCGAGGCCTGGTTTCGGGACACGCTGGTGGATGCGGACCTTGCCAACAATTCCGCAAGCTGGCAGTGGGTCGCTGGATCAGGTGCTGATGCTGCTCCCTATTTTCGGGTTTTCAACCCGATTACCCAGGGAGAAAAATTCGATCCGGAAGGTGTGTACATCCGCAAATGGGTTCCAGAGCTGCGCGATCTGGACACGCACTATCTCTTTGCGCCGTTTGATGCTCCGGCCGAAACCCTGAAAAAGGCCGGTATCACGCTTGGCGAGACCTATCCGAAACCGCTGGTCGACCATGCCAAGGCACGCAAGGCAGCGCTTGACGGCTATGAAGCGGTGAAGCAGGCGGGACAAGACGCCGCTTGACGGTGCCGGTGCTACCGGTATCGTCCGCGCGCAAGTCCCGGCGACATGTGCCGGGTGGAATCAAAGGACCCGGAGATGACCGACCCGACTGCTCCCTGGCCGACGGAACTACGCGTATCGAAAGACAAGAAGAGCCTGACTGTTGCTTTCAACACGGGTGAACGGCACGAATTGTCTGCTGAATATCTCCGGGTGTGTTCGCCTTCGGCGGAAGTGAAGGGCCACAATCCGTCCCAGAAGCAGACCGTGCCCGGCAAACGCAACGTCGAGATCATGAAGATCGAACCTGTCGGCAACTATGCTGTCCGTATCCATTTTGACGACATGCATAACTCCGGGATTTTTTCCTGGACGTATTTCCTCGAGCTAGGCAGAGATCCGGAAGCACACTGGGGTGTCTACCTGCAGGAACTGGCGGACAAGGGCCTGACACGGGATCGTTGATTGAGAGCAGGCCGGGCTGGCTGAAGCCAGTTGGAATCAGCTACAAAGAGGGTGGCTCGACCCAAGCCATCCCCCTCCATCAGGAGAAGCAGCCGAACTGCAGGGTCGTTTCATACTGGCAACCAGACGATCGTGCGTTCGCATATGGAGGGACTGCGGCTGATGCACGCGATCTGGAGGTCGCGCCATGAAACTCACTGCACCCGTCTTCCGCCTGAAGCGTGAAGCCCGAACACTCGCCCGTAGCAAATCCATCGCGTTGAGCCGCGCATTGGACGCAATTGCTGTTCGCGAAGGTTTCAGAAGCTGGAGCCATCTCGCGTCTGCTGTACGCGACAAAGGCCCGTCGGTCATGCTTTTGTCAGCGCTTGAACCCGGCGATATGGTCATCCTTGGTGCACGGCCAGGGCACGGCAAAACGGTGCTGGGGCTTGAGTTGCTTGCAGAAGCGGCCAAGGCTGGCAGAACGTCCGTGTTCTTCTCGTCAGAATGTTCTTATCGCGATGTTCGTATGAAGCTATCCGCCAGCGGGTACCGCGATCCGGAAAAATCGGGATCGTTCCGGATTAGGCTTTCCGACAACGTCTGCGCCGAGAAGATTAAAGAGACGCTGGCTGATGCTGTGCCGGGCTCCATTGCCGTCATCGATTATCTTCAGGTCATGGACCAGCATCGCTCGCAGCCACCGCTCGGTGCGCAGATCGAGGAGCTGAGACAATTTGCAAACAAGCGGCGTATCACGCTCGTCTTTCTGTCGCAGGTCCATAGAAGCTTTGATCCCGAGATCCGGTCACTGCCTGGGTTCACCGATATCCGCACAACCAATCCTGTCGATCTATCGCACTTCGACAAGGGCTGTTTCCTGCACGACGGCGAGATGATGCTGTCCGGACATTGAGCTGCCCTTCCGGTCTTTTGGATCACCGGCCGGTGTCCTGCTGAACGCAGGGCACCGGTTGCTTGAACGTCTTGAAACGTTCCGGGCTTTCGCGGGCTAATTAGAGTTGTGGCTGGCTAAAGTCCGAGTTCACTCAGGCCAGGGTGGTCTGCCGGGCGCGGGCCCTGAGGCCAGTGCATCTTGCGATCATTCGCTGAGATAGCGAGATCATTGATGCTGGCAAATCGGCGATGCATCAGGCCATTGGGTGCGAACTCCCAATTCTCGTTGCCGTAGGAGCGGTACCATTGTCCGGCCGCATCGTGCCATTCGTAGGCAAAGCGAACAGCGATCCGGTTGCCGGCAAAGGTCCACAATTCCTTGATCAGGCGGTACTCCTGTTCCCTCTGCCATTTGCTGGTGAGGAATTCCACCACTTGCTCCCGACCGACCGGAAAGTCCGACCGGTTCCGCCAAATGGTGTCCGGTGTATAGGCTAGCGAGACCTTCTCCGGGTTCCGGCTGTTCCAGCCGTCTTCCGCGGCGCGCACCTTCTGGCGGGCGGTCTCAAGGGTAAAAGGCGGCAGTGGGGGGCGCTGTTCTGTCATCGCGCAAGCTCCAGGGTCTGAATTTGAGGAGACGAGGCCAACCCCGCATGAAGGCGGGCGTCCAGCGGCTGGGGGGGCGGGGTCAAGGCTGATGTGATCACAAGTACCCCGGCAACAAGTGCGCCGAAGAGATAGAAGCCGCGCGGATATGCAGGTCTTGGTGAGAACATGGGTTTGCCTCGCAGTGTTAAACAGATAAATGTGTACCGATCTGTTCAGTTACGAGTTATATATGTACCGATCTGTACATGATTGCAAGGCGCTAACTTCGTGCCTGAGATCATTAAAACGTGAGGAGGTCGTGTTTCGGCTGTTTGGGCAGCACCTATTTTGGGCATCTTGAACGATCGCTGATGTTTGACTATTTACAAGTCAGTACAGAAAGGAAGCTCATGCGACCAAGCAAACGCGATGAACTGGTACGCAAGTCTCTAGCTGTCTTTTACAGAGACGGTTTCCATGCGACTGGCATGGATACGCTTGTTGCTGAAACAGGCATATCCAAGACGACGATGTTCAAGCATTTCAGAACCAAGGATGATCTGATCCTGGCGGTGTTGAGATACCGGGACGAGACTTTCCGGAACTGGTTCCTGCGCAGGCTGGATGAACGCGATCTTTCGCCAAGGAAAAAGCTGCTCGCAGTTTTTGATATTTTGAAAGAGTGGTTCGAAGAACCCGGTTTCAAGGGATGTATGTTCATCAAGGCATCGGCTGAGTTTCAGGACCCCGTACACCCTGCATATGCCCAGTCCACCGAACACAAGCGCCTGCTTCTGTCGGCACTCAGGAGCCTTGCGGAAAAGGCGGGGGCTCGCGAGGCGGATCTGCTGGCACGTCAGATCCTCCTTCTCAAGGAGGGGGCAATCGTTGGCGCTCAGATGGGGTTCGACCCGGATCCGTCAGGTGCGGCAAAGAACGCGGCAGCGGTGCTGATCGATGCGCACATCCCGGAAAATTGATCAAGTCTGGGATTTAGAAGTGAGCATCAAAAAAAGCCGGGCAGGGCCCGGCTTTATTTCTTGATAATTGGTGCCGCAGTTTAGCGCTTCACGATGACCTTCGAACCAACAGTCACGCTGTTGTAGAGGTGGATCACGTCTTCATTTGCCAGACGGATACAGCCGGAAGAGACAGCCGAACCGATGGTCCACGGCTCAGTCGTGCCGTGAATGCGGTAGAGGGTCGAGCCGATGTACATCGCGCGAGCACCCATCGGGTTGTTCGGTCCACCCGGCATGTAAGCCGGAAGGATACGGCCTTTCGCACGTTCACGAGCACGCATCTGTGCAGGCGGGGTCCAGCTCGGCCATTCAGCCTTGCGGGTGATGCGGTGCGTGCCGGCCCACTGGAAGCCATCCTTGCCAACGCCGACGCCGTACTTCATGGCCTTGCCACCAGGCAGGACATGATAAAGACGACGCTCGGAGGTATCGATGACGATCGTGCCTGCAGGGTACGGGCCATCATATTTCACGCGCTTGCGTTTGACCGGGGACGGGCCGCCCGGGTGATATTTCGGAGTGACCCAGGTGTTCGTGCTGTGGTCAAAGTAGCCATATCGCGGAGCTGCCTGAGCGGTCAGCGCAAAAGCGCCCGCCAGAACCGCAACCATTACAAATAATAGTTTCTTCATTCCGATCCCCCATCAGCATCGGGCTGGTGCCTCAACGATGCGATTCTCAATCAAAGTGACGTTACGAAAATGTCCTTGCCGCACTCTTAATTATTATGTCGCAAAACGGCGTTCGGGAAAATCTCACGTTGATGTGACCACCGACCATGTCCTGCGTCTGTGCTGAAATTGCAACGGATTTTTCGTGAAAAACGCGATGAAGACGCGTTCGCTCGCTGAGATTGTGGAATTTGCCCGCCTTGGCATAAATCGTCAGCTATCTTTGATCCGGATTGGGCGATTCCGCGCCTGATTCCGAATCGTATGACCGCGATCCAAATCGCGCCAAAACGGCGCGTGGTTACTGTTGTTGGTGTGTCGACAGACAAAAAAGAACCCGCGGCAAAAGCCGCGGGTCTGGTGTTTTCAGCTGAAGCCGCGTTCAGCCGAGGTTCAATTCCTTGAAGAAGTCGTTGCCCTTGTCATCAATGACGATAAAGGCCGGGAAATCCTCGACTTCGATTCTCCAGACGGCTTCCATGCCCAGTTCCTCGAACTCGACCACTTCCACCTTCTTGATACAATCCTGCGCAAGGCGAGCGGCCGGACCGCCGATGGAGCCGAGATAAAATCCGCCATGAGCCTGGCAGGCGCGGCGCACCTGAGCGGAACGGTTGCCTTTGGCCAGCATGACCATGGAGCCGCCGGCTGCCTGGAACTGATCGACATAAGCGTCCATGCGTCCTGCGGTTGTCGGACCGAACGAACCTGAAGGCATTCCCTCCGGTGTCTTGGCCGGGCCAGCGTAATAGATCGGATGGTTCTTGAAATAGTCGGGAAGGGGCTCGCCGCTTTCCAGCCGGTCGCGCAGCTTGGAATGGGCAAGATCGCGGGCAACGATCAGCGGTCCGGAAAGCGACAACCGGGTCTTGATCGGGTGTTTGGAAAGTTCGCCCAGGATTTCGGACATCGGCCGGGTCAGGTCGACCTTGACCACATTGTCGGACAGGTGGTCGTCGGTGACCTCCGGCAGGTATTTTTCCGGGTGCATCTCGAGTTGCTCCAGGTAAATCCCGTCTTTCGTGATCTTGCCGACGGCCTGCCGGTCAGCAGAGCAGGACACGGCGAGGCCGATTGGCAAGGACGCGCCGTGACGCGGCAGGCGAATGACACGCACATCGTGGCAGAAATACTTGCCGCCGAACTGGGCACCGACGCCGGTTGCCTGGGTCAGTTTGTGGATCTCGGCTTCCAGTTCAAGGTCACGGAAGGCATGTCCCAGTTCCGACCCTTGCGTCGGCAGGCCGTCAAGATAGCGGGCCGAAGCCAGTTTTGCTGTCTTGAGGTTCATTTCCGCAGACGTGCCACCAATGACGATCGCAAGGTGATAGGGCGGGCAGGCAGCAGTACCGAGCGTGAGGATCTTTTCCTTGAGAAATTCCGCCAGCCGGTCATGGGTCAGCAGGGATGGTGTGCCCTGGAACAGGAAGGTCTTGTTGGCCGAACCGCCACCCTTGGCCATGAACAGGAACTTGTAGGCATCTTCACCTTCGGCATAGAGCTCGATCTGTGCCGGCATGTTGTTGCTCGTGTTTTTTTCCTCGAACATGGAAATCGGCGCAAGCTGGGAATACCGCAGGTTCTTTTTGAAATAGGCGTCCCGGGAACCTTCGCCGAGTGCGGCTTCGTCCGACCCGTCGGTCCAGACCCGGCGGCCCTTCTTGCCCATGATGATTGCGGTGCCCGTGTCCTGGCACATCGGCAGAACACCGTGGGAGGCGATATTCGCGTTTTTCAGGAGGTCAAACGCAACGAATTTGTCGTTCTCGGTCGCTTCCGGATCTTCCAGGATCTTTTTCAGCTGTTCCAGGTGGCCTGGACGCAGGAAATGGTTGATGTCCTTGAAGGCCTCTTCGGCAAGAAGGCGTAGACCTTCAGCTTCGACAACCAGTACCTCTTCGCCGTTGAACTCGGCTGTCTTGACGTGGTCCGACGTCAATTTCCGATACGGGGTCTTGTCTTCTCCCTGAGGGAAAAGGGCGCTGTGCTGATAAGCTGGAGGTGTGAGCGGAGCGTTCATAGGAGGCTTTCCTGATCTGGCTGCTTCCCGTCACATCGGGAAGCGCTGGAACGTTGAGTGCTGTTCTCATACGGCAAAAAGGCTGCGGACGCCAAGTGCCGCAGCCTGATCAAATGGTCGGAGCCGGAAGTCTTGTTTGCCGAACGCGATGTCAGCGGATCGCCGTAAGATCCAGGGTAACGGTGACGATATCTCCGACCGTGTCGGTGCCGACGCCGCTGCCAAGCTGATAGTCGAGCCTGTTGACGATGGCCGTCCCCTTAGCTGTGGCGGTGTCGCCCGCGATGTCCAGGGTGAAATCCATCTCGACCGGCTGGGAAATTCCCTTGATGGAGAGCGTGCCCTGTGCCCGGTAGCTGTTGCCTTCGACAAGCTCGACAGCGTCGGACGTGAATTCGGCCGTCGGGAAGTCCCCGGCGTTGAACCAGTCCTTGCCAGGCAGGGTGCCATCGAACTGGGCGTTGCCGGTGGTGGCGCTCATGGGTTTGATTTCAGCGCTGATCTTGGCGGTTTCAGGGGCCGCAGGATCAAAATCGATGTCTGCTTCCCACGACGCGAAGACGCCAGTCAGCGTGCCGCCGCCCTGTTTGACTTCAAAGCCGAGCTTGCTCTTGTCCGGATCGACTTTCCAGGTGTCGGCAAACGCCGGTGCGGTGAAGGTCGTCGCCGACAGGACTGCAACGGCATATGTAAAATGCTTCAATGTCATCTGCGGATTTCCAGTTCGTGTTGTCAGCTATCGGCCTTGGCGGGTGCGGTTGAAATCATGCGTTTCAACGTGGCGTCGCGGGCGATGAAGTGGTGTTTCAGCGCTGCTGCGACATGAACGGCAATCAGCGCAATCAGCAAATAGGCCCCATATTCATGCAGCAGCTTGAAGAAGGTTTCCGCCTGTTCCTGCGAACCAAGCACACCTGGAACCGGCAGATGCGGCACTGGCCAGGTGTTGAACAGGATGGTCGGAATGCCCCACGGCGAGGCCGACACCATGAACCAGCCGGTCAGTGGCAAAGCAAACAAAAGCGCGTACAGGCCGACATGTCCCAGATGCGCCCCGGCCTTTTCCAGCGGGTGCATGTTGTCAGGCAGTTTCGGCGAAGGATTGAGAAGGCGCCAGACAAGACGGAGCACGGCAAGCGTCAGCACCACAAAGCCGATCGACTTGTGCAACTGATAGAGCTCAAAGGTTGCCTGTTCGGTCGGGGGAAGCTGGTGCATGTAGAGGCCGAGGCCAAGCATGCCAATGATCAAGACTGCCATCGTCCAATGGAACGCAATGGCGATTCTTCCATACCCGGTTGAAGTGTTGCGCAGCATGGCGGCTCCTGGAAAACGGAGGCCGGTCTGTCCGGCCTCCGAGGGTGTTCACTTAGTTGGTCGCGTCGGACTTGAGCGCTTCGGAATGGAAGGTCACGGTAATGTCGTCACCTACATAGGGAACATACATGTCCATTCCATAGTCGGAACGCTTCAGAACTGTGGAAACGGCAAAACCGGCAGCTTCCTTCTTCGCCATCGGGTGCTCACCAAGTGCTGTGACATCAACGGTCAGGGTCACCGGCTTGGTGATGTCCTTGATGGTCAGGTCACCGGTCACTTCCAGCTGGTTGTCGCCGGTCTTTTCGACCTTGGTGCTCTTGAAGGTCGCCTTCGGGAATTTTTCAGCGTCAAAGAAGTCCGCGCTCAGGAAGTGCGCGTTGCGCTCTGCCCAGAACGTGTCGAGGCTGCCGACGTCGATCGTGAATTCGATGGAGGAATTGGCAGGCGTGTCCTTGTCGATCAGCAGCGTGCCTTCCCATTCGCCGAAACGGCCTTCGGTCGTGGAGTAGCCAAGGTGGTTATAGGAGAAAGCCAGGTTGGCGTGGGACTTGTCGAAGTCGTAGGCCACCGGTTCGGCAAGGGCGGTGCCTGCGACGAGGGAAAGGGCAAGCGCAGAAGCTGCGAGACGGATCATGATCAAACCTCATAGATGTTACCAGAAGCGTTCGCTCATGAACGCTGCAGACTGGAACATAGGAAGAAAATTGTGCGGTGCAATTTGACTGACTGTTCGTAAATGCTGAACAATAATTCAGTTGATTTCTTCACCGTTAACTGTGTGGCTTTGGAAAGATTTTCAAGCGTCAGGGGGATAGAAAGTCGACCCTGCGGTATTGGGTGAGAATCGCGATAGAGTTCCGAGCGTGAAGTTAATTGTTCAGTCATTCAATTAAGGGTTGTCGCATCCGGTAAGCACATGAAATTGCGAGGGAAGTTGTAGTGTCATCATTTCATCAAGAATTTCAGGCACCTGTTTCATCGACTTCCCTCTAGAGTGGCCGTTTGCCAGCCCTATCCAAGCTCCGGATATCACTCTGGAGACACAGGAGACCTAACCGTGAAACAAGCCGTCGTTGTGTGCCACCGCGGAGCCAGCCTTCAGGCTCCGGAAAACACGATTGCCTCGCTCGAGGGAGCAATTGCGCTTGGCGCCGAGGTTGTCGAGTTGGATGTTCGGCCGTCCAGGGATGGCATCCTCTACGTGATGCACGATGCAACTGTTGACCGGACGACGAATGGAAGTGGCCGAATTTCGGATATGACTTCCGACGAAATTGACCTTCTTGATGCAGGAAACTGGTTCAAGGAGACCTTCAAGAACGAGCGAGTTCCAAGGCTCGACGCGTTTCTGGATACCTGCAAGGGCCGTATTGGCACCTATGTTGAGATCAAGGAAGGCGATCCCGCGGAAATTCGCGACATGCTGGCAGTCCGCGGCATGCTGAGCGACGCCTGGACGTTTTCGTTCGATCAGGCAATCCGCGCTGAAGCCCGTGCAAAGGTACCGGATCTGCGACGCATGGTTCTTTACGCTCACGTTGGTTCGGTCGAGCGCGCCGTTGCCCAGGGTGCACATATCCTGGAATTCCATGAAGATGACCTGGAAGAGAACCTCATAAACGAGGCAAAGCAGGCCGGATTGATTACGCAGATGTTCTACGCCGGGTCTGAACGAGCCGTTTTCGAGAAAGCCGTGCGCTGCGGCGTCGAACAAATGAACATCGACCAGGTCGAAATTTTCAAGTCCGTGGAAAAAGAGCTCTTGGCAACAGTCTGACGCTCCGGCGTTATGCAACTTGCACTGCGACGGAAATCATTGACTGGCGTGGCCGGGAACTTACGGGTTCCTGGCCGATTTGTTTTGGATTGATTGAAAAAATATTTTGAGCCTCATACGCCATTTCGATCAGGGATCGCAGGTATCTATGATTGTGATTTTTCTCTAGTAATCCAAAAATACAATCTTAAATAGTTTTAATATTAAAATTTTATCTAATATGGGAAAAAGTTGGAAACGTTAGATGATAGAACAATTTTTACTAAAAGAATGAAATAAAAAGGTTTCCCATTATAATTCAAGTCTTGTTAACGGGGGCGGAATAGCTTGCCGAGCTTCTGAAGCCGGGCCAAGAGAGGGCTCCCATGTCCAACAAAATAAACGTCAATCGCTCAGGTCAGGCCAGTTGCATGGCAGCAAAAGCTGATGACGTTGGACAGTTCTGGGAACGCCGGATGCGGTTGGCAGCGTCGCTTCTGCTGGCTGCCCTTATGGCCTTCTGGTTTTCTCAACAGGCATTGTCGCAAGACGAGGAGACGGGTGGCACGCCGTGGCACTGGTCGGTCGAACGCGTCAGCGGCCGGGTCATGGTGCAAACGCGTACCGGCGAGACCTTTGCTGTCAAGCGTGGCATGACGGTGCGCAAGGGATGGAAGATCAAGACCGGCGGTGGGCGTGTAGTCATCAATCGGGGTGAAGAAACATTCGTTGTTTCTCCAAATTCTGTTGTGACGCTTGAGCCGAAGGGCGTCCTGATCAAGCGAATGGTCGTCTACCAGGACCGTGGTCAGGTAGATGTGGACGTAAAGCGCCGGTGGTATCGGCATTTCAAGGTGGAAACCCCTTTCCTTGCCGCTGTTGTCAAAGGAACTCAGTTCAGGGTTAAGGTTGGCAACAGGACTGCGTCGGTCAATGTGGGGCGGGGCGTTGTCGGTGTTCATGATTTTGCATCCGGAGATCGTGCCGACGTGGGCGCCGGTCAGGCGGCCGCAACCAACCCTTCGCGCCGCGTCGGTCTATCCGTCAGCGGGAAGAACAAGCCTGAAGTGCGTTCTGGCCCCAAACGGGCCCCTTCATTCGAAACGCGCGTAGTGAAAAACGTGCCAGCTACCAAAGCTGAAGCAAGAGCTGCCAATGGCGGCAACCGGGGCAATGCTGGAAATTCCCGCTCGGGGAACAACGGCAATGGCAACTCCGGTGGCAATGGCAACGGGAATTCCGGTGGCAATGGCAACGGGAATTCCGGTGGCAACGGCAATGGCAATTCCGGTGGCAATGGCAACGGGAATTCCGGTGGCAATGGCAACGGAAATTCCGGTGGCAACGGCAATGGCAATTCCGGTGGCAACGGCAACGGCAATTCCGGTGGCAATGGCAACGGAAATTCCGGCGGCAACGGCAATGGCAATTCCGGCGGCAATGGCAACGGCAATTCCGGTGGCAACGGAAATGGCAAGGGTCGGTAACGCCACTCCGTCTGCGAAAAGGCATCGCCCGGGATATTAAATCTCGCTGCTGCTGAAGGCGTTCCAGGAATATGACGACAAGCAATCCGTATTGCCGGACGCAAGTCGTGGAGGTCGGGCTGGGTAACTCCGTATGTTACGGAAGATTACCTAGCTCCTTTCTGTTTTGAAGTAGTCGTTTATCGCAACTAGTGACGAGCATAGGCAATATTTTCCGCCTGTCTTCACGTTGGGTTAAACGCTGAAATGCTACACAGGATGTGTAGAGCTCAATAAACCTGTCCGTGGGTTCTGCGCACGGCATTGACATTCAGTCGTAACGTGTTGAAGAGCAAGATGAAAAAAGACGCTATGTATTCAGTTGAGCGGAAAGCAGGATCACTTCTGCGGGTCCTCTTGCTTGCAGCTCTGGTCCTGTTTCCTGCTGCTGCGAATGCTTCGGACTGGGTCGTCAAACGTGTGTCCGGCATCGTTTATTTCGTTGCGCCTGGCGTGGAAGCATTCCGTGTCAAAAAGGGCATGGTGTTTGAAAAAGGCTACACCATCGGAACCAGGGCAGGTGCCCGCGCTCTCATAGGCAGAGGCGGCGAAACCATCGCCGTTGGGCCAAACACCACCTTTGCCATGTCATCATTCCGCAGCAATGGAACAAAGACCACGCTGCTGCAGAGAAAGGGGACGATCGAGGTCGATGTTGAAAAACGGCAGCAGCCGCATTTCACCGTCGAAACCCCGTTCTTTGCCGCTGTGGTCAAAGGTACGCGATTTGAGGTCAATGTGCAGGGCAAGCAGGCACGCGTTTCCGTCGAACGTGGCGTCGTCGCTGTGGAAGATTTCGCTTCCGGCGACAGGGTGGACCTGACAGCCGGTCAGGCTGCTGCCAGTGCACCGTCGAACCGGGTTGGCCTGTCTGTAAGCGGTCGCACCAAACCGACCGTAAAATCTGGAGCCAAGCGCGCGCCTGCATTCGAAACGCCGGCCGTGAAAAACGTGCCATCAAATGCAGCAGAAGCGAAATCGGCGAACTCGAACGGGAATGCCGGCAAAGGTAACAACAATTCCGGCGGCAATGGCAACGGAAATTCCGGTGGTAATGGCAACGGGAATTCTGGCGGAAACGGTAACGGCAATTCCGGTGGCAATGGCAACGGGAATTCCGGCGGCAACGGCAACGGGAATTCCGGTGGCAACGGAAATGGCAATTCCGGAAGCGGTAACAACAACGCAGGCGGAAACGGTAACGGCAATTCCGGTGGTAACGGCAACGGGAATTCCGGTGGCAATGGAAATGGCAATTCCGGGAGCGGAAACAACAATGCCGGCGGGAACGGCAAAGGCAATTCCGGAAACGGAAACGGAAAAAACAAGAATTGACGGTAATCAGGATGCCGCAGGTGCGAGGCTATGCCACTGACACCTGAAGTGCGGACTGAGAAAGTGGGCGGTGGGTGTGCTGATCGGAAGCTCTGAACAGCGGAAACGGATAGCGAGCGCGGTCTTGATCGTGGTCGGCGTGATCGCCGCTGTGGCTGTTCTGCGCACGGTTGCCCTGACCACGGCGTTCGACCGGTTTCTATGGGAGTTTCGTTTCCACACGATCGAAAGACCGGTCTCCGGCGACATCGTGGTCGTGGATATCGATGCCAGAAGCCTGAATGAACTCGGCGTATGGCCATTGCCGCGCCGTCTTTATGCCGACCTGACAGATCATCTGGCTGAAGCGGGCGCCCGCGACATCGTATTCGACATCGATTTCAGCTCAGCTTCCAATCCTGAAGATGACACGCTGTTTGCAGCCGCGATCGAGCGCGCCGGTAACGTCAGCCTTGCCGTGTTTCGGCAAGCTGCTTCGGCTGAACAGCACGCTGGGGAAGTCGTCAACCAGCCGATCGAACAGTTTCTGAATGTAGCCTGGCCGGTCGTCGTCATGGTTCCGATGGAAACCGACAGCCGCATCTGGCGAAATCTGTACGGTTTCGAAATCAATGGGAATTCGGAGATCTCTGCCGCGGCTCTCCTGGGTGAGTACACCGGAGACGCAGCCGGAAGTTTCGGCATTGATTACAGTATCTCACTGGAACAGATTGAGCGGGTATCGCTTGTTGATGTCCTGAACAAGTCAGCGGCCCCAGGTCTGTTTCTGGACAAGAAGGTGATCGTCGGTGCAAGTGCGCAGGAGCTTCGCGACCTGTTTCCTGTTCCCGTCTACGATGTCTTGCCGGGAAGTGTAATCCAGGCTCTCGGCGCCGAAACGCTGTTGCAGAACAGGGCCATGGAAGTCAGGGGTGAGGGGATTGCGGTCCTGTGGGCACTCCTTGTTTTCTTCGCTCTGCTTCTGACGAAAATTGAAGGCTGGTCCCTCAAGATCAGCATTCTGGCACTCTGTGCGATCATGTTTGAAATTGGTGCCATTGCCATCCAGAAGTCGGCTCCCGTTCTTGTGCCGACCGCAAGTTCGCATCTCATTCTGCTTTTGGCAGCCGCAAGCATCGTCCTGCGGGAACTGGGCTTTCACAAGTTCCTCTCGCACATCGCCAACGTCAGACGCCGCAACAGCGAGCGTATGCTCGGTCTTGTCTTCGACGACAGCTTTGATGCAATCGTCGTCCTTCAGAATGACGGTCGTGTCTCCGCTGCAAGCCAAATGGCCCGCTCGTTGTTCCAAAGCGATGCTCTTGTCGGTAAGCCTGCCAGGATTGTACTGCCGCTGGAGCTGGTTGAAGAAGCTTTGTCAGTTCTTGCAGATCCTGGAAACCGTCAGCCGGTGGCCAAGATCCTGGACATGCGCCTGGATGACGGAAGACGCCGGTTTATCGAATATGTCGTCACGCGCTCTGAACGCACGGTCGCGAAATCGAAGAAACTGCGCGATATGGAAATCGAAGCGGTCGCCTGTCTGACATGTCGGGATGTGACGGAAGAAAAGGAATCCGCGGAACGCCTTGCTTATCTCGCACGGTTCGATCCAAGCACCGGGCTTTTCAACCGGAACGGTTTTGAAGAAGAAGTTGCCGCAACGCTTAAGCTGGCTCGCGGCACGGGCCAGGAAGTATGTCTGGTTCAGTTCGCGATTGCCAATTTCGATCAGATCGTTGCTTCGCTCGGATTTTCCTACGGTGACCAGCTTCGTGAAACGGTCGCGATGCGTCTGAAAAGCCATCTTTCCGCTCGCACGACATGGGCAGCCATTACAGCAGATGTTTTTGCAGGCGTATTTCGCTGTGAGCCGGATCAGGATCTGGCGCTGATCGAGTCACTCCAGGAAGTGATCGGCGAAGATTACAAGATCGAAGGCGCCAGGATCTCGGTGCAGCTCAAGTTCGGGTACATCGTTACCAGTGGAGACATGACACCCGAGCATCTTTTGAAGAAATCCGGCAATGCACTGGCCAAAGTCCGGCGAAACAACCGGTCGCCGGTCCTGCGTTTTCTGCCGGAGATGGACGCAGCGCTGCAGCGCCGGCGCCAACTGGAGACAGAACTCTTCAAGGCAATCGTCCGTGACGAGCTGCACATGGTCTATCAGCCACTCACAAATCTGGCCGACCGGTCGATCTTCGGTGTTGAAGCCTTGCTGCGATGGGACCATCGGGAATTGGGACCGATCTCGCCCGCCGAGTTCGTCCCGATTGCCGAGGAGAACGGTTATATCGTGGAATTGGGCGCATGGGCACTGAACAGGGGAATGAAGGAAGCGCTGACCTGGTCGAGCCACCTCCGTCTGTCCATCAATGTGTCGGCCATACAGTTCAGTCGCGGCAATCTTGTTGCCACTGTCGGCGAGGCGCTGCAAAGAACGGGCTTTCCTTCGGACCTACTGGATCTGGAAATCACGGAATCCCTGTTCATCGATGAAACGCTCGACCTGAAGTTTGCCATGGAAGAAATGCGGGCGTTCGGCTGCAGCTTCTCACTGGACGACTTTGGGACCGGCTATTCTTCACTCGGCTACCTGCCCAAGTATCCGTTCTCGAAGATCAAGCTCGACAAGACGTTTGTTCGCCAGTCGATCGCCAGCAAACAGGACATCTCCGTGATCGAGGCAGTGCTGCATATGGCGAAGGGCTATGGAATGTCCGTCATCGTCGAGGGCATCGAAACCGGTGAACAGGCAGAGCGGCTTCGCGAACTGGGCTGCAAGTACGGTCAGGGCTACCTTTTCGGGCGCCCCATGAGTTCCGCCAATCTCCAGTCGACACTGCTCAACGCAGCGTAATGCGTCCCGGCGTTGGGCCGGGACGCAAGGCAATTACATGCCGAGGCCGCCGATGCAGCTGTATTTCACGTTTAGATAATCGTCCAGGCCGTACTTCGATCCTTCGTTGCCCATGCCGCTGTCCTTGACGCCGCCAAAGGGAGCAACCTCCGTCGTGATGACGCCTTCGTTGACCCCGACAAGACCGTACTGAAGCTGTTCCATGACGCGGAAAGTGCGGCCAAGATCCTTGGTATAGAAGTAGCAGGCGAGGCCGAATTCGGTGTCATTGGCAAGTCGCACCGCTTCTTCTTCAGTGTCGAACTTGAACAGAACGGCAAGCGGGCCAAAGGTTTCTTCGCGCGCCACTTTCATATCGGACGTCGCCTTGGTGATCAGTGTCGGCTCGAAAAACGTTCCCGGGCCGTTGGGGCGGTGTCCGCCTGTAATAAGTTCACCACCCTTGGACAGCGCATCCTGCACGTGATCGGCGACCTTTTCGACCGCAGCTTCGTTGATCAGCGGGCCTTGGGTCGTTCCGGCTTCAAGACCGTTGCCGACCTTCAGCTGCGCTGCCATCGCGTCCTTCAGCTTCTGGGCAAAAGCGTCGTAGACGCCTGCCTGCACATAGAGCCTGTTGGCACAGACACAGGTCTGCCCGGAGTTGCGGAACTTGCTGGCAATTGCTCCTTCGACGGCCTTGTCGAGGTCGGCATCGTCGAAAACGATAAAGGGCGCGTTGCCCCCAAGCTCCATGGAGATCTTCTTCATGTTGCGGCCAGCATTCCCGGCCAGCAGCTTGCCGACACGGGTTGAACCGGTGAACGTCAGTTTCCGCAGGACGGGGTTCTCGCACATCTCCTCGCCAATCGCCGGAGCGTCACCTGTGATGATGTTGATCACGCCCTTGGGAAGACCGGACTTTTCCGCCATCACGCCGTAGACCAGCGCTGAATAAGGGGTGAATTCGGCAGGCTTCATCACCATTGTGCAGCCGGAGGCCAGGGCTGCGCCAAGCTTGCGGGCAATCATCGAATTCGGAAAATTCCAGGGAGTGATCGAGCCGACGACCCCGACAGGTTCCTTCGTCACCAGAATGCGGCGGTCTGCCCAGGGCGAGGGGATGGTGTCGCCATAAACCCGTTTGCCTTCCTCGGCAAAGAAACGGATGTATTTCACACCAAGCGCAATTTCGCCTTTGGCTTCTGCAAGCGGCTTGCCCATTTCCGTGGTCAGGAGGGCGGCCAGGTCGTCCAGGTCGGCCATGATGGCATCGCAGAGAGCGTGCATATGGTTGGCCCGTGCCTCGGCCGTCAGCGCTTTCCAGGCAGGAAGCGCGGCCTCGGCAGCCGCAATCGCCCTTGCGGTTTCAGGGCGCCCGCAAAAGGGAACGGTTCCGATTGTCTCTCCGGTCGCAGGGTTGGTTACGGCGACGGTCTGTCCGCTGTCCGCGTCGCTCCATGCTCCGCCGATAAACACTTTTTCCTTCAAGAGTGCAGCATTCAATGACATGGGTAGTTTCCTGAACCGTGAGAGGGGCAGACGCTGGTGGTCTGACGGATCGCCCGGCAGTGAGTGCATTCTGACGAACGCGAGGAGCGGAGCCAGAAAGGCTGGAGGGTCCAGCTTTCGGGCCTTCGCTCGATTCCGGCCAGGAAATCGTTGACCTAGAGATAGGGGGGAGGCGCGAGGTCTGGCAAGCGCTTTTCCCGGCCAAGCGTACTGGTGCCGGAAAATAGCGGGCAGACAAACAAGCAGTCAGGCCACGGTCTGGCGACCCAAGAAGGGCGGGGATGCGGCTGATGCACTTAACGCCTGCGCCGAAGGACACCAGTCCCATTGCTTTGCAGAATTTTGAGCCAAGCAAATCACACGTTTGAAAACGGCCACCTTTTTATTGGCGGCCGTCACAAGAAGATTGGTCATTCAGCGAAATGGATCAGCCTTCAAGACGATCCTGTAGCGTGGCAATCTCGTCGGCAAGTGCCTGAGCCTGGCGTTGAACCCTGTCGAGGGCAACGCGCATGCTGTCGAGATCGGAGGTCGTGCTGCTTTCCGAAACCGGCGGTGTACCTCGGCCAACCAGCAGCCACGTCGGGCTTACATTCAAGATACCGGCAAGCAAAACGAGTTTGTTGGAACGCGGTTCGGACCGGTCACTTTCCCAGCTCTGCAGGGTGGATGTCTTGATGCCCAGCCGACGTGCAAGCTGGGCGGTCGAAAGATTGGAGGCATCGCGCGCCTTGCAGATCCGTTCACCCAGAGTGTAGTCACTGCTGTTCACCGACATGATTGCACCCCCGTCATTCACGGCTGTCTCCGTCACCGAAAAAACGGTTTCCTCCGGATGGGACGGAGTATTTCTCATAAATTGTTTGGTCATGGCGGGCACACTCGCACGAGACACAAGTGCACCGCAACCGTTGGCGGGCAATTTGTCGCAATCGCGGTTTCCAGCGGCGGCTACACGCTTCGCCCCTGTCAGATTTGCCGGGAACGGGAGTGGGCTCAATACTCGCGTTCAAAAAAGATACCGGCCTTAGAAGATCCGTCCGCACCGACTTCACCACGGACCTTCAGGCCGCGGTCCAGGTCAATGTCGACCTTCACCCGGCTGGAACCGGTACCCGTGCCTTGTTCAACGCCGACGTAGATGTTGTCATTGATGTATTTGCCGACAGCGACAGAAGGGCCGTTGTCCCCGTCCGTGTTGATGTCGATGGCATCCAGGCCCAGAGACTTCCGGATCGTGGCAAGCGGTCCGTTGTCGCTGCCCCCGGTGAGGGTGGCTATGGCCGCCGCAAGCCGTGCCACCTGTGTGGGCGACAGGTTGCCGACGCTCTTGCCGAACAGAAGCAGTGCCAGAACTTCATCTTGCGGAAGTTCGGGGGACGAGGAGAATGCGATCTGGGGATCGTCTGCCTCGCCGCTCACGGTAACGGTGATGGTGGTGTCGCTCACGACTGTCGTCGCCGCAAAGTCGAGGACAGGCGTCAGTGAGCCCTCGAAAGTGGCGTTGCCGCGAGAGAAGATCAAGCGGCGTGTGAGAATGTCGAGCTGGCCACGCTTCAGTCCGAAAGCACCGATTGCCTGCGGCGAGGCCGTTGTGCCGACGATCTTCAGATTGCCCTGTAGTTCCGCATCAAGACCACGACCGCGAATGAAGATCCGTCCCGGTGCGGACAGGACGATGTCCAGACGCGGCGGGAAGGTCTTTTGCTGGGTCTGTGTTTGGGAGACTTCGCCACCAAGTTCTGCAACCTGCTGCTGGATCGCCTTGGAAGCATTGATATGCCGAACATCAACGGGAGGTATCGCACCGGGCAGATACTCGGGAATTGAGACGTCCGCCTTGTTGATCGATACCTGACCGCTGATAAGGGCAGATGCGCTGGTAGAAGCAAGCGGACCGGAAACCTTGAGATCTGCATCCACTTCCGCAGTCACCAGGCCAGGATCGACGTAGCGCCCATTGTCCAGTTTCAGGCTGAGATCCGCCGGAAATCCGTCCTTCATGCCAACAGTGCCTGACGCAGACATGGAGCCGCCCGTCGCAAGGTCACCGGCAATGCCGTTCAGCGACGCTTCGTTCTGGCTGACAGAAGCAGTGCCGCGAATGTTCTGTACAGTGATACCCGTCGACAGGCTGGTGATCTTCAAACCGTTGGGCGTGGCGGTGATCTGGTAAGTGGGGGCTGCCGCCGAACCGCCGACATTGCCGCTCAGGGCGATTGTACCTTCACCCCGCAAACCTGCCTCGATCATGGGGCGTCTGAGAGCCGCAGTCGGCACGTTGCCATTCAGGGTAAGAGCAATCGGATTGGGTTTCTGCAGCCCGACCGTTCCCGCAGCCGTGAGGTTCAGTCCATTCGGATCGCTGACCTTGGTCGTCTGGTCGATCCGGTTGTTCTTCAATGTGCCTGAGGTCGACAGACTAAGCGCGGCCAGACCGTTGTTTCGCAACTCGTTAGCCGTCAGACCTGTTCCGGAGATCGACCAGGTCGCTTCGGGAGCCGATGAGCTGCCTGTGGCAGACACCTTCCCGGAAAGAGCGCCGCCGAGACCAAGCGAGGGGACAAAGGCGTTGGCAAGATTGAGCGGAACGGATGTCAGGTTGGCGTTCAGGTCAAGCGTCTCGCCGGCCTTGCCGGACACCGCAAGCGAGCCATTGCCAAGCTGAAGCTCCAGTGGTTCGATCGTCGCTTCACCGGCCGCATAGGAAATAGTCGTCGGCTGCTTCAACTGGCTGGCGATACCCTGATATCGCATGGCAAGCTCGGACAGGGCGACGACGTAGGAGCCAGCTTCCGGTTCGTTCACCTGCGCTGCAAGCGTCACGCCATCCTTGCCGTTCTTGTCCAGCTTGACGTCTGCCGTGATTGCGGTGCCGCCGTTTTGAGGCTGGGCTTGAAGGCTCACCGCATGAACCGGGGTCGCATCTGTCAGGATGTCTGACAGCTGAATGTCCGCAGTGACGGTTTCCGGCTCGTATGGGGCAGTAAGATTGGCCTTGAGCTTCACGCTGCCGAGACTGACTGCGGGCACGCTGATATCGCTTCCGGAAACGTCGAGTGCGAGTTGCCGCGTTTCCGGATTGGCTGTCACTGTGCCTTGAACACGTCCGGCGATTTCCGTCAGAAGGAGCGGAGAGAGCGAGGCAAGGTCCGGAGCATCGATGTTCAACGTGCCTTTGAGCGTTTCAACAGGATTGTCGAGATCTGCCAGAGAAAGTTCACCGGTCACGGTGTTGCCGGCCAGTTTGACGGAAAGCGGGCTGACACTTGCCCCACCGTCCTTACTGGTGAGCTCGACATCAACGGCAATGGGTTGGCCGTTCAGGCTGGCACTGCTGGTAATCTTGGCTGTAGGCGCGGCGGGGTTGGCCGTTGCCTCAGCAGAAAGTTTCAAGTCATCCAGTGGTGTGCCTGCAAGCATGATCTGCTTTGAAGAGGCAACCGCCTGCACTTCAAGCGCGTCGATCGGACCTTCCGTGCTCGCTTCGAGTTCCAGCGAGCCGGCAAGTTGCGGATCGACCTTTGCGAGATCGGCAAGGCTGGTCGTCAGGCTGGAACTCAGTTCGTTCTGCCGGTAACGGGCATTCCCTTTCGCATCCAGCGCCTTGTTCGAAACAGCGAGACTGGTGACGGAAATATCGTCCACGCCTTGAAGATCGACAGACACGTCGATGCGTGTTTCACCTTCAAGAAGCGCGTCGGCCTGAGGAATTGCCGTCCCGACATCCCTGGTGACGAGAGCGCTGGTGATCGTGCCCGACAGTTGGCTTGGATCAAGATCCAGCGAAAATGTTCCGTTCAAAGCACCGGCCAGATCACGGCCTGCCAGGCCCGACAGACGGGAAAGGTCAGCGAGCGAAAGCCTGCCCGATCCGTTGACAGCGTCGGCTGACAGGTTCGTGTCCGACAGGGCAAGCGAGGCGACAGAGGTTGAAAGGGTCAGATCCTTGATCTCGGCCGATTGGGTTGAGCCGTTCACGGCGCCCGTAGCCTTCAATTCAAGTGAGCCGGTCAAAGGCTCTGTTTGCGGGGTAATGCCTTCCAGCCCGTCAATGGCGAGCGACAGCGAGAAGGGTGACGTCAGCGTTCCTTCGGAGAGATCTGCTCCATTTCCGAAGGACGACAGCGTGATGGCTCCAGTCCTGGCTTCCGTTGTCTGCAGTGACTTCAGGTCAATCTTGGTTTGCCAGTCGACCGCGGAGCGTTGTCCGGAAACACGTACCGTTCCGGTCAACGGACCGAAGGCAATGCGCCTCTCGCCAAGGTCGAGCGCAATCAGCGCGTCATTCCCGGCACTTACGGCAAGATCCGCCGTGGCGTTGACGGCATCGTTCTCAAGATCGGCCTTTGCTTCCAGAGAAAGTGTTTGTGTTTTCAAGGTCAGGTTGGCCGAAAGAGGGGCGAACTCCGTAGAGAACCTGGCAGCTCCTTTGGCATTTGTCGTTCCGAGCAGAAAGGCTTGTGCCGCGGGAGGTGCAAGCGGCGCGAGATCGCCGTCCAAATCGAAGGCCAGATGCCGTTCGGATGCATTTTCCTCGATTTTTGCCGAACCGGTGACGGTGGTCCTGCCATCGAGAGCCACACTCAGGTTGGCTGCCCAGTCGGTCAGGGGACCATCACCTTTGAGCGACAGATCCAGCGCGGGCAGGTCGGGAACTTCAAGAAGCCGTGCGGCAAGTCCCCCACGCGGTTCGGACACTTCAATATCGAAGGCAAGCGTTTCGGCGGCGGGTTCAAACTGTGCCTTGGCCACAAGACCGGCTTCTATGCCGTCGATCCGGTGCAGGTCGAGGTCGGCAGTGACAAGTGCCGGGTCGAGCGCGAAAGAGCCTGATCCTGCGGCCGTCAGGGAGACAGGTACTCCCAGCAGGGGAGCACCGAGGTTGATTTCGTCAAGGCCCAGACGTTCGAGAGTGACGTTAAATGGCAGCGATACACCGCCCGATGAGCTGCTCTCCTCGGTCACTGCCACCTCTTCAGCCGGTGGCTGGACAGGTGTTCTTTCCAGATCTATCCGGGATGCGGTGAGAGAAGAAATATCGAGATTGCCGGCAAGGAGCCGCATGGGATGCCAGTCGGCGGCAACGTTCTCGACGTTCAGCCAGGTTCCTTCCTTGTCGGCCAGGGAGACCTTGCCGACTTCAGCCTTCAGCCCAAAGCTGATGTACAAATCTTCAATCGTGATGGTCTGATTGTCGGACGAGGCAAGCGTGCTGACGACGCTGGACACAAAGGTGCGGCCCGCCGGCACTTGCAGGACACAAAGGGCGAGGACGGGAACAGCAATCGCAACCGCGATCAGGAATCCGAAGATTCGCAAGGAAAGTTTCAGAAAACGCATCTGCGTTAGAACGCCTGGCTCAAACCTACATAAAGGGCGAAGTCCGGGTCATCCTGTCCCGGATCCAGCGGCACCGCAGCATCGACTCGCAGCGGGCCTATTGGAGTAAAGTAGCGCAGACCAGCGCCAACGCCCACCTTCAGGCTCTCGGAAAAATCAGGAATGCTATCTTCGTATGCATTACCTGCATCAACAAATCCAACGATTCCAATAGTTTCGGTTACCATGACGCGAACTTCACCGGAAAGCTCGATAATTGAGCGTCCACCGGTAACTTCACCATCCTTGCGTGGACCGACGTTGCGATAGGCGTAGCCACGGATGGACCCGCCACCACCGGCGATGAACCGCCGGCTGGCGGGAACCGATTCCACGGACGGCGCCAGGATCGACCCTGTGGAGACGCGGCCTGCAAGAATGAAGCGCTTGGCCTGATCGAGCGCATAGTAACTGGAAACAGTGCCTTTGATGAAACCCATCGCGTTGCTGTTCAGGGTATCGTAAGCGGGCTCCGCAAACAGGGCTGCGAAAATCCCCTTGGACGGATTGAGCTTGTCATCACGGTTGTCGAAGGTCAGGTCCGCCGGCAGTCCAACCAGCAGATAGTCGCCATCGCCGAAGGCGTCTTCTTCATTGGCGTAAAAGACCTCGGCGCCCGCGCGGCCTTTCAGCTGCTCGGAAAATTCCCTGTTGAGATAGGCGTCATAGGTAATCGACCGGCTCTTGTAGGCGTCGGGATGTTCCTGGCGTGCCTGCAGGCTGGTCGAAAAGCTGGTAAGCGGGCCGAAAACGCCTGGCTTTTCAAAGGCGATCCGCGCCGAGTACTCCATGTCGAGGACGCTCTCGTTGCCGATCCTGCCAACGGACCCTTCAACAGAGAGCAATTCGCCCCGGCCGAAGAGATTTCTTCTGCGCCAATAGGATTCGACACCAAAGCCCTCGGTACTGGACCAGGAAGCACCGGCACCGATCACGTGGCGCTTGCGCTCGCTCACCTCGATGGTGACCGGCATGGTGCCGTCAGGCCCTTCGATTTCGCCTTCCACGAGCCGGATGGACGAGAAGATGCCGAGTTCGTTGAGCCGTTTGCGTGCACGGGCCAGGTCTTCAGGCGAATAGACGCCTCCGACCGGAAGCATTGCCTGCTGGACGACGAAATCCGGGTCAGTGACTTCCGTACCTTTGACCGAGACCGGGCCGAAACGTGCCTGATGGCCGGCATCGGCGATCAGCGCCACGGCGAGGGTGTTGGTGCTATGGTCCGCCGTTATCCGGCGTTCCGCGATCCGCGCCTTCGGATACCCGCGATCGCGCAGAACCGCGATCATGCGCTTTTCCGCCGTCAGGATCTTGCCGGAAGCAGCGACCTCGCCTTTCGCGAGGCCCCAGAAGGACGGGTCGGTGGACAGATCGCCGTCCTGGGACGAAACGTCGATATTGCTGAAGGTGAAGACCGGCCCCGGATTGACCAGGATCTCAACCTTCACCGGCCGAGCGTCAGGCAAATCACTTTGTTCAAGAGCGGTTTCAAGTGGAATGCCTGCAAGCGTGATATCGACAGTTCCACCGTAGCGGCCATCGGCATAAAGCTGGGCGATCAGCCGTTCGCGATCAGAAAGAGAGCGTGCGAGCAGGCCTGCCTCGCCGGAGGGAGGCTTTTCCTGTTGCTGCACCAGCAGCGAGGCGTCTTTCAATTCCTTGGTGAGATCATCCGCACCATTGGAGATTGTCAGGTCTGCCTCGTAGGGCAGGGGATCGGGAACAGCGTTGGCTTCGTCTTCCGCCGATTCGAAAAACTTCCAGCCGAAAATTTCAAAGGAATTTGCGGGAAGGGGAGCTGCAAGAAGAAGGGCACAGGCCAACCCAGCGCCAGCCGGGCGCAACGCAACAAAAGAAACACCGCCAGCCAACCAGGCTGCCAATGAGGAAAATGCGTTGAAACGCTTGCCGGCGAACCTGCCGGACTTGCAAGACGGTAGACCCTTCACTCACTGCCGCCTGTTTAATTGGTCAGCCGAATTGCATCTGATAACAGCGCAATTCAACCATCTGCGTTTGCAGCCCCTACGTTACGCACCTTAAAGGGCCATGGTTAAGCGAATACAAACACGATAGACCATGGCGCCGGAACGAGTTCAAGAGAGAAGGTGGCACAAGACTTTAGTGAATGTGCCGCAAGAACGCGCGAAAATATTCTTGCGCGCGCTTTCGTGCCGGCCGGTTATTACTCAAAAAAGCGCTTCTTCCTCCGGAAGGTCAAGCAGACGGCGAGCAGCCGTCAAGGTGTTGACCATCAGCATGGCAATCGTCATTGGACCAACGCCGCCGGGAACCGGTGTTATGGCACCTGCAACCTCTGCTGCTTCTGCAAAGTTCACATCGCCAACCAGGCGAGCCTTGCCTTCACCCAGGTCCGGAGCCGGGATTCGGTTGATGCCGACATCGATAACGGTCGCGCCCGGTTTGATCCAATCGCCCTTGATCATCTCCGGCCGACCGACCGCCGCGACGACAATGTCCGCGGAACGCACGACGTCCGGCAGGTCTCTTGTGCGGCTGTGAGCGATCGTGACGGTGCAGCTTTCCTGAAGCAGAAGGCTCGCCATGGGTTTGCCGACGATGTTGGATCGGCCCACCACGACTGCATTGAGACCCGACAGCGTGTCGCCGAGTGTACGCTTCAACAGCACCAGGCTACCGGCAGGTGTGCAGGGCACCAGCGCACTGTCCCGTTCTCCGGCAGTAAGCAGTCCAACATTGACCGGATGGAAACCGTCGACATCCTTTTCCGGACGGATGAGGCGCAGCACCTTGCTCTCGTCGATATGTCCCGGCAAAGGCAGCTGCACCAGAATTCCGTGAATATCAGGGTCGTTGTTGAGCTGGTCGACAAGTGCCAGCACAGCGTCCTCGCTGGTGTCGGCAGCGAGCGTGTGTTTCACGGAGTGAAAACCGCAGGCTTCGGCGGCCTTGTCCTTGTTGCGTACGTAGACCTGGCTGGCAGGATCCTCACCCACCAGGACGACCGCCAGACCGGGGCGTTTGCCGCTGGTTTCCAGCAGCTTGGCTGCCCGGTTGGTGATTTCTTGCCTGACACTTTCCGCGATAGCCTTGCCATCGATGATCTGAGCCTTGGGCATTCGGCCTCCTCATTGGTCGCACGTCTTCTTAAACCGGCGACAAGCTATAGAGCTCTGTATCGAAATGAAAAAGGCCGAATGCGTCTTTTACTGCTCTGGTTTCGCCATGCGCGCCTTTTTGACGCCGACGGCCCGGTCAAAGTGATTCTGCGAAATCGTGAAGTTCCGAGATGGCGCAAACGATGTGATAGAGCGAACTTGCCGGTGCAGGTTCATCGACGAAGGTTCCGTCGGGAGAGAGCTTGTCTCGCCACAAGCCGGCGGGGACATCTGCAAAATAGACCTTCAGTGCCTGGACGGCTTCCGGAATATCCGCCAGGTAGGCATCCCTTTCCGCACCGGTTGAAACTTCTGCCAGAGCGACGGCGGCCTTGATCCATTCCGTCTGTCCCCACAGGCGTGCCATGGGGTCTCTAACGGAAAAATCGTCGTTCAAGGCCATGAAGGCAACACCGCGGCTTTCGTCTATGCCGTAGGTCCATGCAATGTCATAGAGACGCCGCGCAGCAATCAGGGCGCCCGCATCCATTCTCGATTGCCCCCATCTTGTCAGGAGCCACGCCCATTCGAACTGGTGACCGGGCTCCATGACACGGCCCTTGTCACCATCAAACGGGGTCCAGTCGCTATTGAAGAATTCTCGAAGCCCGCCTGAAACCGGGTCGATGAAACGCGTCAGGGCAAGTTCGGCGATTTCATCGGCAAGGTCCGCCCAGGCAGAATCTGTGGAGACTTTTTCCCATGCGAGGCACGCTTCGAACATGTGCATGTGCGGATTGGAGCAAAGCGGTGCCTTCGCGGGAGAGGCTTCTTGAAATCCTGCTTCCGGATGACGATAGGCTGTCATCAGATGGTCCAGCAGCTTGTCGGCGTGTTCGCTTGCGCTGGTTTTACAGGCGGGAAGATCCGCTGCCAGCTTGGCGAAGCCAAAGAGGGAAAAAGACTGATTGTAGAGGTCGAAACTCGTGTCTGTGACTGTGTTATTCATGTCAACACAAGAGGCGTAGTGTCCGTCCGGCATCAGGAACGTGCTCGTGTACCAGCGATAAAGTTCGGTCGCTAATTCCTCGGCTGGTCCCGTCCACCCGAGCTTCTTGCCTTCCAGAAAGGAATAGATCTGCCTGCTCACGACCCGCGCGCGCCGCGTGACCGGAAGGCCGGCGCCAGTTTTGAGGTCGATAACGTCAAGACTGGTTTTTGTTTGCGGGTCGATACCGGCAGTTGACCAGAGCGGCAAGGCCGAATCCCGCAGCCAGATTGTTAATTCTGACGAGAGAATTTTAATGTTTTTAATGTCGTTATGCCGGTTGCTGGCGGTCATAAGATACCCCGAAGACAGATGTTGGAAGCTCTGACGCTGAATTCGATTATCGACGCTCACATGCCGAACAGAAGACGATAAATTGGAAATTTATCAATTCACTAGGAAAAGACGGTGTAGTGTTACAGCAAAGTCACAGCTGGGAGGTTTCTCCCGGGGAAAGCTGCGATGCGTCTTGGACAACCTTGCAAGAGGGTGTTACCAGACTTGGCAGCAATTTGGGTGGATTGGGTACTAATGCGTTTTTTGTCAGTATTGGCGGCTGCCGGAGTTCTGTTTGGGTGCTCCGCCCTGCCGGGCGAGGGCCCGGCTGCGATAAATATTTCGTCGCAAGATGTCGAAAACAGTGCACAGACGGGTGATTACACCGTCGTCGTTGTCGAGCCGTCCAACATTGACACCATCAAGAATTACCGCCCACTCGCTTTCGCCAACCAGTTCCACGGAGTTGGAAGTGGCGGGTCTTCAACGCTCCTCGGCGTTGGCGACACGCTGAATGTCACTATCTGGGAAGCGTCGCCGGACGGCCTGTTCAGCAGTGGCGGTGGCGGATCGAGCAACATTCCGTCCGTTGTTGACGAGAGCGGCTATATCTTCGTGCCGTACGCTGGCCGTATACGGGCGGCAGGCCTCAGCATTGAGGGCTTGCGCCAGTCGGTGCAGCAGAAACTCGTTGGCAAGGCCGTTGAGCCGCAGGTTCTGATTTCCCTCAGAGACAAACTGAGCTCAACCGCGGTTGTCGTCGGCGATGTCGCCAAACCCGGCGTTTATCCGTTGCCGCTGCGAAATACTCGCCTGCTTGACCTCGTTGCGCAAGCAGGTGGCGCGCGCGACGCGACCTATGAGACCGTGGTTACGCTGAAGCGCGGCAACCGCGCCGGTACCACGCGTCTGGAAGACCTGATCGATTATCCGGAAAATAACGTTCTGATCGCGCCGAACGACAACATTCTTCTGTCGCATCGCCCGCGTACTTTCTCTGCTTTCGGTGCCCTCAAGGCAAACCAGCTCGTTCCGTTCAGGACGAAAACCGTCACGATGGCGGAGGCCCTGGCGACGGTGGGTGGTTTGCGGGATGATCGTGCGGACGCAAACGGTGTGTTCCTGTTCCGCTTCGAAGATGCTGCGCTTGTGCGAAAGCTCAAGCCTCTTCTTGCGGACAAGCTGACGGGGCAGAGCGTTCCTCTTGTCTACAAACTGAGCCTTCGCGATCCGAAGGGCTTCTTCATGTCGCAGAAATTCGAAATGCGGGACAAGGACATCCTGTTCGTTTCGAACCATCCGACTGCTGAGCTTGGCAAATTCCTGCAAATCATCGCTCCGCTCATCAGCAACTACTCTGTGGTAAGTAACATCACGGATTAACAGTTGCCGTACGAAGATTTAACGGCTCAGATAAACATGGTGGGCCGTTAAAGCCGGTAGGTTGGCAGATTGCATGGTTTCAGTCAGTTCAATGGTGGTGCTGTTTCTGCAAGGGCCGCCTGGTGTTTTTGCGCGAACCATTGCCGACAGCCTTGAAAAAGCAGGGGCGTCCACACGCCGGGTGAACCTGTGTGCCGGCGACTGGATCGGTTGGCACGACCGCAGATGTACATCCTATCGCGGTTCCTTGCGAAACTGGCCCGAATGGCTTCGAGCCTACTGTCTCGACCAGAAGATTACCCACATCGTCTATTATGCGGATCGTGTACCTTATCATGTTGCAGCGGCGGAAGTGGGAGGGGAACTCGGCATAACGTGTCTGACCTTTGAGAACGGCTATCTGCGTCCGGACTGGATAACGCTCGAACATTGTGGAATGTCCGCGCACTCCCGGTTTCCGGATGATCCGGAACTCATCATGAAGGTAGGCAGCAGCCTTCCAGATATCGACCGGCAGGCACTCTACAAGTACCCGTTCATCAACGAAGCGGTGAACGAGGTAACCTACAATATGTCCAACGTGATCTTCGCGTTGTCATATCCCAGGTATGTCCGTGACAAGCTCTATCATCCGCTGATCGACTACCTGAGCAATATTCCGCGATTCTCGCTCGCCAAAAGCCGCAACAGGCACGCCCACCACGTGATTGACGACATTATTGCGACTGGCCTGCCATACTACGTCTTTCCTCTTCAGCTTCAGAGCGACTATCAGCTGCGCTATAACTCCCAGTATGACCATATTGCGGATGCTGCGGAGGAGGTTATCAAGTCGTTTGCAGAAAACGCACCTGCCGCGGCGCGCCTTGTCTTCAAGGTCCACCCTCTGGACAATGGCATGGAGCCTTGGGGGCGAATCCTGCGGACGCTCGCCAAGAAATATCGGGTCAAGAAACGTGTGGTTCTGGTGGATGGTGGCAACCTGAACCGGCTTTTGGAACACGCAGCAGGCTCATTGACGATAAACAGCACCACCGGTCTGCATGCCCTCAGAGCGAATTGCCCCACGAAGGTTCTTGGCATCGCACTTTATGATATCGCGGGGCTGACCTGCCAGAACCCTCTTGATGATTTCTGGCGCAACCCGACGATGCCGGATCAGGATCTGCTGGATGCGCTTGAACGGTTGCTTGCCGCGTCCATTCAAGTCAAGGGATGTTTCTACACCAAGGAAGGCAGAGAGGCGGCTGCCGACATGATGGCGGAACGGATGATTGCGGACACGGTTAATTTGCCGCACGCCTTCTGTGAAATGCCGCCTCGTTTGCAAAAGGCGCAGGCGAGAGGGATCGCGACAACCTTTTCCGAACAACTGGAACGGCGTGGCAAAACCGAACGGTGGACACATGTCTGGCGCGGTTGAGCCGTCTCTGGCAACGGAAACTCGCCCAAACGTCGTAAGACGGGTCTTATTTCTGCAGGGACCGTTATCTCCGCTCTACAAGCAAACGGGAGATTGCCTCAAAGCCCTCGGGTTTGATGTTCACCGGATCAACTTCTGCGCTGGTGACTGGCTACATTGGCACGGAAAGGGCTGTATCAGTTTCAAGGGGCAGCCATCCGAATGGCCGGCCTACATAGAAGACTATTTGCGCAAACACGAGATCACAGATCTCGTTCTTCATGGGGATCAGCGCCTTTACCATCGCGTTGCTGTCGAAAAGGCAGTCCGGCTAGGCGTTTATGTTGCCGTGACAGAACTTGGGGCATTGCGGCCCGGCTGGATGACGCTGGAGCGAACCGGTTTGTCCACGCTCAGTCACTTTCCTTCCGACCCGGCTGCGATAAGGCGTATAGCCGAGACTGCGGAGGCGGTGGATCTCACCCCGCGTTATCCCTCCAGCTTCTGGCTCCAGACAGCTCCAGACATAGTTTATAACCTGACGAATGTCTTCCTGAAGCCGCTCTATCCCGCCTATCAGCGGCACACGATCTATTCCCCGGTCGCTGAATATCTGCGCGGAGCAGTCAGGCTGTTGACGGAAAAGCGGAGGAACAGGGCAGCAGAACGCCAGCTTTCGGAATTGCAGGAGAAGGCGGTTCGCTATTACGTGCTGCCGTTGCAGCTGGAGGGAGATTTCCAGTTGCGCAGACATTCACCATTTCAGAGTTTTGAAGAGGTTCTGGAGGTCGTTTTCCGCTCCTTGGCCGAAGTGGCAGATGACGACGTTCATCTGGTCTTGAAGAGCCACCCTCTCGATGTCGGCTTCGAAGACTGGCCGGGTGTTGCCAATCTACTTGCAGACCGCTTCGGCTTGCAGCACCGGGTGCATTTTCTCGATGGCGGCGGCCTTGCAAAGCCGTTCGAGCAGGCGCTCGGGGTCGTAACGCTGAATTCCACTGCCGGGCTGGAAGCCTTGCAAGCTGGTGTGCCGGTGAAGACGCTGGTGCCGGCCCACTACGATATTGCCGGCCTGACCCACCAGGGTGATCTGGCGGGTTTCTGGAATAATCCGGATCAGCCGGATCGTGACCTTCTCCTCACTTACGTTCAAGCGCTGGCAGCTTCAACGCAGGTACGAGGGTCGATCCACAATTCGGAAGGAGTCGCAGTTGCGGCGAAAAACATTGCCGAAAAGATTGCCAATAGAGACTTGAACGCCTTCGGAGCCTATGTCGATCCTCCTCCCAGGCTCGCTAGGGCACGTGCGCTCGGAGTGCCGTTGTGATCGGTTGGCTGAAGGGGCATAAGTCGGCGTTGAAGATTGCCGATCCGGAGCTTCGGCCGTTGGAAGTCAGGCTTCAAACGGCTCTCGAGGGCGGGATCCTTGGGAGTTCAGATACCAGTCCATATCAGGCAGTTTGGCTGAAAAACGCCAATGCGTTCAGCAGAATGAAGCCTGTCAAAGGTAGCCTTCTTCTGGTCCTGGAAGGACCGACCCCTGCACAAGCCCGGCGGCTGCCCTCCAGCTTAATTCTTTTGCCATTGAGCCGCACTGAGCTGAAAGAACGCTCTTTGATGAGCGTCGCTTGTGACACGTTAATCCGGCAGTTCGTCACACATGGCCGGAACATTGCGTCGGTTTGCGATTTTACGGGCACCTGGCGTGAACAGTTGCTCTCCAGTTCCGCGGCGGGCGAAACTGCGGTTGCTGGAGCCGAAGGTCTTTCGCTTCAAAGGCTTTTGGCCGGAGACGACGTCCGACAAGAGGGCGCCTTGTTCTGGACCGAGCTCAAAAACAAGGCCGCTCTTGAGCAGATAGCCATCGACGATCTGTTGAACTGGATACTGTCTTGCCGGACTGCCTGGTTCTCACCTTATACAGGCGATCTTCTGCACCCAGGTGATGCGCTGGAGATCCACTCGCTTATGCAGGAGCAGTGGCAGGACAACGCCATGCCCGGCCATTGTTACGGCGCGCAGTATTGGAACCATCCTTCGATCAACGCCACCTTTTCCGGAAAAGGCGGGGCGGTCACGTTTCACGAAACCCAACAGGACGCTGTCTCAGCCGCACGGAGTGACGGCGGGCGGATATATTCCTGGGCAGGGCGCACCGATCCCGCGTTCGAGCAGATCTGCATACAAAACGAGATTCAGTTGTCGCGCATAGAAGACGGTTTCTTGCGCTCCGTCGGTCTTGGTGCAGGCCTTGCAAGAGGGGCTATGCTTGCGGTCGATGACCTCGGCATCTACTACGACCCCTCTCGGCCCAGCCGGCTTGAGGTGCTACTGAAAGAGTACGTGCTTTCACCGGAAGAACGGAACCGGGGCGAAGCTTTGATCGACCTGATCATTCGCGCCAGGGTCTCCAAATACAATTTCGGCAAGACGCGTTCATTTGCCTATCCGGCCAACAAGGAGAAGATCCTTGTACCGGGGCAGGTTGCGGACGATGCGGCAATCAGAAAATCCAGATCTGCGACAATCGATTGCGCCAACACACCGAACGTGAATCTCGATCTGCTTCGCCTCGCCCGTACCCGTCATCCCGAGGCATTCCTGGTTTTCAAGCCTCATCCCGATGTTGAGACTGGTTTGCGCAAAGGCAAGGTGTCCCGTGAAACCGCGCTGGAATACGCCGATGAAATTGCCGAAGATGCGAATATCATCGACCTCATAGAGGCAGTCGATGGCGTCGAGACTTTTTCTTCGTTATCGGGGTTCGAAGCTTTGCTACGGGGCAAGAAGGTGTGTGTCCACGGAGCGCCCTTTTATGCCGGCTGGGGCCTTTGTGAGGATTTGACCCAGATTGAAGGCAGGGGCACAAGCCGCACCTTGCCGGAGCTGGTCTATCTGGCTCTCGTGAAGTATGCCCGCACAATTGACCCAGTTTCCTTGTTGCCATGCTCACCGGAGTTTTTGGTTGCGCGGTTAGCGGAGCAGCGGACAGACAAGCGGCACCTTCTGGTAACCGCGATCAAGCGGCACTCGTCCTGGCTAGGCAGAAAACTTGGAATCTAACCCTCATGGAGAGGCAAGAATGGCAGGCGAAACACAAAAGGTCATCGTGTTGACCGGTGCCAGTGGCGGCATAGGGCAGGCGCTTGCTCGTGAATACGCTGGTCCTGGCATCTATTTCGCCCTCATTGCCCGGGACGAGGCGCGTCTGGAAGCTCTGCTGAAAGAAATCCGCGAGCTTGGCGCAGACGGTGAAATCAGCGCCATCGATATTCGTGATCGCGAAGCACTGCATGGGTACCTCAGCGATCTGGATGCACGGCATCCTGTCGATCTGGTCATTGCAAATGCTGGTGTGACTGCCGGGCTCGGTCCCAACCGAACGCGCGAAACGAATGCCGACAGCGATCGGCAGATCGATGTGAACTATCGAGGCGTGGTCAACACCCTCACGGGCCTCGTCGACAACATGCAAAAACGCCGGCAGGGGCAACTGGTGCTTATCTCGTCTCTGGCCGGAATGCGTGCCTTGCCGGATATGCCGAGCTACAGCGCCACGAAGGCAGCACTCATTGCCTACGGGCATTCCCTTCGCGGTTGGTTGAAGCCCTTCGGCATATCCGTGACGATCATCTGTCCGGGGTTCATCACTTCACCGATGTCTGCGCGCCACAACGGTGCCAAACCATTCGAAATGCCCGCTTCAAAAGCAGCCGCATTGATGCGACGGGCCATCGACCGTCGCAAGCCGTTCTATGCGTTTCCGTTTTTGTTGGCCTGGGGCATTCGCCTTCAAAATCTGTTGCCGACGAAGTTCGGCGATCTCTTCATGGGCGGTTTTGATGTGACGATTGATCAGGATCCGCGTTATCGAGAGAACTCTGACAGGTAGGCTCTCACTGATCCGGACACGACAGTATTTCCGTGTCCGGTAATTGTGGGAGGCATAGTGCCCAAATCTGTTAGCGCGTAGCCTTGATGAGCCTGTCGACGGCAGTTCCGTCCGCGCGCATGGCGTCGAGTTCGGAAGCCGTTGTCTCTACAGCGCGCCGGATCTGGTCTTCGGTATGTTCGCTCGTAATGAAGAACCGAATGCGCGCTGATTTTTCAGGCACGGCCGGAAAAATGATCGGCAGGGCATTGATTCCCTTTGCGAGCAAACGATTGGAAAGTGTTGCGGCACTTGCAGAATCGCCGACAATTACGGGAACCACCGCGTAGCCGGCACTGGGGCCGGTGTTCAGTCCGGCTTCCTTTGCGAGCTCCAGAAAGAGTGCTCCGTTCTTCTGAAGCTTTGCGACCCGCTCAGGTTCCTGCTCGAGCAGTTCGGCAGACGCAATGGCAGCGCCCGCGAGCGCGGCGGAAAGTCCAACGGAAAACACGAAACCCGGCGCAGACACTTTGAGGTAGTCGCACAGGACCTTGGATCCGGCAATATAGCCACCGCAGGATGAGAAGGTCTTGGACAGCGTCCCCATCCAGATTTCGACTTCCGTCGGGTCTATTCCGAAATGCTCGGCGATGCCCTTGCCGGTCCTGCCGAGGACACCGATGGAATGTGCTTCGTCGACCATCAGCCAGGCGTCATAGGCCTGTTTGAGCTTTACAATCCGCTTCAGGTCCGGGAAATCTCCATCCATCGAATAGAGACCTTCCACAACAACAAGCACCTTGTCGAACTTGTGCCGATGATCTGCGAGCATCTTTTCCAGAGCATCAAGATCATCATGAGGGAAGTTCATGCGGGTCGCGCCGGACAGGCGAACACCTTCGGCAATCGAGTTGTGCACGAAGGAGTCGGTCAGGACCAGATCACCCTTGTGGACCAAATGGCCGATCGTCGTGACGTTGGTGGCGTGACCGGACACCATGACGATCGACGATTCCACACCGTGGATCCTCGCCAGCGCTGCTTCCAGTTCTGCGTGGAAAGGGCGCTCGCCGGCAACAATACGGCTTGCGGAAACGCTCGTGCCGAATTTGTCGACATAGGCCTTTGCGGCTTCGTTGACCTTGGGGTGCCCGTTCAGGCCGAGGTAGTTGTAAGAAGCGAAATTGTCGTAGTTGCTGCCGTTGATGACGCTTGTACCCGCTGCCAGCCCGTCGTGAGGTCGGAAAAACGGATTTTCGATCCCCATCATGTCTGCCGCAGCTCTGTGCATCTGCAACTGCTTGACCTGCGGCAGCTCCTTGAAGTCATAGACCTTGCGCTTCGGGGTTGCCGCTTGTGGACGCGCCGACGAAGACGTCGCCCGTCCACGCGCAGAACGGCGGTTGGCTTTCAAGCTGTCCATCAGCTTGGCGCGATCATCAGCGCCCATACCAGTCAATCCTTTTATGATGCCGCTTACAGGAAGGAACCAAGTTCGCGGCTCTTGTTCTCAACTTCGGCAGCAATGTCGGAAAGATCTTCCGTTTCCTGACGCTGGTCATCCACGTGCAAGCTGGCGAGCTGCTGCGTTTCATCCGAAATTCCGGAGGCATTTTCTTCGCCCAGAACCCGGTTTGCAACACGGCTGGACAGGTCGATCAACGTCGCGCCGTTTGCGAGAGACATCAATGGAATGTCGATCCCCAGCTGCCGTTCCGCACTCATGCGCAGTTCAAGAGCCATCAGGGAATCCATGCCGATGTCCGACAGCGGCTTGTGCGGATCGATCTCTTCAGGTGCAATCCGCAGGATCTTGCCGATTTCGGCGGCCAGAAGTTTGGCAACAGTCTGTGCGGCAGTGACCTGATCCATGCCTTCCAGCATGGCTGCAAGGTCGATCGCTCCGTCCGCACCGGTTTCGTCCTCGTCACCAAGGCCAAGCAGACCGACCAGAGGTGTGCCGACCAGTGCCAGATCCTTGCGTGCCGCCTGCCAGTCGATACGCGCATATCCAAGCGCCGCAAGGCCAACGTCTTCCTGCGAAGGCTGCACCATAAGGGCCATGAGCCCGTCGAGCGCTTCCTTGGCAGTCAGGGCATGGCGTCCGAGCTTGCGGGACAGCATCTCGTTGACATCTTCGTTGCGGGCCAGATACCCGGCGTCGGAGATTGCACCCCAGGCGACAGCAAGGCCCGGCCGGCCTTCGGCCCTGCGTTTGCGTGCAAGGCCTTCCAGGTAGCCGTTGGCGGCGACGTAGTTGGCCTGACCAGGGTTGCCGACAAGGGTCGTGGCGGACGAATACAACACGAAATGATCGAGCGGATCGTCGGATGTCAGTTTGTCCAGCAGTTCCGCGCCGCGGACCTTGGGCGCCAGCACTTTTGTCAGACCGTCATGATCCATGTTGGCGATCAGCACGTCATTCAGCACCATCGCCGTGTGGAACACGCCCTTGATCTGATGTCCTTCAGACCGGATCTCTGCAAGCGCTTTCTTGACTGCTGCTTCGTTGGTGATGTCGCAGGCATAACCCTTGATCGAGATGCCGCGCTTGGTCAGTTGCGCGAGAACCTCCTGGGCGTCTTCACTTGAAGCGCCCCGGCGGCTGAGAACCGCAAGCGACTTGGCACCGTGATCGGCAAGGCGGTGGAGCAATGCTGCACCGAAGCCGCCAAACCCACCGGCAACGACGTAAACAGCCTCACCGTCAAATGAGATCTCGCGCTTGGTCGGCACGTTTTCGGGAACCGCGGGCGGGCGGATCACGATCTTGCCGATATGGCCCGCCTGCTGCATCAGTCGGAAGGCGTCGACCACATCTGCGGCTTCGAACAGGCGATGCGGCAAGGGACGTAGCGTGCCAGCTTCGAATAGCTCGACAAGTTTGACGAACAGGTCGACGGCCAGCTTTGGCTGACGGGTCAGAAGCTGGTCGGCATCGATACCGAAGTAGGTCAGGTTCTGACGGAACGGACGCAGGCCGATCCGGGTGTTGCCGTAGTAGTCGCGTTTGCCCAGTTCCAGGAAGCGGCCGAACGGTTTCAGAACCTCAATGCTGCGTTCCATGGCTTCGCCGAACAGCGAGTTGAGAACAACATCGACGCCTTCGCCGGCGGTTTCTTCCATGACGGCGTCAACGAAAGCCAGACTTCTGGAGTCCAGAACAACATCTGCCCCGAGCAGCTTCAGGGTGTTGCGTTTGTCTTCAGACCCTGCAGTCGCAATGATTTTCGCACCACGCCACTTGGCAATCTGCAAGGCGGCCAGGCCGACGCCACCGGCGCCTCCGTGGATCAGGACCGTTTCCCCTTCAGAGAGCGCCGCCAGATGCACAAGGGCATAATAGGCAGTGAGGAAGGTGACCGGGATCGTCGCAGCTTCTTCCGCTGAAACCGTGCTCGGCATCGGCGCACAGCCACTTTCGTCGACCGTGACATGAGATGCAAAGCAGGCCGGGGCGAAGGTGATGACCTTGTCACCCGGTCGGAAGCGGGTCACGTCCGGACCACAGCCCACAACATGACCACAGCACTCCATGCCGAGTGTCGGTCCGGCAAAGCCATCTTCGAGAGCTTCTTCCGGCAACAGGCCAAGTGCCCACATCACATCGCGGAAATTGAGACCGCTGGCTTCAACGGCGATTTCCACGTCCTTGCCTTCAAGCGGCTTGCGCTCAACGGCGTGCCAGGAGAGCTGGTCCAGGGAGCCTTGGCGCAGGATATCCAGCCGCATGGCGGGTTTGGCGCCTTCCGGCAACGTGACGCTTGATAGGACGCCACCTTTTACAAGGCGGATACCGGAACGGGTTTTGCTGTCGAGAACGATTTCCCGCTCGCAATTGGCTACCAGGATTTCGTCGGCCACACGTGCAGCAGCTATCCCTGGCTCCAGATCCGGTGAGACGTCGATCAGCTTCAGGTTCGCGTCCGGGTATTCGTTCATGACCACACGGCCAAACGCCCAGATCCCGGCTTGCTCGGGAGCGGCTGGCTTGCCACCGGCTATATCCTGCGCGCCGGCTGGTGCCAGAACCGTGAACTCGCCGCCGTTTGGTCCCAACGCCTTGAGAAGTGTCATCAGGCTGAAGGCACGACTATCAACAGATGCGAGAGCGTCGGCCGGGGCAGCATAGGCACCGAGCAGGTGAACGACCCGGCCGTTATGTGCGGCAACAAGCGCGTTGAGCACTTCGTCGGCCTCCTGGGCATCAACTTTGTCGCCAAGCGCAACACTCCAGATGTCGTCACCGAGCTGTTCGGTAACTTCACCCGGAACAAGAAGGGTGGCTGTGTGCCCTTTTCGGGTCAGGCAAGCCTTCAGACCTTCGGCAAGACGGTGAGACGCGCCCTCGGAGCTGGTCAGGAGAAGATATTTTTTCTTCTCGGCTTCAGCTTCCGGTGCTTCTTCGTCGGTGTCCGATGCTTCTTCAGCGCGATCACCCGCACGCGCGCACAGGAGATCGGCTTCAATCAAAGTGCTCTTCAGCGGTACGGTCTGGACCTCGGTCAAACCGGCAGCTTCCAGCGTCTTGGTCCAGTCTGCCTGTTGCCTGGAAATCGGGAACTCGGCAGTTGCGCCTTCATCCCACCACGACGAGCCGACGCCCATGATTAGGTCGGTGAGCGGATGAGGCAGCGGTTCTGCGCCAAGCACCAGCCCGCCTGGAACGATGGATTTCGTAAAACGCTTCAGCGTGTCGGCATCGATTTCCGCAAGAGACGTATCGAACAGCACGATGTCGAAATGCCGGTCGAAGGTAAAGGATGCTTCGCCTGGTTCAACAAACTCGGTCGCCGAACTGCCCTGCCACAAACGCTCGCCCCTGCCAACTGCGGAGGACGTTGCATCTGTTACGGTCAGCGCCATGTAGGTGGGATCAAGCGCAGCATCGATCGCCGCAGCGAGGCCACCGTTTGCCCCAACCAGAAGGACCCTTAGTGCCTGGTCACTTGGCCAGCTGGAAATCAGGCTTTGCACACCAGACTGCAGGGCCGACGACAGGGCCCGCTTGCCAGGAGAGGAGGAGCGGTAGGCGTCGAACAGGCTGGAAGAATATTCCTTGCCGGAAGCTTCCTGAAGGCCGAACTTCAGGATATCGGACAAACCCGTCCAAAGTCGTGCCAGCAATGCTGCCTCGGCGATATGTTCGCCGCCGCCATCGGTCAGGGCTTGCAGAAGCGCCGATGCATCTGGATTGCCAGACGGGTCCGTGAGTTCAAAACCTTCGTCACTTTCCGTGCACAGCCCGCTCTCGGCCAGCCAGCCAAAGAGACTTGCTGCAAGCGGCACTGCCGTTTCATGCAGATCGCCGGCCGCGACAAGCGACGCCAGTTCAATTTTCCGATCTGCGAAAAGATCGAAAAGAGTCTTGTGCGCAATCGTGCGACCCAGCGCTTCGATCAGAACACGGCTGTCGTCGAGTTCCTGGTCGTCGGCGCCCAGAAGGTCCAGATTGCCTGCCAATGAAGGCAACCCTTCGAAGGTTTCCTGAAGCGGCGAGATACGGTCCTGCGCAGGAAGAAGCGTCGCAATTTGGCGGTAGACTAGATCGTCGGGACGCGTGTCCTGTCCAAGAGTAACAGCCTTGAACCGGGTCTTGGTCAAGCGGGCGATCGTCAGGCCTTCGGCATCCAGGAACTCGAAGCTTGCTTCGATCGAGCGCGGAGACGCCTTTGTGACTTCGATACGCACGGAAGCCGGCAGGGTTTCCGGTGCCAGAAGACGCAAGGTGCCAAGCCGGATCGGCAGGAACGATGTGTTTTGCGGAACGTCCTCGACACCATCCAGGAGCGCAAACAGGCCATGGAAACCGGCATCCACCAAAGTCGGGCAGAGCGAGAACGAGTAATCCGCGAGGCTCTCGTCCTGCGGCAACAGCGTAACGGTCGCGCTAGTATTCGAGTGCTTGACCACTTTATCGGCACGGCGGAACGCTGGACCGTAATTCAGGCCAAAACTCTTGGTGACCGTGTAAAGCGTTTCGTGATCGAGTTCCGACAGAACGCTGTCGCCGGGTTTCACCCACGGGGTTCTGGAAGTCGTTGAAGGCGTCAGGAATGTTCCCCGGGCATTCAAGGACCAGTCGTTGTCGGACAGGCGCGGTCGAGACAGGATCTCGACCACATGATCGTCAGGCGAGATACGGACCTGGGTTTCCCAGACTTCATCGCCTTCGATCACCAACGGACGAAGAATGTCGAAGTCGCGCAATTCGATCTGGTCGCTCCGGCTCCACCGGAGCGCTGCGCGCAGGCTCATCTCGATATAGCCCGCGGCCGGATAGACGATGCTTTCCTCGACCTTGTGATCCTGCAGGAAGGGCAGGGAACCGCTGTCGATGTGGTTGAACCACTCCGCAGTATCCTGACGCAGACGGTATCCCAGCAGCGGCCAGGTCTGACCGAACATGAAATCGACGCGTTCAGGGCTGTTTTCCGGACGATACTCGGAGTTCTGCCAGGGGTAGGACGGGAGCGGAACCAGATGACCTGGGCGTTCGCCGACAAACCGGATCAGGTCGGTCTGGCCGCCATGTGCCACAACGGATGCCGCAATTCTGTCAAGCGGATTGCCTGCTGTTGCCGCTGCTTTCTTGGAAGGTTCCTTGAGCGTTTCAAGAACCTTGGCCTTCTTGCCTTTGGCCCGCAGGACGTCGTTCACATAGGTGCCGAGAACAGGCTTGGGACCGATCTCAATCAGGACAGAGAAATCATCTGCTGCCATGTTTTCCATGGCGGCAGCAAACCGGACTGGCTGACGAACGTTGTGCCACCAGTATTCGGCATCAACGCGGACATCGCGTTCATCCGGCGTAACCGTCGAATAGAATGGAAGCGACACGTCTGTGGGCGAAAGACCATCCAATGCAGCAAGCAGAGGCTTTTCGATCGGGTCAACCAGAGCGCTGTGGAACGGATACGCCAGGTTCAGGCGCCGCATGGCCCACTTTTTCTTGCGGGCAAACTTCGCAAAAGCATCCAGGCTTTCGCTGTCGCCGGAAATTGTAACGCTTCGCGGGCTGTTGTCGGCAGCGAGTTCAAGTCTCGGCAGTCCGCTTTCCGCGATGGCAGCAACTGCCTGATCTGCCGGCAGAAGCAAGGCAGCCATGGACCCGAGGTCCCTGACGACTTCCTGTTCGCTGGAACGGGCACGGATGACGCGGACTGCTTGTTCGAGGTTCAGGGCGCCTGCACACCAGGCTGCGGCAACTTCACCGACCGAATGACCTGCGGTCCCGGCAGCGGTAATGCCGCGCTGGCGCAGTGATTCCACAATGCCGACCTGAATAGCAAACAGAAGCGGCTGCGCGATTTCGGAGCGCTCAAGATCTGCTTCAAGGTCTTCAGCAAAAAGCGTGGTGACGAGTGACCATCCACTCAGACCCATGAAGATCTTGTCGACCTTGTCAAAGGCGGTCCGGAATGGCGTGTCGGCCTGGTAGGCTTCCTGACCCATGCCGGCCCACTGAGACCCGTTTCCGGAAAAGACAAACCCGACCTTTGCGTTCGACTTGATGACGCTGCCAGACACGACATCTGCGTTTTCATCGCCGCTCTTTGCGAATGAACGCAGCGCGTCGAGTTTTTCCGCCTTGGTCTTGCCGAGAACAACAAGTCGCTCAGAAAGCAGATCGCGACCGTGGGCACTCGAGGCAATCACATTGCCGGCTGTTTCATCCGCCTCGTTGTCGAGACGTTCGGCGAACTTGCCGGCTAGTTGCTGCAGGGCTTCCTTGGACCGGGCACTGATGACCAGCGGCGCGTCAACCGGTGCTGTCGAAGCTTCGGCAGTTTCGGGATCGGGATCACCTATGACGGCGTGAGCGTTTGTGCCACCGAAACCGAAGGAATTGACCCCTGCAAGTCTACGGGTGCCATTGCGCTCAAGGGAAATGGCTTCACCGGCAACCTTGAGGTTCAACTCGTCAAACGGAATATCCGGGTTCGGATTTCTGAAGTGCAGCGACTGCGGCAGGAGGTCTTCTCGCAGCGCCATTACGGATTTCAGAAGTCCGACCAGACCGGAAACAGGCTCAAGGTGACCGACGTTGGTCTTGACGGATCCGATGGGCAGCGCCTTGTCGCGTTTCTGGCCGATAACCTTGCCAAGCGCATCAGCTTCTGCAGGGTCGCCAACGCGCGTACCGGTGCCGTGGGCCTCGACGAAGGCAAGATCCGTGGGGTTGATTTCAAGGCCTTCGTAAATTTCTCGCAGAAGGTCTGCTTGTGCATATGGGGACGGAAGCGACAGGCCGACAGTGCGACCGTCGGCATTGATGCCGGTTGCAAGCAGTTTGCCGTGGCTCTTTGCACCTTCCGGAATGCCAGCACGCGCAGCACGCAGAACGACTACTGCGCCGCCTTCGGAGCGCACGTACCCATCGCCATTGGCGTCGAATGCCTGGCAGAGGCCTGTCGGCGACAGCATTGTGGCGCGGGAGAAGCCGACAAAGGCAAACGGGCTGAGCAGAAGGCTGACTCCGCAGACGATCGCGGTATCGATCTGGCCGGACTCGATGGCGGAAACCGCTTCGTGCAATGCGACGATGGAAGAGGAGCAGGCGGTGTCGACCGTGAAGCTCGGGCCTCTGAGGTCGTAAATGTAGGAAATGCGGTTGGAGACGATCGACAGCGTGTTGCCGGTCATGAACTGCATGTCGGCCATGGCCGGATCGACCAGGAAGCGATGGTGGTAATCGAGAGACGACGCACCTACATAAACGCCGGTGTTCGAGCCGGCCAGGTCACTGGGGCGGATATTGGCGTGTTCCAGAGCTTCCCAGACCAGTTGCAGCAGCAGCCGCTGCTGCGGATCCATCTGCACGGCTTCACGCGGAGAGACACCAAAAAAAGAGGGGTCAAATCCCCACACATCATCCAGCTGCCCGGCAGCCCAGGTGTAGGTCTTTCCAGACGTGCTTTGGACCGGGTGTCCGAAGCGGGCCAGCGGCCAGCGGTCTTTGGAGACAGACGTAACTGCGCATTCGCCGTTTTTCAACAATGACCAGAATTCGGCAGAATCGTTGGCGCCGGGAAGGCGGGTAGAATAACCAAGAATATCGATATTTGATGTAAGCGACGCCACAGAACAACCTGTTTTTATTAGTTGGGTACAGTCAAGCTATTGATTTTCATAAGAAAACTTACAGTTTATAAACAGTCATTTCCGCATGCTCCCTCGAGATAAATCGCAGACCGGCGCGACCCAGTCCCAGTGCTGCCATGCGTAAGCTTATCCCATGCCAAACAGCGTTTCCAGCTACCTTGCAAACGCAGGGTTTGGCAACCTTTATCCCATGGAGAAATGCTGGAAAAGGCTAGATACATAAAAAATCGTATTTCTTCTGAGTGTTGTTAAGAAGCGTCGATGCGTTGCAAGAACAGATTTTGAAAATCTCTTGAAAAACAAACGCCCCGCACGAGGGCGGGGCGTTTTTTGGTGTTCGGCTGCGGATCAGACGTTGCTGTCCGGGAAAGAAGCCTTGCGTTCGGTCATGAAAGCCAGCAGCGCCTCGTCGATGCCCGGGTCAAGTTCGGGGCCCGTGTAACCCGCCAATTGTTCCTTCCAGCGGGCATTGGCACGTTGTGCGGCATCCAGTTGCCCGTCTGCGAGCCATTGCTCGTAGGAGTTATTGTCGGCGATCGAGGACCTGAAGAACGCGCTCTCGAAATTGCGCTGCGTGTGCGCAGCGCCGAGGAAATGGCCACCGGGGCCGACTTCCTGAAGCGCGTCCATCGCCAGAGTTTCATCAGAGATTTCGATGCCCTTGGCAAGTACATGCATCATGCCGAGCTGGTCGGCATCCATGACGAACTTTTCGTAGGAAGAGCACAATCCGCCTTCCAGCCAGCCGGCTGCGTGAAGGCAGAAATTCACACCTGATTGCAAGGTGGCCAGAATGGTCTGCGCGGATTCCTGCGCAGATTGCGCATCCGGGCTCTTGGATGCGGTGAACGAGCCACCTGAACGGAACGGCAGGTTGAGCCTGCGGGCGAGTTTTGCTGCCCCGTTGAGAAGCAGGGAGCCTTCCGGGCTGCCGAAAGTCGGGGCGCCGGACTGCATGGAGATCGAACTGACGAAGGCACCGAAAACGACCGGAGCACCGGGACGAATCAACTGGGTCAGGGCACAACCGGCCAGAGCCTCTGCCAGCACTTGCGACAACGTACCGGCAACGGTTACCGGGCTCATGGCGCCTGCCAGGATAAACGGCGAAACGATACAAGCCTGATTGTGCTTGGCATAAACCTTGAGAGCACCAAGCATGGTTGCGTCGAAAACCAGAGGCGAATTGGCGTTGATCAGCTGGATCATGACGCAGTTCTGATCGACGAAGTCCTCACCGAAGGTGATCTGCGCCATCTTCACGGAATCTTCGGCGCGTTCCGGTGCGGTGACCGACCCCATGAACGGCTTGTCGGAATATTTGATATGGGAATAGACCATATCGAAGTGCCGCTTGTTGACCGGAAGGTCGACAGGCTCACAGACGGTGCCGCCGGAATGATGCATCCACGGCGACATGTAGGCGAGCTTCACGAAGTTGCGGAAGTCCTCGATCGTGCCGTACCGCCGGCCCTTGTCGAGATCGGTGACGAAAGGGGGGCCGTAGACCGGAGCAAAGACAAGATTGTTGCCGCCGATTTCAACGTTGCGCGCAGGGTTGCGGGCATGCTGGGTAAATTGCGAAGGGGCCGTCTTTACCAGCTCCTGAAGCATGCCCTTTGGAAAGCGGACACGTTCGCCGTCGACTTCTGCACCGGCTTCTTTCCAGATACCGATAACTTCGGGGTCGTCACGGAATTCAAGCCCGATTTCAGCGAGAATGCGGTCGGTATTGGCTTCGATCCGTTCCGCACCTTCATCGCTCAAAATGTCGAAGTTCGGAATGTTGCGCGAAATGTAGGGAATGGCCAGGCCGGCAGGTCCGGCTTGCCGGCGCTCGCGGCGGGCGCTTCTTCCTCGACGGCCAGATGGGGCGGCGTCTGACATCTTATGCTCCCAAGATGATTTTGGTTGCGCGTAGTCTTTATCAGGAGCCCTGACAACCCGGCTCCATAACCGTCGCACAATACCGTAAAAGCGTCATGGCGCTTTGTTGCTTCATTTTCGCCGGAAAGTCCATTGACTTCGCACAGTGAAAAGTGGTTTCGGAATTGGCGACCAAGCGAAGGTCGAGGTCACCTTGCCGTACAGAAATACCGCCTTTACGCCTAACCGCGCAGGCCAGGGCTTCGTAGAAGATAATTTGCGCACATGGATTTCCCGGTGCGGTCTGCTATTGCAGAAACAGGCCTGAAAACGGGCGAAGACGACACCAACAAGACGAAAGACTGCTGAATGTCCAAGCTGGAAGAGCTCCTTGCCCAGAAGGGGGCGTTGCTTGCCGATGGTGCAACCGGAACGAACCTGTTCGAAATGGGTCTCGTTTCCGGTGACGCTCCGGAATTATGGAACACGGATGAACCGGAAAAGATCACTGCGCTTCACAAATCGTTTGTCGATGCGGGATCCGATATCATTCTGACCAATACCTTCGGCTGCAATCGTCATCGGTTGAAGTTGCACAAGGCGGAGGGGCGCGTCAGGGAACTCAACATTGCCGCCGTCAAGCTGGCGCGCGATGTGGCCGAAGCTTCCGGACGGACGGTTCTGATCGGAGGTTCCGTCGGACCGACCGGCGAACTTTTCCAACCCCTTGGCGCACTCAGCTATGAAGAGGGTGTTGCAGCCTTCAAGGAGCAGATGGAAGGCCTTGTTGAAGGTGGTGCCGACATTTTGTGGGTCGAAACCATGTCAGCCGTCGAAGAAATGAAGGCCGCCGCTGAAGCAGCGCAGAATTTCGACTTGCCATTGGTCATTACTGCCAGTTTCGATACAGCCGGCAAGACGATGATGGGTCTTTCCCCCAAGGGGCTTGGCGACCTTCAGAGCCAGTTTGCCTGCACGCCCGTCGCGATCGGGTCCAATTGCGGTGTCGGTGCGTCGGATCTGCTGGCAGCGATCATGGACATCACCGAAGCCTATCCTGATGCGATAATCGTGGCGAAAGCCAACTGCGGCATCCCTCAGATCAAGGGCGATGAAGTGGTCTACACCGGAACGCCGGAGCTTATGGCAAAATACGCACATATGGCCCTTGATGCCGGTGCGCGGATTGTCGGTGGTTGCTGCGGTACGTCGCCGATTCATCTGGCTGCAATGCGCGCAGCCTTGGATGCCCACCAGGCCGGTGCCCGGCCGACACTGAACGAGGTGATTGCCGAAATCGGTCCGCTTGTTTCGCCACCGAACAAGGAAGCTGATGCCGCCCGCGCAGAAAACGATGGTTCGGGCTCCGGCCGACGCAGAGGGCGCAGGCGCAGCTAGATCTTGCGCTCAAGCCACAAGTCAGGGTTTTAAAAAGGCGCCAATAGGCGCCTTTTTTCGTCGAAAGTCCTGCAACAGTGTTGCAGCTGTCACGTAAGCCCTCTAACGCATCCCGATCGTTTTGCGGAAGGTCGGCAAGTCGCGATGCTGCATGAGCAGGAACTGCGCGCCGTCCGATCCGCAAGCTAACGGAACCGCTTCGAGCCTGAAGCCAGAAACGGACACATGTTTTGCGCCCTGTTGGACTTGCACTGATTGCTCTGGCTGCCCTGATCCCTCTTTTCTGGTTCGCCCCGTTGGCTGCATCGCGAGATCCGGTGGCGCTTTTCAGCCAGTATCTTGGAACCGCTGCATTGATCGTGATGGGGATCAACCAATTCCTGGCGACGCGCGTACCGGGGCTGGAATTGGTGTTCGGGCCGCTCGACCGGATCTACGTTTTGCACAAATGGCTCGGCATCATCGCGATGGTGGGCCTGGGACTGCACGACATCATCGATGCGGATATGGACGGTTTGCGTGGTGGGCCGCTGGCCGACGCTGCTGAAGACATCGGTGAGGTTAGCCTTTACGGTCTTCTGATCCTGGTGCTGGCATCCGTCATCACCTTCATTCCCTACCACTTGTGGAAGTGGAGCCACCGGCTGATCGGCGTCTTCTTTTTCATGGGAGCATTCCATTACTTCTTTATTGAAAAGCCGTTTGCGAACGCAGACCCGCTCGGGCTTTACGTTTCTGCGTTCTGTGTGCTCGGCCTTGTTTCTTATGTCTGGATGTCTGTTCTGCGGCCGTTGGCACCACGTGGCCACGCCTACAAGGTTGCCTCCGTTCGTCACATCAATGGCCTGACGGAAGTGCTCCTGGAGCCCAAGGGGCGAGGGCTGAAACATGTGGCCGGACAGTTCGCGTTCCTTTCGGTAAAGGGAAGAGGCTTGACGGAGGAACATCCGTTTACACTCAGTGCCGCGCCACGCGATGACAGGTCTCTGCGTTTCACGATAAAGGATCTCGGCGACTACACCAGCCGCCTGTACCGCGAGCTGAAGGTAGGTATGGAGGCTACGGTTTCCGGTCCTTATGGCAATTTCTCGATGCCGTCTGGACGGGACCCTCAGGTCTGGGTTGCCGCCGGTGTCGGAATAACTCCTTTCCTTGCGTTTGCGCAGACGCTGAAACACCGGGAGAGCGGGCCGATAAAGCTCTACTATTGTGTGCGCGAGCGTGGCGACATTCCATATGTGGCTGACCTTCAGCATTTGGCCGAAGAAACCGGCAAGCTTGAGCTGATGATCGTCAATTCGCTTGAAGGCGTCAGGCTGACGCCCGAACGGATTGTCGAAGACCTGAAGGGCGATCTGCGCAATGCCCATGTCTTCTTTTGCGGGCCTGCGCCCCTTCGCAAGACACTGAAGAGCAGTCTCGTGCTGAAAGGCTTGCGAGCCAGCCGGTTTCACTTCGAGGAGTTTCAGATGCGAACCGGTATTGGCCTGGGCAGACTGGCGGTCTGGCTTTGGGATCGGGGAATTTACGCCATCGAAAAACGCCGCGCCGAAAAGACACAGCCAGCAGAATAGGGACTCCAACCTGCGAAAGCCCGCTTCGTGCGGGAAGGGCTTATTGCAGCCAGGGGGCTGACGCACTCCAGAAGATGATGTCAACGCCAAGATAGTCGGTTGCAAACTTGATAAATTCTGATCGGGTAAAGGTCTTGCCCGTTTCCGGATTGATGTACTCCAAAGTGGGCTCCTGGATCGCCATTGCTATGACCGGCAATTTGTCCTGGTACTGGTGAAAGAAGGGGTAGGAGTTCTTCATCTGGGCCTTTCGATGCGGAGCGATATCGGGACCGCCCAGACCGATTCCGAGTTCGGCTGCCTTTTCGAAACTGCGCTGCATGTAGCCTTCACTGTTTTCCCACTCGCATGGCCAGAAGTTGACGTATTGAACGACATGGGACGCCTGGAACGCTTTGCGCGCATGGGCCATGTTTTCCAATGTCGCGTTGAAATAGGCGTCGCAACTGAAGCCCGTCTCGTCCTTGCGTCTGTCAATGTCGATCGAGCTTTCCGGCAGGTTGAGGCCTTCGATGCGGCCATCGAACTGGTCCGCAAGGGCGGTCAATAGAGCCTGGTAACGGGAGCGAACCGCTTCATTCCATTGAACGGCTACCCAGCCTTCTGGTGTCGGGGGTTCGGCTTCACTGTCATCCACCTGCCGGGCAAGGCCGCCTGCATAGAGCGGATCTTTCAGCAAATAGTCCGGCACAAAGCGAGCACCTTCCCAAAAGAAGCGGTCCTGAAGTTGGAGAAAAAACGCCTTGTCGTATTTTTGGGCTACGGCAAGGTCCCGCTCGATTGCGGAAAAGTCATAACGACCTTTTTCCGGTTCCAGCATTCGCCAGTTGTAGAGGATCTGAACGCCGGAAATCGCTGGATTGTGCAATAGCTCACGTGTCTCGGAAAACGCACCTGCACTGGTGTAGAGGTAATGTTTGACGTCGGCCACGGCGATACCGGGGAACGTCATAATCGAGGCAGCCACAACAAGCGACGGCAAGGGGCGAAGGCTGCGAGCGGAAAATACTTTGCGCAAGGCTGCAATCAGTCTCATCAATTGAAGACCCTCATTATTCAAAAACGAAAGCCAGACAGAGGACTGAAGTGAGGCCCTTGTGTGTCTGGATCCGCTTTTGCCCAAGAAACGAATTGACGTGAACGTAAGATAAAATCAGATTATGGATTGAAAAAGAAAGTGGTAGGGGAGGCTACATGACACCGGTTATGACTGAGACTGAAATCATGGAAATGCTGGACAAGGAATTTCCGCAAATCCATGCAGGTGGTCGTGTTTATGCGATCGACAGCATCTCACCCGGGAAAGCGGTCCTGCGCCTTTCCGCCAACGAGCTGCACCTGCGCCCGGGGGGCACAGTCTCCGGTCCCTCCATGATGGCGCTTGCCGACCTGGCCGCTTACGTCGTGATCCTGGCTCATATTGGCCCGGTTGCGCTTGCCGTGACCACAAATCTCAACATCAACTTTCTGCGGAAACCTGAGGCGGGAGATCTTCTCGCCACGTGCCGCCTGTTGAAACTCGGCAAGCGTCTTGCCGTTGTCGATTGCGAAATTGCAGGTGAGGGACAGGAAGAACTCGTGGCTCATGCCACGGCGACCTATTCCGTTCCTCCCCGCTGATAGTATCCGGACTGGCGGCCTCGATGTCAGGCTGATTGCCTGCCGTCGTCCTGCGCAAACAAGTCTTCCAGGTCGGTCGTGTATTCGACGACCTGTCCGCGTCCACGTCTCTTGGCAGCGTAAACCGCCAGATCCGCCCGGTGGATGGCGGTTTTTTCGGTGTCCTCATCTATGGTCAGATAGGCCCCGACGCTCAGGCTTGGAACATACGACTTGTCTTCATAGACACAGGGTGCTTTTGCCCCTTCCATGACACGACCATAGAGTTTACGAAAATTTTCCTGCGATATGTTGGAAGCGATGACCACGAATTCGTCGCCGCCGAACCGGCCGACAATGTCGTCCTTGTTACGCGTGCTGGCTTGCAGAATGCGGGCGATATGTTTCAACAGACGGTCACCGCACACATGGCCGAACTGGTCGTTGACTTGCTTGAAGAAGTCGACGTCGACGAAAAGGACACCCATTCCCGCCGAACTGGCTGGTGTCGCGAATTTCTCCTTCAGGATTTCTGAAATGGAGTTCCGGTTAAATACACCGGTCAACTGGTCGTATCTCGTAAGATCCAGAAGCCGCTGGTCTTTTTTCCTGAGCTGGTTCGTTCGATAAACGTAGGCAGAAGCAGGTATCGCGAGCAGCACGGTCGTTCCGATGATAAGTACCCAGCTGATTTGTTGAAACGCTTCTTCAAGCGCATCATTCAGTGGGCCAACATCGACGTAGACTTCTATCGTGCCCAGCAGTCGGCCGTCAGGCGTCACGGCTGGCACATAGGATTCTATTATGGCTTCGTGCTGTTCGTTTTCTTCCTCTGTGTCGTCGTGATGGAGGAAGAATTGAGGTACTCCGGTCTGGAACGTTTCTAGTGCGGTCTGGCTGAAAGATGTGTTTTCTTCAACGCGTCCATCTGTCGAAAGGAATGTCCGGTGACCCTCGGCATCGAATAGCTCGAAGTGTATGGTGTCGATCATTGCAAAGGAATCGGCCAATCGAGCAAGGTCCTCGGGCACAACCGTATCGGTATTGAACATCTTTTCTGCATTCGGAATGGTGCGGAAGAAATGTTCAGACCATTTCATGGCCTTGACTTCGGCATTTTGCGTTATCGATCTGTGAACCTGCCAGTCCAGCAGAAAGTGCACCGCCGAAGCGATACCGGCAAGCAGGATCAAGCCGGCAAGAATGGCGGCACTCAGGGGGTTCGTCAGTGTCGTCCTGACTTTGGCAAACGTCATGTGCACAGCTTTTAAGTTTGGTTCTTTGCCGCCCATCATGGCGGTTCAGCTTTAAGCTGGCGTAAAATCGACTACAGAATTTCAGGGGTTTCGCCTTAATCAGCCGTATTTGGCGCGCGTTTGCCGGGTCTAATTTACGGTATTATAATACCGTTTTTTTAAGTTATTGAAAAATATAAAGAAATTAGAGGGGTGGTGAAAATATCGTGCTTGACGCTTATTCTGCGTGAGCGTATAAGCGCCCCCGAACGAAATTTCGGTCCGTTCGCTGGCTTGTTGCAGGCCGCGCGGGCCTTTTCTTTAACCGACCAGTACGGATCAATCTCATGAAGACCTTCTCTGCCAAGCCGGCTGAGGTCGAGAAAAAGTGGATCTTGATCGACGCAGAAGGAATGGTTGTCGGCCGTCTCGCCGCATTCATCGCCAATCACCTGCGTGGCAAGCATCTGCCGACCTTCACGCCTCACATTGACACCGGTGACAACGTCATCGTCATCAATGCCGACAAGGTTGTGTTCACCGGCCGCAAGTACGACAACAAGAAGTACTACTGGCACACCGGCCACCCGGGCGGCATCAAGGAGCGCACCGCACGTGCAATCCTCGAAGGTCGTTTCCCGGAGCGCGTCCTGGAAAAAGCCGTTCAGCGCATGATGCCGGGCGGTCCTCTGTCCAACAAGCAGCTGAAGAACCTCAAGGTCTACGCTGGTCCGACCCACCCGCATGAAGCTCAGTCGCCGGAACTCGTCGACGTCAAGGGCCTCAACGCAAAGAATGACGGCAAGAGGGCTTAACGATGGCTGAGCTGCAATCCCTGGAAGAACTGGGCGGTGCGGTCGAAACCGCTGCCCCCGAAGCTCCGGTCCATGTCCAGAAGCTGGACGCCAATGGCCGTGCATACGCAACCGGCAAGCGTAAAGACGCTATTGCCCGCGTCTGGATCAAGCCGGGCACCGGCAAGATCGTGATCAACAAGAAGGACTACACCGAGTATTTCGCTCGCCCGGTTCTTCAGATGATCCTTCAGCAGCCGATCATGCTGACCGACCGTGCAGGCCAGTACGACGTTATCGCAACGGTTACCGGTGGTGGTCTGTCCGGTCAGGCAGGCGCTGTGCGTCACGGCCTGTCCAAGGCTCTGACCCACTATGAGCCGGAACTGCGTGCGGTTCTGAAGAAGAACGGCTTCCTGACCCGCGACAGCCGCGTTGTTGAACGTAAGAAGTTCGGTAAGCGCAAGGCACGCCGGTCGTTCCAGTTCTCCAAGCGTTAATCGCTGGATCTGGAAGTTACCAGTTCGAAAAACCCGCCGGAGCGATCCGGCGGGTTTTTTGTTGGCATCAATGCCTGCTAGGGCTTTGGCACGTTTGCAGCCACCCATGAGGAGGACAATCCGCTGAGTTCGAATGTGAAAGATCAGGCAACTGCAACCCAGGCAAAATTTCTGTCTGGAAGTCTGTTTCGCCATGTGACCGTAATGTCCCTGACCGCGTCTATCGGTCTGATGGCGATCTTTGCTGTCGACTTTGTCGACATGATCTTCATTTCCATGCTGGGCAAGGCGGAACTGGCGGCGGCAGTCGGATACGCCGGCGCGATCCTTTTCTTCACCACCTCGTTCAACATCGGCGTTGCCATTGCCGCCGGTGCGCTCGTGGCCAGGGCACTGGGGGCAGGGGACAAAGAGGAGGCACGGCAACAGGCTTCCAACGCTCTTACGGCGGGGTTCCTTTTCAGCGCGGTCTTTGCACTGGCCGTTTGGATTTCTCTGGGGCCGCTTGTCACGTTGATCGGCGCAACCGGTCGAACCCATGATCTCGCGGTTCATTACCTGGCAATCATTGTTCCGACATTGCCTCTCCTGTTGCTCGGCATGGCAGGCGGAGCCGTTCTGAGAGCCCATGGCGATGCCCGTTGGGCGATGATGTCGACCATTGTCGGCGGGCTGGTGAATGCAGTGCTTGATCCGATTTTGATCTTCGGCTTCGACCTGGAACTGACAGGGGCAGCAATGGCCAGCGCAGCATCCCGCGTCGCCATTGCCGTATTCGCGCTGGTACCGATCTTCCGCTACCACGGCGGCCTGACATTGCCGCGCCCGAAGGCCCTTTTCAGGGACATGTCGCCAATTGCTGCCATTGCCTGTCCAGCAATTCTCACCCAACTCGCAACACCGGTGGGGCAGGCCTGGGTAACCCGGTCAATGGCCGATTTCGGTGAAGAGGCCGTTGCCGGCATGGCGGTTGTCGCGAGAATGTCGCCATTGGCCTTTGCAACCATCTTCGCGCTGTCCGGAGCCGTGGGCCCCATCGTGGGGCAGAACTATGGGGCGGGACGGTTCGACCGGGTGCGTGACACGCTGCGCGAAGCGCTTCTGTTTACGGCACTTGTGGTCGGCCTGGCCGCGCTGGTTCTGTTCATGCTCCGCGAACCGATCGCTCATCTGTTTGAGGCCGAAGGCGTTGCCCTGACCCTGATTTTCCTTTTCTGCGGTCCCTTGGCGCTGGCCTTCTTTTTCAACGGCGCCATCTTTGTTGCGAACGCCTGCTTCAACAATCTGGGCCGGCCGTTCTATTCAACCATACTCAACTGGGGAAGGCACACGGTCGGTACGATTCCCTTCGTCTGGATCGGGGGTGCGCTGTATGGGGCGCCAGGTGTCCTGATCGGTCAGGCAGCCGGAGGCGTCTTGTTCGGTGTCGCTGCCATCCTCATCGTGCGTGGTGTCATTCGCTCCGTCGAGGAGCATCATGAAAAGCCGCGAGAACCGGGGCTCTTTCAGCGTCAGGCGCGTCAGGTCATCCTGTTCTTTTCAAGAAGGTAGCAGGTCAATCACATTCGACCCGGTTTGACCGGAGGCAACTTGTGGGTGACGCGCTCACTTCGGCTTCTCCGGCCACTGATACGGATCAGCTGCTGGAACTTCGGGCATTCCATGTGTGACGGTGCAGGACAGTCGGCGACGTGACGGATCATGTCGCGAAGTGCTTCCAGCGTGTGGATTTGCCTGTCGAGTTCATCTGCTCTCATGTGAAGACTGGGCCGTGAGAGGGCGGGGCGGCCGTCGGAGCCGAACATTGACTTGATCTCTCCCAGCGAAAAGCCGCCCGTCTTGCCAAGCGTGATCAGGGCAAGCTGGTCCAGCACCTCCGGTCCGAACAGGCGCTTCAGCCCCCGGCGACCGACGGACGTGATCAAACCCTTTTCCTCGTAGTGGCGAATGGCCGATGCAGCGATGCTCGTTTGCTTCGATACTTCAGAAATATCCATTAATTTCATCTATTGACCTCAAGTCGACTTGAATTTGTAGGCTGTGCTCCTGGCTTTCAAAAGGCAAGGAAAATCCATTATGTCTTCTCAACCTCGATCAACAGGTCGACCGCTCTGGCTGGAAACAGCAGCAATCGCGCTGCTGATGACGGCAACCTTGAAAATCATGGCGAATGCGACCATCAGCCCGGCGCTTCCCGCGCTCGAGGCAAGCTTTCCGGATGAACCCGCTGCGGCTTACCTGACCCGCTTTCTGGTCGCGGCGCCGTCGCTGTCCGTTGTTCTGATCGCACCGTTCGCCGGGCTGGCAGCTGACAGGTTCGGAAGAGGTCCGCTGCTGCTGGCTGGCGTTCTTCTGTTTGCCTTTGCCGGCAGCGCCGGAGCCTACCTGCCGGACCTGCAGTCGATCCTGGTGAGTCGTCTTTTGCTGGGTGTTGCGGTCGCCATGACCATGACTGCGCAGGTTGCGCTGGTTGGAGACCTGTTTTCCGGTCAGCGCCGAAGTGCCTTCATGGGATGGCAGACGGCGGCGATCAATTTCAGTGGCTTCCTGTTCATCGGCTTTGCCGGTTGGCTTGCAGGCCTGTCTCCACGTTTGCCGTTCCTGGTCTATATGTTGCCTGTTCTGCTGGTGCCGCTGTTGCTGCCGATCCTGCAACAGGAAAGAAACACTCGCCGCGAGAGTGCGGCCAGCACAGCCGCAAATACAGACCTTGCCTCGCAAAAAGGATGGCTTGTTCCCGCATTGGCTGTTGGCCTGCTGACCATGGTCACCGTCATGTTCTTTTTCCTGATGCCCAGCCAGTTGCCGTATTATCTCGATGAAAACGGCATCGATAGCGCTTCTGGAACGGCAATGGGACTAGGTGCATTGACACTGACCGGAGGCGTGGTTGCGATTGCCTACAAGAGGATCAGCTCCCTCGTCGGCCTGTCTGCGTCTTTCGGCATCGGCTTTGTGTTGATGGGGCTGGGATTCGCCATTCTTTCGATAGACGCTCTCTGGCCGCTCATCCTCGGCGGTGCTGCGCTGGTCGGGGCGGGTTATTCTCTCGTGCAGCCGTCGTTTCTGCTGCTTGCGTTGCAAGTCGCACCGGAAGAACGGCGTGGCAGCGTTTCGGGCATCGTGACGACAGCAATGTTTCTGGGCCAGGTCGTTTCGCCGCTGGTCCTGACCATGCCAATTCAGGACTTCGGTTTTGCCACTGTCTACCGGGGAACGGCGCTGGCGTTGGTCCTGTTTGCCGCTGCGGGGTTCAGCTTGTTGCTGTTTCGCCCGTTCAGGCCAAGGCACGCTGGCTGAAGCGGCCAAAAACCGGGGCATTTAGGTGTGCCCCGGCCAAGGTGTCAGGACTTCAAGGCTTTACCCGCTGCATAGGTTTCAACGACAGCACGATCATCGCCAAGGGTTTGCAGCACGAAAAGTTCTTCCGACAGACTTTCTGCAGTCTCCATTCGCAAGGCCATAGTTTGCGTTGCGCGCGCATCAAGCACGACCAGGTCTGCGTCGGTGCCCGGCTCGAGGGTGCCGATCCTGTCTTGCAGTGAAAGCGCTTCGGCGTTGCCGAGCGTTATCCAGTGGAAACAGGCGAGTGGGTGGAGGCGCTGGCGCTGGAGCTGCAGAACCTTGTAGCCTTCGTCGAGCGTGCGCAGCATGGAATAGTTTGTGCCACCGCCAACGTCGGTGGCGATGGCCGTGCGAACGCCAGCCTGCTCCAGTCCGGCCTTGTTGAAGAGACCGCTGCCAAGGAACAGGTTTGACGTCGGGCAGAAAACGGCAACGGAGCCCGTTTCCCGCATGACACCCAGTTCCCGGTCGTTCATATGGATGCAGTGACCGAGCAAGGTCTTGCGGCCGAGCAGGCCAAACCCTTCGTAAACGCCAAGATAGTCTGCCGCTTCCGGGTAGAGTTCCAGCGTGTAGGCGATTTCGTTGTGGTTTTCGTTGATGTGGGTCTGCAAATGGCAGTCCGGATATTCCCTCAACAAAGTTCCGGCAGCTTCAAGCTGCCCGGGTGTCGACGTGATAGCAAAGCGCGGGGTGACGACATAATGCGCCCGTCCGCGTTCATTCCATTTATTCAGCAAAGCCTTGCTGTCGTCATAGGCGCTTTGAGCAGTGTCGCAAAGGTCGGCTGGTGCGTTCCGGTCCATCATCGTCTTGCCACCAAGCATCAACATGCCGCGCCGTTCCGCCTCCTCGAAATAGGCGTCGACCGAGGCGGGGTGGCTGGAACAATAGGCGGAGGCCGTGGTGGTGCCATGGGCAACAAGCGCGTCATAAAAGGCCTTGGCGATCCGTTCCCCATGAGCCTTGTCCGCAAACTTCATTTCTGCCGGGAACGTATAGTCGTTCAGCCAGTCCAGCAGTTGGTCCGCCCAGGACGCAATCACCTGTGCTTGGGGGAAATGTATATGGGTGTCAATGAAGCCGGGCAGGATCAGATGTGGCCGATGATCAATGATGGCCGTTCCTTCATCGGCGGTGGCAGCAACGTCCGCAAACTCGCCGCAAGCAGCAATCTTGCCGCCCCGAAGCAGAAGGGCACCGTCTTCGATATAGCTGTAAGCGTCCGTGTCATCCGGCCCTTTGGGGGCGGTGGAGAAAGAAAGCAGCCTGCCGCGCAGGATCTTCGGGGTCATGTCTGCCACGGCAGGAATTCCTCATGGAGATGGACCGGCAATTGCCAGTTTGTTCCTCGTTTTAGTCCTGGAGGCGCAAGGCGACAACGGTCCCGTGAAGGTATCCCGTGGATCGCCGCGTAATCCGGAGAAAGACGGGAAATAATCCCGAGGACAAAATATGTGTGTGAGGCAAGCCGACTTTATTGCCCGGATCCAGCCAGGGAAAATAGCGCTCCACCCAGCGCTGCCAGTGTGGCGAGAATGGCAAGACAGGCATAAAACGTGAAAATGGTGGCCGCACCTTCCGGAGGTGCGGTGTTTTCGTTTCTGGCGTTCCAGGCCGTTGGTGCCGGGTCCTGCGCCGAATTTCTGTCATAGCCAGCCATCCTGACTTCAGGCTAACCGGCAAGAGATAATCTCGCGTAAACGGTTGGGGACTTCAAAACAGCGGCAATGATCGGGAAGGGTGTCCTCAGAAATCTCAGAAACTCAGGAGCCTTCAGTTACCTCGATCGTCACGTGGCCGATGCCATGCCTTGTCTTCAACCGCTCTCGGATTTGCTGCAAAACGGCGTCCGGACTGTCTTCCGGTTTCAAGATGGCATGCATGGTGGCATTCACCTTGCCTTCGGCCAGCGACCAGAGATGGATGTGATAAACGTCGGCGAGGCCAGGGACTTCATTCAACAGATCGGTTTTCAGGGTGTCCCTGTCGATGTCAGCCGGTGCGCCTTCCAGCAGGATATGCGCGGACTGGCGCATCACGGCGACCGCAGAACGAACAATCAGCACAGCGACGAAAACCGACAGGATCGGGTCAATCGGATACCAACCCGTGAAATAGATGACGATAGCGGCCGCGATCGCCGCAACGGAGCCGAGTAGATCGCCGAGCACATGCAGGATCGCAGAGCGCATGTTGAGCGATCCGTCGCCGCCTCGCTGCAGAATGAAAAAGGCGCCGATATTCACCAGAAGGCCGATAACGGCAATGATGAACATCGGGCCTGCAAGCACGGTCTCCGGCTCCATGAAACGCCCGGCAGCTTCCACGCAGATCCAGCCTGTCACCACCAGCAGGAATATGGAATTGGCGAAGGCAATCAGCACCGGCAATCGGTCGCGGCCATATGTTAGCCGGGCATCTGCAGGTTTCTTGGATTGCTGAAAAGCCCACCAGGCCAACCCCAGCGATGCGGCATCCGTAACCATGTGGACGGCGTCCGCCATCAGCGCCAGAGACCCTGAAAGCCAGCCGCCGATCAGCTCCGCAAACATGAAGGCAGCAATCAAAAGACCTGCCCACGCAACAGCGCGGGCGTTCTTGTCCGTTACTTCAGGGGTGTGATCATGGTCGTGCCCTTGACCATGATCATGGTCGTGAGAATGGCCGTGCGCACCGCCGCCGGCATGGTCGTGATGGCCGCTGTCGCTCATGGCTGTGATCCTTCCTTTGCAGGGAGAGGTGGGCGACCCGATCTTTCGACATATCCCCCCGGTTGACAAGAAGCGGAACAGGAACAGCACCAAAGAGACGGGGGACAAGTTCTGGTTCGACACTCTGTAGCGGGCCTTGCGGCTCGGGATTGGCGGGACGATCCATCACTGGTAAAACCTGAAAGACCGTCCTCGGGTGTCCGGTAAATGACACACCCGGTAGTCCGTGCCGCTTGATCCGGAGCGGCGCAAAAATCCTGCCACACCAGACTTCAAGGAAATTGTCATGTCAGCAGAATTGCCGCGGGAAACCGACAACGCATTTCTGGGTAAATCGGTCAAGGGCGGTTCGCATGAACCGACCTATGCAGGCGCGCTGTCCTTCATGCGCCGCCGCTACAGCCGCGATCTGACCGGGATTGACCTGGCGGTTTGGGGCATCCCGTTTGATGCCTCTGTTTCCAACCGTCCGGGGGCTCGGTTCGGTCCTCAGGGGGTGCGTCGCGCATCCGCCATTTTTGACGGTGACCCGCAATATCCGTTCGAAATGGACCCTTTCGAGGTTCTTGCCTGCGTGGACTACGGCGACTGTGTTTTCGACTATGGCCGCAACGCTGATATTCCCGGACACATCCAGTCTCAGGCCTCTGATATTCTGGCTTCCGGGGCGCATCTGTTTTCCATCGGTGGCGATCATTTCGTCACCTATCCGCTTCTCAAGGCGCATGTGGCCAAACATGGCCCGCTCGCGCTGGTGCAATTCGATGCCCATCAGGACACTTGGAACGACGAAGGCGACCGGATCGACCACGGCACCTTCACCGGACGCGCCGTGCGAGAAGGCCTTATCGACCCGGACCGTTCGATCCAGATCGGCATCCGTACCCATGCTCCCGAAACTTGCGGGCTGGAAATCATTCATGGCTATGAGATGGACGAATTGGGTATCGGTGGCGTGGTCGACAGGATCAAGGCCCGGGTAGGCAATGGCCCGGCCTATATGACATTCGACATCGATTGCCTTGACCCGGCGTTTGCGCCCGGGACCGGCACGCCTGTTTCCGGCGGCCTGTCCTCTCGCGAGGCATTGTCGGTCCTGCGTGGGCTGGGGTCATTGAACTTCGTCGGCGGTGATGTTGTCGAAGTCGCACCGGCTTACGACCATGCCGATATCACCTCGATTGCCGGCGCTAGCGTCGCGCTGACCTACATGGGCCTGCTTGCTGAAAAGCGGAAACAGGCAGGCTGAGGCCAGAACAGGCGCAACATGGAAACGAACCTCAGCTTCCGATTTGTCAAAACGCCGGGCAGCATGCCGTTGCCGCCCGGTGTCGCCAGGCAGTTCAAGGTGTTTGGCACCGGGCAAAGTCTGGAGGAAGCACCTGCCATGGTGTTCGAACTGGACAAGCCGCACATGAGAGGCGTCACAAGCATTCGCATCGGCCCACAGACTGCCTGGGCACTCGAGTGCAGGTCCAGGTCCGGTACTGGCAGCTGGGAACTGAGGACCGATGCGGACGTCAGCATCGGACAAATCGGGGGACGAGGACCTTTGAAGCAGGGCTGGCAACTGGAGGTCCCAGGAGGCAATGTTCAGTTCAGCCTTGCCAATCCTGACAGTGTCGCCAAACAAACCGTCCGCACGATGCTTGGTGGCGACACGGAAGCTCTGGTGCTGTTGGCAGACGGTAATCCAGTGGGGACGTTGGTCCGCAAACATCGGGATCAGGCAGAAGGCAAGAAAGCCGGTTTGCTGTCAGGTTTGAAAAGATTCGTGACGGGCAGGGATTGGGTACTCGACATTCACGAGCCGGATTTGCGCAACAAGATCACGGTCCAGGAGCAGCAAGTTGCGCTTGCCGCGCTTGGTCTGGTCGCCATCGTGAGTCTGGAATTGAGCACAGCTGACTGAACAGCGACCCGCTTCAGGACGACACGCAAAGGAAATCAGCCGTGTTTGCTGCGCGCTGCCTTCCCGGGAAGGTTGTCGTTGTGCGGAACAGCAGTCCAGAACCGGTAGAGCGGGGTTTTGTCCTTCATGGTCTGGTAAAGCTGGATCAACTTGCCGAAGCTGACGAATTGGGCTGCATACGCAACGGCCAGACCTGTCAGCGACAGGATTGGCGATGACAGGAAGCCGCCGAGCAACGCAATCAGCCCACCCATCCAGAAAACGAGATAAAGCGTTGTTATCCGGGCACTGTCGGTGGCGGGAACGGGGAGGAACAATCTGTTGAGCCAGATCTTTTCTCCAAAGCTCACGCGTTTGGCCCAACTGGAGGCCTTGCCGGTTTCCCCAATAAGCCTGGGGACAGCGATCACGCCTGCCAGTACCGCAAAAGCGAGCAGAAGTGCACCCCAGACACCAAGCCAGGCTTGAGTCCACAAGGCACCGGTCAACATGCCAGGTGCGAGTATCTTCATGAAAGTTGCCAAGGCAGGCGCTGGCTTGCCGGTCGCTGCTTTGGGCAGAAGAACGGGAGCTCTCAGGCCATTGGCATCTTTCAATGCCGGACGGGCAAGGGGGCTCGGGTGACGTTGCGTGGTTTGCATATGCTGAAGCCGGCCTTTCGGATATCCGGCAATCTTACCCGGCGAAACGGGGACTTGGCAAACAACATTCTGTCGCAAGCAACAGTAAAGATCGTGAAAAGTACCTAGGTCAGAGATCGGTATCACTAAGTATTTGAATCGATATCTCCTGGAGATTTTGGTGTAGTTTCAATGTGTTTGCCCGTATGGGCTAGTTCGTTCGATGAATAATAAAACACTAATGAGTAAAAAGGCCTGCATTCTGTTCAGTTCATTGTTTTTTAGTTTGAAATCGGCAAAAATAGCCAAATACTTGAGAGTGATAAATCCAATCAATTGGACTGGAGCATGGTCTTACAAACAAGCCAGGATGATGGGGACGCGGAAAATAGCGAAATAGTCTCGTCCCTGGCCTCCGAGCTGGATCGGCTTAACCACATCACGAAGCTGTCAAGAAGTGACGAACTTCGCCTCAGCGGCGACTGGCTTCATACACTGCTTAACGAGGTTTCCGATTATCTCTATGTGAAGGACCGCAGCTCGCGCTTCGTCATGGCGAACTTGCAGGTCGCGCTTGATGTCGGTCTCGATGATGCTTCGCAATTGATCGGCAAGACCGATCTGGAGCTGCATCCGGAAGAGACCGGGTCCAAGTTCCATGCGATCGAGCAGGAGATCATGGCCTCGAATATTCCGCGTATCGATTTCGAGGAGCCGTCAATTCTGGCGAACGGCAAGCGGAAATGGTTCTCTTCGTCCAAGTACCCGGTCACAAACAGCAAGGGTGAAGTCGTCGGCATTGTTGGCCTCTCACGGGACATCACCGAGCGCAAACGGGCGTTACTGCTGCAGCAGGGGCAGAACAAGGTCCTTCAGGAAATTGCTGCGGGCAGACCCTTGAACGAGGTGTTGACGACACTCGTATTGACCATTGAAGACCAACTCGATGGAGTGATGGGGTCGATCATGCTTGTGGATGACACAGGCGAGCATCTTCTGGCGACTGTCGGTCCCAACCTGCCGCAAGACTACCTGGACATCACCGATGGCATACCCGTGAGCCCGAAAATGGGTTCATGCGGAACCGCTGTGTTCCGCCGCGAGAGTGTTATCGTCGAAGATATCCAGAAGGACCGACTGTGGGAGGATGTACGCGACCTTGTTGCTCCTTTCGAATTGCGGTCCTGCTGGTCGGTGCCGTTTTTCGGCAAGGACAGCAAGGTTCTGGGCACGTTTGGGCTCTACACCAAGTCAACGCGCAGCCCGACGGATCACGAGCTGAAGCTTGCACTGGAAGCTGCCCGGCTTGCGTCCGTAGCGGTCGAGCGTGACCGAGCCGAACGCAAGATCCGTTATCTGGCCAATCATGACGTCCTGACAGGCCTGCCCAACCGGCAGGAGTTCAAGACCAAGCTGGAAGAAAAGGTGTCCGAAAGTGACAGGACCGGCGTGCCTGTTGCCGTCGTTTTTGTTGATCTCGACAATTTCAAGTTCGTCAACGACAGCTTCGGACATGCGATTGGCGACCAGGTGCTGATGATTGTCGCGGAACGGATCATGGCCGTCCACGATGGTGCACATCAGGCCATCCGTTTCGGGGGCGACGAATTTGTCCTGATTGTCGACCGTGACACGGCAGAGAAAGCCGCCCTCAACGAATTCATGGCAAGGCTGCGGGACGAGATCACCAAAACGATCCAGATCGATGACCTGTCGTTCCATGTTACCTGCAGCATTGGTGCTGCGTGTTATCCGCAGGATGCAGACAGTGCTGCACAGCTTTTACGGAATGCCGACAAGGCGATGTTCGAAGCAAAGTCCGCAGGGCGCGACAGCTTCAAGGTTTATGAGCAGACCCGTCCGGAACGTTCGGTCAACAAGCTGACACTTCTGGAGGAAATGCGGACCGGCATCGAGAACGGCGAGTTTTTCCTGGAATACCAGCCGCAATACAATCTGGTCAGCGGCCGTATCGTCGGTGCGGAAGCGCTGGTGCGCTGGCAACATCCGGCACTTGGTCGCATGATGCCGGGCGAATTCATCACCCTGGCGGAAGAAAGTGGCCTGATCGTGCCTCTGGGCAGATGGGTGACACGCGAAGCCTGCCGGCAGAACAAGGAATGGCAGGAAAGTGGCCTGATGCCGATTACGGTTGGCGTCAATGTTTCCGCCCGTCAGTTCCGGGACGACGGTTTGATTTCGGATGTTCGCGATGCACTCGAGGAAACCGGACTTGCCGCGACCTACCTTGAGCTGGAGCTGACCGAAAGCCTGCTGATCAAGAATGCGGATCAGGCCGTTGGACTGATGGACGATTTTCGCCGGCTGGGCGTGAAGCTCGCCATAGATGATTTCGGCACCGGATATTCAAGTCTCGCCGCGCTGAAAAGCTTTCCGCTGACAAGGCTCAAGATCGACCGCAGCTTCATCAGCGATCTGGATTTCGACGAAAGCGACCGGTGTATCGCAAAGGCCATCATTTCCCTCGGGCGGGAACTTGGGCTTTGTGTCGTGGCTGAGGGCGTGGAAACCGCAAAGCAGCAGGCCTTTCTTGCCAGCTGCCGTTGTGAAGTCGTCCAGGGCTATCATTTCGGCCGCCCGATGGCCGCCCGCAAGTTCGGCAAGCTGCTGGCCATGACATTGACGCCTCTGGACGCACATTTCGGGTAGGAAATTTCAAGGCCTACAGAATCTGAGTGTCAAAATCGCCCGTTAATGCCCAAAAATTCGGTTAGAATGTCCGCACGAATTTCTGGCGTATGCCGGCTGCCGGTGAATACCGACCAGATTGCTTTCGCGTGATCGTGAGAGTTCTTTCGAAGACGTAGCCCGTCTCCACCACAGCGAAATTTATGCCAGCGATGCACAATTCGACTCTTACCTGGGTCGTCTGAGGATGGAGCTGCAGCATTCACATTCATCGGCCTAGGAAACCAAAGTTTGTCCAGAGCGACGGTGTATCCTTCGCCAGTTTGTATCTCGGGCTCCGGGCCTGTGCTGCGTTTGTTTGGATTGAACGGATATTGAAACGCAATGACTCGGACGTTTCCTTCGGAAAAAGATCCAATAAAAGAATAGGTTATCCGGAACGATAAGGTTTGCTCAAAGTAACCGTCTTCAAGGGCGATGATTGGCCCAGCCGCAAGTAATTCGCCTCTGAACACAAACTCTGAACGCAGCACACTTCGCAGTTCTGGTCCCCGACCTGACACGCAAGCCTCGGAGGGTTCGGAAATCAACCAAGCTGCTAGAAACGCGGTCAAAAACTTGAACAAAGGCAAAGCGGTTCTCGTTGATGTCGGGATTTCTATATATTTTGAAGAACCGACTATGGTCGTTAGTTATGCATTGCACGCGCTACCAAATGAACTTCGCGCAGGAGCGCTTCTGCTAGTTAACTAGACCTTGGTCATCACATAAGAGCCGGGCGCATCCTCAAGGATCTTGACCCGGTTTGCACCCGGTTTGCGGGCCTTGACCTTGGCGTCGTCATGCGAACGGATCCACTGATCCCAGTAAGGCCACCAGGACCCAGGGTGTTCCTCGGCATTCTTGAGCCAGTTCTCCAGCGTTCCCTTGGCCTCCGCGCCTGTCCAGAACTGGTATTTCTTCTTTGCAGGCGGGTTGACCACACCGGCAATATGCCCGGAACCGGCCAGCACATAATCGACGGGGCCACCAAAACAGCCTGACCCTAGAAAGACCGATTTCGGCGGTGCGATGTGGTCTTCACGCGTTGCCAGGTTGAAGATCGGAATGGTCACCTTGGAGAGATCCAGGTGCTCGCCCGCGATTTCCATTTCGCCCTTGGACAGCTTGTTGTCCAGATAACAGTTGCGCAGATAGAACGAATGGTTCGCGGCGGGCATGCGCGTGGAATCCGAGTTCCAGTAGAGCAGGTCAAACGGGAAGGGGTCCTGGCCCTTCAGGTAGTTGTTGACCACATAGGACCAGATCAGATCGTTGGAGCGCAGCATGTTGAAGGCGGACGACATCTTGGAGCCGTCCAGGTAGCCGTGCTCGGCCATCCTCTTTTCAAGAACCGAGATCTGTTCTTCATCGACGAACACCTTCAGGTCACCCGCGAAAGTGAAGTCGACCTGTGTGGTGAAGAAGGTCGCGGTCTTGATGCGGTCGTCGCCGATCTTTGCCATATAGGCAAGCGTTACCGCCAGCAATGTGCCGCCGACGCAGTAACCGATGGAATTGACCTCTTCCTGGCGCGTTGCCCGCTTGATGACGTCGAGCGTATTGAGGATGCCTTCCTTCATATAATGCTCGAAGCTCTTTTGAGCCTGGCGTTCGTCCGGGTTGACCCAGGAAATGACAAACACCGTGTGGCCCTGGTCCACCGCCCACTTGATGAAGGATTTTTCCGGATTGAGGTCGAGAATGTAGAACTTGTTGATCCACGGCGGAACGATCAGGAGAGGACGCTTCAGGACCTCGTCGGTAGATGGCGAATACTGGATTACCTGGCAGACGTCGTTCTGCGAGATCACCTTGCCCGGCGTGGTGCCGAGGTTCTCGCCGAGCTTGAATTTTGTCGGGTCGGTCTGGCGGATCTTCAGCTCGCCCTTGCCGGTTTTCAGATCCTCGACCAGGTGCCGCATACCCTTGACCAGGTTTTCGCCGTTGCTTTCCAGTGTCAGACGTAACAGCTCGGGGTTTGTAAGCACGAAATTGGACGGGGAGACGGCATTGGCGATCTGGGTAACGTAGAATTCGGCCTTGTGGCGTGTGTGCTCATCCAGTCCCTGGGCGTCGTGGACCATGTCCTCCGCCCATTTGCTGGTGATCAGGTAGAGCTGCTTGATGAAATCGAAGAACTGGTTTTTTTCCCAGTCCGGATCGGCAAAGCGCTTGTCACGTGCCGGAGTTTCGATCGCCGGTGTAGACGGTTCGCCCATCATCCGTTTCAGCGAGGAATTCCAGAGATCGATATAGCCACCCCACAAGCGCGACTGGGCCTCGACGGCGCGCTGCGGATCGGACGCCCAGTATTCGCCAACCTGAGCGAGGGTCTTTACGACACCGGTCAGCTCGTCGGTCGAATCGTGGGTGATCTTGCCCTGTTCCCGGGGCTCGATATAGGCCGCCAGTGCCTTGCCTGCCTGCTCGAGCGTCTTTGCAAGATTCTGTGCAAAGGCTTCCGGGTTGTTGATGATATACTGCAACATGGGATGGTCGCGGTCATCAGCCATAGGCAGGGATTTCCTCCGGTTGTCTTGCCCCATTCAGCCCACGAAAGGCCTGTGAGCCCTTGTTGTTCAATCGCGTTATCTTGTTATTTTTTCGCCGATATTTTGAACTATCGGCTATTTATGACACAAGGTAACGTCTCCGTCGATTGGATTTCAATCCACGTTCAGGCCCTCTGGCTAGTGGAAATTTGTGACGATCGGATGGACGAGGAAACAAAGTGGTGGAGGATCTGTTGAGCTGCATGCGGAACGTGCTGGCACTGGGTGGGTGCCTGCTTCTCGCCTTTGGATTGTCGGCATGCGCTGTCGGGCCAGGGACACCCTTGCTTGATGCGCTGAAAACCGAGCCCGGGCAGGGGAGAGGCAACGTCCCGGCACCGAAAGGCTATGGTGCAATCGTCAATCCCGGCGAGTCTTCCGGCCTCATCAATCCGAAGGAGAGGCAAGAGACGCAGGCTTATCTGGAAACACTTGCGTCTGAGTGACGCAGGGGACGATGCCCAATACATATGCGGATGATGTGAGGTGGCTAAAGAAGATAAAATATTGATAAATATACGGATTAAATCTTTCCTTTACGACTGGCGGTCTAGGCTGCAAGCCTTGATCGCAAGGCCTTTGTTTTCATGACGCTCGATACACCGACACTGTTTACCTGCATTATGATTGCCGAGTTTGCCGGTAGCGTCATCCTTTTCCTTTTTTACATGTTCTGGCCCGGACGGAGCGTTGCCTGTTCGAGAAGCCTCGCCCTGTGGTCTGCAGGAATGTTTCTGGCCGCTTGCGGGACGGTTCTCCTTGCATTTCGCGGGACAATTCCGGACCTTTTCAGTATCGTTGCCGCTAATTTCCTGGTCATTCTCGGGACCGGCCTGAGGCGAAGCGGCTTCGCCGTGTTCCTGGGCCGCAGCGGTCATGTCTGGGTGTTCGCAACGATAGCGTTTGCCTGGCTCGTTCTATGCCAGTTTCCCGAATTTCAGGACAACTTCCTCACCCGGGTGAATTATGTTCAGTCGGTGCTCATCCTGAGTGGTCTCTGGGTCGTTTGGATGGCGTTCTTCGAAAATCGGGAGAAACTCTATTCAGCACGTATGCTTGGCATGACAACGCTGGTCGAAACCGCAGGATTCATGTGGTTTACCTTTCACCAGAACATACTGCTGTTCCCGTCCTTCCAGTCGACGTTCACGGAAGGGTTCATGAGCACCTACCTGATCACCGTTCTGTTTTCGATCATCATGACGATCGTCCTGCCGGCTTCCATGGTCATCGAACGATCCTTGCACGGTTTCAGGGAGCAGGCTCTTCAGGACGACCTGACAGCTCTGCCGAACCGACGGGCTTTTCTCAACGATGCCGAGGACTGGATCGCTTCGAACTCCTCCCCAAAGGGCATTTACAGCCTCATCCTGTTTGACATGGACCAGTTCAAATCGGTGAACGAGCGTTTCGGTCAGGCGATGGGAGATGCGCTCCTGCAACTATTCGCGCGCATCTTGAAGGATACGCTTGTCGAAAACGCCATTTCAGGGCGGGTAGGCGGTGCCGGATTCGCCGTGTTCCTGCCGGAGGGCAACAAGGAACTCGCCCATTTGACCGCCCAGAGAATCTGCAGGCGTTTCGGGCTGGAATGTCAGGAAGCGTCTGGCGGCCGGTTGATGGTGACCGCGAGCGTCGGTCTGGTCAGTGCCAGCGTTTCGACGCCGCTGGAGCGTGCAATGGAAGCTGCTGAAGGTGGCCTGCACAGGGCAAAGAAACAGGGCCGCGCACAAATCGTCACGATGGATCTTGCGCCCAATGGCCGGCTTATCAAGGACGCAAAAAGAACCGGTTTTTCCGTGCTTCGGAAAAAGGCGGCCTGATCTCTTCCTTTCTTTGATTGTCGCGACGCGCCCGGCACAATGGATTGATGCATCCGGCTTCGGAGGGCGGTCCGCTTACTGCTCCCTTGCCATTCATTCCTCGCCAGATTTTTGCTCCTGCACACCACGATTTGTAGGACATTTAAGCCGTTAGAGAAGCTCGGGCAGACGAGGACTACTGCCAAAGCAATCATGTTCTAAAAAACGCTACAAATTTAGTCGGCTAGCGACGCAAAGACGGGTGCGTATTTTTATCCGGACTGCTAAAAGAGCCCCGCTGCGCCGTCGCCGCGCCCGGCAAGGGAGCGCAGCTGATACTGTCAACTCGCAAGGATTCGCGTCATGGAGGAATTCCATAAGATCAAGCGGCTGCCGCCGTATGTGTTCGAACAGGTGAACCGTTTGAAGGCGAAGGCGCGCGCGGCGGGAGCGGACATTATCGATCTTGGTATGGGCAACCCTGACCTGCCGACACCGAAGCACATTGTCGACAAGCTGACCGAAGTCGTGCAGGACCCACGCACGCACCGCTATTCCGCATCCAAGGGCATCGGAGGCCTGCGCAAGGCACAAGCGGCATATTACGGTCGCCGGTTTGGCGTGAAACTGGATCCCGATACCCAGGTGATCGCGACACTCGGCTCCAAGGAAGGCTTCGCCAACATGGCGCAGGCCATCTCCGCACCCGGGGATGTGATTCTGAGCCCCAATCCCAGCTATCCGATTCACACCTTCGGCTTCTTGATGGCTGGCGCCTCGATCCGCAACATTCCGGCGGAACCGGGCCCGGCGTTCTTCGATGCGCTTGAACGCGCGGTGATCCATTCCGTGCCGAAGCCGATCGCAATCATTCTTTGCTACCCGGCAAACCCGACGTCCTATTGCGCGGATCTAGACTTCTACAAGGATGTGGTCGCATTCGCTCGCAAGCACAACATCTTCATCCTGTCTGACCTGGCTTACTCCGAAATCTATTTCGGTGCGACACCGCCGCCGTCTGTTCTGCAGGTGCCGGGTGCCATGGATGTCACCGTCGAATTCACGTCACTTTCGAAGACCTTCTCCATGCCGGGGTGGCGCATGGGCTTTGCTGTCGGCAACGAGCGGCTGATTGCTGCGTTGTCGCGAGTGAAATCCTATCTCGATTACGGCGCCTTCACACCCATTCAGGTTGCAGCAACAGCGGCCCTGAACGGATCGGATGACTGCATCCGTGAAACCCGCGAAATCTACAAGAAGCGCCGCGATGTGGTGGTCGACAGTTTCGGCAGGGCCGGCTGGGATATTCCGGCACCGGAAGCCAGCATGTTCTGCTGGGCACCGATCCCCGAGAAGTTCCGGGCGCTCGGCAGTCTGGAATACTCCAAGCTGCTACTGGAAAAGGCGGAAGTGGCCGTCGCACCAGGTATCGGTTTCGGTGAACACGGAGACGAGTACGTCCGCATCGGACTGGTGGAAAACGAACAAAGACTGCGTCAGGCAGCCAGAAATATCCGCCGCTTCCTTGAAACTGCGGATCAAAAGCTGCACAACGTCATCCCGCTCGGGACCAAAGGTTGATAAGAACTGGACTCATTTCCGTATGGCAGACGCATTGAAGGTAGGCATCGCTGGCCTTGGCACCGTGGGGGCGGCCGTGGTGCAGCTCCTTTCAAAACACGGCGGACAGATTGCAACGAAAACCGGGCGAGCAGTGACCGTGACAGCGGTCAGTGCACGTGATCGGACCCGTGATCGGGGCATCGATGTCTCGGCATTCGAATGGTTCACCGATCCGGTGGAAATGGCCCGGACGGCAGATGTCGATATTTTTGTCGAACTGATCGGCGGCGACAACGGCCCCGCCGAGGAAAGCGTGCGTGCTGCTCTGGCGCGTGGCATTCATGTCGTGACAGCAAACAAGGCGCTGCTTGCGCGCCATGGCGTTGAGCTGGCAGTGCTGGCGGAGGCCAACGACGCCTGCCTCAACTACGAGGCAGCCGTTGCCGGAGGCATTCCGATCGTCAAGACGCTGCGCGAATCCATGGCCAGCAACGACATCAGCCGCATCTACGGTATCCTGAACGGCACCTGCAATTACATACTGACCCGAATGGAGGCAGAAGGCATCAGCTTTCAGGATTGTCTGTCGGATGCACAGCGCCTCGGCTATGCGGAGGCGGATCCGACCTTCGACATCGAAGGCAACGACACCGCCCACAAGCTTGCCATCCTCACCAGTCTTGCCTTTGGCACGGAAATCTCGAGCGACGACATCTACGTCGAGGGCATCACCTCGATCACGACCGCCGATATTCAGGCCGCGGACGAACTCGGTTTTCGCATCAAGCTGCTGGGTGTTGCCCAACGCACTGATACGGGCATCGAGCAACGTGTTCATCCGACCATGGTGCCGAAGTCCTCTGCGATTGCTCGGATCGACGGCGTCCTGAATGCTGTGGCTGTCGACGGTGACTTCGTTGGTGAAATCGTGCTCGTTGGACCGGGTGCCGGCGGCAATGCGACGGCGTCATCCGTCGTGGCCGATCTCGCCGACATTGCCCGGGGCGACGAAACGCCTGTTCTTGGCATGCCCGCTGCAGAGCTTAACAGCTATCAACGTGCCCGCATGCGGCTTCATGAAGGCGGATATTATATCCGCCTGTCCGTATTCGATCGGCCGGGTGCTTTCGCCGAAATCGCCAGATGCATGGGCGATGCCGGCATTTCACTGGAATCGATTGTCCAGAAACGTCATGCAAATAAGGACGTTCCTGTGAAATTTGATGCGGACCTGCCTCAACCTGTCATCCTCATCACGTATGAAACGACTGAAGTGGCAATCAAAGAGGCATTGGACGTGATCATGTCCAAGGGGGCTGTTTCCGAACAGCCTCAGATGATCCGCATTGAAAAACTGAACTGACGAGTGAGTGCCCGCCGAGGCGTCCTGCGGAGGGAGAGACTGGAGATGTTGATGTCCAATACTGATGAACAACCGTCGAGCGGCCTGGACCGTATTCTGACGCTCGAGCTGGCCCGCGTCAGTGAAAGAGCGGCTGTGTCGGCAGCCCGGTTGCGCGGTCACGGCGACGAAATGGCCGCGGACCAGGCGGCAGTGGACGCAATGCGGCGCGAACTGAACCGCCTGCCTATCGACGGTACCGTGGTTATCGGTGAGGGGGAGCGCGACGAAGCTCCGATGCTCTACATCGGTGAAAACGTCGGCACGAAGCAGGGACCGAAGGTCGACATCGCTCTCGACCCGCTGGAAGGCACGACCATCTGCGCCAAGAACCTGCCGAACTCGCTGGCGGTTATCGCGTTGGCGCCGGCGGGCGATCTTCTGAACGCTCCGGACAGCTATATGGACAAGATTGCCATCGGGCCGGGTTACAAGGCCGGATTGATCGATCTGGACGCACCGATTGCCGAAAATATTGCTGCTGTTGCCAAGGAAAAAGGCGTCAAGGTCAGTGAAGTCACCGCCTGCGTGCTCGACCGTCCGCGCCACGCCCGCCTGATTGAAGAAATCCGGGCGACCGGTGCTGCCATCCGCCTGATTGGAGATGGTGACGTCGCCGGCGTTATTCACACGACCGATCCGGACGAAACCGGCATCGATATCTACGCAGGTATCGGCGGTGCCCCGGAAGGTGTGCTTGCAGCGGCCGCGCTTCGTTGTATCGGTGGCCAGATGCAGTCTCGTCTTGTGATCACGCGCGACGAGCAGGTCGAGCGTGCGCATCGCATGGGCATCGAGGACATCAAGAAGAAGTACACGCTTGAAGAAATGGCCGGGCCGGACGTGCTTTTTGCCGCAACGGGTGTAACCGACGGCAACTTCCTGCAGGGCGTCCGCTTCGGCCGTCATCACATCACCACGCACACCGTTGTCATGCGGTCCTCCACTGGGACGGTGCGCTACATCAAGGCCCAGCACACGGATCTTGAGAAGTTTCATCTGGACTAAGTACCGCTGAATGCTGGGACAATCCGGGGAAGACGACAGGCGGCTCGTACTTGGGGTCGCCCGTTCCGCAAACGACAACGCCTGGCGCGAGCGCCTGAGTGGCGCTGACCTGCGAACTGCGATGGCGATTTCGCAGGTTCACGGACTGCCGGACGTGCTGGCGCGTGTCATGGCTGCGCGCGGCGTTCAGGCCGACGAGGCAACCGGCTTCCTGGAACCGTCACTCAAGCTGCTGATGCCGGATCCTTCCGGTCTGGTCGATATGGACGCCGCCGTGGCAAGGGTCGCGGATGCCGTCCAGGCTGGTCGAAAGATTGCGATCTTCGGCGACTACGATGTCGACGGGGCAACATCCTCGGCGATATTCGCCAAATACCTGCAGTGGCTCGGCCTTGACCCTGTGATCCATATTCCGGATCGAATCATCGAAGGATACGGGCCGAATGGTCCGGCCATCGAACATCTTCGCCATGGCGGGGCTGATCTGCTGGTGACGCTCGACTGCGGCAGCACGTCTTTTGAAGCTTTTGAAACTGCCCGGCAACTCGATCTCGACGTCGTGGTCATCGATCACCACCAGGTTGGCGAAACGCTTCCGGCGGTTGAGGCGCTCGTCAATCCCAACCGGCAGGATGATTTGTCGGGGCAGGGGCATTTGGCAGCTGTCGGCGTCACCTTCCTGTTTCTTGTCGGCCTGAACCGCGAGTTGCGACGTCGCGGGGTTTTCCAGGGCAGGCAGGAGCCGGATCTCATGGCGCTGCTCGATCTGGTGGCGCTTGGTACCGTGTGCGACGTCGTTCCGTTGCAGGGCCTGAACAGGGCCTATGTGACACGTGGCCTAGCGGTGATGCACCAACGCCGCAATTACGGGCTGACTGCGCTTGCGGACACAGCGCGCGTGAGCGGAAAGCCGGCGCCTTATCATCTGGGTTTCTTGATAGGCCCGCGGATCAACGCGGGAGGACGTATTGGCGACGCTGCACTGGGCGCGCGCCTTCTGACGACGGAAGACCCGCACGAAGCACGGGCAATCGCCGAGCGGCTGGACCAGCTCAATACCGAACGTCAGTCCATGGAAGCAGTGATGCTGGAACAGGCCGGCGCAGAAGCTGCAATGGCGATCCAGGCACGTGATCCGGCGGTTCTCCTGACCGGTTCCGACGATTGGCATCCCGGGATTGTTGGACTGATTGCCTCTCGGCTCAAGGAAGCTCACCGCAGGCCTTCCTTTGCGGTCGCCTTTGATGAAACCGGCAAGGGGACTGGTTCCGGGCGCTCCATCCCCGGTGTTGACCTTGGCAAGGCCGTTCGCAGAGCGGTTGACGAAGGTTTGCTCGAAAAGGGTGGTGGGCACGCCATGGCGGCAGGGCTTACGGTTCTGCGGGAGAAGACTGCCGACCTGGAAGCGTTTTTCAACGATGTGCTGAAGGACGACGTCGAGGCGGCAAGTGCGAACCGGGAACTGAAGATTGATGCCGCGCTGACGGCAACGGGCGCAAATCTCGATCTTCTGGAGTTGCTGGAAAAGGCGGGGCCCTATGGTGCCGGTCATGCTGAACCGGTGTTTGCCTTTCCCGCCCACCGGATTTCCTTCGCCGATGTGGTCGGTAAGGGACATGTCCGAGCCTCGATCACTTCTGGTGACGGGACCGCGTTAAAGGCAATCTGCTTCAAGGCGGACGACAAACCGCACGGTCAGATGCTTTTGCAGGGCCGGGGACAGTCGCTGCATGTGGCAGGTACGCTGTCAATCGACACCTGGCAGGGGACACCCAAGGTGCAACTGCGCATTCTTGATGTCGCGGATCCGCAGAAAACCCGCCTTTGATGCGGCGCAGGTAAACGTGAATTAACCAAACGCTAAGTCTCCGGGCATAAGGTTTGAACCCACGAAGGAATCGTGAGGATCAGGCATGCGTGCTCAGAATGAGCTTTCGCCCTATTTCGAAGAAATAGACAGGCGTACGGACCGGGCCCTGAAAGGGATTCGGGAAGTCAGACGTTCAGCAAAACTCACCGCCCTGCCGCAAGAGCCGAAAGCAGCCCTTGTCGGAACAGGATTTCTGATGGTTCTGGTAGCATTTCTCGGACTGTTCATCGATTGAACCTTCCGGAAATACCGGACGAACCACGTTCAGGTGAACGAAAGACAGACAAGGGCTTGAAACGCTCTGCGTGCTGCCTTTAAGTCTTGCGTCTTAGTTATCGAGACGTCGGGCACCATGACAGATTATCCCATTGCACTTTGGTCCTTTAACCTGAGCCGCGCTCCAGCTTCGGTGGCAGCTTTTGCTGCACAGATAGAAGAGGGAATGCAGCGCGCCGCGGGAGAGGGCGCAAAGCTCCTGATGCTTCCTGAATATCTTGTGGAATGTTGCCTGGCGTTCAAACCCGAAGGTCTGCTGCCTGACCAGGAAATGGCGTTCCTGGCGGACGTGGGCACCGACTTGCTCGCGATACTTGCTCCGCTACCTGCCAGGTATGGTGTGTCGCTGTTGGCTGGATCGATGCCTGTTCAGGCACCTGCGGGTTTCACCAACACAGCCGTTCTGCTGACAGCCGACGGGCGCGAGATCCGTCAGGACAAATTGTGCCTCACACCGTTTGAGCAGGATCCGGAGATCTGGCATCTGGTGCCTGGAGCTGATCTGAAGACGTTCGAGCTCGACGGTTTGAAGATGGCGATCCTGATCTGCCTGGATGTCGAAATGCCGGCGCTCAGCAGCCTGCTGGCGAAGCTGGATCTCGATCTTCTGCTAGTGCCTTCAATGACGGAAAAACTCTCCGGCTATCACCGTGTCTTCGGCTGTGCCAAGGCACGTGCTGTTGAGCTCATGTGCGCGGTCGCCGTTTGCGGTCTTGTCGGCACATCAAAGGGCACAACGCAGAACGACACCAACGTTTCCGGAGCGGCGCTGTATCTGCCGTGTGAAGAGGAATTCGGTTTTACAGGTGTTGCCGCAGAGGTAGCCGCGACCTCTGGAAGCAACGGAGAAGAACCGTTCCTTGTCGTTTCGGTGCCCCTTAGCGAACTTCGAGACCTGAAGTCCGGCAAGGCGGAAGTTTGGCCGGGAGCCTGGACAGCCGATCACGTTTCCGTTTCGGCGGCCTGAAGCGGACTTGTAATATTTGTAATAAAAATGTGCGCGCACCGAGTGCACTTTTCTCTAGACGTCCCTAAGGGAACTCCCTATACACCTGCTGTTCCAGAACAACAGGTGTGGAGATGGGATTCGCTAAGGCACTGACAGCGCGGGATGCATCGTGGCTGCACGGTATTGCAGGTTTGTTTGTCAAACCGCTCCGTCTGCAGATCGCGGCTCTTTGCGTGCGTCCGGGCGAGGCGGAGCCTGAAATTCTCCTGGTCTCGACCCGCGAGACCGGCCGGTTGATCTTGCCGAAAGGCTGGCCTGAAAAGGACAAGCCCGCGTTTGAAACGGCGTTGATCGAAGCCTATGAGGAAGCGGGTATTGTCGGCACGGCCGACCCGCGGGCCATTGGCAGTTTCCGGTCCTACAAGGGCCTTGCGGACGGATTGAAGATCCGTACCAAGGTGATTGTCTTCAAGATTCGTTTTGAAAAACAGTTGAAAGACTTTCCTGAAATCGGGCAACGCAAAAGGGTCTGGCTGCCTTTCTCGAAGGCAATCGAGGCCGCCGAAGAGCCGGCGCTGAGACGGTTTTTGCGGCAGCACAAATCGCAAATCTGTTAGACATTTCCTGAGGGATAGCGAGGCGTGTTCGGGTGCTCACCAACAAGGACCTGAAAAAGAAGGCTCTGGACAAGGATCTCGACAAGATCAGCTTTGTCAGTGAGGCGGCGGAGGCTATGGGCCGGCGTCTTGTCGGACCGGGTCTTGCCTTGGTGTTCCTCGTGATCTGCGCCTGCGTGGCCGCATTCCAGGTGTCTTCCAGCGGTTTTTCCAACATGCTCATCCTTGTGGCCGCCAGTGCAATTGGCGGCTACATGGCGCTCAATATCGGCGCCAACGACGTTGCCAACAATGTCGGTCCTGCCGTGGGCGCGCGTGTCGTCAGCCTCACCGGCGCCTTGCTGATTGCGGCCGTTTGCGAAAGCGCGGGCGCATTGCTTGCCGGAGCGGATGTCGTCTCGACCGTTTCCGGAGATATCCTGAGCCCCAGCGATGTCCGAAACAGTTCGGAATTCATGCTGGCAATGCTGACGGCCATGGCAGCCTCAGCTTTGTGGATCAATTTCGCGACTGTGATCGGCGCACCTGTTTCGACCACTCATTCGATCATTGGCGGTGTTGTCGGCGCCGGGATCGCTGCAAGCGGCTTTGCAGCCATCGACTGGACAACCATTTCGACAATTGCTGCTTCCTGGGTTCTGTCTCCAGTGCTCGGCGGTCTTGTCGGGGCCGGGATCATGGCCTTTATCAATTCAAGGGTCGTCTATACGCCGGACCGGCTGAAAGCTGCCAGATATTGGTTGCCGATACTGCTGGGCCTCATGGGGGCGACTTTCACCGGCTACATTCTGCTGAAAACGTCCGATCGGCTCATCTCTGTTCCTGAATGGCTCGCCATCGTGCTGTCGCTCACCGTCGGCTTCGTTGTCTGGCGGATCTATTGCCGGGTGATCCACGCCCAAACGCTTACGCTGGAAAACAGTGCGCGCGCCTTGCGCAACCTGTTTGCAGTACCGCTCATGGTCGCGGCAGGTTTGCTGTCATTTGCCCATGGTGCCAACGACGTTGCAAACGCCATCGGGCCGCTGGCAGCCATCGTTCTCAGCCAATCAAATGATTTTCCGGATCTCGTATTTTGGTATCTGGGGGCGCTCAATCCCGAAGTGCCGATCTGGGTGAGCGCAGTCGGCGCATGCGGGATCTCCGCCGGCCTTCTGCTGTTCGGCAGACGGCTTGTCACTGTTGTCGGCAAGAAGATCACCAAACTTAGTCCCGTACGTGCCTTTTGCATCACCCTGGCAACCGCCGCGACCGTGCTGACGGCTTCTGGTGCGGGGCTGCCGGTATCGTCCACCCATATCGCGGTTGGTGCGCTGTTCGGTGTGGGTTTTTACCGGGAATGGTATCGCAACAAGTATGTTGCGGAAGGCGGGGTCATGAAACCGCGCAAGATGATGAAAAACAGGGAAGAGCGTCGCAGACGCCTCCTGGTGCGTCGATCAAGCCTGATCACCATCATCGCAGCCTGGGTTGTCACTGTTCCCGCCTCAGCCTTGCTGGCCGCCGGCCTATTCACGGCGCTCAAGCTCGTCCTCTCATGAGAATTCCGTTCTGCCCTAACAAGTTCGACGGATAACAAGCAGCACACAGTGCGCATTTTCTGGACAAGCCCGAGTTCCGGCCTTATCTTTCGAGTGTCATCAACATTTCGGAAAGGGCACCATGGCGCAGCTTTATTCAGCAATCGACACCCGGACTTCCTGGTTTCAGAACCTGCTTCTGTTGTTCCGGCGCCCTTCGAGATTGCAGATCGCAGCGTTGTGCCATCGTTTGCGCGACGGGGAGCGGGAAGTCCTGCTTGTGACGACCAAATCCACGCATCGCTGGATCCTTCCCAAAGGCTGGCCGATCATGTCGTTGAAAGCACACCACACCGCAGCGGTAGAGGCTTTCGAAGAGGCAGGCGTTATTGGAAATGCGCAGAAGAAACCCTTTGCCAGTTTTCAGTCACACAAAGGCGGCGAAGGCGGCTTGCAGCTCAGGACGGAAGTTCTTGTGTTCCTTGTCGACGTGGAGAGCACGACAAGCAGTTTTCCCGACAAGGACGAGCGAGATGTCCGGTGGCTTCCGATACAGGAAGCCATGCGGCTTGCCGGCGATCCGGGCCTCGTGAAAGTGCTTCGCAAACTGGAAAATTTACCCAACTAAGAAATTTTGGCCAATGAGGGCCGTTTTGGTTGACCTTTTCGGACGATTGTTTAAGGCAGGCGCCAGATGACGCTTGGCTTGCAAGACTTGCCTTCAAAGGACTTCCCGACTGGAACGCCCATGCCGAATTTGAAAAAGCCGACCCTCGACAAGGATCTCGACAAGCTGAGCTACATGGAAGAGGCCGCCGGGTCTCTTGGACGTGGCTTGATTGCGCCGGGCATCGCGCTGGTCTTTATCGTCTTGTGTGCCCTTGGCGCCGGTGCCTCCATGTCGGGAGCACCGGGAACGGTCATCATCGTCGCTGCGGCAGCCATTGGCGCCTATATGGCACTCAATATCGGTGCCAACGATGTTGCCAACAATGTTGGCCCCGCCGTCGGTTCGCGGGCGATGACGTTGCTGACGGCGCTGATCATTGCGGCCGTCTTTGAAAGTGCAGGGGCCCTGATCGCAGGTGGGGATGTCGTCAGCACCATCTCCAAGGGCATCATTGATCCCGCTTCGGTAGCCGATGCCAATGTCTTCATGGCAGCGATGATGGCGGCTCTGGTGTCCTCCGCACTCTGGATCAACCTTGCTACCTGGATCGGTGCGCCGGTTTCGACAACGCATTCCATCGTTGGCGGCGTCATGGGAGCTGGCATTGCGGCGGCAGGCTTCAGCGCGGTCAATTGGGCGACAATGGGCGGTATCGCAGCAAGCTGGGTCATCTCGCCGTTCCTCGGCGGTCTGGTTGCTGCAGGTTTCCTGGCCTTCATCAAGACTTTCATCATCTATCAGGACGACAAAATCGCCGCTGCCCGCAAATGGGTTCCGGTTCTGATCGGTGTCATGTCGGGAACCTTTGCCAGCTACCTGGCACTCAAGGGCCTGAAGAAGATCGTGCATATCGACATGCCAATGTCATTGTTGCTTGGTGTTGTTGTCGGGCTTGGGGTCTGGGCGATCGTGCGACCGCTGATCAGGCGTCAGTCTGAAGGGCTGGAAAATCGCAACCAGTCTCTCCGCATCCTGTTTTCCGTGCCGCTTGTCTGTTCGGCGGCTCTTTTGTCCTTCGCCCACGGAGCGAACGACGTTGCAAATGCTGTGGGACCACTTGCCGCCATCGTTCACACGGCGGAACTCGGAGACGTCGCAGCCAAGGTGAGCATTCCGCTCTGGGTCATGGCAGTCGGTGCTTTCGGCATTTCATTCGGTCTTTTGTTGTTCGGCCCGCGCCTGATCGAAATGGTCGGCCAGCAGATTACCAAGCTCAACCCGATGCGGGCCTACTGCGTTTCGCTGTCAGCTGCCATCACTGTGATTGTTGCCTCGGGTTTCGGATTGCCCGTGAGTTCCACGCACATCGCCGTGGGAGCTGTCTTCGGTGTTGGGTTCTTCCGGGAGTGGTATACGGAACGCTCAAAGCGCCGCCTGGATTTCGTGAACCAGAAACAAGGCAATGGCAACGTGGTGCGACCTGTCCGCAATCGCGAGGAGCAGGCACGCCGTCACTTGGTACGCCGGGCGCATTTCATGACCATCGTCGCTGCCTGGGTCGTCACCGTTCCGGCTGCTGCCGTCCTGTCCGCCGGGCTTTACTTCGTCATGGTCAAGCTGATTGCCTGATAAAGGCGATTTCTAACCGGGTAGATGTCCGGCCGGCTCCAGGGTGAGGTTGGCCCAGACCGGCAAATGGTCCGAAGCAACGCGCGCCGTCTTCGATTTATGGACGCCTGCCTGCCTGACGACGAATTCCGGGCTGGTTATGATCCGGTCCAGGCTGCCGACGGGAAGGGGACTGGGAAAGCTCCGTCCCGGCGTCGTCACCTCATAGCGTTCTTCAAACAGCTTGATGCTGCCCGCCGTGTCTCGCCATTCGTTCAGGTCTCCGATCAGCACTGTCGGCAGGTAATCCAGATGCTCATGCAGCTGATGCATCAGCGAGGTTATCTGCTTTTTACGAAAGTGACCGATCAGGCTCAGGTGCATGGCTGCCACACGGATTTTCTCTCCGGCAACTTCAAGGTCGACAGCAACCGCACCACGTGGTTCCAGCGTCGGCAGATCTAGCCGGCGATGGTCGAGAATACCGATCGAGTTTCGAACAAGAATAGCGTTGCCGTGCCAGCCCAGGCTCTTGTCGCCCGTCGCGAACGGAACGGGGCGGTAATCCGTTTCCTGAAGAATCGTGTCTCTGTCGAGGGTGCTTTCCCGTGGTCCGAAGCGCTTGTCTGCTTCCTGCAGGGCCAGGATGTCGCAGTCCAGTTCCTGGATAACCTTGAGCGTCCGGTCAGGCCGCCTGCGCGCATCGACGCCTATTGATTTTTGTATGTTGTAAGAACCGATTTTCAGCATGGGCGCAGAGTGAAGGCCTCACGTTAAGAGTTGCAAGGGGAATAGGTTGATTTGGCCGCCTTTGCGACCAATTTAGGCAGCCTTGGTCTGCTCCATGCGCTCCGTCGCCCGTTTGAGCGCAGCAAGGCATTTTGCATCCAGGGCTGTGCCGGCTTCGCTTTCCATGATGCCGAGTGCCTTGGGCAACGGCATCGGTCCACGATAAGGCCGTTCTGCGGTCAATGCGTCGAAAATATCCGCCGTCGTGACAATACGCGTTTCCATCGAAATCCTGCTTGTGGTCAGCCCGTCCGGATATCCGCGGCCGTCCAGTTTTTCATGATGCCCTCTCGCGATCGGCGACAGGTCCTTGAACGTATCGATCCTGGAGAGGATCTCGTCGGAGTAAACGGGATGCATGCGGATTTGTTCCCACTCCAGGTCATCAAGCTTTCCGGGTTTGTCGAGGACTGAGTTGCTGACGCCGAGTTTGCCGATGTCGTGCAGGAGAGCCGCCCGTCTCAGCAGCTGCCGGTCACGCATTCCGTAACCCAACTCTTCTGCGATCATGTCGGTGTAAAGCGTTACGCGCTCGCTGTGTCCGGCGGTGTAGGGACTTTTGGAATCGATCACGAGCGCAAAGCCGTGGGCTATGTCGTCGAGCTGCTCCTCATCTGCAAAACGAATGTTCTGCGCTGGTTCAAGACCGTAGACGATCTTGTCGAGGTTTTCCGACTTCAAGGTGTTCCAGAACTGGGGATTACTTGCGACGGTTTCTGCTGCGGCCACCAAGGCGGGGTCGAACCAGCTGCCAGCCCGTTCCTTCAATTCCTGCAAGGCCCCCTGTACGCCTGCATTGATCTGAAAGACATCCATGACCTGTGCCAGCAAGGCGATCTGGGAAAATACCGGGATGGTGGAGCCCACAATGCCGTGCGGCCGTCCTTTGCCGTCCCAATGTTCATCCAGACTGTAAATTCCGGATACGACAGTTTCCGAGAAATGCATCTGGCGGGCAATGTCGCCGCCGCGTGTGCAGCGTGTTTCGATCATCTCGTTTGCAATGTCGCCGCCATTTTGAAGAATGTTGACGATGGCGCGCACACGTTCTGCAAAGCCGTGCTTCAACCCGGTGTGAGAAAGCACGAAACGCAGGGCCGCAGGCAGGCTGTCGCTGATCGTCTTGAAGTCGTGTTTGAAGGTCAGGTCGTCGGTGAGATAAAGCTCGCAGATCCTCGCTGCATTGCTTGAACAGCCAAGGTCCTTCAAGAGCAGCGTGTAATAGAGATCGCTGAGTTGCGCTTCAGTCAGCCCGACTTGCCGTCCGATATGAATGCCGATCCAGCAACAGCGAACGCAGTGGCCACGCGGCTGGCCTTCCGTGATGTCCAAAGCGTGACTGAGTGCGCCGAGCAGCTCCGCCAGCCGGAGTTTTCTGGAAACCTGTTCGGACATAAGAGCGAGCCTCGCGCAACGATGTGTTCCGCGAGGCTCGCAAAGTTTCGTTAAAATCAGGTGTTTTCACCGACCCCGGTCAGGCTGCTTCCAGCTCTGTAGCCGATTGGACGAGCAGACCTGCCACGTAGTCCATGAAGGAAACCCAGGCTTCCACCACAAATGTGTCCGCACCTGTCCGCCAGATCATCACTGGAGACTTGTGAAACAGGGTCCTTGTCACTGTGCCGACCGGAAAGACCTCAAGCGAGAAATCGATGAAGACCCCGGTGTTGAGCAACCAGGCAGCCTTGTCGCCACTGACGATGATCGCTTCCGAACGGTCGGAGATATCAACCAGGGCGTGGGGATGCGTTGAGAGCTTATCCTCGATGCCGTCGAACACCGCCCTGAGGTCTTCTTCAGGTGCAAGCAAGGTCCACTCGTCCGGCCCCATCCAGAGCGCTGCCCGTTTGGCGGAAGTGGAGTTCGACAAGGGAGAAAGCGGCAGTGAGGCGCCAAATGCCGTGCCGGCTTCCTTTTGCGCAGCTTCACGGCAACGCAGGGAAAGTCGCGTCATGGGCGCAGCTTTCAGGATGGAGACCGACGGTAGGCTCAGAAGCGGTGTTTCACCCGCGTCCGGCGTGATCAGATCGCTTGCCAGAAGTTCAGACATTGATCCGTGCTCCTTCCTTGTCATAGAACACCGTGCTTGTCACCTCGACCGGAATGCTTCCGGTCGGCATCGGCACATAGAGCGTTTTGCCTTCCAGCGCGTGGCCGTTCTTCACGATCGCGAGGGCAATCGTACGGTCGAGCGCCGGACTGTAGTAGGACGAGGTGACATGACCTTCCGCAGGCGTGCCGGTGGCGGGGTTCTCGGCAGTCGTGATCTGGGCACCTTCTTCCAGCTTCACTTTCGGGTCCTTCGTCAGAAGGCCCACGAATTGCTTGCGACCGTCTGCAACAAGGTCAGTACGGGCCAGGCCACGCTTGCCGACGAAGTCAAACTTGTTCTTGCCGATCGCCCAGCTCATGCCGGCATCTTGCGGAGTAACGGTACCATCCGTGTCCTGACCGACGATGATGTAACCCTTCTCTGCGCGCAGAACGTGCATGGATTCCGTTCCGTAAACGGTGCCGTTGTGCTTCTCGATTTCCTTGGCGAGCGTTTCCCACATCATCTTGCCATGACGGCGGGGAACGTTGATTTCGAAGCCGAGTTCACCGGTAAAGGAAATCCGGAAAAGCCGGCAGGGAACGCCGCAGAAGGTCGCTTCCTTCACGCTCATGTGCGGGAAGGCATCGGCGGAAAGATCGACACCTTCGATAAAGGGCGCAATCACCTCCCGAGCCTTCGGTCCCTGAACCGCGGCGACCGCGAACTGTTCGGTGGTCGACGTGATCCAGACATCGAGATCCGGCCATTCTGTTTGCAAGTAGTCTTCCATGGTCGCAAACACACTCGGCGCGCCGCCGGTCGTGGTGGTTACATGGAAACGGTCTTCCGCAAGGCGTCCGATAACACCATCGTCGGTGATGAAACCGGCGTCATTGAGCAGCAGACCATAGCGGCAGCGGCCGGGCGCCAGCTTCTTCCACGGGTTGGTGTACATCCGCTCCAGGAATTCGGCCGCATCCGGTCCGACAATTTCGATCTTGCCGAGCGTGGAGGCATCGAACAGGCCGACACTTTCGCGGACGGTCTTGCATTCGCGGGCAACCGCCGCATGCATGTCTTCACCGTTCTTCGGGAAGTACCAAGTGCGCTTCCACTGGCCAACGTCCTCATAGACGCCGCCGTTCTCCACCACCCAGTCATGGGACGGCGTCTTGCGAACCGGGTCGAAGAAGTCGCCACGCGATACACCGGCAAAGAGACCGAATGTCGTTGGAGTGTAGGGCTGGCGGAACGTGGTGAGCCCGACATCCGTCACCGGCTTCTGCAAGGCCCCTGATGCGATCTCCAGGGCGTTCATGTTCGAAAGACGACCCTGGTCGGTGGCCATGCCGGTGGTGGTGTAGCGCTTGATATGCTCGATGGACTGCATGCCTTCGCGTACGGCCAGCTTGACGTCCTTGGCGGTAACGTCGTTCTGATAATCGACGAACGCCTTGACCCGTGAAGCGTTCCGATCGTGGGGCAGGGCGCCGAGGATGCCGCCTGATCCGGCTTCTCCACCCGTTGCCGTGACGTAGGTCAGCTTTGCGGACTTGCCGGTTGCGGACCTGGCTGCTTCTTCACCGGCCGCATAGCCGTCGTGAAGCGTTGCCTGCAGGCCATAGAGGCCTTTGGAGCCGCCTGCCGAACGTTCCTTCTGAACGGAAATACCGGGAACATAGGCCCCCTTGTCCGCGTCCCAGACGACCTTGCCGCGGGACTGGGAATACAGGCTGACGGTCGGAGTCCAGCCGCCTGACATCAAAAGCGCATCGCACGCAATTTGGCCACCGGAGGCAACCTGTCCCGATGTCATCATCCGGCCGAGCAAGGCGCCTTTGACACGCTTGCGACCGAGAGTTCCTGTTACAACGCATCCTGCCTCGACACGAATGCCCCTGGCTTCCGCGATTGCAACCAGGCTTTCAGGCGGCGTTTCGCGCATGTCCACGATGGCAGCTACGTCGACACCATGGTCTGCAAGGTCGAATGCCGCCTGCCACGCACTGTCGCAGGCTGTTGCCACCAGAACCTTGTGGCCGACTTTGACTCCATAGCGGTTGAGGTAGGTTCTTCCAGCTTCCGCAAGCAGAATGCCCGGTCGGTCATTCTCCGGAAACACCATCGGACGTTCGATCGCACCGGCTGCAATCACCACTTCCTTGGCGCGCACCTGCCACAGTCGTTCACGCGGCAGTTTGGGATCCGGGTTGGGCAAATGTTCGGTGATGCGCTCTGCCAGCGAAATGAAGTTATGCGCAAAATAACCGAAGGCCGTTGTCCGCGGCAGGAGTGTGACATTGTCCATCGCGGCAAGCTTGGCGATGGTTTCCGAAACGAACTCCGTGGGATCCTTTCCGTCGATGCTTGCGCTGACTTCAGAAAGCAGCGAACCGCCGAATTCAGCCTGCTCGTCGACCAACATCACCTTGGCACCGGTCTCTGCCGCAGCCAGAGCCGCTGCAAGTCCGGTTGGCCCGGAGCCGACAACAAGAACGTCGCAGTGGGCGTAGATGTTGCCGTAGAAGTCGTGATCCGGGTTTTTCGGCGGTTTGCCGAGGCCGGCCGCCGAACGGATGATCGGCTCGTAGACCTTGTCCCAGAAAGCATGCGGCCACATGAAGGTCTTGTAGTAGAACCCGGCCGGAAACAGCGGCGAAAGCAGGTCGTTCACGGCGCCGATGTCAAACCCGAGCGAGGGAAAACGGTTCTGTGAAACGGCTTCAAGGCCCTGATAGAGCTCAACCTGTGTAGCGCGCAGGTTCGGCGTCTGATCGCCGTTGCGGTAAACCCCGACCAGCGCGTTCGGTTCTTCCGAACCGGCAGTCAGAATGCCGCGCGGACGGTGATACTTGAACGAACGACCGACCAGGTGAACACCATTGGCAAGCAGCGCAGAGGCAAGGGTATCACCCTTGTGGCCTTGCATTTCCTCGCCGTCAAAGGTGAAGGTGAGTTGCTCGGCGCGGTCGATCCGGCCGCCTTTTTCAGTACGGAATGGCTGGCTCATTTGCCGGCCTCCTTGGCGAGCGCTTCAAGATCCGGTTTCGGTTCGCCGGTCTTGTAGATTTTCAGGAACTTGTCGCTGACGGTATCGCGGACAGCGTTGAAGAACCGTCCGCAGCCGTGAATATGGCGCCAGCGCTCGGCGGCTACACCCTTGGTATTGTCGCGCATGTACAAAAACTCCACCCAGTCCTCGTCCGTGGCCTGGCTCGGGTCGGCCGGTCGCGCGATATGGGCTTCACCGCGGCAGGCAAATTCCGTTTCTGCACGCTCGACCTGGCAGTAGGGGCAATAAATCAGCAGCATTCTTGTGATCTCCCCTAGTGGGCCACGGCCGCTGCAGCGGCTTCATCGATGAGGCGGCCGGTCCGGAACCGGTCGATGGTGAAAGGTGCGTTGATCGGGTGCGGCTCATCCTTGGCAATCGTATGCGCGAAGACATGGCCGGATCCGGGCGTCGCCTTGAAGCCGCCTGTGCCCCAGCCACAGTTGACGTAGAGCCCCTGAACCGGGGTTTTCGACAGGATGGGCGAACGGTCAGGCGTCGTGTCGACGATACCACCCCAGTTGCGAAGCATGCGCATGCGCCGGAAATGCGGGAAAAGTTCGCAGATCGCGTCAATTGTGTGGTTGGTGATGTGAATGCCGCCAGCCTGCGAATAGGACACGAACTGGTCAGTGCCCGCACCGATCACAAGCTCACCCTTGTCGGACTGCGAAATGTAGGCATGGATCGTATTTGACATGACCACGCACGGGAAGGCGGGTTTCACGGGTTCGGAGACCAGTGCCTGCAGGGGGAAGGATTCCAGCGGCAGCCGGACACCGGCCATGTCCATGACGACAGACGTGTGACCGGCTGCGACGACACCGACCTTCTTGGCCTTGATGAAACCTTTGACCGTTTCCACACCCTCGACGGCCCCATTCTGGCCGCGGCGGATGCCGGTAACGGCGCAGTTCTGGATAATGTCGACACCCAGGGCATCGGCACCACGGGCATAGCCCCAGGCGACCGCATCGTGACGGGCGGTACCGCCGACGCGCTGCAAGGCCGCGCCCATGACCGGATAACGGATGTTCTTTGAAATGTTCAGAGGCGGGCAATATTCCTTTGCCTCTTCCGGCGTCAGCCACTCATTCTGAACGCCTGCCAGACGGTTGGCGTGAATATGGCGTTGTGCCACCTGAACGTCGTGAACCGTGTGCGCGAGCATCATCACGCCACGTGCAGAATACATGACGTTGTAGTTCAGTTCCTGGGACAGGTTCTGCCACAAGCCCATTGCGTGATTGTAGAGCCCGGCGCTTTCCTCCCACAGATAGTTGGAGCGCACGATGGTCGTATTGCGACCGGTGTTGCCACCGCCGAGCCAACCTTTTTCGATGACCGCGACGTTGCGGATGCCGTGTTCCTTGGCAAGGTAATAGGCAGTTGCCAGACCGTGTCCGCCGGCGCCGACAATCACGACGTCATATTCGGCCTTGGGTTCCGGAGCGCGCCACTGGCGGCCCCAGTTCTGGTGCGCGGAAAAGGCGTTTTTCGCCAGTTCCAGAAAGGAATATCGCTTCATGAAGCAGCGGCTCCGCACGTTGCCGGCAAGCAAATCGGATAAATCCGCTCGGCCGGCCGTCAGGGTCAATACGCAATTGAACGACGACTTTAGCGACACGGCCGGAGTCTCGTCCATTGGGACGCATATTCGCGATTGGGGTCGAGGTTGCGTATAAGGTTTCAGTCGCATGCTTGTCTGAATGCGACATGGGTGTCTTACGGCCTGCGATGAATTGTGCCAGACTAACCAAACCCTCGGAGAAACAATGGATTTCAGCGCTTCCTGCAAGGTGTCAGGCGGGGTAGATTTCATCGAATAGCGCAATCCCGACAGCGGATGCCGCATCGGTTCTTGCATTTGCAGATATGGACGTTAACTCTCCCCGGGAAACACACATCAGGAGATCCTTCATGGAAGTTCGCGCCGCTGTGGCCGTTGGGGCCGGAAAACCGCTTGAAGTCACCACTGTAAGGCTTGAAGGCCCGCGCGCTTTTGAAGTGCTGGTGGAAATCAAGGCAACCGGCATCTGCCATACCGATGAATTCACCCTGTCGGGTGCGGATCCGGAAGGTCTGTTTCCCGCGATTCTGGGTCACGAAGGGGCAGGTGTCGTTGTCGAGGTTGGCCCGGGTGTGACTACCCTGAAGCCGGGCGACCATGTCATTCCGCTCTACACGCCGGAATGCCGGACCTGCGAATATTGCCTCAATCCGAAAACAAACCTCTGCCAGTCGATCCGCGCGACACAGGGGCAGGGCCTGATGCCGGACGGCTCGTCCCGATTCTCGACCCTCGATGGTGACCCGATCCTGCACTACATGGGCACATCGACGTTCTCCAACTACACAGTCGTACCGGAAATCGCTCTGGCGAAGATCCGTCCGGACGCGCCATTCGACAAGGTCTGCTACATCGGCTGTGGTGTCACGACCGGCATCGGTGCGGTGATCAACACCGCAAAGGTGGAAATCGGTTCGCGTGCGATTGTCTTCGGCCTCGGCGGCATCGGTCTGAACGTTCTCCAGGGTCTGCGTCTTGCCGGTGCCGACCAGATTGTCGGCGTTGACCTGAACCCGGAAAAGAAAGAGATGGCGGAGCGTTTCGGCATGACCGATTTCGTCAATCCGAGTGAAGTAGACGGCGACCTTGTTCCGTATCTTGTGAACCTCACCAAAGGTGGGGCCGACTATACCTTCGATGCGACCGGCAACGTGAATGTCATGCGTACGGCGCTTGAATCAGCCCACAAGGGCTGGGGCGAGAGCATCATCATCGGTGTTGCTCCGGCTGGTGCTGAGATCTCGACCCGTCCGTTCCAGCTTGTGACCGGCCGCGTCTGGAAAGGCACCGCATTTGGTGGCGCGCGTGGCCGCACGGACGTTCCGAAGATCGTTGACTGGTACATGGACGGCAAGATCGAGATCGATCCGATGATCACCCACACGATGCCTCTCGAAGACATCAACAAGGGGTTCGATCTGATGCACTCCGGTGAATCGATCCGCTCGGTGGTGGTTTACTGATCGAACGTCAGGCGTACCCCGCCGACATTTTGCCAAGGCGTCGTCCCTGCGAAAGCGGGGACGCGCATGCTGCGTCTCTCCGGTCTGGCAAGGCAAGGCCGGAGAAGTCCTTTTGGATAGGCAGCTATTCAGAGATTGGAATTGACTGACAATGAAAACCCTTTCCGAAAACAAGTCCTTTGGCGGCACCCAAGGTGTCTATAGCCACATGTCGGAAGCCTGTGGTTGTGAAATGACTTTTGCGGTCTACATTCCGCCGCAGGCCAAGGACGGCCCCGTGCCATGTCTTTGGTATTTGTCGGGTCTGACGTGCACCCATGAAAACGCCATGACCAAAGCCGGGCTGCAGGCCCATGCCGCAGAGTTTGGTATTGCCGTCGTCTTTCCGGACACCAGCCCGCGTGGCGAGAGCGTTGCCAATGATGAGGCTTATGATCTGGGGCAGGGGGCGGGCTTCTACGTCAACGCGACAGAGACTCCATGGGCGCCGCATTTCCAGATGGAGACCTACATTGCCAGCGAATTGCGCGATCTGGTGACCGAGAACTTCCCAGTTTCCGTGCATCACGGGATCACCGGGCATTCCATGGGCGGGCACGGCGCGTTGACGCTGGCAATGAAATATCCCGGGCATTATCAGTCATTGTCAGCCTTTGCGCCGATCGCAAACCCCACGGCTTCCGACTGGGGCCGCAAACAGCTTGGGGCCTATCTCGGAGCTGATGAGACACTCTGGACAGCGCATGACGCGACGGTTCTGGTCAAGGAAAAGGGCTGGGCCGGTGATGTTCTGATTGATCAGGGTGCAGGCGATCAATTCTACGAACTGCTCAAACCCGCTGCACTCATCGATGCATTGACCGAAACGAAGACGGCTCACACCTACCGCTTGCAGGCAGGCTACGACCATTCCTATTATTTCGTGTCAACGTTCGCGCGCGACCACGTCGCCTGGCATGCCGAGCGACTGAAGGGTTAATCTACCACCTTCGGGCTTGGTTCTTTTCGCTCAAGGCTTTCGCGTAGGCGCTTTGGGCGAATTTTCTGGGCAATCTCAATTCGCCCAACATGTACCATTCTTCGATGTGTTCGAGCACGATAGGTTCGAACACATCGTTCATGGCCCGGACTGCGTCATGTAGATCATAGCCGGTGGTTTCTTCAGGTCTTTCCAGAGGCGGAAGAAGGACCATCCTGAAACGGGCCGGTCCCAGTCGCACAAGATATGTCGGGATAATTGTGCCGCCGCAGGAATTGGCGATCTTCACCGCGACAGTCGCATTTCCTTTTTTCGGTAATGGTCGACCGAAACTGGGCAGATGGACCTGCTTGTCGCGAACTTCGTCCACGAAAATGGTCATGGAATACTGCCCGTTGTTCATCAACCGGTGCAGTCGATACGCGCTTCTTTGCCCCGGTGGGAAAAGATACTGGTTTCGCTCCTTGCGGATGGCATGAACAATGCGGTTCTTGAACCGGTTGGGTTCAGGTTGAAATGGACCGATGCTCGGTCCGGCTAGACCCTCGTGTATTGCCACGAAAAGTGCTTCCCAGGTGCCAAGATGCATGGATGTGAAGATCACTGGTGCGCCTTTGGCCTGCGCCGCTTTCAGATGTTCCAGCCCTTCAACTTCAATACGAGCACTTTTCCATAACTTGTTGACGATGCAGAACTCGGACATCGTTCGGCCGATGTTGTGCCACCATCGTTTCAATCCTGCTTTCCGGCCCGTGTCGGTGTTCCAGCGGTTGACGGTCAGCGTTTCAAAATTACGGCTGATGCGCTGCGGAAACAGTTTGTCTCGATATGACCAGCGCATTACCGGCACGAGCAAATTGCCGACAGCCGATGCAAATGCTGGTGGGCACAGCTTCAGCGAATGATGAAAAAGGGTGTTCAGGACACCGTCCTTGACATGAACGAACCAGTGAAGCCGAGCTGCCTCCCGCTCTGCCTCCTGTTGAGAAAAGAGATCCCGTAGACGAGGAGCGGGGGGCTCTACTGCAAGAGTTTCAGCGAAGGGAATATCTTCCAGCCGCGTCTGTTTGGTCATGAATGGCGCGGGTGCAGCGTCATTGGCAGGTTTTCACCGGGGCGCAAGGTCAACCGCGCTACCGGCTGGACGTCCGTACCGTCTTTCAGCTTGAGTTCGAAATCCTGGGCGAGAATGGCCAGGCTGAGAATTGCTTCTGTCATGCCGAATTGCAGTCCGGCGCAAATGCGCGGGCCGATGCTGAAGGGGACATACCCGTATTTATTGGGTTTCTTCGATTTCGGATTGAGAAAACGGCCGGGATCAAAAACGTCCGGTTTCGACCATAGCACCGGATTGCGATGCATAAGCCATGGCACCACCATGACCAGCGAACCTTTTGGCACTGACTTGCCGCCGATGCTTGTGTCCGCCATTGCCTCTCGCGCAAGGATCGGGACCGGCGGATACAGCCGCAAGGTTTCCTCGATGACAGCCTTGGTGTAGGGCAGGTTGGGAACGTCCTGGAATGTCGGTGACCGGCCGGCGAGGACCGTGTCGAGTTCGGCCTGCAAGTTAGCCCTGCTCTTGTCGCATTGGGACAGCAGGAACCAGGCCCAGGCCAATGTGTTGGCGGTTGTTTCATGGCCGGCCATGAAAATCACGGCAGCTTCGCTGATGATTGCCTCACGGCTCAGTGGTTCGCCGTTCTCGTCTCTCGCTTCCAGCAAACCACCAATGACGGATGCTTCGCCTTTTTCCTTCTGCGCTTCGTAGTTGGCGATGATCTTGTCGAGCACCGTCATGATGCGCTCGACAGGTTTCTTGATCGCACGGCCACGAAAACGTGGCAGCCATTCGGGCAGTCCGAAGAGGGAGAGGATGTCGACCTGGTCGATATGGCGCTGATAATCCGAAAAACCCTGAACGACTTCGGCAGCATGATCCTTGCCCAGCTGGCGCCCAAAAATGGTCCGGCAAATGATCTCTGCTGTCAGGTGTGCCATATCGGCGAGCGCATCGACCTCAGCGCCTTCGCCCTGCGATGCCCAGTCGGCTCGCTGTTCCTCGATGGTTTCGATCATGATCGGCGCGAATCCTCTGACGCGCGAGCCGTGGATGATCGGTGCAACCACCTTGCGGCGTTTCGCCCAGGTTTCGGTGTCACTGATAAAAAGACCGTCGCCGAGAAGAGGCTGCAAGGCATGACGCATTTGCGGGCTCTTGCGCTGCAAGACATCGTGATTGGTCTGGAACGCTTCACGAACCACGTCTGGCCGGTTGCAGATCACCAGTTCACGAGTGAAGATCTTTTTGCTTCTGAGGCGGCTTTGAAAATCATCGACGCCCCAAATAGATAGAAAATTGCGCTTGGCCATGCCGATCAGGCTCCAGACCGGCGGCATCTTTTCATAGCGGAACGGGTAGGGCGGCACGAAGTCTTCAGCCTTGGTGGCTGTCGGTTCGGCCTTTTGGGTGTCGCCTGAAATTTGTGCGGAAACAGTCACTAAAAATAATCCGAATTGGTTCTGGTTTTACCGGAATAACCTGTCAGATGGCTTTTAGTCACTTGGGCCGAACACGTAAAGCACAGAGCGCGAGCATCAGCCATCCGAGGATCACCATCATGCCTCCGATTGGCGCCGACATCGCAAACAGGCGCCTTTCCAGAAAAGCCCGCATCAACAGGTCACCACAGAACAGGGACAGTCCTGCGGCAAGGAATATCAAAACGACGGGAAGGAGCGGCACTCTCCGCAATTGGGCGAGAAGGCCGATGCCCAGGAACACAGGCGCGTGAAACAAAAGCATGTGTGCAGCGGTTTCGATCAGGCTTGACGCGCTGGCGTGCGCGGACAATGCCAGACTTACGACGCCGGCTGCACCTGAGACACCGGCCATGGCCATGCCTGTTCTTAGAAGAGGAGCGGTCGGGGTCGCCTGAGGCTGCATGTGGGTCATCCGGTTGTCCTGGAAACGTTTGACCCGCCGGCGCAAACCGGCAGGCCTGGAGAAGGGGTCGGATCAGGCAGCAAAGCCGCGCTTTTCAAGAAGAGCATCGATCCGTGGCGCACGCCCCCGGAATGCGAGATACGCGGCTTCCGGATCTTGTCGGCCACCGGCTGAGTAGATGTAGGTCAACAGTTTTCCAGCCGTTTCCGGATCAAATACGTTGCCCTTCTCTTCAAATGCCTCAAACGCATCCGCATCCATCACTTCCGACCACATGTAGCTGTAATATCCAGCCGCGTAGCCGTCGCCCGAAAAGACATGCTGGAAATGCGGGATACGGTGACGCATCGTGATGGCTTGCGGCATGCCGATCTTGCCGAGTTCTTCCTTTTCGAAGGCTGCAACATCTAGTTCTGCCGGATCTTCCAATTGATGGAGTTCGAGATCGATCAGCGCGGAAGCCGTATACTCTACCGTCGCAAACCCCTGATTGAAATTGGCGGCAGCAAGCAGCTTGTCGAGAAGGGCCTCGGGCATCGGTTCGCCGGTCTTGTAGTGAACGGCGTATTTTGAAAGCACTTCGGGTTGAGACAACCAGTGCTCATAAAGCTGAGAGGGCAACTCGACGAAGTCACGCGAGACGCTGGTGCCCGAGATCATGGGGTAGGTCACATTCGAAAGAAGACCGTGCAGGCCATGGCCAAACTCGTGGAACAGGGTCCGGGCATCATCGAACGTCAGCAGCGTGGCCTCACCCTTGGCACCCTTGGAGAAATTCATCACATTGACGATGATCGGCGTTACGTCGCCTTCCAGCCTGTGTTGCGACCGGAATGCACTCATCCAGGCACCGGATCTTTTTGACGACCGTGCGAAATAGTCTCCCAGAAAGAGACCGACGTGATTGCCATCCTTGCCGAGTACTTCAAACACCCGGACATCCGGATGGTAGACCGGCATGTCCTTGAGTTCTTTGAAAGCAAGCCCGAAGAGACGTGTTGCCGTGTCAAAGGCGGCCTGGATGATGTTTTCAAGCTGCAGGTAAGGCTTCAGCTCCGTTTCATCCAGATCGTGTTCGGCCTTGCGGACCTTTTCGGAATAAAAGCGCCAGTCCCATGCCTCGATAGAATGGTTTTCGCCGGCATTGCGCGCCATGTCCGCCAGCTTGGCTTCTTCTTCCCGCGCCTGAGCGACCGCCGGTTCCCAGACCTTCACAAGCAGGCCTCTGACGTTGTCAGGCGTCTTGGCCATCGTGTCATCGAGCTTGAACTCCGCAAAGTTCTTGAAGCCGAGCATCCGGGCTTTCTCGTCCCGCAGTTTGAGGGTTTCGCTGATGATTGCCCGGTTGTCGGTCTGGCCGCCGTTTTCTCCCCGGGCGGACCATGCCTTGAAGGCTTCTTCACGCAAACGCCGGTTGGTGGAAAATTGAAGGAAAGGTTCAATCGAGGAACGGGAAAGCGTGATGACGTGCTTTCCGTCAAGCCCTCGTTCGTTTGCAGCTTCGGCAGCCGACGTCAGCAGGAAGTCAGGCAGGCCGGCACGGTCTTCCTCGGTTTCCAGAACAAGCTGATAGTCCGACTCATCCTTGAGTACGTTCTGGGAAAAGCTGGTGCCGAGGGTGGCAAGTCTTTGCGAAATGTCAGCCATCCGCGCCTTGCCGGCATCGTCAAGGCCTGCACCGGCCCGCTGGAACATTTTCTGATACCGTTCGAGAACGCGTGCGTCTTCGGCATTGAGTTCAAGCGAATCCCTTTGCTCCCACAAAGCAGCAATCCTGCCGTAAAGCTTGGAATTCAGCAGCATTTCCGAGGAATGTTTTGCAAGCTTCGGCGCCACGTCGCGCTCGATCTTTTGCAGGGCCTCATTGGTATGGGCACCGGTCAGGTTGAAAAACGTCCTTGCAACCTTGGTGAGCGTCTTTCCTGACGTCTCCAGGGCAACAATCGTGTTTTCAAAAGTCGGCGCCACGACCTGATCGGCGATCCTGTCAGTGTCCGCCTTGGCTTCCGCCATGGCGGCGTCGAATGCCTCCTCGAAATGCTCGGGAGAGATCGTTTCGAAGGGAGGCAGGTCGAACGGCGTGGTCCAGTCGGAAAGAAGCGGATTGACGGTCATTTGTGCCTCGGAAGGTATCTTGAAGGATGTCAGCGACATATGGCGCAGATTGGGATCGGTTCCAAGCACTCTGCGGCTAAATAGCGCCTTGAAGCCGATCAGGCCGCAGAACGCGATATGGCAACCGGTGTTTCTGTTCGGCGGGTAAGGAAGGCAACGGCAATCGCTTGCCTCATGATGTCTTGTATCGGTCTTTCGATGTCATTGGCATCAAGTGGAGGCCGCTTACCACATCGAGGTCTTGGCACGCTCCGGCCATTCACGGTCATAGGTTTCACCATCGAAACTTGCCTTGATTTCCTTCATGATTTCACCTGGTGACGGCAAGTCGCCCTTGCCGGTCCTGTTCTCGGTTTCCCAGAGGCCGGCACGCATGATGGCGCGCGCGCACTGGAAGTAGACCGAACCGATCGTGACCACGATCACCGAACGAGGCAAATGCCCCTCTTTCTCGAAGCTGGCAATAAGGTCCTGCTCGACGGAAAGTACTGCCTTGCCGTTGATCCTCAGAACGTTGTTCCAGCCGGGAATCATGAACATGAGCGAGACACGCGGGTCGCGAACAATATTGCGCAGCGAGTCGATCCTGTTGTTGCCCCGCCGGTCGGGCATCAGCAACGTCTGGTCATCCTGTATCCTGACAACCATGCCGTCGTCGCCGCGTGGAGAGCAGTCGAGCCCTTCTGGTCCGCAGGTTGCAAGTGTGCAGAAGTTGGAAGCCTCGACAATCCTGCGATACGCAGGGCTCAGATGATCGATTTCCTTGATCAAGGACGCTTCTCCGGCAGTGCCGTAGTGTGCGTGAAGGTCCTCAAGGGAAGTGAGGATGCTCATTGAAATGATTCCGGGCGGGTGTACGGGGACGAAGGCGAGAGCCGCAGCTTATCCGCCCGTATCCGTCTCCGTCAATTTCGCCGCGGACGTCCTTTGAGCTCCGTCCGATCTTGCACTTTGGTCTAACGCTTTGAAATTCCGGATTTTTGAACCTTTACGTCAAGGTAACTTCGCGTTGCGGTGTGCGCGAGAAGTAAGTGGCTGAAAATCATAAAGAAATAAAATGACGCGATGCAATAAAGATCGCGAGGAAATTCGAAGATTAGCCGTGATTACTTCGAAAGTATAATGGGTTGGTGAGGGTGAGCGATCCGATAGTCGTATTGCTGTTTTGCAGATGATTTTTTTACAGTCGTGGCAGCTTGCAGTTTTGGTGCGGAGGAGCCGGGATCCCGGACGGGGAACAAGCCGGAATTGCTTGCAGCTGTACAGCTATTGCAGGCGTGCCCGAGGTGGGTACGCGACGCCTTTCTGGGAGGAAAGTATGAGCTTAATTCGTAAACCCCTCAATCGTCGTTCCATTTTGCGCGCTGGCGCATTGGGCGGTGCCGCATTGGCAACGCCGACCATTTTCACCAGCCGCGCATGGTCTGCCGGTTATCTCAACGAACCGACAGGCGCTGAAGTCGTTCTGGGCTTCAACGTTCCGCAGACCGGCGCATATGCCGACGAAGGGGCAGACGAACTGCGTGCCTATCAGCTTGCCGTCAAGCACCTGAACGGTGAAGGCGACGGCGGTCTGTTGAACACCTTCTCGTCCAAGGAACTCAAGGGCAACGGCGTCAACGGCAAGAAGGTCGCCTTCGTGACCGGTGACACGCAGACCAAGTCTGATGCAGCCCGTGCATCCGCAAAGCGCATGATCGAAAAAGACGGCGCTATCATGATTACCGGTGGTTCGTCCTCCGGTGTGGCGATCGCCGTGCAGTCGCTCTGCCAGGAAGCCGGCGTCATCTTCATGGCGGGGCTGACCCACTCCAACGACACCACCGGCAAGGACAAGCGCAAGAACGGTTTCCGTCACTTCTTCAACACCGAAATGTCCGGCGCTGCGCTGGCTCCGGTTCTGAAGAACAACTACGGCACCGATCGCAAGGCCTATCACCTTACCGCCGACTACACCTGGGGCTGGTCTCAGGAAGAATCCATCAAGAAGTACACCGAAGGCATGGGCTGGGAGACAACAGCTGCTGTTCGTACGCCGCTTGGCGCTGGTGACTTCTCGCAGTACATCACGCCGGTTCTGAACTCCGGTGCTGACGTTCTTGTTCTGAACCACTATGGCAAGGACATGGTGAACTCCCTGACCCAGGCTGTTCAGTTCGGTCTGCGCGACAAGCAGGTCAACGGCAAGGACTTCGTAATCGTTGTTCCGCTGTATTCTCGTCTGATGGCACAGGGTGCCGGTGAAAACGTGAAGGGTATCTTCGGCTCCACCAACTGGCACTGGTCGCTGCAGGACGAAGGCTCCAAGGCTTTCGTCAAGTCCTTCGGTCAGGAATACGGCTTCCCGCCGAGCCAGGCTGCGCACACCTGCTACGTCCAGACCCTGCTTTATGCCGATGCCGCACAGCGGGCTGGCACGTTCGATCCTTGCGCGATCGCCGCAGCTCTCGAAGGCTTCGAGTTCGACGGCATGGGCAATGGTCCGACCCTCTATCGTGCAGATGACCACCAGTGCTTCAAGGACGTTCTGGTCGTGAAGGGTAAAGAAAACCCGAGCTCCCAGTTCGACCTTCTCGAAGTGGTGGAAGTCACTCCGCGTTCGCAGGTCGAATACCCGGCAGACATGCTGGGTGGCGAACTCGGCGCGTGCAACAACGGCGCATAAGCTCTTGAACGTCGGCAGCCGCCGGAGGATCTCCGCCGGCGGCTGCTGCTTATCAGGACGCAAGTGACGCAGCAAATAGCGGCAAGACCATGGATGTGATTATTCTTCAACTGCTGAACGGGTTGGACAAGGGCGGAGCTTACGCGCTGATCGCCTTGGGACTGACCCTGATTTTCGGGACCCTTGGGGTCGTCAACTTCGCGCATGGTGCCTTGTTCATGCTTGGTGCGTTCTGCGCGGTGTCGTTCAACAAGCTTCTCAGCCTGGAGATCGTGACGACGGATCCGACCAAGACGACGGCGTGGGGAACTCCCCTCGAAATCCGTACACCCTACATCGAAGCATACCTCGGAGACTTCGGTCACTGGGTGCTCAACTATTCGGTGCCGGTTTCCATCCTGCTTGCCATTCCGGTCATGCTGCTTTTCGGTTTCATCATGGAACGCGGCCTGATCAAGCACTTCTACAACCGGGCGCACGCCGATCAGATCCTCGTCACCTTCGGCCTCGCTATCGTTCTTCAGGAAATCATCAAGTCGATCTTCGGCGCCAACCCGATCCCGCAAACCGCGCCAGATGCCGTACGCGGAGCAGCCGACATCGGAGCTGCCCTCGGCTTGGATCCTGGCGTGATCGTCTATCCGTACTGGCGCATGGTCTACCTTGCCTTCGCAGGCGCCATCATCGCAGCCGTCTTCGCCTTCCTGCAATTCACCACCTTCGGCATGGTTGTCCGGGCCGGCATGGCAGACCGTCATACGGTCGGGCTGCTGGGCATCAACATCGAGCGCCGTTTCACCATCGTTTTCGCGATTGCCGCAGTGGTCGCCGGTCTAGCCGGGGTCATGTACACGCCGATCCTGCCACCCGACTATCACATGGGCATGGACTTCCTCGTGCTCAGCTTCGTCGTGGTGGTTGTTGGCGGCATGGGGTCGCTGCCTGGAGCCGTCGCGGCAGGTTTCCTGCTCGGCATCCTGCAGTCCTTCGCATCGATGAATGAAATCAAGGCCATTCTTCCAGGCATCGACCAGATCATCATCTATCTCGTTGCTGTGGTCATCCTTCTCGTGCGTCCGCGCGGGCTGATGGGCCGCAAGGGCGTCATGGAGAACTAAAAAAATGTCTACAAAAACATCTCCGGCACGCGACTACATCTTCTTCGCGATCTTTGCTGTCGCGGTGCTTACGATGCCGATCTGGCTTGAGCCGATTGGTGCCGGTTATCCCGACCTTCTGCAGAAGTTTGCAATCTTTGGTCTCTTTGCGACCGGTTTCAACATTCTGTTCGGTCTGACTGGATACCTGTCATTCGGCCATGCCGCGTTTCTGGGTGTCGGTTCCTACACCGCAGTCTGGACGTTCAAGCTGCTTGGCATGAACCCGATCCCTGCCGTGATCATGGCAATCATCGCGTCCGGCATCTTCGCGCTTGCCATCGGCTATGTGTCGCTGCGCCGTTCGGGCATCTATTTCTCGATCCTGACGCTCGCTTTCGCTCAGATGTCCTATAACCTGGCCTATTCGGTTCTGACGCCAATCACCAACGGGGAGACCGGCTTGCGTGTTCTGCGCAGCGACCCGCGTCTGTTCGATGGCAATGGCGGTCAGGAAGGCCCGCTGATCGCGAACCTGTTCGGCATTGAAATGACCGGGTGGGGCGGGTTCTACTTCTGTGCGGTCATCCTTCTGATCGGCTTCTTCGTTGCACAGCGGATCTTCCGATCGCCTTTCGGCATCATGTTGCGCGCCGTGAAGACCAACCAGAACCGTATGACCTACACCGGCCTCAATCCGCGTCCCTACACACTGGCGGCGTTCGTGATCTCGGGCATGTATGCAGGTCTGGCCGGTGCTTTGATGTGCATCACCGATCCGCTGGCAGGTGCAGAGCGCATGCAATGGACTGCATCGGGAGAGGTCGTTCTCATGACCATTCTCGGCGGCGCAGGCACCTTGCTCGGCCCGATCTTCGGTGCGGCGCTGATCAAGTATTTCGAGAACATCTTTTCTGCCTTCAACGAGCAGACCCTGCATGAGATTTTCGGTTTCCTTCCGGACTTTATCGAAGGCCCCGTCATCTCCGTTGCCGGCCTGTTCGTCGGTGAAGGCTGGCATCTTACGCTCGGTGTTCTCTTCATGCTGATCGTTATCTTCCTGCCTGGTGGCATCATGGAAGGCGTGTCCCGGATCGGTAAGCTGTTCAAGCGGTCGTCCGGCAAGTCCGAACCGAACCGTGCAACTGCCCCTGCAGAGTAAGGAACAAGAATATGGAAATCCTACGTGTAGAGGGTGTCAACAAGTCGTTCGGCGGTCTGAGAGCCCTCAACAATGTCAACTTCTCGGTGGAGCAGGGCACTGTTCACGCGATCATCGGGCCGAACGGAGCGGGCAAGTCGACCTTCCTGAACTGCATGATCGGCCGGTTGATCCCGGATACCGGCACGGTGAAGTTCGGTGATATCTCGCTCACAGGCATGAAGCCCTACGAGATCAACCAGGTCGGCGTTTCTCGGGTGTTCCAGACCCCTGAAATTTTCGCAGAACTCACCCTGCTGGAAAACGTCATCATCCCCACCATGGCAAAGCGCGACGGACAGTTCTCACTGCGTCCGTTCAAGCGGCTCGATAGGGATGCAGAAATCCAGGACAAGGCACTTCACATGCTGGAGGACGTCGGCCTGGCGGAGAAAAAAGACGTTATTTCCGGTTCCCTGTCACGTGGTGACAAGCGCCGGCTCGAGCTGGCCATGTGCCTCTCGCAGGATCCGAAGCTGCTGCTTCTCGATGAACCGACCGCGGGCATGTCCCGCGCCGATACCAACAACACGATCGATCTTCTGAAACGGATTGCCGGACGCGGTATCACCAAGGTGGTCATCGAACATGACATGCATGTCGTGTTCTCGCTTGCCGACAAGGTCACCGTGCTCGCACAGGGAACGATCATCGCGGAAGGCAAGCCCGAAGAGATCAAGGGCGACCCGCGCGTACAGGAAGCTTATCTCGGAGGAGCGCATCTGTGACCCTACTTGACGATCAGTTTAGCGGTCGGTCCGCTCCCGGCGTCCCGCCGCGCAAATCTCAAGGCGGCGCCCCGGCATTTTTCTCTGCGTGGGACCTGCATGCCTATTACGGCGAAAGCTATATCGTTCAGGGTGTCAGTTTTGACATTCGTGAGGGCGAGATCCTGGCACTTCTGGGCCGCAATGGCGCAGGCAAGACATCGACGTTGCGCGCAATCGCCCGGATGGAGGATCCGCAGCTGAAACATGGCGAGGTGTGGCTCGATCACAAGCCGCTTCACACCATGAAGAGCTTTCAGGCAGCCCGCCAGGGCGTCGGCCTCGTTCCGGAAGACAGACGCATCATTCCGGGACTGACGGTTCAGGAGAACCTGGAGCTTTCGCAGATTGCCGAGCCGGTCGGATGGTCGATCGAGCGTATCTACGAGCATTTCCCGAGGTTGGCCGAACGACGGTCGCAGGACGCCATCACCATGTCCGGCGGCGAACAGCAGATGCTGGCTGTTGCACGTATCCTCGCGCGCGACATCAAACTGCTGTTGCTGGACGAGCCCTATGAAGGCCTCGCGCCGGTGATCGTTCAGGAGATCGAGCGCATCCTCGAAGGCGTGAAGGATCTCGGCATCACGACCATCATTGTTGAACAGAACGCAATCGCGGCGCTTCACCTTGCCGACAGGGCGGTCATTCTGGACATGGGAGAGGTCGTGTTCGACGGATCGGCACAGGAAGTCCTCGACAATCCGCAACTGCGTCAGGAATACTTGGCGATCTGAGCCTCCGGACATTTCAGAAGCTGAAGGCCGGTGCCAAGCACCGGCCTTTTTTGTCTGCCGGCATTGGTTGAAGGCGGCGGCGGCGGCCTATAGTCTGTCCAGACTGTTTTCATTTTTTATCGGGTTTCTTTGTGACCAGCCTCAAATCGGAATTGCCGAGCTTCACTGGATTTGCGGTCTTTGCCGCCTTCACCTTCGCGGGTGATGCCTTGAAACCGGAAACGATCGGGATTGTCCCGTCGCTGTTGCTACTGGCGGCCATATTCGTCACGGTTATGTGGTGCGCCTTTTCGGTCGTCCGGCACGCGGAATGCCTGGCAACCCTGCTTGGCGAACCCTTCGGTACCTTGATCCTGACACTGGCGGTCATCGGGATCGAAGTAGCGCTGATTGTTGCGATCATGCTGTCGGGCGACGCCATTCCGACGATGGCACGCAACACGATGTTCTCGGTCGTGATGATTGTCCTGAACGGGCTGGTTGGCCTGTGTCTTTTGGCAGGCGGTCTGCGCCACAAGAACCAGACCTATAATCTGCAAGGCGCGAATGCGTTCCTGTCGGTGCTTGTGCCTCTGGCAATCTTTGCACTCGTGTTGCCGCGCATCACCCACTCGGCTCCTGGCGGAGAGCTGTCTCCGCTACAGTCAGCGTTCGATGTCGTCATGTGCCTGCTGCTGTATGGCGTGTTTCTGGCGATCCAGACGGTAACGCACAGCGATATCTTTCGGCAGCCCGACGACGACGGCCATGATGAAGGGCATCATGGCGTGGTCGTCCGGTCGATGCCGTTTCACATCATTGGCCTGTTCGGGGCACTTCTTCCGATCATCCTCCTGTCGAAGAAGCTCGCACTCTATGTGGAATTCGGTATCGAGGGGCTGGGAGCACCGCTGGCCTTGAGCGGGTTCATTGTTGCGGCACTTGTGCTGATGCCCGAGGGGCTCAGCGCTTTGCAGGCCGCACGTGATAACAAGCTTCAGCGCGCTGTAAATATCTGCCTTGGATCTGCGGTGGCGACCATAGGTCTGACGGTGCCGGCCGTCCTTCTCGTAAGTTGGGTGACGGGACTCAAGATTGAGCTCGGCCTGGAACCTGCCGACATCATCATGCTCGTGCTGACCCTGTTCATAAGCCTGTTGACGTTCGGCAGCAGGGCGACGAACTATCTCCAGGGCGCGGTTCACCTGGCACTGTTCGCCGCCTATGTAATGATGATCTTCGACTTGTCCTGAAAATTACGCTCTCCTGGAGTTTTTCGTCCGAGCAAATGCTTGGACTGCTCCGGGGAATATGATTTGTATCAATAAAGTTAACACTTAACAGATTGGCCCAACATGCTGCTTTTGACCGAAGACCAGACCCGCGATGCATTGCCATATCCTGATCTGATAGACGCTTTGGCAAAGATGTTCCGGTCTGGCTGCGTGATGCCAACCCGCCACCATCATGACATGGAAATACCCGGTGAGCCCGATGCGACTGTGCTGCTGATGCCGGCCTGGGTGCCGGGCGGATATGCGGGCGTGAAGGTGGTCAATGTGGTTCCGGGCAATTCGGAGCGCAATCTTCCCGCAATTTCTGCGCAATACCTTTTGTCGGATGCACGAACCGGAGAGATGCTCGCGCTAATCGACGGCGGGGAATTGACAGCCAGGCGCACCGCAGCGGCCTCCGCACTTGCGGCCAGCTACCTGGCTCGCTCCGACGCGCGGCATCTGCTGGTACTCGGCACCGGGCGCCTTGCTCCCAATCTGATCGCCGCGCATATGGCCGTTCGTTCCATTGACGAAGTCACCATCTGGGGGCGGTCCAGGGAAAAGACGGAAGAAGTCGTGCGCTCGCTTGCCGACCAGTTTCCGGTGAAACTGAAATCAGCAACAAGTTTGAAGGAAGCGCTTGGGGAAGCGGATATCGTCAGTGCCGCAACACTCTCTTCCGAACCCTTGATCAAGGGGGCCTTGTTGAAGCCGGGAACGCATGTGGATCTTGTGGGGGCCTTCAAGCCCAGCATGCGCGAGAGTGACGACGATCTTGTCAAGCGGGCAGAGATCTTCGTGGACACCCGCGATGGGTGCCTTTCCGAAGGTGGAGATATCGTTCAGCCAATCAAGGCCGGGGTATTGTCGCCAGGCGAAATCAAGGCTGACCTGTATGAGCTTTGTCGGGGTGACCATCCTGGCCGGCAGAGTGAAGAAGCCATCACCATGTTCAAGTCGGTGGGGGCTGCGCTGGAAGACCTTGCCGGCGCCATTCTTGCCTACCAGTCAGTCGAGCATTGATTGGAAACACACAGGGCGCGGGGCGGTTTGCCGCCTCAGCCCAATTCGAACGTTGTGATGCCGTAGAGCTGGTCCAAAGGCAGATCGGGTGCCAGGCCGCGATACATGCGGAAGGTTTCGAATTCCGGTGACAGCTCGTATTTTTCCGCCATCAGCAATGCTGCCGCATTGGGTTCGGGCGTGTCGAGGATAATGGTCTGCCCTTTGACCTGTCCGGCAAGTGTGCGGAACAAGGTATCGGCAATTTCCGGCTCATCCGCGAAAAGGGGCCCGATCTTGTAGCCTTCGTGGCACTGGCGGATAATGCCGTATCCCCTGACATGACCATCTTCGACAAAGGCAAAGCCGCGGCGTGTTTCCAGCATGGGGGCGGCCCAGGTCTTCAGGAATTGCGTGCGTTCAGCCGGAAAGAAGCGCTGGTCATAATCACGTATGCCGGGAAAAAGGCCGTGACCAAGTGGTGCAAGGCGCGGGTCCATGGGCGTATCGCACATTGAGATGCCGGCATGCCGGATGTTCCGGTAGACAGATTTGAACCCGTGCTGGGCATAACTCGCAGTCTGCTCATTTACCGCATCCAGACCGATGATACGAGACCCCAGATATGCCATTGCATGGTCCCAGATCCGGTGGCCGTATCCCATGGTCCGGAATTCGGGCTTGCAGATATAGAGCCCGATGAAGCCGAATGTATCGCCGTAGCGGACTGCCGAAATAACGTTGATCAACTTTCCGTCTATTTCGCCGGCAAAATACCCGTTCGGATCGGCTGTGAAGAATGCTGGGCCGTCTTCAATCCCGGGGTTCCAACCTTCCTCCATCGCCAATTCGAGTGGAATGTGAATCTCACTTTCCTTCAGCTGACGAATCCTGAACGCGTCTGTCATCCGACCTCCCGAGCATTTGCAGGCTTTTGCAACAGCGTAGGATGACTCGAAATGAAAAGAAACACTTGCCTGAGGTGGCATTCCCCCGGCTTTGCCTGAACAGCTGACGGTTGCTGATGTCGTCTCCCTTGCGTCGGAACCACAAGTGTGCATCACTTTCCCTAAGGGTATTTGATCGACGGGGGCGCCGGACGCTTTGGAGCCGGAAGTGCCTCCGTGTGAGTTCCATCACAGACAGGCAGCAGCTCTAGCGCGATAGTTACACGCGGATTTAAGCGCTGAGGACGTTATGCAGAAACGGGATTATCGACCTCTTGCCACACGAGTTGGCAAATCTATGACCTCCACCAAGCCTGTGGGCCGGTTGAGGAAAGCTGTCAGGATGGGCCTTCTGAGCCTGCCGGTTGGTGCTGCTCTTGCATTGCCTTCCGCCCAGGCGATGGCACAGACCGAGGACGGGCGCAGGGTTGCGCTGGTCATCGGCAACCAAGAATACCAGTATGTGACCCCGCTGGAAAATCCCGTTACGGACACGACGGAAATCGCCAGAATCCTTCGGGAGGCCGATTTTGATGTGACGATCGGCACGGATCTCAACAAGAAGGATCTGGAGCAGGTCGTACGCCGGTTTCTGCGGGAACTGAATGACGGCGACACGGCGCTGTTCTACTATTCCGGGCATGCGCTTCAGGTTGGCGAATCCAATTTCATTCTTCCTGTCGACGCCAAACTGTCCTCTCAATACGACCTGGAATTCGAAAGCCTCAAGGTGTCCCATCTGCTGGACTACATGAAGGCCGCTTCCAGCCTGCAGATCGTCATGCTTGACGCCTGCCGGGACAACCCGTTCGAAATCGCAAGCCTGTTTTGGGGCGAGGAAGAATATTCGCTCGGAAAGACCAGAGGGCTGCGCCGGATTCCGAACAAGCTCGGCACATTCATCTCCTATGCCACACGTCCTGGTCAGGTTGCCTACGACGGCAAGGGGCCAATGAGCCCGTTCACCTCTTCTGTGGTCGAGAATGCTCTTGATCCGGCGCTCGAGATCAAGGACCTGATGACCAAGGTTCGAGATGACGTGGTTCGCAAGACTGGCGGCCAGCAGATCCCATATGAGGATTCAACGCTCGTCACCAGCTTCTATTTCGTACCGCCCAAACCGGCTCCGATCGTGACTGCTCATCACAGGGTCAGTGTATCTGCATCGGCTGAATCCGTCCCGATCAGCATCCCCGAACCGGTTCAGCCGGAAGGTGGAACGCTGAAGGCGAAGCTCACCTTGCTACCTGAAAAAGGTACCTTGAAGCTGCCGGGAGGCCGGGCCGTTGCTGAGGGGGACGTGATAGATGCGACAGAGCTTGCCAGTCTCGAGTTCTTTCCGGAAGGCTCCCAACCCGGCGACGTGGAACTGATCTCCTACGAGGTAGAGGACCAATGGGGCGGTTCTGCATCCGCGATCGCCTCAATTACGGTCGCACAGGCCGAAGCGCCGGTGCAAAACGAGCAGGTGGAGGAAAACCGCACAAAGCGGCTTGAAGCTCTCCTGTCATGGCTGGGCAACACGGCCTCGAAGGGAGCTGTAGAAGCTGATATCGGCACCGGCCCCGTAAACGTCTATCCGGATGCGCCCGTCGAGGATCTGCCGGCAACAAGCGATTGGCTGAAGGTTGTCTCTGTCGATACGGACCTGCAGCTTGCTTCCGACAACCGCTTGCTACAGGCCGGCGACCGTTTTCCTGTTTCTGCGCTCGCGACGTTGACCGTCCGTCCGCAGATCGGCAGCGAAAGTGAAGCGCGGAAATTTGCTCTGGAATTGCCGGCTGTCGAAGGAACGCCTGCAAGAACCATCACGCAGATCGTTCAACCCCGTGTAACGCAGTGCGATCGCCTGGCAACCCAGCCTTTCGATTTGCAGGCGGTTACGGAAGGACGGCTCGCCAACGATCTGGATGCGGCGGCTGTGGATACGGCCTGCGCCGAAGCGATGGCTGCCTACCCGGAGATCGGCCGGTTCGTCTTCCAGCGCGGCCGTGGAGCCTTTGCTGCCGGTAACCTGCAACAGGCTGTCGGTTACTTTGAACAGGCCTACCAGATGGGACATGTTCGTGCCGGCCAGGTGCTGGGGCGCATGTATTTCCTGGGTGCCGGGATCGATCGTGACCGCGAGAAGGCTGTCGACCTATACCGCAAGGCTGCGGAGCGGGGAGACGCCTATGCTCTGCATTCGCTTGGTATGGCCGAGATCAAGGGCGAAGGCACAGCCCAGAACGAAAAGGACGGCCTGGACAAACTGCTGCAGTCGGTGGAGGCAGGCCACACGTTCTCGTTCAATGCCATTGGTGGCTTCTACCTGAATGGCCAGCACGTGGAAGAAAACATCGACCGCGCCGTTTATTACTACAATCGCTCGGCATCGCGGAACGACATTTATGGCTACCTGAACATGGGGACGCTGTACCGCGACGGTAAAGGTGTGCCGCAGGACTATGAAGCAGCACTTGGCTGGTTCATGAAAGCACATGAAGGCGGGCATCCCGCCGCAGGCACGGCCATCGGACTGCTTTATTACAATGGTCAGGGTGTTGAGAAAAACGCGGCAGAGGCAACTCGCTGGTTCCGTGAAAGTGCCGAGCGCGGAGATCCCTGGGGTGCATTCAACACCGCGTGGATGCTTGGCCAGCAAGATGGCGATGCCGCAGGCCAGGACCGTGTTCGCATGCTTGCCATGGCTGTGGCTGTTGAACCGTCTTCTCAGGCTGCCGAGCAGGCAAAGACCGCTCTCGGCGATGCGCGGAAAAACCTCAAGGCAAAGGTGTTGCAACAGACCCTGACCGATCTCGGTTTCGATCCAGGACCGGTTGACGGGCAGCCGGGACGGAAAACCCGTGAAGCCCTGGCCGACTTCTTTGAAGCCTCTGGACGGGCGCCTTCCGAAGGCGATGAGGCCCTGATTGCACTGGTAAAGCATCAGTGGGAACAGAACCGTCCCAGATATGATCTGTTTTAATCGTTGAGGGAGATATTCAGATGAAATCGTTCTTGTACTTATTGCCAGTCACAGGACTGCTGACGCTGATGGTGGCAGGATGCCAGACACAGCAAAACCCGGCCCCGCAAGGTGTCAGGCAGCCTGCGACCACGAGCCCGACGACCAATAGGGCTTCGAGACCTGCCTATGATCCGATCAACGATCCTAGCGCTCAAGACCGCAACAACGGCAATAGCGGTGGCGGCAATAGCGGTGGCGGAAATAGTGGAGGCGGCGGCAACAGCGGCGGCGGAAGTGGCGGCGGTGGCGGCGGCGGTGGCGGCGGCCCAAGTGGCGGCGGCGGCGGAAGCTGGGGCTAACCTCGCACAGAAAAGGTAACACCGATGAATGTTCCATTTGGCCTGGCGTCCGGACGATATATCTGGGCCAGAATGTGCGGCCTGTTTCTTATTGCAGTGAGCTTTGGCTCGACAGCGGAAGCCGGACAGTGGCGAGCACTCGTTGTGGGCGTCGACGCCTATCAGCACGTTTCTCCCTTGAAGGGGGCGGTCAATGATGCGCGAGACATCGCCGAAACACTGACAGCTGCCGGTGTTACCGACCTGACCACGCTATACGATGCCGATGCGTCAAGGCAGGCAATCCTTTCGTCGTGGCAGGATCTTATTTCCCGCGCGGACGCTGATGATGTTCTTGTTTTGTCCTTTGCTGGGCATGGGGCACAGGAGCCCGAGTGGGTAAAGGGTTCGGAAGAAGACGGCATGGACGAAGTCTTCCTTCTGGCCGGTTTCGATATTGCAGCTCCGGGTAATGGCGAGAGACTGCGAGACGATGACATCGCCGCAATGCTCCGGGCTGCCGGTGGACGCAGTGTTCTGGTTCTGGCAGATAGCTGCCACTCGGGCACAATGACCCGATCCGTGGACCCGCGTATCACACGGCTGGGGACGCGGCTGGTTGGTTTACCCCCGTTCGAGAACGACGCCCTTCGCTCTCAGCCTCTTCCGCCCATGCTGGCCGGAAACGCCCAGCAGACAGGCGACGTCCAGGACCTTCCCAACGTTATCTACGTAGGCGCTACTGTCGATGGACAGGTCATCCCGGAGCTTTTGATTGCCGGTGAACCGCGCGGTGCCTTGAGCTGGGCCTTTGCGCGCGGTGTCGAGGGAAGGGCGGATCTGGATCGCGATGGCGGTATCTCCATGGAGGAGCTCAGCCTGTTTCTCAAGGAAACCGTGCGGGTCGCAACGGAGGGACGCCAGTCGCCCAGCCTGACCATGAGCGGTGACAGCCGCGCCGCTGTCCTGCCGCGTGTCAACGAGCAGATATTCGCACATGAAAACGGCGTCTTGACCCTGTCTGCGAGCACCAATGCTGCCACACCGGTATTGCAGCAGCTGGCCGGCAAACAGGAGGGCCGCCTGAAGGTCGTTGAAGATGGGACCGCGGATCTGTTCTGGGATGTGGAAGAAGGCGACGTCCTGACCAAATTTGGCGACGTGGTGCTGCGCGGCAAGGCGACCAACATCGACCGGTTTTCCGATGTTGTGACCAAATGGGGTTTTCTGACCGATCTTTATGCCTTGTCGCGTGAGCGCCAGCCAATTGAAGGAACACTCCAGCCGTCAGTCGGGCATATCCCCGAAGGAGATGCATTCAAGGTTGGTCTTAAATCGGACCAGGCAGGCAATATGGCCGTGTTCGCGCTGGAAGCAGACGGCACGCTTCGTCTGCTTGCCCCCAACAAGAAGGCAGACCCGCTTGGCAAGGACACCACGGTTCAGGCAGCCAAGCCTTATGTGTTGAACTTGAGGGCCGCCCTGCCGTTCGGTGCGGACCATATCGTTATGGTACGGTCGGCCAAACCGATGCCTCAATTGGTCGGCGTATTGGCTGCACTCGATGGCAAACCTCTGAGCGCCGAGCTGACACCAAAATTGCTTGAGTTGATTGGCCAGTATGCAGATGCCGTGGGTATTGCCGGTGTCTACACGGAGCCCGCCGGCTGACACGCGAGGTCTCCTTCTATCTTGTTGCGCTTGAAAAGAATTTTTGTGACCATGGCCACACTCATTTCGCCATCCTCTGGTAATATCGAACCATAGTCAGCGCTGGGCTGCGTCGAAAAGGCCGGGCGTATTTGGAATGACCAGGGAATCAGGAGCCCTTCATGAAACGGATTTTGAAGCATGCCTGTTCAAGGCGAAGTTTGCAGGCCACGAGTGCTCTCGCGGGTCTGATGTTTGCGCTGTCCGCCGGTTCTGCACTAGCGGATCCGATTGCGCTGGTGCTGGACAAGTCGGAAGGTGTTGATGTGTCCGCGTTTACCGAGCTTATGCCTGGTGACGTAGTCGATCTCGGCGCTACCGGACATGTTGACCTGCTGGACTATTCCGCGTGTCAGGAAGTCAGGATTCAGGCCGGTGTGCTGAAGGTATCTTCCGAGGGATACACCGCAGAAGGTTCTGAACAGAAAGTTCTGAGAGCGGGTAACTGCTTGCAGGCAGACAGCGGAACCGACAGCGAAAAGGCTGACAAAGGTCTGACCGTTACGCTGCGTGGCCTTACACTGGAAAACAAGAAAGCTGCGTCATTGATGTTGCGGTTCGACAACAAGCTGCGCGATCAATACGACACGGTGTTTGTTTCCTTTGGGGGCGGTGAACCCAAGCGCTTCGATATGCTCGACAATATTCTGACCGACATGCCGAACCGTGAGCCGGAAGACGAGGCCGTTGAGGTTGAGCTGTTCCTGCAAGGCAAGGCGCCAGACTATGGTGTCGTCATGCGCACGATCACTATCGACCCGGTCCAGGTTGGACGGAAAACCGCTGTCGTCATCGTGAAATGATATTTGGCGGCCGGTTCGCGGACGCAGCCATTGGACGAAAACAGCTCATCTTGCTCATCGCACTCGTTGCGGTAGGGGCTGGGATCGCCATCGGTTTATCCGCTCAAAAGGCCATCTGGGAAGGGTGGGTGACAGACCGCCTGTTCCAGATCAAGGCCCTCATGGACAACAAGGAGCAGGCAGGTCCTGCACCTGTTGTCGTGGTCGGCCTCGATCAAAAAGCTCTTAACTCCGACCGGTTGGCACCAATACCGCGGGTTCTGATGACCCCGGTTCTGGCAGAGGCCGGACAAGCCATGCTGAATGCTGGCGCGGTGGCGCTGGGCTATGACTTTGTATTTGCCTATAGTGCGGACGGCTTTGTGGATCCCAGCACCGGCGAAGCCAGATTGAAAGGCTTTGACCTGGCATTTCAGCGGTTCCTCTATCAGAACCGCGGCAAGGTGTTCATTGCTCACACCGAAATAGGCGTACCTCAACGCATGTTTTCCGCTGCAGCCGGTGAGGGCGGTGTCAGGTCGGTTATCGTTTCAACTGACAGCGACGGTGTGGTGCGACGACACGAGCCGCATTCACCTCTCACCGCTTCGCCACATCTGATCGATGCGCTTTTGGGTATCGCAGGTGTCGAGTTAGCTGAAACCTACATTCCGGTGCCATCCGCCCGCCTCGCAACGTCCGTTCCGTATCTTTCGCTTATCGACGTTCTGCAGCTTCTGGAAAGTGATGAGGGCAGGCAGGAACTTGCCCGTTTTGCAGAAGGCCGCATCGTACTGTTCGGCGGGCTGTTGCCCTATGAAGACGAGCATCTTTTTTCTGACCGTTTCCTGCCTCATCTGCCAGAGCAGCTGGCAGAAACGGGGCCAAGCGGGCGACCACGCGTACAGCCGCAAACCGCCGGTGTATTTGTACTGGCCGATTTCATCGGCTCGCCTATCGCCGGAAGGATCGTGACCGAGCCTCCCGCTGGTCTCGTCCCCGCATTTGCGGTCATCTTTGCCGTGGTTGGCGCGCTCGCAGGTCTGTCGCTTCCGCTGGTCGTCTTACCTGTTGTGGCTGTCGGCGGAGTGCTTTGCGGACTGGGCGTGAGCCTTGGCAGTATGGAGCTCGGCATGTTTCCTTCGCCAGGCGTTGCTCCGGTTGCCTTCGTCACCGCGACAATCATCGCGGCTGTCGGGAAGGTCGGCATCCTGCAGCGCCGGCAGAGGTCTCTGGTGAGGCTCTTCGGTCACTACCTTGCCCCGGATGTCATCAAGCTGATGGCGAGTTCCGAACAATTGCCGGCGCTTGGTGGGGAAACCCGGCATGTCGTCGTGGCCTTCATCGATATCGTCGGCTTCACCAAGATGTCGGAAAAACTCGCCGATAAGGATGTGGTGCGCGTGGTCAATTCCTGTTTCGACAGGATCGGACAGGTGATCACCGCTCACCAAGGGTATATCGACAAGTACATCGGCGACGCGATCATGGCGGTCTGGAACGCACCCAATACGGTCGAGCATCCCGAAAAATCGGCTGTCGATGCCGCAACAGAAATCATAAATCTGCTAGACAGATTGCGCGAAATCACCGGACAACCACCGCTGGACCTGCGCATAGCCCTTAACGCCGGACCGGTTCTGGTGGGCGACATCGGTGGTGAACATCGCCGTTCCTTCACCGTCATGGGTACCACCGTCAACACGGCAAGCCGGGTCGAATCCGTTGCCAAGGACCACAAGGTTCGTCTCGCAGTCAGTCAATCGGTCGCCGAGAAACTGCCTTCGTCCTATCCGGTTGCTGAGATCTGGAAAGGACAATTGCGTGGTCTCAGTTCCGACATCACCGTTTACACTCTGGATCTACCTGAAATGTACATGGAGCCGGAAGAAAAACGGACGATCGCGCGGCAGGAACAGGACAGGAGCAAGCTGGTCACGTTTCCGCGCTCCTGACGAAGCGCTTTCAAACACAGCATTTTTTGCATCTTTCCCAATCATCCGGCATGATCGGGATATTGATTTTCGGCAGCCTGAGCAGCTGCGACGCTGCGCTTAAGGTCTCACAATGGTCCAATGGCCTGACAACCAAAATCCGGGTGCTCATCGCCCAGAATTTGACAGGACCGTGATCCGTCCGTCGCAAAAGGCGCCACAAGCTGGCCCTACCGCTACACCACCACCAAAGCCAGGAGCTGCGCCGGCCAAGGGGGCGGCTCCGAAACGGTCACCCATTGTGCTTTATGCTGCGATGGCCATTGGGTTCCTGGTGCTGGGCGGTGCTGCTGGCGGCATTGCCCATCTGATCTCCTCCGGCGCGATATCCCTGTCACCCCCCGAGGAAATCGGGTTACAGGAGATCGCCGAAGCGGTGTCGGACAGCGCCTCTCCGGAAAATGCTCCGCAGCAAGATCCGGACGAAACCGTCGCCAATGATCAAGCCCTGGAACAGGATGTTGATGACACTGCGTTGACCAACGAGGAGGATCTCGATGTTCCGGCCGATCCGTTTTTCGACATGGCCCTCTCAGCTGTCATTCCGTTGGCGGGCGACCCGGTCCTTTTGAAGGATGGTGCCGCCAATCGGCGGATAGACTTGTCGGAGCGTCCAGTGCCAGCCGCTGCGATCGGGGACGGTGCTGCGTCGGTACCGTCTGTCGCCGCATACGTGCTGGACAGCCAGATGCTGGACGATGACGGCAACCTTGTTATTCGCGCACCGGGTAGTGAGGCGGACTTTCAGTTCGGCAATTTCGGGGGCGGGGATGAGGCCGAGGGCATAGTCGTTGAAGAAGATGCGCAGCCCGCGGACGATGGTTCTCCCGATTTGCCGGTTTTTCTGAAACCGTCAACTGACACGTTGAACCTCTATCTCACCGAGCGTCCCATCGGTCAGGGGCCCAGCCGGGTCGAAGTACGCGAGGAGGTAGTAAAAGCGGCTACGCTCAAGGATTTCCTGAAAGGCAAAGGGTTCGACGAGGAAGTCCTGGATTCGCTGGTGGAATTCGTCAAGGACAACTTTGACAAAAGCGATTTGATCGCAGGCGACAAGATCGCGGTGCGAGGTGTTCGTATGCCGAACAAGGTAGGCCGGATTGGCGATTATTATCGGCCTGTCCAGATTTCGATCTACGGCCGGGAAGGGTATATCGGTACAGCCGCCTATTCGGTCGGAAGAGACGGGGACGGGTATGTAGCCGGCGCCGATCCCTGGTTTGGCAAGACGATCGTGGAACAGAAGATCGCGGGTGAGGAGGCAACTCAACCTGCCAACTCGCATCGCTTGATCGACGGTGTTTATGCCACCGCAGTCCGCAATGCCGTGCCCGCTTCTATCGTGGGCGAGGCAATCGCATATTTGGCGCCCATGACCGACCTGAAGCGATCGATCAAACCAGATGAGAGAGTTACTCTGGTATTCACGGACAGTGCTCGAGACGAGAAGCGTGGCGGTGGCAGGGTGCTCTTTGCCGGTGTTCGGCGTGGGGACGATTGGTCCGTTCGCTGTTACGTGCTGAAAGCGCCCGGTAATCGCGGTTTTGCCTGTGTGAACGAAGGCGGCAAGGTCAGCTTGTCCGGCGCCATGCTTGTCCCGGTCAAAGGTGTTCTGACATCGAAGTTCGGCATGAGATTTCACCCGATCAAGAAAACGGAACGCCTGCATGCCGGTGTCGATTGGGCGGCCCCCACTGGAACCGCGATCCACGCGGCCTTTTCCGGAAAGGTCACCTATCGCGATGTGCGAGGAGGTTATGGCAATTTCATTGAACTTACCCACAAGGACGGAATTACCAGCCGCTACGCGCATATGCATGAATACGCCGATGGCATCCAGCTAGGGTCTGTGGTTCAGGCGGGTGATCTGATTGGTTACGTCGGAACTACGGGGCTTTCCACCGGACCGCACCTTCATTTCGAAATCAGACACAGGGGAGAGCCGACAGACCCGCTGGCCTTTGAAATGGAGACGGGAGCGGAAGCACCGCAGTCTGTCGGGGGCAAGGATCTGCAGGAATACCGGACGGTGATTGCCGACATTTTGAGCGTGCAGTGAAACAGGACTTGCGGAAGCGCTGAAATACGCCAGACTGTGATCCAGGTCCCAGTATTTGTCGCAGGAACGTTCATTCTGGCAAGAGTGTAACAACGCACGAGGCTGCCATGACCAGACCAGCTGCCCGCCTGGGCGATTTTCATATGTGCCCGATGACACCCGTTCCGCCAGGGTTGCCGATTGCGCCACCCTGCAAGATCAACGTCCTGATCGGTAAGCGTCCTGCTGCGAGAATGACGGACCTTTGCGTGTGTGTCGGCCCTCCGCCGGCAAATGTCGACCCCATTATCATGGGGTCGCTGACTGTTCTTATCGGAAGTTTGCCTGCGGCCCGCATTGGCGATCCAACAGCCAAGGGTGGCGCGATCACGACAGGGGAATTTACCGTTCTTATCGGGGGCTGAATCTGAACCAGCGACAATCAGGCAGATTTCCGGGCGGAATCGAAACGCCGGACAGGTGGGAGTACCTGTCCGGCGTTTTTTGTTGGTTGATGTCAGCTGGCCGGCTCGATTTCGATACCGGTTTCCGTCGCTTTCAAGGTCACACCCTTCAGTTCTTCGCCGTTCATTTGCGCCGTGAGGAACGCACGCGACAGCTTCGGCAGAAGGTCGTTGGTCAGGATGTTGTCGATCATGCGGCCACCGCTGTCCGGGTCGCGGCAGAGTGAAACGATATGGCTCACCACGTCGTCGCCATAACTCAGCACGGCATCCCGGTTCTGCTTGACCCGTTTGACGATACGGTTGAGCTGAAGCCGGACGATGAACCCGAGCATGGACGGCGACAGCGGATAGTAGGGGATGGTCACGATACGGCCGAGCAGGGCCGGCGGGAACACGTCGAGCAATGCCGGTCTCAAGGTTTCCGCGAGCTTCTCCGGATCCGGTGCGTTCGGGTCGGTTGCCGCAAGATCCGGATCACTGGAAACCGGCGCATCCAGCATGTGAGTTGCTGCATTCATGATGATGTCAGTGCCGACATTCGAGGTCAGCAGTATCAACGTGTTGCGGAAGTCGATCTTCCGACCCATGCCGTCTTCCATCCAACCCTTGTCGAACACCTGGAAGAAGATTTCGTGCACATCCGGATGAGCCTTTTCGACTTCGTCCAGAAGGACGACCGAGTAAGGCTTACGCCGCACGGCTTCGGTCAACCGGCCGCCTTCGCCATAGCCTACATATCCCGGAGGAGCGCCTTTCAGACCGGAAACGGAATGCGCTTCCTGGAATTCGGACATATTGATGGTGATCAGGCTTTCCTCACCACCATAAAGGGTCTCGGCAAGGGCCAGGGCGGTTTCGGTTTTACCAACACCGGAGGGGCCGCACAGCATGAACACGCCAATTGGCTTGTCCGGATTGCCCAACTGGGCGCGGCTGGTCTCGATGCGCTTCGAGATCATTGCCAAGCCATGGGCCTGACCGATCACGCGCTTGTTGAGGCTGTCGGTCAGCGTCAGGATCGTCTGCATTTCGTCCTGCACCATCCGGCCGACCGGAATGCCGGTCCAGTCGGAAATGATGCTGGCAACAGCCTCATCGTCGACATAGGCATAGACCATGCGATCATCTTCGGGGATTTCGGAAAGCTCCGTGCGCATCGCCTGGAGCGCATCGCGAATGGCGTCTTCGTTGGTCAGGTCCACGTCAAGTTCAAGCTCGATCTCATCGATCGGAACTAGAGCGGGCTTGTCGTGCTGCGGATCTTCGATTGCCTCGCTTTCCGGATGAGGCGCAGGTTCAACACCGCGAAGCTTTGCAAGAGCGGCATTCAAACGCCTGATTCCGGCTACCAGTTTCCGCTCGTTTTCCCACTGATTGCGGACAGTCTCAATGTCGCTTTCGGTTTCCGTAATCGCGTTGGAAAGTGCCTCGAGCTGTTCCTGATGCTCCAGGCCCAGTTCGGCATCGTTGGTCAGGGCCTTTTTCTCTGTCTCCAGAAAACCTTTTCGGGCAACCAGGTCCAGCAACCGGGCTGGCTGTGCTGCTTGCGAGATGTTGACGCGTGCCGAGGCGGTGTCGAGTACGCTGACCGCCTTGTCCGGCAGCTGGCGCGCTGGAATGTAGCGATGCGACAAAGATACCGCTGACCGCACAGCGCTATCGAGGATGCGAACCTGGTGATGATCTTCCATCGGGCCAAGCAGGCCGCGCACCATGGCAAAGCACTTTTCCTCATCCGGTTCGTCAACCTGCACGGGCTGGAAGCGCCGTGTCAGGGCCGGGTCTTTTTCAAAATGCTGGCGGTATTCCGACCACGTCGTGGCCGCGACGGTCCTGAGTGTGCCGCGGGCAAGCGCAGGCTTCAGAAGGTTGGCTGCATCGCCCGTTCCGGCAGCGCCGCCGGCTCCGATCAACGTATGGGCTTCATCAATGAACAGGATCGTCGGCACGATGGAGCCATGGACGGCATCAATGACCGCGCGCAAACGTTTCTCGAATTCGCCTTTCATCGACGCGCCGGCCTGAAGCAAGCCGAGATCCAGCGCACAAAGGCGGGTGCCCAGCAGCGCGGGCGGAACATCACCGGCAACGATTTTCTGCGCAAAGCCTTCGACGATGGCCGTTTTGCCGACGCCGGCTTCGCCGGTCAGGATCGGGTTGTTCTGGCGGCGGCGCATCAGAACGTCGATGACTTGCCGGATTTCTTCGTCGCGGCCGACGATCGGATCGAATTCCTTTGCCCGCGCACGAGCTGTGAAATCTACAGTGAACTGACTGAGTGCATCTTCCCCGGGGCCTCCTGCCGCGAGCGGCTCTGCGCCCGGTTCGCCTGCTGCGCTACCGGAGGCTGGACTTGAACCGTCGATGGGCCTCGCCCGCACTTCACCGGATGATCCGGCGATGGCGTCAAGGTTGTTCGCGATTTCATCGTGCTTGAGCTTGTTGAGAGCCTTGGACAGCTGGAAAAGCTGCGTTCGGGTGCTCTCTTCGCCAAGCATGAAAAGAAGGACATAGGCCGTGCGGATCTTGTAGTCGCCGTATGTCAGCGTGCCAACGAACCAGGCTCCTTCCAGCGCTTCGCGGAAAGGCTTGGACATGGACGGAAGTTCGGTCTGGTTGATCTTGAACTCTGCAAGCGCGGCCTGCAGGTCCTTGTCCAGGGTGCCGAGATCGACGTCGAAATGCCGCAGAATATGAAATACATCAGAATTTTCGTTGCGGATCAGATAGTAAAACCAGTGGACCAGCTCGAGATGCCGGTGGCCGGCATCCTTCGTAAGCCTCATGGCCTTGTCCAGGCTGTCGTAGGCAGTTGAGTTGGTCTTGTTGACAACTTTTTCAACCGTAATGTCATTCATAATATCGGTCCTTCAGACTTGAGACCTATTGGTAGACTGTGGTGTGGCGACGCACAGGCCGGAAACGGGTGTCGGTAAGCATTTCTTCTTCTTCGGCCTCCAGGTCAGTATCGTCGTCGGGGCCGGAAGCGGCAGGCTTCAGCCAGCCGATATGTCCAAGCGTTGCGGAGTTGTTGGCATCCATCCGGACAGCGGATGCGCATCTCTTCGGCAGCGCAAGTTCAATTTCATATTCAATTTCCAGACCCAGATAAAAATCGATGAGGTCGAAAAGCTTCTCTGTCCAGGGATTGGGTCTTGCCCGGGTTGGCGGGAGAAACTGCCGATATTCCTCCAGACTGCTCGTGAAAATCCTGATCCGGATCTTGTCACTCACACTATAGACCTTGGATCCAACGATCGTGTCGGCGCCAAGTTGCCCGGCTCCGCCTGGCCCGAAACCTCCAAGCTTGAGCTGATCGTCCTTGTCCAGATGCAGCCACGTCCCGACACATTGATCAATCTCTACCCGGACATCGAAAACGCCTGTGATGAGGGCCTTCAGACGAGCGGCGCTCTTTGTCTTGGGGGCCATAAGGCCCGCATAGAGCAGCTTGAGCCGATCATCGATCCTGTCGAGGTCCCGGTAAAACGGGGTGCCGATGCCGATCGCCGACCCGAGATAGGCGAGAAACCGGTCGTCGTCCGGCCGGTCATGTTGAACGATCGGTCTGGCATCGGCCCACGCACGGTAGAACAATTGCACGAAGCGGTTGTTGAATAGGTCAAGGAATCTCGGAAAACTGTCATCGCCTCTGAGCCCGCGCATGATCGCTTCGTCGGTATAGGCGGAAGGCAGAGCGCCTTGCGGTCCAAGCAAACCAAGGAAGCGTTCCAGCAAGACCAGGCCGCGGTCACCGTCCTTTGTCGCACGCTCTATGGTCGACGTGGCGAATTCGCTGGACGGGTCCTGACCGAAGCGAACGATGTCTTCCATCATGCGCCGGCTCTTGCCGATCCTGGGTGGAGCGGGCTCATCGGCGTTCTTCGGCTTTATTCCGCTTTCTGATATTCCCGGAGCGGTCTGGCCTTCGAGCATTCTCAGCACTGCCAGCAGATCATGTCCACCTGGATGCTTCTCGATGCGGTCTCCAAGGGCTGTAAGCAACGACGCGTATTGCTGCTGGACCGGCACCTCGATACGCGGGGTTTCCGGAACTGCTTCCTCAGCTGTTGGATCAGACGCAGTCTCTGTGGCCTGCGTCTCAATCATCTCCTTCGTTACCTCGGCAGGCGTCTCAGCTGGAGGATCGATTTGTGGGGCAGGCGTTTCTGGTTGGGTGTCGGCAGGTGAGGGAGCGGCGTGTTCTGGCGATGTGATCGCGGCAGATTCAATCGTGGGCGACTTGATTGCGAGCGCTTCTGTCTCGTCCGCAGGTGTGTTGTTGTCCTGCGGTTTTTCGGTCCAGATATCGTCAGCGTCGGCCTTCTCATCAGTCTCGACTGCCGTCGCCGTCTCCTCTTTGGTCGGCCATGCCGGGGCCTTCCGGGAGGATGAAGGCACAACGGTCTTGTCCCGTGCAACACGGGTTTTCGTCAGATCCTTGTCTGCCGGACCGCTCATAGAATTCCTTTCGCGCCGATCCGCGGAGGCCACTTCATGATAATGCCGCGCTCTGTCGTTGCGATCACACACTGCGTGAAGTGATTGATGGAGGCGTATTCGGCGACAAACCGGTCGAGGACAGCTCCCATCAGAAAGGCACTTGCCCCTTCAAAAGCCTTGTCATCGAGCGTGATCGTGATTTCGAGCCCCCTGGCGACACCTGTCCCGGACTTCTGTTGCAGGCGGCGGACAACTGGCCTTGTCGAAACCGACCGAACGGACTGGGCCTGCCGGTCTGCTGAACTGTCGGAAAGTGGCGCGAAGACGCTCAGCACATCGCGGAACGACCGACCGTCCTGACCTGCCGCATCGTGTACAAGGCCGGTATGGTTCAAGGCCAGAATGTTAATGAGCCGCCAGGCAATGGCGCCAGCGTGGCCCTGTTCGCCCAGCCTTTCATTGTAGGAAAGAAGCGGCGGCCTTGGGGACGTCGGTCCGGCGACACAATCTACCTTGAGGCCGATATCCTCCAGTATGCGAAAGTCCCCAATCTCGGACTTGTCCGGGTTGGTTCCCACGGGCAAATCTGCGGCCAGCGACCGGTTGGATGCCAATACCTTCAGTGATAGTTCCGAAAGACGTTTCTTGCCGGTTTGCAGCAGGGCGGCAGCCTGCGCTCCGCTTGAGATAGAGATGAAAGTTTCTGTACCTATGTAGTGGCTCGGCTGCATGCGCCGGATTTCGGAAGACGACTGGCGTCGCGGCAAACGACGAATGGTATAAAACCACTCGTGACCGGCTTTTTCAGTGTCTGGTGCAACGCTGTAGAGCGGTTCAACCGGTCGTTTCTCGCCTCCTGAGAAGTGGGCGGAAACTTCAGTGACGGCATGCACTTCATAATCCAGTGGCCGTGTCCGGTCCGTGATGACAGCAAACTCGTGCTGCCCTTTCTTGATCGGCACCCGGTCAGTCTGCCTTTCGAACAAGTTGACGGCCGGTGCTGAGTGAAGCGCGAAAATCTTGCGTTCAACGTGAGCAGGCAACCGGTTTTCTGCTTCATCGAACACGAAGACCAGATCGAATGCTTTTGCCTTGACCCTATCCAGGTAACGGCGCAGACCGGTCAGACGGAACCCGAGGAAGCTGCGCGGAAAGTTGAAATAGTCGCGCAAGTGATCAAAGCCGGTGAACAGGCGCAAGTCGTTGTGCAAGAGGGAATCTTCTTCATCGAAACCCAGCTGCTCGATGGCATCGACGGGCAGGCGCTGCAGGCTGGCCTGACCGAAGGCGTCTTCGGTACGGATGTAGAGCGCGATTGTATGTCCGAAGATCTGTTCATAGACCTTCGCAGCCAGATCCAGAGGTCCGATCAATCGGACGGGAAGTGAATCGATCCGACAGCCGGCCACCTGGTATTCTGGTTTCTTCAAGGCTTCTTCGGCTGAAACCTCGTTTTCCGGATCCTCGGACATGCGGTGTGTGAACGTGATGGACAGACCTGCGCGCGTGCGTCTGTCTTCAGCCATCTCCGCACCGAGACCGGAGACCTGCGCAGCTGAACTCAGGTACTTTGCAGCTGTCAGCTCCAGGGGTGTCAGCGTAATAGGAGAGGTGAGAGTGAACCTGCAGCGAACCTCTCCCTGGCGTTCACGGAAGACGGCCTCCATGGGAGCATGGCGATCGACCTTTATGCCGTTGCGCAAATTCGCGTCGCCATATTTCGGCGTCACGCGGGCAAGTACCAGAGAGGGAATGGGCGCCAGCGCGGTTGGATATAGTTGTTCGAACAGGTTGGAAGTGAATTCGGCGAACTCATGCTTCATTTTCAGCTGCACGCGAGCCGACAGGAAGGCTGTACCTTCAAGCAATCCGGACAGCATGGGGTCGGAACGGTCTTCCAGAAGCCCACCCAGGCGTTCTGCTACAGCAGGATAGGCCTCCGCGAATGACGCCCCTTGTTCTCGCAGGTAGGTGAGTTCCTGATTATAGAGGTCGAGAAATTCCCGGTTCATGCAGTTGCCCCGATGATTTTGATACGGCCGAAAGCAGGGTCGACGTCGGCTACGAATTCACTCGCGACCCGGATCGGATCGCAGCGTATTTCTGCCTTGATGAGAAATCTTACCTTGAAGGTATCGCTTTCGACCTTGTCGTCGCGCTCGACCTTGAGCGTGCGCGGGTCCATGCGCGGTTCGAAATGGATGAGGGCCTGTCGGATGTCTTCGGCAAGTCGATCAATGCGAACGCTGTCAACAATATGGACAGAAAGGTCTGGCAATCCGTAATTGATGATCGAGCTCTCAACTTCCGGAAAATCGGAAAGGTCCTGAGTGGAATTGAGGTTGACCGTATTGAGGAGCGCCTGCAGATCTTGCCGGACTTCGGAAAGCAGCGTGTGTTCAGAGACACCGTAGGATCTGGAAAGCCGCCGACCGGACCTGAGGTTGGCGCCGTTCTGTGCTTCTTTTTGCCTGTCCTGAGCGGCCTTGTAGTCTGGGTCGTCCATTGCACGGAAGGCCCACATCAGCGGGGAGTGCATTTTCACATTTGATTTAGCCATCGGCCAAGCCCACGCTGACTGCTGCCCCGGAAATTCCTAAGTATGACCGTGGCGGTGCCGCTTCGAAAATTGAAAGTCTGCATCGCCGGTCCGAACCAAAGAAGGCTGCCGCGCCGAAGCGCGGCAGCCCTGCAGGCCGAAGCCTTATTTCTTTTCGTTTGCTGCAATGTCCCAGGCAAACTCGGGGGCTGCGCCCTTGGAGCCGTCCGGCTTCTGTTCGGTGTAGATGTATTTGTACTCACCGAAGTTCAGCGTGACGCTCTCCGTGATGCGATCGTCGGAGCCACTGCCGCCGGTCGAAACGTTGGTCACGATAATGTCCTTCATTTCGAGCTTGATGTATTCCAGCGGGTTATCACCGGCAGCCTTGCGAACAAAGAGAGTGCCTTTGGTGATATGCTTGCCAGTCGACACGTGCTGCAGAAGCACAGGGGTGGATTTGTCGACGAACTTGGTGATGCTCAGATCCTGGAAGTGTGCCTTGCCGGAGCCGGAGCCCGAACCCATGTGGGTGGTGCCGGACTGGGAAGCGCCCCAGGACCAGGAAAGGACGTCAATCTTGTCCTTATGGGTCTTGTCCTGTGCTTCGCCTTTGATACCTTCAAGTTCCAGATAAAAATCGACGGCCATTTTAATAGATCCTCTTGGTTGTTGAGGGCCAGGTAAATGTTCCTGGCTCAAACTCTGCTATTCCTGACAACTACCTCGGACCTCGCGGTCCAAACCCCTAGGCGCTTGCGCACCTTGTTTGTACCTCCGCCCGGGAAAACCGGGCTGCATCCCGTGGGATGCATGCCGGGGGGCGGGTTGCCGCCCCGCCGGCAATTTGTGAAATCAATTACCGTCTTGCGGAATGCGGGACGCCAGGCTCATGCCGATGTCCATGCCTTCCAGCTGATAGTGCGGACGAAGGAAGAACTGGGCCCGGTAATATCCGGGGTTTTCCTCGTCGGGCACGATAGTGACCTTGGCTTCCCGCAGCGGCTTGCGCGCTTTGGTTTCCTCGGTCGAGTTGTCCGGATCACCATCGACGTAGTCCATGATCCAGTCATTCAGCCAACGCTGCAGCTGCGCCGATTCCTTGGTCGAACCGATCTTGTTGCGCACCATCACTTTCAGGTAGTGGGCGAAACGAGTGGTCGCGAACATGTAGGGCAGGCGGGCAGACAGGTTGTCCGATGCCGTTGCATCCTTGCCGTCCGGTCCGGAGAACTGGCGCGGTTTGAAGACGGACTGAGCTCCAAGGAAGGCTGCCTGGTCCGTATTCTTGCGGTGGATCAGCGGGATCAGGCCCAGACGGGAGATCTCGTGTTCGCGCCGGTCGGAAATCGCGATTTCCGCAGGGCACTTCTGGTCCACACCGCCATCGTCGGTTTCAAAGACGTGGGTCGGCAGGTTTTCCACCAGACCACCGCTTTCGACGCCGCGGATGCGCACAGTCCAACCGAATTCCTTGTAGGCACGGTTGACGTTGGTTGCCATGGCATAAGCCGAGCTCATCCAGGCGTAATTCTCGTGGCTGTCTTCGCCGAACTCTTCTTCGAAGGCGAATTCTTCCACCGGGTCGGACTTCGCACCGTAGGGCTGGCGAGCCAGCACGCGGGGCATTGTCAGACCAAGGTAACGGGAGTCCTCGGATTCCCGCAGCGTCCGCCACTGGGCATGGATCTCCGTATCGAAGATCTTGGACAGATCACGCTTGGCCGGCAGCTCCGTCCAGCTGTCCATCTGCATCAGTTGCGGATTGGCCGCCGCCAGGAACGGTGCATGGGCTGCCGAAGCGATCTTTGCCATGCCGCGCAGCACGGTGATGTCCTGCGGGTCGTAGGAGAACTCATAGTCACCCACGAGACAGCCGTAGGGCTGACCACCAAGCTGGCCGAATTCGGCTTCATAGATCTGCTTGAACAGCGGGCTCTGATCCCACTTGGCGCCGCGGTAGCTCTTGAACACGCCTGCAAGTTCTTTCTTGGAGATGTTCAGGAACTGAAGCTTGAGCGATGCGTCGGTTTCAGACTGGTGCACGAGGTAATCGATCCCGCGCCAGGCACTCTCAAGTGTCTGGAACTCCTCGGCGTGAATGATCTCGTTCACCTGAGCCGTCAGTTTTTCGTCCAGCTTCGCGATCATCTCATCGATCGTGTCGTAGACGTCTTCCTTGATAAGCGCCTGATCGGACAGGGCTTCGGCGAGAAAGGTCGACATGGCGTTGTCAACCAGCTGATTGGCCGTATCGTTTTCGTTCTTGATCCGGAAATTCTGTTTCAGGATCGAAGCGAACTCCTCGGGGCTCTTCTCAACCGCAACTTCGCCAGCTGCTGCGCCACTTGCCTGGGCGCTGGTATCGGTGCTGCTCATTTATGCCTCCTCCGTGCCGTCGCCGTCTGCCTGCTTGTCGGCGGACGATGCCTTGTCGGCTTCGATTTTCTGAGCAAGTGCCTGCATCAGGGCCGGGTCCCGGGTCAGCTCCTCAAGCTGGGAGATCGCCTGGACACGTCCGTCCATCATGGTGCGCAATGCAGCCAGGCTGCGGCGTGCATCGAGCAGCTTCTTGAGTGCCGGAACCTGTTCGGCAACGCGTCCCGGGGTGAAGTCGTCCATGCTCTTGAAACGCAGCTGGACGCTCATTTTGGAGTTTTCTTCGCCGGACAGCTTGTCCTTCACGGTGAAGGAGGTGCCAGGTTCAATTGCTTCCATGCGCTTGGAAAAGTTGTCCATGTCGATGTCGAGGAACTTGCGGTCATCGATATCGGCTTTTTCCACGCCAGGGTTGTCGCCGGAAAGATCGGCCATGATGCCCATGACGAATGGCAGTTCCACCTTCTGTTCCGCGTCAAACGGATCTTCATAGAAAATGTGGACCCGCGGAGGTCTGTTGCGCTTGATAAAGCCTTGCCCGCTGTTCGATGCCATTGTACTTGCCTTTCATTTTCATGACCCAGAAGAAAAAGGTCAATTTTAGTCAAATACTAGCGCGTAACTCTTGTTTGCTAATTGCTGTACTTAGGTCGGCGCTGCGTTTCGTTGATATCTATGTACTGCGTTTCTGGGGAACGGGAAGTGATCACGGTCACATGATCGATGGTTTATTTTTTTCTCGAAATATTGAGGACCCGTTGGCCATTGGTGTCAAGTAAGAAGCTGAAAACCCTAGGTAACATAGGGGTTGTAATGGCAGTTGAATCAGTCCTCCTCCGGCCTCAGGAAGAGGTTGAGAAGACCGGTGAATGAACCGGAACTCATATTCTGCGCCTCGTCCAGCAAAAGGGGGATCGGGCTGGTGGGTTCATTGGAAGAATAGTAACCCTTGACCGCCGCAATACCCTTCATTGCGTCACTTCGGCTTTCGATCACCATCACTGCGAAATCGTCAATTTCGCCCAGTTCCCGGTCACCACCGTCGTTCAGGTCGATCAGTCGGTCGTTGGAAAGCTGTAAACCGCTGGCACCCAGAATCAACGCTACGTCGTCGAACCTGCGCGGCATCAGTATTTTCAAGGCATCCAGGTAGGACTTGCCGACGAGGCCGCGAGCCTCACGCACCAGAAACAGCGCCGGATGCGACGGTTCGCGGCTGGCGAAATAGTCTTCGACAGCGTCCAGAATCAGTTTTGCCTGGGCGGCATTCTTGATTTCTGATTGAGACGCCTGCGACGTGTCGGCTGCTGCTGCCTCTGCTGCAGTATCTTCAGACGAAGAGGCTTCCGTCTCTTCAGGGGAGAGGCGTCCGAGCCGCTTGTTCAGTTCGGCATTCATCTCCTTCAGGAGAGTGGACAAGGCCTCATAATTGGGAGGAGCTGCTTTCGCACCGCTCTCCTTGAGCTTTTCGGTGCACAGCTCGGCTATGGTCTGAAGTTCGTCCGGCAGGTCTCCAAGGTCCTTGAGGATCTCGTCGATAGCGTCCTGCTCGAGTTCGCCCGATGTCAGCGCAGCCTCAATCGCACCAAGTGAGATTGTATGCTCATCCGGACGTGCCGTGGCATCGCCGGCCGCAATCTGGATGGCGCGATAGCTGATGGGCCCTGTCCGTCTGGTTTTGAGCAGGGGCGCTGCTTCCAGCGGAAGAACGACCGTGGGCCTGTTGTTGAGGGATTCGAGCGCTCCGATTCGTTCCATGTGGCCGAAGTCGGCATCGCTTGGATGGACGTCGTCCCAATGGTTCTCCAACAGTTTGCGAATGATGCGAATCGAGTTCGCAAACGTATGGACTTGACCGCTCAGCAGACCGAACTGCGCGAGAATGACAAGCAGTCTCAAGTCTCTGGACTGCTTCAGGAAGCCGTCCATCTGCTTGAAGAGGTCGGTAAAGTCGATCTCGGATCGGTCGAATTCGCTGAATCGCTCCGGCAGCAATTCCTCACACGAATCCAGAAGCGCGGCAAAGGCGGGTTCGGTATCGTAGAGGTCCGGCCCGCAGCCAGCACCCGGCGCTACTTCAGTGCCGTAGGTTTCCGGATCGAAATTCATTCGTGCTCCCCAGCCCGGTATGCATTCCGGTGGTATGTCCGGGATCGGTCCCGGTTATTGTTCAGGAGACCCGGACCGGGAAAAGCTCCGGTCCGGCATGTCTGATGTGTGAATTATTACTGCTCGAGTACCAGCTTGCTTTCAACGCGGCGGTTTGCCGGATCGTTGACATCCGCAACCTTCGGCCGGGATTCGCCGTAGGCAACAGTTTTCAGCCGGTCCCGGCTGACGCCGAGGTTGACCAGATACTGCGTAACCGCCTGCGCACGGTCTTCGGAAAGACGCTGGTTGTAGTTGGTCGAGCCAATTCCGTCGGTATGGCCTTCGATCACGAATGTGGCTTTGGCCAGGTCGGGATCATTGATGCCCTTGGCAAACTCACGAAGGTTGGCCTGTGCGGACGTGCTGAGCTTGGCCGAGGCATATTCGAACGAAACCAGCAGGTTGAAGGCAGCGTCGATGGCGTTGGTTTCCGGATCGACCACAAGGGTCTGTTCCGTTTCACCACCTTCGGTCTTTGCGCCGTCCTGGGAGACTGCGACCTGGCCGCCTTCCTCCGGTTTGGCGTTCGGATTACATTCGTCGCGAGTACCGATACATAGAGCTCGCGTTCCGCCAGCCGGCTTCAGTGAACGCGTTTTCAGTTGCTTGAAGTGCTTGCTGACTTCATCGGCCGAATAAGTGGCGTCCTGGGCAAAAGCCGGAGCGGTTCCAAGTGCCGGCAAGGCAACGGCAAGAGAAACGGAAGCAGCCAGGAGAGCGCGGCGAAGGCCGGTCCGAGCGGCATTGTTCCGGTCGAGCGAAAATACAGTAGGGGTCACGATTTCAATCCTCCCTTGTGGAGTGTTCAAAAGCGATGTCGCTTTGGGCTTCGAAATGGATCGTGCCATATGGATAAGAATAATAGTGTGGCGAAAGTCACTAAAGTGCGATTTGATGTCAGTATGTCGTTTTATCGGCAATAAGCAAGAGGAGAGCTGTTGGGGTGACGTCGGTGAGCAGGGTTGGTATTTAAAAGCAGCAGGCGGTGTTTTTTAGCCGCACTTGGGGAAGGGGCAAGTGCCTCCTCCTTCACAAAAGAGTTTGAAGTTCAAAGTATTTGCATCAAGTGTGTTCTTGAGCACACTATTTTTGCCGGAAACGCCTTAGTGTCTGAAACGTGGTAGCCGCCAGGCTGCCTTTTTGCAGAAAACCGCGTTATTTCCGAGGAGATCTTTCGTGGCCGAAGGACAACTTAAACAAGCTAACCGAATGGCCGAGCTGACATCGGTCTTTGGCAAGGATGAGCTTTCCGTTGTCACCATCGAGTGCGACGAGGGGCTCAGCGAAGATTTTGAGATCAGGCTTGAGGTTCTGAGTCAGAAAGAGGATCTGAATTTCGACCAGGCCATAGCGACTTCCATGACGGTGAAGGTTGTCACCAACAATGGTGATACGCGGCATTTCGACGGTCTTCTGACCGATGCGAAATGGATGGGCTATCGCGATTCCTATTACATCTACAAATTGACGCTACGCCCGTGGTTCTGGCTGCTCACCAAGAATTCAAATTGTCGAATTTTCAAGGACATGTCCGCGCCTGACATCATTAAGCAAGTCCTGGGGGAGCATGACTTCGCCGATTTCCAGGATAAGCTGACTGAGGCCTATGATCCGATTCATTACTGCGTCCAGTACAGGGAATCGGATTACGATTTCTGCTGCCGGTTGATGGAAGAATTCGGAATTTCCTATTTCTTCGAGCACAAGGACGGCAAGCACGTCATGATTCTGGCGGACGCCAAATCGTCCTACAGCCCGATCGTGGGTGACAGCTCCATTCCCTACATTGCTCTTGGCGGCGACAGTCAACGGAATACGGAGCATCTTTACCATTGGATTCCGACGCGCAAGTTTCGGACCGGCAAGTTTGCAGTCAATGATTATGATTTCGAGAAACCGAGCGCGCTGCTGGAAGCAGAGCGTGATGCAGGTACTCAATATCGGGCCGGGTCTCTGGAAAATTATGACTATCCGGGAAGGTACACCGAAAAAGACAAGGGCAGCACTTTCAGCAAGATTCGTATGGAAGCCGAACAGGCTGCGGACAAGCGAATTGAAGCAGCCGGCGAAGTGCCGCGGTTCTTTGCAGGAGGGCTGTTCGCGTTAGTCAAACATCCACACAGTCCGCAGAACGCGGAGCACCTGATCGTGCGTGCAAGCCATCGGATCATCACCGAGGCATATCGCTCCGGTGGTGGTGGGGCCCAGGGAGAAGCCTATACCGGGACATATGACGTTCTGCCTGCCAGTATAACGTACCGCACACCGGCCATCACCCGCAAACCGCGAATACCAGGCCCGCAAACGGCAAAAGTCGTGGGGCAAGGCGAAATCGATGTGGACGAATACGGTCAGATCCTGGTCGCCTTTCACTGGGACCGCGACAAGACTGCGTCTCGGCGGGTTCGTGTGGCGCAAGTGTGGTCAGGCAAGAACTGGGGTGGCATCTATATCCCGCGTGTCGGCCAGGAAGTGATTGTTCAGTTCCTGGAAGGCGATCCGGATCAACCAATCATCGTCGGCACAGTCTACAATGCGGAAAACATGCCGCCTTATTCTCTGCCAGGCGAGAAAAACAAAGCCGGCATCAAGTCGGATTCAACGGTAGGCGGCGGCGGTTACAACGAGTTCGTGCTCGATGACACCAAAGGGAATGAGCTTGTTGGGGTTCATGCCCAAAAGGACATGGAGACCGTTATCGAGAATAACGAAATGCTGCATGTCAAAAACTGCCGCGAGACCCAGATCGACGTTGACCGAACGGAATCGGTTGGCCGAAACACGACCGAAGATATCGGCATGAACTGGAAGGTAACTGCCGGAACGAAGATCGAGTTTATCTGCGGCGCCAGCAAAATCACCATGACGCCTGCCTCGATCAAGATCGAGTCGGTGAAAATCGATATCGTGGCTTCGGGCATGCTCAACGCCAAGGGTACAATGACCAATGTGACAGGCAGTGCGTTGCTGAAACTCAAGGGCGGCCTTGTACTGATCAATTGATGCTGCGGTTCTTGAACGAATGCGGCCAAGAGAAAAAAACGGAGTAGAGCAGATGGGATCACGTATCCGCTTTACAAAGGCTAGACAGGTATTTGAAACTTTTCCGGAGTTGTCGGAAACGGTAAGCGAACCGGCCACGGATATCGCACCGGACGCCTATGCTCTGGAATTGCAGAAAAGCGAGGCACCGCTGTCGGCGATTGCCTATTTCGCTCATATCCTGCCGAAACGGGAATCGGTCTGGTGGGGCATGAATTGCGTTGCCGGTCTGGATCAGGCCAAGAACGAGGATGACCGGCAGGTTCTTAAACTCAGCGAGACCTGGGTCCGCGAGGGGGATGAAGATGCCCGTGTTGCGGTTCACGCTGCGGCTGAGGCCGCCAAGAAGGACAGCGCGTCCGTCTGGATCGGTCTTGCTGCAGGCTGGTCTGGTGGATCCCTTTCGCCCAGCCCCGAGCACCGGGTGGACATGCCTGACGACCTGACGGCCAAGGCCGTGAATACAGCTGTGTTGATTGCGCTTGGAACACTTGAGCCTGCCAAACGGGATGAGGCCCTGAAATCTTGCCTGTCTGCCGGGCTGTCCTTCGCCGGAGGTGGGATGATGCCCGCGGTGACTGTCGGCGGCCCTTCGTCAGCCTTTACCTAAGCGCAAAGAGGAAATGTGGGAATGCGCATAACGCTCCAGATTGAAAATGTTGACCGGTTGGAGACCGGCGGTCAGCTGTCCTACAGCTGTGCCGACCGAGGCTTCGACATTGGTCGGCACGAACATCTGGACTGGAGTCTGCCCGATCCCCAGCGGGTGATTTCCGGCAAACATTGCGAAGTGCGCTTTGAAAGCGGGAATTTCGTTCTTTACGACTATTCGACAAACGGCACTTTCCTTAATGGCAGCCAGACCCGCATGGACAAGGCACATGTGCTGCGCTCCGGCGATCGGCTGATGATTGGCGATTACATCATTGTCGTATCGCTGGAAGCCGGATCCGGGCAGCCGGCCATGTCCGCAGCACCAGTCGCTCCAGCTGCTCCGCAGCCTTGGGACGCACCTCAAACCTCGTCTATGTCCGGTGGTGGCTCCTCCTGGCCTACGGGACCAGGACCGGCGGGCGCGGCTCCTGGTCACTACCCAATGGAAAATCAGGGTGGGCCCTGGGCTACACCGGGAGCGGGCATGGAAGGGCGACACGCTCCGCCTTCCTCCAATCCAGGCATAGGCACGCCGGCAGATGATGTCTGGAGCCAGCAAGGACACGGCTGGGGTACGGCGGATCCTTCGCTCTACGATCCGAATGCGCACATCGGCGAACGGGAAGCGCCTCGACCGGCCCAGGCGGACCCGCTGGATCATCTTGCCCAGCAACCGCATCTTCAATCTGCCGGAGCCGCACCCGCAGAGCCGCTTTTTGGATTTCCGGAACCTGTAGCTCAATCTCCGTTTCCGGCGCTGTCTGAAAACCCGGCGCAGGAAAGTGCTGAGCCGCTTTTCCAGATGCCGGATCTTCAACCAGGGGCACCAACCCAGCAACCGGCGGCCGAATCTGCTCCGCCACCTGCTGGAGAGCCCACAGCGTCGCCGTTTCCCGAAGCGCCTGTCTGGAGCGCGCCGGAGGCAAAGGAAACACAGCCGGCAACGGTCCAGGAACCACAGCCTGAACAACCGGCTCCAGTGGAGCAAGCTGCTCCTGCGGCCATGCCTGTTGTTGCCCCGCAAGAACCAGCGAAGGCAGACACAGCGGCGGTTGCAAAGGTCGATATTGAGCCGGCTAATAATCCGGCGACCAATGTTGATTTCATCAAGGCCTTCGCCGAAGGAGCCGGCATCCCGGCTGCAACGCTAGCCGGCCGCGATCCAGAAGAATTTGCCAGGGAAGTCGGGGCCATATTGCAAGGCATCACCGGCGACTTGATGGGTCTTTTGCAGGCACGCAGTCAGGTGAAAGCCATGACCCGGAACGCCAACCGCACGCTGATCATGCGCAGCGGGAACAATGCCCTGAAGTTTTCGCCGACACCGCAAATGGCATTGCAGACGATGCTGGCTCCAGGAGCGGAAGAAAACGGGTATTTGCCGATTTCAAAGGCCATGCAGGCTGCTTTCAAGGACATCCAGAAACATCATGTCTGGACTTATGCAGCCATGCAGAAGGCTGCAGGAAGATTTGAAGAAAAGCTTTCCCCCAAGGCGATCGAAGCAGAAGGCCAGGTCGCCAAGAGTACATTCGGTAACCAGAAGGCCAAGCTATGGGAGCGGATTCAGGAACGCTGGAGTTCCTTGTCCGGTTCGTACGACGATGGCGTGGTCGGGCTTTTCACGCAATACTTTACCGAAGGTTATGAAGAATTGAGCAGTGACGATCCGGAGCAGAGCTCCGGACTGATGAATTAAGACCTTTGCCAGTTTTAAGAGCGCGAAGGCGCGAAAGTGTTAAGGGAGCAGTACCTTTATGTCGTGGTATAGCAAGGTTGCATGGACCGAAGGCTTGTTTCTGCGGCCTCATCATCTCCAGCAGAGCGACCGGTATGCGGAGCATATGCTGGACGAACGGGTCCGTTTTGCCTCTCCCTATCCCTGGGGCTTTTCCGAGCTGGAAATAGATCAGGACGTAGGACAGCAATGCCGGTTCGCGCTTCGCTATGGCCGAGGCATATTCTCCGACGGAACGGTGTTCAACTTCCCGGCCGACGGCACGCCGCCGCCTGCAATCGACGTTCCGGAGGACGCGGCAGGACAAATCGTCTGGCTGGGAATTCCCGAGACGACCGTCAATGCAGTGGAAGTCGCCAATGGCCGCGACGATGCCGCCACGAGATATATTCAGGGTAGGGAGACGATCATCGATTCCACCTCCACCATCCGGCAGGAGGAGGAGATCGATGTTGCGCATCCGCGCCTGCAGTATTCGATCCGCTCGACACCCCATCCCGGTCAGGTCTGCCTGCCGGTCGCCCGTATCACGGAAATCAAGGATCGCATTGTCATAACCGATGGTTCCTTTGCGCCGCCGGTACTTGCCTGTCATGTGCATCCGGTCGTCACCGGCTGGATTGACTCCGTCATTGGCTGGGTGGAGCGCAAACTGAGCGAACTGGCGCGTTACGCCGCCGATACGTCCGCCGGGGGCGGATTGCAGAATTTCGATTATCTGACGTTGCAGCTGCTCAACCGTACTTATCCTTTGCTGATGCACCTGCGCAAATCGGCTTATGTGCATCCGGAGCGGCTGTACATACTGTTCCTGCAGCTGGCGGGGGAGCTTGCAACGTTCGCAACGGAAGAGCGCCGAGCGCGCAACTATCCCGTTTATGACCACGACAAGCTGCATGATATCTTCAAGCCGGTCCTGGCCGACATACAGGCGTTCCTGTCGGCCGGCTACGACCGGCGTGCAATCCGCTTGCCTCTGGAACAGCTGGCGCCGAATGCGTTCAAGTCGACCATTGTCGATCGCAACCTGTTCTCGCAGGCGGGCTTTGTCATCGAAGTGGCTGCCCGCAGGCCTTTGACGGAGATTCAGAACGAGTTTCCAAGGCTCTTCAAGGTTGGCCCCTTCGGTCAGATGCGCCAGATCGTCTACTCCAACCTGCCGGGTATTCCGCTGATTCACATGCCGGTACCACCGGCACAGATCCGGGCTCTCACGGACCGTGTCTACTTCCGGCTGGACAAGACGACCCCGCTTTGGCGCGAATTTAGCCAGGACTCGGCGATCGGGCTGCAATTCTCCGGCAACTGGCCGGATCTGCAGCTTGAGTTCTATGCCGTCCGGGAGGGCCGCTGATGTCGGACAATGACGATCCCTTTGGCGTTTCCAAACGCAAGGGAAAGACAATTGTAATGCCCAATCCGGGCGGGCGATGGAGCGAAGGCCAGCCAGGACAACCCGGGCAGCCGCCTCAGCAACCTGCGCCGCCGCCACAACAGGTTCCCGGTCAGGCGCCTCCTGGACACGCAGCTCCGCCACCGACACACAATCCGCCTTCCGGTGGCTCGGATCCGTGGCAAAGCGGGGGAGGCGGCGGAGGACGTGATCCTTACGCTCCAACGCCAGCCGGGTATGAGTATGGCCAGCAGCAGGCGCCGGATCTCAGAACCCCGCCAGGCGGTTACCAGGCACCGCAAGGCGCTGCGCCACAGCCGGCGGCCGCACCTGCACAAGGTGCCGGTAAACTGGCGCATATGCCGGACATCAACCAGATCCGCGTTGCCAATCGAAATCCGATTTCCCGAGCTGCTGCCCCGTTGCTTCTGCTTTTGGGCCGGCTTCACCTGACAATGACGGACGCCCAGTTCGACCAGTTGATGCGCGATGTCTACAGTGCCATCAAGACGTTCGAGAAAGAATTGCGTAGCGCCGGAATCACGGACGACCAGATCCGTTCGGCCGCCTATGCGCTCTGTGCGACATCAGACGATATCGTTCAGAACCTGCCGTCTGCCGGACGTCACCAATGGACGCAATATTCCATGCTGACCCAGTTCTTCGGTCAGGCAACCGGCGGTGTCGAGTTCTATCAGCTACTGGAGAAGGCAAAGCAGGATCCCGGTCGTAACTACGGTGTTCTGGAGGTCATGCATTCCTGTCTGTCACTCGGCTTTTACGGCAAGTACCGTGCGATCCAGGGTGGCCAGCAGGGCCTTGAGCGCGAACGACGCGACTTGCATGAAATTCTGCGTCGTGTTCGCCCGCGGCCTGGAGACGATCTCTCTCCCCATTGGCGTGGCCTGGAACTCCTGCAAAAGCGGGCGGGGTTCTCGGTACCGATCTGGTCGGTCGCGGCCGTTGCAGGCGCATTGCTTCTTGGGGGCTACGTCACCTTGATGCTTCTTCTGTCGAGCGGAAGCGAAGTCGTCGCTGGACGCGCAAGTGCGCTTTACCCGTCGGGCCCGATTGAACTGGCGCGCGAAGGCTATCAACCCAAACCGCCGCCCGCGCCACCACCACCGGAAGATGCGGCGATCGATACTGTCTCCGCTCAGCTGGCAGGTATCGATGGCCTGGAAATTTCGCAGGCGGGACCGGCAATCATGTTGCGCATGCGCGCGCAGTTCGACGTCGCAGCTGCCACGCTGCGCCCTGAATTCCAGCTTCTTGTCGAGCAGGTCAGCCAGACCCTCGACCAGGTGGAAGGTGAAATTCTGGTCGTCGGCCATACGGACAGCGACCCGATCCGCAATAATCCGCGGTTCCCGACCAACTGGCACCTGTCCGTTGAAAGGGCAAAGGCGGTTGCCGCTGTCATGGAATCAGTCCTCCAGACACCAGGGCGGGTGCAGGTGGAAGGACGTGGCGCCGACGAGCCGATCGCTCCCAATACAAGCAGAGAAGGCAAGGCGCTCAACAGACGTGTGGAAGTCTTCCTGAAACCACCGGCCAAAGGGCTGGTGATCAACAACTGATATCCGGGGCAACCGCAGAACAAGGCTGTATCTATGAAATTCTGGCTCGGAATAACGGCAATCGTCATCGGCATACTCGCCCTGATCGGTCTGATCTGGTTTGGCGGGCCGTTCCTGTCGATCGCCGGTGTGAGGCCCTTCGAACCTCTCTGGGTAAGGTTGTCGCTGGTTGCGCTTGTCCTTCTGACCGTTGGCGGCTGGACCGGCTACCGGATCTACAAGCGCGTCAAGGCCAACCGGGAACTCGAGAGTGAGATCCTGCAGCCCAAGGCAAGTGATGCCGACTTGCAGATCATGTCGGAGCGCATGAAGGACGCTCTGAAGACACTCAAGACGTCCAGCGGAAACGCGCGCACCTATCTTTACGACTTGCCCTGGTACCTGATGATCGGCCCTCCGGGCGCCGGCAAGACCACGGCTTTGATGCACTCCGGTTTGAAGTTTGCCGGTTCGCGCGCAAAGGGAGAGGCCCAGAAGCTGGAGGGCCTCGGCGGAACCCGGTATTGCGACTGGTGGTTTGCTGAAACGGCTGTGCTGATCGATACGGCAGGGCGTTACACAACGCAGGATTCCGACGAAGAGCATGACCGCGAAGCCTGGCACGGGTTCCTCAATATTCTGCGCAAGGCCCGTCCGCGTCAGCCGATCAACGGCGTAATGGTGTCGATCAGTCTTGAAGACCTGATGACGCTGTCTGACGATGAGTTGAAACAGCATTCCGATGCGATCCGCACGCGCTTGATCGAACTTTACAAGACCTTGAAAATCGATTTCCCGGTCTACGTGATCTTCACCAAGGCCGACACGGTTGCGGGCTTCATGGAGTTTTTCGGCTCCTATCCCGAAACCCGTCGCAACCTGGTCTGGGGTGCGACCTTTCAGACCCGCGAAAAAACCAAGAACATGGTGTCGGAAGCGCCCGCCGAGTTTGATCTTCTGGTGGAGCGTCTCAACGAGGAAATGGCGGACCGTCTTCAGGAAGAACCGGATCCGCGCGCCCGGCTGATGCTCTATGGCTTCCCGACACAGGTCGCTGCTCTGAAGGACCGTCTGACCGGTTTCCTCAATGCGATTTTCGAACCGAGCCGGTATTATCCGAATGCAGTTCTGCGCGGTTTCTATTTTACCTCCGGCACCCAAAAAGGCACGGCCATCGACAGGGTCATCGGCTCAATGAGCCAGGCCTTCGGGACAGCCTATCAGGCGGCCGCTCTATCCGGTCAGGGCAAGAGCTACTTCCTGCGTGATCTTCTTTCCAAGGTGATTATCGGAGAAGCCGGCTGGGTAACCCATAACCGGCAGGCCGTCAGAGTTGCGACCGCAACCCGCATTGCGGCTTACGCAGCCATTGCGCTCGTGACCCTGGGCCTCGGCAGCTTGTGGGGGATCAGTTATCTCAACAACAAGGCCTTGATTGACGAAACCGCCAAGGCTGTGGACACGGTGCGCGTAAACGGCGAAACCGTTTTGGCGGAGCGGGTTGTACGTGACGACAATCTGGCGGATACCGCCTACATCCTGTCGATGTTGCGGAGCTTGCCGGCCGGTTACGACAGCCGCGATACGCCAACGCCTGTCATGGAACAGTTCGGCCTCAGTCAGCGCGACCGTCTGGAAGCAGCTGGCGTGACGTCCTACAGAAGTGGTCTTGAAAGGTTGTTGCGACCGCGTTTGCTCTTGAGGATCGAAGAGCAGATGACCGAGGTGCTTGACAATCGCACCGGTCCGGGCGGACAGGACGTCGATACGCTCTACAATCTGGCAAAGCTGTACCGCATGGTGGCGGGGGATGCGCCGGAGATCGACAAGGAGCAGATCAAGAATTCGTTCCGTGCCGACTTCCTGCAAAGCTTCCCTGGACCTCAGGGCGAGATCTTGCGCAACGAGCTCAACAACCACGTTGCCGCGATGCTCGATCTCGATTTCGGTGGCAATGTCCTGACCGATCAGTTGGACGGCATTCTGGTTGCCGAGGTCCAGCGAGAGCTCGGACGTGTCAGCCTCGCTGAGCGTGGGTATGCACTTCTCAAGTCTCGTGCCAAGGGTCTTGCCAGCGAAGACTGGATTGCAGAACAACGTGGCGGCTCCGACATGGAGACCGTTTTCGAAACTGAGAATGGCGACACGTTGGACACGGTCGCGGTCGACAAGTTCTTCACCTATCCGGGCTTCCACCTTTCCGTTCTGCCGAACCTTGCCGGCATTCGTGAAGAACTGGAACGGGACAAGTGGGTGTTTGGAGACGTCGGGGAAGCCGATGCCTTTTCCGATCAATATCAGTCGCTTCCCGGCGAGATCCTAGCGCTTTACACCAAGGATTTCATCGAAGCCTGGGAAGAGGCGCTCGGCAACTTGAAATTCAAGTCGATGCGCAACGACAAGCCGCTTTACACGACGCTTCAGGCCGTCTCGGCACCAACATCACCTGTTGTGCAGCTTCTTGAGAGCATTCGGCGCGAAACCCTGCTCACCCAGGATCTGTCTAGTGAAGGCCTTGCCGGAAACCTGACAGGCGGCAACGCGCAAGATGCCGGCACTGACGCTGCACAGAAGATCTTCCAGCGCTACGTGCTGGATTCGTCCGGTGGATTGAAACGTATCGGCCTTGAAGCCGGACTTCAGGCAATCGCGCCGGGAGGTTTGTCGAATGCGCTTGGAACTGCCGCTGGTGGCGGAGGTCCAACCATCATTCCAGGCAAGGCGATCGAAGATCACTTCCGTCCTTACCATGTACTTGTGGAAGGCGAGAACAGCCGCAAGATCGATGCCTTGCTGCTGAACTTCAAGAACATCCTCGATAACCTTCTGATCGTGGCCAACAACCCGCTGCAGAGCGAAACGGCAAATTCCAACGTGCAAATTCAGGCGTCTCTGCTGAGAAGCAACGCGACGCGTTTCCCGCCGCCTTTCGATAAACTGATTATCCAGGCTGCGAAGGAATTTGACGAGGAGTTCAAGGAAACCTCGATCACTCAGCTGAATGAGAAGCTGAGCACCCAGGTTGTTGGTGAATGCCGCAGGATCGTCGCCCGGAACTACCCGTTTGAAAACGGTCGCTCCGAAGTGCCGATGACGGAATTTGCCAAACTGTTCGCACCGACGGGAATCATGCAGCGGTTTTTCGATGAAAACCTGAAGCCGCTTGTCGATACCTCGACGCGCCCCTGGAACTGGAAGCCTGAGGTTTCTCAGGCGGACCGTCTGTCGAACGCAACGCTTCGGCAGTTCGAACGTGCAGACCTGATCAAGCAGGCCTTCTTCCCGACAGGAAACGCGTTTCCGTCCGTCGGACTTCAGGTGGTTCCGCGCGCCCTGTCTCAGCAGGCTGACGCGGCCAGCCTGGAAGTGAACGGCAATCTCGTACTGGTGACGCGTGGTCCCGGCTTCAATGCGGAAATCGAACCGTTGCCGGCCAACTTTGATTGGCCCAGCAACACGGCTACTCCGCGCGTTGTACTGGTGATTCAGCCTGAAGTGCCTGGCTACAGATCTCGTCGTGAAATCCATGGAGATTGGGCCTTCTATCGCTTCGTTCGCGATAACAGGGTCAGTTCCGGACAGAACAAGTTCGTCGTGCGCGAAACGCTCGGCGGCAGACAGGTTGCCTTCACGGTGACACTGAGAACGAATCCGAACCCGTTCTTCCTGTCTGCAGTCGGCGATTTCAGTTGCCCTACGAGCTTCTAGAATGGGAACCGGTTATTTCGGCAAACTGCCGGCACGAGCGGATTTTGTCATCGGGCAGTGCCCTGCCGGCTTTCTGAAAAGCTGGGAGGCCTTCCTGATGACCGGTCTGGCTCAATCCCGTCTGGATCTGGGTGCGGGGTGGGAGGAAGCCTTCATGACAATGCCGGTGTGGCGATTCTGGCTATTGCACACTTCAGAGGGCGACGAACCTGTTCAGGCCGTCGCCGGTGCTTTCATGCCAAATGTCGACAAGGTCGGCCGGACCTTTCCATTGACACTTGTCTGCGACATCCGACTGGAAAAGCAGAATGGTCGGCCGGAAGAGACCTGGTACGACCGTGCCGAGGTTATTTTGCGCGACACCTTGCAGGAAGATGCCAGCCTGGAAGACTTTCAACAGGCTGTCGCAGGTCTGGAAACGCCACTTGCGGTGGAGGCAAGCGGTAAGAAGGGCAGGGATGCCGAATTATCGACGATGCCAGGAACGGATGTTCTGTCATCCGAATTCTGGTGCCGTGCAGGAGAAGTGGGTTTTGAGTTTTCGTGTGCAGGCCTGCCGGACGCAAGCGCCTTTCGATGGCTGCTGCTCCCGGAAACCTACGCCGGTTCGGAAACTCGACAGGACGTGGCAGGGAATAGTCATGGGCGATTTCATCCGGAGGATCATCGAACATGATCGAACAAATGGAAGCCTCTATGCGTGGCTTTGCGATTGGACTGACCCATGTTGGCCGGGTTCGGCAGCACAATGAGGACACGTTCTACGTTGACGAGGGCAAGGGCGTTTTCGCAGTGATGGACGGAGCGGGAGGCATGCATGACGGTGCGATGGCGTCCAGTCTCGTGCGTGAGGCCCTTGCCAGTATCGCTCAACCGCGCAGCGCGGAAGACCTTCTGGAGCAATTCGAAAGCAGGTTGATTACCGCAAAGGACCGGATCGAACAGGCCGCGGCCAAGGCGAACGGTGCCGCCATGGGCACGACGATTGCCGCGCTTCTGATTTCCGGATCGAACTTTGCGTGCCTTTGGGCAGGCGACAGCCGTGTCTACCGTCTGCGCAATGGTCGTCTTGAACAATTGACGACAGATCATACCGAGGCGCAGGAACTGGTGGACCAGAACGTGCTGACGCCTGAAGAAGCAAGGACGTTCGCCCGCAGGCATGTCATCACCAGGGCGATCGGATCCGGGATCGAGCTTGAACTCGAACTGGTTTCCGGAAATCTGCGTCAGGGCGATCGGTTTCTTCTGTGTTCGGATGGCTTGACCGGACATCTGGACGATAGTGTGATTGGTACTTTCCTGATGAACGGCGCGCCGAAGCCGACGGCACAATGTCTTATCAATGGAGCGCTCGAAGAGGGCGGCTCGGATAACGTGACTGTCGTGATTGTCGATATCGATGCAATGTCTGCGCGCGAAGGAGTTCGCAACTGATGAACGTTGGTGCCCACCTGCTACCAGCCGGAACCCGGCTCAACAATCTCTATGAGATTGAAGAACATATTGCCGATGGCGGTATCGGGACGGTTTACAAGGCAAGGGACGTGGAAAGCGGGGATCCGGTTGCCGTCAAGGTCCTTCTCGCGACCTTCTCGCGCGACCCGATGATCCTGGATCTGTTCAAGCGGGAAGCAAAGATCCTTCGCAAACTCAAACACGACGCACTGACCCAATACTACGTGTTCGCGAAGGAACCTACGCTCGGGATTTATTACCTGGCGATGGAGTTCGTCAGTGGCCCGTCATTGAGCACACGCCTTGAATCAGGCCCGCTGGAACCGGAGGCGGTGGCGCGGTTGATCAAGCGTCTGGCTGAAGCCCTGCAGGCGGTTCACGACCGGGAAGTGATCCACCGAGATCTTTCGCCGGACAACGTCATTCTCCAGAACGGCGATGTCGCGCAGGCCAAAATCATCGATTTCGGTATTTCGCGGGCAAACACGGGCGGGCCGACCATTATCGGTGACGGCTTTGCAGGCAAGGTCAATTATGTTTCGCCAGAACAGGTCGGCATTTTCGATGCCAAGGTGACTGCGCGCAGCGACATTTATTCGCTTGGCCTGGTTATTGCGGAAGCCCTGACCGGCAAACAGATCGACATGGGCGGCACGCAGGTGCAGATCGTCGACAAACGACGGCAGACGCCTCCCTTGGAAGGTATCGACAATCGTTTCCGTCCGTTGCTGGAGGCCATGTTACAGCCCGACCCGGCAAACCGTCCGGCCAGCATGAAGGAAATTGCGGACTGGACGCTAGGTGCTCCGATGGGGCGGCAGGACCAGGACCGCACGATCATTCGGCCATCTTTTGCGCCACCGCCGGAACAATCCGCACTGGATCAACCGCCGCCTCAGGCAAACTGGGGCAAGCGCATTCTGGTCGCCTTGTCGCTGCTCGGTTTCGCCGGTGTCGGTGCCGGGGGTGTCTATTTCCTGGTCGGTCAATCCGTGCCCGAACAGGACCAGAAACCTGTGCTCGTAGCACCGCCACGACCGAATGCGCCGGACGCACCGTCGCAGCAGACGAATGTGACACAACAAACGCAGACGCCAGCGACCCAGCAACCGGCAACGCAGCAACCAGTGTCCCAGCAGCCAACTGAAACGCAAACAACTGCACTTCAGTCGCCTTCAACACAAACGCCGGAAACGCAGGCGGCGACGAATCCAGACAACACCGTGCCGACAATTCCGACCACACCTCCAGAGGAGACCGTCGACACGAAACCGGAACCGACCGAAACCGTTACCCGGCCACCGGTGGCAACCGATCCGCAAGAGACGCCTGAAAACGTGACCCCCGAAGACCGGATCCGGAACTTCGTGAGCAGTTATCAGGCGGGCGATTGCATGTACTTGCAGCCGATAGAGATCGCGAGCCGTTCCGCAGAGATTGAGGGATTTGCTTCCAGGACGCCGCCATTCATCAGTTTCGACAGCGACTTCACCCAGTCTCAGGGGTTTGAAGCGAAGATCCAGGTCAACCTTGTGAGCGATGCGCAATGTCCGGCGATAGCTTTTCTGAGAGGAACACCACAGGGAAACGCCAAGACCGAATTGCGTCTCGACATGCAGCGGACGGTCGTGCCGAACGGTAGCAACATGGCTGGCCGCATTTCCGGTTATGAACCATCAACTGGCGGGCTCGGGCTTATATTCGTCAACAGCAAGGGGGAGACGGTCAATCTGTCCCCATATCTGCAGACGGACGACCGGGGCGCCGGTTTCGTTGTGCCGCTGACCTTGAAAACGTCTACTGAAGAAACCGGCCTGATCATTGCCATGGTGGGCCCGGACATAACCAAGACGCTTTCTGAGCGCCGCGAAAACGATCCGGAAGACTATTTCGAAAAGCTGATGCAGGATGGTCCGGTCTTGCGGGCAACGGCAACCACGGTCAAAGTGGTGCCCTGACCGGGAAGAGACCTGGCGCAGCGGATATTCTGGCCAACCATGAAACGCTACACCAAACCGATCCATTTGCAGGAGCTGAAACCGCACCGGCGTGCGGACAGCTCCCTTGCATTGATCAACGTGGTGTTCCTGTTGCTGCTGTTTCTACTGGTATCCGGAACGCTGCGGCCGCCCTTGCCTGAAGGGTTCGACTGGGCGGAAACGCAACAGAACGATGGCAGCGGCAAACTGGAAGGCAGTCTTGTGCTGGACAGGGCAGGGACTGTCTGGTTCGACGGTGAAGTTCTGGCTTACGACGACCTGGGCCCATTTCTTGAAGCTCGGCAATCCGACAGGCCCCACATGGTGGTTCAGGTCGACAAGCGAACCAGAATGGAAGCCATTTCCGCACTTGCCGACAGATTGAAAGCTGGCGGTGTGAAACGCCTGACACTGATGACTGTTGAGGCAGGTGCACCTTGACCGTTGTCGCCTATAACCAGGACCGGCAATGGGATATCCCGGGGTACGTGTGGCCGGCTGTTCTGGGCGTTTCGGTTGCCTTGCATGTTTCCGCGCTGATCTACGGCCTGCCAGCGTTGCCTTGGACGGAAGAAGCCCCCTTGCCACCGGTCGAGACCGAAGTGATCCTGGAAAGTGGTGGTCTGCCATTTGAAGATCTGGCAAGTGTCGAAACTGAAATCACGCAACCGCTCGAACCGGACACTCCCTTGCCCGTCGAGACTTCTGTGCCAGTGGAAACGGTTGTCAATTCCGAGACTGCGGAGATCCTGGAGCCGGTATTGTCTGAGCCGGTGGTCACCGAAAGCCCAGTCAATACACTGGTTGAAGCCGTGCCGGTAACCGTTCTGGATCAATCGCTTTCCGACGACACGCCTATCATTGAAGCGCAAGAAGTCAGCCCCGTCGAAACAAGCTCGGTCACCGCAACGCCGCCGGAGCAGCTTCAGGTGACTCAGCCTTCTGTTGTTCCGCAAACCGCCTCCACCGTTGTGGCCGCCACGCCTATACCGGATGCCGTTGTCGCTGTGACACCCGTCGCGCCAAACGTTATTGCCGGATCTGAAGTCACTCTTTCCGGTGCCGAAGTCCCTGCCACGGTGGAAGTGGTGCCTTCGGTCGCGGTTGCAACGGATATCGGTGAGGTTGCCGCCGCAGGTGAGACGCAGACAATCGTTTCGGCCGTGCAGGAAAGTCCTGTTCTGGCTCCGCTCGCAGTCGATCAGACACCTGCCGAACTCACAGGCAACGAAATCGTGTCTGAGGCCTTTGTTCCACAAACGCAGCCTTCTGTTGAAGGCCCGGGCATTGTTGCACCCGACACCAGCGTTACTGTCGAGCCGGTGGTTACTGCGGAGGTGGATGCGGTATTGCCAGCGGAACAACAGGTTGCTGCCCTGCAGCCCACGGAAGCGGAAACGCCCGAGCTAGCGCCCAATGCCCCGGTCTCTTCAACGGTCCCCGCAACGCAGCCGCAGGGGGAGTTGACAGAAAACGTGCCGCCTGTCGCGGTTGCTTCCATAGATCCACTGGCAAAGGTGTCGAACTATGTTGCCGGTTACAAGTTCGGTGAATGCACACATATGTCTGTTCTTGCAGCTGGTGCGGACACCGCGGAAGTTACGGCCTTTGGCGCAGGCATAGCGCCTTTCGCTATCTTCGATCAGCGCTTCAAGGCGGATCAAGGTTTCGAGGCAAAGATCGAAGTTCGACTGGTGACTCGCAGGCAATGCGCCTTGCTGGATGCCCTTGGCGTTTCTGAAGGCATTGAAGCAGCCGGTCTGGTTGAACTGGACCGGACGGTCGTGCGCAGCGGAACTCCTGTATCCGGTGTGATTCAGCGTGACTTGCCGATCGAGCGGATTGCAAGCGCGGAACAGTCGGGACTGGATCTCAGCGGCAAGGGGCCTCCTGAACTGTACATGATCGATGATGCCGGGCAGATCCATGACGGCCGGGAGTTTCTTCTGCCTGCATCGAACAGTCAGACTGCAGGCGGCTGGCGCTTCAAGGTACCGGTGACGATGATCGCCAGCGACAAGAGTGACGAGACAGCGCTCGTGCTCGCAATCTGGAACCGCCCTTCAGAGCGGCAGCCTTCTCGATTCGGACGGCTTCCTGCCGAACGGGTGGCCGAGATACTTGCAGAGCCTGGGGTCTATTCGCTGACGGCGTTCAAGGTTTCACGCTGAGGGTTGCGATGATGAAGCACCGGCAGTGAAGACGCCGGTGAGGAGGACTTCCAGCGCGGCCCGTTCCTTTTCCAGCCTCGTTTCGAACCAGGTGACGGCAATGGATACCGGCATTGCAACGGCAAGGCCGCAGGCAGTTGTCAGGAGCGCTACCCAGATGCCACCGGCAAGCGTGGCAGGATTGGCGGACGCACCCGATTCCTGAAGGGTCTGGAACGTTTCGATCATCCCGAGAACCGTGCCGAACAGGCCGAGCAAGGGCGAAATCTGCGTCACCAGATCAAGCGCCTTCAGCCAACTGGCGAGGCCGAAGAGACGGTCGGCAGCCCTGGCAGAAATTTCCTCACGTAGTCGTTCTTCCCTGATGTCGCGCACCTGAGAGGACAGGGGCTGCTGATCCAGCATCTGGATGGCATCCATGGCGCTGCGCACCAGTGCACCCGACAAGGACCTGTCCTTCAAAAGGTTTTGCGCGGCTTTGGTGCGTTCACCACTTCGCCATTGCGTGACAGCCTGACGAACAAGTCCGTGACGGCCAACACGGGCCGTGGAGAATTGAACGGTCTTGGCGAGGATGACTGCAAGCGCTGCAACGGAAATTGCGAGCAGGATGAGCACGACCGGCCCGCCAAGCTCCAGAAGGGAGGAAGATGTCTCGACCATGCGAAAGACGCTCCATCAGACGTTCAAGGGTAGGGTCAATCGCCGAATTCGATGGGTGTACGATTGCTCAGGTCCAGCAGATCCGGGCAATAGACATCGGTAATGCTGGAAGGCACACAATTCATGACGTCGTTGATGTGAAGCCGCGAAAGGCTGTCGCAAGCCTTCCCGGCAAGGTCGAATTGCAGGATCTTGGTTTTGCCGGCGGATATGCGGGAGAACTGAAGACGCAGAAACTGATCCACCAGGCCGTCCTTGTTGAAGGCAACCATTTCCAGGCCGAGCTTGTCCATGGGGCGTTCAAGGCCATTGGTCGCGATGATCGAAAGGCGGCAGCCGCCGTCCGCTGTCGGTTGCAACTGGTTGAGTTCGAGGCTGATTTTACCCGTCACTTGCTGTGCCTGTGCGGGTGCCGCCAAAATGGCAACTGCAATCGCTATAAAAACTCTTTGAACCAATATCCGCATCTTGTTCCCCCGGTTAATGCGTCAATGAATGTTGGAAAGGATTGTGAATGCCGGTCTTTGCCGTTCCTAATCGTAAGACAGTAGGACCGTCCAATCCTGTTTTCCCTCGGTTTCGACCTGAAAGAAATCTGCTTCGATCAGCCCGCGTTGCCAGCACTGATCGCCATCGAAAAGAACGAATTTTTCCTCGCGAATACAAAGCGTGATATCGCCTCCAAGACGGCTTTCGCCAAAACCGTCTGCCACGTGCAGATAGTAGCGTGCTTTCTCGAGAGGTTCCTGCAGCACCTGGCTGCAGGCGTTGGCAGTGATTGTCCACCAGCCTTCAGTCCGCATGCCTTCGTCCGTTTCATAGCCAATCGCGACGTTCACGAGATCAACTGACCCGTTGCAAACACGCAGGCCCGCGTGAGCAGCAGAGGTCGACAAAATTCCAGACAGCGCCACCGCCCCGAATAACGCGATCCTGCGTAACCCGATCCGGCGTCTTTGCCTAACCTTGCCGCTGTCGCGGTCCGTTTTCATGGTCGTGTTTCCAGTTTGCCAACCTGCTAAATACGCTAAGGAATTGCGAACCCGCGGTCAATTTAGGAAAGTCGATTGAGCTGAAGTGGTATTTCGGCGAAACTCGATTTTCGGAATGACCTGAAGACCCGGGATGGCCTGAGCCATGATCTCCATCGAAACACCGCTTGCAAGGCGAAAGCGCATTCCGCTGACACCTCTGATCGATGTGATCTTCATTCTGATCATGTTCTTTCTTTTGTCTTCCACATTTGGTGTCTGGCGGCCGCTGGAAGTTGCGCTTGGTGGTGGTGCGCCGGCAGGGGGGGCAGAGGCACAATCGAACGCCAGCGTTCCCGCAGTCCTGATCGTCGTGAAGTCTGTTCCCGGTGAAGATCTGTCCGCCGTGACTGTTAATGGAAATGCACTGCCACTTGCAGGGTTGGCACAGGAACTGAACCGGTTGGCAGAAGCTGGTGCCAGAGATGCTGTTCTTTTGCCTGACAAGGGAACCGATTTTCAGCAGGTCGTGCGGATTCTGGACGAAGCCCGAACCTCAAAGTTGACAAGCGTTCGGCTGCATCTCGATTGACAGGAACACAAGGCGTTCCCGCAATGCAAACGAACCGTTCGTACGCAAAACCCCATCTGTGGCTACAAAAACGGCCCGGTTTTCAAGACCGGGCCGTTCTGGTTTGACATGTGACTACAAGTCGGTTGATCAGCGGCCGATTGCACCGCCGATGATGCCACCCACAACGCCACCGATGAAAGCGGCTCCGGCCGGGTTGAAGTTACCACCGTTGTTGTTGTTGTTGTTCGCACGGTGAGTGGTGGTGTTGTTGGTGCGGCGCGTGGAAGTCGCACTGCGAGAGGCGCTCGCGGCAGCCTGCTGCTTGCGGTTCACTTCAGCCTGGTAGACCGAATACTGCGTCGCCGTCTGTGCAGTCAGCAAGGCGTATTGGGCGGCGGTGAAGTAACCGGTGGCGACGATGCCGTTGGCAGCCTGCCATGCACTCACACCGGCGCGGGTCTTCGGACCGAAGGCACCATCCGGGCGGCCGACATCCTGACCAGCCAGGTTCAGACGGGTCTGAACTTCGCGGCGGGCAGTACGGTTCCAGCCGAGTGAAGCTTCGGTTGCCTCATTACCCGGAACGGCCTTTTGCGGGTCCGGCAGGGTCGCCACAACGCCCGTGGTGCTGGCGGCAGGAGCCGTTGCTGCACCCGGGACGACGGTCGGATTGACCGAAGCAACCTGGCTACCGGCTTCGAGCCGCTTGATGGAATTGCGCGCAAAGTCCGCGAAGAGGCCTGAAGGGTAGGCATCCAGGTAAGCCTTGTAGTCAGCAACTGTGTTGCTGGACTTGGCAGTTTCCCAGATGAGCTTCTCACGTTCCCATGCAATTGCCGACTGGCTGGGGGAGGTCGTTGCGGCATTGTTGACAACCGGCTGCTGCGGAGCGGACGTCGCGGTGTCGCCAAGGGAGGCAACAGTGGTCGTCGCGGCCGGTGCGGCCTGCTTGTTCAGGAACACTTCGCCGATCAGAGATGCATTCACCCACGGGCGCTGCTTCTTTTCCGTCTCTTCATAGACTTCACCGGTAACGCGAGTCATGACGGTCTGGATGGAAGCGTTCGGCGTGTCGATATGTCTGATCAACGCAGAGGTGAAGGGCGAGTTCGCACCGTCGCCGTCCAGGGCAACATCTCCCGGGCTGGTCGCGAATGCGATCACGGAGCCTTCTCCGCCGGTTTCCTGAATCTTGATTTCAGCAAGACCTGCACCAATGCTGCCGGAGCGGCTCGGTCCCATGCGGCGTGCGAGGGTGCGGGCCAGCGGATTGTCGCGGCAGGCATCCAGGAACACCATCTGTACCTTCACGTCCTTGGACATCTGGCGCATGATGAAATCAACGGTAATGGTTTCGAAGTCGAGCGAGGTTTCATCCTCGATCGTGGCGTCGATAGGTACCAGGTGATTCTGACCGGCGACTTGAAGGCCGTGGCCGGCGTAGAAGAGAATGGCGATATCCGCGCCATATGCCTTTTTCGCAAAATCCATGACGGATCTGCGCATTTCACCATAAGTCTGGTCCTGGCCGGCGACGACTTCGAAGCCGAGGGCCTTGAGTTTGGCGGCCATCTGCTCGGCGTCATTTGCCGGATTAGGAAGTTGTACTGTGTGCTCGTAAGCGCCGTTGCCGAGTACGAGGGCAACGCGCTTAGCCAGTGCCGGAGCCGTCCCTGCGAGAATTATTGCCAGCACGGCGATCATTCGTTTGAACATATCCTGTCCTCTCGTAGATCATGGTTGCCTGTCGGTTGAACCGATCTTTACACGAGGTCTTTGTCCTCTTGAGAGGAACAGGTACCCCGGATGGCACTATGTTTCTGTAATACGCGTCACAGGAACGTCAAATAGAAGAAGCTGTCCCTGCAACCAACTGAATCCGGACCGCAACGGTCCGTTGATGACCCCACTAAAATCAGTTGCAGACTATAGCCAATCCTTTTTTTAAAAACCACTTTTCAACAGACAGTTGCTGCCATTTTTTGAGTTACGTTAACACGAAAGGACGTTAGGGAAGGTGGTAGTGGTTTTTTTGCCGGCCGCAACTTGAAAACAGACCGGGTTTTTCGACCTGAAAAAACGCTTTGTGACTTGAATCACCGAGTTTGGGAGACTGTCTGGTAATCTGGTTTCATTGCAAATGCGCGTTTTCGCAGGCCCGGTTGAAGCCTGCACTCAGCGGAGAACACATTATGGCCGGAAGAGCAGATATTCTCAAACATATGAGAGCCAAGCATGTCGGCGTATTTCAGTCCGCAGCCCGGCTCTACAACGTTGCGATTCTGGTACGACGGACAAACACAGCATCCCTTGAGCACGTTGGCGAACCCTACGCCGCGCCCAAGCGCCTGGATTGCAAGGCCAAGACTGCGGACTTCGATGTTAAGCCCGTCGGAAGCAAGTGTCCGGACGCGCAGCGCAAGAACTTTGCAGGCCTGGTAGTCGATCCAAAAATCGTTGGCGAAAAGGCCTTCAAGGCGAGCAAGATGGCAAAGGTGATCGAGGAATGGAGGGAATTTCAAAAACAGTTGCGACCTGAAATGGCAACCTTCGAACAGCAACGGAAACTGACCTACATTCCGCGTGGAGGCGTTTATTTCGTCGAACGCAATCCAGAAGATCCCTATTTCGGCTGTGTGAAGTTCTCGTCCAGTTCGCTTATCACCGCGGCCAAGTGTGTGCACGGAGACTTCGATCTCTACGGCATCGTCGATATGGACGCTCCTGACCAGCTGATCCGCGTCAGAGAGGATCGCTTGGGTCAGAAGCACACGCGCTCGCCAAAGTTTTTTGACGTGCAGCATTTCGTCAACAACCGGCTCGGCATTGCCATGGTCTTGCACGGATCGCAGGAAACCTATGCGACGGAGCACAAGGATGACGACCTGGACATATTCTTCCCGAGTGGACGGATAGAGTATGCAGGCCCTGCAGCCGCAGATATCGAAGCATTCTACAAGAAGGAATTTCCGGGGCGGACATTGTTCCGCAAGGACGAACCTGCCCTGGAAATAAAAGGCAGTTACGTACCACCAAGTGCACTTTGACCAATAGCTTACGCCAATGCCAAGTGCCTGCTTCTGAACCGGAAGGGAAGAAGTTGGCACGCCCAACGGGACTCGAACCCGTGTTTCCGCCGTGAAAGGGCGGCGTCCTAGACCGCTAGACGATGGGCGCGCGGTCGACGCGGCTGCGTCGTGGGGAGGCTTATAGGCGGGATTGAAGCAGCCCGCAAGAGCCTTTGCGACAATTTTTTGCAAGCCCGGGATCCCGGGCCTGCGCCTGTTGAAAACTGTCCGGTTTTACCATTCGCCGGTATTGGGCATGGAGGCCCAGGGTTCTTTGATTTCAAGCGCTTCACCCTTTTGAAGCAGCTCGAAGGAGATGTTGTCCGGCGAACGGACGAAGGCCATGCGGCCGTCACGTGGAGGACGGTTGATGGTGACACCCTTGTTCTGCAGGTTCTCGCAGAATTCGTAGATGTTATCGACCTCATAGGCGAGATGGCCGAAGTTGCGGCCGCCGGTGTAGGTTTCCGGATCCCAATTGTAGGTCAGCTCCAGAAGCGGCGCAGCGTTTGCCTTTCCGGCTTCGACATCGTCGGATCCGGCGAGGAAAATCAGGGTGAACCGGCCTTTTTCGTTTTCGTAGCGACGGACTTCCGTCATGCCCATCTTGTTGCAATAAAAATCAAGTGAGTCTTCAATGTTTGTCACGCGGACCATCGTGTGCAAATAACGCATGTCCTATCCTTTTCCTCAATCGAGGGATTTTCCAAACGGGCACCGGACCGGCCGATGAAGTGCATTGATACCTTGCCCGAAGCTCAGCGCTTTGTGGCACAGTTCAAGGAAGGTTCCTACCGGCAGATCGTTGCCCTGACCGGGGCGGGGATATCGACGGACTCCGGAATTCCGGATTTCCGTTCACCTGGCGGGATATGGTCCAAACGTCAGCCTGTTCAATACCAGGACTTTGTTGCCGATGAGGATAGTCGCCTGGAAGACTGGGACCGCCGCTTCGAAATGATGGACTATTTCGCAAGAGCGGAGCCGAATGCAGCACATCTGGCCATGACGAGCCTGGCGCAGGACGGCAAGCTTCATTGCCTCATCACACAAAATGTCGATGGCCTGCACCAGCGAGCTGGGTTTCCGGACGACAAGCTTGTCGAGATCCATGGCAATTCCACATTCGCAACCTGTCTTTCCTGCGGGGCGCGGGCTGAACTGGAAGCTCAGAAGCCGATTGTTGACGCCGGGCAAAGTCCGAGATGTTCTGATTGCAACGGACTGTTGAAGGCGGCGGTCATAAGTTTCGGGCAGCAGATGCCGGAAATGGAACTGGAGCGGGCAGCGGAGGCTGCTGCTGCTTGCGATCTGTTTCTGGTGTTGGGCTCGTCACTTGTCGTGCATCCAGCCGCACAACTGCCGGCCATCGCCGTTCGTGGCGGTGCAGACCTAGTGATTCTAAACGGTCAGGAAACGCCGTTCGATTCTTACGCGTCAACAGTCATTCGAACACCTTTAGCTCAAACATTTGCGAGATTTGGCGAATAACCGGCCTGATTTCCGTAAATGGTCTGTGGTTAGTCCGACAATTTCCCTTCTCGCCAGAAAGCACAATGTTATCCTTTTGTTAGGAATCAGCTGGCTGGTGAGTCGAATTTTGCCTTCAGCTTAATCATGCGGACCAGAGACGGGACAAAAGGCTATGGGGGTTAAAACCGCACGGGAGCCCCGCGCACTCGAAACATTGACGGACGAAGTCGCCGTTGATGTTCTCGAGATTGCCGGAACGATTAAGTGGTTCGACGTCGGGAAAGGATATGGCTTCATCGTCCCGGACGACGGCGACGGTGATATCCTTTTGCACGTCACCTGCCTCAGGCGAGACGGGTACCAGACTGCTTATGAAGGCGCGCGGGTTGTTTGCGAAGTACTCGACCGACCGCGCGGTCTTCAGGCCTTCCGCATCCTGTCGATGGACGAAAGCACAGCGACCCACCCGTCGCAGCTGCCGCCGTCGCGCACCCATGTTCAGGTTGTCCCCGAAAGCGGTTTCGAAAAAGCGACCGTCAAATGGTTCAACCGCGTCAAGGGTTTCGGGTTTCTGACCCAGGGTGAAGGTTCAGAAGACATCTTCATTCACATGGAGACGCTGCGACGTTTCGGCATCACTGAATTGCGTCCCGGCCAGGATGTGCTGGTGCGCTTCGGCGAAGGCCCGAAAGGCCGCATGGCCGCTGAAATCCGTCCGGTCGGGACAGGCACCCACATACCTGCCTCTCACTGACCCCGCTTTCCGTCATTCTGCACATTGACTTGGCCGGACATGTTCCGGCCTTTTTGTTTGTCGACCTTCAGGCAATCTTCTTTGGCAAACGGGAAGTGTTATTCCGGTCTTGCCCTTGACTGCCAGTCTCCCAAACCGGTTCTGCCGGGTCTTTCAGGAAGTTTTCAGAATGCGTCCTTTCTTTCTGTGCCTCTCGCTTTTTGCTGCAACACTCTGGATTTCGCTCGCGGGTTCGCCAGGGCAGGCGCTGGCGCAGGACCCGCAGTTGAACCTGCCGGTGGAAGATCTTCTCATTCGGTCTGGAGACAAGGAACACCAGTTCAAGGCGGAGGTTGCGTCAACGGACCGGCAACGGTCGATGGGATTGATGTTCCGCAAAGAGATGCCGGCGGAACGCGGCATGCTGTTCCTCTTCGAAGGGGAGGGCGACCGTTACTTCTGGATGAAAAACACGCCCCTGCCGCTCGACATCATTTTCATTGACGCAAAGGGTTCCATCGTCAGCATCGCCGACAACACCACGCCTTTTTCCGAAGACGTCATTCCCTCGCTTGGTCCGGCGAAGTACGTGTTCGAAATAAACGCCGGTCTGGCGGAAAAACTCGAAATTTCGGCCGGAGACAAGGTCAGCAGCCCGTCCATGGAGCTGGAATGAAACCGAATTGCACCTATTCCAGCCTGCTCCAAAATTCTAAAAACATGAATTATATGCGTTGACCGATGAGGCGGCCAGACTGGCGACCGACAGGACCAGCAGGACGCCTGTCGGTGCAGACACGGCGGTGATTACCGCGGAAGCAGAAAGCTCCATCACCGCACCGATGCACTGAGCCTTCTTTTTGTCTCCGCCTGCAAAGGACACGATAATACCTGTCTTGTTGACGACTGTGGCACTGACAGCAACCATCGCGGCTCCTGGCGATAACTTGGTGACACTTGCTAGATTCGCTGTCTGCTGGAATTGGCTCAAAGCAAAAGATCCCGCGCGAACAGCATTCTTTGTCCGACGGTCGGCAGAGGAGTGTCCAACGGCCATATTGGCTACACCCGCTGCTGTATTGGCGATCGACAGCTTTTTTTGGAAGATTGACGAATCTTCTGCGACGGTGATCAGCAGGTCAAAGGTAGCTTGGTATGCTTGCGGATCCTGAAGTATTTTCTGGGACTCGGATCCACCGAAATCTTTTAATGCCTTTGTGAAGTCATCTTTGGTGATCATCTATTTCTTTTCCTGAAATCTATATCAAAAATTGTAATTTGGTTGATGTAAACGTTTTGGTATTTGATTCAATTGCTTGGATACTTTTCATGCGGGAGAATGCCGCCAGTAATCTGGTTGATCAAGCAAATATACTGAAGTTCAGTTTGCACTTTCAAAGACCGTGACGGCACGATGCCTTGGCCGTCGCGTTTACGAGGCTCGTTCACGGTCATCGGGCGTGCTGTTTTGCTTTTGTGTGCAAACTGAGAACAAAGTACGGGACATGTTTGTCAGGTTTTGCCCACAAAACTCGGATATTCTTGGTTTGTTCTAGCTTGACGATAGAGTCTGTGGCCTATAAATCCGAGCAAATCAACGGATCGGGGTATAGCGCAGCCTGGTAGCGCATCTGGTTTGGGACCAGAGGGTCGCAAGTTCGAATCTTGCTGCCCCGACCATTCATTCTCCTAAAATCGATGTGATGCGGTGCGCGTGACTTGGGACTTTGCAATGCAAATCCATGCGCTTGCTGTGGTTCCGTGCCTAAAGGCCGGGATAACTAGGGCCAAGCTACGCTGGTGTCTTGTGCAACTTATCGCCGCATAACAGACTGGTCAGACGGGCGTTTCCAATGCCTGTGGGAGTGACGCCGCTTGCGACGGCATGCAGGCCGCGCCGGATGGGGCTGATGATACCGGATCCTGACGACCAGGCGACGCTGGATGTATCGGCGGCGATAGCCGTGCTGCAGTCCAGAATTGAAAAGGCCGGGCTTTCTCTGAAGGAAAGCGCGGATTTTGCGCTTTTCGAAAAGACCGTCCGGAGCACCGAAGACAAATACCTGATGGAAGATTTTTCACCGCGGTTTTTCGACCTGCACGGGACGACCGCGTTCTGGGTAGGGGCCGTCAACAGCCATGGTAACGTCGTGTCTGTGCAAGCTGCAAAGGTGGAAGACCTGAAAGACAGGTGCCTTGCCGAGCACTGGCATCAGCAGCAACGCAGGATGTTTGTCGATCCAAACCCTCAGGTTCGCTTCGGGACAGAGCACGCGCATGACGCCTATTTCATGCGCGGGCGTATCGTCTATCACGGCAATCTCTGGCTGAGACGGGACATCCGGGGGCAGGGCCTTGCCGAGCCTTTGACCCAGTTGGGGTTTCTGCTCTCACTATTGAAGTGGTCGCCGGATTATCTCTATGGCCTGATGGCCGCAAAAAGCGCAGAAAAAGGCTTCGGCATCCGAGTCGGTTACCGCAGGTTCGTGCCACGCGGCACCCATTGGGAGATTGCGCCTGGACATATCAGGCCGGATGACTGGCTGGTCTATGCCACCAGAAGCGATCTACACGGCCTTGTAAAACTTATCCTCAGGACGTCCGCTGAAGATCCTGAATGACGCCCAGGTAGGCGCAGAAGCGAAGATCGGATTGCAACGAAGGTCGCACGGCGACGATCAACCGCTCGAACGCAACTTCATAGAGTTCGCCATTGACCTGAATTTTCGTGTGGGCGTAGCCGTAATAAGGCGTGCCTTCCAATGCCTTGCGATAACCTTCCGCCGAAGCCTTCTCCAGGTCCGGATCAGGTGTGCGCAGACCGCAGGCGGGTGTCGCCGGGCTTGCCCAGTCTTCGCCGAACAGGTGTCGCTGCCCACTTTCCTTACCGACATAGAAGATCGGAGGAGGAGCGTTTCCGGGCATCTTGTCCGAGCAAAGGCTCAAATGAGGCAGGAACGGTTTCAGGCATTGCTGGATCTGAACCGCATCGGTCGACATGATGCTGTCGTAGAACGCAGACACAGCCGGGTCGGCAAGCCCTTTTTCAATGGCCTGTGTGCCGAGTTCCGAAAAATGAGTATCAGGGCGTGTTAGCACGGTCCTCTCTCATGTTTTGATTTGTTCCATCCGGCAAAAATCGACCAGGGACACCGCACATGTTTGGCCGTTTGCCAATAACCATTTCTACCGGTCGAAGGCTTTCAACAACAGCGACATGACATTCAGGAATTCGTCGCGTTTTTCCGGTGACAGATCGGTGGGATCGGAAACCGAATAGTCCAGCGTCAGGATCATGTCCCACATTTCAGTGAGATTGGCGTCGTCGATCGCCGCTTTCAGTTCGACCGGCGCAATTTTTTCCGGTGCTCTGGTGACCGGCCGAACATGTTCTGGAACATAGCCTTCCAGTCTTTTCAGAAATTCGTAATGCATGTCAAAGCCTTATCGTTTTGATCTTTGGATCGGCCCTTTCAGGCTGTCCGGCCCTGCGATTCTGTATTTTTTGAACCTGCACTTCGTTCCGAAAATCGGCGTCTTCCAGACAAGTTCACGTTAGGGTAGTTAATAGCATGAGTTGCGCCTCCATGTCATGTTACGTGAATGTCATAAATCGCCTCTCCACCAACACCGTTAATACATACTTGTGCTGTTAAATGAGTCGTCGCCGAACCGAAGATTGCGGGTTGCGGCCAATATCGGTGTTGACACCGGCGGCAAAGGCGGGAAAAAGCTGCTGTAAGGAATTGCATCTCACATATTCAGACTTGAGGGCACTGTCACATGGTTGCGCGTATCTACCGTCCGGCGAAAACCGCCATGCAGTCAGGCAAGGCGAAAACCCAGAGATGGGTGCTGGATTACGAGCCGGAGGTCGCCAAGTCCGTCGAACCTTTGATGGGCTACACGTCGTCTTCCGACATGAAGCAGCAAATCCGGCTTTATTTCGAGACTTCTGAAGAAGCTGTCGCATATGCGAAGCGCCATGGCATTCCGCACAGGGTGGAGAAGGCGCAGGAGCGCAAGGTGCGCGGGTCTGCCTATGCGGACAATTTCAAATTCAACCGGTCTGCGCCCTGGACCCACTGAACAAGAACGTTCGGCTCCTCTGACCTGTTCGGCAAGAGATCGGATTGTCTGTTGAAAGCGCCGATTTCGAATCGACACGAGCCGGGTTTTTGACGCATTAGGGCGGTGGAGGCGATCGCCGGATCGGGTTGCCTCCGGACGTTTGGTCTCGATCCAAGTTTGCATGAACGTCTGGCAGGCCTCAGAGATACTGCCCGATAGTCTCATCTGGGAACGGTTTGCGTTCCTGAGAAATTGGCTCCGTAGCTCAGCTGGATAGAGCACTCGCCTTCTAAGCGAATGGTCGCAGGTTCGAATCCTGCCGGAGTCGCCATCTCCCTGATTTTTTTGAAAAAAAACCTGAGCTTCGATGCCTCTACCTTGCGTGGAAAGGCTTCCTGCCGTGCAGATGTCCTAAACTGGACGTTCAAGTCGGGTACTTGGAAAAAGCCTGCAAAAAACAAAAACCGCCGGCCCCTGCAATATAGGAGCACGGCGGTGTTTCTAGACCGCGATTCGCCTGAAGGTTAGAGCGTCTCGGACTTTCCCGATTCCACCTTCTGGCCAACCATGAGCGGCGTGATCTTTGTTTTGAGGATCATGTCCACGTCCTCGGAACCATCTTCCAGGGACTGAAGAGCCATATCCAGGAAATAGGAACAGAACGTACGGCCGTCCTTGTCCGATTCTTTTTTCGTGTAGCGGATCATGCGCTTGATCGCCTCGATTGCAGGCTCCTGCTCGAGTTCAGTGCGGTCCGATTTGCTAACGGTCTTAGACATTTTACTACCCACCAGTATTTGATTTGCCGATTGCAGCGTCGCTGCTGTGACCATCCGATTAAAGCATGCTGTTGCAGCGTGAAATGAGCGTGATAAGGTGCTGTTGTGTTTCAGGTTGCGTGATATTCGCGGTTGCGCGAAGGCGACGGCTGAAGCGTGCATTTCAAATACGGGGAATTGATGGCAATCGCGTCCTGCTTTGCATGCCTTGGGCGGCCTTTGCTCCTTGATAGCGACCAGGAACCTGTGGCGGTCAAGACCCGCAAGGCTCTGGCGATCATGGGCTATCTGAGCCGCATGAGCGGTATGGCGTCGCCCCGGGAAGCACTGGCGGATTTGCTTTGGAGCGGGACAGACCGCCACAAGGCAATGCAATCCTTGCGTCAGGCATTGCGCCAGTTGAAGAGCGCCGAAGAAACGGCCGGCATCGATGTAGTGCGCTCAGCGCCAGGTCACATACAACTCGACCCATCGGCGTTTGCGTCTGATCTCATGGCCATGAATTCGCTCTTGGAACGTGGGCAGGCAGCGGATTTCCGCAAGGCGGGGGAACTGTGGCGCGGCGAGTTCCTGACCGGCTACGACGATATCGATTCTGAATTTTCCGAGTGGCTGACGGTCGAGCGTGAACGGGTGCGCTCAGAACTCATCAGCGCCGCCTTCAAGCATCTGAACAGGATATCCACGGAAGACGGGGGTGTGCAGGCAGAGGCCGGGGCGCGTTTTGTCCTGAAACTCGATCCCGCGTTTGAGGCGGCTCATCGCGTTCTTATTCGTCTCTACATGAAGCTGGGACAGCGAGAACGTGCCGAACAGCAATTCCGGTCATGCGAACGGGAAATGCACCTTCATCTGGACGCTGAGCCTGATGACGAGACTCGGAAACTGCTTAGCGAGGTCGAGGTTGAGGCTACTGGGGAAGAGCTCTTCAAGCGCCAGGAAGCATTAGGTCCAATCGGGGGAGGACTTTCAAACAGCGACGAAGTTGTAAGGCTGCCTGAAATTTCGATTGTATCTTCATCGCTCCTGAAGAAAGGACTGAGCGACGCAGTTCACCTCAGAGAAGAAATCGTGTCAGGCCTATCGTCCTTTAGATCATTCGATTTATTTGAATCCGAATATTTCGGCGACGAGAATACCCCGAAACCAACCCTTGTCGAAGGTCATGAATTGGGGGCTTATCTGCTTCGGTTTAGGCATGACGAACGTTCTGGGAAAATCGTTGTACAATTCGAAGATCGTACAAACGGGCAGATTGTCTTTAATGAGATTGTTGACCTAACGCTTTGGGAAGGCATCGTCCCTGCAGCTAGTCAGATTGTCGGTCGAATTCATGGTCACGCTACAGGTCGCTTGAGGAACCCTGCCAATACGTCGGCATTCGCGCGTTGGTGTCAGGCCGAGGCACTACTTTGGGATTTTACGCCGCAATCCGATGAAAAAGCTATGCGTCTGCTGAACGAGCTGGAGCAGACGAATAAAACCTTCTCCATGATTTATGCCGGGAAGGCATCAATAATTATGAAGCAAGAGTTGCATTATCCCCTTAATGACAGAACGTCTTCGGAGGGAATGAGCAGTCTGCTTGATATGGCAGAGCGTGCAATCGTACTGGATCCTTGGCAAGCTGTGAATCAGCGAGTTTACGGCTGGTCCTTAATTCTTTCCAATATGCCTGAAGAAGCAAAACGCGCCTTCCAAAACGCGGGTCGCCTCAGCTCTTCCGATCCCGCTAACCTCATGTCGGTGGCAGAAGGACTTGCACTTTCGGGAGATGTCAACGAAGCCCGCGAAACGGCCGAGCGCGCGTTCCGCTTGTTCTCTTTCGTGCCCAGGGTGTTCTACGAATACCTTGCAAATATCTTTTTTGCTGCTGAGGACTACGAAAACGCCATCGTTCAAATTGAACGGGGTACGGGAAGCAGTCTTGGTTGCCTGACGACACGCGTAGCAGCACTTGTTTGCTCAGGAAGAGAAGGTGAGGCAATCACTATTCTGGAGAGTTTCAACGAGAAACGAAATCATTTCTTGTTGCCTAACGATAACCTTAATGTTCAACCTGAGCAGTGGCGCCAGCGCATCAATTTTTTCCAGGATGCGCGTGTTCGGGCAAATTTTGATCGGGGCGCTCAGTTGGTCCAAAGGGTGTTGTTCAACAAGCCAGATTAACCTAGCTCAAGAGTTTCGCAACACTAGTGACATATGAGACATCCGCAGAGGACAGCTTAGCTGGATTGAGTTTGAACGGCAGAACACGAGCTTTGTAGCAATCACGCTCGTCAACAACCTTGAAGTCGATCAATTCTGTTGTTTGGGCAGGCAATCCGAGTTCTGCCAGCACAGATCGGGGGTCGCTTTTTAGCTTTTCTGCAAAATCTGGATTTAAATTCGCCTTCGCCAAAAGGCGTCCTAGGTCTGCTGTGTTTCTCCTGTAATATGGAAATCTCGCCATGGCTTTCCACCTTCCTGTCAATTCAGAATAGTCTAACTCAAAGATCTATTGAGGTGTTCGCAAACCATCCAACAACCGACCATAATTGTCTGAAGGGAATGGAAGTGTGTCTGCGGCGGATCTGGCAATGCCAAATGAAACGCCGCACGACGATTTTGTCGGGTTTGGGAACGTGCCGCCTAGAAAAAGTTATTCCGGCAGGTCGTCGTAAAAGCATGTCCCGAGAGCTGCTTTACCGAGTTCTTCGAAATAGCTTTCATCGCCAGCAGCAACGCGCGCTGCATCGATTTCTGCCGGGATGATGAGGTGGACGAGGTCAGCAGTGTCGGCGAAGATTGCGGCATCGGAGTTGATGCCAACTTCAGCCAGGACTTCAGCCGGGTTGGCAACCAGCCGCTCACGTGCTGTGGCGTTCTGAATGATCGCGCCAAGTTTCGCGCCAATTTCCAGTTCAGTCCGGGAAGTTGTGTCAGCGTGCATTATGAGCCTCCGATAGGTTGAGTTGCAATGTGTCCTGCCTGGTGGTGGGATGGTCACCTGGCTTTTTCAAATTCGGTCAAACTTTAGTAAATAGTTATGTATTGAGACTGTTTACTACTGATCGACTGCTTTCGAATAGAATGTAGAACGAGGAAATGAACTCGCTCAATGGCAGTTTTGTTAATCTACGTTGTGTGCAATTGCAGGGTGAGGCGAAGTAAATTGCCATATCAAAACATAAGCAGCCGTCCCGCATCCTCACTGTTGGCGGCGGTGTCTCTTCTATGATCGTTGAAAGTGGATTTGCGGACGACGTACTTGCGGACCTGTCGCGTTTGGGCCTGATAGCGGTGGAGCCGGGCGTTGAGGGAGATCGTGTGCGCTTGCTGGAGCCGGACCTTCGTCTTTTCCTGAAGCTGCTTTCGTCATTCTCCCCAAGACTGGTCCCGATGACACGCCCCGGATGCCCGGTGCATTTTTGCACCGGGTTGCTCAAGTCATCTGAAACTGATGCAAATGAAGTACCTGCTGCAGGGGCACCAATTCCTGCCGGTGGACAGGGGGATATCGCATCAATTGCAGCTATTAGTTGTATAGGCGAGCTTTCCGAAAGGCTAACCCTTTGTAGTATCGGGATTAGTGACAATAGGATTTTCAATTACGACAAAAAACAACCTCAGGTAGATTTCGGTCGATTGCTTGGATTGAGTGAAGCCCAGGCAAGTGTCGCTCTCGGCAGGCTTCGTCTTGGACGGGATCTTTCACGCGTCAACTCTTCAGACTGGTCATCTCTTTCAGACAGGCGTGTCCGGTTGCGGAATTTGAGGTCTGATGAAGAGGCGCAGTGCCTTAGTTTGGGAATTTTGTTTAACGAAGCCGATGACGTTACGGGCTTACGTTTGCCCTTTGCTTCGAGCGTAGGATGCGCTGTCTGGCATGACCTTGAGGGAGCGCGCGCGCGCGCGCTTCTTGAGCTTGTAGAGCGTGATGCAGTTGCGCAGGCCTGGTACAACCGCCTGGGGATAACTTCTCTACCTGAGGGCTATGTGAGGGAAATGCTCCCTCCTGATCTGGTCCAATATCTCGATGACCAGCCGCGGGAATGGGAGCTCTTGCACGTCGACACGGACCTGCCGGTCCAGGTGGTGATTTGTGTCTCTCATGACGTTTACGGCCGGGGGTGTGCGTTTGGATCATCCGCCGGTTGGGACACCGCACAGGCCTGCACCAGTGCAATTCAGGAAATGTTGCAATCGGAAAACGCGCTCTCTCTGATGGACAAATCCTATCCCGCCAGTCACGGCACAAAAGAAGCGCTGAGGTCGCTACCCAGGCAGCTGGCGTATGCCAGAGAGCGCGTGATTTTCGAAGATCTGCCTTTGCGGGGTGCGGTTGCCACGCGTCCTGAGGTTCTGGAGAAGACCTCAACTTTTGAAAGCCTGCTTCAGGGCTGTTTCGACCGCGAGATCAGCCTTTGGGAGTTTGATGCGACCCGCCAAGACCTTGCAATTCCCTGCATCAAGCTGTTGTCCCCCGAGCTTTGCAGTTGGGAGCCAAGGTTCGGCAAAAAAAGGTTGTTCGACGGGGTTGTAGAGCGTGGTTTGCGAGACATTCCCGCGTCCGAAGCCGAATTTGCCGCCCGACCATTTCCCTTTTGAACGATTGACAGGCTGATGCGCCGGCCTTAATAAAATATGAGCCGTGCATTCATGTTTTGTTTGCGAGGCGTCCGGATGACAACTGGGTCATTCGATCTCTGGAAGAAGCCTTTTGGCGGAGCTTGGCTCCGTCCTTTTTCCAGGTGCCTTGTTATCGGACGGTCGGTCGGCCGTCCGCATAAGGGCGGGACAGTGTCATCACCCAGAAATTGCGCCATTTGCCATTATTGCGGTTGGTTCTGGCAATACCTACCCGTGTCACGTAGGGGTTGAGAAGGTTCTTGTTGTGGCCTTCTGAGCCTTGCCAGCCACGGAAGGCTGCTGCCAGATCAGCATATCCCGCACCCAGGTTTTCCGCGCCTGCGTAATTTGCGTATCCTGCCTTGTCGAGCCGTTGTGACAGACCGAAGGCACTGTGAGCCCAGGTGTCCATACTGTCGCGCTCGGCGATATGGCGTGCCATCTTTTGGGAAACGACATCCAGTTCCGGGTCGTGGCGCAAAGCGGGCAAGCCTTTTTGCTGCCGGTAGGCGTTTATCATCGACAGCATCTGCGCCTTGTCGACCGGCTGGTCTGTAAGCACTGTCTTGTCTTCAAGGTCGCTTTTTCCCGGCAAGGCGCCGCAGGCGCCGAGTGAGGCCGCGAAAAGGCCAAGCAGCAACAGCACCAGGAGGCGTTTGGGCAGGGCGATTACGGACATCAGGTTTCATCTCCCGGCCAGACGACGCCTTCATCGGCGAAGAAATGGTACGGGCCAGGATACGCTTCCACGTAGGCCATATGTGACACCACTCCGGTTTTCGGCGAATGATAGTGGAGAAAATAGGCTGCGGGTTCGAAGTTGAACATGGCGGGGCCGTCTTCCGTCAGGTCGAGGACGACCTGGTGTCCGGTGCTGGGAGCAAGCGTCATCACCTTTCCTGCAAAGCTCGCGATGATCGGACGGTGAAGATGACCGCACAGGAAGCGCGCAACATGCCGGTGCGGCGAAACAACTTCCGCAAGCGCATCGGCATCCACAAGTCCGATGTCGTCCATGTGTCGGATCCCGGAAAGTGCAGGCGGGTGGTGGAGGGCGATCAGCGTTGTCTTGGCGCTTTCGCGCAGCCGGCTGTCGAGCCAGTCAAGCTGTGCCTGTCCGAGGCGACCACGCGGATCACCCGGAATATGGGTGTCCAGCGCAATCAGGCGGATGTCGCCGATGTCTGCCGTATAGCAGATCTTGTCATCAAGGCTGCCTGAAAGACCCGGAAAGCTTCCGAGCTCGCGGCGCATGACTTCTGTGCCGTCGTGGTTCCCGGGCACAAGATAGACAGGCATGTCGACGCGCGAGAGGATGGAGCGGGCGAGCGCGTATTCCCTTGGATCGTTTCTGTCGGTTATATCGCCGGTTATAACGAGAGCATCAGGTTTCGGGGTGAGACTCTGCAGCGACTTGATCGCGCGCTCGGCGAGCATATTAGTGTCCGAAACGCGATAGCAGGGCAAACCTCGCGGACGCAAATGCAGGTCCGTCATATGAGCAATCAATGTCATGGAAAACCTTGTGACTCGTCAGGTGGATCATCTGCCCGGACGATAACCGTGCGTTCGAAGAGGGCAAGCACTAGTTTCCCTTTTTGAAAAGCTCATGTAGGAGAAGCGTTCAGAAACGGGCGGGCAGGGGCGACCGCCCAGACGCAGGACACCGGGCGCAGGACACCGGACGCAGGAACTGGACAAGAAAGTTGATGTCGGACACGCGCGACGATCAGAAGCCCGAGGCGGCAGGCAAGGCAGCCGGGAATTCCGAACGCAAGGACAACGTGGACAGCCCATCGGCTGCCCCAGTTCGGAAGCCGGTCTGGTTGCATATCTTCGGCCACGACATCACAGCACCGTTCCTTCTGCTGCTTCTGTCGCTTGCCTTGTTCGTACCAGGTCAATGGACGGTACCTCCCCTGGACAGGGACGAACCGCGCTTTACCCAGGCAACCAAGCAGATGCTGGAAACGAACGATTACATCGACATTCGTTTTCAGGATCAGGCACGTCACAAAAAGCCAGTCGGGATCTATTGGCTTCAGGCAGCTGCCGTAAAGCTGACAGGGCAGGGGGCGGACGCGCCGCTTTGGGCTTATCGACTGCCTTCCGTCATAGCCTCGATAATCAGCGTTCTGGCAACCTTCTGGCTTGCACGGGCATTTATGGGGCCTGCCGGTGCGCTGTTGGCGGCAGGTTTCGTGGCGCTGGCGATCATTGTCGGCGTCGAGGCGCGACTGGCAAAAACCGATGCCGCGCTGTTTGCAATGATCATAATAGCGCAAGGTGCCCTGGCGCGGATCTGGTTGAAGGATCCGGACAAACGGCTATGGGGTCTTGGGTTCCTGTTCTGGACTGCACTTGCGGGCAGTGTCCTCATCAAGGGGCCGGTTGGACCCATGGTGATTGGCCTTACGGTTGTTGGCCTCATGGCCTTGAATCGGAAAGCTGCATGGTTCAAGGGAACGGCGCCAATCGCGGGTCTGCTGTGGTTCGTGCTGCTCGTCTCGCCCTGGTTTGTGGCAATCTGGATCGCGACGGACGGAACGTTCTTCACTGAAGCCATCGGCAAGGACCTCCTTGGCAAGGTCGGGCAGGGGCAGGAAGGTCATGGAGCACCCCCGCTTACCCATCTCGGGGCGATGTTCGGCATATTCTGGCCTTTGCCTGCATTCTTCCTGATTGCCTTGCCGCTCATCTGGCATGAACGAAAAAGTCCGCTGGTGACGTTTGCCGTCGCCTGGTTCGTCCCAAGCTGGGTCGTGTTCGAACTGGTTGCAACGAAGCTTCCGCATTACACGATGCCGCTGCTGCCTGCGCTCGCGCTACCTGTTGCTGCTGCGCTGATGGAGGGGGCTGGCGCCACGACGAGAACGTGGCTGCGTTGGGTAGCGGCAGTGTTGCTGGCGGTGCCTGCGTTGGGGTTGGCCGTCGCCGCGTTTGCCGGTCCTTTTGCCCTGGGTGTCTGGCCGTCACCTCCCGGAGCCGTTCTGCTTGCAGTGGGAGCTGTTTTTGCGATTGCAGCAGCATCCCGGGTTCTGCGAGGACCGGCACTCTATGCTTTCCCCGCCATCTGTCTGACAGCGATCTGCGTCAGCATCGGGTTTTGGGGCTTTGTCGGCCCAGCTCTTACGCCGATCTGGGTCAGTCCGCGCCTTGTCGCGGCCATGGACGAAATCCCCGGTTGCGCAGACAAGTCGAACCGTCTGGTCGTGACTACCGGTTTTCACGAACCCAGTTTCATATTCCTGGAAGGCACGACGACAAAGATCGTTTCGGCGCAGGATGCCGCCGTCTTTCTTGCTGCCGATGAAGCCGCGAATCCAGCTACCTGCCGTATCGCGGCAATAGAAAGCCGGGAAGAAGCCGCGTTTTTGGCCGCCGCAAAGGAGATTGGTCTTGTGCCGGAGGCTGTAAAAAGGGTAGACGGCCTCAATATCAATGGCGGGGACGATGTCGATATCGGGCTTTATGAGAAGTCCGTGCCGACGACGGTTTCAGAAGACGGCAATGAGCAACAGCAGTAAATTTGTCTGGCATGTTCTGGCGCGCATGCGCGGGAATTCTCGGCGGGCTGCAATACTGTTTTCCGGTCGCAGGGAACGTGCGCGCCACAACAGGGATCCGCTTCCTCCCGGGCAGCGGCCGCAGGATATCCTTGCTGTCCTCTTGTTGACGGTTGGCATTGCAGTCGTTGCGTTCGATGTTCCGACCTATCCGTGGCTGCGCTCGCTCCCGGGCGAATACCGGGCCGCCTTCCGAACCTTCACCGATATCGGCAAGGCCGACTGGATCCTCGTTTCTACCGGTCTATGCTGCTTGTTTCTGCTGGCGCTGGATGCCGGGCGCTACGCATTCCGCCTGCGCATGGCAATCGGCGCAGTGTTCACTTATGCGGCCTTCATCTTTTATTCAGTCGCCGCGACGGGGCTTCTGGCCATTGCATTCAAGTGGTCGCTCGGCCGGGCGCGTCCCAAGCTTTACGAGGAAGTTGGTCCGGTCCGCTTCGACTTTTTGGCCTTCGACGGCACCTTCACCAGTTTCCCCTCTGGTCATTCGACCACTGTCGCTGCGCTTGCAACTGCGCTGGCCTTTATTTTCCCGGCCTACCGTTGGCTGATCATTGTTGCGGGCTTCTGGCTTGCGTTCAGCCGCGTCATGGTTGGGGCGCATTACCCCAGCGACGTCATCGCAGGCACGCTATTGGGGATGACGTTCACCTTTTTCACGGTTCGTGCCATGGCCCGGCGGCGGATCGGCTTTCACCTGTCTTCCTCCGGAAAGATTGTACCCAACATGAATGTCCTGTCTGCCAAGGCTTGTGTGCGGGCTGTCTGGCAGGTTCTGCGCGGCCAGCGAGGCGCTGACCGTGTGGAAGCCGAGGTCCCTGCGGCAGACACGACAGAACGGACAAGCGCATGACACAAAGCTATCTGGAAGCTGTTGCGGCCAGCAAGGGCGCGCTCGCCGTCACGGTCGTGGTTCCCGCGAAGGACGAAGCGGAAAACCTGCCCATCCTGCTGGATGAAATCGAAGCTGCATTGCAGGGCAGGCGTTTCGAGGTCATCGTCATCGACGATGGCTCGTCCGACGGTACGGATATCGTGTTGCAGGATTACGCGGCAACCCATGACTGGCTGCGGCCGGTCAGGCACGAGAAGTCTTGTGGCCAGAGCTGCGCGGTGCGCACTGGTCTTTTGAATGCGAGGGGCGACGTCGTCGCGACCATAGACGGCGATGGCGAAAACAACCCCGCCTATATTCCGGCGCTTTTGGACGCTCTCGACGCTGCCGGCCCGGCAGTTGCTCTTGCCGCCGGGCAAAGGCTTGGCCGCAAGGCCAGCCTGGCCAAGCGCTATGCGTCGAAGTTTGCCAACAAGCTGCGCGGCGCGATCCTGCGGGATAACACTCGCGACAGCGGTTGCGGCCTGAAGGCCCTGCGCCGGGAAGTGTTCCTGCAACTGCCGTACTTCGACAGTTGGCACCGGTTCTTGCCCGCACTCGTGATCCGCGAGGGTTACGGTGTCACCCATATCGACGTTCAGGACCGGCAGCGGCGCCATGGAACGTCTAAATACGGGATCTTTGACAGGGCGCTGGTCGGTGTGCTGGATCTGTTCGGAGTGTGGTGGCTGCGACGCCGCCGTAAAAAAATTCCGGATGTTCGGCCACTGACCTGATTAATGCCCCAATCCGGGTGGAGAAGCCCGCCGACCTTTCAAAAACACTGACTGGACCTGAGACATGAGCGCTCTATACGAATGGATCCATGCGGTTTTCATCGCGCAATTGGACTTCTGGATCATTCTGGGTTTCTTTGCCCAGGCCATGTTCATGATGCGCTTCGTCATCCAATGGATCGCATCCGAGCGCGTCGGCCGCTCAATCGTGCCGGTCGCTTTCTGGTTCTTTTCCGTTGCGGGTGGGTCGCTGCTGCTGATCTATGCCATTCAACGACAGGATCCGGTCTTCATCGCCGGTCAGGGACTGGGTCTGCTAATCTATTTCCGGAACCTGTGGCTGATTTTCAAGGAAAAGCGGAACGACCCTACGATTTGAGCCGTTCCGCCCTTCGCTCGACAGTCTGTCAGCCGAATGCCTTCGTCAGTGCCTGATCCAGATCGGCAATCAGATCTTCCGGGTCTTCCAGGCCGATGTGGAGGCGAACCGACTGGCGATCCAGGTTTACCGGGGTTGCCGTGCGGCCGCCCTTGAGGCGAACCGGAATGGCAAGGCTTTCAAAACCACCCCACGAATACCCGAGACCATAAAGCGTGAGCGCATCCAGGAAGGCGTAGGCCTGTTCCTGTGTCGTGCTTTCACTGAAGTCAAAGGCGCACAGGCCCGAGGCTCCCGAAAAATCTCGTTTCCAGAGAGCATGACCAGGATCCGATTCAAGGCCTGGATAGCGGATGCGATCGATGTTGGGCTGGTCCTTCAGCCACCCAAGAACGGCTAGTGTGTTGCGCTGGTGCCGTTCAAGGCGCACGGACAGAGTTCTGAGGCCTCGCAGGCCGAGGTAGATGTCATCCGGCGCGACGTGGCACCCCATGGCACCGCAGAACGCATCCAGTTTTTCCCAGGCGCGTTCGCTGGCAGCGACCGTACCGAGCATAGCGTCGGAGTGTCCGACAAGATATTTGGTGCCCGCCTGGATCGACAGATCGACCCCCATGGACAGTGGCTGGCAGTAAATCGGGCTCGCCCAGGTATTGTCCATCAGAACGGTCGCGCCGATGGCACGGGCCTCGGCGGCAATCGCCGGAACATCCTGCATCTCGAAGGTGAGGGAGCCGGGTGCTTCGGTGAACACGGCTGTCGTGTTTTCCTGGAACAGCGTCTTGATGTCGGCGCCGATCTTCGGATCGTAGAAGGTCACGGAAACCCCGATGCCTGGCAGAACAGTGTCGGCGAAATGGCGGGTCGGTCCGTAAGCCGTATCGACAATCAGGATGTGGTCACCGGATTTCACGCAGGACAGGATGGCCAATGCAATGGCATTCAAACCCGAATTCGCGATCTTGACCCCGGCTGCCCCTTCGATCTCCTTCATGGCCCCTTCAAGGGAGTCCGTGGTCGGGTTGCCTCTACGGGCGTAGGAATAGGTCTGGGCACCCGTCACCATGGTTTTGGTGTCGGGGTAGAGAACAGTCGAAGCATGCACGACAGGCGGATTGACGAAACCGTGAAATGCAAGCGGGTCGCGCCCTGCATGCGCCAGTTTGGTATCCTGCCTCAACGGCGGCTTGGAATTGGTGGAAGACATGAAGGCTCTTGGGTGTGTGTTTTGCGAGAGGCGGCGCGACATGAGCTGCCGTGCGCCGAGCGCTCACTTTAGTCATTCGCGTCATGGTCGCAACCGCCATTTCACGTGTTGTGCGCGGGTCTTTGTGTGGAGAATTTTTCGATTAGCGTTAACCTTCGCAAGGTCTCCGCTAAATGCATTGAACCCTTTTTAGGCATTGAATGAATTCGATTTAGACATGTTCGCTGTTTGTGCATCCAACCTGATGGCAAATGGCGGATAGCTCGAGAAATTTGACGAGATATCTGCAGCAAGTACTTGACCCGAACAGCTAAATGCCATCGTATGGAACCGTTGGGTGGGACGAAAGATATCTGGAGGAAGCAGCCGTCAAGGCTGGCATCCGTCCGGTTACAAGAGACGGAGAAGATGTCTTTCGAACAAACCCGGCATAATAAAAGTATGGGTAACAAATAAAGGCTGCATATCCATGTCCAATAAATTCCTTCCGCTCGTAATCGGCGCTGCTATGGGAGTCGCCGCGACGACGGCTGCTGGTGCAACGACGCTGGAAGACGTCAAGGCAAAGGGCTTCATTCAGTGTGGCGTGAGCCAGGGTCTACCGGGTTTCTCGAACCCGGATGCTCAGGGGAACTGGACCGGTATCGACGTTGACTACTGCCGCGCTATGGCTGCAGCAGTGTTCGGCGATGCGTCCGCTGTGAAATACACTCCGCTGTCCGCAAAAGAGCGTTTCACCGCGCTTCAGTCCGGCGAAGTTGATGTTCTGTCCCGTAACACCACCTGGACCATGTCCCGCGACACCCAGCTGGGTCTGAACTTTGCTGGTGTGAACTACTATGACGGTCAGGGCTTCATGGTTCGCAAGGACCTGGGCGTGACTTCCGCACTGGAACTGTCCGGCGCTTCGGTCTGCACCAACACCGGTACGACCACTGAGCTTAACGTTGCCGACTACTTCCGCGCCAACAACATGCCGTACGAAATCGTCGCCTTCGAAAAGGCCGACGAAGTTGTGGCTGCATACGACGCCGGCCGTTGCGACGTTTACACCACTGACGCATCCGGCCTGTACGCACAGCGCCTGAAGCTGACCAACCCGGGCGACCACATGGTCCTGCCGGAAATCATCTCCAAGGAGCCTCTGGGTCCGGTTGTCCGTCAGGGCGACGATGAGTGGTTCAACATTGCAAAGTGGACGCTGAACGCGATGCTCAACGCAGAAGAGCTCGGCGTGACCTCTGAAAACGTTGACGAGATGAAGTCTTCCGACAACCCGTCCATCAAGCGTCTTCTGGGCGTTGAGGGCGCATTTGGTGAAGCTATCGGCCTGCCGAACGACTGGGCCTATGCGATCATCAAAAACGTCGGTAACTACGAAGAGTCCTTCAACGCCAACGTTGGTCCGGACACTCCGCTCGGCATCTCCCGTGGCGTAAACGCTCTGTGGAACGACGGCGGCTTCATGTACGCACCGCCGGTCCGCTAATCCTCTTCTTTGATTGAGGATTGAAGGGGTTCCGGCGGTTGTTCTGCCGGAACCCTCAATAAATTCCACGCAATAAAAACCGGACAACATACCCGGCAACCGCGTGGGGGAACAGACTGCTTCCGTCGATAGGGGAGTGCCGACGAAGTTCGGCCAGGGAAGCAGGTCAGACACGATTGAGGAGAGGCTGCGTGCCGGGCTCTTTCGTGAAAACTTGGGCGAGGTTCTATGTCAGTAATGGAGCAGGACTCGGCGGGGGCGCCGGCGCGTGCTTCGCTGTTGAACGATCCCAAAGCGCGCGGCATCTTTTACCAGCTGCTGCTGGTCGTCGCGCTGGTGACTTTGGGATATGTCATCGTTTCGAACACGATAGCCAACCTGGAGAGGCAGAACATCGCCTCCGGTTGGAGCTTTCTAGAAAATACAGCCGGGTTTGGAACCAACCAGTCACTGGTTTCCTACTCTGAGACATCAAGTTACGGAAGAGCGATCTATGTCGGCTTCCTGAACACTCTGCTTGTGGCGGGCGTAGGTATCTTCTTCGCCACGATCTTTGGGTTCATCATCGGTATCGCCCGCTTGTCGAACAACTGGGTCATCAGCCGTCTGGCGTATTGCTACGTCGAGCTGGTCCGAAATATCCCGCTGCTGCTGCAGATCTTTTTCTGGTACTTCGCGGTGCTGCGATCGATCCCCGGCAAGCGTGAAAAATGGTCGTTATTCGACACATTCCACCTGAACATTGGCGGTCTTCGGCTTCCCAAACCCATCATGGGGACCGGATCGGAATGGATCGGCTATGCGTTCCTGATCGGGATAGCAGCAGCGTTCCTCGTGGCACGATGGGCGCGCAAGCGTCAGGAGGCCACAGGGCAACCGTTCCCGTCATTCCTGACGGGGGTCGGATTTATTATTGGCCTGCCTTTGCTGACGTACTTTGCAACCGGCATGCCGATCACTCTTGAACATCCGAACTTCGTCGAAACCGGGCCAATCCTGCGTCAGGGGTTCGAACTCAATGTCGGGCTCAATATTATCCCTGAGTTCCTGGCTCTTACCGCAGCCCTGGCAATCTATACCGCATCGTTCATCGCAGAGATCGTACGTGCCGGCATTCAGGCAGTGAGCCATGGTCAGACCGAAGCAGCACATGCACTTGGTCTGAGGAACGGACCGACGCTGAGACTGGTGGTCATTCCCCAGGCGATGCGCGTGATCATTCCGCCGCTGACGAGTCAGTACCTGAACCTTACCAAGAATTCTTCACTGGCAGTTGCCATTGCCTATCCGGACCTCGTCTCGATGGGTGGAACGGTGCTCAACCAGACCGGCCAGGCGATTGAAATCATCGGTATCTGGATGGTTGTCTATCTGTCGCTCAGCCTCATCACATCGGCCTTCATGAACTGGTACAACCAGCGCATGGCGCTCGTGGAACGGTAAGGAGCGTAAAATGGCTAACACTGATATGTTCCAAATCAGAACCGAGGAGGCGCCGCGACTGCCGGCGCCGATCTCGACCACCGGCGTCATCGGCTGGATGCGTCAGAACCTGTTTTCGTCCATCGGCAACACCGTTCTGACTGTAATCGGCATTCTGATCGCCTACTCACTTATCGCGCCTTTGATCCAGTTCGCATTTATCGATGCTGTCTGGAGTGGCGACAATCGCGAAGCATGTCTGCCGCAGGACGGCGGCCATAGCGGTGCCTGCTGGGCTTACGTGGAAGCATACTTCCCGCAGTTCATCTATGGCCGGTATCCGACCGAGGAAATCTGGCGGGTGAACATCGTCTATTTCCTGTTCGCGGTGTTGCTTGTACCGCTTGCAATCCCCAGCGCACCGTTCAAGAAAATCAACGCAATCCTGTTTCTGGTCGTCTTCCCGATCATCGCATACTTCCTGCTGACCGGCCTGGTCATCGGAGATGCGGTAATCCTGCCGATCGTTGAAACAGCGGTTTGGGGCGGTTTGCTTGTCACGCTTGTCATCGCGGTCACGGGTATTGTGGCCTCGCTACCGCTAGGTATCGCGCTGGCGCTTGGACGTCGATCAAGAATGCCGATCATCAAGCTTGTCTCGGTTATCTTCATCGAGTTCTGGCGCGGTGTTCCGCTGATCACGGTTCTGTTCATGTCGTCGGTGATGCTGCCGTTGTTCCTGCCAGAAGGCGTGACCTTCGACAAGCTGCTGCGCGTTCTGATCGGCGTGACCCTGTTCTCTGCCGCCTATATGGCAGAAGTGGTCCGTGGTGGCCTGCAAGCCATTCCGAAGGGACAATATGAAGGTGCCATGGCGCTCGGGCTCCGGTTCTGGCCGATGATGTATCTCATCATTTTGCCGCAAGCTCTGAAGCTCGTGATCCCCGGGATCGTCAACACTTTCATCGGATTGTTCAAGGATACGACTCTGGTTCTGATCGTCGGCATGTTCGACCTTCTCGGCCAGATCCAGTCGTCCTTCACGGATCCGACATGGTCGACGCCCAGCACCGGTCACACGGGTTACCTGTTCGCTGCAGTGGTGTTCTGGACCTTCTGCTTCGGCATGTCGCGCTACTCCATCTTCATGGAGAAGAAGCTTCATACAGGACACAAACGCTAGCAAACCGCTTCCGGGGCGCGCGATGAACCGCAGCGCCCCGGCCACAGGACACTCTTGGAGTTAAAAACTATGTCTGAAAACGCTGTACGCGACGAGGAACTCGCAGCCGATCGTTCCAGAATGACCATCTCCGATACGGACGTGGCTATTGAAATCAAGAACATGAACAAGTGGTACGGGGATTTCCACGTTCTGCGCGACATCAACCTGAAGGTCATGCGCGGCGAACGTATCGTTATCTGCGGACCGTCAGGTTCCGGCAAATCCACGATGATCCGTTGTATCAACCGTCTGGAAGAACATCAGGCGGGACAGATCCTTGTTGATGGCATCGAGTTGACGGACGATCTGAAAAAGATCGACGAAATCCGCCGCGAAGTCGGCATGTGCTTCCAGCACTTCAACCTGTTCCCGCATCTGACGATCCTGGAAAACTGCACTCTGGCTCCGATCTGGGTTCGCAAGATGCCCAAGAAGGAAGCCGAAGACATCGCGATGCACTATCTCGAGCGCGTCAAGATCCCGGAGCAGGCCAACAAATATCCGGGGCAGCTGTCCGGTGGTCAGCAGCAGCGCGTTGCTATTGCACGGTCTTTGTGCATGAACCCGAAAATCATGCTGTTCGATGAGCCGACCTCGGCGCTCGATCCGGAAATGATCAAGGAAGTTCTGGATGTGATGGTCGGACTTGCCGAAGAAGGCATGACCATGCTGTGCGTCACTCACGAAATGGGCTTTGCCCGCAAGGTTGCAAACCGCGTTATCTTCATGGATGCGGGGCAGATCGTGGAGCAGAACGAGCCGGAAGAGTTCTTTACCAATCCGCAGCATGAACGTACCAAGCTTTTCTTGAGCCAGATCCTGCACCACTGATCGGCTAAAGACTACGGATGATGAAACTGCTGCGCAGGTTCCTGATTGGAATTTGCCTTGTTGTCTTCACTGCTGTTGTAGCACTGGGCCTCGGAGCACTCGTTCCGAGGCCTTTGTTCGATTCCAGGCCGGTTATGGAAGCTGCGCAAAGTTTCACAGATAAACGGCGTATTCTGATACTCAACAATCCCATCCATACTGATATCGCCCTCCCGGCCGATCCGGACGTGTTGGAGGCGTTTGGATTCGTATCGGATGGCGGGCTGGAGCTGGATTATCCGGGTGTTTTCTGGATTGCTTTCGGCTGGGGTGGGCGGTCCTTCTATATCGAAACGCCAACGTGGGGCGATTTGAAACCGGGTCCGGTAATAGACGCGTTGACCTGGGATGCTTCGGTCATGCATGTCCGTCGTACCGGCGATATTCCGCTTGAACAGGAAAGCGTCCGCGTAGTTGAACTTAGCCAGCTGGAATTTGATGAGCTGGTCAATGATATCAGGACCAGTTTCCAGTCAGATGGCACAGCGCCTCCGACGGCAATTCCCGGCGTGGCGTACGACGCACACGACATTTTCTTTCCGGCAGTTGGCGGCTTCAACGCGATGATGGGCTGCAACACGTGGACGGCCGACATGTTGAGGCGGGCAGGGGTGAAGACCGGCATGTGGACGCCGCTGCCTCTGACGCTTGACTGGTCGCTGGATCTACATAACGGGCGCTGAAGCAGGGTCCGGAACAAGCCGGTCAACAGCAGCCTCTGCCAGTTCCACCAGGATATCGCGAGATTCCCCAGCGCGGGCGCGAACCGAAAGACCGTGCAGCATCAAAGACAGATGCTGGGCGGCGAACTGGACGCTTGCTTCCGGAACCGAGTCTTTCAGCTCCGCGTAAATCAGACCGGCGAACCCTCGATCCATTCGCTCAACGACATGCGCCAGCATTGATCTGAAGTCAGGATCATCAGCAGCTTCAGTCGTCAGTGTGGAGATGGCCAGGCAACCATAGGCCGCATCACCAAATGTCGACCTGCCGCAATAAAGATCGATAGCAGCTGTCATGATGGCCTTGAGCCGGGGTTTCAGCCCTGCTTTTGTCTGTCCTGCCGCCTTCAGGTGGGCCTGCATCTGGTCCGCGAACCGTGAAATCACCTTCAGATACATGTCTTTCTTACTGCCGAATGCGGCGTAGAGGCTGGGTCTGTTCAGGCCGGTTGCTTCTGCTATCTGGTCGAGACTGGTAGCGGCATAGCCGTGCTGCCAGAACACCAGCATGATGCGGTCGAGCGTGATGTCTTCGTCGAATTTGCGCGGACGGCCGCGTTTGCTTTCGGATTTCATTTTATACCAATTCGCACAAAAATATCGACATGTCTATTTTTGTGCGATACGGTACATAAAAATGGAGCAATCATGGAGACGTTTTGGGAGATGCCGGAAAACACTGCAGACATGGGGACGGTGGCTTGGGGACGAAGGTCTGGTCATTTCAGCAATGGGCGACTGACAAGAACTGAAAAGCTGAAGGTGCTTACAAATCTTGGCCGTATGGGGATGCTGGAAGCGCTGGATGCTTTCAGAGGAAAACTGGGCCTGATCAACACCTTCGGTGCAGACCTTGAAGGACTGCAGCCACCGGAGACCGCATTGGTCCGGGATGCGTTGGACTTTGCCGACGAAGTCCAGAATTTGGACCTGATGCGGCACAGTTGGCGCACCTATTACTTTGGTCTCTTGTTGGGTGGCTATCGTAAGCTCACTGTAGACAAGGAAATCCTCTTCTGTGCAGCCATATTGCATGACGTAGGCCTGGCGTCAGGCCGGACCAGTGAGCCGCGGGATTGCTGTTTCGTGGTCCATGGTGCGGAACGCTGCCAGCACCACCTTGTCGGCCAGGGACATGACCGGGCAAAGGTACATCGGATTGCCGATGCCATCGGACTGCACCTTAACGGGTATGTGTCTGCCAGAAGATATGGTGCAGAAGCACATCTTATTTCGCGAGGAGCAATGTGTGACGTGTTCGGAATGGGGCAGCGCAGGATCGCGCAGAACGTTCGCAAGGACATCTTCGCTCGATACCCGAAAGGGAAACTGAACGATGCTCTGGAGATCTGGCCAGGCCATCATCTTGCCGGCACACGTGCCGACTTTCTGATTAGTCTGGAGCCTTCACGCAAGAAACCGGATGGGTTGAAGGCAAGACCCCAGCCGGGAGAGTGAGCGTTGTGTTGGACAACCGGAATACGACCAAAGTATCGCTACCTTCGTTTTCAGGTTGTGTTCGCGACTCCCATCGGAAAGAATCGGATGTCGCGTTTTTATTGCCTAAAAAACGGCCAAAAACCGGGGGATTGGTAATTATTCCTATTTCGTTTTCGTTGTGGCTCAACGCGCCATTGTCACTATGTCGTACGTAAAAATACAATTTATGGTTTATTTAGAATTGTCGGGTCACGTAGGGTCAGTTTTTATCAAGGTGACCTGCCATGAGCGATCAGGAATACGACTTCCAATCCCGTTTGAAATTCGCCCAAATTGATCATTCCACAATCGAAAATCTCAGAAAACTCTGGCCGGTAATCGAGCCCGTGTTGGACGATGTGCTGGCGGGTTTTTACGTTCACATCAACACCCAGCCAAATCTGGCTGCACTCGTCGGCTCGCATCAGCCCCGACTTGTTTCAGCTCAAAAGGGCCATTGGAAGAAGCTGTTCACGTCGGGCTTCGACCAGAGCTACCAGCAGAGCATCAACCAGATCGGTCATGTGCATTGCCGCATCGGGCTGGAACCGCGTTGGTACATTGCCGGGTATCTTTATGTCCTGCGCCATCTGCATGCCCATCTGACCCGTAAATACAGACGGTCTTTTCAAAACCTTGCCGTCTTGTTGAACGATGTCACGGCGGCCGTCTTCCTTGACATGGACCTTGCCATATCAACCTACGAAGAAGAACTTCTTCTGGAGCGCGCAGCGCAGACGGAACGGTTGAACAAGGCTATCGAAAAGTTCCAGAGCAGCGTCAAGCAACCGCTGGCCGACGTTGAGGCCGGTGCTCGCAGCGTTGCGGGTGAAGCCGAGCATTTGACGAGCGTATCGCAGACCGCGAGAAGCCAGGTTGAGAACGCCGGGCATGTTTCAAAAGACTCTAGCGTCAGCGTCCAGACCGTAGCCTCTGCAACGGAAGAGCTCTCCAGTTCGATCCAGGAAATTTCGAAGCAGATCTCCGGTGCATCCCGTATTGCCAGCCAGGCGGCAGGCGGCACAGAACAATCAAGTCTTCAGGTGGCGAGCCTGGCAGGTGCTGCCCAGAAAATTGGGGATGTGATCGGTCTCATTCAGGCGATTGCCGAACAAACCAATTTGCTGGCTCTGAACGCAACGATCGAGGCTGCTCGTGCCGGTGATGCCGGCAAGGGATTTGCGGTGGTCGCAAGCGAAGTGAAAACCCTCGCAGAACAGACCGCGAAGGCAACCGAGGAAATCAGCCAGCAAGTCACCGAAATTCAAAGTTCGACGGACAATGCCGTGGCCTCCATCCAGTCGATTTCCGAAGTGGTCAAGCAACTTGACGAAATGACGTCATCAATTGCAGCGGCGATTGAAGAGCAGGGTGCTGCAACGCAGGAAATTTCCCACAGCATCCAGACGGTTGCTTCGGGAACGCAGACCCTCGATGAGAACATTGGCGGTGTCGAACAGGCAATCACCGCAACCGATCAGGCGGCCGACAGTCTGTTGGCTGCATCCAGCAGAATGTCTTCAAGCACCAGTTCGATCTCGGATGAGATCCGGGATTTCTTTGAAACCTTGAAGACTGGCACCTGATCAAAGCGCTATTTGATCTCTCAAGCTGGGCCGGTGACGACGTCCGTGTCGTCCCGGCTTCCCCATTCCGCCCAGGACCCGTCGTAAAGCGAAAGATCCCGAGCACCGAGCACGGTAAGGCCAAGGGTCAGGATCGCCGCTGTGACACCGGAGCCGCAAGAGGTCGTGACGGGTTTGTCGAGATCCACTCCAGCATCCTGAAAAGCCTTTGCCAGGTCTTCCTTCTGCAAGAATGTGCCGTCTTCCGCGATGAGCTGGGTGAAGGGCAGGTTGAGCGCGGTCGGCATGTGACCCGACTTCAGTCCGGCACGCGGCTCTGGCGCTTCTCCGGCAAATCGTTCGGCAGACCTTGCATCCAGTATTTGCCGCGAACCATTTGCGATGGTGGAGCGGATCTGGTCGAGGTCAGCAACGGCACCATGGTTCAAACGGGACGAGAAGTGGCTTTGAACCCTGCGGGGCGTATCGTCGTCAAAGGCACGGCCTTCTGCCCGCCACTTCGGAAATCCACCATCCAGAACATAAACTCGTTCCGCGCCCATGCTGCGCAGTGTCCACCAGACGCGTGGCGCGGAATAGAAACCGAAATCATCGTAGACCACCAGTGTCTGACCGTCGCCTATCCCCATCTTCCGCATGGTTGACGAAAACACGTGCGGAGCTGGCAACATGTGAGGCAGATCGCTGGTCTTGTCACAGACCTCGTTGACGTCGAAGAAGACGGCGCCTGGAATGTGGGCGTTCGGATAGACAGGCGGAGCATCTGGATGTGTGACCGGCGGCATCCAGGCATTGATGACAATCAGATCTGGCGAGGAGAGATGATCGTCCAGCCATTGAGTCGATACGAGGGGATGGTCGGTCATTACGGCTCCTTAGGTCTCCAGCAAGCCTTTGGACTTGTGCCAGTCCTCGATTGAGAGGTCCGGATAGTTCTGGAAGTGAACGTGTCCGGGACCGCTCGGCACCTCGATCCAGTCAGGCTTGAACGCCAGCATGATATGGACAATCTCTGGCGGTGTTGGCAAGGGGCTATCGACCGCTCCTGCATGTGGATGCACCAGTTCAGGCCAACGCGGATCCCAAAGCCACAGGTGAGATCCACAAGCCTTGCAGAAATGACGTTCCGCAGGACTGGTCTTTCCATCAATGACAGCGTTGTAGACCGACTTCGTCTCCGCGCCCGATACCTCAAGGCTGCCGGCGTCTCCCATCAGATTGACTGCATAACCGCCGCTGCCACCTGTCTTGCGGCAGATGGAACAGTAACAGCGCATGTAGGGGTAGGGGGTTCTGCTTTCCACTTCGAAGGAAACAGCTCCACACCGGCAGCCACCTGACAGTTTCATTTCAACTTCCTCCGTTTGCTTGTCAGTCGGTCAGGCGGATCCGGACGCGCCTGTTCTGCTTGCCCTTCTTTTCGATCTTGCCAAGTTCAAGCAGGCCGATTTCAGAGGTTCTCGTTACATGGGTACCACCGCAAGGCTGCAAGTCCACGTCGTCGCCGATCCTGACCAGTCTTACCCTGCCAGACCCGCGTGGCGGCTTGACGGACATGGTCTTGACCAGACCCGGGTTGGTATCGAGTTCTTCGTCTGTGATCCAATGGGTGGTTACTTCGTGATCACCAGAAGCCAGCGCATTGAGCTTCTCCAGAAGCGCTTCCCGGTCGATTGTGTCTTCGCCCATATCGAAATCAAGCCGTCCTTCGGGATCCCCGATTTGACCACCTGTAACGGGAAAGGGCAGGGCCACGGACAATAGATGCAAGGCAGTATGCATGCGCATCAACCGGTACCGTCTTGCCCAGTCCAAATGGGCGGTCACTTTTGTGCCGGCGGCAGGCAGGTGTTGTCCTTCTGAAGGGACATGGACGATGGTTTTCTTGTCGTCATCATAGACCGTGGTGGCAATCTCGATCTTCGTGCCGTCTTCCAGCTCCAATGTGCCGCTGTCGCCCGGTTGACCGCCACCGGTCGCGTAAAAAACCGATCTATCAAGCACGATGCCGCCACGCTCGTTGATGCCGGTCACTTCGGCTTCACATGTTCTGAGGTAGGCATCGTCGCGAAACAAAGGCGTGGTCATCCGGAACTCCCTGAAACGAATAGCGTCGAATTGACCAACGAACAGCATGCGGTGCAAGGCCCTATTTGCAGGAAACCGGGGTCATGAAAAACAAACGCCCGCAATCCGGCCGGACCGCGGGCGATAACAATGATGTGGACCAAGTTCAGTCGGCGAAATTCAGATCGACAAAACCTTCTGACCAGTTCTGTGCGTTTGCCTTGCCTTTTGCATTTGTGAAGATCGGCTTGGCCGGGTTTTCGCGCGTCACCGTGAAACAGAGTTTGCCCCAGCCATCGCCGCTCCAGTCTTCGCAATATTGACCAGTCCCGTTAATTTCGACGGCTTCCCACGGAATGTTCCGGATCTTGTCGCCCTTGACCACGACAACGGCGAAGCCGTCGGCGTGGTTGTTCTGCTTGTACTCCGTCACGCCGTCGGGAAAGAAACCATGGATGGAGTTTCCCGACATCATGTCGTTGATCTCGTCTGCCGTCAGGTTGGCCGGATCAGCCAGTGCGTAAAAGCTGCCCGTCAGTGTAGCCAGCGACGTCAGTGCAAGAAGTCGTAGCTGAGATTTCAAGTTGCGCATGTTCCCCTCGATTTCGATGCTTGCATTTGCGCTAAACCCTTGGTTTCGTTCCAGGGCACACTTCATCATGCAGCACGGTCGAAAGAAGACCTGTGAATATCGACGCCAAAATTTCCATTGAGCCGCAACAAGGTGCGGAGAACGTGCGTGTCAACGAGCCGCTCGGAGAAGCCTATTCGGCGTATTGGAACTGGTGGTTGAGGCATTTTGCGAAGCAGGCCGAGGCACGGTTTCCCGCAATTTATGGGAATTCCGTTTTGCAGGGCACTGAGGCGAAGGATCCGCTGTCCCGTATCGGAATGCTCTACGCTTCACGAGGATGCGGAGCGGTTTTCAATCTGGCGCGTGCTCTAGGTCGCCCAGCCGGTTTCGATGTGATCAGTCATCTCCTCACGAGTGCGCCGAGCATGCCTGACCTGGTGAACAGATGGTCGGGTGTCCTGGCACTGCAGGCGTCCTTTCGGTTTCACGAGAACGGTCAAGGAAAGGATTTTATTTCTTCCGTCCAGCGCAATTCACTGGTCTTGTCACCCTACAAGGTACGTCCCGCGAACCAGAAACCATTCGGACCGGCAATGCTGGCCGGTGTCGTGACCGGAACGCTTGAAAGCGCAGGAATACATATTCAGGACATCTGGGCGGTTAGCCGCGGCAGTGCTTCCCGGCCGATCTATCGGTTTGGCAATTTCGTTGAAGGCAACTTGGATTTCGACAGCGATATCCTGATTATTCCTGCAGAAGAAACTTCCGGGTTCAATTCCGAAAACCGGATGATGTCTTCTGCTTCAAGCCTGTCTTTTCACCACCTGCTGAACAGGCCGCAGGGGCCGGGTACGAACCGACTTCTTGCGCGGGTCGTCGGCAGTCTCGAACTTTCAGTGGGGGAGCATCCTGGCTTGTCGTCAACGGCGGCGGGACTTGGTTTATCGCCGAGAAGTCTTTCCCGGCGGCTATCGGAGGCAGGGTTGGGCTACGCCAGGCTCGCTCGTTTCGTCCGACTGCGAAAGGCGACACGTATGATGGCGTCGGGCGACTGCTGTCTCGATGAGATTGCCTACCAGGCGTCCTATTCAGACCGCCACCATATGAGCCGGGATTTTCGCAAGATGGCCCAAGTTCCCCCCGCCGGTCTGAGAGAACTGCTGGCACGCTAGACTGATTTTGGACGCTCAGTCACCACGGGTCACTGGCAGCCAAAGGAACCGGTTCAGCTGTTTGCCTTGGCCACCAGAAGCTTCAGGGCGAAGGTGCCCATAATGCCTGCAAAAGCCCAGTCGAAGGCTCGCATGAACTTCGGCGAGGACTTCAGGAAACGGGCAAACGCACTGGCTCCCAGAACCATCGCAGCGCAGATGGGCATTCCCAGAACGACGAAGTAAAACCCGAGGAACATCAGTTTTCCTGTCGCGTTCGGATCCGCCGCGCTGACAAACTGAGGCAGGAAGGTCACGAAGAACAAGACGATCTTGGGATTGAGGATGTTGATCCCGAGTGCCTGTAACCAGACCCGGTGAATAGGTTGCCTCTTCACGGAGGCTGCTTCCAGCGCAAGGCTGGACCCGTTCCTGACCGCTTGAACTGCGAGATAAATCAGATAAGCGGCGCCGACGATCTTCAGCACTGTAAATGCAAGTGCCGATGCTGAAAGCAGGGCGGAAACACCGATCGCAGCAAGCACGGTGTGCAGGATCAGACCACAGGTTGCCCCAAACACAGCAGCAAGCCCGGCGCGTCGGCCTTGTGTCAGCGTCTTGCTCATGAACAGCGTCATGTCGGGTCCTGGCGTAACGGTCAACACCAGTGCTGCGGCCGTAAAGGCAAGCAGGGTCGCGTAGTCGGGTATGTAAGCCATGGTTTGCAGATGCCGGAGAAGTTGGTCTGATAGAGGTTTAGATCATTCGCCTCGACGGCACCAGTCCGGAAGGGGGCACTCTTCCATCGGTTTCAGAAAACAGATGCTGGATTTTGCCTTCAAGCTGCACGAGGCGCTCTGCATGGCCGCGCAGTCAGGGACTGAATATGTCTCGAACACCGATCAAAGAATAGGAGACAGCAACCTGGCGCCTTGAGCCAGGACACGAAAAACATAACTGCGGGACTGGAACGCGTCCGGCCAGGTCAGGCGGGAGTTCTGGAAATCGGTCTCCAGCATGCTTTCGACGTTGTCGATCATGCGCGGATGGGTGAACCAGAGGGTCAGTTCAAAATTGATCTGGAATGATCTGTTGTCGAAGTTGACCGTGCCGATGGAAACGAGTTCGTCGTCCATCAGCGTAACCTTCTGGTGCAGAAAACCGTCGATATAGCGGTAAACCTTCACCCCGCGCTGCACCAGGGTGTCCTCGTAGGCGTGGCTTGCGAGCCATACAGTCCAGTGATCACGTTTTTCCGGCATCAGAACGCGTACGTCCACACCGCGCATTGCTGCCGAGCAAAGCGCTGTCTGGATGTCGAGAGATGGCACCAGATACGGTGTGGTGATCCATAGCCTCTTTCGTGCCCGGGCTGCCGTTTCGACAAAAGCCAGTGCGCATTCTTCCAGCTTGTCTGCAGGCCCTGTCGGCATCACCAGAACGGCTTCGTCACCAGGCATCGGAATTTCGCCAACCTGAGGCAGTTCGATGCGCTCGCCGCTCGCCCAGAGCCAGTCTTCGACAAAGGAGAGTGCACAAGCAACGGCAGCGGGCCCTTCGACACGGACATGGGTGTCGCGCCAGTGGCCAAACCAGTTGTCCCGGCCGACATACTGGTCCGCAACATTGTGGCCGCCGACAAATGTGACGCGGTAGTCGATCACGACCAGTTTGCGATGATTGCGATAGTTGAGACGCATCGGTCCAAGCAGTCGCAGGAACTTGTGGTTTTCGTTGAAACCGCAAACCTTGACGCCGGCGCTCTTCAAGCGGCTCAGATAGTCTTTTGACAGAGAATGGCTGCCGACATCGTCGTAGAGGAAATAGACCGTTATGCCATCCTTGGCACGGGCGATCAGGGCGTCGGCCATGTCACGTCCCAGTTCGTCGTCATGGATGGCGAAGAACTGGAAGAATATGACGTTTCTGGCCTTTGCAATTTCATTTTTGATGGCTGTGAACGTCGCATCACCATCGATAAGAAGGTCTGCCTTGTTGCCGGCCATGAAGGGAACCCCGGCAACGCGGGAAAGAACTGGCCAGTCTCTGGTTTCCTCGTGATCGGTCAGGCCAAGTTCGTCTGCACGCCTTGCCCGTTCTGCCCGGCCAAGGGTCGCTTGAATCTTCTCGTAGTCGGAAAAGGATCGCCAGCCGAACACGAAATAGAGCGGCACCGTGAGATAAGGCAGAAAAAACAGGGACAGCAGCCATGCGACGGATCCCTGGGAAGTTCTTGAATTCATTACTTCGCGAACGGCGCAGATGCCCGCCGTCACGTACATGATCGCGACAAATGCCGCGACCAGTCCGAGATTGTTTGCCATGGCATCCAGAACGCCGGCATCTGTGACGGCATCGCGGATCACCGCTTCGGCCGCGTCACCGCCTTGCGCCAATGCTTGATCCGCTGAACTCATGTAATGCCCCCCGGTGTCAATCGATCAGGCGAAGGGTGGCTGGATCGTGACTTTTCGCTCCAGCCACTCCGGAACCGGCAAATTCTTTGATCTGAGGAAGTCCGGATTGTAGAGTTTGGACTGGTAGCGGGTGCCGTGGTCGCACAGGATCGTGACGATCGTCTTGCCTGGTCCAAGCTCGCGTGCGAGGCGCCGGGCGCCGGCCAGGTTGATAGCGGTCGAGCCACCCAGCAGTAGCCCTTCCTTTTCCGCGAGATCGAACACCAGCGGCAAGGCTTCTTCGTCTGGAATTGTGTAGGCGTGATCGATTTTAAGATCGCCGACAATCGCGGTACTGCGGCCAAGGCCGATGCCTTCGGAAACCGATCCGCCTTCGGAGGCGACAGCCTTGCCGGTGGTGAACAGCGATTGCATCGCGGCGCCACGCGGGTCGGCGCAGCCGATGACGACACCCGGCTTGTTCTCCTGAAGATAGGTTGAAACGCCAGCCAGCGTGCCGCCTGAACCGACCGCACAGATGAAACCGTCAACACGGCCACCCGTTTGGGCCATGATCTCAGGACCTGTGGTTACGAAATGAGCCTTGCGGTTGTCGAGGTTGTTCCACTGATCGGCAAAGATAACGCCATTAGGTTCAGTCCGTGCCATCTCTTCTGCAAGACGGCGGGCGACGTGCTGGTAATTGTTGGGGTCGGAAAAAGGCTTGGCCGGGACTTCGACAAGTTCAGCACCACACAGGCGCAACATGTCCTTCTTTTCCTGGCTTTGCGTTTCCGGAATAACGATCACGGTCCGGTAGCCGCGTGCACTGGCTACCAGCGCCAGACCGATACCGGTGTTTCCGGCTGTGCCTTCAACAATCACACCACCGGGCTTGAGATCACCGCGGGCTTCGGCTTCTAGAATCATCTGTCGGGCAGGGCGGTCCTTGACCGATTGACCGGGGTTCATGAACTCGGCCTTGCCGAGAATTTCGCAACCCGTTTCCTCGGACAGAGCTTTCAGACGGATGAGGGGCGTGTTACCGATCGCATCGACAACAGAAGCGGACACAGACATTTATTCTTTCCCGGCTGATCTGGTCCGGTGGCGCTGACCGGCCAGATGAAATCTGATAAGCCCCGGACGCTAAAGGTCTGAAAGGCCTTGATCAAGGTCGCAATGTAAGGCTTCAAATGGGGAATGCCAGCACCTGAGGCCAATCAGGTTCCTTTTTCCCTCTGGTGTCAAAAACACGCCATCAGTTGTTCCGTGAAATCAGCTCACTGAAATTCTATTTCTAACAATTCTGGTGTAATTGTTGATCCGATTTTTGTTGCCTGTCGTATCGCCGGTAAGGCAACTTGGGATTCTAAAGCCAAATGAGAGCGGTAATGGAAAAAAACGTGACCGGAATGGACGAGTTACTGGCCGGATATGCGGCCGGGACCTTGACCTATCCGGCGCAGGCATTGGTCGGTGCTCATCTCGAAATGAGCGACTGCAACAGGTCATATGTAAACTCACTTGAAACTCTTGCCGGCTTTGAACTGGAAGACGCCGAACCGGTCTCCATTTCCAATCGGGACGAATTTCTCGGATCGATATTCAGTGGCGCCGTTGATGACCTGAACGATAACGCGCCTGCCGCCGAACTGTCTGAGAAAGGCGGACCGGCCGTTCCCGAATCGCTGCAGTCGATTATCGGTTCCTCGATGGATCAGCTCCCCTGGAAAACCCTCCTTCCTGGCGTCAAGGAATGCAAGTTCGGTGAAATTGACGGCTGCGCAAGCAGTCTCCTTTGGGTGCGGGCAGGTCGAGCAATGCCGTCCCATACGCACCACGGCACCGAGCTTACGCTGGTTTTGACGGGCGGGTTCAAGGACGAAGACGGCCACTATGTGGCTGGTGACGTTGCCTTTGCCGATGGCGATGTGGACCACAAGCCTATAGCTGACGAAGGTGAAGACTGCATTTGCTTCGCGGTGACGGCGGGACGCCTGCAGTTGACCGGCCCTGTTGGCCGCTGGTTCGCACCCTTTATCCGCTAAAATTCAATCCGACACCCGGTCTGTTTGCGTAAAGAGGCAAACGAACCGGGAGAATGAATTGCCCAAGACGAATTATGTTGCCCAAGCTGATCACGGTTGCGCCTGGATCACGGGAGCAAGTTCCGGTATCGGCCGGGAGCTTGCACTTGACCTCGCCCGTTCGGGCTGGAAGGTCATTGTAACTGCCCGCTCGGAACAGGATCTGGCGGAGCTGGAGAGGCAGTCCAAGGCGCTTGCCGGTTCAATTCATGCGCTGCCTGGGGATGTCACGAAGACAGACCTCATGGCCGAACACGTGAAAAAAATTCAGCAGGACTTCGGCGGTTTGAGCCTGCTCGTGGCTAATGCGGGCATTTATCTGCCGCAGGATGGCCTCGATGCCGAAGCAGACGCCTTTCGCAAAAGCTTTGATGTGAACCTCATGGGGACGGTCAATGTGCTTCTGCCGGCAATCACAGCCATGAAGGCGGCGGGCAGGGGGCAGATCGCAGTGGTGTCGTCTGTGGCAGGTTATGGCGGTTTGCCGACGTCAGCTGCATACGGTGCCACCAAGGCGGGGCTGATCAACCTTGTTGAATCCTTGAAATTCGATCTGGACCTTGCAGGGATCCGAATTCAGATCATCAGTCCCGGTTTTGTCGATACGCCGGCAACAAAGTCCAATCCGTTTCCGATGCCTTATCTGATGTCTCCGGAAGAGGCTGTCGAGGAAATCAGGAAAGGCCTGTCCCATCCAAGCCGTTTCGAGATTGCATTTCCGCGTAAATTTGTTCGGCAACTGAAGCTCTTGCGCTGGTTGCCGTACAGTGCCTACTTCGCGCTGGTCGCCCGGTCCACGGGTTGGAACAAGAAAAAGGCCGGGTGATCCCGGCCTTTGAAGTGTGTCTTCAAGATCAGTGCCTTGTCAGGCAGATTTGACGTAGACCATCTGGCGAACATCGATATTGCCGGACCGGAAGCCTGCCTCGCAATAATGCAGGTAGAACTCCCAGAGGCGCTTGAAGCGCTCGTCAAAACCCAGCGGACTGATCCTTGGCCAGGCCTGTCGGAAGCTCTGCCGCCATTCTGCAAGCGTTCTTGCGTAGTCCTGGCCGAAGATCTTCTGATCCATAAGGTCCAGTCCCAGGGACTTGCCGATTTCCGCCAGACGACCGGGCGGAGGCAGCATTCCACCTGGAAAGATATGGCGCTGGATGAAGTCTGTGCCTCTGCGATAGTCCTCGAACATCTTGTCCTGGATCGTGATGATCTGCAGGCCCGCCTTGCCACCCGGCTTGAGGCACTTCGACAATTGGCGGAAGTAGGTCGGCCAGTATTTTTCACCGACGGCCTCGAACATCTCGATGGAGGCTATCCTGTCGAACACGCCATTTTCGTCGCGATAGTCCTGGAAGACCACTTCAACCTTGTCGTTGAGGCCAGCCTTGTAGATCCGTTCGCGCGCGTAATCGAATTGTTCCTGTGAGATGGTCAAGGCTCGCACGTTGGCACCAACCGATTTTGCGACATATTCGGCAAAGCCGCCCCAGCCACACCCGATTTCCAGAACCTTGTGATCGGGAGTAATGCCCGTCTGCCGTACCAGAGAAGCGTACTTCTCGGTTTGCGCCTGTTCCAGATTGTTGGTTTCGTTGCTGTAGATCGCCGAGGAATAGGTCATCGAAGGATCGAGCCATTCCCGGTAAAATGCATTTCCGAGATCATAGTGCGCCGAGATGTTGCGCTTCGACCCGCGTTTGGTGTTGGAGTTCAGCCAGTGGCGTACCGACATCAGAAAACGTGTAAACGGCTTCCCCTGGAGAGCTTCCAGCGTCGATTCCTGGTTTATGCAGAAGACTTCCAGAAACGTGGTCACGTCGGGCGACGACCAGTACCCCGCCATGAAGGCTTCTCCGACACCAACGTCGCCTGCTTGGACGACCATCCGGAAAAATGCCCAGTTATGGATCTTGAGAACACCGTGTGGGCCATCTTCCTGCCCTTTGATATAGAACCTTCGACCGTCTGGAAATTGAACTTCAAGAGACCCGTAGCGGATCTTGAGGGCAAGGCCGGCCGCCATTTTGGCGAGGCGTGGAGCACCCTTCAACTCCGCGCGGAAGTTTTCCTTGGTCAGAACAATCGGCTCACTCATAGCAGAACCTCTTGAAACGTCAGTTGTTTGAAACTGGCAAGACAGAACCTGTCTGCCCAGGCAACCCGTCATTCCCTGCATCTCCTGCGGGTCGAGCGTGAAATGGTACACGCTTGCGCCAGATTTTAAAGGCTTCCCAATGGATGGCGCCGATGACCTTGAATGTCAGCAGCGGCACCTGAAGGCAGGCCTGCAGAATCGAGCCGTTGGAAAGGGGGTGTTGTGTGCCGGAAAATGTCGCCGACAAAAGCGGGCCTTCGCAATCCTTTTCCAGAATGCGAACGCGGACGGTTTTTCCCGGCGGCATCATGCGGAAGAAATAGTGTTGTTCCATGCTGACGAAGGGCGACACGTAGAACAGCTTCTTCTGATCCTGGCGTATACCTGCATCACTGCATTGCCCGGCTCTGACAGGTGCTACGTAGGTGTGGATGCCGCCAAACGTGTTGCGCACCTCGTAAACGAGCGCAATCAGTTGGTTTGACCGGTCATAGGCATAATAAACGCTGAGAGGGTTGAAGCCGTAACCCAGCATCCGCGGATATGCGAGCAGCAGGACCCGAGCAGGTGCCTCTAGCCCTTCCTTGGCGAGCAATCGGTCGACATGGAGCCGCAAATCTGACCCGTCCCTGGGGCCATGGTCCTTCTGATGAAACGACAGCAAATTGAACCGGTTGACGGAAAAGAAGTGGCTGGACTGCGCAGCTTCTTCGAGCCGATCCAGATCGAGCAGCACGGAAAAGACCTTATAGGAAAACCTGTGCTCACGGGGTTTCATGCGGTGATGCATGACCGAGCCCATGAACAAGGATGCCGCCAGATCAGGGGGCGGTCCATTGTCATGCATACAATTGCTCGGCCTTGCCTTCATTCGGCAGCCTCCAGATAGGTATCGCCAGCCGTGTCTTTTTCCCATGGCAGACGGGCACCCAGCGAACGGGCAACATCAAGCCCTGACGAAAGTCCATCTTCGTGGAAGCCGTGACCGCGCCAGGCACCACAATACCAGGTGTTGTTCACGCCTTGAATTTCCCCAAGCCGGTTCTTGGCCTGCTGCGCCATGGCATCGAACTGGGGATGATCATAAACATATTTCGCGAAGGTCTTGTCTTCCTGAGGTGGTGCATAGGGGTTCAACGTAACGAAGACCGGTTTGGAGTGATCGAAGTTCTGCAGCCGGTTCATCCAGTAGCTGACGGTTACGTCCCGGGTTTCGCCGGCTTCGCGATCGGACATGTAATTCCAGGAAGCCCAGACGTTTTTGCGTCTCGGCATCAAGGCCTCGTCGCGGTGAAGGTAAACCTCGTTCGGACGATACCGGATGGATCCAAGGATATCGCGCTCCTGCGGGGAGGGATCACCCAACATGGCAAGGGTCTGGTCCGTGTGGCTGGCAAGGATCACATGATCGAAGACGTCCTGGTGGCCGGATGCGTCGCGCACGATAACCTGACCGTTTTGCCGGAGAACTTCTGTGACCGGCTTGCCAAGCCTGATCTTTCCCTGAAGTGGCGCCAGCAGTTTTTCCACGTAGTTGCGGCTGCCACCGGAAATGGTGCGCCACAGGGGCCGATCGAATGAAAGCAGACGATGATTTTCAAAGAAAGCCACGAAGCTTTCCGCAGGATAGTCCCGCATTTCGTTGATCGGCGTCGACCAGATGGCGGCGCCCATCGCCAGCAGATAGTCGTTTATGAAACCGGAAGAGTAGTGTTCACGCTCCAGGTAGCCACCGAGCGTTTGCCCGCTGAGGCGTCCGGCCTTCAGATCTTCAACGGCTTTGCCATTGAAGCGGAAGATATCACGCAACATGCGCAGGAACCGCGGTGAGACCAGATTACGCCGTTGTGCGAAGACCGCGTTCAGAGAATGGCCTGACCATTCAAGCTTGCCGTTGTCCGCCGACAAGGCAAAGCTCATGTCGCTTATCTCGTTGGCGACCCCCAGATGGTCAAGCAGCGCTGTAAAATTCGGGTAGTTGAGCTCGTTGTAGACGATGAAACCGGTGTCCACCGAAATCCGGGCGCCATCATAGTCGATATCCGCCGTGGCGCTGTGACCACCTGGCCGTTCGCGCCGTTCGTAGAGAACAACGTCATGAAGATCATTAAGGGCCCAGGCTGCACTGTTTCCGGAAATTCCGGAGCCGATTACGGCAATCCGCATATCATATCCTTCGGGGCGTCGGTGTTACCGCGGGAAACCTGGTTGGACGCCAAGTTTTCCAGTTGATGTGCAGCGGTTACGCCTCGCCTTGAAGGGCGGATCACATAGGGCGATGAATTTTATGGATTATTTTTGACGCAAACCATTGGCGCGACTTCAGCCAACGTCATCTGAGGTTTTGCGACCTCGGAAGAGCGGAAAATCTCACACGCGCATCGCCGCTGCCCGGCGAAAAAGCCGGGCAAGCGAATGGCGTGTCGCAAGTCTGCAAGGCAATTGCGCCAAAACAAGCCTCAGGCCTGGATCGTGTCGACAATCCAGTTCCATGCGATTTCGACGCGTGTGCGTGCGGCATCGAAGAAGGCAACGACCTTCTGCCATACCAATTCGCCAAAATCTGCGACCTGCAGCATGGTGCCGCGTTTCTGCGAGGGTTGCTGGCCGGTTTCGATAAGTTCAATTGTGGTCGCATCAACACCTTCATTGACCACACGACGTGTGACCGTGAGGGTGCCTTCATTGACCAGTCTTGATTCATCCTTGCCGGCGACAACCGTATCCTGATCCATGGCGCGAACGACAACGGCCCGGCCATCTGGAAGCAGATGGGTTTCGTTGGTGTTCACTTCACTGTCATAGATAACTTCGCCGAAGGAATCGATCAGTTCTACCCAGATCGTTTTCCGGCCTTCAAGCTCGATTTCGCCCACCCATATCGTGAGCTCACTTTCCAGCGGATCGGCCTGATCCTGTGACGCTGACGCGACTGTGACCGCCAAACGATCCTCAGGCAACGTGATCGTTTCCTGAGGCAATGGGGCCGCAGCAGCGCTTCCCGCCAAGGCAAGGATGAGGCCAAGCGCAAGAGTTCCTGCTCTGGTATTCCGTTGCATGTACGCCTCCCAAGGCTAATACAACTTAAATTACCGCGCGTGGGGTCTGTAAACGGAGGTCCATTATAGGACTTTTCAGGTCTTCCGCGCTTTTGCGCCCCGTTCGTGCGGTCACGATTTTGCCATTATCGCACCACAATCTCCCGAATGCGTGTAACAAAGATCACAAATCCGGGCTTTTTCAGTTATATTTCGGTAATAAATGTGGGTTGAACTGCGAAGTTCAAGGCCAATCACCAGTTCGTGAACGCAAAGCCATCGTCATAACTAACAATGAACGTAGAGTAAGTTTGTTGACTGTGGTAATTTTGTCGATGTTTTTCGATGATTTTGATCGGTTTCCGCTATTGCCTGTGCACTTGCCTTGAACTCGAGGTCAGCAACCTGCCGGTTTGCTCAACGCGGCTAGAGGTGACTACCTCACAGAAGTTCCAACTAAAAAGCTCCACCGGCAGAGGTCCGGCGGAGCTTTATGGGATCGGCACAGTTGATGGGGCACGTGCAAATCTCCCGACAGATCAAATCCTTGCAGCAATCAGGCCGTTTTAGTTTGCCGTTGGATCTGCAGATCGGGTCAGGTCCTGAAGGCTGGATTTCGATCGTCCCATAAATTGATACTGACCGACCATTCACATTCAACCTTGGTAAAAATAACAATAAGTGTGTTTGAGGGGGCGCTGCTGAGCTCAAGATCCCATGTAAGACTATGATTGATTTGAGAAATGCAAATGCTGGGGGATGAACGATCTTAAATTCGGTATTGAAAATAATAGAAATAAAACTTTGCGAGTGCTTGTATTTGCAAGCAAAATGCCAATCATCCGTGCGTTCAGGACGCGTTTGGTAAGCAATGCATCCTTTTTAGTCGGCTGGATTCGGCAGTTACTCATGCCGTTCGAAAGAGCGCTCAGTACTCAAGCGGATGCCCTGCGCGATAGACTTGTAACCGGTTTCCAATCGAAGGTCCGCTGAAAAGGGTAACTCGGCACAGGGCGGTGTTGGTTTGTGAGCGCTTCTATGTCCTGGTTAACCGCACCATCCGTGAGGGCCATACGGGCGGGATTGGCGATTGGGGCCAGCTCTGGCGACAGGTATCCGGATTTCAAGATCAAGAACCTTGCAGTGGACGGTTCAATGGCAAAGCGCCGAAAATCCTCCAGTTGATGGAAGGGGCGTCTGTGTTCCGTCAGGATCACCAAATTACCTGCGATCCTGGTCAACACTTCCCGATTATGATCCTGTTCTCTGCCTCGTTTAGACAGCAAGACAGCTTCCGTGCTAACGACCTTGCAATCGCTGCCCAGGGCACCGCCAATTGTGAGGCGGGACGAAGAGCCGTCTGGCAATGCCCAGAGTTTTTCGACCGAAACCGGATCAGCGATCCCTGCAAATACACCTCCAGTCAAGCCTCGTTCCAGCCAGGCCGCCAGGACATCAGATCTGTCACCAACACCACCACCTGTCGGATTGTCGCCACTGTCGGCAAGGATGAGGGGAGACGAGCTTTCTGTTGCAGCATCGTCCAGGCACAGCTCGAGCGGCTTCGTGGGGACACCAAATTCGAAGTCTTGCCTTGCGGACCAGTACTTCGCAGCAATTTCGGAAGCCGCCAGTTGAATGGCATCCAGGTCTGTTCCCGTCACCACGGCAGCCGCTGTGGCTCTTGCCGTATCCGCCCAGACGTACCCCACCATCAGATTGGCATCGGTCACCCCGGATCTCTGATCGAATACCGGCAACGTCGCATAAAGAGATTTTGCCGGTTCATCTTCCGTGCTGGTTCGTTCCCCGGGCAGGAGAACCGGCACGGGAGCCCAGGCCACGTATCTCTTGGGACCGCCACCCAATTGGTCGACAAGATTTGCCGCGGCACGTCGATGTGTTTCGGTCACGTCGATATGAGGGGCAGTGCGATAAGCACAGAAGATGTCGATCTGATCGACAATGGTTTGCGTGACATTGCCGTGCAGATCGTAACTGACAGCGATTGGCACTTGCGGCCCGACAAGTTGGCGAACGGCAGAGATCCAGTCCCCTTCCGCATCGCTCAGACCGATCACATGCATGGCGCCATGCATAATCAAGAGAACACCGTCACATGGCTTCTCGGCTTCAAGTTCGGCAAGAAAGGCAGACTTGAAGCTCGCATAGCAATCCGCAGACACCGGTCCGCCTGGAATGGATCTGGCGTGAAACAATGGACAAAAGGTGACGTTAGGAAATCTGCCGCCGTCGACGCCTGCCTGTACCAGCAAGTCCTTGCCACGGGTGACCGTGAAGTCTGATGCGGTTTGCTGGACCGGTGAATAGGTGCTGCATTCGGTATGAATGCCGCCAACTGCAATTTTCATCTTCCTGCCTCGTCACGCATTCAAAGCTGGGGGAAGAAGGGGGCCTGTGCTGCAAATCGCAGCCAGGCCTTGCTGGCGGGATCGGTCCAGCCGGCTTCGGCGACCGCATACAGCCGCGGAAAAACCATATGATTGAAGATGACGTTGTCGGTCATGTGCTCGCACCAGATGCAGGCCTGCACCCCCTTGAGGCGCTCTTCACTGCCGGTGCTGAGACCGGCAGCTGCTTCATAGCCATAACAGTCTTCCGGTGTCGAAACGCCGGCCCAACCCGCACCCGGCTCATGCCAACCGGACGCCTGAACCATATCCATGTAATAGTGCTGTCCCGGGGTGCAGATGACGTCGTAGCCCTGATCGATCAGGTCCTTGGTGACTTCCTGTCTTTGCCAGGCCATCAGAAGCACGCCATCCGGGTCGATGCCGCCACCGTGTGAGACTTCGTCCCAGCCGGCAAGTTTCCGGTTGAGTTTTCTCAGGATGTCGCGCACGCGGCCCATGAAATAGGCTTGTACTTCCATTGTATCCGCAAGACCCTTTTCCTCCATGAGGCGTTGGGTCTTCGGCGAGGCAAGCCATGAATTGACGTCGACTTCGTCGCCGCCGATATGGATGAAGTCGAACGGAAACAGGCTGGCAACTTCCGCAAAGACCTTTTCCAGAAACTCGTAGGTTTCATCCATCGCCGGGTTCAGTGCGTTGTTCGGATAGCCCTGAATGGAATGGTAGCTCTCCGGGGTCTCCGCCTGATCGGTGAAGCGCGGGTAGGTTTTCAAAACGGCGGTTGAATGCCCCGGAACATCGATTTCCGGCAGGATATCTATGTTCAGGCTGGTGGCATGGGCAACAATCTCGCGAACCTCGTCCTGCGAATAGGCCCCTTCGTAGACTTCTGCGGCAAAGCCAAGCTGGGGCACCTGCTGGCACCCAGGGCCACGCCGCGCGCCGCCCACGGTCAGTTCGGGATAGGCCTTGATTTCAAGTCGCCAGCCTTCATCGTCTGTCAGATGCCATTGGAAGACGTTCATCCGACCCCAGGCGAGAATGTCGAGCAGGCGCATGATGTCTTTGGGGCCACGGAAATGTCGTGACACATCCAGATGCGTTCCACGCCAGGAAAACCTTGGCGCGTCTTCAATCACGCCCTGTGCAGGATACTTGAATGTACCGGGTGCCTCATAGGTGCCGTAGGCCATCTGGGCGAGTACCGTCAGGCCATAGTCACGGCCGACGGGGCCGCTGTAGCGCAAGACTGCTTTCGCTTGGTCAAATTCGAGCCGGTAACCGTCAACTGCAAGGCTATCGTCCTGCTGGAACTCAATCGCGATTTGATGATGCGATTGAGTAAAACGGAAAGGATGTGGCGCTCCTGGAAAGAGCCTTGCTGCGAGCGCGTTGATCTTGGCCGCCGCCGACTTTTCCTCTGCAGAGCCCTGGGCAACAAGGAAGCTTGTCTTGTCGTCCGCAAAGGCCGTTACTTCCACTTTCTGGGGCCAGGGAACGATATGCAACGGTTCAGGAAGGTGTCCAGCCGGCATGCTGCGACGTTCTCCGCTGTCCAGCTCTTCCGGCGCTTCAAGATCATTGCACAGCACCTCGATGACGCTGCCACCGGTGCTGACATAGGCGGACTTCGGACCATCAAGCCGGTGTCTTGCCACGTTCGCCAGGCCGGTGATGGCAAAGGTCCAGGTTTCGCCTGGTTCGATCGTTTCGCCAGTGTTTGGCGTGATTTCGTGAAAATTCGCAATTCGGCTGAAACTCGCTGCGTTTTCAAGCTTGGCATTTGCCGTGGCCCGGTTGACCGCCGTGTAGGCCAGCGTGAAATCCTTCAGGGGCCTGGAGCTTGTATTGGTCAGTGCAAACTCCTGACGAGACGCAGCAAGATCCTCCGCAGGGCGGTAGAAACAGTCGAGCACAAACTTGGTCATGACTTAAAATCCGTCGAAATCGGGAGATTGAGTGAAGGTTCGGGCAAGGGCAGGTGACCCGGCAGTGAGCCCACTGTCGACAGGCAGGCAAACACCCGTGATGCAACGCGCCGCCGGACTGATCAGGAATGAAACGGCCGAGGCAATGTCATTCGGTTCAGGCAGGGATTTGAACGGATACCAGGAAAGGGCCTCGTCAAAGACGTCCGGATTGGCAGCCTGCCGTATTTTCCAGGCCTGAGTCTTAACAGTGCCAGGCGCGATGGCATTCGATCTGAGGCCATACTTCCCGTATTCGACTGCGATGGACCTTGTTGCATGGATCAGGCCGGCCTTTGCAGCGCTGTAGGCTGGGTGACCGAAGACAGACAGTCCGTTGACAGAGGCAATATTGACCACGTTGCCGGCACCGCTTGAAATCAAGGGCTGTTCAAAGGCCTTGAAGCAGTTGAGCGCGGCTTCCAGATTGAGGGCGAGATCCCTGGACAGCGTTTCGGCAGTCATCTGATGCAACGTAAGTGCCGCAGCGGCGCCCGCGTTGTTGATGATTGTATTGACCTGCCCCAGTCTGGCAGCCTCCTTGGCAAGCCGGGCTAGGTCATCAGCCTTGGTCAGGTCGCATTGGATCGCAGCAATATCGGCACCGTGGTTTTCAAGACTTTCCACCGCGCCTTCGAGGGCAATCATGTCTATGTCCACGGCGGCGATGATGTGGGTTGCTGACAGCTTCGCAGCAATGGCCATGCCGATGTCGCCGGCTGCGCCCGTTACCACCGCAACGGGTTTCGGAGTTTGATCAGTCACCGAGGGCTTCCTTGTCATCCGGATCGCGCGTGTTGCTGAGCTGGTATTTGACGCGTCTGAGGTTTTCTCGAGCCTCGTCGCCCCGCCGCATGGCGACAAGCGTTGCCAAGAGATCTGTCACAAACAGGAAGGCATAGCGGCTGGTACTTGGCCGCAGGATGTTGTCACCTTCGGGCAGGTCGATGGCAATCGTGATATCGGCCAGATCGGCGACGGGCCGACCCGGGCGGGTGAGGGCGATTACGATTGCCCCGTAGGTCTTCGCTGCCTCCAGCGCACGTGCCATTTGCAGGTTCCGGCCAGAGACAGACGACGCAATGATGACGTCACCGGTCCTCATGGTGGCTGCCTGCATCAGCTGCATGGCATGATCCGTCACGCTGACCGTACGCAGACCCAGGCGGAAAAACCGGTTCTGCATTTCGTCCGAAATCATCGAGGATGTCCCGCCCGCACCGAACGCTGCCAGCAGATTGGCGGTCGAGATCGCATCTGCAGCTGCCAGCACCGACTCCATGTCCAACGCTTTGCGCGTACTGGTGGCTGCATCCTGAAACTGGGCCAGAAGACTGTCGGCAATATCGCGCGGCGCGTCAGAAGCCGCATTGGCGGTCAGATATCTGGTTCCGGCAAAGGTGACCTGGGCAACCTGCACCTTGAAGGCGGTGTAACTCTCGCAGCCAAGCCGACGGCAAAAACGGGTAACGGTCGGCGGCGAAACACCTGCCCGTTCGGCAACATCCGTAATGCCGGCATTGACGATGAACTCGGCATCGTTGCGCAACAATGCAGCCAGGATCCGTTCCGACTTGGACAGCTCCGGCTCGATCTGTTGCAGAACGGACAGGATATCCCGCATGGGGTCAGGCCGGCTTCTTGTACGCGACGCAATCAATCTCGACCTTGCAGTCCACCATCATGGTTGACTGGACACAGGCGCGTGCCGGTGGGTGTTCACCGAAATAGCTTTTATAGACTCCGTTAAACGACCAGAAATCGCGCGGATCATCGAGCCAGACACCGACGCGGACAACATGTTCAAGGCCGTACCCGGCCTCTTCCAGGATCGCGATAACATTCTTGATGGTCAGGTGAGTCTGTTCGACAATCCCCGTGCCGACAATCTCACCATCCTTCATCGGTACCTGGCCGGAGACATAAAGCCAGCCGTCAGCTTCAACGGCTCGAGCGAAGGGCAGATTCTGGCCGCCGGCACCTGATTTTTCAGCACCATAGCGCTTGATAGACATATTGGGCTCCAAAATGAAAATGATTTACATAGTGGTTTGACATTGGTTTTATTTCACCTTTATATTTTTCAAAAATCAACCGTCAAAATGAAAATGGTTTCCGATATGCAGGCCCTTTCAGACAGCCAGACAAATCCATTTGCAGGAAAAGACGAAGATCGCTCCGAGATCTGGGACATGCTTGTCATGCGGGACATCAATGCCTTCGTCGCAGCGGACTGGGAGCAGGTGGCCGATGATTTCGACGAACCAGCCTTTTTTGGTGTAGACGGCGGAAAGGTACCTAATCCCGACGACTGGAAACTCGGGTTTCCGGATCTCGGCTCCTACAAGGAGCGCTGGTTGAGCCAGGCGGAAATTTTCAGAGCGACGGAATTTACCGAAGACGCGCGTGCCGCCATTTTCGACGCTACCCGCCTGACCGAGATCGACATCAACGGAAACCGGGCGATCGCGCACAAGAAATTCGACGGCCGCATCCGGAAAGCAGATGGCGGCGAGGATCGCTTGTTGTGGCAGACGCTCTATTTATGTGTCCGAAAGGAGGGACGCTGGAAGATCTGCGGCTTTGCCGGATATTTGCCCAATCCTCTCGGAGCCGCGTCCTGATCATGACGAAGCCCCGCGCTTTTACGGCAGCTCTGGCAACAGAAACCAACACGTTTTCACCGATCCGGATTGATATCAACGCATTCAGGGCGTCGCTGCTGGCAAGGCCGGGGGAGCATCCGGAAACTCCGACCCTGTGTTCTGCCGTCGTCACCGTAGGGCGCCGGTTTGCTTGTGAAAACGACTGGGAACTGGTTGAAGGTACCGCGGCGTGGGCAGATCCGGCCGGACTGGTTTCGCGGCAGACCTTTGAGGGCTTGCGTGACGAAATTCTGGATCAGATCGTGGCAGGTGGACCTTTCGACGTTGTCGTCATTGGCCTGCATGGTGCGATGGTGGCTGACGGGTATGATGATCCGGAAGGGGATCTACTGAGCCGAATTCGATCCGTGGTCGGCCCGGATGTCCCTGTTATTGCAACGTTCGACCCGCACAGTCATCTGACTGCAAAGCGTGTTGCCGCGGCTGACGCGCTCATCGCCTTCAAGGAATTTCCCCACATCGATTTCGTCGATCGGGCCGAGGATGCATGGCGTATTGCTGGGCAAGCGGTTGCAGGCGAAGTCAAACCTGTAATGAGCGTTTACGATCCCAAGATGATTGACGTCTTCCCGACAACATCCGAGCCTATGCGCCGGTTTGTCGATGAGATGATCCGCCGGGAGCAGGAAACGCCGGGCCTTTTGTCTCTCTCTGTTATCCATGGCTTCATGGCGGGCGACGTCCCCGAAATGGGGACCAAGTTGCTGGCAGTGACAAATAACGATCCGGCACTTGGGTCCGAAGTTGCCCGTGACCTTGGAGAGGCCCTGTTCAAGCTGCGCGGCAAGGTGCGAAGTGCTGAACTTACTCCGGCCGAAGCCTACGCAAAGGCATTGTCCTGTGAAGGTGGTCCGGTCACGATCGCGGACATGTGGGACAATCCCGGTGGGGGAACGGCCGGGGATGCGACCGTCCTGCTGGCAGAAGCCATTGCCGGCAAGCTCGAGAACATTGCCTTCGGCTCAATCTGGGACCCGGTAGCAGTCCAGCTCTGTCACGCAGCGGGCGAGGGGGCTCGGATGATGCTGCGGTTCGGAGCGAAATCAGCACCGGAAACCGGTAAGCCGATCGACGCCGAAGTTGAAATTCTCCGCAACATCCGGAATGCAGAGCAGTTTTTTGGCCAGAGCATCGTTCCCATCGGTGACGCAAGTCTGATCCGGATTGGCGGAATCGAAGTGATCCTGAATTCGACCCGCGCCCAATGCTTCGACACGAGCCTGTTTTCCAACTTCGGTATCGATCCGTCCAAAAGGAAGATCCTGGTGGTCAAGTCGACGAACCATTTTCATCAATCGTTTGCTCGCATCAGTCCGTTGATCCTCTATTGCGCCGCCGGACGTCCCTATCCCAACGACCCGAGGGTAACCCCCTATAAGAAAGCGCCGAGGGATATCTGGCCGATCAACGAGGCAGTCAACGCGAGTGGGCATGAAACCGATACCAGTGCCGGTACTGCCGGCCGCAAGGGAGGCTAAGCGATGAGTGTCGGGCTGTCAGTGCAGGATCTTCTGACCCCTGTCGCCGTGATCGATGAAACGGTCATGGAGACGAACATCAAGGTTGCACAGGAGTATTTCGACCGTATTGGCCGGAACTTCCGGCCTCATATCAAGACACACAAGATCCCGGCGCTGGCCGCTTTACAGCTGGCCTATGGCGCACGCGGTATCAACTGCCAGAAAATAAGCGAAGCGGAAGTGTTCGCCGACGCAGGCTTCACCGATATCCTGATCACCTTCAATATGCTCGGCAAATCGCGGCTCGACAGGTTGAAGTTGTTGAATACCAAGGTGGATCTGCAGGTTGTTGCCGACAATGAAGTTGTCGTCGACGGTCTGGCGAGTGCGTTTTCCGGGGATCAGCCGCTGAAGGTTCTGGTCGAATGCGATACAGGGGCCGGACGCAACGGCGTGCAAAATACGGATGCTGCGGTCGCGCTGGCCAAGCGCATCGATGCATCGCCCGGGCTGGTATTCCATGGTCTGCTGACCTATCCGAAGGCATCCTCCGAAAAGGCGGTTGAAGCTTATTTTTCTGAAACACTGTCACTTCTGAAACAGGCAGGTCTTGAGTGCCCCGTCGTCTCGCATGGAGGTTCTCCGAGCCTGTTCGACAGTGATCTTGTGCCTAGTGCGACGGAGCACCGGGCCGGAACCTATATCTTCAACGACCGCTCGATGGTGCGCGCCGGTATGTGCGATTTTGACGATTGCGCCATGCATGTGCTGGCCACAGTCGTCTCCCGGCCGACCGAAAACCGGGCGGTTCTGGATGCGGGATCGAAAGCGTTGACGTCCGATTTATTGGGTTTTTCCGACCACGGTCTGTTGATCGACTATCCGGAGGCGTCCATTGCCGCGCTCAGCGAGGAGCATGCCGTCGTCGACCTGACGAAGTCCGGCAAAAAACCGCAGATCGGCGAACGGGTCCGGATCATTCCCAACCATACGTGCGTCGTTTCAAACCTTTTCGACCGCCTGGTGTTTCACAGAGACGGCGTGGTGACCCGCATCGAGACGGTCGCCGCCCGTGGGCAAGTCGTCTAGTCCTCCAGACGGCTTGCCCGCCGTTTCCCGAAATTTCAAACGGCCGCCTTTCGGGGCGGCCGTTCTCATTTGGGGTATCTGATGGCAAGTGTCAGATATGCATGTCCGCAGCATCCAGTTCTTCTAGCGAAAGCTGGCGGTCAAAAGCGTTTCCGTTACCGTCGAACAGGTGGCAATCCACACCCTTCAGTCCCATGGAAACAGGCACACCAACCTTCGCCGGGGCGGATCCGGGCAAGACACTGCAAAAAGTGGACTTGGCACCGGCAACCGTGCTGTAGGTGACGGTGTGAATGCCGAGATGTTCAACGACGGTCGGAACAATCTCTATGGAGGCATCGGCAGCGCCTAGTGTCAGATGTTCCGGGCGAATGCCAAGGGTAAGGCTCTTTCCTGCAACTTCTTCCGCGGCATCTACCTTGACTGTCAGGTCCTTGCCTGATGGCAAGGTGACGACAACGCCTTCAGGACCGGAACTTTTTCCGGACACCTCGATGAAGTTCATTTTGGGGTTGCCGATAAAGCCGGCAACGAAGGTGTTCTGCGGTTTGTGATAAAGCTCCAGCGGTGAACCGACCTGGGAGATGATACCGTGATCCAGCACCACGATCCGGTCCGCCATGGTCATGGCTTCAACCTGGTCGTGGGTGACGTAGATCATGGTCGCGTCAAGTTCCGTGTGCAGCTTGGCAAGTTCAACACGCATTTCCGCTCTTAGTGCCGCATCCAGATTGGACAGGGGTTCGTCGAACAGGAAAACGGAAGGCTCGCGCACGATGGCCCTGCCGATGGCGACGCGCTGGCGTTGCCCGCCGGAGAGCTCGCCCGGTTTGTGCTGCAGTCTTTCCTTCAGTTGAAGAATGCCGGCAGCGGCTTGAACCTTCTCCTCAACCTTGTCCTTGGAAAGGCGTTCGACGCGCAAGGGGAAGGCGATGTTCTCGTAGACAGACATATGCGGATAGAGCGCATACGACTGAAATACCATGGCGATGCCGCGTTTGACCGGCGGCAGATCGTTGACGACCTTGTTCTCGATCGTGATATCGCCGCCCGTGATTTCCTCCAACCCTGCAATCATGCGCAGCAAGGTCGATTTTCCGCATCCGGACGGACCGACAAAAACAATGAATTCGCCATGGTCCACATCAAGATTGACACCCTTGATGACTTCCATATGGCCATAGCTTTTGCGTACGTCGCGCAGCTGCAACTCGCCCATGGTCATTCCTTTTTTGAAGAGGTGACCGGGCCCCCGAAAGTGGGAGAGGGGGCCCGGACAGTGCTCAAGGTGTTACTTGAATTCCTCAAGCTGTTCCGCGGCGATTTCGACGGCTTCAGCCGGATCGACTTCACCAAGGACAACACCCTGAACGGCTTCGTTGATCGAATCCTGAAGGCCGACGTAATCGGTGACGAACGGCTCCGGACCACCGGTCGGGATCGCATCGAGGAAAGCAGACCAGGTCGGGTCCTTCTCAACCAGCGCACGCACTTCCGGCAGATCGCGCAGCGGCGTGAACCCTTCAGCCAATTCGAAGGCCATCTGGTTTTCCGGGTTGGTCAGAAGCTTTGCGAGCGAAAGCGCCTGTTCTTCAACGCCGGACCCCTTGAAAACGGCCAGGGAGTCGGTGATCAGCAAAGTGCCCGGAGTGCCGGACGGACCTACCGGGATCGGTGCGACACCCCAGTTCACGTCGGTCACGCGGGTGCGCTCCCACGGACCGGAGATGAACATGCCGATTTTGCCTTCGGAGAACAGCGGACGCAGCTTCGCGCGGTCATAGGCGATCGGGCCCGGCTGCGAGACTTCGGCCATCTTGCCGTAGAAGGCGAGGGCTTCAACGTTGTTCGGGGAATTGAAGACGATTTCGCCGTCTTCGTTGATGACCTGACCACCGTTCGTATAAACGTAGTTCATGAACTGGTGCATGGTGTTGTCGAAGGATGCGGCCGCGAGGCCGAAACCGTCAGAGTCGGTCTTGTCCTTGATAGCCTTGGCGAAATCGTACATTTCGTCCCAGGTCTTCGGCGGCGTATCCGGATCCAGGCCTGCAGCCTCGTAGAGATCCTTGTTCCAGTAGAGAGCCTTGGTGGAGAAGGCGCGCGGCAGACCCCACTGCTGACCGTTGGCAGTGATCGTTGCCAGGATCGGTGCCGCGTAGGTGGCCTTTTCTTCTTCTGTCATGTTGACCGGAATGATCAGGTCATTGGCCGCGAGCTGCTTCAGCGTGCGCGAGCCCATGTAGGCAACAGCCGGCGGGTTCCCGGCGGACGCGAGCGTCGTGGATTTTTCCTGGCACTGGCCCCAGGGAACGAACTCGAGCTGGACCTTGTAGCCCGGATTTTCGCCTTCCCAACCCTTGATCAACTCATCCTGCAATGGAATTCCGGCGCCGGTGTTGTCGCCGCAGTTGATCATGTGAATGACCTTGTCTTCTGCCTGGGAGGCTCCGACGAGAGAGAGCGCGAAGACCCCTCCCAATAGCACTGATTTAAGTGTCATCTGTTTTCCCTTTTCTGGTTGGTTTCTTCTTTTTGTTATTCTTTGACGGCGCCTGCCGTGAGACCGGCGACGATGAAACGTTGCAGGAACACATAGACGAACAGCACAGGGAGGATGCCCACGAGGCTGGCGGCCATGAGTTCGTTCCAGACCACGGTCTGGCGTCCGAAGAACTGGAACAGCCCCACGGGAAGCGGGTTCAGTTCGTTCACGGAGTTGAAGGTCAGCGCATAGATGAATTGCTGCGCGTAAGCGGTGATGAAAGCGGTGATCGTGACCACCACGATGCCCGGCAACGCCACGGGAATGATCACGCGCCAGAGCGTGTAGATCTTGCCGGCGCCATCCACCCAGGCCGCTTCCTCAAGCTCCTTGGGGATCCGGATCAGATAGGAGCGCAGAAGCCAGATACCGGTCGGAATGACGAAGGCCGTTCCTGGCGCAATCATCGCGAAATAGGTGTTCAGCAGCCCGTATTGCTGCATCAGCTTGAACAGCGGAATGATCAGCACCGCACCGGAGAACATGTTCACCGCTATGAAGATGCCGAGCAGCGAGTTTCGCGCTGGAAACTCGAACCGGGCGAAGGCATAGGCAGCCGGGATGATGCAGAACAGGCCGAGGACCGTCACCACCGTGGCGATGAAGAACGAGTTGAGCATGTAGACCCACAACAGCGGCACGTTCTGCCACATGGTGATGTAGGCATCGAAGCTCATCTTGTCGGTGATGAACTTGTAGGGGATCGAGAACAGGCTGCTGAGCGGCCTCAGCGACACCACGAAGGCTTCGACGAAGGGAGCCAGGACGAAGGTCAGGAACACCGCGAGACCGAGATAGATCAGCACATATTCGTACCAGCGATACTTATGCAGCATTGTGCGGGCTCCTTTTGGCAAGGCGCGACAGCAGCATGAAATAGACCAGCATGAACGAGCCCAGGAACACCACGATCATCACCGTTCTGGCGGCGCCTTCGCCGTATTTGAAGCGGCTGATCGCGGTCTTGTAGGTGTCGATGATCATCGTGGTGGTTGCGCCGCGCGGACCGCCTTCGGTCAGGATCCAGATGATGTCGAAGGAGTTGAAGGTCGCGATGGCCGACAGAAGCGCCATCGTCGCGATCGAGGGAATGATCAGTGGCAAGGTAATGCGGCGGAACCTGTAGAGCCGAGAGGCCCCGTCCACCCAGGCTGCTTCATAAAGGTCCTTCGAAATGGACTGCATGGCGGCCAGCAGATAAAGCGTCACCATTGGAACACCGATCCACACATCCGTCACGATAGTCGACATGAAGGCGGAATTCTTGTAGGCGAGGAATTCGAACGGCCCGCTCAGAATGCCAAGTCGTTGGGCCATTCCGGAAATCATTCCGAACTGACCGTTGTACATCCATCCCCAGATGAAGACGCCAATGGCAATCGGGATCACCCACGGCGGCATGACCAGCACGCGAAACAGGGTGCGACCCGGCACCATCGCGTTGAGAAGCACGGCTCCCAGGGTTCCGATCAGCATTTTCAGCGCTACAGAGAGAGCCATCCAGTAGAAGGTCCGCGCAATCACTTCCGGAAAGCGGCGCGACATGAGCTTCTCGTAGTTTTCCAACCCTACGTATTCGTAGTTCGGGCTCATGCTCGTGTTGGTGAAGGAAAGCCGGAATGTTTCAAAAAGCGGATAGGCGACGATAGCCAGCATGACGAGGGACGCCGGCACCAGAAGCAGATAAGGAAAATAGTCGGTCTTCTTTCGCGAGTGCGCCATGGTGCCCCCTATGCCACGCCGTAGCTGTCGAATTGCTGCCAGGTTTCGGCAAGGTCGATGACGCTGCGCGTCCGGCGCGCTTCGTCCAGCTTGATCGCCGTCAGACCGGCCTCAAGCGCATCCAGAACACTGACCGGCAGATGTCCGCCGTTGCGGAAGTAATGGTCGAGGTCACGCGCCATGGCTTCATCGGCGCCATAGTGGCCGTGCCGGCTGGCATCAACGACCTGCGGCTTGTCGATCAGGCAGGCGGATGTCAGGGCGTCATGCACCCGGTAGTAATTCCGAATGAAGTCTCCTTCCGCCATGCCCTTGGTCCCCATAACGGCAAAGCGCCGGAATTCGTCCGGTACATACATGTTGGTGTGAAAGCAGAGGTTCGCGCCGTCCTCGTATTCGATCAGCGCTGTCTGGTAGTCGATGATGTCGCCATCACTGTCGAAGTCGGCATTGCCGCCACCCCATCGCGGTGTGAATGGATCGACCCTGCCTTCGATTTTCGGTGTCGGAAAGGTATGGTCCTGATCCGGCCGGTTCTCCGGAACAAAGCTCTTCCGTCCGCCGAAGCTGGAAACGAAACGTGGCCGACAACCTGTGACACCCTGGTAGAGATCCAGATCGTGGCAGCACTTTTCCAGCATGAATCCGCCGGAATTCCGGTCATAGCGGCGCCAGTCGCGCATGAAGAAGGACCCGTGGTAGGGACCGATATGCTCGGACGCCTCAATCGAGACCACTTTGCCGATCTGGCCGGACTTGAGGCTTTTCTGAAGTTCGGTGTAGAGCGGCGAATATCGCAGCACCAGTCCGACAAGGACACGTTTCGATCCACCATGTTCCTTCATCAGGGACAGGAGTTCGAAGGTTTCCTCTTCGCTGACGACAACCGGCTTTTCACAGAAGATGTAGCGAACATCAGATTTGAGCGCGGTTCGCAGATGATCGAGGTGCATGAAATTGGGGGACCCGATCATCAGGAGGTCTAGCTTTTCCCTTCGGATCATCCTGTCGAGATCGGTGTAGGCGGTCAGGCTGTGGCCGCAATTGGCCTCGACATGCTTGAGGCCGGCGGGTGTCGGGTCAACGTAAGCGCAGGGATCAAGATCTCCTGAAACCTCCTGCAGGCAGTTGCTGACATTGGCAATTCTCGCGCCCAGTCCGACATAGCCGGTCTTCATGCTGCGGCCTCCGTAAATTGGTCCATGGCACGGCGAAGTGCCTGGACGACGTTTCCATCGGTGTCCTTGATGCCTGCCTCGGAAACGAAGCCGAGGCGCGTTTCCAGGTCCTGCGGCTCCGGCAAGGGCTTCACGGAAGAACAGGACGCATGCAGTTCCTGCACGCCGGATCGTTTGAGAATTTGGGAAGCATTGGCGGCGGTGACACCCGATCCTGCCATAATGGAAATCCGCCCTGCAGCGACATTGACCGCCTGCTGAAGCAGTGAAAGGCCGTGTTCTGCTTTGCTGGCCTGTCCAGAGGTCAGCACGCGTTCGAAACCGAGCGTGATCGCGTCTTCAATCGCTTTTTCGTAGTCGCGTGCGGTGTCGATGGCCCGGTGCAAAGTTGCCGGCAGTCTGGTGCCGTTCAGGGATGCGGCCAGAAAGTCTCGATCGAGATTGTGCTGGCTGTCGACCGCCCCGATCACGATTCCCGCAAGACCTGCTTTTTCAGCCGCGTGGATGTCGCGCAGCATCAAGGCCTTTTCCAGGTCCGAGTACTCAAAATTACCGGATCGGGGGCGGATCATCGCGTAGACGGGAACCGGTAGTCTGGCCGCGGCCACCATGAACCCCTGGGAAGGGGTCAGGCCGCCTTCGGACAGAGCCGCGCATAATTCAATTCGGTCAGCGCCGTTTTCGGCTGCCGTCCAGGCGCCTTCGAGGGTGTCTACACATACCTCGAGGGGGATCCTGGTCACCGGGCCGCCTCCTTGATGAGCGTACGGGCCACGATGCCGGCACCATGCAGGCCGCCATTGGCGGCAAATTCGCCTTTGATGACGAGTGGCTCGCTATAGTCGGCAAGAACAAGGTCACGTGTCTTTCGATCGATCACGTCGAGAAGAACAAGATCGTTCGAAAGGCCACCACTCACCGGTATGACATCCGGACCAAGTGTGTTGACGAAAGCGGAAAGCGCACGCGAAAGCAGAGTGGTGAAGGCGTCGAGCGTTTGTGTGGCTGCTGCATCACCGGCATGCCAGGCGGCAGTAATATCCTTGCTTGCCAGATCCAGCCCATGCAGTGACCGGTGGATCTTCTCCATGCCACGGGCCGAGCAGACCGCGTCGATGCATCCTGTCTGGCCGCAGCCGCAGGGATAGTGCTCAATACCTTTCAACTGGCCGCCAGCTGTCGGGTCCATGATGGGGCCGTGACCCCATTCACCCGCGATGCCGCCATAACCGGTAACAAGCGTGCCATTGACGACAAGCCCGCCACCGACACCAGACCCGAGAATAATACCGAAAACGACCGGCTTGCCCAGTCCGGTGCCATCGACGGCTTCGGCAAGCGCAAAAGCATTGGCGTCATTTGTAATGGCGACAGGACGTTTGAGGGCGGTTTCCAGATCCGATTGCACGGGTCGTTTATGCAGGCAGGGGATGTTGGCCACATCCGCGATGCCGCTGCGGGTATCAAAGGCGCCTGCAAGCGAAATCGAGATAGGAGATCCATCCGGCCTGGAGCAGTCGGCAATCGCGTCTACAAACGCCTGCCAGTCAGATCCGGGTGTCGCTACCCGGCCTTTTTCCGCAACGGTTCCATCCGCTTGGAGCTCTCCATGTCGGATGAAGGAGCCGCCAATATCAAAACAGGTGGTCATCGCCTGTTCAAACGCCTCTGGGTTATATTTGTTAACGTCCAGTTATAATACCAATATGCAACCAATCGCATTGGTAGTAAACCAAAAAAAGAAATTGGCATCATTTTTTCAAGGAATTGGGCGGCTGACACCTGTCAAAAACAACGGCTACATCGCGCAAGCTCAATAGTGCCGTGAGAAGGCCCAGCCTGCTGTTTGCGGACGAGATTATGTTCGAAAATGTGCCAGGTGTCTGTTGGAAGCGCGGGCACGCGTCAAAGGAAAGGACGCAAGTTTCCGCTGTGTTCGTTGAGCGACATTTCGGCGCTTTCAGCGTCGAGGCCTTCTCGAATCATGAGAACCGCAACCTTCACTCTGCCTTGGGCCTGCTGGAGCTTTTCCGCTGCAGTTTCTGCCGTACAGCCCGTCAGATCCTGAAGGATGCGATAAGCGCGCTGGCGCAGTTTTTCATTGTCCGCAACCAGGTTGACCATGTGGCCACGAACTGCGTGTCCAAGCCTCAGTGCCACCAATGTAGAGATCATGTTGAGTGCGGCTTTTTGGGCGCTTGCCGCCCCGAGACGTGTAGAGCCTGCGATGATTTCAGGAGGTGTTTTCAGGAAGATCGGAAAATCCGCCTGACGGAGGAGGGGAGTGTCAGGATTGTTTGCCAATGCAACGGTTTTTGTGCCTGCCGACTGTGCACCTCTGAACGTGCCAAGAGTATAAGGAGTTGATCCACTTGCAGAAACTGCAATCAGGATATCTCCTTCTCCAAGGCCTGATTTTTGAAAGTCAGCGAAGCCGGCTTCCTCGTCGTCCTCATATGTGCCGGCAAGGTGAAGCAGGTTTGCAGCCCCCCCGGCATAGAGCATGCGCATGCGCTCAACGGGAAAGCCGAACGTTCCCGGCAATTCCAGGCAATCCGCCAGGGCTGTCAGTCCGGCACTGCCGGCGCCGGCATAACCGATTTTTCCACCTGAAACAGTGACTGTCTGAAGTGCTTCGGCGGCTTTTGCGATCTCCGGAATGGCCGTTTCGGTGGCATTCAGCGCATCTTTCTGCCGTTGCAGCAGCAGCGACAGGACGTCTTCATCAGACTTTTTGGACAGGCCAATGGAAATCGGATCGCGGTCTTCGGTCGTCGGCAAATTCATGGTTCAGGAACTCGGAGGCACACCAAGTTTCGTATCGCGGAATTAAGTCTCTCAAGGCAATCACGCGCCTGGAACGTTTCCGTTGGGTGCTCCAGCAGTGGTGATGCAGGTTCGGAAATTGTTTTAACACTTGATTTTCGGTTTCGATAGAGTTTAAATTGGTATCTGAAAGGTATTATTTTCATCTCCTAAGGCGCCCCTTTTCATGACTGACTTCATTTCCTTGCTGGAAAATGGTGACTGGTTGGCGAATTCCAGCGGTCCCCGATACCTGCAGCTGCGGCGGCGCATTCAGCAGGCTATTGACGACGGCGTGCTGAAGGAGAATGAGCCGCTTCCGTCGGAACGCGAGATTGCCTCCATTACGGATCTGTCCCGTGTGACGGTGCGCAAGGCAGTTGCCGGTCTTGTTGAGGATCAGGTCGTTGTCCAGAAGCGCGGTAGCGGATCCTTCGTTGCACCAAAGGTGCATAAAGTTGAACAGCGCCTTTCCAGCCTGACGTCCTTTTCCGAGGATATGGCACGCCGTGGTCTTTCCGCCAGCAGCGAGTGGCTGCGCCGCGGACTGTTTCCAGCTTCGCCCGAAGAAATGTTCACGCTCGGTCTCACGTCCGGTCAGCGCGTTGCCCGCGTCGACAGGCTTCGCAAGGCAGACGGCACCCCGATGGCAATCGAGCGTGCCTCTCTTTCCGAGAGCGTCCTGCCTCATCCGGAGCGGGTCACCACGTCTCTTTATGCCATCCTGCGCACGGCCGGCTTGCAGCCTGTTCGCGCTATCCAGCGCATTTCAGCCCGCAATCTTGAGCCTATCGATGCCGACATTCTCGGTGTGCCGGCCGGGTCTGCCGGGCTGAAAATAGAACGCGTGTCCTATCTCGCGTCCGGAAATGTCGTCGAATTCACCCGTTCCGTTTACCGCGGCGATGCATATGACTTCATCGCCGAACTTCAGATTTCGGAAGACTAATCCTGATGATTGAAGCAAGTACCATGGCCACGCCGACGCACATGCGCCGGGAAATCGAAGAAATCCCGGACGCTGCGCGCCGTCTGTTGGCCGATGGACACCCGTTGATCCGCGACATTGCAAAGAGGGCAGGCGCGCCGGTGTTCCTGGCAAGCGTCGCTCGCGGTTCTTCTGACCACGCTGCGACGTTTCTCAAATATGCCTCGGAGATCTACCTTGGTCTTGCCATGGCCTCTCTCGGCCCATCCGTTTCTTCGGTTTACGGTGGCAAGGTCAAGCTGGGTGAGGCTCTTGTGATTGCAATTTCCCAATCCGGCGCCAGCCCGGACAGTCTCTCGGTTGTGGAAAGTGCAACCGCGCAGGGGGCTTTCACGGTAGGGTTTACCAACACGTCGGGAAGTGAACTGGCAAAGCTTTCCAGCGCCGCGATCGATATTTGTGCAGGTCCTGAGCGTAGCGTCGCGGCGACCAAGACCTTCGTCAATTCCGTCTTGGCGGGCCTGCTGCTTTTGGCGGAAATCGGAGCTGACAAGGAACTGCTCGACGCGTTGGCTGCCTTGCCGGAGCACTTTGAAAAAGCAATCGACAAGGACTGGCGCGCGCTTGCCAAGCCGATCGAGCAGCGGGGTTCGCTTTATGTCATTGGACGCGGACCTGGTCTGGCTATCGCAAATGAAGCTGCGCTGAAATTCAAGGAAACCTGCCAGATCCATGCGGAGGCTTATTCGTCCGCCGAGGTAATGCACGGTCCTGTCTCGATCGTCGAAAACGGTTACCCGATCCTGGCACTTGGTGTGCGCGATGCAGCCGAAGAGGGGCTAGCCCAGGCTGCGGATCGCATGGTGGACCAGGGTGGAAGTGTTTTTGCAACGACCGACAAGGTGGAGCGGGCGGAAAAGCTGGCGTTCCAGGCAACCGGGCATCCATTGACCGACGCCTTGGTGCAGATTGTTTCTTTCTACGCCTTCATCGAATGGTTTGCACGGCAACGCGGTTTCAATCCGGACGTTCCCAAGCACCTGAAGAAAGTCACCCAGACCGTATGACCTCCACAACCGCCTATCTCTGCAGCCGGGTTTTCGATGGTGAGAAAATCCATGCGAATGCTGCCCTGCTTGTCGAAAATGGCAAGGTGGCTGGCCTTCTTTCTGCCGATCAGGTTCCAGTTGGCGTAGAGACTGTCGATCTTGGCGACGGCATTCTCGCACCGGGATTGATCGATCTGCAGGTCAATGGCGGCGGTGGCTTGATGCTGGGGGATGCGGAAACAGTCGACGATATCGAACGTATTTGCGCCGCCCATGTCAGCCTCGGTACAACAGCCCTGACACCGACTTTGATCACGGACACGCCCGAGGTGACGCGAAAAGTCGTTGATCTGGGAATTGCCGCCTGGTCGCGGGGTGTGAAGGGGTTTCACGGTCTGCATCTCGAAGGGCCGCATCTGTTCGCGGGGCGCAAGGGGGCGCATGACCCGAATCTGATCCGGCCTTTGAACCGCGAAGATATGGCGCTTTACCAGCGCGCGGCGCGGGAATTGCCAAGCCTCATCATGACTGTTGCACCGGAAACGGTGCCGCCAGAACAGATGCGGGAATTGGCTGACGCGGGAATTCACATCAGTCTTGGCCACAGCGGAGCAACATACCGGCAGTGCAAGACAGCTGCTGAAGCGGGTGCTTCGATGGTCACCCATCTTTTTAACGCCATGAGCCCGTTGCAACACCGCGAACCCGGCCTTGTGGGCGCCGCGCTCGATCTGGGCGCGCTCAACGTGGGCATCATTGCTGATGGTGTCCATGTCGACCCGGTCGCGATGCGGGTTGCGCTCAAGTCAAAGACTGGCCCGGGCAGGATCTTTATCGTTACCGACGCCATGTCCCAGACCGGCACCGATGTTACGTCCTTCTTTCTCGGAGGTCGGGAAATCTTTCGCCGCGATGGCACATTGACCCTCGAAGACGGCACGCTTGCCGGCGCCGATATAGATTTGCCGGCGTCCTTGAAGTTTCTCACCGGTACACTCGAGCTTCCGGTCGAAGCTGCTCTTGCAATGGCGACCAGTGATCCTGCGGACGTTCTCGGGCGCCCGCTCGGTCGTTTCGAAGAAGGCTATCCGGCTGACTTCGTACAGCTTGGCAATTCCTATGAGGTCGAGGGCGTATGGATTGCGGGAGAGCAATTCTCGAATACGTAGCCCGGCATATATGCTGGTGGTCTACATACCGCACCAAACTTGAGGGATTGGCAGCGCGTTCGCCGGTTAGGTCTTGTCGACCTTTTTCAGCGTTGAGCGAACGTTTGGAAGTGTCAGCAGTGTATTCGGTATTTGCAGCAATTCCTTGAAGAAGCGGCTGACCAACGCTCCGCGGCTTGGCTTGTAGGGCGATGAAATGAACGATTTCAGACCCCAGCCAATACCGCCAACATTTGGAAGGGCGCGGATAGCGGTTTCGTAACAGCGCCGAACCAGCGCTGAATCACTGTTCTTGAATGAATGCAGCAGGCCGCACCGCTCCATGTCACGCTTGAATTCCTTCGAGATGACCGAGGTTTCGCGTTTCGTGAAAGTCCAATTGATGTTGATGTTCTCGTCTTCCTTGGCAACCACCCGGTGGTACCAATGGGGAGGCAGATAGAGAAGATCACCTTCCTCCAGATCGAATTTGTAGAATCGCTTGTTCCGAAGCAATCGCTCTTCGTCTTTCAGTAAAGAGAAGTTGGTGAACGGGTAGCACGGTAACGGTGTTTCGGGCGAAACCAGTACCCATTCCTTACGGCCCTTCACCTGTACGGTGATGACATTCTCGGCGTTGGTATCGTAGTGGAACTCTGTCCGGTTGTTCCTGCTGTTGATCCAGAATCTCCAGGCAACGGAATCTTGCATTATCCGATCGGACGCGAGGATCTCCTTCAGGAAATCCGGCATCTCGATATCTTGTTCGAGTACGGGGGAGCGGCTGACGAAAAAGACACCTCTGTCGCGGACCTTTGGCAGCGTATGGAGTTCTGCTCGTAATCGGCCGGATTGCCACCTTTCCCGCGCAGGCCAGTTTTTCGCTAGACCTTTTATCAGCAGGGGCTGTTCCTTGTCGCAGTAGGCTTCAAGAAATTCGGCATAACCTGGTGCTGCGGTTACGGTGGCAATGGTGTGTGTGTTGTCGCCGCTCATAAAAGGTACCACGCATTTGAAGATTTGCGGGTTCAGGGGTGCTGGATTTTGCTGCGATTTTCCATGATGCTCCCTTTGGAAAAATCACGATAGGAGCAACCTGAAGCTTTATCAAGAAGCGCTACTCAACAACACAGAGCCACTGGAGGCGCAATCTTCGCTATAAACGTACCCAGGAAATGTTGTTTAGGAAGATGGTGCGGAACGTTACTGCTGCGAAAGACGCGCTCGCATCAAATGGCTGTCGATTTTTGAGGCGGTGCAGATTGCTGCAAGATCAAACGTGAATAAGATCAACCCGGACACTGAACGGTGTCCCAGCCTTCAGAAATACAGCATTCGGGAGGATTAAGAAGAGGTGGTGATGGCTCCCCAGGCCGGACTCGAACCAGCGACCCAGCGATTAACAGTCGCTTGCTCTACCAACTGAGCTACTGGGGATCACCACGCTCGGGGCCAGCGCGTTGCCGCCCCGTCGATGGAGATGCGTATATCAAAGGCTTGATCCGTTTGCCAAGCCCCCGAGGGCGTTTTTTTCATCAAGCCGTCATTTTTTTGATCTCGGTGTGGAAAACTCGATATATTTCAGATGGCTAGGTGTTCTGTCGAGCTTGGAAAACCCTACGTTTCGCGACGATTGGAACACCCCGGGCAGACTAAATCGGCTGTGCCTTTTTCTGACTTTGGCGCAAGAAGGCGTCCGTCTTGATTGCCTGGCCGATTTTCAAGGTTAGCCGTCAGCGACTTTCTGCTGCTTGTGTCGGCCTCAAGATACGTTTAGGAAGAAACCGACGGTTCCGGAAAAGGCCTTGCCTGATCCGGATGAAACGGGAATCCGGTGCGGTCTTTTTCAAGTCCAGATCCGGAGCTGCCCCCGCAACTGTGAGCGGTGAGTGGCTGTACGAAAACCACTGGCGTCCTGATGGGGCCGGGAAGGGGTACAGACCGCGCTGAGCCGCAAGCCAGGAGACCGGCCGTCACATTGTCAACCCTATGGCGCTGTCGGGCGGACGGCTGGGAGAAGGAATGACGCATTCAAACGGCGAGAGGACGACGCTGGTCCTCGGCGGTGCCCGCTCCGGAAAAAGCCGGTTCGCGGAAAAGCTTGTCCATGAAACCGGTCTGCAAAAAATTTATATCGCGACTGGTGCTGCCCACGACGATGAAATGGCCAGCCGGATCGCCGCTCATAAAGATCAACGCGGCCCGTCTTGGCTCACCGTGGAAGAACAGCTCGAACTTGCGGCCGTGCTTGAAAACGAATGCAGGCAAGACCGGGTGGTTCTTGTTGACTGCCTGACCCTGTGGCTGTCGAACCTGCTGTTTGCAGACAAGGACATTCCCGCCGAAACGGCGCGGCTTTGCGCGGTTCTGAAGGGTCTTCAGGGGCCGTGCGTTTTCGTTTCCAACGAAGTTGGTATGGGGATCGTGCCGGAGAACCGTCTGTCGAGGTCGTTCCGCGATGTGCAGGGACGACTGAACCAGGATATGGCGCATAGGTGCCAACAGGTCGTCTTCGTTGCTGCGGGCCTGCCGATACTTTTGAAACCCACATCACAACCGGATATCAAATTATGACCACTTCATCCCTGCAGCCGGGCGCAAAAATTCCGGCAACGATCGTCACTGGGTTTCTCGGAGCAGGCAAGACCACGCTGATCCGCAATTTGCTTACCAATGCCAATGGCAAACGCATTGCCCTTATTGTCAATGAGTTTGGGGACATGGGCTTCGACGGTTCCCTGGTGAATGGATGCGCTGATCCCGATTGCGCCGCGGAAGAGGTGGTTGAGCTTACCAATGGCTGCATATGTTGCACCGTTGCCGACGATTTCCTGCCAACCATGGAAATGCTGCTCGCGCGGGACAATCCGCCGGAGCATATTGTTATCGAAACCTCTGGCCTGGCTCTGCCGCAGCCGCTCGTTCGCGCTTTCTCCTGGCCGAGCGTCAAGCCGAAGGTAACGGTAGATGGTGTTGTCACGGTGCTGGATGCTGCAGCACTCGCCGAAGGCCGGATCGCACTTGATGAAGATGCACTTGCCGCGCAGCGTGCCGCCGACGAGGCTCTTGATCATGACAGTCCTGTTGAAGAACTCTTTCACGACCAATTGCGTTGCGCAGACCTCGTCGTTCTGAACAAGGCTGATCTCGTCTCCGAAGACGCTTTGAAACAGGTGCATGAGAAGATCGCCGCCGATGTTCGTCCGGCGGTTCACGTGGTGACATCCGAAAAAGGCACGCTTCCGATTGAAGTTCTGCTCGGCAGGGGCTCTGCTGCCGAGGACGATATGGCAGATCGGCACGAGCATCATCACCATCATGATGATCACGACCACGACCATGACCACGATGATGATCATGATCATCACCATGACGACCATCATCACGATCATCACCATCACGATGATTTTGAAAGTCACGTGCTGGCTGTCTCATCTTTCGCCAGCCTGAAAGATGCAGAGGCAAAGGTTCTGGAAGCCATGGCGCAAAAAGGCGTCCTGCGCATCAAGGGGGCTGTAAAAATCGAGGGCAAGGCAGCACCTGCAATGGTTCAAGCTGTCGGACCGCGTGTCGAAACCTGGTTCGCCGCCGGCGCTGAGAGCAGCGGCAGACTGGTCGTGATCGGTTTGAAGGGCCTCGACCTGACTGCGGTTCGTGGCCTGCTGGGTGAATTGACGGCTGCTGCCTGACACGCTGGATAGAAGCTGGAAATAAAGACCAAGCATGCACATTCTCGCCAGCCAGACGCGCCGGATCGATGACGGTGGGGACGCGGTCGATCTCGGCCAGTCTCCAGCCGACATTCTGTTCCTGTCCGCTGCAGACACCGAACTGGGAAGCTTTGCCGCTGCGCAATCACGGCTTGGAACAGGCCGGGCAGGCCTGCGGCTCGCCAATCTCATGGCCTTGTCGCATCCCTATTCGGTCGATCTTTATGCCGAACAGACCGTCCGTGGGTCTCGGCTGATCGTTCTGCGAATTCTGGGTGGAGTGGAGTACTGGCGCTACGGCCTGGAAAGGTTTGAAGAAGAAGTCCGCGCGAATGGCATCGATCTGATTGTCATTCCAGGCGACGACAAGTGGGACGAAGAACTGACGTCCCGCTCCACCCGATCACCAGCGGAAGTGCATTGCTTCTGGCGATATTGTGTGGAAGGCGGCGCGGAGAATTACGCCAATGCCTTGAGATATGCAGCGCACCTGATCGGAAAGGGAGAAGAGCCCGCGCATCCGGTGCCTCTTCCTCGCGCGGGTATCTATCTTGCTGGCAAGGCCGCCCCCGATATAGCGCAACTGAAGGCCTCCTGGCGGGATCCTGAAAGACCTGTTGCAGCGATCACGTTCTACCGTGCTCTGGTGCAAGGTGCCCAAACCGCACCACTGGATGCGTTGATCGCTGCTCTCGACAAAGCCGGCGTAAATGCACTGCCGATCTATGTTTCCAGCCTGAAGGAAGCGGAATCCGTCGCCGTTCTGGAAAGCCTGTTCGATGAGGCACCGCCTGATGTCGTTTTGAACGGTACTGCCTTCGCCGTCTCGAAGGCCGGCGCAGCCCATCAGCCGACACCGCTCGATCGACCCGGCAAACCTGTGCTGCAGGTCGTCTTTTCGTCTTCCTCCAAAGAGGGCTGGGAAGACAGCGATCAGGGCTTGTCGATACGTGACCTCGCCATGCATGTCGTCTTGCCGGAGATTGACGGCCGGATCTTGACCCGTGCTGTCTCCTTCAAGGAAGAAGGGGTCTTCGATGAGGCCACCCAGTCGACGCCGGTTGCCTTTACGCCTGTTCCGGATCGGATCATGTTTACCGCGGCGCTTGCGGCTGCCTGGGGGAAACTCGGCCGGAAACCGGCTGCGGCCAAGAAGTCGGCCCTTATCCTGGCAAACTATCCGAACCGGGACGGGCGTCTTGCCAACGGTGTAGGGCTCGACACGCCTGCGTCATGCGTTCATTTGCTCAAGGCCATGGCCGCCGCGGGCTATGACGCCGGCAAGGTTCCAGCAAGCTCCGCAGATCTGATGGAAATCCTGACTTCGGGCGTAACCAATGCCCTGGAAGGCCGATCAGGCAAGGACGAATATCAGGCCTTGTCGCTTCAGGACTACGAGCGCTCCTTCGACAGGTTGCCCGACGTTGTTCGGTCAGCAGTTGTTGAACGTTGGGGAGTGCCGTCGGACGATCCTCATGTAACGGATGGCCATTTCCGCCTGGCCCTGCACCGGTTCGGCAATCAGGTGGTCGGTATTCAGCCGGCGCGTGGCTACAACATCGATCCGAAGGAAACCTACCACGATCCGGCATTGGTGCCGCCGCACCACTATTTTGCCTTCTACATCTGGCTGCGGGAACAATTCGCGGTCGATGCCGTCATTCACCTCGGCAAACACGGCAATCTGGAATGGCTGCCCGGCAAGGCACTGGCCCTGGCTGAAAGCTGTTTCCCGGAAGCCGTTCTGGGGCCAATTCCGAACATCTACCCGTTCATCGTCAATGACCCAGGTGAGGGGGCGCAGGCCAAGCGACGGACCTCGGCCGTCATCGTCGATCACCTGACACCGCCTTTGGCCCGAGCGGAGAGCCATGGCGTTGCCGAAGAGCTGGAGACGCTGCTTGATGAGTATTATCTGGCGAGCGGCGTTGACCCGCGCCGCCTTAAGGCATTGACGCGGGACATCCTGGACACTGCTGCACGGCATGGTCTGGACAAGGATATCGGTATTACCGAGACCATGGACGAGGAAACCCGCCTTGCGCGCCTCGACGCTCACTTGTGCGACCTGAAGGAACTGCAGATCAGGGACGGGCTGCATATTCTTGGCGAAAGTCCCGAAGGCGATCTTCTGATGGATCTGCTGGTTGCGTTGGCAAGGGTACCGCGCGGCAACAGGCCGGAACAGCAGAGCCTGCAAAGGGCTATCGCTTCGGACCTCGGTTTTGAAGGCTTTGATCCACTGGATTGCGATTTTGCTGCCCCCTGGCAGCAGTGTCGACCGGAGCACCTCGCAAATGTTCTGGAGGCTCCCTGGAGATCGCAAGGTGATACGGTCGAACGTATCGAACTTCTTGCCCGCGAAATCGTTGCGGGTAATCGCGGAGTGCCTGAGGCGTGGCAATCGACCCTTGCTGTTCTGGATGATCTAAACCAGGTTCTGCGGCCGGCTGTAACCGGCTCCGGACACGCTGAAACAAGCGCAGTGCTGACGGCATTGGAAGGTGGGTTCGTTGCCCCCGGGCCATCCGGCGCGCCTTCGCGTGGGCGTCCGGATGTGCTGCCCACTGGCCGGAACTTCTACTCCGTCGATGTACGTGCAGTGCCGACCGAAACCGCATGGCGGCTCGGTTGGCAATCCGCATCTCTTGTTGCAGAACGATACTTCCAGGAAGAAGGCGAATGGCCGAAATCGCTGGTCCTGACATGTTGGGGCACTGCCAACATGCGAACCGGAGGTGACGACATTGCCCAGGCGCTGGCGCTTATAGGGGCGCGTCCGGTGTGGGAGCAGGGTTCGGGCCGTGTCACCGGGTTCGAAATTCTGAAGCTTTCAGAACTTGGACGACCGCGTGTCGACGTTACCTTGCGGGTTTCCGGGTTTTTCCGTGATGCCTTCCCGCATCAAATGGATCTTTTTGACAGCGCCGCCCGTGCGGTCGGTGCGCTTGAAGAACCGGACGAAGCCAATCCGATTGCCGCACGAATGCGATCGGAAAGTGCACGGCTTCAAGCTGAAGGGCTGGACAAGAACGAAGCCGAACGCAGGGCCGGGTTCCGTGTCTTTGGCTCAAAACCGGGTGCCTATGGTGCTGGTCTGCAGGCGCTGATCGACGAGAAGCTTTGGGAGGAACGTTCGGATTTTGCCGATGCCTTTCTGACATGGGGTGGTTACGCCTACGGTGGCGGTGCGGAAGGCTCCGTCGCCAGGCACGATCTCGAAACGAGGCTGAAAACCGTGGACGCAGTCCTGCACAATCAGGACAACCGCGAACACGATCTGCTGGACAGCGACGACTATTATCAGTTCGAGGGCGGACTGGCAGCGACTGTCGAAGCACTGAAAGGCGAAGCACCGACGGTCTACCACAACGACCATTCGCGGCCTGAGCGTCCGGTGGTCCGCACCCTTTCGGAAGAGATCGGCCGCGTGGTGCGCGCTCGTGCGGCAAACCCGAAATGGATCGCAGGCGTCATGCGGCATGGCTACAAGGGCGCGTTCGAGATGGTTGCGACGCTCGACTATCTGTTCGCATTTGCCGCGACCACCCGGGCCGTGGGAGATCACCATTTTGACCAGCTGTATGATGCCTACGTGGATAACCAAGAAGTTCTGGATTTCCTCAAGGACGCCAATCCGGCGGGTCTCACCGAAATGCTGGACCGCTTTCATGAAGCAATTGAACGCGGCCTCTGGACGCCGCGACGCAATTCGACCCATGCTGCGCTGAATGATTTGAAAACAAGACTGGAAGGGACGGACGCATCGTGACCGCCGACAAGGACAAGCCGGAACTGACCGAAGAAGAACTCAATGCCCGCCATGCCGAGAAGATGCGCAAGAAGAAGGCCGCACGTGACAAGATCATGGCGACCAAGACCATCGAAAAGGGCTTGCTGATCGTCCACACGGGCAAGGGCAAAGGCAAGTCGACAGCCGGTTTCGGAATGGTGTTCCGTTCTCTCGGTCACGGCCACAAGGTGGGCGTGGTGCAATTCGTGAAGGGGCGGATCGAAACCGGTGAGCGCATGGCTCTGGAACGGTTCTCCGATCTCGTCACGATCAAACGGATGGGTGAGGGGTTCACGTGGGAAACACAGGACCGGCAGCGGGATATCGATGCGGCGAACGAAGCCTGGCAAGCCGCCAAGGACATGATCACATCCGGTGAATACCGCCTGATCCTGTGTGACGAGCTCAACATCGTTCTGCGCTACGATTATCTGGATATCGCCGAAGTGGTCGATTTCCTGAAGAACGAAAAACCGGACGATGTGCATGTCGTCATCACTGGGCGAAATGCCAAGGACGAGCTGATCGACATTGCAGATCTTGTCACCGACATGACCCAGATAAAACATCCCTTCCGGTCTGGTGTGAAACCACAGGAAGGCATCGAGTTTTAAACCCGGGCACTTGGATCACGAAACCCAGAGGTAATCAAAGGGGATCGAGGATGAGCAAGCTATTCGACCACAGTCTTCGCACGGCCTCGCAGGCGCATGTGGAAACGGTCCGGAAATACGAACTTTACCGAACCGTTGTCGAATTTCTGGCTGCATTGACGTTTCTTGTCGGCAGCGTCTTCTTTTTCTACGACAGCCTGATGTACGCAGGAACATGGTTGTTCGTGATCGGATCGGTTCTCTTTGCCGTTCGGCCGACGGTTCGCTTGATGCTGGAACTGCGGCTCGCCAATCTTCCGGTGCCAAGCGAATTTCGGCCATATGGCGCAGCACCATTCGGCAAAGATTGACGTTGCATGGTTGAGACAAAAGCGGCCGGCAAGGTACCGGCGATCATGGTCCAGGGCACAGGCTCGAATGTTGGCAAAAGCCTGATCGTCGCCGGTCTGTGTCGTCTTTTTGCCAACCGTGGCCTGAACGTTCGCCCTTTCAAGCCGCAGAACATGTCAAACAACGCTGCCGTAACAGCCGACGGCGGCGAAATCGGCAGGGCCCAGGCGCTTCAGGCCATGGGCTGCCGCGTTCCGTTGAGCGTTCACATGAACCCCGTTCTGTTGAAGCCCGAAACCGACACCGGTGCTCAGGTAATCGTGCAGGGCAAACGACATGGCACGATGCGGGCGCGCGAATATGGAAAGCAGAAAGCTGAATTATTACCGAAGGTTCTGGAGAGTTTTTCAATAAACGCCTCAGGTGTTGATCTGGTGATTGTCGAGGGGGCAGGAAGCCCTGCGGAAATCAATCTCCGCTCTGGAGACATCGCCAACATGGGATTTGCCGAGGCGGCGGATCTGCCGGTGATCCTGTGTGCGGATATAGATCGCGGCGGGGTTATTGCATCAGTCGTCGGAACCTGTGCTGTGCTGGAAGAAAACGAACGGCAGCGCATCAAGGGCTTCTTCATCAACCGGTTCCGGGGAGACCCGAGCCTGTTCGACGAAGGCTTGCGAGAAATCGAGCAGCGTACCGGTTGGCAAGGTGTCGGTGTTGTCCCGTGGTTTGCGGATGCTGCGAAACTTCCGGCAGAAGATGCGCTCGGTCTGGCGGACGGATTTGGTGACGGGGGGCTCAAGATCGTTGTTCCCGTGATCTCGCGGATCGCCAACTTCGACGACCTGGATCCGCTCCGGCTTGAACCGGGTGTTACGCTTGAGCTTGTTCAACCGGGCACCCCGTTGCCGGGAGACGCCGATGTCGTGCTTTTGCCCGGGTCCAAGTCCACTGTTGGTGACCTTGCCTTTTTCCGCAGACAGGGTTGGGACATAGATCTCAAGGCACACCACCGACGGGGCGGGCACATCCTGGGCGTCTGCGGTGGATATCAGATGCTGGGCAAGGTCATCTCGGATCCGGACGGTATCGAGGGATCCCCCGGAACGGTCGAAGGCCTGGGCTATCTGGATGTCGAGACCATCCTGACGGCAGATAAATCGACCGTTGCCGCACGCGCGACCCATGTTGCCAGCGGAGCCCCTGTCTCCGGCTACGAAATTCATGTCGGCCGAACGTCCGGGCCAGACTGTGCCCATCCCATGATGCGCCTTGATGATGGTCGGTCCGATGGTGCGGTCTCAGCGGATGGCCGAGTGTACGGAACCTACATTCACGGCCTGTTCACCGACGATGCCTTCCGGACGGCATACCTGAATGCCTTCGGTGTCCGCTCCGACCTCAGCTACGATCAGGACATCGACCGGATTCTGGACGACCTTGCAGGGCATCTGGACAGCGTCCTCGACGTGGAGGCCATCCTGAAGATCGCACGCGGCGCGGCTGAAAACGCCTGACCTAGAAGGCCAGCAATAACGCCAGACCTGCAATCAGCAACGCTTCGAGTGCGTAGCAGCCAATGAGGATCCTCAAGGCGCGCGAAATATCCTCTGCCCTCGCATCCTTTCGTCCACTCGCATTCAGATACCGGTCATTGACGGTGTAACCCGGATAGATCCGCGGTCCTGCAAGAGCCAGGTTCAGTGCGCCTGCCATGGCAGCCTCCGGCCAACCGGCATTTGGTGAGCGGTGCTTGCGGGCGTCGTCCAGAATACAGGCAATGCTCTTGCGGACCGAGCCCCGGGACAAGGGCGCACACAAGGCGATAAACAGCCCCGCCAGGCGCGAGGCGGGCAGATTGACCAGATCGTCGAAACGGGCAGCCGCCCAGCCGAAGTCGGCATAAACCTCGTTCTTGTGGCCGATCATGCTGTCGGCTGTATTCACCGCCTTGTAGACGATCAATCCGGGCAGGCCGAGCACGGCGAACCAGAATACGGGCGCCACGATACCGTCGGAATAATTCTCGGCGCAGGATTCGATGGCTGCCCGCGAGACACCGGCTTCGTCCAGCCGGTTCGGGTCACGCCCGACAATCAAGGAAACCGCCTTGCGGCCACCTTCCAACCCGTCCTTCAACAGGCCATCCCGCACGGCTGCCACGTGACGGTAAAGACTGTTTTGGGCGATAAACACCGCAGCTACGACAGCTTCGAGCACCCTGCCATATGGCAGCCACTTCGCAACGGCCTCAATGACGACGCCGGCAAGTCCGGCGCTGACAAGCAGCGCCAGGAGTGTCAGCACGCCGCCGAGCTTGCGCGTTGCCGGTGCGAATTCCGTTTTGTTGAAATGCCGGTCGAACAGGCCAATCAACTTGCCGATCCAGACAACCGGATGCGGCAGACGTTGCCACATCCAGTCGGGGTCACCGATCAGGGCGTCCAGCAACAGCGCGGCGAGAAGCAGCCAGAGAGCGTGGTCGTAAAGCAGCATCCCGGTCCGTCAGACCTCTTTTAGCGCTTCTGCAAGAGCGTCTGTCAGACGTTTGAGATTTTCCGGTCCACCTGGAAGGCCAAAGCGGATCCAGGTTGGTGCGTAGTCGAAGATCCGCGTCCAGATCCTTCTGCGGGCAAGGGCCTCATGCAGGCCTTTTGGATTGCGCAGACCGGCAAGCGCATAGAGAGGGGTGCCGCCGAAGACACTGAGGCCTGCCTCGGAAAGTGCGACTGTCAGGTCCGCCATGTCTTCGATCAACTGCCTGGTTGTCCGATCCTGCCAGGTGCTGTCACGCAGTGCCCTGGCCCCGATTTCCAGTGCCGGTCCGCTGAGGCTCCAGCTGTCGAGCAGGCCGGACATTCTGGAAATGGCGGTTTTTTCGCCTGCAAGAAAGCCGATCCGTAGTCCCGCAAGACCGAAGAACTTTCCGAAGGACCGCAAAACGACAACGTTTTCGGTTCCGATGTGCGGCAGCAAGGTGGCGCCCGGTACGACATCGGCAAAGGCTTCGTCCACCACCAGATAACCGCCGCGTGCGCTCAGTGTCCGCGCGATTTCGATCAGGCTTTTGACATCTATCAGACGTCCGTCCGGATTGTTCGGATTGACCAGAACCACGATCTTTGCATCAGCGGGCAGGGAGTAGACGCTGGATACTTCGATAGGTGCTCGGCTTTCCCGCGTCCAGGCATCCCTGTGGCTGGTATAGGTGGGTGAGGCGAGAACGACCGGCCCTTCAGGAAGGATGGTCGGTAGAAGCGACAGCAGGACCTGTGTTCCAGGCGCTGCACAGACAGCGAGATTGTCGGGAATGCGATAAGCTTGGCGAGCAGCTGCAATCAGGTGTTCTTCGGCCCCGCGTGCCGGCAGGCTGGTCCAGGTGGACAGCGGCAGGTCGTCAGGCACGGGATAGCTGTATGGATTTATCCCGGTTGATAAATCCAGCCAATCGTCATGCGTTCCGCCAAAGCGCTCAATCGCAAGGGTCAAATCCCCGCCGTGTTCCATGAAAATGCCTCTTGCAGTTGGCAGGTCGGCCGATCTGCCTTTCGTTACTCATCTAGCCGGTAGGGAGACCAAAAGTACAGACGGTTCCCGACATGCGTTGCCGCAAGAACGTCCTGCGCTTTGGTTCGTCCTGTCCCAAAGGCTGTTATGCGCATGTTGCCTGCCTTTTCAAACATTTATCAGGGTTCGGTGCCGCACTTCTGTCATTAGGGTGCAAGGGAGGCGGGTACGGCCGAAGGCGACGCAACTTTGGGCGCATTGACAGATCCGTCAAAGTGCAGAAAAAAGAACAAAAAGAGAACAATGTGCACCGAAGGACGCCCTGATGGCAAAGACCAGCCACCATTCACCATTGCAGGACGTGGAACGCGACACCCTGCTGGCTCAGCTTGCGCTGGCGCGGCAGGCCTTGATCAAGGCGCAGCGCGGCATGCGCCCCAGATCCGGACTGTCGCGCTCTGCCGCTGCGGTGATAGAGGAAATCGACGAATTTGCCTTTGTACTGACCGGTTCGACCGAGTTTTTTCACACAGGCGCCCACGGAACGCCGCCAAGACAACCCGGTTGATCGTGGCGAGAGCCGACCCACGATTGGATTGATCAAAGCCCTCGTTGGGTCTCGGAAATCAACTGGTCGACAATCCTGTCGAGAATGTCCTGGGGCAGGTGACCGTCTTCAGGAATATCACCAGCCAGTTCCAGCTGGCGTTCTGCGGAGGTGCCCCTGGCGGCGATTTGCCTCAAATGGTTCACGTCGGACACGCAGTCAAAATGAACTGCGTCCGGAAGAATGAGTTCAATCAGTTCCTCGATCATGTCCGGAAAGGCTGCCGTTTCGTTGCGGCCGAAATCGATCAGTTGTGCATTTGTGCCGTGTCGTTGTGCCTGCCAGCGGTTTTCCGCCAGGAGAAACCGTGAATATTGCCGCCAACCCTGATTGGCGCGGCGCAAGCGGTAAAGCATGCGGCACAGGCATCTGAAAGTCGCCGCTATGGCGACGGCATCGTCAAGCAACGGGCAGACATCGGTAATGCGCATTTCCAGTGTCGGAAACCGGTCGGAGGGGCGCAGGTCCCACCAGATCTTGGTGGCATCTTCGATGACACCGGCGCGAACGAGGATGTCGACCGTGTGCCGATAGTCGAAGTAACTGTCGAATCCGGGTGGCAGGCCGGTCCGCGGCATTTCGTTGAAAACCGACAGGCGATAGGACTTCAGGCCGGTGTTCCGACCACGCCAGAACGGGGATGAAGTGCTGAGTGCGAGCAGGTGCGGCAGGAAATAGGCGAGCTGATTGAACAGCTCAATGCGCAGTTCTTCGTCTTCGATACCGACATGAACATGCATTCCGCAGATCACCATACGCTTGACCACGAGCTGCATGGTCCTGGCGATCTCGTTGTAACGTTCCTTGTCTGTGTGCGGCTGGTCCGTCCAGTCGGCGAAGGGGTGGGTTGAAGACGCAATCGGCGCCAGATCGAACACTGCCGCCTCGCGCGCAATGGTCTTGCGGAAATAGCCGAGTTCCGCGCGGACTTCCTGCAGACTGGAGCAAACCGGTGTTCCAACCTCGATCTGACACTTCAGAAATTCAGGACTGACCCGTCCTTCGAGGGCGGTTTCGCAGGCCTTGAACAGTTCCGGTGGCGGCGAACTCGCCAACATGCGGGTCGATCTGTCGACGAGGAGATATTCTTCCTCGACGCCAATGCTGAAACTCGGTTCCTTCATGCTAGGCAGCTTCCGTGCTGTTACAGCGTTCGGTCAAGGCAGGATAAATGCGGATGGAGCACCTGAGAAACGATCGACACCCGGATCCTTGCCAAAAACTACCAGATGTTACCCGCGCCAGGCGTATAGGCAGCACCCATCACCGTGTTCGCCTTGACGATGTCGCACTCAAGAATGCCGGAAAACCTGGCGATGGGAGTGCTTGTCTCGGTCATGCTGGCAGAAACCTTGAATTTGCTGCCGGCCGAGATCTCGACAGTGTCCATGCCCTGGATGAGCACGCTTTTCGGCGCACTGATGATGACATCCTGGTTCTGTAGCGAAATCACGCTTTCCAGATCAGCTATTCGGTTTTCCAGGTCATTGATGCGCTGGCGCAAGGCTTCCACAAGAGCCGCGGTATTGTCGCTCGCGGAAACCGCTTGCGGTGTCTTGCGCGGCCGGGGCGGTTCAACGCGTTTCATGGTTGATGTCGTGATCACTCGCGCCGGTTTGCCTGGCGCTGGCGGACTTCCACCTGGTGTTTTCATGGCACATCCCCTTTTTCAAGGCTTCTGGACAGAAGCTAACATGACGCTAGGGAAAGATGTAGCATCGGCCTCGTTCAAGACAACGAACGCCTGAAAACATGCAATGATCTGAAAAAGTGTCTGGAGGCCCCGACCGGAATCGAACCGGTGTACACGGATTTGCAATCCGCTGCGTCACCACTCCGCCACAGGGCCCCTAGGTGGTGTGCCGCGCCTTATCAAACAGTTGCGCGATTTGGTCAAGCCCTGTTTTCAACGTCGTACACATTTCCACCGTTGCCGTTTATCGATTTGAGGAAAGCCATGAGTTGCTGCTTATTTTCCGCAGAAACCGGGTGCCATCGCAGGATCTGCTCGCGCGGATACTTGTCAGGCAGCCTTTGCATCGCTAATGAACGTTTCTCAAGAGGCGCCGGTAATCCGGCATGTCAAAGTGAGGGCCGATATGACGGACTTTAATCAGTCCCGCCGCAAGATGGTGGATAACCAGCTGCGCACCAACGATGTGACCGATCACCGGATCCTGGACGCAATGGAAGTGGTGCCGCGCGAGCGCTTCGTTCCCGCATCCAAACGTGCCGTTGCCTATATCGACGAAGATCTGCCGATTGGAGCAGTCGAAACCGGCCGCATGCTGATGAAACCGCATATTTTCGGAAAGCTGGTTCAACTGGCGGATATCCGGGAAGGCGATGTCGTTCTGGTCATTGGAGCTGGCACCGGTTACAGCGCTGCAGTCGTTTCCAAACTTGCTGCTTCCGTCGTGGCTCTTGAGGAAAATCCGGACCTTGCCAAGACGGCAACCGAGGTTCTGGTCGATCTCGGCATCGAAAATGCGGTTGTCGTGGAAGGCGCACTGGCAGCAGGCTATTCTTCCGAAGGCCCTTACGACGTCATTTTCGTGGACGGAGCCGTCGAGGTGCTGCCAAAGGCTCTGACTGACCAGCTGAAACCGACTGGACGTCTGGCAGTGATTGAAGGACGCGGTGGTGCTGGCGTCGCCAAACTCTACCAGAAATCGGGTTCTGCGGTGAGCAGCCGATTCGGTTTCAATGCCTCCGTTAGCGTGCTTCCTGGCTTCGACAAGGCTGACGAATTCGTTTTCTGAGCGATCAATTTGGTCCGGACTGACAGAAACCCGCCGAATGATGGCGGGTTTTTGCTTTAAAAGCGGAGAAATGGCTTAACGCAGCGATAACTTGTTGCCATTAAGCCGCACTCGCGGAAATTCGCAATTATCCGCTCTCAAACGGTTGAAGAATAACACCCATCAGTTTACTCAACAGGATCAAGTAGGTTGACCCGGAAGGAGTGTGGGGTGTCTGGTCGTTCAACTCTAAAAGTTTTGACCATTGCTGTTGGCCTGTTGGGTGGCGTTTCCGCCACCGCCTTGACCGGTGCCTCCCTGTCTCCCGCTGATGCTGAAACCATCAGAGAATCGCTGGCGCTTGCCTATTCGAACAATCCCACCTTGAACGCGGCGCGTGCGCAGCTTCGTGGTGTGGATGAGAATGTGCCTCAGGCACTTACGGGCTGGCGGCCAACCGTGACAGCATCCGCAGCGGCCGGACGCCTCGCAGCCGGGGCCGACTCGGCGATCGACTATCGCAACAATGCGTCGATCTCGCTGACGATCAGTCAGACCCTGTTCCGCGGCTTCCGGACGATCAATTCCACCCGTCAGGCAGAAGCTGTCGTGCGTGCTCAGCGTGAAAGCCTGATGTCGACGGAGCAGGACACGCTGCTGGATGCGGCAACGTCCTACGTGGATGTGATCAGGGATACGGCTCTGGTGTCGCTTCAGCGCAGCGACCTTGCCTTCCTTCAGGAACAGGTAAGAGCCGCACGTGACCGGTTCGACGTAGGTGAGGGCACCCGGACGGACGTCAGCCAGGCGGAAGCCCGCGCTGCCGAAGCCCGCGCCAGCCTCAACACCGCGATGGCCAACCTGAATACAAGCCGCGCCATCTACCGTCAGGTGATCGGCGTTGAGGCACGCAGCCTGTCGGCGGATACGTCGATCAGCCGCTACGTTCCCAAGTCCATTGACGAGGCGATGCAGCTGAGTGAAACACATCAGCCGTTGATCCGTCAGGCGCAACACCTTGTCGATGCCGCCATTTTCAACACCAAGACGATCGAAGGCGAACTTCTGCCGACCGTCACCTTGGATGGCAGCATTTCCAGATCGTGGAACCCGTCTGCAACGACCGACTACAGCGATAATGCGCAGATCTTCGGTAACGTCAGCATTCCGCTCTACCAGGGTGGTGGCGTGTCGTCGCGTGTGCGGCAGGCCAAGGAAGAGCTGGGCCAGACCCGTCTGCAGCTGGATGTGGCGCGCGATCAGATTCGCGCCAACGTCATTTCCGCCTGGGGTAACTACCAGGCGGCAGAAGCTTCCATCGTTGCAGCCCAGGCCGCCGTCGAAGCACAGCAGCTGGCCCTGGAAGGCGTTATTGAAGAGCAACGCGTCGGTCAGCGCACCACGCTCGACGTTCTTGACGCTCAGCGCGAACTGGTCATTCAGCAGTCCAATCTCGTAACAGCGCAGCGCAACCGGATTGTCAGCGGATATCAGCTGGTTGCTTCGATTGGCCGGTTGGACGCTGAATCACTTGGCCTCAACGTTGCCCGCTACAATCCGAAGCAGCATTACGAGGCTGTGCGGGACCAGTGGTTTGGTCTGCGCACGCCGGATGGCCGGTAAGAAACTGGTAACTTATATTCTTCACGATGGCGGCTGACGGTCGAAAGATCTTCAGCCGCTTTTGTTATTCGGCTGATCATCCTGACAAATTTACGAAGGATGACGTGAAACGCCTGGCCGAATTCCACCCTTGATCGGTAATTCCCGACTAAAAAGGGGATAAGGCGATGCTTCGGGGCGCGTTCACTTTGCGCGTTTCTTATTGACCCGCATAATTTCGGTTAACGAATCATTTTGATGGAACAGACTGTTCCTGAGCGTAGCCGGTAAGTACGGGGGAAGTCATGGCGCAGGCGAAGAAGGCTGATGAGCCGTCGATGGAGGAAATCCTCGCGTCGATCCGCCGAATCATATCCGATGAGGACTCCCAGGGAGCCGAAGACGGCGAAAGCGGCAGCAGCGAACCCGTAGAGACACCAGTAGAAGAAGAGGCGGCGGACGATATGGGCAATGCCTCCGAAATGTCCCAGGACGATCTCGACAAGCTGTTCGACATGAGCAGCGACGATGATGAAGATGACCTTCCGGTAGAAGACGACGACGCGGATGACATGGCTGCAGCCATGGCTGCGGATGCCGAAGAAGACGAAGGCGAAGACGTTCTGGAGCTGACCGAGGAACTGGCGATTCCTGACGATGATGCGATGGACATTGTCGAAGGAATGGCAGAGGACCTGGACGGCGACGAAGGAGACATTTCCTTCGCGGCTCCACCTGCTCCTGAATTTGATCCTGAACCGGAACCTGTCTTCGACCCTGAGCCTGTGATGGCCGCTCGGCCGGTGCCTGACGATTTGCCGAATGTGGCGGACGATGCCCCTCTGACATCGCAGAACACCGGTGAAGCCGTTCACGCGGCATTCGACAACCTGTCGAACATGTTTGTAGGCTCGCAGGCGCAGACGGTTGAGGAGCTGGTCAAGGAAATGCTGCGGCCGATGCTGAAGGCGTGGCTGGACCAGAACCTGCCTGGCATGGTCGAGCAGATGGTTCAAAAGGAAATTCAGCGCGTGACGCGCCGGCGCTAGGCCGGATTTGTCCGAAGATTTCAGTCAGGGGGTGTCAGATGGCATCCCCTGAATTCGTTTCTGGCAATCGCTGAGCACATATTCTGCCATTCACAGCCTTGGCATGCCTTGCGGATTGAGCCGTTAGCGAACGCATCTCTCAGAACAGACAGGGTCTGTCGGTCCAAAATGATGGAATTGCCCTTTTCAAGAGGGCGTCCGAGCGCCAGTGCAATATCAGCGGCCGCTGTCCGGTCCCTGTCGCGAACGCTTTCATTTCGACAATGGCACCCCGGGTCGTCCAACATTGGCTGGCACAAGGTGTCAGGACCTTCTACCAGCTCAATGGGTTCACCTTCATTCAGGCGCTGAACGATTGTGCTGTAATTTTCGACAAAGGCCGGCGTATAGCCTTTGCCCAGATAGGTCAGCATGCAAAGCAGGTGGTGTGGACGGATTGAAACGGTCATGACCCGCTTATCGCAGCAAACGTCATTCAACCCAAGTTCTGACTGTCGGATAGGCGCTTCTCCCTCCAAATGCGCCACATGGCTGCGGGATTGGCCTGCATAGGCGGTTGACTTGCGGCAGCGCATCCGATTTACACGGTGCTTCACGAAAATCGAAATTCATTCTCCCATTGAGTGACCCTGATGCTGGATAAGACCTACGATGCGGCCAGCGTTGAGCCGCGGATTTACGAAACCTGGGAAAAGGCGGAGGCCTTCAAGGCCGGAGCTGGTGCCAAAGAGGGTGCAGCCTCCTTTTCCATCGTAATTCCGCCGCCGAACGTAAACGGTTCGCTGCACATGGGGCATGCTCTCAACAACACGCTTCAGGACATCCTGATCCGCTGGAAGCGCATGCAGGGCTTCGATACTCTTTGGCAACCGGGCACCGACCATGCGGGGATCGCGCTTCAGATCGCTGTCGAAAGACAGATGGCCGAACGCAACGAGCCGAGCCGCACAGAGATCGGCCGCGAGGCATTCGTGCAGCGTGCGTGGCGCTACAAGGGAGAAGTCGGCAGCGCGATTATCGCTCAGCTCAAGCGTCTGGGCGCATCATGCGACTGGTCGCGTGAGCGGTTCACCATGGACGAAGGCCTGTCGGAGGCCGTTCGCAAGGTTTTTGTCGACCTCTACAACGAGGGCCTGATCTACAAGTCCAAGCGGCTTGTCAACTGGGATCCGAAGATGGAGACAGCCATTTCCGATCTCGAGGTCGAGAACATCGAAACCGATGGACACATGTGGCACTTCCGCTACCCGCTTGCTGGTGGCGCGACCTATGAATACGTCGAGAAAGACGAAGAGGGGAACATCACCCTTCGCGAGACCCGTGACTATATTTCGATTGCCACGACGCGGCCGGAAACCATGCTGGGTGACGGTGCCGTTGCCGTTCATCCGGACGATGAGCGTTACAAGCCAATTGTCGGCAAACTCTGCGAAATCCCGGTCGGGCCGAAGGAACATCGCCGTTTGATCCCGATCATCACCGACGAATATCCGGATCCGGATTTCGGCTCGGGGGCGGTCAAGATCACCGGTGCACATGACTTCAACGACTATGGTGTCGCTCAGCGCAACAAGATTCCGATGTACCGCCTGATGGACACCAAGGGTGCGATGCGCGCCGATGGTGCGCCTTATGTCGAAGAGGCCGCCAAGGCCCAGGCGATCATCGATGGCGCAGAGATGACCATTCAAGAGGTCGATCTCATCAACATCGTTCCGGACGATCTGCGTGGACTTGACCGGTTCGAGGCGCGCAAACGCGTTATTGAACAGATTACGGCGGAAGGTCTGGCAGTTACGGCGCCGGCGGATCATCCGGACGTCGCCTGGATGAAGGGGCAGGCCCCTGAATGGAACACGCTTGGCCGGGCCGTCGTTCGTCCGCTGGAGGAAGGCGCGGAAGCACCGGAGCGGTTGCCGCTGGTTGAATCCAAGAAGATCATGCAGCCGTTCGGAGACCGCTCCAAGGTCGTCATTGAGCCTATGCTGACGGACCAATGGTTTGTCGATGCCAAGACACTGGCGGCTCCCGCCCTGAAAGCCGTTCAGGACGGCACGACCAAGCTTATTCCCGGCAACGCCGACAAGGTCTATTTCAACTGGCTCAACGACATTCAGCCCTGGTGTATTTCCCGCCAGCTCTGGTGGGGCCATCAGATCCCTGTCTGGTACGATGAAGATGGCAAGGAATACTGCGCGCATTCCGAGGAAGAGGCCGTTGCAATGGCAGGCGGCAAGGCGCTGACGCGCGACGAGGACGTTCTGGACACGTGGTTCTCCTCTGCGCTCTGGCCGTTTTCGACGCTTGGTTGGCCACACAAGACGCCGGAACTCGAGCGCTACTACAAGACGGATGTGCTCATCACGGGTCTCGACATCATCTTCTTCTGGGTTGCCCGGATGATGATGCAGGGCATTCATTTCATGGACGAAGTGCCGTTCCACACGGTTTACTTCAACTCGATCGTTGTTGATGGCAAGGGCAAGAAAATGTCCAAGTCGACCGGCAACGTGATCGATCCTCTCGATCTGATCGGCCGTTTCGGCGCCGATGCCACTCGGTTTGCGCTTGCGAGCCAGGAGGTTCAGGCCCGCAGAATGCTTCGGATGTCCGACCAGGCAGCCGAAGGCGGTCAGCGCTTTGCCACCAAACTCTGGAACGCTGCCCGGTTCGCCGAAATGAACGGCTGTGCCCGGATGGAAGGGTTCGACCCGGCAGCAACCAAGCACACGCTCAACCGTTGGATCGCAACGGAAGCAAGCCGCTGTATCACCGAGGTGACCGCAGCACTCGAGGACTTCCGGTTCAACGATGCATCCGGTGCTGCCTATCGGTTCACCTGGAACACGTTCTGCGACTGGTACCTGGAACTCGCAAAGCCGATCTTCAACGGTGATGATGAAGCTGCCAAGGCTGAAACCCGGGCAACGGCAGCATGGGCGTTGGACGAAATCCTGAAGGTCCTGCATCCGATCATGCCGTTCCTGACGGAAGAACTGTGGGAGCGTCTCGGAGACGAAGGCAACGCGCATGATGGCTTGCTGATGCTGACTGCCTGGCCGGAGCCCAAGGTTTCCGATGAGGCTGCGGCTGGTGAGATCAACTGGCTTGTCGATCTGATTTCCGAAATCAGATCGGTTCGCGCGGAAATGAACATTCCGGCAGGTGCGAAGGTCTCCGTGGTCGTCACAGGGGCCAGCGAACAGACCAAGGCCCGGCTCAAGACCCACGAATCTGCCATTCTTCGTCTGGCAAGGGCTGAGACCGTTTCCCTGGCTGATGCAGCTCCCTCTGGAGCGGCCCAGATTATTGTTGGAGAAGCCACGGTCTGTCTGCCACTCGCCGGGGTCATCGACCTTGGTGCAGAAAAGACCCGACTTCAGAAGGAAGCCGGCAAGCTGGAAGGTGAGATCTCGAAGATCGAGAAGAAGCTTTCCAACCCGGCATTCGTTGCCAAGGCCCCCGAAGAGGTTGTTGACGGCGAACGCGAAAAAGTTGCCGAATCCAAGGAAAAGCTGGAGAAGGTCCAGACGGCGCTCGGTCGTCTGGCGGAAATCGGCTAGATCATTTCTCGGCCCGGAACGAGCTTTGTCTTTTCCGGGCCGCAATTCGGTGCTAGCGCCGCATAAAAGAACACACGTATGCTTAGCACCTGAGGAATCGAATTGAAGCTGATGGCGGACCAGTTTGACACGATGAAAGCGGTAAAGCGCCTGGGCGCAGGCCTTGGAATCGCGGCAATGGCGATGGTCATGCCCCTGGTTTCTGCACACGCTCAAAAGATCGAAAACCCGGTCGCAGTCTTTTCGGGCCTCGACAAGATCACCGGACGTATCATCTCCTTCGATGTTTACATTGGTGAAACCGTCCAGTTCGGTGCGCTGCAAGTCACGCCGAGGGTCTGTCACACGCGCCCTCAGACGGAATCGCCTCTCACGACCGGTTTTGTTCAGGTAGATGAAATCACGCTCAACAACGAAGTACGGCGGATCTATTCCGGCTGGATGTTTGCAGCCAGCCCGGGCCTCCACGCGGTTGAGCACCCCGTGTACGATATCTGGCTGACCGATTGTAAACTTGCCTCAAGCGTTCCGCCGCCAGAAGATTATGCCGGTCCTCCCATTAAAGGCACCGTTGCAGAGGGCGAAGACCCGTTGGCTGGACCTGACGACGGTCTGGATACTGGTCCGGGCGTGCCGCGTCCGAAACCCTTCCAGGGGTAGGCAGAAGTCGGAAAACGGCTTTGGGTCTTATCGCGTAAACCGTTCTGCTCCTCTGGTCGCGAGCCCGGAATAGAGTTCTTGCGACAACGAAAGCCCGCAACCTTCGACCATTCGGCGTGATGTTGTGTTCGTTGCCGCTACCAGTTCATAGACATGTGTCGCTGAAAGTCGTGTCAATGCTGCGTCCGCCATCAGCGCATTGACGTAAGTGCCGAACCCTTTACCGCGTTGTTCAGGCGCAACGGCAACGAGACCACCCCAGGCATACTTGTGATAGGGGCTGTGATGATTGTGCGGCAGATAGGCGTGGGCACAAGCGGCAAGGCAACCTGCGTCATCCATCAAGCCGACGGAAACAACCGCACCATGATCGCCATTCAGGAACGATCCTGAGAACGGAGCGATTCCAGCCGCTGCCATGAATTCCTGGAACGAACGCGTCAGCGGACCCTCTGCGCCGTCAAGCTCTGAAAATGGGCGAATGCCGCCTGGAAGGGCGGTTGAAAGGGTCGGCCTTGTTGCGTCGCGGATCGCATTTGTGTCGCCCACGAAGACATCCCAGGTGTCCAGCCGGTAGCCGTTTTCTGTCAGAGCGTTTTCCAGGTCGGGCTGACGGGCTTTCTTAAGCAGACGAAACCCGAACACGCCATCTTCTGCCAGTACTTCGAAAATGGAGTCGAACCCCAGGGCATCAGGATCGTCCGTACCGAGCGTGCGTACATTGCAGCAGGCTCCGGGCGTCTTCATGGTCCAGCCGTAACGTTCTTCCGCTCGCTGCTGGAGCTTGATTTGCTGTTCCGTCCCGAAGTAGCCGGCCATCGTGTTCACGCCTCCCGGTTCTCAATCTGGGAAATCAAGGCAGGCAAATACCGGTCTGTCCAGTCTGCTAATTGTTACAGGGACTTGGCGGTTGCTCTCAATTGCGTGCAGGGTACCCTGGAGCACGCAATTCAAAGCCAGTCTTGGAGGCGGTGAACCCGAGGTTCTCGTAGAACCGATGAGCGTCCTTGTTGGCTGAACCGGACAGCAACATCACCTTGAAACATCCGGCCGAAAACGCCTTGTCGGTGGCAGCACGAAGTAGTGCCTTTCCAATTCCGCTCCCCCGCCAGTCGGCATGTGTAACGACATTTTCAACAAGGGCGAATGGTGCGCAGCCACGCGTCAGATTAGGCACGACAATCAGCATGCAGGTCGCAACCAATGTGCCTGCCAGTTCTCCGACAAGCAAATCGACACCTTGTTGCGTCAGGATCTGGTGAAAAGTTTCGAGGCGAAAATCATCATCAGCGGCAATGTCGTTGGAAATCAGTTGGGCATAGAGCGCGCAAAGTCGTTGGAAATCTTCGGACTTTGCCGAGCGGATGACGAGACTGTCTGTTGAGACGGGCATGAGAACCGCAGGCGTTCGGACAAAAGAAAAGCCCGCCGGGTGGCGGGCTTCGGTGTCGTGTCAGTCGATGTCGACGTAATCGGAAGGCGTCAGCCCAAGCCGCCCATCCACATATGTGCCGCAACGCTGCATGAGCTCGTCCATATCGTTTTCGAAGAAATGGTTGGCTCCCGGAATGGTTTCGTGATCGATCACGATGCCTTTCTGGGTTTTCAGCTTGTCGACCAGCGTCTGCACATCCTTCTGCGGAACGACCTTGTCGTTGTCACCATGAATGATCAGGCCGGAGGACGGGCAGGGGGCCAGGAACGAGAAGTCGTGCAGGTTTGCCGGTGGGGCGACCGAGATGAAGCCTTCGACTTCAGGGCGGCGCATCAGCAACTGCATGCCGATCCAGGCACCGAACGAGAAACCGGCAATCCAGCAGGCGCGGGCGTCTGTATGAACGGTCTGCACCCAGTCGAGAGCCGCCGCTGCATCGGACAGTTCGCCCTGGCCATGGTCGAAGGAGCCTTGCGAACGGCCGACGCCGCGGAAGTTGAAACGCAGCACTGCAAATCCGCGCCGGGCGAACATGTAGTACATCTGGTAGACGATCTGGTTGTTCATCGTGCCGCCGAATTGCGGATGCAGATGCAGAACCAGGGCAATGGGCGCGTTGCGTTTTCTGGCGGGATGGAACCGGCCCTCAAGCCGGCCGGCGGGACCGTTGAAGATCACCTCAGGCATGAAACGCTATGTCCTTGTCATTTTGTCGCGCAGAAGAAGATCGCGCGGTAATTTGGGCTCACGATACGTGGTTTCCCGTAAGTCTAAACTTGACTCTTTGTCTCCGAGTTTCTAGAACCCTGTTTAGAATTATTCGAAAGTTCGCACCATCCCTCAACAGGCAGACGATGCTCGGTTCGACCGGTTGGGGGCAGTTATCGTCATCATGACGGAAAAATTCAAGGTTTTTCGCACATGTGACTGATAATAAAGCGAAAATTCGATTCTTTGCGAAACTTGAGTTCAAGCGTAAGAGGCGCTATGCAGCAGCAGTCAGCCCCGATCTATCTGGACCACAACGCCGGCGCGCCTCTGCGCGAAACCGCGCGTGAGGTCATGATCGAGGTGCTGAATGATGCAGGCAACGCATCCTCCGTTCACGCTCACGGCCGCAAGGCGCGTGGACGCATTGAAACCGCACGCGAACAGGTCGCCCGTCTTTGCAACGCCAGGAACCGTGCTGTGACATTTGTGTCCGGCGGAACGGAAGCGAACATGACGGCGCTATCACCGGCCTGGCAAGACCAGGGAGCGCCCGTTTACCTCGACAAGTTGTTCAGGAGCGCTATCGAGCATCCTTCCGTGATGACTGGCGGACGCTTTGCGGTTTCCGATCAGGTGGTCATACCTGTCGACAGCAATGGCCGTGTTGAGCTCGGTGCCCTCGAACTGGCTGTCAAGGACGCCGGGCCAAGCCTCATTTCCGTGATGGCTGCCAACAATGAAACCGGTGTCATCCAGCCTCTTGCCGAAATCGGTGCCATTGCCGAAAGACACGGCCACTTCTTTCACGTCGACGCGGTTCAGGCTGCCGGCCGGATGCCGATCGATCTGGAAAGCTGGAAGGCAGATGTCCTGACGGTGTCTGCTCACAAGTTCGGTGGTCCGCAAGGCATCGGCGCGGTTGTGGTGCGCTCAACAGCCCGGGTTCCTGCGCCTTTGATGGTTGGTGGTGGACAGGAAAACTGGCGCCGTGGCGGCACGGAAAACGTTTCGGCAATCGCCGGCTTCGGTATTGCCAGCAAGGCCGCTCTTGAAGAATCCGCCGATACGCGCCATTTGAGCGATATGAAGGCGAAGCTCGAAGCCGGGCTGTGCGCGATTTGTCCTTCGACAGTTATTTTTGGCGACAAGGCTGAAAGACTGTCCAACACCTGTTGCTTTGCCGTTCCTGGCATTCCGGCAGAAACCGCGCTGATCGCCTTCGATCTCGACCATATCTCGGTTTCATCCGGTTCAGCCTGTTCTTCCGGCAAGGTGTCCGTGTCTCATGTGCTGACAGCCATGGGCGTTCCGGAAGATCTTGCCCGCTGCGCCTTGCGTATTAGCATGGGGTGGAATACCAGCGGCGCCGATATCGACAGGTTCCTTGAGCTGTGGCCGAAAATCGTCGGCAGGCTCAATCCGCAAGCACGTCATCAGGCGGCTTGACGACAAGATTTAGGCAGCTTCGCTGCCAGACATGGCGCAGGTGACAAGGTCCCTGCAGGAAATAACAAAAGCAGGCACGAGGCCTGTTGAATGGAGGCAAGACATGCCAGCTGTACAGGAAACCATCGATACGGTGAAAGCCATCGATGTCGACCAGTATAAATACGGCTTTGTGACCGATATCGAGTCGGAAAAAGGCGCCAAAGGCCTATCCGAGGAAACCGTTCGCTTTCTGTCGGCTAAAAAGAACGAGCCGGAATGGATGACGGAATGGCGCCTTGATGCGCTCCGCCGCTTTCAGCAGATGGAAGAGCCGACCTGGGCGCGCGTTTCCTACCCGAAGATTGATCTCGACGACCTCTATTACTGGGCGTCCCCGAAATCCGTCGAAGGCCCGAAAAGCCTGGACGAAGTCGATCCGGAACTGCTGGCGACCTACGAAAAGCTCGGTATTCCGCTGCGCGAGCAGGAAATCCTGGCCGGTGTCGAGCCGAAGAACCGGGTTGCGGTCGACGCTGTGTTCGATTCCGTTTCCGTCGTGACCACGTTCAAGGAAGAGCTGAAGAAAGCCGGCGTCATCTTCTGCTCCATTTCCGAAGCACTGCGCGAATATCCGGATCTGGTGAAGAAGTATCTCGGTTCCGTCGTTCCGGTGACCGACAACTACTACGCGACCCTGAACTCGGCTGTCTTTTCGGACGGATCCTTTGTCTATGTGCCTGAAGGCGTTCGCTGCCCAATGGAACTGTCGACCTATTTCCGTATCAACGAACAGAACACCGGACAGTTCGAACGTACGCTGATCATCGCGGAGAAGGGCGCTTACGTGTCCTACCTGGAAGGCTGTACGGCACCTCAGCGTGACGAGAACCAGCTTCATGCCGCTGTCGTTGAACTGGTGGCCCTGGATGATGCGGAGATCAAATACTCCACCGTCCAGAACTGGTTCCCGGGCGACAAGGACGGCAAGGGCGGCATCTATAATTTCGTCACGAAGCGTGGCGACTGCCGCGGCAAGAATTCCAAGATCTCCTGGACGCAGGTCGAGACCGGATCAGCGATTACCTGGAAATACCCGTCCTGCATCCTGCGCGGCGAAAATTCGCGTGGTGAGTTCTATTCGATCGCGGTTTCCAACGGCTACCAGCAGGTCGACAGCGGCACCAAGATGATCCATCTGGGCAAGAACTCTTCCAGCCGGATCATTTCCAAGGGCATTTCCGCAGGTAAGTCCCAGAACACTTATCGTGGCCTGGTCTCCGCTCACCGGAAGGCCTCGAATGCGCGCAACTTCACCCAGTGTGACTCACTTCTGATCGGTCAGGACTGTGGTGCGCACACCGTGCCTTACATCGAGAGCAAGAATGCCTCGGCCCAGTTCGAACACGAGGCGACCACCTCGAAGATCTCGGACGACCAGATGTTCTACTGCCTGCAGCGCGGATTGTCGGAAGAAGAAGCTGTGGCGCTGATCGTCAACGGTTTCGTCAAGGACGTCATCCAGCAGCTGCCGATGGAATTCGCCGTCGAGGCACAGAAGCTGATCTCGATCAGCCTGGAAGGATCCGTGGGCTAGAGGGCCTGCAAAGTTACGAATTGATTTGGGCCTTGAATGCCCGCCGAAATACGAGGAACAATCTCAATGCTTGAGATCAAAAACCTGCATGCCCGCATTGCGGAAGACGAAACAGAGATCCTGCGCGGCATTGATCTGACCATCAATGCAGGCGAAGTACACGCCATCATGGGTCCGAACGGTTCCGGCAAGTCGACGCTGTCCTACATCCTGGCCGGCAAGGACGACTACGAGGTTACCGAAGGCGAGATCCTGTTCAACGGAGAGAACCTTCTTGAGATGGAGCCGGATGAGCGCGCTGCTGCGGGCCTGTTCCTGGCGTTCCAGTACCCGATCGAGATCCCGGGTGTTGCCACCATGGAATTCCTCAAGACGGCGATGAACGCACAGCGCAAGGCGCGCGGTGAGGACACGCTGTCGATCCCGGACTTCATGAAGCGCGTCAAGGAAGCCGCCGGTCACCTGAACGTCTCCATGGACATGCTGAAGCGCCCGCTCAATGTGGGCTTCTCTGGTGGTGAGAAGAAGCGTGCGGAAATTCTGCAGATGTCCTTGCTGGAGCCGAAGCTCTGCGTTCTCGACGAGACCGATTCCGGCCTCGACATCGACGCACTCAGGATCGTTTCTGAAGGCGTGAACAAGCTGCGCGGTCCGGATCGCGCCATGGTGGTGATCACCCACTATCAGCGTTTGCTTGACCACATCGTTCCGGACGTCGTCCACGTTCTGTCCAAGGGCCGCATCGTCAAGACCGGCGACAAGGACCTTGCGCTGGAGCTGGAAAAGAACGGTTACGCCGACTACATCGACACGGCCGCCTGAGGGAGCAAAGCGATATGAACGCCAGCGCACCCATCAAACACACCCAGGCGGAGAGCGACCTGCTGGAGCGTTTCGACAGCGCGAAAGACGGTTTGGCCGGCTCGGTTGCCGTCAAGGCTCTGCGCGAAGCGGCGCTCGGCCAGGTTCGGGACCGTGGACTGCCGCATCGCCGGGTAGAGGAATACAAGTATTCCGACCTGCGCGCCTACATGAAGTCAGCAGCCCCGCTCGCAGGATCGGCCGATGAAGCTGCGGCAAGAAGCCTGATAGAGACACAGGACGGTTTTGGAGATCTCGACCGCTACCGTATCGTCGTAGCCAATGGGTCCTATCTTGCCGCGCTTTCGGACGTGGAAGCGCTCGCAGGCGAAGGTGTAACCCTGATAAACGTTGCCGACGCCCTTGCCGGCGAAACAGGCACCCAGTTGATTGCGTCGCCAAAGACGGGACCGTCCGACGGTGTCGTTGCCTTGAACACTGCCTTCCTCCAAGGCGGCGTCGTCATGACAGTCGCGGCGGGCGTGGAAGTGTCCAAGCCGGTCGAGCTGGTTCAGGTGGCGACTTCCACGGGCGCGCAGGCCGTCCGCAACCGCATCGAACTTGGCGAAGGCGCAAAATTACGTCTTCTGGAAACCTTTGTCGGAGATACCGGTGAAGGGGAACTGAACACGGTGTTTGACTACGATCTCGCCGACAAGGCAGCGCTTGCTGCCACGCGATTGATCGTCGGCAAGACGGACGCCGCGCAGCTGTTTACGACAATCGCAACGCTTGGCGCTGAAACCGAGCTGAAATCGCTTGGCTTCATCGCTGGACCGCAGTTCACGCGCAACCAGCAATTCATCAACTTTACCGGCGAAAATTCGGAAGCGAAAATCTACGGCGTGACCATGGCTGGCGGTAAATCGCTGGCTGATCAGACGCTGATCGTCGATCATGCTGTGCCACACTGCAACAGCCGCGAGTTCTTCAAGACCGTGCTGGACGGCGAGGCCAGGGGGGTCTACCAGGGCCGCATCAACGTCGCCCAGCATGCGCAGAAAACCGATGGCGAGATGATGACCCAGGCTCTGCTCCTCTCCGAGGATGCGGAAATGGCGAACAAGCCAGAGCTGGAGATTTTTGCGGACGACGTATTGTGTGCTCATGGTGCGACCAGCGGACAGATAGATGAAGACCTGCTCTTCTACCTTCGTGCCCGTGGCATTCCGGAAGACGAGGCAAAGACCCTTCTGGTACTCGCTTTCCTGTCCGAAGCGATTGAAGAATACGGCGAGGACGATGTGACCGAAGGCCTGGAAGCGCGCGTGCGTGACTGGCTTGCCAATCACTGACATCTGAAGCGAACGGGAATAAGGAGCAGCGCCGCATGACGGTCGCGACCGCAGAAGAAACAGCCGGCAACACCGGTTACGACGTCGAAACCATCCGTCGGGATTTTCCGATCCTGTCGCGGGAGGTTTACGGCAAGCCGCTGGTCTATCTGGATAACGGTGCTTCCGCCCAGAAACCCCAGCAGGTGATAGATGCGGTGACCAAGGCTTACTCGGAGGAGTACGCCAACGTTCATCGTGGCCTGCATTTCCTGTCGAATACCGCAACGGACAATTATGAAGCCGCGCGCGAGAAAGTGCGCCGTTTCCTGAATGCCGGATCCGTCGATGAGGTGGTTTTCACCAAGTCCACGACCGAAGCGATCAACCTGGTGTCATATGGCCTCGGGCCCGACTATTTTGCCGATGGCGGTGAAATCGTTCTGTCGATCATGGAGCACCACTCCAACATCGTGCCTTGGCATTTCCATCGGGAGCGTCACGGTGCGAAGTTGAAATGGGTCTATGTTCGCGAGGATGGCTCGTTCGATCTCGATGCCTTTGCTGATACCTTGACGGACAAGACAAGACTGGTTGCGCTCACGCACATGTCGAATGTTCTGGGCACGGTCGTTCCGGTGAAGGAAGTTTGCCGGATCGCGCATGAACGGGGCATCCCGGTGCTTGTGGACGGAAGCCAGGCGGCCGTACATCTTCCTGTCGACGTTCAGGACATCGACTGCGATTACTATGTCTTCACGGGACACAAGGTCTATGGGCCGTCGGGCATCGGGGTCTTGTGGGGCAAGCCGGATCGGTTGAAAGCCTTGCGTCCCTTCAACGGTGGCGGCGAGATGATCCTCGACGTGACCGAGGACCTCGTTACCTATAATGAACCGCCGCACAGATTTGAGGCCGGTACGCCACCGATCGTGCAGGCAATCGGTCTTGGCGCGGCTCTCGACTATATGGATGCGATAGGCCGTGAAAACATTGCACGCCACGAAGCTGATCTGAAGGATTATGCCCACCGGAAGCTGCGCGAGATCAATTCGCTGCGGATTTTCGGGGATGCGCCGGACAAGGGCGCAATTGTTTCGTTCGAACTGCAGGGCGCCCACGCACACGACGTTGCCACGATCATCGACCGTGCAGGGGTCGCCGTGCGGGCAGGGACCCATTGTGCACAGCCGCTCTTGGCAAGATATGGTGTGACCTCTACATGTCGGGCAAGCTTCGGGCTTTACAACACGCGTGCGGAAGTGGACGCGCTGTATGAAGCCCTGTTGAAGGCTCAGAGCTTTTTCGGGTAAGGACGGACCCCATGGAAAACGCTACCACAATCGATACCGGCGCGGACGGCGAAGAGTTGCAGACGGAAGTCTCGGCCAAGAGCGCCATTCCGGCAAATGAACTCGACCAGCTGACCACCGATATCATCGGTGCTCTGAAGACGGTCTACGATCCGGAAATTCCATGCGACATCTATGAGCTTGGCCTGATCTACAAGGTCGATATCGAGGATGACAGGTCGATCAACATCGACATGACCCTGACGGCCCCTGGCTGCCCTGTGGCTGGCGAAATGCCGGGCTGGGTGGAAAATGCCGTTTCTGCGGTTGCAGGGGTGGGGCCGGTCAACGTTGATATGGTCTTCGACCCTCCCTGGACACCCGATCGCATGTCTGACGAAGCGAAGGTTGCGCTCAACTGGTATTGAGCTTCAAGCCTTTAATCGGATAAGCTGAAACCCCATATCAGGTTTAGCATTCGCTGCACTGAACGAGGATCATATGGCTTCCGCCGCTAAATTCCAGGTGATGACCCTGACTGACGCCGCCGCCGAGCGCGTGAAGGAACTTGTCGAGAACTCCGACAAGAATGCGATCGGCTTGCGTGTCGGTATCAAGAAGGGCGGCTGTGCCGGTATGGAATACACCATGGAAATGGTGGATGCGGCTCGGCCAGGTGATGATGCCGTTGAAGACAAGGGGGCGAAACTCTTCGTGGATCCTTCTGCCGTGCTCTTTCTGCTCGGCACGGAAATGGACTTCGAAGTGACCAAGTTCCGTTCAGGCTTCATCTTCAAGAACCCGAATGAAGTATCCGCCTGTGGCTGTGGGGAATCCGTTTCGCTTCAGGCTGCGGACCTGAACGCCCTGGCACGCTGATCGCGCCTTTCTATCTATTCGATGAGATTTTCATGAGCCTTTTCGAGCGGCTGAAGGCCGACGCCGGCCCGCAATGGTCCGACTACACCCGTCACGCATTTGTTCAGCAGCTTGGCGCGGGAACGCTGCCGCTATCTTGTTTCAAGCACTACCTGGTTCAGGACTATCTGTTTCTCATCCAGTTCGCCCGCGCTTATGCGCTTGGCGTCTACAAAAGCCCGTCAGTCGCCGACATGCGTCAGTCACTGGACGGGGTAAAGGCGATTCTGGATGATGAACTCGATCTGCATGTCGAGATGTGCCGCAGTTGGGGCATGGAGCGTGACATGATCGAGCAGGCACCAGAAGACACGCCCACAATGGCTTACACGCGCTTTGTGCTCGATGCCGGTATGGCTGGTGATCTCCTGGACCTTCAGGCAGCTCTTGCACCTTGCGTAATTGGTTACGCGGAAATTGGAGCCAGGCTGGCAGCGGAAGGTTGCGACACCGATGGCAATCCCTACGCACGCTGGATCCGGGAATACGCCAGTGAAGGCTATCAGGAACTCGCAAAGGGCTTTATCGCCTGGCTCGACGGAACTGCAGGCCAGACGTTGACGGAGCACCGCTATCCGCGCGTCCTGTCCATATTTGAGAAGGCCTGCCGCCTGGAAAGTGATTTCTGGCAGATGGGGCTGAATGCAAAAGACTGAGACAGTTTTCTGCTCAGCCCGTGTTTTTCCGATGGATTTTGAGACCCGATACTTGATCGGGGACGATGCCTTGGATCAGGCAACGTCTTCCCGCTGATCCACTCCTGCAAGATCCTTTTCAGTCTTCACAAGGTTTCGACCGGCATCTTTTGCAAGGTAGAGTGCTTCGTCCGCGCGCGAAACGATGGAATGGACCGTATCGATGTTCTCGTAGGTTGCGATGCCGACGGAGATGGTCACACGGCCGAGATTTTCTCCCGTTGAACGTTTCACGAGTTCTTTGGACATCACCGCATTTCGGATGTTCTCGCCAATTTCAGCGGCATCTTCGAGCCCGACATGTGGCAGAATGATCGCAAATTCCTCACCGCCATACCGGCAGGCGATGTCCTGTGCCTTGATGTTCTGTTTAACCGCAAGTGCGACAAGTCGCAGAACCTGGTCGCCAGTCTGGTGGCCATAGGTGTCGTTGAACTTCTTGAAGTGATCGATATCGGTCATCAGCAAGGAGAAGCCACGACCGCTCTCCTTTGATTGATCGATGACCCGTTCAATCGAGTTCTCGAAGTGTTTGCGATTGTTGAGTGTCGTCAGCTCGTCCGTCAGGGATTCGTAGCGGATCGCTTCCAGTGACGACTGCAGGTTCTCAATGTGTTTCTTGGACTCAAGCAGCTGGCTCTCCAGCTTGCGGTTGGACGCAACTGCATTCTGGGTCGATTTCACCAGATGTGTGACGTAGTTCTGTAATTTCTCCGGATCGGAAACCGACCTGATCTTTTCGCCTGCCTGCTCGAGCGCGGTGCCATAATCGGACGTGGCGTCAGCACTCAGCTTTAGCGTGTCGACCAGTTCTTCAACTTCCCGGGAAACCTTGGAGCCAACTTCATCCAAGCGATCACCGAGCCGTGTCGGCGACAGGAAGCGACCGTAAAGGGTCAGCATCTCGTCGGTGCTGATCCTGCCGTTGGATTTTATGGATTCATTGACGGCCCTGTTCAGGCCTTGATTGTATCCAGCCGCGTAAGTGTACCAAAGCTCGTAGGAACGAGGGTAGGCTGGCAGCACATTCTTCTTGATGTAACTGATTGCGGACTCTCCATACTGGATAGTCCGCTTATGGTCGTCTTCATCCGCCATCAAGTTTCTCTCACCCATGCCTTGCGAATCCGCCCCACACGGACACAAGAACTAGGTTTTAAACTCGGCTGGAAGGTTTAAGGAGCCGTTAAGCTTAAAGCAAAACCTGGAGAGAATTCGGCGTTACGAGGCCTTTTTAGGCCGCGGCTCACGCAGAAGAAACGCAGGAATGTGAACGCCAGCACCGAAGGCAGGTTCCAGTTTATCGTTTCTGGAGCGCTTGCCAGTCTGCCGTTGCGGCAGGTTTGAGACCGGTGTCGGGTTCAGCATTTCCGGGAGTTCCTCCATCTGCTCTTCCACGACTTCGCGTGGCTTGCTCTGCGACCGGCGACGATTGGAAGGCTTGGGTTGTTCTGCAGCCTCGTTGTCGTTGCTCGACCGTGCGTTCCTGGAAGGCTTGCCGGCCTTGCGGCGTGCCTTGCGTTCCTGTGCTGCAGCTTCGAAGTCTATCGCATCGCCCAGCCAGTCGATGTCCTTCTTGATCAATGTCTGAATGGCATCGAGGTATTTCTGGTCTTCACCGGTTACGAGCGTGAAGGCTGTGCCCTTGCGTCCGGCGCGGCCCGTCCGGCCGATCCGGTGGACATAGTCTTCGGCATTGCTCGGAACATCGAAGTTGAAGACGTGGCTGACCTCGGGAATATCGAGGCCACGCGCGGCAACGTCACTTGCGACGAGGAGCTTGATCGTTCCCTTCCGGAAATTGTCCAGCATCATCATGCGTGTACGCTGGTCCATGTCGCCATGGAGAGCGCCGACGTTGTATTCATGACGCTCCAGAGACCGGTAAAGCGTCGTCACGTCCCGTTTGCGGTTGCAGAACACAATCGCATTCTTGAGGTCTTCAGCACCTTCCAGCAGTTCGCGCAGGGCTGCGCGCTTTTCGTAGTCCTTGGACTCGGCTGCCTTCAGAAACTGAGCGACGTTTTCAGCCGTCGACGAGGTCGGAGCGACTTCGATACGGGCCGGGTTCTGCAGGAAAGTTTCTGTCAGACGCTGGATTTCCGGTGGCATCGTCGCCGAGAAGAAAAGAGTCTGACGGGTGAACGGGATCAGCTTGCAGATCCGCTCGATATCCGGAATGAAGCCCATGTCGAGCATACGATCGGCTTCGTCGATGACGAGGATTTCAACGCCCTGCAACAACAGCTTACCGCGCTCGAAATGATCAAGCAGACGGCCAGGCGTCGCAATCAGAACATCTGTGCCACGGTCGAGCTTCTTGTCCTGGTCGGAAAAGGAGACGCCGCCGATCAGCAGGGCGACATTGAGTTTATGGTTGGTGCCGTATTTGGCGAAATTCTCTTCAACCTGCGCAGCGAGTTCGCGCGTCGGTTCCAGGATGAGCGTGCGCGGCATCCGCGCACGAGCGCGGCCCTTTTCGAGCAGCGTCAGCATGGGCAGTGTGAAACTTGCGGTCTTGCCGGTTCCGGTCTGGGCAATGCCAAGGATGTCGCGGCGCTCAAGCACCTGCGGAATGGCTCCCGACTGGATTGCCGTGGGTTCCTTATAACCTGCTGCTTCAACTGCAGCGAGGACCTTCTCGCTAAGACCGAGAGTATTAAATGCCATGGAGCGCTTTGCCCGAATGTTGTGATTGTTAATCGGCGGCGCCGTGGGAACCGCCGGTGCCAATGTGCGCACACCCTACATTCATGCGCTCAGGTGTCAATGCGCTTGAGAGGTAAAATCTCAAGAAAATCGAGTAATTCCGAGTACGATTTGCCATCTCAGTTAATAGTGCAACCAAGTTGGTTCATGAAATCGGCTGGAAAATCAGTATGCGTTGCCCAAAATGCAGGCGCAAACGAAGGTATGTGTTTCCGAAAGTATCGCTTCAGCCGGTATTCGATACGTAAAATTGCGCAGCGTCAGGCAGAAAGAGCCGCCGGTTTGTAGAACAGGTCGTAGTCTGACTTGTAGCGCCGCCGCAGCTGCTGCACCAGGCTGTCTTCGGTAAAGGACAGCAGCGTGTCCCTGCCGACAAAATTGTCCACGTGATACGCGACAGGAGATTTCGTGCGGAACCTGAGAGAGCTTTCCGAAAGAAAAGTTGCGAATGACTGGTCGAAATCTTCAAGCTGCAAGATCAGATCGGCCGTCAACATACCTTTGTAGGTGAGGGCAGCTGTCTGGCTGCGAAACAGATTGTCTGCTTCCAGGTCCGAGATCGACGCAACGTGTGACACGAACTCCTGAGGTGTCATGTCCTGATTGAACTGGCGCTCTTCATAATAGGCAGGAAGCGGATCGGCACTCAGGATGACTTTCTCATAACAGTAGGCCAACCGATGCATCGGATCCTGGACCCAGGCCGCGACTTTCATTTCGGGATGCCGCCGCTTGAGTTCGCGTGCTGTCAGTAACTCCACATTCCCATGGAAGAGCAGCCGTTCCGTGGCGGCGGTCCGAAGATCAAAACCGGAAAGGGCCTTGAGCTTGTCGGTACCGGCAAGGCAATGAAGAACCGGGCGCAGAAGTTGAAAAGCAGGTTCTGCGATACGGGCAAAGGCGATCTTGTGCTTGGGAAAAGCCAGGAAGACATGATTTCGCAAGGGGCGAAGCCGTCTGTCCAGTATCGAATACATCCGGTTTAACATGCTACGTTTCCGACCGGTCAAATAGGCAATGCGGGCAAAAATATACGCCCGCCCAACCTCTTCAAAAAAAGATATAGATCAAAATACCTGCTGTTGCGGCTAAATATCAAGATCCTCAGCGAATTCAGCGTTGTCCTGAATGAACCGGAAGCGCGCTTCCGGCTTGTTGCCCATCAGCCGTTCAACTGTGTCGTTGGTGTCTGTTACAGCTTCTTCTTCGACAACGACCTTCAGCATGGTCCGCTTGGACGGATCCATCGTCGTTTCCTTCAGCTGAGCCGGCAACATTTCACCCAAACCCTTGAAACGGCCGATTTCCACCTTGGATTTACCCTTGAAGACGGTGTCCATCAATTCGTCTTTATGGGCATCGTCGCGTGCATAGAGGGTCTTCCCTCCCTGGCTGAGACGATAGAGTGGTGGCACGGCCAGGAAGAGATGGCCACCACGGATTAGCTCCGGCATTTCGCGGTAAAAGAAAGTAATCAAAAGTGATGCAATGTGGGCGCCGTCGACGTCAGCATCCGTCATGATAACGATCTTCTCGTACCGCAGGTCACTTTCCCGGTATTGGGAGCGCGTGCCGCAGCCAAGGGCCTGGATGAGATCGGCGAGCTGCTGGTTGGCAACGAGTTTGTCGCGGCCGGCGTTTGCGACGTTCAGGATCTTGCCGCGCAGGGGCAAGACGGCCTGGTTGGAACGGTTGCGCGCCTGTTTGGCCGAGCCACCTGCCGAGTCACCCTCCACGATGAAGAGTTCGGTGCCATCGGACTGGTTTGCCGAGCAGTCGGCAAGTTTGCCTGGAAGGCGCAGCTTGCGCACAGCTGTCTTGCGGGCAACGTCTTTTTCCTGGCGACGGCGCAAGCGCTCATCCGCGCGATCGATCACCCACTCCAGAAGCTTGTTTGCCTGGTTGGGGGAGGCCGTCAACCAATGGTCAAATGCATCACGCACAGCAGTCTCTGCAATGCGCGTGGCTTCGTTGGTCGCCAGCTTGTCTTTGGTCTGACCGACGAATTCGGGCTCACGGATGAAGACGGACAGCATTCCGCCGGCTGATGTCATCACATCATCGCCGGTGATGATGGATGCCTTCTTGTTGTTTGTCAGTTCGCCATATGCCTTGAGGCCGCGCAGCAGGGCATATCGGAAACCCGCTTCGTGAGTTCCGCCTTCCGGTGTCGGCACGGTGTTGCAGTAGGAACTGACAAAGCCGTCGCCGGCAAACCAGCTCACTGCCCATTCCACGGATCCGTGTTTGCCGGCGTTGTCGGTGCGGCCGAAGAACACGTCGTCGACGACACGGCGTTCCTTGGTCAGTCTCTCGTTGAGAAAGTCGCGAAGACCACCGGGGAAGTGAAACACGGCCTCGGCCGGTGTCTCGTCCTTTTCAGACAGCAATTCAGGTGCGCAGTGCCAGCGGATCTCGACACCGCCAAAGAGATAGGCCTTGGACCGTGCCATCTTCAAAAGGCGCGCCGGGACAAATTTGGCGCCTTTGCCGAAGATTTGATCGTCTGGTTTGAAGCTGACCTGGGTCCCTCGTCTGTTCTGGGTGTCGCCAACCAGCTCGAGAGGACCCTGGGCGTGACCGCGGCGGAAAATCTGGCGATAGAGCTTGCGGCTGCGTGCGACCTCTACAATCAGTTCCTCTGACAGCGCGTTGACCACGGAAATTCCGACACCGTGCAGACCGCCAGAGGTCTCATAGACCTTGCTGTCGAACTTGCCGCCCGCATGCAGCGTCGTCATGATCACTTCGAGTGCGGACTTGTCCTTGAACTTCGGGTGAGGGTCGACAGGAATACCGCGGCCGTTGTCGGTGATCGTCAGATATCCATCGTTGGAAAGCGACACGTCGATCCACGTCGCATGGCCGGCAACCGCCTCATCCATGGAGTTGTCGATCACTTCGGCAAAGAGGTGATGCAACGCCTTTTCGTCAGTGCCGCCGATATACATGCCTGGCCGGCGCCGAACCGGCTCGAGCCCTTCGAGAACCTCGATGTCGGCCGCTGAATAATCGTCGCTGACCGCGACTGGCGCAACGGGACGCGGCTTTTGCGGAGCTGGGGCGGGCTCATCTTGTGTCATTGGGGCAGAGACCGCCGCGTTGCCTGCAAACAGATCGTCTTTTGCGCTCATTCCGTATCGCCTGATGGGTCTTGGGTCACAGTTTCTACAAACTCAGCGCTGTTACCTACACCGAATCATGTCTCAGTTTGAAGGACAAAGATAGAACGGCAAAGGTAATTGGCCAAAAGCCCCCGTTTTCAACAGCCCTGGGCCCAAAAATCCGATCTGGAAACACATCATCAACCCGCCTGTGATGAAATAAGGGTCTTGAATGGGAGAGGGGCGGTCACAATATGTGCCAATTCCGCAACAGTTACTGACAGAGTCATTTGCAGGGCCCCGGTTTGCCACCGTTGCCCCTGTTCGGCCATGTTTGCCCGTCACCCGTTACGCTAATGTCTGGGACGACCAGATCGGGATCAACTCCTGAAGTGGTTCACAGTCCGGACAAAAGTGTCAGGAAATGGTCTTATTTCGGCGTCGTATGGCCCAACTTAAGACGAAATGATCGGCCAATTTAGGCCACTCCGAAACAGTGGGTCCCGCAGGCATATGCTTTTGGGACCAAAGAGACAGCAAATGCGCTTGGCGCGGACAAAAAACAAGAAAGTCCGTCGGGGATCTGTTTCGTTGCCGACGGATAATAGTGTGACTGGGATGCCTAAGAACAGCACAAAGCTTCAACGCATGGGAAGAGCCGGAACCGTGCTCGGTGCGTTGATCCTGATCGGCCTGACAGGGCCCGTGGCCGCCTTTGACGGTCAGCCGGCGCCTGCACGGGCGATCGGTCCGAACGATCTTTCCCCGTCTGAAGCACTGCGGGCCGGTGCCCGCCAATATTATTCCGGCGACAAGGCCGCTGCGCTTGGGTCGCTGCAGTATGCCGCCGAAAACGGTCAGCCCATGGCCGCCTGGAAGCTGGGCGAAATGTATGCCTCCGGCGACGGCGTCAAGGAAGACGACCTCAAGGCGTTTGAATATTACAGTCAGATCGTTCGTGAGCACGGGGAAGATCGACCCGATGCACCGGATGCTCCCTTCGTCTCAAGCGCCTTCGTTGCGCTCGGTTCCTACTATCTGAACGGCATCGACGGCGCTGTGCCCAAGAATGAATCACGTGCCCGTCAGATCTTCACGCATGCCGCCTCCTATTTCGGCGATGCCGATGCCCAGTATGAACTTGGCCGCATGTACCAGGAAAACAACAGCCGCATGGCCGTTCGTTGGTACAATCTTGCCGCGCTCAAGGGGCACGTGGGTGCCCAGGCACGCCTTGGTGAAACGCTCTATGCACTCGGTACGTCGGACAAGAAAAAAGCTCGCGGCCTGATGTGGATGACCGTTGCCCGGGAACAGGCCAAGGGAACGGATGCCAGCTGGATCCATTCCATGCACGAGCAGTATTTCGCGGTTTCGCCCGAGCCTGTCAGGCAGATGGCCAGATCAATGGCTGACGGATGGTTGAAGCAAAATCGCCCGGACGTGCTCACCGCACAGCAGTTGCCCGCACAATAACCTCAAGCTCATAGAGACCGATCTGAACACCATGTGGGTGTGATCGTCCGTCTTCAATGGCTCTCGCACATGCCGTGCCAACTCTGCTCCGGTTCGAAGCAGGAGCGTGCCAGGGTTTCAGAAAATCTGCGTTATCTGGCGAGTGATCTTCAACCTGACGGATAAGTTGGTTTTGTGGGACGCTTGGTCGTGAATTTATCGATCGCAGGGCTTTGAATTTGGGTCAGTGGGCAAGGCGCGTTGCTGATCTGCCAGGACGTGTTGTTCAGCACCATTTCACATGTCGCCATTCGCAGCCCGGATGGGCTCTTCAGGCAGATAGATTCACCTACGCCGTATTTTTCGCCCTGGTATCGGCAGGTACACGAGACGTCTTGCGCCAGAGCCGCGCTGCCTGACCCAAGAACTAGACCGAAAATCAACCATGTGGTGACAGTAAAGACCGAACGACCGGCAATCGAAGTCGTTACCGGTATGTCCTTTCCGCATGTCGCCGTCGCGGATGTTGGTCGGCTGAGCGTCATCCCATGATGGAAAAAAGCTTACCATGACGTCAGCCGACCGCAAGCCCGGTTTCCGGGCACGCACCGCGCTTCACGCCTGCATCAGCAATGGAGCTGGATTTCTGGAGGCAGTTTCAGTCTCAAGCAGCCAACTTCACCCAGACTGGCACATGATCCGACGGCTTTTCCCAGCCGCGCACATGCTTGTCGATACCGCAGCCTGAGAACCGGTCTGTTGCTTGCGGAGACATCAGAATATGATCGATCCGAATGCCGTTGTTCTTTTGCCAGGCACCTGCCTGATAGTCCCAGAACGTGAAGGTTTCCGGCGCTTCGCTGCAGGACCGGACTGCTTCGGTCAAGCCGAGGTGGGTGAGGGCACGGAAGCGTTGCCGGCTCTCAGGCTGAAAGAGAGCGTCTTCCAGCCAGTTCTGCGGGTTCTTTGCATCCACGGGATCGGGGATCACATTGTAGTCTCCCAGCAACAGGAATGGCGTTTCCTCTGAAAGACGCATTTGAGCATGCGCAATCAAGCGGTCCATCCACTCGAGCTTGTACGGAAACTTTTCTGTTCCCAGCGGATTGCCGTTGGGAAGATAGAGGCAGCCGATTCGAACCTGGCCGTTATCCGTCGACAGACTGCCTTCAATATAACGGGCCTGTTCGTCCGCATCGTTTCCGGGCAAGCCGCGCTGAATATCAGTCAATGGCGTCTTGCACAAAAGCGCCACACCGTTGAAACCCTTTTGGCCGTGTGTTTCGACGGCGTAGCCGAGGTCTTCAAACGGCTGACGGGGAAAGTTCTCGTCGACGGACTTGATTTCCTGAAGGCAGGCGACATCCGGAGACGCTTCCTTGAGCCACTCAAGGACAGTGTCGATACGTGCCTTGACGCCGTTTATGTTCCAGGTCGCAATTTTCATGAGCGCGGTTGCCTCAATTGTTCGAAACTGCCGGGGCAACCGGCGTCAATGCGGTATCGCAACAGTGTCAGATCGTGAAACTGGTGCCGCAGCCACATCCGGCGACCGCATTCGGGTTGTTGATCTGAAAAGATTGGCCAATCAGATCATCGACGAAATCGATTTCCGATCCGCTCATATATTGAAGGGAAATGGAATCGATCAGAACCGTTGCCCCCGGCTTTTCGATCACCAGGTCGTCGTCTTCGCGGCTGTCGACCACGTCATATTTGTACTGCAGTCCGGAACATCCGCCACCTTCCACGCTGACACGCAGCATGCTGCCGCCCGGTTCCTTGGACAAAATCGATGCAATGCGCTTGGCAGCGCGGTCGCTGACTGTTACGCCAATTTCAAGTGTTTCGGTCATCTTTCACCGACTCGCTTAGTTCCGGCAATGTGCGGGAACGTTAAACCTGATTTGTTCAGATAAGTATGTTTTGCGACCGCCCGCGTCAATGTGTTGCCCGCGGCCCGAGCAACAGCAAACGCAGACCGGTTCTGTGAAGGATGGCTGGAAACTGATGAAAGCGGATATCGGATTTGGGGGACAATCCCGCGCAATCTACGCGGAAAACCCTCTGGAAAGCCGGGGAAGGCTCTTCCCCGAGCCTGACAGCCCGACGCGGACACCCTTCCAGCGGGATCGGGACAGGATTATTCATTCTTCCGCGTTTCGCAGGCTCAAGCACAAGACGCAGGTTTTCGTTTATCACGAAGGTGACCATTTTCGCACACGGTTGACCCACACCATCGAGGTATCGCAAATCGCGCGCTCGCTGGCACGCGCTTTGCGGCTTGATGAAGATCTGGCGGAATGCCTGGCCTTGTCACATGATCTCGGTCACACGCCGTTTGGGCATGAAGGCGAAGACGTCATGCATGAGTGCATGGCACCCTTCGGCGGGTTCGACCACAACGCGCAATCACTGAGGGTCGTGACCCATCTGGAGCAGCGCTATGCCGAATTCGACGGTCTGAATCTGGCCTGGGAAACTCTGGAAGGGTTGGTCAAGCACAACGGCCCCCTGATTGATGCCAGCGGTGCGCCGCTCGGAAAGTTCAAGGACAGCCAGTTGCCGTTTGCGATCCGCGACTATGCCAGGAAACAGGACCTCCTGTTGCATACCTGGCCTGGTGCAGAGGCGCAGGCAGCTGCCATTGCCGATGATATTGCCTATGACGCGCATGATCTCGATGACGGATTGAGGGCAGGGCTGTTCGCGATCGAAGACATGCGCGATGTGCCGTTCCTGGCCGACATCCTTGCCGAGGTCGATGGTAAATATCCGGGTCTCGAAGAGAGCCGACGTATCCACGAGATCGTCAGGCGATCGATCACGCGCATGGTCGAGGATGTCATTCGCGAAGCGGTGCGCAATCTGAATGACGTTGCCCCGCAAAGCGTCCAGGAGATTCGCATGGCGGGGCGTTGTCTCGTCGGTTTCTCTGCGGACATGACGGCTGCGGAAAAGGAAGTGAAACGGTTCCTGTTCGCCCGGGTCTACCGGCATGAAGATGTTCTTGCAGTTCGAAAGCTGGTTGCCCGGGTTGTGCGGGACCTGTTCACAAGGTTCCTTGCGGAGCCGGACCTCATGCCGAAACCATGGAACAGTGGCCTTGGCAATCTGGGTGAAGCGGAAGTCGCGCGACTGGTTTGCGACTATATCGCCGGAATGACCGACCGATACGCCATCGAAGAGCACCGCAGACTGTTTGACGACACTCCTGATTTGGGGTAGGCGCAGAGGCGACTTTACAGCCCCGTGGCGCCGAAGGCTTTTCCTTCGCAGCGCGCGGGGGCTTTGTGTTTGAAAACCAAAACCAGACCGGTGTTCTATGAATATCTTCGCGGACTTCACGCTGCGCGTCAAAGACGCTCTCCAAGGCCTTGATCTAAAAGATTCAAATGGAGATGCCCCGGATCTTTCGCGAGTCGTCGTGGAAGCCCCGCGTGATCCGGCACATGGCGATCTTGCCACCAATGCTGCAATGGTGCTTGCAAAACCACTCGGCATGAAGCCGCGCGATCTTGCCGAGCAGCTTGTTGCCAAGCTCAACACTGACCCGGAAATTACCGAGACGACGATCGCCGGCCCTGGTTTCATCAACCTGCGTGTCGCCCAGGGGGTCTGGCACAAGGTACTGGCCAGCGTATTGGATCAGGGTATCCGCTTCGGAGCCCAGGAACGTTCTCCTGCTCCGAAGGTCAACGTCGAATACGTTTCCGCGAACCCGACAGGTCCGATGCACGTCGGTCATATCCGTGGCGCGGTCGTGGGTGATGCCCTGGCGAACATTCTGGCATTTGCCGGCAATTACGTGGTCAAGGAATATTACATCAACGATGCTGGCTCGCAGATCGATACGCTGGCTCGTAGCGCCTTCCTGCGTTACCGCGAGGCACTTGGCGAGGACATCGGCGCCATTCCGGCCGGCCTTTATCCGGGCGACTACCTGAAGCCCGTCGGTGAAAAACTGAAAGCGGAGTTCGGTTCGTCGCTGGTAAGCAAGGAAGAAAGCGACTGGCTGCCGCTGGTAAAGGAACGCGCGATTGCCGCCATGCTCGAGTTGATCCGGCAGGACCTGGCAGCGCTCGGTGTGGAACACGAGGTGTTCTATTCCGAAAGAACCTTGCATGATCGCGGCTCGGGCAACGGTTCGAAGATCGATCACATGCTCGAAACTCTCCGGAACAAGGGTCTGATTTACGAAGGCACGCTTCCGCCACCCAAGGGTCAGGTTCCTGATGACTGGGAAGACCGCGAGCAAACACTGTTTCGCGCAAGCGACTTTGGTGACGATACCGACCGGGCTCTCAAGAAATCCGATGGCTCCTACACGTATTTCGCTGCCGACGTCGCCTATTTCCAGGACAAGTTCGAACGGGGTTTTTCCGAAACGATCTACGTGCTTGGTGCCGATCACGGCGGTTACGCCAAACGCCTTCAGGCAGTCGGGAAGGCGATTTCCGACGGCAAGACGGAAGTTATCGTCCGGTTCTGCCAGCTTGTGAAGCTGATGCGTGACGGCGAGCCGGTCAAGATGTCGAAACGCTCCGGCGATTTTATCACACTGCGCGATGTCGTGGATGAAGTCGGGCCGGACCCGGTTCGCTTCATGATGCTGTTCCGCAAGAATGATGCACCGCTGGACTTCGACTTCAAAAAGGTTACTGAACAATCGAAAGACAATCCGGTCTTCTATGTTCAATACGGCCATGCGCGTTGCTGTTCGGTGTTGCGGCAGGCGGCCGATGAGCTCAAGGAAGCCGGGTATGCGGTTGATGATCTTGCCGGGGCCGATTTCACCTTGCTGGATGATATCGGCGAACAGGAGCTTATCGCCAAGATGGCGGAATGGCCGAAAGTGGTCGAAGCAGCTGCAGAAACACATGAGCCGCACAGAATTGCGTTTTATCTACATGAACTCGCTAGTTCTTTGCATGGCCACTGGAATAAAGGCTACGAATTGCCTCATTTACGTTTTATTCAGGCTGGTAACTTGAAATTAACCCTAGCGCGTCTTGCTTTGGTTCGTGCAGTATCTTTGGTGCTCGCTTCAGGTCTAACGATTCTCGGCGTGAATGCTCCTGAAGAAATGCGCTAGTTTTAATGGCCGCTGGGAACGACTAAATGGCTCGCCAGCGACTTGAAGTGGACCGGTTTTCGTAAAGCTCATGTCACAAGACTACGAAACAAAGCGATCAGATTTGCGCGCCTCGCAAAACGAGGCGGGCGGCGAACGGCCGGCCGCGGAGGATCCGCTGGTTGAATTGGCCCGGATTGTCCACAAGAACAAGCAATCGGGGGCAAATGTGAGCAGCGGCCGCGTTGGTAGTACAGATTATTTTGCGGGGCTGGACGATGTGGCAGGCGATGCGCCTGCACAATCCACCCCGGCGCCGTCGCGCATCGAACCTTCGTTTTCAAATCTACGTCCGGTGTCGAATACGCCTGAAGCCACTGCTGGCGCGGACTTTGCCGAAGAACCTGAAGGAACATACAGCGCCTCCAGGAATGATTTCTACGCGGCGACACCGCCGTCCAGCTTCGAGCAGTCTTTCCAGCTGGAAGAGCCGGTTCAAACAGCCCCTGTGACGCCTTCTTCACACGTTTCTTCGCTTTGGCCGAGCGAGCCGGAGCAGGCCGCAGAACCTGTACAATCAGTCGCTCCCCCGGTTGGCGTGTCACATGCTCCGGTGGATCATGTCGTCCAGTTTCGCACGCCGCAGGCTGCCCCAGTGCAGGCTGAGCCGGAGGGCGCAAACGACAAGTCCTATCTCGCACCTTCCGTTGCCATGGATCTCGAACAGAATCTTACGGCAGAATTGGAAGACGAGTTGATCGGCGCCTTGCGTCAGTCCGTTGACGAGACACATCCGGCAAGCGCGCCCGATATGGGATATGCAGACGAGGTGGAAGAGGCTGCCCCTCAAACTCCCTCAATTCCTGTGATGCCACCGGCATCTTCATACTCCCGCGAAAAAAACGATTTTGCCGTTTCTGACAGCTTGACCCGCGCAACCCAGGTGCCGAGCGCGCCGTCCGTGTCTCCCGCCATTGGGACCGCAGCGTCCAGCATTTCGAAGCCAATTGATGCGCCGCGTCCGTCGGACGACTACCGGATTGGCGGTGTGCAGCACGATGAACCGGTTGAGGCAGTTGCTGGAGATGAGGAGGTATTCGAAACCTCCAGCTACCAGCAGCCGGTAACCGGGCAACGTCCGCAGATTGACGAGAATGACTTCTTTGCTGCGCTGAACCCGGTTCAGTCCGAACCGGCTGCGCAAAAGGCGGAATCCGCGCCGGAACAGGCAGGAGATCCTGCCGGCATAGACGCCCTTTTTGCCGATCTTGACTTCCCGGCTCCAACGTCTCGGAAACCTGTTGGCGGATCGATCGATCCATCGTTGCAGGACACTCCATCAACAGAGCCGGATCTGGACGATATGGCTTGGCCTGCTGCAGCTGCAGCGGTTCCTCAATCGGAAGACGACGAAACGCCGCCACCGCCGGAAGGTTATGACCTTGATGCGGTTGCACGGGCAATGCAGGAAAGCGATCCAAGCCTTACCGGTGCTGGCGTCCTGCCGCCTCACTCGGCAGCCGAACGCAACGCGATACCGCATGCGGGCGAAAAATCCCGGAAAGGCTTGTTCGTTGCAGCTGGAGTGCTTGGCGTTGCTGTCCTGGGTGGCGCAAGCTTCTTTCTGTTCGATAGCGACGCCGTTCCTGTACCCAGTGGTCCGCCACCGGTCATCAGCGGTCTGCAGGAGCCGCTCAAGGTATATCCGGAGCAGAGCCAGGCTTCGGCAAATGATCAGGCCGGCAAGCTTATTTATGATCGGGTCGACGGCACTGGTGTAGCCGGACCAGACAGGCTTATCCCGACAGAATCTCCGCAACCCGCAGAGCTGCCGCCGGCACCTGCTGGCACCAATGGCGACGCCGATCTCGTTCCCGGAACTCCGAAACGGGTAAGGACTGTGGTCGTGCGACCGGACGGAACCATCATTCCTGAAGGTGAAGAACCTGCCGTGGCGACACCGGCGCAGCCTGAACCGGCGGCACCTGCGGAGCCTGATGTGGCTTCCGGCGAAAACGGTTCGCGGGTGGTTTCAACGTCACCTGTCGTGACCGGTGCGGATGTCGCGCCTGCAGATCCGTCAACCACTGCACCGGAACCGGCTCAGCCCGATACACCGGCAATCGTAACAGGTGCTGACGTAGCGCCGGAACCGACTGCAAGTGAACCTGCTGCACCGGTGCCGTCAGTTGTGCCACGCAAGAAACCGGATGCACCTGTCCAGGTTGCCAGTGCTCCAGCCGTCACCACACCGGTGCAGGCGCAGCAGAACGATAGTCCGCTTAACCTTACGCAACAGCCTGACGCCCCGGCAACAACTGCGCCCGCAGCACCGGCGCCTGTTGCCAGCACCTCCGGCGGCAGCATCCCGTCTGGGACCTATATCGTTCAGGTAACGTCTCAACGTTCTGAAGCTGCTGCAAGCGACGCTTACTCTGGACTGCAACGGAGGTTCCCGGCTGTATTGGGTAACCGGAACGCGGTGATCGTTGCAGCGACCGTTGAAGACAGGGGTGTGTTCTACAGGGCGCGTATCCCGACCGGGTCGCGCGATGAAGCAATTGGCTTGTGCGAAAGCCTCCAGGCAGCCGGTGGCGACTGCTTCGTTCGCAGACAGCCCTGAGACAGACTACACAATCGAAAAGCGTAAGTAAGACGGTCGGGTATTCCCGGCCGTTTTATTCTGCTGCTGCGACTGGCTCGTTCAACGAGGTGCCGCGCAACTGCGGTCCCATGTGACGGAAGACCTCGGCGATGGCATCCATAGCCTGGCGCACGGCGGGTTCCCGGCGCAAGTCCCGGTGAACGATGATGTGTTCGACGTTCGTGAGTTCCGCAAGCGGCTCAGTCAATCTGACGAGCTCGCGGTTACTGTCGCCCATGAAAACCGGCAAGAGACACAATCCGGCTCCCGATGCGGTCATGTTCATGAGAGTCGTCATGGTATTGGAGCGCAGATTCGGCATCTGTGCCAGCCGGGTTTCCAGCCAGCGCATCTGTGAGGGATACCAGAGGTCGTCTGGAGCAAAGCCAAGCCATGTACAAAGCTTGTAACGGTCCGGTGTTCTGGCGGCAGGGTGTTTCGCGACGTAATCGGCTGAACCGTAAACTGCGTAGGCCAATTCACCGATTTTCCGTGCAATCAACGTGTCGGTTTCCGGAAGGCAATTGCGGATCTGCAGCTCTATACTGCGTGACTGGTGATTGACATGCTGGTGGCTTGATATCAGTTCAAGCTCGACACCATCGAGCAGGCCTGTCAGCAGTTCAAACCGGTCAGTCAGAACCCGCGCACGGACTTCGTCCACGGCGACCCGAACAACCTTCAGTGCCGATCCGGACAGATCAGGCAGGATCCGTGCTGCTGCCTCCGCCTTCTTGCGCATGTCATCTGCCAGTGGGATCAGGCGCAGCCCGGCATCCGTCGGCTTCAGTCCTGTCGGCGTACGGTCGAACAGTCTTGCGCCAATCCGGTCTTCAAAGCTCTTCAGGCGGCGGCTCAGTTGCGGTTGGCTGATGTCCAATGCCTTTGCCGCCCCGGAGAGAGAGCGCATGCGGGCAGCCGCATCAACCAGTTTCAGATCATCCCAGTTCATGGGTAGGTTATACCAATATACAGGGAGAGGAGCAACGTAATGCGTATACGCATACCCGTTATGGGGTTTTCACGACTGATTTGGCTGCCAGAGCAGTGATAAGACTTTCCTGAAATTACCTGGAACCGCTGAATGTCACAGAACTCTGTCTATCACCGCCCGGATAACACGTTGCTTGCCCTGTTGCTTGCACTTGCCGGCATGGCTGCTTTCACACCGATATTTGCCGCAGGCAAACTGTCTGGAGGTTTGTTGCCGGTCGCTGTGCTGGTATGGCTTCGGTTCATTGGGGGAGCTGCAACGATTGTGAGTGTTGCGGCCTTCAAGCGTGTTCCGGTGTTCACGCGTGTCAGCCCGCTCTGGAAACTGCACCTCATGCGAGCGTTTTGTGGTGTTGGCGGACTTGCCTGCTCCATCTACGCCGCAAGTGTTCTGCCCTTGGCGGACGCAACCGCAATAGGCCTCACAAAAGGTATCATCGCCATCGTTCTGGCTGGTCTTGTCCTCAAGGAGGTGATCACCGGTCGCCATTGGGTCGCAGGTGTGTTGTGCGCTGCAGGTGCGTATCTCGTGGTCCGGTCTGCGGAAAGTGCTGCGGGTTATGACGAGCTTGCGTTGGCTGGCGTCATGTCAGCGCTCATGGGCGCCGTGTTCATGGCCTGTGAAGCCCTGATCATGCGCTATATTGCCCAGCGCGAGGACACCGTCACCATCCTGGCATATGTCAATGTCTTTGCCGCGGTGCTGTTGAGTGGGCCGGTCCTTTGGCTGATCGTCAAAGAGGGAGTTTCCTGGAACGATCTGCTGATTTTTGCCTGGATGGGTCCATTGGCAATTGTCGGCCAATCTATGAATATTTCCGCCTACAGAAGAGCAGGGGCGGCAACACTTGCTCCCGTGTACTACGGCACAGTGGTGATGTCGGCTGTTTTCGGTTTTGCAGTCTGGGGAGAAATTCCCACTCGCGTTGCTGTCTTTGGGGCCGTTCTGATTGTGGCGGGAGGTGCTATTCTGACCCTGCCGAACCCTTTCAGAAAGTTCCGCCAGGCTTCCTGAGATGCCTGGCGCCGAAGGTCAATGACTGAGCTTTTCTGCCAGAAACGGCAGGCTTTCATCCAGCCGGTAATCCACTGAGGAATGATTGTCGCTGAATTCCTGATAGACGTGGTCAACGCTGGCTTCGCTCAGTTTCCTGTGCAGGCGGCGCGCACCATAGACCAGGTTGTATTGATCGACATCGCCGCATTCGATCCAAAGGCCTTTCAAGGATTTCAGGGCATCGATGTGATCACCTACGATGTGCACAGGGTCCCACTTCAGCCAGGCATTCCAGCGTTCTTCAATGAGTTCGCATGTTTCCGGATCGACAGGCAGCCGGATGCCGCAAAAGACCTCCGGATCGGGATCCGGATCGTAGGTTGCAGCCATGGCAAAGGTCATCAGGTCATGAAGTGAGTTGCCCGGATATTTCGGACCCTTTTCAAAATCCCGGACGAAAGCTTCGATTGAGCCCGCTTTTGCAATTGCCCTCAATGCGCTTGGCATTTCGGGCAGGTAACAAAGTTCAAACGCCATGTCACCGGAATGGCAGGCGGCGGCAGACCAGACGTCTGAGTGTTTCATCGCGTGAATGATCGCGCCGTAGCCGCCTGAGGATTTTCCGAAGATACCGCGCTTGCCGGAGCCGCCGCACTTGAAGCGATTTTCAACATCTTCCAGCATTTCGGTTGTCAGCCAGGTTGCCCAGGGCCCCATAGCGTCACTGTCGATGTACTGGTTCCCGCCAAGACGCGTGAAACAGTCGGGAAAAGCGACTGCAACAGGTGGCATGGCACCGTCATGGATGAGCCTGTCGAGCCGCTCCGGTACGTTCTCACCGAAATTCTTCCAGTTTGTGTGAGCCGGGCCGCCGGCGGTAAATCCGACGATATCCACCAGAAGCGGCAAGCCGCTGCCGTCATGACCATGCGGGGTATAGACGTGGATCTCGCGCGTTGCCGTATCTCCCAGCCGGTTTCTTCCAAGGATTTCAGATCTATGGGAAAAACGGTGCAGGGTGCCGGCAGGAATGTCGAGACGCGCGCGCATGGGGGCTCCAATCAGATCTGGGACGAAGGTCGTCTAGATTGCAAGATAGTGACAAGGGTGCAAGAGGCAGCACTTGCATTTCTTGACGGCTCCCGGCGCTGCGGCTAAGCCGGATCAATGACCAAAGCCTTTGTATCCGGGTGTGCCGGACCGACCCTGACAAGTTCCGAAATCGACTTTTTCCAGCAGGAAGACCCTTGGGGACTGATCCTGTTCGCGCGCAACATCGAAACGCCGGAACAGGTCAGGATACTCACGTCGGCTTTTCGGGAAGCTGTAGGCCGGAGCGATGCACCCGTTCTGGTGGATCAGGAAGGTGGCCGGGTGCAACGGTTGAAGCCACCTCATTGGCCAAAGTATCCGGCACCGAAGGCATACGGTGATCTGTACGACCGGGACGCTGCAGCAGGACAAAGAGTTGCCTGGCTTGCCGGGCGGCTAATCGCAGATGATCTCTACAAGGTTGGCATAACAGTCGATTGCCTGCCTTGTCTGGATGTCAGGTTCCCTGAAACTGTCGATGCTATCGGAGACAGGGCGTTTTCACAGGATCCGGAAGTCGTTGCAATACTCGGCAAGGCGATGGCGGAAGGTGCTTTGGCGGGTGGCGTGTTGCCCGTGATCAAACATATTCCGGGCCACGGACGCGCACGTGTCGACAGTCATTTTGAGCTGCCGCGTGTCAATGCGGCCATTTCTTCTTTGGAAAGCGTGGATTTCCGGCCCTTCAAGGCCCTTTCTCACGTGTCATTGGGGATGACAGCCCATATTGTGTACGAGGGGATCGATCCGAATACAGCTGGGACGCAAAGCGCGAAAGTCATTCAGGAAATCATCAGGGGTGAAATCGGCTTCGACGGCTGTCTGATGAGCGACGACATTTCCATGAAGGCGCTCGGTGGCAGTTTTGAGGACCGGTCCGGCAAGATCATCGAAGCAGGGTGCGACATCGTTTTGCACTGCAATGGTGATATGGATGAAATGATTGCAGTCGCGAAGGTGGTGCCCGAGCTTTCGGGTGAAGCCAGGCGGCGTTGCGAGACGGCCTTGAGCGGTTTCCAGGTTCCCGATCCGGAATTTGACAGGCTTGCGGCCTTTGATGAATTTCACTCCTTGACCGGCTGGCAGGGCGTTTGACCGGAGCGGCAATGGCGGAAATGGAAAACAGCTCGAAGAGACAGCAGGATGGTTCCTATGATCTTCTCAGTTCTGTCAGCACTCCCGAGGAGCGTGCGAGTTCCGATCCGCAACTTGTTGTCGATGTGGAAGGTTTCGAAGGCCCGCTCGATCTCCTGTTAGGCCTGGCGCGAACGCAAAAGGTAGATCTTGCGCGTATTTCCATTCTCGAACTCGTCGAACAATACCTGGAATTCGTGGCCGAAGCCCGCAGGATGAGGCTGGAGCTGGCCGCGGACTATCTGGTCATGGCTGCATGGCTTGCTTTCCTGAAGTCCAAACTGTTGCTGCCTGAGCAGAAGAATGAGGACGAACCGACAGGGGAGGAACTTGCCGCGGCTCTCGCTTTCCGTTTGCGGCGTCTGGAGGCTATGCGGGAGGTTTCCGAAAAACTCCTGACCCGGAACAGACAGGGGCGGGACGTGTTCCATCGTGGTGAACCTGAAACCATGTCGGTGCAACACAAGAGTATCTGGGACGCTTCCATCTACGATCTGCTGTCTGCGTATGCCACGCAGCGCCAAAGGCAATCCGTAACCTCCGTCCGTGTGTTGCGCAGGACGGTATGGTCGCTGCAGGAAGCGCGCGAACTGCTCACCAAACTGGTGGGCCGTGTCGGTGAATGGGCCCCGATGAATGCCTATCTGCGCGATTATCTCTACGACAACAAGGATTGGGCGACGATTGTCGCAAGCACCTTCAGCGCCAGTCTCGAGATGGTGCGCGAAGGACAGGTCGAAATCCGGCAGGGCGAACCTTTTTCGCCGGTTTATATCCGTGCCGTCATGAAGGAGCCGGATCATGGCGTCTGATTTCGATCTTCTGCAGTTGGAAAACGACGAGGAAACTGCTCCATCTAAGCCTCTGGATCCGGCTGGCCTTCGCATGGTAGAAGCGTTGCTGTTCGCCTCGTCCGAACCGCTGTCGCTTGAAGAGCTGACACTACGTCTGCCAGAAGGCACGGATGTGCTGGCCCTTCTCGAGGAGTTGCAGAACACCTATGCCTCGAGAGGCGTCAATCTGGTGAGGGTCGCGGGGAAATGGTGCTTCCGAACGGCTGAGGATCTCGCCTATCTGATGCACCGGAACGTCGAAGAACAGCGCAAATTGTCGCGCGCAGCACTCGAGACGCTTGCGATCATCGCCTATCATCAGCCGGTCACGCGCGCCGAGATTGAGGAAATTCGAGGCGTTTCCACGTCCAAGGGAACGCTTGATGTTCTGCTTGAAACGACATGGATACGAATGCGAGGACGCCGCAGAACTCCCGGCCGTCCCGTCACTTACGGAACCACCGATCATTTCCTGATCCACTTCGGTCTGGAGAATGTCCGAGACTTGCCGGGACTTGAGGAGCTGAAGGGAGCTGGGCTTCTGGACAGCGCCGTGCCGGCCTCGTTCCTTGTGCCGACACCCAATGACGATATCGCATTGACGGAAGATGAGGATCCACTAGAAGACGGGTCTCTGTTTGACGATGATGACGCGGACGAGACCGCCGGATCCTGATGCCCGATCGCAAAAAGCCGACTTCAACCAATGGCAATGGCCATACGCTGAGCTGGGGTGCGCCCGGAACAGCCGGCGCAACCATCGCCGCAGGTCTGGTCTTTGAGAATGTGTCTCACGATTATGATGGTGTGACATCGGTTCAGGACCTGAGCCTGTCCATCGCACCAGGCGAGATCCTTTGTCTGCTTGGTCATTCCGGCTGCGGCAAGACAACATTGATGCGTATTGCCGCAGGCGTTGAGCGTCAGAGCAAGGGCAGGGTGCTGATCAACGGCCGGGAAATTGCCGGCGATGAACTGTTTCAGCCGCCTGAAAAGCGCGGTGTCGGCCTGATGTTCCAGGATTACGCGCTTTTTCCGCATATGAGCATTCTGGCGAATGTAATGTTCGGCCTGACCAACATGCCAAGACGGGAAGCCCAGACCGCCGCCCTGAGCGCACTCGGCCGTGTCGGTCTGGCGGACTATGCAGCCGACTATCCTCACGCGCTTTCCGGTGGTGAACAACAGCGTGTCGCGCTGGCCCGTGCACTGGTTCCCCGGCCCGGCATTCTCCTGATGGACGAACCATTCTCGGGTCTCGACAAACGTCTTCGTGACAATGTGCGCGATGAAACGCTCGCGGTTATTCGCGAAACGCGCGCCACCTGCATCATTGTGACCCACGATCCGGAAGAAGCCATGCGCATGGGCGACAAGATCGCACTGATGCGCCAAGGCCGCCTGGTTCAGCACGGCACGGCCGCAGACCTATACAAGGCGCCCGTCGACCTGTTTGCCGCCAGGTTCTTTTCTGAACTGAACCAGTTGGAAGGTGTTGTGACCCCGGCAGGTGTCGAAACGCCGGTCGGCGTCTTGTCATCGGAGGGCTTGTCGCCGGGGCAGAAGGTTGATGTTTGCGTTCGGCCACAAGGCGTTGTTTTGAACAATGCGGGATTGTGCGGTGTTCCCGGCAGAATTCGTTCGAAACGATTCGTCGGCGAGGTCGATTTGTTGTCTATTGCAATAGACGGGCTCAATCATCCCCTCCAGGCAAGGGTTCGTGCGGGCAGTCCCTGGGAGCGTGGAATGGACGTTGCCGTCACGACTGATCCGAAAGACGTGCTTGTTTTTCCGCGTTCACCTTCCCAAGTCTAAGGGGAGGGCAACTTATCATTCCGTCTAAGTGATCGAAATCAAATAGACTGGCATGTTGCAGGGAGTGGGCCGTTTTTGTAAGAAGGGCCTAAGGGCTTTTAAAGCCGATTATCAGGAGTTTGGCGTATGGGCATTAGTATTTGGCAGATCTTGATCATCGCAGTGGTCGTTGTTCTGCTGTTCGGACGTGGCAAGATTTCCGATCTCATGGGTGATGTTGCAAAGGGAATCAAAAGCTTCAAGAAGGGCATGGCCGAAGACGACGTAGCCGACTCTCCGAAGACCATCGACCACAAGAGCAGCGAAACGGCATCGTCCGTGAACGCCGAAGATCAGACCAAAGCGAGCTGATCTCAATCTGCATCGCGTCTCCTTAAGGGACGATACATCTCATGTTCGATATCGGGTGGACCGAACTATTGGTGATCGCCTGTGTGGCGATCATCGTCGTGGGGCCAAAGGATTTGCCGCGCATGCTGCGCACACTTGGCCAGACGATTGGGAAGATGCGAAAGCTTTCGCGTGAGTTCCAGTCGACCTTCAACGACGCGCTGCGTGAGGCCGAACAACAGGCCGATATCGCTGACATGAAGAAGCAGGTCGAATCGGCCGCCAACTTCAATCCGTTGGGTGATTTGAAAAAATCCATCGAAGAAGACGCGACCAAGAAAGCCGACAAGCCAAAAGTGGCAGCCAGCGAACCGGCGTCGCCGCCGGCAGACAGCGCAAATGCGGATAAGGTTTCTCCTACGGAAACAGCCCAGGCTGAAACCGAGGCAAAGCCGAAAACCGCGCCGGTGACGGAAGATGTAAAGGCATGAGCCAGGACGAAATCGACGCCTCGAAGGCGCCACTGATCGAACATCTGATTGAACTGCGTCAACGACTTATGTGGTCGATCGGTGCGATCCTTGTGATGTTCGTTATCTGCTTCTATTTCGCCACGGATATCTACAACATCCTGACTGTGCCTTACCTGCGCGCTGCAGGAGAGGGCCACCCGGTGGAGATGATCTTCACCGCGCCGCAGGAATGGTTTTTCACCCAGTTGAAGCTCGCGCTTTTCGGCGCGCTCTTTCTGGCTTTTCCTGTCGTGGCCAGCCAGGTCTACATGTTCGTGGCGCCCGGGCTCTACAAGCATGAGCGTGGCGCGTTCCTGCCGTTTCTGGTCGCAACGCCTGTTCTGTTCCTGATCGGTGCCTGTCTCGTCTATTTCCTGGTCATGCCCATGGCCATGGGCTTCTTCCTGTCTCAGGAACAGGCTGCGGCCACCGGTAAGGTTGCCATTCAGCATCTTGCCAAGGTGAGTGAATACCTGGGCCTGATCATGATCCTGATCTTCGCCTTCGGCCTGGTGTTCCAGTTGCCGGTGGTGCTGACCTTGCTCGGCAGGGCAGGCCTGGTGAGCTCCGATACGCTTCGCCAAAAACGCAAATATGCGATTGTTGGTGCCTTTGCTGCTGCTGCAATTTTGACACCACCCGACCCGATCTCGCAGATCGGTCTTGCGCTGCCTACGCTGCTTCTCTACGAAGTCTCCATTCTGTCCGTCAAACTGGTGGAACGCCAGCGTGCCGAAAGGGAGGCTCAACGCGAAGCCGAGGATGCGGCCGCTTGATGCTTTGAACGCTGCGCTTCCCGGATTGACAGACGGAATTGATTGAAACGACCGTCGTTCGGGAAGCGAAGATGTTTGATATTAGATGGATACGGGAAAACGCAGTCGCCTTTGACCAGGCTTTGGCTAAACGGGGTTATGAAGCTTCCGCAGCCAAACTGATCGCACTGGACGATTCCCGTCGCTCCCATATCACCAAACTTCAGGAAGCTCAGGAACGGCGCAACGCCGCCTCCAAGGAAATCGGCAAGGCCAAGGGCTCGGGCGATGACGCGCGTGCGCAGGAGCTGATTGACGAAGTCGCACAGATCAAGGCTTTCATTCAGTCGGGTGAAGAAGAAGAGCGTAAGCTCATTGCCGATCTGGAAGCGGCCATGGCCGTCATCCCCAATCTGCCGCATGACGATGTTCCTGTGGGCGAGGATGAAGCCGGCAACGTGCTTCTGAAGACGCACGGTGAAAAACCGGTCTTCACGTTCAATGAAGCTCCGAAAGAACACTATGAGCTGGGCGAAGACCTCGGCGGCATGGACTTTGCCGCAGCGGCCAAGCTGTCTGGTTCGCGCTTTGTGATCCTCAAGGGTCAGATTGCCCGGCTGGAACGCGCTCTTGGCCAGTTCATGATTGACCTGCACACCCAGGAAAACGGCTATACAGAGGTATCGCCGCCGCTTCTGGTTCATAGCGATCCGCTCTACGGGACCGGGCAGCTGCCGAAATTCGAGGAAGATCTCTTCAAGACCACCACGGATCACTACCTGATCCCGACGGCCGAAATACCGCTGACCAATCTGGTTGCCGGTGAGATTCTCCCAGAAGATCAACTGCCGCTTCGTGTGACTGCGCTCACCTATTGTTTCCGGTCCGAGGCCGGGTCTGCCGGGCGTGATACGCGTGGTATGCTGCGCCAGCATCAGTTCCAGAAATGCGAACTCGTTTCCGTTACCAAGCCGGAAGACTCGCTCAACGAACTGGAACGCATGTTGGGCTGCGCGGAGAAAGTTCTGCAGAAACTCGGCCTGCATTACCGGGTGATGACCTTGTGCAGCGGCGATATGGGCTTTGGCGCACGCAAGACCTACGACATCGAGGTCTGGCTGCCCGGGCAGGATACCTACCGCGAGATTTCGTCCTGTTCTGTTTGCGGCGACTTTCAGGCGCGCCGCATGAATGCAAGGTTCCGGCCCACTGACTCAAAACAACCGCTCCACGTGCACACCCTCAACGGATCGGGTATCGCAGTTGGCCGGGCATTGATTGCCGTTTTGGAAAACTATCAAAATGGCGATGGCACCATCACCGTTCCCGACGTTCTGCGACCTTACATGGGCGGTCTGGAAAAGATCGGCTGAGCGGGACCGGCGGGAACGGCGGCCTCATCTGCATTGCGTGGATCGTGAGCGCTGGCGTTCAGTCGCAGCATACCGCCGGAATTTTGATTGCAATGGACGGCAACCGCGCAAGTTTGCCGTCCATCTTCATTTGGGCCTCTTCGGACCTGATGTCAGAAGAGCTCGTGGGAAAACGGAGCAAAGATCGAGATGCGTATCCTCATCACCAATGACGACGGAATTCAGTCTCCCGGGCTGACGGTTCTGGAACACATTGCCAGGACACTTTCCGACGATGTCTGGGTAATCGCTCCTGAAACCGACCAGAGTGGTGTTGCCCATTCCCTGACACTGAGCGACCCGCTGCGCCTTCGTAAGCTCGATGACCGGCACTACGCCTTGAAAGGGACGCCAACAGATTGCGTGATCATGGGCGTGCGCAAGGTGCTTCCCGGTTTGCCGGATCTTGTGCTGTCGGGAATCAACCGGGGCCAGAACCTCGCTGAAGACGTGACCTATTCCGGAACTGTTGCCGGAGCGATGGAAGGTGCCATCCTCGGGATCAGGTCGATCGCCGTTTCCCAGGCTTACAATTGGGATGTGCGTGCCGAGCCGGACTATTCGACCGCTGAGGCCCATGCGCCGGCGCTCTTCCGCAGGCTGATCGATTTCGAACTTCCGCAATATACGTTGTTGAATGTCAACTTTCCGGCCTGTGACGCCAAGGACGTGAAGGGGATCAAGGTTACCGTACAGGGGCACCATGAACAAAGCGGACTGTCCATCGACGAGCGTTCGGACGGGCGTGGTTATCCCTATTACTGGCTGCGTTTTCAGGATCGCGGCAAATCCGTACTTGATAATTCCGATCTGCAGGCAATTGCGGATGGATATGTTTCCGTTTCGCCGCTACGCATAGATCTGACAGCCCACGACCTGGTGACACACTTGGCGGAGGCTTTGGGGTAAACCCTGAGGGGGAACGGTTCATGGCCGGTCAATTGCCCGGCAAGGAAAACAGGACGATGGCGTCCGCTTTGCCGGATGAAGCGGAAGCCCGCGCTGCATTGGTTCTGGCACTGCGACAGCGCGGTGTCGGGGCGAGGGACGTACTGGCTGCAATTGAACGCGTCCCTCGGCGCCTTTTCCTGTCCGCACGCCATCACAGTCTTGCCTATGAAGACGCAATGCTGCCGATCGAATGCGGGCAGATCGTTTCAGCACCTTCAATCGTTGCCTTCACGGTACAGGCGCTAGCAATCGACTCCAGTCACGTGGTTCTGGAGATAGGGACCGGTTCCGGCTATCAGGCAGCCGTTATGTCCCATCTCGCCGCCCAGGTGGAAACGCTCGACAGGTTCGCCACCTTGACGGATCTGGCAACACGACGTTTTGAGGCGCTCAAACTGACGAACGTCAAAGCCCGGCAGGCTGACGGTTTGAGCGAGTTTCGCCAGAAAGGCCCCTACGACAGGATTGTCGTCAACGCGGCAGTGGAAGAAGTACCAGATCCTTGGCTGCAGCAGCTGAAACCGGGAGGCATCCTGATTGCGCCGGTCGGTCAGGCAAAAAAGGCCCAGCCGTTGATCAAGTTCCAGAAAACCGAGAGTGTTGTGACTGCGGAAACGCTGATGATGGTGCGGACGGTCATGTTGCAGCCGGGAATCGCCAAGAAGCTCTAGAACGGTGTTTCATGCCGATTCTTGGGCCCATGCATTCGTTGAGCTTACTCGACCACTTGCCTGTTCAAATTTACTATAATCGGCGCGATTGCTGGCTTTCTGGTTTGCTTCAATACTGAGAAATCGTTGTTTTTCAGCGAAAGCGTCAACCGTCTTTAGCCTTTATAAACCTTACTGCCGTCTACTCTTAACCATAACAGCCACAGTCAGCGGTTAGAGTTAAGGCGATGATGAAGCGGAAGCGTACCCTCCGCAGGGATCTGATGGGCAAGGTAGCGACAGTGTCGCTGGTTGCTGTTGCTCTCGCGGGATGTTCCAGCGCGGTCGAGCGATTTGGTGAACCACCCTATTATACGGGCAATACACAGAATCAGCGGGATATTCTCAACGGCGGCCAGAAGCAGCCGACATACCAGGATATCGTGAATGGGCCTGGAGGGACCGCCGCAGGGCTTCCACAGAGTTCGTCCCAGCCGGTGACGACGGGGTCCATCCCGAACAGAACACCATCTGTCCAGTCTGCGCCGTTGCCGGCGCCGATGACGACGGCTCAGCGTCCTGCACCTGTCCGCGCAACACCAGTTGCGACACAGCCCGCACCGGAAGCGGTGGCATCGGCCGGGAATGTGAGGAGCTGGAAAGGGTGGACGTCAGCCGGCGGAACCCGGGTGCAAATGCGTCAGGGTGATTCCATCAATTCGATGGCACGCCGGTATGGTGTTCCGATCCAGGCTATTGTTGCTGTCAATGGCATCGACGACCCGGCAAAGGTACAGCCGGGCCAGAGCGTCATCATCCCGACTTACGTTTACGCTGAACGGAACGGTTCAACGAGCACGACTGAAGGCGAAAGCGGCAAGGTCAAACTGCCGACAGCTGGACGAAGCGATAATGTTGTCACTGGCTCCGTGCCTACGTCTGTCGGGACGATGCCGAGGCCTGATCAGAAGAACGGTCAGCAGCCGACATTTGCTGATATCAGCCAGGGCAAGGTTGACGTTGTCCGCGTCAGCACCTTGCCGAGGCGCAAGCCCGGTGGATCCGATCAAACTCTGACGACGGCTTCCATTTCGTCCGGATCGTCTTCCTCAAGCGTGCCGACACCGCGCCGTCAGCCAGAGACTTCATCCGCCGCTTCGCAGCCTGTTGCTGCGGCACCGTCGGGAACGGTAGAGAAAACCAAGCTGCCACAGCCGGCTCTGACGCAGGAAGCCCGGCCTACAGAACCGATCAAGATGCCAACTGTCGTTGCCAAGGTTCAGGAAGACGATAGCGCGGATGCCAAGTTCCGGTGGCCTGTTCGTGGCCGTATCATCTCCGACTTCGGCGCGAAGCCGGGTGGTGGCAAGAACGAGGGTGTGAATCTTGCTGTTCCTGAAGGAACACCTGTTCATGCTGCTGACGACGGCTCAGTGATCTATTCAGGCAACGAACTGAAGGGCTACGGTAACTTGATCCTCGTGCGACACAATGATGGCTGGGTCTCTGCCTATGCACATAACAGCGAGTTGAAGGTCAAGCGGGGCGATACGATCCGCCGCGGCGACGTGGTTGCGCTGGCGGGCGCGACTGGGTCAGTCAACCAGCCGCAGCTCCATTTCGAACTGCGCCAGGGCAACAAGCCCGTCGATCCGCTGAAATACCTGCCACGACGCTGACGCTGACAATTCTCGTATCCGGTGGGACCTTGCGATCCGCCGGATGAGAAAAGGCAGTCCGTGGCCAAAAACCGTGAATCTTGTCAATCAGCCCGGCCCTTGCGCCGGGCTTTGTCATTTCAGGAAATCGTCTTGCCGAGCCTGCCGGCCAGATCCTGAATGAACTGAAAGGCGACACGGCCCGACCGGCTGCCGCGCGTCGTCGCCCATTCCAGCGCTTTTGCCCGCAATTCGTCTGCTTCGATCTTCAGGTCAAAGTGTGCGGCATAGCCGCGCACCATATCCAGGTAGTCGTCCTGGCTGCACTTGTGAAACCCGAGCCAAAGCCCGAACCGGTCCGACAGCGAAACCTTTTCTTCAACGGCTTCTGCGGGGTTTATTGCTGTCGAGCGTTCGTTCTCGATCATGTCCCTTGGCAGAAGGTGACGGCGGTTCGAAGTGGCATAGAAAATGACGTTGTCAGGCCGACCCTCGATCCCGCCCTCAAGAACGGCTTTGAGCGACTTGTACGAGGTGTCGTCATTGTCGAAACTCAGGTCGTCGCAAAAAACGATGAACCTGCAGGAAACGTCCCGGATGAGGTTCATGAGTTTGGGCAGCGACTCGATGTCTTCTCGATGAATTTCAATGAGTTTCAAGCCCGCGGAAGCGTTTTCGACGGCGATCGCTGCATGGGCAGCCTTGACCAGTGAGGATTTGCCCATGCCTCTGGCGCCCCAGAGCAATGCGTTGTTTGCAGGTAATCCCTTCGCAAACCGGCGTGTATTGTCGAGAAGAAGATCACGCACATGGGAAACTGCACAAAGCAACGTGATGTCGACGCGATTGACCTTTTGAACCGGTAGCAGTTCACCTGGATCAGGCGCCCAGACGAAAGCGTCCGCAACCGAAAAATCCGGGCTGCCGGGACGGGCCGGCACCGCACGTGCGATAAGGTCGATCAGGGAATCGAGTTTTGCATTTAATGCGGTGAGGTCGTTTTCAGCGTTCATTCTTCTTGCAAGCCCTGTCAAAAAGGCCCATGTCAGGCCCTGAATTAAGTGATGGCAGGATTAACACGGTGCGGGAAACACGAAAACGTCAGTTATTCCCATACCGGTACGCTGGAAACTGCTTGCAAAGCTTGAAATGAGGCGCGCCGCAGTTATAGTCCGCGCCACCAGAATGAGAGCGTTTTTGCCGAAGACCCGACAGAGGGGTCGGTGGTCACCAAAAACGCCACTTAGGAGAAGTGAATGTTTATCACACCAGCCTACGCGCAGGCAGCCGGTCCGGCAGGCGCTTCCGGTTTCTTGATCCAGATCCTGCCTTTCGTGGCGATCTTCGCAATCATGTATTTCCTGATCATCCGCCCGCAGCGTCAGCGCATGAAGAAGCATCAGGACATGGTTGCCAACCTTCGCCGTGGTGACACCATCGTGACCACCGGTGGCCTGATCGGCAAGGTTTCCAAAGTCGTAGACGACGGTGAAGTGCAGGTCGAACTTTCCGAGGGCGTCAAGGTTCGTCTCGTACGTTCCATGGTGCAGGAAGTGCGCTCCAAAACCGAACCGGCCAAGGAAAACGCGTAACGCGATCCGCGCCGCTTCGATGATACCGCCGGGCCGGTTCAGATCGGCCTGGCTGCATTTAAGGCTTGACCATGCTCTATTTCGCACGCTGGAAAATCGCGCTGATCGTGCTTGTGGTTGCCGCTGGCATCCTGACCACGCTGCCGAATTTCTTCTCCCAACAACAACTTGAAAGCTGGCCGGACTTCCTGCCGAAGAACCAGATGGTTCTCGGTCTCGACCTTCAGGGCGGTGCTTATCTGCTTTATGAAATCGACAAGCAGGATTACGTCCAGAAGCGCATGAAGGCGCTGGTCGGCGATATCCGGTCAACCCTGCGCGAAGATCCGCGCATCGGGTATACGGGGCTCGGAGTTCAGGGAGACGCCGCTCAGGTTCGTATTCGCGATCTGACCCGGTTGGCCGATGCGGAAGAGCGTCTGCAACCACTCGTCAACCCGCTGGCCTCCAGTGTTTTTGGCGGTCAGGCGGTCAATGAGTTTGACATGACCGTGACGGAAGACGGTCTGGTTCGATTTTCCTATTCCGAGCGTGGCCTTGAGGATCGCATGACGAATATCGTCCAGCAATCCATCGAGGTCATCCGGCGTCGTGTTGATGAACTGGGGACTACGGAACCCAGCATCCAGCGCCAGGGCGCCGACCGGATTCTGGTCGAAGCGCCGGGTGAAGATGATCCGGAACGCTTGAAAGATCTCGTCGGCCAGACGGCGCAGCTCACTTTCCACATGGTCGATACGTCCATGTCCGGCGAACAGGCGCTTCAGAACCGTCCGCCTGCAGGCACCGTCATCATGACTTCGGTTGATGATCCGCCCATTCCTTATCTTCTCGAGGAAGCGCCGCTCCTGTCGGGCGAAGACCTTGTCGATGCTCAGGTCAGCTTCGATCAGCGCAACAACGAACCGGTTGTGAACTTCCGCTTCAATCAGTCCGGCGCGCGCAAGTTCGCCCAGATCACGCAGCAGAACGTCAACCGTCCGTTCGCAATCGTGCTCGACAATGAAGTCATTTCCGCGCCGGTTATCCGTGAGCCGATCACCGGTGGTTCAGGTCAGATTTCCGGCAGCTTCACGCTGGAGGGCGCCAACGATCTTGCCGTGTTGTTGCGCGCAGGTGCGTTGCCGGCCAAGCTGACCGTCATCGAGGAACGCTCCATCGGTCCGGGGCTTGGCGCTGATTCCATTGAAGCGGGCAAGTTGGCGTCTATCATCGGCGGCGGTCTGGTGATCGTCTTCATGATCCTTGCCTATGGCCGCTTCGGCATCATTGCCGACCTTGCTCTGATGGTGAACATCTTCCTGATCTTCGGTGCTCTGACAATGCTGCAGGCAACACTGACCTTGCCCGGCATTGCAGGTATCGTTTTGACGATCGGTATGGCGGTGGATGCGAACGTGCTGATCTTCGAGCGTATTCGCGAAGAAGCCAGGGCAGGGAGATCTGTCATTTCTGCGGTGGATGCAGGCTTCAGCCGTGCCCTCGGTACGATCCTGGATGCCAACATCACGACCCTGATCGCCGCCGTGATCCTGTTCCAGCTCGGCTCGGGTCCGGTCAAGGGCTTCGCCGTGACATTGGCCATCGGTATCTTCACCACAGTGTTCTCGGCATTCACGTTCAGCCGGTTGCTGGTAGCCCTTTGGCTCCGCCACCGCCGTCCGTCGAAATTGCCGATTTGATCCGGGAGACTTTCAAATGTTGCTGAGAATTGTTCCGGACAACACCAAAATCAAATTCATGTGGCTGCGGAAAGTCAGTTTTCCGCTGTCCATCGTACTCGTGATCGCATCAATCGCCGCCTTCTTCACCGTTGGGCTGAACTACGGCATCGACTTCAAGGGTGGTACCATCATCGAAATTAAGACCGATGGTCCGGCCGATGTCGCCTCGATCCGTTCCGATCTGTCTTCACTGAACCTTGGGGATGTCCAGGTACAGGAATTCGGCGGGTCGGACGACATTTTGATCCGTGTTGAAGAACAGCCAGGTGGCGAGCTTGCTCAGCAGGCCGTTATCGGCAAGGTGCGAACCATTTTCGAAGGTCAGGAAGTGGATTTCCGCCGCGTCGAAGTTGTGGGCCCGCGTGTTTCGGGAGAGCTGGCTCAGGCAGGGGCAATCGCGGTTGCCGCCTCGTTGCTGGCGATCCTGTTCTACATCTGGTTCCGCTTCGAGTGGCAGTTTGCGGTTGGGGCCATTCTGACAACGGCAAACGACGTGGTCATAACCATTGGCCTGTTCGTCCTGCTGCAGCTTGATTTCTCGTTGTCCAGTATCGCGGCCGTTCTGACCATCATCGGTTACTCACTCAACGATACCGTGGTCGTTTATGACCGTATTCGCGAGAACCTGCGCAAATACAAGAAGCGGCCATTGACGGAAGTGCTCGACATGTCGATCAACGAGACGCTGTCTCGTACGACCATGACGTCTCTCACGACGCTGCTGGCGCTTTTCGCGCTTTACATCTTCGGCGGTGAGGTCATCCAGTCGTTCACCCTGGCAATGATCTTCGGTATCGTGATCGGCACCTATTCGTCGATCTTCCTGGCGGCACCTTTCCTGATCCTTTTCAATCTTCGTGCGGAGGCCATGTCTCCGAAGGACGACGATGGCGAAAAGGATCCAAAGGCGAAAGCGTCGGCTTAGGGACGGTACGATGGAAATCCGCGATGCGCATTTTCCCGGTCGGGCGCCGCTCGAAGCTTATGGCAACGGCGGCTTCCGGTTTGCCGGGATGTCTCATCGCGGATCCTTGTTATGCGTTCCGAGCGGAATCTACGGTTGGGACGTTACCGATGCGTCCGCCTTTACTCCTGAAGCCTTTCAGAAGGTTCTGGAGGAACAGGCGGACATTGAAGTGCTTCTGGTCGGAACCGGCAAGGAACTTCGACCTTTGCCGGCAGAGCTGAAAACGCTGTTTCGGGAGGCGGGCATATTGTCCGACCCGATGTCGACAGGCGCCGCGCTTCGGACCTTCAATGTGCTTTTGTCGGAAGACCGGGCTGTCGCTGCTGCACTGATCGCTATCGACTGAAGTACCTCAAAGGCTATCGGGCATTATGACGACCGATTTTGACCATGCTGCCGATGTGGTTCGTCAATTTGACAAGGACCGCTATCTCAGTGCGTTGCTGGCACCAGAAGCCCATCGCAATGGACTGATGGCGCTCTATGCCTATAGCGCCGAGATTTCCCGTATTCGAGAACTGGTGTCGGAACCGCTTCCGGGTGAAGTTCGGCTACAATGGTGGCGAGACCTGCTCGAAGGCACGGAACATGGAGCTGTTGCGTCCAATCCGGTTGCCAATGCCTTGTTGCAGACGATCGACCGATACGAGTTGCCGAAAGAAAGCCTTGTGGCGATGGCGGAGGCAAGGGTTTTCGATCTCTACAACGACCAGATGCCAAGTCTCAACGATCTGGAAGGTTACGCTGGTGAAACCGTTTCTGGGGTGATCCAGCTGGCTTGCCTTGTCTTGAATGATGGCAAGGAAGCCGGCACGGCAACGGCCGCAGGGCACGCGGGCGTGGCGTATGCGCTGACCGGTTTGATGCGCGCACTTCCTTGGCATGCGTCGCGGCAGCAGATGTATTTGCCGAAGGACGTCTGTGACCGGCACAATCTTGACGTCCAGACAGTGTTTCGAGGCGAAACGACGGCTGAACTTCGGGCTGTGCTTGCTGAAATGCGCGGCCATGTCCGCCATCACCTCGGCCGTGTACGTCAGGCATCGAAGGATGTACCAACCGCCTGTCAGGCAGCCTACCTGCCACTGGTTCTCGTGGAGCCATTCCTGAAAAAACTGGAACGGGAAGACCTGGATCCGTTGAAGCAGGTCGCGGAGATGTCTCAACTCAGGCGACAATGGATACTCTGGCGAGCGTCCGGGAACGTACTGAAGGCCATCTGATCCTGAATGGACTGATTTCCCGACGCGCAAAAAGGCGCTTTCCCGAGTGAAAAAGCGCCTGTTTGAAAATCATGAAAATGCATTCGATCCGGCCGCACATGCCTGAACATGGGCTAATCGGCACCGACTATTCGGCGGCCTGTTTCACAGGGCCTAACTTGGCCTGCCAGCCCGTGAAGTCCGTTTTCGCCCGATTGGTCATCGCAAGCTTCTTTGCACGGGTCTTGTCCTTGCCTTTCAGTCGCTTGCCGTTTTCATCCTTGTTTGGTGCGTCCACTTCGGGGAACAGGCCGAAATTGACATTCATCGGCTGGAATGAGCCCGGTTTGCCGGCACCTTCGTCCCGTGTGATATGTCCGCCGGTAATATGACCGAGCAGCGCACCCATGGCAGTCGTTGCGGGTGGCGGGACGATCTCCTGACCGCGGGCTTCAAGGACTGCAAACAGCCCGGCAAGGCAGCCGACGCTCGCCGATTCCACATAGCCCTCACAGCCGGTGATCTGACCGGCAAACCGCAGCCGAGGATCGGCTTTGAGCCGTAAGGTTCCATCGAGAACCTTCGGCGAGTTCAGGAAGGTGTTGCGGTGAAGGCCGCCAAGGCGGGCAAATTGTGCGTTTTCAAGGCCTGGAATCATCCTGAAAATGTCGGCCTGGGCACCGTATTTCAGCTTTGTCTGGAAACCGACCATGTTGTAGAGCGTGCCGAGTGCATTGTCCTGACGCAGTTGCACAACCGCGTAGGCCTTCACCTCCGGATTATGTGCGTTGGTCAGTCCCATGGGTTTCATCGGGCCATGCCGAAGTGTTTCGCGGCCGCGGGCAGCCATGACTTCAATTGGCAGGCAGCCATCAAAGTAGGGCGTGTTTTCTTCCCATTCCTTGAAGTCCGCTGTTTCACCTTCAAGAAGCGCATCGACGAAGGCCTCGTATTGCACCTTGTCCAGCGGGCAGTTGAGATAGTCCTTGCCAGTGCCACCAGGCCCCACCTTGTCATAGCGGGACTGGAACCAGGCCTTGGAAAGATCAACACTTTCGAAGTGGACGATCGGTGCAATAGCGTCGAAGAATGCAAGAGCATCTTCCCCGCTTTTTTCCAGGATTGCGGCCGAGAGAGCCGGTGACGTCAGCGGTCCCGTTGCAATGATGACCTTTTCCCAGTCAGAAGGGGGCAGACCTGCGACTTCCTCACGCGAGATCGTCACATTCGGATGATTTTGAAGTGCGGTCGTGACGGCGTTCGAGAATCCGTCCCGATCCACGGCAAGTGCACTGCCGGCAGGTACCTGATGAGCGTCAGCGCAAGACATGATGAGAGAACCGAGTTGACGCAGTTCATGATGTATCAGGCCAACGGCGTTTTGCTCAGAATCATCAGAACGAAAAGAATTCGAGCAGACAAGTTCGGCAAGACCTTCGGTCTGATGAGCATCCGTTTTGCGGACAGGACGCATTTCGTGGAGGACGACGGGCAATCCGGCTTGTGCGATCTGCCAGGCAGCCTCTGAACCGGCAAGGCCGCCGCCGATGATATGGATGGGGGTCATTTTGTGTCCCTGGGACTTGTTCCGGCCGCCTTTCGTCACCGACTTGCGGCAAGGTGGATCCGGACAATTGCTTTGCCGACCTGATTACAGGCAAAGTCGGGCAACCGCAATGTGCGCCATATCGATGTGACGGAATGGTCTGATGTCGGGCACCGATATGATTGCCGACAAAACAAAAAAAAACGCCCGCCGGTGGGAGGAGGTACCGGCAGGCGCTTTTGGAGTTCCACGCATGGAGCGCGGAAGATGCGGTCATCAGGTTGGGAGGAGGATACCTTCTGACCGCGAAGCTTTGTTATTTCGCAGACATGCGCGCGTAGCGAGCGATGTCGGAGCGGGCAATGCCCAGGTCGTCCAGTTCGCGGTTGGACAGGTTGGACAGCTCGTCATAGGTCTGACGGAAGCGTTTCCAGTTATTGAATTTGCGAACAACAGTATCGATCATGGTTTAGGCCTTTCGCTATCTCATGGCCATGGCACCGCGGATCGGCGTCTGGCCCGTTCATCTCTTACAGGCTGGAAGATAGGTGTTTTGTGCAGTGCGAGGTAGAGGGGAAATTGCGAAGCTGATATGCAGAAAATGCAGATTAAAAAAGCCTTAATGGGGTTGAAATGGCAAAACGACCCGCATGCTTCGCATAGCTGTCATGATTTGAGTGTTCGCAGGTGCGAAATGGAAATGGAGTCGGGAGGGTTCCTTTCTACGGATCAGTCCGTCATTTGGTCTCGCCTGAAAACTCTAGACTGACCTGGTACGCACAAGTGATCTGCGCTGACGGAAGGCAGGCGGCGATAGCGGAGAAGACGGTGGAGTTCACAAGACAGGTTGTCGATCTACCAGCCCAATCGAAAACGTGGCATCGCAACAAGCGAAGACATCAAATTATCCGAATGCGACCCCGGCCCGGGTAACGACCCAGCTTGTGAATACCTATTTTGTGCTGACTCGCATCGCTTGGGCGTTCTCACAGGGATTGCTTCGCTTGGAGGAATGAGCGAGCTGTCGCCGCAAGAGCAGAGACATCGACCTGGAGATAGTTCAACACATCCAGATATCGCACTTGGCGTTGGAGTGTCAGAATTTTGAGGAATCTCTTGCCTGACCAGACAGGCATGGGAGGAAATCAGGACGCCAGAAAAACGAACGCCCGCCAGCGGGAGGAGGTGCTGGCGGGCGACGTTTCGACGTGACAGGGCTGGGAGGAGGATGCCCTGCGTGTCACACGCCCGTCGGCTGGGAGGAGGATGCCTAGGGACGCGATCTCTTTATTTCATTCAGCCAATCTGACGACGCGCGACAAATTTGATGTCGCTGCGGCAGATGCCGAGGTCGGCAAGCTCACGGGCCGAAAGGCGGGACAATTCGTCAACCGCACGGCGGTAGCTTACCCAGTTGCTGTACTTTTGGCGCACGGTGTCAAACATCTTCTTATTCCTTAATTATCGAAACGCGTGTGCGTTCCGCGCCGTTGTTGTCCAATGATATATTTCACCACTCGAAATAAAAGAAGTGCCATCTCTGCATGCCTGACATGCGTTTGATGCAATGCAGCAAAGCTTGCGCAGACAGATTCGAGATGATTCGTGGAACATGCGGAAATACAAATGAAAAAGGCATGTGTGCGGTGCACACATGCCTGTCGTCACGTAACTGGAGACTGGTTAAGACCTATTCCGCAGCGTCGTGTGCACGTTGCGGACGTCGCTGCAGCAGTTCCTTCAGGAATTGACCCGTGTAGCTTTCCGAAACCTCGGCAACGTCTTCAGGCCGTCCGGTTGCAACCACCGTGCCGCCACCGTCGCCTCCTTCCGGTCCCAGATCGATAATCCAGTCTGCCGTCTTGATGACTTCAAGATTGTGCTCGATCACCAGTACGGTGTTGCCCTGGTCGACCAGTTCGTGAAGCACTTCCAGCAGCTTTGCGACATCGTGAAAATGCAGGCCTGTCGTGGGTTCGTCCAGTATGTACAGCGTACGCCCCGTCGAGCGCTTGGAGAGTTCCTTCGCAAGCTTTACGCGCTGCGCTTCACCACCTGAGAGCGTGGTCGCCTGCTGGCCGACCTTGATGTAGCCGAGACCGACACGCGCCAGTGTCTCCATCTTGTCGCGTACAGCGGGAACTGCGGAGAAGAACACGGCGGCTTCATCCACGGTCATGTCGAGCACGTCGGCAATCGACTTGCCCTTGAACTCGACCTCGAGCGTTTCCCGATTGTACCGTTTGCCTTTGCATACGTCGCAAGTGACGTACACATCCGGCAGGAAGTGCATTTCGATCTTTATGACGCCGTCGCCCTGACAGGCTTCGCAGCGGCCTCCCTTGACGTTGAAGGAGAACCGGCCGGGCTGATAGCCTCTGGCCTTGGCTTCAGGCATGCCGGCGAACCATTCACGGATCGGGGTAAAGGCACCGGTGTAGGTCGCCGGGTTGGATCTGGGTGTCCGGCCGATCGGTGACTGATCGATGTCGATGACCTTGTCGAGCACTTCCAGGCCTTCGATGCGATCGTGCGGGGCAGGGTTGTCCCGCGCGCCATTGAGGCGACGAGCTGCGGCCTTGTAGAGCGTATCGATCAGGAACGTGGACTTGCCGCCACCCGACACACCGGTGACACAGGTAAACGTGCTGAGCGGCACGTCGACGTCAATGTCCTTGAGATTGTTGCCGCGGGCGCCGCGAACGGAGATCTTCCGCTTCTTGTTGATTTTTCTGCGCTCGTCGTTGCGCGAAACCATCATGGATCCAGACAGGTACTGCCCCGTCAACGAATTGGGATTGGCCATGATTTCGGAGGGAGTGCCCTTGGCGACGATCTGCCCGCCATGGACACCTGCTCCTGGTCCGACGTCGACAACGTAATCGGCAGTCAGCACCGCGTCTTCATCATGCTCGACCACAATCACCGTATTGCCGAGATCGCGCAGGTGTTTCAGCGTTTCCAGAAGACGGGCGTTGTCGCGCTGATGAAGGCCGATGGACGGCTCATCCAGTACATAGAGAACTCCTGTCAGCCCCGAGCCGATCTGCGAGGCGAGGCGGATACGCTGGCTTTCGCCGCCTGACAGTGTTCCGGAAGACCGGGACAAGGTGAGATATTCAAGGCCAACGTCATTCAGGAACTTCAGCCGCTCGCGAATTTCCTTCAGGATGCGGCCTGCGATTTCGCTCTGTTTGTCGTTCAGTTGCTCCGGCAGGGCTTCAAACCAGAGGCTTGCATCGCGAATGGAATGTTCGGTGATCTGACCGATATGCCTGCCGGCGATCTTGACGGCAAGCGCTTCCGGCTTCAGACGGAACCCGCTGCAAGCCGGGCAGGCATGATCGGATTGAAACCTTGCCAGTTCCTCGCGAACCCAGGTGGATTCCGTCTCGCGCCAGCGCCGCTCGATATTGCCGATTACACCTTCAAAGGTCTTCTCTGTCCGGTAGCTGCGGACGCCGTCATCATAGACGAATTCAATCTTCGCATTGCCGGTTCCATGAAGGATTGCCTCGCGCACTTCCGAAGGAAGATCCTTCCAGGGCGTTGCCATGGACACCTTGAAATGACTGCAGAGTGCTTCCAGCGTCTGGGCATAATAAGGTGATGTCGACCCTGTCTTCGCCCACGGCAGGACAGCTCCTTCGCGCAGGGAAAGCGAGTGGTCAGGAACAACCAGGTCTTCCTCGAAGGCGAGTGTTGTTCCAAGGCCGTCACAAGTGGGGCAGGCGCCGAAGGGATTGTTGAACGAGAACAGACGCGGCTCGATTTCCGGAATGGTGAAGCCGGATACCGGGCAGGCAAATTTTTCGGAAAAGATCAGCCGTTCCGGGTTGCCGTTCTCGTCGGTCTTGTCGGCAAATTCGGCAATTGCAATGCCATCGGCAAGTTTCAGCGCCGTTTCCAGTGAATCGGCAAGCCGACCGGAGATATCGTCACGCACGACGATACGGTCTACGACGACGTCGATATCGTGCTTGAATTTCTTGTCGAGGGCAGGGGCCTCGGAAATCTCATGGAAGGTTCCGTCGATCTTGACGCGCTGGAAACCCTTCTTCATCAGCTCGGCAAGTTCCTTGCGATACTCGCCCTTGCGGCCGCGAACCATCGGCGCGAGCAGGTAGAGGCGGGCACCTTCTTCCAGTTCCAGAATGCGATCGACCATCTGGCTGACGGTCTGGCTTTCGATCGGCAGACCGGTGGCGGGGGAATAGGGAACGCCGACACGCGCAAACAAAAGGCGCATGTAATCGTAGATTTCCGTAACCGTCCCGACCGTGGAGCGCGGATTGCGGGACGTGGTCTTCTGTTCGATGGAGATTGCCGGCGACAGTCCGTCGATCTGGTCGACGTCCGGTTTCTGCATCATTTCCAGGAACTGACGCGCGTAGGCGGACAGGCTTTCCACGTACCGCCGCTGTCCTTCTGCATATATGGTGTCGAAGGCGAGTGACGACTTGCCTGAGCCAGACAGGCCGGTCATGACAATCAACTTGTCGCGGGGCAGGTCCAGATCGACGCCCTTGAGGTTATGCTCTCGTGCGCCACGGATGCTGATGACCCGTGTTGGGTCCGCCTTCCAGGCTTCTTCCGACTGCGATCCCTTGGCTGTCTTCATTGTCGTTCTTTCTGACCGCATGCGTCGCCCAAAGCCGATTGTTGCTCTCGCATACGCTAAGATGGTCCATTGCCGATGATGTCTGTTTGCCCCGATATAGCAGTTTCGGGCGGAGCTTCCAGTGAGGCATTTTCATTATCGTGCTGGAGGCACTTGTCGATGCGATGCCTGATTGAATCGCTTTTACAGAAATGGTAAGAACAAAACAAGTACATTAACGATTGCCGCGTCAGGAGCCGAGCAGAAATAGGTGACCGAAACCTCGCAGTTCGTGAGATAATGTCCTGACAGAAAAATCGGGGCTTGATTGGAACAAAAGTGGAGCAAATTGTAACTTGGCGCAATCAAGGATTGTGTCTGTCGACTTTGCTCGAATTTTAGGCGGATGAACCAGGCGGCAGTTTGTGAGTTGCCTTGTGGAAAATGAGTGAAGCCTGGCGAAAATAGCGGCGAAGCTGTTGGCGTGCCGTTAGGGTTCTGGTTTCTAGCAGCAAAGCTTGCAACGTTGACCGTTTATCGACACGTGCCGGAGAAGCACACGAACATCGTCGGCGGGGTCAACGAAAAACAAACAGGAGTTCAGTATGGCGGGCAGCGTCAACAAAGTAATTTTGGTCGGCAATCTGGGAGCAGACCCGGAAATCCGCCGTACGCAGGATGGCCGCCCGATCGCCAATCTCCGGATTGCGACGTCGGAATCCTGGCGCGACCGCAACACCGGTGAGCGTCGTGAAAAGACGGAGTGGCACCGCGTCGTGATCTTCAACGACGGTCTTTGCAAAGTTGCGGAGCAATATCTGCGCAAGGGATCAAAGGTTTATCTCGAAGGCCAGCTTCAGACCCGCAAATGGCAGGATCAGTCCGGTCAGGACCGGTACTCCACCGAGATCGTGCTGCAGGGCTTCAACTCCAACCTGACCATGCTTGACGGCCGCGGCGAAGGTGGCGGTGCATCCGGCGGTCTTCCCGATTACGGCAATGACTCACAAGGCGGCGGCGGAGGTGGCTTCGGCGGCGGCGGCTCCGGTTCCGGCGGGAATTTTGGTGGTGGCTATGGCGGCGGTTCCAGCGGCGGTGGCGGTTACGGCGGTCCGTCCGGTGGCGGTGGCGGCCCCATGGACGACGAAATTCCGTTCTGATCTTTTTCTGCCCTACCGGGTGCGGTCCCATGCTTTGGGGCCGCGCACCAGGGTATGTTGATCAACCGCCGACGTTCGGGTCGTAAGGCGTGTTCGGGTCATCAATGCCGTCGTAATATTCCTGCGCACTGCCGAGACCGCAGTGATAGACGGCTTCTTCTGCGCGTGTGTCGCCACCCGTAATCGGGGCGCCGTTGTGATGCGCGAATTCATGAATGATGGTGGCCAGCACCATCCACCTGCCCATTTTAAAGGCCCGGTCACCAACCGCGATTTCCCCGGAAGGAACGTGGATTTCCCCATGTAGCGGTGAAATGGTCGGTCCGTAATTCACCCAAATCGAGCTGTCGTTGATCATGTCCGACAAGCTTCGCCCCTTGGGTAGCGTCCGGAAATAGGCATTACATCCCGGGTTGTTCTTGACCATCTTGAAAAGCTTGTTTCTGGCCCATTTCAGCTTTGAATACTGGGAAGAGTTGAAACTTGTGTATTTCCAGATCGGTGACGAATGGTCACCAACATTGAATTGAAACGGCATTTGGCTCTCCGGTAATGTCTCACGTACTCGTGAAGCCGTAGATACCCCTTTGACGAAGAAGGGGGCGTGATGCCAATCACGCCAGGTAGTTTTTCCAAACAGCTGCAGTTCTGCCGTTTCTGGCACCGTGATGGTGGGCAGCTGTACTGTCAGCAACGAGGCAAAATCGTCACAGTCGGCTGATTTCAAACCTGTGTAGGACGGCGCCCCTTAACCATCTGATGAACCCTGTTATAGTATCAAACGGTTTACGGGCGCAGTTTCCGGGAATCGGGTCGCGGGGCCCGGTTGCACGGTAACTGCGTTGCCATATCACGCTCGGATGTAGAACATCCTCGGCGGATATGCCGAACAGCCTTCGATCCTTGCAGGGAAGCAATAAAACCCTGGTGACTTGGGCAAGGCGTCAGGTTCGAAAAGATTTAAAATAAGCGGGTTTAGACAATGCGAGCGAATGCAATGGCACTGAGCGAATGTACCAGGAAAAAACCGAAACGTTCCGTCCTGGGGACGTCCCTCAGGGCTGGCTTGATGGCGACGGTGCTTTTTTCCGGTTTTAACCTGGTCTCGGTAGAACCTGCTTCCGCGCAGGGGTTGTTCCAGCGTCTGTTCAATCCGGAAGCGCATCGCCGACAGCAGGAGCGTGAGCGCCAACAGGATCTTAGCAAGAAGGTCGTTACCGCAAAGGTCTCTGCGCCGCGCTACCTCAATTACACGGCCGACAGCTGGAAGAAGGTTTCGCTGGCTGAGCTGTCGGAGATCAAGTCCGCCGAGGTGAAGCCTGATGTCCAGCCCGTTGAAACGACGGATGCCCCGAGCACCGAAAGCGATAGCCTGCCACAGGCTCCGGTCGTTCTGACCGCATTCGACACGGCGCGTCCGGCATTGAAAGACATGTCGCTCACCGTCCTTCCGGAAGTGGGTTCTGCAGTCATTTCATTCTATCGTGAGCATCCCGATTTCGTCTGGGTGAAAGACGGTAAGCCGACAGAAAAGGCAATCGCGGTCCGTAGCAGTCTCGCTGATACAGGCAAATTTGCGCTGAACCCGGAAGACTATGTCGTCGATCTTCCCGTAACTGAAGGTCTTGAAGGTGAGGCACTCGATGCCGCCACGATGCGGTTCGAGATGGAGATGAGTGCAGCCGTTCTGACATATGTTCTGGATTCCAGGCGCGGACGTGTCGATCCGAACCGGATTTCCGAATACCACGATCTTCCGAGGCATGAAGTCGATCTCGTTGCAGCCCTGGAAGGCTTCAAGGCAGCGGCCAATGCCGAAACAGCAGTTGCCAAAGCGCAACCTCAGAGTGAACATTTCCGCAAGCTGACCGAAGAGTTGGCCCGCCTGCGTGCAGAAGATGAAGACGCCGACCAGATCGTCATCGCGCCCGGTACGTTCCTGAAGGCTGGCAAATCCAGCCCTGAAATGAAGAACATCGTCGCCGCGATCGCCAAGAACGGCTCGGAGGAACTCAAGTCGGCTCATGAAGAGACGCTGACTGCCTATGATGGCGCTGAACTTTATTCTCCGGAACTCGTTGAGCTGGTGAAGGCTTTCCAGAAGGAAGCCAAGCTCACGCCGGATGGTATCATCGGCAAGAACACCATCAACGCGATGGTCGGCGAAACCAACGCGGCGAAGATCGCCAAGGTCGAACTGGCCATGGAGCGCAGCCGCTGGCTTCCCGAAGAGCTCGGCGAACGCAAGGTTTTCATCAACCAGGCTGCCTTCACCGCGACCTATACCGCGCCTGACGAAGCTCCATTGAGCATGCGGGTGGTTGTCGGCAAGAAGTCCAATCAGACCAACTTCTTCTACGACAAGATCGAAATCGTTGAATACAATCCGTATTGGGGCGTGCCGTATTCGATCATTGTCAATGAAATGCTGCCGAAACTGGCTAACGACCCAAGTTATCTCGACCGCGCCGGTTATGAAGTAACGACACCAGGCGGCCGGCAGGTTTCGTCTTCCGCGGTCGACTGGTACGCGGTTGCTTCAAAACAGCAATCGGTCAACGTCCGCCAGTATCCGGGCAGCTCGAACGCGCTTGGCGAAGTCAAGATCCTGTTCCCGAACAGGCATCACATCTACATGCACGATACGCCGTCAAAGAACCTCTTCAACAAGGATATGCGAGCATACAGCCATGGCTGCATCCGTCTGCAGGATCCCAAGGCCATGGCCGCTGCGGTTCTCGGTAAATCCAAGGATTACGTGAGCTCGCGTATTTCGGGCGGTCAGAACCAGCAAGAACAGGTGACCGGTGATATTCCGGTTTATGTGTCCTATTTCACGGCATGGCCTGAGCTGGACGGGACGGTTGCCTTCTATACCGACGTCTACGACAGGGACATGCATCTGTTGAAGGCCATCGAGAAAACCGAAGCAGAGCGGGAAAAAGTCAGAACGTCCTGATCTAGGATAGCAGAACAACAAAAGCCGCCGAAGGGGTGACCTCCGGCGGCTTTTTTGTTTGCCCTCTCCAAGAGGCAATATCAGGAGGCGCCGCCGAGGCATTCCTTCAGAGAGCTTGAGAGCCCCTTCAGAAGTTGCGGATAAAGGTCCGGTCCATTTTCAAGATCGGTGCCCAGCGGGTCAAGCGTACCTGACTTAGCGCTGCTGCCTTCCAGAACAACCGAAACCAGCTTTGCGTCAAATTGCGGTTCCTGAAAAACGCAGCTTACGCCGAGGTCCCTGATCTTGCCCTGGATTTCCTGAATTCGGTCTGCACTCGCCAGCGCTTCCGGAGAAACGGTAACCGATCCACTGGCCTCGATTTCATAGTGATGTTCGAAATGATGATAGGCATCGTGGAAGACGATGAACTTTTTGTCTGCAAACGGAGCCAGTTCAGCGGAAATGTCCTGATCGAGTGACGCGATCCGCTTGGAAAAAGCCGCTGCATTCTTCTTATAGGTTTCGGCGTTGGCTGGATCCTGTTTCGCCAGGGTATCTGCCATGATTTTTGCGATCTCGATGCCGTTTTCCGGGTTCAGCCAGATATGCGGATCGACAGCCCCGTGTGCCGCGTGCTGATGCTCTGCGTCGTGGTCGTGACCCGAGTGGTCATGGGCTTCGGCGTGGCTGTCGTCGTCATCATGTTCGTGGCCGGCATGTTCATGTTCGCCCTCTTCGTGATCATGTTCGCCGCCAGCGTGGTCGTGGTCATCTTCTTCTGCATGATCATGCGCATGCTCTTCGCCACTGTGCCCATCGTCATGATCGTGATCATGGGCGTCGAAGCTGGCACCTTCGCGAATGTCGAGTTGATGAATTGCAGACGCATCGATCAGTTCGACCGTTACAGCATTCTTGGCCATGGTTTCGATCGGCTTCTTGAGCGAGGGAGCCAGTTCTGGCCCAACCCAGAACACCACATCGGCTCCCTGAAGTAGAAACGCCTGCGACGGTTTCAGCGCGTAGCCATGAGGAGAGGAGGCGCCGTCGACAAGGACATAGGGCGTCCCGACACCTTCCATAACGGCCGATGCGATGGAATGGATCGGTTTGATGGACGTGACGACACTGGGGGCGTCGGCGTGCGCATTCACTGTCAGGGTCACAAGTGCTGCTGCGGCGGGAGCCGTCAGATAAAGTGACCTGCAGGCGCTGTTCTTGATGGCGGAGAAGGTGAGGGGCATAGGTAGGCCTTCAGGATGATGTAATTTTATAACGTGTAATTTTATAACGTTCAAAAATTGGGTTTTCAAGTCCGCTTTCGCCGGAATGTTGTCGAGAGCATCCGTGAACATCTTGGTTTGCAGCCGCCGTACAGATAAGCTTTAGAAAAATGCTGACGGATCAGAAGCTTCATGCACACCGGAACCGAAATACTTGCTGACAGTTTCCTGCGGCCCTTTCCGCCCAAGGCTGCGCAGCTGATCGTGACCATCTACGGAGACATCGTTGAACCGCGTGGCGGTGTGCTTTGGATGGGAGACCTGATCAGCCTTTGTGCCGGCTTCAGCGTTAATGAATCGCTTGTCAGGACAGCGGTGTCTCGCCTGGTTTCAAAAGGTCAGTTGAAAGGTGAGCGGGAAGGCAGGCGAAGCTTTTATGCCCTGACACCGGATGCCCGGGAGGAATATCACCTGGCGGCAGACTTGTTCTATGGCCCTGAGGATCCGGATTGTGGCTGGCTGTTGACCCGTTGTACGGAAGCCGCGGATCAGGCCGTTCTGATGCGGTTTGGTTTCGCGTCACTTGAGGGGAATGTCTACATCGGTGCCGACAGACCGGGACGCCCCGTCCTTGGTACCGCGTTTCGCGCATCGGCATTGAACCTGAAATCAGGTGAACTGGAAAAAATAGCTGCTTCCTCATTCGGACTGGAGCTGCTGGCTCGGGACTACACAGGCTTCGTCTCGCACTTCAAACCCATGCAGAACCTGATCGCAGATGGTGTTGCACCTGCCTCAGCACTGTTGTTCCGACTGGCATTGGTGCATGCCTATCGCGGCATTCGCCTGCGGGATCCCCGCCTGCCACGCTCGGTCCTGCCGGCAGACTGGGCCGGATATGAAGCGCGTTCGTTGTTCGCCGCGCTCTACGCGGGCCTTTCTCCTGCAGCCGACAGTTACATCGGTCGGAACCTCCTGAATCAGGATGGTCCACTACCGGCCACACCGGATGCAGTGCAGGAACGTATGCGATCACTGAACTTAACTTATTGAATTATTGAGTTTTTCGGCAATCGTCTGAAACGGGCGACAAAACATCACAAAAATAATTAATTTCATGCTTTTTCTGTGATGTGTTGTGAGGTATCCTTTTGGAAATTCAACATGACGAAAGGAGGCGTCATGTATGCCCAGATGGTAAAAACCGACTCGACCAAAGTTCTCTCTCTCGCGGAGATGACGGACGAGGAAAGAGCCTTTCAGGAACGCATTGACCGTGGTGAGAAAATCGAACCTACGGACTGGATGCCGGAAGGCTATCGCAAGACCCTGATCCGTCAGATCGGTCAGCATGCTCATTCGGAAATTGTCGGCCAGTTGCCGGAAGGCAATTGGATAACCCGTGCGCCTACACTCGAGCGCAAGGCGATCCTGCTTGCCAAGGTTCAGGATGAGGCAGGCCATGGCCTTTATCTCTACTGTGCGGCAGAAACCCTCGGCGTCAGCCGGGACGAGTTGATCGAGCTGCTCCATGCCGGCAAAATGAAATATTCCTCGATCTTCAATTACCCAACGCTGACGTGGGCCGATATCGGTGCCGTCGGATGGTTGGTGGACGGCGCGGCGATCATGAACCAGGTGCCGTTGCAGCGGACGTCCTTCGGGCCGTACTCGCGGGCGATGATCCGTATCTGCAAGGAAGAAAGCTTCCACCAGCGCCAAGGCTACGACATCATGATGAAGATGGCGAAGGGTTCGGAAGCGCAGCGCCGCATGGCGCAGGATGCCTTGAACAGGTTCTGGTATCCGTCGTTGATGATGTTCGGTCCTTCCGACAAGGACTCTGTCCATTCCGCCCAGTCGATGGCCTGGAAGATCAAGATCAACACCAACGACGAGTTGCGCCAGAAGTTTGTCGATCAGACCGTTCCCCAGGCTGAGTATCTCGGGCTGACAGTGCCTGACGAGAACCTCAGGTGGAACGAGGAAAAGGGCGGTTACGATTTTTCCGAACCGGACTGGAGCGAGTTTTTCGAAGTTCTCAAGGGCAACGGTCCATGCAACCGGGAACGCATGGAAGCCCGGGTGACGGCATGGGAAGATGGTGCCTGGGTGCGTGACGGGTTGATGGCGCATGCTGACAAGCAGGTCGCTGCCAGAACCGCGGCCGAGTAAGCGCCATGACCGAAACTCATCTGGCCGAATTGAATGTGGCTCGGCTCCGTTACGATATCAACGATCCGCGGATTGCCGATTTCGTCAACAATCTGAACCGGGTAAACGCCGCCGCCGAACGCAGCAACGGTTTTGTCTGGCGCTTGAAGGATGAGGCCGGCAACGCGGTTTCCATGACGCGCGAAAGCGACCCGTTGGTCATACCGAACCTTTCGGTATGGACCGACGTCGGGTCTCTGGAAAACTTCGTGTTCAAGACCGTTCACAAACGCATCTACGACCGACGGGCGGAATGGTTTGAAGTGATGGAGCGCATGCATTTTGTCATGTGGCCGGTCGCCGCTGGCCATGTGCCAACGCTCGAAGAAGCTTGGCAGAAGCTCGACTATCTGAACGAGCACGGGTCAACGGATCTTGCCTTCGGCTGGGAGCATGTGAAAGACGCCAATCTGTGGCGGTCGGCACGATGCTCAAGTTCTGCAGCCTGACATTTCGGAGGAAATCATGAAAAAGGAATGGCCCCTCTGGGAGGTCTTTATTCGCGGCCAGCATGGTCTCAATCATCGCCATGTAGGGTCGCTGCATGCGCCGGACGCTGAAATGGCAATCAAGAATGCGCGCGACGTCTATACGCGCCGCAAGGAAGGCGTTTCGATCTGGGTCGTGCCGTCGGCACAGATCACTGCTTCTGATCCGGGCGCGAAGGATGCCTTGTTCGAGCCGTCCATGGACAAGATCTATCGTCACCCAAGTTTTTACGACATTCCGGATGAAGTCGGAAAAATGTGATGACCAGAAAAGACGAACTAATCGCACGCGACACTCTCTTCGAATGGTTGCTGCGCAGAGGCGATACCGCGCTTGTTCTGGGGCACCGCGTTTCTGAATGGTGCGGGCATTCTCCTGTGTTGGAAGAAGATATCGCACTCGCCAATGTCGCTCTCGATCTAATCGGACAGGCGCGCATGTGGCTGGGGCTTGCCGGTGAAGTCGAAGGTAAGGGACGCGGCGAAAATGAGCTGGCTTACCTTCGGGACGCCTGGGACTTTCGCAACTTCCTGCTGGCCGAACAGCCAAATGGTGATTTTGGCCAGACGTTGATGAGACAGTTCCTGATCGATGCCTATCAGGTTCCGTTGCTCGAGGCTCTGAAAAGCTCGAAAGACGAGCGGATCGCTGCCATTGCTGCGAAGGCTGGCAAGGAGGTTGCCTACCATCTCGACCGATCCGCGGACCTCGTGATCCGTCTAGGAGACGGTACTGAAGAGAGCCATCGCCGCATGCAGCAGGCTCTTGATGCGTTGTGGTCCTACACCGGTGAAATGTTCGCCAGTGATGCCATCGACACCGCGATGGCGGAAGCAGGGCTTGCTCCAGATGCCGCCTCCTTGAAAGCGGAATGGAAAGAAACAGTCGAAGCTGTTCTGGATGAGGCTACGCTTACCCTTCCGGAAAGCGATTTCGCCCATATGGGCGGCTTGACCGGTCGTCATTCGGAACATCTGGGGCACATGCTGGCAGAAATGCAGTTCCTGCAGCGGGCCTATCCCGGCGCAACCTGGTGATCCGATGCCTGTTTCCATGGACACGGTCTGGCAATGGCTTTCCGAGATCCCTGATCCGGAAATTCCGGTTCTGTCCCTGACGGACCTGGGCGTCATTCGTGATGTCTCCTGGCAAGACGAAACGCTTGTTGTAACCGTCACGCCGACCTACAGCGGCTGCCCGGCAACTGCGGTGATCAATCTGGACATCGAAACCAAGTTGCTGGAATGCGGCGTTACCAAGGTGCGTCTTGAGCAGCAGCTCAGCCCGCCGTGGACGACCGATTGGCTGACGCAGGAGGGCCGGGCGAAATTGCGTGCCTACGGCATTGCACCGCCGGTAGACGGAACCCGCTCGGACGGTTCGGCAGCCGGAAGGCTCGCGCGGCTGACAGGTCAGGGGAGCTTTCAGGTCGCCTGTCCGCGCTGTGGTTCGGAAAACACGGAAAAGGTCAGCCAGTTTGGCTCCACGCCCTGCAAGGCGGCTTATCGCTGCCGGTCGTGCCTGGAGCCATTCGATTACTTCAAGTGCCACTGAGAGGGCACTTCAATTAGTTGGGACGCGCGGGAAGGTGAAACGCTTCCATTGGTTGTCCTGAGTTATTTGAGCATCCGTTTTTGCCGATATCGGCAGGGTGCAGCAGATCATGTTTCGGGAGGACATGCATGTCGCGGTTTCATGCGCTGACAGTGACTGACGTAACGCCGGATACAAGAGATTCGGTCGTTGTGACCCTTCAGCCGCAGTCGGAGGAACAGGATTTGTTCCGTTTCGAGCAGGGGCAATATCTGACCTTCCGGCGTGATTTCGACGGACACGAGGTGCGCCGTTGCTACTCAATCTGTGCCGGGACCGAAGACGGTGCACTGAAGGTCGGGATCAAGCGCGTCGACGGAGGGGCTTTTTCCTGCTGGGCGCATGAAAGCATGCGGCCGGGAGACATGGTCGAGGCCATGCCACCACTCGGCAGCTTCAACGCCCCGATCGAACCGGATCTCGCGCGTTTTTATGTCGGTTTCGCCGGTGGGTCTGGCATCACGCCGATCCTTTCGATCCTGAAGACAGTACTGGCCCGCGAGCCGAATTCTCAATTCACACTGGTCTATGCCAACCGGCAGATATCCTCGATCATGTTCCGAGAGGAACTGGAGGATCTGAAAAACCGATATCTCGGTCGACTGCAGGTGATCCACATTCTCAAAAGCGATGCGCAGGACACCGAGCTGTTTTCCGGCCGCGTCGATGAGCAGAAGCTGAACGATCTCTTCGATACGCTGATCGATCCTCAGGACATTGATATTGCTTTTCTTTGCGGACCTCACGGAATGATGGAAACCGTTCGTGGCAGCCTGGAAGCGCGCGGTGTCGCGGCGGACAAGATACGGCAGGAACTGTTCAAGTCCGACCAGCCGGGACGCTTGCCGGCACGGCTGCGGCCGGAGGTCATCGACGGTTCAGCGAAGGAGGCCGATCTTCGGTTGACCATCGACGGCACCACGCGGGAAATCCACATGGAACCGGGCGAGACCATTCTGGAAGCAGCGCATCGTCACAACATCGATGCACCATATTCCTGCTGTGCAGGCGTGTGTTCCACATGCCGCGGCAAGGTGCTGGAAGGTGAGGTCGAAATGGCGGCCAATCATGCTCTGGAAGACGACGAAATTCGGGATGGCTACGTTCTGACATGCCAGTCGCGGCCGCTGAGCAAACGCCTCGTCGTGACTTACGACGCCTGAGACCATTCCGTTTCAAGAACTGGAATTCGATATGACCGTTCATCCGCAAAAAGTCCGCGTTTTGGAAAGCTATCTCGCTGGCAGCTGGAGGCAAGGCAAGGCCGAGGGAAAGCCGCTGCTTGACGCTGCAACCGGTGCGCCTGTCGCCGCAATCGACGCATCCGGTCTGGACCTTGGCGAGGCCCTTGCCTGGGGGCGTGACACCGGTGGCAAGGCCTTGCGCAAGATGACCTACCACGAGCGCGCCTTGATGCTGAAAACCCTGGCGCAGGCGCTGACCGAGCAAAAGGAAATCTTCTACCAGGAGAGTTTCGCGACCGGGGCAACGCGCAAGGACAGCTGGATCGATATTGAAGGCGGCATTGGCACCATGTTCGCCTATTCCTCCAAGGCCCGTCGCGAGATGCCGAACACCCGGGTGTTCGTCGAAGGTGCGGTCGAGCCGCTGTCACGGGACAATAGTTTTTCAGGGCAGCATGTGCTGACACCACTGCGCGGTATTGCCGTTCATATCAACGCTTTCAACTTCCCCTGCTGGGGAATGCTGGAAAAGATCGCCCCCGCCCTGATCGCGGGCGTACCCTGCCTGGTCAAGCCTGCCAGCCAGACTGCTTATCTGACCGAGCTGATGGTTCGCCACATTCTGGCGACCGGCATTCTTCCTGAAGGCTCGCTTCAGCTTCTTTGCGGGTCGGCGGGTGATCTGATCGACCATGTCACGGGACAGGATGTTGTTACCTTCACCGGATCCGCCGCCACCGGGCAAATGCTGCGTCGGAACCCGGCAGTCGTGCAGAATTCCGTTCGCTTCTCGATGGAGGCCGACAGCCTCAATGCTGCGGTTCTGGGCCCGGATGTCAGCCCTGAAGATCCCGAATTTGACCTCTTCATCAAGGAAGTTGCCCGGGAAATGACCGTGAAGGCAGGGCAGAAGTGCACTGCGATCCGCAGGGTCATCGTGCCACGTAAATTGTCCGATGCGGTTGCTGATGCGCTCGGCAAGAGGCTTGGGAAGGCCGTGATCGGAGATCCTCGAGACGAAGCGGTGTCGATGGGGCCACTCGCTTCAGCCGGTCAGCGTGAGGAAGTGCTTGCGCGCGTAAGTGATCTGAAGGTGGAAGCTGAGATCGTTTCCGATCTTGCAGGCTCAAGCCCCGCAACCGGCGCGTTCGCGGCTCCCGTACTTTTGCATTGCGCCAACCCGATGAGCGCAGAAGCGGTTCACTCGGTCGAAGCATTCGGACCGGTTGCGACATTGATGCCCTACGACGAGCTGGAAGAAGCGGTCGAACTCACCCACAAGGGCAAGGGCTCTCTTGTTGCCTCGCTGTTCACAAACGACCCCTTGGTTGCCGAGGAAGCCGTTCTCGGCATGGCGCCTTTCCATGGACGCGTCATGATCGGCAATCGGAAGAGTGCAAAGTCTTCAACCGGACATGGTTCTCCCTTGCCCATGCTTGTGCACGGCGGACCGGGCCGGGCAGGTGGCGGCGAAGAACTTGGCGGCCTTCGCTCGGTCAAGCATTACATGCAACGGACGGCGGTCCAGGGAACGCCCGCCTTGCTGGGCGCAGTGACCGGCCGCTGGATTTCCGGTGCACCAGGTCAGGAAGACAGCCGGCACCCGTTCCGCAAGTCATTGGCCGACCTCAAGATCGGCGATCAGCTGAACACCGGGGCACGGGAAGTTTCCCTGGAAGATATCGAGCATTTTGCCAAGTTCACCGGCGACACCTTCTATGCGCATATGGATGAAGCCGCCGCGAAACGGAACCCGTTCTTCGAAGGCCGCGTGGCACATGGCTATCTGATTGTTTCCTTCGCCGCCGGTCTGTTCGTCGATCCTGATGAAGGTCCGGTGCTGGCGAATTACGGCGTTGATAATCTGCGTTTCATGACGCCGGTGAACGCAGGTGATGCACTCAAAATTCAGTTGACCGCCAAGGAGATTTCGCCGCGTATTTCAGCAGACTATGGCGAAGTGCGGTGGGATTGTCTTGTGACTAACCAGAATGATGAAGCTGTTGCCCAGTACGACGTTCTGACATTGGTCGCCAAGGAATGGCCGATGTCTGCGTAAGCCGACCACATATCCAAATGAAAAAGGCCACCTGATCAGGTGGCCTTTTTCTTTGGCGAAAGGTCTGGAAAGGACCGGCTGATTTCGATGTCTTGGAGAAACGTCCTCCGAACGCCTGGCCTGCGTGTTCCCTTATTCCTTGGGTCTGTTGTCGACGACCCGCTTTGCCTTGCCGGCGGAACGTTCCACTTTGCCGGGCTCGGCAACATCGATCCTTGCGGATACGCCGACCACGCTCTTGATGTGATGCGAGAGTTCCTTCGCCGATGCCTGACGTGCGTCACTTGTTGCTGCTGTCGGCAGGGCTTCGACGTGCACTGTCATGACGTCCAGGCGGTCGGACCGGGAAAGCTCTATCTGGAAATGCGGCGACAGGCCTTGGCATTTCAGGATCTGTTCTTCGATCTGGGTCGGGAATACGTTGACGCCGCGCAGAATGATCATGTCGTCAGATCGGCCGGTGATCTTTTCCATTCGCCGCATGGACCGGGCTGTGCCGGGCAGGAGCCTGGTCAGGTCGCGCGTGCGGTAGCGGACCATTGGCAGGCCTTCCTTGGTAAGCGTGGTGAAGACCAGCTCTCCAATTTCACCGTCCGGCAGAACGTCGCCGGTCACCGGATCAATGATTTCCGGGTAGAAGTGGTCTTCCCAGATGTGGAGACCATCCTTCGTCTCAACGCATTCGTTGGCAACGCCTGGTCCAAGCACTTCCGACAAGCCGTAGATGTCGACGGCATGCATGTCGAACGCGTCTTCGATTTCCTTGCGCATTGCGTTGGTCCAGGGTTCGGCGCCGAAGATCCCCGTCGCAAGCGACGTTTCCCGAGGATCGATGCCTTGCCGCCGGAATTCATCCAGAATGGACAGGAGGTAGGACGGCGTCACCATGATGATGCGCGGTTTGAAGTCCTGGATAAGTGTCACCTGGCGTTCCGTCATGCCACCGGAGACCGGAACAACCGTGCAGCCTAGCTTTTCTGCGCCGTAGTGGGCGCCCAGTCCGCCGGTAAAGAGACCGTAGCCATAAGCAACATGGATGATGTCACCCGGACGGCCACCAGAGGCTCGAATGGAGCGAGCGACGAGACCGGCCCACATATCGATATCGTTGGCTGTGTAGCCAACCACCGTTGGTTTGCCGGTCGTGCCCGAGGAGGCGTGTACGCGTACGATCTTGTCGCGCGGGACAGCGAACAAACCGAACGGATAATTGTCCCGGAGATCGCTCTTGGTCGTAAACGGAAATTTCGACAGGTCCGAGAGGGTCTTCAGGTCGGAAGGGTGTACGCCTTTCTCGTCGAAGCGTTGTTTGAAAAGCGGAACGTTTTCATACGAATGGGTGAGGGACCATTGCAGTCTCTTCAGCTGCAGGGCCGACAATTCGTCCCGGCTGGCTGTTTCAATAGGCTCAAGATCTCCCGGTCGCGGAGCCAGATTTTCCATATTTTCCTCCCTTGAGCAGCCCGCCGGGCCGCTCGCCGTCATTCCGGCAAGATTGTACCTTTGGTCGTTCTGGAATTGCCGCGGAATTCGGCAATGACAGTGCCATTCTGGTTGGCCACCGTCACGTCGTAGAGGCCGGATCGGCCGGTACGCGATTTCTCGCTGGCCGTAGCCGTCAAGCGGTCTCCGAGATGGGCCGGTGCCAGAAACGTGATGTCGCAATGCTGGGCAACCGTAACCTGGTTGTACGTGTTGCAGGCAAAAGCGAAGGCACTGTCGGCGAGCGTGAAGATATAGCCGCCGTGGCAAATGCCGTGGCCGTTGGTCATGGCCTTCGTAACCGTCATCGCCATCGTCGAATGTCCGGCACGTACATCTTCAAGTTTCATGTCCAGGTGCTGTGTCGCCGTATCCTGCGACCACATGCGATCGGCGCAGGCGCGCGCAAATTCATCCGGTGTCATTCTGTGCCTCATTCAAGCGCCGGTAAATCGGGCGGACCGCTTTTCAAGGAAAGCGGTGACGCCCTCCCGATAATCATTCGTGCGTCCTGCCTGACGTTGGCTATCGCGCTCGGCGTCCAGTTGCCGATCGAGTGACTGGTCTGCTGCCGATTGTATCAGTTCCTTGGTAAGCGCAAGGCCGGTGGTTGCCCCCGCGGCCAGCTGCGTTGCCAGCGTTCCGGCCTCCGTCATGAGGTCCGTATCCGGAACTGCCTTCCAGATGAGGCCCCAGGAGGCAGCTGTTTCGGCCCCCAACGGTTCGCCCGTCATGGCGAGTGCCTTCGCACGAGCTTCTCCAATCAGGCGTGGCAGCAACCATGTGCCGCCCGAATCGGGCACCAGGCCGATCTTGGAGAAAGCCTGGATGAAACGGGCAGACTGGGCGGCGAGGACGATATCGCAGGCAAGCGCTACATTGGCGCCTGCACCCGCGGCAACGCCGTTGACCGCACAGATGACAGGCTTTCTGAGAGCCCTGATTTGCCGAACCAGGGGATTGTAAAGTGTCTCGAGTGTTACTCCGAGATCAGGTGCCTCGCCACCTCCGCGCATGTCGCGATCGGAAAGGTCCTGACCAGCGCAGAAAGCGCGGCCGGCCCCGGTCAGCAGCACTGCCCTGATTGAGCTGTCTTCTGTTGCGGTGGTCAAATGCTTGCGGAGCGCATGATGCATGGCTTCGTTGAAGGCATTGAGCCGGTCCGGTCTGTTGAGTGTTAGAAAAAGACAGCCATCCCGCTGTTCAGCGAGCACAGTATCACGGTCTGTCATGCGCCCCTCCCAAAGCATCACACCTTTTGCATGAAAATCGATAATGTTGTGACATTAATGCACGACGAACCGTTCTGGTCAAAGGCAGAATGCAGTTTTCCGGTACGCCAATTCACTTTGGTCGGTTCGCAACTGGCAACACGTCCGGATTTCAACTCTTGTGAGAAAAGGCGCGTAAAATATGGTCAGCCCGATTCAGCTGATATTTACTTTAATCGTCAATAGTTAGCCCAGTTTCGGCCAGCGCTAGGGCAACATGTTTATCCGTAAAACCACCGCTGACAATTTTTCGTTGGACATTCCTCTTGAACTTGAGGAAGGCCCGCCGCCAGTCGCGTACCGGCGCGTTCTGCAGGTTTTGTCGCTGACTGCGGCGGCTTTTCTGGCGTGGGCGGCAATCGGTCAGGTGCGTGAAGTCGCCAGTGCGACAGGGGAAATTGTTCCGGCAGGCAAGGTGCAGACTGTCGGTCACCTGGAAGGTGGCATCGTTGCAGAAGTGTTGGTTCAGGAAGGCCAACTGGTTGAAATAGGCACCCCCATCGTTCGGTTGCAGGAAACCGCGGCGTCAAGTGATCTCGAGAAGGTCCAGACCCGCTTGAAGTTTCTGGCGACCGAAGAGCAGCGGCTCGGAAATCCGGGTCTTGGCAGTGCCGCCAATGGTCTGAGACTAGGCGCCGATGCAGGCTTCAGCGAAGCGCAACAGGCTGCCTATGACGCGCAACGCCTGGCACTGGAAAAAGAACAGCAGGCCTTGAAGGCGAGGGTGAGCGAAAAGCAGGCAGAGCTAGCCAGTATCCTGGAACGGATAGCCCTGCAGGAAACCCAGATCGAGATCCAGCAGGAACAGTACAAGATCCAGGAAAACCTCTTCGAACAGGGTTACACATCCAAGCGGCGCTTTCTGGAAGCCAAGTCGTCTCTTCAGAATGCCCAGAGCCTTTTGAGCGAACTGAACGGTATGAGCGGCAGCGTTCGAGCACAGTTGACGGAGGCAACCGCCAGCCTGGAACGTTCGATAGCCGTAGCCGAAGAGGAGCAGGCCGTAGAGCGCAGCCGGGTTGCGCAGGAGCGCAGTGAGCTGACTTTCGAAGCCGATAAACAGAAAGACCGGTACGACCGACTGTTCGTGCGAGCTCCGGTCAGCGGGCACATCAAGGCGCTTTATCTCAAAGGTCCGGGCAGTGTACTGGCGCCTGGCGATGTGGTTGCCGAAATTGTGCCGAGCGATAGCGATCTTGTTGCCGAGGTTCGTGTTTCACCGCGCGATATCGGCCATGTGGATGTCGGTGACGAGGCAGAAATCGCCGTTACGACCTTCGACCCGAATATCGAAGGTACCTTGAAGGGGGAAGTTTCCGTCATCTCGGCGTCAAGTTTTCGGGATGAATACGGCAACTACTATTTCAAGGCCATGATCCCGCTGAAAACCAACACGATCGGGCAGGGTGCGCGCGCTGAAACAATCTCGCCAGGCATGGTCGTTGACGCAAAGATCGTCACAGGGTCCAAGTCCGTGCTCCAGTACATGTTGAAGCCGGTCACCCGCGCAATCGGAGATCCGCTCAGCGAACGTTGAGCCGGGTCATATCCAAATCCCATTTTCCGAATTCTGTCACTGGCAGATAAATGAAAAGCCCCGCCGTTTCCGGCGGGGCTTTTCGTCAGTCACCGCTGTCCGGTGACATCAGCTACCAGCGGATTTCCTCAACATCGTTGAAGTTGACACGGCTGCCGTCTGCAAAGTCGATGTAGCCGTCGGCATCCTGGGAAAGGTCGAGCCTGCCGCCTTCAAGGTCTGTTGTCTCGATCGAGCCGTTGGTGATCGTCACTGTCCAGTCCGTACCGTATTCGCCGGCGGCAGTGATCCCTGGACCACCACCCAGATCGATAACGTCTGTCCAACCGGCCCCCATGCCTGCGTTGATGGTGTCACTGCCGTCGCCCAGGCCGTACATGAACAGGTCGGAACCGTCACCACCGCTCAGGTTGTCGTTGCCAAGACCACCGATGATCACATCATCTCCAGCGCCACCGCTGATGTTGTCGTGCCCGTCGCCACCGAAGATAAGGTCGCGGCCGTCACCTGCCGAAATGTTGTCGTTACCGGTGCCGCCTTCGATCCTGTCGTTGTTTGAACCGCCTTCGATAACGTCATCACCACCGGCGCCGTCAAGGTGGTACGTATAGTCGTAGCCTGCACCGCTGCCGGTATTGCTTTCGTCAGTATCGTTGTAGGTGACGTCATATTCGCCGGTAACGGCAATCGAGAAGGATTCACTCGACTGGGATCCATCCGCGGAAGTGGCGGTGATCGTCAGATCGATCGAATTTTCAATCTCGCTGTCGAAGAACGCATGGTCTGCAATCGTGACATTGCCGTCGGCATCGATCTCGAAACGGTCGTCACTCAGAGTGTAGGTAACTGCATCGCCGTTCGGGTCGTCGGCAAAGGCGGTGATCCCAACCTGTGTGCCGGCACCATCCAGTTCGTGGATTGTGTTGGCGGACGCGTTGGTATCGGTCACATCACTAATTGGGCGATCGATCAGATGTTCCGATTGGATTTCTCCGTCGGCAAACCTGAAGTTCTCGACGTTGGACACCGTATCGATACCGTCAGGAGCGCCGGAGCGAAGATCGGAAATCGTGTAGCTGCCATCTTCGTTCTGGACGATGTTGTAGTCTTCCCAGTTACCGGAATAGATGGCGGTATCCGCGCCCTTGCCGCCGTCGATGGTATCGTTGCCGGAGCCACCTTCCAGCATGTCCGCCCCGTCACCGCCAATCAGTGTATCGTTGCCTGCACCGCCTTCGAGCGTGTCGCCTGGAACCTGGTATTCGGAGTCAAGCCTGTTGGCGTACATGCTAGCGTCGTTGATGGTCAGCGTATCAAGTGAAATTCCAACGATAGGTTTGCTGGAAAGCAGGTCGGAATCCGCATTCGACATGTATTCCGGAGCCAGATAGACATCACCATTGTCGAGCTGAATGACGACCGCCGAAATGGTTCCGGTGGTTCCGTCCGTGAACGTGACTGTCGCATCAAAGGTCTGCAGGGAATCTAGGGCATAGTTCGTGCCGCCGATTGTCAGGGTCTCTGCTGTGCCGTTGAAATCGTTGTCCGCCAGTACCCCGTCACCATTGGTGTCGTTTGCGGTTGCTCTCACCGTCTGCGTGTAGAGGGGGGTACCTGCATCGCCATAAGATCCCAGCAGGCTGGAGGCATTCTCGCTGACGCCGTTGTTCTCATCCGTGTCGACATCCGCCATGGTTCCCAGGTGGATGAGAGAGTAGGTGGCGCCAACCGTATTGGTTCCACCGTTTGTTGGGGCTGCGCCGTCGCCGGCAATCAACGTGTCATCGCCATCGCCGCCCTGAAGCGTGTCGGAACCCGCTCCACCGGACAGCGTATCGTTGCCTGAGCCGCCAATCAGCGTGTCATCACCTGCGCCACCATAAAGGTTGCCACCGTCGTCATGGGCGGTGATCGTGTCGTTGCCAGACCCGCCGCTGATCGATGTTTCAGACACACCGGTGTCAGTGAAGGTGGCGCTGCCGTCTGCAAGCTGCAGGTCTTCTGCCACATCCATGACATCCAGCGTGAAGGATTCCTGCGATGTCGATCCGTCTGTGGAAGTTGCCGTAACGGTGAGCGTGATTTCCGTCTCGGTTTCGTAATTGAAACTCGCACCGCTCGCGACGGTGACCACGCCGTTTTCGTCAACCGTGAAACGGTCGTCATCGACAGTATAGGTCACACTGTCAGAGGTGTTCGCGTCGTCGGCAAAGGCTGTTACGCCAACAGTGCTGCCAGCGCCTGCGTTCTCAGCGATGCTGTTGGAAGAACCGTCCGTATCCGAAACCGCAGAAATATCTTTCGCGACAAGATCGCCTGCAAGAATGTCGCCATCCGCGAAGCGGAAGTTCTCAACTCCGACGACAGTGTCGGTTCCGTCCGGCGAGCCGGAGCGGTTGTCGACTACCGTGTAGGTGCCGTTCGCGTTTTCGGTAACGGTATAGTCGGAACGGTTACCGGAATAGATTGCGGTGTCTGTACCGCTTCCGCCGTCGATATAGTCGTTGCCGGCCCCACCTTCGAGCGTGTCGTTTCCGGCGCCGCCGTACAGCTTGTCGCTGCCTGAGCCGCCCTGAAGGGTGTCGTCGTCATTTTCGCCGGACAGGCTATCGTTGCCTGCGCCACCGATCAGTGTGTCGTTCCCGCTGCCGCCAAAGATGGAGTCGTTACCTTCGCCGCCATCCAGGTAGTTGTCACCGGTGTTCGGCTGGGTGCCACGCTCATCATCGATGAAATCGTCGCCCGCACCGCCGTAAACGACGTCGTTGCCTTCGCCGAACATGATGGTGTCATTGCCTGCGCCGCCATAGATCGTGTCGTCGCCCGCACCGCTGTAGATGGTGCTGCCGTCGTCATGAGCGGTAATCGTGTCGGCACTGTCGTTGCCGGTGATGGATGTTTCGGCGACGCCGGTGTCGGTGAAGGTCGTTTGACCTTCGGCCATCTGATAGGCTTCAGCGACGTCGGCAACCGAAAGAGCAAAGGTTTCCTGAGACGTGGAGCCGTCAGAAGAGGTCGCGGTCACCGTCAGGTTGATGGTCGGTTCGCTCTCGTAGTCAAACGTTGCTCCGGCGGCTACCGTTACCAGGCCATCGTCGCCAACGGTGAACCGGTTATCGGACACCGTATAGGTTACCGTGTCGGTCACATCACTGTCTGTTGCCTGAACAGTAATACCGACAGTGGTGCCTTCTCCGGCATTTTCCGCGAAGCCATTGGCCGTCGCATCGATGTCGGTCACCGCAGATACGGCAACTTCATTGACGTCGGAAACGGCGATCGTGAAGGTTTCTTCCGAGGTTGAGCCATCGGTTGAAGTTGCCGTCACGATGATGTCGATTGACCCTTCGGTTTCCGCATCAAAGCTCGCACCTTCCGCTACCCGAACCACGCCGTTTTCGTCCACGGTGAAGCGGCTGTCGTTGACAGCATAGGAAACCGTATCCGAGACATCGGCATCGCTTGCCGACGCCGTGATACCAACCTGTGTGCCTGCGGTTGCATCTTCTGCGATTGTGTTTGCCGAGATGTCTGCGTCAGTCACGCTGGAAACGTCGTATTCGTCAACATCAGACACCGCTACGGTAAAGGTTTCCGTTGAAGCCGAGCCGTCAGAAGACGTCGCGGTCACGGTAACGTTGATGGACCCCTCGGTCTCTGCGTCGAAGCTGGCACCATCGGCAACACGAACCACACCGTTTTCATCGATTGTGAAGCGCGTGTCATCAACAGCGTAAGAAACCGTGTCAGAGGCATCTGCATCTGTTGCCAGGGCCGTGATGCCAACCTGAGTGCCGGCAGTTGCTGCTTCCGAAATCGTGTTATCAGAGGTGTCCGTATCGGTGACGTTTGAAACGGCGCCCTCGTTGACGTCGGAAACGGCAATCGAGAAGGTCTCCTGCGACGTGGAACCGTCAGAGGAGGTGGCAGTCACGACAATGTCGATGGATCCTTCGGTTTCTGCATCGAAGCTGGCGCCATCGGCAACACGGACGACGCCATTCGCATCGACAGTAAAGCGGCTGTCATCGACGGAATAGCTCACAGACGCGGTGATATCCGCGTCACTCGCGTGTGCGGTTATACCAACCTTTGTCCAGGCAGATGCGTCTTCGGATATCGTGTTCGTCGCGGCGTCGGTGTCGGAAACGGCTGAGACGTCGTATTCGTTAACGTCGGACACGGCAATCGTGAATGTCTCTTCGGAAGCCGAGCCATCGGAAGATGTGGCGGTTACAACGATGTCGATGGAACCTTCGGTTTCCGCGTCGAAGCTGGCCCCATCCGCAACCCGGACAACGCCGTTTTCGTCCACGACAAAGCGATCGTCATCTACGGTGTAGGACACAGTATCAGACGTGTTTCCATCTTCAGCGAACGCGATGACACCGACAGCCTTTCCTGCGGTAGCGTCTTCCGCAACCGTGTTTGCGCTGCTGTCCTTGTCGGTAACGGCAGAAATATCCTGCGCGATCAAATCGCCCGAAAGAACATCGCCATCGGCAAACCGGAAGTTTTCAACATTCACGACGGTGTCGGTACCATCGGGAGAACCTGGACGATTGTCCGTAACGGTGAAGATGCCTTCGTTCTCGGTAATGGTGTAGTCAGCGAAATTGCCGCTGTAGACCGCTGTGTCAGTACCTAGCCCGCCGTCGATCATATCGTCGCCGGCACCACCCGTCAGCGTGTCGTCTCCCGGGATAACCGCGGCCGCACTGACAAAATCGGAGGTGAACAGGTCTACTGACGTTCCGCCTGGAGGCGTTACCGTTGCATCGAGAACCTCTTCTCCCTGGTTCTCCCAGACCTTGACGACAATGGTGTAGATCTCACCCGGTTCCAGATCAACGTCCGCCCAGCGGGTGGTCGCTGATTGGTGGTAATCGTTGTCGAGATAGTCGGTCTGCGTACCGTTCTGGTTGGTGAACGTCAGTCGGTTGCCATAGGCATCGAAGATCTCGATGGTGGATCCATCGTCCGAGCGGGTGGAGAAACGATAGGTGCCGCCATCGGTGGCAGTGAAGTTGGACGTCAGAATGACACCAAAATCTTCAGGGTTATCAGTCGACCCGCGCGCACCCTGGACAATTGTGTCCAGGTCGAACGCATCTGTCGTTCCCTCATCAATCAGCGTGCCTGAGGAGATGTCGACAGTCTGGCCGGCATCGCCACTGAAGTTGTGGTCATAAACCTGGTAGTGCCAGGTGCCGGACACAGGTGCATTTTCACCATAGATCGTGTCATTCCCGGCGCCACCTTCAATCGTGTCGTCACCCGCACCACCTGCAAGAGTATCGGCAGCATTGTTTCCGGCAATCGTGTCGTTGCCATCTGCGCCATCGACGTTGGCACCGTCGGCGTGTGCCACAATGGTATCGTCACCGGAGCCGCCGGTGATGCTGGTTTCAGCGACAGTAACATCGGTGAAGGTCTGGCCGCCGTCTTCGAGCTGATAGTCTTCAGCAACGTCGGTTACTGAAACCGAGAATGCATCCGAAGACGTGGAGCCGTCTGAAGACGTCGCGGTCACCGTCAGAGTGATGTTGGGTTCGCTTTCAAAGTCGAAAGAAGCACCATCTGCAACGCGGACTACGCCGTTTTCGTCCACCGTGAACCGGTTATCGTCTACCGAGTAGGATACCGTGTCAGTGATGTCACTGTCGGTCGCAAGAACCGTGATGCCAACCTGCGTTCCGGCTGCGGCATCTTCGGTAATCGAATTTGCCGCTGCGTCCGTATCAGTTACGGGAGTAATGGCACTTTCATTGATATCGGAAACGGCGATTGTGAAGGTCTCTTTAGAGCTCGATCCATCGCTTGAGGTCGCCGTCACGATAATGGCGATGGAACCTTCGGTTTCCGCATCGAAGCTCGCACCCTCAGCCACACGGACGACACCGTTGTCATCAACAGTGAAGCGCGTATCGTTCACCGAGTATGAGACAGTATCTGTGACGTCCTTGTCTTCGGCAAATGCGGTCACACCAACCTGGGTACCTGCCACAGCATCTTCCGCAACGGTGTTGGCAGAAGTGTCGGCATCGGTAACAGCTGAAATGTCAAACTCATCAACATCAGACACCGCGATGGAGAAGGTCTCTTCCGAGGTCGAGCCGTCGGTGGAGGTCGCCGTCACGATGATGTCGATGGACCCTTCGGTTTCGGCATCGAAGCTTGCGCCGTCAGCAACCCGAACCACGCCGTTCTCATCGATAGTGAATCGTGCGTCGTCAACGGAGTAGGAGACAGTGTCGGTGGCGTCAGCATCCGTTGCCAGGGCCGTTACGCCAACCTGGGTACCGGCAGCTACATCTTCTGCAATTGTGTTGTCGGAAGAATCCGTGTCGGTGACAGCGGACACGGCGCTTTCGTTGACGTCTGAAACGGAAATCGTGAAGGTCTCTTCCGAAGTCGAACCGTCAGTCGAAGTCGCCGTGACGATGATATCGATGGAGCCCTCGGTTTCGGCGTCGAAGCTCGCGCCATCTGCAACCCGAACCACACCGTTTTCGTCAACCGTGAAACGGGCATCGTTGACGGTGTAGGAGACCGTGTCGGTGATGTCCTTGTCTTCGGCGAATGCGGTGACACCAACCTGTGTGCCAGCGACAGCATCTTCTGCAATGGAATTGGCAGATGCGTCTGTGTCGGTCACGGCGGTGACGTCATACTCATCAACGTCAGAAACGGAGATCGTGAAGGTCTCTTCCGAAGTTGATCCATCGGTGGAGGTCGCCGTCACGATGATGTCGATGGAGCCCTCGGTTTCGGCGTCGAAGCTTGCGCCATCCGCAACTCGAACCACACCGTTTTCGTCGATGGTAAAGCGGCTGTCGTTGACAGCATAAGAGACGGTATCGGTGGCGTCTGAATCAGTTGCCAGGGCGGTCACGCCGACCTGAGTGCCCGCGCTTGCATCTTCCGCGATGGTGTTGTCGGAAGAATCGGTATCGGTAATAGCGGACACGGCGCTTTCGTTGACGTCGGAAACCGCAATCGTGAAGGTCTCTTCCGAGGTCGAGCCGTCGGTCGAGGTCGCCGTCACGATGATGTCGATGGACCCTTCAGTTTCGGCATCGAAGCTTGCGCCGTCAGCAACCCGAACCACGCCGTTCTCATCGATAGTGAATCGTGCGTCGTTGACAGCATAAGAGACGGTATCGGTGGCGTCTGAATCCGTTGCCAGGGCGGTCACGCCAACCTGAGTGCCCGCGCTTGCATCTTCCGCGATGGTGTTGTCGGAAGAATCCGTGTCGGTGACAGCGGAGACTGCGCTTTCGTTGACGTCTGAAACGGAAATCGTGAAGGTCTCTTCCGAAGTCGAACCGTCAGTCGATGTCGCCGTGACGATGATATCGATGGAGCCCTCGGTTTCGGCGTCGAAGCTCGCGCCATCGGCAACCCGAACTACGCCGTTTTCGTCAACGGTGAAACGGGTGTCGTTGACGGTGTAGGAGACCGTGTCGGTAATGTCCTTGTCTTCGGCGAATGCGGTGACGCCAACCTGTGTGCCTGCGACAGCATCTTCTGCAATGGTATTGGCAGATGCGTCTGTGTCGGTCACGGCGGTGACGTCATATTCATCAACGTCTGAAACGGAGATCGTGAAGGTCTCTTCCGAAGTTGATCCATCGGAGGAGGTCGCCGTCACGATGATATCGATGGAGCCTTCGGTTTCGGCATCGAAGCTCGCACCATCCGCAACCCGAACCACACCCTTGTCGTCAACGGTGAAACGGGTGTCGTTGATCGAATAAGAAACCGTGTCGGTGGCGTCTGCATCAGTTGCCAGAGCGGTCACGCCAACCTGCGTACCAGCGCTCGCATCTTCGGCGATGGTATTGGCCGAGGAATCCGTGTCGGTGACAGCGGAAACAGCGCTTTCGTTGACGTCTGAAACGGAAATCGTGAAGGTTTCTTCCGAGGTCGAACCGTCGGTCGAGGTCGCCGTCACGATGATGTCGATGGACCCTTCAGTTTCCGCGTCGAAGCTCGCGCCGTCTGCAACCCGAACCACGCCGGTTTCGTCAACGGTGAAACGGGCGTCGTTCACGGAATAGGAGACGGTGTCCGTTACATCTTTGTCTTCGGCAAATGCAGTGACGCCCACCTGCGTACCAGCCGCAGCATCTTCCGCGATGGTGTTGGCGGAAGTGTCTGTGTCGGTCACCGCGGTGATGTCATACTCATCAACGTCTGACACCGAGATCGTGAAGGTCTCTTCCGAAGTCGATCCATCGGTAGAGGTAGCGGTCACGGTGATGTCGATGGACCCTTCGGTCTCCGCGTCGAAGCTTGCGCCGTCGGCAACCCGAACGACACCGTTCTCATCAACCGTGAAGCGGGCATCATCAACCGAATAAGAAACCGTGTCGGTGATGTCCTGGTCTTTGGCGAATGCAGTGACGCCCACCTGCGTGCCAGCTGCAGCATCTTCTGCAATTATATTGGCAGATGTATCTGTGTCGGTTACGGCGGTGACATCATATTCATCGACGTCGGACACCGATATCATAAAGGTCTCTTCCGAGGTCGAACCGTCGGTGGAGGTCGCCGTGACAGTGATGTCAATGGACCCTTCGGTTTCGGCGTCGAAGCTAGCACCGTCCGCAACCCGAACCACGCCGTTCTCATCGATAGTGAAACGTGCGTCGTCGACGGAGTAGGAGACAGTGTCTGTGGCGTCTGCATCAGTCGCCAGTGCAGTTACGCCAACCTGGGTGCCCGCGCTCGCATCTTCCGCGATGGTGTTGGCCGAAGAATCCGTATCGGTAACAGCGGTGACGTCATACTCATCGACGTCAGATACCGCGATCGTGAATGTCTCTTCCGAGGTCGAACCGTCGGTCGAGGTTGCTGTCACGATGATATCGATGGAACCTTCGGTTTCGGCATCGAAGCTCGCGCCATCCGCAACTCGAACGACGCCATTCTCATCAACCGTGAAACGGGGATCATCGACGGTGTAGGAGACGGTGTCCGTTACATCCTTGTCTTCGGCGAATGCGGTGACGCCCACCTGCGTACCAGCCGCAGCATCTTCCGCGATGGTGTTGGCGGAAGTGTCTGTGTCCTGAACTGCGGACGTAGCGTATTCGTTTTCGTCTTCGACCTTCAATGTGAAGCTTTGCGTGGACTGCGAGCCGTCGGTGGAGGTGGCGGTCACAGTGAAGGAGACAGTCGCTTCGGTTTCAGCGTCAAACACGGCGTCTTCGGCAATGCTGACCACACCCTGGTCATCGATGACAAAGCGCGGGTCGTCTATGGAGTAGGAGACACTGTCGCTCACGTCCCGGTCGGTCGCCACAACAGTGATGCCAGACTGACTGCCGCTGTCTACACCTTCGGAAATTGTGTTCGCAACAGCGCCGACCGTGCTGATCGGGCTGACGTCGTATTCGTTTACGTCACGGATATTGATCGTGAAGGTTTCTGTCTGCGTCGCTCCGTCGGATCCGGTGGCAAGCACGATGATCTGGTGACTTCCAGCCGTTTCGGCATCGAGCGAACCTGCTACCGTAACGATGCCCGTCTCGGGATCAATGGAGAACAGACCACCCGCGTCGTCCAGGAGGCTGTAGGTTACTCTGGCCCCTTCTGCGGCGGTTGCGCTTGCCCGAATGCCGGTTGCAGATCCGACTGCTGAATTTTCGTCAACGGCGTTTTCAGTTGCATCGATATCGGTGACCGCAGACAAATCGGAAGCGACGATGCCCGCGGCAAGGTCGTCGTTGCCGTCATCGAAACCTGCGCCTGACTGCACCTGGCCATTCTGGCTACTGAAGGTGCCGTCGCCCGGGTTGGTTGCAGAGCCATTCGAATAGGTCTGGTTCGATCCATCATCCAGAGCAGAAGCTATGCTTGCGGACGTGCCGCCGCCCAACGGCAAATCGTCGCTGTTCGACCCTGAAAAGTCCTGTGTGCCAGTTGAATTGTCGGAAGATTGCTCAGCGTATGCATTGACTGCATCGCTGTCTTCAAGCGCAGAAAGCTCCGTACCATCATCCTCAAACCCGATACCTTGCGCGCCGGACGATGGGTCTTCCTGTTCGACGTAGCGTTGTTCTTCCTCGTCGCTTCCAAGGTGCAGGTTGGCGTTGACCTGTTCCATGGATTCGCCCATGTCCTGGTCGAGATGATAGTCGTGCGCCTTGTCGAGATGCTCATCTCGATTATCGAGAAGCCCCGAATGCAGGATGCTATCGGAATTCAGGGTCGTCCTGGTTTCCGTAGTGTTACCTTCTGACGAGGTGTTTTCCTGGGTGTCTCGATTCTGAGTGTCGCTTGCCATTTCGGTCGCACGTCCGCACAATTTCCGATAATGCCAATGAACGTCGGCGTCCTTAACAAAGCGCAAAATTCCTCTTGGAATCTGAAGTTTAGTTCTAATAAAATTCGGGAAACACGGCGTAGGGTAAACGCTTTTTAAACCCGATCAGCACAGTTTGAGCGAGTAGCTACACGACTCTGGCCCGCATATGCTGAAATCGGTATTTTCATCTTTCTTTTTGCCTCGTCTGAGGATCCGGCATTCTCCGTCCGGACGCTGGATTTCTTCGCCCGGATTGCCGCGCGACGTTGTAGTTGCTTCCGTTTTCGCAAATATCATGGGGCTGGCGATGCCGCTGGCCATTCTTCAGGTTTATGACCGCGTTCTGCCAAATGCTTCCACCGACACGCTGCTTGTGCTCATCCTCGGGGTGGCTGTCGTTTTAATTGCCGATGCCGTCATCAAGGTCTCCCGTACCGCGGTTGTCGGCAGGCTCGGGGCAGGGTTCAATCATCAGGCGCACACCGAACTTTTCCGCCGGGTGCTTGATGCCGAGCCTTCCCAGTTTGCCAAAACGCCTGTTTCCGTACAGGTGCACCAGCTTCGGGCATTGCAATCGGTTGCAGATCACTATGGCGACCAGAACCGTCTTCTCGCCATTGACCTGCCCGCAGGGGGTATCTTCCTGGCGGCGCTCATCTTCATCGCAGGGCCGCTGGCGCTGGTGCCGATCACGTTGCTGGGCATCTTCATGCTGTTTGCCCTCAACAGAAACAAGGTGCTGCAGCAGGTTGTCGCCGACCGGGCAGATCAGGACGATCGCAAATCCGATTTCATCCTGGAGGTACTGTCCGGCGCCAAGACCGTGAAGTCCCAGGCGATGGAAGCACTGATCATGCGCCGCTTCGAGCGATTGCAGCGGGCAACGGCAGAGCTCAGCTCCAGATATATGCGCTTGTCCGGCCAGGCGAGGGATGCGTCCGCACTTTTCGGAACCCTCACGACTATCTTTGTGGTCATCTGCGGCGCGTTGATGGCCATCTATGGCAATTTCAGCGTCGGCGGTGTCGCTGCCAGCACACTCTTGTCCGGTCAGTTCGTGCAGCCATTCCTTCGCGCGATCAACCAGCTGACAGACATGCAACGACTGAAGCACGACTACGCTCAGGTCAATTCGCTCTTCAAGCTGCCGGAGGTTGCGCAGCAGGAGCCTTTGACGGTCGATACCGACGGTTCCATTCACCTGATCAACGTGTCAGTCGAACTGGGCGAAAGCCAGCGCCGGGTGTTCGAGGACATCAACCTGACAATCGAAGCCGGACAATTCGTCGGTTTCCGCGGCGCGGACGGCAGCGGCAAGTCCACACTCATGAAATTGCTGACCGGTGAAATGACGCCGACGACCGGCAAGGTCATGATCGGCGGGCAGGATTATGATGGCCTCCACAAACATGCACTGCGCAAGACCGTTGCCTATGTCGACAACCAGTCTGCTATCTTCAACGGCACAATCCTTGAAAACATCACGATGTTCGGTGCCGTATCCGACATCGCTCATGCGCGTATGGCGGCAAAGCTGATCGGGCTTGAAAAGGAAATCCATCTCTTGCCGCGCGGTTATGAAACGCAGCTGGGGTCAGACCTGGGCGGCAAGGTTCCTGCAGCTACCTTGCAGCGGATCTGCATTGCAAGGGCTTTGGCAGGCGAGCCGAAGATCCTGATCCTGGACGAGGCGAATGCGCAACTGGACCAACAGGCAGAAAAGGCGCTTGTCGATGCGCTGATCCGTCTGAAGGGCTATCTGACGGTTATCATCATCAGCCACCGTCCTTCCATGCTGGCAGTCGCGGATCACCAATACGAACTCAGGGACGGCAGCGTGCATGACCTCGGCACGATGAACGTAACCGGTACACCTCAGAAAATGGGGATGCCGGCGTGAGCAGACCGCTATTCAACCTTGAAGACGTCCACGCTGCCGACAACGCCGTACACCGCCAGTGGCGCGATCTGTCGGCCGAACTGGCAGCCGATGGGACCGCCACAAGCCGGTTAGGACTTCCTGATGACGGTGCGGCGCCCGCCGAAAGGTGCCTGATTCCGCTTTTGCGGGAGATGCGCTGGCAGGGCAATGACCGGCTTCTTTTCGAGGCATTGCCGCACTTCGACCGGATTGAAACTTTCCAGGTCTTGCGGACCGTCCTCAGCCGCTTGACAGTCAAGACGACACCTTTTCATGGAAGTGCCGGGGAACTGACCCATGCACAGATGCCGTGTCTGCGTGTAACCAGGGACGACGTTCAGGTTCTCGTTGGAAAAACCGGAACGGGTGAGTTTCGCGCCTATTCCGGCCGTCAGGGAGAGGCAATTTCAGTTCCTGCCGCGGATATTCTGAAAAACGAGATCTATCTCGCGGCCGAAGACAATGAGGAACAGGGGCAGGTTCAAAACAACCGAAGCTGGTTCTCGACCGTATCCAAGCGGTTCCGGACCAGTATCATCTCTATTCTGGCTCTCGGTTTTGTTCTCAACATTCTCGCTCTTGCACCGCCGTTGTTCATCATGGCGATCTACGACAAGGCAATGGGAGCAAAATCGACCGAGGTGCTTCTGACCATGGCGGTCGGCGTTGGAATCATTCTTCTGTGCGAAGTTGCGCTGCGCAGAATGAAGACATGGCTACAATCCTATCTCGGCGGACGGGTTGATGCGATTGTCGGCAACAAGACCTTTGAGCGCATCCTGCATCTTCCATATGCGATGCTGTCCGAAGCGCCGATCGGCACCCAGGTCATGCGGCTGCGCTATTTCGACAGCGTGCGCGACATATTCCAGAGTTCGCTGTTCAACGCGATCGTCGATATTCCCTTCACGCTGATCTTCATTGTCGCGATCTTCCTGATCGGCGGACCTGTTGCGCTGCCGCCGCTCGCACTGCTGACCATCTACACGCTGCTGGCAGTTTATGTCCTGCCCAAGGTCCAGCGCGAAGTCGCTGCCGTTGGCGAGCAGAAGTCGAAACTCAACAGTTTCATGATCGAGACCTTTCGCAACCAGCGGGCTCTCAGGAACCTTTCTGTAGAAGATACCTGGCTGGAGCGATTTTCGGCGCTTTCCACCAACTTCAACAAACTCAACATCCATGCACGTCATATCACGCATGTGCTGCAGACACTGTCGCAGACGCTGATGACCATTTGCGGTGTCCTGGTTCTGGGGATCGGGGCAATGCGTGTCATGGAAGGAGAAATGAGCCTGGGCGCCCTGATTGCCACAATGGCCCTCAGCTGGCGGGTTCTGAACCCGATGAACCAGGCATTTCTCAGCATCACGCAGCTTGCGCAAAGCCGCACGGTGATCGAACAGATCAACAACCTCATGAAGGTGCAGCTCGAGCGCGAGCCGGGGCATCTGCCGAAAATCACACGTGACATTCGCGGTGATCTGAAAGTGTCCTCACTCGTCCTCAGGTATCCAGGGGCAACGGAAGCCTCGCTTAAGGGCCTTGAGCTGACGGTGAAGGAAGGCGAAACCGTTGCCATCACGGGCCCGAGCGGCTCGGGCAAGACCGCATTGTTCCAGGCTGTCATCGGCTTGTTTCAGCCCCAGGTGGGGTCCATCCTGTTTGACGGTCTGGATGTGCGCCAGCTGGATACCGCAGAGTGGCGCTCCTCCATTGGCTATGCACCCGACGATCTCGACTTCTTTTACGGCACGGTAAAACAGAACCTGCTGATGTCGGATCCGGGTGCTACCGACGAACGTCTGATCGAGGTTACCGGTAAACTTGGCTTGCTGTCCTACCTGGAGGAGAACTTCAACGGACTTGAAACGCGCCTCAATGGCGAGGTCCTGAAGCAGATCCCGGACAACATGAAGCAGCGCATTGTTTTGGCCCGTGCCTTCGTGAAAGCGGCACCGCTCTATCTGTTCGACAATCCGGGAACGCATCTCGATTTCGAGGGCGACAAGAAATTCATGGCGATGATCGAGGAACTCAAGGGCAAGGCGACCATCCTCATCAATACTCAACGGCCTAGCCACATGAAAATGGCCAACCGGGTGGTTGTACTCAGAGGTGGCCAGATTGCGATGATGGGGCCACCGGAACAAGTAGTGCCGGCACTCATGGGACAGACCGCGAAAGCCGGATAGGCAGCTTTCCTACCGAAGATACCAAAAAGCCCGCCGGGTTGCTCCGACGGGCTTTGTTATTTGGTGGTGCCGCTTCTTAGAAGACGGATTTTACTGCTTTCACGGTTGCATCAACAACCTTGTCGATTTCAGCTTCAGAAATGCACAGGGGAGGGGCGAACCCCAGGATGTCACCCTGCGGCATCGCCCGGCCGATGACGCCTTCCTTCAACAGGGCTGCTGCAACCTGTGGGCCGGTTTTGCTTGCCGGATCGAGATAGGTTCTGCTGGCCTTGTCCGATACAAATTCGATCGCGCAAAGCAGACCGTCGCCGCGGATGTCGCCAACGTTGGCGTGATCTCCGAGCGCATTCGTAAGTGCATTCTTGAAGTAGCTACCTGCGGAACCGGCATTCGCCACCAGGCCGAGACTGTCGATAAGCTTGAGGTTCGCAACGCCGGCTGCGGCACCGATCGGGTGTGCGGAATAGGTCCACCCATGGCCGATCGGCCCAAATTCGTCGGTACCGTCCTCCAGCACCTTCCAGACCTTGTCGGAAACGATGGAGCCGGACAGGGGAGCATATGCCGATGTCAGGCCTTTAGCGATGGTGATGAAATCCGGCTGAATACCGTAGTGGTCTGACCCGAACATCGTGCCGAGACGTCCAAAGCCTGAAACAACTTCATCTGCGATCAGCAGAATGTCGTGTTTCTTGAGCACGGCCTGAATGGCCTCCCAGTACCCGCTTGGGGGCGGTACGATCCCGCCCGTACCAAGGGCCGGCTCGCCAATGAAGGCTGCAATGGTGTCAGCGCCTTCGCGTTCGATCACGGCTTCCAGGTCAGCAACGCAATAGGCAACAAATTCTGCTTCGGACTGGGAAAGGTCTTCCCTGCGGAAATAGTCGGGCGCGACCGTGTGCAGAACCTGTGAAAGCGGCAGGTCGAACTTCTTGTGAAACAACTCGAGGCCCGTCAGAGAACCGGTCATCAGGCCCGAGCCGTGATAGCCGCGCCAGCGCGAGATGATCTTCTTCTTCTCCGGGCGGCCGAGAATGTTGTTGTAGTACCAGACCAGCTTGATGTTGGTTTCGTTCGCATCCGAGCCGCCCAGTCCGAAATAGACCTTGGACATGTGGTCGGGCGCTCGCTCCATCACCATTTGTGCAAGCGTGATGGAGGCTTCGGTGCCGTGGCCGACGTATGCGTGGTAATAGGCCAGTTCACGAGCCTGCTCTGCAATGGCGTCAGCAATTTCGGAACGGCCATAGCCGACGTTGACGCAATAAAGTCCGGCGAATGCGTCCAATAGTTTGGTGCCGTCACGGTCTTCGATATAGACGCCGCTGCCACCGGTGACGATCCGGTTAAGGCTCTCTCCGCGCGCATGTTGGGCAAGATGGGTCGAGGGATGGAAGAAGTTCTCTCTGTCCCAGGCATCCAGTTGGTCGTTCTTGAGCATATTCAAGTCCTTCTAGTGTTGGTTGGGCCAGGTCAGCTCCAGTCCCGGCAGACGTATTTGATTTCGGTGAAGGCCTCCAGTCCGTAGCGGGCACCTTCGCGGCCAAGGCCGGATTGTTTCACGCCTCCAAAGGGGATCGGATAGCCGGTCACTTTTGTGCGATTGACGGCAACCATGCCGTATTGAAGCGCGCGGCTTGCACGGTAGATGCGGCGCGGGTCCTGCGTGTGGAGATAGGCGATAAGGCCGTATTCGGTGTCGTTTGCCCGTGCAATGGCGTCCTCCTCCTTATCGAAGGCTGCCAGGGCTGCCACCGGACCAAATGTTTCTTCACGTAAAATCGATGCATCAGCGGGAACGTCCGCCAGAACGGTCGGTTGAAAAAACAATGGGCCGGCCGTGTGACGGTGGCCACCGGTGAGGAGGCGCGCACCTCGTGCGAGTGCATCTCGAACATGGTCTTCCTGCTTGGCAACCGCCCGCTCATGCATCAGCGGTCCGATGTCAGGATCTTCAAGCCCAGGTCCGACAGACAAGGCTTCAACACGTTTGGTGAAGGCTTCGCAAAACGCCTGGTAGACCGGTCTTTCAACCAGAATGCGATTTGCCGCGAGGCAATCCTGACCGGATGTTTCGAATTTTGCGGCGATTGCCTGATCGACGGCATGGTCAAGATCAGCATCTGCAAACACGAGGAAGGGGGCGTGACCGCCGAGTTCCAGCACAAGTCGTTTTACAGTCTGAGCACCCTGCGAATAAAGAAGCCGTCCGATACCTGTCGACCCGGTGAACGAAACCGCCCTGACGCGCGGGTCTGACATCCACGGCTTCACGATGTCTTCCGCGTTCCCGGGAAGCACGTTGAAAACACCTGCCGGAAGCCCAGCCTGGTCAGCAAGTTCAGCTAGGGCGAGTGCGGAATACGGCGTTTCCTGTGAAGGGTGCACGACAACGGTACAGCCGGCAGCGAGTGCGGCAGCTGCTTTTCGCGTGATCATCGCGCATGGAAAGTTCCACGGAGTGATCAATGCGGCAACGCCAACAGGTTCCCGCCAGACTTCCATCTCTGCGTCAGGCAAGTGGGAAGTGATGCTCTCGATATTCGGCCGTTTGGCCTCTTCGGCGTAAAACGATACGAAGGAGGCTGCATAATCGATCTCGCCGCGGGATTCCGAAAGTGGTTTTCCTTGCTCACGCGTCATCAGACGAGCGAGATCTTCCCGGTTTTCCAAGATCAAGTCGTGCCAGGCCAACAGAAAGGATGCCCTTTCCTGAGGCAGCAAGGTGGACCAACTTGAAAAGGCGTCATTGGCGGCATCGATAGCTTCGGCGGATTGGGCGCTGGAAAGAGATGTCACTTCCCCAAGAAGACTTCCATCCGCCGGATCGGTTACTCGAAACACGGCACCATCACGTGCCGCTGCCCAACGTCCACCGACATAGGCGAAGTGCTTTACCAGGTGACGGTTGTCGATCAGGTGAAAAAGCGAGCTTTCAAGGGATGTCTCGGCAAGGATTCGGGACTGCATGGCGTTGCTCTCCAAAGTGGTGAGCAGAGCCTAGAATGGCACCCGGGAACGAAACGCCTTTTCTTGACAAGCTTGGCAGCTGTTTCGTTCTTATTCGGAGTTTTCAGCAGTCGTTTCTGTTCCAAGCATCCCGGCCAGCAACATATCGAGTGCTGGAGCAGCGCTCTGTTTCACCGGTTTTGTCACCACGTAAGTGAAGTAGCGAACGACGCCAAGGCCGCGGTCCAGCAGGGCATCCATGAACCGCTGATAGCTGTCGATGTCACGCGTGACGGTCTGCATCAGATAATCGAGCCCGCCACCGATCGCCCAGCAGGCAACGACTTCATCGCAATTGCGGATTGCCCGCTCAAAGGCCTGAAAATATTCGGCGCGGTGATGTTCCAGTTCGAGCGTCACGAAAACGGTGACATGAGGCGCGATATTCTTGAGCGAGAAACGCGCGCCATATCCCTCGATGATTCCAGCAGCCTCAAGCCTCTCAAGGCGCTTCCAGCACGGGCTCGGACTAAGATTTATACGCTTTGCGAGATCCGCTTTGGAAATGCGTCCTTCCTCGGAAAGTACCTTCAGGATTTCCAGGTCTCGATTGTCCAGTTTCAGCATCAATGTCTCTTGCCGGTTCAGGATACGAGCATCGTGCCCGCATTTGCCTTCTTGACCTTGCCAAGAGACAGCGTGGCAATGGCCGTATCCTGAACGCCGGTGCCGGTCAAATCGCAGACGGTGATATCAGCATCACAAGTCCTGCCTTGCGACTTGCCTGAAACAATCTCACCGAGTTCGCGTACACGGCTCACATCCTGCAAAGTGCGGTTCGCAAGGGCGGAGCGCAGCTCTCCGAGTTTTTCGCATTGGCTTATCCGATCGCAGACCAGGATATCGGCCTTAGCCAGGATCTCCGGGGCAAGTTCATTCTTGTCCTCCTGATCAGATCCCATTGCAGTGATATGCAAGCCGGGATGCAGACAATCCGCGCCCAGGATAGCCTCCTTCGCAGGGGTCGTGGTGACGACAAGTTGGCTGTCGGCAACCAGTTGCTGCCGATCCTCGGTTGCGACCACGTCTATCCCCAGCGCTGCAGACATATCCTTGGCCAGGGCTCTGGCCTTGTCACGGTCTCGTCCCCAGATCAGTGCCCTTTCTGCAGGCCGTACCTTTGCCGCCGCAATCAGCTGCAACCTGGCCTGAACGCCGGTTCCCAGAATGCCGATCGTTGAAACGACTGCAGGCGCAAGGTGGCGTGCCGCAACCGCTCCGGCTGCAGCCGTGCGGATGTCGGTCAGATAACCATTGTCCAGATAGACAGCCTGAACCAGACCGGTTTGCGCCGAAAAAAGCACCATCAACCCGTTGAGACTTGAAAGCCCGAGAGCAGGGTTGTTGAAAAAGCCGGGAGATACCTTGATCGCGAAACCGTCGAGACCTGGCACGTAGGCGGTTTTCACATCAACTTCCGCATTCACCTCCGGCAGGGCCATGGACAGCACGGGAGGCATCACGACTGTTCCGGTTGCCAGCTTTGCAAATGCTTTTTCAATGCAGTCGATGACTTCAAGATCAAGATGAACAGCCCGGCGCAGATCGGCCTCGTTCACCAACCTGATTTCATGCGCCATAAGGTTTTCCCTCCAACAGATAGTCCCCAAGCATAACGTCCTGACCGGTCATGACCTTTGTGAATTGAACCATGTCGACATTTCGACCCGTAATGATCGTTGCGACCGGACCTTCTGGCGCGGTCAGCTTTCCGGCAAGGATTGCTGCAATGCCAACTACGCAAGCGCCTTCCGCGACATGACTATCCTCGTAATAAAGAGCCTGCATGGCCCGGTAGATTTCGCCTTCAGTTACCAGAATGATTTCGTCCAGAAGATCCCGGCACATTGCGAACGAAAGCCGGTTGTCGAGGCCTATGCCGCCTCCAAGAGAATCCGCGAGGCTTGCCACCTCTGGCACTTCCACTGGCCGGCCGGCGTCGATCGATGTTTTCATCGCCGCGCCTCTGTCCATGGTCAGTCCGACAACACGGACCTGTGGATTGATGGATTTTGCGGCAAGCGCGACACCCGCGGCAAGCCCGCCTCCCGACAGGGGAACCAAAAGGGTGTCGAGGTTTGGAACATCTTCCAGAATCTCAAGCCCGATGGTGCCTTGGCCTGCAATCACGTATGGATCGTCGAACGGTGAGATTTCAAAGACGCCAGTTGCCTGAGCCAGCTTACGGCACTCGGCAAGGGCATCGTCCTGGCTGTTGCCGACGATCCGAGTTTCAGCCCCAAGGGCTCTGATGCCATCCAGCTTGGTCTGCGGAACTAGGGATGACATGCAGATCACGGCCTTCAATCCAAGTTCCCGTGCCGCATAGGCAACACCGCGGCCATGATTTCCGGTCGAACAGCATGTGAGCGTCGTGGTGCCTTCGGGCGCATTGCGGGCCGCATTCGTTGCACCGCGCAACTTGAAGGCGCCTGTTGGCTGCATCGTCTCCATCTTCAGGAAAAATGGCTGTCCGGTTTGTTCTGTCATGAATCGCGAGGGCAGGAGGGGTGTCCTGACCACTCGCCCGGTGATGGCTCTTCGCGCTTCGAAAATATCCGTAAGCGTCAGTTGCATGGACTGTTTCCGGTATCGCTCGTGGTCATCATGAAGATCCTGCAAGGGAGAACATTCTCATTTGTGTACAAATGACCCAAAAAGTGCAAGCGATGATATTCGGATGTGTTTATTTTCTTGATTTCTGAAATGGCTGAGTTCTTATTTGTGTACAAATAAACGACGAGGCCCAATCATGCCAGGTCACGACCTTCCTTTCAGCAGTGCCGAGTATCAACGCCGTCTCGATCTTGTCCGTACCGACATGTCCAAACGGGGAATAGATGTCCTGTTTCTCGAGGACCCTTCCAATATGGCCTGGACCACAGGCTATGACGGATGGTCTTTCTATGTGCATCAGGGGGTCGTTGTCTTTCTGGACGAAGAACCGATCTGGTGGGGACGCAGGCAGGATGCCAATGGTGCCCGTCGAACTGTCTGGATGGACGACGCACGCGTCGCTTCCTACGCCGATCATTTCATTCAGTCGTCTGAACGACACCCCATGCAGGACCTTGCCAGGCTGCTGGAATTGAGGGGATACGCAAACAAGAGGATTGGCGTTGAACTTGAGAACTACTACTTCTCGGCCAAGGCGTTCCTGACGCTGCAGGGTGAGTTGCCGAACGCTGAATTCATCGACGCCACAAGCATGGTCAACTGGTTGAGGGCGGTCAAATCCGACGAAGAACTCGTGTTCATGCGCAAGGCAGCCAGGATTTCCGAGAAAATCATGGACGGCGTCTTGGAGCGTGTTGTGCCGGGTATGCGCAAGGCCGACCTTGTTGCAGAGATCTACGCCGACGCCATCCGAGGATTAGACGACGCCTGGGGGGACTATCCAGCTATCGTGCCGCTGCTTCCCAGTGGTGCGGATGCGTCCGCTCCGCACCTGACGTGGGACGGACGTTTCATGCAGGAAGGGGAGGCGACATTTTTCGAACTCTCCGGCTGTTTCCGCCGCTATCATGCCCCGTTGTGCCGCACCGTTTTCCTTGGCAAACCGGAACAGTACCTGCTTGATGCCGAGAAGGCGTTGGTCGAGGGGCTCGAAGCCGGCCTGGACACCGCAAGGGCCGGCAATACCGCGGGTGACATCGCACGTGCATTGGCGAAGCCTCTTGAGGCTGCGGGGATCGAGCGCGGCGCGCGGGCAGGGTACCCGATCGGCATTTCCTATCCACCTGATTGGGGCGAACGCACGATTTCCATTCGCGAAGAAGACAACACCGTTCTGAAGCCCGGCATGACCTTTCACTTCATGCCGGGGCTTTGGATGGATGGCTGGGGACTGGAAATCACCGAGAGCATCCTCATCAAGGAAAACGGACCTGCAGAATGCCTGTGCAACAGGCCCCGCAGATTGTTCGTGAAGTCCTGAGGTGAATATGCGCTCGGACTTGTTGACCCGGACGATTTCCATACTGGATCGCCTGATCGGTTTTCCGACAGTTTCGGCAGACAGCAATCTTGAATTGATCAGCTTTGCCGCGACCCTGCTTCGTGAAGCTGGTGCTCAAGTGACGGTTTCCAAGGATGCGACCGGCAAGAAAGCCAACCTGTTCGCAACAATTGGCCCAAATGTCTCCGGCGGAATTGTCTTGTCAGGGCACACGGACGTCGTCCCGGCAGATCCCGTAGAATGGACCTGCAACCCGTATCAGATGCGCGAAGAAGGCGGCTTGCTGTACGGGCGAGGCAGTTGCGACATGAAAGGCTATATCGCCGCGGTCCTCGCGAAATCGCAGGACTATGCGCTACTCGACCTGAGACGGCCGCTGCATGTCGCCTTGACTTATGATGAGGAAGTCGGCTGCTTTGGCGCCAGGCATCTGGTTGAGGAACTGAAGCGCAGTGATATTCGTCCTTCCGTAGCGATTATCGGTGAGCCGACGGAAATGCGGGTCATTGAGGGGCATAAGGGGTGTTACGAATATACGACAGCGTTCCATGGCACCGATGGGCATGCCTCCGAACCGGACAAGGGGGTCAACGCTATCCACGTCGCCGCCGCTTTCATTTCCAGGATGATGGAACTGGCCGCCACCATGAAGGACAAGTCAGGTCCTGACAGCGAGCGCTACTCACCGCCATGGACCACACTTCAGGTTGGCCGGATAGACGGCGGCTCTGCACGCAATGTCATTGCTCGGCATTGCGCGGTGGAGTGGGAAATGCGCCCGGTTCGGATGCAGGACGCACTCGAGATAAAGTCTTCCCTGGAAGCCTATTGCGAGGACGTGCTGCTGCCTCAAATGACGTCCGTCTATCCCGACGCTGAGATTGTCACCGAAATTATAGGAGAAGTCGCCGGACTGGCCGTGATGCCGGAAAACGAAGCACGGGATATCGTTACATCGCTCACTGGCGCGAACCTGTGTGATGTCGTTTCATTTGGCACTGAGGCCGGGTTGTTTCAGGCCCTGGGGCTTTCTGTTGTGGTTTGTGGCCCGGGCTCCATCGCACAGGCGCACAAGCCTGATGAATATCTGGCCGTTGAGCAGCTCGATAAATGCCTCGACATGCTCACAGGACTGGAAAGGACCTTGTTACAGGCCTCATGACCGATCAGGACATAACAGCGACGGCCGACGTTGCAGACTTGTTGAACCAGGCCGCAAGCGCTCAGGAACGGTTTCAGATCATGTATTCCGTTTTGAGAGACCGGATATGCATGCTTGTCTATCCGCCTGGAACGCAACTGAGTGAAGAGGCATTGGCATCGGAATTCGGTGTCAGTCGCTCACCATTGCGCAAGGCACTGCAGATACTCGAAGCAGACGGGCTGCTGTTGTCGCAGCAGGGCGTAGGCACATTGGTGACTGAAGTGGATCTGGAAGAACTGGCGCAGGTCTATGAACTCAGGCTTGAACTGAATGAATTGACCGGCAGGTTGGGCTCGCGGTCTCTCGACTCGGAGCTGGAAGCCACATTCAACAGTCTCAAAATTCGGGCGGAGCGATTGAGCACAACGCCGGATCGTGAGGTTTTTGCCCGACTCAATATCGATTTCTTTCAGGCCTTTTTGCAGCTCACACTGAACATGCCGCTGCGCGAAGTTTCTGAAAAGCTGTTCTACAAGACCTGTCGCATCTGGCTGACTTTGATAGATGAGAAGGACCTGCCAACGGAGGTCGCCATCTTCTGCGGCGAAATCGCGGAAATTTCGAATGCTGTTCGACTTGGAGACTTCCAGGCCGCAGCCTTGATTAGGCGAGCACATCTCTCCATGGGGTTCAACCGACTGAAAACCGCAACACGACAAAGCACCGACCGGAAGGCCGGTTAGCCAAGAGCTTCTTGGAGCTTTCGGGGTTGGTTGAACGAATAAGACCGCCCCCGGAAGCGATTGTGGTGGGATACAATCAGTTGCTTCCGGGAGCGGCCCGGGCTTTCAAAGAAGATGAACGAACTTCTTTGAACGGGTAATCCTTTCAATAGCCTCAAACAAAAGTGGCATTTTCACCTCAAATACGCTCGGTGTGCCTAGTTATTCCTAAAAAATTCAGTGTCTCTTTGCCATTTTCGTCAGTTTTCTGACTGTAGAAGTCGTGATCTTGCAATCGGATTCTACGTTTCGCTGAACGTATTTTCCTTTTTCGAGAGAATATTCGAGAAATACACTAAGTTCGTTTGCATGAGCGACAAGCACTCTGTGACCGGAAACCACTGTGTCGGTCACTTCCAGATCCTGACCCCAGGCCCAGCCACCATAAGAAGTGCCACCGTTCGACCTGAGGACGATTTCGAAAAAATTGCCCCCGTCGCTTTCAGGCATTTTGAAAACGAGATCCAGATTGTCTTCGTCGTCTTTCGTCGGCTCTCCCGCACCAAGCCAGACAGAACTGATATTTGCGGAGATCAAATCGCCAAGAGGATAAAATGGGGAACCTTCGTACCAAAGAAATTCCGTAATAACGGACCCTATGTCATTAGCCCTCTCAAATGGTCGTACATTGTCTCCGTACCCTGCATAGGTCCTCCTGAAGGAGATCTTACCAGACATGAATGGTTTCCTTACTATCTGATAATACGTAGTTTTTGCTATTGGCCGCGAAGTGTGATCACTCTTCGTCCCTTCGGCAAAGCTACATTCCCAATAGCGCCGTCACACAGGCGTGACTCCGTCACGGCAGTGCTGTTCTTCTGTGGTGGGAACTGTGTTAGAAAAAATTACCAGGGGGCAACGTGATGAATAAAAGTTGTTCAGCCACTAATATTCGACTACTTGGCGTTCCGTCAGTGTATTACTCGCGGAATACCCCGTTTCCTGCCAAGGGATACGCGTTGCTTGCAGTATTGTTGCTTGTTCCTGGCAACGAGCTTGCGCGTCAAAAGGCGGCTGCCCTGCTTTGGGAGGATGTCGCCCAAACCAGGGCCATGGCAAACCTCAGGCAATTGCTTGTGAGAGTTCAAAGCAAGCAGCCCGAAGCCGGACCGCTCATTGAAACAACCCAGACCAGAATCAGTCTTGGTCCCGGGGCGCAAAGTTCCGACCTGGCCGCTTTTCTCCAGTCCTGCAAGGCAACCGATCTTGAAGGCATGATGGCCGGGATAGAGCAGTTCACCGGCGAACTGCTCGATGGCATGGAGTTCGAAGGTGAACAGCTGAACCTTTGGCTGCTGACCGAGCGCGCGAGCCTGAGGGAGAAACTGTTTAACAGAGCAGCAGCAGCCCTTGAGGAAACGACACGCTTCGGAGCGGATCGTGGTGGCAACATCGGCAAGATCGCTGATCGGCTTCTGGCTTTCGAACCTGACAGCCCCGAATGCTATCGTATAATTTCAAAAGCTTATGGCAGGTGTGGCGATCAGGATGGCGTCGATCGTATCGACCGGTTGATGAATTCAGTTCTCAATCCTGCCTTGCCTCGTGTGCCTGGTAATACAAGCGGCAAGCCTTTAGGAACAGTCTGGGTCGCACCGACGGGGGTCAAACCGGTTGAGGAGCGTCCGGCACCTCCCAAACCACCGGTTCCGCGCGTTGCCTTTTCGTCGCCCCGCCACATCGATCAACATCCGGATGCGCAGCTTGCCGAGGCATTCGTCGAGGATGTCGCGAACAGTTTCTCCAGGTTCAAGACATTTGTCGTGGTCTCGCCGTTCAGTACGATGCGTGACTTTCGCGGCGGCAATTTAAGCAACTGGGAAAAAATTCGGTCCAACTACTCCGTGCAGAGTTTTCTGCTCCCGGGCAGCCAAAAGATTTCCTTTACCGTTATCGATGACGGCACAGGGGAGATCATCTGGTCTGCGGAGTATTCGATGGAGCCGGAGGACCTTCACTATACCTTCCGTCTCCTTGCAAAAACCGTGGCAGCCAATCTCGCCCAGCAGATCGAGCGACAGATGCTCGACTCCGGTCGGTCGATCAATGCCCAGAGCTATCTGCACGTCTTGCGGGGACAGAACCTCATCAAGACCTGTAATTTGAGCATGATCCGCCGTGCCAGAAAGGAATTCCGGCAAGGCCTCACGTACGACAAGGATTTGTCCATCGCCCGCGCTCGCATAGCGCAGACGATGCAACTGGAATGGTTGCTGCTCGGGGGGACGGATCCGCACCTTCTTCACCGCGCCAAGGCGGAAGCGGACGCAGCCATCGAGATCGATTCGACGGCCGGTATCGGCTACTGGATGGCTGCGGTCATCGCGCTTTACCAACGTGATTACACGACCTCGGAAGCCAAGTTTCAGGAAGCCGAGACCTTGAGCCCCAACTCTTCGGATCTGCTCATACAGCACGCAGATGCGCTTGCGCATTTCGGCAAGCCCAAGGACGCCTGGAACCGTTTCAAGCACGCGATCGATCTCAATCCACTTGCACCGGACATCTACTGGTGGGCGGGTGCGAGCATCGCCTTCAAGCTGGCCGACTACGCAGAGGCCGTCCGGCTGTGCAAGCAGATGGATGACGAGGAACCTGCATTGCGAATCCTGACGGCAAGCCTCGCTCTAGACGGGCAAATTGAGAGCGCAAGACAATATGCACGGCGTCTCATGGATGTTTATCCGGGGATGACCGCGCAGGAAATCAGTCGCTTCATGCCAGACAAGAACCCAGAGAACAGCAAGATCTTTCTGGAAGGTCTGAAACTCGCCGGCTTCGACTAGGTAAACCCATTTACAGGAGAAAATTATGCCTAATTCGTCATTTTACGTGATCGGAAAACGTGGTCACGGTGTTGTTTTTTTGCGGATGGATCCGCTGCGCGTATCTCGTGTGTCGCACCAGACAATTCTGGCTTACGAAGCGCAAAACGCCGGTGTCGACGGCTATGCACGCATCGCCGCTGCTGCCCGGGTTCTGTTCGCCGAAAGTGACGGCAATCCGGAAACAAGCCTCAGCCAGGTCGAGTCGGAAGGTATCTACCAGGCAATCAAACAGGGCAGCACGATCTCGGATGTCGATTTTGCATTCCTCACTGATGTCGATGACAGCGATTGGGACCTCAACAGAATGAGCTGGGCACCGATCCAGGATCCGGTTTCCAAGACCGGCTCCGGTTCTGATTCCGGAAATCCCGACACGCTTCAGGATGCCGTGCTTTCTGACGATTGATCCGGAAGGCGCCTGACTGACAAAATCGCACCGCTACAGGAGGTATCCGCTGTGCAATCCGATCCTTTCTCTCCGCAATTCCTGCGCAGCTTCGGCATAACCAGATTGGGTGAGATCACCGGGCTGGACACGATCGGGATACCGGTCTGGTTCGCAACCAGGCCAAATTCCAGGTCTCTTTCCGTTTCCCAGGGAAAGGGTGTGACCAACGATCAGGCGAAGATTTCAGCGATCATGGAAGCCGTGGAATGTGCTGTCGCCGAACAACCGCGACAGCACGTCACGGAGTTCGCGACGATCGAAGACATGGCGCGCCAGCAAAGGAGCGTCATTCCGTTCTTTGATCTAGCAAGGGTCAACCCGCATCAGCTCGACCCGACCCGCCAGCGCGCCTGGGTTCCTGGAACGTCCCTGATTTCCGGCGAGCAACGCTTCGCGCCCTACGAATTGGTCGGGATGGACATGCGTAGCGACATGCCTTGGGACCGTCATGCCTTCCGTATGACATCCCAGGGATTGGCGGCGCATTTCTCGATCGACAAGGCCATCGAACACGCCCTGCTCGAACTCGTGGAACATGACGCGTCCAGTGTGGTCGATACTTTCGGTTTGTTCGTCAACAATATCCGGGAGGTCACCGACTACGAGGGCGCGAACGCCGATCTAGACGCCATTCTGGAGAAGGTCTCAAAAGCCGGCCTTGATCTTCACATATATGCTCTTCCAGGACGTGTGAAACTTCCGGTCATTGCCGCTGTCATCTCGCGGCAGGTGAATGGGCCTTCCGGTGTCATTTCGCGTGCTCCTGCGGGAATTGCCTGCCGGACGAACGTTGCCGAGGCGATACTCGCAGCCTTGCTTGAGGCGGTGCAGTCACGTCTGACGGACATCGCCGGTGCGCGCGACGACCTTGCGATGGATCGTTTTCAGCAGTCCAAGGATGGCGTAGCCAGGAACCAGCCACCACTCATTCCTCTTGCCAAACTTGAGGCTGAGTTCCGCCCTGCAAGACAGTCGTCCATGGGGTGGCAGGATGTCCTGAAGCTGATGCGTGCGGCTGGCATTGAAGATGCCTACATGTTCCCGCTCAAATCGCCGGTCCCGGACGTGCACGTGGTGAGGACGATCGTCACAGGCCTTAACGCGCATTCCGGCAGCTTCTCCGAAATGTCCATGAACTCGATACTGCTGACGACGGAAGTGCTGAGCACTGCATGTTGAAACCCGTCGTTTTTGCAGGACCGAGCGTTCACGGCTTGGCCGGCGATCTTTTTGACGACCTGGACGTATTCCCACCTGCGGCACGCGGAGACATTCTGCGAGCCGTGGGGCAGGGGCGCCGCGTGATCGGATTGATTGATGGTTACTTCAACTCCACCCCTTCTGTCTGGCACAAGGAAATCCTGTTCGCCCTACAGGAGGGGTGCAGGGTGTACGGCGCGGCCAGCATGGGCGCATTACGGGCTGCAGAGTGTTTCCCATTCGGGATGGTTGGTGTCGGGGCAATTTTTACAGACTATCAAGCGGGAAGGCGTCAATCGGATGCGGATGTTGCTGTTTCGCACGCTCCGGCAGAACTGGGCTATTACCCGCTGACACTGGCGCTGGTGGATGCGGAGGCGACGCTGTCTGCAGCTTTGAAAGGCGGGTTCATAGCCGAAAGCGCACATGATGCATTGCTGAAAGCTGCAACCGGTCTGCATTTTTCCACGCGAACCTGGGTGCGCGTGCTGAGCGAAACAGGACTTTCCGAAGCTGAAAGCGCTCACTTTCTGAAGTACTTGCCCGAGTTCGAGCAGAGCTTGAAACGGCAAGACGCTCAAAAGCTCCTGACCAATCTGAAAGAGAACATCGAGATTGAGACGCATGATGGTCAGGACAGTTGGAAAATACAGAACACCCTTTTTCTCAAGTCACTTGAAAAAGAAATTCTCGGCAGGTGACAGCTAATGAAAATGGAGATTGTAAAAGCCAGGACCACATGGTCAATCGTGCCGGATTGTGGTGGTCTGATTGAAACGATAGCGATCTCACTACCTCAAAAGGTTTTTGATCCCGGCAATCCTCACGCCGAAAAGATACTCGCCGCGATCGGAAATTTGCTCAAGGCCATGCCTTCGAGTGTTTCAATCCTGGCATTTGCGGATGCTTTTAACGAGGCGGCTGCGAGAAGCTGGATCGAAACACAGACCGAGTGTCGCTATGACATTGTCCTGGCAGGCGCTAGGCCGCTTGAAAGTGCAGATATCTGGGCACAGGATTCCATCCTGGTACAAATGCGAGGCAACGACCTGCGTATTGCCGCTCCAGCATGCGACTGGCCCAAGGGCATCTTGCCGAGGTTACTGGCCGAACACCTCTCTGTCGCCTGCCACGATCTCCCACTCTTTTTGCCGGGTGGAGACCAGATCGTTGGTGAGGGCTTTCGTCTCATCGGTCACACAAGCCGACTGAGATCAGCCTCCAACAAGTATGGCGGTGACAGCACTTTGCTTGCCGCAGATCGGCGTATCGGTGAACTCGATAACAGACCTGTCTGCTATTGGGGATACCGAAGGCAAGACTTGTTCGAAAAGCCTGCCGTCGATGCTCAAGAAATCAGGGCCGGCAAGAACACTGCAGATTCTAACCGTGAGGGAGACCTGGACTGGCAAACAGCGAATGATTTGCTCGGGGACCTTCCATTTTATCATTTGCGGCCGGATCTGGTTACGACCATTGAGCGGTGCGAAAGCCATGTCGACAGATATGTTTCTCCAACAGGTTTGCGCCACAACGGCAAGCACTTGTTATTGCTGGCAGACCCAGTGGCCGTGGCCCCAGAGGCCATCAGCAAGGCAAAGCGGGAAAAGAGACTTCTCGATGCGTCGGAACATTGGTTGAGGGACCAGGGTTTCGAAATCATCCGCAATCCTGTTCCCTTTGGGGTCGACGTAAAGAACTCGGTCAGGCCGCGACTCTACAACAACGTTTTTCTGGAAAATGCGGTACGAGAGGGAAATGGCAAACCAATCATGTGGTTGCCATGCTTCAGCGAAGACAGCAGGTTCACGGAATTCGATGCGGAGAACGCCAGGATCTGGAAGGATCTCGGCTTCGATCCTAAGCAGGTCTTCGGCTGGGAAAGCCTTGCCCACGCAAATGGCGCACTGCGCTGTGCCAGCAAGGTAATCAGACGGCAAGCGACTTGATCGAACGGAACTAGCTGCAAACCGACACGGACACGTGTGTCTTCAGCATCAGGCTAGTTTTTTCAGAAGAAGAGGTTGGCTGGGGAACCTGGATTCGAACCAGGACTAACGGAGTCAGAGTCCGTGGGTCTACCGTTAACCTATTCCCCAACAATGCTCACAAGGCGAGCTGCCAATCGTCGGTACAGGGCGAAATGATTGGTCGCTCTCGATTGGTGTGCCGCATATACATCCATCACATTCACGATTGCAAGACCCGTCGACGACTTTTTTGTGAAATTGCATGCCTGTGGAAAGTCTCGCGAAAGACTGTATGCATTCGTTTCAAGGAAAGCTTTTCCGACGAGGGGCAACCTGTTACAGTTTTGTCAACGAAAGACGCAGTCCCCAGCAGCGCCCCTTGAAAAACGGCGGCAGCACTGGAGATCTGAAAGGCAAAAACGTGACTCAGTCAGGTCAGGAACCGCCCGAGAAAGGGCGTCGTACCCCTGATGTGTCCGGAACCAGCGGGGCTCCCAGGGAGCCCGGGGGAACATCCAGACGACGCCGAAAGCGCAAGTCTGGCAAGCGCCCCAAAGGCAACTCTGCGACACAGGCAAACGGTGTCGTCAACGGAGTGCCTGATACGGACGGGCGAATTCCGTCCAGTGCTGTGACCGGACCCGTCGATCAAGCACTCGCCGCGCAGGAACAGCCTGCGCGAAAGGGTGAGGGTGCGTCCACTTCCCAGAAACGTCGCAAAAAACGGAAGCGCGGGCGGGCAGCCGGTGGGGAGGGCGTGCAAAACGTCCAGGCAGGTGGGCTGAACCAGGATGGTGCGGAACGACAACCTGACACCACGACGAGCCTGAAGGGAAAGAAGGCAGCCCGTAGGCGCGGCCGACGGCGCAAACAGTCCGCCAACGGAGCGGAAGCAGCACCTGTTGCAAGGACAAACGATGGCGACATCGTTGTCAGCTCAAAGACATTCGAAAAGAATACCAGTACCCCCTCCCACCGTAATCATGAATTGCGTGTGCGACGGGATGGTGAAAATCGCCCGTCGGCAAGCCGGAAGGAACAGGTCGACGGTTCTCGTAATCCTGCACCATATGATCGGACTGCGGGCAGGAACAACTCACCGCTTTATGCCGCGCTTGATCTTGGGACCAACAATTGCCGGCTTTTGATCGCCCGACCTGAAGATCGCGGATTTCGTGTGGTCGACGCCTATTCCCGAATAGTGCGCCTCGGAGAAGGTGTCGGCTCGAACAGAATGTTGAGCGATGCGGCCATGGAGCGGGCAATCGATGCTCTTGCCCAATGCCACCGGAAACTTGCCGACAGAGGGGTTGCGCGCTCAAGGCTTATCGCGACAGAGGCCTGCCGGGCAGCCGAAAATGGAGCTGACTTCATCGAAAGGGTGAAGGCGGAGACAGGTTTGGCGCTCGAGGTCGTCAACCGCGAGACAGAAGCTCGCCTGGCAGTCGCCGGATGCGCTTCGCTTGTGGATCACGACGCCGATGGCGTGATTCTGTTCGATATCGGCGGAGGGTCCTCGGAGATCGTCTGGCTGGATCTGCGCAACCGTTGTGGCGCACGGGGCTATGCATTGACCCGCTTCATCCGGTCCTGGATCTCGTTGCCGGTCGGCGTCGTCAACCTTGCAGAGCGGCACGGCGGTGTTCACGTGACACCGGATATCTTCGAAGCCATGATTGAAGATGCCGCCGAACATCTGGCAGCGTTCAATCTTGCTAATAACCTGACCGAAGCTATCGCGTCGGGCAGGGTCCATATGCTCGGAACATCTGGTACGGTTACCACACTGGCCGGTGTCCATCTGGGCCTGAAACGTTATGACAGGCGCAGGGTCGACGGTACCTGGCTGGAAGATGGAGACGTCTCCAGAATGATTGATCAGCTGCGCGACATGCCTTATGAGGCACGCGTGGATAATCCATGCATTGGTGCGGATAGGGCTGATCTTGTTCTGGCAGGTTGTGCCATCCTGGAAGCTATCCGCCGCCGCTGGAGTTGCTCACGTCTGCGCGTCGCGGACAGAGGACTTCGCGAAGGTATTCTTACAGAATTGATGGCGGCCGATGGTGTCTGGTCGCACCGCAAAAACGGCTCTCGGCATAATCGCGGGCGCCAAGGGAACAGAACATGAGTCAGGGCAAAAAGGGAACAGGCGACCGAGGTCTCCACGTCAAGGTGAAGACGTCCGCTGGTCGGCGCGAATCCTCCACGCGTTGGCTGCAGAGGCAATTGAACGATCCATACGTGCGCCGCGCGAAGATGGACGGTTACAGGTCGCGAGCTGCCTACAAGCTGATAGAGATCGACGACAAGCACAAATTGCTGAAACCCGGTTACCGGGTGGTCGACCTTGGTTGCGCACCGGGTGGCTGGTGTCAGGTTGCGGTGGAAAGGGTGCAGTCCTCCGTGGAAGCGCCCAAGGTGGTCGGGATCGACTATCTGGAAATGGACCACGTGCGAGGAACGACATTCCTGCAAAAAGACTTCCTGGACGACGATGCTCCAGCCGCCTTGCTGGAAGCGCTCGGTGGCCACAAGCCCGATGTCGTTCTGTCCGACATGGCGGCGCCGACCACCGGCCACAAGCAGACCGACCATTTGCGCACGACGCATCTTTTCGAGATCGCAATCGATTTCGCGAGACGCAACCTCGTTCCGGGTGGCTCGTTCCTGGCGAAGGTTTTTCGGGGCGGGACGGAAAATGCACTGCTTAACAACCTGAAACGCGAATTCAAATCGGTCGCCCATCTGAAACCGCCGGCAAGTCGCAAGGAAAGCCCGGAACTTTATGTGATCGCGAAGGGCTTTCGCGGAAGTGATCTTGATCCGGACTGAACCGTTTTCAACTCGACCGGGAAGCCGGTTTGCCATGAGAGACAGGGGGAACGCCCCATAGCGGGCGTCACCCCCTTTTCTTTCTGTCACCTGCGTGTTATTGACCCGCGCCAACTTCTCCGGCACAGCCGAAGCGACTCGAAAGATGCAGGCTTTTGATCAAAGCGTGCGTCTCAGCTATTTTTTTACAAAGGGGAATTGGCAATGGCATCCTTCTATGTCCCTACCACTGGACAGCAAGCCCTGACGTTTGACGATGTCTTGCTGATCCCTAGCCACTCGGAAGTCATGCCGGGTGAAGTTGACCTGCGCACCCGGGTCACACGGGAACTTGAACTCAATATTCCGATCATCTCGTCGGCGATGGACACAGTTACCGAAGGCCGTCTGGCAATCGCCATGGCTCAGGCTGGTGGCATTGGCGTCATTCACCGCAACCTTTCTCTCGACCAGCAGGCCGAGGAGGTCCGGATGGTCAAGAAGTTCGAATCCGGGATGGTGGTCAATCCGCTGGTCATCGGGCCGGACGCGACCCTGCAGGACGCTCTTGACCTGATGAAACGGTATGGCATTTCCGGCGTTCCGGTCGTTCAAAACGGCGGAGCAGGCGGTCAGACTACTGGCAAGCTGGTTGGCATCCTGACAAACAGGGACGTGCGGTTCGCGTCCAATCCCGACCAGAAGATCCATGAACTGATGACGAAGGACGATCTCGTCACTGTCAACGAGAACGTTAGCCAGGATGACGCCAAGCGGCTCCTTCATCAGAACCGCATCGAAAAGCTTCTGGTCGTGGATGACAACCGGAACTGTATCGGTCTCATCACCGTCAAGGACATGGAAAAGGCGCAGCTCAATCCGAATGCGTCCAAGGACGATCAGGGCCGGTTACGCGTTGCAGCGGCAACCAGCGTCGGGGAGGAAGGGTTTGCCCGTGCAGAACGTCTGATCGACGCAGGTGTGGACCTTCTTGTGGTTGACACGGCCCATGGCCATTCCCAGAAGGTCCTCGACATGGTCGGCCGGGTAAAAAGCCTTTCCAATTCCGTGCAGGTACTTGCAGGCAACGTGGCAACCAGTGACGCAACCAAGGCTTTGATTGATGCCGGTGCAGATGCGGTAAAAGTCGGCATTGGCCCGGGTTCCATTTGCACCACCCGAATTGTCGCTGGTGTCGGTGTTCCGCAACTAACGGCCATCATGGATTCAGTGAACGAAGCGGACAAGCAGGGCGTACCTGTGGTCGCCGATGGTGGCATCAAATTTTCCGGCGACCTGGCCAAGGCGATTGCCGCCGGCGCGGCGTCTGTCATGGTCGGCTCTCTTCTGGCAGGCACTGAAGAAAGCCCGGGAGAGGTCTATTTGCACCAGGGACGATCCTACAAATCCTATCGGGGCATGGGGTCCGTCGGCGCCATGGCACGTGGCTCGGCCGATCGTTATTTCCAGGCGGAAGTACGCGACAGTCTCAAGCTTGTACCGGAAGGTATCGAAGGTCAGGTGCCATACAAAGGTGCGCTTGGCAGCGTTCTGCATCAGCTGGCAGGTGGCTTGAGGGCTGCCATGGGCTATGTTGGCGGCCGCAACATTCCTGATTTCCAGGAAAAGGCGCGTTTTGTTCGGATCTCTGGTGCAGGCCTGCGGGAAAGCCATGCCCATGATGTGACGATTACACGGGAAAGCCCAAATTACCCGTCCAACGTTTAAACCACTCGGTATCGGGGCGCTTTGGAACAGGCGCCCCGCAAAGGAACAGCATGAAAGATGGCGGACGCCTGGCGGCGGCAATTGAAGTCCTGACTGAAGTGGAAATGCGGCACAGGCCTGTGCAGCTTGCCCTGAAAGACTGGGGTTCCGCGCACCGGTTTGCAGGTTCCGGTGACCGGACGGTCATCGGCAATCTTGTGTTTGACGCACTTCGGAACAAGGCTTCGCTTGGTGCAAGAATGAAAGACGGTTCGGCAAGAGCCGTCGTTCTAGCGACCTATTGCCTGAGTTGGGGCAAAGGCCTGCAGGCGTTAAGTGACGTTCTTGAGCAGGATCATCATGCTCCGGCTGCATTGTCAGCTGATGAAATCGCTTGCCTCTCGCAGGAGCCTGACAGCACGCCATCGCCTTTTGAACAGGCAGATATTCCAGAATGGCTTTGGCCGCATTTTGAGACCGTCTTCGGCGAAAACACCATTGAAGAAGGCCAGGCGCTGGCAACACGCGCCCCGGTCGACATGAGAACCAATACGCTCAAATCTGACCGGGACAAGGTTCTCAAGCGGCTGGCTCATACCGGGTCAAAGGCAACACCGCTGTCACCAGTTGGTGCGCGCATCGAGGCCAAGCCTGATCTTGGCCGCATGCCACATGTTCAGGCTGAGGAAGGCTATCGAAAGGGTTGGTTTGAATTGCAGGACGAGGCCAGCCAACTGGCGGCTCATCTTGCGCAAGCCAAACCTGGTGATCAGGTTTTGGACTTTTGCGCTGGCGGTGGTGGCAAGACACTGGCTCTGGCTGCCTCCATGCAGAACAAGGGGCAGCTATACGCCTATGACGCCGACCGTCTCAGGCTTGCTCCGATCCACGAAAGACTGCAGCGGGCCGGTGTTCGAAACATTCAGGTGAGGGATCCGGCAACTTCAAGTCTCGAAGATCTCGTCGATCAGATGGACCTGGTTTTTATCGACGCCCCTTGCACGGGGACCGGCGTATGGCGTCGCCGGCCGGATTCCAAGTGGAAGCTGGCGGAAAAGGCCTTGCAGGATCGTATCGAAGACCAGCGCCGTGTACTGGAAAGCGCGAGCAGATACGTCAAGCCGGGGGGGCGTCTTGCCTACGCGACCTGTTCCGTTCTGCGTGAGGAAAACCAGGCCCAGGCGGACTGGTTCCTGGAACAAAATCCGTCGTTCCAGTCTGATTCCGCGCTGGATATCTGGAAAACAACTCTGCCGGATGCACGGCTCCCGAAATACGTTTCTGACCGTGGCGACATTCTGCTGACGCCCGGGTCTACCCAAACGGACGGTTTCTTCATTGCCCTGTTCCGGCGCGTGCAGTGAGATCAGACAGTTTTTGCTGTCAGGATCTGTCCTGACGGCGCAGCCCAAGAACGTTCGGCAATTGATCGCCGTCTGTTGCGAGTAACTTCTTTGAAGTCACGGGCTCCAAGCTTTCCTGGTGTTGAATTTCCTGTTTGGTTTCTTTTTCTTGAGCGATTTTTGCAGCATCGTCGGGATTATCTGACGAGGGTGCTTCCGTTGCTGAAGTCGCAGGGGAGTTCACTGGGCCTGCTTCCGGTGATTTCCTTTCGGCGACAACCAGGCCTTCTACCAGTTCTCGAATAGCCGGCTCCAGACCGTCGCCTCGAGACATGGCCGTCAGGACGGATCTGGCCTGGTTGGAATATTTGAGTGCGGCGAGGGCGGCTCCAAGTGCATTCAGAGGTTCTTTTGCTGATTTGTCGAGATCGTGCGCGGCCAGGGCGTGTTTCAGAGCTGCACCATGATCTCCAAACTTACGCGCAATACTGCTGAGCCGAACGTGAGTCTGTATTGATCTCGGAGATAGCTTCAACGCGGCAAGCGCGGCTTCACGAGCATCTTCCAAGGCGCCTTTCCCGGCGAGTGCATCGGACAACAGGTCCAGGGGAAGCGGGTCTGCCGGCGCGCGCTCACTTGCCCGGATCGTCAGCTCGATCACTTCGTCAAAGCGCTTACGCAGCAGCAATGTCTGCGAAAGACCAATTAGTGCAGGACCGTAGTCCGGATCGGCCTTCAGCGCTTTCCGATAAGCTGCGATCGCTGCTGCCTTTTGATCAACACGCGCCTGTGTGTCTGCGAAAAGAGACAAGACAGCTGGCGTATCCGGCAATAGCTCGACCAGGCGTCGGGCCGGAACGGAAGCTTCTTCGGGTTTGTCTTCTTTCAGCAAAACACTGGCAAGACCATAGAGCGCGTTTCGATTTTCCGGTGCTTGGGCGAGCACATCAGCAAAATTTTGCCGAGCGTTTGCCATGTCACCGAGCAGCAACTGACAGTTCCCGAGGCTCGCGCGAGCATTCAGGTGGTCTGGTTCGGCAAACACGATGCGGCGCAACTGCGATTGCGCCTCGTCAAGATAACCGGTCTGAAGCAACGCGGATGCCGTTCTGTAGGCAATTTCCGTGTCGTCCGGCGACAGTTCCTGGGCTTTCAGATAAGACACCAGCGCCCTGTCAAGATTGCCCGCATTTTCAAGGGCTACGGCTTCTTCAAACGCTTTACGGGCAGCTGCGGTCATCTGGGTCGGTTTTCCTAAAAGCACCTGCCAGCAGCTTGTCTCACCTGAGACGAAGCACGGGGGCTTATGGTTAACCTAAGGAGCAGGCGCGCGCCGGTCAAAAGCGAATTTCAGCCGTACACAGCTTGTCCGCCGGAAACATTTGCCCGCCAAAGTTACGACACAAGAAAGCCGCGGAACAGGAGTTGGCGGCAAAATCTTGTGCGGGACAGCATCAGCTGTGAAATTCGGGTTCATTTTACTCAAAAGACCGGTTAGAAGCTGGCCATGACCCAGCATCAGCGCCTTCTTATCATCGACTTCGGCTCCCAGGTCACGCAGCTCATCGCGCGGCGCCTGCGCGAGTTAAATGTCTACTGCGAAATCCACCCATATCAGAACGTTACCGACGCCTTTTTGAGCGAGTTTTCGCCCAAGGCGGTAATTTTCTCAGGCGGCCCGGATTCGGTTACGCGAGCCGGTTCACCGCGTCCGCCGGAAAGCGTCTACACAATGGGCGTTCCGATCCTGGGGATCTGTTACGGCCAACAGGTGATGATGCAGCAGCTGGGTGGACAGGTTGACGGTGGCAAGATTTCCGGCGGTGGCGGCACGGCCGAGTTTGGCAGAGCATTCGTGACACCAGTCGAGAACAAACTGTCGATACTGGATGGATGGTTTGCCGACGGGAAAGAACAGGTCTGGATGAGCCATGGCGACCATGTCAGCCGGATCGCACCAGGCTTTGAGGTCTTCGGCACATCGCCAAACGCTCCCTACGCGATTACCGCGGACAAGGAGAGAAACTTCTACGCCGTACAGTTTCACCCGGAAGTGCACCACACGCCGAACGGCAAGAAACTGTATGAGAATTTCGTCCGACTTGCCGGCTTCACCGGTGACTGGACTATGGGAGCCTACAAGGACGACGCCATTGCGCGCATTCGCGAGCAGGTCGGTGACAAGAGGGTCATTTGTGGTCTGTCCGGTGGTGTCGACAGCTCCGTTGCTGCTGTATTGATCCATGAGGCGATCGGGGATCAGCTCACTTGTGTCTTCGTGGACCACGGCTTGTTGCGCCTGAACGAGGCGGAAGAAGTGGTCTCAATGTTCAGGGATAACTACAACATTCCCTTGATCCATGCGGATGAAAGCGAACTGTTCCTGGGAGAGCTGGACGGTGTTTCCGACCCGGAAACCAAACGCAAGATCATCGGAAAACTGTTCATTGACGTTTTCCAGAAACATGCGAATGAGATTGAGGGCGCTGAGTTTCTCGCTCAAGGTACGCTCTATCCGGACGTGATTGAGAGCGTCAGCTTCTCCGGAGGTCCGTCGGTCACCATCAAGTCGCATCATAATGTCGGCGGGTTGCCGGAAAAGATGGGACTGAAGCTGGTCGAGCCGCTGCGTGAGCTCTTCAAGGACGAGGTGCGGGCGCTTGGCCGCGAACTCGGCCTTCCCGAGAAGTTCATCGGCCGCCACCCCTTCCCGGGACCTGGACTTGCCATTCGTTGTCCGGGTGAAATCACCCGCGAGAAACTTGAAATTCTTCGAAAGGCTGATGCGGTCTATATCGACCAGATCCGTAAGCACGGTCTCTATGACGATATCTGGCAGGCTTTCGTTGCCATCCTTCCAGTGCGAACGGTCGGTGTCATGGGCGATGGCCGCACATATGACTACGCCTGCGCGTTGAGAGCCGTGACGTCAGTCGACGGCATGACTGCCGACTATTTCCCCTTCACGCATGATTTCCTGGGTGAGACGGCAACCCGTATCATTAATGAGGTACAGGGCATCAACCGCGTAACCTATGACATTACGTCAAAACCACCCGGCACTATTGAGTGGGAATAAGCAAGGCTTTGGATCACTTGGACCCGACGTCGCTTGGCGGGTCTTGACGTGGGCGGACCAAAATATCGCAGGTAACTCTGCGAACGCAGGAATGTGATTGCACGAACGATTGTCGAGCCTGCATGCATTGGCGAAAGGTCAATGTTTGTGCTCGTGCATTTGCTTTTGTTTATAGCGCCTCGATGCTGTGAGCGAACTGCAATTTGCTTCGATTAACTGAATATTTGCAGGCGCTCATATAAACAGTCCACAAACTGTTGCTCTGTCAGTTGCTTCGCCGAATAAAGATGGGAATGATTGAAGTGAGTAAATTAACTAAAATTATTTCTGGATATGAAAATGACGGCTTCAGTCTCGGCAAAGCAGCTAGAAAAAAGAGAATTAAGTATTTTTGTGAATTGATAGAAAGTAAGTTTTCTGAGAAGGGCCGTGTAAAAATACTAGATATTGGAGGGACTGTTCAATATTGGAACATCATCGACAAAGATTTTCTGGATCGCAACAACGTACAGATTACCCTTTTAAATCTACCGGGATCTCAAGCCTTTGAGGCAGACGGGAGATTTGATTTTTTGACAGGTAATGCCACAGAAGACATCTGGAGTTACCTGGACCCTCAGGACTATGACCTGATCCATTCAAACTCCGTAATCGAGCATGTTGGTGACTGGGCGCAAATGAAGCGGTTTGCGTCAAATATCCGGGATTTCCACGGCGGTTATTTTGTCCAGACACCAAATTTCTGGTTTCCCATTGAGCCGCATTGCATGACGCTCTTTTTCCATTGGCTGCCGAAGCCCTTAAGGGTCTGGCTTGTTGCTCACTTTTCCCTGGGGCATTGGGCAAAGGGGGCCAATACCGATGAGGCCGTCGAAATCGTCGAAAGCGCGCGCCTGCTGAGCAAGTCCATGTTCAAGGCGCTTTTCGATGATGCGCTCGTCAAGCAGGAAAAGTTCCTGTTTTTGACCAAGTCCTTCATGGCTGTCAGAGTTGACGGGGAAGAAGTCTCTTCTTGAAAAGAGACTGGATTGCTCAACTTAATAGATTTGAATACCCGACAGGCTTTCGAAAGATCACGATACGAGCTCTCGAAATTGGTGGCTCAGCGCCTTGTTGAGATTTGAGCGTGAATGAATACACCACGGCATCCGGACCTGACACCAGACTGTGCTTCTTGTGCAGCCCTTTGCTGTGTTGTCTTTGCATTTGACCAATCCGAGTCCTTTGGTATCGACAAGGCAGCAGGCGATGTTTGCCCGAACCTGGATAGCTGCGGACGTTGTGCCATCTTCGATGACAGGTCGCGTCTCGGTTTCAGTGGATGCATTAGCTATGATTGTCACGGTGCAGGACAACGTGTGACGCAGGAAGTGTTTCACGGGCACACATGGCGGGATGATCCCGGACTTACGGAACGGATGGGAGAGGCGCTTTCCGTCCTGCGGCAAATTCATGAGAAACTGCTGCTCCTGGCAGCGGCTGAAAAACTTCCGCTTGGTATCGGGGAACGACAAGCACTAGTCGAACTGCAGATGCAGCTTGCTCCGCAGTCAGACTGGACGGAATCTCGGCTGAAGGCGTTCCCGCTGGTTGAGATTTCACGAAAAGTGTCGGATTTCCTGACAGGCTTGCGTCGACATTTCGAGCGATAGGCCTGAGAGTGAAATGTGTGCCCTTATCTTGCGCATTTGATACAGAATGCTGCGGCCGGGTCCACCTGTAGCCGTTTCACGGAAATCTCTTCACCGCACTCCACGCAGTCACCGTATTCGCCAGCTTCCAACCTTGATAAGGCCGCGTCGATTTTCTGGATTGTCGCCCGGCGCTGCCGTTCGGATGCCTGTGCCATCGCTTGTCCTTGAAGCGCGTCCATACGCGACAATCGACCGACTGATTGCTGATCTAGCTCCACCGTGGCACGGGCTTCCCCGGACAATTCGCTCAATGTTTCAAGTTCGAACTTGAGCGACAAGAGCTTGATCCGAATGTCTTCAACGTTGTGTTCCGCCATCTCCAAGCCTCCAGCGAAAGCATGAAGACGGCGGCCTGATTGTGCAAGAGGACGTAAGTGTCACCTGTTAAACGGCATCACTTGATCCTAAAACCCGGCAAGAACGATTTTCCCAATGGTTTTGTTGCTTTCAATCTTCTGATGCGCCACGCGCAGATTATCTGCATTGATGGGTTCAATCACTTCCGTCAATGTGGTCTTGAGCTTGCCTGCATCAACAAGGTCAGCGACGTTGTTCAACAGCTTGCGTTGCTCATCCATATCTGTCGTCTGGTACATGGAACGGGTAAACATCATCTCCCAGTGGATCGATATCGCCTTCAGTTTGAAGGGCCCAATGCTGACGTTGTCGGGATCGTCGATGAGCAGAAAACGGCCCTGTGGCGCGATCAGTTCTGCAATATCGTTCACGTGTTGCTCTGTGTGCGTTGTCGAGAAAACATAGCCGGGGGCTTCCAGTCCCAGAGCTTCGATCTGAGGCGCCATCGGTTTTGAATGATCGAGAACATGATGCGCACCAAGCTCGCTTACCCAGGAACGGCTCTCCGGTCTTGAAGCAGTTGCGATAATCGTCATGTTCGTCAATTGGCGGGCAAGTTGAACCGCAATGGAACCGACGCCTCCCGAACCGCCAATGATCAGGAGAGTGTTCGAACCAGCCGGAACCGCGTCCTTCACCTTGAGCCGGTCGAACAGGGCTTCCCAGGCGGTGATTGCCGTTAAGGGCATGGCTGCTGCCTCGGCAAAACTCAGGCTCGTGGGTTTGCGGCCCACAATGCGTTCATCAATGAGATGGTACTCCGAGTTGGTTCCGTCCCTGGTGATGTCGCCGGCATAATAGACCTCATCGCCCACCTTGTAGCTGGTAACGTCAGGCCCCACTTCGGCGACGATCCCTGCCGCGTCGTATCCAAGGACGACGGGCACGCCGTTTTGCGAAGATCGGGATTGCCGCACCTTGGTGTCGACTGGGTTGACCGCAACAGCCTTGACCTCAACGAGAAGATCCTTTCCGGAAGGCACCGGCCTTGGTAGGTCGAGATCAGTCAACGACTTCGGGTCATCAATAGGAAGTGGTTCAAAAAATCCGATGGCACGCATGCTGTGTTCTCCTGATTTGCGTACCAATCAAATTGATCATAAAATTGTTTGGCGCAAGAATGCACAATTCTAGCCGTAACTGACAAAAAAGAACCTTAGGCACAAAATGGATACCGTTAGGAAATCAGGACCCAAACTGGTCAAGGACGTTTATGGCTGCCATCCGGGCTGTGCTGTCGAAGCAGCGCTCAGTTTGATCGACGGCAAGTGGAAAGGCGTCATTCTGTTCCTGTTGATGGAAAAAGAAGTCATGCGCTTCAACGAGTTCCAGAAAGCGCTTCCGGACATCACACAACGGATCTTGACCGCTCAACTCCGTAGTATGGAAGCTGACGGGTTGATCGTGAGGACCGTCTATCCTGTTGTTCCGCCGAAGGTTGAATATCAACTGACCGACCTTGGCGTGTCGCTGGAGCCGGTGGTGAAGGCCCTTGCACGCTGGGGGAACGAAAACAAGACGCTCTGGCCAAAAGGGTTTAAACGGGACAGCCACCTTCAGCAGGCAGGCTGACGTTTTTCCAGGCAGATGAGTTTCGTTTGTCGCTCGCAAACCATTGAGCCTCCTGACGCATTCGTGACTTTGTCAATCCACGGCCCGTTGCGAGGATGCTCCCGCGAAATCCAAGGGAGAAATGCGTCATGAACCTAAGATGTTCGACAGCGCTTGCGGTGTTGCTCCTGTCCTTAGTGTTCGGAGCCTGCTCAGCACGGGCAGGTGAGGTCGAGATTGTCTCGGCAAAAGCAACCGGATCTGCAGGCACATGGACCTTCGCAGTAACTCTCAGGCATGACGATACGGGTTGGGATCACTACGCCGACCTCTGGCAGGTCTTTACGCCAGACGGAGAATTTTTAGGCGAGAGAGTGCTCCTTCACCCCCATGTCGACGAGCAACCCTTCACGCGATCCCAATCGGGCATCACGATCCCAGAGGGCGTGTCACAGGTCATCATCCGAGCACGAGACACGGTGCACGGTGTTTCGCCACAAGAATACAAGTTGAACCTGGACCGTTAAGCGTTGCCTCAGTCAGGTGCGGATAAAGGCCAAAATGCCATCCGCAACGAATTGTACGGATAGAGCTGCCAACAGCACGCCGAGAAGACGGGTGATAACCAGCTGTGCGGTTTCTCCCAGGAGCCGTTCAATCTTGTCAGCCAAGAGAAAGGCACCCATGCAACTCAGCAGGATGATCGCGATGACGCCGCCGAGGCCTGCATAGGCGAGGGTATCCGGAGCCTGACTGGACAACAGGATGATCGCGGAGATTGCCGCAGGTCCCGAAATAAGGGGTATCGCCAAAGGAAAGATGGCGAGTTCATTGATCGTTCCATGATGCGCTTCCGATTCCATCGCCTTTTCGGCGGTTTCGGTTTTACGCGCCTGCCGCTTGCCGAAAATCATCTCGATCGCGATCAGGAACAACAGGATGCCTCCGGCGACCCTGAAAGCGGAAACGGAGATGCCGAGTACATTCAGCACCGTCTGTCCGGACGCATAAAAAACAAGGAGTATGGCCGCCGCCGTAATGGTTGCCCGAATGGCGACCTTGCGCCTGTCGTGCTTGCTCATTCCAGCCGTGATTGCAAGAAACATCGGGGCCAGGCCGACCGGATCAATGGTGACAAATAGGGTCGCGAAGGCGTTGATGTAGTAGTCGAGCATGGCGATTCCCGGACCGGTTTTTAAGGCGCTTTTGTCGCCTTACTATAGTGCTTTGCGAGGTGGTGGCATGTTCTCAGGCCAAATGATTTTCGGCCCCTGTGTATACTCCTCGTAAGGCATTGAAATTAAACCTCTATTACTTAGGTGGAAAAGCGCCGAGAATTTGGAGCGGCGTCTTGAATCGGATATAAAAGAGCAAGCAATAACAATGAAATGAGTGTCTTCCTTGGCTGACCAGGACAACAGCACGCCCACTGACGGTCTTCCGTCCGATATCAAACCGGTCTCCATCGTCGATGAAATGAAGCGCAGCTATCTCGATTACGCGATGAGCGTGATCGTGTCGCGTGCGCTGCCTGACGTCCGCGACGGCCTCAAACCGGTTCACCGGCGCATTCTCTACTCGATGCACGAAAACGGCTACGAGTGGAACAAGCCCTATCGCAAGTCGGCCCGCGTGGTCGGTGACGTCATGGGTAAGTATCACCCGCATGGCGACAGCGCGATTTACGATGCGCTGGTGCGCATGGCGCAGAATTTCTCGCTGCGACTGCCGTTGATTGACGGGCAGGGCAACTTCGGCTCCATCGACGGCGATCCAGCCGCGGCCATGCGCTACACTGAGTGCCGTCTCGAAAAAGTCGCCCACAAACTGCTGGACGATATCGACAAGGAGACGGTCGACTTTCAGGAAAACTACGATAACTCCGAGAGCGAGCCCGTCGTCCTTCCTGCCAAGTTCCCGAACCTCCTCGTCAACGGTGCCGGCGGTATCGCGGTCGGCATGGCAACCAACATTCCGCCGCACAACCTGGGCGAAGTGATCGATGCCGCCATTGCCGTGATGGAAAATCCGGCGATGTCACTCGAAGAACTGATGCAGATCGTTCCAGGCCCGGATTTCCCAACGGGTGGCATGATCCTCGGTCGGTCGGGTATCCGTAGTGCCTATGAAACGGCTCGCGGTTCGATCGTCATGCGGGCGAAAGTCGACGTCGAGGAAGTACGCAAGGACCGGACGGCACTGATCGTCACGGAAATCCCGTATCAGGTCAACAAATCGACGATGATCGAGAAGATTGCCGAACTGGTGCGCGACAAGCGTATTGAGGGCATCTCGGACATCCGTGACGAGAGCGACCGCTCGGGCATGCGGGTCGTGATCGAGCTGAAGCGCGATGCGGTTCCGGACGTGATCCTGAACCAGCTCTACCGTTTCAGTCAGTTGCAGACATCGTTCGGTGCCAACATCGTTGCTCTGAACGGCGGCAAGCCGGAGCAGATGAACCTCTCCGACATGCTGCGCGCCTTCGTCTCCTTCCGCGAGGAGGTGATCCAGCGACGCACACGCTACCTGCTGAAGAAAGCCCGTGACCGTGCCCACATCTTGGTGGGCCTGGGCATTGCTGTTGCCAACATTGATGAAGTCATCAAGCTCATCCGCAGCGCACCGGACCCGGCAACGGCGAGAGCGCAGCTGATGGAGCGCAACTGGCCGGCAAAGGATGTTGAATCGCTCATTCTTCTGATCGACGATCCGCGCCACATGGTGCAGGACGACGGCACCTACAAACTGTCAGAAGAACAGGCACGAGCCATTCTCGATCTGCGTCTGCAGCGCCTGACGGCGATGGGCCGCGATGAAATCGAGGAAGAACTCAACAAGATCGGTGCGGAAATTTCCGACTATCTCGACATCCTGCGCTCCCGGGCCAGGATACAGGAGATCGTTCGCAACGAAATGCTTGAGATCAAGGAAGAATTTGCAACTCCGCGCCGAACCGAAATCATCGAGGGCGGCGCCGATTTCGACGAAGAAGACCTGATCCAGCGCGAAGACATGGTCGTGACCGTGTCTCACGGTGGCTACATCAAGCGCGTGCCGCTGGCGACCTACCGTGCACAAAGACGCGGAGGCAAGGGCCGGTCCGGCATGGCGACCAAGGACGAGGATTTCGTCACCAGGCTGTTCGTCGCCAATACCCACACACCGGTGCTGTTCTTCTCCTCGCGCGGCATCTGTTACAAGATGAAGGTGTGGCGTCTTCCACTCGGTGGACCGACCTCGCGCGGAAAGGCATTGATCAACCTGCTACCTCTCGAACAGGGCGAACAGATCACCTCGATCCTGCCATTGCCGGAAGACGAGGACAGCTGGGCAAACCTGGATGTGATGTTCGCGACCATTCGCGGCACCATCCGGCGCAACAAACTGTCCGATTTCGTCAACATCAACCGCAACGGCAAGATTGCCATGAAGCTGGAAGACGGTGACGGGATTGTCGGCGTCGACACCTGTTCTGAACATGACGATGTTATGCTGACGACCAACTTCGGTCAGTGTATCCGCTTCCCCGTAACGGATGTTCGTGTCTTCGCTGGTCGTAATTCTGTCGGGGTGCGCGGAATTCGTCTGGCCGATGAGGATCGTGTGATCTCCATGCAGATCCTGCACCACATCGATGTGACGGCAGAAGAGCGCGCCGCTTACCTGAAGCTTTCCCGTGCAATGCGTGGTGAAGCAGATGAGAACGGTAATGGTGCAGATGAAGAGGGCGTAGTTGCCGGCGATCTGCCTCAGGAACGCTACGCTCAGATGAGTGCAGCCGAGCAGATCATCCTGACCATCTCTGAAAACGGCTACGGCAAACGGACGTCTTCGTTCGAGTACCGGGTCACCGGCCGAGGCGGCAAAGGCATCACGGCCATGGCTGTCAACAGCCGGAATGGCGGACTGATCTCGTCTTTCCCTGTCGAAGACAGCCACCAGATCATGCTGGTGACGGATGGTGGACAGTTGATCCGCTGTCCGGTGGACGGTATCCGCATCGCCGGGCGTGCGACCCAGGGCGTGATCGTCTTCAAGACGGCAGCCGACGAAAAGGTCGTTGCGGTCGAAGGGATCTCCGAAGTCGATGAAGACGACGTCCTCGAAGACGCCCTGGAAGGAGAAGCTGAAGGTTCAGCTGAACCGGGTGAGAATGAAGCCGGGAACGATTCCGCCGATGGAGATGAAACGCCTCCGGAAGCCTGATCTCTGATTGGCTAGACCTGAAAACGACAACAGCGGCCAGGGTGGAACCTGAGCCGCTGTTTGCCGTTACGGGGAGGGAGGTCTGAGACGAAGCTCAGTTGGCCACGGGGTAACGGGCCAGAATTGTTTCATTTACGGTGGGTGCCGTTTTTTCGACGGTGACGAAGGACACGTTGCGAACACGGTTCGCACCGGTCAGTGCCGCTGCACAGTCTTCGCTCCAGGCGCCCCAAGCTTGTGTTTCACATGCTTTTGATGCCGGAATTTGCACAGCGCGGTCGGACTTGGTGGAAGCAAGTCCCTGCGTTGCCAGGCTGGTCAGACCTTCTGCCTGAGACGCTTTGCTCGGGTGCATGCTCATCATGCCTGCGGCAATCATCGTCAACAACGCCAGAACGAAAATAGCGGCCATCTTGAATTGTCCGGCCGGATCGATTGCCTTCGCCTGAAAGGCAAAAGGACGTACCGCGATAGCCGTTGCGGTCCGGTCGATTGTAGTAGTGCTCCTCATGATGCTGGCTCCTGCTCACGCCAATTGATTTCGATGGAGCCACTTTGACCTAGGTTTGCAAAGAGAGTTGTGACGGTCGTCACACAATGTCAGTTACTGGCAAAAGAAGCGTTCATGCCTGCGTTCTACTTGTTAGGCAGGTGCAGGCAGAGTAAGGAAGGTGCCATGAATCGTATTGCGCTTTATCCTGGATCCTTCGATCCCGTCACCAATGGCCACATGGATATATTGCGTCAGTCGCTTGCGCTGGCGGACAAGGTGGTGGTTGCCATCGGCATTCACCCCGGCAAGTCTCCCCTGTTTTCCTTCGAGGAACGGGTCGAATTGATCCATGCGTCGGCTCGTTCGGAATTCACTCCGGAGGAAGCTGAACGGATTGATGTCATCGCCTTCGACAATCTGGTCATCGAAACGGCACGCCAGCAAAACGCCGCTTACCTGGTTCGCGGTCTGCGGGACGGGACGGATCTTGACTACGAGATGCAGATGGCAGGCATGAACGGCACGCTGGAACCTGACATTCGTACGGTATTTCTTCCGGCTTCCCCAAACGTGCGCCACATCACGGCCACCTTGGTACGTCAAATCGCGAAGATGGGCGGAGAAATTTCCGCTTTTGTGCCGGAACCGGTTGCCGAACCATTGAGATCGCGCGCGAAACCCGGCGCGTAATTCAAAGCCAAGCTCTAGACCTGAACCTTAGGAGTCTCCAGTGTCGCGCTTTTTTGCAATTTTTGCCGTTCTGGCTTCACTTCTGATCCTGCCTTCGGCCGCCAGTGCCCAAGGCACCGATCCGGAAAACACAATTTATCTCGATTTGAAGGACGGACGCGTCGTCATACAGCTTCGTCCGGACCTTGCTCCGGCTCACGTCGAGCGGATCAAGAAGCTTTCCCGCGAAGGGTTTTACGACGGTATCGTCTTCCATCGCGTCATCGATGGCTTCATGGCCCAGACCGGTGACCCGACGGGCACCGGCACGGGCCGTTCCAGCGAACCTAACCTGAAGGCTGAGTTTTCCAACGCACCGTTCAAGCGTGGCACGCTCGGCATGGCGCGTTCCGCTAGCCCGGACAGCGCCAATTCCCAGTTTTTCATCATGTTCGGCGATGGCGACTGGCTGAATGGCCAGTACACCGTATTCGGTGAAGTCGTCGACGGTATGGAATTCGTCGACAACATCACCCGCGGCGAACCGCCGGCAAATCCGGACAAGATCATCAAGATGCAGGTCGCCTCGGACGCACAATAACGTTCACGCGACTACAATTTCGAAAATACCCAAGGAGATACTCGATGGCTGAAATCAAAGACGCCGAAAACACCCTTCTCATGGAAACCAGCCAGGGACCGGTTGTTATCGAACTGAAGCCGGACCTCGCGCCGACGCATGTCGCACGCATCAAGGAACTGGTCCGCGAAGGTTTTTACGACGGCATCGTGTTTCACCGCGTAATCGACGGCTTCATGGCACAGACCGGCTGCCCGCAGGGCACTGGCACTGGTGGTTCCGGCAAGAAATTGAAAGCGGAATTCAGCAATGAGAAGCACGTGCGCGGCACATGCTCCATGGCTCGCGCAATGGACCCGAACTCCGGTGACAGCCAGTTCTTCATTTGCTTTACCGATGCACCCTGGCTCGACGGTCAGTACACCGTCTGGGGTGAAGTGATCGAAGGCATGGACAATGTCGACAAGATCAAGCGTGGCGAACCGGTTTCCAACCCGGATAATATCGTCTCCTTGAAAGTGGCGGCCGACGCGGCCTGAACCACCTGAAAGTGGCTTTAACGATGCAGCGCGGATCAGTCATCCGCGCTGTTTTGTTTTGGATGTACCCTCAGACGGTTGACCTGCTCCGCCGTCGCCAGTAAGAGCCGCTGACTGAAAGTCCGGTTGCCGCTCTGGTATGGAATGGCGCCGCACCCCGAAACCTTCCAGAGATCCGTCAGTAGCAAATCACCATGCGTGTCGACCAATTCGACTTTGTTCTTCCCAACGAGCGGATCGCCTTGCGCCCGGCTCGGCCACGTGATTCCGCTCGCATGCTTGTCGTTAAACCAGGTGCTGAACCTGAACTGTCCGACACGGGTGTTCGCGAATTGCCGCTGTTGCTGAAGCCCGGTGATGCGCTGGTCTTCAACGATACCAAGGTGATACCCGCACAGCTTGAAGGAACACGCCTGCGAGGAGACATTACCGCGGGCATCGGGGCGACGCTGCACATGCGCACCGGGCCGGACCGCTGGAAGGCTTTCGTCCGGCCGGCAAAGAAGTTGCAAGTTGGCGATACTGTCCTTTTCGAAGGGTTCGGCACACGGCTAACGGCGGAAGTGACCGAAAAGGGTGATAGCGGTGAAGTACTGCTGACTTTCGACCGGTCCGGACCTGATCTCGACATTGCAATCGCATCCGTTGGACACATACCCTTGCCACCGTATATTGCGCAAAAGCGTGGCGAAGACGACCAGGATCGCAAGGACTATCAGACGATATTTGCCGAAAAGGACGGTGCCGTTGCCGCACCGACAGCGGGTCTTCATTTTACGCCTGAACTGCTGAAGGCATTGAGCGAGCGCGGTATCGAACAGCACCGCGTAACACTGCATGTCGGAGCCGGCACCTTTCTGCCGGTAAAGGCGGAAGACACGGCAGATCACAAGATGCACGCAGAATGGGGCGAAATCTCCGAAGAGACTGCCGCTGCACTTTTGGCCGTCAAGGCAAGGGGTAACAAGGTTGTCAGCGTCGGCACGACATCCCTGCGGATCCTTGAAAGCTCCGCCCAGGCAAGTGGCGCCATCGCCGCCTTTGCGGGTGAAACCTCGATCTTCATAACGCCCGGCTATCGCTTCAAGGCGATCGACGCGTTGATGACCAACTTCCATCTTCCGCGTTCTACGTTGTTCATGCTGGTGTCGGCTTTTTCGGGTTTGGACACGATGCGGCGTGCCTATGCACACGCTATTTCTCAGGAATACCGTTTTTACAGCTATGGCGACGCTTCCTTGCTTTTCCCGCAGGAAGGCGCTGTCTGAGGACCAATCATGACCGAAAAATCCGGCAAGACCTTCAGCTTCAAGCTGATCACCACGGACGGCGCGGCGCGGCGCGGCGAAATCACGACGCCTCACGGTGTCGTGCGCACACCCGCTTTCATGCCGGTGGGCACTCAGGCAACTGTGAAGGCGATGTACCCGGAACAGGTGCGGGAAACCGGTGCAGACGTGGTTCTCGGCAATACCTATCACCTGATGCTTCGCCCGACTGCCGAACGGGTCGCCAGACTTGGCGGACTGCACACCTTCATGAACTGGCCTCACACGATCCTGACGGACAGCGGCGGGTTTCAGGTGATGTCGCTGGCTCAGCTGCGGAAACTGGATGAAGACGGTGTGCGTTTCCAAAGCCACATTGACGGTCAGAAGTACCATCTCACACCGGAACGTTCAGTCGAGATACAGGGACTTCTCGGGTCAGATATCCAGATGCAGCTGGACGAGTGCATCAAGTTGCCGAGCCCCCGTGAAGAAGTCCAAAGAGCTATGGAGCTGTCTCTCAGATGGGCAGAACGCTCTCGCAACCAGTTCGAAGCCATGGGTGGACCAGGAAAAGGGCAGGGGCTTTACGGTATCGTTCAGGGTGGCGATCAACCCGACCTTCGTATTCGCTCGGCAGAAGAACTCGGCAAAATGCCGTTTGAAGGTTATTCGGTTGGCGGTCTGGCCGTTGGTGAACCTCAGGACGTCATGCTGAGCATGCTCGACATCACGACGCCAGTTATGCCGATGGACAAGCCACGTTACCTGATGGGCGTTGGGACACCGGACGATCTTCTGGAAAGCGTGAAGCGCGGGATTGATCAGTTCGATTGCGTGATGCCGACCCGCGCAGGACGTCACGGTCTCGCCTATACGCGCTATGGCAAGGTCAACCTCAAGAATGCCCGTCACCAGGACGACCCGCGCCCGCTGGACGAGGCGAGCACCTGTCCCGCGTCTAGCGTCTACAGCAGAGCCTATCTGCACCATCTGGTGCGGGCTGGCGAAGGACTGGCCGGCATGCTGCTCACCTGGAACAACATCGCCTACTATCAGTACCTGATGCAGGGCATGCGCGACGCGATCGAGGCCGGATCGTTCGAAGACTTCTACTCAAAGACCAAGGAAGACTGGGCGCGCGGCGATATTGCCGCGCTGTAACCCGGCACACTCAATCCAGGCTCAGGCTGAAACTGACTAGGCGGAAAATCCGTCCGCTTTCGTCAGATAGCAGCCGGAAATCTTCCAAATGCCGTCATCCTGTTGCTCGAAACTGTAGAGAGCCAACCAGTTTTGGCCATTTGGGCCGGTTACATAGACTTCCTGCGTTGGTCCGAGCTTGGTCATTTTTGACCGGCCGAACGTCACGCTTTGAGGCTTGTAAACTGGCTGGTAGCCTTGCCGCACCATTTCCATGAAGAACTCTGGCGTTTGAAACCGCTGTTGCAAGGAACTGGTTGCGAACGAGAAGGCTGCCTGGGCATTACCCGTCGCAAAGGCACTCATCTGATTTTTGATGATCTTGTGAAAGGCACTGCTGTCGAGGCCTTCTTCGGCGCGGACAGACCCTGTAGCCAGCAACGCGCTGACGCCGGCCACCGCCACCATCTTCCAGAAACGAGCATGAGCCATGTTCGGTGTCTCCTTTCCTGAAACCCGAATAGTATACGGCTCGAAACCCTTTTCAGATTGCTAAAATACGAGCAAACCCTTGCCGCAATTCCCGGCAGTTTGATCCGTTTTTTAGCAGACCTTGAACTGCGAATTCTCGTCACGCGTATCGCGGAACAACAAAACCGGGAAATAGTCCTGTAGAATCAAAGGCGCCAGAGCTGGATTCCCTCCGGACAAGTGGAGCGATCCAAAAGCGCCGGTATATCAGCGACCAAGCCGCGTTGATCTTTCAGAACGTCTTTCAGGACCTGCCAACCGGTTTCATCCTGGAAAAAATGCCGATGCGGGACCGCAAGTACGGCAACGTCCGCAGCATCGAGGTCTTCTTCCCGGGTGAGGGTGATTCCATATTCGGCCGCAACCTCATCGGGATGTGCAAGTGGATCACAGACCTGAACACGGGCTCCAAACTTTTCCAGCTCCCTGATGAGATCGACGACCTTGGAATTACGGGTATCAGGCACATTTGCCTTGTAGGTAATGCCGAGAACGACAACTTTCGGAGGCATGGGCATGCCAAGCTTCACGCTTTCCTGGATGATCTTGCCTGCAATAAATGCCGGCATTGCCTCGTTGGTACCGCGACCCGCCAGAATAACCTGAGGTGTCATGCCGATCTCGTGTGCCTTGTGGGTCAGGTAATAGGGATCGACACCGATGCAGTGCCCACCGACCAGTCCCGGCTGAAACGGCAGGAAGTTCCATTTGGTCGAAGACCCCTTCAACACGTCCCGGGTATCGATGCCCATCTGGTGGAATAGCATCGCCAGTTCGTTCATGAGAGCAATATTGAGATCGCGTTGCGTGTTCTCAATCACCTTCGCCGCTTCCGCTACGCGGATCGACGGAGCAAGGTGAATGCCGGCCGTGACAACCGCTCCATAGAGCGTATTGAGCGTTTCGGCTGTTTCCGGGCTGGAACCCGAAACGATTTTGGTGATGTCAGCAAAGCCTCGCTCGGTATCGCCAGGATTTATGCGCTCTGGCGAATAACCGACGGCAAAATCCCTGTTGAAGAGCAGCCCCGATTCCGTCTCGAGGACGGGAACAGCGATCTCTTCGGTTGCCCCTGGATACACGGTAGATTCAAAGACAACGATGGCCCCTGGTTTCAGATTGCGGCCGACGGTTGCCGCTGCGTTTCTGAAAGGCGAAAGGTCTGGTCGTTTGGCGTGATCGACAGGTGTCGGCACGGCCACGATCAAGACATCCCTATCGCTCAGATCCTTTTCGTTGTTGGAAAATACCAGCGTTTCCTGCTGCAAATCCGCGTCATCGACAGACGACGTGCTGTCCTGACCGCTGCGCAACTCGTGCAAGCGGTTTTCGTTTATATCGAACCCGAGAACGTCAAAACCCTTCGCAGCGAAGGCCACCGCCACGGGCAGACCGACATAACCCAGACCGATAACCGCGATCTTGGTGGAGTGAATGGAATTGTCGTGCATGAGGCATCCGGGATTGGAGCAAACGGAAAGGGCCGGGTCTTGCGCAAGACCCGGCCCACTCCTAAAGGCTTCTGGCGAACCTTTTCAAGTCCGCAGTGAAAACGATCGCAGATTATTCGGCGGCCAAAGGCTTGCGAATGATCTCTTCCATGAACGGAACCAGTTCCCGAGCAAGTTTCGGATCGTCCATGCCGAATGCGATATTGGCGCTCAGGAAGCCGGCCTTGTTACCGCAGTCGTAGCTCCGACCCTCGAACTTGAGCGATGCGAAGTGCTGTTCCTTCATCAAGGCCAGCATGCTGTCGGTCAACTGGATCTCGCCACCTGCACCTTTGCCCTGGTTGGACAGGAGATCGAAAATTTCCGGCTGAAGAATGTAGCGGCCGGTGATCATCAAATTGGAAGGCGCCGTACCGGGGGCAGGCTTTTCGACCATGTTTGAGATCTTGTGCGCATTTGCACCGAGTTCTCCGTCGAGTTCCACAATGCCGTACTGATCTGTCTGGTCTTCGGGAACTTCTTCCACGGCGATGATGTTGCCACCCGTATTTTGATAGAGGTCTACCATCTGCTTGAGGCAGCTGACCTGAGACTTGATGATCACGTCCGGCAACAGAATGGCAAAGGGCTCGTTGCCGATAATATCGCGTGCACACCAGATAGCGTGGCCGAGGCCAAGCGGGGCCTGCTGACGGGTGAAGGAAGTGGCACCCGGAACCGGGCGGTGCTTTTCAAGCAGTTCCAGAGCAGCAGTCTTGTTTCTCGCCTTGAGGGTATCTTCCAGCTCATAGGCCATATCGAAATGGTCTTCGATAACCTGTTTGTTTCGCCCGGTGACGAAAACGATATGTTCGATACCTGCGGCCCGTGCTTCATCCACCACATACTGGATGATCGGACGGTCAACGATCGTCAGCATTTCCTTCGGTACTGCCTTGGTCGCGGGCAGAAACCGAGTGCCAAGACCTGCCACGGGCAGGATCGCTTTGCGAATGGGCTTGTTCATGTCAGGCCTTCCGATGGTCTACAAATACGAACTCAATCTTCTTTTACCCACTAATAGTCTCATGAGCCGTCGAATACACGTTCTAAACTCAGATCGTCCGCGGGCGCGACGTTGCATTTAGCCCAAGTGGCAATCAGCCGGACCCTCAGGCCTTTGGCCGGTTGCAAGCTTGTGCACTGCAATACTAACGCAATAACTTCGACAAAGTGATCATTTTATGTCGGGCTGAGACTACACACTTTTAAATCGATTTAAGACCTGTCCGCTTTCCGCCAGAGCGATGTTGCGGGCAGGCAAAAAGAACGCTATGGAACTCCGCAAGTTCCAAGATCGGACTTGTTTCCTGAACGAGTTGGCGCGCTCAAGCGACAACCGCATGGCATAAGGTGGAAAATGACCGAGGCAAACCGCGTAGTTTCCGTTGGCAATGTAACCTTCAGCAATGATGCGCCTTTCAGCCTCATTGCCGGCCCGTGCCAGCTTGAAAGCCGCGAACACGCACTGGAATGCGCAGCCGCGATCAAGGAAATTACGGATCGTCTCGGTATTGGCGTCATTTACAAGACTTCTTACGACAAGGCCAACCGGACATCTCTCGCAGGAAAACGGGGTGTTGGCATGGAAGAAGCCATGCCGATCTTTACCGAAGTGAAGGAAAAATTCGGCATGCCGGTCTTGACCGATGTGCATAGCCCTGAGCAATGCGCACCGGTTGCGGAAGTTGTCGATGTCCTGCAGATCCCGGCATTCCTCTGCCGCCAGACCGACTTGCTTGTGGCAGCAGCAAAGACCGGCCGCGTGGTCAACATCAAGAAAGGCCAGTTCCTGGCGCCCTGGGACATGAAAAATGTTCTGGGGAAAGTGACCGGTTCGGGCAATGCCAATGTCATGTTGACCGAACGCGGTGCCAGCTTCGGCTACAACACGCTTGTTACCGATATGCGCTCGCTGCCAATCATGGCACAGACCGGTGCGCCGGTCATTTTTGATGCAACACATTCCGTGCAGCAACCGGGCGGGCAGGGCGCTTCCACCGGCGGCGACCGGACAATGGTACCCGTTCTTGCGCGTGCTGCAGTGGCCGTGGGTGTTGCAGGTCTCTTCATCGAAACGCACCCTGATCCGGACAACGCGCCGTCCGATGGACCGAATATGGTGCCGCTCGATCAACTCGAAGCGTTGCTGGCCCAGTTGAAGGCGCTCGACAACGTCGTCAAGGCACCGGCAGCCGCTGCAGAATAGTCAATTTCAGCCGCACCTCGTGTGCGGCTTTCCTTTGAGGGGCAAGAGCTCCGGAAAAACGCCGGTACTCCGGCTTCCAAACGGCCGGATTTTCTCCGGCAGACCGTCAATTCAGGTGCATGCGACAAGGGAGTTCTTTCCATGACCGCCATTATCGATGTTATCGGCCGTCAGATCTTTGACAGCCGTGGTAACCCGACCGTTGAAGTCGACGTTTTCCTGGAGGACGGTTCCTTCGGCCGGGCTGCCGTTCCGTCCGGAGCTTCCACCGGTGCACACGAAGCCGTCGAATTGCGCGATGGCGGTGACCGCTTCATGGGCAAGGGTGTCCAGAATGCAGTTGATGCCGTGAACGGAGAAATCTTCGAGACCGTTGGCGGTCTGGACGCTGAAGATCAGCTTCAGATCGACCAGGCCATGATCGATCTCGACGGTACTCACAACAAGTCGCGTCTTGGCGCCAACTCCATACTGGGCGTATCGCTTGCTGTAGCCCGCGCCGCTGCCCAGGCGTCCGGTCTGCCGCTCTACCGCTATGTCGGCGGCACGTCTGCACGCACGCTTCCGGTTCCCATGATGAACATCATCAATGGCGGAGCGCATGCCGACAATCCGATCGATTTCCAGGAATTCATGATTATGCCGGTGGGCGCCGAGTCCCTTGGCGATGCCGTGCGCATGGGTTCTGAAATTTTCCACACCTTGAAAAAGGCACTGAACGCAGCCGGTCACAACACCAATGTTGGTGACGAAGGCGGCTTTGCTCCCAATCTGGAATCGACAGACGCAGCTATCGGCTTCGTCATGAAGGCGATCGAAACCGCCGGCTACAAGCCAGGCGAAGATGTCTTCCTGGCACTGGACGCGGCATCGACCGAGTTCTTCAAGGACGGCAAATATGTGCTGGAAGGTGAAGGCAAGACGCTGGCTCCTGAGGAAATGGCAAAATATCTCGCCGATCTCGTTTCCCGCTACCCGATCATCTCGATCGAAGACGGTCTGGCAGAAGACGACTGGGACGGCTGGAAAGCGACGACCGACCTTATCGGCAACAAGTGCCAGCTGGTCGGCGACGACCTGTTCGTCACCAATTCCGAGCGTCTGCGCAAGGGGATCGACCTCGGCGTTGCCAACTCGATCCTGATCAAGGTCAACCAGATCGGTACGCTGTCCGAAACGCTGGACGCCGTCGAGACCGCACACAAGGCAGCCTACACTGCTGTGATGTCTCACCGCTCGGGCGAGACCGAGGACAGCACCATTGCTGACCTCGCGGTTGCCACCAACTGCGGCCAGATCAAAACCGGTTCACTCGCACGGTCCGACCGGCTCGCAAAGTACAACCAGCTCATCCGTATCGAGGAAGAACTGGGCGCACAGGCGGTTTATGCAGGCCGTTCCATTCTGCGCGGCTGATCTTTTCAGGTCATCAAAATCAGAAAAGCCCCGCATTCGTGCGGGGCTTTTTTGTTTCGGCAACTCAAGCTGCTTTTAATTGGAAACTGCTGCTTGTGGATCGGTCCGTGTTTCATCGGCATGCAGAAGCGCTGCGGCAATTGTTTCCGGTTTTTCGGCACCTGCCAGAACAAACCTGCCATCGATAATGAAACATGGCACACCTGTGATCCCGGACTTTTGAGCATTGGCAATCTGGGCCTCGACCTTGTCGAGATCGGTTTCGGTTCCCAATAGATGCTCCACCAGATCGGACTGCATCCCCGCTTCCTCGGCAATTCGCACAAGAACCTCGGGGCGTGTCAGATCTTCTCCGTTCAGGAAATAGGCCTTGAACAAAAGCTCCACGACTTCGTCCTGAAGATCGTCGTCACGTGACCAAAGGATCAGTCTGTGGCAATCAAGGGTATTCGGCGACAAGGTGATATCATCAAAAGCAAAGTTGATGCCTTCCTCCTGTCCCGCTGCACGGATTTGTTTGTAGAACGTGTCCGCCCGCTCCAGACCACCGAACTTGTCACTCAGATACTGTTTTCTGTCCTTGCCAGACTTCGGCAAGGTGGCGTCAAGCTGAAAGGGGTGCCAACGAACCAGCACATCGAGCTGCGGAACCGACTTCAAGGCCGCTTCAAGGCGTCTTTTTCCAATGAAGCACCAGGGGCACATTACATCGGATACGACATCGACGGTAAGGGCGGATGATAGGGTCATCGGACATCCAGAACGTTGGAGATATTTTTGTCAGGCTAAAGACTCTGACAAATATGCCAACCCCAAATTCGCGGCAGTGTTAAGGCAATAGACAAAAGACCCATACAGACCAGCGTCTGTTCACAGAACAGTGTGTGTGAGGATCGAGCTGATCCGCTTCTGCAGCCTTGTCGTGCCAGCCTCGTTCTTCAAGACGGCAACCGGCCCGAAGTCCTTCACCAGGCAGACAAGATCCTCGTCCCGGCTCGTGGCGTCCGCGATGGACAGCAAGGTCGTGTTGATGTCTTCAAGTTCTTCAGCGGAAGTGACGGCAATGCCGAAGTTTTCAGGCTGAAGCCTCATTTCCCAAAGATCGAGGCCGCGCGCCGCAAGGCCATTGCTGCAGGCTTCGAGATAATTCGTGTATTCATCAACGCCAAGTCCGCCCTGATGGACCTGCTGGCGCAACCACATGTGGCTTTCCGCAAGCACCCTGTCTGCAAGACGGCGCCTTTTGCCGAAACGGGTGGCGGAGTTTAGACGGCGGGCGAGGGTTTCCTTACGGTTTTCTCCAACCAGCACGTCCGAAGCTCCGTTTCGGAACAGTTGAACGAGATCTTCCTCCCGCTCACAGACCGCCAGAACCGGCAACCCCGCGAAACGGGCATCCCTGCGGATCTGCTGCATATAGTCGACGGCATCTTCAAAGGGCGCATCAATGACCACGGCGTCAAATGCGCGCTTGGACATAAACTCGACGGCCATACTGCCGTCGAATGCACCGACAACCTCGACCTTTTCTTCACTGGCGTCCTGCCATTCCAGAAACCGACCGCTCAGACCAACGACAAGCAGGCTGCTGGTTCCTGAATGATGCGGAGCGCTCCCGAAACCCGGAATCCTGCCAAAAATACGTCTGCGAAGTTGGGCTTCCTCTGACCGAAGCAATGCACGCTGATGAATGCATATCAACATCAGCAGGACTTCATCGGGAACGACCTTGTCGATGATTGCAGTCGGTTGCAGACCGGGAGGCAGAATATCGTCGCTGCCGGTGAGGATGTAGAAAGGGACTTCACTTGCCAGGAGTCTGATTTGCGGAAGCAGCCAGGAAAAGAATTCGTCTCTGCGGTCGTTTTCCAGGATGCTGATATCAACCACGATCGCTGCGGGCAGCGCCATGGGCAGCTTGCTGCGACGGTCGAACATGCTGATAAGCGACACGTCTAAATCTTCTGGCGCATCACCATTGCTGCTCCGCCTTGGCCGACGTCCCGCATACCAATACGGGCCGCGCCAGGAAAGCGAGGTTTCAACATCCATTCCTTATCCCCACCTACGCCACGGCAGCAGGCAATCGCTGTGTCCGCATGGTCAGCCGTTCCCGGCTGATGGTTCCATCCTCGTTCCGCGGCAGAGACTGTAAAATCAACACGCGATGGGGGATCTTGGCAAGGTCCACGCCTTCGGCATCCAGATACGCGAAAAAGGCACCCGCATCAGGAACGTTCCCGGCCTCGGGTACAAGCGCTGCGTACATCCTGGCTCCGAGGAGAGGATCTTCCACTATGAAGGCGGCAGCTTCCTTGACGCCCGGGTACCCTGCGTAGACAACATCCACCGTTTCAAGGTTGCCGGTGCCAAGGGCATAGTGGCCCGGGATACCAAAACCTGCGATGCCGCCATCCGTCAGTTCAACCTTGATGTTGGTATTCAGAAAACCGGTTCCTTCCCAGCGGACACGCCGCTGGTCACCATTGATGGTTCGCCACCCGACATCGGGAACCATGGGGCCCTTCACCAGAAGCGTTGGAGCTTGCGTATCCACCTCGTCGGTGACCGCAATCTCAAGTAGGGCTGGCCCGCTTTCACACCCGATCGGCCCGCTATGCTTTCCCAGCGCGGTGGCCTTCATCTTCGCCGAGGGACCTCGCGCCTTGGCAACGAGTGCGAATTCGTCAGCGATGTGAAGATCGATCAGACGGCGCCTCGCAACGAAAGTCGTCGGGTGCGGGGCCGCAATATTCCAGGCTGCAAGTAGCGTCGTCTTGGTGTTTTCAAGTTTACGGTCGAGCGTCTGTGCCAGTGGCCCGGGTGTCATGACGATATCCGCCTGAACCTCGTTGGCATGAGCGGCAAGATTGGCAAGTGAAGTCGGGTGGTGCAGATGCAAGGTGCCGCCGGTCAGCAACCATGGAACCAGTCCTCCACCCAGGCCGGTCAAGCCACTGAGCGAATAGGGGAGGACCATCACGCTGGCATCGCGCACATGAGCTTCCTGCACGATCATATGTGCGACCGATACCCAATGGTTATGACAGCGGGTAACCGGAACGTTTTCCTCGCCGCTTCGGCTCCAGCAGATGGTCGCGGTGTGGTCGGCCGGATCAGGGCGCTCACTCGGAGTGAACTTCAGATCGTCACCCATTTCGGCAAGCATCGGCCCCAATTCAATCAATCCATCGGGAACGTCCTTGCCAAGGCCGAAAACAAACCGCAACGAGAACAGGTCTGCAGCAACATCGCGTGCGGCAACGCCAACCTCGCGTGTTTCTACCCGGTCGGCCGCGACAAATCCCTTGGCGCCTATGGAGTTCAAGGCTTCCAGAACGTTCTTCTGCCGCCAGTGCAATGGCAAGGGAGAAATGATCAGATCTGCTCGCAGGGCGGCCAGGATCGCGATTACGGTATCGACCGTGTTGGGAGCCTGGACACCGACGACATGATCGGATGACAGCCCGACGGTAGTGTAGAAAGCGGCAAGACGATCAATTTCCCGATCGGCTTCGGCATAACTCAACGCTCGGGGAGCACCACCTGTCCAGGTAGCCCTGTCGGGAGCATCAACCAGCGCAAGCCGGTCGGGGTGTTCTGCGGCTGTCTTGCGGAACAATTCATCAAGCGGCACATCGGACCAGGCTCCGCTTTCATGATACTCCGTGGACAGGCTTTCAGGCGTGGCTTTCATTTCGTTTTTCGTCCATTGGTCCGATTATTGCGCCGTGGCCGACCACCAGGTGTCGTACTCGTGGCCGTAAAGCGACTCGTTTTGCGGCGGAACGATCTGCTTCCAGTGCGCCACCCAATCGTCCGCGACATGATAAAGCGGGACAGCGTAGGCTCCCGAAATCAGAACGCGGTCGAATGCGCGAACGGCGGCCACGAAGTCATCGCGGCTTCTTGCTCCGACAATCTCGTCGATCATCGCATCGATCGCCGGTTCATGTGCGCCCACAAAGTTGAAGGATCCTTCCGTTTCCGCTGCTTTTGATGACCAGCGCCCATATTGCTCGGCGCCAGGGGACAGCGAGGAGAACCAGGTGTTGAACACCATATCAAACTCGCGTTTCGTCCTGCGGTCTTCGAATTGCGACGGATCTACACTGCGTACGCTTGCGGATACGCCGAGCAACTCAAGAGTACGGATATAGGCAAGAGCCAGCTTTTCTTCGTCCTCATTCTTGGCAAGAATTTCAAACGAAAGCTGATTGCCGTTTTCGGAGTGCAGGAGCTTTCCGTCCTTGAGCCTGTAACCGGCCTTGCCGAAGGCTTCCAGCGCCGCCCGCAGCACTTTTCTGTCACGTCCTGAACCGTCTGCTTCCGCCGGACGCCAGGTGCCGTCCATCACCTCGGGATCGACGGCGTCAGGGAAGGGAGCCAGCAATTCCTTTTCCCGGTCGCTTGCCGGACGGCCGATCGATGAAAGCTCGGAATTGTCCCAGTACCCTGCCGTGCGCGTGTAAAGTCCGTAATAGAGATTGCGGTTCACCCATTCAAAATCGAACAGCATGCGCAAGGCCTTGCGCACGGCCGGGTCGGAGAACTGGTCTTTGCGGGTGTTGAATGCGATGCCCTGCATGGCGGCCGGAATCCCGAGCGGAATTGCCCGCTTGAGAACATCGCCATTTTTCACTGCCGGAAAATCAAGCCCCGTTGCCCAACGGGCGGGGTCCCGGAACTGCAGCGCCTGGACCAGGCCCTTCTTGAAGGATTCCTGCAAGGTCGTCTCGTCGCGGAAATATTCCACCCGGATCTCGTCGAAGTTGTCGAAGCCAGCTTTGACAGGCAGATCCTTGGCCCAATAGTCCGGGTTCTTCTCATAAACGACGAGCCTGCCTGGCTCGATCGTCTTGAAGGTGTACGGCCCTGTGCCGATGGGCGGGTTCAACGACGATTTGTCGAAATTCTCCGCATCCGTGGCTGCCTTGGAATAAATTGGAGCCAACGCGATCAACAGCGGCAGTTCGCGATTGTCACCGTTTTCGAATACTAACTTCAGCCGGTTGGGTGCGGTCACCTGCTTCTCGGTGATAGCCGCATACCAGTTTCGATAAGGCGGGCGCCCCTTGTCGCGGATCACTTCCAGAGAAAAGATGACGTCATCGACTGTGACTGGTGTCCCGTCGGAAAACCTTGCATCCGGATTAAGCTCGAACTCGATCCACTCCCGGCTGTCCGGCATGCGCACACGCTGAGCCAGAAGACCGTAAAGGGAAAAAGGTTCCGCGTAGGAGCGGACCATCAGGCTTTCCAGAATGTTGTTGCCGAATTCACGTTCGCGCATTCCACGTGCCGAGGTCCAGCCGCCTTGAACAATGAACGAATTCAGGCTGTCGAAGGTTCCCTGTACACCAAGTGTGATTGTGCCGCCCTTGGGCGCAGCGGGGTTGGCATAGGGAAATGGTTCGTCAGGTCCAAGTGCAGGTGTCCCGTGCATGGCGATGGCATGCGTCCAGGGCACGTTTTCATCGTCCGCGCTGACGGGCAGGCTGATTGCCAAGGCAAGCAGGCATGCAGACGAGGTTGCCGAACCGATCGCCTTGCCGGCATGAAAAAGAAGACCGGAAACTATCGAACTACGCATCACCACCGCCGGAGATTCTGTTGATTCTCAGCGATTACAGTAGCACAGGGTTCCTACGGACGCGCCCGGGACAAGCAACAAACCGCAAGATATTCAGGTTTCAATTCGCCAACAGGGGTGCGTTGCAAATCGGCCACCCTCTCGCCCAAATTAAGTGTCTTACCATGGTTTCACGGTTTGAATGTCGTTACGGGCCTTGCGGTTGGTTCCGGAATGGCTCAGAACAACGCGAAAGTTTCGTACACGCACGATTGAGGACGTATCGATGACGAGTGTTTTGAAAAGAGGATTGTTCGGATGTGCAGTAGGTGCGTTCGTAGCCCTATCTTCTTTTGCAGGTGCACCCGCAATCGCCCAGGAAGAAAAAAGCCCATGGACGAAAGCGTGTAACACCAATCCGAACACGCAGAAGGAAATCTGCTTTATTTCGATTGAATTGCGCACAAATACCGGACAGTTCCTGAGTAACATTGCTATTCAGGAAACTGAGGGCGAAGCCCGCAAGAAACTGCTGGTCGCTGTACCGACCGGCGTTCTTATCCAGCCGGGTGTGCGCATTCAGATCGATGATGGCAAGCCCGTACAGGGCAAGTACAGCATCTGCGCACCCAATGCCTGCTACGCTGAACTGGCGATTGATGACTCGTTCATCAACACCATGAAGCAGGGTGGTGAGGTGATTGTGGCTCCGTATAACCAGCAAGCCAAGGAAATCGTCTTCAAGATGACCCTGATCGGCTTCACCAAGGTTTACGACGGCGAGCCGATGAACATTGCCGAGCTGCAAAAGCGTCAGGAAGAACTGCAGAGCGAATTGCAGAAGCGCGCTGACGAAGCGCGTCAGAAGCTGATCGACGCTCAGAAGCAAAGCCAGTAACAGGCTGCTTTGCCAGAAATGAAGAAGGCCGGAACTGTGAAAGTTCCGGCCTTTTTTGTATTTGAAGTTCAAGACTGAAAATCGCCGGGAATTGGGACGATTAGTGGATCTCTACGCTGCGCGGCAGATATGAGCCGTCCGTCTGTTCCTCGAAAATCTCTTCAACCTGCGGATGGCGCACCGGTTCGCCGGTCATATCCGCTTCCAGGTTCTGTTCGCTGACATAGGCCACATATTCGGTCTCCTCGTTCTCGGCGAGGAGATGATAGAACGGCTGGTCGCGCAAAGGACGCACGTCCTCCGGGATGGCGTTCCACCATTCTTCCGTATTGCTGAAGGTCGGATCGACATCGAAAATAACGCCACGGAAGGGGTAGATCCGGTGCCGGACGACCTGGCCAATTCTGAATTTTGCCGTTCGCATGGTTACTCGTCCGCATACTGCATGCACTGCCGGGATACCGTGTCGGCAGCCGGCGTGCAAGCATTGTAACATTAAACCTTAGACGACGAGCCTTGCGAAAGTCTAAAGGCCGTAGACCTCCGCGAGTTCCGCGTCCTTGGATGCAACCAGTTTTGCAAGGTCGACAATCACCTTTGCCTGCTTCCAGGTTGCGTCATCCTGCATCTTGCCGTCGATCATCACGGCACCGGTTCCATCCGGCATAGCCTCAAGGATCTTGCGGGCAAAGGCGACTTCGCCCGGATCCGGAGAGAAAACCTTCTTCGCGATCTGGATTTGTGTCGGATGCAGGGACCACGCGCCAAGGCAGCCCATCAGGAATGCATTGCGGAACTGACTTTCGCAGGCTGCCGCATCGGAAAAATCACCAAACGGGCCGTAGAAAGGCTTCAGGCCGTAAGACAGGCAGGCATCGACCATCTTTCCGACCGTGTAATGCCAAAGATCCTGCTGATAAGCGGTTCGGCCACCTGCGCCGTCAGCATCTGAAAGGACCGCATAGTCGGGATGGCCGCCGCCCACACGTGTTGTTTTCATGCCGCGCGAAGCCGCAAGGTCTGCCGGTCCCAGGCTCATGCCATGCATCCGCGGGCTGGCTGCTGCAATCTCTTCGACGTTCTTGACCCCTTCGGCCGTTTCCAGAATGGCGTGGATCATGATCGGCTTGGAAAGACCAGCCCTGGCTTCAAGCTGCGCAAGCAGTTGGTCGAGATAATGAATGTCCCAGGCCCCTTCCACCTTGGGAAGCATCACCACGTCGAGTTTTTCTCCGACCGCAGGAACGATCTCAAGAAGGTCGTCGAGAAACCATGGACTGTTGAGGCAATTTACCCTGGTCCACAGGCCAGTGGTGCCGAAGTCATTATCCTGCGCCATCTGAATGAAGCCCCTGCGGGCGTCTGTCTTGGCATCAGCGGGGATTGCATCTTCAAGGTTGCCGAGTACGACATCGACGTTCTTGATGAGATCCGGCACCTTGGACCGCATCTTTTCAATATGCGGAGGGACGAAATGGATCATGCGCTCCAGCGAGACGGGAAGTTCGCGATACGGGTCCGGCGCGCCGATTGCGAGCGGCTTGTAGAATGCGCTTGGGGTTTTCATGAAACAGCTTTCCTCCACCAGTTTGAGGAATAGCTATAACGTCAATGCTGCGCTGCAACCATACCCCGAAAGGAGAACAGGCTTAATCGTCTTCCAGGCGAGCCGCTGCTGCGCGTCGAGCCTGCTTCTGGGCAGACGTTTTACCTGGAGGTGCCCACTTCTTGTGGATCCACATCCATTGTTCGGGGTGCTCACGGATCCAGCTTTCGAAAATTGCGTGGATCCTGGCAGTTGCAACCTCGATATCCGCTTGCCTGTCATCCGTTACAGGCACTTCGACCGCCTGGGCCTCAATCCGGAAATGCACACCTTTCTTGCGTACGACCCGGCCGAGAACAATTGGCACGTTGCAGGACCGGGCGAGCGAAGCCGGGACTGGCGTGGCGTAAGCCATCTGGTCGAAAAAGGGCACTTGCACGCCGCGCGTTTCCCTGAGATCTCCCATCATCGCGACGATACCGCCGCTTTTCAGGGTCGCCAGGATCTTGCGAGCTGTCTGGTGGCTTTTCGACAAAAGACCGCCTTTGTAGAGGTCTTTCCTCAGCGCCTGCAGGGCCTTGTCGGCCTCCGGATTGCGCAGAGCCTGATAGACGCCCGTTATCTCGATACCGCGCCGGACGGCGGGCTGAACACACAATTCCCAGTTTGCGCTGTGGAATGAAACGAACAAACAGGCACGCTCGCCGTTCAGAACCTGTTCGGTGATTTCATCCGCAACTGCTTCAAACCGGTAGTCCTGTTTCAGAAGCCGGTCGATGTGGAATGTTTCGGCTGCCACGCGGCCGAGGTTCTCCCACATCCCACGCACAAACAGTTCTCGTTCCGCGCGCCGCATGCCCGGAAAGGCCTTCTTCAAGTGGCGCAGAGCACGCTTGTGTCTGGGATTGAACGGTGCCAGCCGACGCCAGAATGCACCCATGACATAGGAGGCAACGTCTACGGGGATCAGGCGGAACAGCCAGATGGCCAACGTCAGCGCAAAGCCTTCCACCCGGTTTTGCACAGCTGTGAGCTTCGGGTGTTTACGATGCTTTTTTTTGCGGGACATTACGACCGAATGCTTTCATGTTGTCCGCCCGTCCTGAAAAGAGGGCACTTCCGACCTTGTCCGACTGATTGGGGCCTTGCGATGCGCCCTCAGACCTGATTGGAATGCGGATCACCGAGGTGACCTCCAAGTCACGCGTCCATATCCAAGCCAGGCGCAAGATGCAAGCGCCTTCAAACCCAACCAACCGCGATACAGCGCGTCGTCTTCATCTTTGGTATTTGAATGCAGAACGTCATTTCACTGGCTCTTCCGTTTTTCGGACTGATCCTTCTCGGCTTCGGTGCCGGCAAGATCAAGAACCTGCCCGAGGCAGGCCTGAGCTGGATGAACTTCTTCGTGATCTACCTGGCCCTCCCGGCGCTCTTCTTCCGTCTGTTGTCTGAGACACCGATCGAAGAGCTCGCAAATGCGTCCTACATTACCGCCACGACCTTCACGACCTACATCGTGTTCGCGATCTCCTTCTGCATAGGTGTGGTCGCAACACGCGGCAACATCGGCGAATCCACGATCCTGGGCATTGCCGGCGCCTATTCCAACATCGGTTACATGGGGCCGGGTTTGACGCTGGCTGTTCTGGGTGAGCAGGCAACCGTACCGACCGCGCTCATCCTGGCCTTTGACAATGCACTGATGTTCATTCTGGCGCCGCTGATGATGGCATTGGCCGGTACCGAAGAAGAATCGATCCTTGGGACCTTGAAGAAGATTGTGGTCAGGATCTTCACCCATCCCTTCATCCTGGCTACGATTGCCGGCGTCTTCGCCGCCGCGCTTGAGGTCAAGCCACCTCAAGCGATAGATACGCTTCTGCGCTATCTCAGCAATGCGGCAGCACCTTGCGCCCTCTTTGCCATGGGCGTCAGCATTGCGCTTCGTCCGATCGGTCGGATACCGCTGGAACTGCCGCTGGTGCTGGGTGTAAAGTTGCTGTTGCACCCGATCCTGATTTTTCTGCTCCTGACATGGCTTGGCGGCTTCGATCCCAACTGGATCGCAACCGCGGTTCTGATGTCCTGCCTGCCACCGGCGACAAACGTCTTTGTTATCGCGCAGCAATACGGGACGTATGTTCAGCGGGCGTCGAGCTTCGTACTGATAGGAACGGCCTTGTCGATCGTCACCGTTACCGGTTTTATCTGGGCATTGACGAGCGGTTTCCTTCCAACCGGTGGCTAGAAGATCAAACCAGGCATCCCGGTAGCAACAAGAGGGCTTGTGGTGAAAGACAATCCGGAAGTCCTTGCGATATTCGAAAGTTACCCGCCGGATATCCGCGAAAGACTGCTGACCATCAGGTCACTGATCACCGAGACGGCAACGCAGCGCGACGATATCGGAGAACTGGAAGAAACCTTGAAATGGGGTCAGGCCAGCTATCTGACGAAGCGCCCGAAAACCGGAACGACAATCCGGATAGACCGGGACAATTCCGGGGCAGGGGACGTTGCTCTCTATGTCAATTGTCAATCTTCACTGGTGTCTGACTGGCGCACAATGTTCCCGGAACTCGTCTTTGGCGGCGATAGAAGCGTTCACTTCAGTCAAGGTCGGCCGTTGCCAGAAGATGCGCTCCGCCAGATGATCGCCATGGCCCTGACGTATCACAGCGCCAAGCGATCAGCAGCACGGTCACGTGTTTGAAAGCAGCACCAAAAAGCCGTCTATCGATGCAATTGAAACGCGGTTCCCGGTGCAATGCCTTCCCGCATGAGCAGGCGCCGCAACGGACCAATCTTGCCGGCCAGATACATGCCCGCGCTTCGCGCAGCCTGAACCGGCAGAAAGCCTGTCAGCAGCGATCTGTTCAGCATGTCCACCGCGTTTGTCCGTGTCCGGATATCGCTGAACCGTTTCTTCTCATAAGCACTCAAAACGGTCTTGCCACCAAAGTCGGCGTGCGCGCGCACCGCGGATGCCACGACGGAGATGAGGTCCCGGATATCACGCAACGACAGGTTCAGACCCTGCGCGCCGATGGGCGGAAAGACATGCGCGGTTTCTCCCACAAGCGCCAGACGCGGCCCAACCAGGGAAGTGGCAGTCAGTCCTGAAAGCGGAAAACTTTGTGGTTTCGTAGACAGCTTGAAACGACCCAGAATCGAATGTGCCCGCCGTTCGAGCTCCGCTTCCAGCTTCTCCTCCGTCATCGCCAACAGATCTGCAGCACCGTCCGCAGTTTCCACGCAAACAAGTGACGACTGTCTGCCGGGGAGAGGTACCAATGTGAACGGACCAGTTGCAGTATGGAATTCGGTCGAGACCTGCTGGTGTGGAAGCCGGTGCTCAAGGTTCAGAACAACAGCCACCTGCGGATACGACCAGCTTTTAACTTCAATCCCTGCCGCTTCACGCAGTGTTGACCGGCGGCCATCTGCGGCTACGGCCAATTTGGCAGAAATCGTCCGACCCTCGCGGGTGACCAAAGTAGCGTGTTCGTCTCCGAACTCGGCATTCTCAACGGTGTCCGAAATCTCTTCAAGCCCGGATTGCGCAGCACAGAATTTTTTAAGCACTACATTAAGTTCACTGTTCAAGATATTGAAACCAAACTCTTCCAAGCCAAGTTCAGAACTGTCGAAGACCACTTCAGGTGCACGAAAAAGCCGCCCCGTGCTGTCGATCATGCGCATCTTCTTCAAGGATGCGGCGTTGCCTTCTATGTCCGACCAGACGCCAATATCGCGCAACAGATCGATGGAACGCTGCCACAGCGCGGTTGTCCGGCCATCCTTGATTTCCATTGAGGGGGCAATCAGGACGCAGGAAAGCCCCTGCTGGGCCAGAGCAAGAGCGGCAATTCGCCCGGATGGCCCTCCGCCGACGATTGCAATGTCAAACTGTTCCGGCGCGTGGCTGCTGGACATGGTAAAATTCCATCTGATTTGATCTTGAGATCTAAATTGCTGTTTGCGGGCTCAAAATCAACGGGACGAATACACGCAGGGCATTCAAGGTCGACCATGAGTAAGATCAAATGCCTGCTTCGACTAATCCGCTAAGACGTCTCAAGACCCAGGACCAACACGCCACCTTAAGGCCGAAATGACGAGTTTGACCCGCACACCTTCCAATCAGGCCGTTTCCGCCAAGCCGGAACAAAACATGCGTGGCTGGCCGCTGGTGCTTGTGCTGGTCTCGATACTGGCCGCCGCCGGCTGGGCATACCTGATTGCAATGGTTGCAGACATGGTACCGGTCATGGATATGAGCGAAGCCGGACCCGGCATGGTGATTCTCAACAGTTTCAACCAGTTCGCAGGTTTGCCTGCGGAAGCGCGGGCCGCACTTGCGGTTCTTTGCCTGCCGACCAGCGCAACATTCGGCATGCCAGGTGCGGACATGACGACGGTTGATCTTGTGAAGATCTTCCTGATGTGGGCAATGATGGCCCTTGCCATGATGTTGCCTACGGCCGTGCCGATGCTTCGGGCTTATTACACCGAGATTTCGGCACAGTCGGGCAGCACGGCAACGCCGGCACTTCTCGTTAGCACCGCAATGTTCGGCTATCTGGCGGTCTGGCTTGGCTATGCGGTCGCAGCAACCGCAGCGCAATGGGCTTTGTCCCGGGCAGGCGCCATGACGGATATGATGGCACCTGCAAGCATGGCTCTGACGACATCGGTCCTCTTTGCCGCGGGTTTGTATCAGTTCACTTCCTCCAAGAAAGCCTGTCTCCGGCGCTGCTGGTATCCGCGCTGGGTGTTTGCCAATAACGATGCTGGGCCGGGAGCGATGTCGGGCTTGCGGGAAGGACTGGTGCAGGGCTGGGTGTGCCTTGGCTGCTGCTGGGCGGTAATGACCGTCATGTTCGCGGTCGGCCTGATGAACATCGTCTGGATCGCGCTGCTCGGCGCGTTGATGGCAATTGAAAAAACGTTCCCAAGCCGCGTTCTGCCGCCAGCCATCGGGGCTGTTCTGCTGGTCTGGGCAGGTATCCTCGTTTCCCTCATCGTTTTGGGAAATGCGGCAACCTAAATTCACTGCTATTGGTGCGGGGACTGTTTTTTAGGTTCACACTGTCATACGATTGCAATAAAGGACCGTATCAGCGTCAGTGTGTGATCTATGGGCCAGCGGGTCAATCGTGAACCGCACACATCTCAGAACGCAAGTGCACCAGTTTACTGCGTTCAGATCATAAAGTGAGGGAACCCCGTGGCGGATATTACACCAGGTAAAGAGAGGACTGAGCCCGCTCTGTTCCTGATCCATATCCTGACGGCTTCCGGTGCTCCGATCGCTCTTATTGCCCTCTTGGCAGGTGCGCGTGAAAACTGGGCGGAGATGTTCGCCTGGCTTGGACTGGCGTTTTTCATCGATGGCATCGATGGTCCACTGGCGCGCCGTTACAAGATTGCAGAGCGTCTGCCTCGCTGGTCCGGTGCCTCGCTGGATTTCGTGATCGACTACGCCACTTACGTGTTTCTTCCCGCTTTCGCGCTTTCCTGGAGCTTGATGCTGACAAGTCCTTGGAACTGGATTTGTGGCGGGCTCGTGGTCTTTACCGGCGCTCTTTATTTTGCCGACAACGGCATGAAGACACCCGACGGCTCCTTCAAGGGTTTTCCCGCTGGATGGAACATGGTCGTTTTCGGCCTCATGGTTCTGTCGCCATCGCAAAGCTTCACGATCATGTTCGTGCTCTTGTGCTGCGCACTGACGTTCGCTCCTGTCCGCTTTGTCCATCCTGTCCGCGTGCGTCGCTGGCGCATGATTACCTTGCCGGTGACATTGCTCTGGATGGGATTGGCCGCCTACGCAATTCTGGATGGCATGGTTTTGAACGGCCCGCTCGCTTGGGCATTCACGGCAGCCAGCTTCTATCTGCTGCTGGTCTCTGCTGTTCAGCAATTGCTCGACAGGGTCGACTGACCTTTCCCTACATTCAAAATACAGTTTTGGCACTGGCGCGAACCAAGGCGCCGGTGTTGTGCCGCGCTTTCTCTTGAAGCGCTGACCGGCAGGAGGCGTCACGAACGCCTGATGCCATTTATGCTTCGGAATGACCTTTTCCGATGGCGTTGAAATCATTTATGGTCTTGCCAACTTCAATTGCCGCAAGACCAAATCGGTCTCGGCCCATCACCCCGGGGATAAAGTCATGGTTCAAGCAATCTGCGTACACGAAACCGGTGGACCGGATGTCATGCGCTGGGAACATATCGAAGTCGGTGAGCCCGGCCCAGGTGAGGCGCGCATCCGCCACACAGCAGTTGGCCTCAATTTCATCGATACCTATTTCCGCTCGGGCCTCTATCCAGCGCCTGCCGGCGTGCCGTTCAGCCCCGGCAACGAGGGGGCAGGGGTCGTGCAGACGGTCGGTGAGGGTGTGACACATCTCAGCCCCGGCGACCGTGTTGCCTATGTTGGCCCGCTCGGTGCCTACGCGCAGGAAAGAATCGTTCCGGCTGACCGTCTTGTCGTCCTGCCAGACGGGATTGATGACAAGACCGCTGCCGGCATGATGCTGAAGGGCATGACGGCACAGTATCTTCTGCGCCAGACATATTCCGTTGGCCCGGACACGACGCTGCTGTTTCACGCTGCTGCCGGAGGCGTCGGCCTGATTGCCGGTCAATGGGCAGCACATCTCGGCGCCACTGTCATCGGCACTGCCGGTTCGGAAGCAAAGGTCGAACTTGCAAAGGCGCACGGCTACCAGCACGTGATCAACTACCGGACTGAAAACTTTGTCGACAGGGTAAAGGATATTACCGGCGGCAAGGGCTGCGATGTTGTTTATGACAGTGTCGGCAAGGACACCTATCCCGGATCGCTCGACTGCCTGAAACCGAGGGGCCTTTGGGTCACTTTCGGTCAGTCCTCCGGGCCGATTGCCGACTTCAACCTGGCGCTCCTCGCCCAGAAAGGCTCTCTGTTCGCAACCCGGCCGACGCTGTTCAGCTACATCGCCAGCCGCGAAGCACTAGAAGCGACCGCGGGCGAATTGTTCGATGTCGTCCAGAAAGGCATCGTCAAGATCGGCGTCAACCAGGAATACAGGCTTGCCGATGCCGTCCAGGCGCATCAGGACCTTGAAGGCCGCAAGACCACCGGCACCACGGTCCTGATCCCCTAAGAGCAGGAAATTCATGCGGTCCGGACGAGCACAGGATCTTTCTCGAAATCTTTACAGCCCGGCGATGCGCTATTTTCTGGCCGTCGCCGAGGCCGGCTCGATCCGCGCCGCGTCCCGGGAGCTCAACGTGGCGTCATCTGCCATAAACCGGCAGGTTCTCTGGCTGGAAGAGGCGCTCGGACTGCAGTTGTTTGACCGTGTCGGCCGGCGCCTGCGTCTGTCGCAAGCCGGAGAGTTGCTGCTGGCACATATCCGGCGCACCTATTCCGATTTCGAAGGCACGGTCGCCGAACTCGACGCCTTGAAGGGACTGCGCCGCGGTACGGTTTCGATTGCAAGCGTCGAAAGCGTTGCCGAAAAGCTCCTCCCGGCGGTCATCAGCACGTTTCGCAAGAGCTATCCCGGCATTCACGTGAATGTCTCGATTTCCTCATCCAGAGAAGCCGCCCGAAAGGTGGAGGCGGCTGAAGCGGATGTCGGCTTCACTTTCGACCCGCCGGAGACCTCGGCGCTCACAACCGCCTTTCACCATGATCTCGTGATCGGAGCACTCATGCGTCCGGATCATCCGTTGGCCGGAGCGAAAACACTTGGACTGCAAGACTGCCTGAAATATCCGGTGGCGCTGCCGGCAGAAGGACTGTCACTGCGCAACCGCCTGGACATCGTTCGAAGCCGGATACCCGGCGCTTCGCGCACTTATGTGGAAGCCAATTCGCTCAGGCTGATGCGAGCCCTTGCCAGGGAGGAACAGGTAATTGGCTTTCAGACTATGATCGGTTGCGAAGACGACCTTGCCAACGGTTTCCTGATCTTCAAACCTTTGTCCGATACGCCGCTTCAGGCCGACCGACTCTGTGTGGTAACGTCGTCTCTGCGTGCTCTTGCGCTTGCGCCGGGCATGTTTTTCGACCATGCCGTGTTCGCTTTGAGGGACCAACTTTCAGCTCTTGATGCCAAATAGGCAACATTGCGGTCTCAAATGAGCGCTTTGGTTCCATGTTTTTTTAAGGCACATTTTTTGTGACAGTTTTGCGGCAATGCGCCGTGCGAGGGAGAAAACTGATGGGGCGTTTGCCAACGCACGATCTGAATACAGCCCGGGTAGGGCCCGAAAGTGGCCTGATGAGCAGGCTGTGGGGCATGGGTAAGGCACCTGGTCGGCATTCTTCGCACCGGAAACGCCATGACCATCATTTTGCGGCAGGTGATGCAAAGCTCCTAAAGCGTGCGGAATGTTCAAACTGTAACGCATCAGATGTTTCCGGTCAGCTGCTGGCCAAGATAAGGAAGCAGGCCCATGCGTGACACGATCCGTTTCCTCAAGGGTGGTGAAGTCGTTGAACTTGCGAATGTCGGTTCAACGGAAACCGTTCTCGATTACCTGCGCCTCCGCCGCCGCGAAACCGGAACGAAGGAAGGCTGCGGCGAGGGTGACTGCGGGGCCTGCACCGTCGCGCTTGGCCGATTGATCGACGGCAAGCTGGTCTATCAGCCCGTGAACAGCTGCATCCAGTTGCTCGGCATGATTGACGGCGCTGAACTGGTGACTGTCGAAGACCTCTCCGACGATACGAGGCTCCACCCGGTTCAGGCCGCGATGGTCGAAATGCATGGCTCACAATGCGGGTTCTGTACACCCGGCTTCATCATGACGCTTTTCACGCTCTATCATGACGCAGGGGCGGAAAAATCACGCAAGACTGTAACCGAATGGCTGGCTGGAAACCTTTGTCGCTGCACGGGCTACAGGCCGATTATCGACGCGGCATTGGACTCTTGTTTTGACGCTGCAGACGATGCTTTTTCTTGGCGTGCTCATGAAACGCGGGAACAGTTGCGACAATTGTCCGACAGCAGCGATGTCTACATCGGAGATAGCGACTGCTTCTTTTCCTCGCCGGCAACGCTTGACGGTTTGGCAGCTCTTTACGGCCAGCACCCCAATGCGACCCTTGTTGCCGGGGCGACAGATGTCGGTCTGTGGATCACGAAGCATCTGCGCGACTTGCCCAAGATGATTTGGCTTGGCCGAATAGAGGGCCTCGACCGTGTGGAAGACAGTCCGTCCGGGGTGCTGATCGGCGCAACGGCTACCTATGCCGCGACTGAAGAAGCCATGACCGGCATTTCATCAAACCTGGGTGAACTCTGGCGCCGGATCGGCTCGAAGCAGGTTCGCGCCTCGGGAACAGTCGGTGGCAACATCGCCAATGGCTCGCCGATCGGCGACACACCACCCGCATTGATCGCTCTGGGGACAACTCTGGAACTGCATTCTGCAGAAGGCTCAAGGGCGTTGCCGCTGGAAGAATTCTTCATCGACTACGGCAAGCAGGATCGCAGACCGGGAGAGTTCGTCACCGGTCTCTTCGTGCCCCGGCTTTCTGCAAACCAGGCTTTCCGTTGCTACAAGATCACCAAGCGCTTCGATCAGGACATCTCATCCGTCATGGGAGCATTCCGCCTGACGGTGGATGGAGAAGGCGTGGTTACCGATGCCCGGATCGCCTTTGGCGGCATGGCAGGAACGCCGAAACGGGCAACCGGTGCGGAAGCTGCCTTGAAAGGAGCTTCGCTGGACGATCCGTCCACCTGGGGCGCTGCCATGCAGGCATTGCTGTCCGATTACACACCACTGACAGATATGCGCGCAAGTGCCGAGTACCGAATGGAAACGGCGCGGGCGTTGCTCGCAAAGGCCCTTATGGAGGTCAGCGGCACCGCACCGGAAGAACTCCGCGTGCTTGCCAAGCGGGAGGCAGGCCATGACCGCGCAGCTTGACCCCAATGACCTGACAACACCCCTGAAGCATGTCCGCAAGGCGTTGCCGCATGACAGCGCGGCTAAACACGTTTCCGGTACGGCGACCTATATCGACGACATGGTCGAACCCGTTGGTACGCTTCACGTGGTGCCCGGCTGGTCAAGGCAGGCTGTCAGGGGCAGGATCCTGGCAATGGATCTTGAAGAGGTCCATGCTTCACCTGGTGTGGTTGCCGTCCTGACCGCGAAGGATGTCCCGGGAAAGAATGACTGTTCATCCGCCTTTGGCGATGATCCTGTTTTCGCCGAGGATGAAATCCTGTTCTACGGGCAGGTCGCCTTTGCCGTCGTCGGCGAAACAAGAGACCTGGCGCGCAAAGCGGCGTTGAAGGCAAAGATCGATTTTGCACCGATCACCCCCATCCTGACGGCTGAAGACGCTGTCGACGCCGACACCACAGTGCTTCCGGATTACCAGTTCCGGCGTGGTTCGCCTGAAACCGGCATGAACGCAGCCGAGGAAATCCTCACTGGCAGCATGAAAATCGGCGGACAGGAGCATTTTTACCTGGAAGGCCAGGTCGCCATGGCCCAGCCACAGGAAGATGGCGGCATGCTGGTGTATTCCTCGACCCAACACCCGACCGAAATCCAGCACACGGTTGCCAAGGTGCTCGGTGTGCCCGATGCCGCTGTCACAGCTGAGGTTCGCCGCATGGGAGGCGGTTTCGGCGGCAAGGAATCGCAGGCGAACCAATGGGCTGCCCTGGCGTCCGTCGCAGCCAGTCACACGGGCCGAACCTGCAAGATCCGCCTCGACCGCGACGACGACATGATCATGACCGGCAAGCGACACGACTTTAAGGTCAACTGGCAGGTCGGCCACGATAGCGAAGGTCGCATCCGTGCTGTCGACATGGAATTTCTTGCCCGTTGCGGATACTCGGTCGACCTGTCTCTTGGCGTGAACGACCGGACTCTTTTTCATGCCGATTCGAGCTACTTCTACCCGGATGCACTCATCCGCTCCCGGCGCTTGCGAACGGACACCTGCTCCAACACCGCATTCCGCGGGTTCGGTGGACCGCAAGGCATGCTCGCTGCCGAACGCATGATCGATGCGATCGCGATCAGTCTCGACAAGGACCCGCTCGAAATTCGCAAGCTGAATTTCTATGACGGAGAACGGAACCTGACGCCTTTCGGCATGCCGGTGGAAGAGTTTCAGGTCATGCATGACCTGATTGCCCAATTGGAAGAGAGTTCAGACTATTGGGCACGACGTGATGATGTGCGATTCTTCAACGAAAACAACGCTGTTCTGAAAAAGGGACTGGCCCTGACACCGGTTAAGTTCGGCATTTCCTTCACGCTGAAACATCTCAACCAGGCCGGTGCGCTCGTTCATCTCTATACCGACGGTTCGATTCATCTGAACCATGGTGGCACCGAGATGGGCCAGGGGCTCTATCAGAAAGTGGCGCAGGTTGTTGCGGAGGAATTCGGTGTCAGCCTGAACAAGGTACGCATCACCGCCACCAACACCTCAAAGGTTCCCAACACGGGCCCAACGGCTGCATCTTCCGGAACAGACCTCAACGCCATGGCCGCCAAGCTGGCGGCGAAGGAAATCAAGAACCGACTGATAACCTTCCTGTGCGAACTGCATCAATGCGGACCGGAAGCAATCTTCTTCGGCGATAACAAGGTGGTTGTCGGTGACCAGAGCTTTGCCCTTTCGGAAGTCGCCAAGCTGGCGCACATGGCACGTATTCAGCTTTCACACGCAGGCTATTACGCAACGCCAGGGATAACGTGGGAGAGGGAGAGCGCTACCGGGCGCCCCTTCTATTACTTTGCCTTTGGCGGCGCATGCGCCGAGGTGACAATCGATACGATGACCGGCGAGATGACCGTCGATCGGGTGGATATTCTTCACGATGTCGGCCATTCGCTGAACCCTGCGATTGACCTGGGGCAGATCGAAGGTGGCTTTGTTCAAGGGATGGGGTGGCTTACCACCGAAGAACTGGTCTGGGACGAAAAGGGGCGCCTTCGTACCCACGCTCCCTCGACCTACAAGATCCCGACAGCATCCGACATTCCCGAGGAATTCAACGTCCGTCTCTATGAAGGCAGCGGCAACCCTCAGGCAACCGTTTACCGGTCCAAGGCCGTTGGCGAACCGCCTGTCATGTTGGCCAATGCAGTGTTTTGCGCGATCAATGATGCCGTCGCGAGCCTCAGCCCGGGAGTTGTTCCCAATCTGGACGCACCGGCAACACCTGAGGCAATCATGAAAGCCGTCCAGGATATGCGCCGGAGGAAGATCTCCTGATGAAGGTCTGGGGGCACATTGCCGACTGTTTGAAGCGAAACGGCGCTTGTGCACTCGTAACCGTTGCTCGTGCCGATGGTTCGACACCACGCGAAGACGGTGCTCGTATGGTGGTAACGGCTGGTGGTGGATTTTATGGCACGATTGGTGGCGGCACGCTTGAGTTCGAAGCCATCCGCCGTGCCCACAAAGCTCTCCGGGATGGCGTGGCCAGCTTAGAGCTCCACAATGTCTCGCTTGGCCCGGACCTCGGTCAGTGCTGCGGCGGACGTACCCAAATCGCCATCGAGGTGCTGACAACGTCATCGCTTGAAATGGCTCAGACACTCTCGCTTCGGGAGAACGACGGAACGCAGTTTTCCACCCAGGCCAGTATTGTGAACGGTGTGGTGCAGACACGCGATCTGCTGCCGGACGTTTCAACGAACCGCTTCTTCCTTCAACTTGACCAAAAAACGGGCAAGCAATTGCTGATCGAGCAATTTGGCAGCAAGCGGCGCGAACTTTATCTTTTTGGTGCAGGGCATGTAGGAAAAGCCGTTGTCCTGGCGCTCGCACCTCTGCCATTCAGCGTGACATGGATCGACAGCAGGGCGGACCAGTTTCCGGCTGCGGTTCCGGGAAATGTCCGGAAAGTTTCAAACCCTGATCCAGCTGTCTGCCTTGAACAAGCCCCTGATGGCGCCTTTGTCCTGGCGATGACCCACTCGCACGCCCTGGATGAAGACATCATGGCACGTGCCTTGCTTAAACAACGCTTTGCCTATTGCGGTGTGATCGGCTCCAAAACCAAGCGGGCGCGCTTCCTGAAACGACTGAAGGCCTGGGGGCTGAATGACACTTTGACGGCAAACATGGTCTGTCCTGTCGGGGTGACTTCAGTCAAATCAAAACAACCGGCTGCAATCGCTGCAGGAATAGCTGTCGATCTGCTGGTTCGGGACGAAGCTGGAAATCATCAACAGGCCGCTGCAGCCGGGGGGCTTGCACAAAAACTAACACTTGGTCAATAAGGCGGCATTCGCTTGGGGGACGGCGTGGCAGAAACAGAAACGATGACAGGGGACGGCGGCACGGCGCGGCAAAGCAGATCCGGAAAGGATACTTTGCTCGATGCCCGGGGCCTGACCAAACGATTTGGCGACATTCTGGCGAACGACAGGGTCGATCTCGTCATAAACAAGGGTGAAATACATGCACTCCTTGGCGAAAATGGCGCAGGCAAATCGACCCTCGTAAAAATGTTCTACGGTTCACTGGAGCCGGATGGCGGTGAAATTCTCTGGCAGGGCCAACGGGTCGACATCGACAACCCCGCAGCTGCCCGCGAACTCGGCATCGGGATGGTGTTCCAGCATTTTTCGCTGTTCGAAGCCTTGACGGTTGCAGAAAATATCGCGTTGGCATTGCCAAATCCGGGGCGAATGTCTGAGCTTGCCAATCGGATCCAATCCGTGTCGCGCGATTATGGTTTGCCCCTGAATCCGGACGACATTGTTGCAGACTTGCCGGTCGGCATCCGACAGCGTATCGAGATTGTCCGATGCCTGCTTCAGGAACCGCAGCTGATCATCATGGACGAACCGACGTCGGTGCTTACGCCCCAGGAAGCGGATCTTCTCTTCCTGACGCTGGAGCGCCTGGCCAAGGAAGGCTGTGCCGTTCTGTACATCAGCCATCGGCTGGAAGAGGTCAAACGCATCTGTCACCACGCGACGATCCTTCGGCATGGCCAGGTGGTTCGCGAATGTGACCCAACCAAGGAAACACCGGCATCTCTGGCCAGCATGATGGTGGGAGCCGACGTTGCCTCTGTCAGCGCCAGCTCTCAAAAGCCGCAGATCGGCGAAACCCGGCTTGCCCTGAAGAACCTGTCCGCAAAAGCCGCAACGCCATTCGCAACAGCGCTGAACAAGGTCTCGCTGGATCTCAGGGCCGGAGAGGTGGTCGCGATCGCCGGCGTTGCAGGCAACGGCCAGGGTGAGCTCTTCGACGCGATCTCCGGTGAAATGCCAGTGGCAGCCGACATGGTCGTTCTGGACGGCAAGCCCTGCGGCAACAGGAACATTACCTGGCGACGCAGGCAGAACGCGGCTTTCGTACCAGAAGAACGTCTCGGCCACGGCGCCGTACCGGGCATGAAACTATCGCAGAACATCGTTCTGACGCGCCACAGAACCGGCGACAAGCTGGTCAGTGGTTTCTTCGTCTCCAATGCCAATGCAGGCAAGATGGAACAGCGCATCAAGAAGTCCTTCGACGTGCGCATGTCCCATGACGATCCAGAAGCGCGTTCCCTTTCAGGGGGCAATCTTCAGAAATTTGTAGTCGGCCGCGAGCTGGACCGCAAACCTGGTGTGCTGATCGTGAACCAGCCAACCTGGGGTGTCGATGCCGGTGCCGCCGCTCTTATCCGGCAGGCGCTCATCGACCTTGCCCGCTCCGGATCGGCGGTGCTGGTGATCAGCCAGGACCTGGATGAAATCTTCGAAATCGCCGACCGGATTGCGGTTATTTCCAGAGGCTATCTGTCTGCGGCCGAGCCGACTTCAGACATGAACCGCGAGCGGGTCGGCCTGCTCATGGCAGGCGGCGCGGAAGCGCAAGGGGAGGTTGCCTGATGCGCGTCGAACTCGTGAAAAGAAAAGAGCACAGCCGAAAGATGGCACTGCTGTCGCCGTTGATCGCTGTTGGTCTGACCGCAATCGCAGCCGGACTCATTTTCTCAATATCCGGACATAACCCATTGTTCGGATTATATAAGTTCTTCATAGAACCTCTGACACAAGAATGGTCTCTCAACGCGACAATCGCCAAGGCAACACCGCTCATCCTGATCGCCTGCGGCTTGTCGGTTTGCTATCTGTCGAACAACTGGAACATCGGTGCTGAAGGCCAGTTCGTCGTCGGTGCGCTGTTCGGCTCTGCTCTGCCCATTCTGATGCCGGACTTCGAAAGTGCTGCCACGCTTCCCTTGATGATGGCTTTCGGCGCTATCGGTGGGGCACTCTGGGCCCTGATCCCGGCGCTGTTGAAAACCAGGTTCAATACCAACGAAATCCTGACCAGCCTCATGCTGGTCTATGTCGCCAGTCTCCTGCTGGACTACCTGGTTCGCGGACCGTGGCGGGATCCCGGCGGTTACAACTTCCCGGAATCGGCGCTCTTCTCCGACGCCGCCACGTTGTCCACCGTCCCTGGCACGTCACTCAGCTATGCGGCCCCGATCACTTTGATCGTCGCAGTCGTGCTTGCGGTGGTCCTCGGCAAGACCATTAAGGGTTTCGAGATCAGGGTGATGGGCGAAAGTCCTCGCGCAGGCAGCTTTGCCGGTTTTTCTGCAAAGAAACTGACGCTGTTTTCCTTCGCAATTGCCGGTGGTCTTGCAGGCCTTGCCGGCACGATGGAAGTGTCCGGCGCACTCAACCAGCTCCTCCCGACCATCTCTCCCGGTTATGGATTTACAGCCATTATCGTCGCCTTTCTGGGAAGGCTGAATCCCTTCGGTATCATCGTCGCGGGTTTCGTGTTGGCATTGTCCTATATCGGCGGCGAGGCGGTGCAATCGGCGATGGGTGTCTCCAACAAGATTGCCAGTGTCATTCAGGGCCTTCTGCTGTTCTTCGTGCTCGCCTGCGACACACTCATCCTCTATCGCATCAGATTTGTCGGCCGCCGTGGTTCGGCAGGGGAGGTCTCCCATGTTTGAAGCCGTTCTCCTGACCGTTATCACCGCGGCAACACCGCTGTTGATTGCTGCGATCGGCGAACTCGTCGTTGAACGCTCCGGTGTTTTGAACCTTGGTGTTGAGGGCATGATGATCATGGGGGCCGTGGTCGGATTCGCCGTCGCCAATCAGACCGGATCCGGGACGCTCGGCGTCTTTGCGGCAATTGCCGCCGGCATGGCCATGTCGGCACTTTTTGGCTTCCTGGTGCTCGTCCTGGTAACCAATCAGGTGGCAACCGGTCTTGCCCTGACCATCCTCGGCGTCGGCTTCTCGGGCCTGATCGGGGAGGCCTTCATCGGCATTCCAGGTCTTAAACTGCCGGATCTCTACATTCCTGTACTGTCCGACATTCCGTTCTTCGGGCCTGTCTTCTTCCAGCAGGACGCGCTCGTTTATGTGAGTTTCGCCTTGGTCATCGCTGTCGCCTATTTCCTGTTCCGGACCCGGCTTGGCCTCGTGCTTCGGTCTGTTGGTGACAACCACGTGTCGGCTCACGCTCTTGGTTATTCCGTTATTCGCATCAGGTTCGCAGCGGTTCTTTTTGGCGGCGCCTGTGCAGGTCTGGCGGGTGCCTACATGTCGCTTGCCTATACGCCTCAGTGGGTTGAAAACATGACTGCAGGCCGAGGCTGGATTGCGCTGGCATTGGTCGTGTTCTCGTCCTGGCTGCCGCTTCGCGTGGTTGTTGGCGCCTATCTGTTTGGTGCAGTCAGCGTCCTGAACCTCCACGCCCAGGCAGTTGAGCTGGACATTCCGTCCCAACTGCTGTCCAGCTTGCCGTACCTTGCGACTATTTTGGTGCTTGTGCTCATTTCGGCAAACCGCAGACTGACGCTCGTCAACACGCCAGCCTGTCTCGGCAAGCCATTCGTTCCAGACCGGTAAGCCTCCCAGCCACCGGTCGGCCCGGCCCCGGTGCGATCGGGGGCTTGGCCTTAGACAAGATCGCAACAGAGAGATCGAAACAGAGGGGAAAGAACCAGATGAAATCTCTTTTGAAAGCAACCGTTGCCGCCGTTGCCTTCGCAGCTGCCGGCTCTGCCGCAAACGCTGCAGACGTCAAAGCCTGCTTTATCTACGTTGGACCAGTTGGCGACTTCGGTTGGTCCTATCAGCACGACCAGGGCCGTCTTGATGCGGAAAAGCATTTCGGCGACAAGCTGGAAACCGCATATCTTGAAAGTGTGCCGGAAGGTCCGGATGCAGAGCGCGCGATCGAGCGTTTCGCCCGTGAAGGCTGCAATGTCATCTTCACCACGTCCTTCGGCTACATGAACCCGACGATCAAGGTCGCCAAGAAGTTTCCGGATGTGAAGTTCGAACACGCGACCGGCTACAAGACTGCCGACAACGTCGCGACCTATAACTCCAAGTTCCACCAGGGCCGTTACATTATCGGTCAGATTGCCGCCAAACAGTCCGAATCCGGCGTCGCAGGTTACATCGCCTCGTTCCCGATCCCGGAAGTGGTGTCCGGCATCAATGCATTTCTGCTCGGTGCTCAGTCCGTCAACCCGGATTTCAAGCTGAAGGTCGTCTGGGTCAATTCCTGGTTCGATCCGGGCAAGGAAGCCGACGCTGCAAAGGCGCTGATCGATCAGGGTGCCGATGTCATTACGCAGCACACCGATTCCACCGCACCGCTTCAGGTCGCACAGGAACGTGGCGCGCATGGCTTCGGTCAGGCATCCGACATGATCCAGTTCGCACCGGAAGCCCAGTACACGGCAATCATCGACGATTGGGGTCCGTACTACATCGAGCGCATCCAGGAAGTCATGGATGGCACCTGGGAGCCCAAGAGCACCTGGGCAGGCCTTGCCGAAGGTCACGTCGTGATGGCGCCTTACACCAATCTCCCGGATGATGTCGTTGCAATGGCCAAGGAAACCGAAGCCAAGATCTCCGGCGGTTGGGAGCCGTTCACCGGCCCGATCACCAAGCAAGACGGCTCGGTTGCCGCTGAAGATGGCATCGCCCTCGACGATGGAGCCATTCTCGGCATGAACTGGTACGTGCAGGGTATCGACGACAAACTGCCGCAATAATCGCGGTTATCACCTATCCAGGACGGCCCGGAGCCAGCGTTTCCGGGCCGTTTTCATATCCGGTGACCGATTGTCTGAATGTTATGCGTAAAGCACCTGCTTCCATCGCGATCGTTCTGATCGAAGACTTGCGCAGAAATCACCGCAACGTTGAATCGCAACATCGACACCTCTACAAACGAAACTATAATTTCGTTTCCATCCAGGATGGATCGCCGCAATCCACACGATACGGACCTTTGACGAATGATCCGCAGACGAGAACTGATGCTCGCCGCGGCCGTTGCTGGATCTGGCAGCATGGCTGGCTTGGCCTCTGCCAGCAGCGCCCCAGAGGCAGAAATGACGACACACAGCAGCAGCTCTGCCCAGGGGTTCCGTCTGGCTCTTGGTGGCGGAGCCGCAAAGGCATTCGCTCACATTCCCATTCTGGAAGCGATGGATGACCTGGGTGTCAAACCCGTCGAAATTGCCGGGACATCAATGGGGTCGATCCTGGGTGCTTTTTACGCCAGCGGTATGAGCGGTCGAGAGATCCGACAGTTTGCAGTTGATCTCTTCACCCAGAAAACGCAATTGCTTCAAAAGCTGTTTCTGAAGGATGGCCGAACCTGGTCGTCGCTCTTCAATGTTGTCCGTCCGGCGATTATCGATCCCATCGTTCTTTTCGAAACGGTGTTTCCTAAAGACCTGGCCGAGCAGTTCTCGGATTTGAAACTGCCAATGAAGATCGTTGCGACGGATTTTTACACCCAGTCGCAGGTGGTTCTGGAGGAGGGGCCCTTACTGCCTGCAATTGCAGCCTCGTCCGCTCTCCCCATGCTTTTGACGCCTGTCAGGATAGACGGCCAGGTTTTGATAGACGGGGGCTTCGTCAACCCGACACCGTTTGATGTCTTTCAGGACGACGGCATTCCGACAGTCGCTGTCGATGTTACTGGCAGCTCTTTCGAAGAGCGAAAAAGCGGGCTTCCAACCGGCCTGGAAACCTGGATCGGCTCGTTCTCGATCACCCTTCACTCGTTGGTCGCCGCCAAATTGGCCTGCAATCAACCTGATTTGTTGATTGAACCGCCTGTCGGCCGTTTCAAGACCATGGAATTCTTCAAGGTTGCAGACATCGTGAAAGCAGCAGAACCAGCCGGAGAAACCTTCAAGCGTGGCCTGGCCAGCCTCCTGGAAAATCGATAGTCCAACCAATTGGTTCCGGGCGTTAGATCGCAGGATCACGGCGCTCGAATATCTTTTTCAGCGCTTCCGCTCTTTCTGGTGACCAGCCGTCCGGATCGACAACTGTAGCCCATCCGTCGATGTAATCAGGCGCAATGTAGTAGTGCCCGTATCTGGGAACATCCAGCGCAAACATGGAATCCAGCGCAATCTGAAGCATTGTCACCACGGGAAACCAGGACAGTTTTTCTGAAACATCCGGCGCACGCGGTGAGGCCATCCAGGCTGGCGGCCTAAAACCCGTATCGAACGTGAAGTTCACGATAGGGTCGCTGCCATAATTCAGAAACACCGCACGAATTGGCCCCCAGGGCGCATAGTTCCCCTCCAGTCCGCCATATTGATCCATCACCCGGACAAGCGAGCCGTTTCCATAGTTCGGACGCCATGCTGGACTGTCAGCCTTCCGCCGATCCCGGACCTCCGACCAATATCGCGAAAAGAAAGGAGACCCAGCCCAAAAGGCGCCCTGGATCGGGTCACCCAGCATGTCAAACAGGGGAAGTGTCGCCTGGGAGTTGAAGGCCCCCTGGCTGAGACCGTGAACATAAAGCTCCGGCCGACTGTCTTTGGGCATCTGCGTCCAGTGGGCATAGACCGCGTTGAAAAGGGCTCGAGCCTGATCTACCCCGTAATCTGGATGGGCAAGCAGCGCCAGAAAACTGGTCAGATAGGAATATTGGACAGCCACTGTCGCCACATCACCGCCAAGCATGAAATCGATTGTGTCGTGAGCTCCCGGGTCCATCCAACCGGTGCCGGGTGGTACCACAACCACAAGAACCGATCGGTCAAATCCGCCAACGCGGATCAGTTCCTGCAAAGCAAGTTGGGCGCGTTCTTCTGCGGTGTCACCAGACCTTCGTCCAACATAGACCCTGATAGGATCAACGGCATTATCCGGCCAGAATTCGGAAATCTCTGCTGCAGTCGGAGCGGTCGCGACATAATGACGACCCCAACGCCCCATCTCCTCCCATTTGACCAGCGACCGGGTACTGCCGGTTTTTTCGGGATCAGCAGGTTTTTCGATATCAGGTTCAAGAAGCAGGTCTGCAGCCAGAAAAGACGTATCGGCCATACGAAACGCATTACGTACAAGGGCTCCATCGACAAGTGCCCACAGGAACCAGCCAACCAGAACGATGGACAGGACCACGCCGACGCGCCTCGGAAGCATCTTGTCCAGAACAACAGCAACGGCTCTACGCAAGGCACCTGCAACCCGGAAAACCAGCCACAAGCAAAGTGCGATCAACACGCCAACAGTGACGATGAAGAACGGCGCTGCGCTCTCGAGCGGCGGCAAACCAACAGCTTCACGGGTCGCGTTCTGCCAACTGGCAGCTTTCGACAGACTGTAGACCATGATCGCAAGGCTGATACCGCAAGCGGCAAGGAGCCAGAGTGTCCACAAACGTCCCTTGGGCTCCGGCAACTCCAGATAACGCCAGACACTCCTTGCCAGAAGGGTCACCTCATAGCCAAACGTCGCTGCCACGGCGGCGAGGGTCGCTTGTACAATTGGTTCCCTCGGCATCATCGACGGCGTCAGTGCGGCACCGAAGAAACTGGCCGCTACTATGAGCCCGGTTGGCGTAAGCCCATCTCGGAGTGTCCTTAAGATCGGCATTTGCACCCGCTCCCAACACGATTTCACGATTCAGTTGCAGGATTTCGTGTTGGAATGAGCGCGTCAAGACAACCTTGGGTAAACAATGGCAACATGACAGCAATCTTGTGCCCATCCCCGTTATCCACCGCAAAACCAAGCATAATTTACGTTGCGTCTTTTGGCATTTAGACGGTCTTAACCGTTGTCGGGTCTAAATTCCTACATCGTGGATTGAAGGGCAGAAAGATCTTTCCGCGATCGGGGTCTACAACCGTTTTTTACTCGCAAGTTTCGTGAAAGTTTGCGGCGCTAACAATCGGGCGTAATCCACCGCTGGTCCAGCGCAGCAGGTAGATGGCCTGCCGCTGATACCGGAAATGGCAAGCCGGGGGGCACCGGTTCGTCTGTGACAGAGACATTGGGCCGGAGAGGACTATCGATAAGCTCCAATTGGGGCGGTGTAATCTGTCATCAGGGCGGTTGAGCCAATGATTTTTGATAAACTGTTGCGAATAGGATTTCCGGCGCTTTGCGCCTCCCTTACGCTTTTGCTCGGTGTAAACGCCTACTCGCTCTATAGCGCGCAAGCCGACTACCTTCACAAGGATCAGTTGGAACGTTCGGTCCTCAACGACACGCTGCGCTTTAACACTACGGCCCTGGAAAAACTGATTGCACGGTACAGTGCCTTGAAAAGCCCGGAAGATGCTGCAGAGGCCGGAAAAACCTACGAAGCACTGCTGAACGCTTTCGAAACGTGGCCCAGCGACGCCTATAGCGAAATTGTGGGGCCGTCAGACTACATCCAGGACAAACTGGTCCACATCGTTCGTACGAGCAACCGGGTGAAACCGTTCCTGGATACGCTCGATGACCAGACCTCCGTGAGCAATGCACTGATCATCTTGCAGGGGATAGGAAGTTCCCTTCAACAAATCAATCAGATGGTGACTCAGGAAGCTGCCAAGCAAATGTCGGCGGCGAGAAAGAGCTTTCATTTCCACCAGATTGTACAAGACGCGCTCGTTGTTGTTTTCCTTCTGGTCAGCCTTGGATGGATCTGGTTCTCCAACAAGCGCAGCCAGGTGCTGCAAGGACAGGCAGAGGCAACTCGCGAGCAAACCAGGCTCCTGGAGCACCGGCTGGACCACGACAGTGTTACAGGCCTGGTAAATTCCCGTGTCTTTGCAGAGATCGTGCGCTCTACGCATGACACACTTGCTCCTGATCAGACCTTGAGCATTCTCAACATCGATCTGGAGTCCAGACTGCCGGCTATCAACAAGTTCAGTCTTGTAACGGAGGAAGCTATCCTGGCATCGACTGCGGACCTGTTGCGTCACGCGGTAGACCGGATGGAAGGTGTAAATTGCCTTGCCCGCTCAGGAGGCAAGGGATTTCTCCTCATGACTGTAAGTGATGAAGAGGTTGGGCTGACTGCTTCTGTCGTTGCAAACCGGATCCACGACATCTTCCTGCGCCCGGTCCCAACGGCACTCGGATCCTTCCTGATTTCACCAGCTATCGGCTATGCGGATTCAACCACCGTAGAGCGAGATGCCACCGACATCATTCGCAATGCGGATCTCGCGGTTGGTAATGCCGTCAGCCACAGCCGCCGCCGCGTCGTGACCTACCAACCGGCCATGCGCGCGGAAATGGAACGGCGGACAATCGTCGAAAACGCACTTGCCCGCGCCATAGAGGCGAACGAATGCCTTCCGCACTTCCAGCCTCAGTTCAACCTCATGACCGGGCGGATTTTCGGCGTGGAAGCTTTGGCACGCTGGTACCATTCCGAACTGGGCTGGATTTCACCCTCGGAATTCATCCCGATCGCTGAACGCAATGGCGATATCGTATCGCTGGGATGGAAGATCCTGGAAACATCGTGTTCGGAAGTACAGTTGTTGCCATCGGACCTGAGTCTGTCGGTCAACCTTTCTGTTGCGCAGATTCTGAGCGACGACGTCGTTGCAATGCTCGACGAATGCCTCGGTCGGACCGGTCTGCCAGCCTCCAGGCTGAAACTGGAAGTGACCGAAACAACCCTGATGAGCGATCTGCGCCGCATTCAGACGACACTCGTTGAGTTGCGATCATTGGGTATCGGCATTTCGCTGGATGACTTTGGCGTCGGTTATTCCGCCTTGTCTTACCTGACGGACTTTGATTGGGACGAAATCAAGATCGACAGGTCGTTTGCCACCAAGGCGGTCAAGGACAAGAAAATTCGCGATATTCTCAAGATGGTCCTTGGTATTGCCGAAACCATGGGCTCTCAGGTCTTGATCGAAGGCATCGAGACAGTCGAGCAACGCGATGTACTGGTCGATATCGGCTGCACCATCGGCCAAGGCTACCTGTTCGGCGGTCCGATGGCGATCGACGACATAACGACCCTGTTCTTCTCGGATCATTCCAAAAGCACTCTGGCGGGGCTCTGATACCTCGGTTGGTATCAAGGCCCCGCTTTAACGAGAGAGACCCTCAGGACCTGCGTTCTACAGGCTGTTTCCTCGTGGTCTTTTTCGATTTCCGGACCAGGGAAACGGCCAGAACCAACCCGCTGACAGCCACGACAAGCAGCAGCTGATGAAATGGCGAGCCAAGCAGATGCTCACCTGCGCCTTGCCAACCGGCCAGGTGATCGTGCGCACCAGGGTGTGCAAATGCAGGGGTGGATGCCAAGGCAAGAATTGACGTCATCAAAAGCTGTTTCATTCTGCGATATCTCCATGGGCCAGACGAGTGGTGAGGATGTCGATGAGGTCAATGTCTGACCGTTGCGACAGGGATACAAAGGTGAAGGTCATGGTTTCCCGGGCTTGGACCATTGAACCTGGAAAACTCATGTAGACGAGTTCTCGGGAAGCAAAGGCCGGCGAGGCTGTACCGACCTGCCAATTGCTGACGATCTTTGCGTCGACAAGGTGCTGTATGAGACCATCGGCACCGGGGCGGTGAAACGGGACGCCGGCAAGACGCAGGTAACTGGTCTTGTCGTCGGCAGCCCGAAAGCCGTCTATGAAGCTCACCGCAAGTGCCTGCAGTTCTTCGGCCCGGTCCGCACGCGAGGCCCCATGAACATGAGAATGCAGATGGTCCGGGCCCACGTGATTATGTCCGGCGAGACTTCCATGATCGTGGTCATGTGTGTGGTGGTGGTGATGACCATGTTCATGATCGTGGTGAACATGGTGATCGTGGCCGTGATGATGTCGCGCCATCGCCTTACTCCACGTCCGGACCGGCCGGAATGGACACCGGCTTGTCGATGATGGATTTATGCGAACCCATTTTTCCATGGGAAACCAGGGTCCCAAGAACATCTACAATTACCCGAGTTGCCAGAAGGGCTGTGATGTCGGAGCAATCGTAAGGTGGTGAAACTTCTACGACCTCCAGACCGCAGATGCCTTCCTTCGCGACCAGCGACACCAGTTCAAGTGCCTCTCTCGGCAGAAAGCCACCTGGCTCCGGCCAGCCGGTACCGGGCACGAAGCCGCAGTCGACACTGTCGATATCGAACGAGATATAGACTGCATCTGCGTCCTTCCATGCCAGTTCCAGCGCCCGTGCGGCCGTTTCCGCCAATCCCAGTTCCTCGACATCGCGCATGGTGAAGATGTTGGTGTTCCGCTCCCGCGCAACTTCCACCCCTTCTCGCGGAACCTGCCAGCCTCCGATACCGATCTGAACCAGATTGACGGCCGGCACGTTGACGAGATCTGTCGCGTGGAACCAGGGCGTCGTATGCATCCGTTCATCCAGGTCCTTTTCCTGGATGTCGATATGCCGATCGAAATGCACGATACCTATGCGCTTGGACGTGCATTGGGCGATCCCGCGTACGCAAGGAAAGCCGATTGAATGATCGCCGCCGATCATGATCGGCAAGGCTCCGGAGGATGCGACGTGTGAAACCGCCCGCGTTATCTGGTCAAATGTCTTTTCGATATTGGCAGGAATGGTGAAGATGTCACCGACATCGCAAAGCGTCATCTGTTCCCGAAGATCGACACCCATCTCGTAGTTGTAGGGCGTGTAGAGCGCGGAAATCTTCCGAACTCCTTGCGGCCCGAACCGTGTGCCGGGTCTGTAAGTGGTGCCCCCATCGAAAGGAATGCCGATGACGGCGGCGTCATAAGCCCCGACCTTTGTCACATCCTCGATGTAAGGCGCTTTCAGGAAGGTGTTGATCCCCGCATAGTGGGGCAGTTCTCCACGGGCAAAGGTCGGGATCGATTTGTCGGTGAGACTATCGGATCCTGTCAGTCCCATTCGCAGCGCCCAGGCTTTTTCCTTTTCCCACGCGGCAGAGGGCAGGGCACCTTCCTTTTCAGCGGCCTTCCAACCTCGCAATTGCAGTTTGTCGAAGTCAGGATGATGCTGTCTTCGGTTGGGGTCTCTGGTGAATTGACCTGCGGCAAGGTGGTGAGTCCTGGGGCCTGAGGCTCGATTGAAACTCATGGGATGGTCCTCATTCCTGATTGTTTGGGGTGTGGATTCTTTGGAAAGACGGAGTGGGCTTGTTTGTCTGTGGAGCACCAATTGCACCTGCGATGGCCTCCGGAGACCGCAAGGAGGCTCCCGTTGGCGATTTGAGTGGCAGATCGTAGGTGATGGTCGCGCCGTAGGCCTGTGGCGCCTGCGGGTCGTGGCGGATCTTGTCGAACACCAGCAGACGCGTGCCGAGCTTGAAGGCCTCGTGAATATCATGCGTCACCATGAAAACCGTCATGGACAACTCTTTCCAGAGCCCAAAAAGCAATTCATGCATGTCGACACGTATACCCGGGTCTAGCGCGCCGAAAGGCTCGTCGAGCAGCAGTATGCTTGGCTTCTTGATCAAGGCCTGGGCGATCGCGAGACGTTGCTGCATGCCACCGGACAGTTGCGCCGGATACTTGTTTGCCGCCGGTCGCAAACCGATCCTGTCAAGCAGGTCGTCGGACGATCCAAAAGCCGCCTTGCGGGAAGTACCAAAAAGCCGCCCGGTCCAGCGCGACGATTCAAACTCTTGCGCAAGGATGAGGTTTTCAGCCACGGTCAGATGCGAAAACACCGAGTATTTCTGGAAGACGATCCCGCGATCGGGTGTCGGCTCAAGTGGCAAGCGAGCGCCGTCCAGGAGGATCTGTCCACGGCTTGGATGTTCCTGGGAAAGCAGCATCCGCAGGAATGTCGATTTTCCGCAGCCGGATGCTCCAACGATCGTGCAAAAAGACCCGGTCTGGACTTCCAGGTTGACCCGTTCGAGAACAGGCACGCCGTCGTATAATTTTGCCAGGTTCTGGACCGAGAGTTTAGACGCAGTATTCATAGCGCGTCACCTCCCAGATGGTGCCAGCGAAAAGCGCGGCGGGACAACAGCAGCAAGGCTCTGTCGAGCAGGAACGCCAGCAGCGTTATCCAGACGACGTAAGGCAGGATCACATCCATCGCGAGGTAACGGCGCACCAGGAAGATGCGGTAGCCAAGCCCCGAAGTGGACGCGATGGCCTCTGCTGAAATCAGAAAGATCCAGGCCGGCACGAGAGAAAGCCGCAGGCTGGTGATCAGGTGCGGAAGCACCTGCGGCAACACGAGCCGCGTAACCATTTGCCAGACGCTGGCCCCAAGTGTTTCCGCCTTGATGATCATTTCCCGCGGAATGTCCAGAACCGCCTGGGCCGTGGAACGGATCATCACCGGTGCCGTTCCGATCACGATCAGGGCGATTTTCGCGAGTTCGCCAAGACCGAAGGTGATGAACAGAATCGGCAGGATGGTGATCGGGGGTATCAGCGAGAATGTCGCGAGATAAGGCGCCAGTCCGCTGCGGATATGGGGAATGAAGCCGATGGCAATGCCAAGGGAGATTGCCAGAAGCGTCGACACTGCCATCCCTGTCCCAAGACGCCAGAGACTGTCGAAAGTATCCAACCAGAGCAGAAGGTCTCCCGACCTCCGGTCCGGCACTGCCGCCATGCGCCAGAAGGCTTCTCCCATGCTGGTGATGGAGGGGAGAAGCTTGTCCGCCGGATTGTCGAGCCGGCGATAATGGCTGGCAATCGCGTAGGCGACCAATGTCAGCACGAAAGGCAGGAGCCCAAGCGCCAGGGCGGTGACCCGGGAGGGTTTCCGGTTGATGATACGCATGAAACGGTCCGATCGGTCTATGGCTGCGGCTCCGGCGCCGAGGCGCCGGAACACCGGATCAGCAAAGGAAGCCTAGAGCGTGCCTTCTGCTGCCATCGTCATGAAACTCGGGTCGAATTTCAGTTTCACGTTTCCGGTATCGCCATAGATCGATCCATCCGGGAAAGAGACGCCGACGAATTCAGGGCTGGGTGCCCCTTCACCCAGAATGCCCTTGTCGAAAAGGAACTCGGCAACGAATTTCATCGTCTCGGGAAGTTCAGCGGACTTGGTGAACGCGACCGCTTCTGCGGGCGTGTAGAACATCTTGGTCGTCGCGAGCTGCGCGTCGTAGCCGGCAAGGTCCGTGCCGGAGGCTTCGGCCATGGCGGTGCGTGCCGCGATGCCTTCGTCACTGTCTGACGACATGATCCCCATCAGTTCGTACCAGGCGCCTACAAGAGCCTTGCCGAAGGCGGGATTGTCCGTAAGCGTCTCGGTATTGACCATCATGATATCGATGATTTCGCCTGGAATGCCGGAACTGTCGAACACCTTGGTGGCATTTGCTTCCGCTTCGATTTCAGACAGGAGCGGGTTCCAGGTGACCACCGCCGTGACATCCGGTGTCTGATAGGCAGCGATCATGTCTGCATCGGATGTGTTGACGACCGTCAGATCCTGTTCACTGAGACCAACCGTGTCGAGTGCCCGTGCGAGCAGGTAGTGGGAGACGGAAAGCTCCACCAGGTTGACGCTTTGTCCCTTGATATCGGCAAGTTCGGACTTGTCCTTCAGGATGATGCCATCGTTGCCGTTGGAGTAGTCACCGACGATAAGCGCGGTTGTGTCGACACCGCCGCCAGCCGGGATCGAAAGGGCATCCATATTGGTCATGGAGCAGCCGTCATATTCTCCTGCGGTGTATTGATTGATGGACTCCACGTAGTCGTTGATCTGAACGATCTCGACGGAGATGTCGTATTTGTCGGCCCATTTCTTCATGAGGCCACTGTCCTGCAGATAACCCCAGGGCATCCAGCCGACATAGATGGACCAGCAGACCTTGAAATCCGTCTTTTCCTCGGCCCTGGCCGAAGTGAGGGAAAGTGGCAGCGTCAGCGCTGCGGCGAGGAGGGAAGCTTTGGCAATCGATTTCAACATCTGTGCGCGTCTCCTGTCTTGGGCCCGGTCATCAGAACCGGACTTACGTCATGAGGTTTTTGCGCACGGCCGGGAGCAGGTTCGCGCGCGCGAAACCTCGTGCAGTTGTCTCCCGGGTTTTTGTCCCGCCGTGTCACCGGTCTATGTCGGCATATGCCTCTCAACCGGCTTGCACCTCTCGGTCCTGCATCGTCTTGCGACCGGATCCCTAGGCGCGCTGCACATCATAACCAAAGCAAGGGGAATGCCAGAAAGGCGAAGGTGGAAATTTCGTACATTGTTTCAATAATTTAAGAAATGGAATCTGGATTGAGCTCGTCGAAACCAATCAAAAGAAAATGGTACTCTGAGCAGAATATGGGCAGCATGGTGAAGAATGCACCATGCCCAGACCTTAAGCAGCCTTTGCTGATCTATCGAAAAACAGTCTCAGCCGGCGAAAGAGCAGATCTGAACCAACGGCAGGAAATGCTGTTCGGTGATGCCCAGACAACAGGCGTGCGCCACCAGCAAAAAACCGGTCAAGGCCGAACCCGTGACGAGTGCCAGAACCAGCGATGGATCACGCATCATTTCGCGAATGCCACCCATGGCTTGAACTTCGGTATGTGCCATAACAATTCCTCCGGTTTGAACATCTGCAAGAGCCAGGCAAGCGGCTCTTGCAGTCGGGATTTATTCCGCAGGTTCGTCGATCTTACCCTCGTCACCAGCCACGTTCTGCTTTTTCTTGCCGCCGAAAAGGCCTTTGATCCATCCCTTCTTCTCTTCGCCATCTGAAGGAGAAGCGTCTGCTGGCGTGGTATCGGCTTCCATCTCGTTCGATGCAGCCGGTGTTCCCGGGGCGACCTGTTCGCCGAAGGCGGTAAAAAACTCACCGGCAAGCCGTTTGGCGGTTGAATCGATCAGTCTGGCACCAAGCTGCGCCAGCTTGCCGCCAACCTTCGCATCAACCTCGTAGTGAAGGATCGTCGCGTCAGGACCGTCTTCTTCCAGATGAACCTTGGCAGCACCTCTGGCAAAGCCGGCTACCCCGCCGGAGCCTTCGCCTTCAATGGTGTAGCCGTTCGGCGGATCGAGATCGTTGAGCGTCACCTTGCCGCCGAAAGTTGCTTTTACCGGGCCCACCTTGAGACGTACCTTCGCCTCCAGTTCGGTATCGGAATGCTTGATCAGGTCTTCACATCCCGGAATAGAGGCTTTCAGGACTTCCGGATCATTCAATGCCTCCCAAACCTTATGCTTGGGGGCTTCGATCCGCTGGCTGTCGTTCATTTGCATGTGGTTGCTTCCCTGGTGGGGTCAAACGTGATGGATGTTGGTCTGGCGGTGTCCGCTGCGGCGGATCATCAAAAGTTCCGCCAGGATAGAGAGTGCAATTTCCTCCGGTGCAATGGCTCCCAGATCAAGGCCTGCGGGCCCCTTGATCCGGTCGAGGGTCTGATCTGCTACGCCTTCCTCGCGCAATTTAGCCTTGAGGGCTGCAATCTTCCGGCGGCTCCCGACAAACCCGATGTGGCGCGCATCCGTCAGAAGAGCGGCCTTCAGGGCCGCCAGATCGCCGCGCCCCTGGGTCGAAATAATGGAGTAGATCTGCCCGTTGCTTCGAATGGGACTGTCAAACCCGTCTGCTCTTTTCCCGGCGCCTGAAAAGACGGACAGCTCTTCTGCAGGCGCGCAGAAGGTCAGGTCAAATCCGATGGAAGGCGCCTGGCTCGCAAGGGCAACGGCAACCGGACTGGCGCCGTAGATGACAAGCGTGGGCCGCGGCAGAACCGGTTCTATGAAGATATCCATTGTGCCCTGGCTCGGGCACATGTTCCGGGCAAACTGAATGCCTTCGCGCTCCTCACCGGCTTCCACGCCGATCTCTGCCAGCAGGTCCGCAGGTTGAAGGGAGATCAATCGTGTCTGTCCATCTTCAAAAGCGGACTTTGCCGCCTTGATGACAGCCGATCTTGCGCAGCCACCGCCGATCCAGCCGCCGACAATATCCCCATTCCTGTCGATCACGGCCTTCGCGCCCGCCTTGGCTGCGGTCACCGATATGGTGCGAACAACGGTTGCCAGAACGAAAGGTTCGTTGTCACCCTGCAATCGGTTCATCAGGCGCGGCAGGTCCTGCACGACCTCTGGCGCGGCCTCTTTGCCGGACACGGGAACAGAATGCTTCATTTCAACATCTCCCATCGTTCAAAGTCTCGCAAGATAAGGCTCTAGGGCTTCAAGGCTGGCGAGGTTATGGGCTGGCGCGAAGAAATCGACATGGGGCAGGGCGGCGGCCATGCCTCCGGCTGTCGGTTCGTATCCCTGCCAGCCAAGCAGCGGGTTGAGCCAGACAATGCGCCTGCAGCGCCGCCGTAACCTTGCCATCTCATCGCCAAGTGCTTCCGGCGTGCCTGTGTCGTAGCCATCCGACAGGATCAGGACGCAGGTGCGCGAGTGGACGACCCGGGCAGCGTGCCATCTGTTGAAGTCGGCCAGCGCCGCGCCGATCTTCGTGCCGCCACCGATCCCTTGCGCCATCAGCCCCATGCGATCGAGAGCACGGCCGGCGTCCCGCTCCGAAAGGGCTGAGGAGACGTGCACAAGACGGGTATGAAAAAGAAACGCTTCTGCTTCGCGGAAGCTATCAAGCAAACCGTGCACGAACCGAGTGAAGACACCCGTGTAGTTGTTCATCGACCCGGACGCGTCGAGCAGGATCACCAATCGCAACTGTTTCTCGCGAGGGCCCTTGCGCACAAGTTCAATAGGTGCGCCGCCATGGGCAATAGACCGGCGGATGGTTCTGCGCAGATCCAGCTTCCGGCCCTTTCGTTTCTGACGATCCCTGCGGGTCAGCCTTATACGCATTGCCCGTGCGAGCCGTTGGGCAAGCTCATGGGCCTGCTTAAGGGCGTCCGGATCGCTGAGATGTCGAAAATCCAGCTGGCCGAGGTTTTCGGCAATGCTCGCACCTTCCCGGCGTCCGGAGGGAGCGTCGTCGCTCGCCTCATCCTCTTCGCCGGGAAGGCGTTCGACATCGCCTGCAATTGTCTCTTGACGGTTACCACTTGCATCGATCAGTTCGCGAATGGTCTTCATGCCCTTGCGCGTACTTGTCCCGGTAACCTTCACGCCAGATTTGACACCCTTGTCGATCCAATAGGCATCGAAGATGTCGTCGAAACGCTGCCAGTCGGACAAGCGTCCGCAAAAAAGACTGCGAAAGGCCGCCTTCAAGCTTCCGGGGCGCTGAATCATCCGCGAACACAGCAACCGGCTAGCATCCCGGGTCTCGGCCAATCCGACCTTGAAGCCGCTGTCACGCAGTGAGCGGACAAACCCTGCCAGCCGCAGCCTCAGGATCGGCCCGATGTCTGCACTGGTTTCAAGGAAAAGGCCGGACATTGCTCAAGCCACCTTTCCAAGCAACCTGTCGGTGACTGCGCGGCTGACACGGGCACTGTCCTCCCGGGTTTTCAGGACACAAGAAAGCGTCTCAAAGACAAGCTCCCGGCTCTCCTGCAGGTTTTTGGCCCCAAGGCCGAGAAGAGCCGCCGCCCAATCTATGGTTTCGGCAACGCCTGGAACCTTCACGAGGTCTTCCTTGCGCAGTTTGTTCATGAGTTCGGCGATCTGTTGGGCGAGAGCAGCATCAAGATCCGGGACACGCGCCAGCAGAATTCGTGTTTCGCGGTCGGGCGAGGGGTAATCGACGAAATGATAAAGGCAACGCCGGCGCAATGCGTCCGACAGTTCGCGTGTACCATTTGAGGTCAGAACCACGCGTGGGATTGTAACTGCCTGAACCGTTCCGAGTTCCGGGATCGACACCTGGAAGTCAGACAGGATCTCAAGCAGGAATGCCTCGAATTCCTCATCTGCCCGGTCGATTTCATCGATCAGCAGAACCGGCGGCACGTCCTTTCGGATGGCCGCAAGAAGCGGGCGTTCCAGAAGATATTTCTCGGAGAAAATCGCTTCCTCGACAGTTTCCGCGCTGTCGCCAGACCCTTCCCGCGCCTTGATGGCCAGAAGCTGGCGCTGATAGTTCCACTCGTATATGGCATCCGAACGGTCGAGGCCTTCATAGCACTGCAGGCGGATGAGATCGGTGTTCTCAAGACGCGCCAGAGCCTTCGCCACTTCCGTCTTGCCGACACCGGCTTCGCCTTCCAGAAGCAGCGGCCGCCCGAGCATCCCTGTCAGGAGAAGTGCCGTCGCAAGACCTTCGTCCGCGATATAACCGGCATCCGCGAGCTGAAGCGCTATCTGATCCTTGGTCTGGGTCATGCTGGTCCGTTCGGTGAGAAGGTCGCATCCATCGTCTTTCGGGTGCTGATCCAGAATCAGTTACGAGAGGACGATCGGAACGTCACCGCAGGCTTTGTCCCGGAGGAGCCAGCCTGCGGTAAGAAGTGCTTTATGCGTGCGCACCCAGGTCCTTGGCCGCCTGCCAGATACGCCAGGCGTCATGCGGCATCTGGATATGGGTCGACCCGAGGAACTTGAAGGCGTCGTTCACCGCATTGGAGAAGGCCGGCACACCGCCGACATTCGGGCTTTCGCCTACGCCCTTTGCCCCGATCGGATGATGCGGGCTGGGGGTGACGGTGAAATCGGTTTCCCAGTGAGGTGTCTCGACAGCTGTCGGCAGGAAGAAGTCCATGAAGGACGCCCCCAGCACGTTGCCCATCTCGTCGTAGCGAATCTCCTGACCCATGGCGATGGCGAAGGCCTCGGTCAAACCACCGTGAACCTGTCCCTCGATGATCATCGGATTGATCCGGGTTCCACAGTCATCCAGCGCATAGAAACGCCTCGTCTTGGCAACGCCGGTATCGACGTCGATATCCATAACACAGAGGTAGGCGCCGAAAGGATAGGTCATGTTGGGCGGGTCGTAATAACTGACCGCTTCAAGACCCGGTTCCATGCCTGGAGGCGGGGCGTGATAGGCAGCCCAGGCAATCTCCTTCATGGACTTGCGTGCCTGCGGATTGCCTTTCACCTGGAACCCGTCCACGTCCCATTCCAGATCGTACTCGGACACTTCCAGCATGTGGGCCGCGATCATCTGTGCCTTGTTGCGGATCTTGCGAGACGCAAGCGCAATCGCGGCACCGGCAACCGGAGTGGAGCGCGAGCCATAGGTCCCAAGACCGTAAGGCGCGGTATCCGTGTTGCCTTCCTCCACCATGATGTCGGCGGCCGGAATACCGATTTCCGTCGCGATGATCTGCGCCCAGGTGGTTTCATGCCCCTGGCCTTGCGACTTGGTGCCCATGCGGGAAATCACCGAGCCGGTCGGGTGCACGCGGATTTCGGCGCTGTCGAACATCGCAACACCGAGGATATCGCAATTCTTCGACGGTCCGGCACCGACGATCTCGGTAAAGAACGACACGCCGATGCCCATGATCTCGCGGGTTTCCCCCCGCTTGAAAGCTTCCTGCTTGGCCTTTTGCTCAGCGCGCAGCTCGCGGTAGCCGATCGTGTCCATCGCCTTCTGCATGGCGGTGTGATAGTCGCCGCTGTCATATTCCCAGCCAAGGGCCGAGTGATAGGGGAACTGCTCCGGCTTGACGAAGTTCTTCATCCGCAAGTCCGCCGGATCCATGTCGAGCTTCTGGGCCAGGATATCCATCGCCCGCTCGATGCAATAGGCCGCCTCCGTAACGCGGAACGAACAGCGGTAGGCGACGCCGCCCGGTGCCTTGTTGGTATAGACCCCGTCGACAGCCAGATGCGCTGCCGGGAAGTCGTAGGACCCGGTCACGATGTTGAAGAAACCAGCCGGCCATTTCGACGGATCGGCACAGGCATCAAAGCCGCCATGGTCAGCCAGAACATGCACTTTGAGACCAGTGACGGTACCATCGTTCTTCGCAGCGATTTCCGCGGTCATGTGATAATCGCGAGCAAAGGACGTTGTCGAAAGGTTCTCCATCCGATCCTCGACCCACTTCACCGGGACGCCGGTGACGATGGACGCAACGATGGCACAGATGTAACCCGGGTAAGCCCCGACCTTGTTGCCGAAACCGCCGCCGATATCCGGCGCGATCACATGGATCTTCTGCTCCGGAATAGTCGAGAGCAGAGAGGCCACCGTTCGGATGACATGGGGTGCCTGGAACGTTCCCCAGACCGTCAACTCGCCCTTGATCTTGTCCATCGATGCAACGCACTGACAGGTCTCGAGCGGTGAGGGGTGCGTCCGGTGATAGGAGATCAGCTCCTTGATGGTGACATCGGCTTCGGCAAAGGCTCGGTCGGTTTCCTCCTGGTCGCCAACTTCCCAGGTGAAGATGTGGTTGTGGTGTTTGCGCGGCCCGTGTGCGCCTTCCATCTTACCGTCGAGATCAGGCCGCAGAACCGGAGCGTCCGGATCCATCGACTTGAAAGGGTCCGTCAGGACGGGAAGCTCTTCATATTCGACTTCCACCAGTTGAATGGCATCGTCGGCGATGTAGCGGTTCTCGGCCACCACGAAGGCGACTTCCTGGTTCTGGTACAGCACCTTGCCATCGGCCAGCACCATCTGCACGTCACCGGCGAGTGTCGGCATCCACGCAAGATTGACGCCTTTCAGGTCTTCCGCCGTCAGCACGGCGATGACGCCGGGCAGTTTCAACGCTTCGGAAGCGTCGATCTTTGTAACCTTGGCGTGGGCATAGGGAGAACGGACGAAATCGCCGAACACCATCCCGGGCAGTTTCACATCATCGACATACTGGCCCTTGCCTTGCGTGAAGCGAATATCTTCCACACGCTTGCGCTTGCAGCCCATGCCTTCCAGGGCGGCTTCGCGCTGTTCCCGTGTCGGGGTCATGTCGTTCATTCTGCAGCCTCCTGAAATTCAGTACCATTCAGCTTCGCGGCGGCGTACTGGATCGCCTTGACGATGTTCTGGTAACCGGTGCAGCGGCAAAGATTGCCCGAAATGCCCATGCGGATTTCCTCTTCCGTGGGGTTCGGGTTTTCCTTCAGCAGCGTGTGTGCACGAAGGATCATTCCCGGGGTGCAGAAGCCGCACTGCAGCCCGTGCATCTGCCGGAAGCCTTCCTGAAGCGCGGACAAGGTACCATCCGCATTGGCCATGCCTTCGATGGTGGTCAGTTCCGCGCCGTCTGCCTGAACGGCAAACATGGTGCAGGACTTCACGGACATGCCGTTCAGCTCAACCGTGCAGGCACCGCAATGAGAGGTCTCGCAACCGATATGCGGCCCGGTGAGGTTGAGGTCCTCTCGCAGGAAATGGATCAGAAGCGTGCGCGGTTCAACAAAACGCTGCACCTTCTTGCCGTTGATGGTCATGGAGACCGGGATCTGTTCAATATCGCTCATAGTCGTTTCCCTCGATCCTGGTTCAGCTGGATGCGCGCGATGCAGCTTTTGCGAGCGCCCGCTGCAACATCACGCCTGCCATCTTGGTGCGATATTCTGCAGGTCCACGTCCGTCCGAAGCGGGCTCGGTGATCGCCTCAGCCGCTGCGACCGCGCGGGCAACGGTTGCCGTATCGAGCGACGAACCAGCCAGAATCTCTCCGGCTTCCTGCGCAAAAAGCGGTGTATCCGCGACATTGGTGAGGGCAATCGAACAGAAGGACACACTGCCACCTTCCATCGTCAGGACCACGGCAGCAGCGGCTGTCGCATAGTCGCCAACCTTGCGCTTCAGCTTTTCATAGGCATAGCCATGCCCTGCAGGCGGGACGGGTATACGAATGGCTGTCAGAATTTCTTCAGGCGCAAGGGCCGTGAAATAGGCTGCCTCATAGAAGTCGCGTGCAGGCACTTCTCGTTCGCCGTCCGGCCCTGTCAGAACATAGGTCGCATCAAGGCACTGCATCAGCGCCGGCATATCGTTGCCCGGATCGCCATTGGCGACATTTCCGCCAAGGGTGCCGACATATCTGATCTGCGGATCGGCAATGAGAAGCGACGTTTCGCGAATGATCGGCAGTTTTGACGCCAAGAGATCCGAGGCGATCAGCTCATGCTGCGTGGTCATGGCGCGAATGGTGATCGTGCCGCCGTCGTCGGAAATGCCTTTAAGATCGGCAATCCCACCAAGGTCGACCAGATGTTCCGGCGCTGCCATACGCAACTTCATCATGGGGATCAGGCTATGGCCACCGGACAGCGGCCGCGCTTCGTCGCCATGGCTGACCAAGATCGCGACAGCTTCCGCCACGGACGATGGCCGGTGATAGGTGAATGCACCAGGTATCACGTCTTTCTCCTCCCTCTGCCGGCCACCTCTGGGCCGGATGCCGGTTTTCCCGAAAAGCGATTGGTTTCGCCTTCCACCGGCAACGTCGTGTCCGGACGCTGGAAACGGCCGAATTGTTCACGTTTGAGAAGGGTGCGGAACAGTGCGGCGCACACTCAAGAACGCTTGCACAAAAAGCCTGTCTGACCACACGGATGACGTGCTGTCCTGCACGAACTGCGACAGCTCTTCTGACGCATTTCACGGCGTAAATTCAGATGATTTCGAGAAAGAAAGGTAATTACAATAGCTTACAATAGGGATCCAGGCCGCAAATACCACCACCATGAAGAGTGTCCGCTTGATGCCCATTTGCACGAACGGCGTATTTTGCGGCCTTGCATGCACTGCAACACCGAAAGTGAACCTAACCGATGACCTGATTATTGGGCGGCAGCGGGCTGTTCATGGCCCGCGTGGCTTTGATGCCTGTTTTGCCCAAGCGCCTTCAATCGCGCTTTCACTCGCCCCCAACGAGACCGGCTGACAGGAACACTCTGCCCCGCCTGGCCGGCAAGGATAAGAACACCGCCGTCACCGGAGCGCTTGTAGCTGACAACACGGCTGAGGTTGACGATGTGACTTCGGTGGACACGGTTGAAGGTGCGCGGATCAAGCTGCTGTTCCGCTTCACTGATGGAAAGGGGGCAGAAAAATTCTCTGCTGCCATCATAAAGACGTGTGTAATGGGCGTCCGCGTGAATGGCATATATGTCCAGAACGCCGATCTTGGTCTTCTGGCCGTCCCGCTCGATCGGCAGCATTCCCTTGCCAAGTGGCTGACCTGGCCGGACCGCTTGAGCCGCCGCCTGCAATCCGGATGCGGTTTTGCCGCCAACAGCCATAACGGCTTGCGCTGACTGGCCCTGCTTGTCTTCACTTGCCGCACGCAGCTCTTCCTCTGGCTGCTGGTTCCTGACCATGCCGCTATCGGTCTGGTCTTCCTGGGCTGGAACGAGGGCCAACAGGAACAGGCCCGACACCAGAAATGCTACGCAGGAAACGAGAATAGCCAGCATTCCGGGGCTCAGGGCTGGCGCAAGAGTACCTGAAACCGGTTGCAGCGTTTCATAGGTCAATCCTGCCATGGCCGTGTAATGCATGGCTGAAATCGCAAGCGCCAGAACCGCTGCCGAAATGACGAGAGGAGGGCGGCGGCCGAGGCCAAAAAGAAGCCACATGGCGAGACCGGCTGCGTTGAAGGCAATCAGGAAGCTTGCAAAGACGTAGGCCGGGTCATGCTCCATGCGCAAAGACCCATGCAGGGCATACATGCCGAGATAATGCATGGTGCAAATACCGCTTCCCATGACGAAGGCGGAAAGGCCGAGGCGAATCGGAGTCAACCGCGCATTGCTCGCTGCGAAAACAGCAATACCGACAACGAGTACACAGACGAGAAACGACAGCAGTGTCGGCAGAACGAGAAAATCAACGGCGACAGGCAGACGGGCGGCCAGCATTCCGACGAAATGCATGGACCAGATGGCAAGGGCGACGGTCAATGCTGCCCCTGCAAGCAACAGCCGACGTCTCGGGTCAATCGCGCTGCGAACCTGAACGGCAAGGTTCAAGCCTACGAAACTGCCCTGAAAGGCCATCACCAGGGACAGCGCAACAAGCCAGGGCTCGTGCATCACTGACATGCCGGCTATCTCCTCCCAGTAGCCGCCGCCGCAACAAGCGACGGTTCCTCCGGATCAGATGATAGGGGAAAGAGAAATCTGCATCAAATTACGCGTGATACCAATGCACACGTGCACGGGCGGCGGGATCAATTTGAAATGTCCTGAGAAAAAAATGGCGGTGAGGGTGGGATTCGAACCCACGGTACGCTCTCACGCACGGCGGTTTTCAAGACCGCTGCCTTAAACCACTCGGCCACCTCACCATGCCGGTGCCTTGGCGGCCCGGCTGTGCAAACCGTTTCCTTTTTCTCACTCGGAAAGTCAAGCCGGAATCACCAGCATGAAGTTCAGGCGGGCGAAATCGTGTGGATGTGCGGGGGAAGCGAGCTCCTTTGGGATGTTCCCGCGCCGCTTGCACACAGGGGCAGGACGGGCAGTGCGGGCGCAGGAACATCGCCAAAGGGTAGGGGCCGCCGGTCCGGTGTCGTGGGCAGGGTTTTGAACCGGCGGCCGAAGCTGGAGGTGGGGTCCAGCATTGCTGTGACAGGGCGGTCATCAGCAATGAGTTCACCCTAGGCTGATTTGACAGGTCTGAATGTGATGTACGTCACAACTGATCCGAATGACGATTTCTTCTCACCTGTGTCCTGTGCGCAACAGCCGGCAGTAGGCAAATTGACGCAGTTTTTAGTCATATATTTCAGACTGTTACAACAAACAGCCTTTGAGAAATGAACCTCGGGTCGCCTGAATCCGGTGGAGAGTTGAATTTGGGCAACGCGGCGGCCTCGACGGGCAGTTTACTTTGAAGTAATAAAACTACGCTTTAACAAGGGCATATGCGGGATGTGCAGCGGGGGCTAGTGCGTCTTGCGGGGACTGATCTGAAGATCGGAACAATGCCTTGAAAACCGGTGTGGACCGAACCACACGCCGGAATGATCGCGTGAGCTGCGGGGCCGCCAGCGCGTAAGTGAGTAGGACGGCAGTATGCAAGGGACAGGCGGGAAATCTTGCCGGGTGAAAAACCAGGTGGCAGGAACGTCTTCAGGGGAACCAGCTGTGACGCTTGATGGTAAATCGCGTCCTGCACGGAAACTCAGCGCCCAGTTGCGCACGGGATTGATTGTGGCAGCAGCGGTTTCGGCCGTGGCAGCCTGCAGCACCGCGCCGCAGCAGCAGAAATCAAAATTCAGCCCGGAAAAATATGGTGTCAAAGGCAGCCCGAAAATGGTTGCTGAAGGCCAACCCGTGCCGAAGGGTGGCGGACGCTATATCGTCGGCAAGAAATACAAGATTGCCGGTAAGTGGTACTATCCAAAGGAAGATCCGGACTACAAGAAGACCGGCCTGGCTTCCTGGTATGGACCGACTTTCCACGGCCGCAAGACAGCCAACGGCGAGGTTTTCGACCGAAACTCCCTTACCGCTGCGCACACGACGATGCCGCTGCCGTCCTATGCCCGCGTGACGAACGTGGAAAACGGCCGGTCGATGATCGTTCGCGTCAATGATCGCGGCCCATTCCACGGCAACCGCGTCATCGACCTCTCTGAACGCGCGGCAACGATGCTTGGCACCAAGAGCGCCGGCATCGGCAAGGTAAAGGTCGAGTACGTCGGTCGTGCACCGCTGCACGGACAGGACGAAGGCTTCCTTATGGCCTCTTACCGTGGCCCAGGTGCGGTCGAACCTGGCGCGACAATGCCGGGCACAATGCTGGCACAGGCAGAACCGCAGCAGGTTGCGCCTCAGCAAATCACACCGCAGGTCACCTTCGGGGCTGTTCCGGCGCCAAGCGCACGTCCTTATCTGACCACCGCATCCACGACCACGGCTTTCCGGGCGAAGCAGACAACCTTGACGGTTGCCTTCGATCCGGCGCAGGCATTCGAAGCCGGCAAGCCGACAATCGAAGTTGCGTCCAACAACCGCTTCGAGCCGGTCGAATCGGCCTATTCCGCTCCGGGTCTTGCGCCCGCGGAAGGAACACTCGGCGTGCTGCGCGTCCCGGCTCCGGGAACGTCCGCAGGTCTCGTGTCAGGCAGTGCAATTTCCTCATTTGCTGCGAACCGCCGAATTTCCGACGCGCATTCGCTGCTTTCAAATGTGGCCGACACGGGCCTTTCGATGCGTGAGCTGGTGGTCAAACTGGAAAACGACGGCTAATCGGCCCGGAACCCGGAGTAGGTCCGGCTTCTTCCACACGCCGCGCCTGAATCTATAAATAGGGCAAGCGGTTCATGGCCTCCGCATATTCTGTATCCGGATTTTTGAAAGCGTCTCGTCGCCTTGTAGGGCGAGGGGCGCTTTCTGCTTTTTTTGTGGTCTCTGCGTTCGCTCTTCCAGGGAATGCAGCCGAAACCATCGTGACGAAAGCTCCGATGGCTTTCCTCTATGAGCCCGGCTCCGGCACAATCCTTTTTGCCAAGGAACCTGACCAGCCGTTCGCTCCCGGCGCCCTCGCCAAGGTCATGACAGCCGCAACGGTTTTCAAGGCCGTGAAAGAAGGTGATCTCTCGCTTGATCAGACTTGCAAGGTCAGTGAACACGCCTGGCGAACCGGCGGCGCTCCCTCGGGTCGTGGTGCCACAATGTTCGCCGCAATCAAATCCGATATCTCGGTAGAAGACTTGCTCAAGGGATTGCTGGTTCACAATGGCAACGATTCCGCCATCGTGCTTGCCGAATGCCTGGATGGGACCGAAGAAGCGTTTGCTGTGCGCATGAACGAATTCGCGCAATCCATAGGCATGAAGAACAGCCGCTTCGGCAACCCGACTGGTTATCCGGAGGTCCCAAGCCAGACCACTGTCCGTGATCAGGCAAGGCTTGCGGAGTACATTCTGGAGAGCCACGCGGATCTTTATCCGATGTTCGCTATCCCGGAATTCACCTGGAACAAGATTTTCCAGCGCAACAAGAACCCCTTGCTCGGTGAAATCCGTAACCTTGATGGCCTCGGCGGCGGAAATGATGCAGAATCAGGATATTCCGGCCTCGGTTCGGTGGACAGGAATGGACGCAGAGTTATTGCTGCGGTTGCGGGTCTTTCGTCGGACAAACACCGCCTTCAGACACTCAAGGAGGTCATCGAAGGCGCCTGGGAGTATTTTTCCGTTCAGACGTTGTTTTCAACGGGCGATGTTGTTGCGGACGGCCGGGTGTTTGGCGGTGTGACCAGCAGTGTTCCGTTGGTGTCCGAGAAAAGCGTTGACGTGCTGCTGCCGCGAGGTGGCACACTCGATTACAGGATACGCGTTATCTACAACGGACCGCTCCCCGCGCCAGTCAACGCTGGAGAGCAGGTTGGCGAAATCCGGGTCATCGGCAAGGATGGGATCGTCTACCGCTCTCCATTGGTAACCGGTGGCGATGTTGCGGAAGGCACCATGATCGGTAGGGCTCTGGACGGCCTGCAGGAGCTGCTGTTCGGCTGGATCGGGTAAACGGTGCACAAAGATTGCAATTGCTGCTAAAGCCGGTGACAAAGACCAACAAGAACTAGCGGAGCCGGGATAGGGTGCCAGGACATTTCATTACCTTTGAAGGTGGCGAGGGGGCCGGAAAATCGACCCAGATCGCCCGCCTGAAAACCTATCTTGAAGGTCTGGGGCTATCCGTTGTCGTAACCCGCGAACCAGGCGGCTCGCCAGGGGCTGAGAAGATCCGTGCAATGCTGTTGTCTGGCGGCGCAAAGGATCTCGGTCCTCGCGGCGAAGCAATGCTTTTTGCCGCGGCACGCGCGGACCATGTCGATACCACCATCAAACCGGCGCTGGAGCGAGGCGACTGGGTTCTCTGCGACCGCTACGCCGATTCGACCTGGGTTTATCAGGGCGAGGCGGGCGTCGATCGCGACTATTTGAAACTGCTGGAAACGGCCGCGGTTGCCGGAATCTATCCCGACCTGACGATCCTCATCGACGTTCCGGTAGAAGTCGGGCTTGGACGTGTGGCGGAACGTTCTCGCACAGATGACAGCGGCGGCCCGGACAGGTTTGAAGGGGAAGAGCTCAAGGTCCATCAGCGAAGACGTGAGCTTTTCCTCGAACTAGCCAGGAGCGAATCCTACCGATTTGCCGTGATCGACGGTGCCAAGGAGCCTGCCGAGGTCGAAACGGCCATTCGCAATGCCGTGCAGGAAACCTTTGCCGGCGACCTGAATGAAGGCGGCGCATCGGGCGTCACTGCTGAAGGGGCGCACTGATGGCCCGTGCCAATGCACCGATCGACATTCCCGAAGTTGATGCTCTTCCTGGTTATCCGTTGCCCCATGAGCGGGACATCCTGATCGGACACACCAAAACGGAACAGGCTCTTCTGGACGCCTACAGGTCCGAGCGGCTTCATCATGCCTGGATCCTGGGTGGTCCAAAGGGGATCGGCAAGGCAACGCTTGCCTTTCGTTTCGCGCGTTTCGTGATCGCAAATCCGGACAGATTCGGACAGCAGGTTGCCGCCGCGCGCGACCTTGCGGTTGCGCTCGACCATCCAGTGTCCAGACAGCTGAAGGCTGGCGGGCATCCGAACATTCTGCATTTGCGTCGACCCTGGGACGAGAAATCCAAACGGTTCAAAGCCGACCTGCCGGTAGATGAGGTGCGCAGAACCGTTTCCTTCTTCGGTACCACAGCATCCGCCAAGGCTTGGCGGATCTGCATTGTCGATGCTGCGGACGACATGAACATCAGTTCCGCCAACGCGCTCCTGAAGATCCTTGAGGAACCACCGCAACGATGCCTGTTCCTGGTGCTGAGCCATGCACCAGGCCGGCTGCTGCCGACAATCCGGTCCAGATGCCGGCGCCTCGATCTGGATCCCTTAAGCGAGCAGGAGGTCGGTCAGGGCCTGCAAGACCTGTCTGGCGGATCGGTTGCCTCGGCGGATGACCTTCGTGAACTCGCTCAAACAGCCGACGGCAGCTTGCGATCTGCCATCACTTTGCTTTCGGGAGATGGTCTTGCAATAGCCAAGGGCGTTCGTCAGCTCGCCGACCGTCCGCAACAGCTCGACCTGGCCGCTGCGCATGCATTGGCGGACCTGGTGGCCGCACGCGGCCAATCCGACAATTGGGAGAGCTTTCAGCACATCGTTCAGATCTGGCTGCATGACCGTATGCGCCGGGATCTCGGCAAGGGTGTGCGTGACGCACATGGGATCGTCGAGATCTGGGAAAAAATGAACAAGGCGATCCGGGATGCGGACGCGCTCAATCTCGACAAGAAACAGGTCGTGCTGGATTTTTTCTTCGCTTTGCGCGCAGCCTGACCCGTCAAGGCCCACCAGGCGGCAACACAGATTGGAAATCGTCACGAGCGAGAGTTCGTGACTTGGGCAAGCCCCGATTCTCTTGTTAAAAGGCGGCAGTACCACCTATATGCGCCATACCGATCAAACTCATTTGGATCCTCAATGCTTGTCGACAGCCACTGCCATCTCGATTTCCCGGATTTTGACGGTGAACGTGCCGAACTGATCGCGCGGGCCAAGGCGGCCGGCGTGGAACTGATGGTCACCATCTGCACCCACATCCGCAAGTTTGACCAGGTTCTGGCAATCGCCGAGGAATATCCGGAAGTCTATTGTTCGGTTGGCACCCATCCCCACAACGCCGGCACGGAGCGCGGCATTCCAGCCGATGAAATCGTGCAATTGGCGAACCACCCCAAGGTGGTCGCCATCGGCGAGGCCGGTCTCGATTACTTCTATGACAAGGCCCCGCGCGATGCACAGGCGGAAGGCCTTCGCATCCACATAGAAGCCGCACGGCGCACCGACTTGCCATTGGTCATTCATTCACGCGACGCGGATGACGATATGGCAGCCATCTTGCGCGAAGAAATGGGGAAGGGGGCCTTCCCGGCCCTGCTGCATTGCTTTTCGTCCGGCCGAGACCTTGCACTGACCGGAATAGAGCTTGGCCTTTATGTGTCCTTTTCCGGAATTTTGACCTTCAAGCGCTCGGAAGAGATCCGTGACATTGCCCGTGAATTGCCGGCTGACCGGTTGTTGGTGGAAACCGACGCCCCATATCTTGCTCCGCAGCCGAGACGCGGCAAACGTAACGAACCTGCCTATACAGCGATGACTGCAGCGGTTCTGGCGGAAACCAGGGGCGTTTCGGAAGAAGAGATTGCGCGGCAGACCACAGAGAATTTCTTCAGGCTCTTCAGCAAGGTGCCTCGTCAGAACCTGCAGACAAAAGCGATTGCTTCATGACCTTGACGCTGACCATTCTAGGATGCGGCTCTTCCGGAGGCGTGCCGCGTGTCGGCAATGATTGGGGCGATTGCGATCCCGGTGAACCGAAGAACCGCCGCAGCCGCTGTGCGCTTCTTGTGGAAAAGCATGTGGATAACGAGTGCACAACCGTGTTGATAGACAGTGGACCCGACATCAGGTCGCAATTGCTGGCTGCCAACGTCAAGCACCTGGACGCAGTTGTCTATACACATTCGCATGCCGATCATCTGCACGGTATCGACGATTTGCGGGCCTTTTGGGTGCAATCCGGCAAAAGAGTTCCCGTCTATATGGACGAAGCGACAAGCGCGAGGGCACTCACAGCATTCAGCTACTGCTTTGAAACACCGGCAGGCTCCAACTATCCGCCCATTCTGGAACGCCGTGATCTTCGTCCGGATACACCTGTCACCATTGAGGGAAACGGCGGTCCGATCACCTTCGACCCTTTCGAGGTTGTCCACGGAGAGATCAATGCGCTTGGATTTCGCGTTGGTGACACAGCCTACATCCCCGATGTCTCGGACATTCCGGATAACAGCCTCAACCAATTGAAACACCTGGATCTTCTGATCCTGGATTGCTTGCGCCGCAGACCACATCCAAGCCATTTCTGTCTGGCGGATGCGCTGTCCTGGACTTCCAGAATTGCTCCCAAACGCACCATTTTCACCAATCTTCACAATGACTTGGACTACAAAGTCCTGTCAGCGGAACTGCCTGAAACCATAGAGCCTGCCTATGATGGTATGCTCCTGTCCGTTGAAGACACAGGCACAGGCAAAGAAAGCGCTCTAACCACCGATGGCTGGTAAGCCACGCTACAAACAACCGACGGAAGATCGGCTGATCAAGTCTGCGCTTCATTACCTGGAACGCTATGCGACATCGGCCGCCAATCTTCGAAAGGTTCTTGAACGCAAGGTTTTGAAAGCCTGCATGAGCCTGGAACTCGAGCCCGCCGATTATGCCGACCTGATCGATGCGGTCGTTGAAAAATGCGTTCAGACAGGTCTCGTCAACGACAAGACCTACGCGGAAACCAAGACTGCCGGGCTGCGGCGCCGTGGTGGCTCAACGCGAAAAATCGAAGCTCAGTTGGTTGCCAAAGGCGTTGACAGAGAAACGATACACACGGTGCTGGCACAAGACGAACGCAGCGACGAGGAAGCCGCTCGGATCTTCGCAAGACGCAGGCGGCTTGGTCCATACAGAACCACACGAACGCGAGATGACCGGCGCGACAAGGATCTGGCTGCAATGTGCCGGGCGGGCTTTTCCTTTGAAATCGCTCGCAAGGTGATCGACACGGACGACAGCGATTGATCTGTACGACAGCACGACTGAGGCGCGGAATGACGCTCAGCAACACAAACTGACTGGCAACGCCAACCGGATCCGACACCAAGGCATTGGCAAAGCGTGGCAAACACGCCCAGCTATAAATATTCCATAATATTGATTATGCGAATTAGTGATGTGGATTGGGAGCCCTCCATCTTCCCAGCAACAAATGTCACCTATCGGGCTTTCTCACCATCGCTCAAGCGCTGGACCTTGGCTGTGTCGGCTAGTCGACGTCATTGCAGATAGCTTGCAGAGCTTTGGCTTGCGTTCCATCGGTGTCCGGGCTTGAAAGACCGGACATGCAAACCAGAGCTTTCCAAAGCGCCCATGCTCTGGCCCGTTGCCAGGTCTGATCATCTACCTCGCACGCATCCCGGAAAATCTTCCGGCTTTCGGGATCGAAATACGTCCAGGCCATAACGAATTCACAGGCAGGATCACCGATACCGCACGTCCCGAAATCTATGAGAGCTTTGACGACGCTATTGGTGACGATGATGTTTCCGACCGCTACATCTCCGTGGAACCAAACAGGTCTGGCCGTCCAGGCTGACGTCATGCCGTGCTGCCAGACCTCAAGGCACCGCATTGCGTCCACCTTGCTGCCGAGGACGTTCAAACTCTTTTGAACTTCGTCGCCGTAAGCGCTGGGATGGCAACCGCGATAGAATGAGTGCTTGCCTGCAAGGATCCCGCCACCCGTATCGATCGCTCTCAAATCACACAGGGTTTTACCAAGCGAAACCGCGAATGTTTCCGGATTCACACCGTCAGCGCTTTCAAGTGTATCTCCCTCGACCCAACGCCTTATCGACCACGGTAGCGGAAACGTCTCGCTTGGCAGGCCGACAGCGACGACACTCGGCACTTCAACGGACAGATGCTCACCCAAGACAGTCAGCGCACGCGCTTCTTTCTTCACTGCTTCGGCATAGGATTCATTTCGTGGCAGACGCACGGAAAGAGCATCACCGAGCCTGAAGGTGGTATTGTCCCAGCCCTGTTGGGAAACCTGTTCAATTGGTAGATGGTCAAGATGTGGAAACTGCTGGCGTATGAGAAGCGCAACTGTGTTTCGGTCGATTTCCATATTGTCCACGGTTGCTTTTCCAATAAAATCTTACCATTAACTCTAATCAAATCAGCATCTTATGCCAGCCAAATGCCCCCGGAAAAGAAGTCGTTGCCAGGTGAACATGGCCTTTGCGGCGGTTCAAAACCTGCCTCAAACAATGCCTCTCATCTCCGGCAGATCACAGATCCGGATTGGACACCCCTTCCCGCAGCTAGTCTGAACCGCACACAGTATCGACGCGCCTGACGCCGGTGCTTATGTCTGTATGATATTGTTCTGATATGTCAGCAAGCGAACGTTACACTTTTCGAGAAGTGACCCCGGCAGATCTACCTCTCTTGGCGGAATGGCAGTCGCGACCGCATGTCCGCAAGTGGTGGGACACGGCCGAGCCCTTTACTGCGCAAATACTCAAAGACAATCGGGTGAAGCGCTGGATTGTTGAGACAACCCAGCGCCCCTTCGCCTACTTGCAGGACTACAGCGTTCACGGCTGGGAAGATCACCACTTTTTCTCGCTACCCAAGGGATCTCGGGGCATCGATCAGTACATCGGCGAAGCAGACATGACAGGCAAAGGGCACGGCCCTGCGTTTATCGCGCAGCACCTGAAGGCACTGTTCAGGGCCGGCGTTCCGGTCGTTGCGACCGATCCCCACCCGGACAACACTCGTGCCATTTCAGCGTATGAGAAGGCAGGTTTTGAAGTGTTTGGTACCTCTAAGGCGACACAATGGGGCTTGATACTCCCCATGAAGGTCAGTTCATCAAGTTAAGGCGCCCGTTCAGTTTTTCCAGGCAGCATGGTGTTTCTAGATGCCATCCCTGCCCCCTCTCCTTCGTCCTGGCAAAACGGTGCCATTTGCTAACAACACTGTCTTATCGTGCGCCCAAACCCCGTCTCAGTGAATTGGACCCGAGTACGCCGCCAACCAGACTTTGCGTAGCCACAATATCGCGCTATCGCTGATGCGGCATTTGATTTGCATATTCGATTCTATTGGAGATCTTTTTGGCCCATCTTCCTCAAAAACTGCGTGTAGCCATCCTGTTTGGCGGGCGATCTGCTGAACACGAAGTCTCGGTCCTTTCCGCCACAAATGTCATGAACGCACTCGATCCCTCCAAGTACGACGCGGTTCCGGTCTACGTCACCCGTGAAGGACAATGGCTGTTGAGCAATTTTGAGAATGGACATCTGGCACGGCCGACAACTGGCATTGAAATCTGTCCGGTTCCAGGTGGCCGTGGCCGAGTGATTGCACTGGATGAAAACGGGTTGCCTCGTGACTTTGCCAAGCTTGACGCGGTCTTTCCCGTGCTTCATGGCCTCCATGGCGAAGATGGTGCGGTACAGGGACTTGCTGAAGTGGCCCGGGTTCCGCTCGTTGGATGCGGTATCGCAGGGTCTGCAAATGCACTCGACAAGGATCTTGCAAAACGGCTTCTCATCGAGGCCGGCCTCCCCACGGCCAAATCACTCACAATTCGGCCGGACGATGTGCCGAACTTCGAACGCCTGAAGCGTGAACTCGGTTTGCCTGTATTCATCAAACCTGCCCGCCAGGGTTCCTCGGTCGGTGTCAGCAAGGTTCAGACGGCAGACGACTTTGAGGCCGCGTTGAAGGAAGGGTTCAAGCACGACAACAAGCTTCTTGCCGAGGAGTTCGTTCTTGGCCGCGAAATCGAATTCGCGGTTCTGGAGGAAAGCGACGGCACGCTGTTCGTCTCCAGGCCGGGTGAAATTGTTCCTGCCGAAAGCCATGGCTTTTACACCTATGACGCAAAATATGTCGACGAAGACGGCGCGGCCTTGAAGGTGCCCGCAGATTTGCCGCACGATGTCGAAGGCCGGATGCAGGATCTGGCGGCAAAGGCGTTCAGAGCTCTGGGATGCGACGGCATGGCTCGTGTCGATTTCTTTGTGACGCAGGAAATGAATTTCCTGCTGAACGAACTAAACACGATCCCCGGCTTTACGAATATCAGCATGTATTCCAAGGCCATGGCCGCAAGTGGCGTCAGCTATCCGGAAATCATCGATCGTCTGATCACCCACGGCATTACCCGGGCAGAACGGGATATCTGATGCACGGCCGTCATGCGCTCAACGCAAGAACACTCTTCACGAATTCTATGCCGATGTTGTCGCCATCCCTGCGAACAAGGCGGCAACTTCTTTCAGCCTTTCCATCGTTGAAATGGAGAGTGAACTGGCTCGGAACATTTCCGGCATTTTTCAGATGAAGCCGTGCTCCGGTTTCTGAAATGTCCCTCACCGAACACTGCAGGCTCTCATTTTCGCCAAACCTGATTTCGGCATGTTTATGCACGCGGGTTCGCTCGCTTTTCCGCCGGTTTTCCATGCCGACGACCCAATTGTCCAGATTGCTGCAGACGGACGCAACATTTTCGGATGCAAGCATCAACTTGCTGCTGATTTCGTCAGTCGCAGCGCATTGCTGTTCTGCTGCAGTTGATGTTCCCTGAACCAATTCCTGCACTTCGGTGATTGACGACTGGATGGCCTTCAGCGCTTCATCTACAGCTCCCGCAACGGTCTGCATCTCCTCGATCTCGGCGAAAATGCGCGTTGTTGCTTGAGATGTCTGGCTCGCGAGATCCTTGACCTCGTTCGCCACAACAGCAAAGCCTCGTCCCGCCTCGCCTGCGCGTGCGGCCTCTATCGTTGCGTTGAGAGACAAAAGGTTGATCTGATCCGCAACTTTCGAAATCAGCTGAACGACATCGTCCATGGAAGCCGCAGCGTTGCGGAGAGTTTCGGTGGATCTTCCGGCTGCTTCGGAGCGGGTTTGCATGTCATCGACCGCCCGCTGCGCCTCGTCCATTCCACGCGACACATCTTGTGCAGAGCCGGTAATTTCCCTGGCAGAAGCAACTGTCTGCTCAACAGTTCCAAGTGTCTCCTCGGCGGCCGCAATGGCTGTCTGTCGTGACTTCATGTTCTGCGTAACGTCGGTGGCAAACTTGGTAATCTTGATGAGCCTACCGGACGCGTCGAAGATCGGATTGTAGGTCGCCTGCAGCCAGATAGGAGTGCCACTCTTGCCGTAACGCTGATAGATGGCCGACGTATGTTTCCCGTCCCCCAGTTCCTTCCAGAATGAGGCATATTCCTTGCTCTGTGCGTAATCGGGTGACACAAACATGCGGTGGTGTTTACCGACCACCTCAGCGGCAGAATACCCGGTCGTACGCAGGAAGTTCTCGTTCGCGTCGAGAATGATCCCTTCCCTGGTGAAGGAAATCATCGCCTGGCTACGGCTGATTGCTGCGATCTGACCTTCATATTCGGCGTTTCGAAGCTTTTCGGAGGTTACGTCGGTCGCGAATTTCACGACCTTGAACGGGTGACCAGCCGCATCGAGGATCGGGTTATAGGAAGCCAGGATCCAGATATCCCTACCGTCCTTGTGCCGGCGTCTGAACTCGCCGCTCTGGTAAGCCCCTTCTCCAAGCTTGCGCCAGAAAGCCTTGTATTCTGGCTTGTTCCGATCTTCCGGATCCAAAAACAGGCTGTGGTGCTTGCCCTTCACTTCCGAAAGTTCGTAACCGAGCGACTTCAGGAAATTCGAATTCGCATCGAGGATCGTGCCGTCCAGGTCAAATTGAATAACAGCTTGCGATCGGTTGATTGCGTCTATCTGCCCCTGGGCTTCAAGCGTCTTTCGTTTCTTCTCGGTAATATCGGTCGCGATCTTGACGATCTTCCGAACGGTCCCCGACCTGCTGATGACCGGATTGTAGGTTGCCTGGATCCAGACTTCCTTGCCTCCCTTGGCAATCCGGGCAAATTCAGCAGACTGGAACTCTCCCTTCGACAAAGCCTTCCAAAGACGTTCATAATCGGACGACTTTGCATAGTCCGGATCGACGAACATCCTGTGATGTCGTCCCTTTATTTCATCCAACGAATACCCGAAGGTCCTGAGAAAATTCTCATTCGCTTCCAAAATTGTGCCATCGGGTTTGAATTGTATGATCGCTTGTGAACGACTAAACGCATCGACAATTTCTCGGCAGTCACTTTGCGGCAATAACAACGTCATAAGAAATCGCCTTTAGGTAGGTGTTTTCCCGTATCACACTAGCGACATCTTCTTGAATCTTGTTTAACGTGAACTATAGGTAAATATATCTAGGGTTGCTGCGCACATGTACGGCACGGACCTGTAATCGACGCCATGCTCTACGTCCGTTAACCGTCGTAACCACTTGAACGGCCGCGCATTTTCTTGATCTGACCACGTTGTTTCTTGGCGTCGAGACGACGCTTCTTGGATCCGAGGGTCGGTTTCGTGGCCTTGCGGGGTTTCGGCTTTTCCGTAGCCTTTCGAAGCAAGTCCAGCAAACGCTCCAACGCGTCTTCCCGATTCCGTTCGCGGGTCCGGAACCGATCCGCCTGCAAGACGATCTCGCCGCCCAGAGTCAGCCGGCTGCCTGCAAGCCTCGCCGCTCGCGTCTTGACGTCTTCGGGAAGTGTTTCATTGCCGGCAAGGTCGAACCGCAGTTGAACTGCCGTTGAGACCTTGTTGACGTTCTGCCCGCCAGGCCCGGAGGCGCGAATGAAATCTTCTGTGAGATCATCCTTGAGGATGAACAGGCGTCCGGTCACTGCAATCTTTGAAGCAGCAAAGGGATCGTCCGTCTCGCCGCTCATACCGCCTGATCGCTCTCGGTCGGCAACTTCAGGCCGACACCGTTCAAGATAAGCGACGTCACCGCCGCTTCCGCTTCGGCCTGGAAGGCCGCGTCGGAAAGGTCCTTCCCGGTCAACGCCTTGATCTGCACCGAAAAGTCCGCGTAATGCTGGGTGGTTGCCCAAATCGTGAAGATGAGATGGACAGGATCGACACTTCGCATCTTGCCTGCCGCAATCCAGTCTTCGATCACCTGACTTTTTTCGGCCACCAAACGCTTCAGATCCGTTTGCAGGATCGGCAAAATCTGTGGCGCCCCCTGCATCACTTCGTTGGCAAACAGCTTTGAGGCTTCCGGAAACCTGGCAGACATTTCGATCTTCTGGCGAATATAGGCAGCCAGTTCCTGCGCCGGCTCCCCATCCGGATTGAGCGTTTTCAAAGGGGCAAGCCAAACCTCCAGAATATGGGCCAGCGTCGCGCTATAGATCGCCTCCTTGGAGGAGAAGTAATAGAGCAGGTTGGACTTCGACATTCCGGCATCCGCAGCGATCCGCTCAACTGTCGCGCCGGAAAATCCCTTCATGGAAAACTCGCCAAGCGCCGCTTCCAGAATCAGGGACCGGTTCTTTTCCTGGATCCGGCTCAGCCCGCCTGATTTAAAGGATGCCTGCGTCTGCTCGCCCAAATCCGCCATCTACCGTTCCGTCTTCTGCCGCGAAGGGTCGCAACCCTACACCCAAACCACACGGCATTTTTCCGGAAAAAACACCGATTTCACAACTGGCAAGTTCAGCACCGGAGGGAATGACCAGAAATTAGTCATGACGACCGGATTTGCATCTTGACCATTTGGTCAAATCCCTCCTAGGGTAAATTGACCAGATGGTCAGAAGGCTAGTCGATTGATCCGTCCCTCGCAATGGGGATGTCTTGAACAAACGGCAGCCATCGGCCAACTCGGGAACCCCGGCAACCCGGGGCGGCTGCAAGGCCAGACAGAGGATTTAGGCGAACGGGAAAGAGGCAAAAGCCCATCCGGAACGCCAGGGAACAGTGTGGGGAGAGGACCAGCGCAGTCGGCACTGCCGTTGACGCAGTGCGCGTGCTATTCCTTCCATCACAAATCAGCAACAGTCGGCCGCTTCAAGCACGAAGGGTCGCAAGGAGGACGTATGTCAGCATCGAGCCAGGCTGCCACCAACAATCTCGAAGCTTTCTGGATGCCGTTCACGGCCAATCGGCAATTCAAGCAGGCCCCACGCATGTTCGTGTCGGCCAAGGACATGCATTACACCACTGCCGACGGCCGCCAGGTTCTCGACGGCACGGCCGGCCTCTGGTGCTGCAACGCCGGTCACTCCCGTCCCAAGGTCGTTGAAGCGGTCCAGAAGCAGATTGCCGAGCTGGACTATGCACCCGCCTTCCAGATGGGCCATCCCAAGGCATTTGAACTTGCTGCGCGTCTCGCGGCCATGATGCCCTCCCCGCTGGACCATGTCTTTTTCACGAATTCCGGATCGGAAAGCGTGGACACCGCACTGAAGATTGCACTTGCCTACCAGCGCGCGATCGGACAGGGCACTCGCACCCGTTTGATTGGCCGTGAACGTGGCTACCACGGTGTCGGCTTTGGCGGTATATCGGTTGGCGGCATCGTCTCCAACCGCAAGACCTTCGGCACGATGCTCACCGGCGTCGACCACATGCGCCATACGCACGATCCCGAGCGCAATGCATTCTCGCGCGGCATGCCGGAAAACGGCGCTGAATATGCAGAAGAGCTGATCCGTATCATTCAGCTTCATGATCCCTCGACCATCGCAGCTGTCATCGTTGAACCGGTCGCCGGCTCGACCGGCGTTCTGATCCCGCCCAAGGGATATCTGGAACGCCTGCGCGAAATCTGCTCTGAGCATGGCATTCTGCTGATTTTCGACGAAGTTATCACCGGTTTCGGTCGTCTGGGGTCACCGTTTGCGACTGACTTCTTCGGTGTAACGCCGGATCTTGTCACAACAGCGAAGGGCCTGACGTCCGGCGTCGTCCCGATGGGGGCGGTGTTCTGTACATCGGACATCTATCATACGTTCATGACCGGCCCGGAACACATGATTGAGCTGTTCCACGGTTATACCTATTCCGCGCATCCGCTCGCATGCGCAGCCGCTCTTGCAACACTCGACACCTACGATGAAGAAGGCCTGCTGACACGTGCGGCTGACCTTGCTCAATATTGGGAAGACGGCCTGCATTCGCTCAAGGATTGCCCGAATGTCATCGACATTCGCAACCTCGGTCTGATTGGCGCAATCGAACTGACGCCAATTGCAGGAGAACCGACGAAACGGGCGTTCTCGGCGTTCCTGAAGGCCTACGACGACGGGCTGCTGATCCGCACGACTGGCGATATCATCGCCCTGTCCCCGCCGCTGATTATTTCGAAGGAACAGATCGACGAGTTGTTCGGCAAGCTGCGCAGCGTGCTGAACGCCATCGACTGATACCCGGCAAACAAGAGACAAAGACACGTTTTAGGAGACACAAGCATGGCAGCCCCCGGCGAAAACCTGAGGATCAACGCAGAACGCCTCTGGGACAGTCTGATGGAGATGGCAAAGGTCGGCCCGGGTGTTGCCGGTGGCAACAATCGCCAGACCCTGACCGATGCCGACGCCGAGGGCCGCAAGCTGTTCCAGAAATGGTGCGAGGAAGCCGGCATGACCATGGCGGTCGACACCATGGGCAACATGTTCATGACCCGGCCGGGAACAGACCCGGACGCCCTGCCCGTCTATGTCGGCTCGCACCTCGATACACAGCCGACTGGCGGCAAGTATGACGGCGTTCTCGGCGTGCTCGGCGGACTGGAAGTCATCCGAACAATGAACGATCTCGGCATCAAGACCAAACACCCGATCGTGGTCACCAACTGGACCAACGAGGAAGGCACTCGCTTTGCACCGGCAATGCTTGCGTCAGGCGTCTTTGCAGGTGTGCATACACAGGACTGGGCCTATGACCGGGCCGACCACGAAGGCTTGAAGTTCGGCGATGAGTTGAAGCGCATCGGCTGGGTTGGTGATGAAGAAGTCGGTGCGCGCAAGACCAAGATGCACGCAATGTTCGAACTCCACATCGAACAGGGTCCGATCCTGGAAGCCGAGGGCAAGGATATTGGTGTTGTGACCCACGGCCAGGGCCTTTCCTGGACGCAAGTGACGGTAACCGGCAAGGACAGCCACACGGGCTCCACGCCGATGCCCATGCGCAAGAACGCCGGCCTCGGCATGGCCCGTATTCTTGAACTGGTGGATGAAATCGCCTGGTCGCATGCTCCACATGCTGTGGGTGCAGCCGGCCACATCGAGGTTTTCCCGAATTCACGAAACGTGATCCCCGGCAAGGCTGTCTTCACGATCGATTTCCGCTCTCCGGATCTCGCCGTCATCAAGGATATGGAAGATCGGCTGAAGACAGGCGCCAAGAAGATCTGCGATGACATGGGACTGGACGTCGAATTTGAAAAAGTCGGCGGTTTCGACCCGGTAGAATTCGACAAGGGATGCGTCGAGGCGGTTCGCAACGCTGCCGAGCGTCTCGGATATTCCCATCAAAACATCATTTCCGGCGCGGGTCACGATGCCTGCTGGATCAACAAGGTCGCGCCAACCGCGATGATCATGTGCCCCTGTGTCGACGGTCTGTCGCACAACGAGGCAGAAGAGATTTCCAAGGATTGGGCGAAAGCGGGTGCTGACGTCTTGTTCCACGCGGTGGTCGAGACTGCGGGTATCGTGGAATAGCACAAACATCGGCCAACCTGTCGCGTCAGCGACCGGATTTAGCGAACACCTGACTGCCTCGGACCTGAACCGAGGCCCGTTACAGGGAATTGAGAGGAACATGACTTTTAATGGAAAGGCACTGGCAATGGTCTGCGCCCAGTTTTGGGCCGCAGCACCTGTCTTTGCCTTTTCCGTTGGAGACAGCTGGGACTGGCAACTCACAGAGCCGGTCGATCTCGACAGGAATGTCAGGGTTCTGGATTTGCACCCAGACCTTGTGACGCCGGATGACCTGGCAGCTCTCAGGCAAAAAGGTGTCCGCACCATTTGCTATGTCAGCATCGGAACCCTGGAAAACACCTCCGAGGATTTCAACGAATTTCCGGATGACGTGCTCGGCAAAACCTATGAAGACTGGCCGGACGAGCGTTTTCTCGATATCCGCCGTCTTGATGTCCTGCTTCCGATCATGAAATCCCGCTTCGAAGCCTGCAAGAACGAGGGTTTCGACGCGATTGAACCTGACAACATGGACGTTCATGACAACGACAGCGGATTTCCGATTACCGCAGACGACGTTGTTGCCTATGTCGCCAGACTGGCCGCCATTGCCCATTCGCTCGAACTCGGCATCGGGCAGAAGAATGTGCCCGACCTGACTGCCGATCTGATCAACCACATGGACTTCCTGATCGCCGAAAGCTGTTTTCAGGACAAATGGTGCGACGACGTCAACGCCTATGTCCGGGCAGGCAAGCCGATCTTCGATGCAGAATACACGGACCGGCCGATAGACTTTCAAGAAGCCTGCGAATTCGCAGCGCAGCAGAACATTGCGATGATCCTGAAAGACCGGGATCTGACGTCACCGGTACAAACCTGTCCATGAGGCAGGCTGACGAAGGAAATTTCCGGTGCAACGCACCGGACGAGTGAACAAACGAGAAGGGGAACACAAATGGCCAGCAAAGTGATCAAGGGCGGTACGGTTGTAACTGCCGATCTTTCCTACGAAGCCGATGTGAAAATCGAAGGTGGCCGCATTGTCGAAATCGGCCCCAACCTGTCTGGTGACGAAACCCTGGATGCGACCGGCTGTTACATCATGCCGGGCGGCATCGATCCGCACACCCACCTCGAAATGCCGTTCATGGGAACATTCTCTTCGGACAATTTCGACAGCGGCACACGCGCAGCGTTGGCCGGTGGCACGACAATGGTCGTTGATTTCGCCCTGCCCTCACCCGGCCAGTCGCTGCTGGAAGCCCTGCAGATGTGGGACAACAAGTCATCAATGGCCCATTGCGACTATTCCTTCCACATGGCGATCACCTGGTGGGGCGAAGAGGTCTTCAATGACATGCAGACCATCGTCCAGCAGAAGGGCATCAACACGTTCAAGCACTTCATGGCCTACAAGGGCGCCCTGATGGTGAATGACGACGAGATGTTCGCCTCGTTCTCACGCTGCGCCGAGCTTGGCGCCCTGCCGCTCGTGCACGCGGAAAACGGCGATGTCGTCGCCACCTTGCAGCAAAAGCTGCTGGCGGAAGGCAACAATGGCCCCGAAGCACACGCCTATTCCCGCCCGCCGGAAGTGGAAGGCGAGGCAACCAACCGCGCAATCATGATCGCGGATATGGCTGGTGTACCGGTCTATATCGTTCACACGTCTTCGGAACAGGCGCATGAGGCCATTCGCCGGGCTCGCCAGAACGGCATCCGTGCCTATGGCGAACCGCTCATCCAGCATCTGACGCTGGATGACAGCGAATACAAGCACGCCGACTGGGACCACGCCGCACGCCGGGTTATGTCGCCTCCGTTCCGCGACAAGAAACACCAGGACAGTCTCTGGGCTGGTCTCGCTTCCGGCTCCTTGCAGGTGGTTGCGACCGACCATTGCGCATTCTCCACAGATCAGAAGCGCACCGGTGTCGGCGATTTCACCAAAATCCCGAACGGCACCGGTGGTCTTGAGGACCGGATGCCGATGTTGTGGACATATGGCGTGAATACAGGTCGCCTGACACCCAATGAATTCGTCGCGGTCACTTCAACCAATATTGCAAAAATCTTGAATATCTATCCGAAAAAAGGAGCAATTCTGGTTGGCGCAGATGCCGATCTTGTCGTCTGGGATCCAGAAAAATCGAAAACCATTTCCGCCTCCAGCCAACAGTCCGCCATCGACTACAACGTCTTCGAAGGCAAGGCCGTCAAAGGGCTGCCGCGCTACACACTCACCCGTGGCCGCGTTGCAGTGGAAGACGGGACCGTCAACCACAGCCAGGGTCATGGCGAATTTGTCGCCCGCAAGCCGTATCAGGCCGTCAACAAGGCGCTAAGCACGTGGAAGGAACTGACGGCACCGCGTAAGGTGGAACGCACCGGCATTCCCGCCAGCGGCGTCTGATCCAATCCGGCCCCGCCTTTCAAACAGGCGGGGCCTTCAAGAAAAGAACACGTCAATCCGGACCCGACTCGTGCCGCGAGGAACTTGATGACTGCACTTGCCAGCGCAAAGGACACCGAAATGGTGGAAAACAAACAAAGCGCCAGCCCGAACCGGGTGATCGATATCGAGAACCTCTCGCTGACATTCGAGACGAACGACGGCCCGGTTCACGCGCTTTCAGACATCGATCTGAAGATCGAAGAGGGAGACTTCGTTTCCTTCATCGGTCCGTCGGGTTGCGGCAAGACCACATTGCTCAGGGTTATCGCCGATCTTGAAAAGCCGACCGCGGGGTCCATCACGGTCAATGGTGTCTCTCCGGAACAAGCGCGCCTCAATCGGGCCTATGGCTATGTCTTTCAAGCTGCCGCCCTTTATCCCTGGCGAACGATTGCCAAGAATGTGGCATTGCCTCTTGAGATCATGGGGCTTTCAAAGGCCGAGCAGCAACAGCGGATTTCCCGAAACATGGAGCTGGTGAACCTCACCGGCTTCGAAAAGAAGTATCCCTGGCAGCTTTCAGGCGGCATGCAGCAGCGCGCGTCGATCGCCCGCGCCCTCGCCGTCGAGCCGGATCTGCTCCTGATGGACGAGCCCTTCGGTGCGCTCGACGAAATCGTACGCGACCATCTCAACGAACAATTGCTGCAGCTTTGGGCCAAGACCAACAAGACCGTTGTCTTCGTAACCCACTCGATCCCGGAAGCGGTGTTCCTGTCGACCAAGATCGTCGTACTGTGTCCGCGCCCTGGCCGTATCTACGACGTGATCGAAAGCGATCTGCCTCGCAACCGCAGTCTCGATATTCGCGAGACACCGGAGTTCCTGAAAATCGCCCACCGGGTACGGGATGGCTTGAAGGCAGGACACTCCTATGAAGACTAGATCGCATCGACCTGCGACATTTGTTGAAGTCGACCCTGCCGTGGAAATCCAGGCCCTTGATGGTGTTGCGACCAGGGTTTGGCAGCGTATTTTTGCGATTGCAGGAAAGGCGCGGATACATGACTGACGCCTCTCTTTCGCAGACCCGTAGCACGAACCCATTTGCCGGTCTGATGTCTGGAACGGTCGGGCCGGTCACCGTCGTAGTCTTGGCGATCATAGCGCTCTGGTATGTCGCTGCAGTCGCACTTAACACCCCATTCCAGCAAGACATGTATGAGCGCGCCGGACAAAGTGATGTCGGGTTCTCTCAACTGGTCACCGATACGCTTTACCAGGAGCGCCCGGTCCTGCCTGCGCCGCACCAGGTGATTGTGGAAATCTGGGACACGACGGTAAACAAGAAGATCACCTCCAAGCGATCGCTGGTCTATCATACGGGCATCACACTCTCTTCGACGCTTCTCGGGTTTCTGATCGGCACGACACTCGGCATTCTTCTGGCAATTGGCATCGTTCATTCGCGTGTTCTCGACAAATCGTTGATGCCGTGGGTCATTTCTTCGCAAACCATTCCCATTCTGGCCATCGCGCCGATGATCATCGTCGTTCTCAACGCCGTCGGGATCTCAGGTTTGCTGCCCAAAGCCATGATCTCCACCTACCTGTCCTTCTTCCCGGTCACGGTCGGCATGGTGAAGGGACTGAGATCACCTGAAGTCATTCACATGGACCTGATGCACACTTATTCGGCGACACGCTTCCAGGCGTTCTGGAAACTGCGCCTACCCTATGCAGTGCCCTACCTTTTCACATCGATGAAAATCGGCATGGCTGCCTCTCTCGTTGGAGCGATCGTCGGTGAACTGCCGACCGGTGCCGTGGCCGGTCTCGGCGCGCGTTTGCTTGCCGGCTCCTACTACGGCCAGACTGTCCAAATCTGGTCGGCACTTCTGATGGCCGCCTTTTTGGCAGGGTCCCTGGTTGCCCTGATAGGCATGATCGAGAAGCGCACGCTGAAACGCATGGGGATGGCCGGATGAGCACCATGACCGCAAAAAAGAGCCGCCTCGATATGCCGGCGCTGTTGGCCTGGTTCATCGTAGCCATGGTGGTAGTTGGCCTGTTCAGTCCGATCTTCGGACCGGACTACGGCATCATGGATGTTCCGCGTCTTGCCCTTTGCCTGGTCATCCTGGCAATCGCCGGTGTGCGCTACGAACTAGGCTTCATGCGCAACCCCTTTGGAGACCTTGTCCTCGGCATCATTACCGCCATTGCTGCCTGGCTGCTGATCTCAACCTCCTCGCACCACGTCGGGCAGGCAACGCTCGGTTTCTGGGCCCTGGTAGCAGCAACCTGGGCAGCGGCTTGGCTCTTCGTTGAGCGTCTCGCCACATGGCGCAACCTGTCGCCACTTGCAGCCCGGCTCATCAACCTCGCCATTCCGGCACTCTTTGGCATTACCCTTCTGGTACTGTGGCAAATCGTGGTCACCGGCGCGGGCGTTCCGAAGGTTCTGCTGCCAGCCCCTTCCGAAATATGGGTGCGCCTGACCAATTCCGGACCAACATTGTGGGCTGACTTTCGCCAGACTTTCCTGAAAGCCGTTCTGGCCGGTTACGCCATCGGCTGTGGTTCGGCGTTCATCACTGCCATTCTGGTGGACCGGGTGCCGTTCCTTCGCCGCGGCCTGCTGCCGATCGGCAATCTGGTGTCTGCACTGCCGATCATCGGTGTCGCCCCCATCATGGTGATGTGGTTCGGTTTCGACTGGCCATCCAAGGCAGCGGTCGTGATCATCATGACCTTCTTCCCGATGCTGGTGAACACGGTATCCGGCCTTGCCGCGTCTGATGCCATGCAACGCGACCTGATGCGCACCTACGCCTCCAACTACTGGCAGACGCTTTTCAAGCTGCGTCTGCCGATGGCCATGCCCTTCATCTTCAATGCGCTGAAGATCAATTCGACGCTCGCCCTGATCGGCGCGATTGTCGCTGAATTCTTCGGCACACCAATCGTCGGCATGGGTTTCCGTATCTCCACGGAAGTCGGCCGCATGAACGTTGACATGGTCTGGGCAGAAATCGCCGTTGCCGCCCTCGCCGGATCGCTGTTCTACGGCCTCGTCGCGCTCCTGGAACGCGCCGTCACCTTCTGGCATCCGTCCGTCAGGGGGTGATTTGCCTCTCCACTTGTCATCCCGGATATGCCAAAAGCATCATCCGGATGACAAGCAGACAGGATGTTTCCACTCCATGACTCCCAGCCGAGACATTTCCCGCCTTATCGAAATCATGGCAGCGCTCAGAACGCCCGTGACCGGTTGTCCCTGGGATCTGGAACAGACGTTCGCAACCATCGCGCCCTATACGCTGGAAGAGGCCTACGAAGTCGCGGACGCCATTGCCAAGAACGATCTGGTGGAACTGCGCGAAGAGCTCGGCGATCTGTTGCTTCAGGTCGTCTACCATGCACGCATGGCTGAAGAAGACGACCACTTCGACTTTGGCGATGTGGTCGAGGCCATCACAAAAAAACTGATCCGCAGGCACCCCCATGTTTTCGGTGACGAAAACGGAGAAAAACCGGAACTGGTCAAAGGTATCTGGGAACGGATCAAGGCTGAAGAACGGGCAGAAAAGCGATCCGCCAAGGAAGCCCTCGGTATGGAAGAAGCGCAAAAGGGCTTTCTCGACGACGTCCCGACCGCCTTCCCGGCCCTTCAGGAAGCCGACAAGCTGCAGCGACGGGCTTCAAGGGTTGGTTTTGACTGGAACGATGCCAGACTGGTTCTGGACAAGATCAGAGAAGAAACTCACGAACTCGACGAAGAACTTGCCAAATCCGCTCCGGACAAAGACCGGATCTCCGACGAACTCGGCGACACGTTGTTCGCGCTTGCAAACCTCGCCCGGCATCTGGACATCGATCCCGAAGAATCTCTCAGGCGTACAAACCGGAAATTCCGCAAGCGTTTTGCAGCCATTGAAGCTCACGCAGTGAAAACGGACACGACACTTGAAGCGATGACGCTGGATGAGATGGAAGCAGCCTGGCAGGCCGCGAAGAACAAATAGTTCCCCCTGCCCGGCTCGTTCCGGCTTTCTATCAGGCTAGCTAAAGATAAGCGGCATAAAGCTCGCGAAACGGGCCACGTTGCTTGTCGGAAACGCGCACTTCCGCTGTTACGAAATCTTCGGCATCGCTGCGTTCCAGCACCTCTGCCATCTGATAAAGTTTCGCCAGCAGAGCGCCATCGGCAACGGGGATCTTCACAGTCAGGATGTCGTCGTGCTGCGCCATGAAAGCATCGACACGGGCATAAAGCTGCTCGATCCCTTCGCCGGTCAGCGCGGAAAGGGCAATCGGCCCCTCTTCACCGGCATCTTCCAGCAACTTTTCGCGGTAAGCCGGATCAAGGCAGTCGATCTTGTTCCAGACTTCAATGATTGGCGCGCCCGTCAACGCGTCAACCCCGAGATCCGTCAGCGTCTTCTTGACGTCTTCTGCCTGCGCTTCGGTGTCCGGATGCGAAATGTCCCGCACATGCAGAATGAGATCCGCTTCAAGCACCTCTTCCAGCGTCGCCCGGAATGCGGCGACCAGATGGGTCGGAAGATCGGAGATGAATCCCACCGTATCCGACAGGATGACTTCCTTGCCATGCGGCAAGGCTACCTTGCGCAAGGTCGGATCGAGCGTGGCGAACAGAAGATCCTTGGCAAAAACGTCAGATTCGGTCATCCGATTGAAAAGCGTCGATTTACCAGCATTGGTATAACCGACTAGCGCGACAACCGGTTGCGGGATTTTCTTGCGCTTCTTGCGGTGCAGGTCACGCGTCCGGCGAACCTGTTCCAGCTGTTTCTGCAACGCAATGATCCGGTCCTGAATCTGGCGCCGGTCGGCCTCGATCTGGGTTTCACCTGGACCGCCCATGAAACCTGCGCCGCCGCGCTGGCGCTCAAGGTGGGTCCAGGAGCGGACGAGACGGCTCTTCTGCCAGGTCAGATGCGCCAGATCGACCTGAAGCCGACCTTCCTTGGTGCGGGCCCTGTCACCAAAGATCTCCAGGATAAGACCGGTGCGGTCGATGACCTTGGTCTTCAGCCGGCGTTCAAGATTTCGCTGCTGAACCGGGGTGAGCGGATGATCTATGACAACAAGATCCAGATCCTCGCTTGCAACGATCCCGGCAAGCTCGGCAACCTTGCCATCGCCAAACAGGGTTGCAGGCTTGGGATTGTTGACCCGGACAACGCCGGAATGCGCGATATTGAGATTGATGGCAGCGCTCAGGCCGAGGGCTTCTTCCAACCGCGCTTCCGGGCTGCGATTGCCGCGAAGTTCTGTCTGCGCGGATTCGCCACGCAACTGCAGAACCGGCTCCAGAATCATTGCACGGAAGGGCTGGGGCAGACGGTCCACCCCAGTATCTTTCAACCTTAGAGATTTCTGGCCAGGTTCCTCGGAACCGTTGGATTTAGAAAAATCGTCTGCGCGAGACTTCGGTTTCAATCAGCTTGCCTTTTCAGCGTTTTCCTCAGCCTGATCGAACAGTTGAACAGGTCCGTTTGGCATAATTGTGGAAATCGCGTGTTTGTAAACCAGCTGGGAATGCCCATCACGACGCAGCAGAACGCAGAAGTTGTCGAACCATGTCACGACACCCTGCAATTTCACACCGTTGATCAGAAAAATCGTCAGAGGAGTTTTTTGCTTGCGAACGTGATTAAGAAAAGTGTCTTGGAGATTTTGTGCGCGCTCAGCCATCAGTCTTTTTATCCTATTTGCCCCGGATGCGGCCGAGCATCCGGCGTTTCAGCAGCCTACCGTCAAAAGCCGTTCAGTATCAATGACTAATGTTTGACGCACCGCCCGCTTTTCGTATAGCCCACCAGTCAAGACCGTCTGCCTCGGTCTAAAATAGTTTCGTACTTTCGACCCAATGAGGCCAATCGAATCATACCGCCTGCAAATCAGTAGCAGTATGGAACAATTCGCGCAATCGGGTTGCCACCGATCCAGGATGACCGTTTCCGATAATCCTGCCGTCCAAACGTGTCACAGGCATCACGACAGTCGTCGCTGCCGTGACGAAAGCTTCCTTCGCATCAAAAGCTTCTTCAAGGCTAAACGGTCTTTCCTCAAACGTCAGCCCTTCCTTTTGGACGAGATCAAGAACCACGGCGCGTGTGATACCGCGCAGGATCCCGCTCTCGGCCGGCCGGGTGACCAAAACGCCTTCTTTGGTAACGATCCAGGCGTTTGTCGATCCGCCTTCGGTGACATTGCCGTCGGCATCCACATACCAGGCTTCCTTGCCGCCCTGTTCCTTGGCGTTCTGTTTCGCCAGCACGTTCGGCAAAAGCGCAACGGTCTTGATATCAACGCGCGGCCAACGGTTTTCCGGATAACTGAACACCGAGATACCCTGTTCGGCCTGTGCCTTGGCGGCAGTCGGGCTGGACGAACGGGCGGTCACAACGATCGACGGCGCAACATGCGCCGGCGGGAAGAAGTGATCGCGCTTGGAAACACCGCGCGTCACCTGAATATAAACCAGTCCGTTGCGAACAAGATTCCGACGGACTACCTGATGCAGTACGAATTCCACGGCGTTGCGGGCCATTGGCCAGTCTATGCGCAGCTCACTCAAGGACCGGCCAAGGCGGTCCAGATGGCGCGGAACGTCGACGATCTTGCCCTGCCAGACTTCACAGACTTCATAAACGCCATCGGCAAACTGATAACCGCGGTCTTCAACATGCACCGCAGCATCGGCATGACGCACATACTGGCCGTTGACATAGGCAATCCGGCTCATGGTTCCTCCAGAACAGGACGGTTCGAAACGAACCGATTGGTATTTTTGAAAGTTTTGACCTTTCGGTCAGACAAAAGCAAGGCCAGAAAGAAGCCACTCAGCCTTAAAAGAAGTCAAGGCTGACGCGGAACATCTGTTCTACCTGGCGCACGCGGTTCGCAACCGCGAAGATCACGATACGGTCTTGCGCCTGAATCTGCAGGTCACCATTAGGCGTAAGCACCTCACCGCCGCGGAAAACCGCACCAATGCGGATACCGGACGGCAGATCGATAACCCTAAGCGGCTTGCCGACCAGCGGCGACGTATCAAGTGCTTCCGCCTCGACAATTTCCGCAGCCCCGTTCTGAAGCGAATGAACGCCGCGGATACGACCACGTCGGACGTGTTGGAGAATACGAGAGATTGTTACGGCGCGCGGGTTGATAAACGCATCAATCCCCAGCGCGTTGGCAAAAGCCGGGTAACTCGGATTGTTCAACAGCGACAAGGAGCGCTTGCAGCCAAGCTTCTTCGCCATGACGGAAGACAGAATGTTGACTTCATCCTCGTTGGTGAGAGCCACCATGGTATCAGCATCGCCGGCATCGGCTTCATTCAGGATCGTCTGATCCAGCGCGCTGCCATGCAGGATAACCGATCGCTTCAGCTCATCGGCAACAGCCATCGCCCGCTCACGGGAGGCTTCGATAAGCTTGATCTTTGTTCCGGACTGACGCTGTTCAAGTGCCTTGGCGACATAGAGCCCGATGTTGCCACCACCGCAAATCACGACACGGGCCGCTTCCGGTTCCTCGTGTCCGAAAATGCTCAGCGTTCTGCGAACCTGGTCGCGGCGGGCAACCACATAGGCAAGATCACCCGTCAAAATGGAATCGCTGCTCTTGGGAACAAACAGCCTGTTGTTTCGATAAAGGCCGACGACAACGGCCCCAAGGTCCGGGAAGAGTTCGGTAAGTTGGCGCAAGGGAGTGTCCACCACCGGGCAGTCCTCCTCACACATGATCCCGACGACAACAACCTGGTCGTCGGCAAACCGGACAGTCTCGACAGCGCCTGGAAGCGCCAGACGGCGCAGTACCATCTCGCCAACTTCGATTTCTGGCGAGATGATCACGTCGATCGGCATGTGATCGCGCGAAAACAGATTGCGCCAGCGCCCCTGCAAATAGGATTGCGCCCGGATTCGGGCGACCTTTGTGGGAACGTTAAAGAGCGAATGCGCCACCTGACAGGCCACCATGTTGACCTCGTCATAAAGTGTGACGGCAACAATCATGTCGGCCTCTTCGGCGCCGGCCTGAGCAAGAACGTCCGGATGCGCGCCGTGCCCGACAAAGCCACGCACGTCCAGCTGATCGCCAATGGCGTTGATCAGTTGCGGAGAAGAATCGATCACGGACACGTCGTTCTGTTCCGCAGCCAGACGCTCGGCAATGCCATAGCCCACCTGCCCCGCGCCGCAAATCACGATTTTCATGGAAAGATCCCTTTCCCGCCTTGCCGTTACCTATCGCTTCCCGAAGTGCCTCAGGTCATGCCCAGGGTTTTCAGCTTCCGGTGAAGCGCAGACCGTTCCATACCGACAAATTCGGCAGTCCGCGAGATGTTCCCGTCAAATCTCTTGATTTGAGCCTGAAGATATTCACGCTCGAAGATCTCTCGGGCCTCGCGCAGAGGCACGGACATCAGGTGTTCTCCCGTACCGGACGTGGGCAGGCTCGGCAGAGTTTCGCCGATTTCCGCTGGCAGCAAATCCGCGGTGATGGTGCTGTCCGGATCGCCACGGCTCAGAATCATCAGGCGTTCGACGTTGTTACGTAGCTGACGCACGTTGCCCGGCCAGTCATGCGTTTGCAGAACCGCCATGGCGTCATCACCGATAGGCCTTTGCGGAATGCCTGAAGCACCGGAAATCTGGTGCATGAAGTGATGCACCAATACCGGAATATCCTCACGCCGTTCTGCAAGACCGGGCACACGCAGGGGAACCACGCTCAGACGGTGGTAGAGATCCTGCCTGAACAGTCCCGACGCAATGTGTTCTTCGAGATTTTTAGATGTCGAGGACAGGATGCGAATGTCGACCTGAACCTTCTGGGTGCCGCCAACACGGGCGAAGCTCTGCTCCACGAGAACCCGCAGGATTTTCCCCTGGGTCTCGGCGGGCATGTCGGCGACTTCGTCGAGGTAAAGCGTACCGCCATGCGCTTCTTCCAGCGCACCAATCTTGCGCAGATTGCCGTTTTCATCCTCGATGCCGAAGAGCTCTTCTTCCATCCGAGACGGCGTGATGGTTGCAGCGTTCAGCACAACGAACGGGCTTTTGGCACGCGGCGACATGTCGTGGATCATCCGGGCAGCACGCTCCTTCCCCGCACCGGAAGGACCGACGATCAGGATACGACTGTTCGTTCCCGCAATCTTCTGGATGGTTTGCCGAAGGTTGTGAGCTGCCGAGGAGTTGCCAATGATTTCGCTGGTTTCGCCACTGCGCTGCTTCAGATCGCGGATTTCACGTTTCAGGCTGGAAGCTTCCAGGGCGCGCTCGACGATATGAACCAGCCGGTCTGCCTTGAACGGCTTTTCGATGTAATCGTAGGCCCCGCGCTTGATGGCAGAGACCGCTGTTTCAATGTTGCCGTGACCTGAGATGATCACGACCGGCATTTCAGGATCCGTTTCACGGAAGATATCGAGCAGGGCAAGGCCGTCGAGGCGGCTTCCCATCAACCAGATATCCAAAATGACCAGCGAAGGCTTGCGCTCCTTCACTGCAGCCAGGGCGCTGTCTGAATCGTGCGCGGTCCGCGTTCCATAACCGTCATCATCCAGGATGCCGGCAATCATTTCGCGAATATCGGTTTCGTCGTCTACGACAAGAATATCATGCGCCATGGGCAGTCACAGTCTGGTTTTGCAGGTCGGTCTCCGGCTCGATCTCGGCATGTGCTGCCAATGTCAGTCGAACGAGCGTGCCCGTGTCCTCTGGTTTGGTTTTGGGGGCGTCGAGCAATTCGATGCCACCGCCGTGGTCTTCCAGGATCTTGCGGACGATGGCAAGGCCAAGGCCCGTCCCCTTCTCCCGGGTTGTCATATAGGGTTCCAAAAGCCGGCTGCGATTTTCTTCCGGCAGCCCGATGCCATTGTCGATGACGTCAATAACGATCCGGCCGCTGCCGTCTTCCAGTTCACCGCGCAAATGCACGGTCACCTTGCCTTTGGGCAAATCGTCTCCGATACGCGCACTCACCGCCTCCGCTGCATTCTTGACCACATTGGTCAGAGCCTGGCCAACCAGACGCGCGTCAAAGACAGCCGTTACCGGACTGGACGGAACATCCGCGGTAACACTGATTTCCGGATTTGCCACCGACTGCATGAACGCCGCATCGCGCACAGCCTCGCGCAGATCTCCAGATGTCTTCGTTGGCTTGCGCATGCGGGCGAAGGACGAGAACTCGTCCACCATCTGGCCGATATCGCCCACCTGCCGAACAATGGTGTCGATGCATTGATCGAAGACTTCCCGGTCCTCCTCGATGCGTTTGCCGTAACGGCGACGGATGCGTTCTGCCGAGAGCTGGATCGGTGTCAGCGGATTCTTGATCTCATGCGCGATGCGCCGGGCAACATCCGCCCAGGCCGAATTGCGCTGTGCCGAAACCAGATCTGTAATGTCATCCAGCGTCACCACAAAACCATGTTCGCGCCGGGTAGACTGCTCCCTCGTTATACGCACGTTGATCGTACGCAGGCGTCCGCCCCGCGTGATCTCGATCTGCGATTCCGGAACCCTGTCACTGTCATTCTTCAAGACATCGGAAATGCAGTCGTTCAGCTCCGGCACCACCTCGATCAGAGACTTGTTGAGGATCTGCACTTCATCCAGCTGCAGCAATTCCAGGGCGGAGCGGTTGATCAGCATGATCGAGGCTTCATCGTCAACGCCAATGACGCCGGTGGACACTCCGGAAAGAACCGCTTCGTTGAAACGGCGGCGGCGGTCGATCTGCTCGTTCGCCGCCAGAAGCGCATCACGCTGCCCGAGTAGCTGACCGGTCATCTTGTTGAAGGTTTCGCCCAGGTTGGCGAGGTCACCACCGGATTTCTCGGTCGGCACCTTGACGACGAGATTGCCTTTGGACACCTCGTCCGCTGCCGAAATCAACGTTCGGATCGGCGAAACAAGTCGATTGGCAAACCCGAAACCTATCCAGATCGCCGACAAGAGCAACACCAGCGCGACGCCAAGATAGACCAGAGCAAAGGCCACCTGGACGCCAAAGCGGCTATTCTCCATCTGCTGGTATTGCGAAGCACCCGTCTCGGCAAGACGCAGATATTCGACAACGCGCGGATCTATGGCGCGAACGGCATAGAGATAGAAATTGTCATAGGCGGACAATTTCATGACACCGCCGACCAGGTTGGAACTTCCCGGTGCGATCAGGATCGGATCCCCGGATTTTGCCTTGAAGAAACTGTCGGCAGGCGGCAGCGGCACTTCCGCGTTGGGATCTATGACGACGCGGGTGACCACCTCGCCGTTCTCGTTCAGGATGAAGGCCGCGAGGATACCGCGGAGGGAAACCTGCGTTGCAAAGAACTGATCGAAACGGGTCGGCTCGAATTCATAAACCGCCTTCGCCCGGTCGATATCGTTGGTCATGGCGATCAGGTCACCGCGCAGAACCCTGGCGTGTTCCTGAAGATAGGCCTGAGCAACGGTCAGGGCGTTGTCGATAATCTGACGCGTCCGGTCCTCGAACCAGCGATCAAGGCCGCGGTCCAATGTAATCGCCGCCAGAATAGCCATGAGAACGGCCGGTACAGCAGCAACCACGCTGAACAGGGCCACGACCCGCACGTGAAGGCGAGCAGCAGCCCGTCCGCGCCGCCGCGCTTGCCACAACTTCAAGATCTCGAAGGCGATGACACCCACGAGAATTGCCGCGAGCGCACCATTTATGGTCATGGCGACCATGATGACTTCCCGCGTGGGATCGATAGACGTCAACCCCATCAGGATAACGAAGGTGACACCGATGGAAACGAGGGCAAGCAAGATGATCGCAAGACCCACACGCCGCCAGAATTTGCCTGCGGCGCTGGATTGAGCGACGGGTTCTTGTACTGCTTCCAGTATCATTCGGTCTCTTTTGATTTCAGCTCGCCAAATGCGGACTGTCTTGCTGTATTTGCGGCAAACTTATCACACAATGTTGCGAAATTGCGACAGACCAGAAGAGGCGCAGAAAATTTGCGGTGGACAGGTGATCACTTTATCGCACACTGCTGAATTCGTTATTCTTTTTTTGCAGCATTCACAAAATGAATGCCTCGTCTGTAATTGGAATTTTCCTTCAGATGACCCAATGAAACCAGGCTGATATTGAGGACGGAAATATCTCCTCGTGGTTTCCCACCCCGTGAATCACAAGACCACTCTTCGCGACAACCTGCGCCTGGAACAAAAAAGCGGCCAGACCTTTCGGCCTGACCGCATCAATTTGCCGCCCTGTCCTGAAAAGACTATCGGGTAGATCGCATCACCTGGATGTCGAGATCCCGGATCTTCTTGCGCAGTGTGTTCCGGTTGACCCCGAGAAGCTCTGCCGCCTTGATCTGGTTACCACGCGTCGCCGCCAATGCTGCGCTGATCAGAGGGTACTCCACTTCCCTCAGGATGCGGTGATAGAGACCGGGAGGCGGCAAGGCATCGCCGAACGTGTCGAAATAGCCGGATAGATAACGCTCGACCGATCCACCGAGATTGACGGTCTCCTGGGATTCCTCTTCCATCGGCGAGACCGAAGGCTGACTCAACTCCTGCTCCAGCAGATTTTCGCTGATCACGTCCTGCGGATACAACGCAGCCAAACGACGAACGAGGTTCTCCAGTTCGCGCACGTTTCCAGGCCAGCGATACCGGCGCAGAAGATTGAGCGCTCCCTGGTCGATCTGCTTTGCCGGCAGCCCCTCTTTTTCAACGAGCGTAAAGAAGTGCCTCACCAGATCCGGAATGTCCTCGACGCGCTCGCGCAGCGGCGGCAGGCGGATCGGAACCACATTCAGCCGGAAATAAAGGTCTTCGCGGAATAGGCCCTGATTAATCAGGTGCCGCAGGTCCTTGTTGGTGGCTGCAATGATCCTGACGTCCGTCTTGATCGGAGTGCGACCACCGACGGTCGTGTATTCGCCCTGCTGCAAGACGCGCAGCAACCTGGTTTGAGCTTCCATCGGCATGTCGCCGATTTCGTCCAGAAACAATGTACCGCCATCTGCCTGTTCAAACCGACCGGAGCTGCGGTTCTGTGCTCCGGTAAAGGCCCCCTTCTCGTGACCGAACAACTCGGCTTCGATGAGGTCTCGTGGAATGGCCGCCATGTTGATGGCAACAAACGGTCCGTTGCGCCGCTTGCCGTAATCATGAAGCGCCCTTGCGACAAGTTCCTTGCCGGTACCGGATTCGCCGTTGATCATCACCGTCAGGTCGGTCTGCATCAACCGTGCAAGAACCCGGTAGATCTCCTGCATGGCGGGAGACCGCCCCACAAGAGGCATCCCCTCGCCCGCATCATCAAGATCGACAGCCGGCCGCTTCTTCGGCTCTTCCAGTGCGCGCTGAACAATACTGGTCAGCTCCTTCAGGTCGAACGGCTTGGGCAGATATTCATACGCCCCCTTCTCCGAAGCCTTGATGGCCGTCATGAAGGTGTTCTGCGCGCTCATGACCAGAACCGGCAATTCCGGCCGCATCTTTTTCATGCGTGGCAGCACGTCGAAGATATTTTCGTCCGGCATGACCACGTCGGTGATCACAAGATCGCCATCGCCGGATGAGACCCATCTCCAGAGCGTTGAGGCGTTGGAAGTCAGCCGCACCGTATAACCTGCCCTGGACAGGGCCTGGTTGAGAACTGTGCGGATGGCTGCGTCGTCGTCTGCAACTAAAATCGTGCCCGTCGGCATGGTTACTCGGTTCCTCTGCTGGTCCGGTCGGACGAAGCTGTGCTGTCACCCGTGAACGCGGGCATCAGAATGCGGAAAACTGTCTTCTGGCGTTGGCTGTCACATTCGATGACACCGCCGTGGTCACCAATGATTTTGGCAACGAGTGCCAGACCAAGGCCTGAGCCATTGGTCTTTGTCGTGATAAACGGCTCAAACAGATGCGGAAGAAGGTCTTCCGGAACGCCCGGTCCATTGTCCTGAACACAGAACTCCAGCGGCAGGCTAACCTTTTCGTCGGTACCGGGAACAGACAGCCGCACACCGGGCCGAAACGCCGTCGAAACGCGAATTTCACCATCGGGATCATCGCCAATCGCTTCGCTGGCATTCTTGATCAGGTTCAGGAAAACCTGAATCAGCTGATCCTTGTTGGCATAAACCGGAGGCAAAGACGGATCATAAATCTCCACAATCCGTTTGCCGCGGGCAAAGCCGGAATCCGACAAGCGCTTCACGTGGTCCAGAACCACGTGAATATTGACCGGCTCTCTTTCGATCGGCCGTTCGTCCGAAAATACTTCCATCCGGTCGACCAGTTTCACGATCCTGTCGGTCTCATCCATGATCAGACGTGTCAGCGCCCGGTCTTCGGCTGGCACCGACTGCTCTATAAGCTGGGCCGCACCACGAATTCCTGACAGTGGGTTCTTGATCTCGTGCGCCAACATGGCGGCAAGTCCCGTCACGGTGCGGGCGGCCCCACGGGACGTCAGCTGCCGGTCGATCTTTTCCGCCATGGTGCGTTCCTGGAACATCAGCACCACAGCCCCCGGCCGCTCCGATACAGGTGCAGCGTTGATATCGACCACCTTCGGCGCCCCGATACGCGGAGAACCGATGTCGACCTTGTATTCGTTGACCGGCGCGCTGCGTTCGCGCACCTGCTCGATCAGGGTCAGCAAGGGGCTCCCGAAAGGAACAAAGTCGCTGATTGGATGGCGACGGAGCACCGATACACTGGACCGCATGAAAATTTCCGCGGCCATGTTGGCAGACTCGATCACGCCGTCCGGCGCAACCAGAAGCACCGGGTGTGGCAAGGCATCCAGTATAGTCGGCCCGTCACTGGCAAGCGCGGCCGTACGGCCTGTCTGAGACATGATGTCCTTCAAGCTGCTGTCCGTTTGTTCGAGGAAGAAAGCCAGTCGATTGCGAGGCGGATAACCTCCGACGGCTGATTGGAAGTCATAAGGGTCTTGCGGACAGATCCAGGGATGTCGGCCGCACCAGCAGACGTTGTCTCGTCCAGATACCAACCGAGATGCTTGCGCGCGATGCGAACACCCTGCCGCTCACCGTAGTGGCTGAGGATGGCCTCGTAGTGCTCCGCCACTAACTCCGCCAGCTCTGTTCCCGTTGGTGCGTTGAGCTGTTCGCCACTTGCCAGAAAATGCCCGATGTGGCCCGGCAACCAGGGACGGCCATATGCGCCCCTGCCGATCATCACGCCGTCAGCGCCGGAAAGTTCAAGCATACGCAAGGCATCTTCAGCACTCTTGCAATCCCCATTGGCAATCAGGGGAACCGAAATAGCGTCCTTGACAGCTGCTATCGCACGCCAGTCGGCCTTGCCCTTGTAGAACTGGCATCGGGTGCGCCCGTGAACGGTGATGAGTTGCACCCCGGCTGCTTCCGCACGTCGGGCCAGCTCCGGTGCATTCAGGTTCTTGTCATCCCAGCCAAGGCGCATCTTCAAAGTGACGGGCACATCGACCGCTGCCACCGTCGCATCAACCAGCGTCAGGGCATGGTCGAGATCCCGCATCAGTGCGGAACCGGAGTATCCGGAAGTAACTTTTTTAGCAGGGCAGCCCATGTTGATATCGATTACATCGGCACCAAGACCAGCGATAACCTTGGCGGCCTCTCCCATCCAGCGGGCTTCACGCCCTGCAAGCTGAACGACATGAAGTCCCTTGTTCTGAGCCTCCGCACGCATTTGCGTTTCGGCGTCGCCTTTGACGAAGGATTCGCTCGCAACCATTTCGCTGACGACCATGCCGGCGCCGTATCTGGCAGCCAGCCGGCGGAAAGGAAGATCGGTCACGCCGGACATCGGCGCGAGCACGGCCGGGTTTGCGAGTTGATACCGGCCAATCGTGAGTGTTTTCATAGACGGCGACACAGCGTCTCTTTTCTGCTTATTGACTGTGCAGATTCATAATTGCCTATATTGTAGACAAGTTTCGCAATGCAACAAGTCAAAATTTGCGGTCCGAACAGGTTCCTAGGTAAAGACGGTTCAAAGCTGACGGTTTGATGCAGAGCACGAGGAGCCCGTTAATGACAAAAACCGCTGCCGCCCTTGTCGTTGCCGCAGGGCGTGGCACCCGTCTTGCGGGCTCCGACAATGCGTTACCCAAGCAATACAGGCCGTTGGCTGACCGTCCTGTGCTGAGCCATACACTGGATGCTCTTGGGAATCACCCCCGGATCAACCGTCTCGTAACCGTCATTCACCCTGACGACGTGAACCATTACTCTGAAGCAGCAAAAGCGGCCTCCACTGAAACAGCGTCCAAGATCGGACCGGCAGTCTACGGTGGTGCGACCAGACAGCAATCGGTCCTGGCAGGATTGAAGGCTCTCGCCCTTGAAGGATTTGATTACGTTTTGATCCACGACGCTGCACGGCCGTTCCTCCCATCTGCCGTGATAGACAGATTGCTTGAGCAACTGCAGGGAGGGAACGAAGGCGTTCTCGCCGCGCTGCCCGTGGCCGACACGTTAAAAAGAGCAGATCAATCGGGTCGTTCGCTGGAAACCGTTGACAGAGCCGGGCTCTGGGCAGCGCAGACGCCACAGGCCTTTCCCTTGCAGCGCATACTCATGGCGCACGAAAAGGCGGTAGCTGCGGGAAAACTCGATTTTACTGACGACACCGGCCTTGCGGAATGGGACGGGATGACCATTGTCCTGACCGAGGGCGACCCCGCTGCATTCAAGATCACAACTGCCGCCGACCTCCGTCGGGCAGAACAACAGGCCGAGTTACAACTGATGTCGACTACCCCCGCCTCCCCATTGCCGCTTTCAGAACTTGCCGATGTCAGAACCGGGATCGGATACGACGTTCACGCCTTTGAAGATGGCGATGCCGTCATTTTGGGTGGAGTAGCCATTCCCCACACCAGCAAGCTCAAAGGTCACTCAGACGCGGATGTGGTGCTGCACGCTATTACGGACGCTACGCTTGGCGCCATTGGTGATGGCGATATCGGCCAGCATTTCCCTCCAAGCGACCCACAGTGGAAAGGGGCCTCTTCTGACCAGTTTCAACTGGACGCTATGCGCCGCCTGTCTGAACGCGGCGGAAGACTGGCGCATGTCGACGTCACCATCGTGTGCGAAGAACCGAAGATCGGGCCCCACCGCGAGGCAATTCGCTCTTCGATTGCCAAGATTTGCGCCGTGCCTGTTTCGAGGATTTCGGTCAAGGCCACGACATCCGAGCGCCTCGGTTTCACAGGCCGCAAGGAAGGTATCGCGGCCCTGGCCAGTGTGACTGTGCGTCTTCCTTTTCAGGACGAGGACTAGAAATCCATGACCGAGACATCTCCGAACAACCTGGAAGAGCTTGCACCTCTGTCAATTGCTGTGCTGGACGGGCTCATTGCCGCCAAGAAAATGGTTGCGACGGCAGAATCCTGCACCGGAGGCCTGATTTGCGGAGCACTTACGGAAATCGCAGGATCTTCGGCCGCCGTGGACCGGGGGTTTGTGACCTACTCCAATGAAGCAAAGAACGAAATGCTGGGCGTTCCGAAAGACCTTATCGAAAAGCATGGGGCCGTCAGCAAGGAAGTCGCGATTGCCATGGCAGAAGGAGCACTCGCCCGATCCAATGCGGATGTAGCAGTCTCTGTAACGGGTATCGCTGGACCAGGTGGCGGAAGTGCTCAAAAGCCGGTTGGCACTGTCCATATTGCCGTTGCGGCAAAGGATCGCCCGACGGATCATCTCCATTGCTGGTTTGCAGACAACGGCCGGCAATCAATCCGGCTTGCCACCGTCAGAACTGCCCTCACATCGATTTTAAATGCAATTTCCTGAGTAAATGCTCATTAACGCTCATGGGAGTTCGCGCTGGGCTTCCGCTTGGTCATATGTATATTCCAGACAACTTGACCTCAACGTAACTCAAGATCAGAACCTTTATGATTAAACCAGCGACCATTCTGGCTGCATTTTTGTGCGCAGGCTCCACCGCTTTTGCAGGTGCCATACCTCAGCCTGGCGACTTTTACCTGATTTCACGCGATCGCAGCGGACACTTTGTGGGCAGTCACAAGCTGTTCACGGAAAACGCCCGCGGATTGAAAAAGGTCTCTTATTGCCAGCGTAGCTATTTTGTACGCAGCCATTCGGTCGCCTGGACGCAAGTGGAAACCGAACGCGGCAACAAAGTTCAGGTGGAATTCAATTTTGGCCGTGGCTGGCGTCCGATCTGCGGCAATCCCGAGCGACAGGTCAGTCTTGAGGACATCGGCGTCACAATGAGTGCGCACGATCTTCTGGCCGCTCCAGATGAGACTTCGGCCCCACAAAGCAGGCTTTCCGCGATCGGCGCAATGTTCCAGAGCAATAGCGCCGAAGAAGGCCACAGCACGTATCACACACGCTAAAAGCCGGCCGCTTCTGGACAGTTATTCGATATTTCGTCAACAAAATCAGTGCTTTTAAAGTTTTAATCAAACTCATTTCCCTTACGAAATCACTTTTACAAACACTTGCCGTATGGTCACCGTAAGCAGGAACCAACTCGCGAAATGATTTCGCGGTAAAGGGAACGGGATATGTTAATCCAACGTGCGCTTCTTGCAGGAAGTGCCCTCGCCCTTGCGTGCGCCAATGCGCAGGCCGGCAACAACACGCCGAAACCGGGTGACACCTACATTATTTCGCGCGACGGTAATCAGCTGTTCCGCGGCTCCCACCGCATCTATGACCGAATGGCGGACGGGCTGGTGGAAGTTCAGTATTGTGGCAGATCCTACTTTGTACGCTATGCGACAGTCGCCTGGACGCAGCTCGAAGTGCAGCAGGATTACAAGGTTCGGGTGGAGTTCAATCGGGGCAAGGGCTGGCGGCCGATTTGCGATCATCCTGAAGAACAGGTGACGCTTGAAGACCTCGGCGTACAGGATGATCCGAGGCTTGTCGTTCAAAATGACGGGTCGTCAGTAAAGCGGGTAAACCGTTTCGCAGTCATTCGCGAAGCGTTCAAAACAACGGACGGCGACAACGCTGCCAAGTCATATCACGGCAACTAAAAAAAGCCGGCACCGGGCTGGTAAGGCTCGGGTAAGCCGGTCAGCTTAGACTTTCAACAGGAACAGGTGACATAAACGCGCAGAAAAAAGGACCCTGACATGAAACGCGCCCTCGCGTTCTTCGCTGCTTTGACGGCCGCTGGCACTACCTTTGCCGGCGTAGCTCACGCTCAGAGCGACTTTTATATCAGGTCCCAGTATTCCAACGGTACGTTCACCGGATTTCATGAAATTCTGACAAAACCGAAAGAGGGCTACTACCAGGCCCAATATTGCGACCGCACTTTCTGGGTTTCCTCGAACACCGTTATCTGGACGGAAGAAGAAGCTGCTGCCGGAAGAAATCTCGTGGTCGAAGAGAATGTCGGCTCCAGCCGCACGCCCGTCTGTACCGATTATACATCCTTCGCAACGCTCGAAAGTCTCGGGTTGAAGAAGAAGGAAATCGAGCAGATCCGTCGCCAGGCAGAGCCCCTCGACATGCAATCGAGCCGTATCCGCATCATTCGCGACGCCTTCAAGCAGTTCAAGTAGGCCCAAAAGGCTGCTTAATCAGGTCCCGTAAACCTGGTCCGCGCGAGCTTCGAAGGCGCTTGAAAACTTTCGGAAGGCCTTTTCGAACATCACGCCCATGAGAGAGCCGAGCGTCCGACTGCGGAATTCGTAGGAAATATAGAAACCGACGTTGCAGCTGCCCTCGCCTGCATCCTCGAAAGTCCACTTGTTTTCGAGGTGCTTGAACGGGCCGTCCAGGTACTCAACCAAAATCGTCCTGTCCTGCGGGCGCAGTTCAACGCGGCTGGTGAAGGTTTCCTTGAACAGCTTGTAGGCAACCGTCATGTCGGCCACCAGTACCGTCCGGCCACCATCCAGCTCCTTGCGGCCGCGCACGTGAAGATCCTGGCACAACGGCACGAATTCGGGATACCGCTCTACGTCGGCAACAAGGCGGAACATCTCGTCCGCCTTGTGGTTGACTTTGTGGTCGGATGAAAAACTGGGCATACGGTGTCCAGTGTCCTGTTGCTTTGGCGTTAGTGGCCGAGCTTTGCTTTGCGCGCGGCGCGAAGATCCGCGAAATCTTCACCAGCGTGGTGAGACGACCTCGTCAACGGGCTTGCCGACACCTTCAGGAAACCTTTGGCGTAAGCAATACGCTCATAGCCTTTGAACTCTTCCGGCGTCACGAAGGAAACGACCGGATGGTGCTTCTTGGAAGGTTGCAGATACTGGCCGACCGTCAGGAAATCGACATCGGCGGCCCGGAGGTCGTCCATCAGCTGCAGCACTTCGTTGCGCACTTCACCCAACCCGACCATGATCCCGGACTTGGTGAACATTTCCCGATCAAGTTCCTTGACCTTTTGAAGAAGGCGGATCGAATGGAAATAGCGCGCGCCGGGTCGAACGGTCAGATATTTCGACGGCACTGTCTCAAGGTTGTGATTGAAGACATCGGGCTTCGCCGCCACGACAATCTCCAGAGCACCGTCCTTACGCAGGAAATCAGGCGTCAGAACCTCGATCGTGGTCGATGGCGCGGTCTTGCGAATGGCATTGATCACATCTGCGAAATGCTGTGCACCGCCATCGTCCAGATCGTCCCGGTCAACGGAGGTAATCACCACGTGCTCGAGCCCCATTGCGGCAACGGCATCCGCAACACCCTGGGCTTCCTTCGGGTCGACTGGCCCTGGCATGCCCGTGCGCACGTTGCAGAAGGCGCAGGCACGTGTACAGGTATCACCAAGGATCATGAAGCTGGCATGCTTCTTAGACCAGCATTCACCGATGTTCGGGCATCCCGCCTCTTCGCAAACCGTAACGAGATTGTTCTCGCGCACGACATTCTGCGTTTCGCGGTAGACCGGCGATGTCGGTGCCTTGACGCGGATCCAGTGCGGCTTGCGCTGTATTGGATTGTCCGGACGGTGAGCCTTTTCCGGGTGGCGCGGGCGCGCTTCGGATTGTTGCTGCGGGCGATTGAGCGTGTCGACGATCGTAACCATGGGCCTTAAGTGTCGTTATTCCGGTGAAAGGTCAAGACGGATTAGGGTTGAGCCAGCTATGTGCTTAACGCAGGACCGGTCAGTTCCTGAAGCCGCTCGCGTGCACGTTCCGACAGCGGTTGAGACTTTCGCGTGCTCTCGCTCATCTGGACGATGACGGTCACCGCCTGCGCAACCGGCTTTCCATCCTGAAAAACCTTCTGGAACAGCTTGAACGAACTGCGACCAACGTCAAGCACGGCTGTGCCGATCTCCACTTCGCCCGGCCAGTTGACTTCCGCCAGGAAATCCAGCTCCAGCCGCGCGATCACAAAAGCTGCGCCCTGGTCAGCCAGCGCTTCATTGTAGAGCAATTCAACGCGGCCGGTTTCCAGAAAAGTGGCGAACACGGCATTGTTGACGTGCCCCTGCCGGTCCGTATCAACATAACGGAGCTTGTCGCCTGTCCTGAGAACAAAAGCCTCCAGGCTCTCGAATTCGTCCGGATTTGTGCTCACTTGAACATTTTCTTCCAGATGAACAGGAACAGGATAGAGCCCAGAACCGCGATAATCAGACGATCGAGAATACCACCTGTCACATGCAGGTTGAGCAGCGATGCGAGTTCACCGCCAACCAGTGCCCCGACAAGGCCGACAACGAGGCTGCCAAGAAAACCTCCGCGACTGTTCAGCACCCGGTGAGCAACGGCGCCCGCAATGAGGCCGATGATGATTGTGATGATCCACCCCATCGCGGACTCCTATTTCCAGAAATTTCAATTCGTCAGGCGATCAGTCGCGCAAGCAGCACAACGACAATTGCTCCAACGGCCGCCACGACAATTTCATTGACGTAGGCATTGCCCAGATTGACGTTGATACCTGCGAGCTTGAACAGGAAACCACCAACAAACGCGCCAATGAGACCGCTGACGAGGTAACGGATCAGACCACCGCCGCCAACAACGACGCTTGCAAGCCAACCGGCTATAATGCCGATTGCAACCCAGATCAAAATTGCTTTTACATCCATGACTGACGGCTCCTTTCAGCCTTTTCTCAGACGGTTTCACGTTACCCGTTTCAGAAAAAGCGTCCAGCGTTGATGTCCTGATCAACCTTCAGGCCTGCGCATTTCTTTCACTGCTTGCAGATCCAGAGTACGGCAAATGGAAAGCGGCCTCGGCGCTGTTTTGCGCCGAGACCAAAAGGGATCAGGCGTTGAGCACCTTGCCGTAGGCGTCCAGTACGGCTTCCTTCATCATTTCCGACAAGGTCGGATGCGGGAAGATCGTGTGCATCAGCTCTTCTTCGGTAGTCTCGAGGTTCATCGCGACGACAAAGCCCTGGATGAGTTCGGTCACTTCTGCGCCGCACATATGTGCACCGAGAAGCTCGCCGGACTTCTTGTCAAAGATAACCTTGATCATGCCGTTGTCTTCGCCAAGTGCGATGGCCTTGCCGTTGGCGTTGAACATGTACCGGCCAACGCGGATGTCGCGGCCCTGTTCCTTCGCCTTTGCTTCGGTCAGCCCAACAGAGGCAACCTGCGGGTTGCAGTAGGTGCAGCCCGGAATCTTGCGATGATCCATCCCGTGAACACCAGGCACACCTGCAATCTTCTCGATGCAAATCACGCCTTCATGCTCAGCCTTGTGGGCAAGCATTGGCGGACCGGCGACATCGCCAATGGCATAGAGGCCGGGCACATTGGTGCGCCCATACTCATCAATGACCACACAGCCTCGGTCGGTTTTCACGCCGAGCGCTTCCAGACCGATATTCTCGATGTTGCCCTGAACGCCGACAGCGGAAATCAGGTGATCAGCCTTAATCTGGCTGACCTTGCCATCCTTGGTCTCCACGTGGGCAGTAATCGAATCTGCTGCCTTGTCGACCTTGGTCACCTTTGCTTCGGTTATGATCTTCAGGCCACGCTTCTCCAGAGCCTTGCGCGCGAATTTCGAGATTTCCTCGTCCTCGACCGGCATCACGTTGGCCATCAGCTCGACAACCGTTACATCGACGCCCATGGATCGATAGAAAGACGCGAATTCGATCCCGATCGCACCCGACCCCATGACCACCAGCGACTTTGGCATCTTGGCCGGTTTCATGGCCTCGAAATAAGTCCAGATAAGCTTGCCGTCCGGTTCAATGCCTGGCAAAGCACGCGGACGCGCACCAGTTGCCACGATGATATGCTTGGCGGTGTAGGTGCCTTCACCCTTCACGCCTTTCGGAACCGGATTTTGCGGCTCGACGACAGGCTTGGAAGATTTTCCGACCTTGACTTCGCCCGGTTTGGTGAGCTTGGCCTCACCCCAGATCACGTCGATCTTGTTCTTCTTCATGAGGAAACCGACGCCACCGTTCAGTCGGGCGGAAACGCCGCGCGAGCGCGCAACGACATCCTTGACGTCCGCCTTCATGGAGCCTTCGAGCGTCAACCCGAAACTCTTGGCATGGTTTGCGTGGTCCAGGATCTCTGCAGAACGCAGCAGCGCCTTCGTCGGAATGCAACCCCAGTTGAGGCAAATGCCGCCAAGGTGTTCGCGTTCAACGATCGCAGTCTTGAAGCCCAGCTGGGCAGAACGAATAGCGGTCACGTAACCACCCGGCCCTGAGCCGATAATGATCACGTCGTAATTGGTATCAGCCATGGTGTATTTCCCCGGCGAATGAAGTCATCGATTGAAAACGGCGCGGCGTTGCCGCCGCGCCGGAGATGAGGCTTAAACAAGCATGCTCATCGGGTTTTCGATGTAGCCCTTGAAGGCGGCAAGAAGCTCGGCGCCAAGCGCACCGTCCACGCAGCGGTGGTCGGTCGAAAGCGTCACGCTCATCACCGTGGCAACAGCCAGTTCGCCGTTCTTGACGACAGGGCGTTTTTCGCCGGCGCCGACGGCCAGAATGGTCGCATGCGGCGGGTTGACGACGGCCGAGAAGTTCTTCACGCCCATCATGCCCATGTTGGAGACCGCGGTGGTACCACCCTGGTACTCTTCGGGCTTCAGCTTCCGTTCTTTCGCACGCTTGCCGTAATCCTTCATCTCGTTGGAAATGACGGAAAGAGGCTTTTCTTCCGCCCGGCGGATGATCGGCGTGATCAGGCCACCCGGGATGGAAACGGCGACACCGACATCGGCATGCTTGTGCATGACCATGTTATCGTCGGTCCACGAGACGTTCGCATCAGGGACATCGCGCAGGGCCAGAGCCAGAGCCTTGATGGTCATGTCGTTGACCGAAAGCTTGTAGGCCGGCTTGCCTTCCTTGTCCTTGGCGGCAGCATCGTTGAGCTGTGCCCGAAGAGCCAGAAGAGCGTCGAGTTCACAGTCCACGGACACATAGAAGTGCGGAATGGTCTGCTTGGACTCGGTGAGACGCTTGGCAATGGTCTTGCGCATGCCGTCATGCGGCACGAGTTCGTAGCTGTCCTTGTCGAACAGTTTCAGAACCTGATCCGCGGACGGACCGGTTGCCATGGCCGGTGCCGCGGCAGCTTTCGGCGCTTCCGCAGCAGCGGCAGCGGGCGCTGCCTTGCCTGTACCTGCAGCAAGAGCAGCCTCAATGTCGCGCTTGACGATGCGGCCATGCGGACCGGAACCGGAAAGTGCTTTCAGATCGAGACCGTTGAGCTGAGCCAGACGGCGAGCCAGCGGCGACGAAAAGATGCGGTTACCGTCAGCAGCTTTAGGAGCCGGAACCGGATCCGTTGCCGCCTTTGCCCCGACCTCGATCGCCGGCGAGCTTTCCGGCACAGCCGGAGCCTTGTCGCCTCCCGATGAAGAAGCAGGTGCCGCCGATCCACCTGAGGTGTCAATGGAACTGGCATCTTCACCGTCTTCCAGAAGTACGGCGATCAGTTCGTTGACCTTCACACCTGAGGTTCCCGCAGGCACGACAATCTTGCCGACAGTGCCTTCGTCAACCGCTTCCACTTCCATGGTCGCCTTGTCGGTTTCAATCTCGGCGATTACATCGCCGGCCGAAACCTGATCGCCTTCCTTGACCAGCCATTTGGCCAGGTTGCCCTCCTCCATGGTCGGAGAAAGGGCCGGCATGGTAATATTGATTGGCATGTCCGTCTCCCTGGCCTCAGGCGGTGTAGGTTACGGCTTTGACCGCATCGATGACTTCACCAACGTTCGGCAGAGCCAGCTTTTCCAGGTTTGCAGCGTAAGGCATGGGAACGTCCTTGCCGGTCACGCGCAGGATCGGTGCGTCGAGATAGTCGAACGCCTTTTCCTGAACCTGGTAGGCGATTTCCGATGAAACGGAGCACATCGGGAAGGCTTCTTCGATCGTCACGATCCGGCCTGTCTTGCGGACGGACGCCAGCACGGTGTCGATATCCAGCGGACGAATGGTGCGCAGGTTGATGACCTCGGCCGAGATCCCCATTCCGGCCAGCTCTTCAGCCGCCTTGATGGTGTAGGTCATGCCGATGCCCCAGGAAACCAGCGTCACGTCCGTTCCGCCGCGTTCCACCTTCGCCTTGCCGATCGGCAGAACGAAATCGTCCATGTCCGGGACTTCGAAGGAATGACCGTAGAGGATTTCGTTTTCCAGGAAGATGACCGGGTTCGGGTCGCGAATTGCTGCCTTCAGAAGGCCTTTTGCATCCGCAGCCGAATACGGCTGGACCACCTTCAGGCCCGGCACGTGGGCGTACCAGGAAGCGTAATCCTGTGAATGCTGGGCACCGACTCGCGCCGCGGCACCGTTTGGTCCACGGAAGACAATCGGAGCACCCATCTGACCGCCGGACATGTACAACGTCTTGGCGGCGGAGTTGATGATCTGGTCAATCGCCTGCATGGCGAAGTTGAAGGTCATGAACTCGACGATCGGCTTCAGACCGGCCATCGCTGCCCCGACGCCAAGACCGGCAAAGCCGTGCTCGGTGATCGGCGTATCGATGACACGCTTGGCGGAAAACTCGTCCAGCAGGCCCTGGGTGATCTTGTAGGCGCCCTGATACTCCGCAACTTCCTCACCCATGATGAAGACGTCCGGATCACGGCGCATTTCCTCTGCCATCGCATCACGCAAAGCTTCGCGAACGGTGGAGGACTTCATTGCCGTTCCGGCCGGAATTTCCGGATCGTCAGCAGTTTCAGGCGCAGGAGCAGCAGGCGTCGGAGCGGAGGCAACAGCCGGTGCGCTGGAGGCTTCTGCAGCCGCAGGGGCTTCAGGGGCCGCAGCGGCGGCTGGCGCGGAAGCTGCGGTGTCGATGGCACTGGCGTCTTCGCCCTCGGCCAGCAGAACCGCAATCTTGGCGTTCACCTTGACGTTGTCGGTTCCTTCGGCAACCAGGATTTTTCCAAGCGTGCCTTCGTCAACCGCTTCCACTTCCATGGTGGCCTTGTCGGTCTCGATTTCGGCGATCACATCGCCTGCAGAGATGGTGTCGCCCTCGGCCTTCAGCCACTTGGCGAGCTTGCCCTCTTCCATAGTCGGCGAAAGCGCCGGCATCAAAATGTCAATCGGCATGTTGTCCCCCGGCCTTAGAGCAGAATGTCGGTGTAGAGTTCAGACACATCCGGTTCCGGATCCGTCTGTGCAAATTCGGCAGCTTCCGCGACCCTGGCCCGCACATCCTTGTCGATGGCCTTGAGGTCGTCTTCGGATGCCCAACCCTTGTCCATGAGGCGCGCACGCACCTGTTCGATCGGATCATGTTCGGTCCGCATCTTCTGGACTTCGTCCTTGGAGCGGTATTTCGCCGGATCCGACATCGAGTGGCCGCGGTACCGGTAGGTGATCATTTCAAGAATGAACGGCCCCTTGCCTTCACGGCACCATTCCAGAGCTTCAGCGGAGGCTGCCTTGACTGCGCGCACATCCATACCGTCGACCTGCTTGCCCGGAATTCCGAAGGAAGCACCACGCTGGGAAAGATCTGTGGTGGCGGAAGCGCGGGCAACGCTGGTGCCCATGCCGTACTTGTTGTTCTCGATCACGTAAACGACCGGAAGCTTCCACAGCTCGGCCATGTTGAAGCTCTCGTAGACCTGACCCTGGTTGGACGCACCGTCGCCAAAGAAGGCCATCGCAACGTTTCCGTTTTCACGGTATTTGTTCGCGAACCCGAGGCCGGTGCCAAGCGACACCTGTGCACCGACGATGCCATGGCCGCCATAGAAATGCTTCTCCTTGGAGAACATGTGCATGGAGCCGCCCTTGCCTTTCGACAAGCCACCGCGACGACCGGTCAGTTCCGCCATCACGCCTTTCGGATCGAGATCCATTGCCAGCATGTGGCCATGATCCCGGTAACCGGTGATCATCTGATCGCCGTCTTTCTTGGCCATCTGCATACCGACGACGACAGCTTCCTGTCCGATATACAAATGACAAAACCCGCCGATGAGGCCCATGCCGTACAGTTGCCCGGCTTTTTCCTCAAAACGTCGGATCAGAAGCATTTCGCGGTAAGCGTGAAGTTCTTCGTCCTTATCGAACTCGGCGATCGCAGGCTGCGCCTTCTTGGCGGAGCTGCGTGTCCGGCTGGTGCTCTTGGAGCTAGCGGAAGTGGTCTTTGATGCTGTGGCCATAACCCTCATCTCGGCGTGACGTTTCCCCTAAGATAGGTAGGAGCAACTTATCCGGTTGGGTCTGTCAATCCAATCCACGCATCTCGCACTGCAACAACAGCATCAAAGCATTGTTGATACTACAGAATTTTATATTTAACCAGATTATTGTTAATGCAGCAAAATCAACTGAAATTCAGTTCATGCTGTAACGATGACCCGGCCTGAGAACAACCAGCTCGTCAGGATGCACCAGGTTGAGATTGAGCCTTGCGCGCTCATCGAGCATATCAGGATCGAGGCTCTCCGGCCGAAGCAGACTAACCCTTGAGACGAGCTCCTGACGCTGGGCGGTCAAGACAGCCAATTCACCTTCAAGTTCGGAAACCTGACGCTCGATCATTGCTCGGCCAACCATACCGAGCTCACCGCTCATCGCATGGAAGCCAAAGTAACCAAGCGCAGCAATGGCGATTGCAGGCGTGATCAATCGACGGAGAAATGACTGTTTTCGCTGACGGGTAGCTGCTCGGGGCACTCTTTGGACCTTAACGCTGATACACTGGCCTCTTGGTTCTCTCACTATGCGGATTTAGGTTTAATAGAGTCTTGAGACAGCCAATCAAATGCACGGTAAATTTGTGTCCGGCGAGAGCAGCCCATGGATCAGTGGACGACCGCACGCGCAGAAATGGTTGAGCAGCAACTGCGCAGGCGCGGTATTAGCGACAAACGAGTTCTGGCCGCCATGGCCAGTGTGCCGCGCCATATCTTTGTTCCGGAGAGCGAGGTAAACCGAGCCTACTGGGATGGGCCTTTGTCCATAGGATATGGCCAGACAATATCCCAGCCCTATGTTGTGGCTCTCACTTGCGAACTGCTTGAAATCAGCGAAAACGCGAAGGTTTTGGAGATCGGGGCAGGTTCTGGTTACGCAGCTGCTGTGCTTGGAAATCTCTCTCACAAAGTCATTTCGATCGATCGACTTCAGGAGCTCGTCAGCCTTTCCAGGGAAAATCTGAAACGGGCAGGTTGCAGGAACGTCGAGGTTATTTGCGCCGACGGAACACTTGGCTGTCCGGCGGAAGCCCCTTTTGATGCCATCGCAGTTGCGGCGGGAGCGCCGGCTGTCCCCGATTCTCTCAAAAAGCAACTCAAGGTAGGCGGCCGACTGGTGATTCCGGTTGGCAGGTCAAAGCGGCAGCAAGATCTCATCCGGATCGAAAGACTTTCCGAAACCGAGTTCAAAACAGATAATCTCGGTGCCGTCGCCTACGTACCTCTGGTGGGCGCCGAAGGATGGACGGATGCGGGCTGAGGCCTGTCGGGTGTCAACCGCCAACATCAGGTATCCCGGCGGCCCCTTCAATTGGTTCAAGCGTTGTTACAGAAAAACTCTGTAAAACAGGAAGTTACTCTGGCTTAGGGCCACCAGCTCGTCCATCGCGAACACCTCGGTCCACCGGATAACCACATGTTCAGTGCGATATTGGGCTGGCCCCTGCTCGGGTCCACGCCCTCGTTCCACACGTTTGAGCGAGCCGGCGAACTCTGCCTCAGGCGGCTGCCAGGCGCGCCAGTTTGGTCAGCACCGTTGCGGTCCCTTTCAAACGTGCGTCGGTTTTATCCCAATCGCGCGTCAGGACCACCTTCTGATCCGGTCGGATCTTCGCAAGGACACCCTGCTCGGCAATGTAGGAAACCAGACCGGCCGGATTGGAGAATTCGCTATTGCGGAACGTGATGACGATCCCTTTCGGCCCGGCATCGACCTTCTCGACATTGGCCTTGCGGCAAAGCCCCTTGATGAAGACGATCTTGAGGAGATGCTGCACTTCTTCCGGCAACGGCCCAAAGCGGTCGATCAGTTCCGCGCCGAAGGAATCGATTTCCTCCGCCTCGGTGACATCGCCCAAACGGCGGTAAAGCTGCAGACGCAGTTGCAGGTCGGCGACGTAGTTTTCCGGGATAAGCACAGGCGTGCCGATGTTGATTTGCGGCGACCACTGCTCGTCGCCAAAATCCGCGCCACCATCCTTGAGCTGGGCAACCGCCTCTTCCAGCATCTGCTGGTACAGTTCAAATCCGACTTCCTTGATATGCCCGGACTGCTCCTCGCCAAGCAGATTCCCGGCCCCTCGAATGTCGAGATCGTGGCTGGCCAGCTGGAAGCCTGCACCCAACGTTTCGAGAGACTGAAGGACTTTCAATCGGCGCTCGGCAGTCGCTGTCAACGTCTTGTTCGCAGGAACCGTAAAGAGCGCGTAGGCGCGGGTCTTGGACCGGCCGACACGACCGCGCAGCTGGTAGAGCTGTGCAAGGCCGAACATATCCGCCCGGTGCACGATCAACGTGTTCGCGGTCGGAATATCCAGCCCGGATTCAACGATCGTTGTCGACAGCAGGACGTTGTATTTGCCCTCATAGAAGGCGTTCATGACGTCTTCCAGTTCCCCCGGAGGCATCTGGCCGTGGGCAACCGCCACTTTCAGTTCAGGCACCTGATTTTCAAGGAACTCGAGGCGCTCTGCAATGTCGGCAAGGCGCGGACAGACATAGAAACTCTGCCCGCCTCTGTAATGCTCGCGCAGAAGGGCCTCTCGAACCACCAACGGATCGAACGGCGAAACGAACGTGCGCACTGCCAGCCGGTCCACCGGCGGCGTTGCGATCAGCGACAGTTCGCGTACCCCCGTCAGCGCAAGCTGCAAGGTCCGCGGGATCGGTGTCGCCGATAGGGTCAACACGTGAACGTCCGATTTCAGCTCTTTCAGCCGTTCCTTGTGCTTGACCCCGAAATGCTGCTCTTCGTCGATGATAAGCAGGCCGAGATCCCGGAATTCGATGGACTTGCCCAGCAACGCATGGGTGCCGACGACAATATCGACTGATCCGTCCGTGATGCCTTTCTTGGTCAGGCTCAGTTGCTTGGTGGGCACCAGGCGGGATGCATGGGCTACGTTGATCGGCAAGCCATGAAAGCGCTCGGAGAAGGTCTTGAAGTGTTGACGGGCCAAAAGGGTCGTAGGTACCACCACCGCAACCTGGCGCCCGGACATGGCGGCAATGAAAGCTGCACGAAGTGCCACTTCCGTCTTGCCGAATCCAACGTCGCCGCAAACCAGCCGATCCATCGGCCGCCCCGAAGACAGATCGTCGAAAACCGCGTCGATCGCTGTAAGCTGATCGTCTGTTTCCTCGTAGGGGAATCGCGTCGCGAACTCGTCGTAGACGCCTTCCGGTGTTTCCACCACCGGCGCGGTCTTGAGAGCGCGTTGAGCTGCTGTCTTGATCAGGCCGTCGGCGATTTCCAGAATGCGCTTCTTGAGCTTGGCCTTGCGTGCCTGCCAGGCACCGCCACCGAGCTTGTCGAGTTGGGCTTCCTGGTCTTCCGAGCCATAGCGGGACAGAAGCTCGATGTTTTCGACCGGAAGATAGAGTTTGTCGCCACCGGCATATTGAAGTTCCAGGCAGTCATGCGGCGCGCCGACAGCTTCAATCGTTTTCAGACCGATGAACCTGCCGATACCGTGGTCCACGTGAACGACGAGATCGCCTTCCGAAAGGCCCGTCGCTTCGGTAATGACGTTGGCGCCCTTGGACTTGCGACGCGACTTGCGAACCAGCCTGTCGCCGAGAATGTCCTGTTCGCCGATGAAGACGACGTCATTGAGCTCAAAGCCATGCTCGATGCCCAGTACACACAGCGCAGTTGTCTTGGCGGGAAGTTCCTCGATGTCCTTCAGCGTGTCCGCATTCTTGACCGCTCCAAGACCATGGTCTTCAAGAATCTGGCCGAGTCGGTCGCGCGAACCTTCCGACCAGCAGGCAATCACCGTGCGTTTGCCCTGCTTTTGCAGTTGGCGCACGTGAGTAGTCAGCGCGTCAAAAATGTTGATGTCGCCCGCTGCCCTTTCGGCAGCAAAACTCCGGCCCTGACGCCCACCCAGTTCGACAATCGTCTTGCCGCTACCTGGCGGCGGCGTAAAGGGATCAAGTGCGGCGCTTGCGCGGTCGGCGACAGCTGCACGCCATTCCTCTTCGGTGACATAGAGACTGGCCGGTTCCACCGGCATGTAAGGCACCGTTCCGGCGCTTGTCCCCATTTCGCGCGCTTCCTGACGTGCACGGTAGTATTCCGTGACCTGGTCAACGCGTTCGCGGACTGCGTCACTCATGCTGGTATCCAGCACGACAGGCGTGTCGCCGATGTAATCGAACAGACTTTCCAGTCGGTCGTGGAACAGTGGCAGCCAATGCTCCATACCTGCGTATCGGCGACCGTCACTGATCGACTGATAGAGCACGTCTTCTCGGCTGGCTGCGCCAAAATTGGCCAGATAGGAACGACGGAAGCGGGAGATGGCTTCCTCGGACAATACGACCTCGCTCATCGGAACCAGGTCAAGGCGTTTCAGCTGTTTGGAGGTTCTCTGTGTTTCCGCGTTGAATGAGCGGATCGATTCAAGGGTATCGCCGAAGAAATCGAGCCGCACGGGCTCCTCCGCTCCAGGCGCAAAGAGATCGACAATACCGCCACGAACAGCATATTCGCCGGTTTCACGAACGGTCGGGGTCCGCGAAAAGCCGTTCATCTCCAGCCATGTGGAGATCGCTCCCATGTCGACCCGGTTACCCGGTGCCATGGAGAAGGTCTGGTCGGCCATGAAAGAGCGCTCGGGAACACGCTGAAGTGCCGCGTTGAGCGTTGTCATCAGCACGGTTTTCTTGCCGTCCGTCATGCCACGCGCAAGTTGGCCGAGCGCCAGCAGGCGGCGTGCACTGATCGCAGAATTGGGCGAAACGCGGTCGTATGGCAGGCAATCCCAGGCGGGCAACTGCAGGATTTCGACCTCTGGATCGAAGAACTGAAGTGCTTCGCTGACCATGGCCATGCGCGTTGCGTCGCGGGCGACAAATACCAGGGCAAGGCCCTGCGCTCGGGATTCGGCAAGCAGCCTTGCAAGAGCGTAGCTTTCGGCCCCATCCGGAACGCCGGCAAGCGTCACGTTGGCCTGATCCTTCAGCAGGCTGTCAAACACAGCTGGCGTCCTTGTTGTTATCTGCCGAACCCGGCCGGACCGGCGGCTTCATGATAGGCAATGATGCGGCGGTAAAGCGGACCGTCCCACTCCTGCGGCAAGGGCTTGCGACCTGTCATCCAGGCGTACAGATCCTGGTCATGCGCTGTCAGCAAGTGCTCGAGTTCCAGGAGTTCTTCTTCCGTAAGGCTGTCGATCTTGGCATCCGCGAATCCACCCAACAGCAGATCCATTTCCTTCATGCCCCGATGCCAGCACCGAAACAGTATTTTCTTGCGCCGGGAATCCCGTTCGCCACCATTGATATCGACGTGTGCGCCGGACATTTCGGACATGAGAAACAGACCTATGAGAAGCTGACCGGCCTTTAGGCAAAGGCAGTATTGTTTTCGCCGATATCGGCCGGACGAGTGATTTCGTGTCGGTTATATAGCGCCAGAGAACGAGCTTGTCAGCGCCCAGTTCACAGAATGTTCTATTTGTTGCGCAGCGCTCCGCCTTCGTGGCAGAACAGGGGTTCGTGATACCGAATGCCCTCCCGTCTCTCGAAGGTTTACACGCCGAACATGCGCCCGCCGGTCCTCGATCCCCTGTTTGCCCCGGTTTCGACTTTGCCTGGAATCGGACCAAAGATCGAAAAGCTGGTGTCCGGCCTCGTCGGCAGCCAGCCGGACCGTAACGCGACCGTTGCTGATCTGCTTTTTCATATTCCTCATAGCCTTATAGACCGGCGGCACCGTCCGGGCATCGCCTATTCGGAAAATGGCGACATCGTCACACTGGATGTCACCATCGGCCGGCACATGGCGCCCCCCCGGCATTCGAAAGCACCTTACCGGATCAACGCCTACGACGAGACAGGTCAGATCACCTTTGTCTTCTTTCACCCGCGCCGTGACTGGCTGGAGAAAACTTTTCCCGAAGGCGAACGAAGAATCGTTTCAGGCAAGGTCGAATGGTTCAACGAGCGCCCTCAGATGGTGCACCCGGACTATTCGCTGAAACCTGAGGAAGCGGAAGAAATGCCGGCGATCGAACCGGTCTATCCGTTAACCGCCGGTTTAAGCTCCAAAACCTTGCAAAAGGCTGTGCGGGCGGCTGTCGACCGTGTGCCTCACCTCCCGGAATGGCTGAATGACGCCCATCTTCACCAGACTGGCTGGCCGGATTTCGCAGAAGCCTTGAAGACACTGCATGCACCGCATGAACGCAACGACATCGACCCCGCCTCCCCCTTCATGCAGCGGCTCGCCTATGACGAGCTGCTCGCCAGCCAGTTGGCTCTTGCCATGGTGCGGGCACACATGCGTACGCTTGGCGGAATATCGCGAAGCCCCAAAGGGGAACTGCAAAAAGCGGTGATAGCGTCACTGCCGTTTCAATTGACCGGCAGTCAGGCAAAAGCGATCGAAGAAATAAATGAAGACCTCGCCAAACCAGTACGCATGTTGCGACTTCTGCAAGGCGATGTCGGCGCTGGTAAGACCGTCGTTGCGCTTGCCGCCCTGGCACAGGTGATAGAAACCGGTGCGCAAGGGGCCCTGATGGCGCCGACGGAAATTCTCGCCCGCCAGCACTACGCGTCGATGTTGCCACTGTGCGAAAAGGCAGGCATTCGCCTTGCCCTGATGACCGGAAAGGACAGCCAGAAGGAACGTCGCCTTCGACAGGAACAGTTGGACGCAGGTGAGATCGACCTCGTGGTCGGCACCCACGCCCTTTTCCAGGGAACCGTGACCTTTCGCAATCTGGCCATGGTCGTCGTAGACGAGCAGCATCGCTTTGGTGTGCATCAACGGCTCGCCCTCTCGGCCAAGGGCAACGGCGTCGATGTTCTGGTCATGACCGCCACCCCTATCCCGAGAACGCTCGTGCTGACAGGCTTTGGCGACATGGACGTGTCGCGCCTGACGGACAAGCCCGCGGGACGCAAGCCCATCACAACCGTATCAGTGTCTCTGGACCGCTTGGACGAGATCATTGGCCGGGTTGGTGCAGCGGTCGCCGACGGACAGAAGGTTTATTGGGTATGTCCACTGGTGGAAGAATCCGAAAAGATCGACCTGGCCGCCGTTGAGGAGCGTCACCGGGTTCTGGAACATGCTCTTCGGCAACGCGTCTCACTGGTCCACGGCCGCATGAACGCCGACGAAAAAGATGCCGCAATGGCAGACTTCAAGTCCGGCGCAACCAAGGTGCTGGTGGCAACAACCGTAATTGAAGTCGGCGTCGATGTGCCCGATGCCACCATAATCGTGATCGAACACGCCGAACGTTTTGGCCTCGCGCAATTGCACCAGCTGCGAGGCCGTGTCGGACGGGGTGACAAGCCTTCGTCCTGCGTCCTTCTTTACAAGGGACCGCTTGGAGAAACGGCTGGCGCGCGCCTCAACATCATGCGCCAGACCAACGATGGTTTCCTGATCGCGGAAGAAGATCTGAAGCTTCGCGGCGGTGGTGAAATTCTCGGTACCCGACAGTCCGGCACGCCAGGTTTTCGTATCGCACGCGCCGACGAACACGCCGATCTGATGGAAGTTGCACGCGACGACGCGAGACTTATCCTTGAACTGGATCCGGATCTGAAAACCAAACGCGGCGAAGCTCTGCGGTGTCTTTTGTATCTGTTCGGCCGCGATGCCGCGATCAGGCTCCTCAGGGCCGGCTGACAAGTTCGAACAGCAGCAAGTCAATACCCAGGTGTCGGCACGACTACACCAGCAGCCATTTGAGCCAATCGTACGTAAGTCGGCAAGGACGCCTGACGACGTAGGGCAAAGCGAATAATGGATTAGATTGCTTGCTAACGCACTCAGGCGTCTTCAGAGCTTCTCACCCGCTCCAGCTGCGCCGGATCGACAATATCGTCTGCGAGAATTTCCGGATATTTCGGATTGACCAGACCAGCCGAGATCACGAGCTTTGCGGCATCTTCGACACTCATGTCCAGTTCAATCACATCTTCCTTCGGAACAAACAGCAGAAAGCCCGATGTCGGGTTCGGCGTGGTCGGCAAGAATACGGAAAGTGTATCGGCCTTGTCCTTGAGCCGGCGCTCCACTTCGCCCTTGGTGTCGGTGGAGATGAACACAATCGCCCATAGACCTCTGCGTGGATACTCGATCAGCGCCGCTGTGGTAAAGCTGCTTCCGCGTTGATCAAGCACCGTCTCAAAAATCTGCTTCAAGCCACTGTAAATATTACGAACAAGCGGCATGCGACCGACGATTTTTTCGCCAACCGATATAAGACTGCGCCCAAGGAAGTTTGCTGCAAGAAAGCCGACGACCGTGAGGACAAACACTGCAACAATGAGCCCGAAACCGGGTATCGGAAACGGCAGGTAGGTGTCCGGATTGTAGATCTTGGGTACAAACGGCTTGACCCAGCCGTCCACCCATTTGATGAAGGTCCAGGTCAACCACAGGGTAATGCCGATCGGGCCGGCGATGACCAGCCCTGTCAGGAAGTAGTTGCGAAGACGTGTTGCCGCACCCGGCCGATGGCCTATCTTGTGCGCGTCTTCTGCTTTATGTTTGTGTCGGCTCATGGGTTAAACCCGAAACTTCCCTGTGTGTGCTCGTCTTTTCAACTGACCCGCAATTAGATAAGCATCTTTATCGCAGTGCGGTATCCTTCGCTTGATTTATTTTTCAGCGATGTATTCAAATTATGCCGGATTTGGAGGCAGTGTTGCGGCGGACCACGTTCAAACTTCTGGGAACCGGATGTGTCGGCCTCGGGATTGTCGGTGCGTTCCTTCCCATTCTGCCGAGCACGATCTTCTTCATCCTTGCCGCTGCCTGTTTTGCCAGATCCTCTCCCGCACTTGAGGCGCGCATCCTCAACCACCCTATCTTCGGTCCGCCAGTGATTGCCTGGCGCGAACATGGCGCAATCCCGCCGAAGGCAAAGATCTTCGCCATTTCCGGAATGACCTTCGGATATTGCGTCTTCTATCTTTCAGCCCATCCTGACCTGTGGCTTGCCATAGGTGTCGGACTGTTCATGATCGGCTGCGCAGCCTACGTCCTGTCTCGTCCATCGGGCCCGGGCAACACCCCTCCCGACGGTTGCAAGGATCCGTCATAGGTCGACGGGCTAAATGTCTGGAATAAGCCGTTTTCCAAGGGAAACAGCGCTTTCCTCCGCATATCCGAGTTGTTCGTAAAACCGCAGAACCTTGTCGTTGTCCTGACGTACCATAAGGTTGATCTTCGGACAGCCCTGCGCAATCAGAAATGCCTCGCAGCGGCTCATCAGCATTTTCCCAAGGCCCACCGTCTGACATTCGGGATCGACTGAAAGATAGTTGATCGACCCGCGGTGGCCGTCATACCCGGCCATGACGGACCCGATAAGCCTGTCCCCGCGCAGAAGCACGAAGAAGGCTCCGTTTTCGTCGGTCTGCTTGCGGTCGATGTCTTTGTCCGGATCATTCCACGGGCGCGTCAGACCACATTTCTCCCAGAGCGCAATGACGTCAGCCCTGTACCGCTCCTCGAAGGGCAAAACCCGATCTTGCGTGCTTGTGCTGTCCATGGACTATTCAACCGTCACGGATTTGGCCAGGTTCCTCGGCTGATCGACATCGGTGCCCATGAAGACAGCCGTGTGGTAGGCAATGAGCTGAACAGGCAACGCGTAGATGATCGGCGCAACGATATCCGACATGTCCGGCAGAATGACGGTATTTTCGGCCGCATTGCCACACTCCGACGCACCGCGCTCGTCTGTGATGAGCACGATCCGTCCGCCGCGCGCGGCCACTTCCTGCATGTTGGAAACGGTTTTCTCGTAAATCGCGTCAAAGGGCGCGATCACGAAAACCGGCATGTTTTCATCGATGAGAGCTATAGGACCGTGCTTGAGTTCCCCGGCAGCGTAGCCTTCTGCGTGGATGTAGGAGAGCTCCTTGAGCTTCAGCGCGCCTTCCAGTGCAAGCGGGAAATTGGTTGCCCGGCCGAGGTAAAGTGCATTGCTTGCCTTGGAGAGCGGATGCGCCAGTTTCTCGATATCGCTTTCACGGGCCAGGGCCTTGAGAGCGAGGCTCGGCACTTCGATCAATTCCGCGACAAGCTCCTGCTCCCGCTCCGGCGTCAGCACGCCGCGCTCCCGTCCGGCCTGCAGGGCAAGACCGGCGAGCACCGCAAGCTGACACGTGAAGGCCTTTGTCGAGGCAACGCCGATTTCAGGTCCGGCAATTGTCTGGAAAACCCTGTCGGCTTCCCGGGCTATCGTGCTTTCCGGAACATTGACGATCGCGCCGATCGTGGCACCATTCGTCTTGCAGTAGCGCAGTGAGGCGAGCGTGTCTGCAGTTTCGCCAGACTGGGAAATGACCAGCGCCGTGTCCTTGTCGCTCACCGGTGTTTCGCGATAGCGGAACTCGCTGGCGATATCGATCTCTACTGGAAGGCGGGCGTATTTCTCGAACCAGTATTTGGACACCAGACCGGCAAGATACGCTGTTCCGCAGGCCGTAATGATCAGGCGCGACAGGTCCTTGAACTTGAGTTTGTCAGCCCCTTCCACGCGGGCCCGCTTGGTCGTGTAATCGAAATAGCGTGACAGCGTATGGCCCAGCACTTCCGGCTGCTCGTGGATTTCCTTGGCCATGAAATGCTTGTAGTTGCCCTTGTCCATAAGACTGGAGGTGACAGACGACCTTGCTTCCGGACGCGTGACAGGCTGGTTCGCCTGATCGAAGATCTCAACACCTGCCCTAGTGATGACAGCCCAATCGCCCTCATCAAGATAGGTAATCCGGTCGGTAAACGGCGACAGGGCGATGGCATCGGACCCGAAGAACATTTCCCCGTCTCCATGCCCGACAGCAAGCGGCGATCCTTTGCGGGCACCGATAAGAAGATCTTCCTCACCGGAAAACAGCATCGCCAATGCAAAAGCACCCTTCAGGCGCGGCAGAACCTGTGCAACAGCATCGCGAGGAGAAAGTCCCTTGGCCATCGCCAGATTGACCAGATGGGCCACGACTTCTGTGTCGGTTTCGGTATCCAGCACGGCGCCGGCAGCGACGATTTCCTCTCGCAGTTCCAGATAGTTTTCGATGATACCATTATGAACGACGGCAACCGAGCCGGCCTGGTGCGGGTGGGCATTGGCAACAGTTGGTGCACCGTGTGTTGCCCACCGTGTGTGACCGATCCCGGAGATGCCTGTCAGGGGCGACTTTTCGAGAACAGCTTCAAGATTGCGCAGCTTGCCTTCCGCCCTGCGGCGCACGATGGCACCATCCACCAATGTGGCAACGCCAGCAGAATCATAGCCCCGGTATTCCAGCCGCTTCAGCGAATCCACGATCCGCGGCGCCGCATCAACCGTTCCCAACACGCCAACAATACCACACATGCAAAAAGCCCTTTAAAAATGGATCCAACGGACCGCACTGCTTTAGACGACAGCGCCTGCCAACCAGAAATCAATCCCTGTTTCATTAAATGACAAGGGTCGAGAATTGTATGAAAGTCAGGATTTGGTTTCCTTGGCAGCCTTCAGCCGCTCCCGCAGCTGTTTTGCCTTGCCTTCCTTGACGATCTGCCGAGCACGGCCAAATGCCATGGAATCCTGGTCCACATCGTCGGTGATCACGCTTCCGGCAGCGACAAAAGTCCCGCTGCCAAGGCTGACCGGTGCCACCAGCGTGGAATTGGAACCGACAAAACTGCCCGCACCAATCTCTGTCCGGTGTTTCAGGTAGCCGTCGTAATTGCAGGTAATCGTGCCAGCACCAATGTTCGACTTCGAACCGACACTGGCGTCGCCGATGTAACTGAGATGATTGGCCTTGGCACCATCTTCGAAGGTCGTGTTCTTGACTTCGACAAAGTTGCCGACACGGGTGTCGGCCCCCAGAACCGCGCCGGGCCGCAGACGGGCATAGGGGCCAACAGCGCTATTTCTGCCAACGGATGCTCCCTCAAGGTGACTGAAGGCGCGGATCCTTGCTCCGCTTGCGACCCTTACCCCCGGGGCGAAGACGACATTCTGCTCTACGACCACATCAGATTCCAGAACGGTATCATGCGAGAAATACACCGTGTGCGGTGCAAGCAATGTGCAGCCGTTTTCCAAAGCGAAATTACGCATACGAACCTGGAAATCCTCTTCACAGGCAGCCAGCTGAGCACGTGTATTGATACCTTGCGTTTCGACTTCCGAGCCGGAAACCGCAACAACCTTCAAGCCCCTGCTGTTGGCGATTTCAACCGCGTCCGTCAGGTAAAATTCGCTTTTGGCATTGGCATTGCCAATCGCATCCAACAAAGAAAGTGCATGCTGCCCCGAGAAACCCATGATTCCGGAGTTGCAGAACGTGATCCTCCGTTCTGCGTCCGAGGCGTCCTTTTCTTCCCGAATGGCAACCAGTTGCCCGTTATCGGTCAACAACCGGCCATAGCCGAATGGTTGTTGGGTTTCGAACCCAAGCACGGCCAGATCTGCGCCATCCGACAAGGCCCGTCGAACTTTGCCAATCGTGTCTGCCGTCACCAGTGGAGTGTCGCCGAACAGGATCAGGACATCGTCCGAAGGCGAGGCCAGCGCAGACCGGGCGGCAAGCGCCGCGTGAGCCGTACCCAGCCTCTCGTGCTGGACATGACAATGCGCTTCCGGCGCAAGGTTTTGAACCAGCTTTTCAAGCTCGGGCATATCTGGGCCGGTTACGACGGAAATTCGGTCAGAGCCAGCCTGTTTCAGGGCCTTTACCACATGCCCGACCAACGGCAGTCCGCCGATCTCATGCATCACCTTTGGCAGGTTGGATTTCATCCGGGTGCCGAGTCCGGCGGCCAGAACAATCGAAAGGCAAGAACGGGAAGTCATCAAAGATCCACTGTCAATTTTTCGGGCATCACCCACACAAGTCGGCCTCTATATGCCCCGATCCACAGAACATTGAAAGATCTGACTTCCTGAGTGCTTCGGTTTGCTTTTCATTAACCATAATGCACACCTGATGAGGTATCTTCTTTGAGATTCGGTTTCAGGCTCGGAAAGCAGGACTTTTGGCAAAACGGAAGGCACAAAAATCTGTTCGGGACGTTGTCCGGGATACGTTCACGCCTTCGCGTGTCGGCCTGCTTTCCTGGGCATTTGCGGCCGTTTGCATGGGAACTGTCGGCCTTGCTTCCTATCAGTTCAGCAACGCTCACGGCCAGTTCACACCGAAGTTCGATTTCCCGACGGGAATAACTCTGCCCCCGATCGGAAGCGTGGGTTCAACTGCCTCCATCACGTCACCTTCCGCCAGAGGGGTGCCAGTAGAAGTCATGCAGTTGCCGGAAGATAGCGATCACGCCCCCCTTCCCGGCCTGGACCAGAGCCAAATCGCGGTGCTGCAGAAAGAAATCGTCGGGTTGCGTCGACGCCTTAGCGCACTTGCCGAACAAAATCTTGCGTATTCGCGCCGCATCGCTGCACTGGAGAAGGAAGCTGCTTTTTCCAGGCTTTCTGAAACGGGAAATACCGACAGAGACAGCGGCGAACCAGTGGAACCGAGCCCGGGCATCGTCCGCACCGAGGTGACGGAAAAACTGGAAAAACCACTTCCCGTCCCCGTAGCGTCGCCAAAAGCAAAACGCGATGCTTCAAAGCTGAACCAGACGACTTCTGTGGCACCAGATCAGGCGGACATCAAGAATCAGGTTCCAACGCCGGCCCTTGATGTTCCCAAGGTGCCCCCCCGGATGGTCAGCATCGATTCCGGAACCGCTCCAGTCGACGCGCCTACCCGAAGTTTCAATCCTGCCGAACCGGTCCGGATAGTCGACCTGCCAAGGGTAGATCTGCCCGCGCCAGGTGGCGAACCCCAAGCGACAGGTTCAATACCCTTGGCTGTTGAAGACAATACGCCTTCTACACCGCCCTCGCCGGAGCCGTTCGACGCAACACCTACCCAGACGACAAGTCGACCTGCGGTTATCACGCCTTCCAGTCCCGCCGGACGGCTTCGCGGTGGCGGTGACAGCAAACTGAAGCGAAGCGATTTCGGAGCGATTATTGGTCACTACAGCTCAACTGCTGCAGCAGCAAAAGCCTGGGGCGATTTCAAGAATCAAAATGCGGAACGCATGCGTGACCTTCGCCCGCTCCTGATGGAACGAAATACGCCTCAAGGCGGTATTGCCTTGATGGTCGGACCGTTTGCCAATGCGGCGGACGCTGCCGTTGCGTGTCTTCACCTGTTGGATGTGACTGAGCTCTGTCACCCGGCCCTGTTCGCGGGTGACCCGCTCGTGACTGCGGCGGAATTTCGCGACACGGCGTTTTAAGGCAACCTAATCTCGTTAGATTTCAGTCGGTCGATGCAATGCGCCAAGGCGAAGAACCTTGGCGCTGCGTTTACCCGATGGTCTGCAGCGCGGGGAACGTTTCCAGGAGCCAATAGGACAAGACCGCCATCTGCCCGGTCAGGAACATGACCCCGGTCAATACGAGAACGCCGCCCATGGTCTTTTCGACGACACCCATGTGCTTGCGGAACCGCCGCATGAACTTGAGAAACGGCGAAGCGAAAAGCGCTGCAATCAGGAACGGGATACCGAGGCCGAGTGCATAGGCGCTCAAGAGCAAGGCTCCCTGCCCCACCGTTTCTTTTCCGCCAGCGACAAACAGAATGGCAGCCAGTATTGGGCCGACACAAGGTGTCCAGCCAAAGCCGAAGGCAAGGCCGATGACATAGGCGCCAAGCGGACCCGCAGGCTTTTTCTCCACGTGAACACGCGCTTCCTTGTAAAGCAGGCCTATGCGGAACACGCCAAGGAAATGCAGGCCCATAACGATGATCGCGGCGCCGGCGATGTAGCTCAGGTAATCGAGATAGGCGCGAATGAACTGGCCAAGAAAACTGGCAGTCGCCCCCAGCAAAACGAACACGGTTGAAAAACCAAGCACAAAGAACAGGGCACTCAGAAACACCCGACGCGATGCAGCCGAGCTGTCTTCTGCTTCACCTGATAGTTGCTCCAGCGAAACGCCCGCAAGGAACCCCAGATAAGGTGGCACCAACGGCAGAACGCAAGGCGAGACAAAAGATAGGACACCGGCAAGTGCGGCGCCTATGATGGTGACTTCCTGGATCATTCGACATTCCGGTTGTTCAGGCAGCCCACCGGCAATCCGGCGAGGCTCGGAGCGACCTTATTAGCCGCTTCCCCGCTTTGACCAAAGACACAAGGTGCTCACCATTTGGAGAGCTGTGAACACCGGTCAGTTTGCCTTAGCCGGTGCGGTTGCGGGCACTAGGCCTTTTTCCTGAAAATAGGTCAATGCGCCAGGATGTAGCGGCGCCGGCATGCCGTAGGCAACCAGGTCATTTTCGGTCAGGCGGCCAAGTGCGGGATGCAGACGCTTGAAGCTGTCGAAATTTTCGAAAACCGCTTCTACGAGTGTTGTCACGATCGGTTCCGGCATGCGCGCAGACGTTACGAAGGTCGCGACAACGCCGAAGGAATCCACTGGCTGCGAAAGACCATAAAGGCCCGCAGGGATGTCGGCTGGCATGTAATAGGGAACTTCTGTCAAAAGTTCGTCAACCGCCTTGCCATCGATACCAATCAGACGAATATCGCAACGAGCCTGAGTTTCCTCGATCAACGCAGCCGGATGACCTATCAATTCGAAATAGGCATCAATTCTGCCTGAACAAAGCGCTTCAGACAGCTCCGATGTCTTGAGCTCTTCAAGATCTTCCTGATCACTCTGCGTCCAGCCAAGGCCGCTGATCAGTGCGTTCCAGGAAGCAGCGGACCCCGATCCCTTGCTGCCGATATTTATCTTTGCCTCTTTCAAATCATCGAAGACCCGATAAGAAGATTCGTCTCGAACGACGATCGTTGCGACTTCGGCATGAAGTGAAAAGATGGAGCGTAGCTCGTCAAATGGCCCGACCTCCTCAAAGGCAGAGGTCCCGAGAAAAGCGTGATGCTGCCAGTCGGACTGCACATAACCAAAATCGATTTCACCGGAACGAATCTTATCGATATTGGCAATTGACCCCAGCGTGGTTTCGACTGAGCAACGAACGCCGTGGTCGGCGCGTGTCATGTTGACGATCTTGCAAGTCGCCCCGCCGGACGGATAGTAGACGCCGGTAACGCCGCCGGTGCCAATCGTGATGAAATGCTGTTCATCCGCACGCACGCCAGCGATTGCACCGCTCATAACCAACAATCCCGCGCCCAGAAGTGCGGTAAGACGGCTGCATGCGGTATTGGAACCGGACAACTGGCGCGTAAAGCACTGCGTCGCTACGAGGGTCACCAGAGACTTTGCCAAATGTTCCGCCCTTCTGCCGCCGACAAATATGGCGGTATTCTTCAACAACTCGGCTACACACCGTCTGCAACAACCCAGAATCGGGCGCTGCAGTGCGACTCCTGCACATCTGGCTGCCGAGGCACCCGCAAGATTACGCAATGTCGAAGGGATAGCAAAGGCGACGCGTCAACACCAGTTCGGGACGATAGGTTCAATCACAAGTTACCGAGCCCATGACCGGACCGATAGCGCAAACAGTTTGAAAAAATTTCTGATCAGAACAAATTTCGATTGAACAAATGCTACGGACGAGAATATGCCACGGTCCCCAACCCCTTGGACCGGCCATACTCCAGACAGCGTCAGTTGTTTCGCCCTCCCCGGATTACCTCAAAGAGCTTCCCCTTTAGCTCTTCTTCAGCATCACCGTCGCGAAGGCCCTGCCGCCACTGGTCAAGGATGAGACGCAAGCCGAGCGTTTCCCGGCTATGCGGTAGGTCTCCGATAAACGACGCGAAAAACAGGTCGAGCCGTTCCCGGTCGATCAAGCCCTGGTCGATCAATCCGTGAATCAGCGTCATCGTCGCCGCGATGTGCCCTTTCACGAAATCGAACTCGACGGAGCTCGTGTGGGTGTCGATTGTCGTTGTGTGCATGTAACCTCTCATGTGCCTGATAACGTTACCTCACATAGCTTTATTGCGCTACCTGACAGTTTTCGCAGGAGAATGATCGTTATTTTCTTAGAAGCGAAAATTAGCAACTAGAGTTAAAAAGAGTAAAATCTACTGTACTTGATAATACCATCAATCGAAGGACCGTTGTTGCTAATAACATGTGCGAGAATTCACCATTTCCCGAATTTGGTTGTGTGTTTTCAACAGTGACCACTGAACAACGCTGTTTTTTGCTACCCTGTTGAAAAAATCGATTTTGCCTCTTGCATTGTCCTCAAGGTCGGCCTAAACACACGCCACCAACGCGGTGGCGCTGCAAAAACGCGCTGAACCGCTTCGGAAATTGGTGAGAGCCGATAGCTCAGCTGGTAGAGCAACTGACTTTTAATCAGTAGGTCCAGGGTTCGAACCCCTGTCGGCTCACCAATATTTCCAAAAGCTTAGCCTTAAAAATTTTAAGCTTGTAGTATCCACCGCTTGCGCGTCGCACGGTGGACGAGATCTGTATTTTCACTATCCAAGTTCGCGATCCCGAGACCTGAGAACTTGCTGGCATTTGACCTAAAAGCAAAGCCGGACAACCCATCTGGATCGCCCGGCCAAACTAACCTTAAGTAAGATTCAAACAACGCAAAACCGTTTGCGTATTGAAAATTTTCTCACGTCAGGACGCAACAGGCTCCTGTTCCGTCTGGTTTTTTCCTTTTCCGCCAAACCAGTTTTTGACGGTTTCACGCATGGTCTGCATGTTCACATAAAGAATCGGGATCATGAGAATGCCGATGCAGGTCGCAAACAGCATGCCACCGAACACCGCGAAGCCAATGGCCTTCTGACTGGCCGCACCAGCACTTGATGCGGTCATCAAAGGCACGACACCCAGCAAGAACGACAAGGCCGTCATCATGACCGCCCTGAACCGAAGATGAGCCGCTTCTACTGCTGCATCCTTGATCGACTTGCCATCGGCCCTCTGCTCCATCGCAAACTCCACGATGAGGATGGCATTCTTGGCGCCCATCCCGACAAGCATGATCATGCCGATCTGCGTGTAGAGGTTGACATCCCCCCCAGTCGCAAAGACCGCAACAAGCGCCCCGAGGATTGCAAACGACACCGACATCAAGATCGCAATCGGCATCGTCCAGCTCTCATACTGAGCGACAAGGAAGAGATACGTGAACAAGATCGACAAAAGCAGGATGAAAAGAACGATCTGCCCCGATCCGAGCTGCTGCAGCGCTGTACCTGTCCACTCGAGAGAATATCCGTCCGGAAGGGCTTCAGCCCCCGCGGCATTGACTTCGTTAATGACCACACCTGTTGAGGCTCCAGGTGCCGGATCAGCCATCACGGCAGCAGCACGGAACATGTTGTAGCGGGTCAGAATCTGCGGACCGAGGACATTCTGTGTCGTCAGAATGCTGCGCATGGGCACCATGGTGCCGTCGCTCGACCGCACATAAAGTGCACCGATATCCTCCACCCGATCGCGGAACTTGCCTTCCGCCTGGATCATCACCTTGTAGACCCGGCCGAAGATGTTGAAGTCGTTGATATAGTACGAGCCCAGATAGGCCTGCAGTGTCGTGAACACATCCGACACATTGATGCCGAGCGTTTTGGCCTTTTCACGATCAAGATCGATAAAGACCTGAGGCACATTGGCACGGAAAGTCGAGTAGGCGCGCCCAACTTCGGCACTCTGGTTGGCGGAATAAATCATCGAGCCAAGTGCCGATGACAAGTCCTGCGGCGAACCTCCACCGGTTTGTTGCAGCATCACCTGAACACCACCGGTCGTGCCAAGGCCCGGAATCGGCGGGGGGTTGAAGGCAATGATATTCGCACCGGGAATAGTCGAGAATTCCGCCCAGAACTTTGCAAGGATCGCGTCAATACGAAGGTCGGGAGCCTGACGGTCTTCCCAGTTCTTCATGGTCGCAATCACCAGCGCCGCATTCGAGGACGTTGCGCCGTTGAGGATTGAGTAGCCGTTGACAATGACGACGTCTTCCACACCCGGCGTTTTGGAGGTCAGGTCAACCACCTGCTTGGTGACGTTCTCCGTCCGTTGCAACGACGCTCCATCGGGAAGCTGAACGTCGACCATCAGGTAGCCCTGGTCTTCCGAAGGCAGAAAGCCCTGAGGCAGTGATCCGCCGAGTGTCACGATCAAGGCGACCGCCCCGGCAACAACGGCAAGCCCTATCACGGCGAAGCGAACAAGGCGGCGAATAATACCGGTATATCCGTTGCGTACCGAGGTGATGCCACGGTCGAACAGCCCCATGATGCCGCGCGGCGGGCCAGAACGGGCTTTCAGGATCAGGCCACAGAGAGCCGGAGACAGCGTCAGCGCGTTGATTGAGGAAATCAACACAGAGACCGAGATAGTGACTGCGAACTGCGAATAGAGACGGCCGGTAATGCCTGGCATGAAGATAGTCGGAACGAACACCGCCAGCAGCACCAGCGTCGTGGCAATCACCGGACTGGTGATCTGTTCCATCGCTTTCGTCGTGGCTTCTTTCGGCGACAAACCTTCATCTGCAATGATGCGTTCCACGTTTTCCACGACGACGATGGCATCATCCACAACGATACCAATGGCCAGCACCAGCGCGAACAGCGAAATCGTGTTGAGCGTCATGCCAAGCGCCAGCAGCACGGCAAACGTGCCGATCAACGACACCGGAATGGCAACAGTTGGAATGATTGTCGCTCGCCAGTTCCCGAGGAAGATGAACACCACCGAGACCACCAGAAGGAAAGTCAGGAAAAGTGTGGTGATGACGTCGTTGAGAGAAGCCTGAACGAAATCCGTGGTGTTGAAGGGAACGCCGTACTGCATGTCCGGCGGAAAATTCTTGGCCAGTTCATCCAGGCGAGCCAGCACGTTTTCCGATACCTGAAGCGCGTTCGCGCCTGGTGCCTGATAGATTGCCAGAACCGTGGAAGGCTTGCCGTTGTATTCGCCGGAGGCGTTGTAAACCTGCGCGCCGAGTTCGACCCGGGCAACATCGCCAATCGTTACGACTGCGCCGTCTGCACCGGTCCGCAGAACGATCTGCTCAAATTCTTCCGGTGAGGCCAGACGGCCCTTTGCCTTGATCGTGTACTGGAACTGCTGTCCGTCCGGAACCGGAGGTGCGCCGATCTGACCGGCAGCCACCTGAATGTTCTGGTCACGTACGGCGGTGATGAAATCCGTCGGCGTCATGCCCAGGCTGGTCAACCTGTCCGGATCAAGCCAGATGCGCATGCCGTAGGAAAAGTCGGTCATGACGTCTGCCAGACCAACCCCAGGCACACGGGCAAGTGCATCCTTCAGGTTGATCGAGGCATAGTTTGACAGGAAGACCGGATCGTAACTGCCGTTTGGCGAAAACAGTGTAATGACCAGCAACATGTTCGTGCTGGCTTTTTGCACTGTCACACCGTTGTTGGTCACATCGCTTGGCAGCTGGCTGTTGGCCTGACTGACCCGGTTCTGCGTGTTGACCGTGGCAATGTCCGGGTCTGTTCCGACAGCGAAGGTAACGTTGAGCGAATAGTTGCCGCTGTCGTTACTGGTCGACTGCATGTAGATCATGTCGTCGACGCCGTTGACCTGCCCTTCGATTGGGGCGGCAACAGTTTCTTCCAGCACTTCGGCATTGGCGCCGGTATAGGTCGCCGTAACGTTTACGACCGGCGGGGTGATATTCGGAAACTGTTCAACCGGAAGCGACAGATACCCAAGCACACCGGCAATAGTGATAACAATGGAAATGACCAGCGCGAATTTCGGCCGGTAGATAAAAAAGCGTGAAAACATTTAGCTTTTCTCCGCCGGCTTGGAAGCAAGTACCGGGTTCACGACAACGCCGGGGCGCACTTTCTGCAACCCTTCGATGATGACCTCGTCACCTTCCTTCAGGCCTTTTGAGACGACGAAATCCGTGCCTTCCTGCTGACCCAGAGTCACGTAGCGCTGTTCGACCTTCTTGTCCGACGTGATCGCCAGTGCAAACGCACCTTCCTGGTCCCTTTGAATGGCAGCCTGCGGCACAACCAGCGCCGTTTCCGTTTTCGGCGCTTCGAGAACCACCGTCACATAGGTTCCGGAAATCAGGCGGATGTCCTTGTTGTCGAATTGTCCGCGGAAGGAGATGGTGCCTGTCGCCGTATCGACCTGATTGTCGATGAAGACGATTTTGCCCTTTTCATTATAGTCCTGCCCGTTTGGCAGAACCAGTTTCAGGTCTGGAGACTCATCCGGCTGGATATCGGCAGGGTTTATCCCGTGTGTCTTGACCGCGTTGAGATACTGCGCCTCGCTGACGGAAAAATTGACGTAGACAGGAGCAAGGCTGATCAAGCTGGCCAGTGGATTCGTCGTGGGTCCGACGACCTCGCCAACGCTGTAGGTGGTCTTGCCGAGCTGGCCGTCGAAAGGTGCCGAAATGTCGGTGTAGCTGAGGTTGAGTTCCGCTTCCTGCAGAGACGATTGCGCTGCCTCCACAGAGGCTTCCGCCTGTTGCTTTTGCGCCAAGGTCGCTTCGTAAGCAGCCTCGGAGAGATGCCCCTTATCTCGGAGGTCCCTGTCACGCTTCTCGTCAGCAGCCTTCAGTGCAGCGTCTGCCTTTGCGCTTGCAAGATCCGCCTTGGCCTTTGTCAGTGCGGCCTGATACTGCGCTTTTTCAATCGTGAACAACAGGTCGTTTTTCTTGACGACGGAGCCATCCGGCACAGCTTTCTCTTCCAGGAAACCTTTGACGCGAGCCATGAGATCGACCTGGTCGATTGCAGCGACCTGCCCGACAAAACGTGCGCTTTGGCGAATATCCTGGGACGCAATCTTCGCAACGGTCACCGATGGTGGCGGCGCTGCCGGAGCGGCCTTTTGCGAGTCGTCAGAGCACGCGGCCAACAGAGCCGAGGTTGCAGCAACGAGTGCAAAATTGCGAGGGAAAGAGGCAAAAGGCAAAAAAGTCATTCGGGAACTCCGCAGTCCGACCATCAGGTCAAGGCGCATAATTTGGGGTTCACTATAAAAGGACTGGTTGATTCAACAAGTGAATAGTGCCCTTGCCGTGTGGTCTTGGCGGGAAAAATTCCTTAACGTTTTCAAAGTCACGTATACATTGCCCGACACGGCAATCACGAAACACACCTAATGGTTTGTGCGTCGGCAAATTTTCTGAATGCGATAAAGTGCAGCAAATCCAGCCAGAGAGCCGTGGGCGGAACACGTCTCCCGGCTAAGCCTTCTCAAAAAGAATGTATTTCATTTACGAGACAACTGGCGACAGGATCAGTGTGAGCCCGTTGAGCTGGCCTGCCGGCACTATCTTGCGCTCATCCAGGCCTTTGCAGCCGATTTCCAGAGCAACAATCTGCGGCAGGGAACCGGCAATTTGCGCAGCTGCATCAGTGCCAACCAGTGACGCATACGCAGATGGCGTTAGCACGGATATTGTTCCACGGGCAGTCTTGAGCTCCAGACCCAGACTGGTGGCGCGCATTTCGCGTTGGCCCGTGAACCCACCCAGAAACTCGTGATGATCCGAGGGATCGCCGGCAACGAGATAGACTGTCTTTATCGTTGACGCGCCGTTGGCATGATCCTGAAAGGCTTCTTTCCAGAAATTTTCGGGAAATCGATTCCTGCAGGTGAAATAGCCGATCTCCGGTGCAAGTGCATCACTGACAAATGTCAGGTCGAAGGCAACTTGCACCTTGCCGCCATCCGCCAGATTGGCTGTGCGCTCGAAGGAAAACGGCTCGTAGAGTTTCAGTCCTGCCTTGCTGAAATCGTCCCTGTCCTTCGCAGGATCGGAACTGTCCAGCACCAGCATGCTGGCCCCTTCGTGCCGGGACAGAAAATCTCGGTTGAAAGCTCCGAACGAGAAAACCTCTTCAGAAGCCTCAAAAATGAGATCCCGATCGGCAACGCTCAACAACTCGACGAAAAAACCGTCGAGCTGAACCAAACGGTTGGCCGTTCCCCAGGAATGGCGATTTTCGGGGGTAACCGTGAAACCGAGGTCGGCCCACGCCTGGCCCGCGGCCTCCAGATCCCTCACCGCTACAACGACGTGATCGAGCCCGCGCACCATTATCTTGTCCCCTTCCCGCCTTGGTCGATCAGACCAGACGGCCCTGATGGATCGCTGCGCTTATGAAGGATGCAAACAGCGGATGCGGATCGAAAGGACGGGACTTCAGTTCCGGATGGTACTGAACACCGACGAACCAGGGATGATCCGCGATTTCGACCGTTTCCGGCAAAACACCGTCTGGCGATGTCCCGGCGAAAATCAGGCCGCATTTCTCGAGTTCATCGCGGTAGCCGATGTTGACTTCATACCGGTGGCGATGACGCTCCGAAATGCTGGTCGTTCCATAAATTTCAGCAATCTTGGAACCGGTCTTGAGCGCAGCAGGATACGCTCCAAGGCGCATCGTACCGCCCAGATCGCCTTCGGCGTCGCGCACTTCCTTGCGGTTGCCCTTCGTCCACTCGGTCATCAGGCCGACAACAGGTTCCTTCGCCGGGCCAAACTCGGTGGAATTGGCTTCGGAGATCCCGGCGAGATTGCGCGCTGCTTCCAGAACCGCCATCTGCATGCCGAAACAAATTCCGAAATACGGGATTTTGCGGGTCCGGGCGAAGTGTGCCGCAGCAATCTTGCCCTCTGCGCCCCTTTCCCCAAAACCACCGGGAACCAGAATTCCGTGAACACCTTCGAGGTAAGGGCTCGGGTCCTCTTTCTCGAAGGTCTCCGATTCGATCCATTCAAGGTTCACCTTGACCCGGTTTGCGATACCGCCATGGACCAATGCTTCGATCAGCGACTTGTAGGCATCCTTCAGAACGGTGTACTTGCCGACAATCGCGATCTTGACCTCGCCTTCCGGATTGGCAACAGCCTCGGAAATGCCGTTCCAGCGATCGAGCACCGGTGCAGGTGCCCCCTTGATGCCGAAAGCAGCCAGAACTTCGTCGTCCAGCCCTTCCTTGTGGTAGGCGACCGGCACGTCGTAGATCGACTTGACGTCGTAGGCCGGAATGACCGCGCTCTCGCGCACGTTACAGAATAGCGACAGCTTCCGTTTTTCCGTTTCCGGAATCGGGCGATCACAACGGATCATCAGGATATCCGGCTGAATACCGATGGACCGCAGTTCCTTTACAGAGTGCTGCGTCGGTTTGGTCTTCATTTCACCGGCGCTCGGGATGTAGGGCATCAGGGTCAGATGCACATAGACGACGTCGCCTCGCGGAAGATCGTTCCCAAGCTGACGGATCGCCTCGAAGAACGGCAGGCCTTCAATATCGCCCACAGTTCCGCCGATCTCGACGAGAACAAAATCGTAGTCCTCGTTGCCGGTCAGAACGAAGTTCTTGATCGCATCAGTCACGTGCGGAATGACCTGGACGGTTCCGCCCAGATAATCGCCGCGCCGCTCCTTGGCGATGATGTCCTGATAGATCCGCCCGGTGGTGATGTTGTCCTGCTGGTTCGCAGGACGACCGGTGAACCGTTCGTAGTGGCCGAGATCGAGGTCTGTTTCCGCACCATCGTCGGTCACAAAGCATTCGCCATGCTGATACGGGCTCATGGTGCCCGGATCGACGTTCAGGTAGGGATCGAGTTTGCGGAGACGGACCTTGTAACCGCGAGCCTGGAGCAATGCGCCCAGTGCTGCAGAAGCAAGACCTTTTCCAAGCGAGGAGACCACGCCGCCAGTGATGAAAATATATCGCGCCATGGACCAATACCATATCCTTGCCGAGGGCGCCTTGGCCACTCGGGAGTTGCGTTCTCAACACATAAAAATGCCCTGCGAGTTAAGCCGCAGGGCATATGTCGGGTGAATGGGCCAGAAGACCCGTTCGGCCGCCTTACTGGGCGGCCGGGACCTGAGGTCCGGAAGGTTGCTGTTGGTTCAGCTGTTTCAACGAATCGAGAACACCGCCTGAACCGCCTTCGGTCGTGCCGTCCGTCGTGGCAGGCGCTTCCTGGGTTGCTGTCGGAACAGCATCAAGAATCGAACCGGGCCGGTCCTGATTCTTTGCAATAAGGCTGAGCGTCAGCGATGTAGCGAAGAAAGCGACCGCCAGGACAGCAGTTGCACGCGTCAGGATATTCGCAGTCCCACGACTGGACATCAGACCACCGCCTCCGCCGCCAATGCCAAGCGCGCCGCCTTCGGAACGCTGCAGGAGGACAACAAGCACCAGGGCCAGGACGACCATCAAGTGGATTACGATGACTACGGTTTCCATCGAACGCCATTCTTCATTGAATTCAAGATTGGCGGCCTTCTACACCAGACGCCGCCAGCTTTCCACCCTTCAATTGCGCCTTCGACACAGAAGCTTCAAGGCCGGGCACAATATATTCGGTGTCTTCAGGAATAAGCAGCAAGTATGCCGAGGAAATCTTCAGCCTTGAGACTGGCGCCGCCAACAAGGGCGCCATCGACATTGGCAACAGACATCAGTTCACGCGCATTGCCCGGTTTCACTGACCCGCCGTAAAGAAGGCGCATGGAAGCTCCTTCCCCGCCGAACCTTGCGGAAAGATTGTCCCGCATTGCCTTGTGCATTTCCTCAACATCACCTGCGGTGGGTGTCAGACCTGTACCGATCGCCCAGACCGGCTCGTAGGCAATCACGCAGTTTTCGGCAGTCGCCCCATCCGGAACCGATCCGTTCAATTGGCGGTCGACAATAGCAAGTGCCTGGCCTGCTTTGCGCTCGGCTTCTGTCTCGCCGACACACACAATCGCCACAAGACCGGCTCTCCAGGCTGCCCGAGCCTTTTCATTGACATCAACATCGCTTTCAGCGTGATCCGTCCGGCGTTCGGAATGACCGACGATGACGGCCTTTGCGCCCGCATCTGCAAGCATTTCAGCAGAAATGTCACCGGTGTGAGCACCAGAAACAGCGGTATGGCAATCCTGACCACCTACAGACAGCGCGCCGCTGCCAGCCTTTTCCGCAATTGCTGCGATCAGCGTTGCAGGCGCACAAATCATCGCATCGACCGAATCCGCCAGATCGTCACTGATGCCGGCGATCATCTTGTAGACTTCAGCCTGGCTTGCCTTCAGACCGTTCATTTTCCAGTTACCGGCAACCAGCGGCTTGATCGCTGCGCTCATGTTCAGTTTCTCCCGCGGCATGATCCTTGATTTGCCGCCTATAGAGCAGAAGCGCACACGCGTTGCAATCACCCTGAGGACGGGAAAACCCAAATCGCTTCCGAAGTTTGTAAAAGGCCGCCTTGCGGCGGCGGCGCGGCGTCTTTATGATCCGCCCGCTCCGGCCAAGGCCGGTCCTGAATTCAGCCGGTCACGCCGGCTGCCGGAACGAAGAAGAATACGGGAGTCGTCATGCTTGACGCGCTGCGCAAGGGCGCTGGCACCTGGGTTGCCAAACTGTTTATTGCTCTGTTGATCTTTAGCTTCGCCGTGTGGGGCATTAGCGGTTTCTTGACCGGTGTCGGCCAGAACACCGCCGCCAAGGTCGGTGACACGGAAGTCTCCCTGTTCGATTTTGACCGGGCCTACAGGCAGGACCTCGGACGGCTGGCTCAACAGTTCGGCCGGCCGCTGACGCCGGCAGAAGGTGCGACCCTCGGTGTTCCGCAGCAAACCCTGGGCAAGCTTGTGGCCGAAGCCGCCATGAACAACACTGCTCAAAACATGAAACTCGGTGTTTCGGACGAACGCCTGGCGACCATTATCCAGAGTGACCCTGCATTTCAGGGTCTGGGCGGCAGGTATGACAAGAACCGGCTACAGCAGGTTCTGCAGGCCAACGGATACCGGGAAGACGAATATGTCGTCGAACGCCGCAAGGTTGCAGAGCGTGCGCAGCTTGCAGAAGGCCTCGCCGGCAGCATGAAAGCGCCGATTGCCTATCTGGAAGTTCTTGACGCCTATCAGGGCGAAACGCGAAGCGTTGATTACCTGGTCGTTACACCGGAATTCATCGGAGACATCGAGGATCCGGCCGAAGGTGTCCTGACAACCTACTTCGAAGAAAACAAGGACAATTTCCGGGCACCCGAGTTCCGTGAAATCAAATACGTCTCACTCACGCCGACGTCTCTCTCTCGTCCGGATGACATTTCCGACGAAGACGCCCGCGCTGAGTTTGAGCGCCGGTCGGAAGATTTCTTCCAGCCCGAACGCCGCAAGATCCGTCAGATGTCCTTCCCGTCTCAACAGGCTGCGGAAGAAGCTGCCGAAGAAATCGCGAACGGCAAGACCTTTGACGAACTCATGAGTGAACGCAACCTTGCCAACAACGACGTTGCCCTTGGCGTCATGGCAAAGGCCGATTTTCTCGATGAAGCTATCGGCGACGCCGCTTTCAGCCTGGAAGAAGGCGCGACCAGCGGTACGGTGGAAGGCAGGTTCTCGACTGTCATTCTGAATGTCGAAGAAATCCTTCCTGAAAGCACCAAACCCTTCGAAGACGTGAAGGACGAGATCGTCCAGAGCCTCGCAAAGGAACAGGCGGAACGGGAAATTCTGGATCTGCTTAACGAAGTCGAGGATGCCCGGGCCGGCGGTGCTCCGCTGGACGAAATCGGCGAGCGTTTCTCCCTGACTGTAGAAACTCCGTCAGCTTTTGATGCATCCGGAAACGGTGAAGACGGTAAACCCGTAACTTTGCCTGATGCAGAGGGACTTGTAGCAGGTGCGTTCGACAGTGACATCGGCATCGAAAACGATGTCCTTCAGCTCGGTGAGCAAGGGTTCCTCTGGTATGACGTCGCAAAGGTTATTCCGTCGCGCGAACGCACCCTCGACGAAGTTCGCGAAGACGTCATTGCGGCCTGGAAGCAGGATGAACTCGGCAAACGCTTGAGCGACACTGCGGCAGACCTCTTGGCCAAGGCAGAAGGCGGCACGCCGTTCATTGCCCTTTCCGCAGAAACCGGGCTGGAAGTGAAATCCGCAGCTGACCTGAAGCGCAACACGCCGTCCGGGGATTTCGGCCGCGAAGCTGTTTCGGCAGTATTCGACGGCCCCGTTGGAACAAGCGCGGTCACCGAAACCAACGATGGCAACGGTCGGATCGTGCTTAAAGTGAGCGGTTCCAACGTACCGGACTTCCAGAGCGACGCACCGCAAGTAGCGGCCCTGGGTCAGCAGCTTTCCCAGCAGATTCAGGACACGCTGCTCGGCCAGTTCATCTCCGACCGGGAAACCAAGGCAGGGGTCGAGATAAACAATGCCGGTATCGCCCAGATGATCGGGCTGGACCGGAATTGATCCGTTTGAAAGTGGAATGACGACATGAGCACATTCAAGGACTTCATCGCCAAGGTGTCAGACGGTCACGCCTTGAGCCCTGAAGAAGCCCGCGAAGCCTTTGAGGTGATCCTGTCGGGATCTGCAACACCATCGCAGCTTGGCGGGTTTCTGATGGCCTTGCGTGTGCGCGGCGAAAGCATTGCCGAAGTCACGGGTGCGGTCGCGACCATGCGGTCCAAGATGATCCCCGTGAGGGCCCCGGCCAACGCGATGGATATAGTGGGAACGGGTGGCGACAATTCCGGCAGCTACAATATTTCCACGTGCACGGCCCTGGTCGTCGCTGGCAGCGGCGTACCGGTCGCCAAACACGGCAACAGGTCATTGTCTTCCAAGTCGGGCGCTGCAGAAGCGCTCGCCGAACTTGGCGTCAACATCGATATAGATGCCAGGAAGATATCCGATTGCATCAACAGGGCGGGTATCGGTTTCATGTTCGCCCCGCTGCACCATGCAGCGATGAAGCACGTGGGTCCAACACGCATGGAACTCGGCACGCGCACAATCTTCAATCTGCTTGGCCCATTGACCAATCCCGCAGGCGTGAAGCGCCAGATGGTTGGTGTATTTGCCCGCAAATGGGTCGAACCGCTTGCGGAAGCTCTTCGCGAGCTAGGGTCCGAAAAGGCCTGGGTCGTTCACGGGTCCGACGGAATGGACGAAATTACCACAACCGGTCCAACCGCTATTGCCGAACTCAAGAACGGGACAATCCGTTCGTTTGAAATTTCACCCGAAGATGTTGGCCTTGCCGTTTCCGATCCGAAAGATCTCAAGGGCGGACTTCCCTCGGAAAACGCTAAAGCCCTGCGTGACGTCCTCGCCGGAGCAAAGAACGCCTATCGCGATGTGGTGCTGTTCAATGCGGCTGCCTCCCTGCTGGTTGCAGACAAGGTGGAAACCTTGAAGGATGGTGTCGAGTTGGCGGCGCAATCCATTGACAGCGGATCCGCAGCCGACACCTTGGAAAAGCTTGTCGCAGCATCGAACGGGTAAGACATGGCAGACATTCTTCAAAAAATCGAAGCCTATAAGCGCGAGGAAATCGTCGCTGCAAAGGCATCCGTTTCGATCGACGAACTCAAGGCGCGCATCAAAGACGTGAGTGCTCCACGCGGGTTTCTCAAGGCGATCGAAGCCAAACACGATAACGGTGAGTACGCTCTCATTGCGGAAATCAAGAAGGCCAGCCCTTCGAAAGGGCTCATTCGGGAAGATTTCAATCCACCTCTCCTGGCTAAGGCTTACGAAGTAGGCGGCGCAGCCTGTCTTTCGGTCCTGACCGATACGCCCTCTTTTCAGGGAAAGCCTGAATTTCTGGCTGCTGCACGTGACGCTGTTGCCCTTCCGGCGCTGCGCAAGGATTTCCTCTACGATCCTTACCAGGTATATGAAGCCAGAGCCTGGGGTGGCGATTGCATCCTGATCATTCTGGCCGCTGTTGATGACGACACCGCCAAAGCATTGGAAGACACCGCGTTCGAACTCGGAATGGATGTCTTGCTTGAGGTACATGACGCTGATGAGCTGGAGCGTGCGCTCAAGCTGTCGTCTCGTCTGCTCGGTATCAACAACCGCAATCTCAAGACATTCGAGACCAAGCTGGAAACAAGCGAAGAGCTTGCACCGCGCATTCCGGACGACAGAATCATTGTCGGCGAAAGCGGCCTGTTCACCCCAGCCGACCTATCCCGAATGAACAAGGTTGGTATTTCAACGTTCTTGATCGGCGAAAGCCTGATGCGTCAGGAAGACGTCGCCTCGGCTACCAGAACGCTCCTGGCCCGTCCGGCCCTCTCCGAAGCGGTTTAGGCGGACATGGTCAACAAGGACGCCAAACTGACCCATCTGGATGCGGCAGGGTCTGCCAACATGGTGGACGTATCCGAGAAGTCCGTAACGCATCGGATTGCCGTCGCGCGCGGGACCGTCACCATGCGGACTGAAACCCTGGATCTCATTCGGTCCGGTAACGCCAAGAAAGGCGACGTTATCGGCACGGCACGCATAGCCGGCATCCTGGCCGCCAAGAAGACCCACGAACTGATACCGCTCTGCCATCCACTGATGTTGTCCAAGGTGTCCATCGACATCGATACCGATGATGATCTTCCCGGCCTCATAGTGACAGCGACAACCAAGGTCAGCGGCCAGACAGGTGTCGAGATGGAAGCCTTGACCGCATGCTCGCTGGCCTGCCTGACGATCTACGACATGGCTAAGGCCGTAGACCGGGGCATGGTCATCGGAGATATCCGTCTGGTCGAAAAATCCGGTGGCAAATCCGGCCATTGGACACTCGACAAGGACGGCAGCCTGGGTGGCACCTGATGAGCCTGATGCCTGTCGACGAAGCGTTGACGAAGCTCCTTTCCGGCGTAAAACCTCTTGAAACGGAATATGTTCCGCTCGAGAGCGCCAACGGCAGATATCTGTCCGCCCCCCTTGTTTCCACCCGAACCCAACCACCTTTCGCAGCGTCTGCGATGGACGGTTACGCCATTCGTCATGAAGATCTTTCCGCTTCCCGAACATCCTTGACCGTTGTCGGCGAAGCACCGGCCGGCCATGGTTTTTCCGGAACGGTCGGCAACGGTGAAACGGTGAGGATCTTTACCGGTGCTCCTGTGCCGGCCGGTACGGACACGATCCTGATCCAGGAAAACACTGAGCGTGAAGGCGAGCGCATAACCGTTCTGGAGAACCCGGCCAAGGGCGCATTCGTCCGTCCTGCCGGCCTGGACTTTTCCGAAGGTGATGTGCTTCTGCAACCGCCGCTCAAACTTGCGTACCGGCATCTCGCCCTTGCCGCTGCAATGAACCACGCGGTCCTGCCGGTGCACCGCAGACCGAAGGTTGCGATACTCGCAACCGGGGATGAACTCGTTCGCCCAGGAACGGAACCGGGACCTGATCAGATAATCGCCTCGAACCACGCAGGTATCGCCGCACTCGTGGAAGATTGTGGCGGTCAGCCACTCGATCTTGGAATATCACCCGACGAACCGGTGGCACTTGCGAACCACGTTAGGCGTGCGATTACCGAGAAGGCCGACATATTGGTCACGCTCGGAGGTGCCTCGGTCGGCGACCACGATCTTGTTCAAAGTGTCCTTGGACAGGAAGGCATGGACCTGGCGTTCTGGCGAATTGCAATGCGTCCGGGCAAGCCGTTGATGGCAGGCCGTCTTGGCGGCACCAAGGTTCTTGGTCTGCCCGGAAACCCCGTCTCAAGCCTCATATGCGGCTTGCTGTTTCTGAAGCCACTCATGCAGGCAATGCTCGGTCAGACGCCGGAACAGTCCGGACCTCAACGAGCCATACTCGCTTCTCCCTTGCCCGAGAACGACCGCAGGCAGGACTACGTCAGGGCAACGCTTTCCAATTCGGAACACGGAGATCTGATCGTAACGCCGTTTTCCCGGCAAGACAGTTCCATGTTGAACCTGCTTGCCAAATCCGGCGCACTTGTTGTCCGTCCACCTCATGCACCTGCACTGGAAGCCGGAGCAGAAGTGCCCATACTGGTACTCTGACGTGACGTGGCAGCTAGCAGTGCGACTGTCTGCGCTTGTGCCCCAATCGAGAAGCTGACTACTCCTCCCTCAGGAAAACAAAACCCGGCCGAGTCTCGGCCGGGTTCTTATTCTTAAATCAGCACGAGGTCGGTTACACCTTCTGGACGGCGCGCTTTGCCATAACGGTAACCAGGTTCGCACGATAAGCAGCAGACCCGTGAATGTCTGACAGAAGATCGTCTGCGTCGGGTGCTATGCCGGCGACGGCGTCGGCTGAGAAATTACTTGCAAGCGCCGTTTCCATGGCGGACATGCGGAAGACACCGCCCTGCCCTGCTCCGGTCACCGCAACCTTGACGGAGCCATCGTTGCCTTTGGCAACGAAGACACCGGCCATGGCATAACGCGATGCCGGGTTCGGGTATTTGGCATAGGCACTGGCCGCAGCACCCGGAAACTTGACGGCGACGACGATTTCATCTTCATCAAGCGCGGTTTCAAACATGCCGGTGAAGAACTCTTCCGCTGCCAGTTCCCGCTTGCTGGTGACAACGGTAGCACCGAGCGCAACCAGCGCAGCAGGATAGTCGGCTGCAGGATCATTGTTGGCAATCGAGCCGCCAATGGTGCCCATATGACGAACCGCCGGGTCACCAATGCCACCGGCGAGTGACGCCAGTCCAGGAAGCTTCTGCTTCACCAGATCCGAAGTCGAGACTTCGAAATGGCTCGTTGCTGCGCCGATGGTCACACCATCACCGTTTGCGCTGATCCCCTTCATGTCCGCAATCTTGGTGACATCCACCAGATCGCTGGGGGCTGCAAGCCGCTGTTTCATGGTTGGCAGCAAAGTCTGGCCACCACCAAGGAATTTGCCGTCATCGGCATTGGCCATTAGTGAAGCAGCTTCCGCTACCGATCCGGCCTTGTGATACGTCGTTTCATACATGCTGGGTCTCCCCGGATTTCGAACTGTGCAATGGCGGGCGGGTTGCCCCGCCCGAAAATCCCGTTGTGGCGTTATTCGGCCGCCTGCTTCACACCTGCATGGTAAAGCGCCCAGACCTTTTCAGGAGAGGCTGGCATCGACAGGCTGTTGTCCCCGATCGCATCCGTGATCGCATTGATAACTGCCGGCGGAGATCCGATAGCCCCGGCCTCGCCGCAACCTTTCATGCCAAGCGGGTTGCCTGGGCAGGCCGTGACATGCGTCGACAGATTGTAGGACGGCACATCATCGGCACGCGGCATGCAGTAATCCATGTAGGACGCCGTCAGCAGCTGGCCGTTTTCGTCGTAGGACGCATTTTCCAGAAGTGCCTGGCCAATGCCCTGCGTAATACCGCCATGCACCTGACCTTCCACGATCATCGGGTTGATGATGTTGCCGAAGTCGTCAGCCGCGACGAAGTTGACCACTTCCGTCTTGCCCGTATCCGGATCCACCTCGACTTCGCAGACATAGGTACCTGCCGGGAAGGTGAAGTTGGTCGGATCGTAGAAGGCTCCTTCCTTCAGGCCCGGCTCCATGCCTTCAGGCAGGTTGTGCGCCGTGTAGGCAGCGAGAGCCACCTCGGTGAAGGTCAGCTTCTTGTCGGTACCGGCTACTTTCAATTCGCCTCCTTCGATCTGGATGTCTCCTTCGGAGGCTTCCATCAGGTGAGCAGCAATCTTCTTCGCCTTGGCTTCGACCTTGTCGAGCGCCTTGACGATTGCCGACATTCCGACCGCACCGGAGCGCGAGCCGTAGGTTCCCATACCGAACTGAACCTTGTCGGTATCGCCATGAACAATGGACACCGCATTGGTATCCAGGCCAAAACGTTCGCTGATCAGCTGGGCAAAGGTTGTCTCGTGTCCCTGACCATGGCTGTGCGATCCCGTCAGAACCTCGATCGATCCGACAGGGTTTACACGCACTTCGGCAGATTCCCAAAGACCGACACCGGCACCAAGTGAACCGACCGCAGCGGACGGTGCAATACCGCACGCCTCGATGTAGCAGGACAGACCAATACCGCGCAGCTTGCCGCGGGAAGCTGCTTCCGCCTTGCGGGCGGCAAAGCCGTCGTAGTCCGCGGCCTTCAGAGCTGCATCCAGCGTCGCATCATAATCACCTGCGTCGTAGCACATGATCACCGGTGTCTGATGCGGGAACGTTCGGATGAAGTTCTTGCGACGGAACTCTGCCGGCGACAAGCCCACTTCACGGGCAGCCGTTTCCATGATCCGCTCCAGAAGATAGGTCGCCTCCGGCCGGCCTGCGCCCCGATAGGCATCCACCGGTGTGGTGTTGGTGTAGACCGTCTTCACGTTGGCGTGGATAGCCGGAATGTCGTACTGACCCGAAAGAAGCGTAGCGTAGAGATACGTCGGCACGGAAGACGAGAACAACGACATGTAGGCGCCGAGATTGGCAATCGTCTTGACCCTGAGGCCCAGGATCTTGTTGTCCGCGTCAAGCGCGAGTTCCGCTTCAGAGCGATGGTCCCGGCCATGTGCATCCGTCAGGAAGGCTTCGGTCCGGTCAGACACCCACTTGACCGGACGACCGACACGTTTGGACGCCCACAGGCAGACCATTTCTTCCGGGTAGATGTAGATCTTGGAACCAAAGCCACCGCCGACATCAGGCGCAATCACACGCAGCTTGTTTTCAGGAGCAACGTTGTAGAAGGCCGACAACACCAGGCGAGCCACATGTGGATTCTGCGAAGTGGTGTAAAGCGTATAGTGCTCCTCGGCCGCATCGTAACCTGCAAGAGCTGCGCGCGGCTCCATCGCGTTCGGGACGAGGCGGTTGTTGTGGATCTCCATGCGCGTGACATGAGCAGCCTTTTCGAAGGCCGCGTTTGTGGCCGCCTCGTCGCCAATTTCCCAATCGTAGATCAGGTTGCCTTCGGCTTCCGGGTGAATCTGCGGGGCACCTGCTTCGAGTGCCGCAAGCGGATCGATAACGGCAGGCAATTCCTCATAATCAACCACAACCGCGTCAGCGGCATCGCGTGCCTGAGCCTGCGTATCGGCTACAACCACCGCAACGGCCTGCCCGACATGGCGGACAATTTCAGGTTCCAGTGCGCGCCAACCGCCCATCTTCATCGGCGAGCCATCCTTGGAATGGATCATCCAGCCACAGATCAGGTTGCCGATACCATCACCCACCAGTTGGTCGCCGGTGAGAACCGCATCCACACCCGGCATTGCCAGAGCAGCACTCGCGTCAATGCCCTTGACCTTTGCATGCGCGTGCGGCGAGCGAACGAAAGCAGCGTACCCCATGCCTGGCATGGTCATATCGTCGGTGTATTTGCCCTTGCCGGTAATGAAGCGCTTGTCTTCCTTGCGCAAGGCACGGGCGCCAATCCCTTCAACTGCCATTTCTTCTCTCCCGAATATCTGCCGGCTCCGCCAATACCGGACATCCTCCACTCGCCGGACAATCCGGCTGCTGCCTTCAAGGCAACTGTCTCTCAAGACCTGGCGGTCAATACGAAGATGCCTGTTCCTCCCGGCATCTCATTCGATTGATCGGTCTTGCTGTCCTGCTGCGCGAACGTGTTCGCGCATCAATTTTGGGAGTTCAGGCCAACGCCGTTATTCGGCGGCCTGAGCCATACCGGCCATTTGATCGGAGGCGGCTTTGATCGCCTTGACGATATTGTGGTAGCCGGTGCAGCGGCAGATATTGCCTTCCAGCTCGTGGCGAATGGTTGCCTCGTCGAGATTTCCAGCACCATGACGCTTGATCATGTCCACGGCGGTCATGATCATGCCGGGGGTACAGAAGCCGCACTGAAGCCCGTGATGTTCACGGAAAGCTGCCTGTACGGGGTGCAGGTTGTCGGCTGTGCCGATCCCCTCAAGAGTTACAACTTCTGCGCCGTCGGCCTGGGCTGCGAGCATGGTGCAAGACTTTACTGCCTTGCCGTCGACATGCACAACGCAGGCACCGCATTGCGAGGTGTCGCAGCCAACGTGCGTACCAGTCAATCCGCGCACGTCCCGGATAAACGATACGAGCAGCGTCCGGTCTTCGACATCAGCCGAAACCGTCTTGCCGTTCAATACCATCGATACTTTCGACATGAATTCCTCTCCCTCATGAAATTCCCTGAACCGGACCGATCAAGCCGACCCACCTGCATGAAATGACAGGCAAGACCTCTGATGTCCGATCCAGACCAGCGTACGAATAAACAATCGAATTCGATTGCGTGTCACTGACCCAATTTCCCGGCTTGTCACCGTGTTTTGTGCTGGGGCCCTGGCGCGTCCTAAATTGTCAGAGCCCGATCATTTCAAGATTTGTCCTACCCGGTCAACTTGCAAGTGCAAGCACGACAATCACGGCGGCGAGCAACACGAGCCCCCAGACCATGGGGCCGCCAAACACGTTGCGTCCCGCAGCGGCTTCAATATTTTGTTCCGCCTGATGGATCTTTTCCTCGACTGCATGCTCCGCATCCTCAATTACGTGCATGACTTCGCCAGGGCTATCTTCGATCGCGATCCGCTTGGCTTCCTCGGCCACACCGGGATCCAGATCGTCATCGGCACCAGCTGCGGTCGCAGTTTCGTCCTGCCCTGCCGGTGAACCGACCATCTCGGAGAACTTAGTGAAAAAGTCTTCCGCCATTTTCTTGGCGGTAGAATCGATCAGCCGGCTGCCGAGTTGGGCAAGTTTGCCCCCGACCTGCGCCTTGGCTTCGTAGGAAAGTATGGTTTCGTCACCTTCCTCCGTAAGCTTCACATCCGCGGACCCCTTGGCAAACCCGGCGACGCCGCCCTTGCCTTCTCCCGAGATCGTGTAGCTTTCCGGAGGATTGATGTTCTCAAGGGTCACTTCCCCTTTGAACTTGGCTTTGACAGGCCCGATTTTCGATGTGACCGCGGCGGTCATTTCAGTGTCCGAGGTCTTCTCGAGGCTTTCGCAGCCCGGGATGCAGGCCCGCAAGACATCCGGATCGTTCAAGGCTTGCCATACGGTTTCCCGTTTGGCCGGAATCCGGTGGGAGCCGCTCATGTCCATATGTTTTCTCCCCAAGTTGCGCTTTAGCGCATATTTACAAAGGTTCAGTCGACATTCAACGCGATTGACGCGTCCGCCGCAAACACGTTTTCCCGCATGAGAGCGTGTTTCGTACAAATTTTCAATCGCTTATGTGAACAGAATTGCAGAACGCAATCCTTGACAGGCTGTCCGGTGTCTTCAATTCAACGTATGACCTAGCTGTCGCAGTATGCGCCAAAAAGGCACTTCTGTCCTGACAGTTCCGGCCAGAAATTGATAAACGGACGGATAAACTGTTTTATCCGAAGGCAACGCCTGGTTCGACGGCCTTCTGGATGAAACCGGACAGGTCATTGGTCGCCAGAGGCTTGGCGTAGAAATATCCTTGCAGGTAGTCGCAATGCAGCTCCTGCATGATATTTCTCTGGGCAACAGTCTCGACACCTTCTGCTGTAACGTTCAGATCCAGCGCCTGCGCAACGGCGATGATGGACTTCACGACAGCAAGCGCATCCGCATCCTGATCCATGTTCATGATAAAGCTTCGGTCGATCTTGATACCGTCAACCGGCAGCTTGCGCAGATAACTGAACGAGGAATACCCGGTGCCGAAATCGTCAATAACGACGCGCGCACCCTTGTCACGCAGCCACGTCAGGAAGGCCAGAGTCACCTGATCGTTGCTGAGGAACAGCCCTTCGGTCACCTCGAATACCAGGCGATCCAGCGGCAGTTCGGCGGCTGTCACAGCATCTTCGATGTCCTTGTAGATCCGGTTTGCCTGAACCTGCCTGGGAGACAGGTTCACATTCAACCGAACGTCATCGGAAATTCCGGTCAAGCTGCTGAACTCGGTAAAGGACGTCTTGAACATCCATGCGCCGATTTCGGTAATAAGACCACTGGCTTCGGCAGCTTCGATCATCCGAGCGGTATTCAGGAACGTTCCGCTCGGGGTACGGAACCGCATCAGGGCCTCGAAGGACGCAAGGCTCTCGTCCCGGGCGTGCATGATCGGCTGATAATTCAGCGAAAACTTCGTCTGGTTGGAACTACCGGTAAGCAGTGAAGCAAGCCGCAGGCGCTCAAAGGCTGCCTCCTGCATCAGCGGATGAAAAACCGCGTGGTTGGTCACCCCTTTCTGACGCACATCGTTAAGGGCGATGGAGGCAAAACGCACGAGTTCTTCCGCGCCCTGCGTCTCGGTGCCGGTGGATGCAAACCCCAGCCGCAGTCGAAGGGTAATCTGGTTGTCTTCGAGCGTTATCGGTTGCTGGAAAGCATCTTCGATCCGCGCAACCACATCCTGAATCGTATTTTCTTCACCGCCCTTCAGAAGGATAAGAAATTCGTCCTTTTCCTTCCTGGCAATGGTGAGCGCATCGGGGAAGGTCTGCGACAGGCGGTGGCCGGTCCGTTTCAAGACCGCGCCCGCCTTTTCGTCGCCGATCCCGTCGACAATGACGCGGAACCTTTGGATGTCGGAATGAACGACCAGCAGCTTGGCACCGTTGGCGGCGTGACGCTGAAAGGTTTCGATGAAACCGGAGAATGTCGACAACCCGGTCACGCGATCGACATAAGCAAGGTTGCGAATATGCTCCAAAAGGCTGGTCTTCTCGTAGCCAAGCGCGACGTTGGAAACAAACAACTGCACGACTTCCGACCCGACGAGCTCCTCCAGCAACTCCTCGGAAATACCGAGATAAAGCGCGCCTGTCATGCCGTTACGGGTGACAAGCGGAAGAGCAAGTCCTTTGGGCGACGCGCATGTTGCCTGTGTCTCGACGCATCTTGCCACGGCATTGCGGATCGCATCGTCACTGATGACGTCAACCGGCAGATCAATCTTGTCCTCGAAATTTCCCGTTGCCGCGAGCACACGGACGTTGGACTTGTCGAAGGACCCGTAGTCGGGAAGCGTCTCAAGACCACACAACAGGCTGTCGACAGGTTGTCCGACAAGAACCGTGAAATGCTTCAGGACTGCCGCAGCAAATTCACTCAGGGCGTTCTTTTCGACAATAGCTGCAAAATGCTCGTTTAACTGCTTGAGCTTCTTGCGGTTGGTCTCAAGCGACATGACAAGCTTGTAACCGCGCAGACCTGTTACGATGGCTGTAATCAGCTTGGTACGCGACAATTCGGCTTTTTCGGTGTAGCCATCGATGTCGAATTTCATGATCACGTCGGTCTGCGGTGCATACCCGGGTTGACCTGTACGCAGGATCAACCTCGTGAAATGATTGCCGAGTTCGGAACGGATCCAGCTCACAAGCCCGAGACCTGCCGTATCGCTTTCCATCACGACATCGACAAGCGCCACCGCGATATCGGGGTGTTTCAACAGGATCTGCCGGGCTTCCTGAGCCGACAGAGCATGCAAAAGTTCAAACGGACGATTTTCGAAGATGCATCCACCAACGGCGATCTTGGTGACTTCATGTACGTCGGGATCGTCATCGACAATCAGGATTTTCCAGGGCGCCTTCGTGATCTTCTTCACTTCCGGCTCGGACGGGGCAAGAAAGTCCATCACCATCTCAATGCACCTTCTGTCCGAGAGGCTTCCTGTTATCCTGAGCGGCCATGGCGGGGAATTCGATAATGAATTCCGTTCCCGACCCGACGCTGGAAGACACCGAGATGGTTCCGTTCAGGGCTTCGGTGACCAGCTGGTAACAAATCGCCATCCCTAAACCGGATCCTCCTTTGCCGAACTTCGTCGTGAAGAACGGCTCGAATACTTTTTTCAGATTCTTCTCCGGAATGCCTACACCGAAATCCTGGCATTTGAAGATAATCTTGCGTTCGTTCGAATTGTTTCGGTTCTTGTCCTTCGGGTGAACCACCTGGGAAGACAGCTTGATCAGACCTTCGCTTCGCCCTTCGTATCCGTGCTTGATAGCGTTTTCGACAAAATTCGAAACGAGCTGACTGACCGCGCCAGGATAGCTGTCGATGATTTCGTCCGCATGGAGATCAAGCTCGACCTTGAATGGCGTTTTCTTGAGCGTCGGCTGCAGTGTTGCAAGAGTTTCACGAATGATGTGGTCGAAATTGAAGGACCGCTTCTTCTCGCTCTGCCTGTCGACAGCCACCTGACGAAAGTTCCCGACGAGCTCGCGGGCCCGGCCGAGTGTCTTCTCGATGATATGCGCGGTATCGGAAATACGTTCGACTTCGTTTTCCAGGGCTTCCTTGCTCAGTTTCTGCTCTTCAAGTTCGGTGCGCAAGTAACCGGTTGAATCCTTGATGGTCGTGGCTGCCATCAACGCGTTTCCAAGAGGCGTGTTCAGCTCGTGCGAAACCCCGGCAACCAGCGCGCCAAGCGCGGCCAGATTATCTGCCTGGATAAGCTCTTCCTGCACCAACTTAAGCTGCTCCGTCCGGTGGGCGACCAAGTCCTCGAGATTAGTCTGGTACTCTTGAATTTTCTGCAAATCCAGATGCCGGCGCTGAACCATGGACTGGAGACTGGCGGCGAGAATACCGATTTCGTCCGCACGGCCAGGCATCAGTTCGGCCTTGGGTGGATCTTCGATCAGGCGCGGCGTGGAAAGGTATTCCACGATTGCCGAAAGCGGCTGACCGATCAGACGGCGAAAGACTGTTCTGATCACGATGGCGAGCAACAGCAGATAGACGATGATCGCGGTGACGATGAACCCGACAGTCGAAACGATTTCATAGGAAATCGTGTTGCGGTCGATGAGAATGAACACCTGCCCGATTGCATCCTTGTGCAAGATGGTGCTGGGCGAATTGAGTGTATAACTGAGAGCTTCGGCAGCGCGCGGCCCGGTAACAGGTTCACCGAAATTGCCTGTGTCCGGTGTTTCAACCCAGACTTTCTCGACAACTTCGAGACTTTCCAACCCGCGGATGAGCTGCAGGGTCGCGTCCGCATTGACTGTCCAGATGGCGCGTTCAAACGGGCGTTTGGTTGCCTGAAAGAAGGCCTCGGTCACACGAATGGCGCGTGCGTGAGAGGCGTCCCACGTGATCTTCGTGAGAATGCCGATGAATATGACGCCAAGAACAGCGAAAAGACCGAGCGTATAGAGAATGAATGTCCGGGACAGGCTGGAACGGCCCATCTCCTTGGGAGTATATGGCAACGACGTACTGCCGTTCAGTGTCAAGACGCCCACCTCAATTCACGGTGTCCGTTCCAGCTCATAAAACTCCGGCAGAACGCCGTTTTAAATGGCTTCCAGTCAAGGACGAAAACCGAACCGCCTTTGCGGACCGTCTCTTCAATACTTGATTCACAGACACATCTATATTGCCCCTCGCCCCATCAATGCGCCGCGCAGCGGAGATCATGTGATTAGAGCGTCAGTGTGTCGTATATTCTGGGTAGGTTTTCTAAATTTTCCATAAAAATCAATTGTAAATTGAAAGAGCCTTCTTTCCACAGCAAAACAGATAGTCTTGCATCTACAAAAAACCTGAATTCGACGAATTAGAGCGGCATCGCATCATGCAATTGTCTCCGGCAAAACTTTCATACCAGTCCGCTCGATCGTTGCCATTGCAAATTATTGTTCCTTGCAAGGTCTTCATATTCTGAGCTTATTCCGATCAGGCATTTACCACTGACAAAAACGGCTTGTTGGTGGTGGTGCGGGTGTCAACCGGAACCTCTACAGCGTGTGCGGTTGCTGGCGAGGCCTGAACTTGACGCCGGGTGTCTGCAACCTTCTGCTTGGTGGCCGTGGCGTCTTTCAGCATGTAGCCGATATAGCGCGTCGACTCGATTGCATCGTAGCCAAGCTTTTTCCGCAATTTCTTGCGCAGCTTGGAGATGTGGCTTTCCACGACACATTCATCCACGCCGTCGTTCATGACGCCGTAAACAGCATTGAAGATCTGTGTCTTGGTGACACGCCGTCCCTTGTTCTTGACGAGATATTCAAGAATGCGGCGTTCCCGGCGCGGCAGTTCCATGACGTCCCCACCGACGACTGGATCGCGACCGTCGAAGAAGACTTCGATGGCACCGGTGCCTGCTGAATTGTTCCGGGAAGTGATCCGGCGGCGGAAAGCTCCGACGCGGGCAATGATTTCCCGAACATGAACCGGCTTCTTCAGAACATCGTCCATACCTGCGGAAAACAGGTCGAGCGTGCTCTCAAGGTTGGCGGTATCTTCCAGAGCCACGATCTGGGCTTCCGGACACCGGCTTCGGATCGATGCAACGTAGCCGCATCTTTCTTCACACTCTCCCAGAAGGATGGCGTCAACCGAGCCCAGATCCTGTGCACAGGTGATTTCCAGCCAGTCAAGAAGTTCCGATGGATGAAGTTCCAGGGAGGCATAGCCTTCCCGGTCGAATGCCGAGGCATAGCCTGCGGTCACTATCTCTCTTGAGTCTACGATTATGAACATATCAGCCCCTTGGATTTTACCAATGTAGAATCCGTAATTTTGGAGCTTCACAAGGTCAACGTTTCTTCCCTAACTCGACAACTATTTCAGAATTTATAGTGGGGGAAGTTCTTATATCCACATAGAAAACTAAATAAAAAATCACGGACATTACCAATAAACTGAGAGAAAAATTTATTAAAATGCCGGGGACCGCGTTTTTTCGCAATCCTTAATAAGATGTAACACTGATATATACAAAAATCGCCGCCAGACAAGGCGGCAATTTCGTATTTATACTAGAGATGTGGAAAATGGTTTACGTATCGGCAGCTAAAGCCTGGGCCAGGTCTGCGAAGGGATCGGACGGTGCCACCTGGTCTGCGCGCTGTCTCAGCGCTTCGTAAATCTTGGGCACAAGTCTGCAGGCCTTTTCCAGTTTTTCGTCGCCCGCAGTCTGAAAACCGCCCATCAGGCGGAGATCCTTCGTATCTTCATAGTAGGATATCAGCCCCTTGATCCGATGGATAAGTTCCTGCTGATCCTGTGTCCAGGCCCGGTCGGCAAGCCGCGAGGTGGATTTCAATACGCTGACCGGCGGATAGTGGCCGGCCTCGGCAATCTGACGATCCAGTACGATGTGCCCATCCAGAAGACCACGAATTGCATCGGAAACCGGATCGTTGTGGTCGTCACCGTCAACAAGAACGGAAAAGATCCCTGTGATTGAGCCCTCGCCGCTGCTTCCAGGTCCGGCGCGTTCGATGAGGCGGGCAAGATCAGCAAAGACGCTTGGCGGAAACCCGCGGGCGACAGGAGGTTCCCCAGCCGCCAGCGCCACATCCCGTGCGGCATGGGCAAATCGGGTGGCGGAATCCAGAATGAGCAGCACCTTGTGACCTTGCGCACGAAAGTACTCGGCAACGCTCATGGCCGTCTTGGGGGCAAGCCGGCGCTGCATGGCGCTTTCATCGCCAGTCGAGGCGACAACAACGGAATGCGCCAAGGTCTCGCCCAGGATGTCATCAATGAACTCGCGCACTTCGCGGCCGCGTTCACCAACGAGACCGACCACAACCGTGTCAAAGTCCCCAAACCCGGCCAGCATGCCAAGAAGTGTGGATTTGCCAACGCCGGAACCAGCAAAAACGCCGACACGCTGTCCGACGCACAGTGGTGTGAACAGATCGATCACCCGCACACCGGTTCGAACCCCTTCGGAAATCTTGCTTCGGTTCATCGCCGGTGGCGGTGCGCGGTCAAGAAGAAACGCTTCCACACCATGGGCAAGCGGCCCTGCCCCATCAATCGGTTCACCAAGCGCATTCACGATCCGGCCGCGCCAGCTCATGTCCGGATGAATGGCAAGTCCGCCCATGACCGAAGCAACGCTGCCGATGCCAATGTCGGTCACGCGCTCCAATGGCTTGATTACCACGTCCTTCTGGTCAAGCCGGATGATCTCGCCCTGCCGGATGCCGGCCCGCCCTTCGAACTGCACCAGATCGCCCAGGCAAACCACGCGGGAAAGACCGGAGACGCGAATGGATTCGGAAGAAACCTGGGTCACACGTCCGCTGAGTTTGACGGGCCCGATCTCAGTTTCCAGGGCCGCCAAAGACGCGGAGATTTGATCAAGTGCGTTCAGATACGGAGCGTTCGGCATGGCGTTCCTGAAGAGCTTTCAAGACATCGAGAGGCAGATGGTTGGATTTGTGCGAAGCGAGACGGTCAAGGCCCTGCTGGTCAGGCATTACCGGCCCCGATGGCGTGGCACTATCTTGCATGTCGAGATAGGAAACGGATGAGGCATTACCCGAAGAAGACTTGTCGGGTGATGTCATTGTTTCCCCATCCGGCCCGGGAGCCGCACCAGTGCTGTTGATGAGATCCACAAGAGCAGTTGGCGGAGCGCCCTTGCGACCAGCCGATGCCACGGTTTCACCAAGTACGGCTGTGGCAGCAGCCTTATCGGCTTCAGTTGCAGTTGGCTCAACATCAGGCTTGCGCGCTGGCACAGGAACATCGCCTGCTGCCGCCGGTTCGCCGGCAGGAGCCGCTTCCGCAACTTCGACGGGCTGTGCCGTGACATTTTCTTGACCGCTGTTCAGGCGATCGCCGACTTCGTTATAGGCGAGCATGGCACCCAGCCCGACCGGCCCGCCGAGTGCGAAGCCGTAAAGAGCATTGCCGGCCTTGCGGGCGTTATCGGATATCTCGTCGTTCGTCACCGATCGATAGAGCTCCGCAATCCCCGGAATATGCTGCAAGGGATTGATCACGTCGATGAAGTCACCGAAGCTGAACGCAGAGTTTTCAGCCTTGGGCGAAATCCCGGGCCGCGCTGCCTTGACGGGCGAACCATCCATGACAGCATTGAGGTCCATCGGCTTGCCCACCGCCTGTGTTGCATCCACCGCCGTCATGAGGTTGCCCCCAGTTCGCGAATGGCCTTCTCCTGGCTTTCATTACTGGTATCGATCATCTTCGTCGCGCTCTCAAAGGCACGCGAGATCATGATCATCTTGGTCATTTCCCGGACGGGATTGATATTCGAGCCTTCGACATAACCTTGGCGAACGCCGTTTGTGTCATAGGTCTGCACGGGAATAACCGGCTTGTCGGGAATGACCGCCGAGTTTTCAGCACGCGTGAGCTGGGCATCGTCGGGGATCAGGAACAAACCGACCTGGCCGACAATTCCAACGTCGCCCTGGGAAATCTCACCCGACTGCGTGATCAAGGGTGTCCCGGCATCCGGATCGAGTGCAATCGGCTGCCCACCTGCTCCCAGGATCTGTTGTCCGGTCAAGGTACGCAAGGTTCCGTCATTGCCGATCTGCAAGCGCCCGTCCCGTGTATAGGACAGGTTGCCGTTGACATCGCGGATTGCAAACCAGGCTTCGCCTTCCACCGCGAGATCAAGCGGATTGTCGGTCTTGTTCAGACTGCCGTACTGCCGGGAAATGTATTTCTCGCCACCGGTGGAGAAACTGACCTTGTCCTGTGCTGCCTTTGAGACGAGCTCTGCGAACTTGACCTCGTCTGCCCGGTAGCCGGCTGTGTTCATGTTGGCAACGTTTCTGGCAACCGTTTCCAGCCGGTTCGAAAGTGCTACCTGCGCAGACAGCGCAACATAAAGAGCGGATTCCATGGATCAAAAGCCTCCGAGGCGGAAATTCTGGATGCTTGCCAACAGTCCCTCGCCCATCTGGATAACCCCTCGGCCATCGCCATAAAGAGCAAGTGTTGGCGACATGTTGCCGGACGGGCCGTTGGAAAGGTCATAGAGAGCCGAAAACCGGTTGAGGAATTTCGCCAGGTAGTCCGCATCTCCGAACTTGCTGAAATCCAGACGTTCTTCCAGATAGGCTGCCTGCTTGTCGATGTCGGTCATCGCAAATTCTTGCGGCAGGCCAAGGGAAGTATAAACGGCCTCGGCAAGCGCGCGGTCGGCCAGAACATCGTACGCGTTGGTGATATCGGGCGCACGGCGTTCGAAGTAGAGTGCCAGACGCACACCCTGATTTTGTTCACCCTCGCGCACTTCCAGTGTCTGCCGATGATACTTCTGTACAATCGCGTCCTGCGTCCGGGCAAAAGAAGTCGTCGTTTCGCCATACCGCTTGAAATTGAAGGTTTCAGCAAAATTCTTGTACTTGGTGTCGGCCAGCTGATTGGCGAAAGCGCCACGTTCGTCCGTGCCTTCTTCCAGCACTTTCCGAATAAATGCCTTCGCGTAGATCATGTCCTCCAGACCCATGGCAGTCATTGCGTAGTTGAAGATGCGATCATCAGCCAGGAATTCGTCGATGGACTTAATATTGCGGATGTTCTCGCGATAATATTCGGTCTGACGTTCGACCATAGGGTCCGCGGCGACCGTCTTCAGCGAGCGTTCCATATTGGTTCTGACCAGCTGAACCTGGCTCAATGTATTGATCATGGTTCTATCCCCATTGCGGGCCCATGGCGGGCAGGCTTTCGGGGAACACTCACTCGCAAACCTTACGCCAGGCTGACGGCCGAAGATGATTTTCAAAAGGCTTTCACGCGTCAGCTTCAGGCAAGTCTCGGCCTCTAGCGTCCTCCCAATCAGAGTTGCAATCCACACCAGTTGGGAGCTGTTAGGTGACTATTCTTATCGGCCTGATCATAGCAGGCGCGTCCCTTATAGGCGGCTTTGCCGCACTCGGAGGCAAGGTCTCCGTCCTCTGGCAGCCGTGGGAGCTCGTCATTATTCTTGGCGTCGCTATCGGTGCTTTTGTCGTTGCCAATCCAATGAAGGTAATCAGGGGAACCCTGGTTGCCGTGTCGGATGCGCTGCGCAACGCAGTTCCCAACAAGCGGGAATATCTCGACGTTCTGGCACTTCTTTACGGCCTGATGCGCGAGTTGCGCGCCAAGGGGCGTAACCAGGTCGAGCCGCACATTGAAGACCCGAATACTTCTCCGATTTTCCAGAAGTATCCGTCGGTCCTGCGCAATGCCAGCCTGACAACCTTCATCTGCGACTATTTCCGACTGATCATTGTCGGAAATGCCCGCGCTCACGAAATCGAAGCGCTGGTCGACGAAGAACTTCACACCATCCATCGCGACCAGATGAAGCCGTACCATGCCATGAGCAGCATCGCTGATGCATTGCCTGCCATGGGCATCATCGCGGCCGTGCTCGGTGTCATCAAGGCCATGGGCGCCATCGACCAGTCTCCTCAGCTGCTGGGCAGCCTGATTGGCGCGGCACTCGTGGGCACGTTTGTCGGCATCTTCTTCTCCTACTCGCTGTTCGGCCCGATCGCCTCCAAGATCCGCAACGTCCGCGAGTCCCGCCTTCGTACCTACATCGTCGTCAAGCAGACCCTGCTTGCCTTCATGAACGGTGCCGATCCGCAGATCGCCCTGGAGCATGGCCGCAAGACCATCTCCGACTACGACCGTCCAACCATCGACGAAGTTGAAAACGAGACGATGAGTGCCGGTGGCGCTGGTGCCGATAACGTCCAGGACCTGCAGGGAGCCGCCTAAGCCATGATCGAAGCAGCGACCGCAAGCTCCAATGCTTCCAGTTCCGAACGCGCGATGATCGCCGACAGACTGCTGGATGCCGCCGGAATTTCCGTTGACCGCCTTCCGATGCTTCCGGTGGTGTTCGACCGCATGGCCCGCCTGATGGCCGACGCCATGCGCCAGAAGTCACCCTCACCGTCCTACATTTCGGTGAGCTACGTTGAAAACAACCGCATCGGCGACGTACTCGACGAGTTCGAATCCAATGCTCTGGTGGCCGTGCTTTATTCTCCGGAATGGGACGCCCGTGTACTCGTCGGCTTCGACCGGGACTTCATCTTCACACTGGTGGATGTCCTGTTCGGTGCTGACGGGACCGAGCCTCCCATCGACGACGAGCGCCCCTTCTCGAACATCGAAACGCGAATCGCGCGCACCATGTTCGAGGTAGCCGCCAAGGCACTTGCCGAGAGCTTTGCCCCGATTGCCGAAACAACGCTGAAGATCGAGCGCATCGAAAGCCGCATGGACTTTGCGGTGGTTGGCCGGCGGAACAACCCGGCCGTGGTGGCCCGCCTGCTGCAACAGGCAATCGGGCGCGGCGGCGAAGTGTTCATCGTCATGCCGCACTCGACACTCAACCCGCTGCGGCAGCGCCTTTCCCAGGTTCTGTCCGGCGAGATGTCGAGCCGCGACAAACAGTGGACCCAGCATTTCCACAACGAGATCCAGCGCACCGAAGTCAAGCTGGAAGCCATTCTCGAAGAACGTGAAATGTCGCTCGGCGACCTTGCAAACCTCCGGGTCGGACAGGTCATCGAACTTCAGGCGACAGCCCGCTCTCCGGTCACACTCGCCTGCAACGACCAGCCCGTCTTCACCTGCCAGCTTGGACAGTTGAACGGATCCTACACGTTGCAGATCGAAGAGCTCATCCATGAGGAAGAAAAGGATTTGTTCGATGATCTCCGCAATCGTTGATGGCGTTCTCCTGCTCGCGCTTGTCGCGACCACGGTCCGGATGCTTTCCATGCACCGGGAGCTGCGCCGACTGGGCAGCTACCACGATGACTACCAGCGTATCTTCGATCAGACCGCCCTCGCGCTCGACGGCATCGAGGTCTCGATCCAGGAGATCAACGTCAAGGGTGCCCAGATCCTCAATGCGCTCGGCAACCGGATGGACGATGCTCGGGAGCTGATCGCGGAAATCGACGGTCTGACTCGTGAGGCAAAGCGCCAGCAGTCCGTGCTGCGCGCGGAGCTGAAGGAGCTCTCCAAGGCAACCGCCGTCCTGCATGACCCAAAACGCTTTGCGCCCGTTCGCGACGACATCGACATCTTCGCCGAAGACACGGCTGGCGAGCAGGCAGCTGGCGCCGCTGGTTCCGCTCAGTCCGGCGGGCGCAAGGAAACGACCATTCATCGCGGCCAGGTCCATCAACAGGCGCCCACGCGCGTCCACCGTATCGACAATTCGCTGCAAAGCCCGTTCCGCACGGTCTCCATGAACCAGAAGGATAAGATGTAATGTCCGAAACAATCATCGATCACATCGACGCTGAAAAAGGCCCGAAAACCCGCCCGGCCGATGCCGCGAGTTTCGCCAAGGTGGAATCACCGGAAAAGAACCAGAATGGCGATACCATCGGTGACGACCGAAATCTCGACACCATCCTCGGCATTCCCGTGAACATCCAGGTGGTTCTCGGATCTGCGACCATGCTGGTTTCCAACCTCCTTAAACTCGGTCGCGGCGCGGTCATTCCGCTCAATCATCGTGTCGGCGAACCGATCGACATCGTGGTCAACGGCCGTGTCATCGCCCGCGGAGAAGTCGTGGTCGTGGAAGACGACAACTCGCGCTTCGGCGTTTCGCTGACGGAGATCATGAGCGCCCAGGCCGGCGGTATGGATATCTGAGGTCGAATTTCTCCGGCCTCACATTCTCCGGTTTGCCCAAGGCTGTCTCCTTAGGATTGAAGTGACAAAATGATGAATTCCGCCAACGCCGCCGCAGCAACCGCTGCAAACCTGGCCAAGCCACCTGCTCCGCCTGCCCGCCGAATGAACGGTACACAGCGCGTGGCCGCTCTGCTGCTGTCGCTGGGCAAGACGAGTTCGCAGAAACTGCTCCGGCATTTCGATCAGGAAGAAATCCGGATGATCACCGTCTCCGCAGCTCAGCTCGGCACGGTGGCATCGGAAGAACTTGATCGGCTGGCCGAGGAATTCATCGAGCAGTTCTCACATGGCACGACGCTTTATGGTTCGGCCAACGAAGTGGAGAAAATGCTGGAAGGTGTCCTGCCGGACGATCAGCTTGCAGACATCATGTCGGACGTGCTCGGCAACTCCAACCGGTCCATCTGGGACCGATTGACCACGGTTTCCGAAACGGTGTTCGCAAACTATCTCCTGAAGGAACACCCGCAAACCGCAGCGCTGATCCTGACAAAGATAAAGCCGAGTGCTGCAGCAAAGGTTCTCGGCCAGATCAATAACCAGACGCGCAACTCTCTTGTCCGGCGCATGCTGTCGATCAAGGCGGTTGTACCGGAAATCATGCGCGACGTCGAAAAGACCATGCATGAGGATTTCATGCTCAACCTGTCGGGTACCCTGGAAGCCGACTCCCATGCTCGCATGGCGGACATTCTCAACAAGATGGACCGCGAGCACATGGAAGACGCTCTGGAGAACTTGAACGAGGTGAAACCGAAAACCGCAGAACTTCTGAAGGGGCTACTCTTTACCTTCGACGACATCACCAATCTCAACGCCCGGACCCGCATGGCGATTTTCGATCAGATCCCGACGGACCGGATCGTGCTGGCACTGAAGGGAACCAATGCCCAGTTCCGGGAAGTGATCCTGTCATCGCTGACATCACGCGCACGTCGTATCGCCGAACACGAACTTGCAGCCGGCGAACCGGCCGCTCAGCGCGACGTTCTGGATGCCCGCAGTGCGATCACCAACCTCGCGCTGGAAATGGCATCGCGTGGTGAAATCGAGCTGAATCCGAAGCAGGACGAAGGCGCATTCTTTGCGTAATCGTCTTTGCAAGCGGTTCGACGTGATCTGAGCCTGAACACCGGGTGGCTGGATGTCGGAAGAAGACAAGGATTCAAAAACAGAGGAACCGACCGAGAAAAAGATCAGCGATGCCATAGAAAAGGGCAACACCCCGGTCTCAAGGGAAGCCCCCGTTCTGGCAACATTTATCGCGACGCTCTTGATCGGCAGTTTCGTTGTTACATCGGCATCGAGTCAGCTCGTGCAAACGCTGACGCATCTTCTGGACCTTTCGGGAGGAGTGGATCTTGGAAACAGCGCCGACGCATTGTTGCTCTCCCATGCGGTGTCGATCGAGGTCATGGTCTTCCTCGCCCCGATTGTCGCACTGCTTGCCGTGTCCGGTCTTGCGTCCGCCTTTTTGCAGAACACGCCCAGCATCGTTTTTCACCGCATCAAGCCGGATGCCTCCAAGCTCTCGCTGGCGAAGGGCTGGAGCCGCATATTCGGAGCCCAGGGCCTTGTGGAGTTCCTCAAGGCAGTCTTCAAGTTCTCCACGGTCAGTGCCATCGTCTATGGCCAATTCCGGGCGAATGAAGCGGAACTGATCAACGCCATGTTCACAGATCCAAGCGCACTTCCCGAAGCGATCCTTCAGATATCGATGAAGCTGATCGCCGGCGTCTGCATCGTTACCATTCTACTGGTTACAGTCGACATTCTCTGGTCCCGCTCGCACTGGCGCAAGAACCTGCGCATGAGCAAGCAGGAGATCAAGGACGAGCACAAGCAGATGGAAGGCGACCCGATCGTCAAGGCCCGGCAACGCTCGCTCGCACGCGACCGGGCACGAAACCGCATGATGTCAGCCGTGCCGCAAGCAACCCTCATTGTTGCCAATCCGACACACTTCGCTGTTGCCTTGCGCTACGACGGGGACCAAAACCCTGCCCCGATTGTTATAGCTAAAGGGCAGGATCTGATTGCGCTGAAGATCAGGGAGATCGCCGAGGCGAACAATATTCCCGTGATCGAGGACCGGCAACTTGCACGGTCCCTCTACGCCGCTACAGAAGTTGAAAGGATGATCCCGCCGGAATTCTACAGAGCAGTTGCGGAAATCATTTGCTACGTGTACTCACGCCAGACCAAAACTGCTGTATAATTTAATGTATTTGGAGGTCCGGGGAATGCACGATATGCCTGAAGGCAACGGCACGAAACCGTCGCCACTGGAATGCGACCGGCAGCGCCAGGAAGCAATTGCCTCTGCTCTGACCGAATTTATCGAAGATCTGAAACTGGTAGATGTGGTCGACTTCGTCGCTTATATACGAACAGACCAGCACGGCAATATCGATGAATTGATCAAGACATCGGCCGAGCTCTTCTTCAAGGAAGGCTCCTTGCGCTATTCCATGGCCGCCCAGGCAGATGTCGAGTGGGAAACCACCCCGCGCATTTCCCTGGACCTGGAATTCTTCAACAAGGGTGTCTGGATCTATTTTACCGCCGTCCTCGCCTGGCCGGACAATGCAGTCAACGTTTCCTATGTCGAAGTGCCGGACGCCGGTGGCAACAAAGCGAAAGAAACGGAACTGCTGCTCGAGGCCCTGAAGGACGCTCGGTTGCGGTAGTTGCGTTTAAGGCATCCCAAATAATTTCCGGTTTGTCAGGCAGCTCGTCCGCACAGATGCGAACGATGTGCCGGCCCGCTATTTCGCCTGATGCATCGGCAACTTACCGAAATTCGCCAACTTGCTTCAATTCTGCCAGCCTAGCACCATATGCTGTTGGCCCTGCCGCGCGTTTCGGGTCTTCCGGACCTGGAAACTACCTGCAACTGAAACCAGAGAAACGGCGCGTATGAAGAAAATCCAGATCCCGGAGGATCCCGCCCACATGGTGACTGCAATCGTCGCCTACGCCGGGATCGCCAAACGCCTGCACGTGGAGCTCTCAAATCGGCCGATGGGTACGCAAGTGGATCTGGAAGCCATCAAGGCCGACTTGATTGCCGAAGCAAAAAGAGCGGTGCCGCATGGAGATTTCGCCAAAGACGAAATCGGTGTCTACAAGACCATCTTCCAGGCGATCGACACGATTTTCGATACCGATGGCTGAAATCGGCATTCGCTAAATGCCGCGAAACAAGCACCACGAATTTATATTGACCAGCTATTGCACCAATTCACTCTCCCAGAAGCGTCGACAAGCGCTCCATGATTTCGTGCAGGCTTTTTCCGGTTAGCCGCATTTCCCTCGCCTGCTCACCGTCTTCAACATCGGAATAAAGCAGGATTTCAACTGCGTTTTCCAAAACCTGGATATCATCGGAAGTCAGATCGATTGAGCCACTACTGCTCGATACCGTTATCGTCTTCATGGGCCTATCCTCCAAACCGTACCAGGCAAAGTCGCGCACTCTGCGCTCGGTCTATTCCGTAGGTTTTCCGAATAGTCCCGTTCCATCAAGCAGAAAACAGGCCGCGGTGAGGATCAAAAAAAAAGCGCCCAGCCGAAACTGGGCGCCAATTGCCTGGGAGGCAGCAGAAGAAGTTTTTCAGTACCAGACAAGGATCAGCGGCTAGTGCGTGATCACGTCTTCCTTGTCGAAATAGTTGAATTCCTCCACCAGGACGTCGTGCACCACGGGTCGGCCGAGACGAGCGTTGGTGGTTTTCTTGAGACGTTCGGTGAAAGCCTCCAGGTCGTAACGTTCCAGGCTACGGAAATCGAGGGTTTCATCCGAATAAAGTACCCGGAAGGCTTCATCCACCAGGAAAGGGTGTGGCGGCACAGGCAGGCGGCGCAATGTATCGCCATCCGCTGTGAAGACCATCTTGATCACCACATATCCCTGCAGCGTGCCATCAAACAGGATCGGCACGTTGACCGGGTTCACTGTCTCATAATCCAGCCCTACAAACGCCGGCTCATCGTCGCCGACCCTTTTCTGGGCTGCCAGATACTGCGTGGTGCCGTAACCGGACGCCAGCATGGTGGCAGACATCCAGAGGCCGGCAACGATGGACTTGATCATCGAGCCCTCTCCGGAAACGGTGCCTGGTACGTGCCGTCGGATTCATAGTCGATCATGGTTCTGGACATCATGCCGACAACTTCCGTCACCGCATTCATATGCAGTTGCAACAGGCCGACATTCTCATCGAGCACTTCCTTGAATTCGGCGATGTCTTCGCGCAGCTCCTCAGAATAAAACGCCGGCGGCACGAGTGTCCGAGCCCTGGACAGGTCAAGCAAAGCCTGGCTCTTGCCGTATTCGAAGATCTTCAGGTCCGCTGTCGGGTTTGCACGAAGCGCCCGGGTTTCCTCGCGCACAGCGCCGATTGCTCGGCGAACGGCGACCACAAGCGGCATGGATCGCACCGGATCGGGGGTGAATTCCTGAAGTGCGAGATCGGTCACGGCAACGTCCTGAAAGTCAACATCGTTGGCAGCGTCCATCAGGCTTTAACTCCCTTTTCAAGCGTATCTGAAATCAGGCCGGCGATACCGACACCGCCACTGGCGGCAAGCTGGTTTGCGACCTGTTCGGCAAGCATCGATTTCCAGATTTCCCCGGCGGTTCCGGACCCGAAGACCGCTTCGGAGTCATCCGGTAGCATTGTTTCGACGAACTGGCTGAGGATCATCGCCTCGAATTTCTCCGCAGGAGACTTTTGGGACGGTCCTTCGTAATTGGCGGTTCGAAAACTGCCTTCAGTGGCTCCTGCCCGGTTCGTCGCACCGGCATAGGCAAGTGCAAAGCCATCTCCCGAACCACCAGCGGAAATGGACCTGAGACGGTTCGTGGCGTCAGCAAGGTTCACCGGATCGGCAGCCTTGGACACATCCAGGATCAGATCTGAAGGAGGCGAAATCGCCATGCTGGGCTCCTCGAAAAACATAAGGTGCAAACAAGGCCCGGCAGGCGACAGGGCAAGGCAAGCAATACACTTGAACCGAACCTTGTTTGCATCCTCAGGAATAGCCTGCGCAGCTTGCGGGAGGCTTGCGTCTTCTTGCTGGACGGCGACGAATATGCCCCGTTCACGCCAAGTGGCTTTCACCCGTATCTGCGGTCGAGCAGGTCCATCAGGTCCCGTTCTTCTTCAGCACGCTGTTCCTCCCCACGCATCCTGGCGAGACGTTCAGCCATGAGTTTCAGCATCAACCGCTGGCGATCATATTCGGAGTTCACCTTTGCGCGTGCTTCGCTGAGCCGTGACATCTCCTCGATGATGCGTCTCAGCCGCTCGGCAGCGTTGGCGATGAACCTGTCGTGCTGTGCCAGGTCGCCATTCGAAAGGGCCAGCAGAATGCGTCTTTCCTTTTCGTTCAGCTGATAGACCTGAGCGTCAAGCTTCTGAAGTAGCCAGGATGAAAACAGGAAAATCTGCTTCTGCATCCGGAACAAACGTTCAATATCCTGACTTTTTCTTGCCATGGAACAGGAACCTTTCACGGTCAGGTTTGCCTAACCTATCTGGAGCCAAGTGAAGTAGCCGTCGAGGAAAATCATGATGGCCTCCGCGATGACGAGATAAAGAAAGTAGAGACCGCCCGCGATCACGAACGGCATGGAGATGAAGTAGACCGGGATCTGCGGTGTCAGCTTGTTGACGAGGCCGACGGCAAAGTTCACAACAACCGTGTAGACGATGAACGGGCTGCACACCCGCAATGCCAGGATGAAGGTTCGGCCCAACTGCTCGGCGAACTGCTCCAGGCTTGTTACGGCCGCCAGCGGCTGCCCGACCGGGATCGCTTCATAGGAGGCAGCCAGCCCGCGCAGGATTTCCCAATGCTGGTTGGTGATGAACACCATCGCCGTTGCCGTTACCGTGAAAAGGTTTGCGACAGGCGGCAGGGAATCCACGCCATCGATCGGCATGCCCGGCATGTTCGACAGGCCGATTGCCATGGACACCAGCGTCGTCAGCGTCTCCAGGGCCGCCAGAAAGATGCGTCCCAGAAAACCGATGAAGGCTCCGGTCAGCAACTCCGCCCCGATAAAGCCGGCAACAGTGCCGAGCTGCTCATCCGGCAGAGACGCCTGTACGCCTGGCGCCAACAGGGGCGACAAGGCCAACGCGACGGAAAGCGCGATGAACAGGCGAACATGCACCGGCACACGGTTGCTACCGAACCCCGGTATCACCATCAGGCACGCTCCTATTCGGCAAAACAACAGGAAGACCGCCAGAAGCAGCGAGGAGCTGAAGGTGCTGAAAAAGAGGCCGCCGGAAATCACGAGACGCTTCCGAGCGCGGAAACATCCACTCCGCGTGCGATTTCAAGATGCGACAGGACCGGCAAGGTCGGGAACATGCGCTCCACGATCATGCGTACGTATGGCCGGGCATCAGGTGCCGCTACCACCGCGAAGCGGCTGCCGTCCTTCATGTGTTTCTTGACCGCGTCGGACATTTGCGTGCCGAATTCCTCCACCAGTTGCGGCTCGATGTCGAACTCGATGACGTCGCCCTTCCCGTCCCGTTTCAGGGCATTGTGGAAGGCTAGATCCCATCGGTTTCCGAGACGCAGCACTTTCAGAGGGCCGCCTTCTGCAAGGTCGCCGCAAATCTGCTGGGCGATGCGCATTCGAACGTGCTCCACCACCTGCTCCGATCTGCGGACGTGTGGAACGATCTCGGCAACGGCTTCCAGGATCAGGTTGAGATTCCGGATCGAAACCCGTTCGGCCAGCAAAAGCTTGAGCACCGCTTGCAGACCGGAGAAAGACGTGTGCGCCGGACAGATATCGTCGAGAAGCTTCTGGTACTCCGGGTCCAGCCTGTCGAACAGCTTGCGCATATCCTTGTAGGACAAGAGCTGCGGCAGGTTGTTGCGGATCACTTCGCTCAGATGCGTGAGGATGACCGTGATGTTCTCGGCCGGCGTCATGCCGCGGCGTTTGAGTTCGTCCTTGTACGCAGGCGGCACCCAGTAGGCTGGCATCCCGAATGCAGGCTCACGCGTCTGGTCAGCCGGTACCGGCAGTGCCTCGTCATTGTTCGGAATGACCAGCAGTTCACCCACTTTCAGATGCTGCGAGGCAATGATGGTGCCGTGGATCTTGATCTGGTAGCTCTTCGGATCAAGCGTCAGACTGTCGGTGACCCGAATATCGGGCACGACAAAACCATACTGCTCGGCAAACTTCCGGCGCATCTTGGCAACGCGGCGAGACAGTTCACCGGTTCGCGTCAGCAGCTCGGCGGAAAGCTGCTTGCCAAGCACCAGTTCGACCTCAGCCGACTTGAGCGTTTCCTTGACGGAGTCCTTTTCCTCAAGCTTTGCCTGTTCCTCGGCTGCGCGTATCTTGTCGTCCTCGACCTTTTTCGCCGCTGCCAAACGCCTCGGAATGGCATAACCGATAAAGCCCATCAGGATCGCCAGCAGCAGGAACGGCAACATCGGCAGACCCGGCATCAACGCGAAGATGGCCATCAGGATAGCTGCGACGAACAGGGCACGCGGATAGCCGCCAAGCTGGCCGAGAACAGCCTTGTCGGTCGATCCTCTGGTGCCGCCCTTGGACACCAGCAGACCAGCCGCCAGCGAAACGATCAGCGCCGGGATCTGGGAGACGAGGCCATCGCCGACGGAGAGCTTGGTGAAAACGTCTGCCGCGTTGGAAACCGTCATGTCATAGCGGGTCACGCCAATGACAATGCCGCCAAGGATGTTCACAGCCGTGATGATCAGGCCGGCAATCGCGTCGCCGCGAACGAATTTGGAGGCACCATCCATGGCGCCGAAAAAGGAGCTTTCCTCTTCCAGTTCCTTGCGCCGACGCTGTGCTTCCTTGTCATCGATAAGGCCAGCGGAAAGATCCGCATCGATCGCCATCTGCTTGCCCGGGATCGCGTCCAGAGTGAAGCGTGCGCCAACTTCCGCAATACGGGTTGCGCCCTTGGTGATGACCATGAAGTTGACGATGACCAGGATCGCAAAAACAATCAGACCGATGACAAAGTCACCGCTCATCACGAATTGCGAAAAGCCGTTGATCACATAGCCTGCCGCATTCAGCCCTTCGTGGCCGTTGGCAAGGATCATGCGCGTTGTCGAGATATTGAGCGACAGTCGCAGCATGGTGGCGATCAGCAGGATCGTCGGGAAAGACGAGAAATCAAGCGGACGCTGGATCCAGAGCGAAACCATCAGGATCAAGACCGACAGCGCGATCGACATGGCCAGGCCGATATCGATCAGGAATGTCGGGATTGGCAGAAAAAGAACGGCCAGGATTAGGACGATGCCTATGGCAAAGCCGACGTCGCGGCGGCTGTCCGGCGCATTGCCGGCAGCCGGCGAAAGGGAGGTGTCTGTCATGCCTTCTCTCTGCTGCAGGTCTGATACCTGGCAACCTCGCCCTTGAAGCTTGCGCGAGGCTTTTTTGAAGAAGGATTTCAGGAGGGAAGTTCGGAAAAGGTTGAGCGCTCTGACCGACGATGGTCGCTCCAGGCTCTGAAGGGAGCCGCCTTCGCACTTGAAGCAAGTCGTGTTTCAAGGAGAAATGGATGCGAGAAACGCATCTACCTTGTCATCGCGGCAAAGGCCTGGATCCATTAGCTAAATGCGCCAAGGTGAAAGGTTTCGCCGACAATGCAAAGGATCTGATCCCGGCTTACAGCTTTCGCTGCAAACCAGGACGACAGATAAATTCAGGACCACCACGACGGCACCTGAAACCATGCAAGAATAGTCCTGCAGACCGTCGCTAGAACCCCGTTTCGATCCGATTGTAGATCAGGGTCGTCAACGAGTAGATCTGGCCGCCGATGAAAGGTCCGGCGACCACGATCATGACCAGGATCGCCACGATCTTCGGAATGAAGGTAAGAGTGATTTCCTGAACCTGGGTCAGGGCCTGCAGCAACGCAATTCCGATACCGACAATCATCGCCGGTACGATCGCGGGGGCAGATCCGACGAGGATCGTCCAGATTGCAGTCCGGACCAGGTCCAGGGCATCAACTTCATTCATGTCATTCCATCCGCTCAGGAAATGGTTACACCCGGTCCAAGCAGAACACCCTGACCGTTGTCGAGCGCGAGCACGGTGCCGTCGGAATAGACTTCAACCTTTTCCACGACACCCGTCGTGCCGTTGGCGTCGGTCACGGTCCGCCCGATAAGATCATCTACCTGACCGAACGAAAGGTTGGTCAGAAGCGTTTCCAGCTTGGCGTTCGTCTGAATAGACTGCTCAACTTGGCTGAAGCTTGCGAGCTGCGCGAGCTGTTCGGACGCGTCCATGGGATTGGTCGGATCCTGGTTCTGCATCTGAGCCATCATCAGATGCAGGAAGGTGTCGTAGTCGACAGTCAGCTGCTTCTGAGCGGATGCAGTCGAGGCAGCACCCTGGGTGGCGCTGACGCCTTCAACACTGGTCATCTAATCACTCCTTAAACAACGGCCAGCCTGGGGCCGTACTGAAAATTTTCTCTTGGCGCCGGCCGGGGGGCGGTCTGCCGGGTTTCCTGCGCGCGCTGGTTCTTTTCGGCCAGCATCAGGCTTGCCTCCAGCGGATAGAGTGCACGCACAACCTTCATTGCCTCGAACCACCGATCCGTTTTTGCCAGCTCCTCAACCTTGTCGAGATGCATCAGCACCTCCTTGTTCGAGAACGCCGACTTCACGGAACCAAGCACGAGATGGAACATGTCCTGAACCGCACCAGCGGCTGCCGGATCGATGATCATGGTCTGGAGAATGAAGTAGAGCTGGCGAAGCGGCGTCGTCGCCTCTTCTGGCTGAAGCACATGGGCTTCCAGCAGGAATACGGCATCATTCAGCAGTTCGATGTTGGTTTTCCGTTCGGCCCGGATCACCGCACCGTTGATGAACAGGCGTTCGCCCGCTTTCAAACCGATTTTCATGAGTTTAACCGTCCAGGCTGTCGCGGATGATGGAATTGATCTGGATGATGTCGGAGAAGTCCTCCTGCTCCCACTGGCGCAAGGATTCGACCTCTTTCAGGACCCAGATGCCGACAGAGATCAGATTGGCTCTCGTTTCGATCGGCAGTTCATTGGCGTCGTCCGCCAGGTGTTCCAGGAAGTAGCTCCACAGGCGCCGTGTGTAGAACAGCGCGTCGACGGCTTCGGGAGACTTGACGCCGCGCTCCTGGGCGACGTTGAGCTTGCCGATCACGATCGACATTGCCTCATGTTCGTTGAGCCGCTGGTCAGAGCAAAGATCGTCCATAACCTCAGCGTAAGACAAATTGTACATGGGCCCTCTCAAGGTTGGGTTTGATACGAAAAATCAGACATTCGGCCACGATCACAGGTAGTTGAGAATGCTCAGACCCTGCATGCGGGCCGTGACCGCATAGGTGGTCTCAAGCTGTGTCAGAGCCGTGTTGAGACGCACCGACGTTTCCTCCAGATTGACGTTTTCAAGGTCGTTGATGCGCCGGTTCAGGATGTCGGTTTGAACCTTCAACCGTTCACTCGCTAGCTTGACCTGCTCCTGCACATTGCCGAGCTTGCCCATCTGGCTGGTGACATCGGCAATACCGGTGCCGAGCTTCTCGATCGCCTTGTTGACCACCACCTTCCAGGTTTCGGGATCAAGGTCCTCGTTACCGAGGTCGGACATCATCGTGTAGGCCGCGGCCAGGTCTCTGAAGGCCTGCTCGTTTGCGCTGACGGAACTGGACACCGTTTCACTCGCCGAAATACGGCTGACCATCACGTTGCTGGACGCACTCGACCAGGACGTGCCCCAGGCCGGGTTCTGGAACATCGTCTCGAAGGCACCGTTTAGATAAGTGGACATGGCCGCAGGTGTGATGCCCGAAACGCCCGGGTTGGATTGCGCCATCCCGAACTCGGTCATGAACGCTGCATCGGCGGCCAATTTGTTCGGAGACGTCGGATCGGAATAATCCGCGAAAGGTTCCTGGTCCGTATTGATGCCGGCAAAGACGAAATTGCCGTTGAGCTGGGTGTTCAGACGGGACGTCAGAAGCTCCAGATTGCCGACGGCATCTGCCTTGACGATGTCCGAACTGCCGTTGTTCTCACGCAGGGCCACAAGGGTCGCCAGAAAGTCCTGCGCATCCGTCAGAATGTCGCCCATTGCCGCCTGGCTGACATCGAGCCGCGACGCGGTAAGCGCGTTGGTATCCATGATGCCATTGAGAAAATGAAACTCGGAACGAAGCGACACGCTTTCGCCGGTCTTGGTCCCAAGATCCAGGCCAACGTCGTATTTACGGCCGGAGGACAGCTCGATGCTGAGCTTCTGCACGAGGCTGGACTGGTTCTGGATCTGCCGGCGAGACGCATCGGCGAGTGTGATCGTGGAGATATAGGTGGTTTTCATAACTGTTACCTCGCCGCGGCCAGAAGGTCTTCCAGCATGCCGTCGACGGCGCTGATGAGCCGTGTCGCCGCTGAGTAGGATCGCTCGATTTCCAGTAGCAGCGTCATTTCTTCGTCGATGTTGACGCCTGTCTTGTTGTTGAGGTTTTCAGCCGTCCGACTGAGAATGACGGTCTGCACCTCGACATTGCTCGTCATGGTCTTTCGGCCGGCTTCCAGCCAGCTGACGGACGAAGCGGCAAAGCCGGACAACGTGTCGGTCGGATCGAGTTCCACGCCGCTGTCGAAAACGGTGTCCTTGTCAAACGCGGAAACCAGTTCCTGCAGACGGTCGGAGAACCCGGCAGCGCCGGACGGGTTGTAGTTGTAATTGGGATCGAACGGATCGGAGATGCCACCATCGCGCAACCTGTCAAGGTCGCCGCCCTGATCCGGATCGGCGTTGGCATTGACGACGATTTCCGCAGCAAGCCCGGTGATATGGGTGCCGGATGCCGGCACCGCCGGTGCACCAGACCACGTGAACAGGCCAGCCTGATCCGGATTGCCGCCACCGCTCTGATCGCTTTCGGCGAAGGCTTCGATCAGACCACGCGCGATTTCGTCGAGCTGGCTCTGATAGGTCACCGCGACTTCGTCGCGCAGTTCGGCAAGACCTTGCAGCCTGCCGGACTTGATCTCCATGAGAGCGCCCGGTCCCGCCACGGGAACGCCGTCCACCATCACGGAATTACCCGTGGTAGCAGCACCATAAACAATGGTCGGCTCGAAGGTGACCGCTCTGGCCTTGGTTTCAAACAGCGTCACGCCGCTGTCCGTGTAGACCACAATATCGCCATTGCTGCGGTTCAGCGTGGTAATGCCGATTTCCTCGGACAGCTTGAGCAGAACCTGGTCGCGGCTGTCGTGGGCATCGGTGACATCAGCCCCCGATTGCGTTCCCCGCACGATAACCGAGTTGAGATCTTCGAGTTGTTTCAACAGCGTGTTGATCTCACGCACGGAGGTCGCCATGTCCGCATCCGCGTTAGTACGCACATCCTGCACCAGTGCCGTTCCGGACTGGAGCGTCTGCACCATGTCCTTGGAGGCCTGCAGAACGTCCTGCGCCTGGATCGCGTTGCTGGGGTCGGAAGCATAGTTTTGAAGCGACAGCTTCAGCGCCCCGAGTTTTGCCGCAGCGGACATGTGGTTCTGGGTATCGCCTGTGGTTTCAGCGAGACGGGTAAGGCCCGCCAAGACCGCTTCCTGGGAGGATCCAGTGGAGGTGGAGGACAGGAGCGACGAATACAGCGCGCTGTCCGTCACCCGGCCGATACCGTCGACCTTGAGGCCGCCGGCCTGACCAGTGTCGGTGTAGGTCTGGCTCAACAGAACGGATTTGCGCGAGTAGCCGGGGTCTTGAGCCCCGGCAATGTTTCGCGAAACCACGGAGGATTCTGTCTGCCTTGCGGCCAGCGCGGACTGGGCGACTTTGAGGGCTACAGACAAACTCATGACAATAACTTTCCGATTGGCGGGTGAGCCGTGTTAGCGGACCAGGTTGACGAGCTGCTCGAGCAGGTCGGAACCAGCCTTGAACACCTGGGAATTGGCCGTGTAGGTGCGCTGGGATTCGATCATCGAGGTGAGCTCGTTGCCGAGATCGACGTTGGAGTCCTCAAGACCACCAACCTTGATGCTGCCAAGGCCGCCCTCGCCCGCGAAACCGACCCGGACATCACCGGAATCGAAGGACGTGCTGTAGACGTTGCCGGATTTGTTGGAGAGCCTGTCCGGGCTCGGTACATCCGCCAGCGGGATCTTGTATATCGCCCGACGGTCACCGTTGGTGTAGATGGCAAACAGAGTGCCGTCGTCAGAGAATTCAACGTTCTTCACCGCACTCGGCGCGTTCCCGTCCGCATCAACGTTGGTGACCGTGAAATCGGCATTCAGGTAGGTCGACTGATCAAGGTCCAGGTCGAAGGTGCCACCATTGGGAACCGCGATATTGATTGCGGTCGCACTGGCACCGGTGAGATTGCCTGTGGTGACGTCGAAGGTCAGCGTCTGGGTATTCAATGCCGGAGAGGTATAGGGAAACCCGCCACCGGGTGCGGCATCTGCCGCGTTGTAGATCGAGACTTCCCAGTCACTGTCTGCAGCCGTTTCCGTGACCTTGGAGTAATAGACATCCAGTTTCACCTCGTTGCCGAGGTTATCGTACACGATCATGGACGTCTTGTGGGAATAGCTCGCGGTTGCTGCGTTGGCGGAGGGCAGATCCGCCGCCGGTACAATCGCCGCGTCTTCACTTACGTTCACGCGCAGGAACGCTTCGCTGGTGGGAGTGGCTTCCAGCTGGTTCTGGGTGATGTTGATCCGCTCCAGACCACCAAGACCGTTGGCAACGGTTGTTGGCGCGGTGTTGCCCGTGATCGGATAGCCCTGGAGATAATAGCCGGCCGTATTCAGGAGATAGCCATCTCCATCCGGAACGAAGTGACCGGCGCGGGTCAGAAAGCTTTCACCTGCCTCGTTGCCGACAACGAAGAAGCCGTTGCCATCCACCGCAAGATCAAGCTTCGACGTGGTGAAGCTGATGTTTCCCTGCTTGGAAACCTGGTACTGGGTGTGTGCCTCGACGCCGCCGGAGTTGAACGAGCCAGCCCCTTGCGAAACAACCAGTGAGGAAAATTCCGACTGGGCCCGCTTGTAGCCTGTCGTGCTCGAGTTCATAATGTTTTCGGCAACTGTGCCGAGCTTGCTCGACTGTGCGTTCATGCCGGAAACGCCGGTTCGCATAACTCCGAAAAGGCCCATGACAGGTCTCCTGTGTCCAAATCAACTGGAGACAGTCAAACCGACCTAACTTGCGCGAAGCTGTTGCGAGAAAATAATTATTCTTTCCATTCAGATACTTAATTATGTAAAAATTTATCTATCAAACAAAACGAAAGCACCGGGCAAGCTGTCCGGTGCTTCTCAGAGATCAGGCGCCGCAGAATTGCTTGGACTGCTGTGTCCAGTTTCCAAAACCGGAAGCAACCATGTTGCGGATCACCGTGCAAACATACCGTTTTTGCGCGGGATCATTGTTCGGCCCTGCGTGATAGCGGGCAACAGCCATCGTCCAGGATCCCTGGCGCCGCCTCAGGTCCTTTAGGAACCTTGCCGCATATTGCACATTTGCACGTGGTTCCAGCATCTGATCCACCGAACGGAACTGGTCACCGTGATAATGATGGTTGATCTGCATGCAGCCGATGTCGATCAGCTTCTTGCCGTGCTGTTGTGCATCAATCACGTCCTGCTTCGCGGCTTGCCGGCTGGGAGGAAATACGGACTTTCCCTCGATATTGAGGGCATAGGGGTACAGCGAATTGCGCCGCCCGGTTTCCGTCAGCCCGACCGCATAAAGCACGCCGAGCGGCACGTTGTATTTTCGCGCTGCCGAGATCATCTCGCGTTCGCAAACGTTCTGGGTCTCGGCAGCCGCAGGCACGCTAACGGCGAGAGCACTAAAGATAGATGCCGTCAGAAAGGCTGATGTCAGAACCTTCCTCATGACCTGTTCCTCTTGTTGTTTCAGAAGCCTGATACGCGTCTTCTCTGGAGTTTTGACCCGGACGCCCATTCTGCTGTCCGGCACCGTTGCCGGAACTCTGCGGTTGGCCGTCAAACGGGTTACCGCCACCAGCGCCACTCTGGTTCTGGTTCTGGGCCTGAGGGCCTGAAGCGTTGCTTCCCGCCTGGACCTGGATCCGGTCGTCTCCGGCCTGGATCGTGATGGCATCAGCCTTGACCCCGGTCGCCCTGAGCATCTGATCGAGCAGTTGCCGGTCTTGCTTCAGGAGTTCCGCAGTTTGCGCCCTGCTCGTTACAAGCGACACTTCCACTGTATCACCGACCATCCTGAGAGACACTTTCACGGTGCCGAGCTCATGAGGCGTGAGCTGGATATCCAGTGTTTTCAGAACAGGGCCTTCCGCCTTGGCAGTTATGCCACCGTCAAGTGATGCGGAGCTGGAAGCCATATCCTTTACCGCAGCGGCGATCTGGTCACCCACCTGTTGCGCGGGGGAGAGTCGCATATTCGGTGCAAAGTGGGTTTCCTGGCGCAGAACCTTGACGGTGCCCGCCGCTTCGTCCGGCAACATGGACCGGCCAATAGCCCCACGTCCTTCGCCGTCGGAAATTGCCTCCGGTTCGACCCCGAACTGCGCGAAGAGCGAAGACGTTCCGGTCTGTGCAGGTCCATCGGGATCGCCAACCGGCATGCCGTTGGCCTGCCCTTGCAGGAGCGTAGGCATAGGGGCCGCGCCAGACTGAGGCTGCGACGAGGGAACCTGCCCGGGTTTTCCAGCCAGCATCGCATTTAGCGACAATCCCACATGCGCTGCCGAACTCTGCAACATGGTTTCTGCCTTCGGGTCCGTTTGTCCCTCGGCCGCCCCATCCAGGCCTTCGCCATCCTTCGCCTTGCGTGACAGTGCGTTCTGGGAAGCCTGACGCAGGGCGTCAACAAGGTTGCTGGTCGAAAACGCCGCCGAACCTGCCGCCTGTTCCTTGCCGGAACCGGTCTTGCCGTTCGCATCGCCCGTAGCCCCGTCTGCCCGATCAGATGTTTCAGACCCGGGTTTTCCTGCCGCATCTTCGGCAGCATCGCCTTTTTTCATGTTCTGCATGACGGCCTGGAATGCAGCCGCGGCTTCTTTGGAAGAGGTTTGCCCGCGCTCGCCCGTTCCAGCGTCCGCCGACTTGCCGGACTTCGGTGCAGTCGGAACGAATGCCTGAGTGTTAACGCTCATCCTGTTCTCCCAATTGAGCGAGGGACTTTCCCGTCCGGCGCAACAGAACATTCGCAAGTTCCATGTCCGCGCTGACCCAGCTTTGATCTTCAGGAGCGTCCATATTGGTCGCGACGTTGAATTCGCCGATCACGTTGGGTGGCGGCTCCGGAAAATGCCGGACCGAGTTGAGCACGGTGTAGACGCCGTCAAGCATCGCCAGGTCCTGCGCAGTCAGGATCGACTTGTCGATCGACCACAACAGGTCTCGGTTGGCTGTAATGAACTCCGGGTCGAGACGGGTCGCCGCAAGGTATATCTTCAGGATTTCGTTTTCCTTGGTGCCGTCGACGGTTAGCGTCAGCGCTTCTCCCGTTGCCTTTCGCGCGACATTCAGATGGCCTGCCAGCAGGGCGGAACGGGCCAGCCGAAGATAAAGACCGCGCCTGCTGTCGGCATCGAATTCGTGCAGCACGTCATCCAGGAGCGCGAACTTGTCCTCGCTTTTGACAAATCCAAGCGTGTCCAGTGACAGGGCAAATCGCCTGCGGAAATCACCGGCGTAAACCGACGTGCGGAACCGGCGAAGATATCGGATGCTGAGAACTCGAAAGCGATCGACGTTGCCGGTCATCCCAGCGACGAAGACTTCCCGGCGAAGAGCAGCTTCCTCAACGAGTGTGCCAGGCATCAGTAGGCTGGCGACCTGAAGCAGTTCCATCGCCTTTTCCGGATCCGTGCGGATGTAGGGTGCAGCCTTTACCAGTGCGACATGCCCCCCCAGGCTTGCCGGCAGTTCCAGCGGATCGATCTCCGCCAGAAGAACGATCATGTCCTCTTCCCTGCCTTCGACATAGGCAAGCGACGCTTCCATGAGTTTGCGGTCGACAGCGGGTGCCGGATCGAGGGACAAGAGATACCGCATTACGTCTGGGTGTCCGCCACTCAGAAGATGGATGACGGCCGCCCGCGCGTTGCGTGGTTCCTGCCACGCATCAGCTGGCAACACGACGAAACTTGCGTCCATCTTAGTCAGCAAGGCTCGCTGCGCCTGCATCGCATGGCTGTTGCCCTGTGCGATCTGCTCCTGCAAGGACTGCAGCGACCGGATCATTTCAAATGGTTCCGGATCCGAAGTCTGCTTGCCAACCTGCTGCGCCCAGCCTGCCGACACCCAGAAGACGGCCGCCATCAAGCCAAGGAGCAGACCTTTGAAGCAAGGGATCCTGATGGAGAGGCAGCGCATTACCGAGCTCCTTCCAGCAAGTAGATCTCAATCCGCCTGTTGGAGGCAGCAAGAGGATCGGACGGAACTTTCAGATCCTGATCGGCGTAGCCTTCGACCCGGTTGAACCTGTCCTTGCCGACACCTCCGCGAGTGAGCATGTAGAGAGCCATGTGAGCGCGTGCCGACGACAAGCGCCAGTTGTCATAGGTCATGCTTTTGAAAGGGCGCGCGTCCGTATGACCCTTGATGACTATCTGCCCCGGAGTTTCGGCAACCACCTTGCCAATCCGTTCAAGCAGTTTGACGAGTTCCGGGCGCGGCTCGGCAGACCCGATGGCGAACATACCGAAGTTCTGGTCGTCGGTAAGGCTGATCAAGGCTCCCTCACCTTCTCTCGTCACCGTAATCTGACTGGCGGTTTCCTCAAGAGCAGTCCCTTCAGTCTGGGCAAGGACTTCCGAAAGACGGGCGACCAGTACCTCGGCGCTGCTTTCCGTGAAGTCTTCTTCGTAAGTGCCCTCACCGTCTCCGGTACCAATGACCGTTTCTGTCTGGACTTCAGCGATCACCTCTGTTGAAGACGCCTCAAGCGACTTGCCAAGCACATGAGCGACGACCTGATCCGTCGTATCCCCGTTGTCGGGAAGTGCGCCGTTGCCGACAAATTCAAAGGACGTCGTTCCGGATTGTTCCGCCATGTAGTCCCCGTTGCTCGGCCCATTTCCAGGGGCAGCGTTTCCGTTTTGCCGGGTAATGCCGGTCTCAGGTTGCGTGCCATCTTCAAACGGCGCAGCAAAGGCGAATTCGCCGGCCAGAGCCTGGGAAGAAGGCGCGGTACCATCGCCCGGCAAACTTACGTCAGGAGCTGCCTCGGCACTGGCGACACCTCGGCCAGGACGGAACTGCCAGAACATCGGATCAAAGGGATCCCGATAGGCCTGCCCACCCTGAACGCCTTCGTTCTTCTGAAGGCCTGTACCGATACCCTTTGGGTTATCCTCCCGCACATCAGCGACACGGATTTTCTGCGAAAGGGTGTCGAGTACGGCATAGGGGTCCGTGAAAAGGATCGATTCCGAATGGGTCTGGGTAAACTGCCCAGAGGCCGGCGCCCCCCCCATCTCCGGTGTCTCGACCACCTCCTCCAGTCTGTGTCCCTTGTCCAGGCCATCACCGAAGTTCTCATCCTGATCGACCGGCGCATCAGACCCACCCAATTTGCCGGTGAAAAGCTTGGTGCCGGCTTCGTTGGTATCGCCGTTGATCTCCGGATCGTTCAGGCCCTTGCGGTTCGGAGCCGTGGAGGCAAGTTTGACCGGGTTGAAATACTGCGCAACGCCGCGACGCACGCTGTCGTCGGTCACGTTGATCAGCCACATGACCAGAAAAAAGGCCATCAATGCGGTCATGAAATCCGCGTAGGCAATCTTCCAGACGCCATGTGGCAGCTGATCGTCTTCCCAGCTGTTCTTGCGCCGGACAATTACGATTTCATTCGGGACGCCGTCCAACATCAGTCTGCCTCCCCTTTCAAGGCTTCAAGCTGGCCGAGCCATTGTCCGAGCCGTGTTTCAATGGTTGTCTCGTCAAGCAGAGCCACCAGTTCGACCTGATCAGCATGCTGAACGTCGATCCGGTCTCTCAAGGCCGGCAACTGCTCCAGCACTCGGCTGACCAGAGTTTCCGGTCCGCGCAGCCTGATCATTTTGCCTTCCGTTTCCTCGGTCAGTTGCCGAAGATTGCCGGCAAAGGCATCGACCAGCTGGTCGACGATCTGCTCTGCCAGGAAAGGTTGAAGAAGCTTGGAAAGCGAATAGGAGATCCGCTGCTCCATCACATTGAGGAAGCCTTCGATGGAGGCGCTCACGTTGGCCGATTCACGCATGTCGAACCGGTCACGCTCGTCTTTGAGCTGCCTTGCGTGCTCCTCGCGCTCCTGTTCCAGGATGGCCTGAAAATGAGCCATCGTGCGGTCACTGCCTTCCGCCAGGCCGCGCTCGTATTCGGCCTGGAGCTGTTCTTCCAGGCTGGGTTCGGGCACAGCTTCCTCGCAAGGCTCCAGAACGTCCACGAGAGCGGGGTCGAACGCACCGAAGGACTTGAACCTGGAGGCGGACAGGACGGGAATATGGGAAGCGATTGAGGTGGTCATTAGATGCGCTCCGATTCATAGAGCCACTGGCGCAGGATCGCGGCAGACTGTTCCTCGTTGAACTCCAGCAAGGATTCCAGCTTCCGGAGCGCGGACTTGTTGCGCCGGCTGTTGAGGTCCTGCAGCATGTCGGAATGATCCGGCGGCATCAGGAAGGTCTGATCCCCGTCGACTGCTTCTGCAGTCCCTTCCGCAGCTTCCGGCAGCATTCCGAGTTCGGCCATTTCGACCTGCGGCTTGGCCATTTGCGGCACCAGGGCAGCCACGGCAGGCCGCAGACCGAACCAGATCACCAGCATCGACACAGTCAGGATTGCGAGCGCATTGATGATGTTGCCGGACTGGCGCATCAGATACTCGGTGATGCTGATCGGCGGGATCGGCTCCATGGCCCGACCGCCGTCAATAAAGTCGACGACAGCAACCTTGACCAGGTCTCCCCGTTCTTTTTCAATCCCCGCAGAAGAAGCAACCAGTGCTTCGATTTCCGTCAGCTGTTCATCCAGTTGAGCCTGGGTCGGTTCGCCGCCAAGAGACTGTGCAAGACGGGACTTATCAACCAGAACCGCAATGGACAGACGGTCGACACGATAGCCATCCTGAGACGTCTCGATGCGTTTGGAGGAGATCTCGTAATTGACGGTTTCCTCGCGCCGCTCGTTTTCTTCGCTGGAACGCTCGCCGTTGTCCGCGGACACATCCTCTTCAGGAAGGTTCTGCTCGACCGTTGTCGGTGCCGAGACGCTGGAATTCTGAGCGTTCTCGTTTTCGCGAATGGTCCGGATAGATCGCTCGGTCCGCGAGTCCGGATCGAAAATCGTCTCGGCAATCGTCTTGCGGTCCGTGTTTAGCTCCGCGGCGACACTGACCTCGAAGTTGTCCAGGCCAAGATATGGCGTCAGGGTCTTGCGAATGTTTTCCTGGATCCGGCTGCTGACAGCCGTCTCAAGGCTGGCAAGCTGGCCTGCGGAGGCCTTGGTCGGATCCTGGCCGGCCGCCAGGATACCACCGGACGTGTCGAGCACTGTAACCTTGTCGGCTTGCATGCCCGGAACACCGGCAGCAACCAGGTGGCGGATGGCATCGGCGGTTCGCACATCGTCCGGCACATCGGAACGGATGACGACAGACGCCGACGGCGGCTGCTGATCGCGCCTGAAAGATCCTTTCTCTGGCAACACGATATGAACGCGCGCTGCCCGGATCCCCTTCATGAGCTGGATGGTTCGGGCAAGCTCACCTTCAAGCGCTCGCACCCGTGTCACCTCCTGCATGAAGGAGGTCAACCCAAGCGAGCCCAACTCGTCGAAGAGCTCGTAGCCGGAGTTGGCTCCACGCGGGAGACCCTTTTCGGCCAGAAGCATGCGCGCCTTGGCTGTCTGCGCATGGCTCACCATGACGGCAGAGCCTTCCGAATTGATGTCGAAAGGAATGCCGGCATCCCGCAGTGCGGAACCGATGCGGGTGACGTCTTCACCGTCGAGACCCGTATAGAGGACGGTCTGTTCCGGTCGGCTCAAGTAATATGCTCCCGCGCCGACGGTTGCGATTGTAGCGAGCCCGATCAAGGCGAGCGCGATAAGTCTGCGCGCTCCCAGTTCCATCAGGTTTGCCCATAGTTTTTCGGCGTGTTCACGGCCCGGCATGCATAACCCCTTCATGCACGTAACGTTCTGTTTGACCCACTATCGGAACTGGACCTTGCGCGAGCCTGTCACCCGGGCCTGAAGACGGAAATTCTGGACACAAAAAAACCGCGCCCCGAAGGGCGCGGTCCTCTTGCCTGGAAATCCGGTCAGATAAACTGGTTGGATTAACGGAACAGGGACAGAATGTTCTGCGAACCCTGGTTGGCGATCGACAGAGCCTGGATACCGAGCTGCTGCTGAGTCTGCAGAGCCTGGAGGCGGGTCGATTCTTTGTTCATGTCAGCATCCACGAGCTGGCCGACACCACGGTCGATCGAGTCGATCAGAGCGGACACGAAGTCCTTCTGCAGATCAACGCGCTTCTTGGTGGAACCGAGCAGGGTTGCGGAGTCTGTGATGAGGCCCAGAGCTTCGTCGACATCCGAGATCATGCCTTCCAGAGTGGTCAGGTCGGCAGCGCTGTCCGTCAGAGCGGAGATGTCGATGGTGTCGACAACGTTACCGTTCGTCAGAGCACGGTCAAGGATACCGGTACCACCACCCGTGGTGTCATAGAGCTGGGTAGCGGTGATATCAACCGTGGTCGTCAGAACGGAAACTGCACCACCGACGCGGGTGAAGGAGCTGACGATTTCTTTCGACGTAACGGTGGTCACGTCGGAAGACAGCCAGTTTTCACCGTTGAAAACAGCGGATTCGGCAGTCGACTTGAGCTGGTTCTGCAGTTCGTTGATGTCGGACTGGATCTTGCCGCGGTCGACACCCGGAGTACGGGCAGCAACAAGCTTGGCTTTGATTTCGTTCATGACATCAACAGTGCTGTCCATAGCAGTGTACATGACGTCGACGGTCGCAGCACCCAGACCCAGAGAGTCTTCAACGGCGCTAAGAGCCATGTTGTCAGAACGCATGGTGGTTGCGATGGACCAGTAGGCAGCGTTGTCTTCCGCGCCGGCAACGCGATAACCGGTGGAGATGCGGTTCTGCGTCTCTGCCAGGTTGGCGCTGGTGTTCCGCAGAGTCTGCAGAGCGGTCATTGCGGAAGCGTTCGTCATCAAGCTAGACATGATATGTCCCTTCAATGTGTCAGTGTGTACTGGATTGGATTGGGACATGCCGGGTTTGCACCGGCACAGCAGGAGCAGCGTCATGCTTTTGAACCGTGGGTAGTTTGGGGTTCAACCTGCTGTGAAAATGACCCTAGCGGCTCAATCTTGCGTGAAGCTTACGTCGATACGGGCAATTTGATCTTTTTCGTATTTCTCCAAGATCTAATTTTGGACCAAAAGATATAGTCGCGCACGATCTTATCGACAAAAACAAAAAAGCGGAGCCTTTCGGCCCCGCCCTTTTGCGCCCCGACGCCCCCGTCGGTTACAAGAATGATCGCACAAGACTACCGACCAGAAGGTTCCATCCGTCGATCAAAACAAAGAACAACGCCTTGAAAGGCAACGATATGACTGTTGGTGGCAACATCATCATACCCATGGACATGGTGATCGTTGCGACGATCATATCGATCACGAGAAAAGGCAACGCGATCAAAAATCCGATTTCGAAACCCCGGCGCAACTCGGAAATCATGAAAGCCGGGATCAAGACACGCAGTTCAACTTCCTCTGCAGAGGCCGCTTCGTTTTCTGTCACGCGGCCGGCCGCAAGATCATCAAAGAGAACGAGATCTTCCTCGCGCACCTGGCTGAGCATGAAGTCCCGGAAGGGCGTTGTGATCCGAACATAGGCCTCTTCCTCTGAGATCTCGTTGTTCATCAGAGGCTGAACACCCTGCTCCCAGGCTTTGTCGAAGGTTGGAGCCATGACATAAAAAGTCATGAAGAGGGCCAGCGAAATGAGGATCAGGTTACCCGGTGTTGTTTGAAGACCGATACCGGACCGCAGGAACGAGAAAGCGATCACGAAACGGGTGAAGCTCGTCACCATGATCAGGATGCCCGGAGCCAGAGAAAGCACCGTCAAGAGTGCAATCATCTGGATGATACGGCCGCTGGCACTGCCCTCTCCTGCAGGTAGCAACGCGGAAAGATCCGGCACCTGGGCAGCAGCAGCCCCCGTCATCGCGACCAGTACAAGGCCGGCAACAAGAAGACGGCTCATTGAATAACCACCGATTCCAGAATGACTTCGTTCACCTGACCTTTGGTGCGTGTCTGAGCGCGCTCGGTGAGATCTTCGCGAAGATGCTGCAAACCGATCCCCCCTTCCAGATGAGAGAGCGTAAGCGTGCGCATGTAGCCTAGAAAATCGTCCTCGACCTTTTTCTTGAGCACACCGACATCACCGTCCGGATCGTCTTCCAGAAGAATTGAAGCCTGCAACCTGATCCAGGCGTCTTGCGGCGACGCCAGGTTTGTCACGAGCGGTTCAAGCGTCTGCAGACGTGTCGAAGGCGAAAACGGCAGCGTTTCGGTGAAGCTCTGTTGCTGACGAAGCCGGCCATGAACTTCCTCTTCCGTATAGTCAGCAACATATTTTGCAAGGCCCGCTCCAGCGCCACCGCCAATCAGCGTCAGGAGCACCAACGCCGCGACGAAACCGGAGCTGCGCTGATTTTCCTGCGCACCCTCAAAAGGAACTTCAATGATATTAGGCATTTGGGTCTTTCCGGTACTTTCAGGAAGGGCTCAGAAGGGCGTCACGATGTCGTAGATCTGCTGCCCCCACGCCGGTTGCTGAACCTCGGTGATCCTGCCGCGGCCACCATAGGAGACCCGCGCTTCGGCAATCTTGTCGTAAGGAATGGTGTTGTTGGCCTGGATGTCCCGCGGACGTACGATCCCGGCGATTTGCAGGATGCGCATCTCGAAGTTGACGCGCATTTCCTGCGAGCCGGAGATCACCAGGTTGCCGTTCGGCAGGCGGTCCGTGACCACGGCCGCAACGGACAGCTGGATTTCTTCCGACCGATCGATAGAGCCGGAACCCGCGGAACCGGAGCCGGAATCAACGCCTAGATTTCCGCTGCCACCATGCCCGATGCCATCCCAGTCGTAATCCATGGTGCCACCCCAGCCGATATCGGAAGTGCGGCGGCGATCCGAACTGTTGTCCATGTTCGCGCGGTCATTGATCTGGATGGTTACTGTCAGCACATCACCGACTTTCTTTGCACGCGGGTCTGCAAAGAAATTGTCGCGACCGCTGGCCCACAAGGAGTTGTAGTCCTTGACCGTGCCCTGCCCGAAAGTGCTCAGCGGATAAGCTGCCGGCTGTTGAACGGCAAGGCCGTACCCGACCGGAGACATCTCCGGTGCGCGGCCAACGTCTTCCAGCTGCCCGGCACAGCCGGTCAGCATCGCAGCTCCTAGGGAGATCACAAAAGCGCGCATCAGAAACTCCGTTGTATTTCGGGATGGGTCAGGCCCATCATCGATTGGGTCAGCTGGGCAGCACGGGAAGGCTCCATCTCGTCGAGAATGCTGCTGGCAACACGGGCCTTCAGTTTCAGGAGAACGCCAACAGCGGCTTCCTCGTCGGTCGTCTGCAGCTGCGCCGCAGCTGCTTCCGGACGCATGCGCCCGATGATTGAGACGACCTGATCCTCGACTTCGTTGAGAAGGTCTTCGCGCCGCTCGACCCATTTTTCGAATTCGCGCTCTTTGCGCTGCAATTCTTCAATCCTGTCCCGGAGACTTGCCTCCAGGCTGATCAGTTTCCAGGTCTGCCACTTGATGCGCGCATCCGAAGCCGCTTCGGCGATGTTCTTGCAATAGAGCTCGCTGTCCTGTGGCGGTACGGGCGCAATCGCGCTTTCGCGTGCCTGCGGCTTCTGACGCGGCGCCTGGGCAATGGCCTGGCCGCCGAATGTGAGCGTAACTGCCGCAAGCACCAGAAGCGTGAATGTGCGGCCGCGGTCCAAATGTCGTGGCATAAGGCCTTCCCTTGTGCAGAACCTCTTTGACCGCACAATCGGAGATCGAGCTTGCGTGAGGCTGTCGCAAAAAAAACGCCGCTTCAAAAAGCGGCGTTTCAGAATTGCTCTCATGAAGGAAACGTCATCCCTCCCTTCAGGGTTTCAGCCCACATAAGTGCTGGTTTCCCTGTCGGAATAGGAGCAGGTCTGACTTATTGCACCACGAGTTCCGCCTGCAGCGCGCCGGCTGTCTTGATCGCCTGAAGGATGGCGATGATACCGGTTGGTCGCAGACCGATCCGGTTGAGACCCCGCACCAGTGTGGGCAGGTCCGTTCCACCGACAACAGCCAGTTGACCACCGCTTTCCTGAGCATCGACATATGTTCGTGGCACGACCACTGTCTGGCCATTCAGCGAAAACGGCGACGGCTGCGAAACCTCGGGTGCTTCCGATATACGAACCGTCAGATTGCCATGGGTAATCGCAACGGTCGAAATCTGCACATCCTTGCCTATGACCACAGTCCCTGTTCGCTCATCGATCACGACCTTCGCAATCTGGTCAGGCGTCACCCGAATAGCCTCGATTTCAGCGATGAACCGCGTGACACTGATGTTTTGCGGAGGCGTGAGTACCACGGTGCGATAGTCGCGCTCCTTGGCCACCTTGATGCCGTATCGCTCCCTCGTGAACTGGTTGATCGCATCGGCGATACGCACTGCGGTGCGGAAATCCGGATTGGAAAGTTCGAGAACCAGGTTGGGTATTTGCGAAAATTTAGCCGGCAAATCTCTTTCGATGAGACCACCGTTTGGAACCCGACCGACGGTCGGTATCCCCTGGGTCAGGCTTTCCGCCTGCCCCAGCTCCGAGAAACCGGATACTGCAACGGGGCCCTGCGCAACCGCGTAAATTTGCCCGTCAGCTCCCAGCAAAGGGGTAGCGATGAGAGTACCCCCGGCAAGTGACGTCGCATCGCCAAGCGAGGACACACTTACGTCGATCGTCGAACCTTGACCGATAAAAGACGGCATTTCGGCGGTTACGACAACGGCTGCTACGTTACGCGTCCGCAGTCGCGCATCGCGTACGTTCACCCCCAGACTGTCGAGCATCGATTGCAGCGATTGCTCCGTGAATGGGGAATTGCGTAACGTGTCGCCGGATCCTTTCAGACCGATAACGAGGCCATAGCCGACAAGCTGGTTGTCGCGCACCCCTTGCAGACTGGCGATGTCCTTGATCCGCACCATGGACATTGCCGACACCGGCAAGGCCAACAGTGCAGCCAGAACAAAAACGAGTAACCGGGTCATAAAATCAGTTCTCCACACGTATGGTGCCGTCTTCTTGAACCCGCCCGGAAACAACCAGACCGCTATCGACATTGCGTACGCGTACGAAGTTGCCGGCTCCGCCGTTCTGAAGAGCTTCCACCTGCATGATGATCACCAGCCCCTGCTCACGGAAAACCAGTCGCGCCGGCTCACCACGACGAACAAGGACCGGCTTTTCGACCGAATTGATCGGTACCGGCTGTCCTGGAAGCAACGTACGCCGTGCAACCATGCCAACCAGTTGGCCCCTGTTGGTAGACACCGCGAATTGCTGTGCTGTCCGCGTTGGAAACGATCGTTCGATCAGATCCTGGTGAGTGATTTCGGTTCCAGCCGGTATGGTCTGGCGCGGAACCGGCAGATCTATGCCTCCGGCTGCTTTCGCTGCCCCGGTGCTGAAGATCATGACCAGCACCAGGAAAAGGGATCGGATCGTCATCACCTTCTCCCTGTTAGCGAATGCCGTTGGTGACGGTACCGGCCATCTCGTCGGCGGCTTTCATGACCTTGGAGTTCATTTCATAGCCGCGCTGAGCGCTGATCAAGGCAGTGATTTCCTTTACCGGATCAACGTTGGAGCTTTCCAGATACCCTTGGCGAACCACGCCGAAACCCGGATCACCCGCAACACCGGTAACAGGCGTGCCAGAGGCCTCGGTTTCACGGAAAAGGTTGCCACCCACTGGTTCCAGACCGACATCGTTGGCAAAATTGGAAAGCGTCAGCTGTCCAAGTTCACGAGGCGTCATCTCGCCATCGACCTTGGCATAGACCTGACCCGATTCATTGACGACAACTTCAATGGTTTCTTGCGGAATGATGATCGCCGGTTCGACGGCATAGCCGTCAATGGTCACCAGTCTGCCGTCTGCATTCTTGTTGAACGAACCGGCTCGGGTAAACAGTGTTTCGTCATCAGGACCGGTAATTTCGAACCATCCCCGCCCGTCGAGCGCAACATCGAACTGGTTGCCGGTGTTGGTCAGCGAGCCTTGGGCATGGAGTTTGCGGATCCCGGCGGTACGAACGCCCAGACCAAGCTGAGCACCTTCCGGTACAGGATCTTCACCACCCCGGTTCGGCACGCCCTGCAGGCGCTCGGCCTGATAGAGAAGGTCTGAGAATTCCGCCTGCGAACGTTTGAAGGACGTGGTGTTCATGTTGGCGATGTTGTTGGCGACCACTTCGACATTCGTCTGCTGGGCGCTCATGCCGGTCGCGGCGATAGCAAGGGCTTTCATGGATTTTCTCCTGGTAATTACAATCGCTTATCGAGGCCAAGCCTTCGATCAGATCGACATGCGGCTGATTTCCTGATAGGCGCTCACGACCTTGTCGCGGATGGCAATTGCGGTCTGGAGGGTCGATTCAGCAGCCATTACGGCCTCGACCACCTGCTGAACCGAAGCCTGTCCGTCGACACCTGCAATCGATACCGCTTCGCCTTGTTTGATCTTGTCGATCGCATCGGTCGAAACTTTCGCCATCGCATCGGAGAAACTGGTTTCGCCCACGGCGCCCGTGCCGCCAAGATCCGGCGTACTCGCCGTGTACCTGGTGGTGGAGGCTGCTTTCAGGACGCCGTCGGTCGACGATGTCAGCGCGGAGATTTCATTGATCATGATCAGTTCCTCAACAGGTCAATGTTGCGCATGACCATCTCGCGGGCCTGCGTCATGACTTTCAGATTGGCTTCGTAAGAACGGTTGGTTTCGCGCATATCGGCCAGTTCAAGCAGCGTGTTGACATTCGGCATTTTGACGTAGCCGTTCTCGTCCGCCGCCGGATGGCCGGGGTCGTATTCCACCGCGAACTCGGCTTTGTCCTTGCCGATGTCCTTCACGGACACCAGGTTGGCCTGGACGGCGCGGTTGAATTCACTTTCGAACGTGATGGTCTTGCGCCGATAGGGATCATCGCCGGCTGCTTCGCCGGTAGAGCGGGCGTTGGCGAGGTTTTCAGACACAACTCTCAACCGCTCCGACTGCGCTCTGAGACCGGCGCCGGAAATCTGCAAGGTTGCGGAAAGCGGATCAGACATGATTGTTTTCCTTTAGGATTTCACTGTGGAGAGGTACATGCGGTGAAAGGACTTCGCGATACTGGCGTTCAACGAATGATCGCGCGCGACCTCTCCTGCCTTCATGAGTTCCTGTTCCAGGCTGACGGAGTTACCGGAATGCGTGACCGTCCAGCTGTCCGCCTTTTCGACATCGGACTTGCGCGCGGCTTCCATGGTCTGACCAAGATGGCCGTCATGGGTTGCGGTCATGGCAAGCTGGGTTTTGCTGATCACGGTTGTGAACGGTTCCAGGTCCTTGGAGCGGAAGCCTGGCGTATTTGCGTTGGCAATGTTTTCGGCAATGGTCGCCTGGCGGACGGACAGCCAGTCATTGCTATTCGAAACGAGTTTGGTCAGGAACACAGGTTCCATAGAAGACCTCCTATCAGCTCAGGTTGCCCCAAGGGATAGTCAGCCAAGCTTGCCCGAAACTGTTCGACCGTGATGATTTGGCAGGGTTCCTTCCCGGACGCCTGCGACGCAAGTTTCACGCAATCTTCGGTGTGCATGCATTACCGGTGCGGGCGCCCCTGCCCTTTCAGTATTCGGTATTTGGGAGAAGCGTATGAAACGTCTGCAGCCGCCGACCTGCGCAAGGAAAGCAGCCAGACCCTCGGTCCAACCATTCATATGTCGCGCCTTCACGATACACCGGTTTCAGCTGGTGAAGGCTGGGCTCCTGCAGGCTGCAATCGCCGCTTCAGTTGCCTGCCTGGCACAAGAAGCTTCTGCCCAGACCACGAACTGCGACGCCTACGCAAGAGCCTATGCAGATGCGCATATCAACCCGGATCAATCGGACATGCCGATCGTCGACGGCGCGATGGAAGGAGCAGTTGCAGGCGGCGCCTGGGAAGGCCCAAGTGGAGCACGCAGGGGTGCATTGACGGGCGGTGCACTTGCAGTGCTGGACAACCTTGGCAGTACACCGGCTGGATGGCGCGGTTTGTACGATCTTGCATATCGCCTTTGCCGGAACGCACAATCACCAGTCACGCACCGCCCCTCGACGCTGGGAGATCCCAGCTATCGGCCCGCACTCCCCGGTTCCGGCAGACCAGAGCCCTTAAGGCCAGCTGGACCGCTTGCCCCATCAAGACCCAACAACTGAGGTTGTGCCATGTTTTCATTTCTGTCTTCGAAACGGGACTCCATTGCCGCAGCAATTCAGCGTCGCCTGCATCCGCGCCAACGCACAAGATTGCGCCCCGCGAAACTTGCGAGTCTGGACAATGAATTTATTTGCGATTGCACGATCAGGGACATTTCCGATGGAGGTGTCCGTCTCGTGCTGAACGAGGTTACCGATCTGCCGGAAGAGTTCTATGTCTTCGATGCCGTCCCCAAAACCGTTGCCGAAGTGCAGCTGCGTTGGCGCGACGGACTGGCCGCCGGAGTTGTCTATTTAGTTCCACCTGCAAGTATCCGGCACTTCAAGAACACCGGCGTCAGAAAACTTGCACAAAGGCTTTATGCTCTGGATGGCTAGGCCCCGAGTAATTGTCCTACAAATTTCAAAGCAGCGAATTCATTTCCTTGCCTGAATGGTCAATAATTCAAGCAGCAGCGACATAAAGAGACTCCAGAAGCGACGTATTAGCTTTGCAAAACGTCGTAGCAACTCATTAAATCTAGTATTTTATAAAATTCGCTTGTAAAACATGCGCAGGACACAACGCCGGTCTCGCCGATCAAGTTCGATTGGAAAGACCCGACTGCCTGAGTCTGTTGAATGGATAATAAAAAGCGTAATTTCTTCGAACTTCCGGACAAGGTCCTCACATCCCTGCCGACGGGGGCAGTCAAAGATACGGTCGAACATCTCGGTAGAAAGATTGCGCGGGGAGAATATCCGACAGGCGCGATCCTTCCGCGTGAGGACGAACTTGTCGACAGCCTTGGTGTTTCGCGAACTGTTGTCCGAGAAGCCATCAAGGTGCTTTGCGGCAAAGGGCTCGTTCGAACGGCACGCAGATATGGGTCTCGGGTCTGCCCCTTTGACGACTGGAACCTTCTCGATCCGGACGTCATTCGCTGGCATGACCCAAGAAGTCCGCAGACCGCGAGAATTTATGCGGAAGCAACCGACCTCAGACTGATTTTCGAGCCGGAGGCCGCCGCCCTGGCAGCCGTCAACGCAAGCCGGGAGCAACGCGACACCATTCTTGCGGCCGCGCGTGCCATCCATCCTCTGGATGGTCAGGAAAGCATGATCGGCGCCGACTACATGTTCCATGCCACGATCCTGCAGGCCAGTGGCAATCAGATGCTTTCCCAGCTCCAGAATCTGATCTACGCGGTCATGCTCTTTTCCTATGCCGCCTCACAACGAACCCCTCCGGAAGAAAAGATTGCACGTCGCAATCACGTAGGCGTTGCTGAAGCGATCGATTCCGGAGACGCAGAACTGGCACGTGGACGCATGAAAGACATGCTGGTGCAAAACAAGGCCATGGCGGACAAGCTGGTCGCGTCAGCCCTCCAGGAGTGACGTGGTTCACAGGACACCTGTAGGTCTGTCCGGCAAACAAAGACAGGCATCCGATGATTTCTCAACCGGATACCCGCTCTCTCAAGAGCACCCGTGGAGTGACGCCTGCGTTTTCACATTCAACAGTAACTCCAACACCTTCAGTCACAGCAAGGTTTTTCAAGGACATTCTAATACTGCCAACTTGAATTTTTTACGAAATTTTCTTCAGAAGAATTCCCCTAATTCTTCAAGAAAGATATCGAGATATCCATTAATTGATAAAAACACGCCAAAAATTAATCCAAACCCCAAAAACAGAACCAATACAAAAGTAAAATATCTAAAATTTATACAAACATACCTTCTTATAACGGATTTATTTTTTGTATTTTCGCCTCGAAAAACAAAAAGATATAATAGTATTATCAATATTACTATTATTAAAAAAATCATCTCTTCACCCCTGATCGATTATGAGTTTCGATGCAAACATGTATTAACAGATAAAAATAGCCATCATTCATAAAGCTGATCACAAGAACTGAACTTAAGTGAAACAACCCTTTCACATCTACAATACAGATCTATACTCGTAACGTTATATTGAATAATAACAGACGACATGTACTGCGCTCTACTGACTTCATCAAGCGATCTGTCGCTTTCAGATTTGAAGCCGTGGTAACGTGGATCGCTGCGTGCGTTGCGTTGCGCGTTTTTGCCCATTGCCGGATCCCAGCAATAAGCGAGAGGTACGATTTAGCACGCCATATTGGCGCTTCGTCGAGATTCACCGCAGTTAGATGTACAGTCACAAAAAGCGGACCGTCAGAAAGCATATAGGAAACTGCCACCGCCCAAGCGACGCCTATAGACTCGCCTTGGCATTCAGCGACGATGCACGCCATACGTGGCGGACGTCCAAGAATCTTCTTCAAATACTAGCCCAACTTCCAATCTGAGAAAGGTTGCTTGCGGAACACGGTCCTGGAGTGATGCCGTCGCATGGTCGACCGCACCACCGGGATATCCCTTTCATCGATTAACCGATTTGTTGGACAACTGAGAATTTTCCCAGCAGACTAGGGAAAACCAACAATGATGGCCTAACGGCCAACCCGGGAACGCCATGAAATTCTATTCAGAAACCGAATTGTCCTCCGGCACATTTTTGGGCCGTGTCTGGCGACCCGATGTCAAGGGTCCTGCCGTCGTCACACTGCGAAAAAACCGCGTTTTCGACATCACGTCCGCAGCCGCCCCCACCGTTCGGGATATTTGCGAACTAACGGAACCGGCTGCCTATGTTGCCGCAGCTAAAGGAGAAGATCTTGGCACTCTGGATGAAATCGCGGCTGGTACCTGCAGCGATATCGCCAACCTGCATTTTCTGGCTCCCTGCGATCTACAGGCAGTGAAGGCATGTGGCGTGACCTTCGCAAATTCCATGGTCGAACGCGTGATCGAAGAGAAAGCGGCAGGAGATCCTCAAAAGGCCGAAGCCATCCGGGCACGGGTAGGTGCAACCATCGGCGACAGCCTGCGGAACCTGCGAGCCGGATCCGAAGAAGCCGCCAAGGTCAAACAAGCGCTTATCTCCGAGGGCCTCTGGAGCCAATACCTGGAAGTCGGCATCGGCCCGGATGCCGAGGTCTTTTCCAAGGCGCAGGTTCTTTCCTCTGTCGGCACCGGAGCCGACGTCGGACTTCACCCGGTGTCCAGCTGGAACAACCCAGAGCCGGAAGTGGTTCTGACAGTCTCTTCAAAGGGTGTGATTGTTGGCGCAACGCTTGGAAACGACGTCAATCTGCGTGACGTCGAGGGCCGTTCGGCTCTGCTCTTATCCAAGGCAAAGGACAACAATGCATCCTGTGCCATCGGACCGATGATCCGACTATTCGACCAGGGATATTCATTGGATGACGTTCGACTGGCAGAGCTGGACCTGACGGTGGAGGGAACGGACGGCTTCATCCTGAAGGGAAGATCTTCGATGAAGGAAATCAGTCGGGATCCTTTGGATCTGGTCCGGCAAACCTTGGGCCGTCATCATCAGTATCCCGACGGGATCATGCTGTTTCTCGGTACCCTCTTCGCACCGACGCAGGACCGGGACGTTGCCGGAGAAGGTTTCACTCACAAACTGGGCGACGTCGTTACAATCGAAAGTCCGGGCCTCGGTCGATTGAGCAACACGGTCCGGCTTTCGACCGAATGTCCGGAATGGACATTCGGCATAAGCTCCCTCATGCGCAATCTCGCGCAAAGGGGTCTCTTGTAGTCGTACGCCGAATTGCCCAGCGCATCACGAAAGCGCTCATCAGGAAACTTTCGGCCGACCTAAAGCGACGGCTGGACCATCTTCGCCGGATCAACAACCCGGTCGAATTCCTCCGCACTGACGAATTCAAGGTCAAGGCACGCCTGCTTCAAGGTCAGATCATGCTCAAACGCATGGTGTGCGGCATGACTGGCCTTGTCATATCCGATCACCGGACTTAGCGCAGTCACCAGCATCAGGGATTGATCCAGAAACTCCCTGATGCGCTTCTCGTTCGGCTCCATGCCTTCCACCAGGAAAAGGGAGAAGTTGGTGCAACCGTCGCCCATGATCTTTACCGACTGCAGGATCGCATTGATCATCAGCGGCTTGTAGACATTCATCTCCAGGTAGCCACTGGCGCCACCTATCCCGACGACGACGTCATTGCCCATCACCTGTGCCGCAACCATCGCCAGTGCCTCGCACTGCGTCGGGTTGACCTTGCCTGGCATGATCGAAGAGCCGGGCTCGTTTGCCGGAATTTTCAGCTCAAAGAAACCGCAGCGGGGCCCGCAGGACAAGAGGCGGATATCGTTTGCGATCTTGAACAAGGACACTGAAAGCGTCTTCAAGGCTCCGCTCAACATGACAAGAGCATCATGCGCCCCCTGAACCGCAAACTTGTTCGGAGCCGTATAGAACGGCAAGTCCGTCAGTTCCGCGATCCGGGTGGCAGACAACTCCGCAAAAAGGGGATGAGCGTTGATGCCCGTCCCGACTGCGGTTCCGCCCAGCGCCAGTCCATAGACATCCTTTAGGGCAAAACTGATGCGCTCAATGTCCTGACGAAGCATTTCCGCATAACCGGAAAACTCCTGACCAAGCGTCAGAGGCGTGGCGTCCTGCATATGCGTTCTGCCGATCTTTATGATGTCGTCCCAGGCGTCGGCTTTGTCTTGCAGGCTCTTGTGGAGCATCTGCACGCCGGGCAAAAGGCGATGTGTCACCTGGAGAGCAGCGGCCATGTGCATGGCTGCGGGAAAGCTGTCATTGGACGACTGAGACAGGTTCACGTGATCGTTCGGATGAACCGGATCCTTTGACCCCAGCACACCACCGGCAAGGGCAATGGCGCGATTGGAGATCACTTCGTTCACGTTCATGTTGGTTTGTGTTCCGCTGCCGGTCATCCACACGTGCAGCGGAAAATGGTCGTCAAGTTTTCCATCAATAACTTCGTCGGCTGCCTGGACGATCAACCGAGCAAGATCTGCATCCAGCAACCCCAGCTCTTCGTTTGCAAGGGCCGCTGCCTTCTTCAAAACGCCATAAGCGTGGACAAGCTCTATCGGCATCAGGTCGCTACCGATGGAAAAATACTTCAAGGAGCGCTGTGTCTGTGCCCCCCAGTATTTGTCCTCCGGCACGTCTATTTCGCCGATGCTGTCGCTTTCAGTACGCATATGCGCCTCCTCGTGAGTGGCTCAAGGGGCCAGCAAGGTTTCCGTCAGTTCACTATCGGGATCCTTCAAACCGTCTATGACATCGAAATGATGGCCGCCGGGATCCTCCTTGTAGGTGGCCATTGGCCAGGCATCCGCAAGGAGTTTCGATTGCCTTAGAAACTCCGGACGCTCCGCTCCACCGACCCAGGCGACAACCGGACAGTCAACGGCGGGCACCATCAATGCCGCACTTTCGGCCATGGCATCGTCTTCGTTCATCTGGAAGGACTTGTTCATCACCGTGTTTCTGAGCGGGCGAAGGTCGTGCAAACCGCTAATGGAAACAACACGCTCGATTCGATCCAGAACGTCTTTCGGCAACCGGCTGTCTTCGCAAATCATGCGTGTGACCAGATGCCCACCGGCGGAATGCCCGGCAAGACGGATCGGGCCACCAACGCGAGCAGCCGCCTTCGTAATCGCGACAGAGATTTGCCGCGTGATATCTGCGATCCGCGCATCAGGAGCCAGCTCATACGACGGCATGCATACCGTCCAGCCTCTTGCCAGGCAGCCGCTAGAAAAATGCGACCAGGAACTTTTATCGAATCTCAGCCAGTAGCCACCGTGCACGAACACGACGAGCCCCTTGGACTTCCTCTGCGGCCGAAACACATCGAACCGCTGACGATCCCCTTCCCCGTAAACGACATCCAGATCCTTTTCGACCCAGCTTTTCCGGAAGGTTTCCGCTTCCTGTGCCCAGCGCACGATGAAATCGTCAGCGCCTGGAATATAGGCAGCATTTGAATAGGCATCGTCCCAATCAATAATCGTCATCTCACTCATTCGAAATCCTCAGGCAAACGTCGAAACCGATCGGCGGCATACTTGCACGATTTACCTAGAAAGCGGAACGGTCTGAATGCCAATCTCAACTTGTCAAACGGACTGCCATCAACCTAACGTCTGAAAAAACCAGTAGTCGGGAGGCAAACTTAGATGGTGGAGCGCTGTTCCAATCGCGTGGCCAATCTTGCGCATTTTCTGTCCAGGAACGCTGCCCGGTGGCCCTCAAGGCCTGCGGTTGTCGAGGATGGGGTCACCTTGAGCTGGTCAGAAATCGATTCGCGCGTCTCCGCACTTGCCAAGAGTCTCCAATCGGAATTCGGCGTTTCCAAGGGCGACAGCTTGCTGGTCCAGGCCCAGAACTCGCATCAGATGATCGAGATCATGTTGGCCGCATTTCGTCTGGGAGCCATCTGGGTTCCCTGCAATTTCAGACAGGCTCCGGGCGAAACGGCCTATGCTGCGGTAAAAGCGAAGGCGAAGGTTTTCCTGTGTGACGCTGATTTTGGTACTCAGGCCGATGCAGTGCGAAACGCCCAAGATCAGCTGACAGGATGCATTACAATTGGAGCCAGCGACTTTGGCACAAGCTATGAGGATCTCCTTTCCCGTTACCGGGGACAGGTCCTGCAGAACGAGGCAGTGGACTATAACGATCCCTGTTGGCTGTTCTTCACCTCAGGCTCAACCGGCCGCCCGAAGGCGGTTGTCCTTAGTCACGGGCAGATCGGATTCGTTTGCGTCAACTACATGGCAGACCTGTTGCCCGGGACGACGGAGCGCGATGCGTCGCTGGTCATAGCCCCATTGTCACACGGCGCAGGGTTGCAACTGATTGCCCAGCTATCAGTTGGTTCCACACATGTTCTCCTGCCCGGAGGCGGCTTCAATCCCTCGACTGCATTCGAGTTGATCGAGAAACACAAGGTCAGCAATCTCTTCACTGTTCCCACAATCGTCAAACGCCTGGTGGAAGACCCTTCTGTTGATCAGTACGATCACTCGAGCCTTCGTCACGTCATTTATGCGGGGGCTCCCATGTACAGGGAGGACCAGAAGCTGGCACTCCAGAAATTGGGGCACGTTCTGGTTCAATATTACGGACTTGGCGAGGTCACCGGAAACATCACCGTGCTACGGCCACAGGATCATTTTCTGGAGGATGGACCTGAGACACGCAGCGGCACCTGCGGTACGGAGCGCACAGGTATAGAGGTTTCGATCCAGGACGAGGATGGCAATCACCTGCCCCCCAATGAAACGGGTGAAGTCTGCGTCATCGGTTCGGCAGTCTGTGCTGGCTATCTGGAAGACGAAGACGCCAACCAGAAGTCTTTCCGGAACGGCTGGTTCCGCACCGGAGACATCGGTCACATGGATGAACAGCGCTACCTCTTCCTGACAGGCCGAGCGTCGGACATGTACATTTCTGGTGGCTCCAACGTCTACCCGAAGGAAGTCGAGGAAGTGCTGCTTACACATCCGGATATTTCCGAGGTCGCAATTCTCGGCATTCCGGACAGGCAATGGGGCGAAGTCGGCCTAGCCGTTTGTGTGGCAGCCCCGGACAAGTCACCCGACCCTCAGGACCTCAGCGACTATCTGAACGGCAAGATCGCCCGCTACAAGATGCCTGCACGTTATCTCTTCATTCCTGCAATGCCGACAAGCGCCTATGGCAAGATCACCAAGAAACTGGTGCGGGAGCATTTGACCGAGAAAGGCCTGTTGTGAGACGGCCCGCCCCCAGGTCTCTGTCCGACATTCGTCATCCCGGCCCTTCTGCCATCAATCGGCTCCCCCATGCCAGATGTCTGGCGAAACCATTGGAAATCTCCCTGGCAGAGCAAACTCCCTTGCTGGAGGCGCTGGGCCGCTTCGCCACGCACCAAGGACTGAGCTCCGCCGTTCTCGATCTTTCCGGGCTCACGCTCGAAGCGTTCGACTTCGTAATGCCTGCCTGTGCAATCGATGACCGACATGCAGCCTGGTACAGCGACACGCACTCTTCGAAAGGCGCAACGCTGGAGTCCGCAGTTGCCATTCTCGGGATACGAGATGGTGAATGGTTCGCTCATGTACACGCTTATTGGCACGAGGAAGAAGCCGAGCACCTTGGCCACTTACTGCCGCATACGCTGAAGGTTGCGCATCAGGGGGCTATCAAAGGGTACGGCCTGCAAGGCGCAGCCTTCGTGGCATCGCTGGATCCGGAAACCGAATTCACGCTGTTTCGTGTGCAACAGGATGACGAACAGTCACGGACAACCGACTACAATGCGCTTATCACCACACTCGCTCCGTTTGCCGACCTGACGGACAGCATCCAAGAACTCGCAAAAGAGCTGAAAGCACCCTCCTACGAAGTCTATGGACTGGGCAGTCTGGCCGGAGCAGCGTTCCGCGATGCCCAGCCGATGACAGGTCTGATCTCCGAGATACTCCTGTCTGCAAACGCTGGCGCGAAACCGAAGCAAGAGCTTTGTATCCCAATCCGCGCCGTTGATCTCGAAGGTGGACTGCATCGGGGCATTCTCACCGCTGGTGGCGCGCCGACTTTGATCACCTGTGAACTGCTGATCATGACCGGATCGAAGGACGACCTGAATCCGATATCGGAGACGGATTGAATACGGCAACTTGTTCGAAGCCAAGAACAGTAAGAGAACATTTACCCTTGCAGAACACAATGAGAACAGGTACCATGTTCTTGATTTGTACCAGATGTTTTCTCGGTCAGGGGACGCCTACATGCTGACGCGCAAGCAGTACGAACTGCTCATGTTCATTCACGAAAGACTGAAAGAAACCGGTGTGCCGCCGTCTTTCGACGAAATGAAGGATGCGCTCGACCTGCGCTCCAAGTCCGGCATTCACCGCCTGATCACTGCGCTTGAAGAACGTGGCTTCATCCGGCGCCTGCCAAACCGGGCCAGAGCCATGGAGGTTGTTCGTCTTCCGGACTCCATCGCACCCGGCCTGGGCGCTCCACGGCCAAGAGGCAGCTTCTCACCTGAAGTCATTGAAGGCTCACTCGGCAAACCGGAGCCGGAAAAAGCTGCACCGGTGCCGGTGTCCAGTGTTACGGAAATTCCCGTCATGGGCCGCATTGCAGCCGGCGTGCCCATCGAGGCCATTCAAACACACAGCCATTCCATCACAGTGCCGCAGGACCTGCTTGGTCGCGGGGAACACTACGCGCTGGAGGTTCGTGGTGATTCCATGATTGAGGCGGGCATTCTGGACGGTGATACCGTTCTTATCCGCCGGACCGACAGCGCCGACAGTGGCGACATCGTGGTTGCACTTGTGGACGATGAAGAAGCCACCTTGAAGAGGCTGCGCAAGAAAGGCGCTTCCATCGCTCTTGAAGCAGCCAACCCGGCTTATGAAACCAGGATCTTCGGTCCCGGCCGCGTTCGTGTTCAGGGCCGCCTCGTTGCCCTGTTTCGTCAGTATTGACCAGTCACTCCTCTGCGCGCGCTTCGGCCACTGAGGCGCGCTCGGCTAGACGCAGGCTATCTCTTGTTACCGTACCCTGGTGATGCCAGGGGCGCGGTGGATCAGGGATGGCATACTTCAGTTTCTTGATTTTCAGATTTTCGTTTGGCGGATGGCCCGGTGCACTGGCACCGCTCGTAGCATTTGCGGCCTCGCTGAAATCACCGGGCGATAGCCAGATGGAGACGGCACCACGTTCGGTGCGCGTACCGCGATCCAGGACGAGGGCTGCACCGCAGCTCTCCGGAGCGACAAGATCGGTCACGACCAAATCGGCATATCGGCAATCCAGCTGAAACGCTTCAAATGTCTTTGGCTGCGCGATTGCAAGAAACGATTGCCTGCTATCCAGCCGTTCTGCGTCCTCTGAATTGACGTAGGCCCTGATGACACAACCGTCGTCATCGCAATTTCTTTGAGGCGATTTCATCTTGCGCGACAAGATCGCATCATTCCTCACTCCTTCCGACTGCAGCCAGAGATCACTTGCAAACGATCTCCCCCTTGCTGCGTAACGCAAAGTTCCCGTTTCATCGCGGGCAGCTATTCGAGAGCCGCTTGCAGCAATCTGGATATCCGGAGGCCGGCTGGTGAGAACAAGCAATATTCCTGCGACGAGAGGCACTCCTGCGAGCACACGCTTTCTGCCAGGCACCAACAATCCGGCAAATAATGATGATAGCAATAGCAATGCAGCAGCCCCGTCGAGCCTTCCGGAAGTTCCGCCGCCGGCATCAAGGGCTGCGGTAAAGGAAGCAACCTTCAACAGAAGTGAAACTCCGAAAGACATGACAGCCAGAGGGAGAGCTGCAAGGCCGAAGGGCATCAGAACGAATGCAAGTACTCCCATCGGCATCACAACAAGTGAAAACACCGGCATTCCCAGCAAGTTGCCTACAAGGCCATAGGGCGCAATGCGGCTGAAGTGATGAGCTCCTATAATGCCGGTCGCCAGCCCCGCGACCAATGCGGTGACGAACAACCCTGCAACCCACTTGCCGAGGTAAAGACAAGTCGCCATGCCCCATCCGGACACTCTTTCACCAGATGACAGGGAACGATCTCGCTGCCGCCACAGATCATAAACGGCAACGAGGCAGATTACGGCAGCGAAGGACATCTGGAAGCCGGGAAAAAACAACCGCTCAGGAGCAATCAGCAAGAGTACGAGGCCAGCCAACGCTACGCTTCGCAGGGTCAGGCCGCGTCGCCCCACCAGAATTCCGACAAAGACAATCGCGATCATCAGGAACGAGCGCTGCGTCGCAACCGCACCACCGGACAGAAGCAGATAAATAACAGCAGCACCAAGGGCTGAAAGCGCAGCCCATTTGTGCACCGGCCACCTGAGCGTCAGGACCGGCACCAACGAAAAGAGCAGCAAGACCGCGCCATAGGCGCCGCCGGCAAAGAGCGCCATATGCAGCCCGGAAATTGCAAGAATGTGCGCCAGTCCGGCGGCCCGTAAAATCTCTTCCTGTTCTTCGGTTATACCGCTGCGGTCTCCAACCAGAAGAGCAACGATCAGTGCGGTTTCCGGCCGTTCCGAAAGATTGCTCCTGATACGCTCCGCGAGGTCTATTCGAAACTTGGCAACGGCAACGGCGGGGCGAAATTCATTTCCAGCCTCCTCAGCCTCGATGACCTCGGGGGACCCGAAACTGAAACCCGTCGCACCTATCTGCTGAAAGAAGGCCCGGAAGGAATAATCGTATCCTCCTGGAAAGACGGGACCTGCAGGGGGAAACAGCCGCGCACTGACGCTCACGGTGCGCCCCACTTCAACGTCGCTTCCTGCCGGAACGCGCAAGCGCACCTTAACGGGGAACTCGCCTTCCTCGACAGGACGCCCATTGACCGAGGAAACGGCCAGTACGATCCGGTGACCGGCCGCCCCGCTGTCCATCTCTTCTATGTAGCCAGCAAGATCCGCGTTCATCTGTTCGGCAAGGCGCGGCGCCGAAACATATGCCGTGCGAAGACTGGAGGCTGCCAGTCCGGCAAAGAATGCCAGGAAGAGAACGACGGAAACCGCCACCGTGCCGCGCCGCTTCACACGCCAGAGAACCGCGCTTACCAGCGCGACCAGAAATCCCAACAGAACCCAGGAAGGTTCTTCGGGCAACGAAACGTAAACTCCAATTCCCGCGGCAAACGCGAAGGCACACCACAACAGCCCTTGCGAATCCCAAAGACGATCTGCTGACGCATTGTGAGCGGAATAAGTGTGGCCACCACCCGCTAGCCTTGAACGTCGTTTCTCACGCACTTCAGGCTTGAGCACGGCAGGTGATAAATCCTCGTGCTCAACATCAAGGGTTGCCGTTTGCGACCGGCCGGCAGAAATATCGAGCGGACCGGACCGTGACGTCACTTCAGCTCCTCGTTTTGGTCCAAGAAATGGCCGGAGCCCCTATTTAGCCTCGCCAAAGCCTGTGCTAAGACCGCGCCACCAATCCGGCGCGCTCCGCGCCGTCATACTGACAGAGACTTTCATAAAGCACCATGGCACAGAACATCGTCACGCGCTTCGCGCCGTCCCCGACCGGGTTCCTGCATATCGGCGGCGCTCGCACCGCGCTCTTCAACTGGCTCTTCGCGCGTCATCACGGCGGCAAGATGCTGCTGCGGATCGAAGATACGGATCGGGCTCGCTCCACGCAGGAAGCGGTGGACGCATTGATTGACGGCCTGTCCTGGCTTGGGCTCGACTGGGACGGAGACCCGATTTCCCAGTTCTCCCGTGTTGAGCGCCACAAGGAAGTGGTCGAGGAAATGCTGGCCAACGGCACGGCCTATCGCTGCTACAGCACCCCGGAAGAGCTTGACGCCATGCGCGAGAAAGCCCGCGCCGAGGGCAAGCCACCCCGCTATGACGGGACATGGCGCGAGCGAGACGCCTCCGAAGCCCCGGCCGGCGTTGACCCGGTCATCCGCATCAAGGCCCCTCAGGAAGGCGAGACGGTGGTCGACGATCTCGTTCAGGGTCGCGTCGTGATCCCGAACAAGGACCTTGATGACTTCGTACTGATGCGCTCTGACGGGACGCCGACCTATATGCACGCTGTTGTGGTGGACGATCACGACATGGGCATCACACACATCATCCGCGGCGTCGATCACTTGACGAATGCAGCCCGCCAGACGCTCATCTTCAAGGCTCTGGGATGGGATGTGCCGGCAATGGCGCATATTCCGCTCATTCACGGGCCGGACGGCGCAAAACTTTCCAAACGTCACGGTGCGACCGGGGCCGAAGCCTATCGCGAGATGGGCTATCTGCCGCAGGCCATGAGGAATTATCTGGCACGTCTCGGCTGGAGCCATGGTGACGAGGAGATCATTTCGCTCGAAGACATGATCAAGTGGTTCGGTTTTGACGCTGTCGGTCAGTCTGCTGCGCGTTTCGATTTCAAGAAACTTGAGAACCTCAACGGTCACTACATGCGCGCGACCGATGACGGCGAATTGCTGAGCCATTGGAAGGTCTATCTCGCACACGCCGAAGGCGGCGACCGGATTCTCGCCTGGCTTGCCGATGGTGACAACGAGAACACCGCACTTGCAGCACTTCCCGGACTGAAGGAACGGGCCAAGACCCTGGTCGAATTGACGGAAAGCGCCTCCTATCTGTGGCGTCAGCGCCCGCTCGACACCGACGAAAAGGCCCAGAAGATCCTGGACGACGACGCCCGGGCGATCCTGAAGGATCTTCACGAAGTTCTTTCCAGCGCTTCTGACTGGAGCGCGGACCCGCTGGAAACTGCTGTAAAGGCCTACGCGGAAGACAAGGAATTGAAACTGGGCAAGGTGGCGCAGCCGCTACGGGCCGCGCTGACGGGCCGAGGCACGTCACCCGGCATTTATGACGTCCTGATCGCTCTTGGCCGGGAAGAATCCCTTGCCAGAATTCAGGATCAGGCAGCCTGAGACAAAGCACTGCCGGATGCATTTTTAGGCAAAAGCCAAGCTTCCGGCAGTCGCTCTGGTTGGCGAAATCCGTCTTTGACCAAAGCGTTATATCGGCCAGCTTGCGGCAGTGCAGTAAATGGGCTACGCAAGACGCGAAAAAGTCTCCAGTGCTGGTCCGGCAACCGGAAACGGGACCCATCGCCTGAAGGGTCAAACCAGGACAGCACATCCGTTTAACGTAAAGGGGTTTCTGAATGGCCGACAACAACGCCAAGCTCAATGTCGGTGGTAACGACCACGCATTCGACGTTCTTGACGGATCCATCGGACCGTCGGTTGTGAACATCTCGTCCTTGTATAAGGACACGGGCATGTTCACCTACGACCCGGGCTTCACCTCCACCGCCTCCTGCGAGTCCAAGATCACCTACATTGATGGTGACGAAGGCACCCTGCTCTACCGCGGGTACCCGATCGAGCAGCTCGCCGACCACGGCGACTTCCTGGAGTCCTGCTATCTTCTGCTCTACGGCGAACTGCCGACGAAGACCCAGAAGGACGACTTCGTCAATCGTGTGACCTACCACACGATGATCCACGAACAGATGAACCGTTTCTTCTCCGGTTTCCGTCGCGACGCCCACCCGATGGCAGTCATGGTCGGAACGGTTGGGGCGCTGTCCGCCTTCTATCACGACTCGACCGACATCACCGATCCGCACCAGCGCATGGTTGCCTCCCTGCGCATGATCGCGAAGATGCCGACCATCGCCGCAATGGCTTACAAGTACCACGTTGGTCAGCCATTCGTTTATCCGCGCAACGACCTGAGCTATGCGGCAAACTTCCTCCATATGTGCTTTGCGGTCCCTTGCGAGGAATACAAGGTGAACCCGGTTCTGGCCCGCGCCATGGATCGCATCTTCATTCTTCACGCCGACCATGAGCAGAATGCTTCGACCTCCACGGTTCGTCTGGCAGGTTCTTCCGGTGCAAATCCGTTTGCCTGTATCGCAGCCGGTATCGCCTGCCTCTGGGGGCCGGCACACGGCGGCGCCAACGAAGCAGCGCTCAACATGCTGTCGGAAATCGGCTCCGTGGACCGCATTCCGGAATATGTCGCTCGTGCCAAGGACAAGAACGACCCATTCCGTCTGATGGGCTTTGGTCACCGCGTCTACAAGAACTATGACCCGCGTGCGCGCATCATGCAGAAGACCACGCACGAAGTTCTCGGCGAGCTTGGCATCAAGGACGATCCGCTGCTGGACGTTGCCATGGAGCTGGAAAAAATCGCGCTCAACGACGAATATTTCGTCGAGAAGAAGCTGTACCCGAATATCGACTTCTATTCCGGCATCACGCTGCGCGCGCTTGGCTTCCCGACGACGATGTTTACCGTTCTGTTCGCTCTGGCCCGTACCGTCGGCTGGATCGCCCAGTGGAAGGAAATGGTGGAAGATCCGTCCCAGCGCATCGGCCGTCCGCGTCAGCTCTACACTGGTGAGAAACTGCGCGACTACACGCCGATCGACCAGCGCCGCTAAGGCCGCACACAGACAAGCGCCCGGAATTTGCAGCAGCATTTCAGCTGAATGCATATCAAAACGGAAGACGCTCGGCTTTATTGCCGGGCGTCTTCTTTATTTTGTTACCCAGCGGAAACAAAACAATTCCAAGAAATATTTTTCCTTCTCAATCGAGGCAAGGGAAAAAGCATTCACCTGTCATTACTCAAGAGAATAGAAAATATCGAATATTTTCCGAAAAATAAAATGAAACAAAAAAATAGAAAGCACGCTTTTAAAACTCGAAGTGATATTACTTTAAATCTCCAAATTTACATATGATATAGAGAATTACTCATTCTAATTACACCATAAAGTCCCATAATAGAGAATTTTCACGAATAATAAGGAATCTTTGCTTACCCTTTCAAACAAATAGCGCGCATTGAACACGCTGGGGTTTCGAGGGGTTAACATGAGTTTCCTGAAGTTCGCTTCTGACTTGAAGTTTGGGGTCAAAGTCGGCGGTAGTTTTGCTGCCGTTGTTGCTCTTACGGGCATTGTAGGTGGTGTTGGCGCATACAGCGTCTTGACCCTCTCGGAGCGCATGGAGGTTGCCAAACAGTCAACTTCCGCCATTGCACAGTTGCAAAACCTGGCAAGCAAGAAGGAAAGCTTCCTGTCCTCACAGGACCTTCAGACAGCTGAGGCAACAATCTCCGACATCGGTGTGTTGAGTGCCGAACTTGAAACGCTCCAGAACCAGCTCAAGGCTGATCCCGAAGCTCAGGTTCCCGTCGCTGAAGCAGCTAATGCTGTAAAGCAATTCCGTGAGGCTTTCGAAGAGGTCGTCGGCCTGACGCAGACACAGACCGCAAAGCAACAGCAACTTGATGGCGCTGTGCAAAATCTTGAGAAGATCTCTTCGGAGATCCTCGGCAAGGCCCTGATGGCGCGAGACGGGGTCAGCCAGGACGAGACAAACGCACGCAAGACGCTGGTGCTCGCCAACAAGGTCGGCCAGGCTGCTGCCGGTTTCCAAGAAGAGGCGCTTACCCTTCAAAATCTTTTCAACGCTGCAGCCAACAACGCCAAGCAGCTTTCAGACATCAAGGATCGGGTTGCCCTGCTTGTGCCTTCTGCCAAGCAGATGGCCGCAAACAGTTTTGACGGCGTCGACCCGGGCAAGTTCCAGCAGCTTGCTGCCAAAACGGCCGAACTGGAGCAGACACTCGGCAAACTGACCGAGACGAAGGACTACATTGCGATCTTCGACCTGACAGATGCCGCCAAGGCGGGGTTCGAGCAGCTTGTTTCCGATGTGAAGGAAATCCGTTCACAGGCAAATGTGGCCATCGACAATGTCTATGCACAGGCTGACCAGATCAACCAGCGTTTCTATGTCGTCGACAGTGTCGCGGACACGGTTATGCAGATTGAGGCAGACGCAAACGCAGTAAAGGCCGCCGCGTTCTACTTCATGCTGTCGCCGAGCGACACGTCTCAGCAGACCGTGACGACCGGTATCGAGGGCCTCGACAAACTGGCGTCCCGGCTCGAATCGAGCGCCAAGGACTTCCCGGCGATCTCCGACATCGTCCCGGCTGTGAAGAGCTCTATCGACAGCTTCGCTGCGAGTTTTTCCGAACTGGCTTCAAACCAGCTTCAGCTCGCCGAACAGATCGACACCATGACGGAACTGTCTCAGACAGTGCAAACGCAAATCACCACCATCTCCACCAATCAGAGCGCTGCTGCACAAGCCTCCAGCACCAGCGCACTTGGCGTTATCAGCCTCGCCCTTCTCACAGCCATCCTGGCGGGCGTTGGGATGGCTATCGCACTCAACTTCGCGGTAACACGCCCTCTCCGCCGGACCACCGAAACCATGTCCCGCCTGGCGGAAGGTGACACGGATGTCGAGATCGACGGTATCGGGCGCGGTGACGAGATTGGCGACATGAGCCGAACCATGCAGGTCTTCCGCGACAACGCTGTTGAGCGACTGCGCCTGCAGTCAGAAACAGAGCAAGACCAGCACCTGCGTGCAGAGCGGCAAGCCCGCATTGAGGCTCTGATTTCCGGTTTCCGTGAGAAAGCGACAGAAGTCCTGGGCTCCGTTGCAGAAACGGCACAGACACTTGATGGCACCGCTCAGGATCTCAGCGCTATCGCCAGTCAGAACTCCAGCCTTGCCGATAGCACCTATGGTGTAACCGACGAAGCGACACAGAACGTTCAGACGGTTGCAAGCGCCGCAGAGGAGCTTGCCGCTTCTATTCAGGAAATCTCCCGTCAGGTGAACCAGACCACGCAGGTTGTCGATCGGGCAACCGAAGGCACACAGGTCACCAACGAAAAGGTTCAAAGCCTTTCGACAGCAGCCACCAAGATCGGCGAAGTCGTCAACCTGATCCAGGCGATCGCAGAGCAGACGAATCTCCTGGCCCTCAATGCAACGATCGAAGCCGCACGCGCCGGCGAGGCCGGCAAGGGTTTTGCAGTCGTTGCCGCCGAAGTAAAGGAACTGGCAACCCAGACGTCCAAGGCCACCGAGGAAATCAGCTCGCAGATCTCCGAAATCCAGAACGCAACCAAGGACGCCGTTGTCGCAATTGAGGCGATCACACAGACTATGGAAGAGGTCAACGAATACACCTCAACCATTGCAGCGGCAGTCGAACAGCAAGGTGCTGCAACGAGTGAAATCTCGGTCAACGTTCAGCGGGCTGCCGAGGGCACAGGTTCCGTAAAGACCAACATGTCGGATCTATCGCAGGCAGTCGCCCAGACCAGTCAGAACGCCAATCTGGTTCTCGGCGCTTCAAGCGAATTGTCGCAGAAAACCGATATTCTGAAGAATGAAGTCGGGCATTTCCTGGACAACGTAGCCAACGCCTGAACGAAGCAACCTGATCCCACGAGACTTGGAAAAACCGGGGGCGAACTGCACCCGGTTTTTGTTTGTCTGGCCTGCACGTGTTCATCGGAACTTCCAAAAGCGTGCCCCATTCAGGGGCGCGACTGCTTCATGTCTTAATTTTCAGCATGAAAATGTCGTCGCGACAGAGTTGCCATTTCAGCGAAAGCTGAGTTTTTCTCGTGTAAAAACAATCACTTGAAGAAGATAAGAATATTCACAATATTCCAATCAATATTCGTTAAAATACCATCGATTAAGCAGAAATTCACCTAAAGTTAGTTTGTATAAATTCATCAATTTTATTCGGTTAGCACTTAAAAAATTTGCTGATACGCTCCTCTAGTCATTTCGTTTCTTTGAAATGAAGGGAGAAGATGATGAATGCTCGTAGTATTAAATCACTTACAGTTGCGGCAACAATTAGCCTCTTCGGGTTGCCAGCAATCGCAGCCGACGTAAGTCTTTCCTTTGACAAGATAACAACTGTCGAAGCTGACGGTGACATGTCGGTGTGCACCAAAAGGTATGGATCCGGTTACAAGACAAGCGCATCTGACAAAGGCGCTGAGCACCGTGTGACGGACAACGGACACTCCTTCAAAGTAGTCAGCAACGATGTTTCTCAGAACATGGGGGTCGTTTCGTTTCACAATACCTACCTGATGTCCTTTGATGGTGAAACGGACCCTGTTTCAGCTGAGCTGTGGGCGACAGGTCTGGCCGGCGAACCGGTGTACCGTGGAACTTTCTCGGATGGCACCTGCCGCGGCCACGTTGATATGTCAGCGTCCTGAACCGGCGAAGCCGCAACTTCCATAATTTCCTTCTTGTTTCCGCATTCATTGAATTGGGAGAAAATCACATGAAAAATCTCTTGAAACTCTACCAGCAAGCAAATCGTTTTCCGCACGACATCAACCAGGCCGACAGCAAGGCTCTCTGCTACGGCGGTCATTGCGTTGTACACATTGATCCCTCTGCCGAGGTCGAAACGGCCGACCGTAAAACGTCAGAAAAGAAGTAACCCTTCCAACATTTAACCGTTTCCCGGGCGAAAAGGTGAGCCTTCGTTCGCCCCGGGAATCGGTCATCAAGGAGAAAGGGAATGCGATGCCGTCAGCTGAATTTGCCTTGCCCTTCGATACTGTCGATGAGCTTGATCTGGAATGCATCATCACCAAGTTGACTGCCTCGGATACCGCCGGCGGATACAACTGGCCTGTCTCCTCGGCCCGCAAGGTTGAAGAGGCCTACAGGTCGTTCCTCAAATCTGCCAGAGACCAGATGCAATGTGGCGCCGACACGAGTGTGCACCTGCAGCCAACCCACGTCGTCGATATCTTCTGGCACACCCACATCCTCTTCACGCGAAAATACTTCAAGGACTGCGAAGCGGTCTTCGGACAATATCTGCACCATGAACCAGTTTTGCCCAGCCAGTAACCCTTTCAAACACCCGAGAACTGCTGCTCCCTTCAGGCTGGATCATCTTCTGAAGGAGCGCCAGGACCTTTTCAGGTGGCCCAAAACCTTCGAAGCTGACATTCATGCAATAACCGCCAACATTGGCGAAGCTGCCAGCGCGGACGTACTGGCCGGGATTGAAACGGACCTTCAGGAAAAAGCCGAGAGAGCAGCGCGCACTGCTTTGGGACTTTCGGATGGTGTCTCGGCTGTCTTCGGCCACAGTATTATTCAGCTCCTGGAGCAGGTTCTGATCACCCGATCCGAGAACCATCCAGTGTCGACCTTGAACAGGGATTTCTTCTTGTTCGACAAGACCTTGATGAAACTCGGTATCGCACAGGAGAAGTTCCCGACACTGGACGAGCTGATCAGGAAATCTCCTTCGCATCACACTGTCCTGCTAAGTGCCCCAAACAATCCGACCACGCAGGATCTTTCACCCTGTGAACTGGAGAGCCTGGTGAGTGCCAGAGAAGGACTGGTGCTCCTGGACGAGGCTTACGTGCTTTTCTCAAAAGCCCCAGAACACCGCCTCGCCTTTTTGAAGAAGCATCCCAACCTGGTTCTTTTGCGCGGCACCTCAAAGAGCGGTCTCGCGGGAATAGGACTTGGCTATATGCTTTGTTGCGAGACAACTGCCGTGGAGTTCCTCCAATCGCGTGTGAGCAGTATGATAAGTGCCATTCAAGCCGCCATGGCGATACGCTTGTTCGGCAAATACGATGAGCTCCGGCGCATGGCAGCCCGTCTCGCAGGCATGCGCGACGACACTGGACGCAGGATCGCGCAGGAGACCCGATGCCATCCGGTTTCTGGCAGTTGTGACTTTCTTCTGATACGCACCGGACGCAGCGATTGCAGCGAAATCGTCCGCACGATGAATGACAGTGGAATACCCGCACTCGCCTATCAACGGCTGCCCGGCTATGAAGACGCGGTGAAACTGTTCCCCGCCGCTTTTGAGCGAGGCGACAACATCGTCAGGATTCTGTCTTCATAGCAGCAAGCACGACATCGGCCGCAGCCCCGCGCTGGCTATGCCCGTCCGGCAAGCGCATGACATCATCAAGCTTTTGCAGATGCTCGATCTGTTTCTGGCGTTCAGGACCGCTGTTCAGAAGCTCAACGAGCTGGTTCGCCAGCACCTTTGGCTGCACTTCCTCATCAAGGAACTCCGGGATGGCTTTTGTTCCCAGGATGATGTTTGGCAGGACAAAGGAATCAACGCTCGAGAATTTGAAGACCCGGTTGAGTTCCTTCATCCGTCTGAAAAACCAGTCGACCTTGTAGGCAACGACCATCGGGACGCCTGATAGAGCCAACTCAAGTGAAACAGTGCCGGACGCGGCCAAGGCTGCGTGCGCCTTTCGGAAGGCCGCCCGCTTGGCGTCCAGGCCGGTTACAATCTCGACCGGAACAGGCCAATGGTCCGTATCCTGCTGGATCTTGTCTTCAAGGTGCGCGACTGCCGGCAGAATAACCTTGAGCCCGGGCAACTTTTCTTTGACGATCGCAACAGTCTTAGCGAAGTCGCCTAGCAACCTGTCAATTTCGCTTCGCCGGCTCCCCGGCAGCACAAGCAGGATCTTCTCATCTGCCTCTACAGGCGCTCTTTCGCCAACCGAGGGGCGCAGTTCGGATGCGATTTCACTCAAGGGATGGCCGACGTAATGGGTGCGCGGGCCACCGAGCTTGCGGTGCACATCAGGTTCAAACGGCAACAAGGCCAGAAGGTCGTCGACGTAGACGCTCATCTTGCGGGCCCGGCCTGGACGCCAGGCCCAGACAGAAGGTGAAACATAACCGACAATGGGTATGTGCGGCGCGCGCTTGCGCACGCGCTTGGCAACGTTATGCGTGAAGTCCGGACTGTCGACGATAACCAGAATATCCGGATTGGCCGCAACCACGGCATCCACGGTCTGGTAGACCCGCTTGATGATCAACGGCAATCTGGCGAGGACTGCCGTCAATCCCATGACGGAAACATCAGACATGTCAAAGAAGCTTTTGAGGCCCAGAGACATCATCCTTTCGCCGCCGACACCGCAGTAACGAACACCTACGCCCAAACGTTCGTTGAGCGCCTTCATCAATTCCGACCCGAGCTGGTCACCAGATTCTTCGCCTGCAACCAGGCAAATCGTGGGCATTTTTCCTGTCATCACGAACGCTCGTCCGATTGTCCCTTTAAGGTGACCCCAAACCTGGTGCCGTGCTCTATACCGATGACAAAAAGGCCGGCATTATCCGCCTTCTTGAGCGTCTCTTCCTTTTCCGCGATCAGTGCGCCACTCGCCTCAACTGCAATGCCGGCAAGGCCTGCTGCAGCTGCGAGGTCAATAGTCATGGGGCCGACGGTTGGAAGATCCACCCGCAAGTCCTGGTTCGGCTTTGCTGTCTTTACCAAGACACCCGCGCGGCCTTTGGAACGGATCCTGCCAATACGCTTGAGCTCTGCGCAGCGCTGCAGCATGGCGTCGGTCCCTTCTGCCCCCTCAAGCGCAACAACCCGCCCACCAACAGCAATCGCCGCCTGACCGATATCGAGTTCACCGAGCTTTTCCGTCGCCCGCAAGGCCAGCTCAGCGTCCCGCCAGTCTCCCTGGTTCGGCTGAACTTTGCCAAGCACACCACTTGAGGCAAGCAGTTGCGGCGCCACATCCTTGATCCCCACAACGCGATACCCCTCAACTTCAAACAGCCGGATCACCTTGGTCAACAGACTGTCATCACCGCCGGCCAGTGCCCGGATAATCGTCGGCAATCGCTTCAAGGTGCCCAAATCGCCAAGTATGGACGTGAAATCAGGGCGCTTGGAGACACCTCCGATCAGAAGCACGTCCCGGCACCCGGTCTTTTTCAGAAATTTGTAAAGCCGGCCGATTTCACCCCAGCCGAGTTCGGTATCGGCCTGCGCCCGCGTGCGTTCATCAGCCTCGCCCTTGATGGCGATAATCCTGAATTCACGTCCGGCGCTGTTGAGCGCATCAGCGATCTGACAGGGCAGACTGCCATTGCCTGCGATCAGGGCAAGGCGTGGCTCCAGTCCCGTATCTGCCCCGTTCATCCGTCAGTCTTCGCTGCGCGGCGTGCAGAACCGGCGGTCTTCCTTTTCAAGGATGAAGTCGGTAACCGTCTTGACCAGGGGCTGATCAGCACCTTCTGCAGCAACAGCTTCTGCCCGGCTGCGCAAAGTTCCTTCGGTGCTCTCAAACAGCGCGCGATAAGCTGCCCGCAAAGCGTGGATCTGCTCCCGAGGCAAGCCCTTGCGCTTGAGACCGACCAGATTGAGACCGGCAAGACGTGCGCGGTCACCGATCACGGAACCATAGGGAATGACGTCGAATTCGACCCCGGTCATTCCGCCGACGATCGCACCGGTTCCAACGCGAGACCATTGCCGGACCGCACTCAAGCCGCCCAGAATGACGAAGTCGTCAAGCTCGACGTGACCTGCAAGCGTGGCGTTGTTTGCCAGAATTGCGTGATTGCCGACCTGACAATCGTGGCCGACATGTGAGCTCATCATGAACAGGCAATTGTCACCGACCCTGGTATAGCCACCGCCACCTTCCGTACCGGGGCTCATGGTGACATGTTCACGAATCTGATTGTTGGCGCCGATTTCCAGAAAGCTCACTTCACCCGCGAACTTGAGATCTTGTGGCTTGTGACCAATGCTGGCGAAGGGAAAGATATGCGTTTTGGCACCAACACTCGTGTGGCCCGTGACGACGACATGCGACTCCAGGATAACTCCGTCAGCAAGTTTCACGTTCGGGCCAACTGTAGAATAAGGCCCGATTCGAACGCCCTCGCCGATTACGGCCCCGTCTTCGACTATGGCCGTTGGATGTATGTCAGTCATATTTCCTCACGCATCTACCAGCATGGCGCTGACTTCAGCTTCTGCGACCTTGTTGCCATCTACCTTGGCAACGGCGTCGAACTTCCAGATGTTGGAGCGTTGCTTGATCTTCTTGACGTGGAAATGAACCTGATCGCCAGGCTCAACAGGCCGGCGAAACTTCGCCTTGTCGATGGTCATGAAATAGACAAGCTGCGGCGGCGCATCGTCACCACGGGCATGAACGCAAAGGGCCCCGGCTGTCTGTGCCATGGCTTCGATCAGCAGAACACCCGGGAAAACGGGCCGCTCCGGAAAATGTCCGGTGAAATGCGGTTCGTTGATGGTGACGTTCTTGATGCCGATGCAGCTGTTGTCGCCATCCATCTCGATGATCTTGTCGATCAGAAGAAAAGGATACCTGTGCGGCAGCAGCTTCATGATCCGCATGATGTCTGCGCTGGCAAGTGTTTTGTTTTCTGCGTCTTCCATATAATACCCCTTGGCGAATTACCGCCGCAAAGTCCTGTTTGTATTCCGTTTACGATCCGCCGCCACGCTCTGCAAGCTTTCTGACGGCAGCGACTTCACGGAACCACTGTTTGACCGGCTTTGCGGGCGTGCCGCCGTAGCGTCCCCCGGCAGGCAAATCATCGTTGACTACGCTCACCGCGGCCACCTGCGACCCCATGCCAATCGTTACATGACCACGCACGCCGGTTTGCCCACCAATGGCGACGAAATCCTCAAGCGTGCAGCTTCCGGAAAGACCGACCTGAGAAACGATCACGCAGTGACGTCCGACCACGACATTGTGGCCAATCTGAACCTGGTTATCGATCTTCGTGCCTTCGCCGATGATGGTATCCCGGTTTGCGCCACGATCGATGGTGGTGTTGGCGCCGATTTCAACGTCGTCCTGAATGATCACGCGGCCAACCTGGGGCACCTTGAGATGACCCATCGGCCCCATCGCATAGCCAAAGCCATCCTGGCCGCAGCAAACGCCAGGATGCATATAGACGCGGTTGCCAAGCACGGTGTGCTGAACCGTGCAATTCGAACCGATCACACAGTCCCGGCCAATCTTGACGCCCTGTCCGATGACAGCGTTGGCCCGGATCACAGTGCCCGCACCGATCTCTGCCCCCGCACCGATCACGACACCAGGTTCGACCGTGACATTGTCTTCCAGCGACGCAGCCAGATCGATTACAGCCCGTTCTGAAATGACTGCGGCGCCAGGTTCTACCGGCACCATGGCTGCAGGATAAAGTTTGGCGAGAACCTTCGCCCAGGAGCGATAGGCATCTGAACATACAAGAACAGCAACGCCCTCCGGCACCTTGTCCTTGTGTTTCCGGTTGACCAGGCATGCAGCTGCCGTGGTCCCGTCCAGTTGCTTCAGGTAAGCGGTGTTGTCGAAGAACACCAGAGCACCGGGCGTGGCATCTTCCAATGGCGCTACACCTGTTATTTCCAGGGTAGGTTCGCCGCGAGCGATCTCAGCTTCCGCCCACGTTGCGATGTCTGAAAGAGAGACCGGAGCCGGAGACTCAAAAAATTTTGGCTCGGACATGATGTTATCCTTCTTGCCAGCCAACAAAAACGGCCGCCGAACGTGTCGGCGGCCGTTTTTTATCCTATGTGACCGCAGTTTAGAAGCGCGTACCGCCGCTCAACCGGAAAATCTGCGTTTTGTCGGAGTCGTCTTTGACGATCGGGTAAGCAAAGTCTGCCCGTAGAGGTCCGAACGGAGAGTTCCAGCGGATACCTGCACCAACCGACGCACGAACGTTGAAGTCGTTCGAGTCGATCTGGCCACCGTTGGTTTCCACCAGGTTCACCAGGCTGCTGTCGGCATCCCACAGCGAACCGGCATCGGCAAACACTGCACCACTCAGGCCGAATTCCTTCGGGATGACCGGGAACGGGAACCGGGTTTCGGCAGTTGCCGCGAAGTAGAACCGACCACCGATAGCGTCTTCGGTCGTTGCGTCACGCGGGCCGATACCCTGGTTCTCAAAGCCACGAACGAGAGTGCCACCAAGCATGAACTGTTCGGACACACGCAGACGCTCATCACCAAGGGCCATGATGTTACCACCACGCACCGACAGGCTACCGATCAGACCGTAGTCAGCCAGGATTTCCTTGTAGGCGCGAGCCTGAGCTTCGGTCTTGATGTAGAAGCTGTCGCCACCCAGACCAGCAATTTCCTGACCGAAGGAAGCATAGATACCGTCGGAGGGATCCAGGATCCGGTCGAGCGTGTTGTAACGCAGCTCGTAGCCAACCAGAGACGTCAGGTAGGTGCCGAGGGAGTCACAGACCGCCAGGGAAAGGCTTGCGGTGTCACAGTTGTTGATGTTGGTCGAGTTGTTGTCCGGATCGGAGTTCTTCTCCTGGAAGATGTTGTAGAACAGACGGACAGTCAGCTCATCTTCCCGAAGCGGCAGAGTGAAACCGAACCCGCCACCGGTCTTCTTCTGATCGAAGGAACGGTAGTCGTTGGCATCATCCACCTTGCGATAGAGGTCCAGATCAAGGGCAACACGGCGTCCCATGAAGAACGGTTCAACGAAACGGAACTCGTAGGACTGGGTGTCCGTACCGCCGCCAACAGCGAGCTTCACGAACTGGCCACGGCCCAGGAAGTTCTTCTCGGTCAGCGAAATGTCACCAATGACACCGTCAACCGTCGAATAACCGACACCGAAGGAAATTTCACCAGTCGGCTTTTCTTCGACGCGAACGTTCACGACCACGCGATCAGGTGCACTGCCCTGCTGCGTCGTGATGGAAACCTTCTCGAAGAAACCGAGATTGCGCAGACGACGTTCCGCCTTGTCGACAAGCGCACGGTTGAACGCATCGCCTTCAGCAATGTCGAACTCGCGGCGAATGACATACTCACGGGTACGGTCGTTGCCGATCACGTTGATCCGCTCGATGTAGGCGCGAGGACCTTCTTCGATGTAGTAGATCAGGGAGATCGTGTTGTTGTCGTAGTCACGAGCACCGCGCGGACGGACACGAGCAAAGGCATAACCCTCTTCCGACACACGAAGCGTGATGTCTTCGACAGACTGTTCGACGCGCAGCGAGTTGAAGGTCTGACCACTCTTGGTACGGATCAGGCGGCGAAGATCTTCCGGATCAACGTCGGCAATCGTGGAAACGATCTCGACATCGCCAATCTCGTACTTCTCGCCCTCTTCCACCGTGAAAGTCACGTAGAAGATGTTCTGCTCGCGATCGAGGTCTGCGCTGGTGGAGACGATACGGAAGTCCGCATAGCCCTTCTTGTTGTAGTACTGACGCAGCAACTCCTCGTCCGCGGCCAAACGGTCCGGATCGTAGGTGTCGGTGCTGCGCAGCCAGCTCAGAAGGCCGCTTTCGCGTGTACGGATGACATCGCGCAGGCGGCCGTCGCTGAATGCAGAGTTGCCGATGAAGCTGATCCGCTCGACGCCGGTCTTCGCACCTTCGTTGATCTCGAAAACGAGATCGACACGGTTCTGACCACGATCGATGATCTGCGGCTCGACGGACGCGCCATAGCGACCGGAGCGACGATAAGCTTCAAGAATATTCTGGACGTCAGCCTGAACCTTGGCACGGGACAGCATCGAGCGCGGCTGAGACCGTACGGCGGTTTCCAGCGCGCTGTCCTTGATCTTCCGGTTACCTTCGAAAGAGACCCTGTTGATGATCGGGTTCTCGGTAACCGTCACAACGACAACGCTGCCACGCGGGGTGATGTCGACCGTTGCAAAAAGGCCGGTTGCGTAGAGCGCCTTCAGTGACTCGTCGACATCGAACGCGCTGTAGGAGCGTCCGGGAACGATGGTCATGTAACTGACAACGGTTTCATCCTCGACACGGGTATTGCCACGCACGTCAATGCTTCTGGCCACCGCTGCCTGTGCCTGTGAAACCAGGGACACCGGCCCGAAAGCTTTCGGCAAAACCGTCCCGATCGAAAATACGGCAACCGCCAACAGTACGGCCCGTGTAAGTCTCTGCAATCGCTGCATTATTGCGCTATGCCTTTGTTTTTAATACCCCTCCCGAGAATCCGCACTCACCCCAGCAGATTCTCGGAACCGACGAGTGTTTTATAGGTTTTTACCGATAACGCAACCGCCCTTCCGGGCGGAAAGCGATTTAGTCTGAAGACGTTGCGTCAATGTCACGGGTGTCATGAATTGGTTCCCACGAGCCGCATGATATCCTTCCATGTGACGAACACCATCAGCATGAGAACAAGTCCCAGACCGATCCGGAAACCAACGTCCTGCACCCTTTCGCTGAGCGGTTTGCCACGCAGGGCTTCTGCAGCGAAGTAAACGAGGTGTCCACCGTCGAGAATCGGCACCGGCGCCAGGTTGATGAGACCGATGCTGACAGAAAGTACGGCCGCCAGAGAAATGAGCGGAAGGAACCCGAGATCTGCGACCTGCCCGGAGATCTGGGCCACGCGGATCGGACCACCAAGCTGGTCAGCCGACTGCCGCTGGGAAATGATACCCCAGATATAGCTGACCGTGCTTTCGATGATGCGCCAGGTTTCCGCAGTCCCTTCAAGAGCCGCTTCGCCAAGCCCGTATTTGATGTGAATGAGATGAGACGGATCGGACACGCCGCGAAGGCTGATATCACCGGCCACCTGCCTCTCACCGAAAAAGACTTCTTTCTCCTTCGCGTCGGGCGTAACGGTCAAAGTGACGTCTTGCCCGCCCCGCTCGACTTCGAAAACGAGAGGCGTGTTGGCATTCATCAGGACGATCTGACGCATCTCGCCGAACGTCTGGATAGGCCTGCCGTCAATTTCCTTCACGATATCGCCGGCCAGAAGCCCGTCGCGCTCGGCTGCACCGCCCGCAAAAACCTGTTCGACGACAGGCTCGAAACCCTGTTTGCCGGAGGTTACGAAGAGAGCGGTAAAGATCACGATTGCGAGAAGGAAGTTGGCGATGGGCCCCGCGGCCACAACGGCCATGCGTTGCCAGACCGGTTTGGCGATGAAAGCCGTTTTCCGGTCCTCTTCGCTCATCTGCGCAATCGCTTCACGGCTTGGTACGCTTGCCGCATTTTCATCGCCGGCGAACTTGACGTAGCCACCAAGCGGAATCCAGCAGAGTTTCCAACGAGTTCCCTTCCGGTCATTAAAACCGAAAAGCTCACGCCCGAAGCCGACGGAAAAAGCATCCACCTTTACGTTGCACCAACGAGCCACAGCGAAATGGCCGAGCTCATGGAAGAAGACGACGATTGTAAGCACAAAAAGAAAGGGAATGATTGTGCCGACTATCAGGGAATAGGCGGAAACGAGAAGGTCCATGAACTGTGTCCGATCCTGCGCAGCTAGGATTGTTTTGAAGGATTGTACTAAAAAGAAAATTACGGCGTGTTAATGGTGGGAGACCAAAAATTCAGGGCCTTCAACACCCCGATTACCGTGTTCTTATCCATTCACCAGTCTTCTGCCGTGCTTCTGCGTCGATGGCAAGAACATCCTCGACGCCGGCAGCGTCCGTCAGCTTGCTGCCTGCCCCCATCGCATCCAGCACCTCTTCAATGGCAGCCGGAATGTCCATGAAGCCGATCCGGCCCTTCAGAAAAGCGTCCACGGCAACCTCATCTGCAGCGTTAAGCACAGCCGGTGCCATTCCCCCTGCCCGCATGGCTTCCAGTGCAAGACGGAGCGCCGGGAACCGGTCGAGATCCGGGGCTTCAAAAGTGAGTGTGCCGAGTTCGGCCAGATCCAGACGTTTCACCGGAACGTTCATCCGGCGGGGAAAGGCAAGGCAGTGGGCGATCGGCGTGCGCATGTCCGGACTGCCGAGTTGAGCCAGCAGGGATCCGTCCTTGTATTGCACAAGTCCGTGAACCGTCGATTGCGGATGGACCAGCACGCCAAGCTGATCGTGGGCAACCGGAAAAAGATGGGACGCTTCGATAACCTCGAAGCCCTTGTTCATCATCGTTGCGCTGTCGATCGTAATGCGTGCGCCCATATCCCAGTTGGGATGCTTAAGCGCCTGCTGTGGTGTTACCCCTGCCATGTCGGCTTTCGAGACACTCCTGAACGGTCCGCCCGACGCCGTCAGAATAACCTTCTCGACCATGTCGGCCTTGTCGGTTTCAAAAACCTGAAAGATGGCATTGTGCTCGCTGTCGACGGGCAGGAGCTCCGCCCCGGTCGCCCGGATCTTGGCCATGAACAGATCACCTGCACAAACCAGGCATTCCTTGTTGGCAAGTGCAATGCGGCGTCCTGGCCGGATCGCGGCCATGGTCGGCTTCAATCCTGCGGACCCTACAATGGCACCGACGACAATATCCGTATCCTGCGTGACCGCTTCCAGAACGGCAGCCTCACCGGCTCCCGTTGCAATGCCGCTGCCGGCAAGCCGCTCCTTGAGCTCCGGATAACAGCTTTCCTCGGCAAGGATAGCGGAACCGGTCTTTAGCGCTTTTGCCATGTCGGCGAGGCCCGCGGCGTTCCGGTTCGCAACCAGCGCGACGACTTCATAGCTGTCCGGATTTCTTTGAATGAGATCCGCCAAGCTCTGGCCGATGGACCCAGTGGCCCCTAGAACGGTTATCCGGGTTTTCGCGCCAGGGTCGCGGGCTGCAGATGCAGCTGCCATGCCTGTTACTCCAAATTCAAATCAGACCGAGGCCGGCAATAGGGTCTGCAAGGCTGCCGCCAGCAACTAGGCCAATCAGCACGGCGAAAATGGCTGCGGCCACCAGACCGTCGATCCGGTCCATGATGCCGCCATGCCCGGGGATCAGCTTGCTGGAATCCTTGACGTCGAACCGCCGCTTGATGGCAGACTCCAGAAGGTCCCCTGCCTGAGAGACGACCGAGAGCCCGGCCGCCAGCAAAGCCCAAAGCATCAGGTCCTGCGCATTTGCGACAAAAGCAACGCCAGCGCCGAAAACCGTGGCGAGCACCAGCCCGCCAATGGCACCAGACCAGGTCTTTTTAGGTGATACACGTGGCCAGAGCTTGGGCCCACCCAATGCACGGCCGGTAAAATAGGCGAAAATGTCGGTTGCCCAGACAACAAACAGAAGGAAAAACGCGACCAGAAGCCCGTTGCTTCCTTCACGAAGTACAAGCAGCGAGAACAGTGCAAGCCCGCTGTAGAGGATCCCTTCGATGGCCCATCGTCCAGCCTTGGAGAACCCACCAAGCGCATAGGCAATGAAAGCACCAGCAACCATGGCCCCAAGACCGAGGTCAGGATGTCCGGCTACGGTCAGCACCCCAATGGCAAACAGCGTTGCAAACCCGGTGAGTGAACTGGGTGACTTTGCCTGTGTCCCGGTGATCGTGAACCACTCCCACAGGAACAGTCCGGACGCGACCAGCGTCAGCGCAGCAAAGGGCAGATTGCCCAGATAGGTGATCAGAAGAACAAGAGGCCCCAGAACGAGTGCCGAAATGAACCTGAGGCGAAGGTCGGACAGTTTTTTCGGGTTCTGGTGTGGTTCTGCCATTGCTCAAGCCGGAGGTCAGTTGGCCTTGGCGTCAAGGCCGCCGTACCGGCGCTCACGGCTGCAGAAACAGCTCAAAGCCTTGTCGAAGGCCGCCTCATCGAAGTCCGGCCAGAAAAGATCGCAGAAATAGAACTCGGAATAGGCGGCCTGCCACAGCAGGAAATTGGAAAGACGCATTTCTCCGCTGGTGCGGATGATGAGATCGGGATCCGGCAAACCGGAGGTATCCAGCGCCGCCGTGATCGCGTCTTCGGTTATCTCGGCCGGCTGCATGTCTCCAGCCTGAACCTTTGCTGCCAGCTCCTGTGCCGCCCGCACGATTTCCGACCGTGCACCATAGTTGAACGCAACGACCAGGTTCAGGCCGGTGTTGTGACGGGTCAGGTCTTCGGCTTCTTTCAGAAGCGCCAAAATCCCCGGTTCCAGATCACTGCGCCCGCCGATGATGCGGATACGCACATTGGCTTCGTGAAGCTCGCTCAGATCGCGCTGCACGAAACGGCGCAACAGCCCCATCAGGAAAGAAACTTCAGCCTGTGGCCGGTTCCAGTTTTCGGAAGAGAAGCTGTAGATCGTGATGGTTTCGATGCCGACACGGCCAGCATGGCGGATCACCTTGCGCAGCGCGGCAAGCCCCTGTCGATGTCCCTCTGTCCGAGGCAAACCGCGCGCAGTTGCCCATCGCCCGTTGCCATCCATGATGAAGGCAACGTGACGGGGCATTTTCGCACCGGTTTCATCCGCAGCAGGTGCATGCAGGTTGCGGTCCGGGCTGACGCTCATGTGCTCCCCCAACTCACACTCCCCAGGTCGATCAGACCTGGGAAATTTCCTGCTCTTTTTTCTCCAGCATGCCGTCGACCTCAGCAATCATCTGGTCGGTCAGCTTCTGCACTTCATCGGATGCGACACGGCTGTCGTCCTGGGAAATGTCACCGTCTTTTTCGGCCTTCTTGGCAGCGTCCATGCCATCGCGGCGGACGTGACGGATCGCAACTTTTGCCTGTTCGGCGTATTTGTGGGCCACCTTGATGAGTTCCTGGCGGCGTTCCTGGTTCAGCTCGGGAATCGGCAGCCGCAGAAGCATGCCGTCTACAACCGGGTTCAAACCAAGGTTGGATTCTCGAATCGCCTTTTCAACGGCCGACACCATGCTCTTGTCCCAGACCTGAACAGCCAGCATGCGAGGTTCGGGAACGGAGACGGTGGCTACCTGGTTGATCGGCATGGACTGGCCATAGGCATCAACAGTAATCGGATCCATCATGGAAGAAGAGGCGCGGCCGGTACGCAGTCCGGCAAATTCCGTTTTCAGAACCGACAAGGCTCCCTGCATGCGGCGCTTCAGATCATCAAGGTCCACACCTTCTACCGACATTTTATCCTCACTGTTGTTTTGTGCTTGGCTTAATAGAGTCTCGGCGCGCGCCAACATGGCATAAACGCACCGAAACACAAGAGCTTGAACCGGGATTGGTTCTTAAAACTTTCAGTCACCCACGACAGTGTAGGTGCCGGTTTCCTGAAGCACACTGACGAGGGCGCCGGGTGAGTGAATGGAAAACACAATGACGGGAATGGAATTGTCACGGGCCAGGGCAATGGCCGTCGTGTCCATGACTTTCAGGTTGCGGGTTATGATTTCGTCATAACCAAGGGTGTCATAGCGCTCCGCGTTCGGGTTGACCTTGGGGTCCTCGGAGTAGACTCCGTCCACCTGTGTCCCCTTCAGGAAGGCGTCGCACTTCATTTCAGCAGCCCGCAGAGCCGCACCGCTGTCCGTGGTGAAGAACGGGTTGCCGGTGCCCCCTGCAAAGACAATCACATCGCCGTCTTCCATGTAGCGGTCAGCGACACGCTGCGAAAAGGTTTCACAGATCGAGGGAACGGATACGGCGGACAGAACACGGGCATTGACCTTCAGGCGGCGCAGGGCATCCGCCAGCGTCAGGCTGTTCATGATGGTGGCCAGCATGCCCATGTGGTCGCCGGTGACGCGGTTGCCACCCTTGGCGGCGACTGCAACACCGCGGAAGATGTTCCCTCCCCCGACGACAACGCCGACCTGAGCTCCAAGAGCCACTGCGTCGGCGATTTCCTTGGCGATCCTTTGCACGATGGCCGGGTCAATTCCAAAAGCCTGCGATCCCATCAGGGCCTCGCCGGAGAGTTTCAGAAGGATCCGTTTCCAGCGCAAGGAATTCGTCATGGGTGCACCCTTTTTGAAATTGTCTTTCTAAAAAAAAAGCGCCGGACTTGCCGGCGCTTTTCCTTGAGCTTACTGCCCGGTGGCTGCTGCCACCTCTGCGGCGAAGTCCTGCTCTTCCTTCTCGATCCCTTCGCCGATTGCGAAGCGGACAAAGCCGGTAAGTTTGACTTCAGCGCCGATTTCTTTAGCGAGCGCCTCTACGGCCTGCTCAACCGTCTGATCCGGGTTGATCACGAAGGCCTGCTTCACGAGGGTAACTTCCTCGTAGAATTTGCGCAAACGGCCTTCCACCATTTTTTCAATGATGTTTTCCGGCTTGCCGGATTCGCGTGCCTGTTCGGAGAAGACAGACTTCTCACGTTCGACAACGGTCGGATCCAGTTCTTCGGTGTTCAGCGACAGCGGGCTGGTTGCAGCAACGTGCATGGCAATCTGACGGCCAAGGCCATTCAGCTTGTCCTTGTCACCAGCGGATTCCAGAGCCACCAGAACGCCGATCTTGCCGAGACCGTCGGAAACAGCACTGTGAACGTAGGTCGCGACAACGCCTTCGTTTACGGCCAGAACCGCAGTGCGGCGCAGGGTCATGTTTTCGCCGATCGTGGCGATCGCATCGGTGATCGCTTCTGCAACCGGCTTGCCGCCAAGGTTTGCAGCGGAAACGGCTTCAACGGAACCATCGGTGCCGACGGCTACCTTGGCCACATTGGAGACCAGCTCCTGGAACCCTTCGTTGCGTGCAACGAAGTCGGTTTCGGAGTTCAGCTCGATCACGGCAGCCTTGTTGCCATCAGCGGCAACGCCGACCAGACCTTCAGCAGCCACACGGCCTGCCTTCTTGGCAGCCTTGGCCAGACCTTTGGTGCGCAGCCAGTCAACAGCTGCTTCCATATCACCGCCTGCTTCAGTCAGGGCGGTCTTGCAGTCCATCATGCCAGCGCCGGATTTCTCGCGGAGCTCTTTTACCATCGCAGCGGTAATGCTCATCGATTGCCTCGTGCATGGGGGTTTCAGATGAGACACGGTTTAGCCCATGGCCTTCCGCGCCTTTATGACGGGGCTGCAACAAAATGCAGCCCGCCTTGCGAATTTCAACAGTATTCTGCCGCGGCAGACCGCGGCAGGAGAGGCTTAAGCCTCGGCTGCTGCTTCAGCCGGAGCTTCTTCAGAAGCCTCAGCAAGAACTTCTTCAACCGGAGCTTCTTCGGAAGCGCCGATGTCCATGCCGGAAGCACCCTGTGCACGGGAAATACCGTCGATGGCGGCACGAGCGATCAGGTCGCAGTACAGCGACAGAGCGCGGCCGGCATCGTCGTTACCCGGCACCGGATAGGTGATGCCTTCCGGATTGGAGTTGGAATCGAGGATCGCGGCAACCGGAATACCCAGACGACGGGCTTCCTGGATGGCAATGGCTTCGCGGTTGGTGTCGATCACGAAGATCAGGTCCGGAATACCGCCCATGTCCTTGATACCGCCAAGGTTCCGCTCGAGCTTTTCACGCTCGCGGTCCATGAACAGACGCTCTTTCTTGGTCAGAGCGTTGGCAGCGTCGGAAGACAGGGTTTCTTCCAGCTTGCGCAGGCGCTGGATGGACTGGGAGATGGTCTTCCAGTTCGTCAGCATGCCGCCGAGCCAACGTGCGTTGACATAATACTGAGCGGAGTTGCGCGCTGCAGATGCGACAGATTCCTGTGCCTGGCGCTTGGTACCTACGATCAGAACGCGGCCACCGCCGGCAACCGTGTCGGACACGGCCTTCAGAGCCTGGTGCAGAAGCGGAACGGTCTGGGACAGGTCCATGATGTGAACATCGTTGCGTACACCAAAGATGTACTGACCCATGCGCGGGTTCCAACGGTGTTTCTGGTGACCAAAGTGAACGCCAGCTTCCAGCAGCTGACGCATGGTGAAATCGGGCAAAGACATGGCCCTTATCTCCTGAGTTTTTCCGGTTTGACCTCCGCAAGAGGATGTGGACCGGAGAGATTTCCCTTCGGCCACCGGAAGGACCCCGATAAGCTCGGTTTCCGCCCCTTGCGTGTGGAATGCGCGCCTTATAGTTGGGAAGAAATTTTATTTCAAGGCCCAAGGGCCGGTTTTCTTCAACCCAATCGCTGTTTGAAAATCGAATTTTCCCGCCCTGGCGCAAGCTCACGTTTCGATACCTTCATAAGCAGCGACATGTGTTGACGATCAATCATGTCATTTATACCTATTTTGAACTCGCCACAGCAAGGACACTCCACCGTGACCACCAAAGGCATCAACCACCTGGGCCTTACAGTCCGAGATCTGGATCGGACGACCGCCTTTTTCACCGAGCTGCTCGGCTGGCAATTGCTGGCACGTGATGACAACTACCCGCGAACAACCGTTTCCGACGGTACCGCCCGCCTGACGCTTTGGCAGGCAGACCGCACAAGGCCTGTGACGGGCTTCGACAGGAAAACCAATATCGGCCTCCACCATCTGGCCCTTGAAGTCTCAAGCGAAGAAAAGCTGCTGGAAATTGCCGAAAAGGTAAAGGCCTGGCCGGGAGTCGAGATCGAATTTATGCCTGAGCCTCTCGGCGGAGGCCCACGCAAGCACATGATGCTGGCTGAACCCGGTGGTATCCGCGTCGAATTTATCTGGCCCGCAGGGCAGTAACAGCGCGCCGAGAACTGCCTCGTCGGCCAGGCCGGAACGCACAAAAGTCCCGGCCCGAACAACCTTGTCAGATCCAGAGATCGTTTTCCTGGGTTCTGTCTCCGCCCGCATGGCCGGTATTGAGAATACCCTTCGGCTCGATCAGCAGCAGCTCGGCTTCCGAGTCCGCATAAGGCTTGTGCTCGACGCCCTTCGGCACGACGTACATTTCCCCCTCGCCCAGAACAATGGCGCGATCACGAAAATCGATGCGGATTTCGCCCTTGAGAACGATGAAGGTCTCATCCGTTTCAGGATGATCATGCCAGACGAAGTCTCCTTGAATGCGGACGATCTTGAACTGGTAATCGTTCATTTCCGCAATGACGCGAGGCGACCACAACCCTTCGAGCCTTGCAAGTTTTTCCGTGAAACGGATCGGATGTTCCAAAGCCATGTCCGGCACTCCTGACTGATGAAATGTCCGGCCCGGTTTGACATCTCTCCTAAAATCAAAACAGATACAAAAACTCGAAAATGAACCGATACAGATGAAATGGTTTCGTTCAAATACCAGTCCGTTGCCCAGTCCCTGGCTCAGCTGATCGACAATGGCACCTTGAAGCCCGGGGAGAGGTTCCCCTCCCTCCGGCGCACCATGCGCGGTTATTCCGTTAGCCTGTCGACAGCCAACCAGGCCTATGCCCATCTCGAAGACAAAGGCTATATCCGGGCACAGGCAAAGTCCGGCTATTTCGTCACCCGTCCAGCAAGCCACAGGCTCATCGAGCCCAGTAAAACAACGCCACCCGAGACCAGCCGCAGTGTCGTGTTTCAGGCTCCTTACCTGGAGATGCTCGAACATGCGTCAAACCCGGCATATGTGCCGCTTGGCTGCGCCATTCCCGCCCCGTCTCTGCTGGCCGCAGAGCCGCTGAACGCCTTGCAGGCACGCATCCTCCGCTCGAAAGGACAGCAACTCAACGCCTATGGGTCTGCTCAGGGGTTACCGGAACTCAGGAGAGAAATCGCAAAGCTTATGTGCCTGCATGGCAGCACAGTTTCCCAGGACGAAATTGTCATTACGAGTGGCTGCACCGAAGCTCTAGGGCTCGCACTTCAAACGCTCACACAGCCGGGCGATACGATTGCCGTCGAATCGCCCACCTATTTCGGACTGCTGCAGGTTCTCGAACGCCTGAAACTGAAGGCCTGGGAGTTGCCAACCTCGCGGGACGGCATCGATCCGTCCGCACTCGAGCTGGCACTGAAATCGGGTACCGTAACTGCCGTTGCCTTGTCGTCCAGCTTTACCAACCCTCTCGGCACCATGATGCCGGAGCCTGTGAAACGTTCTGTCCTGAAGCTGCTGGACCGTTACAAGACACCCTTGATCGAAGATGATACCTACGGCGGCCTCGGGTTTGGCGGATGCCGTCCGGCACCGTTTTTCAGTCTGCCGCACGAGACCGAGATCTTCTATTGCAGCTCTTTCTCGAAAACCCTCGCCCCAGGCTACCGAACCGGCTGGATCCGCGCGCCCGGCCGCATTGCCCAAATCACCAAGGCCAAGTTCTCCGCCTCAATCTGCAACCCGTTGGCACCTCAACTGGCTTTGGCTGAATTTCTGTCATCCCGGGACTTCGAGCGCCATGTGTCTCGCATGGCCCGGACAATGGAAACCAATGTCGCGCGCGCACGCCGAGCCATTGCACAGTCCTTTCCGGCGGGTACCAGGGTCACACATCCGGACGGCGGTTTCGTCTTGTGGGTAGAAATGGACGAAAACATCGACACAACAAAGCTTTATTACAAGGCCTTAAATCAAAATATCTGCTTTGCTCCTGGCAGTCTTTTCACCGCTTCAGGCCTTTATGCACATTGCCTTCGCATCAGTTGCGGCGACGTTTGGTCGGATGCACTTGAATCCGCTATTCACCGCCTGGGGACGCTGGCCTGCGAAGAGCTTGGCAATCAGCAATCAGAAGAAACATTCCGCCTACCCTCAATTTCCCGCACTGACTGAACCCTCGTATGTCAAAAGTTCAGCTTGCATGCGCGGTCAGCTTCTCGTCCGAGACATCCGGCTGGGAAACGGAAGCAACCACTGAGGAAAGATAAGTTCGCCAGGAACTCAGTTCGGTGATTTCAACAGCCCCTTCAACTGCATGTCCTTCACACAAAAATCCCTTTACGTCGGTTCCGTCTTCCAGCTTGACCGTGCCGATGCACAGCGGTGCCGGAATACCCGCCATGAAACTGCCGAAGGTCTCAAGCGGCATTGCCCAGACCTCCACATTGATTGATCCGCCCGAGCCGGCCCCAACCTGCACAAGGCCCGGCCGCTTCGGAGGCCCGCCTGCAAGCGCAAAGAAACGGTATTCCGGTGCTGTCTTGCTGGATTTTACAAAGCGTGCGCCGTGAGAAATCAGCTCCTTATTTAGCGGCAGTCCCGACATGTGGGCGCCGCAGACCGCAACAGCTATTTCACCGGCAGCGATCTCGCTTGTGGTCAGCGCAGGTTTCTGCCGAGCCCAGGTCGTTGCTCCAAGCGGCCCCGCTTCCACTGTAGCTGCAAGCGCGGCGGCGGCTGCATCCTGACCGCAGCGGGCCAGAACGGTCAGGCTTCCAGGCCGGCCGTCCTGTCGCAAACCTGTTGGCACGGCAATACCGCAAAGATCTAGAAGGTTTACGAAATTCGTGTAGGTGCCAAGGCCTGAATTCGGGCCAATGGGGTCAACGGTAATTTCTTCTACCGAGACGAATGTCGGTATCGTCGGAACGCAGAGGAAGTCGGTCTCTGCCAAAAGCTCATCACAGATCCGGCGCAGGTCCTGCAGCTTGTAAAGTCCACGGAATGCGTCGACAGCGGTCAAAGAAAGACCCGGTTCGATAATTGCGCGCGTCGTCGGATGAAGCGTCTGCGGCGCATCAATCAGACGATTACCGACAGCAGCTGTACGTTCCGCGACCCAGGCCCCTTCGTAGAGCAGGCTAGCGACATCGTAAAACGGCTGAAAATCGATTTCCTGCACAACGGCCCCCTGCGTGCGCAGCGATGCGATCTTCGCCCTGAAATGGTCCGCCTGAGCCATGTCACCGAAGGTTTTCAGTGAAGCATCGTCAGGGACCGCGATCCGTACAGTTCCCTGACTGGCAGACATTTGCTGGACCGGCAGCTGCCTGGAGTAGGCATCTGCCGGGTCGTAGCCTGCAGCAGTCTCGAATACGGCCCATGCGTCCGCAACAGTCATGGCAAAAATCGAGATCGTATCGAGGGTCCGGCATGCAGGGACCAGACCTGAGCCGGACAGAACGCCCAGGCTTGGTTTGAGCCCCACAATGCCGTTAAGGGCTGCCGGCACACGCCCGGACCCTGCCGTGTCGGTTCCCAGCGAGAAACACGCGAACCCGTGGGCAACAGCAACGGCCGAGCCTGAGGAAGAGCCACCGGGAACGATTTCCGGATCCACCGCGTTCAATGGCACGGGGTACGGCGTTCTCACTCCGACGAGGCCAGTCGCGAATTGATCGAGATTGGTCTTGCCAAGACAAATTGCGCCCGCTTGCCGAAGACGTCCAACGACAAAAGCATCGCTATCAGCGAAATACTCAAAATCCGGGCACGCTGCAGTCGTCGGCATGCCAGCCACGTCGATATTGTCCTTGGCAACATAGGGAATTCCCCAAAGGGGCCGGCTATCGGGGTTGCCAAGACTACGGGCCTCAGCAAGTGCCGTTTCTCGTGCCTGGTGAATGAAGATTCCCGGGTCGCCGGTGGCATCAAGCCGCCTGAAGGCTTCTTCGATCACGGCCTCAACAGACAAGCCTTCGGCATAGGCCTGCCGGAGCCCGGCGAGCGTGAAGGGAAGTTCGCGGATCATGTCTAGTCCTTCCAAAATGTCTTAGGCGGCGGTTTTGCGCGCCGGTGCCTGGGGCGCAGCCGTAAGCAATTCGCGAGTGTACGGGTTCTGGGGCGTATCCATGACTGTCTCGACGGCTCCCGCCTCAACAACTTTGCCGCCCTTCATGACGACGACATGGTCGCACAGCAGACGCACGACATTGAGATCATGGCTGACGAAAAGGTAACTCATGCCAAGCCGGGCCCGCAGGTCTGCAAGCAGGTTCAGGACAACCGCCTGAATGGAAACATCCAGAGCGGCAGTCGGCTCATCAAGGATCAGGAGATCGGGATCCGGGGCGATTGCCCTGGCTATGCCGACGCGCGCCTTCTGCCCCCCTGACAGCTGGTGCGGAAACCGATCAAGAAGATGGCTCGGCAAGCCTGTCAATGCGGCCAGCTCTTCCACCCGTTCGCCCAAGTGGGCGCCTTTCAATCCTGTCAAACGCTTCAAGGGTTCGGCTATCGACTGACGGGCGGTATGTCTGGGATTGAGACTGTCCGTCGCATCCTGGAAGACCATCTGGATTTTCTGCCGCAGTGGATGCCGGGAGAAGTTCTCCGACGGGAGCTTGGCAATATCCTCGCCCCTGAAAAGCAGGTGGCCCGACGTCGGATCAAGCAGTCGCACGATCATGGAAGACGTGGTGGATTTTCCGCAGCCGGATTCGCCGACCAGTCCGACACTTTCGCCTTCGCGAATGGTGAAGCTGATGCCCTTGACGGCGTACACCGGACCGGATTTGCCCTGGTAGGTCTTGGTCAGGTTGACGACTTCCATCATCGGAGAATTGCCGATTGTCCGTGCGGCTAGCGGCGCGCGTTGATCTTCCGGCAGCAATGAACGAATGCTGGCTCCGCGCCGCGGCGTCGCGTCCACCAGTTTTCTGGTATAGGCATGTCGAGGGTTTGAAAACAGGTCCGCAGGCCTGCCCTCCTCCACAATGACACCGTCCTTCATCACGACGATGCGGTCGCAATATTCGGACGCCAGGCCGAGATCGTGCGTAATCAGGATCGACGACATTTCGCGCGCCCGAACAAGATCATCGACAAGGTCCATGACGGCCTTCTGGGTGGTGATATCGAGGCCGGTGGTCGGCTCGTCCGCGATGAGAAGCTTGGGGTCACAGGCAAGCGCAATGGCAATCACGACGCGCTGGCACATGCCACCCGACAGCTCGAAGGGATAGGCTTCGTAACGCTCAGCAGCCTCGTTGATCTTCACCGCCTCCAGTGCCTCGATTGCCTTTGCTTTCGCATTTTGCCTGGTCGCCCGGCCATGCTGGCGAAGGACGTCCTCAAGCTGGTGCCCAACCTTCCGAATGGGATTGAGTGCGGCACGCGGGTTCTGAAAGATCATCGAGATCTCCCGACCGCGGATTTCACGCATGTCGCGCTCCGCCGCCTGTTTGAGATCGATACCGTCATATACCGCCTCACCGGATTTTATCCGGCCACCGGCGTCCAGAATGCGCATAAGGGCATAGGATGTAACGGATTTTCCCGATCCGCTTTCCCCGACAATGCCCAGACGTTCGCCCTTGGCGAGGTCGAAGCTGATACCCTTGACGGCCTGAACGTCACCGCGGCGGGTCTTGAAGGCAACTTTGAGATCCTTGATGGTCAGCATGGCAAAGCTCCTCAGGTCCGGCGACGCGGGTCGACGATGTCGCGTAGACCGTCTCCCATCAGGTTGAAGGTAAAGACTGCCAGCATCAGCCAGAGCCCCGGAAACAACGCCAGCCACCACTCGCCGGACACGATGAAATTCGCGCCTTCAGCAACCATGATGCCCCACTCCGGTGTGGGTGGACGAACACCAAGGCCAATAAAGGACAGCCCGGCCGCGTTCAAAATGGCCCACCCCAGATTGAGCGAGACCTGCACCATCATCGGCGGCAGGGCATTCGGGAATATGTGAAACGCAAGCACCCTGGTATCCGAATTGCCGGCAAGCTTTGCGGCAAGTGTGAAGCCGGCTTCCCGCCGGATGTTGACCTCCGCACGAACAAGACGGGCGTAGAACGGAATGTTGATGATCGCAGTGGCCAGAATGATGTTGGAAATCGAATTCCCGAGCGCCGCCACAATGCCCATGGCCAGCACGAACAATGGAAAGGCCATGATGGTGTCGAGAAACCGGTTGAGCACTACGTCCAGCCAGCCTCCACGGTAACCGGCCACGGCACCAAGGACCGAACCGATGACGAAGGAAAGCGCGACAGCGGACACCGAGATGATCAGATCAAGGCGCGTTGCAACGATCACCCTTGAAAAGACATCGCGGCCAAGATTGTCGGTTCCGAACCAATGAGACCAGCTGGGGGCCTGCAATGCATTTGCCGCATTCGTCTGCAGCGGATCGTAGGGAACCAGTGCCGGTCCGAGCAGTGCTGATCCGATGAAAAAAGCGACCATGGCGAAAGACAGGGCCGTGACCGGATTTTCCCGAAGGACATAGATCGTATGGGCCAGCGCACCGGAGCCGGTCTTCCGCTCCGCGACGGTTGGAGGCAACGTCGTATCACTCATTTCGAAGATGTCCCGAAACGTGGATCAATCAGCGAATAGGACAGATCGATCAACAGGTTGAGAATGACGAACAGCAATGCCATCGCCAGAACGAACCCCTGAACCGCGGCGTAATCGGAAACCACAAGCGCCTCGACCGCATAGGATCCGATGCCTGGCCAGGCGAAGACCTTCTCGACCAGCACATTCGCCCCAAGCACAAAGGAAAACACCATGCCCAGCGTGGTCACGACCGGAAGCAGGGCGTTGCGGAAAGCGTAGCCGTAAAGCACCATCCCTGGCCCGAGACCTGCTGCCCGTGCGGTCCTGACATAGTCGGCCGCCAATTCAGACAGCATCGCCGCTCGCGTCATGCGCGCGATCGGGGCAAGGGTGAAGAGGGCTAGCGTCGTTGCTGGCAAGACCAGCTGCTTCAGCGCTCCGAACCAGGTTTCCCAATCTCCGGCAATTGCAGCGTCGATCAGGAAGAACCCGGTAATCCTGGGCGGATCAAGATAGATGAAATCGAGCCTGCCGAGGGGCGACGGAGCGATGCCCAGGAGATAATAGAAAACGTAGATCAGGACGATGCCGGTGAAGAAGGTCGGCAGAGATACGCCGGCGGTGACAAGTATCCGGCATAGCTGGTCAATCCAGGTTCCCGGCCGTGTCGCTGCCAGAACGCCGAGTGGAACGGCTATCAGGCAGGACAGGATCAGGGCGGACAGCGTCAATTCGAGCGAGGCCGGCAGTCGGGACGCAAGTTCCGTCGCAACGGGCCGGCCGGTGGAAACCGACTGGCCCAGATCTCCCTGCAGCAGATCTCCTACATAGATCAGGAACTGCTCCGGCAACGGTTTGTCGAGGCCCAGAGACCGTCGAACCTCTTCGATGGATTCAGGCGTTGCCGCAGCTCCGGCAAATTGCACTGCTGGGTCACCGGGCAAGGCACGTGTGAGGATGAAGCTGATCACCACAACGCCAATCAGAACCGGTATCGCCTGCAGAATGCGGTTAAGCGTAGCTGAGCTGCGACGCGCCATGACCTAGCTCTCCACGTTCGTCAGAGAGCGGACATCGAGCTGGCGGTGGAACCAGAACTCGTAACCGTCGGCACTGTTGACCGCGACGTTGAGCGCCGGCTGATAAAGCGGAATCCTCGGCAGGTCGTCCATCGCGATCTCGAACATCCGCTTGATCTTCGGCGCGTACTCCGGATCGTCCTGCGCCATGTGAAGCGTTTCCGAGGTCAGGGTCTCGATTTCCTCGTTTCGATAATTCGAGGAATTGAAAAGGTTGCCTTCCTGATACGCCCAGAAGAAGTAGTAGTCGGGTGTGTCCAGCCAGCCGCCGAAGTTTTCCAGATGTAGCGGCAAGCGCTTTTCCACGAGCACCGCCGTGCGCCAGTTTGCCCCGGGGATCTTCTCGATTTCCGTCTTGATGCCGAGTTTGCCGAGACTTTCCTGGATCAGCAGTGCAGTTGGCTCCATCCAGGATGCAAGGTCTGTGCTGATCGACAGAGGGACTTCGAAGCCATCAGGATAGGCAGATGCCGCAAGCAACTCCTTGGCTTTCTCCATGTCATGGCTATAGGGCGACTTACGTGGCCAGGAGGTGTCTTCAATGGTCTCGCTACCGCCCCACAACGGTGCGCCGCGGCCGTAAGCTGCAGTATCGAAGATGTCCTTGTAGGGAATCGCGTAGGCGATAGCCTTGCGCACATTCGGATCCTGGAAAGGTTCGAAAGTGTAATTCAGGCCAACCACATGCATGGTGTTGGCAATCGGTGTGGAATACACCTTCACCTTTTCAGCGAGCTCAGCAGCATCCTTATCCGGTATGTCGAAGGACACCTGCACATCACCACGTTCGATCAGGGCGCGGCGCGTTGCCGGACTCGGCACTTCTCGAACAATGATTCTGCGAACCTTGGGCAAAGGTCCACCAGCCCATTCGTCAAAGCGTTCGTAAACGATCTGCTGGCCGGAATCCCAGCGGGCAACCTTGTAGGCACCGGACCCGGCAGGTGTCGTGTGAAGATACTCAGTCGCCCAGGGATCATCGGCTGTCGCATGTTCCTTGGCGACTTTCGAATTGATGACGAACGGCACAGGAACTGCCAGATCCGGCAAGGATAGCTTTGATGGCTTGTCGAGCTTGACGACAAAGGTTTCCTCATCGACGGCTTCAAACTGATCCGGCCGCACAAGGCCGCCAGCTTTCATCTGCGTGCTCGGGAACCCGCCAACTGACACTGCCCTGTCGAAAGACCATTTTACATCCTCAGCGGTCACCTTGCTGCCGTCCCAGAAAACGGCGTTCGGCTTCAGCTTGAAGGTAATGGTCAAACCGTCGTCGGAAATTGTCCAGCTTTCCGCGAGTTCCGGTTCCAGCTTCGAATAGTCGAAGGAAAAGCTGCCATCGTCCAGGGTCTTGCTGCCGAACGTAATCAACCGGTCATAACTGTTGATGGCAACCTGATAGCTGGCCCTGTTGGTACCGGTACGGTGAAGATCCAGACTGTTGATGGTCTGACCGGTCACCGCCACCAGAGTATCGCTTGCGGCGAAGGCAGACAGGGACCGGGAAAACGGGAGGGCGCCGACGACGGCAGCTCCGGCTTTGAGGAATTCGCGTCGGTGTAGGGACATGTTCGGAAACTCCGCTGTGCGATTGGCTTTCCGAAGCTTGCAGGTGTTTTCTGTTTCCGAAAAATGCTATAAATTCACAGATGCGATGAAAAAAATGCAACGCCATAAACAAAGCCTATTGAAATGAGACACTTATACACGTTTCAACTCATTGAGGCTGTCGCCCGAGCGGGCTCCATCAGAAAAGCGGCGGAAGACATGAACCTGACCGCCTCTGCGCTCACGCGCCGGGTGCAAAGGTTCGAGCAGGAGTTTGGCGCACAGCTCTTTGAGCGCCTACCGAAGGGCGTACGTCTCAACCCTGCCGGAGAGCTTCTTCTCCACCACTACCGCGCAAGCCTTTCAGACCTTGCTCGTGTGCAGAGCCAAGTCGCGGATCTTGCAGGAGAACGCAGAGGGCACGTTTCCATCGCCTGCTCGCAGGCTATGGTTCCTTATTTCCTGCCCGAGCAGATCGCCCGGTACCGGCGTGATCATCCGGGCGTCACGTTTTCGGTCAACGTCAGGGACAGAACCCAGGCCGAGCAGGAACTCGTGTCCTATTCCAGCGACCTGGCACTGGTGTTCGAGCCAGTCTATCTGGTGGATTTCGAGGTGCTTCATGTCATCCCGCAGGAGGTTTATGCGGTCATGGCGAGCGACCACCCACTGGCAAAAAAAGCGGAGGTGCGCCTGCGGGATTGTCTCGATGTGCCCCACGTCGCCCCGACAACCAAATATGGCGTCAGGCATCTGCTGGACTTTGCTGCCCGGCGCGGCAGTCGCCGCGTTTCTCCCGCTGTCGAAACCGAAAGCTTCGACCTGATCCGGCACTACGTTCTTTGTGAGAAACTGATCGGCTTCCAGATCCCTCTGGGGCTCAGAGAGCAGGATGACGGCTCGCTGGTTTTCAAACCGATCTCGAGCAAGGACCTGCCACCCGGGAACCTAATTCTGGGTCAGATGCGCGGGCGTACACTTCCCGTGGCTTCAGCGCGCTTTGCGTTGCAGCTGGCCACAGCGCTCAAGGACTATCACAGCGCCCGAATCGGCAACTGACTGAGCGAGCATTTTCAGGACCATAGAAACCCTGGCGCACCAGCGCTCCCGTAGTGAAATCGCACTGTCGGCGCCCTGGACGCTCACGCCACCTGTACGTCCGTTACACCTGGCACTGCCTTGAGCGCGCCCGCAATTTCCGGTGACAGGCGGAACCGGCCGGGGAGCTTGACCTCCACTTCCCGTGCGCCGTTTTCCAGAAGCACAATCACCGTCACGTCACCTTCACCCCTCACCTGCAACTGCTTTGCAAGGCTCGGGATCGGACGTTCATCGCGAACAAAGACACGCATGCTTTTCTGCAGGCGGGCTGCAACCTGATCGATCGGATCAACCTGTTCGATTCGAAGGGAGGGCTCGTCGTCGCGCATGTCGGCCCCGACGAGCACGACAACGGAACGTCCAGCCTGCAAGGCATCCCGGAACTGTTCGAGTTTCTCACGGAAGAGCAACGCCTCATACTGGCCCGTAGCATCGGACAGGCGAACGATACCCATGCGATTGCCGGTCTTGGTCTTGCGTTCCTGCATGGACACAACGGTGCCGGCAAGCCGGCCGTGAGACGCCCCCTTCTTGACTGCTTCCGAAAACTGGCTCCACGGCTGTGCCCGCATCTTTTCCAGCACGGAGGCGTATTCGTCGATCGGATGCGCTGACAGGTAAAACCCGATCGCCGAGTGTTCCCGCTGTAGCTTCTCTTCGTTTGTCCAGCCATGGACATCATCCAGCTGCAAGGGTTCTTCGCTGTCGCTGCCGCCAAAAAGCTCGTCCTGGCCGAGCGTCTTGTTTTCCTCGGTGCGTTGAGCCAGGCCCATGATCCGGTCAAGTCCTTCAAAAACCCGTGCCCGGTTGGGCTCAAGCTCATCGAATGCTCCGGCGGCCACCAGGTTTTCAAGCGTTCGCTTGTTGAGGGCCTTGGGTGAAATCCGACGCGCAAAATCGCCAAGGCTCTTGAAAGGCTTGTCGCCCCGAACCTCAACAATGTGTTCAACCGCCTGCTCGCCAACACCCTTGATCGCGCCCATCGCGTAAAGGATCTTGCCGTCGGCAACGTCAAAATAGACCTGCCCGCGGTTGATTGACGGCGGCTCGATCTCGATCTTCATGCGCCGACATTCCTGACGGTAGTCGCCCAGTTTTTCCGTATTGCCCAGATCCAGTGTCATGGAAGCGGCCATGAACTCGACCGGGTGGTTCGCCTTAAGCCAGGCCGTATGATAGGAGACCAGTGCATACGCCGCAGCGTGCGACTTGTTGAAGCCGTAGTTGGCGAACTTCGCCACAAGATCGAAGATTGTTCCGGCGTGGCTCTTGTTGATCCCACGCTCCACCGCGCCGTCGACAAAACGCGCCCGCTGGACTTCCATTTCCGCGGCAATCTTCTTACCCATGGCGCGGCGCAGAAGGTCAGCTTCACCGAGAGAGTAGCCGGACAGAACCTGCGCAATCTGCATCACCTGTTCCTGGTAGACGATAATGCCGTTCGTCTCCATCAGGATGGGTTCAAGCAGGGGATGCAGGCAGTCCGGGTCCTGTTCGCCGTGCTTCACCGCGTTGTAGACCGGGATGTTCTCCATCGGTCCGGGACGATACAAAGCCACAAGGGCAATGATGTCTTCGAACCGGTCGGGTTTCATGCCTGCAATCGCGCGGCGCATGCCCTGACTTTCCAGCTGGAACACGCCAAACGTTTCGCCGCGCGCCAGCAGCTTGTAGGTTTTCTCGTCGTCGATCGGCAGGGCTGCGACGTCGACATCGATACCGCGCCGTTCAATCAGCTTCACCGCCGTATCGATAACCGTCAGTGTCTTCAGACCGAGAAAGTCGAACTTAACAAGTCCGGCATCTTCCACCATCTTCATGTTGAACTGGGCAACCGGCATGTCGGAACGCGGGTCTCGGTAGAGCGGCACCAGCTGTTCCAGGGGCCTGTCACCGATGACAACGCCCGCAGCGTGCGTGGAAGCGTGCCGGTAAAGGCCTTCGAGCTTCTGAGCCATGCCTAGCAGCCGTTCGACGATTTCCTCTTCCTTGGCTGCCTCGCGCAGGCGTGGCTCTTCCTCGATCGCCTGACCAAGCGTTACAGGATTTGCCGGGTTGGCAGGAACAAGTTTGCAGAGCCGGTCGACCTGGCCATAAGGCATTTGCAGCACGCGGCCGACATCGCGCAGCACGGCGCGGGCCTGAAGCGATCCGAAGGTGATGATCTGCGCGACCTGCTGCCGGCCGTATTTTTCCTGAACATAACGGATCACTTCTTCACGCCGGGTCTGGCAGAAGTCGATATCGAAGTCAGGCATCGAAACGCGTTCGGGATTGAGGAAGCGTTCGAACAGCAGCGAAAACCGCATGGGATCAAGGTCGGTAATGGTCAGGGACCAGGCAACCAGGGACCCCGCACCGGACCCGCGACCCGGGCCGACCGGAATATCCTGCCCTTTTGCCCATTTGATGAAGTCCGCAACGATCAGGAAGTACCCGGGAAACTTCATGCGCTCGATGATGCCGGTCTCGTAGTCGAGACGGTCCCAGTAGTCCTTCTCCTCAAGACCCGGCGCCAGTCCATGCGCATCAAGGCGCGCCTGCAATCCTTCGCGTGCCTGGCGGATCAACTCTTCCGCCTCTGCCTTCTCCGCTTCTTCCGGATCCGCATCTGCACCGGCAAACCGGGGCAGGATCGGCGCGCGCTTCAACGGGCGGAAGCTGCAGCGCCGGGCGATTTCTACCGTTGAAACAAGCGCCTCTGGCAAATCCGCAAAGAGCGCGCACATTTCCGCGCGGCTTTTGAAGTAGTGCTCCGGTGTCAGGCGTCTGCGGTCATCCTCGATCAGCACCCTGCCTTCGGAAATGCAGATCAGGGCGTCATGAGCTTCATAGTCTTCGCGCTTGGGAAAGAAGGCTTCGTTGGTGGCAACCAGTGGCAACCCGTATTCGTAGGCCAGATCGAGAAACGCGTCTTCGGTCTTGCGCTCGGCTTCCATGCCATGGCGCTGGATTTCCACGTAGCAACGGCCGGGAAAACGATCCGCCAGTGTTTGCAACCGGCTTTTTGCAAGGTCCTTGCGTCCGGCAAGAAGCGCTGCCCCGATTGGCCCTCCGACACCACCGGTCAGAACGATAACGCCTTCGGACTTTGATAGAAGATACCCGGAGGAAACGTGTGGCCTCAAACCGGTTTCCGTATCGAGGAAGGCCCGAGAACTCAGCTCCATCAGATTGCCGTAACCGGCTTCTGTCATGGCGAGAAGAACAACGTCCGAAAGCGCAGGTTCCCCTCTCCGCCCGCTTTCAAGTCCATCGTCGAAAAAGACGGAAAGCTGACACGCGGCAATCGGCTGAATTCCGGATCCCCACGCTTTGGTCGCAAATTCCTGTGCGCCAAACAGATTGTTGGTATCGGCAATCGCCAGCGCCGGCTGGTCATCGGCCTTGGCGAGGTCGAGAAGCTTCTTGATCGGCAACGCACCTTCCAGAAGCGACAACGCCGAATGGACTCGGAGGTGAACATAGCCGGGACCGCTTGCCTCACTGCCGGCATTTTCTGACGAACCGGAAGACAGAGAATTATTGGGATCTGTAGCAGACATGGCGGCTCTCATAACATCTTCCAGAATCAGCGCTCAAGTGAAGCGTGTTCGGAATAGCGTGTCGAGACGCCGAAGGAGTTGTTACCGCTGTTCTTTGTAATCCTGACTTCGCATCACACCGCAGCGGACTGAGTCCAGGAACTCAAAAAACGCACTGGCACCATTTGCCGAAACAACGACCGTTCAGCAGAGATTGATCAGCCGACGGACAGAAGCACGTCGCCCCAGACGGCGAGCGTCGTGCAGAAGCAAACCATTGCACCGAAAGCGGCAAAATCACGAGCGATATGGATCATCACATCCTCCAACCGTTGCTAATTGCGTAACTGGATGATGTTCCATTTTTGTTCCTATTGCAAGCCCTTTTTGTTCCCCTTGTCATCAAGCAAATCAAATTTGCTGAAAACTTTGGGTTTTTGCTTTGTTCTTCTGGGTAACCGCACCCGTGAGGAGCCCGCTCAAACGGGTTAGAAGCAATTTTTGAACTTGGATTGTCTGACTGGAAAACCTAGAGGTCCCTGACCAGCCCTTCGGACAGCGTTATTGCCCTGTCCATACGGCCCGCCAATTCCAGGTTGTGAGTTGCGAACAGCGTCGCAACACCGGACGCCCGCACCAATGCCTGCAAGGCGTCGAATACATAGCCTGCAGTGTTGGGGTCCAGATTTCCCGTCGGTTCATCCAGAAGAAGGATACGAGGTGCATTCGCAACTGCACGGGCAACGGCAACGCGCTGCTGCTCCCCGCCGGAAAGCTCCGAAGGGCGATGGCTGCCACGCTCACCGAGACGCATGTATTTCAAAAGTTCGTCTGCTCGCTCGGCTGCCATCTTTCGCGGCAAGCCACGGATCATCTGTGGCATCATCACGTTTTCCTGTGCGGTAAACTCCGGCAGCAGGTGATGAAACTGATAGACGAATCCGATGTCGTTACGCCGGATTGCCGTGCGCTCATCATCCGACAGATCCGAACAGTTGACCGGTCCCAGGAAGACATCGCCCTCGTCCGGGCGCTCCAGCAAACCTGCAATATGCAAGAGGGTCGACTTGCCTGTTCCGGAAGGCGCCACCAGGGCAACCATCTCACCGGCCTCGATGCGCAGATCGGCGCCGTTCAGGATATGAAGTTCGCGATTACCCTCGTCGAAACTGCGGGTAATGCCAGACAATTGCAGGGCGGCGGGCGCCAGTCCCGGTGCCTGGTTGGGGTCAACGGCCATGTTCATCTCCCGTCTCCCTATTCATATCTGAGGGCTTCAACGGGATCGAGCCGCGCAGCCCGCCACGCAGGATAGACCGTCGCCAGCAGTGACAACGCAAGCGCCATGACAAGCACTGTTATCGTCTCTCCGGAGTCAATCTCCGCGGGCAGCTGTGACAAAAAGTAGAGCGTCGGATCGAACAGTTCCGTCCTGGTAAGCCAGGAAACGAATTGACGGATGCTCTCGATGTTCAGGCAGACCAAAAGTCCGAGGAAGAAGCCGGCGAAAGTACCCACGAAGCCGATGCTGGCGCCTGTTATCAGGAAGATCCGCATAATCGACCCACGCGTCGCGCCCATGGTCCTCAAAATCGCGATGTCCTTGCCCTTGTCCTTTACCAGCATGATCATGCCGGAAACGATATTGAGCGCCGCAACCAGGACGATCAGCGTCAGGATGATGAACATCACGTTCCGCTCCACCTCAAGGGCTGCAAAGAAGGTGACATTGCGCTGGCGCCAGTCGGTTACGAAAGCCGGCCGATCCGCGGCCTCCTCGATCGTGTCCTTCATGATACCGACCCTGTCGGGGTCAGCTACATAAACTTCGATACCGGTCGCCTTGGTATCCATGTTGAAATAGGCCTGCGCCTCTTCCAGTGGCATGAACAGGAAGGTCGCGTCGTATTCACTCATGCCGATTTCGAAAATGGCGGTGACCGGATAGGCCTTCAACCGCGGCGTAACGCCCATGGGGGTCACACTACCGCGCGGTGAGATAATGGTGACATTGTCACCAAGGGTGATGCCGAGCTGTTGCGCCATGCGCGAACCAATGGCAACCCCCTCGCCCTCATCGAACCCGTCAAGGGTTCCGGCCCGCACATTGTTCGCGATAAGCGGCACACGGCGCAGATCGCTTTCGTAAAGGCCACGAACGAGCGCTCCGAAATTCCCTGCAGGCCCGGAAACCAACGCCTGGCCTTCCACAAAGGGCATCGCACTGACCACATCCGGCACACCCTGCAACCGGGCAGAAACCGCATCATAGTCCGTCAGCGGCTGGTCGATCGGTTGAACCAGCATATGACCGTTGATACCCAGGATCTTGCCGAGAAGCTCCGTCCGGAACCCGTTCATCACCGCCATCACGATGATCAGCGTTGCCACGCCAAGCATGATGCCAGCAAAGGAAAAGCCTGCAATGACGGATATGAAGGTTTCGCGGCGCCTAGATCGCAGGTAGCGCCCTGCAATCATCCATTCAAATGCGGAAAAGGCGCGTGTCGGGGCTGCCGGTTTGCGACCGTCGTCAATGTCCGCCGTATCTACCGCTGTCATTGTCCATCCAGTTCAGCACAGCCCCAAATTCAGCACAGCCCACCTACCGAAATATTTCCGGCAGGCCGGCTGGCCGCAGCAGACGCCGCGACCGAATCCCCACACAGAGGATCACCGGACTTGGTTAGTCCGTCAATGCCGCCGTCAGCTTGTTCAAGGTGGCTTCCGGAGAAAGCATTTCCTTTTCCCCAGTTGCCCGGTCCTTGACTTCCAGCAAGCCGTCTTTCAGTCCACGCGGCCCGGCAACGACCTGGAACGGCAAGCCAATCAGATCCATCGTCGCAAACTTGGCACCAGCCCGGGTGTCCGTATCGTCGTAAAGAACCTCGATGCCGGCAGCTTCAAACTTGGCATAGAGATCTTCACACACCGGATCCGTCAGCTCGTCACCCGGCTTCAGATTGACCAGCCCGACATGGAACGGCGCGACGGATTTCGGCCAGACGATTCCATTTTCATCATGATTGGCTTCGATCAAGGCGCCAAGAAGGCGTGAAACGCCCACACCGTAGGAGCCCATGTGGACCGGCACTTCCGTGCCTTCTGCAGTCGCAACCTTGGCCCCCATCGCATCGGAGTACTTGGTACCGAAATAGAAGATATGACCGACTTCGATACCACGCGCCGACACGCGGGTGTCTTCAGCCAGCGCACCGAAGGCGGCTTCGTCGTGCATTTCGTCCGTTGCCGCGTAGGGCGTCGTCCAGTCGGTCACGATCGGCGTCAGGTCGGAGGAGAAGTCCGTATCTTCCGCAGGCGTCGGCAGCTCCAACAACGACTTGTCGCAGAAGACTTCGCTTTCGCCAGTGTCGGCAAGAATGATGAACTCGTGGCTCATGTCGCCGCCGATCGGGCCGGTGTCGGCTTTCATCGGGATCGCCTTCAGCCCCATGCGGGCGAATGTGCGCAGGTACGCGACAAACATCCGATTATAGGCGTGGCGGGCCGATTCCTTGTCCAGATCGAAGGAATAGGCATCCTTCATCAGGAACTCCCGGCCGCGCATGACACCAAAGCGCGGGCGCACCTCGTCACGGAACTTCCACTGGATGTGATAGAGGTTCAGCGGCAGGTCCTTGTAGGATCGCACGTAGCCACGGAAGATGTCGGTGATCATCTCCTCGTTTGTCGGCCCAAACAGCATGTCCCGCTCATGACGGTCGGTGATGCGCAGCATCTCCTTGCCATAGGCATCATACCGGCCACTCTCACGCCACAGATCGGCTGACTGGATGGTCGGCATCAGCAACTGGATCGCGCCTGCCCTGGCCTGTTCTTCTTCCACGATCCGTTCGATCTTGCGCAGGACCTTCAACCCAAGTGGCAACCAGGAATAGATTCCGGCGGACTGCTGACGAATCATGCCGGCACGCAGCATCAGCCGGTGGGACACGATTTCCGCTTCCTTGGGTGTTTCTTTCAGTATGGGCAGAAAGTAACGGGAAAGACGCATGAATGTTCTCTCAATCTTGGGCATCGCCTGTTTTGTGCGCAGTCAAAGCGCAAGCAGCCACCAAATACAAGCCCTTTGCGCAGCCATGCCTGCCTTATACAGAAATGACGGCAAAATAGCGCGCAAATGCAGGTATTTGCTGAAGTTTGCCGCCTAATTTTTTGCCGGCTTCAGAACTAAGGTCTTAGTACCAATTGCCGCCAAGGAATTAGGCAAGCAAAAAAAATAGCCTGTGCACGACAAATAGGTGACAAGGCTGAATCAATCCGCTAGTTTCCATCTTCATAACAAAAAGATGCCTTGGCAGAAATGCCAAGAGGCTCAAGGACATCGCGGTCTGAGTCTTGGGAGGAAGGACCCTCAGGCGCACCTTTTGGTTTGCAGCCGCCCAGCTGTACGGGAATACCGGACAGTAAGGGTACAGGGTCGAATTTAGACGCGGAACTTTACAAAGGCAGAGCTTGGCTCTGCCTTTTTTCTTTGCGGAATATCGTCAGTTTTCTTGCAACCGGGCGGACTTGTCGTGGGATCCGAACAAATATGCCCCGGGAGGCGCACCCGTCAGTTGGACGGGTGACTGTAGCTGCCGGTTGGCGGGTTGAGAAACGGAATGTCGTCCAGCCCGAATCCCGAGTTACGCATACCGAGGTATCCGGCAAAAACCACAGTGGTCACGATGGTGGTCAGGATGATTACCCGACGGAATCGCGGCTGCTCGGGAGCGCTTGGCTCGGTTCCTGGTACAACCTCGCCTGCTTCCTCCTGCGTCCGGCGCATGCCGAACGGCAGGATGGCAAACAGAATGATCCACCAGAGCATGAAATAGATGGCCATGCCAAACGCGATGGACATGAATTAAGCCTCTTCAAGTTCGGTCAAGGTACCGAGAAAGTCCTTGGGATGCAGGAACAGCACGGGTTTGCCATGCGCCCCTATCTTCGGTTCACCGTCGCCGAGTACCCGGGCCCCATCTGCCAGCAGCTTGTCGCGCGCGGCAATAATGTCATCGACTTCGTAGCAAACGTGGTGAATGCCACCTGAGGGGTTCTTTTCCAGGAACTTTGCAATGGGAGAATTCTCGCCAAGTGGCTCAAGCAGCTCGATCTTGGTGTTCGGCAAGTTGATGAACACCGTGCTGACGCCGTGATCCGGCTGCTCTTCCCTGGCTGAAACCTCTGCACCGAGAGTGTCCCGGTAGACTGCCGTTGCTGCTTCGATATCCGACACCGCAATGGCGACGTGGTTGAGCCGTCCGATCATTTGCAAACCTCCGCTGTCAGCGGCCACTCAGGCCGCCGCGATGACTATAGTTGGGTCACCATCACCTTGCAGAGCGTCTTTTTGCCCCAGACGTTCAGGATCTCGGACCGGGCTGCACGGCGCGCAGCCTCTGCAACCAGATCCTTGTCCTTCCGCCGGTTCTTCGGGATGCTGGTAACAGCGCCCCTGACAGCCTTGATGACGATATCCTCCATCGGATCACCTTCATCATCCGTGTCCGGCAAGCCCAACAGGACAACATTGGGGTCGTCCAGCAGCTCCCCGGATCGGTTGACCACCAGCGCGATCACCGCAGCGCCCGCAAACGAAAGCTTGCGCCGTTCCTTGACGCCGGTGACTTCCGGATCGTCCAGGATATCGCCGTCTTTCACCAGGATGCCTGACGGCGCCTCGTCGATGATGCCGGCACGCCCCGCACTCAGGCGGATGATGTCCCCGTTCTTGCCGCGCACCACTTCAGGCACCCCGAGGTCCTTTGCGAACGCAGCGTGGGCGGCAAGATGCAACGGTTCCCCGTGGACGGGAAGCACGACTTTCGGCTGGACCAGTTTGTAAAGCTGCTCCAGCTCGCCCCTGCGCGGGTGACCGGACACATGCACAAGGGCGTCACGGTCGGTGATGATGTCGACATCCTTGTCGGCAAGGTTATTCAGCACCTCACCAACGGCTTTCTCGTTGCCGGGGATCGTGCGCGAGGAAAAGATGACCATATCACCCTTTGACAGCGCGATGTTGCGATGGTCGCCGGCTGCGATCCTGGCAAGGGCAGCGCGGGCTTCGCCTTGCGATCCCGTGCACAAAAGCACGGTCTTTTCCCGCGGCAGATAGCCATAGGCCTCTTCATCGTGAAACGGCTTCAGTCCATCCAGATAGCCAAGCTCTCCGGCAACCTCGATCACCCGGTGCATAGAGCGGCCGACAATCACCATGTCGCGGTCGTTCGCGGCGGCTGCTTCCGCAATCGCCCGAATGCGGGCGACGTTGGATGCAAAGGTGGTGACCGCAATTCGCTTGCTGGCCTTTGCCATAACTTTTTTCAGCTCGACGGCAACATCTGCCTCGCTGGGGCTGACACCGTCACGAATTGCATTGGTACTGTCACAGACAAGCGCCATCACCCCTTCCCGGCCGAGCTCTGCAAGCCGGTCCAGATCGATGGGAAGGCCGACGCCAGGCGTCCTGTCGATCTTCCAGTCGCCGGTATGCAGCACCATGCCGGCAGGCGTGCGGATCGCCAGCGCGCAGGGCTCCGGAATGGAGTGCGCCATCGCAACAAATTCGACATCAAACGGACCAATCTTGTGGCGCTCGCCCTGCTTCACCACCGTCACCGGAACCTCTTCTGCTCCCGGCTCGCTTTCCGTCTTGGCTGCGAGCAGACCGGCAGTGAAGGCCGTTGCATAGACCGGTACCTTCAGGAAGGGCCACAGATGCAGGATCCCGCCGTAATGGTCTTCATGTGCGTGGGTAATCACCATTCCGGCGATATTGTCGACTTCATCTTCCAGGAACTTGATGTCCGGAACGACTACGTCGATGCCCGGAAGCTCCGGTCCGGCGAAACTCACACCACAGTCGACGATCAGCCATGTCCGGTCATCTTCCGGACCATAGCCGTACAAACCGAGGTTCATGCCGATTTCGCCGACCCCGCCCAGGGGCAGAAACACGATGTCGTTGTTGTTGTTGTTTTTCTTGGCCGAAGCCATGGATTGCTCCTTTAAACGTCAGATCGGGCAACGGCCCGGCGCTCAAGCGCCAGGCAAAAACACATCACCCGCATAAATCGTTCGCTCACCGCCACCATCCTGTTTCAGGACCAGGTGGCCGCGCGCGTCCAAATCGGCAAAAGTGCCGGTAATTTCTTCCTGGGCAGTCCGAACCGTTATGGTCTTGCCCAGATGTGCCGCCCGTTTCAGCCAGGCTCGGCGAATTCCTTCAAAGCCGCCCGGTTGCTCCCAGCGAGACAGGTTGTCCGCCAGCGTCTCCGCAAGACATTCGAACAACCGTTCAGCTGTTACCTGATAGCCCAGGCTCCTGAGATCCGTCGCCTGATACAAGGACAACGGCGGGTGGGAAACACAATTGACACCGAAACCAAGGACAACCGCCTGCCGGCCATCGTTAAGCGTTTCAGCTTCCAGCAGGATGCCGGACAGTTTCGAGCCCTCTACAAGCAGGTCGTTTGGCCATTTCAGGCTTACCAGTTGCAGTGTACCTGCGGCTTTGTCAACGGCTTCCGCCAATGCAACGGCAGCGGCAAGCGGCAATTCGCCAATCCGCTCAGCCGGTTTCGGGTCAATCAGAAGCAGGCTGGCGAACATGTTGCCGATAGGTGAGGACCAGTCACGCCCGCGGCGCCCACGACCTGTGGTCTGCTCGTCTGCCCTGATCCACAGATGACCGGCGTCCCCTTGCCGTGCCTTGTCGAAACACAGCGAATTCGTGGAGCCGACAGTTTCCAGCTCCACAAAGCGAAAGTCCGGCGCACCTGGCGCCGGACGTTCATGTCCATAACTTGTCATGCGGTCGATCAGAACAGCGACTGGGCAGCAGAGCTGGCCGCGCTGACGATCTGCCCCGGTGCCAGCCAGAAGAAGATCACGAATACACTCGACAGGCCCAGAACCACGCGCAGCTCCATCGGCATGGCCTCGAAACCCTCAACAGGTTCGTCGAAGAACATGACCTTTACGATCCGCAGGTAGTAATAGGCACCTACCACCGACGCGACCACGCCGATCACGGCCAGCGGGAAGAGACCGGCCTCGACGGCCGCGCTGAACACGTACCACTTGCCGAAGAAACCGACCAGCGGCGGAATACCGGCGAGCGAGAACATCAGCAGACCCAGCAGGATTGCCATCGGCAGGTTTGTCTGGGACAGCCCGGCCAGATCACCGATCTCCTCGACCATGCCATCCTTGCGGCGCATGGACAGGATGCAGGCGAAGACACCAAGCGTCATGCCCATGTAGGCGATCATGTAGAAAATGACGCCTTCGACACCTGTCTGGGTGCCGGCAGCAAGACCCACCAGCGCGTAGCCCATGTGACCGATGGACGAATAGGCCATCAGTCGTTTCAGGTTGTGCTGACCGATAGCCGCGAAGGCTCCGAGTGCCATCGATGCGATCGACACGAACACGATGATCTGCTGCCAGTCGTTTGTAACCGGCTGGAAGGCCTCGATCACGATCCGGACCAGCATGCCCATAGCGGCAACTTTCGGTGCAGCGGCGAGGAATGCGGTAACCGGGGTTGGCGCCCCTTCATAGACATCCGGCGTCCACATGTGGAACGGAACCGCGGAAATCTTGAAGGCAAGACCGGCAAGAATGAAGGTCAGGCCGATCACCAGTCCGATGGAAGCGCCATCGTGGGACAGCGATTCCGCGATACCCTCGAAGGCCACCTGCCCGGTGAAGCCGTAAACAAGCGACATGCCATAGAGCAGCATGCCCGACGACAGCGCACCCAGCACAAAGTACTTCAGGCCGGCTTCGGTCGAGCGCACGCTGTCCCGGTTGATGGCGGCAACGACGTAGAGCGAAAGGCTCTGCAGTTCCAAGCCGAGATAAAGTGCGATCATGTCATTCGCAGACAGCATCAGCATCATGCCGAGCGTCGCAAGAACGATCAGGATCGGATACTCGAAATGGTCGAAGGACTGGCTCTTGGCGTAGGCCCAGGACATGGCGATGGCAAAGAACGAACCAGCCAGCACCAGCAATTTGAGCAAGTAGGCGAAATCGTCCAGAACGAACGAACCGCCGAACGTTTCACCAAAGGCCGGCACGAACAGAAGCACCAGGAAGGTGCCGCCGAGCAGGCCCATTGCTCCACCGAAGACGGCGTAGCTGACGCGCTTGCCGCCGAAGGCGCCGATCATCAGCAGCACCATGGCTCCGAGGGCCAGGATGATCTCCGGCAGAACCGGCTTGAGATCTGGCAATAGGGTCAATTCAGACATAGCTCTGTCTCGTCCTCGAAACCTAGTGGGCCGCCGCGGCAGACGCTGCGTGCTGGACAACGCCAGCCGCGTCGAGCGCCGCGGTGTATTGATTGATGAGATTGTCGACCGCACCCTGGGTCACATCCAGGATCGCCATCGGATAGAAGCCGAAGAAGATCGTCAGGATGATCATGGGGATCAGGATAACCTTTTCCCTGAGGTTCAGGTCGAGGATCGACTTGAGGCTTTCCTTCTCCAGCGCGCCGAAGACGACACGGCGATAGAGATAAAGCGCGTAGGCAGCTGACAGGATCACACCGGTGGTAGCAAAGAACGCCACCCACGAATTGACCTGGAACGCCCCCATCAGCGTCAGGATTTCCCCAACGAACCCGGAGGTGCCTGGCAGGCCGACGTTGGCCATGGTGAAAATCAGGAACGCAACCGCATACTTCGGCATCCGGTTGACCAGACCGCCATAGGCAGCGATCTCGCGGGTATGCATCCGGTCGTAGATAACGCCGACACAAAGGAAAAGCGCACCGGAAACAATGCCGTGGGAAAGCATCTGGAAGATACCACCCTGCACACCCTGCTCCGTCATCGTGAAGATGCCCATGGTCACGTAGCCCATGTGTGCGACCGATGAATAGGCGATCAGCTTCTTGATGTCTTCCTGGGCGAGCGCCACCAGCGACGTGTAGATGATCGCAACCACAGACAATGTGAACACGAAGGGTGCGAACATGTCGGATGCAAGCGGGAACATCGGCAGCGAGAAGCGCAGGAAGCCGTAGCCGCCGAGCTTCAGGAGCACGCCCGCCAGAATGACGGAACCGGCGGTCGGTGCTTCCACGTGTGCGTCCGGCAACCAGGTATGCACCGGCCACATTGGCATCTTCACGGCAAAGCTCGCGAAGAAGGCCAGCCACAGCCATGTTTGCATCCCGCCCGGGAACTGATGCGCTAGGAGCGCTTCAATGTTGGTGGTGCCTGCGTTCCAGTACATCGCCATGATCGCGATCAGCATCAGCACCGAGCCGAGCAGCGTGTACAGGAAGAACTTGTAGGATGCATAGACCCTGCGCGCACCGCCCCACACGCCGATGATCAGGAACATCGGAATGAGGCCAGCTTCGAAGAACACGTAGAACACGACCAGGTCCAGCGCGCAGAAGACGCCGATCATCAGCGTTTCCAGAACGAGGAAGGCAATCATGTATTCCTTTACCCGCTTCTGCACGCTGTCCCAGGAGGCCAGGATGCAGAACGGCATCAGGAAGGTCGTGAGGATCACGAAGAGGACGGAAATACCGTCAACGCCCATGCGGTAGCTGATGTTGCTTCCAAGCCATTCCCGGTGTTCCACGAACTGGAAGCCCGAGTTGGCGTAGTCGAAATTGCCCCAGATGAACAGCGACAGAAGGAAGGTCACAGAGGTGGTCACAAGAGCGACCATCCGGATGTTCTTCTTGCTGCCCTCATCATTCCCCGGAACCAGGAGAATGAAGAGCACGCCCAGCAGCGGCAAGAACGTCGTGAGTGACAGAATTGGCCAGTCAATCATTAGTGTGCACCCCCGCCGGTGCCTGCACCGGTGAACATCGACCAGGTGATAAGCGCAGCCACACCGATCAGCATCGCAAATGCATAGTGATAGAGATATCCGGTCTGCAGGCGGACGACCCAGGCGGTCACATTCTGAACACGGGAAGCAACACCGTTCGGGCCATACCCGTCGATCACGGTGCCATCGCCCTTCTTCCAGAGGACCCGGCCGAGCCACATGGCAGGACGGATAAAGATGAAGTTATAAAGCTCGTCGAAGTACCACTTGTTGAGCAGGAACTGATAGAGGCCGGAATGGCGCTCCGCCAGCTGCTTCGGCATTTCCGGAGAGCGGATGTAGAACTGGTAGGCAACCAGGAAACCGAGCACCATCATGACGAACGGAGACACCTTCACCCATCCAGGCACTTCGTGCATGGCATGCAGGATGTGGTTGGTTTCACTGTTGAACAGTGCGCCCTTCCAGAACTCTGCATAACCTTCGCCGTAGAACGAACCGTAGAAGACCATACCCGCCAGCACAGCGCCGATGGACAGGATGAACAGCGGCACGGTCATCACCAGAGGAGATTCATGTACGTGTTTCATCACATCGACAGGCGCACGCGGCTTGCCGTGGAAGGTCATGAACGTCAGGCGCCAGGAATAGAACGACGTCAGCGCAGCAGCGATAACAGTCATCCAGAAGCCGTAGAGGGCCATCGGATTGGCGTGTTCACCCACGGAACCGGCAAAGGCTGCCTCAATGATCGCATCCTTGGAAATGAAGCCGGCGAAACCGATATGAGTGAATGGAATACCCACACCCGTCAGGGCCAGCGTTCCGATCATCATCGTCCAGTAGGTAATCGGGATATGCTTCCGAAGACCACCCATCTTGCGCATGTCCTGCTCGTCGGAAACGGCGTGGATCACCGAACCGGCGCATAGGAACAGCAGCGCCTTGAAGAAGGCGTGGGTGAACAGGTGGAAGATACCGATCGAATAGGCGCCGACGCCAAGTGCAACGAACATGTACCCGAGCTGCGAACAGGTCGAATAGGCGATCACGCGCTTGATGTCGTTCTGCACCAGACCGACAGTTGCGGCGAAGAAGGCCGTCGTTGCACCAAAGAACACGATGACCGTCAGCGCGGTGTGCGAAAGTTCCATCAGCGGTGACAGACGTGCCACCATGAAGACACCGGCGGTCACCATCGTCGCGGCATGGATAAGCGCGGACACGGGTGTCGGGCCTTCCATAGCGTCCGGCAACCAGGTGTGCAGCAGGAACTGCGCCGACTTGCCCATTGCCCCCATGAACAGCAGCAGGCAGACAACCGTCATCGCTGCATGCGGATCAAGATGGTAGCCGAGGAAGGTCATCACCTCGCCGTGCTCCTGGATGAAGGACGGCGCGTCGTTGAAGATGGTGGTGAACTCGATGCTCTGGAACAGATAGAAGACGCCGAAGATGCCGAGCGCAAATCCGAAGTCACCAACGCGGTTGACGACGAATGCCTTGATGGCGGCCGCATTTGCGGACGGTTTCTGATACCAGAAGCCGATCAGAAGATAGGAGGCAAGGCCCACACCTTCCCAGCCGAAGAACATCTGCAGAAGGTTGTCTGCCGTCACCAGCGACAGCATCGCGAAGGTGAAAAGCGACAGATAGGCGAAGAAACGCGGCCGATGCGGGTCATGGTGCATGTACCCGATGGAATAGACATGCACGAGCGCGGACACAGTGGTCACGACGATCAGCATCACGGCGGTCAGCGTGTCGACCCTGATGGACCAGGACACCTTCAGATCACCGGTATCGATCCAGCGGAACAGATCGACGATCTGCATTTCCGAGCCGCCGAGCCAGAACCCGAAGAAAGTGATCCAGGACAGCAGCGCAGCGAGGATCAGGAGACCACTGGTAATATACTCACTGGCCTTGGCGCCGATGGCGCGGCCGAAAAGACCGGCGATCAGGAAGCCGATCAGCGGCAGGAACAGGATTGCGGAATACATCAGCTCCTACCCTTTCATCACGTTGACGTCTTCCACGGCGATGGAGCCGCGGTTCCGGTGGAAGACCACCAGGATCGCAAGGCCGATGGCGGCCTCTGCGGCAGCCACGGTGAGAACCAGCATGGTGAAGATCTGGCCCATCATGTCGCCGAGGAACGACGAAAAGGCGACAAAGTTGATGTTCACCGACAGCAGCAGCAGTTCGATAGACATCAAGATAACAATCACGTTTTTCCTGTTCAGGAAGATCCCGAAGATCCCGATCGTGAACAGGATCGCCGCGACCGACAGATAGTGCGACAGACCGATTTCCATGGGCGCCTCGCCGTGCTCCCCTCGTTTACCCCAACCGGAAACAGCACGGAGGAGCGTGCCGGTTCCCGGACTTTCTCGAAAACGCAACCAGGTTGCGTCAGATACCCTTGCCCGTTTCCACCTTGCGGACCTCAACTGAGGCTTCGCGGTTTCGCGCAACCTGGTCCGGAATGCTTTGACGTTTGACATTCGGCTTGTGGCGCAGGGTCAGGACGATTGCCCCGATCATGGCCACCAGAAGAACCAGGCCAGCGACCTGGAAGAAGTAGATGTATTTGGTGTAGAGCACAGACCCGATCGCCTGGATGTTGCTCACGTCGCTAAGTGCCGGCATCGGCTCTGCGCCGTGCCCGAGAACACCCGGTGCAATGATCCAGGCCCCCAGACCCATCAGCAACTCGACCATCAGGATCACGCCAACCAGCGCGCCGACCGGCAGATACTGCAGGAAGCCCTGCCGCAGTTCGACGAAGTCCACATCAAGCATCATGACGACGAACAGGAACAGCACCGCCACCGCGCCGACATAGACGACCACCAGAAGCAGGGCCAGGTATTCGGCGCCCAGCAGAATGAAAAGACCAGCGGAATTCACAAACGCCAGGATCAGGAACAGTACCGACGTCACCGGATTGCGCGACGCGATCACCATGAATGCTGACGCCAGGGTGACGCCGGCAAACAGGTAGAAAAAGAGGGCTTTCAGGATCATTTCGAAGACCTGCCTGTCGTGTGGCCTTGCGGCCGGAAGTGCGGTGCCCGGCCGGATTGCCGGGCTGGAAACCATTGTTGGGTATGCTCCTAACGGTAAGGAGCATCCATTTCAATGTTACGGGCAATTTCGCGTTCCCAACGGTCGCCGTTCGCAAGCAGCTTTTCCTTGTCGTAGTAAAGCTCTTCGCGGGTTTCCGTGGCGAATTCGAAATTGGGGCCTTCGACAATTGCATCCACAGGGCAAGCTTCCTGACAGAAGCCGCAATAGATGCATTTGACCATGTCGATGTCGTAGCGCGTGGTACGGCGCGTGCCGTCGTTGCGCCGCGATCCGGCCTCGATGGTGATTGCCTGTGCCGGGCAGATAGCTTCGCACAGCTTGCAGGCAATGCAGCGTTCTTCGCCGTTCGGATAACGGCGCAGGGCATGCTCACCCCGGAAACGCGGGCTCACCGGGCCCTTCTCGAACGGATAATTGACCGTTGGTTTCGGCTTGAAGAAGTAACGCATCGCCAGAACGAAGGCCGACACGAACTCCTGCAGAAACAGCGATTTGACGGCTTGACTAAGTCCCATCGCTTTTAGCCTCTCTTTCCTCAACCAGCCAGCTGACTGGCGGCCCAATAGCCGATGATCGGGAAACCGAACACCGGAACTCCAAAAATCAGTGCGCCCAAGAGCGCCTTGTGTCTGGCCGCGACACCACCGTCGCCGCCAGCTTGTCTGTTCTTCGTCTCCGCCGCCTGAAGCATTCCCTTCAGGATCTTCCAATCGAGCCAGCCGACATAAAGACCAACGGCGGCACCGATTGCACCGGCGAGCGAGATCGTCACGCTGCGCCCGGTGCCCAGCCCATGATCATCAGGACTGCGGCGACGACCACGACCATGGCCAGCGACAGCGGCAGGAACACTTTCCAGCCCAGGCGCATCAGTTGGTCATAGCGGTAACGCGGGACCATTGCCTTCACCATGGCGAACATGAAGAAGCCAAGGAAACACTTCAGCAGGAACCAGACGATGCCCGGCACCCAGGTGAACGGTGCAAAATCGAACGGCGGCAGCCATCCCCCCATGAAGAAGATGCTCATAAGCGCGCACATCAGGCAGATGGCGACATATTCACCGAGCATGAACATCATGTACGGGGTTGAGCCGTATTCCACCATGAAGCCGGCAACCAGTTCCGATTCTGCTTCCGCAAGATCGAACGGCGGACGGTTGGTTTCAGCCAGTGCCGAGATGAAGAACACCACGAACATCGGGAACAGCGGCAGCCAGTACCAGTTCAGGAACGACAGCCACGGCACACCCAGCATGTTGGCAAGGCCGGTTTCCTGTGCCTGCACGATACCGGTCAGGTTCAAGGTGCCGGCACACAGCAGCACTGTCACGATGACGAAGCCGATGGAAACCTCATAGGAGACCATCTGAGCGGCCGAGCGCAGCGCTGACAGGAAGGGGTACTTGGAGTTGGAAGCCCAACCACCGATAATCACACCGTAGACTTCCAGCGACGACACTGCGAAGACGAAGAGCACACCGAGATTGATGTTGGCAATCACCCAGCCGTCGGCAACCGGAATAACGGCCCAGGCAGCCAGCGCCAGAAGCACGGATACCAGTGGAGCCAGCAGGAACAGAACCTTGTTGGATCCAGACGGGATCACCGGTTCTTTCAGAACGAACTTCAATAGATCGGCGAAGCTTTGCAGCAAGCCCCAGGGACCAACCACGTTCGGGCCGCGGCGAATCTGCACGGCAGCCCAGATCTTGCGATCCGCATAAAGCACGTAGGCGACAATCACCAGAAGCACGACCATCAGCAGAATGCTCTGGAATGCCATCCAGAGGAACGGCCAACCGTAGGTCGTCATGAACTCAGCCATATCGGTCCCCTACCCCTTATTCTGCTGCTTCTGCCGCTCGCGTCTTGGCGAGCGCCGAGCACTCGGCCATCGTCTTGGACGCGCGAGCGATCGGGTTGGTCAGGTAAAAGTCGCGGATCACGTTGGCGAAGCCTGCGCTATCCATCTTGGCCTTGGCGTTGCCAAGCTTGGCGATATCGCCAGCATCACCTGCCTCGATCGCATCGATGCCCGTCATGTGCGGAACAGCTTCGAACAACTTTGAGCGCAATTCGGCAAGAGAGTTGAACTCAAGCGTCTGGCCAAGCACCGCGGACAATGCGCGAAGGATAGCCCAGTCTTCGCGGGCATCTCCCGGAGGGAACGCAGCCCGATCGGCCATCTGGACGCGACCTTCGGTGTTGACGTAGATCGCGGATTTCTCCGTATACGCAGCGCCTGGCAGGATAACGTCGGCGCGGTGCGCGCCGCGGTCACCATGCGTTCCCTGGTAGACAACGAAAGCGCCTTCCGGAACTTCAACTTCGTCGACACCCAGCAGGAACAGCACGTCAAGTGCACCCGGCTCCAGCATGGAGCCTGTGTCCTTGCCGCCCTCGCCCGGTACGAAACCGAGATCGAGAGCACCAACCTGGGACGCTTCGGTGTGCAGGATGTTGAAACCGTTCCAGCCGTCCTTGACGACACCAAGCGCCTTGGCGGCTGCAGCAAGCGTCGCGAGCACTTCAGCCCCATCCGGACGATTCAGCGCGCCCTGGCCGATGATGAACATCGGGCGTTCGGCCTTTGCCGGAGCGTGGTTCACGAATTCCTTCAGGCTGTCCGGACCGGCACCCAGATAAGTTACCGGATAGGTCAGGTCAGCATTTTCACCAATCAGGCCAATGGTCACGTCGCCTTGGACCCAACGCTTGCGGATGCGAGCGTTCAGAACCGGAGCTTCCTGACGCGGATTTGTGCCGATCAGCATGATCGCGTCAGCGTCTTCAATGCCCTGGATCGTGCTGTTGAAGAGATAGCTTGCGCGGCCGTTCTTCGGATGTAGCGGAGATCCCGGGAAACGGCTGTCGATGTTGGCAACGCCGAGTTTCTCCATCAGCGCCTTCAGCGCGAACATGTCCTCAACGCCTGCCATCTGTCCAGCCAGAGCACCGATTTTGTCGGCGCTCGCGCCTTTTACCTTTTCGGCGATGATCTGGAATGCTTCACCCCAGGAAACGGGCTGCAGCTTGCCGTCCTTCTTGGCGTAAGGCCGGTCGAGGCGCTGGGTCTTCAGACCGTCCCAGATGTAACGGGACTTGTCGGAAATCCACTCCTCGTTGACCTCTTCGTTGAGCCGCGGCATCACCCGCATGACTTCCTTGCCGCGCGTGTCGACACGGATCGCGGAACCGACCGCGTCCATCACGTCGATGCTTTCGGTCTTGGTCAGTTCCCACGGACGGGCGTGGAATTCGTAAGGCTTGTGGGTCAAGGCACCAACCGGGCAAAGATCTGCCACGTTGCCCTGCATTTCCGAAGACAGGGCCGCTTCGAGATAGGTGGTGATTTCCGCATCTTCGCCACGGCCGACCAGACCCATGTCGGTGACACCACACACTTCCGTGGTGAACCGCACACAACGCGTGCAGTGAATGCAGCGGGTCATGATCGTCTTGATCAGCGGACCGATTTCCTTGTTCTCAACGGCGCGCTTGTTCTCGTGGAACCTGGAACCGTCGACGCCATAGGCCATCGCCTGGTCCTGCAGATCACACTCGCCGCCCTGGTCGCAGATCGGGCAATCCAGCGGGTGGTTGATGAGCAGGAACTCCATCACACCTTCGCGGGCCTTCTTGACCATCTCGGACTTGGTCTCGACCACCGGCGGCTCGCCGTTCGGGCCCGGACGAAGGTCCTTCACGCCCATGGCACAGGAGGCGGTCGGCTTGGGCGGTCCGCCCTTCACTTCCACCAGGCACATGCGGCAGTTGCCGGCGATAGACAGCCGGTCGTGGTAACAAAACCGCGGAACCTCGGCGCCCGCCTCTTCACAGGCCTGAAGCAGCGTGTAGTCCGCCGGGACATCCACTTCCTTGCCGTCGATGATGAGCTTCGTCATCCGTTGCTCTCCAAATCCCGTTCCGCTTACTCAGCCGCCACCATGGTCGAAGAAGACTTCGACTTGGCGACATAGTCATCGATGCGTTGCTCGATAACAGGCCGGAAATTCTTGATCAAACCCTGGATCGGCCAGGCGGCCGCGTCCCCGAGTGCACAAATCGTGTGGCCTTCGACCTGCTTGGTCACCTTGAACAGCATGTCGATTTCCTCATAGGAGGACTCGCCCTTGACCATTCGTTCCATCACACGCCACATCCAGCCCGTGCCTTCGCGGCACGGTGTGCACTGGCCGCAGCTTTCGTGCTTGTAGAAGTAGGACAGGCGGGCAATGGCCTTGATGATATCCGTCGACTTGTCCATCACGATCACGGCTGCAGTCCCCAGGCCGGAGCCAAGGCCGCGCAGCGTGTCGAAGTCCATCGGCGCGTCCTTGATCTGCTCTGCCGTGAGGCACGGAACAGACGAACCACCCGGAATAACCGCGAGAAGGTTGTCCCAGCCACCGCGAATACCGCCGCAATGCTTGTCGATCATCTCGGCAAACGGGATGCCCAGCTCTTCCTCGAAGGTCGACGGCTTGTTGACGTGGCCGGAAACACAGAAAAGCTTGGTGCCGGTGTTGTTCGGACGGCCGAGCGCCGAGAACCACGCAGCACCGCGGCGCAGGATGGTCGGAGCAACCGCGATCGATTCAACGTTGTTCACCGTGGTCGGGCACCCGTAAAGGCCGACGTTTGCCGGGAACGGCGGCTTCAGGCGCGGCTGGCCCTTCTTGCCTTCAAGGCTTTCCAGCAGCGCGGTTTCCTCGCCACAGATGTAAGCGCCGGCACCATGGTGGACATAAATGTCGAAGTCGTAACCGTTCTTGTTGTTCTTGCCGATCAGACCGGCGTCATAAGCCTGGTCGATCGCAGCTTGCAAACGCTCGCGCTCGCGGATGAATTCACCGCGAACATAGATGTAGGCAGCAATGGCACCCATCGCATAACCGGCAACAAGGCATCCCTCGACCAGCGTGTGCGGGTCATGGCGCAGGATCTCGCGGTCCTTGCAGGTGCCCGGCTCGGATTCGTCGGCGTTGACGACGAGATATGCCGGGCGGCCATCGGATTCCTTGGGCATGAACGACCATTTCAGGCCTGTCGGGAAACCGGCACCGCCACGGCCACGCAGACCTGAATCCTTCATTTCCTGAATGATCCAGTCGCGCCCCTTGTCGATAAGGCCCTTGGTATTGTCCCACTGTCCGCGCTTCTTGGCGCCTTCCAGGCCCCAGTCGTGGAGACCGTAGATATTGGTGAAGATCCGATCCTGATCCTTCAGCATCTCTTCCCCCTAGTCTTCGCTCTTGGAGGAGGCCACTTCACCGGCTTCCACGCGCTTGGAAAAATCTGTTTCACCGCCGGATGCCAGAACCTTGGCCTGCTCAATCCAGCCATCACGTTCGATACGGCCCTTGAACTTCAGGCGGCTGTCGACCCAGGCAACTTCCTGCGGTCCCCATGAGGCGACCTGATCGAAGTGGAAAAACCCGAGTTCGTTGAGTGTCGCTTCCAGTTTCGGACCGACACCCTTCAGCTTCTTCAGGTCGTCCGGCTTGCCGCCGCGCGCTTCCTTCAGAAGTTCAGGTTCTTTTTCCTGACTGTCGGTGCTTCCACTGGTGTCGGCTGTGCGGGCAACTTCGACTTCGGCACGGTCGTCGGAATCAGGCTTGCCCTTGTTCTGACTGCGCGCTGCAGGCGTAGCTGCTTTTTCGGCCTTGGCTTTCTTGGCCGGTTCAGCCTTTGCCTCAGCCTTCTTGGGCGCAGCTGCCGCTGGCGCTTCGCTTGCCTTGGCGGATTTGGCTGCATGCGCCGCCTTTACCTTGGCAACAGCATCTTCTGCAGGGGTCGGCACGCCATCATAGTCGTTGCCACCTGCATTGATCGGTGCGCCGGCAAAAGCATGAGACGCCTTTTCCGAGCCGTCGACCAGGTGGGGAACCGGCAGCTCACCCTTCGTGTTGTCATCGATTTCAGTGAGCGACGTCTGACCACCTTCGGCCATTGCAAAACGGCGACCGTTCTGCGGGCCCGGCGTTACTTCCTTGCCGGCGGCGATATCGTCGATCAACTGGTTGAAGCTGTCTTCAGTCAGGTCTTCATAGGTGTCCTTGAAGATCTGCACCATCGGCGCATTCACACAGGCGCCAAGACACTCGACTTCTTCCCAGGAGAACATGCCATCCTCGGAAATCTCGTGCATGTGCTTGGCAATGCGGCTCTTGCAGATCTTGATCAGGTCTTCCGACCCGCGCAGCTGACACGGCGTCGTGCCACACACCTGAATATGGGCCTTCTTGCCGACCGGCTGCAGCTGGAACATGGTGTAGAACGTCGCCACTTCCAGAACGCGGATCTTCGGCATGTCGAGCAGGTCCGCGATATAGCGGATTGCCGGCTCACTCACCCAACCTTCGTTCTGTTCCTGCGCACGCCACAAAAGCGGAATGACCGCGGAGGCCTGACGGCCTGCCGGATAACGGTCGATCAGCTTCTTTGCCCAGTCGAGGTTCTTCTCGGTGAACGCGAAGCTTTCTGGTTGTTCCGCGGCAAGTCGGCGAACTGCCATGGTGTTATCCCCGTTCTGTCAAAATGACCGGAGCCGGACGGGCGGCTGCCAGGGTCGAAAATTGGTTGTGTGCCGTCCGCATCAGCGGTCGACCTCACCGAACACGATGTCCAGAGACCCCAGCACTGCCGAAACGTCGGCAAGCATGTGCCCGCGGCACAGGAAGTCCATGGCCTGAAGGTGGCTGTAGCCAGGCGCCTTGATCTTGCAACGGTACGGCTTGTTGGTACCGTCCGCGACCAGATAGACCCCGAACTCACCCTTGGGTGCTTCAACGGCCGCGTAAACTTCACCAGCCGGGACGTGATAGCCTTCGGTGTAGAGCTTGAAGTGGTGGATGAGCGCTTCCATCGAACGCTTCATTTCACCGCGCTTCGGCGGCACGATCTTGCCGTCGATGGACGAGACCGGACCGGTTTCGACCGTCAGCTTTTCCAGGCACTGCTTCATGATCCGGACTGACTGGCGCATTTCTTCCATGCGGATCAGGTAGCGGTCGTAACAGTCGCCGTTCTTGCCGATGGGAATATCGAAATCAAGTTCGGAATAGCATTCGTAAGGCTGCGACTTGCGCAGATCCCAAGGTGCACCGGATCCACGAACCATCACGCCGGAGAAGCCCCAGGCCCAGGCATCGTCAAGGTCGACAACGCCGATATCCACGTTGCGCTGCTTGAAGATACGGTTGTCGGTCAAGAGACCTTCGATGTCGTCAAGCGTTTGCAGGAACGGATCACAGAAGTCCCAGATGTCGTCGAGCAGGTCACGAGACAGATCCTGGTGAACACCGCCCGGACGAACGTAAGCTGCGTGCATGCGGGCACCGCAAGCACGCTCGTAGAAGACCATCAGCTCTTCACGGGGCTCGAAGCCCCAGAGCGGCGGTGTCAGCGCGCCCACGTCCATGGCCTGCGTCGTCACGTTCAGAAGATGCGACAGCAGACGACCGATTTCCGAATAAAGGACACGGATCAGCTGGCCGCGCTTGGGCACTTCCACACCAAGCATACGTTCGACAGCAAGCGCAAAAGCGTGTTCCTGGTTCATCGGCGCCACGTAGTCGAGGCGGTCGAAGTAAGGCACAGCCTGCAGATAAGTCTTCTGCTCGATCAGCTTTTCGGTTCCACGGTGCAGCAGACCGATGTGCGGATCCACACGCGTTACCACTTCGCCGTCGAGCTCAAGCACGAGGCGCAGCACGCCGTGCGCCGCCGGGTGCTGCGGACCGAAGTTGATGTTGAAGTTACGAACCTGAGCCTCAGCCATTTTGAGGTTCCTGCATTTTTTGCGTGAAATAGGCGATGACTTCGGGACCGGTCATTCTGCGGGTTTCATTAGCGAAAGCGTAGTTTGCCGGCTGTTCGTCAACGAAAATTTCGGACGTGAATTTGAATACGGACGGATCGTCAAAGGCTTGCGCGGAAACGCTCACGTGCGAGCCGTCGGCCATGCGCCACATCAGCGAGGAACCGCACTTGCTGCAGAAAACCCGCTCGCCGAAGTCGGATGACTTGTAGACGCCGAGGGCATCCTTGCCTTGAACATCCAGACTGTCCATCGATCCGCAGCTGACAGCCATATAGGTACCACCGGTCCAGCGGCGGCACATGGCGCAGTGGCAGACTCCCATTTCGCCGTCTACCGGCGTTGCGGCAAACCGCACCTCGCCGCAAAGACACCCACCTGAAAGCCGTTCAACCATTTTCATACGTCTCCCGGCCAACGTTTAAAGGCCAAGACCCAAAGCAACACTAGATTCAACAGCGGCACTAACATCAGCAAGCTAAGAGCTGCTGGCCATCCCGCACGAGGAAAGATGCGCCAAAAGGGAACGACAAACACTATCACCCAGATCAGCATTATAAGTATTTGCCAGATGCTAATACCCATTGCCCCGCCCCTCAGTTGGTCGTTGCCTTCTCGTCACCGGGCAGCACGTAGTCCGTGCCTTCCCAGGGCGAGAGGAAGTCGAAGGAGCGCATTTCCTGGTTCAGGCGTACCGGTTCGTAGACAACGCGTTTCTTCTCGTCGTCATAACGAACTTCGACAAAGCCCGTAACCGGGAAGTCCTTGCGCAGCGGATATCCGTCAAAACCGTAGTCGGTCAGGATGCGGCGCAGGTCCGGATGGCCGGAGAACAGAATGCCGTACATGTCGTAGGCTTCACGCTCGAACCATTCAGCACCTGGAAACAGCGGGGTCAGCGAAGCAACCGGCGTATTTTCGTCGGTTGCGACCTTCACACGAACGCGCTGGTTCTGAACGGGAGACAGGAAGTGGTAGACAACGTCAAAGCGCTTCTCGCGCGAAGGGTAATCCACACCGCAAATATCCGTCAGATTGACGAACTTGCACGAGCTGTTGTCGCGCAGAAAGCGGATCGCATCGAGAATGTCGGTCGCGTTTACGGTCAGCGTCAGCTCACCGTATTCGACCTTCCAGGACACAAGGGACTCACCCAGACCGAGCTCGATATGCTCAGCGAGTTCCTTCAACGTCTCGTCCATCGTGTTCGACCTCACTCGTAGATCTGCAGTGTTCAACCGGTTCCGATTGAGTGCCGACTGCCGATCGATCCAGTTTGCCGGGTCTTTGTTGCGCCCCGCTGGACGCGACCCGGAGAGTCAGTTGAACGGGCGCCAGGCGCCCACTCCCTCAAAAATCCGCCGCCTCTTCGGCGGCAGATCCTTATCTTTCGATAGTGCCCGTGCGGCGGATCTTCTTTTGAAGCATCAACACGCCGTAGAGCAGCGCCTCGGCTGTCGGAGGACAGCCTGGAACGTAGATATCAACCGGCACCACGCGGTCGCAGCCGCGCACCACAGAATAGGAATAGTGGTAGTAGCCGCCACCATTGGCACAGGACCCCATGGAAATGACGTACCGCGGCTCAGGCATCTGGTCGTAGACCTTGCGCAGAGCAGGCGCCATCTTGTTCGTCAGCGTGCCGGCAACAATCATCACGTCCGACTGGCGCGGTGAAGCGCGCGGCGCGAAACCGAAACGCTCGGCGTCATAGCGCGGCATCGACATCTGCATCATTTCAACGGCGCAGCAGGCCAGGCCGAAGGTCATCCACATCAGCGAGCCGGTACGGGCCCACTGGATGAGGTTGTCGGTGGAGGTTACGAGAAAGCCCTTGTCGGCCAGCTCGTTATTGACTTCCAGGAAGAATGCGTCATCCGCGCCGACAGGCTTGCCCGTATTCGGGTCGATAATACCCTGCGGCTGCGGTGCGACGAGCGGCTCGGTCGTGGTCAATCCCATTCCAGCGCTCCCTTTTTCCATTCGTAGATGAAGCCGACGGTCAGGACACCGAGGAAGACCATCATGGACCAGAAGCCGTACCAGCCCAGGTCACCGAACACGGTTGCCCAGGGGAACAGGAACGCGACTTCCAGGTCGAAGATGATGAAGAGGATCGAGACCAGATAAAAGCGCACGTCAAATTTCATGCGTGCATCGTCGAAAGCGTTGAAGCCGCACTCATAGGCCGACAGCTTTTCCGGATCCGGATTCTTGTAGGCCAGGATGAAAGGCGAAATCAGCAGCGCAAGGCCGATCACCAGCGCAATGCCGATGAACACGACGATCGGGACATATTCCCGCAAGAGTTCTTCCATGTCTTTCGCGTCCTTGCATATGGAGGCGGATCGGGAGGCGATCCGGTGCCAGGGCTGCGCGCCCCGTTGCCTTCATTATACCGGCAGGTCACGCTGTGCCCGTCGGCGTTATGAAACCAACATGCGAGCGCACGCTTAGCTTACGACTTGGTGCAACGCAAGACCCACATGCGGTCAAACTCTTGCCATGTTTGCACCTGTTTCGCACCTACCCCCGACAAATCCTTAATTTCAGCCAGTTTGCAGGAAGGCAAAAACTTTGCACAACCCATCAGGAAATATGCCGCACCTGCGTTCGTTTTCCACCCCCCTCGCAGAATCGAAGCAAACGCCAGACAAACACCAAAAGAGCTGAAATTTGAATGGACTGCGTCGCCCCTGCCTTGAACGCATGATAGCCATCTTGGCGACAATGCCAAGGGGTTGCCTGTCTGCGCGGCAAAGCGCTCGCTTTGCGCGAGGCTTGATGTTTTCGATTGAACAGTCTGGGGAAACAAGAGGTACCGTGAGTGGCGCGAGTGACGGGGCTCGAACCCGCGACCTCCGGCGTGACAGGCCGGCACTCTAACCAACTGAGCTACACCCGCACATTCACGGTATATGCGCCAATTCCCGAAAGTACCAAAGCACTTCTATGGGAAGTGGCGCGAGTGACGGGGCTCGAACCCGCGACCTCCGGCGTGACAGGCCGGCACTCTAACCAACTGAGCTACACCCGCTTCGTCAGGCGACGCGTTGTCGCCCTGAAGTGGCGCTGATGTACGGCGGCTGGTTTTGGAAGTCAAGCACCCTATTCCGTCCGAATTGCCGTTTTTTGACAAAGAAGCGCCCAATCGCAGGTTTTCCCCAGAGCCGCCTTGCCGATCAATGTGGATAACTTCCTGTTTCGTAACGGAATTATCCGCGTTGCCACGGACTGTTTTCCGATGGCCTTAGCCTCAAACACATTCGCCAGCTCATAAATACGACCTGAGCCACGCAGATTCTCGTTCTTCAGCCGTGTTTTATTCAGCCGGCACCAGCCGCGTATCGCGCAACAGGCCTTCTCTGGCAAGAATAGGTACCGCAGCAGCTGCGAACAGCGAATTGATTTCCTTGAGGCTGCGCATGACTTCCAGATGGGCGTTGCTCGATTCCATGCTCTGAAGCGTTTTCGATTTCAGCCGCTCCAGATGCCGGTTATGACTTTCGCGTTCCAGGGTGCGCATCTTGTCCTTTTCTGCAATCAACTCACGCGCAGATGCGACATCCGCCGAAACGAACACATTGAGGGCAAGCTCCATGTTCGCCAGAACACGGTCGTGCATCCAGGTGAGCTCCTTCAGCCCCTCCTGCGAAAAGCTGATCTTGTTCTTCTGCAACTCCAGGGCAAGTTCGAGAAGGTTCTTTGCCACAAGGTCTCCAGCGCGCTCCAGATTGACCGCGAACCCCACCAGTTCCATGCTGCGCTCAGCCTGTTCGCCGGTCAGCTCTCCACGATTCACCTCTGCGATGTAGAGTTTCACCGAGGAGTGGATCGCATTGACCTGCTTATCCAACTGCTGCAAGCGCCTGATTTCCGGCTCACTGCCCTTCTCCAGCATCATGAGAACCGGTCTTGCCATCACCTCGACCAGTTCCCCCATACGCAGGAGTTCGCGCGTTGCACTGGCCAGGGCAAGCCTGGGGTTGCCGACCAGTTGCTTGTCCAGCGCGCTTTGTGGTGTCAGCCGGTCCGCCTCTTCTTGTTCCTCTCTGTCCGGCACCAGGCGTTCAACCAGCCAGGCAACCGGTCTTGTCAGTGGCAAGCAGACGAGAACAAGCAGGAGATTGAAAAGCACATGAACGGCAACGATCTGCTGGGCCGGATCATTGCTGATCGAAGCCAGAGGCAGATCTTGGAAGTTTAGCGCCAGCATGACCAGCACAGCACCAGTGGACCTGAAGAGAAAATTGCCAAGCGGCAGAAGCTTGGCCTTGCGATCCATTCCCCGTGTCAGCCAGAGCGCGACGATGCCGGCGCCAATGTTCGCCCCCAGAACGAGTGGAATCGCAGCCTCGTGCGGCAGGCCGGTCTTTTGCACCAGGGCTGCGATCATCAGCACGGCTGCCACGCTGGAATGCACCAGAAACGCCAAGAGCGCCCCTACCGCCATCGCCGTCGGCGTGTCCTGCGCAAGGAAGCCGGCAAACTGCGGCATGAACCGCGCTTCCTTCAACGGCGTCGTCGCTTCGCCGATCATTTGCAGCGCAATCAGGATGAAAGCGATTCCCAGAAGAATGCGTCCGATCTGTTTCGCGGACCGAGCGTCGAGCTTCAGGAACAGCCACGCACCTCCGCCCAGGAGCAACGGCACCAGCCAGCTGAGATCGAACACAAGAAACTGCACGACAAGCGCCGACCCGAGATCGGCGCCCAGCAGAACCGCCAGTCCGGCAGCTGTGGAAATGAAGCCGGATGTCGCAAATCCCGCCGCCAGGATCGCAACCGCCGTCGCACTTTGCAGCAAAATGGCAACCGCTGTACCAGACAAGGCGCCGGCAACCGGTCCGGAGGACGCTTTGCCGATGGCGCGTCTCAACGTTGGCCCGGCCGCCCTTTCAAAACCTGTCCGAACCATGCGAACCGCGTAAAGGAGCAGCATGACTGCCCCGAACATCTTGATGAAAACTAGGATTCCCATCTTGCCAAGTAGCTACCTTTAAACGAGTTTTTTATTTAGCCGCAGAAGTTTATCGGACAAAAAGGAAAAAGAAAACTCACCATTCGAAGGCCAAACGAAATCAACCCGCCACCGGGATACCCAGCAACAGCGCAAAGCGAAATGACTGTAAATGTGCGAATATCCGAAACAGCGAACCGCCGGGCAATGTGAGAGCGGCAGCAAACAGCAGAAAACACCCTGATGCGCAGGCACCCTGGTTACAAGTGACGGATTTCATAAGGTGAATGGTGGGCGATGAGAGACTCGAACTCCCGACATCTTCGGTGTAAACGAAGCGCTCTACCAACTGAGCTAATCGCCCTCAACGAGGTGAGACGCCTTTTAGGGGCTCGTTTGCTGCTTGGCAAGAGCAAAATCTCAGATTTCCGTTTCAATGATAAAGCCTGTGGATGACGGCTCCGAAAACAGGCAAACTGCCCGCTTCAAAAGCGTGAGAAAGCCGCACTCATGGTGACATCCCGCCGGTTGTTTCTGACTGGAATTCTGGCTGCCCTCACCGGCCTGCCGCTGTTGACCAGAAAAAGCTCATCACAACCCGTGGCCGGACAAAGAGTGGTTGTTGTTGGTGCTGGCATCGCCGGTCTGGCGGCTGCAAGAACACTTGCAGACGCAGGCTTCTCCGTAACCGTGCTTGAGGCTGGTAACCGGATCGGCGGCCGTCTGCACACGGACAGATCGTTGGGGGTGCCTCTCGACCTTGGAGCAAGCTGGATACATGGAACACGGTCCAACCCCATCACTGCGCTCGCGCAGCGCTTCGCACAGCCGATGTTCGAGTGGGACTACGACAACGAGGAGGTCTTCGACCTGACCGGCAACGGTGGCAGAGCAGTCGAACGCTTCGAGACTTTCGCGAACGCCCTGGAAGATTTTCTGGACGACACTGAAACCTCCCTCACCCGGATATCGGCAGCCAATGCCATTGAAAAGATACGCCGGCAACGAGCCCTGTCGAGCCTCACTGACGCTGAACTCGGCTTCATGGCGCATATTCTGCTGGAGCAGGAATTTGCAGCCCCAGTGAGCAACCTTTCGCTTGCAGCCGTTGAAGAAGGCGGTGCCTTTGAGGGACCCGACGCCGTGCTTCCGCAGGGCTATGACAAGATTGCATTGGGGGTGGCGGAGGGATTGACCATCCAGACCGAAACCGTCGTGACCCAAATCGACCATTCCCAAAGGGGCGTTTCGGTAAGAACTGAGAACGGTGTACTGGAGGCCGATTTTGCAATCTGCGCAGTGTCTCTGGGTGTCCTGAAGGCTGGCGACATCGTCTTTTCACCTGGTCCTCCTGACAACAAGCGCAACGCCGTCAGTTCCTTGCGCATGGGCGTGCTTGATAAAATCTATCTCTCGTTCCCGGAAGCCTTCTGGGATGAAACTGTCCACAACTTCGGCCGCATATCCGGCAAGCCCGACACTTTCACCTACTGGCCGAATCTTTCGCCCGTGACCGGAAAACCGATTCTATGTGCGCTGAACGTCGGCGAATTTGCTCAGAACCTTGAAAAACTTGGTGAAGAGAATCGCAGACAGGCGGCCTTCGAAGCGCTTCAGACCATGTTCGGCCGCGACATACCGCCGCCTGACGCCAGCATAAGTTCCGCCTGGCAGCAAAACGAACGAACGCGAGGATCCTACTCGTTCCTGCCTGTCGGGGTGGAGCCGCGAGCAAGAAAAGCACTGGCTGCCGACCTCAATGGAAGGGTCTTCTTTGCGGGAGAAGCCACCGCTCAGGACTATCCGGCAACAGTGCACGGCGCCTGGCTTTCAGGCCAGCGCACCGCACGCGACGTGATCGCAAGTGCCCGCTAAGTCTATTGGAACTTGTAGGCGAACTGGAGCATGTCGGTGAGCCCGCGCTGCGGGTTGTCCGCGGCAAGTCCGTTCTGATTGAAGAACTGCACCAGACGGGCAATCCCCTGCTGGTCGTTCGGTCCTCTTGGCGGCGGCTGATCCATGAGTTTGGCGGCGATGATCCAGGACATCGTCCGGCGAAGGCGATTCTGATTGGCACTGAATTCTGGATTGCTGGCTGCTCGCTCGAACAAACCGCCCCACGCCTGATTGACGGCATCGTTGATGGCCTCAATGCGAATGAACCCGGCTTTATTGGGACTGCGTGCCTTGTTGAGCAGGTGGTCGATATTGTACCCGGCAAGATCCGACGGCGCCGCCTTGATGCCGTAGACCTGCTCGACAAAGCGCAGCCAGGCTTTCTGATAGGACGAATACCCCGCCCTCACCCATACGCTGGCATTTTCGTCCGCGTTTCCGGGTTTCTGCACGATTGCTACGTTCTTCAGGCTGCTTCTACCGGCTTTTCCGGTCTGGACGTCCTCGTCGAAATCATCGAGGAACACGAGGCGTCCAAGTGCCTCAGGGTGTTCCACCTGAACCTGCACCAGGGGGTCACGGACCCAGGCATCAAATAGCGCGCGTTGGCGCCTGCGGATCAAGGCTTGCAGTGACATTCCAACTCCTGTCGAGCAATTGGCATCACCTCACGACAAACGCAATATAATGTGGCAATGGCAATTCGCCAGAGCTCAATCAAAAATAGAAAACAGGCAAGGAAAAACCCCGCATCCGTTTCCGGATACGGGGTTGAGCGAAGAAATCGCTCGTGAGCGCTATTAGGCGTTCACGGCGTCCTTCAGGCCTTTGCCGGCCTTGAACTTCGGCGTCTTAGAAGCCGGGATCTGGATCGTTTCGCCAGTCCGCGGGTTACGGCCTTCGGTTGCTGCACGTTCGGAAACGGTGAAGTTACCAAAGCCGATGATGCGGACTTCGTCGCCGCTCTTCAGCGTAGAGGTGACAGCTTCGAAAGTTGCGTCAACTGCTTCGCCTGCCTGCGCCTTGGTGAGGCCGGTCTTTTCTGCAACAGCTGCGATCAGATCGTTCTTATTCATAGCAGATACCTTTCTAAGAAACGGCAGAGTGCCGACGATTCCTGTCAGCGCCGTTGCGCGAAATTCGGTTGAATTGAACTGAAACGCAAGTGGTTTTTTCGCAGAAAACAGCCATTTTGACCGATTATTCAAAAGAAAAGCCCCGGTTTTCCCGGGGCTTTCCAATTTGTGCGCTGCAATGTCGCGATTAGTGGGCAAGAACACCGGAGGTGTCATCGTCCTTTTCTCGCGCCTTGGTTGCAGCTTCGTGAGCTGACTCATCCCATTCGATGGCCTCTGGCAAGCGAACAAGAGCGTTTTTCAGCACTTCTTCCATGCCCGAAACCGGGATGATCTCAAGCGAGTTCTTGACCGAGTCCGGGATATCCGCCAGATCCTTGGCGTTGTCTTCCGGGATCATAACCAGCTTGATTCCGCCACGAAGGGCAGCAAGCAACTTCTCCTTCAGACCACCGATCGGCAGGATGCGACCACGCAGGGTGATTTCACCGGTCATGGCAACATCCCGGCGAACCGGAATGCCGGTCATGGTCGAGATCACAGCCGTAGCCATCGCGATACCGGCGGACGGACCATCCTTCGGGGTAGCCCCTTCAGGAACGTGAACGTGAATGTCCTTCTTTTCGAAGGTCGGCGGTTCAATGCCGTAATCAATCGCACGCGAGCGGACATAAGATGCCGCCGCAGAAATCGATTCCTTCATCACGTCCTTCAGGTTGCCGGTGACGGTCATCTTGCCCTTGCCGGGCATCATCACGCCTTCGATGGTGAGAAGCTCACCGCCGACTTCGGTCCAGGCAAGGCCGGTAACCACACCGACCTGGTCTTCCAGTTCGGCTTCGCCGTAGCGATACCGCGGCACACCAAGGTATTTCTCGACGACCTCGCTGGTCACCGTGATGCTTTCCTTGTCGCTCATCAGGATGTCCTTGACCGCTTTACGGGCCAGGGTTGCCATTTCACGTTCAAGGTTACGCACACCGGCTTCGCGGGTGTAGCGGCGCACGATGAAGTGAAGCGCTTCATCCTCGATGGTGAACTCACCTTCGCGCAGGCCATGATCCTTCTCGGCTTTCGGGATGAGGTGACGGCGGCAGATTTCCACCTTTTCCTCTTCCGTGTAACCGGCGATGCGGATCACTTCCATACGGTCCATCAGCGGGCCCGGAATGTTCAGCGTGTTCGCCGTGGTCACGAACATCACATCCGAAAGGTCGTATTCGACCTCCAGATAGTGGTCCATGAAGGACGAGTTCTGTTCCGGATCCAGCACTTCCAGCAGAGCCGATGAAGGGTCACCGCGGAAGTCCATGCCCATCTTGTCGATTTCATCGAGCAGGAACAGCGGATTGGACTTCTTGGCCTTCTTCATCGACTGAATGACCTTGCCGGGCATCGAGCCGATGTAGGTACGGCGGTGACCACGGATTTCCGCTTCGTCCCGCACACCGCCGAGCGACATGCGTACGAATTCACGGCCGGTCGCCTTCGCAATCGATTTGCCGAGCGAGGTCTTGCCGACGCCTGGAGGACCAACGAGACACAGGATCGGACCACGCAACTTGTTGGCCCGGCTCTGGACCGCCAGATACTCCACGATCCGTTCCTTGACCTTTTCAAGGCCATAGTGGTCGGTGTCGAGAACCTTTTCGGAGAAGGCCAGGTCGTGCTTGACCTTGGACTTCTTGTTCCACGGAATGCCGATCAGCCAATCCAGATAGTTCCGCACGACGGTCGCTTCCGCGGACATCGGGCTCATCTGTTTCAGCTTCTTGATTTCGGCCGCAGCGCGCTCGCGTGCTTCCTTGGTCAGCTTGGTCTTCTTGATCTTGTCTTCGAGTTCGGCAACCTCGTCGCGGCCGTCCTCGCTGTCGCCAAGTTCCTTCTGAATGGCCTTCATCTGCTCATTCAGATAGTACTCGCGCTGGGTCTTCTCCATCTGCCGCTTGACACGGGAACGGATGCGCTTTTCCACCTGCAGGACGGAGATTTCGCTCTCCATCATGCCCAGGACGCGCTCAAGCCGCTCGGCGACGGAAACGACGCCAAGGATTTCCTGCTTTTCCGGGATCTTGATCGCAAGATGGGAAGCAACCGTGTCGGCGAGCTTGGAATAATCGTCGATCTGGTTGATCGCGCCCAGAACTTCCGGCGAAACCTTCTTGTTCAGTTTCACGTAGTTCTCGAACTCGGACACGACCGAGCGCGCAAGTGCTTCCACTTCGATGTTCTCGCCATCACGCTCCGGCAGAACCGTTGCGGAGGCCTCGAAATAGTCGGCACGGTCGGTGTATTCGCCGATCTGTGCACGGGCACCGCCTTCCACCAGAACCTTGACCGTATTGTCGGGCAGCTTGAGAAGCTGCAGCACGGTCGCGAGCGTGCCGACATTGTAGATCTGGTCAGGCTTGGGATCGTCATCAGCTGCATTCATCTGTGTTGCCAGAAGAATGTGCTTGTCGGTGGTCATAACCTCTTCGAGCGCCTTGATTGACTTCTCGCGGCCGACAAACAGCGGCACGATCATATGCGGGAAGACAACGATGTCGCGCAGGGGCAAGACGGGGTAGACAGACGTGCTGTCCTGATCTGTGGCGCGAATTTCTGCGTCGCTCATTTTTTTTCCTTTCTCAGCGTGTCCCGGCCCCACTCGGTAAAAGGCAGCCAAAACACTGGAAAACGGCTCCGAACCGGTAGGTCCTGAAGGCCAGATCACGGCACCCCAGATGGGCGCGCCGACAATCCGCATAAGCCGTCCTTAGGTCTATTAGGTGGACACCAGACCTGCCGGTGTCAAGGCAATCGGTTGCTGCCCACAAGTCTTGTCTGTTGACGACTCATTGCACCAGTGGAAAACGGCCCCGAACAAGCGCATGACCGCCCAAAAACAAAATGCCGCTCAAGTTGAGCGGCATTTATTCACGGTTTCTTGAAACAGCCTTCAGTGCCTCAGGCGCTGGTAGCCGACGTTTCTTCCCGATCTTCGTAAATATAGAGCGGGCGTGCCTCGCCCTTCACGACTTCCGGTGAGATCACGACTTCCTTGACACCCTTCAGGCCAGGCAGCTCGTACATCGTATCGAGCAGGATGGCTTCGAGGATCGAACGCAGGCCGCGTGCACCGGTCTTGCGTTCGATGGCCCGACGAGCGATCGCCTTGAGGGCTTCCTCGTGGAAGGACAGTTCCACCTGTTCCATTTCGAAAAGACGCTGGTACTGCTTGACCAGAGCGTTCTTCGGCTCCGTCAGGATCGTAACCAGGGCTTCCTCGTCGAGGTCTTCCAGGGTTGCGATAACCGGCAGACGGCCGACGAATTCGGGGATAAGACCGAATTTGAGCAGATCTTCCGGCTCAAGTACCGAGAAGAGTTCGCCGATCCGGCGATCTTCCGGTGCATGGACCTGCGCTTTGAACCCGATGGAGGTCTGCGTGCCACGATCGGAAATGATCTTGTCGAGGCCCGCAAAGGCGCCGCCACAGATGAACAGGATGTTGGTCGTGTCCACCTGCAGGAATTCCTGCTGCGGATGCTTGCGGCCACCCTGGGGCGGCACGGAAGCAACGGTGCCTTCCATGATCTTCAGAAGTGCCTGCTGAACACCTTCGCCCGAAACGTCGCGGGTGATCGACGGATTGTCGGCCTTGCGGCTGATCTTGTCGACCTCATCGATGTATACGATGCCGCGCTGCGCGCGTTCGACGTTGTAGTCGGCGGACTGCAGCAGCTTCAGGATGATGTTTTCAACGTCCTCACCCACGTAACCGGCTTCGGTCAGCGTGGTGGCATCAGCCATGGTGAAAGGCACGTCCAGAATGCGGGCAAGGGTCTGCGCAAGCAGGGTCTTGCCGCAACCGGTCGGGCCGACCAGAAGGATGTTGGATTTCGCCAGCTCGACATCGTTGTTTTTCGATGCGTGATTGAGGCGCTTGTAATGGTTGTGAACGGCGACCGATAGAACCTTCTTCGCGCTGCCCTGCCCGATGACATAGTCATCCAGAACGTCGCGAATTTCCTGAGGGGTCGGGATCCCGTCCCGTGACTTCACCAGCGAGGATTTGTTCTCCTCGCGAATGATATCCATGCACAGCTCGACACATTCATCGCAAATGAAAACAGTCGGGCCGGCGATCAGCTTGCGAACCTCATGCTGGCTCTTGCCGCAGAAGGAGCAGTAAAGCGTATTCTTGGAATCGCTGCCGCTGGCCTTGGTCATGTAGTCAACCTCGCGTTTACGGGGAGTGTTTCCCCTTATCTCTCCGGTTGCGGCCAAATTATGACTGAACCGGTTCTGAAGCGGCGCACAGTCGCCACCTCACCATGTAATGTCATCATGCTTCGCCATTAAAAATCAATATAGGTTTAAGGCGAAGATGAAAACCCGGCATCACCTGGGGATTTTCCGGCTTTAAGCGTGGAAATTCAATCCATGATTAAAGCCGGGTAAGTCCCTCACTTCTCTTCGTCGCCGCCAAGCGTGTTGCGGTCGGTGATCACCTTGTCGACGATCCCGAATTCCTTAGCTTTGTCAGCGGTCATGAAGTTGTCACGTTCCAGCGCCTCCTCGACCTGGTCGAGGGTGCGTCCGGTGTGCTTCACGTAGATTTCATTCAGCCGGCGCTTCATGGCCAGGATTTCCTGTGCATGAAGCATGATGTCGGCAGCCTGACCGCGGAACCCGCCCGACGGCTGATGCACCATGACCCGCGCGTTCGGCAGGATATAGCGCATGTCTTTCTCGCCTGCGGCAAGAAGAAGCGAGCCCATGGAGGCTGCCTGGCCGATGCAGAGCGTCGACACAGCCGGGCGGATGAACTGCATCGTGTCATAGATCGCAAGACCGGAGGTCACGAGACCTCCCGGCGAATTGATGTAGATCGCGATCTCTTTGGTCGGGTTTTCAGCTTCCAGATACAGAAGCTGTGCGCTTACCAGGGTTGCCACGTGATCCTCGACCGGGCCGGTCAGGAAGATGATGCGCTCCTTCAGCAGGCGCGAATAGATATCGAAGGCCCGCTCTCCCCGGTTGGTCTGCTCGACAACCATCGGCACGAGAGTGTTCATGTAGATATCGACAGGATCCTTCATACCTCATCCATATGCTTGAGATGTTGCCCGGAGGGTCTCCGGGCAGGAAACAGGCCATGAAGCGCATCGATTCAGGGCCTGACTCGAAAAAAGCGACACCCCGTATATATGGGATGTCGCCCTCAACGCAAAGTCATGACAGATGCGGCGTGAATGCAAGGTTAAATCTGCGGCCACATCTGGGGATAGACGGGAAAACCAACCGGCCAATCTGGCCGCTTTCGAGGGCCTTCCCCCGAAAGCGGATTGACCTTAAGCCTCGTCTTCTTCCTCGGCGACCAGCTTCTCCAGCTCTTCCTTGGTCACCGTCTTGTCGGTCACCTTGGCGAGTTCCAGCATGAAGTCGACGACCTTTTCTTCGTAGATCGGCGCACGCAGGGAAGCCAGAGCCTGCTGGTTGTTCTTGTAGAATTCGAACACCTGCTGTTCCTGGCCCGGGAACTGGCGGACGCGGTCGTAAAGCGCGCGCTGCAGTTCTTCGTCGGTCACCTGGATGTTGTTCTGCTCACCGATTTCGGACAGAACCAGGCCGAGACGAACACGGCGCTCAGCGATCTTGCGGTATTCCGCCTTCGCTTCTTCTTCCGTGGTCTCTTCGTCTTCGAAGGTCTTCTCGTTGCGCTTCATGTCTTCTTCGACCTGGCGCCAGACAACGTCGAACTCGGAGTTCAGCAGTTTTTCCGGCAGATCGAACGAATAGTGCTCGTCCAGCTTGTCGAGCAGCTGACGCTTCACGCGCTGGCGGGTCATCTGACCGAACTGGCCTTCGATCTGGCCCCGGACGATTTCCTTCAGCTTGTCGAGAGACTCAAGGCCGAGGTTCTTAGCGAACTCGTCGTCGACCTTGGCTTCACCCGGTGCCGCAACTTCCTTGACGACGATGTCGAAGGTGGCAGCCTTGCCGGCCAGATGTGCAGCCGGATATTCTTCCGGGAAGGACACTTCGATGACCTTCTCGTCGCCAGCCTTGACGCCAACAAGCTGCTCTTCGAAGCCCGGGATGAACTGACCGGAACCCAGAACCAGCATGCCGTTCTCGTCGGCACCGCCCTCAAAAGGCTCGCCGTCGATCTTGCCCAGGTAGGACATGGTCACGCGGTCGCCGTCTGCAGCCGCGCCGTCTTTCGCATCGAACGGTGCGTTGTTCTTGGCGATCTGGGAAACTTGCTCGTCGACTTCTTCTTCAGCGATTTCAACGACCGGACGCTCGATTTCGATACCGGCGAAATCAACGATCTCGAAGCTCGGCAGAATGTCGTAGGTCATCTTGAAGGAAAGATCGGCGTCACCAGCCATGATCTTTTCAGCATCTTCTTCCGGCAGATCGATTTCCGGGGTAAGAGCCGGGCGCTCGGAGCGCTCCTCAACAGCCTTCTGGGTGGTTTCCTGGATGGTGTTCGACAGGATCTCGGCCATGGCCTGACGGCCATACATCTTTTTCAGATGGGCGAGCGGAACCTTGCCAGGGCGGAAGCCCTTGATGTTGGCCTTGGATTTCAGGTCGGCCATGTAATCGTCGAGCTTGGCGGCGAGATCACCAGCCGGAATGTCGATTTTCAGCTCACGCTTGAGGCCCTCGGAGAGGGTTTCGGTTACCTGCATGGGTTTTGTCGTCCTCGGTCCCGAGCGGCAATCCGCCCCGGAGGTTTCGTTTTTAAAATCCCGTGTGCCACATCGCCTGCACTCCCCTTTTGCCGGGAGCGTTCAAACGGCCATGCATCGCCTTGAAGAGACTCCAAGACGCACGATGGGAGCGCGATACTGCGTAGGCCCGAAAGTGTCAAGGGGAGAGCGGGGTTTTGCTGGCGTAAATCGCCTAAATTCAGCTCTTTCGATCAAGGGATTTGGTCTCTTCCAGGAGCCGGAAGCCAATTCCGCCAACCTCGCCGGCCTGCAGTTAAGAACCGCTCCCCGTCGCCGATCCTAACAACCAAATGCCAGACCACGCCAAACCAGAGCTTGGCCAGAGCTTGACCAGACCGGCCCGCACTGCTGAAGCCACACGGAACGCACATTTGCGCCGCGCAACAATTCCGCACAGTCAACGGTGACCGACCAGGCCGAGTACCTCGTGACCAAAAACCCGGCTACCAAATGCGATGGTTCTCGACAAAAAGCGCAACGTCGAACGACAAGCGCCGAATGCCTACAGGATGGAAATCACTTTGAAGAATGGTGCGGATGGAGGGACTTGAACCCCCACGCCTTGCGGCACCAGAACCTAAATCTGGCGTGTCTACCAATTTCACCACATCCGCGTCGCAACAAGTGGCAAACCACCCTGCGATTGAAGCGGGGCCTCTATAGCATCGCTGATTTTCCCGTCAAAGGAAAAAGCAGTGCCCTGCCTCACCGTAAATCGGATTTCTCCACAAGTGCGCGAAGCGCGGGTTTCAGGGCACTCTCAAGATCTTCTGCGATCAGCCCCGGCCCGGCCTCCCGGCCTGCTTCGCCATGTAGCCAAACGGCCATGGCAGCCGCCTCGAAGCCGGAAACACCCTGCGCAAGCAGACCGACTACAATTCCGGCAAGCACATCACCAGACCCGGCCGTTGCAAGCCATGGAGGTGCGTTGCAATTGATTGCCGCACGCCCATCCGGCGCAGCGACAACGCTGTCCGGCCCCTTCAGAATCACGACAGCTCCGGACATTCGTGCTGCCTCCCTGGCACGGGTCAGCTTGCTACCTGCAAGTTCCGGGAAAAGGCGAGCAAACTCTCCCTCATGCGGCGTCAGAACGACCGGCGCGTTATGCGACCTGATGCTTTCGAAAAACGGAGCGCGATCATCGGCGCAACTCGTCAGACCATCGGCATCGAACACGCTTGCCCGGTTACAGTCCAGGATCTCCGCTACCGCAGATCGGGTCTTTTCACCAACACCATAGCCCGGACCGATCAGTACCGCGTTGAGGCGCTTGTCCGACAAGAGATCGCGAATACCGTTTTCAGAGGCAACCTTCTTCAGCATTACCACCGTCAGATGGCTTGCGTTGACCAGAAGCGCATCCGGCGGTGACGCCAATGTTACGAGCCCCGCCCCCGCCCGCAGCGCAGCGCCGGCCGACAACCGCGCAGCACCGGTTGCCGTGACCGGACCGCCAAAGACAACCGCATGCCCTTTGGAATACTTGTGACCGGTCGGCGCGACTTGTGGCCAATGGTCAAGCCAGAGGTCCGGCCCATTGATGAAAGTATCGGGAGCGATTTGATCGAGAACGGTTACATCGATGCCAATCTGCGCAACTGTAACCCTGCCGCAGGCTTGACGACCGGGATAAAGCAAATGCCCCGGCTTTTGCCGAAAGAACGTGACCGTCTCTTGCGCACTGACAGCCTCACCACAGACAACACCGTCTGCGCCCTGAACTCCGGATGGAAGATCTACCGCAAGAACAGATGCGTCGCACTTGTTGACAGCTTTCACCAAAGCTTCGGCGGCTCCGCCTAAAGCGCGGTCCAGCCCTGCCCCGAAGAGACCATCCACGATCAGATCGGCGCCATCCAATAAAGCGCCTAGATCGCTCGCGATATGATCGCCCTCAATAGCAAGTGCATAAGAAAGCCCCATGCGCCGAAAGGCTTCAAGCGCATCCCCCTTCAGAGCATCGGGCGCTTTGAGCAACCTGACATCAACGCCGTATCCGGCCGACGCCAGACAGCGCGCCGCAATGAAACCGTCACCGCCATTGTTGCCGGGACCGCATAGAATGACTATCCGGCCTGAAGCCGGAACCATCCGCGCCGCAGCACGTGCCACAGCCTGGCCGGCCCGCTCCATGAGTTCGATACCTGGAACACCCCCCTCAATGGTCAGTCGATCGGCTTTCGCCATCTCCTGCGGGGTCAGCAACACATAATCCAGGGCCGTGCCATGCTGGCTCATTTTTAGGCAGTCCCTTCCATGTTCAAACGGCGCTTGAGAATGCACTCGGGCAAATCATGGCCCAGCAGCCGATTCTCAGACCAGTGGCACGGAAATCCGGATGGCGACACCCTTCTCGGTGAACTGCCGATCGATCTTGCCATTCATCTCACCAGCCACCAACGCTTCCATGAGCCTGCTGCCGAAGCCAAAATTCTTCGGAGCTTCAATCACTTTTCCGGTCTCCTCAAGCCAGTCGAGCTCAAGCTGCTTGCCTTTTTTGGCCGGCAAGACCTTCCAGATAACCTCGAAGCGTCCGTCATCAGCAAAGACATCGGAATATTTCATCGCGTTTGTCGCAAGCTCGTGAAACACCAGACCAAGTGCATGGGTGCCGGTCTCGTTCAGTTGAACGGCCGGGCCTGCAAGCTTGATGCCCTTTGCCCCCTCACCAAAGACCTGCTCCAGTTCCTGCAGAAGCAATGCTTTCAAGTCTGCCTTCGACCACCTGGAACGCGTCAACAGATCCTGCGCATTCGCCATGGCCTGCAGGCGAGAGCTGAACGAATCGTTGAATTCCTCCAGGCTTTCGGAGGCCCCGGCGGTCTGGCGAGCAATCGCGAGAATGCGTGCAATTGAATTCTTGATCCGGTGCTTCATTTCCTGAAGCATCAGATCCTTTTCCTGGATCGTCTTTTCAGACATTTCCTTCAGGCGCTGATTGGCCTCTCTCGCCCGCAGGCGGGAGCGAATCGAAACCGCGAGCGCAGCGGAGAAAAGCAAAGATATCGACCCGAGCATGAAGGTACGCCAATAAAGAAAGGCGTTGTCCTTTGAAGCGGCTTCGATAACGGAGATTTCCCAAATCCGTCCGCCGACTTCTATCTGCCGTGTCACGAGATTTTCAGCTTCCGCAGCGCGCGCCTCATAGTCTTCAGAGGTGTACAGGTGCTCCGGCTGCTCGTCCGTCACGTCGGTCGTGTTGACAAGGACCGGTACCGGGGTCGGAGAAGTCAGGGCAGCCTTGTGCAGGTCTCCGGCACGGAAAGGCGCATAGACAAAGCCCTGGATGCTTTCTTCGCCGTTCAGTTTTTCTCCGGCAGCTTCCTCTTCACTTGCCAGCGGGAGATACGCCAGGAACCCAGTCTGCTTCTCCTCCGTGATTTCCTGAACCAGCATGACAGGGGCTGATACCTTGACTGTAAAGGTGTCTGCGGACGCCAGCATGGCCTTGCGGCGGGTTTCGTCACTGAACATATCGAAGCCGAGTGCAGCCTTGTTTCGCAGGTCCAGCGGTTCAAGCAGTATGATGGGGGTGCGATGTGCCTGGTCCGTCTCGGGCCAGACCTGACGGTCCAGTTCGTAATTCTGCTGCAATGCCAGGCTTGCTTCATCTTCCCTGCCGGTCTGCATCAGCTTGGCAAAGCCGATTCCCTGCATGCCGGACAAATGCCCCTTCAGGAACAGGCCAAGGGCAAAGCTCTGGAATTTGGCCCTCGACATGGCTCCGCCATCCGCTTCGAAAAACGAATGCGTCGCAGCAATGAGAGAAAAGTTCTGCTCGGTGCGCCCGCGGATCCGGTCGACCGCCTCTTCTGCGAGTATTTCGAATTCCCGCCGCTCAACCGCTCGCTCCCTGTCCAGAATGACGTAGGTCAGCGACAGGCCGATAGCGGCACTTATCACGAACACAAGAAGGGGAATGTGTCTTTTCATCGCCGCGGGCCTGATCCGGGAAGAAGGTATGGGGACAACAGAATTAGGAAGTTTTCACGATGCAAGCAACAAAAATCACTTGTAGAACCAACAACAAATTTCAAAATATCATCATAACATTTGTTAATTTCAATATTCATTGAAGTATTTAAAAACAACCAATCCGTGAAGGCCCTACAGCCGCCGACCAGCCGAATGAGTTACTGCGAGAAGTGAAGAATTTGAACGCAGAATTCAAGCCCGAAGCAGGTCTTCACCCACTTCCCGCCGAACGTTGTACTCAGTCTTCGGAAACACCACGCTGTAATCTATTCCGTCAGAGGAGATGCTCAATTCGGCAGAACCGCTCAAGGATTGAGGCAGCACTGTTTCGAGCAGCAAGGCGGAAAATGCGGTTCTGTCACCATCTGCTTCACCTGCGGCAAGCGCCTTTTTGGTATCAACCTCGCCCCTCTCGCCTGCATTCCAGTTGAGAACGAGGCACAACCGGCCCTGCCTCATCACCGTTTTGCAGGTGAGCAATATTCCCTGGTCAGCCGAAGCCCAGCCGACGTCCAGTGTTGCGGCGATCAATTCATGCAAGCCCAGGCCGATGTAAAGCGCAGCATTGGGGGTCAGCAAAGGGTTTTCGCCCGTCATGGAGATGGGAATGACCCGCTTTGAATCAAAAAGCGCGCGTTGAGCTCGGGCAAGATCGAACAGGCGAACACCGAACCAGTCAGCTTCCGTCACAAGATCCTGTGAATTTGAAAGGGAAAAGATCCGCCCCTGAAACTCGGCAAGAAACTGCTCGAGCGACCCGGCGTAGCGAGCGGACTGGCCTGCCAGGCTCTGGATGACAGCCAGAAGGTTCTTCGATCTGTGACTGACTTCCAGCAGCAAATCCTTGAGCGCCTGCTCTCGTCGACGGCTTTCCGTAACATCGACAACGGTTGTCAGCACCTGGGTGATGCCTTCAACACCGGAAATCGTTTCGATGTGGATCTCGAAAACGTGGCCACCTTCAGCCATCACCTCGAGCTTCTCCGAACGCCCCGTCTCCAGCACTGTCTTCTTGGCGTCATCGAGCTGCCTGCCCACGGAATGACCGAAGACCGTTTCGTCCTTCGGGGTCTCTCCCTCGGGCACCGACCATATGTGAGGCAGGTTCGCGATATAAAGGTATTGAAGCGCGTCGTCCTGCAAGGTGACGCAGGCACGCGAACGAAGCAATGCGAGAATGAGATATTCTCGAAGCTGCTCATCAGACTGGCTGGCGTTGTGCCATGTGAGCCTGCGCACGGATAACCTCACATTAAACTCAAAAGAAGCGAACCCCGATGGCGTTTCGTGGGTCCAGGATATTCGTTGCTACCTTCGTAGCATGCCCGCAATCAGGGAAAGCACAAAAACTGCAAGGAACAGCCCGATCAAGATTTGTGCAATCGAAGCCGACATGCCCGCCATTCCAAAAAACCCGAACAAACCTGCGACGAGAGCAATGGCCACCACAGCCAAAGCGTAGAAAAGCATAGCCGTCTCCATATTCCAGTTCTTCTGCAACGCGTAAGGGCGGGGATGGTTCCTCATTCCGGAAATCAGCCAGGAACCGCCCGTACATCGGAGCAACGCCCCCGGCAGCGCCGGCTGGAACTGTCGATTGACTTGAGATTGTGCAAAATCATGCAACCACTGAGCAGGGCAATCTCATCCGATTGCTAAAATTCAGCCTATTTTTTAGGCTCTTTGCTTATTTTGTGATCATATGACAAATGGGATAGGCGACTGACCACCACCCCGCTGATAGAATTTGCCGCTTTTAGTGGCGGATTTCCCAGCGCGGGTAAAATTTACGGGTTGTCATGGCCGTTTGGCACACATCGTGCTTTATAGCTTGCAACGGTCCCTTCCGGGCCCGACCGGGTCGTTTTGTCCCGCAGGATCGGAAAAGGGCACGCCGAAATTATCCGGCCTTAAAAGTGGAGAGAGACACAAGGTGATGAAAAAGATCGAAGCGATCATCAAACCCTTCAAATTGGACGAGGTCAAAGAAGCTCTGCAAGAGGTCGGTCTCCAGGGCATCACCGTTACGGAAGCCAAGGGCTTCGGCCGTCAGAAAGGCCACACGGAACTCTATCGCGGCGCTGAATATGTCGTGGATTTCCTGCCGAAGGTGAAAGTGGAAATTGTACTTGGCGACGACATGGTCGAGAAAGCCGTTGACGCAATCAGATCCGCTGCGCAAACAGGCCGCATTGGCGACGGCAAGATTTTCGTTTCAAATATCGAAGAAGCAGTCCGTATCCGTACCGGTGAATCCGGCATAGACGCTATCTGACCCACCCATTCCGGCATTCGCCGGCAATCCGAATTCCGGTCCCACGCAACGGAGCCAAATTTAAGACACTCTGCCGGGCCGGAACAGTACCCAACCGTTCACATGAAAAACTAAAGGGATGGACATTATGACCACTGCCGCTGAAATCCTTAAGGAGATTCAGGAAAAAGACGTGAAATTCGTCGACCTGCGCTTTACCGATCCTAAGGGTAAAATGCAGCACGTCACCATGGACGTAGTACTCGTTGACGAAGACATGTTCGCTGAAGGCGTCGCTTTCGACGGTTCGTCAATCGCAGGCTGGAAGGCCATCAACGAGTCCGACATGATGCTGATCCTGGATCCGGAATCTGCACACATCGACCCGTTCTTCGCACAGTCCACCATGGCGATCTTCTGCGACATCGTCGACCCGGTCACCGGTGAAGGCTACAACCGCGATCCGCGCATGACCGCGAAGAAGGCAGAAGCCTACGTGAAGTCCGGCGGCTTTGGCGACACCATTTTCGTCGGCCCGGAAGCTGAATTCTTCATGTTCGACGACGTCCGCTTCACTGCCGACCCGTACAACACCGGCTTCATGCTCGACAGCTCCGAACTGCCGTCCAACATGGGTTCCGAGTACGAAACCGGCAACCTGGGCCACCGTCCGCGCACGAAGGGCGGTTACTTCCCGGTTCCGCCGATCGACAGCGCACAGGACATCCGTTCCGAAATGCTGTCCGTCATGGCCGAAATGGGCGTTCCGACAGAAAAGCATCACCACGAAGTGGCTGCTGCACAGCACGAACTCGGCATGAAATTCGATCACCTGACCCGTTGCGCCGACAACATGCAGAAGTACAAGTATGTCGTCCACCAGGTCGCACATGCCTACGGCAAGACGTCCACCTTCATGCCGAAGCCGGTATTCGGTGACAACGGCACCGGCATGCACTGCCACCTGTCCATCTGGAACAACGGCGAGCCGACCTTTGCCGGCAACCAGTATGCCGACCTTTCGGAAAGCTGCCTGTACTTCATCGGTGGTATCCTGAAGCACGCCAAGGCCCTGAACGCCTTCACCAACCCGTCGACCAACTCCTACAAGCGTCTGGTCCCGGGCTACGAAGCACCGGTTCTGCTGGCCTATTCCTCGCGTAACCGTTCGGCTTCCTGCCGTATTCCGTTCACCGCTTCTCCGAAGGCTAAGCGCGTTGAAGTTCGCTTCCCGGATCCGTCCGCGAACCCGTACCTCTGCTTCTCCGCTCTGCTGATGGCCGGCCTCGACGGGATCAAGAACAAGATCCACCCGGGCGACGCGATGGACAAGAACCTCTACGACCTTCCGGCCGAAGAGCTTGCAGAAATCCCGACCGTTTGCGGCTCCCTGCGCGAAGCACTGGAAGCAGTCGATGCAGACCGTGAGTTCCTGAAAGCCGGCGGCGTGTTCGACGACGACCAGATCGACGCTTACATCGAACTGAAGATGGAAGAAGTCGAGCGTTTCGAAATGACCCCGCACCCGGTCGAATTCGACATGTACTACTCTGTCTGATCCCTTCGGGTTCAAACAAGCGGAAAGGCCGGGCATTTGCCCGGCCTTTTTGTTTTCCGAGCAACCCGCTTTCCATGTCTCAGCGCAAGAGTGAGTGGGTTACCACCGACGGTTCCTCAAGCAGCCTTGGCCAGCCTGACAAGCCCCACGAGAAAATCGCGAGCGACCTAGGCGCGCCCGTCAAGCCAATCGGCAAGAGACGGCCGTTTGCTACGCCCCCGCCCACGCATGGCGGGAGACGCAATCATCGCATTGAGTACAGCCTCCTGCGTCGTTTCAGCTGCGGCCTGAAACAGGACATCGATCTTGTCTTCCTTGAGAATATCGCGAACGATAAAATCGCATTCCTCAAAATGAGCAATCTTGCAGGCAGTTGAAAAGGCAAGTGCGATATCGCCGCTTCCATTGCCGTAGTAGGCACCCAGACGCGCCAAACCCGCCCCGGCTCTGCGGGCAATGCGTTTCAGTTGCCGGCTTTCAAGAGGCACATCAGTCGCCAGAACAACGATGACCGAACCGCGCTCTTCGCTATGGCGCGCCTCCTTGGGATGCGGTCTGCGTCCATCCGGCAGGACAAGGTCTCCGGGGCGACCGAAATTGGCAAGCACCAGGGCGGCAAGTCTGTGCTGACGGCCTCCAAGTTCAAAGACGCGCGAGGCCGAACCGATACCGCCTTTGAAGCCGAACGCGCTCATGCCCGTCCCTGCCCCGACACTGCCCTGCTCCACCGTCGAACCTGCAGCCTTCAGAGCCGCTTCCGCATCGGCTTCGCTCAAGGCCATTGCCTGAATATCGCTCAAGTAGCCGTCATTGCACTCCATCACCACGGGATTGATAGTGCCTGTGGACCGGCCTATTTCAGGATTTTCGGCAATTGCCCTGCGGATGAGCGCGTTCACACCGGTTCCAACGCCAAAGGTGTTGGTCAGAAGGATCGGCGTTTCCAGTGTCCCGAGTTCGTCGACCTGTATCAAACCAGCACTCTTTCCGAAGCCGTTGATCACCTCGACGGCGGCAGGAAGTTTCTCGCGAAAGAGATTGCCCGGGTGCGGCACGATTGCCGTGAAACCGGTTCTGAGGTTGCCCTCGCACATGGTTCTGTGCCCAACCGCAATACCATCGATGTCCGCAAGGGTATTCAGGGGGCCGGGTTCCAGAGTGCCGCATATGAGGCCATGAACGCGAGTGGGAGAGAGCGAGGAAAAGGAAGACATGGAACACCGGACGAATAATTTCACTGTCCAGTGTTGAAAAGGAGGTTCAACCAAATCTCAAGACGAAAAAGCCTCCCGAAGGAGGCCATTCGCTTGTGCTGTGGATGAGATCAGTAACAGACGCGCTGGTATCCGACGACGATATACCGACCATGATAAGGGCTCCAGCGGGTCACAGGCCGGTTCTGGCAGCGGACCGGCTGGTAGTAGCGCGGCTGAGCCTGGGAGGCGATGATAGCGCCGGCAGCAAGGCCGATGATGGCACCTGCGGCAATCGCGCCACCATGACGGTTCTTGGCATGAGCTTCGTTCGGGGTAATGGTGACGGCAGCGGTTGCCATGGTGGCGACTGCGACGGCGGCTATTGCAAACTTGCGAAACATGACGGCTCCTTTCAATTGTTGAACAGCGGCTTTCGTTGCGCTGCTGATGAATTGAATGTAGGCGCCGCCTGCTATGTTGGCTGTGACTGTAATCACGCTGCGTCACTTTCGCCAGAGTGTGTGCCGGAGCGTGTTGGGAAAACGTTGGGGACCTGGGGTCTCACAAATAAGTAGGAGTTATCCATGTGGGTGATTATGGCCGTATCCATTCAGCTTTTGAGCGGTCCCAATGTCTGGCCGGTCGCCGATGAAGGCACTTTTCAGGATGAAGCGGAATGTCAGGCCGCACTGAGCGAAGCCGTTCCGCGGACACTGTCGGAAGGCATGCGCCTTGCCTGGGAGGGGGGCGAATTGAAATTCGTCTGCGTGAAGGTGCGCGCCAACGGCCAGGTCGGCAACTAACCAGCGGCAGAGCGCTGCAGCGTCCTGATTTTCCGACAGGCGCAATTTACAAGTCCTGCGGCACGCGCTAGAGCACGACCGCAGGAATGCCGGCAGGCACACAAGACGGACGGACAGGCGACTATGAGCGAGTTCAAATCGGACTTTCTAAACGTTCTTTCAGAACGGGGTTTCATTCATCAGATCTCGGACCCAAAGGGCCTGGACGAGCTTTGCGCGAAAGAAACCGTAACGGCCTACATTGGTTTCGATTGCACCGCACCGAGCCTTCATGCCGGGTCTCTCGTGCCGATCATGATGCTGCACTGGTTTCAGAAGACCGGCCACCGGCCGATTGCCCTCATGGGCGGCGGCACCACGCGCGTCGGTGATCCGTCCGGCAAGGACGAATCCCGCAAGATGCTCACCGAAGAGCTGATCGAGGATAACAAGGCCGGCATCCGCAAGGTCTTCGAAAAACTTCTCACCTTCGGTGACGGCCCGACAGACGCCATCATGCTGGACAATGCGGACTGGCTTCTGAAGCTCAATTACGTTGACTTCCTTCGCGACATCGGCCGGCACTTCTCGGTCAACCAGATGATCCAGCGCGACAGCGTGCGCTTGCGCCTGGAACGCGAACAGCATCTGTCCTTCCTCGAATTCAACTACATGCTCCTGCAGGGCTACGACTATCTGGAGATTTACCGTCGCACCGGTTGCCGGCTACAGATGGGCGGCTCCGACCAGTGGGGCAACATCCTGTCCGGCACCGATCTCGTTCGCCGTCTGGCAGAAGTCGAAGCCTTTGCCCTCACCTCTCCGCTTCTGACCACGTCGTCGGGTGCAAAGATGGGCAAGACCGCCGCCGGCGCTGTGTGGCTCAACGAAGAGCAGCTTTCCGCCTATGACTACTGGCAGTACTGGCGCAACACGGAAGACGCCGACGTGGAGCGTTTCATGAAGCTCTTCACAGTTCTTCCAATGGACGAAATCGCACGTCTTGCGGCACTGCAAGGCTCGGAGATCAACGAGGCCAAGAAGATACTGGCAACGGAAGCGACTGCCCTGATCCATGGTCGGGAAAACGCTGAAGCTGCTGCCGAGACCGCCCGCAAGGCATTTGAAGAAGGTCAGTCCGCCGAAGGCCTGCCGACGGTGGAAATTGCCAAGGCCGAACTGGAAGCCGGCATAGGTGTGCTATCCGCATTCGTGAGTGCGGGCCTGTGCGCTTCGAATGGAGACGTCCGCCGCAACATCAAGGGTGGCGCGGTCAAGATCAACGACAAGGGCGAGCAGGACGACAAGCGCCAGATCACGCTTGCTGACCTGACCGGTGACGGCATCGTCAAACTGTCGCTCGGCAAGAAAAAGCACGTGCTCCTGAAGCCGGTCTGAGTTGAAGCACTCCAGAACTGATAAAAAGCCGGGCACCGCCCGGCTTTTTTTGTTCGGCAATAAGAGTGACAGGAACAAAGGCCTTCGGCAGCAACCTGGTCCGCCAGACATTGGCTGGTGCGATTGCTCAGTTCGCCTGAAACTCGAACATCTTGCGGAAAATGCCCGGTGCTATCGCCGAAATCGGGTTGACCGAGAGCACCGGGTCGGACACCGAACCAGACAAGCGATAGGTCACACCGATCAGGCCTTCTCCGGAATTGCCACCGAGCGCAAAGCCCAGCAGCGGGATCTTGGCGAAAAAATTGTTGAGAGCGTAGATCGGCACGAAGGTACCGGTAAGGTTGAGCGTCTGCTGCGACAGATCCACCGAGCCACTGACAGTTCCTCCCAGTGCGTTGCCCTGGAGAGCCCCGCGACTGATGGTCAGCAATTCGCCTTCCCGTGAGAAATTGATATCCAGCGTTTCGAAACTGGCGGTGTCCGCAGCTTCGTTGGTATTGATCGCACGCCCGTCCGGGATGCGATTAGAGCGGTTCTGCTCGCGGATACGCTGAATGGCCGGATCTTCCGTGATCCGCAGTGAACGCACGTTGAAATCGCCGACCCAGCTGTTCTCGTCGGCCATTGCCACATTCAGGACCCCGGTTCCACCGCGCATACGCTTGTAGAGGTCAAGGAAACGCAGTGTTGCGCCTGTGTTTGCAAAACGGCCAATTGCCGCCTGCGTGCCGCCCTGGTCCGTCACCGTGAATTCGAAATTCGCACGGCCGTTCACAAGTCCCTTCAAGTCCGCAGAGACCAGTCCCTTGGCACCGGTATCGATCTTGCCCGAGAATTTCTCGATCGCCTGATTATTGAACCCGGTGACACGGTCAATATTGGCGGCAATTCTTGCACCGCCCGAAAAATCACCGGCTCCCTTGCTGCCGCCGGGGCTCCGCATGCTCTTGATCAGGCCGCGTCCGTCAAAGGAAGATCCGGCGAAGATGATGTCATAGCGTCCGTCTGTCGCCTTCTGGATATCGACTTCGACATTGTCGCCAGGGCGCAGCTTGAATGTATTGAACGATGCGCTGACAAGATCGCCGGCCATCGACAGTTGCATCGAACCGGCAACATCGACGCCCTCTGATACCAGCTTGAAATCCTTCACGCGGCGCTGTGTGTCCGTCTCAACCAGCTTGAAAGACGCCGTTGCGGGAACACCCTTGGCTTTTTGCCAACCGAGCGCCTGCAGCCGGACATCCGTCTGTTTCAGGTCGATGACGAATTCCTGTCCGTCACTGACCTTTGCAACGCTCAACGTCATGTTGCCTTGGAGAAAGGCGGTCAGATCCACCCCCTTCTCTTTCAGCTGCTTCGCGTTGAGCGCAACAACAACATCCTGTCGTGCCGCAACACCGGATTCGCCCAAGGGCACCACAAGGTCGATATCGGCCTGCAATCCGTCGAGTATCCCCTTGCCGGTAATCGCGACCTGATCCTTATTGGCCTCCAGCGCAACATCCGACTTGCGCACCGCGTGCCCCATGATCGGATTGCTGTCCGAGAAATTCGTCAGACGGCCTGTCGCCTGCCAGTCGATATCGGCAAGATCGATTTCATTGCCCAAGGGAAACGAAGCCGTGATTTCAAGTTCTCCCGCCCCTTCGACGCCATCATTCTTGAGATCAGCCCGGTCCAGCACGCGGAAAGGCGCACTGTTGACCATCGCACCAAGGTCGCTCGCCGATCCCTCCATGCGGGTCTTCACGCTTGCCATCTTGCCGTCCCGCAAAGGCAGGTTCTGGATCGCGAAGACACCATCCGGCAGGGTAACCTCGCCACCACTTGAGGCCGTCGCCGTTCCGCCTGTCGCAGTCACGGTCAGTGTCTCGTTTTCAATTGTGAGCGTACCGTCGAGGCCATCAATCTGCGGAACGTCCCCAACAGGCGTGACTGCACCATCGGAAAACGTCATGTCCAGGCGCATGTCGTCCCCAGCCCAGCCCGGGTCCGGATCCCGCGGATCAAATGCCGGCGGGCGGAGCGCGCCCGTATAGGAAACGGTCTCGATCAAGCCACCTTTCAGGCGCTCGATGATCCAGCGGCGCGCCGGCGGCACAAGCGTGATCGGCCAGAGCTGCTTTGCCACTGCAACCGGTATCAACTCCCCATCAGCGGCCAGCGCCAGATAAGGTCCTTCCGGTGTAATCTGCAACGAAGCGACACCATGCACGACGGCCTTGCCCGAGCGAGCAGTGAAGCGGTCGACGGAGAGCAATTTTTCAAGCGGATCGAAACGCGCACGAATCTGGACGCCGTCCAGCATATGCGGCTCTTCGGGAACATCGGCTGAACCGAACTGCGGATATTCCGAATCCAGATTGATCTGCCACTCCGGACTATCACCAGCAACCGGCGAAACAGACCCCGTGAAGAAGATGCGTGAATTGCCGCGAATGACGTGCGAACTGGTAATTTCAATTGCGTCTTGTCCCGCCTCGAACAACAGGGACAGTGCTGCATCGTCAAATGCGACCAGTGTCTTGCCAAGTTGGAACCAGCCGTTGCGCACACGCGCAACCGCATTGGCGGAGACGAACTTGCCATCGCCTGTCAGTCTGCTCTCGATTTTGGCGGAGGCCGGGAGTCCCAGCCCCTTGCCCTGCACCGATTTCGCGTTTGGCCCCAGCAGTTCGGCAAGGGTGATTCCGTTGACCACGACCCCGATGCTCTTGGCATTCGCACCCGGCGGGGCGTTGCGCGCAAGCTCCAGTCTCCAGGTGGAGATATTGCCGGCAACTCGCGCGAACGCCCGTATCGAACGGTTGTCGTCACGCAGGATATCCGCGTCAATGCCTCGGTATCGTCTGGGGATGGAACCGGCCAACTCGAAAGAAGCGTCACGGATCTTGACGAAGCTGAGGCCTCGGCGGGCAAACTGGTCGTCCACTACATCGCTGACCCTGTCGACGGCTTCCATGAGCGGCCCCATTTCCGGAAACTTCGCCGGCCCGCCAGCCAGGACAATCCGCACATGGGGCCTTGTCAGGATTAGAGACGAAAAATGAAGCTTGCCGGAGAGCAGTGCATCCCGGTTCAGCGGCGCAGTCAGTTCAGGAAGACTGATGCTTACAGGTGACCCACCGGCGATCTCCGCCTTGGCATCCGAAATCAGGATATTGATGCCGTCCGGCGCAGTAAAATCGACACTGGCGCTGCCGATGGAAAGTTCAACCTGCCCTCGGGTGCCTTGATAGGCCAGCAGGCTGCCTAGAAGCGGAATGTGCACCGGCCCGGTTGCAAACAGAATGGCGATGCCGGCAACAAGACCAACCAGAACGGCGGCGACGACGTAGCGCAAGCGCTTGCGTTTTTTCGGCGTCACTTTGGCCGTGTCCTGAGATCCGCCGGTTTTAGGCAAATACGTCAATCCAATCTTTCGCCTGCATGCGTAAGACAGGCGCTTGGGTTCGGGTTCGGAGCAAAGCGCCGGGTTACCTCACTGCAGCTCCGGACGAGTCGCTGAGCGATTGATGATACTGCGAAAGCTTTGCTAAAAGCGACCGCAGCCATTGTAGACGCAGCCGGAAACCGGCATTAACGCACAAACTTTGACAGAAGGAAGGCATGATGAGCGAATTGGCCGTCGGGGATGTCGCACCGGATTTCGAACTAGAAGGGGATGGCGGCAACAAGGTGTCGCTGAGCGCCCTCAAAGGAAAACCCGTCGTAGTGTATTTTTATCCCAAGGATGACACGCCGGGCTGCACAAAGGAGGCTATTGCCTTCACTGAACAGTCCGATGCATTTGCCAAACTTGGCGTGACCATTATCGGGCTCTCGCCTGACACAGCCGCCAAACACGACAAGTTCATCGCCAAGCACAATCTGGCGATCAGACTGGGGGCGGACACGGAAAAGGAAGTCGCGGAGGCCTACGGGGTCTGGGTCGAAAAATCCATGTACGGCAAGAAATACATGGGTGTGGAACGCACCACCTTTCTCGTCGGTGCAGACGGCAAGATCGCCGAGATCTGGCGCAAGGTGAAAGTTCCAGGGCACGCGGATGCCGTTCTTGAGGCTGCGCGGGCCCTGTGAGTTCCCCACTGGAAACAGCAACCGGCAGCGCCAAGATGGTGACCGGAAGGGACAACTTGCCGCACACTCTGGTTGCCGGAGCGCGAGCGATCGTGTGCGCTTCCGATACAGCCGAAAAAGTGCGGCTTGCCTATGCTGTTTCCAGGGCCTGGTTTCAGCGTGAACTCGCTCTCGGATCTCCCTCGAGAGATGGTGCGATGCCGGATCGGCCGGGCCGGCCGGAAAAACCTGTTCTGCTTGCACCGCGAGACATGCCAAAACGCAGCTTGAAGGGCAAGGCGGGCCGCCTTGCCCTGATTCACTCCCTGGCACACATCGAGCTCAACGCAGTGGACCTGACATGGGATCTGATCGGACGCTTCGCGCACGTCAGGCTGCCCAGGTCCTACTATGACGACTGGGTGCGAGTCGGGCTTGAGGAAGCCAAGCATTTCGCCATGCTGCAGGAGCGCCTGGCGAAACTGGACGCCACCTACGGAGACCTGCCTGCCCACGACGGTCTCTGGCAGGCAGCGCAGGACACCGGACACGACCTTGCTGCTCGCCTTGCCATCATCCCGCTGGTACTCGAGGCAAGAGGCCTCGACATCACGCCACCGATGATCGAAAAAGCCCGCGAAATCGATGACGAAGACACCGCCAAATGTCTCGACATCATCTATCGGGACGAGAAAAACCATGTCGCCTTTGGCGCAAAGTGGTTCCGGTTTCTGTGTGACCGGCAGGGAATCAGGCCTGAGTCGGCATTCCACACCTACGTGCGCCGTCACTTCAGGGGTCCGTTAAAACCTCCCTTCAACGATCGCGCGCGGTCCGAAGCCGGACTAACTCCCGGTTTTTACAAGCCTCTTGCGCCTCTCATCGGATAAATTTCACAACCGTGAAGACGAATTATTAACCTTACCAAATTCTAATCAGGCTCAGATCTTTTGCAGAATGCAGGCAGTGACTGAGTGACAATGCAACAGCGCCAAGAATCGACGCGGACCTATCAAGCCCCCCGGACAGAGCCACATCATCCGGTTCTGGAAAAGGGCGAGAAGACGACCACGTACAGTGTAAGGCCAGTTCATCTTATTTGCGGTGCAATCGGCTGCGTGACGGCAACCTTGGCGGTTGCAGGCACAATTGGCTACTACGCCCTGCGCAGTGACATGATGGCCGAGGCCAGCGCTGAAAGAACCGAGCTGGTGCTGGAGTATCAGGACCACATCGACCGCCTGCGTACCGAGATTGCAAATCTGACGAGCCGCCAGATGGTCGACAGGGAAACCGTCGAGATCCAGGTAATGGATGTTCTGCGCCGGCAGCAAGACCTCAATCAGCGCCATGCCATCGTGGCCGACCTTGTTGCCAGGGCGGAAAGTGTCGGCATCTACCTCAGCAACGACAAGCCCCTGCCCCCGGAAAAACCTTCACTCGACGAGCGCAACCTCGCCTCTCTGGATGGTAGCGACAAGTCTGCAATCGGCGGCGAAAGCGAGTTGATCGAGGAACCGGTAAAAGCCTTGGGATTGCGCGACGGTTCCACAAGGTCCTTCGATCCACTGGCTATTCTGCAGCAGCCGGCAACCGATACCGCAACGCCGGATACCGACGTAAAAAAAAACTCTGAGAAACAGGCTGCCCTCGACGCGGTAAAGGCCGACATCTCCATGATGGACGAAGAAAGTACGGCGGCCGTCGATGCGATCACCATCGCGACGGAAGGCCGTATTGAGGACATCCTCCGCATCACGCGTTCTATCACGCCCGGACTCAACGCCACACTGCGTGAAAAGACCTCCCTCGGCGGCCCGTTCCAGCCGATCAACGACGAGAACTTTCCAGACCGCCTGGACCGCGCAAACACAGCCCTGGACACACTGCGACGCGTGAAATTTACCGCACTGCGTCTGCCGATCAAACGGCCGGTCCGGAACGGCTCCGTGTCAAGCACCTACGGTCCTCGGGTTGATCCGTTCCTGGGCCGGCTGGCCATGCACACTGGCATCGACTTCAAGGCCCCTTACGGCGCACGCGTATTCGCAACGGCACCCGGCACAGTGATCAGCGCGGGACGTAATGGTGGATATGGCAAGATGGTGGAGATCCGTCATGCGAACGGCTTCGTCACCCGCTATGCTCATATGAGCCGCATCCAGGTATCGGAAGGTGACCACGTTCTGGCGGGCGATCTCGTCGGCAATGTCGGCTCCACCGGTCGCTCCACAGGTCCACATCTCCACTACGAGATCCGCCGGCATGACAAGCCCGGCAATCCGGCAGCTTTCCTGGCGGCAGGCGATCGCTTCTCGGCACTCGACCTTTGAAGGGTGAAAAAGGCCGAAACAAAAAAACGGGGCCGAATGGCCCCGCTTTCATTTGTATTTTCCACTGTGCCTTTAGTCGATATCGGCGACTTCGACCGGATCTCCACCAAAGACGCGCTGTGCCAGCGCAGCTTCCATGAATTCATCCAGATCGCCATCGAGAACATCGCCCGGAGACGTGCTCTCAACGCCCGTGCGCAGGTCCTTGACCAACTGATAGGGCTGAAGCACGTAGGAGCGGATCTGGTGCCCCCAGCCGATGTCGGTTTTCGAGGCAGCTTCGGCGTTGGCCGCTTCTTCGCGCTTCTTCAACTCCGCTTCATAAAGGCGGGCCTTCAGCATCGACCAGGCCGTTGCCCGGTTCTTGTGCTGTGAGCGCTCGGACTGACACTGCACCACGATACCGGTTGGCTGGTGCGTGATACGCACGGCGGAGTCGGTCGTGTTGACGTGCTGACCACCTGCACCGGAGGCGCGGTAGGTATCAATACGGCAATCACTCTCGTTGATGTCGATCTCGATGGAATCGTCAATCACCGGATAGACCCAGGCACTGGAAAAGCTGGTGTGGCGGCGGGCGTTGCTGTCATAGGGCGAAATCCGTACGAGGCGATGCACGCCCGATTCGGTCTTCAGCCAGCCATAGGCATTCTCGCCCTTGATCAGCAAGGTCGCAGACTTGATGCCCGCTTCTTCACCGTCATGATATTCCAGCACTTCTACCTTGAAGCCCCGCTTTTCCGCCCACCGGCGGTACATGCGAAGCAACATGGACGCCCAGTCCTGGCTCTCGGTGCCGCCGGCACCGGAGTTGATTTCCAGGTACGTGTCGTTCGCATCGGCCTCACCGGACAGCAGCGAATTGAGCTGCAACTGGTTGACCTTGCCCTTGAGACCACGAAGCGCTTCCTCGGCATCGGTAATGACGGACTTGTCGTCTTCCATCTCGCCGAGTTCGATCAGTTCGATATTGTCGGAAAGGTCCTGCTCCAGCGACTTGATGCCACCAATGCTGTCATCAAGCTGTTGACGCTCGCGCATCAGCTTCTGGGCCTTGGACGGCTCATTCCAGAGGTTCGGATCTTCGGAAAGGGCGTTCAGCTCTTCCAGTCGGACGACGGCCTGATCCCAGTCAAAGATGCCTCCTCAGCAGGCTTATGGCCTGCTTGATTTCATCGACGATCGCTTCCATTTCGGCGCGCATCGGATACCTCGCTTTTGATGTGAAGCGGCCCGGTCTCCTGCAAGAGGCACCGGGCCGAGAATTGGAGCGGGACATTACCCAAGCAGGACTTCGCTGTAAACCGTCGAAAAGGATCTTGCGATGACCTGACAGTCGGCCAGCCCCTGCAAGGCCAGGCGGGTCAGTAAAGACCGCCTGTGCCGACCGTAACGGCCTGCTGCGCTTCCGGAGAAACTGCAGTCGGAACTCCCATGGTGTCCTGGAACCCGATGACGGAGTAACTGTCCGGCGGGGCCATACCCGGCTTGAAGGCTTCCAGGATCGAACCCGGATCACCGGCAGCGGTTCTAAGACCGGTGCGGCGGTTGATCGGGATCAGCTGAAGACCCTTGGGTACACGGAATTCCACCGGCGGCTTGTCGGCCAGAGCAGTCTTGACGAACTCGGTGAAGATCGGCGCCGCCACCTGACCGCCGGTTGCCCCGCGGCCCATCGGTTTCGGATTGTCGAAGCCCACAAATACGCCGACCGCAAGATCCGGCGTAAAGCCCATGAACCAGGCGTCTTTTTCGTCGTTGGTGGTACCGGTCTTGCCGGCGACCGGACGACCAACCGCACGAACGGACGTTGCCGTACCGCGCTGAACCACGCCTTCCATCATCGATGTGATCTGATAGGCAGTCATCGGGTCGAGTACCTGCTCGCGGTCGTCGATCAGGGTCGGTTCGTCCTGACCTTCCCACACATCCTGCGTACAGCCGTCACAGATACGGCTGTCATGCTTGTAGATGGTGCGGCCGTAACGGTCCTGAATACGGTCGATCAGGGTCGGTCGAACTTTCCTGCCGCCATTTGCGATGGTCGCATAAGCGGTGGTTAGCCGCAGCACGGTGGTTTCCCCCGCACCAAGTGACATGGACAGAACCGGAAGCATGTTGTCGTAGATGCCGAAACGCTTCGCATATTCTGCGACCAGCGGCATACCCATGTCCTGAGCGAGCCGAACAGTCATGACGTTTCGTGACAGCTCGATACCTGTGCGCAGGGTCGACGGACCGTAGAATTTGCCGCCGTAGTTCTGCGGGCGCCACGTGCCGAGACCCGGGCCCTGGCTGATTTCCAGAGGCGCGTCCATGATCACGGAAGACGGCGTGTAACCGTTGTCGAGAGCGGCAGCGTAAAGGAACGGCTTGAAGGACGATCCTGGCTGCCGGTAGGCCTGCGTTGCACGGTTGAATTCGCTCTGTGCAAAGCTGAAACCACCGACAAGTGCAAGGACACGGCCGGTATAGGGATCCATCGCCACCAGAGCGCCCGACACCTTCGGGATCTGACGAAGTTCATAGGTTCCCGGCGCAACCGGGCTTTCCTGAACATAAACAACATCGCCAGGCGTCAGCACATCGGAAACGGCGCTCGGTGCCCTGCCCTTGACCCGGGCCCATTTCATGGTGCTCAGGAACAACGGGCCGGTCTTGCGTTCTTCGGAAAGCTGGCCACTGACCTGCCGTTCCGGCTGAACGCCAATCTTGGCCTCTTCGCCGCCGGCTTCCAGAACCACTGCGAGCTTCCACTCCGGCAGATCGCTCAGGGCTTCCACCTTGGCCAGATCGATGCCCCAGTCGGCACCAAGGGTGATCTTGTCGACAGGGCCATTCCAGCTGCCACGCTGATGATCGAAGGCAATCAAGCCGTCCATCAACGACTTGCGGGCCAGTTTCTGCATTTCGGGGTCAAGCGTCGACCGCACCGAAAGCCCGCCCTCGTACAGGCGCTTGTCGCCGAAGATGTCGGCCACTTCGCGGCGGACTTCTTCAGTGAAGTACTCGGCAGCAAACAGGCGAGATCCGGTTTCACGCGGCTTGACGACAATCGGTTTCTGTTTGGCTTCCTCGCCGTCCTGGGCGCTTACGTAACCATCTGCGATCATACGGTCGATCACGTAGTTGCGGCGCGCAATGGCGGCCTCTGTTTTCCTGTAAGGATGATAGTTGCTCGGACCTTTCGGCAGCGCGGCCATATAGGCGATTTCTTCAAGCGACAGTTCGTGAACCGACTTGTCGAAATAGATCAGCGAAGCGGCTGCGACGCCGTAGGCCCCGAAGCCGAAATAGATCTCGTTGAGATAAAGCTCGAGAATTTCGTCCTTGGTGTAGGCCTGCTCAATGCGCAGGGAAAGAACCGCTTCCTTCACCTTGCGCTCATACGCGGCGGAACGGCGTTCACGCTCTTCGCTCACGAGATCGGACAAGAGGAAGTTCTTTGCGACCTGCTGCGTGATGGTCGAAGCACCTTCCGGACGACGGCCGGACCCATAGTTCTGGATGAAACGCACCGCCGCACGGGCAATGCCTTCCGGGTCAACACCGATGTGGGTGTAGAAATTCTTGTCTTCGGCTGCGACAAACGCCTGCTTGACGCGATCCGGGATTGCCTGGATCGGCAGGAACATGCGCCTTTGAGTCGCGTATTCGGCCATAAGACTACCGTCAGCGGCATGCACACGCGTCATGACCGGTGGCTCATAGTTCTTCAGGGCCGTATAATCCGGCAGATCCTTCGTCAGGTCCTGCAGGTACATCCAGACCCCGGCGGCAATCAGCAGCGCAAAGATCGCGCCGATTCCGAACAGGTAGCCAAAAAACTTCACCAAAAATTTCATACCGCGGGCTCGTCTTTCCCCGTTCTTAGCGCTTCCAGCTTTTTAACACGGAAACATTTGCTCAGCATCACCGATGCCGACAGTCGCACAAACTTGTCTGCCTTCCTCGTGCACCAATATGGCGATGCTGAGGCAATCGCCAGTGCTAACCTGCCATTTTGAAAGCAATGCAAGGATTTTTACTGTGACGGTGCTGCTTGTTGCCGCGCAAGCCGCGGCCGGAAAAATCCGTGAACAGCCTCGGTCATGGCATTCGCCATGCGTTCACGCCATTCGTCGGAAATCAGAAGCTTCTCGTCATGTTCGTTGGAGAGATAGCCGAGCTCGACCAGCACCGAGGGCACATCATGGGCCTTCAACACCCGGAAACCCGCAGAACGATGCGGATTGTTGATCAGTCGGACAGCACTTTTCAGCTCGTCCACCAGCGACCGGGCGAAATAGACCGAAAACGACCTCGTTTCGCGTCGCGCAAGATCGATCAGGATATCTGTCACCTCTGTTGGCTCTTCCGTCAGATCCACACCGGCGATGACGTCCGACATGTTTTCCGATTGGGCCAGATCTTCGGCCAGTTGATCCGACGCCCTGTCTGAAATTGTGTAGACGGTCGCGCCACGCGCCAATTTCTGCCCGCGCCGGACAGAATCGGCGTGAATGGAGACGAAGAGATCGGCTTCAAGTTCATGACCGATTTCAACTCGGCGCCCCAGCGGGATGAATGTGTCATCATCCCGGGTAAGTTGAACGTTGTAGAGCCCGCTTTCGTCCAGCTTTTCCTTGAGCAGCTGAGCGAAGTCGAGAACGATCGCCTTTTCGAGAGTTCCGTGGACGCCTGTCGCCCCGGTGTCGATACCGCCATGCCCCGGATCAAGGACGATCAGTGGCTTGTCTCTGTTCTTTGGAGCGGTCAACCGGTCACTTTTCGGTGCGGAACCACTCCCGGCGACGACGCGCTTGGGCCTTGAGGTCTCGACAAAGGTGTCGAATTCGTCGGCTGTCGCGCTGACAAGGTCCACAACAAGCCGCGCAGGCTGGTCATCAACAGCCGGCAGGAAAAATGTCTTGTCGACCTTCACCGGTCCCGTCAGGTCCATCACCACACGGGATCTTCCAACCGCAAAGAGGCCGAAGCGCCAGTCGGTGACAAGCCCTCTCCCGCTCTCGCCAGAATCGGCCGGCAGCGAAAATGTCACTTCAGGAAGGTCAATGATCAGCCGGGCCGGATTGGCAAGGCCGGAGATGGTCGGTGTCACCTGACGGTTCATATCAAGAACGAATCGCGTGCGCGCCTCGTCTCCCGCCACGCGCGCTCCGGTTACCCGGGCCTTTTCCGGTTCGGCAGATGCGGCGCAAGTCAGTCCGGCAATCGCAGCAACGCAGATGCTCAAAACCACTGCGAAAGACGTCGCCAGTCTCAAAACAGTGCCCGGTCCCTGGTCTACTTGCGGTTTCATTCTGTCCTTGAACTCAATTATTTCGGCCATGTCGCTCGAAAACTTCGCGTGTTGAGCCCCCGTCAGCCCTGTCATACGCCATCCGCCACGCAAGGAAAATGCCATATCCAATTCACATTGCTTGCAATGCGCTGCGACGGAACGTAAAAGTACCTTACGGATTTCGGTTTGAAACCGATACCTTTCCAGATAGCTGACATGGGTGTCTATCCACAACGCTATCGCATTCCCAGGCCTTCTAACGACAGAACAGAGGCCGTTCTGCCGCTTAAAGACAAGCCCTGGAAGACAGTGGATCTGGTATCGGCACCTCTTTGAGACCGCCCCGCCTCGCGACGTGTTGCCCTTACAAAACGGCAGTTTCCCCGGCGAGGTTTTCGGCGGCCGTTAGGAGCGGACCCATTCCGGAACCGGATGCAGGCCCATTGGCGAAGCCAGGCTGCATACCGGCAGAAGGTACAACGACTTAACTAAAGGGCCTGCGTTGCCTGAAGGACCCGCGCGATGCACATGGTGATCAACATACAGCAAGGTACCGCTTCAGCGGCTGCCTGCGTTGATCATACGACCGCGCCGGGCGCAGACGCTCTTTCTCATCTTAGCAAAACAAATACGGCAGACATCCTCCTGCTGCGCGATGCGCGTTTCGCACATGCGCCCATGAGTGCTGCCGTGGAGAAGTTCAATAATGGCAAACAAAATGCTGATCGACGCGGGCCACCCGGAAGAGACCCGGGTCGTCGTCGTGCGTGGCAATCGGGTTGAAGAATTCGACTTTGAAGCAGCTAATCGGAAGCAACTGCGCGGAAACATATATCTTGCCAAGGTAACCCGGGTCGAACCGTCCCTGCAGGCCGCATTCGTCGAATATGGCGGAAATCGCCACGGGTTCCTCGCTTTCAGCGAAATTCACCCTGACTACTACCAGATCCCTGTTGCCGACCGGGAAGCACTTCTGGCTGCGGAAGCAGCCGACAGACAGCGTGATGATTCGGACGGTGAAGAAAAACCAAAGCGCCGCCGCCGCTCCCGTGCAGCACGAAACGAGGCTGCTGAAACCGTTGCCAGCGACAAGGTTGAGGCGGATGCCTCCGAAGACACCGCAGAAGGCGACGAAGAGGCCGTAAAAGCCACAGAAGATACTGAGGCAGTTTCCGAAGAGACCTCTGCCGACGAAACGGATGGCGAAGCCGTATCCGCACGTAGCACAGACGAAGACGCCTCCGACGAAGAAGAAGACGAAGCATCCTCTTCCGAGGAAGAAGCGGACGAAGAAGAAGAGGCTCCGGTTCGCTCGCGTGGCCGCGGGCGCGGCCGTCGCCGCCAGCGCCAGAACGACGATGACGATGATGCCGACAATGATGTCGATGCCGTCGAATCCGTCGGCGCGGAAGATGCGATGGAAGAAGTTCCTGAACGCATTATCCCGCTGCGCAAGCAATACAAGATTCAGGAAGTCATCAAGCGCCGCCAGATCATTCTGGTGCAGGTGGTCAAGGAAGAGCGCGGCAACAAGGGCGCCGCACTGACGACCTACCTGTCGCTCGCAGGCCGCTATTCCGTGCTGATGCCGAACACCGCTCGTGGCGGCGGCATTTCGCGCAAAATTACCCAGCCGACTGACCGCAAGCGCCTGAAGAAGATCGCCTCCGAACTGGATGTGCCGGAAGGCATGGGCGTGATCCTGCGCACCGCCGGTGCAAGCCGGACGAAGGCCGAGATCAAGCGCGACTTCGAATACCTGATGCGGCTTTGGGAAAACGTTCGCGAGCTGACCTTGAAATCCAGTGCTCCAAGCCTCGTCTATGAGGAAGGCAGTCTGGTCAAGCGATCGATCCGCGACCTCTACAACAAGGACATCAACGAGGTCCTTGTTGCGGGCGAAGAAGGCTACCGCGAGGCCAAGGACTTCATGCGCATGCTCATGCCGAGCCATGCGAAGAACGTCCAGCCCTACCGCGACCCCTCGCCGCTATTTATCCGCTACGGTGTCGAACCGCAGCTCGATGCAATGTTCTCGCCGCAGGTAACGCTGAAGTCCGGTGGTTATATCGTCATCAACCAGACCGAAGCCCTGGTCTCGATCGACGTGAACTCCGGCAAGTCAACCCGCGAACACAATATCGAGGACACCGCGCTCCAGACGAACCTGGAAGCGGCGGAAGAAGTGACCCGACAGCTACGCCTGCGCGATCTTGCCGGCCTGATCGTCATCGACTTCATCGACATGGAAGAGTCGAAGAACAATCGGTCGGTCGAGCGCAAGCTGAAGGATTGTCTGAAGAACGACCGCGCCCGCATTCAGGTTGGCCGGATCTCGCACTTCGGCCTGCTGGAAATGTCGCGTCAGCGCATCCGCACCGGCGTTCTGGAAAGCTCGACCACGCCTTGCCCGCATTGCCAGGGCACCGGCATGATCCGGTCTGTGGAATCCGTTGCCCTGCACGTGCTGCGTTCGGTAGAGGACAACCTTCTGAAAGGCGCGTCCCACAACCTGATCATTCGCACCACGACGCAGGTAGCGCTCTATATCCTCAACCAGAAACGTTCGAACCTGGTCGATCTGGAAACCCGCTTCGCCATCGATGTCGAAGTGCATGCGGACGACATGGTCAATGGCCAGCTCTACGTTCTGGAGCGCGGTACACCGGTCGATCGCGACCGTGTGCCGATGCCGGTTCCTGCGATTGTCCAGCCGGATACGATCGAGATCATCGACGAAGACACCGAACAGCCGGACATCGAGGAATTCGCTCAGGAAGACGACAATGACGGCCGCCGCCGGCGCCGCCGGCGCAAGCGCCGGAGGGGTGGTTCCGATAACCAGCAGGACGATGGCGAATCGCGTCAGGTCAACGCCGAGGCAGACGATGCCGACGGTGATGACGAGCAGCCGCAGGAAGCCCGTTCCGGTGGTGATGAGGACGGTGACGATGAACCGCGTCGCAAGCGCCGCCGTGGACGCCGTGGTGGTCGCCGCGGCCGTCGCAACGGTGATGATATGCAGGCCGAAGGTGGCGCAGAAAACGACGGCGAGACCAATGACGAAACTCGGGAAGCCGCTTCCTCTCAAGAACAGCAGGACGATCAGACCGGTTCTGAAGCCGTAGCCGTCGCCGAAAGCGGTCAGGAAACAGAAGCTGCGGGTGCCGCATCACAGGATGGTGCCCAGGCCGATGAGGCAAAGGCCGTCGATGGCGACACGGTTTCGGACGCTAGCGGCGAAAGCCCTGCGGAAGAAACTGCGCAGCAGGACGGTGCCGCCGTTCCTGTAGAGGCCGATGCGGCAGATGAGACACCGGTGATGGCTGAAGCTGACACCATCGTGGTCGAAACGCCGACTTCCGAACAGCCGATTGCCAGCGAAGCTGATGCCGATGCCGAAGAAGAAGCACCTGTGCGCAAGGCGCCGGCCGAGCCTGTCGTAACCAGCGAAACATCTGGAGACGACGACAAGGAAGACAAGCCGAAACGCGGCGGCTGGTGGCAGCGTGGCCGGTCGTTCTTCTGAACCGGTGACATCAACCAGTTTTGAAATGGAAAAGGCGGCCAGTGTGCCGCCTTTTTTGTTGTCCGATGCGATCGATGATCAGACTGCTTTGAGAAAACCCCTGAGCTTCTCAAGCGCCAACTTCATATCGTCATGCGCACCTGCAAAGGAAAAACGCAAGAACTCATGACCGTGCACGGGATCGAAATCGACACCGGGCGTTGCCGCGACACCTGCCTCGTGCAGCATACGCCTGGCGAAATCGAGACTGTCCGAGCTGAACCGGCGTATATCTGCATAGATGTAAAAGGCCCCATCTACCGGCAACAGCTTGTCGAGACCGATTTTCGGCAACCCGTCGAGAAGCAAGGCGCGGTTGGCAGCATACCCTGCCTTGACCGCTTCCAGTTCCTGCACCGAGTTGAGTGCTGCTCCCGCAGCGATCTGGGACAGCTCCGGCGGAGAAATATAGAGGCTCTGGGCAATCCGCTCTGTTGGGCGCACCAGTTGCTCCGGCAACACCAGCCAGCCAATGCGCCAGCCGGTCATGCAATAGTATTTCGAGAAACTATTGACGATAATGACATTCTGCGATGTTTCCAGCGCGGTCTTCTCTTCACCGTCGTAGCAAAGCCCATGGTAGATCTCATCCGAGATGAACCATATGCCCGCCTCGTCGCAATAGCGGATCAGGTCTTCCAGCGCATCGGCCGTCATCATCGTTCCGGTCGGATTGGCCGGACTGGCAACCAGGACGCCTTTCACAGGACCTTCTTTTTGAGCCTCTTCCAGATGCGCTGGCGTCAGGCTCCACCGGGTTTCCTCCCCGACTTCGATCTCGACCGCAACGAGACCAAGGGCTTTCAGGATGTTGCGATAGGCCGGATAACCGGGAGCCGTCAGGACAATTCGGTCCCCGGGATCAAACGCGGCAAGGAAGGCGAGATTGAAACCGGCGGATGAGCCCGTGGTTGCCATGATCCGCTCGACAGGCACGTCGACACCATAGGTCGTTCGATAATGCGCAGCCAATGCCTCGCGCAACGGGCGGATGCCAAGCGCTTCGGTGTAGCCGAGACGACCATGATCCAGAGCTTTTCTCGCCATATCCAACGCAGCCTTGGGCGCCGGGGCCGATGGCTGCCCGACTTCCATATGAATGATCTTGCGCCCCTGCGCTTCCAGACGTGCCGCTTCGGCAAGAACATCCATTGCGATGAAAGGGGCAACGTCACTGCGGCGAGACGGCTGAAAAAGAGGCTGGTTCATGTGTCCTGAAAATCCGGCTGAGAAACTGGCTTCACCCTATCGCGGATTTTTCCATCCGATGCAACGCGTGCGGCCAGAAGCAACTTCTGGGCTGGTCCGGCACGACAACGGCCCAGCACCTTACTTTTTTGTCATGCCGGCTTCCTTGACCCGCATCGCACACCTCCATACCTTCGCCACACATCCATGTCCCAGGATAACATCTGAGCAAAGATGAGCCTGGAAAGCGTTCCGGTCCGGATTGGAGTTTTGCACCTGTGCCTGGTTCCGCCATTTTGAAAATCGATTTTCCTCGCAGCCTTGCGCGTAAAGCGGTCGCACTTGCCTGTGCAAGCGCCCTCGCCCTGCCTCTTGTTTCGGTACCAGCGATGGCACAGGGGCGCAGCTTGCCGCTCGTGCGCGATGCAGAAACGGAACATCTTCTGAAGGACTATGCGACGCCGATCTTCAAGGCTGCCGGCATTTCCAATTCAGAGCCGGAAATCATTCTGGTCAACGACAAGAGCTTCAACGCTTTCGTTCCCGACAGCCGCAGGATGTTCATCAACATCGGTGTCATCATGGAATCGGAAACACCCGGTGAAGTAATTGGCGTGATTGCCCATGAATCGGGCCACATCGCCGGTCGTCATCTCGTGCGCCTGCGTGCTGCTGCCGCCAATGCCCAGATCATCTCTGTCATCGGCATGATTCTCGGTGCGGGGGCCGCGGCAGCCGGTGCGGCCTCCGGGTCCGGTGAGGTTGCTTCGGGCGGTGGCGCTGTGATCATGGGCTCGGGATCCGTCGGCCAGCGGTCGTTCCTGTCCTATCAGCGCGGCGAAGAAGCGGCAGCCGACCGGGCTGCACTCAAATACCTGAGTGCCACCGGACAAAGCCCGCGCGGCCTGCTGAAGACCTTCGAGCGCATGTCGGAACAGCAGATGTTCACCCGCAAGTACGCCGACCCTTATGCCCAGAGCCACCCGATGGCGCAGGACCGCTACAACAGTCTGGCGACCGACGCGCAGAAATCGAAATACTTCAACCAGCCGGAAGACTATGTACTGCAATACAGGCACGACATGGTGCGTGCCAAGCTGTTCGCCTTCACCAGCCATCCGTCCGCCACGTTGCGAGCCTATCCGCGCAGCGACAAAAGCCCCCAGGCACAATACGCACGCGCCATTGCCGCAATGAAGAGCCGAGGAAAAGGCGCGGTCAAGGAGATAGACGCCCTGATCCGCACGCAGCCAAACAACCCCTATTATTACGAGCTCAAGGGGCAGGCCCTGATCGAAGGTGGCGATCCCAAAGGCGCGGTCGCGCCCTTCCGCAAGGCTCTGTCGTTCAAACCGACCGAACCGCAGTTCCTCACCTGGCTCGGGTATGCGCTGGTTGCTTCGAATGACAAGTCCAATCTGCCGGAGGCAGAACGCATCTTGAAAGAGGCGATCCAGCGGGACCAGAACTCGGGCGTTGCCTACAGTCAGCTGGCCATTGCCCACGGCCGCCAGGGCGAGCGTGCGGAAGCTGATTTGGCAACTGCGAAAGGCTTGATGGTGAGTGGTGATTTCCAGGCTGCGAAACGCTACGCGGCGCGTGCTCAAAAAAGTTTGAAGAGAGGAACGCCGGCATGGCTTCAAGCGGACGACATTGTAGCGTACAACCCACCTAATCTGCCTAACAACGGCCGCTGATATCTCAGACACATATGGGTGCCGTTCGAACGAAAGACGGTTACCTGAGGAGCCTTGAATGACCGACACTTCCCCGAAGATCCAGATCCTGAAGACCGGGTCGCTCTGCCCGCCGATGCTGCTGCGCGTCCTGTCGGCTTGTGCGCTTGCACTTACCCTTTTGGCTGGCCCGGTTGCCGCTCAGGATCTGAACCGCGGTGAGATTGAAAAAATCGTGCGGGAATATCTGCTTGAGCATCCTGAAGTGATTGCCGAAGCGCTGACCGAACTCGATCGCCGTGAAAAGGAAGCTGCAGAAGTTGCGCGCGTGGAAGCCCTCAACGAAAGCGCCGACGTTCTTTTCAATTCGTCACGGCAGGTGGTGCTGGGCAATCCGGAAGGGTCTGTCACCCTGGTCGAGTTCTTCGATTATAACTGCGGCTACTGCAAGCGCGCGCATGGCGACATGGTCAAGCTGATCGATGAAAACCCCGACCTTAAAGTCGTCCTGAAGGAATTCCCGGTTCTCGGCCAGGGCTCTGTCGAAGCTGCCCAGGTGGCTGTCGCTGTCAACTCTGTGGCGCCGGAGAAATACGGCGAATTCCATGAAAAACTGCTGCTGAGCCGCGGCCAGGCGAACCGGGCCAGCGCCCTCGCCGCAGCGACGTCCGTCGGCATTTCGGAAGACGATCTCCTGGCGTCCATGAAAACCGACGAAGCCGGCCAGACGATTGAAGAAGTCTACTCCCTGGCCAACCGTCTCGGCTTGACCGGCACTCCGTCCTATGTGGTCGGCAACGACGTGGTCATGGGCGCGGTCGGTTATGAGGAACTGAGCCAGAAGCTCGACGCGCTGCAGAATTGCGGCCAGACCACTTGCTGAACCTGTGAGCCGAAACAATGTTTCGGCGTTCACTTGCCTGTTGGAAACCCCCATTCCTCATGTCAGTGAGAAATCGGGGGTTTTCCTGTTCCAATTGAATCCCTATAAGAAGCGTGGCTCGCCTCCAGGAAGAGACGGGCCGAAGATCTTTGTCCGCCCAACAACGGCGGAGCAAGAGCGTGGTTGCGGCCCCGGCCTTACGGACCCTGATCGAGTTGCAGGGCTGGATATTTCGGGTCTGACCCCATCCCGGTATGGAGCGGTCGCCCGGCGAGCCGGCCAGCTGCGTGTCTTGCGGACCGAGTATGAGAGCCAAACATGATGCGTAATGATAACAAGAAATTCGACACGGCCCTGATCCGGGACCTCGCCGTTCTCCTGGATGAGACAAATCTCTCGGAAATCGAACTGGAACAGGGTGACACGCGCATTCGCGTGGCCCGTCAGATGACGATCAGCGCGCCGGTAAACGTTGCAGCACCGATGGCCGCACCGACAGCACCGGCCGCAGCGGCTTCCCCGGCAGCAGCAGCGCCAGCCGCCGAACCGGCCCACGCCGGCACGACCGTAACCTCGCCAATGGTCGGCACGGCCTATCTCGCAGCCGAACCGGGCGCACCGGCCTTCATTCAGGTTGGCGACAAGGTGGTGGAAGGTCAGACGATCCTGATCATCGAAGCCATGAAAACCATGAACCACATTCCTGCCACCAAGGCGGGCACCGTAAAGCAGATCCTTGTGGACGACGCTCAGCCGGTGGAATTCGGCGAACCGCTTATTATCGTCGAATAAGGAGCCGTTGTGGCCATGTTCTCCAAGATTCTCATTGCCAACCGCGGCGAGATCGCCCTGCGCATCCTGCGCGCCTGTAAAGAGCTCGGCATCTCCACCGTTGCGGTTCACTCCACCGCTGATGCGGATGCGATGCATGTGCGCCTGGCAGACGAAAGCGTCTGCATTGGCCCACCTGCCGCGCGCGACAGCTACCTGAACATCCCACAGCTTCTTGCGGCTTGTGAAATCACCGGAGCGGATGCTGTCCACCCGGGTTACGGCTTCCTGTCGGAAAACGCCCGTTTCGCGGAAATCCTTGAAGCACACGGTATCGAATTCATCGGCCCGACCGCTGAACACATTCGCATCATGGGTGACAAGATCCAGGCCAAGCAGACGGCCAAGGACCTCGGCATCCCGGTTGTTCCTGGCTCCGACGGTGCCGTGACGGCTGGTGACGACGCCCACGCGATCGCCCGCGAGATCGGCTACCCGGTTCTGGTAAAGGCAGCTGCAGGTGGCGGTGGCCGCGGCATGAAGGTTGCCCGCACCGAAGCCGAGCTTGATACTGCCCTGTCCACGGCACGTTCCGAAGCAAAGGCTGCCTTCGGCGACGACGCGCTCTACATGGAAAAATACCTCGGCAAGCCTCGGCATATCGAGATCCAGGTTCTGGGTGATGGCAAGGGCAATGCGGTTCACCTCGGTGAACGCGACTGTTCGCTGCAGCGCCGCCACCAGAAGGTGCTCGAAGAAGCTCCCTCCCCGAGCCTCAATGCCAGCCAGCGCAAGGAAATCGGCGAGATCGTCGCTGCTGCCATGCGCAAGCTGAAATACCGCGGCGTCGGCACGGTGGAATTCCTCTATGAGAACGGCGAGTTCTATTTCATTGAAATGAACACCCGTCTCCAGGTTGAACACCCTGTTACGGAGATGATCACCGGCATCGACCTCGTCAACGAGCAGATCCGCATCGCCGCAGGTGGATCGCTGGATATGACCCAGGACGACATCACGTTCGAAGGCCACGCCATCGAATGCCGCATCAACGCGGAAGATCCGGTCAACTTCACGCCGTCACCGGGCACAATCACCTACTACCACCCGCCGGGCGGTCTGGGTGTTCGCGTCGACAGCGGTGTCTATCAGGGCTACAAGATCCCGCCTTATTATGACAGTCTGATCGGCAAGCTGATCGTTCATGGCCGTAACCGCGTGGAATGCATGATGCGTCTGCGTCGTTGCCTGGACGAATTTGTGGTTGACGAAATCAAGTCGACTATTCCGCTTTTCCGCGATCTGGTGGAAAATCAGGACATAGCGAACGGTCAGTACGACATCCACTGGCTGGAACAATATCTGGCGAAGAAGTCCAGCTGACCGGATCCTGGGACGAGTGCCGGGAGCATCGCGTGTTCCAAGGGATGCGCATGAGGTGCTCCGGCACTCCGGCCGATCAGATTTTGGGTGCTCAAGTCGACACCTGCTGATCTGCCCATCCCGTCTGGTAAGTGAGGCCTCATGGCTGGTTACAAAGACGACATCATCATGGAAATCACACCGCAGGTGCTGTTGAAAGCTTATGCCTGCGGCCTGTTTCCGATGGCAGAATCTGCCGACGACCCCGGCCTCTTCTGGCTGGAGCCAGAGCGTCGCGGCATCCTTCCCCTCAACAACTTTCACCTGCCTCGCCGCCTGCGCCGGACGATTCGCAACGACGTGTTCGAGGTGCGGGTCAGCACGGATTTTCAGGGCGTTATCGATGGCTGTGCCGAGCCCATGCCCGGACGCCAGAAAACCTGGATCAACCGGGAGATCAGGCGCCTCTACGGCGAGCTTTTCGACATGGGCTATTGCCACACCATTGAAGCATGGCAGGATGGCGAACTTGTCGGGGGGCTTTACGGTGTCAGCCTGAACGGCGCCTTTTTCGGCGAGAGCATGTTCACCTTCCGCACCGACGCTTCCAAGGTGTGCCTTGCGCATCTGGTTGCCCGGCTGATCGTCGGCGGCTATTCCCTGCTCGATACTCAGTTCGTAACCGAGCACCTCAGCAAGTTCGGCACCGAGGAAGTTCCTCAAGCTGCCTATAACGAGCTGCTCAGCGAAGCCCTGAAGCTGGAAACCGATTTCTACGCCCTGTCACCTCAAGCCAGTGGTGAGGAGGTTTTGGCGGTGCTCGATAGTTGGTAAGAGCGCTAGGTCTTCTTGCTTGCGAGCCTAGTTCGTCACCACCAAAGCAGGAACAGCCAGGCCAACAACAGACCGGAACGGCTCCAGCAATGCCGTGGCTTTCAGACGTGTCGTCGCCAGCCAGTCTCTCTCTGTCAATGGGCGAAAGAACCTTCTCCGGCTTCATAAATCAGCGCAACGTGCTCAGTTCTCTCCGCCTTTGCCGGTGCCGACTATATCGCGAATTTTCGACCAGGACGGCGAAAGGAAAGCGCTCATTCTGTGCGTAAAATCTTGCGATTCAAACGTCCTCATGGCGTTCCGGAAAGCCAGTTCGGCTGCCGGTTCCTCCAGGGCGATATAAAACAATTCCGTCGGTGACTGATTTTTTGCCCAGAAATCCCGAGCTATCTTGAGCCAGAATTCATATTCGTAAGATGGCGTGCCACTACCCATGAAACCATCGGTGGATTTGGCATTGTCACGCTTCTTCACGCCGCCCGAATAGGCCCGGTCGAACGCTCCAAGGTCCTTCAGTCTCTGCCACAGGTGGTGACGGTATTTCCCGTCGGACTTTCGAGTCACGCCGCTGGCATTATGTCGGTCATCCTCCCCCATCGCGCGGGAAACCTGTTCCAGTTTGTGATCGCTGCTCAGGTTGGTCAGCCATATCGCCCACAAACCGGCTTCGATGTTTTCTTCCAGTTTGTCGTGCTTGAACGATTTGTAGCCTCGCGGCACATGCGCGAATGGAGACCGCTCCAGCGAGCGGCGAAGCTGTGCGATGTTCACCGAACCGCCCGTGCGCGCAGCTTCCTGCATTTTCAGTATCTTCTGAGTGGAGCTGATGTAGACCAGATTGTAGTGAAACTTGATGTACTGAAGATATTTCTGCGGATCGGTATCAAACTGCGGTGGTGACGGAAGCGGTTCTTTTTCACCCTTGACGGCATCTATGATGTAGAAAGTCGCTATTCCTGCTGCCACCGGATTGGTGATCACGGCAGCCAGGGGACCTTTCATGGTGGCCTTCAACGCCGTCCAGGCCCAGCCTGGCTCTGTATCGTAGCCTTTCGGCAAAAGCTTTCGTACAGCCACATCCGCGTTTACATAACTGCTGCCTGTCTTGATCAGAATATTTTCCCAGGCCGGTTTGCAGACATTGTTAAGACGGCTGCTCAACTCCTGGAGCTTCATCCATTCCTGGTCCATTTGTCTGCTCCTCAGCTAATACTAACATCCTTCCCCTTGTAACTTATTTTACCTTGCGTAATGTGCCTCAAATCACAAATAAATATTTTCGATACAAAAACAATTGAAATTATATACTATGACTTGTAAAATGTATTTACATATACCCCTTTGATTTTCTCACCTGGAGCGCGGATAATCTGAGGTCACTTCTTCAGACAACATTCAGGTTGCTGAACGTCCGATTGGCCCGAAACAAAAAAAGCCCCGCAGTTGCGGGGCTTAGCCAGTCTTTGTGTCTGAAGATTTCGGTTATCAGCTGCCCGGGGTCCAGGCTTCATAATCGCCAGTCACATCCGGGCGTTTTTCCGGGGTCAGGATAGAACCGTGCGGCCGGTAAGCGGCCGGAGTGCCCGTCGGATTGGCCTTGTGACCCTGCTGCCAATGTTTGGCGTGATAGGTTTCTTCGGACGGCGGCGTGTCAACGCGGTGATGCATCCAGCCGTGCCAGCCCGCAGGAATGGCAGAGGCTTCAGCAAGACCGTTATAGATCACCCAGCGCTTCTTGCCCGCGCGTTCCTTGTAGTACTTGTTACCGAACTCATCCTCACCGACAAACTCACCCTTGCGCCACGTGAAGAAGCGGGTGCCCATTGTCTGGCTGTTCCACCAGGTGAACAATTCTAGCAGCAGAGTTTTCATGGCCCTTTGAAGGTCCCTTGATTGCAAGTCGGAAACATCCGTTGCCCCACCAACATGACAGGACGGAATTTCGCGGACTATGGCGACAACGGCCGCATCTGTCCAGACTTGGCAGCCAGAAAAGAACGGGATTTTGCGCCTGCGGGCCGATTGCCGCAGTCACGCCCGGTGCACACCGCACCCAGGTGGTCACAAACAGACTGCTTCAGTGAAGTTTCAACCCCTTGAAGGGCGCAAAGCCGGCATTGCGGATATGTTTGGCAGCGGCGGAATGCTGTTTGGGAGGCGCTTCCTTCTTCACACCGGCAAAGACCTTTTCCGGCTCTTCTTCCTTGGTGTCGAATGCCGCCTCAACGGCTCCTTCCACTTCCGCACGCTTTTGCGTGGCAACGCGGTGGTGCAGCCGGGCCCCGGCAAGCGACTGCATCTTTTCCGCCTGTTCATCCATGGCCTTTTGAATGCCATAGATATTGTAGAAGCCGGAGTTCTCCAGGATCATCGGCCGGTCGTCTGCAAGAAGCCACTTGAGGCGCTTGAAAAGCGTCGACGGCGAAACCGGCTTGACCAGCACATGGTGCGCACCTGCCCGCAAGGCCTTGTCGACCAGTGGCCGCGTGCCATGTGCCGTAATGAAGAGAATCGGCACATAACAAAGCGGCTCCATGTGGCGATGCCGCACCAGACGCAGGAACTGGTAGCCGGATGTCGGCGCCATGCGCCAGTCGGTGAGAATCACGTTGGGTGGTTCAGCGAGACTTGCCTCGAGCGCTTCGTCGACCGAATCGAACACCCGCACGCGCGCAACCTTGAAGCTGAGCAATATCGACCGGAGAATCGTCTGCATCGGCTTGCTGTCCTCGACGACGACAGCATCGATGTCCTCCATCGCTAGTCCGAATGCGGCGTGATGTTTCATGAATTGCGGACCTTTTTCCCTATCCCGCCATCATGAAACCAGACCCGGCTTAAACCCGGTTGAAATCGATCACCGCCATTTTCTTCAAATTTTCATAAAATGCGGTCTATCGTCATCCACAGGGTCTTGTGCCTTCCTGGCGGGCACTCCTTCGCCGGGAAAGCAAGCGCTAAATCCCTTGCTAAAACGCTGTCCCCGCTCCGTTCCCCATTATCCACACGACCACACAAGATTTTGCGTTTGCCCACAATCCAGGCACTAGCTGTTGTCACTCGGTCCTTGACCTTAAGAATTCGTTTACATTAGTTTCTCATCATTGCGATGTGCGTAGTCGGGTGCCTATCCGGGCGCTCCGGTCATCCAAAACCATCAGTATCCAAGAGTACCGCTCCAGGTCTTTGACCCCAAAGCCGGGAGACGGGTTTTGTTGTGCCGACTTCAAGGCGCATGTCGTGACAAACCTGTTGATGACCACTATATATAGTGGATAGAAACACAAGATACGCTACATACAGGCTCGAAGCCTGTAACTTGCAGGGCGGCATTCGAGAACAGAGGCAGGCGGCCACGCCAGTTCGGATGCAATGCGGTCAAGCCCGGTTCGGGGGAACCGGCTGTAATCTAAAAGGGGACTTGAGAAGATGCGGATCGAGCGGCGCTACACCAAGGAAGGTCAATCGCCTTACGCCAGCGTAGAATTCCGGAACGCTACCAGCGAAATCCGGAATCCTGATGGGTCCATCGTGTTCCGTCTGGAGAACATTCAGGTCCCGACCCAGTTTTCACAGGTCGCGTCCGACATTCTGGCTCAGAAGTATTTCCGCAAGGCCGGAGTGCCCGCCAAGCTGAAGGCCGTAGAAGAAAACACCGTTCCGTCCTGGCTGTGGCGCCATGAGGCCGATGAGGCCGCACTGGCAGACCTGCCAGAGGACGAGCGCTACGGCTCTGAAATTGACGGCCGCCAGGTCTTTGATCGTCTAGCCGGCACCTGGACCTACTGGGGCTGGAAGGGCGGCTATTTCGACAAGGAATCCGACGCCCAGGCTTTCTACGACGAACTGCGTTACATGCTGGCGACCCAGAAGGTGGCGCCGAACTCTCCGCAGTGGTTCAACACCGGCCTGCATTGGGCCTACGGCATCGACGGCCCGGGCCAGGGTCACTTCTATGTCGACTTCCAGACCGGCAAGCTCGTCAAGTCCAAGAGCGCCTATGAGCATCCGCAGCCGCATGCCTGCTTCATCCAGTCCGTCGGCGACGACCTGGTGAACGAAGGCGGCATCATGGACCTTTGGGTCCGTGAAGCCCGCCTGTTCAAATACGGCTCCGGCACCGGCTCCAACTTCTCCCACGTGCGTGCAGAAGGCGAGCGCCTGTCCGGTGGTGGAAAGTCCTCCGGCCTGATGAGCTTCCTGAAGATCGGCGACCGGGCAGCCGGCGCGATCAAGTCCGGCGGCACCACCCGCCGCGCGGCCAAGATGGTGGTTGTCGATGTCGACCATCCGGATATCGAGGAATACATCAACTGGAAGGTCAAGGAAGAGCAGAAGGTGGCCGCGCTCGTCACCGGCTCCAAGATCTGCCAGAAGCACCTCGGCGCAATCATGCGCGCCTGCGTCAACTGCGAGGCGGACAATGGCGACTGCTTCGACCCGGCCAAGAACCCGGCCCTGAAGCGTGAAATCCGTGCTGCCAAGAAGATGATGGTGCCGGAAAACTACATCCAGCGCGTCATCCAGTTTGCAAAGCAGGGCTTCACCAAGATCGAATTCCCGACGTTCAACACGGACTGGGATTCCGAAGCCTATCTGACGGTTGCCGGACAGAACTCCAACAACTCGGTGCGTGTGACCGACGGCTTCCTGAACGCCGTTGTTGACGACAGCACCTGGGACCTGACCGCCCGCCGCTCCGGCGACGTTCTGAAGACCGTCAAGGCCAAGGAACTTTGGGAACAGATCGGCTATGCCGCCTGGGCTTCCGCTGATCCGGGCCTGCAGTACCACACCACGATCAACGACTGGCACACCTGCCTTGCCGATGGCGAAATCCGTGCATCCAACCCATGCTCGGAATACATGTTCCTGGACGACACGGCCTGTAACCTGGCGTCCCTGAACCTGATGCAGTTCCGCCGGGAAGACCGGTCCTTCGACATCGACAACTACGAACATGCCGTCCGCCTGTGGACCATCGTTCTGGAAGTCTCGGTGCTGATGGCTCAGTTCCCGTCCAAGGAAATTGCAGAACTGTCCTACAAGTTCCGCACCCTCGGTCTCGGCTATGCCAACATCGGCGGCCTGCTGATGACCTCCGGCATCCCGTACGACAGCGACGAAGGCCGTGCACTTTGCGGCGCCCTCACCGCGGTCATGACCGGTGTTGCCTATGCCACTTCCGCTGAAATGGCTGGCGAACTCGGCGCCTTCCCGGGCTACAAGAAAAACGCAAGCCACATGCTGCGTGTCATGCGCAACCACCGCCGCGCCGCCTACGGCGAAGCGGACGGCTACGAAGGCCTCAACACGGCTCCGGTTGCTCTTGACCACGTCTCCTGCCCGGATCAGGTGATCGTCGAGCGGGCCAAGAAGGCCTGGGATCGTGCCCTTGAGCTTGGCGAGAAGAACGGCTACCGCAACGCCCAGTCCACCGTTATTGCCCCGACCGGCACCATCGGTCTGGTCATGGACTGCGACACCACCGGTATCGAGCCTGACTTTGCGCTGGTGAAGTTCAAGAAGCTGGCCGGCGGCGGCTACTTCAAGATCATCAACCGCGCTGTTCCCGAAGCCCTGCGCAAGCTCGGTTACACCGAAAGCGAGATTGGCGAGATCGAAGCCTACGCCGTTGGCCATGGTTCCATCGATCAGGCACCGGGCGTCAACCCGTCCGCGCTGAAGACCAAGGGCTTCACCGACGAGAGCCTGACCAAGCTGAAAGACGGCATGAAGTCGGCCTTTGACATCAAGTTCGTCTTCAACCGCTGGACCCTCGGCGACGAGCAGATGAAGGCACTCGGCGTTACCGACGAGCAGCTGGAAGATCCGGAATTCGATCTCCTGACCTTCCTCGGCTACTCCAAGGCTGACATCGAAGCCGCCAACACCCACGTGTGTGGTGCGATGACCCTGGAAGGGGCACCGTTCCTGAAGGAAGAGCATTATCCGGTCTTCGACTGCGCCAACCCGTGCGGCCGTATCGGCAAACGCTTCCTGTCGGTGGAAAGCCACATCCGCATGATGGCAGCGGCCCAGCCGTTCATCTCCGGCGCGATCTCCAAGACGATCAACATGCCGAACGATGCGACGGTGGAGGACTGCAAGGAAGCCTACATGCTGTCCTGGAAACTCGCGCTCAAGGCGAATGCCCTTTACCGCGACGGTTCCAAACTGTCCCAGCCGCTCAACGCCCAGCTACTGGCCGATGAGGACGAAGACGAGGACGAGGCCCTCGAGGCTCTGGCCGCCAAGCCGATGGCTGCAAAGGCCGAAGTGGTTGCCGAACGCATCGTCGAGCGGATCGTCGAACGCGTTGTCCGCGAACAGGAAAAACTGCCGACCCGCCGCAAGGGCTATACCCAGAAGGCAAAGATCGGTGGTCACACCATCTTCCTGCGCACCGGCGAATATGACGATGGCCGCCTTGGCGAAATCTTCCTCGACATGAACAAGGAAGGTTCGGCTCTCCGGGCATTCATCAACAACTTCGCGATCTCGGTTTCGCTTGGTCTGCAATACGGTGTGCCGCTCGAGGAATATGTCGACGCGTTCACCTTCACCAAGTTCGAACCGGCCGGCATGGTCCAGGGCAACGATGCGATCAAGAACGCCACGTCGATCCTCGACTACGTGTTCCGCGAACTGGCAGTATCCTATCTCGGTCGTCACGACCTTGCCCACGTCCCGCCGGAAGCCTTCAGTGGTCCGGTCAGCGCTGGCGCGGTCAAGACCATGGACAAGGGCAGCTCCGGCGGTGTGGTTTCCCACGGCCTCGTCCGCGGCCAGACAGAGCGGTTCCGTCTCGTCGCCGGCAACGAGCCTTCCGGCGAGATCACCGAAGCGGTGAAAGTGGAACTGGGCACAACAATCGCCGCCCAGACCTCCGCCGTCGCAACGGCTTTCGCCCGCGGCTCGGAAGCAGCTGCCGCTGTCGAAGTGACCTCGGCCCCTGCCCCACAGGTGAAAACCGCGGCTCAGCAGATCGCCCAGGCCCGAATGAAGGGTTACGAAGGCGAGAGCTGCTCGGAATGCGGCAACTTCACCATGGTGCGCAACGGCACCTGCCTGAAGTGCGACACCTGCGGCTCCACCAGCGGCTGCAGCTGACGATCAACAGACTTCTGGCCGACACCGGCCGGAAGTCTGAATTCCATCGCACACAAAGCTTAGCCGGGAGTTCGCCCAGGCCGGTTCCCACCGGCCACAGCGCGGCTCCCGGCGCCCAAACGAAAGAACCCGCCCATCGGAAACGATCGGGCGGGTTTTGTGTTTTTCGGTGGATGCCGAATAACCGCTTCGCCTTTTGACCAAGGTCGAAGCAATCGTTGTGCCCCTTAATTTTAGGTTGTACGATGACAAAGAACAATTTTGGTTTGTTGAGGATGGATCCTTACTGCGACAGGTAATTGGAGCCTGACGCAAGCATCGAAACGAACGAGTTCACTCTCGGGAGAGCGAAATGCACATCCAAGTTCGGAAGCGTCCAACCCTCGTGCGATTTCTCGCGGCTGTCACGATCGTATTGATCGGATCGCCAGTACATCCCCTTCAGGCTCAGTCAATTACCGCGTCCCCCGGCGAGGTCCGAGAGATTGCCAAGGAGGCGTTCATCTACGCCTACCCAATGCTCTACGGCTACAAGACCATGGTGTCGCAGACCCAGGATCCGCTAGATCCGGGGTTTATCGGAGGTTTTGGAAGATATCGCCACTACACACGGCTGAACACTCCGGATGACAAGGATATCAACGCCCCCAACAACGACACGCCCTATTCCTGGGCATGGCTCGATTTGAGGGCGGAACCGTGGGTCTTGAGCCTGCCAAAGGTTTCCGAAGACCGCTACTACACCCAGCAATGGTTCGACCTTTTCACCCATAACTTCGCCTACACCGGCGCGCGCGCGACCGGATTTGAAGCGGGGAGCTACCTCTTTGCGGGACCGGATTGGGATGGCCCGGTACCGACCGCTATCAAACAGGTATTTCGCAGCGAAAGCGAATTCGTGGGTACCCTCACCCGCACGGAACTGAAGGGGAAGGCGGACGTCGAAAAGATGCTGGGCGTCCAGCACAGTTATGTGTTGCAGCCACTGAGCGAATTTGCCGGGCAAAGACCGCCTGTGCCGGCACCGGATCTCCAGTGGCCGGCATGGAACGAGAGCCGAGCCCTGTCAGCCGACTTCATCGCCTATCTGAATTTCCTGCTCCAGTTCACAAGCCCCCACCCTTCCGAAACGGACCTGCTGGCGAGGTTCGAAAAAATCGGCGTGAAAGCCGGCCAGCCGTTTGACCTCAAAACTCTGCCGCGAGAGGTTCAACAAGCGTTGGAGGACGGCGTTCAAGACGGATTGAAAGAGATCGAAAAAGTCATGCCAACGCTAACCAATTCCGGCGAAGTCTATGGCTCGCGGGAACAGTTGCAGAACAATTACCTCTATCGGGCCGCGGGAGCATATGCCGGGATCTATGCCAATTCCGTCGAGGAGGCATTCTACAGCCAGTGGTCGATGGACGCCGATGGCATGCCCCTCGACGGCAAGAATAAATACGTCATTCATTTCGACAAGGAAGACCTTCCGAACGTCAAGTTCTTTTGGTCGGTGACGCTGTTCGACTTGCCAGGGCGTTACCTCGTCGCCAACCCCATCGACCGCTATTCGGTCGGCAACAGAACCGAAGGCGTGCAGTTCGGAGATGATGGGTCGCTCACGGTTTATGTCCAGCATGAGAAGCCTGAGGGTAACGAGGCAGCCAACTGGCTACCGGCACCTGATGGACCCTTCTTTGTCACGCTGCGCTGCTACGGGCCGGACGAGGTGATGATAAACGGAGAATACAAACTCCCGCCGATGCAGCTGGCGCCATGAACCGAATGCACCTTGTCGATATTTCGGCAAATTGCAAAAGGCCCGGAAACAAATTGAATGATGGTCTACCTCGAGGTGGAATACCCTCGATGGACGTCGATTCCGAGTGTACGAGGAGAAGCAAATGAACAGTTTCTTGACGCGAGGAATGCTTCTCTCGGCGCTTGTTGCGTCGGCCAGCGGAGACGTAACGGCTCAGGAATTCAAGGCAGACGTCCCAAAATCCATCCAGACACCCGACGTGGTGGAGACGGAGACCTTGGGAAAACTCGACTTCTTCAATGGCCTGCCAAGTCCGGAAACCGTCCGCAAGTCCTATGATTTTCTCGATGTGGCGCGGGCTACGGAAGCCTTTATCGCGGGCGTTCCAACGGCCTCGCTTTATGCCGTTCTGGAGGGGTTCAAGAGTGTCGGAATGCAGCCATGCGATCTGGGGATCTTTGAGGACCTGCTGGACGCGCGAGCCTTGTTTCTCACCCCGAACACAACCAACGTCTACGCGATGATGGAAATCAACGTGAAGGACGGACCGGTCGTTGTCGACGTGCCGCCGGGCGTACTGGGCCCCGTTCAAGATGCCTTCTTCCGATACGTGACGGATTTTGGCCCCGTAGGTCCCGATGAGGGCAAAGGTGGCCGGTATGTGTTTGCGCATGAACGCTACAAAGGCCCCCTTCCGGAGGACGCATTTCAAATTCGAACAAAAACCTATCGCAACGGCGGGTTCTTCCGAGCCTTCGTCAAGGATGGCGACACAGCGGCAGCGACCAACGGGATCAAGGAGAGTTTCAGTTGCTATCCGTTTACACGCTCCGGCAGCCCACCCGAACAGCGTTTCGTCGATCTTACTGGCAAAAAATTCAATACTATCCACTCAAATGATTTCACCTTCTTCGAGGAAATCAACGCAGTCATCCAATACGAACCCACCGAGGCCTACGACCCGGTTTCCCTTGGCCTTTTTGCTTCGATTGGAATTCAGAAGGGCAAGGCGTTCGAACCGGATGAACGCATGCGCAGCCTGTTGAAGGAGGGCGTGGCGATCGGCAACGCCGCGGCTCGCTCTATCTCCTTCGCGAACCGCGACCGTAGCGTCTACTATTATCCCGACCGGCAATGGTACGCTTCCTTTGCCGGACCGTACGACTTCATTGAGGATGGAGCCCTGAATTCCGACAAGCGGGTTCTTTGGTTTTACAACGCAACCGGGGTTACGCCCGCCATGTCGACGCCACAGGTTGGCACAGGTTCGGTCTACCCTATGGCTGTGCGGGACTCGGACGGCAATTATCTGGATGGTGGCGAGAGCTATTCCGTCACCCTTCCGGCGCCTGTTCCAGTAAACAATTTCTGGGCATTCACCGCCTATGATGGACAAACTCGGTCGCTGCTGGAGACAGACCAACGCAGCGCCGGACTCGACAGTACCGATCCGGATGTGACGCCAAACGACGATGGCTCATATACGGTCTATTTCGGCCCCTCTGCGCCAGAGGGAAAAGAGTCCAACTGGGTGCAGACCGCTCCTGGAAAGAGCTACTTTGTTTTCATGCGTCTTTATGGTCCGCTCGAGCCGTGGTTCGACAAGACGTGGAAACCCGGCGATTTCAGGAAACTGGATTGAAGCACCGAAAGGGTGACCTGTAACCCGCTTTCCATTGACACCCGATCCGAGCGCAATGTCTCGGCCCTGACCTTCTCGGCCTCTCCGGGGTAGCGTTTATGGTCGTGTCCCTGCTGCCTGCACAGTTCGAGTTGGGGCAGTCCGCGCTGATCCATCTCGGAGATCACACGCCTGCCCTGCTGGTAGCGGTCGTGAACCTCGGCAAAACGCTTGGGTCTGTCATCAACTGGGCGCTGGGGTACGGCACGTTTCGGTATGCGGACGAGCGCTGGTTTCCAGTGAAACCCGACGCTTGCCGAAGCCTGGATTGCACGGCTTGCCTGTTAGATCCAGGCGATGCGCTTGCGCAACGAAGTCCTTTCCTTGAAGACCGTTACCGAACGGCTCGCTGCTGGTTGATCAGGCAAGGCGAGATGCCAGCGAAGGGCGAATGGAATCAGATTGCCCTTCAGATTGCAGCTGAACCGAAAGCATTCTTTCGAGACGTCGGCAAGGGGGCAGACGCGATGAGGCATTTGGTTACAGATCCGAACGCATAGCTTACGACCTGCACACCGGAAACGATCGGGCGGGTTTTGGTTGTTCAGCCTGCCTGCGCGACTAGTCGCAGGCTATAAGCTGCCACTTCGCATTGACCACAAATTGACTGGGCTGTGCCCGATCTACTGTTTCACGCTTAGCGGGATCGTCAGGGTGAGATACGCCGAAGTCCCTTCCAAACGGTTTTCCGCAGCGAACTCCCGGTAAACCTTCACGCGTGTCGAGACCGGTGTCTGGCCAAGCTGGAAATTGTAGCCGGCCGTGCCACCAAGAGCGGCAACGCGTCCCTCGAAATCGCCGAGCCTGGCGCCGGATCCGCTGTCGGCTGTAATCTGGTCGTAGTAATAGCCGACCAGCCCTGCCGAGAACTGGGGTGAAAAGGTTTTGGTGAGCGCCCCTTCGAAGTGAAATTCCGTTCCGGTGGTGTAGTTTGTAGCCGGGTTTTCGCCGTTGAAGGTGAAACCGGCTACACCGGAAACCTCCCAACCGCTTTTGGGATCGAACCAGGTTACGCCACCGTTGATGTCGAGCCCCCAACGGTTGAAGGCAACGTTGGCAATCTCGCCTTTCTGGTAGTCCCCCACCGGCACGTTGACGAGGAAACCCGTCGTCCAGTGCCAATTGCCGTTGTGCCAGCCCAGCGAGGCGCCAACCACTGGGTCACCAATCGTGAACACCGTATCGCTGACAGACGCTCCGAGAATTCCGCCGGCATCAAGTGAAGCATCGACGGATTGTCCACCCCAGGGAACCGTCGCCTGCAAGGCAAGGCTGCCCCCAAGTACGCTTGTCGGCACAACCCACAAGCCAGTTGCGAGATCGATATAGGCGGTCGCGTCGACATTGCCGATAACCCTGCCGCCAACAGGCAGGTCACGGCTCGCCCCGGCAGATCCTGAATAGAAATAGACGTCATTTTGAAAGTAGACACCCGGCCCGGGCAGCACCGCCGCAAATGGCCCCTTGGACCCAAGCAGATAAAAACCGACACCGCTTTCAGCCGAGTTTGCCTGCTGCGATGTGCCCGCAAGGCACATCAGTGCGAACAGCGACACCTTCAAGGTGAGTGAGTGTCTGCGTGCTTTGCTGGTTCTTGTCTCGCCCACGGCCGCCTCTCCTGCCTCAAAAGTCGCTACGGGTTTGCTGCATGGCCCTGTGTGTCGGTTTCCACTTGCTTGCGCACTTACCGCCCGTTTGACAGAGCGATTTTTGCATGAAGGCAGTCCTCTACTCTCATGCTCGCCAGTCTGCCGGGCAACCTTTTCAATACGAGCTCCCAACACCCGAAGAAAAAGAACAACTTCAATTTGGTAGCGAAGCTCCAGTATGCAATTTTCCCGGGATATTATCCAGCAACGAATTGGACTTCGCTTGGGGTAAATCGTCCACGTTCACTGATCTGTCTGGTCGGCGCAACTTTGGAAGTCATTGCCACCATGTCCCGAAATCAGCAGCTCACTTTCCGGTGGCATATACCCTTCCTGTTCGAACACTCGCATTAACTCACACCCAAAGTTTGCATAAGGGTTTTTTGCAATCCATTTGACGTATGGGATCATTGGGCTGTTTGATGGACTTATCGTTCGTGAAGGAGCCGCGTGATGTTGAAACTTATTGCGGCAGCAGCACTTGCTGCCTGCCTGGCCCCGGTAGCTGCCACAGCCCAGGAACCAGACAAGCCAAATATTCTCGTCATCTGGGGGGATGACGTCGGGATGTGGAACATCTCGGCATACCACCGAGGCATGATGGCAGGCGAAACGCCGAATATCGACAGGATCGCAAACGAAGGCATGCTCTTCATGGACCATTATGCCCAGGCGTCCTGTACCGCAGGCCGGGCGGCCTTCATCACGGGCCAGTACCCGCTTAGGGTCGGCCTGTCCACTGTCGGTCTCCCCGGTGCGCCACAAGGTCTTTCGACCGAAGATCCGACACTGGCCGAAATGCTCAAGCCCCTGGGATACCGCACCGGACAATTCGGAAAGAACCATCTTGGTGACCGGGACGAACATCTACCCACCAACCACGGGTTCGATGAATTCTTCGGGATCCTCTACCACCTGAACGCCGGGGAATATATCGAGCAAGTGGATTACCCGGCTCAGGCTTTCGAGGATGCGAACCTGGCACAGCGAGGCATCATTCACAGCTTTGCAAAAGCAGATGGTGGTCAGGAGATCGAGGATCTCGGCCCGTTCGGCCAGGAAGTTCAGCGCAACCTTGACCAGGACGTGCTTGAAGAAAGCAAGCGGTTCATTACGGAGGCAGTCTCCGCCAACGAGCCGTTCTTCGTCTGGCACAACACCACCCGCATGCACTATCGCACCAACCTGAACGACCATTATGACGGCATCACCGGCACCGGCAATGTTTATGCCGACGGCATGGTGGAACTGGACGACGACGTAGGTGAGCTTTTGAACCTGCTGGACGAACTCGGCGTCGCCGACAATACGATGGTGATGTTCTCCACCGACAACGGTGCGGCATCCAACTCCTGGCCCGACGGCGGCAACCAGCCTTTCCGGGGGGAAAAGGGCGTAGGCGGTTATGAAGGCGGCTTCAAGGTGCCCATGGCAGTGCGCTGGCCCGGAGTAACGCCGGCAGGAACCACCACCGGCGAACTTATGACCATGGAGGATTGGATCCCGACCATCATGTCTCAACTGGGTCAGCCCGACATCAAGGAACAGCTGCTGGCAGGTGCGGACATTGGCGGCAAGACATTCAAAGTTCATCTGGATGGCTATGACCAGACCCCGTTGCTGACCCAAACCGGGCCTTCCAACCGGATGGAGTTCTTCTATTTCACCGAAACCACTTTCCACGGCCTGCGCTTCGGGGAATGGAAGTTCCTGTTCACCAGCCAAGACCGTTGGTTCAACGGCAACCAATACGAAATGACCTCCCCGTTGATCACGCGCCTCGATCTCGATCCCTTTGAACGGTTCCACGACGCCCGGGGATTTGACGAATGGCAGGAGAACAGGTCCTGGGCCATCGGTCCGGCACTCGGCCTGGTGAACAAGTTTGTTGCCTCCTTCGAGGAATTCCCGCCGCGGATTGCCAGTTTCTCCACGTCTGTTGAGGACATGTCGAAGCGGATCATGAACGCTGCGCCGCCACCGCAGTAAGCCTAAGCAAGCGGCAGATCTTCAATTCCACCAATACAGCCTTCCGGACCACAAAGTCCGGAAGGCAAAAATGCCAGGCAACAAGCGCGGCGCGTGAAGATCACCGGGAGGTCCGCCACCCCGAAATGAAAACAGGGATCGCTCAACCTCCTTCCTGCCCGCGCGCAGTCCCGCCTGTGACCGCTTTCGCTGCCAATCAGCTTCGGAAAGCCAGAAGTCCGTTAGACGTACAGGCGTCCCCTGAGACGGGTCGCGCCGTTGCATGCGCCCACCGATGACACGATGCCTTGCTGCGTGCTATTTTCCACTTCTGGAGGAGCCAGATGTCTGAGGTTCTGCTGTTTCACCATGCGCTTGGCTTGACTTCCGGGGTGCTGAAGTTTGCAGAAAATCTGCGAAAGGCCGGCCACAAAGTGCATACGCCGGATTTGTTCGAGGGTAATACGTTCAACAGCATCGAGAAGGGCCTCGCCTTCATCGAGGAAACCGGCTTTGACGAGATGCGTGAACGCGGTGTCCGTCTGGCAGATGAACTCCCCCACGATCTCGTCTACGCGGGTTTCTCGTTTGGTGTGCTACCGGCGCAGAAGCTAGCTCAAACCCGGCCTGGAGCACGGGCTGCCTTGCTGATCCACTCCTGCCTGCCGATCAGCGGTGACTGGTCTTTTGGACCCTGGCCTAACGGCGTCCCTGTTCAAATCCACGCAATGGACAATGATCCTTTTTTCGTCGGCGAAGGTGACATCGATGCCGCGCGCGAGATCGTTGAAACGGCAGAGGATGCGGCTCTTTTTCTCTATGCCGGAGAGGAGCATTATTTCGCCGACAGCTCGCTACCATCGTTTGATGCAGAAGCGTCTGCCCTGCTCACCCGGCGGGTCATTGAATTCCTGCGACGCGTCTGAGGAAACCAGGAGGCCAAACTGCTGCGCTTGCTGCTTCTGACACCGGACAGTCTTCTTGACCCGCATGGCGCCCTCAGACCCTTCGTCTGTGAGGCACTGGATGCGATTGGCCAGATGAGAGGTGAAACGGGAGCTCGGCTTGCCTTTGCGCTGGTTGTTCGCTCGTCAAATGACGCAGCTGCAGTCTTGTCCACCTTGAGAGAGCTACAGCTTCCAGCTGGCCCCTCCCAAGTCGTTGAGACGAACAAACCCGGTGTTGACGCAACAATCCTGAGAGAATTGCAGGAACGTTTCGCGGTAAATGATCCCGCATCGGAATGTGTTTTGATCGACGCCGGACCCGGCAGCACGGACGCCGCTCTCCCGCCAGGTTTACCGAAACTTCTTCTGGAGGAGACTGGCGCCGATGGAATGTCTGGCTGGCCGGCAATGCTATTGAAAATTGCCCGGAAAACCGGAAGAAACGCGGCCGAGAACCTGCAACTGGTGCTGCCGGTTCTAGCGGCCGCGGAAGGTGTTGTCGACCTCCAGCAAGTTTCGTTCCGCCCGGAGCGGATCGAAGCAGAAGGTCATTGCCTGATATCCGTGGAAGACAGCGCACTTGGCGCCCTCTCCGGCCTCTTCCTGAACCTTCCCACGTCATTTGTCATTGAACAGCCGGACAGCCCTCACCCTGTCGCATTCAAAGAGGTTGCTGAAGACACGATCCAGGAGGCAAAGGCCTACATTCAAAGTCTGCGGGCCAATGGCCAGCTTGAGATGGCACCAGGTGAGACAGGCCAAGCTGAAGCAGGAGAGCTTGAAGGCATGGCGTCGCCACTGCTCGGTCAACCGACGCACTATGTCGAAACTGATGAGACCGGCAGACGCATACTTCGGCGAAGGGGCTTCAACTGATCAAGTGCACAGGAAGGCTCTTGCCGTACCTGGAAGAGCGTGACACCGGCAATTGAAACGCTTTCGAAGCAATCGACGCTCCTCCCCCACGTTACTGACCACATGGCTCACCGCACCGATCGTATCGTCGCCCGCCTGGCTGTGGGCCTCTTCGGAAATCTGACCGGCGGCATGCAGGCTGAAGACAAAGCTTTGCGCCTCGACAGCGGATTGCCGAACTGTCTCCACCTCGCCCAGCAGGGCGGCATTCCCGTTTTGCTCACCGATGAGGACGTCTTCCTCAACGTAGCAATAGACGCCTTCCAGATCGCTGGCGACATCTGCGAGCGAGACTTTCTGGCGCCGCCGAACGGCTGCTACCGACTGGTCGCCAAGCTGAACCCGGCTGCCGTAGAACCGCTGATCCGTATCATCTCCGGTGACTTCCAGCAGGCTGCGGCGGGAGGCCTGTGTCAGCACATCACGAACGGAATGAACGGTTTCCGAAGGCGGCCGGCCAGCCAGAACCACGGTGGGGGATGTCAGTTGTTCGGCATTCAACAGCACATTATGGCTCTCGAACCCGTCCCGGATCGCCTGGGCATTGACCCCGGCATTGCGCATTCCGTCCGCAATCAGCATGGCGTTGCCGACAGCCTGGAAAAATCGAGGTTTAAGTGGCGCCGTACGCGCAGCAGCAACCAGCAACTCTCCCGCCGTCCTAGCCGCCGCCAGCAATCCTTTTTCGCTCTCCACACCGCGCGACTGATAGATGTTCGTCAGCGTGTCGTAAAAACAACCGCTGAAGATCATGCCCAGCGAATGTACTTCGTTGATCAGAACGCCCGGGCCACCTGACACCGGCAAGGAGGCCGGCATCACCCATTGATGTGTGTTGAGAGCGCGCCGAGGGACCGCCGCATTGTGATTTGCGTCGACCAGGACAGCAATACCGTGGGACAGATCCTCTGCAGTGGACTCTACAAAGTTCTTCTGTCTCAACAGACCTTGATCCACAAGCACCTTGCGGGTCGCCTCGTCCTGAAGCGCGACGAGAATTGCGATGCAGTCTCCGAAGGCTTCGTGAAAAGCACCCGGCTCCGCCTGAAAAGCACCCCAAAGATCCGGGCGAATTGCATCCAGAAAGGCATGACCCGCCTCGTGTGCGACAACATCCGTACTTGCCCCTGAGCGGTAACTGTCTCCCCCGGCAGCATCCACCTGAAAAAAGGAGAGCGAAAGCCTGTCGTAAAAAGCATTGAGCTGGGGCTGCCCCGGTGTCTTGTGTTTCAACCGCAAGGTTTTCCCGTTTTGCCACGTGGTCAGCGTGCTCCCGTCGATCAACTCCCAAAGGTCGATGACTCTGAGAGCGGCCTCGCGGCATTGCCAGAACAGAAAGCCGTCGCTGTCAGTTGGATATGTGTCTTCCGGGACGGAGCCCAGATAGACATACCGGGCCAGTTCATCTGGCCGCTCAGCATGCGCCTCGATGACGGCTGCAGGCGGGTGTCCGGCTCTCGGGTCGTTCGGAATGAAATTGATCGGCATGATTTCCTCCTCTGACCGTCAATGGCGTGTCCGGACAGGTTGGCTTGTTGCAGCAAGCGGCTTGGTGTGGCGCAGACTGTGCCCGTTTGGTCCGCGTCCTCCTGGCAGGAGCGAAACCCCCAGGACAGTTTCCAGTGCCGGAGGCAGGCGCCAGACTGGTGCGGCAGGCGGTGCAATCCGGTCGGCGAAAAGATAGAGACCTGTCAGCACCATCACGGCAATATGGCCGGTCTCCACCTGCAAAGGCACAAGCATCCAGGGCCAGCAAGCAAACACACAGGCCGCCCCGGTTCGAAGACCGAACCAGCAACCATCAGCCTGTGCCTCTTGTCCGAAAGCTGCAATCCGGCTGGTGCCGTGGCACCTGTTTCTGGCCCATTGGGCGAGCGGGGACATGCTCCAAACGACAGCGACACCGAACGCCAACGACAGGTCGATCCAGGCGCCGGCAAGCGCCAGGACAAACGCCAGTGGCACAAGCAACAGGCCCGACAAGATCCAGACGCAAAGATAACCGAGCAGAAATGAAATACTTGCAGCCACCTTTTGGGACGCATGCACCACTCGGCCGACATAAGACAGATTGGCAGCAACCAGCGGCGCCATCATGGCGACGACCATCAGGACCCAGTCCGCGGCTACCGCTTGCAAGATCTGCGAGAATTGAAGGTTCGGTGCGGGCAGGAAAACGGATTGCGCAACATTCAGGCGCCCGCAAAGAGCCGCGACGTTCGAAGCAGGTTGCGCGAAACCGAGCAGGAGGTAGCTGCCCGCGCTCAAGGCAATCAGCCAGGGCATTGCGCCCCGACTGGTCTGCACGGCAAAGGCTGCCAGCCGGGACATGTCATCTAACCCTGAGACGGTAGATGCTGATCCGGTCGACGGTAATTTCCGACGAGGCTCCCTCTGGCTGAACGAGGCTAATTTCAAGCTCCTGGATTGCAGCACCAGCACGCGCCTGCATGGCCGCAACCTTGTCGGTGATTTCCACGGTTGATGACAGGCCGTTGCCTGCGTGCGAACCGTCGGTTGAACTGGCCTTTCCAAGGCCGAAGAACACCAGAGTTTCGTTAATTTCCGCATCCGGTATGCCTGGCGCAACAACACGAACGGACAGAACACCGCTCGGAGAATTTCCCCGGACACCTTCAACGTTGAGATAAAGTCGCTCCGCTGCGGCCGGGGCTGCAGCAGCAAGGGCCGCAGTTGGCGCTGCTGACAGTTTCACGCGTGCCGTTACCGGACTTGCGGTAACCTGCAGCACCTCGTCGTTTGCCCCGACGAGTGTCGAAGTGCCCCGACCTGTCGGTGTGGTGGCCATTGCAATCCCCACGGTGGGCGTAATGCCCGTTCCATCGATCAGATTATCATAGACCGGCGCAAGAGCCGCGCCCGGAAGCGTGTCTTCCGGCGTGAAAATGGAAATATTTTGCTGTGCGTCCGGCATCGCAAACTGGCGCGGGAAGGGCCCGTTGAGCCAGGGCCGGCTGGTTTCCTGGGAGTTGCCTCCCCCGGTCATCCAGGCGGCCCACAAGCGGTCGATGTTGCAATGGTGAACCCAGAAGATCGGATCGAGACCGGCAAAATCCGGATCGTACATCCAACCGGTCGGACTGGGCGGTACGTTGCCGCCCACCATGACATGCACGAAATTGTGCGGGTCACTTTCGACCGCACCATAGGCATTGCCCTGCTGGTCGAAGCCGCTGATAGGACCGCCATATCCAAGCGTGCCGGGGATTGATGTATAAACGGTCTGCGTGGTTTGCGCGTTGAGCGAAATGTCGACATTGATCCAGGCCTGCGGACCAAGTTTCACAGCAGGGCCACGAAACGCGTTGGCCAACGGGTTCGGCGTGTTGTCACCCGGAATGGTGCTGTCCAGAAACTCCTGCGGATAGTCTCGAGACGCAGGATCAGACCCGTTGAGATAATTCCAGTAGGGCAATGCCCATGTAGTCGGACCGCCCTGGCTGACAATCCAGTCTGCCAGGATTGCCTCGAACGCATGCAGATAGCCCCTGTGCCAGGGCAGGAAAAACCAACCCGCATGCTGACACTGGTTGAACATCAATCGTTGCTCGTCGGCGTTTGGTGCCGGCGTGGTCGGTGAAATGATGTTCTGGTCAATCCAGCCCTGCGGATTGATGCCGTGGATCGCTGCCAGGTAGAGCCAGCTTGTCCGATCACGCAACTGGCGCGACCGCAGTTCACCAACGGCTCGCGCATACCAAAGCATCGTGTCGGACCATGGCCCGCCGAGCTTGGCAATGTCTTTTCTTATGCCTGCCATTATTTCCTCCCATTGAAAACTCGAGAGAACAGTCATCTGAATTTTGAAAAGCGAAAATTTACTTGTGGCGCTTGCAAATCAAAAGCGCATCAATCTGTTTTTCAAACAGGCAGCTACGTTAGCATGAAATAACGAAGATGTAACACCCCAGGTTGACGGAATGCGGTAGCAATACCATTACGTGCATTGAAAGTTGCAATATTCCAAGATCCCCTCTTCCCGGCGTTCGAAGACGAAATCACTTCGACTGGCAAGATAGCCTGCCCACGCGGATCAATGACCTCCGCCAGTACCGGCAGGTGCCGGTTTCGGCCACCCCACGAAAGAGAGCGCAGCGACAAAGGCAAGAACCAAGCCTGTCAGGATCAGGAAAACAGCCGAAAAGGACAGCCGGAAGGCTTCACGAGTGACTATTGCACCGAGAGCACATCGCCTCCCTATTTTCCGACGATCGCGTGCAAGTGAGCACCCAAAACAATCTAATTCAAATATTTAAGAAAAACTTCCCTAGCGTAATAAATGTATTGCTTTACAGACGACTAGATTGGAGGCAAGCTAGAAGCGACAAAAGGAAATATATTATCGAGCACGCAAGTGGACACAGAGCGCTTTCGCCTGTCCATGGCGCAGCTCGCGTTGAAAATGCGTGTGAAAATCTGTCTACGTGAAACAATCATTGTTAATTACCTCATTATTTCTACGAAAAAATTGGTGCCTAATATTTGATTTTAGACTGTTTTCAGGTGGAGCGATTTTGTCGCTACGAGGGAATTCATGCAGGCAGCCGCTGAATACCGAAAGCCCGTACGGCTATTCGAAAAATGGGAGAATCGGCAGAAAGTAATACTTTTTGCCGACGTAGTTGGATCTGCGCGGCTATTTACGACCGCCGACAATGCATCCATAGGAGCTTGGCTTTCCTTTGTCGCCTACCTGAAAGATGACCTTCTGCCGGAACACGATGGCAGGCTCGTGAAGTCATTGGGTGACGGCATTCTGGCTGAAATCGAGCACGCAACGAGTGCAGTCCGATTTGCAATGCGTCTCACCACGGAACTGGCAAAGATCAACGAGCAACTCCCTACCGTGAACCGGTTGCAGGTTCGCATCGGTATCGACACCGGTGACGTGCTCACCACCGGCGATGACGACATTTATGGCAGTCACGTCAACATTGCCGCCCGTCTCATGTCACTTGCCCGGCCCGGAGAGATTGTTGCCTCCGCCGAGGTCAGGGATGCCTTGGCAAGCGAACTCGACGCGGAATTCGAGGATCTTGGTGATTGCCACCTCAAGAATGTCGCGGAGACGGTGCGGGCCTTCAGGGTCCATCCCGTGGGAACCCACCCGAGCGTTTTTCCGTTACAGCAATTCGAAGACCTGTTCCCCACCGTCGCGGTTATTCCCTTCACGCCACGCAGCAGATCAAGAGACAATTACGTGCTCGGTGAAGTGCTCGCAGAGGAATTGATTGTCGCATTGTCCCGTTCCTCGGAACTCAATGTCATTTCCCGCCTGTCGACGACAGGTTTTCGCATGCGGAACATCTCCCTTGCCAAGATCTCGGAGACGCTTCAGGCGGATTTTGTCCTGTCGGGGACCTATAGCGGTGATGCGAACCACGTAATTCTGGACGCGGAACTCGCCGACGCAAAAACCGGTCGCGTGATCTGGTCGGATCGCCTGAGCGAGGAGGTTCCTACCCTCCTTAGCGATTCATCCGTCATGTATCAGTTCGCCAAGGACTGCCACGCGGCAATCTTCCGGAGCGAGGTGCAACAGGCACTGTCCTGCCCGATGCAGACACTCGATGCCTATTCGCTTCTCATGAGTGCTATCGGACTGATCTACAGGCTCTCGCGCCACCATTTCGAATACGCCGCCGAACTTCTTGACGAACTGATTCACCGTTCGTCGCGCCAACCCGCAATGGCCCTGGCATGGAAGGCAAAATGGCACGTTCTGGCGGTTCAACAGGGGTGGACGGATTCGCCCGAGCGCGAAAAATCCCGTGCCTTGAGCTGCACGCAAACCGCGCTCGACCACGACCCGACAAATGTCACGGCCCTTGTGTCCGAAGGATTTGCCCTCACCAATCTCGCGCACAAGCTCGAAGAAGCTGAACAGCGTTACAACATGGCCCTTGAGTACAATCCGAATTACGCCATGGGCCGCCTGCTGCGCGGCACTCTCTTCGCGTTCAAGGGAGCTGGCGAGGAGGCTGTCAAGGACACGGAACTGGCCCTCCGCCTGTCTCCCATCGATCCCTACAGGTACTTTTTCCTGTCGCTTGCGGCATCCGCCTGCGTTACGGCCGAAAAATATGACCGCGCTCTCGAGTTCGCCAACCAGTCGCTCCGCTCCAACCGCGCGCACACCTCGACGCTGCGTGCCAAGGCTGTCGCGGAAATGCGTCTTGGACACACCGAACTGGCAGCTCAGACCATCAGCGAATTGCGCGAGCGTCAGCCGGATCTGACCGTAAGCCGCTGGCTGAAGAATTCGCCAAGTGCGCAGTTTCAGGTTGGGAAGGACTTCGCCGAAACCCTAAGGCAAGCCGGACTGCCGCCCTGAGAATGGAGCGGAACCGGCCAATCAAAAAGGTAGGGAGAGTTAGTCATGACACCTAGGGAAACAGCATATCCGGCAGGCGGCTTCGGGGGCTTTGGAGGATTTGGGGGCTTCGGCGGCTTCGGGGGATTTGGCGGGTTCGGAGGGTTTGGGGGCTTCGGGGGATTTGGCGGTTTTGGCGGGTTCGGCGGCGCCCCTTCCTTCGATTCACCGCTGATCGTGAACGCGCTGATCACCAATCACGATGGCATTGCCGGAACCTGGCAGACTGTTACGGCGGCCATCCAGGAGAACTGCCCGGAATACGATGCTTTTCTAGGCCGCCTCTCTCCGGAAGTCCGGCAAAGCATTTACGCACTTGAACTGGCATCGAGGCTCGGCTTCACCTTCAAGTTTGAGGGAACGTGCTCCGGAACGGCTCAGGTATGGCACCTGAACGTGACCAGCAACCCTGACGGGACCGATACGCCACTCGCGGCTTATGCCATGCTCGCCAGGATGTCTCGCCCAACCATGGCGATCTTCAAGAAGCAGCTCGATCTTGTGGCAAATTATGCAGACCTGCGGCAGGATCGTGCGGCTGAAATTATCGCCCAACTCAGCACACCTGTTGAATTTCTGCGGTCAATCGCATTTATCGCGCCAGCTCGGACACCATATACGATCGAGCTTTTGGCAACCGCGCAGGGTCTCGCCAACCTGGTGGAGATGCGGATCAAGTATGCCCTGGCCTGCAAGCGTCCGATAGAATTCTCCCCGCAGATCCAGCCGATGATCCTGACGCCCACGCATGGCACCCTGCCGAGCGGTCATTCAACGGAAGCCTTCACGCTGGCCCGGGTTCTTTGGCTCCTCCTGAGGGATGCCGGTGTCGTGCCTTATGACGACACGATCTGGGGCAAGATGTTCATGCGTCAGGCCTCGCGCATTGCAGTAAACCGCACCGTCGCGGGTGTACATTTTCCGGTAGACAGCGAGGCCGGCGCAATTCTCGGACTTACGCTCGGCGCCTATTTCGCGGGTCGGTGCCAGGGTTCCAATGAAATCAAGGGATGGGCTTTCCACGGCGACCAGTATCCTGACAGCCGGGATTTCGACTGGACACAGCTCTATGATCCGGCAACCCACACGCAGAAGGATCCGGGAGCCTGGGCCGACGAAACCACAACGTCCCTCACCGGCACGACCATTCAATCCAGGCCGCTGGCCTGGCTGTGGAACCGCGCAAAGCAGGAATGGCTGGACCTGAGGGAACCCTGTGCCGGTGGCAGCAGCGGTGGCGGAACACTCGAGGATGGTGGTGATGGTGCCTCGCCTTTGGAAGACGACGGCTCGTGATCGCATAGCAAAGTCGAACCGGAGGTCAAGTCATGTCGGATACCAACGGAACCCTTGATGAATTTTCAATCGATCCGGTCACGAATTGGCGGCTGGCTGTTGCAGCAAAGTTCGGATCCGGAGAAGAAGACACTTGGTGGGACATCCTCGTCGAGCTCGATGACATCTCACTCGATGATCTGATCGCCAGGGCCAAGGATATCGGCGGTGGCAACGGGCTTGAGGACGCAGTCCTCATCCCGAATTTCTATACCGCGCAACAGCGCGCGGCCAAAGAAGCGATCCTGTATCCCTCACTCTACGCAAAAGACCTCTTCTTGCAGGAAGCGACGAGGAACGCGGGACAACTCGGCATAAAGCGCATCATCCTTGGGACTGTCGTTCCGGTTGGACAGCTCGACACGAGCGCGCAGATCATGCCCGGCAATCTGCCGGAAATATTTGTCGAGGATGGTTCCGTTGTTACCGCTGTCATCGACAACGGCATCGCGTTCGGCCATGAACTTTTCCGGAAAACCGACCCAAATGCGTCACGCGTTTCCTTTGCCTGGATCATGGACGCCAAACCGCGGACCGGCACCCTCGTCGTCCCGCAGGGGCACGCCCTTGCCAGGAGCGAAATCGACGGGTTGCTTGCCGCGAACACGGCCAGCGGGCTCCTCGATGAGAACCGCTTCTACAGTCAGTGCGGATTGATCGACTACAGTTGGCCCGGGCTCAAGCCGGCCGCCATGCGAGTGTCCCACGGCACCCATGTGATGGGACTTGCCGCCGGTTACCAACCCGGCACGAAGGACAACACGCGCCCCATCATCTGCGTGCAGCTGCCAACCGATCTCACCATGGATGTCAGCGGAGCGCAGATCCTGCCAGCTCTGGGACGCGCGATCGACTTCATCAAGATACACGCGGAACGCTACCGGCTCGAGACCGATCACGGCAAGCGGATCCCGCTGGTGGTCAATTTCAGTTTCGGGAATTTTGCAGGACCGCACGATGGTACCGGTCTGATCGAAGCGAAGATCGATCACGAGCTTCACTCGACCACCCAGCGTGAAATCCAGGTGGCTCTTCCTGCCGGGAACGGCAATCTGGCGCGCACCCACGCGGAGATTACCTTTACGGATGAGGATACGGGTAACGTCAGGCCCGCAAGCCTAGACTGGCGCATTCAACCTGACGACCGCAGCGCGAGCTACGTCGAAATCTGGATGCCGCCAAAGGAGAACCCCGACAACCTTGTGAGAGTACGCGTTACGCCTCCCGTGGGACCGAGGAGTACGCCGGTTTCAACAGTGCCTGGAGAGACTGCGATCCTCCATTCCGGAGACAATGTGGAATTCGGCCGGATCCTCTACACACCTCCCCACGCGCCAACCTGGCGCGGTTGCATTGTCGTCGGCGTTCATCCGACCTTTCATCACGACGTCACGGATGACTTGGCACCTTCCGGTGTCTGGAAAATCGAAATCGAGAATGTTGCCTTGACCGAAACCGACCGGGTACAGGTCTGGATCCGGCGCGACGAAACCTTGCCCGGGTTCCCGGCATTGGGACGTCAATCCTATTTCGACAATGACGACTATCAGCGTTTCGACAGCTTTGGGGCCCCCTTGCCGATCGATCCGCCCGGATCCGATTGCCTGGTCAAGCGCAGCGGCACCATAAGCGGCTTTGCCTGCGGCGAGTTTCCCGCCGTTCTTGCTGGATATGTCGAAACCCGCAACGATCTGGCCGGCTATTCTGCCGCCGGCCCGGTAACAACGGCATTCAATGCAACCGGTCCGACGAGAAACGGTCCGGATGCAGCCGCGGTCAGCGACGACACACCGGTCCTGCTAGGCATATTGAGCGCCGGATCACGCTGCGGATCGCTGGTGTCTCTCAATGGAACCAGTGTCGCGACACCTCAGGTTGCCCGATGGATGGCCGACAGGCTTGCACAAGGCCAAACCGCAACGAAGGGTGACGTGAGTGCACAGGCCGCATTTGACGATCATCCGCCACCGTCAAGACCGGCCAATACGCGAATTGGCGGCGGCCGAATGCAACGAAGAATTCGTTTCGGACCGGACAGAAAGGCCTGATCGACACGGCAGTGCTCGTCCGGATGATCCACTGACTTGAAATCAATGACCGCCACCACCGGCAGGTGCCGGTTTCGGTCGCTCCACGAAATAGAGCGCGGCGACAAGAGCGAGGAACAAGCCTGTCAGGATCAGGAAAATATCCGAGAAGGAAAGCAGGAACGCTTCGCGGGTGACGATGCCGGACAACGTCTTCAAAGCCGCTGTTTCCGCATTCTGACCCAGTTCCGAAAACGCATGTGTCATGTTGGTCAATGTCTCATTGACGACGGGACGCGACCAGTTGACCGTTTCGGAAATACGTTCGTAGTGGAAATCCTGACGATTGGTCAGCAGCGTGTTGATCACCGCAAGTCCGACAGCACCTCCCAGGTTCCGGGTCAGGTTGAACAGGCCAGATGCGTTCTTGATCATCTGCGGCGGCAACATACCAAGGGCGATATTGTTGATCGGTACCATGCACAGCATCAGCGAGCAGCCACGCAGGATCTGCGGCACCAGCAGCTCCCAGAAATCCCAGTCGTGCGTAATACCGGTCACCATGTAGGTGCCGATCGCAAAGCCGGAGAAACCGATTGCCATCATCACACGCGGATCGAGTACGGACATCAACCGCCCCGCAATCGGGGCTGTAAGGAACATGGCAAGACCGCTCACGAACATTGTCTCGCCAATCTGCAGCGAGGTGTAGTCGCGAACGCCGCTCAAATAGACCGGATAAAGATATGTCAGGCCGTAGAGCCCCACCCCCATGATGAAGCTGAAAAGACTGCCCATGGCGAAGTTCTTGTCGGCAAAGGCTCTCAGATCGACAATGGGTTCTCGCGCCGTGAACGCCCGCCAGAAGAAGATCGCAGCTCCCAGCACAGTGATTGCGGAAAAGAAAACGATCTCGCCGCTCTGGAACCAGTCTTCGCCCGAGCCTTCTTCAAGAACGAATTCCAGAGAACCGAGGAAGATGGCCATGGCCGCGAAGCCATACCAGTCAAAATGATCGAGCAGAGACAGATCCGGCTCGTCGAAATCGATCAGGGTAACAGCTGCAAGCGTAACGAAGATGCCCGGCACCACGTTGATCAGGAACAGCCAGTGCCAGGAGCCGAATTCGGTGAGATAACCGCCGAGCGTCGGACCGATGGTCGGTGCCAGCGTTGCGACAAGACCGATCACCGGTGAAATGACGTTGAATTTCTCACGCGGGAAAATCAGATAAGCCGTCGCGAAAACCGTCGGGATCATGCCGCCACCGAGAAACCCCTGCAAGGCACGGTAGACGATCATTTCCTCGATCGTGGAGGCAGTGGCGCACATCAGGCTCATCACCGTGAAACCGGCCGCTGACAGCGCGAACATCCAGCGCGTCGACAGCATGCGCGAGAGATATCCGGACAACGGGATCATGATGACTTCCGCTATCAGGTAACTTGTCTGCACCCAGGGTATGTCGTCTTGGGAGGCCCCAAGCCCGGCCTGGATTTCCGACAGGGACGCGGACACGATCTGGATATCCAGAATCGCCATGAACATGCCGAACACCATGCAGAGGAAGGTGAACAGCTTGCGTCCGTCGATGGATGCGCTTTGTGCCGTCTCGCTCATGTTACGTAGCCTTGAACCGGCGGTCATTCAGCCGAAAGGGACGGAATGGCCTGTTGCCGATCATTCGATACTGTTGGAACATCCGCGCAGGTCTTGCTGTCGGCGGTTTGCTCTTCAAAGAGGCGGCATCCGCAAGATGCGGATACCGGGCTTGTGCGGTTGGAGGCCGCGGGGAGGACTTGATTTGATACGGACCCTTTACCCGCACCTGAAGATCTAGTGGAGCGCCGACAGGGCGACGTTGTCTTTCTGACCACCTGTCCTGGTGTCGACTTCGACAACCACCGACATGCCAGCTCGCAGATGTCCGCTTGTTATTTCTTCTTCCGGAACCTTGATCTTCACCGGCACGCGCTGAACCACCTTGGTGAAGTTGCCTGTCGCATTTTCGGCCGGCAGAAGGCTGAAGACGGAACCGGTCGCAGGAGCAATGCTTTCCACGGTTCCCTTGATCGGCTGGTCCGGATAAGCGTCGACGGAAATTTCAACCTCTGCCCCGGGCTGAATTCCCTCGAGCTGAGTTTCCTTGAAATTCGCATCGATGTGAGTGTCGGCCAGCGGCACGATCGCGGCAATCCGGCTTCCCGGCTGCAGCAGGGAGCCGACCTGGGCTGCCCTGTTGCCGACGATGCCATCGACCGGTGCCCGAATGACGGTAAAGGCGAGGTCGCGCTCGGCTTTCTCGAGAGCTGTCTTGGCAGCAACCACTGCCTGTTCGGCTTCTTTCTTCTGGCCGTTGAGCACATCGATATTGGCTTTGGCCAGCGTCACCGCCGCCTGCGCATTCTCCAGATCCGCCTGCGCGCCTTTCAGTGAGGCATCGGCGGTATCAAGCGTTGCCTGGCTGGCAAACTTGTTGTCCGCCAGTCTTTTCTGACGATCGTAGTTCGCGGAAGCTTCGTCCTTCTGCGCCTTGGCGGAAGCAACAGACGCTTCAGCCTGCAGCACGGATGCCTTGGCCGCCGTAATCTGGGTCGCGATACGATCGACCGTTGCACGGGCACTGTCGATGGAATCCTTTGCGGACTGGACGGCAAGCTTGTAGTCGCCATCGTCGATCTTCAGCAGCACGTCACCGGCTTTCACGCGTTGATTGTCGCCGACAGCGACAGACGCAACATAACCGGACACCTTGGAAAGGATGACGGTGATATCCGCGGTCACATAGGCGTCGTCCGTGCTGGCAATGAATCTGCCCTCGGTCCACCAATGGTACGCCTCATATCCGCCAAAGCCGAGACCGGCGAGCAAAACCAGCGTGAAGACCCGCTTGGCCTTGCCTTTCTTTTTCGGAGGAGGCGCTTCTGCGGTGGTCGTTGCGGTTGTTACCTGTGCCTGAGACGAAACTGCCACCTGCCCGCCTTTGTCATCGCTTGTGTCTTTCGCGGAAGTTGGTGTTGCCTGTACGCTTTTCGAGGCTACTGAAGTCTCGTTGTCTTGATCCTGGCGGCTCGCAGCCTGCGGCCCACCACCGATCGCGCCGCTTTCGTTGCGGCCTTCTCTGAGTGCCACGATGGTATCCTTTGCCCAAAATTCTAGACCGCCCAGGCATTGACTGAACGGTTCGGTCAATGGCATTTATATGTTCATCTCCTTGGCGAACGCAAGGGTTTCGGAGAATTTTTTGCAACGCACAAGAGCCCCCTGTTCAACAACCTGGTTGGTCAAGACGGCAACAAGACACTTTGGGAGGGGGACGCGAGACGCATCACCTGTCCGGAAGTCGGATCCTGTCGAAGATATTTTTTAGGGGGCGTTTTGACTTGCAGACACAGCTGGTCTGACCAGGAAAGATTGAATGGTTCGTCCTGTTGGCCGATAGTGTTGAGATTGACCAACAACCTGCCGAACAGTTGACCTTTGCATTTATGGGAATGCTTTTTGAGAAAAACCGTGTGTTTGACAGAATACTAGCGGTAAACTACTGAAAGACGGCAGAAATTCGAGATTGCGATGACAACCGAAACACAGGAACTACCGGCGACAGCCGAAGATCCGGCTCAGAAGACCGACAACGCCAAGTGCAGGCAGATTCTTGCCGGAGCACGAAAAGTCTTCCGTGCTAAGGGATTCGATGGCGCCAGTATGGAGGTTATCGCCAAGGAAGCCGGCGTTTCCAAAGGCACGCTTTACGTCTACTTCAGCAGCAAGGAAGCGCTGTTCGAGGCGCTGATTCTGCAAGAACGTTTCAGCCAGGCGGAAATCCTGCGGGAAGCCCTCGTCAGCAGGGCTGACGTGAAAAGCGATCTGCACCGTATCGGCCGCAGTTATCTGCAGAAAATGGCGAACCCGGAAAAATTGTCGACCCTCCGCATGGTAGTCGGCGCTGCGGAAAAATTCCCTCAGTTCGGCGTTCTGCTCTACGAAGCCGGTCCATGCCAGGGCCGACGCGACCTTGGTGCCTTCATCCAGGAGCGGATCGACCGCGGCGAGTTGAAGGACTGCGATGTCGAACTGGCGGCAGGCCAGTTTTTCGACTTGTGTGTGGCGGGCGTTCTAAGGCGCATGCTGCTCAATGCCGGCCCAAAGCCGAGCGAAGAAGAAATCGAAACCAATGTTGCAGCAGCGGTGAAGGTGTTTCTGGCGGCCTACGCAGCGTGACAGGCCGCACTGCCTCCCCCTCAAAGTTCACATGAATTCGATTTCCGACCTGACCGGGGCGGACAGACGACCGTAACTTCCTATATTAAGCGGTAAAGCAATTGCCACCGTACACTGTAGGTTCCATGACCGCCCGACCGCCCATTTTCCAGTTCGACAATTCCTACGCACGGGACCTGCCCGGCTTTTATGTGGCCTGGGAAGGCGCGAAGGTGCCAACGCCGCAGCTTGTAGTGTTCAATCGTGAACTTGCAAAAGAACTCGGCCTTGATTCCAACCTTCTGGAAACATCCGAAGGCGCAGAGATCTTTGCCGGGGTCCGTCAGCCGGACGGCGCGTCCCCCCTTGCCCAGGTGTATGCCGGCCACCAGTTTGGCGGCTTCTCGCCACAGCTGGGAGATGGCCGCGCACTTCTTCTCGGAGAGATCATCGACAGCACCGGCAATCGGAAGGACATTCAGCTGAAAGGGTCGGGACCGACCCCCTTCTCCCGTGGTGGAGACGGCAAGGCTGTCGTGGGGCCGGTCTTGCGCGAATATATCCTCGGCGAAGCCATGCATGCACTCGGCATCCCGACGACAAGAGCACTGGCAGCCGTAACCACCGGAGAAACCATCTACCGGGATGGTCCGAAACCGGGCGCTGTGTTGACCCGTGTCGCCGCAAGCCATTTGCGGGTCGGTACCTTCCAGTATTTTGCGGCACGCGGTGAAACGGACAAAGTCCGCCAGCTCGCCGATTACGCCATTGACCGCCACGATCCGGATCTTGCCGGACAGCCGGACCGCTATATCCGGCTGTTCCGGGGGGTAGTCGAGCGCCAGGCAGCGCTGGTCGCCAATTGGGTGCTTGTCGGGTTCGTTCACGGTGTCATGAACACCGACAACACGACGATTTCCGGCGAAACAATCGACTATGGCCCCTGTGCCTTCATTGACGCCTATGATCCGGCAGCCGTGTTCAGCTCCATTGACCACGGTGGACGATACGCGTTTGGCCGCCAACCCGTCATCATGCAATGGAACCTTGCCCGGCTTGCCGAAACCCTTTTGCCCCTGATCCAGCCCGATGATCTGGACAAGGCAGTCGAACTGGCCAGCGCCGAACTCGGCCGCTTTCCTGATATCTACCGCGCAGCCTGGCTGAACGGGATGCGCGCAAAGCTGGGTCTAGTGGAAGAAACCGCGGAAGATCAGGACCTGTTCGAAACGATGCTTTCGGTCCTGCAGGAACAATCGGTCGACTACGCGCTCTTCTTCCGGCACCTGAGCGAGGCTGCTGTCGGCGAGCCGCAAAAGCTGCGCGAGCTTTTTGTCGATCCGACACAGATAGACGGCTGGCTGGAGCGCTGGCTGCAACGTCTCGAAAGTGAAGGCAGAGCGCCTGCAGATACCAGAACGGCGATGAACCTTGTCAATCCGCTCTACATTCCACGGAACCACAAGGTGGAAGAGGCACTCCAGAGCGCGGAAACTGGAGAGTATTTTTTGCTCAATGAGTTATTGGTTGTTCTAAAAGCTCCGTATGAAGAACGAACCAGCTTTGAGAGCTATGCCCTTCCTGCCCCGGAGGCGTTTGGTCCCTATCAAACCTTCTGCGGAACGTAAGACCAAACCGTGCGCCCGACACAGTCGGCCCGATTGCGCCAGGTGCCACTTCGCTCTCGAACGCCGTTGCCACAACCCTTGCATTAGTCGGATTGCCATCTGCAGCCAGAACTCTATTCTTACGCTGGGTAAAAAGCACTCCCGGGGGCACTGAAATGAAAATTATCCCACTTCTTCTGACGAGCACCTTGCTGCTTTCCGGATCTGCCTTCGCTGAGGAAAACAGCCTCCCCCCGCTGACCCCGGACGACCTTCAGTTCTCGCCCGAGAATATGGATACCTCTGTGGATCCGGCCGACGATTTTTATCGCTATGCCTCAGGCAAGTGGCTCGACCGGGTGAACCGGCCAGCGGACAAGGCGAGTTGGGATGTTTTTTCGATCATCGGCGAAAGACTGATCAAGCAGCTTGCGGCTGTTTCCGAAAAGGCAAGCGAGAACTCCGCGGAAGCGCCCAAGGGCAGCCCGACGCAGCTCGTTGGCGATTTCTACAAAGCCTATATGAATGTCGAGGCGATGGATGCTGCAGGCATCGAACCGATCCAAAGTGACCTGGACGCCATCGAAGCCCTGGAAACCCTGGATGACCTCACCCGGTTTGCGGCTGACCAGGCCGCAATGTCCGGACCGGCCCTGTTCGCGATTTTCGCTCCCAGTGCAGATCCAGCGGACAGCAAGCGCTATGCAATTTTTTCAGTAGGTCCCAGTTTCGGCGTTGAGGACCACCATCTCGAACTCTTGCGCAATAAGGAAGGCGATCCGCGCATTCCTGCCTACCGTGCCTATGTGGCGGAAATCATGAAGGTCGCCGGTTATCCGGAGGACGATGCTGCTCGCATCGCCGACATCACACTTCGAATAGAAACAGCGCTTTATGCCGGGATACTGACGCCCGAGGAAGGCAACGATCCACGCAACCGCTACAGCAAACTTGGTTATGAAGAGGTCCAGGCACAGGTGCCGGAATTCGACCTCGATCTCTATCTTGAAACAGTCGGCTTTGAGAAACCCGATGCAGTCTTCATGTTTGAACCAAGGGCTCTGCCAGAACTCTCAAAAGTGCTGAAGGAAACACCGCTTGAAGATTTGAAAGCCTATGCGGCTTATCGGGTTATTGAAAACTACAAGGAATTCCTGACATCAGCCTTCGAAGAACCCGCCAAGGAGTTCAACCTTGTCCTGACCGGTGCCCGAACGGACCGCCCTCGCCAGGAGCACATGTACGACCTGCTGAAAGAGAACCTCGGCCATCCTGCCAGCCAGCTCTTCGTGGAAACCTACTATTCCGACGAGACCAAGGCCGAAGTCATCAAGATGGTCGAGCGCATTCACGGGAAGTTTCGCGAGCGCGTCGAAACGCGGGATTGGTTGTCGGAAGATACTCGTGCCGAAGCCCTGAAGAAGGTCGACACCTTCTACTACAAAGTCGGCTATCCCGATGAATGGGTCGATTATTCCAAACTCGAGATCGGGGACGATCCCGTAGAAAACATGCGCAATCTTGGAGCCTTTTCCATGAACCGCATGCTGGAGAAAATCAAAAAACCCGTCGTGCACGAGGAATTCAACACGCAGACGACGCTGCCGATCGTCATCAATGCCGGCTACACGCCTTCCATCAACGGCTTCGAGGTCAATGCGGCCATCACCCAGCCGCCAGCCTATAGCCACGACATGGACGCTCCCTTGCGCTTCTGCCGGATCGGCGCGGTCATCGGCCACGAAATGACCCACGGTTTCGATAGTGGTGGCCGCCGATACGACGCGGAAGGCAACTTTCGTGACTGGTGGACGGAAGCAGATGCAAAGGCCTTCGACAGCGAGGCCCAGAAACTGATCGACCAGGCCAACGCGTTCGAAGTGCTGCCTGGCCTTAACGCCAACGGCCCGCTGAATGTCCGAGAGAACATGGCCGATGTCGGCGGCATCACGCTCGCCTATGAAAGCCTGATGGATCATCTGGCCGAGCACCCTGAGGAAAATGTAGAGATAGATGGCCTGTCACCGGCCAAGCGCTGTTTCATCGGCTGGGCACAGTTCTGGACGGCCAAGTCTTCCGACCCGTTCCTGCGCATGCTTGTCGCCGGTGACGGGCATCCTCCGAGCCCTTATCGAGCTTTTGCCGCCCTGCAGCATGTCGATGCGTTCTACGAGACTTTCGGCATCGAGGAGGGCGATCCGATGTGGCTGTCACCGGAGAAACGGGTGAGAGCCTGGTAAGCCTGATCAGGGTAATCTACGGCCCGGCAGCCAGGGACCTCCCTACCCGGCCAGGCGCTCGACCAGAAAGTTCATTTCCTGCTCCAGCTTTTCTCCGGACAGGCCGACGAACCGTGCCTCCAGGCTGATCGTGACGAGACCGTGTACTGCCGCAAAAGCGGTGCGGGTCCGGGCTGCGAGATCTTCTTCCATCATGCTTGGATCGAGTTCGCGCAACGGTGCTGCGATGAAACCGAGAAGCGCGATATTTTCCTGAATATGCCACTCAGGCACCGCCTTGCCTTCAGGCAAGTGATGGCTGAACAATGTCATCCAGAGGTTTCGATTGTCGCGCGCAAACGCCAGATAGGCGAGCGCCAGCACCTTGAGCCTTACCAAAGGCTCATCCACGGTTTCGACTTTCGATGCCATCAGATCCTTGATGCGGCCGAGCGTCACCGAGTTGACCGCAAGCAACAACGCATCCTGGTCCGCGAAATGCTTGTAGACCGACCCCACCGAGTAACCGGCATCAGCCGCGATCTTTCTGATGTTGACCGCTTCCATGCCCCCTGCTTCCACAGCGGCAATCGCCGCTTCCAGAACGCGACGATGGGTTTCTTCGCTTTTTGCTTTTTGAACTCCGGCCATTAACCGTATCGCACCTCAAAAGTGAACTTTGTTCATTTTTCTGCTTGACCTAATCAAAATCATGTGGCTTTGTCAAATAGTGAACAACGTTCACCTTTTGAGAGAGGCACGATGTTTGAGCCATTCATGAACCAACTGAAGGCGTTGTTTCTAACCAGCGCCGAGGAAAGCCGGGACAATCAGTCTCTTGCTCTCCTCTCCATCAACACGCGTACAGCCGCCGCTTCCGTCCGGGCTGCCCAGGTTGCCCTGGCCCGCGCCAAGGCAGAACAGCAGCAGGACCGCAAGCGGCTGTGGCAAATCAATGCATCCCTCGAAGATCTGGAGAACAGGGCTCGCAACGCCCTCCTCAAAGGTCTTGAACCCCTCGCGAGAGAGGCTGCGGAAGCTATCGCACTTCTGGAAGACGAAAAGTCGGCGCTCGAAGAGGCGATCCGATCGTTCGACGGCGATCTTTCAAGCCTCACGGAAACCTTGCACAGCGCCCAGAGCCGTCTGCGCGCCCTCAAGCGCGGTGAACGCACCGTTGAAGTTCGCGACCAGATCCAGAAAGCACAGTCCTTTGGCTCCAGTACCGGCCAGTCGGCACTCGCCCTTGCAGAAGGACAGCTGGAGGACATCCGCCGACGCCAGGAACGCGACCAATTGGCCGAACAGGAATTCAAGACGTTGTCGGCAGCGGATAGCCCAAGTGCGGTTATCGAGAAACTGGGCGATGCCGGCTGCGGCGCACCTGTAAAAACCCGAGCGGACGATGTGCTCGCCCGCTTGAAATCCGACATTCCCCTTCTTCTGGAAAAAAGCAGCTAACACGAGGACAAGACCATGCAGGAACCCACAGTCAAACATTCCAACAACTGGACCATTTTTACCGCCGGCAGTTTCGCAGTTGCCGCTATCATGATGGCCCTGGGCATCTGGAACCTTGAAGCAAGCTTCTCCGCGAAAGGCTTCTACGCAATGGCCGCAATCATGCTGGTCCATACAGCGGTCACCCTGACCAAGACCATGCGTGATCGCGAAGAAGCCAACAAGTTCCATAACCGCCTGGAAGACGCAAAGACGGAAAAACTGCTGATGGACATCAGCAAGCCGGAACAAGTCTGATCCAGAAATAAAACCGGGCGGAGTTTCTAACTCTCCGTCCGGGTTTCAAAGATTGAAGGTTATGAAGCAGATTGACAGACAGCTGCTTCGAAGGAGGACCTCATGAGCGCGTCACTGATGACATCCAGACGTTTCGCACCGCTCTTCTGGACGCAGTTTTTCTCTGCATTCAACGACAATTTCCTGAAAAACGCCCTGGTATTCCTGGTGTTGTTCCAGGTTGGTGGACACGGCGCAGACGGTGGCAACACCGGTGTTCTGATAACGTTGGCCGGGGCTGTCTTCATCGCGCCCTTCCTGTTTCTGTCCGCACTCGGGGGCGAACTCGCAGACAAATTCGACAAGGCACGGATTGCCCGGGCAACCAAGCTCGCAGAAATTGCAGGCGCAGGCCTGGCCGTGACAGGCATGGCCTTGTCCTCCCTCCCCATCCTCTTTGCCGCGCTATTCGTGTTTGGTGCCATGTCCGCCTTGTTCAGCCCGGTCAAATACGGGCTGCTCCCGGATCATCTGCCGGCTTCAAACCTGCCGCGCGCCAATGCCTGGATAGAAGCGGGAACTTTTCTGGCAATCCTGGGCGGCACGATTTCCGCCGGCCTTTTGTTCAGCACCGGCGCTCCCACCCTGATCTTTGCCCCAGTGATGATAGCCCTGGCTCTCGCATGTTACGGGCTGAGCCGGCAAATTCCCTCCGCACCGGCAGCAGCCCCTCATCTGACGATTGACTGGAACCTTGCGACATCCACATGGTGCGTGGTGAGAGATCTGGCTGCCGATCGTCGTCTCTTCCTGGTAGCCATGATGAATGCCTGGTTCTGGCTCATCGGTGCCATGGTGCTCGCTGTTCTGCCACTGATGGTCAAGACGTTCCTGGGCGGTGAAGAAATTGCCGTCACCTATTTCCTGACCGTCTTCGCCGTTTCGATTGGCATCGGGTCGGCAATTGCCGCCTGGCTTCTGGCTGGCCGTGTCGTCCTTTTGCCGGCTCCTGTCGGAACGCTTCTGCTGGCGCTCTTCTGCCTGGATGCGGCATTGACCCTGGCAGGCCTGCCGGCAACCGCAACAGCATCTGGCTTGCGCGAGTTCCTCACCCATGAGGGCGTAATCCGCCTCAGTGTCGATATGGCCGGCCTTGCCATTTCCGGTGCGTTGCTGGTTGTTCCCACCTTCACGGCACTCCAGACCTGGGCGAAACCGCAGGTACGTGCCCGCCGGATAGCAGCGTCCAACGCCCTTGGCGCTGCCCTGATGACGGTTGGTGGACTGTTGCTGGCAGGAGCCCAGAAACTTGGATTTTCCGTTCCAGCGATTTTTCTTGCGCTGGCCGGGCTGAACCTTGTCGCAGCTATCGTGATGCTCAAGATCCTGCCGACCAACCCGATGCGCGATGCAATCTCGATCCTCTATCGCGCCATCTTCCGGATGGAAGTCAAAGGCCTGGAAAATCTGGAAAAAGCCGGCGAAGCCCCGATCCTGGCGCTGAACCACGTTAGTTTGCTGGACGCTGGCCTGGCTCTGACCCTGACCGACAAGAAGCCGTCCTTCGCCATCGACTATGACATTGCCCGGCGCTGGTGGGTCAAACCCTTCCTGCACCTTGCTAATGCCTTGCCGATCAACCCGTCAAAACCCATGGCCACTCGCGCACTGATCAAGGTGGTGAACTCCGGCGAACCTATGGTGATCTTCCCGGAAGGCCGGCTGACTGTCACCGGCAGCCTGATGAAGGTCTACGACGGTGCAGCCATGGTGGCCGACAAGACCGGGGCCATGATCGTCCCGATCCGCATCGACGGCCTTGAAAAAACGCCGTTCTCCTACCTGAACCCAAGCCAGATCCGCAAGCGTCTGTTCCCCAAAGTGAAGGTGACAATCATGGAACCTACCCGCCTGGACCTCGACGACGAACTGAGGGGACGTCAGCGGCGCGCTGCAGCCGGCGCCAAGCTGTACAGCGTCATGTCCGAACTGATGTTTGAAACCAGCCTGACGGAAGACGTGACGATCCTGGAGAAGGTAATCGCCACGGCAGAAGAATACGGCTACGGCAAGCTGGCGGTTGAGGATCCGGTGTCCGGAAAGCTGAATGCAGGCAAACTGCTGACAGGCGTCTCAGTGCTGGGCCGCAAACTGTTGCGGCACACCGGCGGAGAAGACACCCTCGGCATCATGCTGCCGAATGCCAATGGCGCTGCCGTTACCGTTCTGGCGACCATGTCTGCCGGCAAGGTGCCCGCCATGATCAATTTCACCGCCGGTCAGGAAAACATTCTCGCGGCCTGCCGTGCTGCGGATGTTCGTACGCTGTTGTCTTCCCGCGCCTTCGTCAAGCAGGCCCGTCTGGAGCAACTGGCTTCAAACCTGGAAGACCACGTTCGCATCATCTGGCTGGAAGATCTGCGCTCTGAAATCGGCTTCATGGACAAGATCCGCGGCCTTCTGACCAAAAGCCGCCCCCTGGTACGCAGGCAGGCGGACGACACGGCAGTGATCCTGTTCACCTCCGGATCGGAGGGAACACCGAAAGGCGTTGTGCTGACACACAGGAACATCCTGTCCAATGCCACGCAGGCAGCCGCCAGGATCGATTTCACCCCGAACGACAAGGTGTTCAACGTCTTGCCGATGTTCCATTCCTTCGGCCTGACCGCGGGCACCATCCTGCCGCTGATATCCGGTGTCCCGGTCTATCTCTATCCCTCGCCCCTGCATTACCGGATCGTTCCGGAGCTGATCTACACCTCCAATGCAACGATTCTGTTCGGTACGGATACCTTCCTCAATGGGTATGCCCGCGTTGCCCATGCCTACGACTTCCGCTCCCTGCGCTACTGTTTTGCAGGCGCGGAGCCGGTGAAACCGTCAACCAGGCAGATCTATCAGGAACGCTTCGGTCTACGTGTTCTGGAAGGATACGGCGTGACCGAGACCGCACCGGTCATCGCGCTCAACACACCGATGTACAACCGTCCGGGCACGGTCGGCAAACTGATGCCCGGCATGAAGGCACGCCTTGAGCCCGTACCTGGTGTGGAAACCGGCGGCAGACTGCATGTGTCGGGACCGAACGTGATGGTCGGTTATCTGAAGGCCGAAAATCCCGGCGTCGTCGAACCACTTGTCGACGGCTGGCACGATACCGGCGACATTGTCGAGATCGACGACGACGGCTACATCATCATCAAGGGCCGCGCCAAGCGCTTCGCCAAGATTGCAGGCGAGATGGTGTCTCTGTCCGCCGTGGAAGCCCTGGCGGGCCAGATCTGGCCGCAGCACCTGTCCGCAGTTGCCGCCATCAAGGATGCCCGCAAGGGCGAGAAGCTGGTGCTTGTGACGGAAAACCCGGATGCGGACCGCGCAGCCTTCGTTGAAGGCGCCAAAGCCCGAGGCGCACAGGACCTCATGATACCGGCAGAAGTCCGTGTGGTATCCAAGGTTCCTGTCCTGGGTTCCGGAAAGCTGGACTTCGCAGCGGTTGCAAAACTGGTCAAAGACGGATCTGAACTGGGCGAAGCCGCCTGACATTACGCCCCGACCTGACGCAAGCCGGGTCGGGGTGAATACTGATCACCACACCTCTTTATCTTATCTAGAGAGATTTTTCAGCATCACCAACAAGACATCAGAAGAACATTTCCCGATTTAAACCGCCAGTAACGCAAGAATTGCCCTCCCGGCGAAACTAAACCTTAAGACGAATGATACAACCTGTGAACGCATACCCAACGCCAGACATTTCCGGAGCTTACGGATGCGTTTTAAAAAAGGATTTGCCGTAGCCTTATGCTTTGGCTTGCTCGCCTGCTCGGATAACGTTCCATCCGGAGACCCGCAGTCCGGTCTGAAGCGCGACATGCGCGGCTACAAGGCATCACCCGGCGTCCTGGTCGCAGAAGACGGGACACCTCATTGGATCCAGTCCGCGGTGACCGGGTACAAGGAAACGACCTTGGACACCGACCTTCCCGCGAAGGTGGTCATGCAGCAGCCCACTGCGTTTTGCCGCTTCCGCAAACCCAACCTCGGAGAATATATCGGCAATGTGCATGTCGGCACTGGCAACATGCATGCGCCGATCTATACCTGGTCGAAAACGAAAATTCGGGAACGGGCACAAAAGCTGGCTGAAAATGCCCAAAAACCAGCCGACGACCCCAGAAAGATTCGTGTCGACACGATGGTACTCAGTGCAAAGGACGACAGTTTTCCTGTTGTCGATGTCGTCGTTACGGAAACCGAAAAGCCGGTCTACCTGATCCTGCAAAACGAATTCGGCAAGATCCTATGGAACATACATCTGGCACCTGGCGCCCGCATCTCGCATGTGGTGGCACTCGGTGTCGGCGATATCGCTTTCGCCAATCTTGATCCTGACGTGCCTGTTGAAATGGCCGGTGCAAGAACCCTTCGTTCCTGCGGTGTTCAGCCCTGGCGAAAGATGCAAGATCACTGGCTTTTCGCAAGAAACGCCAAGGAAAATCCGAGTCTTCATGAAGAGCCAGTTGCCAAGAACAAGGCGGCTTATCGCAAGTATGACAGCTGGTTCAAGAGCGCCTTCGGCATAAGAAGCGAGCAAAATCTCGCGGGCGTGGAACGGTCAACTCACGTGCTCGTTGGGCCACTCCCGGAAAATCTTGATGACCGGATTCCCTTCCATCCACTGGGGGGATCACTCGTCATCATGACTCCGGTCGAGAACATCGCAGTAGCTGGCAAGTCCGGCTACGAGGACAAGGCGATGGCGCAGATCAGGCCGCTGGTCGACAAGGCTCTCGGACGTGACAGCACCGCCAATTCCAATTCCGGTTCATAAGCAACAGGGAACAGTCTTGATGCGTATCCTTCAAATCGCCTGCGGAGTGATCTTTTTCGCAGTGACGCTCTACTACGGCTACATCATGTTCAGTGTTGCCAACGTCGCGAACACTGTCTTCGGCTTCAAGAACGATCCGCTAAAAGGACAGGCGACAGTCCACAACGCCAGGCATGGCTCAGGCGGTTCCCTGAAAGACGGCTACGTCGCCCTCACGGACTTCAAGAACCTCGATGCCGGACGGGTGGTCAATATCGTCATGCCCGTATCGGTGAAAGAGCTCTTGAAGGAAACTGGGGCTCCTGCCGACATGGACATGATCGAGGTCTTCATCTCCGGTCAGGCCCCCAGAATCGCGGAAGCCGAATGCAAGCTCCTAGTGAAGACAATTGCATCGAATTGCCGGGTAAAGCTGACAAAAGCCAAGCAATTCAAGGATGATCCGAAATTTGCCGAGATCAGGATGCAGCTTGAGTTCGTAGAGAAGCAAGTCCCCGGTGCATTCGAGACAGAGAAGCCTCTCAACTACCAGGAAGTGGACGCCGATCTGGTGGACAGTGCCGGAATCTATGCCGAAGCCTGGCTGAACGAATTCAAGAACCGACGGGCGAAACTCTATACCACTGCAGCCCGCGCCTGCGATCCCTTGCGGCGTCAGCACGGCAATTGTTCGGTGACTGAAATCAACGTTTTGGGACGATGGGAAAAACGCGAGGAATTCGTGGTCATACGCTCGAACGCAACCCTGTCATATCTGTGGCCCGAAAGGACCTGACCAGGGGCGCGTCTTCTGCAATGTGAGCTGCATCAGGCCGGGGCCATCACCTCGGTCTTTGCCTTTGCAACAGCAGCTATCAGCCGGTCCACATCTTCCGTCCGGGTTGACCAGTTCGAGACACTGATGCGAAACCCCTGTCGCCCTTTCCAGGAGGCCTGACCGAACCAGGCTTCACCGGAAGCCTGAACATGGCCAGCGATGCGGGCACAGGCGTCTTCCGCCCCCGGCAGCGTCGCAAACACCTGGTTGAAATGCACCTCATGCGGCACTTCGAACCCGAGTGCTGTCAGATCCCCTGAAATGCGCCTTGCATGACCGTGAAAACGGCTCAGCATGTCCTCAAGACCTTGCCGGCCGAGGGAAAGCAGCGCAGCCCAGGTCTCGGCTCCGCGCGCAGACCGGCTGAATTCAGGAGCGCGGTTGGCGGGGTTGGATACGGTCGCCGGCAGATAGGTGGCCCCGATTGCCATCGACGCCTGCATTTCCTGCGGATGGCGGCACAACGCCAAGCCTGAATCATATGGTGTGTTGAGTGTCTTGTGGCTGTCGACCACCCAGCTGTCTGCCTTCTCAAGTCCCTTGAGAGCCGTTGCCGTATCGCTGCAGGCCCTTGCCCACAACCCGAAAGCGCCATCAACATGAAGCCAGGCACCAGCGGCATTGCACCTGTCACCGAGTTCGTCAAATGGATCGAAGGCTCCGCTGCAAACGTTTCCTGCCTGGCACAAAACGAGCGTGCGATCATCCAGTTCGGGTAGCTTGTTGATCCGCATCCGCCCCTGATCGTCCACCTCCACCCACTCGATCGATTTCGTGGCCAGGCCTGCCATTCGAAGGGATTTCAGCACGGTTGCATGAATTTCGGCGCTGGCGACGATCCGCAAGCCGGGAGCGCCAATCAGGCCCTCTCCTCTTTCGTGGCCAAGGCGCGACAACAGCGTGTCGCGCGCGGTGACCAGTAGCGCCATGTTCGACATGGTCGCACCGGTGGTGAAAGCGCCATCGGTACCTTCAGGCAGCCCCAGAAGCCTAACGATCCAGGACACCGCCGTTTCTTCCATCTTGATCACGGAAGGTCCCGTCAAACCGTCTGCAACCTGATCCCACGCGGAGAGCAAGGCCCGGGCCGCGGAGGCTGCAGGCAATGCGCCCCCTATGACATAACCGAAGTACCGACCTGCCGCCGTCGCAACAGTGCCCTCACCGCCCACGGTCTCGAGCAGATCAAGAATATCGTCAACGTCGGCGCCCTGCTCCGGCAAACCCGGATCGAGCTCGGCAAGACGAGACAAATTCGGCCCGACGCGCCGATCCGGCAATTGTTTCAGATAACGCACGCCGCGCGCCGCGCCGTTCGAAAAGGCTTCCGCTTGAAGGCCGAGAAGGCTATTTTCCATGTTCGAACCACCAATCTATATCGAAGAGTATCTATATAGATGAATATCAATATAGATGTAGAGTCAAGTTCATTGGCAATGGCAGCACTGGCGAGCCCTGTGCGGCTGCAGATCCTTTTGTGGCTGCTCGACCCACGAGCCCACTTTCCCCGCCAGCGGGACGGAGATCTCGTAGATGACGGCGTGTGTGTGGGTTTCATCACCGACAAGGTGGGCCTCAGCCAACCGACGGTAAGCTCGCACATGAAAAAGATGTCGGAAGCAGGCCTGGTAACGGGAAAGCGGATCGGCAACTGGATGTTCTACAAACCCGACAGGACAAGACTTGAGGACCTGGGGTTGAAGCTCACATGCGCATCGCAAACGGATCCTGAAGCATCAAATGCCGGTCAACTGGCCACCGAAACCGTTTCCTGAACAACCGCGGCTTGAGCAAACTCATCCGGGCGGTTCTGCCGCATGTCGCGGCTTGCAGCTGCAAGAAAACTCGGACTAGATCAGGAGTAACTCTTGATCGGAATCGATTGATAGTCCTTTGATCAACCCTGAAGTGTCGGGGTGGCTCGTTTCTGAACACCGCTTCGCGAAATTCTTTTGCCTATCAGACAGGAATGCAAACATGTCCACGCCCGCTTATGACGACCAGAATGTCTTTGCCAAAATCCTGCGCGGCGAACTGCCGAGCCACAAGGTTTACGAGGACGACAAAACACTGGTGATCATGGACATCATGCCCCGCGGCGATGGTCATGTTCTGGTGATCCCGAAAGCCCCTTCCCGCAACATTCTGGACATCGCGCCGGAAGATCTCAACGCGGTCATGGCAACGACGCAGACCATGGCCAGGGTGGTGATCAAGGCCTTTGATGCCGACGGCACGACCGTCCAGCAATTCTCAGAACCTGCCGGTGGCCAGGTGGTGTTCCACACCCATGTCCATGTCATTCCACGTTTCGAGGGCGTGTCGCTGAAACCGCACACCGGTGCGATGGCAGACAATGACGTCCTGGCAGCCCAAGCAGAAAAGATACGAGCCGCACTGGCCTGAGCCAGGCGAGCATCTTCAGCCATTCAGCAAACAACAGACAACGCCCGCCCGGCTTCAAACCGGGCGGGCGTTTTTCTCGATGCTCAATCAGCTATCGAACCACCAGCGGCTGCAGGCACGGGCACCGTCGAGCTCCCAGCTCGATGCCAGTTGCTCACCATGCTGAACATTGCTGCGGCGGGCATAAACGAAGTTGCGGAAGAACGGGATGATCGTGCCGCCGTCGTCATGCGCAAGCAGCGCCATTTCCCGGTACATCTCCGCCCGCCTGGTGTCGTCCAATTCGGCTTTCGCCATCAACAGCAGCTCGTTGAAACGTTCGTTCTGCCAATGACTCTCGTTCCAGGCGGCATCGGACTTGTAGGCCAGAGAATACATCACGTCCGGTGTCGGACGCGCCCCCCAGGCCACCACACAGAACGGTTTCTTCAGCCAGACATCCGAGTAATAGCCGTCGTTCGGTTCACGCACGACCTTGATGTCGATGCCTGCCGCCTTGGCATGTTCGGCATAAAGCACGCAAAGATCGACCGCACCGGAGTAGATGGATTCAGCAGAGGAGATGCTGATGGACAGTCCCTCGGCACCGGCCTTTTTCAGCAGCGATTTCGCCTGGTCCGGATCGTAGTCGTGTTGGGGAATGTCATCCGGCCAATAGGGCATGGCTGGCGAATGGTGGAAATCGTTTGCCTTTGTCGCTGCACCAAAGGCGATCTTCTCGATGATCTCGTCGCGGTTCATCGCGAGCTTGAGTGCGTTGCGAACATCCTTGTTGTCAAACGGAGGCGTGTCGCAGAACATCGGCATCGTGAGCGTCGAGGCAGACGGCACATTGTCGATCTCCAGGTTTGGATTGCGCGCAAGCAGACCCATCGTCTTCAGATCGATGAGCGAAACGGCATCCACGTCGCCAGTAACCAGAGCCGTCTGACGGGCGTTCGGATCGGTCAGGATGATCAGTTCCACGCCGTCGAAATGTGCACCGTCCAGATGCCAGCCGTCGTGGCGCGTCAGAGAGAACCTGACACCGAAGTCACCGGTTTCGATCTTGTAGGGACCGGTACCGTCGCCCGAAGCCCAATCGATCGAGCCATCGTCGTTCGCCGGACAAATGGCCAGATGGTAATCGGTCATGAGCCACGGCAGATCCGCATTGCCCGAAGACAGTTTGAAAACGATCGTGTTGTCGCCGTCCTTGACGATATCAGCGACGTCGGTCAGCAGAGCCTTGGCCGCGGAGGTCGTGCTGTCGCCGCGGTGGTGGTTCATCGATGCAATGACGTCGTCGGCTGTCATCTTGCGACCAGAGTGGAAGGTGACGTTTTCGTTGAGCTTGAAAGTCCACTCCGTTGCGTCCGCATTCGCCGTCCATTCGGTGGCGATATCCGGCCCAAGAGACCCGTCTGGTTCGATCAGGGTAAGGTAACTGCGGTGAGTATGCGCCAGCACGATCATGGCGATGGTGAGATAGGTGCCCGGATCGTGGGTGTCTGATGTGTTGCCGTCATGAATGCCGACCTTGAAGGTTCCGCCCTGCTTTGGTTGCGCCTTGGCTTTCGTGGTCCAGAGCCCTGTTGCGGCGGAAGCTGCAACACCGGCAGCCATGGAATAGTTCAGGAAATCACGGCGGGAAATGCGGCCAGATCTTGCGGCCTCGCCCAGCTTTTCCAGCATTTCCGTATCTTTGTACTTGTCCTTCATCGTCAGATTACCTCCAAGTTTACAGTCACCATCTGGCTTGCGCCCGGTTTCAATCGTTAACTCTAGGTCGGCTGCGTTTTATCCGATCATCCCCCATTCGAAGTTTAGTGCCGCAAAAACGACGTTTCGTTAGATAGTGCGCGGCAAAAGATTGTCCTGTCAGGATTGCGGATAGAAGAGAGGGTAAACGCAGACGGTGCTGCGCATCGTTGAGAAGACGCCGCTTGTGACAAGATTTTACGCGACGCCCGCCTGAACAGCAGCGTCTTCCTGCTCCCTGGCCATGTTCTGGTCTTCCTGCAGCACCTTGACCACCGACGGCCTTTCGGCGAACCGCTCGATATAGGCGGTGAATTCTTCGAATTCCGGTACGATGCCGAACATCGTTCCCCACCGCAGCCCCATGCCCCACAGAACGTCGACAGCCGTCATCCGTTCTCCAAGAACGAAAGGTCCCTTTGCCAGCTGGGCACGCATGCTTTCCATGACGGTGTCAAAAGAACCATAGGCGGACATGGAATGCGGTGGTTCTTCACGCTTGAGTGCGCGGTCGATCAGTGCCGGCTCAAAACAGGATGCCATATGCACGAACCAGCGCAGGTACGGTCCACGCAGTGGATCATCCAGCGAGGGTGTCAGTCCTTTTTCGGGAAACAGATCGGCCAGATAGATATAGATCGCGACCTGTTCGGTAATGACTGCCTCGCCAACGCGCAATGCCGGAACTTTTCCAGCCGGGTTGACGGCAAGATATCGGGGTGTCCGGTTTTCACCCAGCTTCAGATTGAGCACATTCAGTTTGTAAGGTGCGCCCAGCTCCTCCAGGAGAACACGTACGCCGGTGGCGCGTGTCTGAGGTGCATAAAAGAGTTCGACCTGATCCGCCATGTTCCTCTCCTTGACCGGGTGCAATCGCCGTACTCTTCAACCTAGCCTATCTGCCGGGCAAGTGAACATGGGAAATCGCTTGGTGTCAGGAAGCCATCGTGTCGAGGATCAGCCAACCGGAAACGAGAAAGACTTCTGCGGCAAGTACGCCAACAAACACACGTTGCCGGGCTGCAAAAAACGACGCGAAGCCGAAACCGGCAGCAGCCAGACGCAGCCAGAGCGGTGTTTCTGCCAGCACACCTTGCGGGAACAGGATCAGCTTGGAAATCACTCCGGCCACCAGCGCGGTTGCAACACAGCGCACCCAGATCAGCAGTTCGCCGTCTTCACGCAGCCGGCCACCGGCAAAGACACCCAGCCACCGCCAGACGTCAGTTGCAAACCAGCCGGCGATGATGATCATCACCAGTGGCCACCAGGTTTCGGATATCAATCCACCTGCTGTTGATCCCTCCATCACGACAGCCCCCTGCGCATGATCCTGGTTCCGAGGTAGGCAATCGTACCACCCACAAGGCCGGTCCAAAGCAGATCCAGTCCGGGCAGATAGGTGAAGAAGACCGGTCCGAGCAGCAGTCCTGCGACCATGGCCGCCCGGTCGGCATTGAGCCTTGCAGCCCCCCAGAGCGAGCACAGGAAATAGACAGGCGTCAGCAGGAACAAGGCACCCGCCACCATGCCCGGCATGCTTTCAACCAACAGGTAGGAGACACCGGTCATGCAGAAAACGAAGCTGGTCACCGCCGCGCCAAAACCAATGAAGAACGGTAGACGCCCTTCCCTCGGCATGTCCGGCAGGTGCTTCATCGCGAATACCCAGGCAGTCACCGCAACAAAATGAGACGCGATCAACAATTGCCAGGTCTTTGTCTTGCCCGGCACCTTGACCAGCGGCATCAAGGCCATGGTCATCGGCATCAGGCGGACTGACGCAAGAGCGACGGCAATTCCGGCAGGAAGGATACCCATTCCGGAAGAAATCGCGCCGGTCAGAACCACGATGGAAGGCAGCGCCCAGACGAAACCGGTCATTGCCAGCGTCTCAAAGAGCGTCAGCCCTGTTTCACGGGCAAGCCCCGCATATCCGACAAACGCGGCAGTCAGAATAAACGCTGGAATAGACACCGCCGCCCGCGCTCCACGCGCCATCCAGACCCGGGCATGTTCCGGCGGGTTCTGGGATTCCTGGTCGATATCTGGCTGATCAGGAGCCGTCATCAAGCTGACTCATCTCTGGGCAGTTAGTAAGGTAGCCTTACCTTTTTGGAGATTTTCTGTCCAGAGTGCCAATTGGCGAAAGAGTTCGGCACGCGAATTGCCGAACTCCCTTTGTTGTCGTCAAAACAGCTCACACCGACCGCGTCAGCCCACCATCAATACGTATGTTCTGACCTGTGATATAGGCCGCCTCGTCGCTGGCCAGATAGGCGATCAGGCTTGAGATTTCGTCCGAGCGGCCGTAGCGGCCCATGGGGATCCGCGCCAGGCGATCTTCCTTCTCCGGCAGGCTGTCTATGAAACCGGGCAGGATATTGTTCATGCGCACGTTCTCGGCAGCGAACTTGTCGGCAAACAGCTTGGTGAAGCTGGCCAGCCCTGCCCGAAACACACCGGAAGTCGGAAACATCGGATCCGGCTCGAAGGTGGCGAATGTGGAGATATTGATCACCGTTCCACCACCTTGAGCAGCCATGATCGGAGCGACAAGGCGTGCCGGCCGAACGACATTCATCAGGTAGTAGTCCATGCCGAGATGCCAGTCCTCGTCGGAGATTTCCAGAATATCGCCTTTCGGGCCATGTCCGGACGAATTGACGAGAACATCGATCCGGCCAAGAGCGTCCACCGTCTTGCTGACAAAGGAGGTCAGGTCGTCCGCAACAAGATTGGATCCGGTGAACCCGACCCCGCCCAATTCCTCCGCGAGCGCTTCCCCCTTGCCGGAGGACGACAGAATTGCGACCCGGAACCCATCTGCAGCCAACCGTCTTGCTGCATCGGCTCCCATGCCGGAGCCGCCAGCGGTGATCATCGCAACCTTGTTATCGCTCATGTCCGTTCTCCCGAAAGTGTCTGCTTCATAGCTAGGCAAGCAGCCGGGCGGCGGCAAATGATTTTCCTGAATGGTTTCAATTCCAAACATGAATGAGAACAAGTCCAGTACGCCTGTTGGAGAACAAGCCCGGGGCGTGTACCAACCCGGCCCGCTTCGCGCATTGCGCGTCGTCTGTGCAGGCGAAAAACAAAAAAAGGCCCCGAATCTCTTCGGGGCCTTTCCGATCTGATTGTGCAGGGCCTCAGTCGGCCAGCGGCACCTTGGGCACAAGGCTTTTCTTGGCCGGACCGCTCTTGCCTGCAGGCGGCTTCGTATCCTTGGCAGCCGCTGCCTTGGCAGCAGGCTTGCGCCGGCGCTTGGGCTTTGCCTTGGTTTCGGTCTTGGCCTTGGCTTTGGGCGGTGTCGCACGCTCCTCGATGCTTTCCAGAAGCAGACCCTTGCCGTCCTCGGACACGGTGACCTTGACCATTCCGCCTTTCTTCAATTTGCCGAACAGCACCTCGTCCGCCAGAGGCCGTTTGATGTGCTCCTGGATGATCCGCCCAAGCGGGCGAGCCCCCATCTGGCTGTCATAGCCCTTGTCGGCAAGCCACTTGACGGCATCTTCCGTCAGCTCGAAGGTCACGCCGCGGTCAGCCAGCTGGACTTCCAGCTGCATGACGAACTTCTCGACCACCTTGTAGACGACTTCCATCGGCAGATTACCGAACGGAATGATCGCATCGAGACGGTTGCGGAACTCCGGCGTGAACAGCTTGTTGATCGCTTCCGCGTCGTCGCCTTCCCGCTTCATGCGGTTGAAGCCAACCGGCATCTTGGCCATGTCCGCGGCACCGGCGTTGGTGGTCATGATCAGGATGACATTGCGGAAATCGACCTGCTTGCCGTTATGGTCGGTCAGCTTGCCATGGTCCATCACCTGCAACAGGATATTGAACAGGTCCGGATGGGCCTTTTCGATCTCGTCCAGCAGCAGCACGCAGTGCGGATGCTGGTCGACACCGTCGGTCAAGAGGCCACCCTGGTCGAAGCCGACATATCCCGGAGGTGCACCGATCAGGCGCGACACGGTGTGCCGCTCCATGTATTCGGACATGTCGAACCGGATCAGTTCAACACCCAGTGAAGATGCCAGCTGCCGAGCGACTTCCGTCTTGCCGACCCCTGTCGGGCCGGAGAACAGATAGCTGCCGATCGGCTTGTCAGGCTCACGCAGACCGGCACGCGCCAGCTTGATGGCAGACGCCAACGTCCCGATAGCTTCATCCTGTCCGTAGACAACCCGCTTCAGATCCTTGCCGAGGTTCTCCAGAATCTCCGCATCATCCTTGGAAACGGACTTCGGCGGGATCCTGGCCATGGTGGCAATCGTGTTCTCGATTTCCTTCACGCCAATGGTCTTGCGGCGGCGGGCTTCGGGAACAAGCATCTGCGAGGCACCGGTTTCATCCAGCACGTCGATCGCCTTGTCCGGCAGCTTGCGGTCGGAAATATATTTCGCCGACAGCTCCACAGCCACCTTGATGGCATCATTGGTGTAACGAACCTTGTGGAAGTCCTCGAAGTAAGGCTTCAGGCCCTTCAGGATATCGATCGCGTCCGGGATCGACGGCTCGTTGACGTCGATCTTCTGGAAACGGCGGACCAACGCCCGGTCCTTCTCGAAGAACTGGCGGTATTCCTTGTAGGTGGTCGAACCAATGCAGCGGATCGCTCCGGAAGCAAGCGCAGGTTTCAGGAGGTTGGACGCATCCATCGCCCCACCAGAGGTTGCGCCGGCGCCGATCACAGTATGGATCTCGTCGATGAACATCACCGCACCCGGGTAGTCCTCGATCTCCTTGACCACCTGCTTCAGCCGCTCCTCGAAATCGCCGCGATAGCGGGTACCCGCCAGCAGCGAGCCCATATCGAGCGAGAAGATGGTGGCATCCTTCAGGACATCCGGCACATCGCCATTGACGATGCGATGCGCCAGACCTTCCGCAATGGCGGTCTTGCCGACACCCGGGTCGCCGACGAAGAGCGGATTGTTCTTCGACCTGCGGCACAGGATCTGGATCGTGCGCGAAATTTCGCTGTCGCGCCCGATCAGCGGATCAATCTTGCCGTTGGTGGCCTTGGTGTTGAGATTGACACAGTAAGCTTCAAGAGCGTCCGTCTTCTGACTGGACTTCTTCTCGGTTTCAGCTCCGGGCATCACATCTTCTTCATCCGCCCCTTCGACTGGACGGGCCTCGGACATGCCGGGACGCTTGGCAATGCCGTGCGAGATATAATTGACCGCGTCGTAACGGGTCATGTCCTGATCCTGCAGGAAGTAGGCCGCATGGCTTTCGCGCTCGGCAAAGATCGCAACAAGCACGTTGGCGCCGGTTACCTCTTCCCGGCCGGACGACTGGACGTGGATAACCGCCCGCTGAATCACGCGCTGGAAGCCCGCGGTAGGCTTGGAGTCCTCGTCACTGTCCGTGACAAGGTTGTCCAGCTCGGTTTCGATATATTCAACCAGATTGCGGCGGATCGTTTCCAGATCCACGTTGCAAGCCCGCATAACCGCAGCCGCGTCCTGGTCGTCCAGCAACGCCAGCAGAAGATGCTCCAGCGTTGCATACTCCTGCTGTCGCTCGTTGGCGAAGGCCAGAGCCTGGTGAAGTGCTTTTTCAAGACTGCGTGAGAAGGAAGGCACGTGCGTTTGTCCTCACTTTTTTTCCATGACGCATTGCAACGGATGCTGATGCTTGCGCGCGAAATCCATCACCTGGGTGACTTTCGTCTCCGCGACCTCGTAGGAATAAATCCCGCATTCCCCGACGCCGTGATGGTGAACATGCAGCATAATGCGGGTCGCCTCTTCGCGGTTTTTTTGGAAGAAGTTCTCCACAACGTGAATGACGAACTCCATCGGAGTGTAGTCATCGTTCAACAGCAGCACTCGATAGAGATTTGGCCGCTTGGTTACTGTTTTGGTACGGGTGACTGTAACCGTTCCGGCGTCGCCACCGTCATTGTCATAATCAGAGCCCGCCGACATTGCCGTTTCTTTTGCCTCTATCACTCCGGCCATCACCAAATTTCGAATCCTGAACACACTGCCCTGCGCAGCTGGTCCAGAGCTTTCCGCAGCACGGACTGCGCCGCGAATACGCATTCTCAGTGGTAATCCTGCCGCGCAAGCCGCGCTCGCGCAATGGTCGATTTCATCAACATAAAGGTCAACAGCGCATTTGTAGTCCCTGCGCTGCCGGTCAAGAGGAATGTAGGTTGCCCGTTAATGATTAAAAGGTGGCAAGAGAACGCATTTCGAAATCCGGCTGCAAATGGCAGGATGAACCGCGGCAAGCCTGTAAATCTGTGCATATACGAAAAAACCCGGCTCGTCGGAGCCGGGTTTGAAACTTCAAGCCGTCCTGCGACGGCTAAAAGGAAAACTTATTTCGCAAGCTTGCCCATCACACCTTCGTAAGGCTTGTAGGCGTCCTTGGACATGTCGGTGACCATTTCACCGATCTTTGTCATCTCGCCAACAAAACCTTCATAAGCGGTTTTGACGTAGTCGGCCTGCGCTTCAAATGCCTTGTCGAGGGACTTGGAGGAAACGAGCTTCTCAACAGCTGCGGATCCTTCCTCGAAGGACTTTTTCTGGTAGTCGGCCATTTCAGCGGCGATGGCCTGGAAACCCTTGCTGACGGAGCCGAAAGACGCCATGGCCATATCCATGTTGTCTTTGCTCATCTTCTGCATTTCATCAAAGTTGTTCATCATTTTTCTGCCCTTTTCCGGCGAACCGGTTTCCAATCCCAAGCATCGGCCTTATGGGGCGGCCCGGCGCGCGTATCGCGTTACCTAACGAGACTTTGTCGTAATGCACTGCACAATAAGTGTCAAGGCGATTTTGCATTGCAAAAACAACCATTACGCGAAATTGACAATCCTTCCACGGCGTAAGCTGTCAGACTTCCCTCTGAAAACAGATACCCCTGATCGAGACCGGCACCAGCAACCGGAAGCAGAAAACAACAGAGCCTCAGCAAGATTTCAGTCAGATTCTTGAATTTGACCAAATTCGGAACAACAGACACCGAAAATAAACGAACTCTTAACCAATAAAACAAATGGAAATAAGAATTAGATCTAGAAAATTCTTATCGAGTACGCAAAACACAACCTTAACCAACAATTAACTCTAACAAAAAACTATTTTTTTAAGTGCTTTTTCGATCATTCATTTACTCATTCGTAACCGTGATTCCATCAAATGACATGGAGAACGACGGGGCCGCGGCTTTGAATCGCAGGGGGTTAAGATCCGAACCGTGCCGCTCCAGATACGAACCACGTGACCCAGAATGGGATAGTAATTGTGTTTGGGATGCGTATTTTTCGCAAAGGACGGGCTCTCGCCCGCACCGCTAAGATCTTGACCCTCGGCCTGGTGCTCCTGGGGGTCCCGGCAACGGCGATGGCCAACCCGAAATATGCGGGGATCGTCGTTGATGCAAAAACCGGCAAGACACTTTACTCCTCTTCGGCTGACGCCTACCGGTACCCGGCATCGCTCACCAAGATCATGACGCTTTATCTTGTGTTCGAGGAACTGGAAGCCGGGCGACTGTCGCTGGACTCCAACCTGAGCGTTTCCAGCTACGCTTCCGCACGTCCGCCCTCCAAGCTGGGCCTCAAGCCCGGCGGCACGATCAAGGTCAAGGACGCCATCCTCGCACTTGTTACCAAGTCCGCGAACGACGTCGCATCCGTGATCGCTGAAAACCTGGGTGGCTCTGAAAAGAAATTCGCCGAGCGCATGACCCGTACGGCGCGCCAAATCGGCATGTCGAAAACTACATTCCGCAACCCGCACGGCCTGCCCGACAGCGGGCAGCGTACGACGGCCCGCGACATGGCGACGCTTGGCCGCGCGATTCAGGAACGGTTCCCGCAGTACTACGGCTACTTCAAAACCCGTGCCTACAAGTACAACGGACGCACCTATGGCAACCACAACAAGCTGCTGGGCCGCGTAAAGGGCGTAGACGGCATCAAGACCGGTTACATCCGGGCATCCGGCTTCAACCTGGTGACATCTGTAAACCGGGACGGACGGCAGATTGTGGCCGTCGTGATGGGTGGCAAGACCGGCGCGTCACGCAACGCGCAGATGACAAAGCTCATCAACTCCTATCTGCCCAAGGCAAGCCGCGGCCCGAAAACGGCCCCGCTGATCGTTCAGAACACGTCTGAACCGACTTTCGTGGCAATTGCGCTGAAGAATCCGCCTCTTCCGAACAGCAAGCCGGGAAGCGAACCTGTGCCAGCAACGGGTGAGCCGATGGTGCTGGCATTCACCGCACCGTCCAACCCTGGCGCCATTCCGACACCGGCTCCGGCCCCCCTTCCCGTAACTGCGTCCAATGCGCCAGTCATGGCTTCGGCCCAGGCCCCTGCTCCGGTTCCAGGCTTTGGCAACGACGTTCCGCTGCCGCCGAAACTGGTCAAGCAACGCTTTGACAGCACGTTTGCAGTCGCAACAGCTTTGCCGCCGATCCCGCCTTCAAGCCCGGATGAGCCGCTGAACACCAATTCGATTTCCCGGACTGCCCTGATCGAAGCTGCAAGAGCAGAGGTTGTGAAATCGGACAACAGCCAGCGCGCTGTCGGCTCCGCGCAGTCGGTCAAGACCGTCTCCGTTCAGACGATCGCGGTCAACACGACGCCGGTTGAAACAGTTGCAGCGCCTGAAACCGCAGCTGCCGACAACAGCAGCGACGACGACAGCGTTACGGTTGCAACCAGCGACACCCGCGATGTCGAGCCGGGCTGGCAGGTCCAGATCGCCGCAACAGAATCCGAAGGCCAGGCCATCACGATGTTGAAGAACGCCAAGGCCAAGACCGGATCCGCCCTTCGTGGCCGGGTCCCTTACACCGAACCCGTCGACACCAACGGACAGACCCTCTACCGGGCCCGCTTCGTCGGCTTCGACACCAAAACAGCTGCGTGGAATGCCTGCAAAAGCTTGAAAAAGGCAAAATACGCTTGCTTCGCCATCTACCAGTAACCGCGTAACGGATGCCGTCAATGTCTTCTGAGAAGCGTGTCTTTAGCCTCGTTGATTTTCGCCGCGAGGAAACCGGAGCCTCCCTGGTCGGGATGGACCCGCATCATAAGCCTGCGGTGCGCGGCTCTAATTTCCGCGTCCCCGGCATCGGGCGTAAGCCCCAGGATCTGGTAGGCCTCCTCATCTGTCATGGGGCCAGAGCTCGCCGCGCTTCCCTGCCGCTCTGCTCCATCCGCCTGGAAGTGTTCACGCCAACCGGCAAGCCTGCGGTCGAGATAAGCTTCGACTAGCTTCTGGCTCTGACCGTCCTGGGCCGTTTCCTGCCAAAAGGCTTCCAGGTCCGTTTCGGTCAACTGATCCAGCTCGCGCCCCTGATAGGTGCCTGCCAGCACGGTCCCGGTCATGTGACCGGTATCGTGATCGAGTTCCATCTCCACCATAGCGGTCCGCACGCGGGAACGTTGTCCGGAGGTTTTCTGAGGTTTGTAGCCTGACGAGAGCCAGTTCAGCCCGGACATCCCCAGCACCGACAAGCCAAGCCCAAACAACGGGATGGCAAACACGAACCGGCCCGTCAGCGCGAAGACCAGCGCCAACACCATCAGAAACGCTCCTCCGAAGAGGCGCAGTCCTCTGGCCAGATTTGCGGGATTGGCGTTCACGAACTTGTTGCCGAGCGTCAACAGGGCGGTCAGCAGTATCAAGCCGATAATCAAATAAATCATGTGGCGGTTGGTTCCCCGTTCGCCGGCCCGGGACCATCACATTGGGATGCTCCGGCCCTACTCCAGTCACGTGTCGAAAGTTGCCAAGTATGTAAACCTCCGGCACCGGCTACAGCAAGGAAGTGCAAGCCCGGTGCTTTCCGGGCTCTAGCGGGCCGATGGTAGCTGCTGCAGCAGAAGCGTTGCGCCCTTGCCGCCTTGCTTTTCCAGCTGCTGAAGTGCCGTCCGGCCTCCGCTGGCGAAAACGGCAACCGCTTTCAAAAGATCGGCCAGTTGCTGGGCAGACCCGGAATCAAACCGGCAAAAGGCGCCGTTGGTCAGTCTGGCCATCTCGCGAAACGCGCGCTCAGCGACGCCGTCACGCCCCTCCTGAAACAGGAACATCGGCACACCAAGCATGCCCAGCTGACCTGCCTTGTCACACAGGGCATCCACGTCCTCCTCCATGCAATCGCCGACATAAACCAGCGCCGCGATTTTCTCGGTATCGGCAGCGGACAAGGCAGCCGAGAGCACCTTTCGGATCTGGGTACGCCCACCCTGACAGGAAATCCGGCTCATGGCCTGGGCAAGCTCAGTGCCGCTGGAAAACCAGCGGGACGCCCGGCATTCACCGAAACCGCGAAAATAGACAAGCTTGATGCTGAGGCCTGAAATCTTGCCGGCTTCCTGAAACATCTCCGCCTGGATCTGACAGGCCTGGTCCCAGGTCGGTTGACGGCTCATGGTAGCGTCCAGGGCAAACACCAACCGCCCGCCGCTGCCCGGTTGCGGCGCAATTTCCTTGGCCTTCTGAAGAAAGGCAGCGACATCGGATTCGGCTGAAGGCACGCGGGCGTCCTGCTTGACCATAGGGTCTACCGTGCCTTTGCCGGTCTTGACGTTCACGGCCGCCTCCTTCTGCCAGTTGGTGACACTCAACTTGGGTCGGGGCAGCCGTTTTGGCAAGTCTCAAGCCGTCGGATGCGACATGGCGCAGCCGATCATCTTCTCATGCTGCCGCTGAAATCAGGCGTGTCTTTCCGGGCCGAGCCATCCGCAGGTATGCCTCCATGACGAAGACGTTAGGCACCCAGCACAGCCAGGCGATAAGTGGATAGGCGACTTCAAAATCGACCCCTGCCGCCATACTGCTCCCCAGATAGACCCGCAATGTTACGGCAGCAAATGTAAGAGCTGCCGAACGCAGCATCCAGGCTCGGTGACGCGGGAATTGCCGCCTCAAGGCAAAGGCGAACGCGATGCCGGTCGTCGCCAGCCACAAGACTGCGAGAATCGCAAAGCCTGTTGCAGCGAAGGAGCCTGCAGTCGTGTGAAAGGCAAGCTGAAGTCCCGCAATCCCCGAGATCAGGATCGACACGACATACCCTCGCCCCAGCCAGCGATGCAGTTTCGGCCTGCTGGCTCGCAGCCTTGTCATGAATTGAAACGGCATCAACGCGAGTGCGATCGGTGCAACACCGATATGGGCGTAAAGCATCAGCGCATTTCCGTCGAGGTTATGCGCCACGAATTCCATTGAAGCGTATACCCCCAGCGCCAAAAACCTCAATGAGGCCACGGCGACCAGAGCGGCGCTCACGGCTGCCGTCCAAAAAGCGACGTTTGCTGCAAACCTAGAAACCATCGACATACCGATCCTCCAACTTAACTTGACAGTGTCAAGATAGAGCGAAACTTGACACTGTCAAGCGAATGGCCGATGAAGACCACATGACAGTTACTCCTCCTCGTCGCAAAAGAGACGGCAGTCTTCGAAAAGCCCTCGTTGATGCAGGTGTGGCGCTTTTGCGAGAACGTGGTCCGGACAAGCTCTCGTTGCGTGAATGCGCTGCCAAGGCGGGTGTGTCACACGCTGCGCCCGGTTATCACTTCAAGAACATCACAGGTTTGTCGACGGCGATTGCAGGGCGCGGCTTCGCTCTATTCTGCCAGGCGATGGAACAACGCCTCGATGCGTCTCCTCCTGCGGCAACAGAAAGACTGAGCGCGATCTGTCAGGGGTACCTGGATTTCGCCACCGGCCACCCGGAGCTGTTCCTGTTCATTTTTTCGGGACAGAAGTTCAACGAGGATGACGAGGAATTCGCGGTGCACGCCTCAAGGGCCTACGCCATCCTGCGCGAAACATGCGCACCGCTGATCCCTGAAGGGACCGATCCGGAAGAAATCGAGATACTCGTGTGGTCGCTGGTGCATGGCTATGCCCATCTTGCCATGACACGAAAGAAGGAGAACCCGGGCCTCGGGCGCGGCTGGCCGGAACTCGGCACACTGGTCACGCATCTTCAGAAGGCCCTGCCGGATCCAGGCTGATATCAGCGGATCAAAGCAGGCAGAGTTCCGTAAGATCCCGCCGCATGTCCTCCGGCATGGCGTGTGCCGCGCCACCAGCCTTCAGATCCGCCGGCGCGTCCTGCACCTTCAGATATCGCCAGCCCTGAAACGGCCGCTTGGGCTGGTACTGCGTCAGGATCAGTCTCGGCTCCATCACCAGGTCGCAGCGTTTGACGCCCGCCTGATCCGTAAACGGCCTGATGTCGATCAGGTGCTGACGCACCTGGATCTTGCCCTTGATCACCCAATAGAGAGACCCACCGTCCAGAAGCTCGTCCTTGCGGGTTGGCACCATGCGCGTCGTATGGATCGTTTCCGCCGGAAGTCCCGATTTGCGGGCGTTCTCCATACGAAAATCGATCCAGGCCTGAAGAGACTCGACGCTGTCCGCGCCGACGCACAGTTTTACCAGATGCAAGGTCATGCTTCTGACGTATCAGGCTTCCCGCCAAGGTCAAGATTGTGGCGAGAAACGGCGGTGGATTGTCCACCATCACCGGCAGCTTCAGCTTGCGCCGATGGCAAGAACGGGGTTCTCTTTGCCCATGGAAGTATTTGTAACGGGTGGAACCGGCGAGATCGGTTCTGCCGTGGTAAAGCGGCTGGTTCAGGATGGTGCCAGGGTAATCGGTCTGGCCCGCTCTGACGCGTCCTCGGCAAAGCTGCGTGCGTTCGGTGCAAGCGCCTACCCGGGCGACTTGCGAGCACCGGAAAGCTGGGTATCACGGGCGGCCTCATGCGATGCCGTCATCCATCTTGGTGCAACTTTTTCCGAAGACATGGGCCGTGTTGACCGCCAGAGCATGCTTGCGTTGAAGCAGGCATCAAGGCACCGCAAGCAGCCGCTCAAGATTGTTTACACCGGAGGCATCTGGCTCTTTCCCGCAACGACAGGCGACAGCCTGTTGACCGAGAAAACCCAGTTCGCGCCCCTACCCGCGTTTCGCTTCATGACCGAGACGATCAGGACCCTGTCACACGGAACGGATCTCAATCTGACGGTCATTCATCCGGCCCTCGCCTGCGGCCAGACGACCGGGCCGATTGCCGAGATGACGGCCGCGCTGAAGGAAGGCAGGCCGTTTGAAACCCGCGCGACGTCGCAAACCAAATGGGCGCTTGTTGAAATCAACGACCTTGCCGCGCTTTATGCTCTTGCCCTCAAGAACGCACGGTTCCGGATGTCCCTGATCGCGAGCTGCATTCCCGGCATCTCGGTCGGTCATCTGGCATCTCACATTTCAGCCCGCCACGGACTGCCGCTGGAAATCGTGACAGTTCCGGCCCCTGAGGCAACCGAACCGCTTACCGACTGGGCCGCCGGTTTTGCCTTGTCGCAGTCCGTCGACGTCAGCCATGCCCAAAGGGCAACTGGCTGGCAACCGGAACATTCGACAATAGAGGACCTCGTGGTATCCCTGTCAAAATAGACGATAACCTTGAGTTTTGAGCAGCTTAGCGCCCCGAGTCCGGTATTGGACAAAGACTTTCTAAAGTTTTGAAGGTGTATGATCCGGACAAAAGCTCAATACAGGGTCCGGGCGTGTTACGTACACTCACATCGTTGCTGGTCTTTCTCGTTTCCGTTTTGCCACTTCAGGCGGAAAGCATCCCCGTTGGCATATTCAAGGTGGTAAACACAGAAGGGTTCGTTCAAAGCAACGGGGAGCGCATCGCGCTGGCAACCGACATGAACGAAGGCACGGCCCTGATCGAAAGGGATGCCACCAACCGTCTTGATGTCGAGATCAACGGCGCCAAACTGAGCCTGTTTCCGCTGGAACAAGGCCTGGCCGCGCTGACGTGGGACGCCAACGGAACGTCCCTGCTTCATGACATCGACATTCAGGCATTGTTCGGGAAAGACAAACCGGAAGATGTTCCGGCCTGGGGCGCGGAACTGGACTGGCCAGGATCCGGCACCGTTCAACTTGTACTGCTGCCTCTGGGTGAAAGAGCCTATACCGCATTCCTCATCAGCCATCCCGGCAACAGGACAGTGGTGCGGCAAATGGAATTCAGGCAGTCCTACGGGCCATCGGACAGACCCGAGATTTCGTTCTCAACCAGTTCTGCCGGAAACTGACACGCCCGAAACTCGAGCGACGCCTTCTCAGCTCGGAGAATACCGAGCTCGCATAAAATGTCCGCTAAAACGACAAAAGGCGCAGCCTCACGCTGCGCCTTTGTTTTCCTTGCGTCCCGCTGGCTTATTTGGCGGCGGCGACGGCTTGTTGTGCACTTTCAACATCGTTGAACAGAAGTACCATCGTCAATGCGAGGCCCACTGCAGCGACAGTCCAGAGAGTGACGCTCCAACAAGATTTCTGCACGTTTTCGTCCATAAAAACCCTACATATTGTTGTGCGGCGCCGGGTCCCACCGACCTCAAATATGGCGCCATTGAGGCGAGGAGGTAAACGATCCATTACCATTTCGCAAGCGCAAAAAAAGAGCAGCTGATCCCGCATTTTTGCATTCCTCGTTTCGCATCAGGAAATTCAGCCACTTAGTCCTCTCGGTGCTGCCTGTTAGGGACCAGGAAAAAGTCTGGTAAGACAGACCATGGCCGGATTCGGCCACCGGAGAATCAAAAGGGATCAGGATGCACGCGCTCTCGAATATGGACCTGGCAGCAGCAGCGTGGTTTCTGTTTGCCTGGCTCGGTTTCAATTTGCTGATCGATGTCAGTCCGCTGCGTAAAAAGACATTGTCCAGCGCCATGGAAACCTACAGACGCGGCTGGATGCGTGCCATGAGCCTGCGAGAAGTCCGCATCATGGACACGTCTATCATGTCCGGTCTGCAACAAGGCACTGCGTTCTTCGCGTCAACGTCCCTACTGGCGATCGGCGGCGGCTTTGCGCTGCTGGATGCAACGGAACGCATCGTTCAGGTCGCTGGTGACCTGTCCATTCCGGTGGCCGACAGCCGCGCGCTCTGGGAAATCAAGGTGCTCGCCCTGATGCTGATCTTTGCCTATGGATTTTTCAAATTCGGCTGGGCGTACCGGCTCTTCAATTATGCCAGCATCGTCATGGGCGCAGTCCCGCAACAAGGTCAGGCACCTGACGAAGTGATCGCGAAAATGGCTGCGCAGGCGGGAGAGCTGGGCGTTCTCGCCGGCCGCCATTTCAATCGCGGCCAGCGAGCGCTGTTCTTTTCGATCGGCTTCCTTGGGTGGTTCGCCGGGCCTTATGTATTTGCCGCAACCACCCTCGCCGTTCTCCTGGTCCTGCTGCGTCGTCAGTTCGTTTCCAAGGCCAGAGCCGCCGTGCTCTTGGGGCAATATCCGAACTTGGGATCCGCGGACAAATCCGGCGAATACACCGATACGGGTTCATCAAACCCCTTCACCTGATAGCGGCCAAAAAGGCCCGACCGGCACCCCATGATATCGGCCAGGGCATCCGAGACCAGAAGCTGGCGCTGCAGATCCTTTGCAAGCTCCGCAATACGGGCCGCAAGATTGACCACTGGGCCGACGACCGTGAAGTCCAGCCGCGTTTCACTGCCGACATTGCCGTAGAAGACATCGCCCGCGTGAAGGGCAATTCCAACGCTCAGGTCAGGTGTGACCGAACAGGTTCGGGCCGTGTTGATTGCCTCGATCCGCGTCAGCGTTTCACGTGCTGCCATCAGCGCACGCACCGAGGCGTCCCTGGCTTCCTCTTCGGTTTCATACGGAAAGATCGCCATCACTTCATCGCCAATGAACTTCAGCACCTCGCCACCGTGGGCTTCGACAGCTGCTGTCATCGCTCCGAAATACTTGTTCAGAAACAATACGATCTTGTCCGCCGGAAGTGTGTTGGAAAGACGCGTGAACCCACGGATGTCGGCGAAGCTGACAACCGCCTTGATCCACTCGCCTTCTCCACGCCGCGTCGTGCCGTCCAGGACCTTCGAACCCGCCCGCGGGCCGACATAGGTGTCCAGGACGGTTTCTGCGGTGCGGCGCAGTGTTTTTAATTCACACACGAGGGCAAGCGGCTGGATCAGCGATTCAAAAACGCCGATATGCGACCCTGAAAACCCGCCAGGTGTCTTGGTGGCGAAACTCGCAACCTTCACCGAGCCGTCGGAGAAACGCATGGGCAGAGCGATATAGTCGGTATAGCCTTCCTGGCGCAGCTCTGCGGTAATCGGAAATTCGTCGGCGACAGCCGGCTTCTTGCCGATTTCCACTCGAACGGCCTTCTGCGTTTCATGCACGCGCTTGATCGGGCTTTTCTGGTACTCGTCCTGCGATTTGTTCTCCGCAGTGTGAAGACGCAATTCCGGTGCCTGGCCGTTGACCCAGATCGAGCTTTCCGCGCGCACGTTCGGATGCACCACCCAGATCCCTGTGGTGACACGATCGACCGGAACTTTTCCGGCGCGCAGACGTTTCGCCATCTCAGTGACGATTTCCAGCGTCCCCTTCAATTGGGGCGCATCGCTGTAGAGCCATTGTACGACGTCTGCCGCAACGATCGGCGCTTCGAGGACCATCAGCCCACGTCCTTTCAAATCCCTGATTGAGCCCAGTATATGGGAACACGCTCCGCACAGTAAAAGAGGTTCGATTTCAAAAGTCGCTGACTGTCGAAAGGGTTTTGCAAATTCATGGACCAGGGAAGAATTCCGTGCTCCTGCCAAGCATCCAGTAGACAGCCAGACCAACCCATTCCCGGTAGGCGATATCAAAGCGCCGCAGGCCTTTTGAAGCACCGTCGAAGCCGAGCGACTTGTCCTGCGGTCCACGCGTGCGATAGTCGACCGGATATGCCGTCACCCCGGTCCAACCGGCCTTTTCGAACACTCCCATGGCGCGCGGCATGTGATAGGCCGAAGTGACAAGAAGCCACTGCTGTCCGGGCTGTGGTTGCACAATATCCTTTGCGTAGACTGCGTTTTGCCAGGTGTTCTGGGACTTGTCTTCCAGAATGACGCGATCGGAAGAGATGCCGAAGTCTCGAAACAGTCGCGCAGCCCCTTCGGCTTCTGTTGCCTGGTCCGACACGATCATGCCCTGCCCACCGGTGTGGATGATCTTCGCCTCCGGCAGCGCTTTGGCCAGCCGCGCAGTGATGGTGATGCGCTCGGCGGACATTGTCAGGGCCGTGTCGCCCCGCACGCCGGTCACCACCGTGTCCACGGCACCGCCCAGAACGATGATCCCGTCATAATTCTCCAAAGTGCCGGGACGCTGAAAACGGTCCTCAAGGGGCACAATCAACCAGTTGGCTGCAGGTGAGAAAGCGCAAACCACCAAACCAAGAAAACCGGCAAAAGTCAGAAACCGTCCACTGCGCCGCCACTTTGACGTAAGGCTGAGCACCAATCCCAAAGCCATCAGAACAACGAGAAAATTGGATGGCAGGATCAGAAATCCGCCGATCTTGGATAGGTAAACATACATCTGAAAAATCCGAATCGTTGCGGGCCCGATGCGTGACAAAGATACGGTGAAACCGACAATATTGAGACTTGAAGCTGAAGTGAGCACACATCCTGACAGCTTTGAGCCAAAATGGTTTTCACGGTCTTGGTTCGGATTTTCCAGTCGTTCTCCCGATCGACAATTTCGACAATATTCGAGTAATAGACGTCCGCCCACGCATTGTCACAAATCTCCAGGTTGCATCATTATTGTCTCTTTATTTCAACGATTTAATTGATTCGAAAGAAAATTGACCCAACGTTAGATTGCAACCCTAGGAGGATCGATCATGAGCCTGCCGATTGAAGTGGACCAGCAGCAGCCGGAAATCACCAAGGCTCAGATCCCTCTGGAGACAACCGACTTCTTCAATCAGATCATTCGAGAGCTCAGCGGAGCACTGCAGGAAATTGTCGGAGTGAACGAGGCGGAGGGGTTCATCGCACTGGTAGCCAACCGCATCGGTGAAAAGATCAATTCCGATTACAAGTCTGCCCTGCATCTTGAACAGATCCCAAGGCCTTTGCTCGCAGACGTCCTGGCTGACCTGAAACGACGGATCGGCGGCCAGTTCAGTGTCGAATATGAAGACGACAAGGTCTTGATCCTCAAGAACGCCCGCTGCCCGTTCGGAGATCGCGTCAAGGACCGCCCGTCCCTCTGCATGATGACGACAAACGTCTTCGGAAGAATTGCTGCAGATTGCCATGGCTATGCCAGGGTCCAGATCGACAGGTCAATTGCCCGCGGTGATACTGACTGTCGTGTTGTTGTCCATCTGGCTCCGAGTGTAGAGAACGACGTCAACGGCAAAGAATTCTACAGGGTTCGATAGCCGTGCCCAGGTCCACTGCCATCATATCGGCCCTTGTGCAGACCATGCCCCAGCCTATTCTGCTGCTGGACGATTATGGCCGTGTGGTTCTCGCAAATAAGGCAGCCAAATCTCTTGCCGGAATTGGCGTAGGTGAACAACTTTCGGACAAAGTCAGTGATACAGCGCAGGTGGATGACTACCTGTCGATGTGCAGGTCTTCAACCACTCCCGTTCCGGTGCGCCTGAAACTTCTGTCCGGATATGAAAGCGTTGCCTTTGGCCACAGATTGTCTGTGCCGGGCACCGGAATTGATGGCGCCGTTCTTGTCCGCTTCGACGAGAACATGAACCTTTCCAGCAAGTTTGCCGCGCTCAATGCCGATATTTCGTCGCTCAACAACAAGATCCTGCATTTCGGTCAGGAGCGGACCGAACTTGAAAACCTGGCACTCACGGATCCGCTTACCGGCATCTCCAACCGCCGCGGGTTCGACCAGGAACTGGACAAGGAATACAATCGATCTGCTCGCTATGGCCACGACTTCTGCATCTCCCTGATCGACCTGGACCATTTCAAGTCGATCAACGATGCCCATGGCCATCAGCTTGGAGATGAAATCCTCGTTCATTTTGCGCAAAGGTGTCTGGAACATCTTCGCCAGACGGATGTCGTTTGCCGTGTGGGTGGTGAAGAATTCGCGCTGATCCTGCCCGAAACAAATTTGGAGCAAGCAACGATAGTCGTCAGTCGCATGCTTGATCTGTTGAATGCGACACCTATGTTCGCGCGCGGCAAGAGATACGCCTATACCGCAAGTGCGGGCCTAGCGGAAAAAAGGCCTGAAGACACCCCTGCCTCGCTTTTTGAACGGGCTGACAGAAATCTCTATTTGGCAAAGGAAACTGGCAGAGCCCGCCTCATCGCCGGGGAGGCCGTCCCCACGGCAGCGGCCATCGAGACCGGAAAGTCCGGGGAATGCCGGAAGTCAGGGCGCATCGATTCGCAGCATTTCTGAAATTGGTCCGAACTTTGGCTATTGCTGACAGGCTTCGATTTGGTCAGGCTTTTCGCCGATCCGACCACCGCGCGCATTCCTTAGTTGCCTCACTATTTTTAACAATGTGGACGCCGATGCCTCCGCGGGGCCTAACCGACCGCTGATTACGGGTCCTGTAACGCGCCTGTCACATTTTACCGACATCTTCCTGCTCAAACCGTTGAAAACGGCCGCTTTGGGGCTGTTTTCACCGCACCAATTCGCCATTAGCGGGCACTGGTGATTTTGACAAAGGGTTTATCCGTGATCGGAGTCACAGGGCTGGCACGCTTTCTGAGTCATCTTGGCGACATCGTAATGAAGGATCAATGAGGGTTAGCCAGATGACACTCTATATGAAACTAGGCGGTCGCACGGCGATCATGCGGGCAATGCCTCGCCTCAAAGCGAGACTGGAACAGGACCCGTGTTTCGACGTGACCAGCTTTCTGCCGGAATTCGAACACTCGGACGATCTGACCGAGTTCCTGATCTTCCTTGCCGGTGGAGCGCCATTTTACGACGGCAAGCCCGTCTGTGAACTGCTGGCGCCGATCTGCACCTGCAACAACATCTACGAACGCTTCGTGGATCACCTTGTCGCAGTCATCTTCGACGGCGCCCCTGCCCCCGGAGACGAAGAGCACCTGCGTGAGCTCATGTCCCGACTTCGGCCGCATGTGCTCAACCCCAAGCCGGTTGCACCGGTAATGGTCTATTCCGTCGAACCCGAACCGATCTGCCTCTGATCGGTTCGGATAGAAAAAACGCCGGCATTTGCCGGCGTTTCTACGTTTGCAGTCAGGTCAGTCGGGATCAACCCAGTTCGTCCACACTCGTGACGATCTTGCCGACCAGACCGTAGTCGATACCCTCTTCCGGGCTCATCCAGTAGTCGCGATCGGTGTCTTTTTCGATCCGTTCGATCGGCTGGCCTGTCGCCGCCGCGAAGATCTTGTTCAGTCGATCGCGCATCTTGATGATTTCCTTGGCCTGGATCTCGATATCCGTAGCCATGCCGCCGGCACCACCGGACGGTTGATGAAGCAGGAAGCGAGTGTTCGGCGTACAGAAACGCTTGTCCTTGGGAACCGACACGTAGATCAGAGCACCGGCGCTGGCCACCCAGCCCATGCCGAGGATACGGACCTCGGGTGCGATGAACTTGATGGTGTCGTGAATCATGTCACCGGATTCGACATGACCGCCCGGAGACGAAACAATGACCGTGATCGGGTCGTTGGAAACCTGCGCCAGCGCCAGAAGCCGGGCGCACACGTCGCGGGCCATGTCCTGTGTCACCGGACCGGTGATCAGAACTGTGCGCGCTTCGAACAGATGCTTGTCGACCTGGATCGACGGCTGGCTCTTGGGCTTATCCTCGTCTTCATCGTCGAGGCGTGCAGGCACCGTGGTCGAATAGTTTTTCATGCGCAGGATTAAGCTCCCTTTGCTGTTGGGCCGGCCTGGCCGGCATTTTCGATGGGCTGACGGAATGTTTCGCCGCCCCGCGTTGGTCCATGTGTAAGCGAAGTCAGTTGCACTCGCAAATCATCAGACCCTGATTAGCGTGAAAAGAGTTATCAGATCGGCAACACGTGACATTGCCCTCTCTCAATCACCCGGTCCCGTCGTCTCGCCGAAGCGCTTTTCCTGTCGCCCGACAAGCAGATACCAAACCAGCATTGCTGCGAAAGGCAGGGACGGCCAGACGAACCACAATGTGGACAAGCCAGATGTCAGCAGGTTGATCACGAAAAACAGGCCGATCATGAAAACGCAGCTTCGCACCCGCTTTGGCTGAGCCCTCAACCAACGGCGCGCCTGTTCAAACCCGGAGGCAACCGCCTGGGTGTCTCGTTCCCATTCCGGTCTTGGAATTTCGGTCTGGCGTCGCTCCGCAGTTCCGTTCGTCTCGTGCCCGGACCGTTTTTCCTCCGGCGCATTGCGACCGCCAATACGCACGCAATAGGTTTCAACGGGATCGGTAACGTTCTTGACATGTTGAGGGCCAAGCGGCTCAAAGCCCAGCGCCATCTTGGTCTTGACCTGGTCATAGACCGATTGGGAGAGCATGATTCCACCCCTCGGCGCGATTTCCTGCAAACGGGCAGCAACATTCACACCGTCGCCGTAGATATCCTCGCCCTCGACCATGATGTCGCCGAGATTGATACCGATGCGAAACTCCATCCTGTTCAGGTCCGGCAAGTCCGCATTGCGAACGGAAAGCTCGTTCTGAATGTCGACGGCGCATTGAACAGCCTCCATCACCGAGGCGAACTCGATGATGACAGCATCACCCCATGTGTTGACGATACGTCCATTGTGACGCTCGGTCAGCGCAGACATCACCAACCGATAGGCCTTGAGCCGGTCCAGCGTTCCGTCTTCATCCCGCTCCATGAGCTTGGAATATTGCGCAACGTCTGCGCACATAACTGCCGCCAGACGCCGCTTGACCCGTTGCATGCTCTTACCCCGCTTGCTCCCGCTTAGGAATGGGAAGGCAAACCGGAAATTGCAAGGGAAAATCCACCGAATTCGCCACCCAGCCCGAAGTTCGGCCAACTAAGAAAAGCAATGTCAGATGTCTCCGGCGAGTTTGCGCAGCGCTGCCAGGGCATCATCGGCGCGCTCTTCGGGCACAAAAACATGATCGTGAAAATAGGCTGCGACCACATTTGCCGAAATACCCTCAGCGGCCAATGCAGCCGAGATCGACGCCGTCAGACCCACGGCTTCAAGTGAGGAATGCACCGTCAGGGTTATCCGGCGAAACCATTCGGCCTCGGCCAAACCCAGTTCGCGCGCACGCTCCACCGGCAGGATGGCTGTCAGGCCCTCCGTTTCCGCAAAAAGCCCGATCGGGTCGTATTCCGCCAGGTCCGTCATGGATTTCGAAGCGAAGGTGCAGAACACATAAGGCTCCGGATCCAGCATCGGACGCATCTGGGAGATGAGGGTGGCAAGGTCGGTTTCACCGGTCATTCGGATAATCCATTCAAAGAAGTTTGCGCATCAGCGGCCGCCGCGGGCTTCTGCGTGCGATTTCGACAAAACCAGCTCTACGGAAGACGTCTGCCATACCAACGAAGCCTTCTCCCCATTGAAGGGGCTTTTCCGTTTCCATTGGACAAGCATCCAGTTGATGCGCTCCTTGCGCTTTGGCATGGTCGATGCCTGCATCGAGCAACACGGACATCAACCCGGTTTTGCGATGTCCGTTTCTGATAAAGAAACAGGTGACGGCATATGTCGCCGCCAGCGCTTGTTCACTGTCATCGGGCAGCGGCTGGGAGGTTTTTCCAAGCTGAAAACGCAGATACTGCATACGTGGACCGAGTGCGATCCAGCCCACGGCCAGATTGCCGCGATAGGCCAGAAGCCCTGGCGCCGGACCAGTGTCCACTTTCTGCTGGAATGCATCGCGCCGTTCATCACGGGTCATCGCTTTCCAGTCCCTTCCCCGCAAGAACGGCCACATGCACCAGCAACCGCCAGACGCCCCCCGCTCCGGTCCGAACAAATCCACCAGATCCGCCCAGCGCTCCGGGGTTGCAAGCTGAATATGGACGGGATCGTTATGTGTCATATCCACTCCTCCGGATAGCAAAGTTGCACGGAAAGAATGGGGACGGCAATCCCGGTGAAAGTGTCTGTTCCACAAAAGCAAAACGCCGCTCAACAGGCGGCGTTTCGAATTCTCATTCTTCGCTCAAGCCTTGTTGGGCAATCAAGACAACGAGCTGCGTGAATGCTCCAATTCAGGCAGCGGCTTCCAACCCGGCAATGTCGATCTTTCTCATCTTCATCAGGGCAGCACTGACACGGCCGGCCCGCTCCGGATTGCCTGCATGCATCAGCCGAGGCAACGCCTTCGGTACGATCTGCCAGTGAACACCGTAGCGGTCTTTCAACCAGCCGCACTGCCCTTCTTCCCCCCCATCGGCAAGAAGTGCCTGCCAAAGCCGGTCCGTTTCTGCCTGATCTTCCGTCAGTATGGAAATCGAGGTCAGATAACTTGGCTGCATATCAGGGTTGCCGTTCAGTACCATGAAAGGTGAGCCCGCCAGGGTGAACTCGGCAACAAGCACAGGTCCATTCGGATCCGGCCTGAAGACCGAACCCATCACACTATCCGGCAATAGGGACGTATAGTATTTGGCGGCTTCTTCGCCCTTCTCACTGAAGAACAGGCAAGTGCGCACCTTGGCGGAAAACGCAGGAGTTGTTTGCAAGCCCTCAATGGCAATCGACCTAGCAAGCTCATCAAGCTGGGAGGAAGCGGCCTTCCAGCCTTCCTCAAAACCCATTTCCAGGTGCTTGTTCCTGTCTGCTTCCGAAGTGTGGCGAGCCCCCCATGTGAAGCGCGTACCAACACCGGGAACATCTGCCAGTTCCACATACCCGGTCATGAACGCGTTTTCTCGCGGCACATATCCTTCCGAATAGGCATCCGTGAACGTTAGCTTCTCACCGTCGACAACTTCCAGAAACATTCCGACGTTCTCGAACAGCTCCCCTTCCGGACCGGCCATCACTGTGTTGAAACGCCCTCCCGGACGGACGTCCATGTCGGCCTTCGGTACGAACCAGGGTTTCGGGCAAAACCACTGCTTCAATAATTCGGGATTGGTCCAGCATTGCCAGACCGCCTCGCGCGGCGCGGCTATGACGCGGCTGAGTTCCAGTGTCAGACCTTCCTTGCGAATTTCGACTTCACTCATTGCGCTCTCCCGTTTCTAGACCGGCCGAACAACAGTTCGACGTAGCGTTTCAGATGATCGATGCTGTCAGTTGCTTTCGACGGCGCATTGCCGGCCTTTGCCAGCACGAATGCCCCCTGGATCACGACCTGTGTGTGAAGCGCCAGGCTTTCCGCACCACCTGGAACTTCAACGCCCCGGGTTTCAGCTGCTTCTGCGATGTCGGAAACCAGCGTTGCGGCGTGCCCTGTTATGCTGCGGTTGCAGGCATCGCGGATGGAGGGGTTCGTGTCATAGACTTCCTGGACCATGGTCCCGACCAGACAAGTGAACTCCGGCACATCGCCCTGCACCAGTGCCTTGCGGAAATCGAGATAGCCGAGCACCCGGTCCAATGGATCTTCGGGATCGTGATACGTCGCCTTCTCGAACAGAGCCCCGGTCGTTTCAGACCAATAGTCAGCAGCGGCCACTGCCAGATCGTCCTTCGAACGAAAGTGGTGGAAGAAGGCCCCCTTGGTCACGCCCGCCTCCCGGCACAGATCATCGACGGTGGTGGCCGTGTAGCCCTTCATGCGGATCACACGCAGTGCCGAATCCAGCAGCTTGATCCGCGCATCCGGCCGTTTGGTCTTTTGAGGTTTCTCTGCCATACACCACTCATACCGACCAGTTGGTATGCTGTCAATCAACTTGCTTGACGACCGTGCAGCGCCTTCCTGTCACCGGCTAGCAAGGATGCGCCAAACGCGTTTGAGCGAGCGAGCGGGGTTTCTGAAATTGAGGCATTGAAAAACGAAAGAGTTCCCCTCCAAAACCTGAATTGAGCGGACGAAGAACGCTTGGTGATCGCAACATGCCGGGATTTAAGCCCACGCCAAGCCTACCAGGGGATCGGCCTGCCGGTTTGATCGAAAAATCCACCGGTGTCTGCAGGCGTAAGACTGGTCAGCACATCGACAAGACGCTCTGCTGCAACAGCCGGTTCCTGAACATCGAGCCCGGTTTTCGCAAAGTTCTCGGTCAAGGGTGTTTTCACCGTGCCGGGATGAAGCGCAACACAGATAGCAGAGGGATTTTTGCGTGCCAGCTCGATAGACGCCGTACGGACCAGTTGATTGAGCCCAGCCTTGGCGGCCCGGTAAGCAAACCATCCGCCAAGACCGTTGTCGCCGATCGAACCGACCCGGGCCGAAAGCGTCGCAAAGACGCTTCTTCCCTCTTTCGGGAGGAGTGGCAAAAAGTGTTTCATCAGCAGTGCCGGTCCAATGGCGTTGATCGCATATGAACGGGCAAGGACTTCAGGATCGAGTTCGCGCAGGCTCTTTTCCGGACGGGCACTGCCCAAGGTGAGAGCTCCGGTGGCATCGAACAGCAATCGAACATCCCCCTCTTTCTCCCTTATCCAGTCGGCACAGGCCTGGATCATGCGTTCGTCGAGCAGGTCCAGAGGTGGTGACGACGTACGCTGAAGGGCGATAACCTTGTCGTAGTCGCTGCCCGCTTCAAGGTGGTCTCTCATGGCTGAGCCAATTCCGCCGCTGGCCCCAAAGATTACCGCAATTGACGTCATTCACTGCCTCACTTTCGTCGTGACAGCGATACGCAGAAAAAGCCGGATCGGTTCGCCAGTAGAATTGGTCTCAGGTGCTGCCGACCGTCGCTTCCCAGGGCCCATCAACAAATTCGGCTTCGTCATCCCCTGGCCAGGGAGGCATAGAGATACAGATGAACTGTAGAACGCTTTCACCGGTGTTGCGGTACTGGAAAGCTGTTCCAGCCGGGATATCGATGGAGACGCCGGCTTCCAGGTCGACAACGCCCTGGCTGGCATCGTTGGACCTCCAGATCTGTCCATGGCCGGAAAGCACATGCCAGAACTCATGCACGGTCCTGTGCCGTGTTGCGCGGTTGGTCTGGCCGACAGGAACAGTCGAATGGATCATGTTTCCTGTCGGCCCATCCATGATGAAACGGATATCGGCCCCCGCCGGAGATTTCGCGTCGGGCTTTTCGGGAAGCCGGGTCTGTTTCATGCCATTCTCCGACTTCGGTGATCAGGCCGTCTTGTTAAAGATCTCACGACCGATCAGCATTCGCCGAATTTCGGAAGTTCCCGCACCAATCTCGTACAGCTTGGCGTCACGCAGCAAACGCCCGGTCGGATATTCGTTGATGTAGCCATTGCCACCAAGCAACTGGATTGCGTCAAGTGCCAGTTTGGTTGCGTTTTCGGCAGCGTAGAGGATTGCACCAGCGGCGTCTTCGCGCGTGGTCTCGCCCCGGTCGCACGCCTTGGCAACCGCATAGACATAGGACTTGGTGGCGTTCATGGTCACATACATGTCCGCGACCTTGCCCTGAACAAGCTGGAACGTGCCGATCGGTTGGCCGAACTGCTCGCGCTCATGGACATAGGGAATGACCACGTCCATGGCTGCCTGCATGATGCCGACGGCCCCTGCAGCCAGAACGGCGCGCTCGTAGTCCAGACCCGACATCAGCACGTTGACGCCCTTGCCAATCTGGCCGAGAACGTTTTCTTCCGGCACTTCGCAATCCTGGAATACCAGTTCACCGGTTTCGGACCCGCGCATGCCGAGCTTGTCGAGTTTCTGCGCGACGGAAAAACCTGGGAAGCTCTTCTCGACCAGAAATGCGGTAATGCCCTTCGGCCCGGCTTCCGGATCGGTCTTGGCATAGATGATCATCGTATCGGCGGACGGACCGTTGGTGATCCACATCTTTGATCCATTGAGGACGTACCGATCGCCCTTCTTTTCCGCCTTCAGTTTCATGGAAACGACGTCTGAGCCAGCGCCCGGCTCCGACATGGCCAGCGCACCCAGATGTTCACCGGTCACGAGCTTGTTCAGATAGCGCTTCTTCTGGTCGTCACTTCCCCAGCGGCGAAGCTGGTTGACACACAGGTTTGAATGAGCGCCATAGCTGAGGCCGATGGAGGCGGACGCCCGGCTGACCTCTTCCATGGCAATGCAGTGCTCCAGGTAGCCCAGACCCGAACCGCCCCATTCTTCCTCCACTGTGATCCCGTGAAGGCCAAGGTCTCCCATTTCCGGCCAGAGCTCCCGCGGGAACCAGTCCTCGCGGTCGATCTTTTCTGCCAGTGGCGCAATCCGGTCCTGACTGTAGGACCGAACGGTGTCGCGCAGCATGTCGGCGGTTTCGCCGAGATCGAAATTGAAACCCGGAAAATCGTTACGGATCATCTTGATTACCTCCCAGAGTTCTTAAGGCCTGTCGTATCGGACAAAATCGCTCAAAACGCCGATCCGGTCGTAAAGCTGCCGGGCGCGTGTATTGTGATCATGTGTGTGCCAGTAGACTTTGCCGCTGGCAGACGGTTCTTCGCTCGCGGCCCTGTAGACCGCCTCGATCAGCTTGCGGCCGGCTCCGCCACCACGAAGCTTCTCGCTGACATACAGATCTTCCAGATAGCAGGTGGACGAACTGGCCCAGGTGCTATCGTGAAAAAGGTAATGGACCAGTCCAACCAGCTCATTCTCCTGAACTGCCACGAACGCGCGGTGGCCTGCATCGGAATGCAGTCGCTCAAAGAGGGTTTCCGTCACTGCCGGCGCCAGATCCTGCTCGTAGAATGCAAGATAGGCCTTCCAGAGTTCGAGCCAGCCCGGCTTGTCGGATCGTTCCAGCGGCCTGATGGTGATATCGGTCATTCTTCAGTCCTTGACGCCAGCAACGCTCATGAGCGTGAACAGCCCCGTTGCGACATGCACCTGTTCGCCGTCATCCAGTCCGTAGACATCCGCCTTGGCTATGGTCAGCGTTCGTCCCGGTTTGACAACCCGGCCACGCGCAAGAAGCACCGGCTGTTTCGCCGGATTGAGCAAGTTGATCTTGTATTCGCTGGTCAACACCCCGAAGCCGGCGGAAAACAGCGTCAGAGCTGCATAGCCTGCCGCACTGTCCGCAATGGAGGACGTCGCACCGGCATGAAAAAAGCCGTGTTGCTGTGTCAGTTCCGGCTGCATCGTCAATTCCAGATCGACCGCTCCGGGCGAGACGTGAACCATCTTCGCCCCCAGATGGGCCATGAATTTCTGCGCGGCAAAACTGGCCCGAACACGGGGTTCCCAGTTTTCGTCTCGAGGCGAAAGATCCATCAATTGTCCTCCGAGGTCGCAACGGCGCCAGACAGTTGGTCCGGGCCTGTTTCAAGCTCGACCATGCGCGCTTTTGCACCGGCCTCGACATCATCGAGTTCAACAAGGGTCAATTCGATATCGCGCTGTTTTTCGAGAAGTTCTGCCCGGCGGGCGGCGATCCTGTCGAGGAGCAGCCGCAGCTGGCCGGTTTCACCGGGCGCACTGCCGTACATCTCAATCATTTCCTTGATTTCGTTCAGGGAAAATCCGAGACGCTTGCCGCGAAGGATCAGTTTGATGCGGGTACGATCACCGGGTGTGTAAAGGCGTTGACGCCCCCGGCGCGTCGGCGACACCAGCCCCTGCGCTTCGTAGAACCGCAGGGTTCGGGTGGTAATGTCGAACTCCTGCGTCAGCTGGGTGATGGTGTAATAACGCTGCATGCCCGCTCCTTGTTGGAGCGCACAGTTCCGTCTTTTTACGTTAAAGTCAACACGTCAATTTTAAAGCTTATATTTCATGCACTTGAGCAATCAGGATTTCAGGTTATCCAAGCTCTTCTCTGGATGAAGGACATTCAGATCGACATCGCCGGAAATGCCTTTGATCGTGCCCCGGTCATGGTACTGCCAGAGCGACCAGTCTGACACATAGCCGGGGGAATGCCAGATCGACTGCGTCCAGAGACGGCGGTTCAGGCCCTTGCCTTTCAGATAGTCCAGGTAGAAGTCCTCCGGCACATAAAGGATGACCTGCTTGCCGCGCCCCTGCTCGACCAGAGCAACGAAATCACTGATTTCCTGAAGCACTTCCTCGGCCGGCGGACGGCGCGCGCAGTTCCCGGTGAATTCCAGATCCACCACCGGCGCCAGCATGTCGCTGTCCTGAGGCAGAACCGACAGGAAGTTTTGCGCCTGCTCGCGGCCGGATTTGCACAAACTGAAGAAATGATAGGCACCACGCGCCAGACCCGCGCCTCCTGCTCCGGCCCAGTTGCGGGCAAAGGCACGGTCCTTGAAATCTCCGCCTTCCGTTGCCTTCATGTAGACGAAGGCAATATCGTCCGCCGCCACCTGCGCCCAGTCGATATCACCCTGGTGGTGCGAAATATCGATGCCGCGGATCGTGTATTGGTTCCGGTCAGGCTCCCAGTTCATGAAGAAAAACGCCGCTCCGACAATCGAAATCACCCCGCCGACGGCAACGTAGAACAATGTCCGCAGGACCGCTTGCAAGATATTCATTGCGCCACCTGTTATGACTTTCAAACGCCGTCACCCTGCCGCAAAACTGTTAAGAATCACGATAGGTAATTCGGCCAGAGCGGGGCTGCCGCCAGCTCCAGGACATTGCCATCCGGGTCGTTGAAATAAAGGCTGGTGCCGCCTGCAGGCCATACGACCTCGCTGACAATTTCCACACCCATCTCGCCCAGGTAAGCCCGCCAGGGTTCCAGTTGATCGGACCCAATGCGAAACGCGAAATGACTGTGACCCGACGTATCGTGCCCGGGAACGATACCTCCAGGCGTCTCAACGTCCTCCCCGGTATGGCCGCGATGAAACACCAGAAGCGCCTGCGCGGGGCCGGCATCATAGGCAAACAACCTTTCTCCAGCGACCATGCGCTTCAATCCCAGGATTTCGGAATAAAAGGAGTGAGCCGTCTCCATGTCGTCGACATAAACGGCGGTTTCCAGGATGCCATCAAGCTTCGGCCGCATGTTCTTAATTCTCCGCGTGAGACAAGTCGGCCCTTCTTAACACCCATCCGCCGGGAATTTCAGGTTACCCGGCAAGGTTTTCTTTCAAATCGCCATCGCCAATTGGATTTGTCGTGTGACGGCCGCATTCCGCACAGAGGTGATCGCCCGTGATTGCGTCAAATCGGGAAGTTCCGTGCGTGCATGACCGGCTTGAATTCCGTCACGGTATATTCCGCAACGCCCGCCGACTTGAACGGGTCCTTGTTGATCGCCAGGTCGACTTCGACACGGTCTGCTGCGCGCGCCAGGATCACACCGCCGGTTCGCGGCTGTTTCGGACCGGACGCCAGGAACAGACCGGCCTCATACTGATCCCGCAGGAAGGACCTGTGTTCTTCCGCCAGAGCGTCTATTTCCCATAGATCAGCAGTGTAGTGAAGATCGATAACAAAAAGGCTCACGAAAGCTCCTTTCCACCAACAGAAAGCCCAAAAAGAGGTCCGGCTCGACCACAAAAGGTCGAACCGGACAATCTGTGTCAGACGACAGTCAGCTTGACGTCAATGTTGTTCCGGGTGGCGTTTGAATAGGGGCAGACCTGGTGTGCCTTGGCAACGAGGTCTTCAGCTACAGCTTTGTCCAAACCCGGCAGGGACACTTCCAGCGCGACCGCCAGACCGAACCCGCCTTCCGAGCGCGGACCGATGCCAACCGTCGAGGTGATGGATGTATCAGCCGGGACAGCAATCTTTTCCTGCCCGCCGACGAATTTCATCGCGCCAATAAAGCAGGCTGCATATCCGGCTGCGAACAGCTCTTCCGGGTTATTGCCTTCGCCGCCTGCGCCGCCGAGTTCTTTCGGCGTCGCCAGCTTGACCTTGAAGGATCCGCTCAACGTTTCCGCCGCACCATCGCGGCCGCCGGTGGCCTTTGCCTTGGTTTCATATTTCACATCAACAGCCATCTGCAGGCTCCTTTTTCTCAAATAACAAGTCATTCAGCCTTATATATCTCATACGTTTTAATCGTACACGATATAAATTACCCACATATACACACGCTTCCAATTCGTCAACAGTTGCGACCATATCGCGCGCGATTTATAAGGGGCGAATGAGCGAGACCACAAACCAGATGTCCCTGCTGGACGCGATTGGATTTTCCGCGCCGGAAGCGACTGAAAAACAAAAAAAAGACAAGCCGGCAAAAGCCGAAAAGTCTGAGAAGAAACAGCGCAAGAAGGCCGCTGCCAAGCCTGAGGCGGAAGCGGCTTCCGGCGCTGAAAGCGATGACACACGCGAAGCGGAAGTTGACGTTGCCGTCGCCGAAACGCCTGCCAGCCAAGAGATAGCTGATACCGGGGAGACGCCTGATGTTTATGCGGAAACGCAGGCTGGCGAAGATCCCGGCACCGAACAGGCCGCATCTGCATCCTCTGCCAATGACCCTGCGAGCGACCAGGACGACGACAGTCAGAAAATCCATGATGGCAGCTTGCCGCTCGACCGGCACTTGTGTTTTGCGCTGTATTCCGCCAACCACGCAATGCACGGCGTCTACAAGGCGTTGCTCAAGGAAGTCGGGCTCACCTACCCGCAGTTCTTGGCCATGACGGTGCTCTGGGAAACAAACAACGTTCCGGTTGGTACCATTACGTCCAAGCTGCAGCTCGACACCAACACGCTGACGCCACTGTTAAAGCGGCTTGAGGCCATGGGGCTGGTCACGCGGACACGCAACATCAAGGACGAGCGCCAGGTTATCCTGAAACTGACCCGCAAAGGCCGCGCCTTGCAGAAGAAAACGGAACATTTCAGCACCTGCATCATGTCTTCGACCGGACTGAAACTGGAAGAAGTCATCGACCTTCAGGCAAAGGTCATGACGCTTCGGGACAATTTGCGTAAAGCTGGCCTGGAGTGATACCTGGCATTGAGCAGCGGGCAAAATGAGTAGCCATCAAACAGGCTCCGGGAGGTTGCTGCACCAGCACAAATCTCGGGGCCTTTTGTTTTGGCAATAACGGGTCTGCGTGACCTTTTGCAGCGCAGCTCAAGTCTTGGTCGACCGGCATTCCCTTCCATGACGTCGTGTTTGTTGAATTCGACAACAAAACATTCGACAGGAAGCAGCCATAGTCCTGGCATGCCTGCCCGCCGAACCTTTGAACCAGGGCTATTCCTCTCCCTGTCAGGTGTGTTTGCCTTTAGTGCCCCACCTTCACGACCTCGGCGACGTCATTTTTCCGTCAGCAATGCCTGCCGCAGTGTCCTCGTCAGGACAGCTTCCGCCTCGCCCTCGTCCCAGCCGCAGTCCTGTATCAACAGACCCCAGGCCTGCACACTGAACGACGCCCAGAGAAATTCTGAAGCCGACTTCGCTGTCCAGACGGATTGCAGCGCACCGTCGCGTTCCAGCGATCCGGTCAACACAAGCAACCATTGCCTCAGTTCCGACATACGGTCTTCCCACGCCGCCGATGCGTCCGCATCGGTGGTTCGCAGGCGGATAAGATCCGAGGCAACCGGGTAGATTTCCTTCACGAAGCCGATCCAGACGGCAACAGTAGCATTCAGCCGTTCGCGCGGCTGTGGCCTGTCAAAGGCTGCAAACAGTTTTGCCCGTATGTCGAGACGTTCATCAGCCCGCCGGACGAGCGCCAAAATCAGCCCCCCACGCGAACCAAAGTGATCGTAGACGGACTGCCTGCTGATTTTTGCGGCCTTGGCGATTTCCGCCAGCGACACGTCCGCTCCCCGCTGCGAGATGAGCGTCCAGGCACTATCGAGAATTTCCGCGCGCGTGCGTTGCACTCTGGCTTGACTTGACACGTGTAAACTTTCCTGCAATTTGACACGTGTAAAGTTATGGAGAGGCCTCATGGACGTCAAGCAACAGTCAGCCCAATTCGTAACCTGGTACGGCCCGGGAACCGACGGCACCAGCCCGACGGAAAGCCAATGGACGCAGATCCTCAGCCGGGCGAACGACAAACCCATAACCCTGATCAATTTCTTCAAGCTGAATGCCGCCGCGAAATATACGGACGGAACGACGGGTCAGTCGGGCCAGGAAGCCTTTGCCAGTTATGCGGCTGCAAGCATGCCGGCCATGGAGCGGGCTGGTGGACGGTTCCTTTATGTCGGACCGTTTCAGGGCATGTTCCTGGGGCAGGACGAGGATTGGGATCTGGTCGCTATCGGCGCCTATCCCGATTTAACCGCGTTGGTCGCACTCTATTCGGACAGCGCCTATCGCGAGGCCTTCCATCACCGCACGGCCGCATGTCTGCGACAGAAGGTTCTGGTTTGCGGTGACTGACCTTTAAACGAGGCCTGCCGATTGGAGGCTAGAACGGCAGGCCGAACCAAAGCGCCGCGATGCCGAGAAAGGCGAAGAAACCGACCACATCTGTTACCGTCGTCACAAAGACGCTCGAGGCGATCGCCGGATCGACGTTCATCTTGTCGAGCGCGATCGGGATCAGAAGGCCGGAGAGACCCGCGAACAGCAGATTGATCACGATCGCACCGCCAATCACCACGCCGAGCCCCGGACTGCCAAACCACATCCAGGCAGTCACCCCGATGAGGATGGCCAGGGCAACACCGTTGAACACACTCACCAGAATTTCGCGGTTGAGAACGCGCAAAAGATTGCGTGCACCCAGTTCCTGGGTGGCAATACCACGCACGGCAACGGTCATCGTCTGGGTGCCGGCGTTGCCCCCCATGGAAGCGACGATCGGCATCAGCACCGCCAGCGCCACCATGGCCTCGATCGTGTCCTCGAACAGCGCAATCACCACCGAGGCAAGCACGGCGGTGCCAAGGTTGACGACCAGCCAGGTCAGCCGCGAGCGCGCAATGGTCATCACATTATCGGAAATCTCTTCGTCACCGACACCGGCCAGGGCACGCAGGTCTTCTTCCGCTTCTTCCTGGATGACGTCGACGATGTCATCAACCGTCAGAACACCGACCAGACGGTCATTCTCGTCGACAACGGCGGATGAAACGAGGTTGTATCGCTCAAACCGGCGGGCGACCTCTTCCTGATCTTCCGTCGCGAGCACCGCCTGGCGGGTCTCCTCCATGATGGAAGTGACCTTCTCGTCCCGCTTGGTGCGCAGGATCTTGTCCAGGTGAACGGACCCGAGCAGTTTGAACGTCGGATCGACCACGTAGATTTCGTAGAAGCTGTCCGGAAGGTCGCGGGCCTCGCGCATGTAGTCGATCGTCTGACCGATGGTCCAGAACGGGGCAACCGCAATGAATTCGGTCTGCATGCGCCGGCCGGCGCTTTCTTCCGGATAATCCAGAGCCTTTTGCAGCTGGGCCCTGTCCGCATAGGGCAGTTCTTCCAGAATCGCAGCCTGGTCGTCCTCATCGAGGTCTTCCAGAATGTAGACCGCATCATCCGAATCGAGCTCGCCCAGACCTTCGGCAATGACTTCCGTCGGCAGGTCTTCCAGAACCTGCAGACGCACCGCCTCATCGATCTCGGTCAGCGCGGTATAGTCGAAGTCCTCGCCCAGAAGCCGGATGAAGGACGCCCGATCCTCCGGATCCAGCGTCTCGAGAAGGTCACCGGTGTCAGCTTCGTGAAGATCGGCGGCAAGGTGCCTCAAGCCATCCTGATCGTTCGCCTCGATTGCTGCTTCAACAGCCGCAATGAACTCGCGATTGAGATGCTCATCCTCGTCGCGCACCGGAATGTCGGGAACGGGAGAGGCGGTGACATCAAGCTCGGATGCTTCACTCATCTGGCGCCTCCCCTCAAAACGCAACGAACTCTTCCGGCGAAAGGCACCGGACACTCCTCACCAGATCTAGCGTTTGCGGCGACAAAGCGCCACCGGAAAAGCGAAACCGGTCCACAGACTTAACTCCGAAATGCTAGCCTGGTTCAAAAGCCTGCCAACTTTCCTTGAAGTCCTTCAACGCCTCTCGGGGCCGCTGCACCCCTTGTCCGCTGCAACGCTTCGCAGGTGATCGAGATAGTCACGCGTGTCCTGTGGCAGAATGGCCTCGTCATCGGAAATGCATCGCTCCGCACGGCGGAACGCGCGGCGTGCTCTTTCGCTGGCAAGACACACTCTGCCCGCAGCCAGCACCTCCTGCTCGACATACCAAAGCTGCTGGCACGTCATCGCGCCAAACCTGCCCGGATCAACGGCAGGATAAACGGAAAGTGACTGCGCAAATGCCGCCGGCGACACAAATGCAAGTGCCAGCCACACGAGAACGAACCTGGTCCGGAGGGCTCTCAGTAGCTCCGCAATGCCCTGTCTTACACCTTCACGCATGGGCGGGAAGCTGCCGATTGGTTGGCGCTGTGTCCGACGTGAGCGCGAGCGCATAGAGCAGCGCAAGCGTGACGCCATAGCGGAACGATGAATAGAGACTGCCAGCCAAGACCATGAGCAGCTTGCTGTTCGGCATTGCGGGAAGGACGTAGGTAAAAAACAGGATTGCCGAGACGGCAGTCAAGGCGACGCAGACCAGATACGCTTTCCAGGCAATCAGCGGACGAAACACCACAAGAAACAGCACGACGATCATCGCAGCACCTTCCGCGCTCGTCACGAGAAGTTTCCAGAGCCCCGGCTCGCTCAAGAGACGCGACAAGAAGCTGCCCCATAAGGCGCCACTCGGCACAGTGACAAGCCAGAAATCCTTTACGGCGTAAATTTCGGGGAAGAGCTGTATCAGCAACAGGCAGATGACGAGCGTCAGAATCATGCCGCGGATAACCCAGCGCCAATCCGGCCTTGCGATATCGGACATGTCATCCCTCCCGTGTTTTCTCAATGACGGACAACAACACGACAAAGCGTCATCAAGAGCCCTTCAGAACCGCTTCCACAGCCAGTGCGGACACTCGCCGCAAAGGCCGCATCACTCGACCTCGCACTCCGGCGGCCGCGTATCCATGGTCCAATCCTGTACAGGCAGGGCACCGAGTGAAGTCTTGAAGTTCTTCCCGTTCAGGACCCCCTTGCCCGTCAGAAGGTTGACGTCACACTGCCCGTTCGCATCCGGATCCAGCGTATCGTAGTAGGAATAGGTGTATCCGGCGACCCGGAAGACGCCGTTACGATAGGCAATGGTCAGGACCTGTTCCCAACGGTTGCGTCCGACAGCCGAATTTTCCGAATAGATTTTCAACGAACCGTGTTCGGTTGCTTCCATCCAGGGCTCCTGGCCGTACATGCCGCCACGCCACACCATGTCTTTTGCATGGGCAACCTGTATCCAACCCTCTCCTGCGTCCGTAAAGACGTAGAGATCGGCGCCTTCTTCCGTTTCAACGAGGATTGCGCGAAAGCGATTGATATCGCCGTCGACGGGAGACGTCACTGCACCGGCAATGGCGCCGGCCGGGACCATTGCCTCCTGCACTTTCTCTTGTTCTTGCGCCTGAAGCGGACCTGCCAGCAAGCTCAGGGTCATCATTGCCACACAGGACGAAGTACTGATGGAACGGAAATTGAACACGTGCGGCTTCCTTCGATTTCGCATGAATATGCCGGACCGGTTTTTGCCAGTAGCCCGCTGAGGCTGTTCCTTGCAGAAAAGCACATCGCAACAAACCCAAAAAGCCGGTATCTGAATTTTCCCAGAGCAATCAGGTATTTTGCGGGCAGTGCGGAAAAGCAAAAAGGCCGCCCGGAGGGGCAGCCTTTTGAGGAAGCATCGGTAGAAATGCTTCGAATATGGTGCGGTCGAGAAGACTCGAACTTCCACGGGTTTTACCCCACAGCGACCTCAACGCTGCGCGTCTACCAATTCCGCCACGACCGCATATTCGATTGTTCCCGGCGCCTCTCAGCGTCGAGGCGCTCCATTTAGCAAAAGGAATTTGGGGGCGCAAGAGGCCTTTTTGCATTAATTCACAGGCACGCGATTTTTCTTATGCAGAAATGCTTTAGTCCCTCACAGAGGGCCATCGGTGCGCATGGGCCGGATGTCCGGCGGACGCATCAGAACTTCCGTGATCGAGATGCCTATCCGCTCGCCGAGCAAAACCACCTGACCCTTGGCGACCAGCGTATTGTTGGCATAGATCTTCACGTCGTCGTCTTCGGCCACATCAAGGTCGATAACGGCGCCACGCCCCATGCGGAGCAACTGGTGGACAGGCATCTCGTTCTCCCCGAGAACGACGGAAATATCGACTTTGATTTCATCGAAGGTAGTCATCGGACGCCTTGATCCTTAAATAGGGCTACTGACCCGCCAGCGCTTAACCATACCACGGCATGGCAAGCCAGCTCAAAAAACAATGAAGTGTCATCCACATGTCACCCGCCGATAGAGACGCTCTTTCCCTTAGTTTTCTGCCAGTTTCCGGCTCGCGGCCGGTCGAATGGCGGATTTCCGACGAACTGGTCCATTATGAGACCGCTCTTCGGGAAATGGATGAAAGGGTCCAGAGAATCATTGCCGGCGAAGCCGACGAACAGGTCTGGCTGCTGGAGCATCCCCCGCTCTACACCGCCGGCACCAGTGCCAAGGACAGCGATCTTGTCGCTCCCGACCGCTTTCCGGTCTACCGGACAGGGCGCGGTGGACAGCACACCTACCATGGGCCCGGGCAACGCGTAGCCTATGTCATGCTCGATCTGAAGCGGCGTCAGCAGGATGTGCGGGCTTTTGTTTCCGCACTTGAAGCCTGGCTCATCAGCACGCTCTGGCACTATCACATTCGCGGCGAACGCCGGGAAGACCGCGTCGGCGTCTGGGTGCGCCGGCCAGACCGCGGGGCGACGGTCGAGGACAAGATAGCCGCAATCGGCATCCGCCTGCGCAAATGGGTCACGTTCCACGGCATCAGCTTCAACGTGGAGCCTGAACTGGATCATTTTGACGGCATCGTGCCCTGCGGCATTACCGAACATGGCGTGACCAGTCTCGTGGATCTCGGCCTGCCCGTTACCATGGCCGAAAACGACAGCGTCCTTCGGGCCGAATTTGAAAAGATATTTGGCCCCACGGTTTCCGTGTGAAGCCACTCGCGCGGTGGAGGCTTCAAACAGGCGCATTGAACTCTAGGTAATATCGAGTTCAAACTTGAGTTGTGTCAAAAATCAAAAAGCAACCTCAAGAAATTCCATTGTTATTTTTGCGAGTAACATTCAAAATCGCATGAAGTTTTCATTTTTTTAGTTCAAAGACGGCTTAGAAGCCGGTCGGATTTAGTATTCCTTCATTCAGATGAGCGAATACAGACACAAACCTTCTCAACTATGGGAATGAAGTTTGTGACCCAGGCTCTCTCAGTTCGCTCCCGTCGGAGCGTGATTACCAAAATCCTGCTGGCAGCCGCCGGCGTCATTGTTCTGATCTTCGCCGGCTTCGGCCTCTTCAACGACACCCTTCAGCGCAACGCAAAGACGGACGAAGTTCGCGACTACATGACCGGTGTCGGCCAGTCGGAAGTCAATATCGTCACAAACTGGTTCGAAGCGCGCATGCTGCTCATCGAGGCGTTGTCCGAACGCATTGCCAAGCAGCCCGAGGTAACTCCCGAGTTCTTCGACCTCAAGACCCTGACCAGCAATTTCAGCGCGACCTATTTTGGTGTGGAAGCAGACGGCGCCTTCAACATGTGGCCGCCGGCAGATCTACCAGAAGGCTACGATCCGCGCGTGCGCCCCTGGTACAAGGATGCCGTTGCAAAAGGCGGACCCGTGATCACCGCCCCCTATCAGGACGCGTCAACCGGCAATCTCATCGTGACGGCTGCAACACCGGTAAAAACCGGCGGCACCCTTTCCGGTGTGGTCGGTGGTGACTTTGACATCACCACCCTGGCGAACATGCTCGCCTCGTCGAACATGAGCGGCCTCGGATACGTCTTTGTGGCAGACTCCCAGGGCACCATCCTGGTGCACCCGGACAGCAACATGATTTCCAAGCCGCTCAGTGAGCTGTTTCCCAACGAGCCAGTCAAGGTCAGTGCAGAACCGCAATACGCGTCCAGTGTGAATGGCGACCGTATCGTCCAGTTCGTTCCGGTCACCGGTTTGCCGGTCGACTGGCAGATTGGCCTTTCCGTTGATCGGAACGCCGCCTTTGCGAGCCTGACGAGCTTCCGCTATTCGGCACTCTTTGCGACCGTGATTGCAACCGTGCTGATGCTTGCCATCCTCGGTACCCTGTTCCAGACACTGCTGGCCCGTCCGCTCGCGTCCGTGACCAGTTCAATGGCCCAGATTGCGGAAGGCGATCTGGAAACCCCGGTCCTGGGGCTGGAGCGGAACGACGAGATCGGCTCGATCGCCAATGCCGTGGAGGTGTTCAAGACCAACGGCAAGGAACAGCGTCGCCTGGAAGCCGAACGCGCCACCGAGCAGGAAGCCAAACATCGCAGGGCAGCAACCGTCGACCAGTTGCTTGGTGGTTTCAACCAGGAAATCCGCAGCGTTCTGGAAACCGTTTCCAACGCCACAGAAGAACTTGAACGCACTGCCCGCGAGTTGGCTCAAACTTCCGAACAAAGCTCGACCGATGCGGAATCGGCTGCCCGGACCACCGGCGATACTGCCGCCAATGTCCGTTCGGTTGCCGCAGCCTCCGAGGAACTGACGTCCTCTATCGCCGAAATCGCCCGGCGTGTTGAAGAGCAGGCCGGCATTTCCGAACGGGCCTCCAGCGCGGCTTCCCAGACGGATCAGACCGTACAGAGCCTGGTGGCGACCACCGACCGGATTAGCCAGATCGTCAGCCTGATCAACGACATTGCTGCCCAGACCAACCTTCTGGCGCTGAACGCCACCATTGAGGCGGCCCGCGCCGGTGAAGCCGGCAAAGGCTTTGCGGTTGTTGCATCGGAGGTGAAATCCCTGGCCAACCAGACTGCCCAGGCGACAGAGGAAATCGCAACGCAGATCCAGGCGATGCAGACAGTTTCGAACCGCGCTGCTGAAGCCATACGCGATATCAGCAACGTCATTGCGGAAATGTCCGAGATCTCCAAGGACATCTCTGTGTCGGTTGAACAGCAGAGCCTGGCGACCAACGAGATTTCGCGAAACGTCAACGAAGTCTCCACGGGTACGGACGCCATCTCCGAGACGATTATCCAGGTCTCCAGTGGCGCTCAGTCAACCGGCCGAAACGCTGCGGATGTTCTGTCTACAGCAGAGGCACTGACCAGCGAATCCGCCAACCTAAGCTCGAAGGTCGACCGCTTCTTCGACGACATCCGCGCTGCCTGATCTTGCACAAAGGCAAATGGAAAAGGCGGGCCGTTGAGCCCGCCTTTTTTGTTGCCATACCGACAAACAAAGCTCGCTCAAAAGCTGAGCATCAGCTGCCGGCCGCACCGCGCCCGGCTATTGAACGCAGAAACACTTTCAGCTTTTCAGTTCCACCCGGCGACCACCCAATTGCCCGCAGCCGGTCTGTCGTCATTTCGCCTGGCGCCTGGTCCGATGCTGCCGGCACCTCAAGGTTCAAACCTGCTTCGGCCGCATAAAGTGCCAAGAGGTCCTGGCGGTCGAGCAGAAGATCCGAGACATTGTAGATCTGAAATGGTTCTTCATTTTCCCGTCGCTCTTGCAGAACCAGGGCAACGGCAGCAGCAAGGTCGTCCCCGTGAACTTCCGTTCCCCTGCGCGACGCAATCGGAATACCGGCTGCAAAATCCCTGAAAAGTCCCGACCATTTGTGGTCTGCCGAGCCTGACCCAGGGCCGTAAACACCGGTCGCGCGCAAAACGATGCCGCGCATACTCTGGCCGCATAAAACCTTGAGTGCCCTCTCCCCTGCAAGCTTCACGTCGCCATAAAGCGTATCGGGTGCAGGTGCATCCGTTTCCGTAAGCTTTTCGCCTTGTCGGTGATCACCGTAAACAGCCCTGCTGGAGAGGAAAACGACTGTCCGGCATCCCATCTTCGCGGCCGCTTCAAAAAGACGTCGGGTACCGTCGACATTCAGCTTCCTGAACCGCTCTGGTTCGTCACCCTCACCGCCCCGGAACTTGCCGGGCTCATGGACCAGCGCACAATGAACGAGTGCATCGGCTTGCGGGAGTTGAGGATCCGGGTCAGCAAGGTCATAGGCCTGAAAGGCTGCCGCGACGCCGTCAACCGGACGTCTGCCAAGAAGCGTAACCGTGCAGCCATCGTCAAGCAGCCGCTTCAGGATGAATCGGCCAACCGTTCCGCTCGCCCCGGTCAGAAGAACATGCATCAGGACGCCTGCCTTGCCGCCCACTCCAGAGGTCCTGGCAGGCCGGCCATATCGTCCGGAATGTCGACCCCGGTCGCAAAAGCCTGCCAGAGATCGATCAGAGGACGTAACTTGGCGGTCTTTTCATGCCCCTCCTGCCAGGGCTTTTCATACTGGTAATGCAGCACATGGATCTGCTTCCAGTTCCAGAGTTCCGGTAGGTTGAACCAGACATACTGGAGCGTGTTGAAGAACACCGGCAACCCGTGCCAGTCGGGAAAATAGTCTTCCAGAAACGTCTGGTCCGTGCGTCGCCAGAAGGCCTCCGGCCTGTCCAGACGCGCCAGCATGGCCTCGAACGTGGCCATATTCGGCCGGGCGGTAAAGACACCGCTGTTCAGACGGTGGAAGTCCTGCAGGCCGTCGTAGACGTTGGGCGCTGCGCAGAACTCGGGATAGCCAAATAGCTTGTCGCAGTTCTGGAGCACGATGGCATCGGCATCGATGAAGATGACCCGGTCATATTCCTCTAGTTGCCACAGCCGCAGCTTGACGAAGTTGTCCAGAGGCGTGTGAAAGACCGGCTTTCCGCCCTTTGTGAACGGGGCCGCCTTGTGGATGCGGCCGCGTTCATGGCGCGCGTTGAAGCTTTCGCTCGTTGGCAGGCGCTCGCACCGGCCAAGCCGAGGTCCGAATTCCGCAAGGGCGGCAAGATCCGCCTCACCGACCCCGGGCGTATAGAGGACCACGAGGTCAGCTTCGGTTCCCGAATGCCGGAGCGAGCGCAGAAGCGCCGTCGCGCCGAGCACATAGTCCCGGTTCGTCACCAGTGTCACATAGGCACATGTGCTTCCAGGTGCCTGGTCGAACTTAGGAGCGTTTTGCATTCCCGGCCTCAGGAGACGGACTTCAGACGCGGATGTTCCGGATCCCGTTCGATCTCGTCGGCAATTTCCTTGGTCCAGGCGGACACTGCCGGTACGCGGCTGCGGTCGACGCGGTAGGCGAAGTTCTTCGCGACATCCACCACCTCGCTCAACAGGCCTTCTTCCAGCGTGATCGGATTGAGGCCCAGTTCCAGGAACTGCTTGTTCTCGACAACCAGATCGTTTTCCGCCGCTTCCTTGCGCGGGTTTGGCAGATAGGCAACCTTCGCGCCGGTAAGGCGGGAAATCAGCTCTGCCAGATCCCGCACCCGGTGGGTCTCGGTCATCTGGTTGAACACCTTGACCCGGTCACTCTTTTTCGGCGGGTTCTTCAATGCCAGTTCAATGCAGCGAACCGAATCCTGGATATGGATGAAAGCCCGTGTCTGGCCGCCGGTGCCATGAACCGTCAGCGGATAGCCGATGGCTGCCTGGATCAGGAACCGGTTCAGAACCGTGCCATAGTCGCCGTCATAGTCGAACCGGTTGATCAGCTGTTTGTGGCGAAGGGTCTGTTCCGTATGCGTACCCCAGACGATCCCCTGGTGCAGGTCAGTGATCTTTAGCCCGTCGTTCTTGGCGTAGAACTGGAACAGCAGCTGATCCAGGCACTTGGTCATGTGATAGATCGAGCCGGGGTTGGCCGGATAAAGGATCTCCTGAGCCGCTTTGGAGCCGTTCAGGGTCTCGACGTCAACCGACAGATAGCCTTCCGGAATTGCCGCGCCGACACTGGAATAGCCGTAGACGCCCATAGTGCCGAGGTGAACAAGGTGCGCATCGAGATCCAGCTCCACCATCGCGTTGAGCAGATGGTGCGTGGCATTGACGTTGTTGTTGACCGTGTAGTTCTTGTGCTGATCCGATTTCATCGAATAGGGCGCAGCGCGCTGTTCGGCGAAATGGATGATGGCGTCCGGCCGGTTCTCAGCAAGCCAGGCCTTGAACACTTCGTAGTCGCGGGCAATATCGATCAGGTGGAACCGGATTGTATTGCCGGTTTCCTGCTTCCAGATCCGGGTGCGTTCCTGGATCGAATCCATGGGCGTCAGCGATTGCACGCCTAGTTCGGCATCGATCCAGCGACGGCTCAGATTGTCGATGATATGAACTTCATGGCCCTGATCCGACAAATGCAAGGATGTGGGCCAGCCGACAAAACCATCACCGCCAAGTATCGCAATCTTCACTGAAAATCTCCCGGTTTCACGTTTCGGCACCGACCGCGCGGCACCGATTGCTTCATCTGAAAGATCAGATCATTGCGATATTTCCGTGACAACTCAACTTCGAATGTCGCGATTGATATAGAAAAGACGATTGGCCACAGCCGGTTAAGCCGTATCGCGCACCTCGAAGGCTCCCGAGCAGGGCTCTACCGGCTCAAGGTCCTTGACCAGGTTTACCCTTGCAAGAGACGGCCCATGCCAGAGCACATCCAGCATGTCGACAACGGTATCGGACGGGCCTGAAAACACGGCTTCGACCCCACCGGAGCTGAGATTGCGCACCCAGCCGGCCAGTGCCCTGTCTTCAGCTTCACCCGCACACCAGGCGCGGTACCCAACACCCTGGACCCTGCCCTCAATCAGCACGTGAACGGTCAATGGATCGGCGGTCATTCAGGTCTCCGAAGTTCGCGATGCTGCAAAAGCTTAGTGCAAACCTGCCTGTTCGCAAACGTCTGCGTGTGCTTCAGGCTGTGGACACTTGCGTATCGCGCTTTTGCTCGTCCAGCATGACCAGCAGCGACGCACCGACAATCACCAGCGCACCCGGCCAGAATGCACCGCTCGGGGCAAAACCGAAAGCGAAGAAGCCAACCGCGATATTAAGCGGAAGCTTCAGGTGGTCGAAAGGCTGAACGAAAGCCGCATCGGCCTTCTGGTAGGCAAGGGTCAGCAGGTAGTTTGCCAGCACCGTCAGGGCGCCGGCCCCCACGAGCAGCCACAGCGCCGGACCGGTTGGCACGATACCGCCCTCTCCCAGCGCAAGCAGTGCATTGACCGGTGTCAGGAGCAGCAGCAGGTAGATGGTTATGGAATCGGCATCTTCAGTTGCAGTCAACTTTTTGGTGACGAGAGAAGTTCCTGCCCAGAATGCAGCTGCCCCGACCGGCAAAAGTGCTGCCAGGCTGAAGCCTTCCGTCCAGGGCTCCAGAATCACCATGCCACCGGAGAAGCCTGCCAACGTCGCGAGCCACCGGATCAGGCCAACCCGTTCCCTGAAGAACAGCTTGGCGCCGATGATCACGAAAAACGGCGAAGTCATCACCAAGGCGATTGCCTGCCAGATCTCGACCCGCGCGAGACCGGCGACCCACAACTGGATCCCGATCACCGCAAGAACACCCCGCGCCAGATGCCACCCGATCTGATGTGTCTTCAAGGCGGAAAAGCCGCGCCGCAGGACGAATGGCAGGCCAACGAGAAGGCCCAGCGCATATTGCCAGAAGGCCGCGGACGTTGATGGTACGCCCAGTTGCATGGTCGAGGCCTGCAGGGCGCCGTTCACGATGGCAAACGAAGCCCCTGCCCCGATCATGGCAAGTGCGGCGAATATAGGCTTCTTCGAATTGGTAGACATGGGCGTCCTATCTGCGATCCGTTCCGTCGTCGTTCAGAACAGTCTCAAAAGACACACGCCCACCGGTCATCAACAACTGGCGGCGGTCAAGTTCTCTCTCATCCGGACTTTCGGGCGGCTTCGCTTGACGCCACCTCAACCGTCGGCTCCGGCATCTCACCGGATCTGCTGACCTTCGAACATTTTTATCCGAAGCGCTCGCGGGCTCCGGGTTTCCCCGATACCGCCGGTGGGGAATTTCACCCCGCCCCGAGAACTGTTCTCCAAGAGCTTTCAGTATCCCTGAAATAGACAGGATGCAATAGTGGAAGCATGCCGAAAGGCAACTCAACGGCACATCAGGCCACGCAAACCCGATTTCTGCCAGCTTGCTTGGCGCTGTATAGCGCTTCATCAGCCCTGGCGATGGTCTGGCTGATTTTCTCGCCGTCACGAACGGTGGCAGCCCCTATGCTGACCCGCATCGAGATGAGCTGCTGATCATGCAAGTGGGGCACGGTTTCGACGGCCTTTCGAATGCGCTCGGCGATTTCGAACGCTTCATTGAGGTCGCACCCTTCCAGCAGGCAATAGAACTCCTCACCGCCTGCCCTTGCAAAGATATGCGGCGAATGAAGTTCACGTTTCAGCAGGCCGACAAGATGATTGAGCGCTGCATCGCCGCAGGCATGGCCGTATCGATCGTTGATCAGTTTGAAATGGTCAACGTCAAGCACAAGGATGGACAGGCTGGCTGACGTCTTTTGTGCCCGTTCCTTTGCTGCAGCCGCCAGCTCGAAAAACCTGCGACGGTTGTAGGCCTCTGTCAGGGCATCGCGCTCTGCTGCCCACTTGAGCTGCTCTTCCAGACGTTTGCGTTCAGTGATGTCGAGCATGGATCCAGCAAGGCCGTTTACCTCGCCGGAGACCCGGTCACGGGTAACGGCCTTATGGAAGGTCACCGTTCGGCGCTCACCATCAGCATAGCAAACGTCCGCCTCATAGATCTGAACACCCCCCTGCTGCATCAGCTCTTCGTCGGCCGCTTCATAGACCTTTGCCAATTCAGCTGGTGCTACGTCATAAACACTGGCGCCGTTCACCTTGCTGGCTGGCAATCCGATAAACGCTTCAAAAGCCTTGTTGCAGCCGCTGTAGATGCCGGCCCGGTTCTTGAAGAAGATCGGTGAAGGCAGGTTGTCGATTGCTGACTGGAGGTTATCCCTCTCAATGGCGAGATCGCGGCATTTGCGGAACAGCCCACCCTGCCGTGCGATCACGAGTTCCGCGCGTTTGAGGGCAAGCAGCAGAAGGTCCGTGTCGTCGGCGTCGACAACATCATCCACACCGCCTTCCAGCAATGTCAGCTGAGTTTTTGCTGCCAGTTCTCCCGACGAACAAGCGATGATGAGGGTCGTATCCCGTATTCTGTGAAAATCGCAGGTCGGCAATTCCCCCGTCGCCCCGACATCCAGAAGACAGACCTGAAACGGGCAAGAAGATAGCGGCTGGACAGTGACCTGGTGCAGGACGTAACCGGCTGGAAGCGACGGCGGCGGTCTTTTGGCAGGCGAATAATACCCGACGTCAACCGCCTTTTCAGACGGTACCGACGTATTTTGGGTATCCGTTGCATGCATCCGTTCTGCCAAGGCGCACTCCTTTGAGCTTAACCTACGGGAAAATCGATAAATTCGGAGTTAAGAAAGTTTGCCGGCAGCAAGAAGCCACTCTCATTGCCACCGTGTCGGAGTGGACGCCATTAGCGGGTCGCGAAATACGCGGCTATGTCTTGAGGTCTATCTGCTATCAATACCGGATTTTCGGCGGCCAATTCTTCACGGCTACCGTAGCCCCACAAAACGCCAATGCCTGCCACTGCGTTGGCGTTTGCCCCGACAAGGTCATGCTTGCGATCACCAACCATGACCGTCTCCGACGCCTGGATGTTTTCCTCGCTCAGGATATGCGCGATCAGCTCGGCCTTCGCGGACCGCGTACCGTCCAACTCAGCACCGTAGACCTTTCCGAAAAAGTCCATCAGGCCGAAATGCTCAACGATCCGACCTGCGTAACTGTGGGGTTTTGAGGTACAGACGTGAAGAAGAAACCCGTCTTTCCTGAGTGTTGTCAGCAGTTCGGGAATGCCCTCGATCAGCGAATTCTCGAACAGTCCCGTTACCGTGTAGCGCTCGCGATAAAAGGCTACGGCCTGATCCAGCACAGCCTTGTCTTCCGATCCCAGAAGAACCTTGAAGCTGTCCCAGAGCGGCGGCCCGATGCACCAGCGCAGCTCTTCCACATCAGGTGCCTGCCCACCCATCTTTTCAACCGCATACCCGATTGAACGGGTGATGCCTTCAAAGGGGTCAGTCAGGGTTCCGTCCAGATCGAACAGAATGGTCGAAGTCGTCATGATGCCCCGCAACGTATTGAAAAAGAAAGCGGCCTGGACCGGATGGTCGCAGGCCGCTGAATATCGGCAGTATCCGATGCCTGTCAATCAGGCTGCGTTAGGCGCATCACCCCGGATCAGGAAAACTCCATGATCACGGCGTCAACGGCAAGGCTGTCGCCGGGCGTTGCCTTGATGGCGCTCACGACACAGTCGCGCTCCGCTCTCAGCACGTTTTCCATCTTCATGGCCTCAACGACGGCAAGCTGTTCACCTGCCTTGACTTCCTGTCCTTCGGCCACCGCGATGGACACCACCAGACCAGGCATCGGGCACAGCAGCATCTTCGACGTGTCCGGCGGCAGCTTCTCCGGCATCAGGGCATCCAGCTCGGCAATCCGCGGTGTCATTACTTTCGCGACCACGGAATAGCCCTGCCAGTCAAGGCGGTAGCCACCGCGCAGGGTCCGGACCTGCACTGTCACATCCTTCGCGCCGACCTTGCCCGACCAGAGCGGATCACCTGGCGCCCAGTCAGCCTCCACGTTGACAACGGGGCCATCGCCGATCGCGACATCAATTTCGACGGGCGTCCCCGGATACCCGGCAGCAAGCCGGATCGGAACATAGGTCTTGTCGAGCTTGATCACCCAATCTTCGCGGATGGCACCGGAATGGGCCCGCAACCGCCCGGGCAGGTGGTCCAGACGCTCGCGTTGCAACGCCCCCATGGACAGGGCAACGGCTGCAAGAACCGCATAGGCCTCGTCATCGGGAACCGCCGGCTCGAAGCCGTCCGGATATTCGTCTGCGATGAAACTGGTAGCCAACTCGCCCGACCGCCAGCGCGGATGGTTCATCAGCGCAGTCAGAAACGGCACATTGTGCTGAATACCGTCGACGTAAAACGCATCCAGAGCTGAACTCATCGCATCGATCGCCTCCGCCCGTGTCGGCGCATGGGTGATCAGCTTTGCGATCATCGGGTCGTAGAACATCGAAATTTCCGAACCCTCGACAACGCCGGTATCGTTGCGGACGGTAATCCCGTTGCTGGCTTCTTCCGCCGGCGGCCGGTAACGAACAAGCCGGCCAATGGACGGCAGGAAATTGCGGTAGGGATCTTCCGCATAAATACGGCTTTCGACCGCCCAGCCGTTCAGCTTGACGTCTTCCTGGGCAAGGTCCAGTTTCTCGCCGGCGGCAACGCGGATCATCTGCTCGACGAGATCGATGCCGGTGATCAATTCGGTCACCGGGTGCTCCACCTGCAGGCGCGTGTTCATTTCCAGGAAGAAGAAGCTCTTGTCCTGCCCGGCGACGAACTCGACCGTGCCAGCGCTGTCGTAGTCGACGGCCTTTGCAAGCGCGACGGCCTGCTCACCCATCTTGCGGCGCGTTTCCTCATCGAGCAGAGGCGACGGCGCCTCTTCGATGACCTTCTGGTTGCGCCGCTGGATCGAGCATTCACGCTCGCCCAGGTAAATCGCATTGCCGTGCTTGTCGCCCAGGACCTGGATTTCAATATGGCGCGGGTTTTCGATGAATTTCTCGATGAAAACCCGATCGTCGCCGAAGGAAGACGCCGCCTCGGATTTCGAGCGGGTGTAGCCATCCCGCACCTCGTCCGCATTCCAGGCGATGCGCATGCCCTTGCCGCCACCACCTGCGGACGCCTTGATCATGACCGGGTAGCCAATGTCCGCAGCGATTTCGACAGCCTGCTCCGGGCTTTCTATGACGCCAAGATAACCCGGCACCGTGCTGACCTTGGCCTCATTGGCGAATTTCTTGGATTCGATCTTGTCGCCCATCGCCATGATGGCGCGCGGGTTCGGGCCGATCCAGACAATGCCCTCCTTCGCCAGCGCTTCGGGAAAGCTGGCGCGTTCGGACAGGAAGCCATAGCCCGGATGCACGGCTTCAGCCCCGGTCTCCTTGCAGGCCGCGATGATCTTGTCGGCGATCAGATAGGATTCCGACGCCGCCGCGGGACCGATGTGAACCGCTTCGTCTGCCATTTCCACATGAAGGGCATCGCGATCGGCATCGGAATAGACCGCAACTGTCTTTATGCCCATGCGGCGGGCCGTCTTGATGACGCGACAGGCAATCTCACCACGGTTGGCGACTAGTATTTTGGAGAACATGAATTTCCACCCAGCTGGACGATTTTCCATTTTGTAGGCTGCGCCACTTTGGCACGCAACTTATCCAAAGGGCGAGACGTGATTTTGCGGATAGTTGCCCAAACACTCAAAAACGGCTTGCCGCGACAAGGACCGGCCAAAGGTAGTTCCGCGGAAAAGCGTCTATTTATCCGAATTTTAATAAACTTATTGCAGGAATTACCAAGGCAATGGGGAACAAATAAATGAAACGCATCCTTTCAGCGGCAATTATTGCGAGTGCTTTACTACCAACTTCCGCACTGGCGGAAACCGCCGGCAAGTGGAAGAGCGGCGAAATCAATGGCTTTACACGTTATTGGACCACCAACAACCTTGGCGCGAACTTCGTAGTCTGGTGTCATCCGAAACGCCGGATCAACGGCACCCTGCTTCATATTGATATCGACGGAAAAATGCCGCCACCACGCAGCAGGATCAAATTGATCATGGACCGCGAGATCCTGGAGCTGCCTATCAACGAGCAGGGATACGTGGAAACGGCTTGCGCCGCGTGTTCCGACAGCTTCGGCTATGTCTGGCACCGTTTGCGGTCGTCCCATTCCCTTGCGGTGAAATTCCAGGACGACAGCTATGCTGGATTTTCCCTGCGCGGCGCCCAGAAAATCATTCCCGGTAACGTTTGCCCGACCGACTGGCAGAAACAACACCCCAGGTCCTGACGCATGGTGGCCTGGCCAAGACCTTGTGGCACGCCAGGCCGCTAGATTGCTTTCTTGATTGAAGGGCTTTTAACAGAACACCTGTAGTTTTGTCGGTGACAGATTACGGAAACGGCTCGATGCGCACCGCCCTCTTTTCTTTTTTCTACCTGACACTTTCAACGAGCTTGCCGGCAATCGCAGCCGATTACGGCAAGTGGCATACCGACACGGCGCATGGCTACGAGCGCTACTGGACCGAAAGCTCATCAGGAGCACGGTTCACGATCTGGTGCCCGCCCAATCATGCCGTCAGGAACACACTTATCGGCGTGCGCATCAAGGGCCGCAGGCCGGACCCCGGGTCCACAGTCCTGGTCGAGCTGGATCACAAGCTGATCAAGTTCAGGGCTGGAAACGACGGTTACATTTACAATGACTGCCCGGCCTGCTCTGACAACATGACCTATTTCTGGCACAGGCTGCGCTCTTCGGTAAAATTCGCCGTGCAACTGGAAGACAGACGCTATTCGGGCTTTTCCCTGAACGGCGTGCGAGAAGCCATGGCGGGGTCTGTCTGCTCCAGCCAGATGGCCCAGAATACGCGGTAAATTCCGGTTAGAGTTCTGACCGATGCGATTTATGTGCTCGCAATCACATTTGCGCGCCACAAGTTGGTGCACACTTCTCCTGTCACCACCTTTCCGGACCGTTCTGTTAGACTAAACCTTCAGAGCGTTCTTTCCGGTGGCAACGGCACGTCAGGAGACTTTCATGCGGAAAATGCTTCTTTGCGCAGCAGCGCTTGCCCTTCCCGGCCTTGTCATGTCGACGGCGGCCGAGGCACGTCCAGACCTTCGCAAGATGACCTGTGCCCAGGCGCAGAACATGGTGCGCCAGCACGGTGCCGTGGTCTTCACCACGGGGCAGTACACTTATTCGATGTTTGTTTCGAACCGTAGCTACTGCGACCGTAACCAGGTCCTGTTCACGCAGTTTGGCCAGACGCGGGATACACCACGTTGCCCGGTCGCGTTCGAATGCAAGGAACCGCTGTTCCCGCGCGGTCTTTCGCGTTGGGACTGACCTGACAGACAGCAAACAGGCCGGAAAATCCGGCCTGATACAATCTCGTGTGTCACTGCTGCGGACCAGCGATCGTCTTCCGGAACCGAGCGAATGAATGCAAATCGGCTCTTCTTGCTAGAGCGGAATATTGTCGTGCTTTTTCCACGGCATATCTGCCTGCTTGGACCTGAGCAGGGCCAGAGCCTTGGACACACGCCGGCGGGTGGAATGCGGACGAATGACATCGTCTATGTAGCCGCGCTCGGCAGCGACGAACGGGTTGGCGAAACGGTCTTCGTAATCCTTCGTCCGCTTGGCGATCTTCTCCTTGTCGCCGAGTTCGGATCTGTAGAGGATTTCGACCGCCCCTTTTGCGCCCATCACCGCGATTTCAGCAGACGGCCAGGCGTAGTTGATGTCGCCGCGGATGTGCTTGGAGCTCATCACGTCATAAGCACCGCCGTAGGCCTTGCGGGTGATGACGGTGATCTTCGGCACCGTAGCTTCCGCGTAGGCAAACAGCAGCTTGGCGCCGTGTTTGATCAGGCCGCCATATTCCTGCGACGTGCCGGGCAGGAAGCCTGGAACATCGACGAAGGTCACGATCGGAATGCTGAAACAGTCACAGAAGCGGACAAACCTTGCAGCCTTGCGGCTGGCGTCGGAATCCAGCACGCCGGCCAGAACCATCGGCTGGTTGGCAACGATGCCGACAGTGCGACCCTCGATCCGTCCGAAACCGGTAATGATGTTGCCCGCGAAACTGCCCTGAATTTCGAAGAAGTCTCCCTCGTCGACTGTCTTCAGAACAAGTTCCTTCATGTCGTAGGGCTTGTTCGGGTTGTCCGGAATGAGCGTGTCGAGGCTGGTGTCTATCCGCTCCGGGTCGTCGTAGTTCGTCAGCTCCGGCAGGTCCGCACGATTGTTCATCGGCAGATAGTCGATCAACCTTCGCATTTCCTGCAGGGCTTCGACGTCGTTGTCGAAGGCACCGTCCGCAATCGAAGACTTGGTGGTGTGGATGGATGCGCCGCCCAGTTCCTCGGCCGTCACCGTCTCGTTCGTCACGGTCTTCACCACGTCCGGTCCGGTAACGAACATGTACGACGTGTCACGCACCATGAAGATGAAGTCCGTCATGGCCGGGGAATAGACGTCGCCGCCGGCACAAGGACCCATGATGAGCGAAATCTGCGGAATGACACCGGATGCCAGAACGTTGCGCTGGAACACTTCGCCGTAACCGCCAAGGGCCGCTACGCCTTCCTGAATGCGGGCGCCACCTGCGTCGAACAGGCCGATGATCGGTGCCCGGTTCTGCAGGGCCATGTCCTGAAGCTTGGTGATCTTTTCCGCATGCGTTTCGGAAAGAGACCCGCCGAAGACCGTGAAATCCTTGGAGAACACGTAAACGGTCCGACCGTTGACCGTTCCCCAGCCGGTGATCACGCCGTCGCCGGGGATATGCTGCTCTTCCATGCCGAAATCGGTACAGCGGTGCTGTTTGAACATGTCGAATTCTTCAAAGGACCCCTCGTCCAGAAGAATTTCAATACGTTCACGCGCAGTCAGTTTGCCCTTGGCATGCTGCGCATCGATGCGGCGTTGCCCGCCGCCCAGCCGCGCGGTTTCGCGGCGTTGTTCCAATTCGGCCAGAACTTCTTTCATCCGGTCCTCCCAAAACTTGAGCTTGGATCACGCCGTAGCATGATCCCCCGACAGAGCCTAGTCAGCACATGGGCTTATGGGGAAACTACGCCCCATGAACCTTCCCTGCCAAACGCCCACAGAAGCTGGACGAATATCAGGCAAAAGCCTTTATGGCCACGCTTTGCCCGATCCCAAAACTGCCCTTGCGTTTCCACGCGCCGGGACAGACCAGGATCACTTCAATACGTGCCCTTTTTCGAAGCACGATTTTCAAACTCGAGAAATCTCATTTCAGGTCCACGACCCATTCTTAACGGAGTACATTAATGTCAGGAAATTATGTTGTTGATCATCGCGACGGCGTCATCACGCTCGCGCGCCTGCAATATTTCGACGTCAGCCAGGCGAACCTCAAGGAAGATCACAAGAACTGGCTTCGCAGAAACGTCGTTCCGCTGCTGAAAGGCAACGGCAGTATCAGTATCGTCGGGCTCTCCAGCCGAAGCGGCAAGGCAGCTTTCAACAAGGCTCTGTCGATGAAGCGGGCTAATGCCGTGAAGACGTTCCTGGAAGAATGCCTGCTGTCCTGTTTTCCGTTCGATCTGGTCGACGGACTTGGCGAATCCCTGGCTGAAGAAATGGGTCAGGAAGACGGCGTAGAAGACGGACAGTTCCGTGCCGTGATGATTTACGTGCATTCCCTGCCGACACCGCCCAATCCAAAGGTCATCAAAACGCCCAAGAAGATGAAGCCCAAACCAAAGGCGGCTTCCACCTTATGGGTCGGCATCGGTGAAAGCCATTCAGGCGACCTTGTGGCTGTCGGGCGGTACAACTGGAATGGACGCCTTTACCGGGCCAGCGCCGATGACAACGGCTATGTCGATTACGTAGACCTTATGGCGGACGGCTGGAAAATCGGCGGCGGCCTGGGGGGCAGTGTCGGCGGCATCGTCATCGTGGCGCATGGTGTCAAGACGCCCAGCGAGTTCAACAAAAAGGGCGAATGGTCTGATTGGGACCTCGATCTGGCGATTGCCGGAAAGCTGGGGGACGTCCTCAAAGGCATCAAGGGCATCGGTAAGATCGTCAATACGATGGAGAAATACGAGGAACTGAGCCATGCCGCGATCGAACTCACCAAGAACAAGGGGTTCGTCAAGAAAGGTCTCTACACAATTCCGATGCTTGGCGTCGGTGCAGGCCTACACGTTTGGACCGGGCGCAAATACGGCGACGTCTCGGTGATCTCGGTCGGCAGGACACTCATGCGCTAGCACCCTGTCTCCGGCCACCTATCCGCACACGCATCGGGCAGCAAATCAGATTTCGATCATGCTGCCCGACCTGCCCATCGACTGTGCATATTGGATTGAACACAACTTCTGCCTGCCCGAACAAGCAGATGTTACCACTCCGGTCTGGCAGGTTTTGACGGGCAGCAGACGCCCCCGATCCGTCCCCTCGTCTTTCCCGGCGAAGCCTGGCAGCAGGGATGCCGTTACGTTCATTTGAGCCCGTCATTTTGGCGAAGTTTGCACGCGCAAGCGGCGAAAAACACCGCCTTCAAATCCTTTTTCAGTGGTCGAAAAAAATATATTCAACCTGAGGGAACCTGAGGATTTTTCGATGAATTTCAGCTCGTTGCCTAATTTGCAGGCACTGGCGCCGCGACATTGAACTTTGACACCTTTCAGAATTTTGCCATGATTGCCCAAGAACGAAGCATCGGCAAAGGGGAGGCAATGGCGGACGAACGCACTTTCTTCAATGAAATGCTCGACGAGGCCAACAAGCCGCGCCAGCCATACGCCCGGCTCGCCAAATGGCTGGAAGACAAACCAGCCAACTTTCTGACCAAGAAGGGCCGCGACGCTGAAACCATTTTCCGCAGACTTGGCATCACCTTCGCGGTTTATGGAGCGGAAGAAGCTACCGAACGGCTGATCCCGTTTGATCCCATCCCGCGCATCATCTCGGCTCCGGAGTGGCGGCGCCTGTCTGCCGGCATCGACCAGCGTGTGCGGGCTCTGAACGCCTTCCTGCACGACATCTACCATCGCCAGGAAATCCTGCGCGCAGGCAGGATCCCGGCGGAGCTCGTGCTGCAGAACGAGGCATTCCTGCCTGAAATGGCCGGGTTCACCCCTGCCCGCAAGGTCTATGCCCACATCATCGGAACCGATCTGGTCCGCGTGTCGGAAAACGAATTCTACGTGCTGGAAGACAACACGCGCACGCCTTCCGGTGTCTCTTACATGATGGAGAACCGGGAGACGATGATGCGTCTCTTCCCCGAGCTCTTTCAGAGTCACCGGGTCGCCGCCGTGGAGCAATATCCCGAGAACCTCCTGCAGACGCTGGAAAGCGTTGCACCGGATCCCTCGAAGTCTTCGCAGACGATCGTTGTCCTGACCCCGGGCATCTATAACTCCGCCTATTTCGAACACGCTTTCCTGGCTGATTCCATGGGCGTGGAACTGGTGGAAGGCCGAGATCTGTTCGTTGATGCCGGACATGTCTACATGCGCACAACGCGCGAACCGAAGCAGGTCGACGTCATCTACCGGCGTATCGACGATGCCTTCCTCGATCCGCTGACCTTCAATCCGGGCAGCATGCTCGGAGTGCCGGGCCTCTTCGATGCCTATCGCGCCGGCAACGTCACCATCTGCAATGCGCCGGGAACGGGTATTGCCGACGACAAGGCGATCTATGCCTATGTCCCGGACATCATCGAGTTCTACACGGGCCAGAAACCGATCCTGAACAACGTTCCGACGTGGAACTGCTCACGGCCGGATGACCTCGCCTATGTTCTGGATAATCTTGAGGACATTGTCGTCAAGGAGGTCCACGGTTCGGGCGGCTACGGCATGCTGATCGGTCCGACCGCATCGAAGCGGGAAATCGCGGAATTCCGGAAAGTCCTGGAAACCAACCCTTCCAACTATATTGCCCAGCCGACCCTGGCGCTGTCGGCCTGCCCGACGCACGTCGCTTCGGGTGTCGCCCCGCGCCACGTCGATCTGCGCCCCTACGTGCTGATCGGTGATCAGGTCCGCATCACGCCAGGTGGCCTGACACGGGTTGCCCTCAAGAAAGGCTCGCTCGTCGTCAACTCCAGCCAGGGTGGCGGCACAAAAGACACCTGGGTACTTGAGGACTGAGAGAACCAGATGCTCGGAAGAACCGCCTCTTCGCTGTTTTGGATGTCGCGCTACCATGAGCGTGCCCAGAATGTTTCCCGTCTCCTTGAGGTCGCCTGTCGTGGCGCCATCATCTCCCATTCGGGTCAGGAGGACGGAACCCACTGGACCTTCGCCCTCGCCTGCTCGGGCTGCGAGACCGGGTACAAGCAGAAATACGAGGAACTGAACGGCCGCAACGTGGCGGCCCACATGATCTTTTCCAAGGAAAACACCTCAAGCGTCCGCAGCTGCCTGGAACTTGCCAGGAACAACGCTCGTGCCGTTCGAACAGGCATCACGGCTGAACTCTGGGAAGCCATCAACACCACATGGATCGAGTTCACTGACGTGAACCCGCAATCCATCACCCAGGAAAAACTGCCGGACTTTCTTGCCTGGGTTAATCAGCGTGCGCACCTGTTCCGGGGCGCGTTGCTGAATACGATCTTGCGCGACGACGGTTATTTCTTCAGCCAGATGGGCAATTTCGTGGAACGGTCGGATAACACGGCCCGCATCCTCGACACGTACTACTGGACCCTGCTGCCGGACAGCGACATCATCGATGACGGCTCTCTGGAGCACTATCAGTGGTCCGCGATCCTGCGTGCCCTGTCCGGGCGGAGAAGCTACCGGTTTGCGTATCCGAATGCCCGACTGAAAGCGTTCAACATTGCCGAGTTTCTGATCCTCAGAACGGAAATGCCCCGGTCCCTTGCCCATTGCTACGACTGGATGGCCGATACCGCGGAAGACCTGGCCCAGTTCTATGGTTCGCGCGAACCAAGCCTGGACATGGCAGCGGACATGGCAAAAGACCTGGCTGAAAAGCAGATGCACGAAATCTATCAGCAGGGACTGCATGATTTCCTCTCGGATTTCATCAACAAAAACAATCTTTTCGCCCATCAGCTTTGCGAAGACTACAATTTCGCCTGACCCTGGAACCCCGCAGAACCGGTGCAGCATGCGACTGACTGTCAGACACACGACCCGATACCGTTACGAGACGCCACTCGCCAACGCCATGCAGCAGTTGCGCCTGACGCCCGAGGATGGCCCGAGCCAGAGAGTTGTCGAATGGTCCATCGAAGCACCCGGCATTGAACGGGCGACGACCTACAAGGACGCCTTCGGCAACCAGGTTCACATGGTGTCGCGCAGCGAGCCGATCGAGGACGTCGAGATCACCGCCAGCGGTATTGTCGAGACGACGGATACCAACGGAATTCTCGGCCACGAACCGGATGCCGGCATCCCACCGCGGATCTACACAAGGGTCACTCCGCTTACGCAATCCAACCAGGCGATCCGCAGATTGGCGGCCAACGCGGAGGGACATGACAAGATTGCCGGTTTCCATGCTCTGATGCATGCCATCCGCGACAAGGTCGACTACAAGGTGGGCGTCACCGAAACGCACGCTCCGGCCACTGCCGTGCTGGCTGCCGGAGAAGGCGTCTGCCAGGATCACGCGCATATTTTCATCGCCGCCGCACGTTCCATCGGCGTTCCGGCAAGGTACGTTTCCGGCTATCTGCTGCTGGAAGACGAACAGGCTTCGGAAGCCCATCATGCCTGGGCCGAAGTGATGATAAACGGTCTTGGCTGGACCGGATTCGACATATCCAACGCAATGTGTCCGACCGATCGCTATATCCGCTTGACGGTGGGCCTGGATTCCCGTTCAGCTGCCCCTATCAGGGGGATCCGTTTTGGCGGGCTTGAGGAAAACCTGCATGTTGAGGTCGATGTGGCCCAGGCCGCATTCCAGCAACAGCAGTAAGTGTCCTTTCAAACCGCCCGAACAGGCTCACTCCAGCAAAAGATATTAAAGGGCAACCTGCGCCCTGCCTGATGGATGCTTGACCTTTAGGGGATCCAGCAACGGGTCTTGGCGCAGTCTGAGGGCTTGGGAATGACCTATTGCGTTGGCTTGAAACTGGATCGCGGGCTGGTGTTCGCCGCGGACACACGCACCAACGCCGGTGTCGACAACATTGCCACCTTCAAAAAACTCCATGTATGGGAGGAGCCAGGCGAGCGGGTGATCACCCTGCTCTCTGCCGGCAACCTTGCCGTCACCCAGGCCGTCGTATCGCTTTTGAGTGAGCACATCACGTCCGCGGAAAGCGACCGGGCGACCCTGATGACCGCAAAAACCATGTTCCAGGTTGCCCGCCTCGTCGGCAGTGCGGTTCGTGAGGTCAAGGCGATCGACGGCGAAGCCCTTGCAACAAGTGCGGAAAACTTCTTCGTCACCTTCATTCTGGGCGGCCAGATCAAGGGTGAGGAACCGCGCATGTTCCAGATCTATGCGGCCGGCAACTTCATCGAGGTCTGTGAAGATACGCCCTATCTGCAGATCGGCGAGCACAAATACGGCAAGCCGATCCTGGACCGGGTCACGCGTGCGGACATGCGCCTCGGTGAAGCGGCCAAGCTGGTGCTGCTGTCCTTTGACAGCACGCTGAGGTCGAACCTGTCTGTCGGCATGCCCATCGACATGTTGCTCTACAACACCGACAGCTTTTCCACCGACCGCCAGGTACGCATTCAGCAGGACGACCCGTATTTCCAGAAACTGTCCCGGGGCTGGTCCGACAAGCTGCGGCAGGCCTTTGCCGATATTGAGGAATTTGAGGTCTGATCCGGCAGGAAACTGTCAGGCGGACGTCACAATCGATCAGTAGAAGCGGACCGGACCCTTCCGGAAAGTGAGTATCCATGAGCAATTCCAGCGACGTCGCCGAGCTTGATCCAACCGCATGGACCAGGGAGCCGGCTAACGAACCGCTGGAAATCAATGATGCTGCGCTCAGGGCCGTGCGCGAGATGATCAAGTCGGGCCAGCGCACGCAGCTGGTCGAACTGCTCAAGCGCTGGGACCCCGTCGACGTCATGCAATTGTTGACGCGGCTGCGCCTGAAACAGGCCCGCAAATTGTTCCAGTGGTTGCCGGCCAACCCGTCGATCAAGGTCATTGCCGAGCTTCGACCGGAATTCCGTTCGATCCTGATGGAAGAATCCACTCTTGAGCAGTTTCGGGATATTCTCGCCGGTCTCGATCCGGAAGACGCCATCGAAATTCTCAACGAGTTTCCGGACGATGTCGCGGACGAACTGATCGCGCGCTTGCCGGATGTGGAAGACATCGCAACGCGCGGTTCCTATGCCGACGACACGGCGGGCCGCGTGATGGCCCGCAAGTTCGTCGCCCTTCCCGAAACCTGCACCGCCGGCGAAGCTGTCGCGCAGATGCGCGCGGAAGCCAGCCGCATTCGCAAGGTCTTTACCGTTTATGTGACCGATGCCGACGGCAAACTGACCGGAACGGTGGAAGTCGGCAAGCTTCTGCTCGCGCCGGCGGACGCCACATTGTCCAGTTTCATGAACCGCGACGTCATTGCCGTGTCCACGGACACTGACCAGGAAGAAGTGCTGCGGCTCGCCCGAAAACGCGACATGCGCACCGTGCCGGTCGTCAGCGGAGAAGGCCACCTGATCGGCCGGATCACGCCCAAGCAGTTGACACGCATCGCCTCGGACGAAGCCAACGAAGACATGCTGCTGATGAGCGGCGTTTCCTCAGAAGCCAGGTCGGATGACACGGTGCTGCGTATAGTACGCGGCCGCCTGCCCTGGCTGCTCGCCGGTCTGGTGGGGGCCAGCGTTGCAGCAACGGTGGTCGGTTCCTATGAAGACCAGTTGGCGGAAGCCGCCATCCTGGCCGCTTTCATTCCCGTCACCATGTCGATGGCCGGAAACGCGGGCCTGCAGGCCTCCGCTGTGGCGGTACAAGGCATTGCGACCGGAGCCTTGTGGTCCGGCGATATCTTCTACCGCCTGCTGAAGGAACTGGTGGCGGCGCTCTTCAATGGCGCTATCGCCGGCACGATCCTAGGCTGTCTCGTGCTCGTGGCTTCGCTGATCGTGCCGCTGGAAGACCCGCTGCACCTTGCCCTGGCCACATCGCTGTCACTGCTGTGCGTCACCACGCTCGCGGCCATGGTCGGCGCCACCATACCAATCATTCTGGACAAGATCGGCATCGACCCGGCCATGGCCATCGGTGTCTTCATCACCTCGTCCAACGACGTCCTCGGCGTGCTCATTTTCTTTCTGATGGCAACGACGTTCTACTTGGGGTGAAGCCAATACGCTCCACACCACATCGCAGGGAAATTGTTACGCTTCTCGCAGGATCAGAACCGCCGCGTCGAATTCCTTGCGCTTGTAGGCCCGGACGAGAGCAGCTTCCGCGTCTTCGCCCCAGCGCTCGATGTTGAAGTCCTCTTCCACATGAGCGGCCGTCCAGGCGGCATCGGCGTCGAGGTAGTCTTCCAGCAGACCAAGCCCCAGGAGCGCGGAGCCTGTCAGGCTGGTGATCGTATGGAGCGCTGCGAGGCGCATCGGCGTCAGGTCGGAAAGTCGGGCCCGATAGGCGGCAAGCAACGCTTCCGGCTGGGCAGCGTGAATGACACCTTCGATCAGCACGAAACGGCCGCCGAGCAACCCGCCTGCCCAGTCCACGACCGGATCCCACAAGCGCCTTTGGGTGTCGATCAGGCTTTGCGGATCGTCCGCGCGGTAGCACAGCGCATCATTGCCGGCAAACCGGGTGATATCGTCAGCCACTTCGTCAAACCGGATGCTGACTGCATCAAGCGCTGAATTGGAAATCCGGGTCAGCGGCATGGTGGCCGGATTGATTTCCTTCTGCTGTGCCTGCCATTCGGCGGCAACCGCTGCTGCAAGCGCCTCACTCGGCAGCAACAAGGCCGCCTTGCCCGGTGTCTTGACGGGCCTTCCGTCCAGATGGATCGCGAAACCGCCGTCCACGGCAACATGGGTTGCTTCCTTGTAGAAACGCTTAGGCAATTCGCGCCGGGAGAGTTCGCGCGCCCGCTGCTCCGGATCCTTGGCCGCATCTTCCTGCAAGGTTTCAAGAAAGTCGCGCATCACATTGTTTCCTTGTCGAAATCCAGAAGTTCACCAAGTGCCAAATCCAGCTCGGCATAGGTCTGGATGATCTTGTCTGCACCATCAGCACTCAGCCGGTCATGATCATGATAACCCCAGGCAACGCCCAAGGCATGTGTGCCGGCGGCCTTGGCCATCGCCATGTCAAATCCGGTATCACCGATCATGATTGTTCGTGTCCTGTCCGCTCCGGTCTCCGCCATTGCCCGCAGCACCATGTCCGGATGAGGCTTGGAGGGCGAGGTATCAGCTGTCTGGACGGTCACGAAGCGTCCATGCAGATCATGGGTATCCAGCATGTGCGTGACCCCACGCATCGCTTTGCCGGTGGCAATTCCAAGAAGGACATCGTCACGCGCATTCAACCGGATGATAGCCTCGCGAGCACCCGGATAAAGCGGGTCGAGATCCAGCCCTTCCCTCCTGCGGGACCACTTGGCCTGTTTATACGCGTTGGACATCACCGGGATCTTGTCCTGGTGTTCAGGTCCAACGAGATCCAGAAAAGCCTCGTCCAGCGACCGCCCGACGATTGAGAGCGCCGTTTCCCGGTCAGGCATGGGCAGGCCCGCAGCCTCGAAACCGACCTGCAGGCCCTGCAAAATGGTTTTCTGACTGTCCACCAGCGTGCCGTCGACGTCGAAGATGATCAGATACATGGGCATCCTGTGCCAAGCGAACGGAAAGTAGCCCGCATGTGCCGGGTTTTCCCCCGGGGGTCAAGAGCACATTTGACACTGCGCCGGATTGGAAGTTTTGCCGACATCTACGTCATTGATTGGTAAATTCAACAATAGGCAAAGACTTCCACAGTCTGCGGCAAATTGACGTTCAATCTTTGGATATCGCCAATTTTGAAAAACCGCCCGAAAATTGCCTCTTTAGAGTGATTACCGGTCTCTTGGCCGCTTGCATATTTATCGTAAAGAACTTGGTTACCATGATCGACGATACTGCTGCAGGCGGGTGGGCATGAACGTTTGGGGCAAGATTGTCACCAAAGGATACGAATTTGGAGCGCGGTCGAACAAGACCGGCGTAACAGAGTGGTTTTGTCTGAATGATTCAGAAGAAACAAAAGGTCGGCCTGAAGGGGCAAGCAACATCCCGGAAGACCAGCCGGACTTTTTATACGATCCTCGCGGGGGCAACTTTGGTGATATCCGGCTTGGCCGGAACCGCCACTTATCTTGGAACCTCGATCGCCCCGTCTCATTTTGTCGCCGCCGGCACTGAGCCGCAGGAGAAATTGACGCTTGCGCAGACAACCCCTGCCACAGCTTCTCTTGGTCTGGCCCCGATTGCGCTGACAACGAAAAAACGGCAAAGCGCCGAAGCGGAAGCCGCTCTTGCAGCGGAAAAAGCCGCTGAACAGGCAGCAGCAATAGCTGCGAAAGCAGAAGCTGCCCTCAAGGCGGAAGCGGCGGCACTCGAAGCTGAGGCTAAAAAGGCTGCGAAGGTGGCCCTTGCCGCCAAGCTCGCAAGGCTGAAACTCGCCCAGACACTTCTGGCCCATCAAGCTGCTTCAGAAACCACAAGTGTTGCCGCGCTCGATGAACCGGCAGCCGATGACACTGCGCCGAATGTCGAGGTCGCAGCGTTACAAAGCGTCGGCACCACGGCTGAAGCAGAGACGAATGTTGCCGCAAAGCCTGAACAAACGGCCGTGAACATTGCCATGGCTGCGGGTAATCCGGCCAAACCCGGCGCCATTCTGCCGCCAACCCCGGACATGAAACCCGAACCGCCGCGCCGCAGCGCGCCTGTGGTTGCAGAAAACCGTCCTGAAGGCAGGGAAAAGCCTGAACAAGCGTCTCCCGTTCTGGCCTATGCAACGCCAGGTAATCCCGAAGAAGATGAAAACGGAGTGTTCGGCGGTCTCGGCAAATTGTTCGGCAGCGCCAAGCCCGGACTTCCCGGTGCAGGCAGCAAGATTGCCGTCTATGACATCAGCGCCGCAACCGTTCACATGCCGGACGGCACCAAGCTGGAGGCTCATTCCGGCATTGGACACCGGATGGACAATCCGAAGTTTTCGCACGTGAAGATGCTCGGCCCGACGCCGCCCAACATCTACAACTTGAGAATGCGCGAGCGGCGCTTCCATGGCGTGGAGGCCATTCGCATGCTGCCGCAGGACCGTGCTGCCATGAAAGGCCGTGACGGCATGCTGACCCATACGCGTCTGCTGCGCCGCTCCATTGGTTCCCATGGCTGTGTTGCCTTCAAGGACTACAACAAGTTCCTGAACGCATTCAAACGCGGCCACGTGAAGACCTTGATCGTCGTTCCGTCGATGGAAAAGCTGCCGACCTACATGGCAAAACTTCAGCGGAGCACCGGAGCCTGACCTTGCAGGCAACTGCCGGATTGGATATGCCTTCTAAACATCCCGTTTTCAGTCGAAAGCGGGATGTTTCATCGTTTTGAGGCCGCCAGCACGTTCTGGTCTGACGGCCTCAATCAGGCAACTGCCATTGCAGTATAGCGCCCTGCCCGCCCGGAGCTTTTCTTGACCAAGATCATCCTGTTGCTGCTGTTCATGATTGCCGCGATCCAGGTGATCAAACCGCTTGGCTGGCCTGGTCTCAGGAAACGCTCGGATGCCTGGAAACTGGTGGCGGGCGTTGTGTGCATCACCTTTGCGTCGGTGATCCTGGGTGCACTGTTTCAGGGCGTTTGATTACGTCCACCAGGTTTGCAAACATCCGACAGCGAGCTCCCCATCAAATGCTACGATCTGACGACGCTACAACTCTACATCTGTTTTGCGGCAAGGTTGCTTCCGGCAAGTCGACATTGGCGGATCGCTTTGCCGAGCGTCCCGGCAACATTCTCCTGCGGGAAGACGTCTGGCTGTCCGGTCTCTACGCTGACCAGATGTCCAGCCTCGCAGATTTTGTCCGCTGTTCGTCACTCTTGAGAAAAACGATAACGCCGCATGTGGCAGCCCTGCTGGAAAGCGGTCTTTCCGTGGTACTGGACTTTCATGCCAACACGAAAGAAAGCCGGCAATGGATGCGCGCCATTGCCGACAAGGTCGAGTGCGAGCATCAGCTTCATTTTCTCGATGTGCCGGATGAGGTCTGCAAGGAACGGCTTCGCCAGCGCAATGCCGCCGGCAAGCACGAGTTCTCGGTGTCCGAGGCCGAGTTCGACCGGATCTCAAGCCACTTTCAGCCACCGGCGGAAGACGAGAGCTTCAATCTGAAGGTCTATCCCGCCGCCGACAACTAGGCTTCTGGCAAAGCAGAGAAGCGCTATCAGCGCTTGTTGAGCGCGTCGTCCGGATCATCCACTTCCGGATCATAGTCCGTTGCATCAAATCCAAGCAGATTCCAGGTCTGCTGCATGTGCGGCGGCAGCGGCGCCGAAACATCGATCGTGCCATGGCCCGACGGATGCGGGATCACGATCCGGCGCGCCAGCAGATGCAGGCGGTTCTGGATACCACCCGGCAGCTCCCAGTTCTCGATATTGAAATACTTGTCGTCACCGATGATCGGATGACCGATATGGGCCGCATGTGCGCGCAACTGGTGCGTTCGGCCCGTCACCGGTTTCATCGTCACCCAGGAAAGCTTCTGGCCGGACTTTTCGAAGACGGAATAGAGCGACACGGCGTGCTGTGCCTCATCATCGCCCTGGCGCACGATCTGCATGCGTTCTTCGCCGTCATTTCTGGCCAGGAAGGTGGAAATGCGGCCCTGAAACGGCTTCGGAACACCCGCCAGGATTGCCCAGTAGATCTTCTGGGTATTCCGGTGACGGAAGGCCTTTGTCAGTTCCTGCGCGGCCTGACGCGTACGGGCAACCAGAATGATGCCGGAGGTCTCACGGTCGAGACGGTGCACCAGACGCGGCTTGTTGCCCTTGCGGTCGGTATAGGCGTCCAGCATGCCATCCAGGTGGCGCTTGAGGCCTGAACCGCCCTGAACAGCAAGACCTGCCGGCTTGTTGAGCACCATTACCTGGCTGTCTTCAAACAGCAGCATGTCCTCAATGGCCTTGCGGTCGTCAGCAATCAGCTTGGTGGATTTCGGCTTGGCATTCTTCTTGTCGTCCGCCGGAAGTTCCACCCCGAGAGGTGGAATACGGATCATCTGCCCCTTGGCGATACGGGTGTTGGTCTCGGCACGCTTGCCGTCGACACGGACCTGCCCCGTACGCAGCAGTTTCTGCAGATGACCGAATCCAAGGCCCGGGTAATGGGACTTGAACCAACGGTCGAGGCGCATGCCCGCCTCATCGGCGGACACTTGTTTCTGTTCAATCGCGGACATGTTTTTCTCAAATTCGGCATCCGGCCTGCCGCCGTGACGCGCATCCATCGCCCCTGCATCAAGGCGGGGGGAAAATTCGTTCCGCAGCGTATAGGCGGAATCGGCCCGAAAGGGAAGGAATTCTTAAGTTGCGACCTGGCGCATGATCATCAGTCCGGCAAACACGGCAAGAATGGACAAGGCGACAGAGGCAAGAACATACATGAGTGCCAGATGCGTGTCGCCGCGCTCCCACAGCACTGAGGTGTCGAGCGAAAACGCGGAGAACGTCGTGAAGCCGCCGAGGAAGCCGGTCGCCACGAAATAGCGCAATGACTGCAGGTTGCCGGTCTCATGGCGAACCAGCCAACCGATGAAAAGCCCCATGGCCAGTGAGCCGACGACATTGACAGTAAGAGTTCCGACAGGAAAACCCGGCCCAAACAAACGGAGCGTCGCAAGCGACACCAGATGCCGTCCGCCCGCACCCAGACCACCGCCCAGCATCACCAGCAAAAGATGTTTCAAACCGTCGCCCCGCTTCTAACTGGTCCCAGCCGTCCCTGAATACGCCGAGTTCAATCCATGCATGGGTGAACCATCACGGAATCTGCAGGGCCAGGGACAGCCCTATTCGCCGGGAGCCGCCGGCTTTGCAGCCGATTTTTCGCCCATCTGTTCAAACACCTTGACCTGTTCATCGTACTTCGGGTCGATGGTGCCGCAGACACGGTCCCAGAACGAAAAGAAATTGGCGTAATTGTAGCGGAAGCGCGAATGGTGCTGGTCGTGGAAAGTCACGCAGACCATCGGCGAAGGCATACGCGACATCGGCGACGCCCAGAATTCGAAACCGGAATGGCCGATTGTGCCGTTGAAATGGTCCCACAGCCGGTGAACGATCAGCACGGGGATCGGGATCGGTAGGAAGATGACCGCCCACAGATAATAGCTCTGCATGACAAAGGCATCGACCAGATCGTCGGAATAGGTGCTCCAGACAGTCGGCGCGACCGAGCGGTGATGTTCCGCATGAAACCGGTACATCGCCTTCGTATGCATGAACCGGTGGCCCCAGTAGAACCAGGTGTCGAAGGCTAGGATGGAAACGACAAACATCAGGATTGCCGACCACCAGGTCAGCTCCAGCGGCGCGACCAGGGTCCAGCCCTTCATCGAAAGGAAGATGCCGCCGGCAAGACAGCCAGCGGTCACGGTCAACGAATAGACGCTGGCCCGGATTTCCTTCCACATGCGCTTTTCACCACGCCGATTCTGCTGAATACGCCGCTCCGGGTGCCGGTCCTGTATCTTCACCAGCACCCAGCCGGTCGCAAAATACAGGAACACGTTCACAGCGTAGCACGCCGCGTAAATCGGCAGGAATTCAAGCAATATCGTCAGCGCCTGATCGAGCATATCTCTTCATACATCCATTTGGTCGGTTGGCTGACACATGTGAGTACTGTGCGGGCTTACCCGGTTGCCTTGACTTTCGTTTCTTCCGAATCCGGAATTTCCCCGGTCTCTTCCATGGACCGCACCAGCACATCGTACTTGGGATGCACCGTTCCGCAGATCCGGTCCCAGAACGAGAAGAAGTTACCGTAATTGTAGTGAAACTGCGAATGATGCAGATCATGGAACGTCGTGCAAATCAGCGGCGAAGGGAATCTCGACGACTTGGACGCGAAATATTCAAAGCCCGAATGGCCGACCATGCCTGAAATCTGGTCGAACAACCGCAGGGCAAAAACGCTCAAGGCCGGCACCGGCAGCACGAACCAGACCAGAAAATAGAAAAAATGCTCGATCAGGGTGTCGACCGTGGTCGAGCTGTCGTTGCTCCAGACCGTCGGTGCGATCGAGCGATGATGAGGTACGTGGAATTTGTAGAGCGACGGCCAGTGAAGAATCCTGTGCCCCCAATAGAACCAGGCATCAAACAGGACGAAGCAAACGGCGAACATCAGCGGAAACGACCACCAGCTGAGTTCCAGCGGAGCGAACAGTGTCCAACCCTGGGTCTGTGCGAAAAATCCGGACGACAGCAGGACGGAAGATGTCGCCAACGCCTTCATGGAGGCTCGGATTTCCTCCGCCTGGCGCTTCATGCCGTCACGGTGTTTCTGGATCCGCCGGTCAGGATGACGGGCATTTATCGCGATCATCGTGAACCCGGTCGCAAAATAGACCGCCACCATGGCCGCGTAGGTGAGCACCAGAACGATGAGGTAATCGACGAATAGCCCCATCATGATTTTTCCTGTTTGCCGGTGCCGGCATAAAGCGCTTCGAACCCTTCCACCCGCTCGTCATAGGTCGGATGGATGGTGCCGCAGAACCGGTCCCAGAAGGAAAAGTAGTTGGCGTAGTTGTAGACGAAATACTGGTGATGCTGGTCGTGGTAGAGCGTGCACAGCAGCGGCCAGGGTTTGCGGGCGCTCGGGCTTGCGAAATGCTCATAGCCGCAATGGCCAATGGCGGCCGACACCTGGTCGAACAACCGGTGGCCAAGGAAAACCAGTGGCGGAATAGGCACGACGAATAGCACAAGCGCATAATACGAATGAGCGAACAGCGTATCCACACTGGAGCCTGCATCGTTGGACCAGACTGTTGGCGTCACCGTCATGTGGTGCGGCTTGTGGAACCGGTAGAACATCTTGGTGTGCAGGATCCGGTGCCCCCAGTAGAACCAGGTATCGTGCAGGGCTAGCGAGATGACGAAGAACAACGGCACCGACCACCAGGACAACGCGACGGGGTCGAACAGCGTCCAGCCACGCAGCTGGGCATAAAGGCCGATGGAAAGACAGCAGCTCGTGATCGACAGCTGCCCCATGGAAGATTTGATATCGCGCAGGGCATCGTGGGTCGGCTGGCGTTTCTGGATCTTGCGGTCCGGGTGGCGCCTGTTCATCACCGTCATGGTCAGACCGGTCGTGAACAGCACGATCAAGCTGGAAGCGTAAAGCACCAGAAAGAAACCCAGAAACACCTCCGGGCCGGTCCCAAAATGTTCGGCAATAAAAGTCATCAACTCAAATTTCCACGCGCAATTCCCTGGCCACTTTTGTGCGTAGCGAAAGAGCGGACCTCACGTCAAGGAATGACTTGCCAAATTATGAATATTACCCGGTCAGACGCTTTCCGTCACATGAGCGAAATCGGGATAGATCGACCGGACCAGCTTGTCGACCCGGTCTATTTCCTCTGGAATATCAGAAAGTTTGCCACGTTCTTCTTCCAGAACCGCCAGAAAGATCCGCGCGCGTGCCTGGTTTACCTGGATCTGCGGCAAAGTGCCCTCACCTGCCGCAGACAGAACGATGCTGACCAGCCTGTCGGCGGCGTTGAGACGTCCCCACAGATAATCATGTTCCCGCCAGCCGCGATTGAAGAAGGCACCGAACGTATTCAGGGACTTGCCCTTGAGGTCGAAACCTTCCGTATAAAGGCTTGCGGCGTCGGTCGGGCTGATGCGGTCGACCAGGATTTCCGTCACCTCCGAGAAGTCGTTGCGCTGCAACACGGGAAAGGTGATCAGATCGAAAAAACCGAAGCCGATATAGGTTCCCATCAGGGATGTGTGACGGCTCTTGTCGAGTAGATTTCGGGCCGTCTCGGCAAAGAGTTCGTCCTGAAGCCTGTCCAGATCGGCAAGCCCCATCATCTGTGTCAGGGATTTCAGCATTGGCTGGACATGCTCGGCAGCGTCCGGACCACCCGCCTCCGCTGCCCGAACGAACGTTTCGGCGAGTTCCCGACTGCGGCCACCGAAAAACCGGTCATTCCAGCGCCAACCCAGATGATCGATCTGCTCGTAGAGCAATCCCTTCATCTGATCGAGCGCCTCGAAATTGGGCGGCGGTAAGTCGGAGCCCGGACGATAGTGATAGAAGCCGTTGAGCTTGCGCACCGCAAAGCGAAGCCGGCGTATCCGGTAGTCGACATCCAGCCCGCGCAACAAGGCAACAACATGCGGGTCCGTGCGCCCCAGGATGTCCTTGCTCTCGGCTGTCAGGCGGCTGGTGTGACGCGAGTACAGTCCCAGAAGGGCTTCTTCCTGGCCACGTGCACTGTCCAGCCCGCTGAGCCGCGCCGTCAGGCCAGCCAGCCGCTCAGCCAGGGAATGAAGTTTCAGGGACTGATAATTGAGAAAGGCGAACCCTGCCTGCTCGAATGCGGCCACGGTTGCCTGCTTGCGGCACAACGAAAGAATGTCAGGTGTGACCCGGCGCCGCTTTGGCAAAATGCCCGCCACCGCCTTTTCCACCATCGGCCCCGCATCATCGATCAGTTGCGAGAGCCAGCGGCTGCGCCGGTTGTTCTGTTCAAGCTCTTTCAGATCATCGCCGATGGGCTCATTGCGCGGAATATGAGCGAGCGAAGCCAGGATCACGCGGAAGAACCCGGGCAGTTCCGAAACGGTGCTATCCGTTTCGACCGGAACCACCGGTGACGGATCCACATAGATCAGCCGCCGGGCAACTTCACGCACCGCCGGCCGATCCTGAATAACGTCTATCACCGGCGCAAACGGCTTGTTCATGACGACGCTGCCATCGACAAAACAATGCTGACCGGCCGTCTCGGAAGTCAGGTTCAGCCCTCTTGCAAGAAACGCATCCCGGTTGCGCCACGTCAGGTCGTGATCGACCAGCACCCGCTCCATTTCCGCAACCGTTGCAGGAGGGAACGCCCCTGGAAACGAGGACGTCGCACGAGCCGCAAAGACAATTTCCGGAATGCTGTCGGCATCGAACTGGCTTTCGATATCTCCTGGCATTCTGTGCGCGGCATGGAAACTCAGGATTCGGCGATGATCCCACTCCTCGACATAGTCCGGATCATCCAGGTGAATGCGTCGCTTGATGCCGTTGTAATCGGTGATCGTCACGAACAGGTCGAGCGTCTGACCACGCGGGATCAGACTGCGGCCGGGCACGGCACCGTCCTCCATCTTCTGGCAGGCATCCAGCATCCAGCTGATGAACCGTTCACCGGAAAACGGCGGTGTGAACCAACGCGCCTGCATGAACAGTCGCAGCTTCTCGCGCGTTTCCGCGCTTTCTATCTGCTTTGTCAGCCGTGTGGAAATCAGCTGATCCAGCACCGGCGAAATGGAAATCTTCAGGTATCGGGACAAACCGGCCTGTGGCCGGGCCAAACGGGTAACATCGGCATTTTCCAGCCACATCTCGCTGTGGCTGTCGAGCGGCAGGTCGTGGGTGATGGCTCGCGCAAGCATGATGCCGTTGACGCCACCTGCAGACGCACCGGCAATTGCGTCAACCACCACCCGGATGTCGGCAACGGAGGACAACAGATCGAGCAGATCCTTGTAGGCACTTTGAACCGGAGGAAGCTCCTGATCGGGTATTTCCTGGGCAGAACCGTTCGATTTTCGGTCAAGGCGAACGCTCGACGCCCGAACAAGATTGAGGATTTCCCGGCTTACGCCATGCATGTAGATGGCAAGCGAAACGCCGCCATAAAACACCAGCGCCAATCTGAGTTCGATTTCCTTCATGAGGTCACCGTGGGGAACATGTTGAAGTCCTAACACGAAAGAATGGCTACTATCTTTATGCGGCGGACCTTTCCATTCGCCAATCAAGACATGGCGGAACTATGCTCTCGCCCGATCACTTCTATGCAAACATGGTTTGACGACGAGGCTTGCCGGGAACTTGGCGCTCTGAAGCCTGCTACAATTTTCCCCCGCCTGCCCTGTATATTCCGCTAAGATAGTTCATGGATCCGACAGTGATTCTTTAAAGTTCAGCATTATTAAACAGACAATGAGACCAGACCTTTTCGACGCGGAATGAAATGGCCAAGAGTGTAGATACAGCTGCCCAAAGCTCCGATGATACCGGGCAAGCCGACCAGACGACCTCGCTGCAATCCCTGCAGGAAGAGAACGACTATCTGCGATCCGAGTTGGAAGATCTGCGCCTCCTGTACGAGGCGACCATCGAGCATGGCGAAGCGGTCGAGGACCAGCTGGCGGATCAATCCACCAAACTCGAGGCACTTTCGCGGCAGCTCGCCAAATACCTTTCGCCTCAGGTCTATCAATCCATTTTCGAAGGCCGTCAGGAAGTCAAGATTGCGTCCACACGCAAGAAACTGACGGTTTTCTTCTCCGATATAGCCGACTTCACCGAAACGGCAGATCGGCTTGAATCAGAAGAACTCACGGCGATCCTCAACCAGTATCTGACGGAGATGTCGAATATCGCGCTGCGCTACGGCGCGACCATCGACAAATACGTCGGCGACGCCATCCTGATCTTTTTCGGTGACCCGGAAACACGTGGTGTGACCGAGGACGCGCTTGCCTGCGTACGCATGGCCATCGACATGCAGGACCGGATGAAGGCGCTCCAGGGTGCCTGGCGGGAAGCCGGTATCTCCAAACCGATGAAATGCCGCATGGGGATCCATACGGACTATTGCACCGTGGGCAATTTCGGCAGCGAAGACCGGTTGGACTACACCATCATCGGACGTGGCGTGAACACGGCCTCCCGTCTGGAAAGCCTTGCCACACCGGGCTCTATCCTGATCTCCTTCGAAACCTATTCGCAGGTGAAAGAGCAGATCAAATGCGCTGAAAATGGTGAAGTCAACGTCAAGGGGATTGCCTATCCGGTCTCCACCTACGAGGTAATCGGCCTGAAGGAACCCGTTCCGGTCAAGGATGATCTGGAGGTCGACCTGGTGTCTCGCCAGCTGGACAAGATTTCCGACACGATGGCACCGGAAGACCGGGACAGGCTGATCGCCACACTCAAGAGCGCCCTCGACCGTCTGACATCAACCGAAACCGCCTGATCTTTCAGGCTACTCGGATCAGCCTCGTTCCTTGCGCCGCTTGTCCCAGAACTCCAGACGTTTTCTCAGTTCCCGCTCAAACCCTCTCTGGGGTGGGTCGTAATAGGTCTTGCGGCCCAACTGCTCGGGAAAATAATCCTGACCGGAAAAGCCGTCGGGAGCATCGTGGTCGTATTGATAGCCGTCGCCGTACCCTTCCTGCTTCATCAGCTTGGTGGGCGCGTTGAGAATATGCTTGGGCGGCAGTAGAGAGCCGCTGGATTTGGCATCCCGCATCGCCGCCTTGTAGGCCACGTAAGCACCGTTCGATTTCGGCGCCGTTGCAAGATAGATCACCGACTGCGCAAGCGCCAATTCCCCTTCGGGCGACCCTAACATCTGGTAAGCGTCACGGGCCGCGTTGGCTTGCACCAGTGCATTGGGGTCGGCCAGCCCGATGTCCTCAACCGCCATGCGGATAAGACGCCGGGCAAGATAGAGCGGGTCCTCCCCGCCATCCAGCATCCGGCAGAACCAGTAGAGGGCGGCATCGGGATCGGAACCCCGCACGGACTTGTGCAGCGCGGAAATCAGATTGTAATGGCCGTCAGCACTCTTGTCGTAGATCGGCGCCCGTCTCTGGACAATTTCCTGCAAGCGCTCGGCATCGAAGACCTCGTCCTCTCCTGCGGCGCGCCAGACATCTTCTGCCAGGGTCAGAGAAGAGCGGCCGTCGCCATCGGCCATGCGGATCAGCACTCGTCGGGCTTCCTCGTCAAGCGGCAGCTTACGCTCTTCCAACTCCTCTGCCCGCGCCAACAGTTTTTCGATCGCATCCGCGGAAAGGGAATGGAACGTCATGACGTGAGAGCGCGACAGCAAGGCCGCGTTAAGCTCAAAGGACGGGTTTTCCGTGGTCGCACCAACCAGCGTGATCGTGCCGTCCTCCATCACCGGAAGGAAGCTGTCCTGCTGCGCCCGGTTGAACCGATGGATCTCGTCTACGAAGAGCAGCGTTGCCCTGCCGTTCATGCGCCGGGCGCGAGCCGTTTCGAACACCTTCTTCAGGTCCGAAACACCGGAAAAGATCGCCGAGATCTGTTCGAACGCAAGGTCCGTTTCATTGGCCAGCAACCGGGCAATGGTTGTCTTGCCGGTACCCGGTGGCCCCCAGAAGATCAACGAACCAAGCGTCCGCGTCTTCAGCATGCGCGACAGCGTGCCTTCCGGCCCGAGCAGGTGATCCTGCCCAACCACATCCGCAAGTTTGGTCGGTCGCATCCGGTCCGCCAGTGGCCGCGGGCCGGACTGGCTTAGTCCGGAAGCTTCGAACAGATCGCTCACACTGTCTCCTAACCGCGCAGGATGAGCTGTGAAACCTTGCCGTCCCGCTCGATATCGAGCTGCCAAACACGCGGTGGCTTCTTGGTGATACCTTCCAGCATTTCGGTGGTTTCGACGGTTTGCCGGTTGATGCCCCGGATGATGTCGCCCGGGCGAAGCCCCACACGGTCCGCGGTGCTGCCGCGCTTCACTTCGGCAATCACGACACCGTCGAAAATCCCTTCCATTCCAAGTTCCTCGGAAACGGCAGGCGAAAGGTTCATGACCGTCGCGCCTTCGAAGGGCGAATAGTCGACAAGTTCACGCGTATCCCGTGGAATGGTTTCGGGAGCCGGCTGCAGTGACACGGTCACATGCTGTTCCGCACCGTCCCTCAGGACAACAAAATCGGTCTGTTCGCCAATCATCTTTGTTGCAAAACGATAGCCGAAGGAATTGGGATCGGTCACTTCCTTGCCGTCAACCGCAATCACCAGATCGCTGACCCGAAGCCCGGCCTCAAAGGCAGGTGACCCATCAAAGACTGCCGTCACAAGCACACCACGTGGCCGGTCGAGAGACAGTGCTTCAGCGATTTCGGCATTTACCAGCTGCACGGTCGCGCCCAGCCAGGGCCGCTGCACCTTGCCGCCATGATCGGCAGCTTTCGCAACGAAACGCGCCATATGCGCCGGAATGGCAAAGCCGATACCGTTGGAGCCGCCGGAGCGAGAATAGATGGCCGAGTTGATGCCAACCAGCTTGCCGGTCATATCGACAAGCGCACCGCCCGAGTTGCCCGGGTTGATTGCAGCGTCGGTCTGGATGAAGAACTGAAAGTCCGTCACGCCGACCTGCGTGCGAGCCGTGGCCGAGACAATGCCCTGGGTAACCGTCTGGCCGACACCGAACGGGTTACCGATGGCAAGCACGATGTCGCCGACTTCAAGGCTGTCGGAATCCGCAAAGTCGATGCTTTCGAAAGGTCCATCACCCCGGATCTTCAGCACCGCGAGGTCGGTACGTTCGTCCATGAGAACGATATCGGCATCGAATTCACGACGGTCGTTCAGGGCTACACGAACGTCGTCCGCGTCCTTGATCACATGATGGTTGGTGATCACCGTACCATCACTCGAAATGATGACGCCGGATCCAAGGGACGATTCAACCCGCTGCCGTGGCCTGTCGTTCCCGCCGGGCTGGCCGAAGAACCGGCGAAAGAAGGGATCGTCCATGAAGGGCGACACTTGCCGACGCTGGACCACCTTACGGCTGGCATAGACGTTGACCACCGCCGGCGCGACCTTTTTCACGATTGGCGCGAAGGAGAGTTTGATCTGCGCATCGCTTTGCGGAACAAGCCGAAGATCGGCCGGAGACGGCTGCACAGTCTGCGAAAGCGCAGCAGACATACCCATCAGGCCGACCAGGCCCGCTATGACAAGGGAACGCGTAAAGCTGGTCAGAACCAGGCGCATGGCGGGTGCCTCTTTTTCGAATCTTCTCATATCCATCGCGATACATGGCAGATAGGGAGGAAAAGAGGCAAATACAAAAGGGGCCGCCGGATTTCCGGCGCCCCCTTTTTCATCATGTAGGCTTACTTCAGGCCGAACGAACCTGCGCAAGGAAGCTGCGCACTTCGTGATCCAGTTCTTCAGCTTTCGATGCCATGTCCGCTGCTTCTTCGGAGAAGTTCTGTGCAGCCATGTTGGTATCGTTCGACAGAGAAGAAACGTTGCGGATGTCCTCGGTAACCTTGGAGGTTCCACCGGCGGCCCGTTGAGTGTTCTCTGCAATGCCCTGCGTCGCGTAGCTCTGCTCGGTAACGGCTGCAGCAACTTCGCTCACCGACTTTGTAATCTCGTCGATGGTCTTCTGGATGTCGCCGATGGCATCAACCGCATCGTCGGTTGCCCCGCGGATAGCGTCGATCTGCTGCTGGATTTCGCCGGTTGCCTTGCCCGTCTGGGACGCAAGATCCTTGACCTCGGAGGCAACCACCGCAAAGCCCTTGCCAGCTTCACCGGCACGTGCGGCTTCGATGGTGGCGTTAAGGGCCAGAAGGTTGGTCTGGTCGGCGATATCGGAAATCAACGTGACGACTTCGCCGATCCGGTTGGCAGCTTCCGCAAGCGACCGCACTGTATCGTTGGTCGTTTCCGCACGTTTGGTTGCTTCGGCAGCAACGCTGGAAGAGCGTTCGATCAGCGTCGAGATTTCCTGGATCGAGCTGGAAAGCTGATCGGAAGCTGCTGCGATCGATTCCACTTCTGCCAGAGTTTCTTCCGACATGGTGGCCGCATTGGCAGATGTTTCGCCTGCCATGTCGGTCATGCTGCGCATCTTGTTCGCCGATTCGCGCAAGGTTGCAGCGGTATGAGCCACCTTGTCGACGACGGTGCCGACGGTCGCTTCGAAGTCGCCTGCAAGGCTTGCCAGCATTTCCTGGCGCTGCTCTGCCTGACGTCTTGCATCATCCGCTTCCTCGGCTGCACGACGCTCGTTTTCTTCAGCAGCATTCTGACGGATCTGAAGAACGGCCCGGCCGATGTCTCCGATTTCGTCCTTGCGGTTCGCTGCCTTGATCTCTGCACCAAGATCACCGGAGGCAATCGCGTTGAGAGCGCCTACAAGAGTGGTGAGAGGACGGGTGATCGACTGGGAGAAGAACAGGGCAATGACGGCTGCAACGGCAATTGTTGCAAGCGACCAGAGGAACATCTGATCGCGCATGCGAATGACGGCAGACAGAGTTTCTTCAACGCTCTTCTCCGCAACGATGGCCCAGTTCTGCCCCTGGAAGGCAAGCGGACGGGCAACGACAAGATCATCAACGCCATCAGCCCCCTGAACGATACCGGCTGAAGCGGTGCCGGCGGCAGCTTCAATCGCCGGTCCGCTGGAAACGCTGGTGCTGAGTGCGGTTGGCGCACCTGCAAGCGGCATGTCGCTGAGCGCGAGGCCGTCCTGGTTGATCACGTAAACCTGACCGGTTTCCCCAAGGTCTTCACGGTTCGCGACAACTTCACTCAGGAAATCGGAATCGATCCGCATGACCGCAACACCGCTGAGGCTGATCGTGCCGAACGAATTCATGAACACGGGCGATGCCAGGAACAGCGAGCCCTTGCCGCCGGCAGGGGTATAGGGTGCAAAGACACTGGCAGCGATCTCCCCCTCACCCAGCTCCTTGGCAGCATTATAGACCATCTCCAGGCCGGTCCCTTCGGCAACACTGCCTTCACCAAGCTTGGACAGGAATTCGTCACCCTTGGTGACCGAATAAAGAATAAGGCCGGCGTTATCGAGCAGATAAAGATCTGCGAAGCCGCCGTTCTTCCAGACATTGTAGAAGGCCGGGTGCGCCTCGGTATGGCGCCAAGCATACATTGTCTTCTGTTCCTTGCCTGTGACTGCTGCACGTTCTTCAGGGCTCTGCGGCGCCTGGAACAGGCCGAGAATTTCGTCCTTTTCCTTGGCAAGGTTCATGGTCGCGTTGCCAAGGTTGCTCAACGGATCCGAAACGCTGGACGCCAGGTTCACGATCTGGGATTCAGCTGCGTGCAGGCGCGACTGCAGGAGCGCGTTACGCGCTGTGATGACCATGCCAAGTTCGGCTTCTGCCGCTTGTTGCAATCCGTCGCGACCGGTCATGTAGCCGATGACACCCACCGCCGCACATGCGGCGACTGTAATCACGATCATCAGAGCCGGAATAACAAAAGAAAGTCGAAGAGAAGGCGACCTCTTCTTAGAAGCGGAATTCGTTTTGGCTATCACAGTAAATCTCCCCAGCCTCTCCCACTAGTCCAGGAGGCATGGCTAGAAGCTAGGCAGTTTTCCTTAAATCATTGATAATTGCGGTCTCATTATTCGAAACGAATACGTTTGGGCGGACAGTCACGAAGACAACAAAAAAAGGCGGGCAAATCTGCCCGCCTTTCCCGATTGCCATCGAGGCAATTATTACGCTGCGTTTTCAGCTGCTTCTTCAGCTTCAACGCGAGCACGGTCTTCAGCACCGCGTGCTTCCGGATCACGGTCGACCAGCTCGATGACAGCCATCGGAGCGTTGTCGCCATAGCGGAAGCCGGCTTTCAGCACGCGGGAGTAACCGCCGCTGCGGTCCTTGTAACGCTCACCGAGCGTTTCGAACAGCTTGGCAACCATTGCCGCATCGCGAATCTGCGAAATGGCCTGGCGGCGTGCATGCAGGTCACCGCGCTTGCCCAGGGTGATGAGCTTGTCGATGATCGGCTTCATTTCTTTAGCCTTCGGCAGGGTCGTTACGATCTGTTCGTGCTTGATCAGCGACGCTGCCATGTTCGCGAACATAGCCTTACGGTGGCTAGAGGTCCGGTTGAGCTTGCGGCCGGATTTACCGTGGCGCATGGCCCTCTCCTTTTTCTTTCAGGCAGTCAGTTCTTCTGGTTGAACTCTTGCCCGGTTGATCCTCACAGGACGCGTACGCCCTTAGTACTGATGGTCTTCGTAGCGCTTGGCGAGATCATCGATGTTCTCAGGCGGCCAGTTGGCAACTTCCATGCCGAGATGGAGACCCATCTGGGCGAGAACTTCCTTGATTTCGTTCAGCGACTTGCGGCCGAAATTCGGGGTCCGCAGCATTTCCGCTTCGGTCTTCTGAATGAGATCGCCAATATACACGATATTGTCGTTCTTCAGGCAGTTTGCAGACCGTACAGACAGTTCCAGCTCGTCGACCTTCTTCAGAAGCGCAGGGTTGAAAGCCAGTTCCGGGACGCTGTCCTCGGCGACTTCACGCTGCGGCTCTTCGAAGTTGACGAAGATGGAGAGCTGATCCTGCAGAATGCGTGCAGCGAATGCCACGGCGTCTTCCGGCTTGACGGAACCATCGGTTTCGACAGTCAGGGTCAGCTTGTCATAGTCAAGAACCTGGCCTTCACGGGTGTTTTCCACCTTGTAGGAGACCTTCTTGACCGGAGAGTAGAGGCTGTCGACCGGAATCAGGCCAATCGGCGCATCTTCCGGACGGTTCCGATCGGAAGAATGGTAGCCCTTGCCGGTGTTGACGGTGAATTCCATGCGGATTTCAGCGCCTTCATCCAGCGTGCAGAGCACCAGTTCCGGATTGAGAACCTCGACGTCGCCAACAGTCTGAATATCGCCGGCGGTGACAACACCCGGGCCCTGTTTGCGCACGACCATGCGCTTGGGACCCTCGCCTTCCATGCGGATGGCGATTTCCTTGATATTCAGCACGATGTCGGTGACATCTTCCCGGACACCCGGGATCGACGAGAACTCATGCAGAACGCCATCGATCTGAACGGCAGTCACGGCGGCACCCTGCAGAGAAGACAGCAGGATACGGCGCAGCGCGTTGCCAAGGGTCAGACCGTAGCCACGCTCGAGCGGCTCGGCAACAACGGTTGCCAAGAAGCGCGGGTCTTCACCCGGCTTGATCTCGAGTTTGGTCGGCTTGATCAGTTCTTGCCAGTTTTTTTGAATGGTCACGTTTTCGTCCCTTCGGCTATCCCGCCCGGCGGATCAGCGCCAGGCCATTCTTTGCCATTTGGAGAAACAAGTACCTAAAGCTGGGAAGCCTTAGACGCGGCGACGCTTGCGCGGACGGCAGCCGTTGTGCGGAATCGGCGTCACGTCACGGATGGACGTGATCAGGAAACCGGCGGCCTGCAGGGCACGCAGAGCAGATTCACGACCGGAACCCGGACCGCGCACTTCCACTTCCAGGGTGCGCATGCCGTGCTCGGCAGCTTTTTTCGCAGCATCTTCCGCAGCAACCTGGGCAGCATACGGAGTGGACTTACGGGAACCTTTGAAACCGAGTGCACCGGCGGACGACCAGGAGATCGCGTTGCCCTGTGCGTCGGTGATCGTGATCATGGTGTTGTTGAACGTGGAGTTCACATGCGCGACGCCAGAAGAGATGTTCTTGCGTTCGCGGCGACGCACGCGCGTCGTGTCTTTAGCCATTCTCTTATCCTTGTTTTGATCTCGTCACTGCCGTAATGCCGGCAGCTCCACCACCAATCGAGGCAGGGTAATTATTTCTTCTTACCAGCGATCGGTTTAGCCGGCCCCTTGCGGGTACGTGCGTTCGTGTGCGTCCGCTGACCGCGAACCGGCAGGCCGCGACGGTGACGCAGGCCGCGGTAGCAGCCAAGGTCCATCAGACGCTTGATGTTCATCGCGGTCTCACGACGCAAGTCACCTTCAACGAGGTAATCGCGGTCGATGGTTTCGCGGATGGACAGAACTTCTGCGTCGGAAAGCTCGTTCACACGGCGGGCAGCATCGATGTTGTTCTTCTCGATGATTTCCTGCGCGAACTTCGCGCCAATGCCGTGAATGTACTGAAGCGCGATGACAACGCGCTTGTTCGTCGGGATGTTAACGCCAGCAATACGTGCCACGTTCGTCTCCATGATTACGCAGCGAGACCATGGTCTTGCCGCAGGTTGTAATGCCCGCGTCCGGTGGAGTCCGGCCCTTGCGGGTACGAAAATGCCGGGGTAACCCCGGCACAGAGAATGCCGGCCCCACTTACATGGAACCGGCTTAACTGTAAGGTAGAGCGGGTCGTTTAACGGCTCTAAACCTTTTCGTCAAGTCCTTGAAGAACGGAATCTATTGAAGTCGTTACTTCATCAATGGACTGCATGCCGTCAATCACGGAAAGAAGACCTGTCTTCTCGTAATACGGCACAACAACTGCGGTATCGCGGTTGTAGGCTTCAAGGCGTTGCTTGAAGACTTCCGGATCATCGTCCTTGCGCACCGGCTGACCCGCAGCCTGTGCATCAGCAGCGCGCTTGATGATCCGATCGACCAGCTTCGACTGGTCAACACGCAGTTCGATAACGGCGTTCAGCTTGAGGCTGTTTGCTTCCAGCATCTCGTCAAGCGCTTCGGCCTGGGCGAGCGTGCGGGGAAAACCATCAAGAATGAATCCGTTCCTGGCATCTTCTTCGGCGATCCGGTCGCGGATAATACCGACAACGATCTCATCCGATACGAGACCACCTGCGTCCATGACTTCCTTGGCTTTAACGCCTACCGGGGTCTGGGCGGCCACTGCGGCCCGCAGCATGTCTCCGGTGGAGAGCTGCGGGATCGCGTATTTCGCAACGAGGTGCGCGGCCTGTGTCCCCTTCCCCGCTCCTGGCGGTCCAACCAGAATAAGCCTCATCGACGCCTCCCACTTAATTTCGCTTTTTTCACCAGACCCTCATATTGGTGCGCAAGCAAATGCCCCTGGATCTGTGACACGGTATCCATCGTCACGCTTACGACAATCAACAAAGAGGTGCCACCGAAATAGAACGGAACGCCTGTCGCCGAAATAAGGAATTCGGGTAATAGACAAACGACGGTGATGTAAATTGCACCGACCACCGTAATGCGCGTCAGAACGTAGTCGATATACTGCGCTGTACGCTCGCCGGGACGGATCCCGGGAATGAAACCGCCGTGTTTCTTCAGGTTGTCCGCAGTGTCGCTCGGATTGAAAACGATCGCGGTATAGAAGAAACAGAAGAACACGATCATCGCTGCGTAGAACACCATGAACAACGGCTGGCCGTGACCAAGCGCCGCAGTGATATACGTCAGCCACTCATTGCCCGAACCCTGACTGAAGCCGCCGATGGTGGCAGGAACCAGCAAGAGGGAAGAAGCGAAGATCGGCGGAATCACACCGGCAGTGTTGAGCTTGAGCGGCAGGAACGAGGTGTTGCCCTCGAACATGCGGTTGCCCATCTGGCGCTTAGGATACTGAATCAGCAGTCTGCGCTGAGCCCGTTCCATGAACACGATCAGTGCGATCACCACGACAGCCAGTATCAGAATGCCGAGAATCAGGATCGTCGACATCGAACCCTGGCGGCCGAGTTCAAGCACGTTGACCAGCGCGACCGGCAGCCCGGCGACAATGCCGGCAAAGATGATCAGCGAAATACCGTTACCGATACCGCGCGATGTGATCTGCTCACCGAGCCACATCAGGAACATGGTACCGCCGACAAGCGTCAGAACAGTTGACGCGCGGAAGAACCAGCCCGGATCAGCGACCACATTGGTCGCACCTTCTAGACCAACTGCGATACCGTAAGCCTGGAAAGCCGCCAGGATAACAGTGCCGTAGCGCGTGTACTGGTTGATGACCTTGCGGCCCTGCTCGCCTTCCTTCTTCATCTGCTCAAGCGTCGGTACGACGGTCGTCATGAGCTGCATGATAATGGAGGCGGAAATATACGGCATAATGCCGAGAGCGAAGATCGCCATGCGCTCGACAGCACCGCCGGCAAACATGTTGAACATGCCGATGATGCCGGACTGGGCCTGATTGAAGGCCTGCGCAAAGGCGTCCGGATTGATGCCGGGCAAGGGAATGTAAGTGCCCAGTCGATAAACCAAAAGCGCCCCCAGTGTGAACCAGATGCGCTTTTTGAGTTCTTCAGCCTTGGCGAAAGCTGAGAAATTGAGATTTGACGCCAGTTGCTCGGCGGCCGATGCCATGCCCTACTCCGGAATGCTTGCCCAAGAAATGGGTGAAGCCCAGGCTGTTAAGCCTGAGCTCCCAGAACGGCAACCTTGCCGCCTACTTTTTCGATCGCTGCAACAGCGCCCTTGGAGGCACCGGCAACTTCAAAGGTCACTGCAGCGGTGAGTTCACCGTTGGCAACGATGCGCACACCGTCACGGACCCGCTTGACAACGCCTGCTGCCTTCAGCGCTTCGACGGTAACCGTCTCGGACGCATTCAGCTTGCCTGCATCAATCGCCTTCTGAACACGGCCAACGGACACAGTGTTGTAGTCCTTGGCAAAAATGTTCGTGAAGCCGCGCTTCGGCAGACGGCGGTGAAGCGGCATCTGACCGCCTTCAAAGCCTTTGATGGCAACGCCGGAACGGGACTTCTGACCTTTGACACCACGGCCACCAGTCTTGCCCTTGCCGGACCCGATGCCGCGAGCCACACGCATGCGGTCTTTTACGGCACCTTCGTTGTCACGAAGTTCATTGAGCTTCATGTTCGTTTCTCCTCACCCCGTTCTTACGCGTTGTCTTCGACGACGCGAACGAGATGCTGGACCTTATTGATCATGCCGCGCACTTCAGGAGTATCCTTCAGTGTGGAACGGCGGTGCATCTTGTTCAGGCCGAGACCGACGAGCGTCGCGCGCTGGTCCTTAGGACGGCGCAGCGGGCTGCCGATCTGTTCGACCGTGACAGTCTTTTCGGTGTTCGCCATGGAACATACCCTCTCTCAGCTGGGGACCGGAGCCGCTAAGGTCAAGCCTCAGCGGCAGCCGAAGCCGCCTCATCGTTGTTGTCACGACGGCGGGACTGCAGCACAGAGACCTTCAGGCCACGGCGGGCAGCGACGGAACGCGGGCTGTCTTCCTTGGTCAGCGCAGCAAAAGTTGCACGCACCATGTTGTAGGGGTTGGAAGTCCCCAGAGACTTGGCCACAACGTCCTGGACGCCGAGCGTTTCGAAAACGGCACGCATCGGACCGCCTGCGATGATACCGGTACCGGCCGGAGCTGCACGAAGCAGAACCTTGCCAGCGCCGTGACGGCCTTCCACATCGTGGTGGAGGGTCCTGCCTTCGCGAAGCGGTACACGGATCATCGTGCGCTTTGCTGCTTCAGTTGCCTTACGGATGGCTTCCGGCACTTCACGCGCCTTGCCATGACCGAAGCCGACGCGGCCCTTCTGGTCACCAACCACAACGAGTGCTGCGAAGCCGAAACGACGGCCACCCTTGACCACTTTCGCAACGCGGTTGATGTGAACGAGCTTGTCGACGAATTCGCTGTCTCGCTCGTCGCGATCGCGATTTTCTTGTCTCGCCATATTATACGTCTTCCGTTCTTAAGAGCGCCAACGGGCGCTGGTCAGAATTCAAGTCCACCTTCACGGGCTGCATCAGCAAGCGCTTTTACGCGCCCATGATACTGGTACCCGCCACGGTCGAACACGACCTGCTTTACGCCAGCGGCAGCAGCACGCTCGGCGACAAGCTTGCCAACGGCTGCGGCTGCAGCGACGTCGGCGCCCGTTTTCAGGCTGCTCTTGAGATCTGTTTCGATCGTTGAAGCAGAGACAATCGTATGTCCCTTCGCATCGTCGATGATCTGGGCGTAGATCTGCTTCGACGAGCGGAAGACAGAAAGGCGCGGACGACCGTTCGCGGCTTTCTGAATCGAACGGCGCACGCGATCGCGGCGGCGCTCGAAAGCTTGTTTGCTGTTCGCCATGATCTGGGTCCGTTACTTCTTCTTGCCTTCTTTGCGGACGATGAACTCGCCTGCATAACGAACGCCTTTGCCCTTGTAGGGCTCCGGCGGGCGGAATTCACGAATTTCAGCAGCAACCTGACCGACGCGCTGTTTGTCGGTACCGGTGATGTTGATTTCCGTGGGTTTCGGGCACACGATATCGATACCATCCGGGATCGGATAGACAACGTCATGAGAGAAACCGAGCGCCAGCTGAAGGTTCTTGCCCTGGACCTGAGCGCGATAACCGACACCGGTGATGGCGAGGTCTTTCTTGAAGCCCTCGGTTACGCCAGTGATCAGGTTCGCGACCATGGTGCGGCTCATGCCCCACATGGAGCGAGCCGGCTTGGAGCTGTTGCACGGATCGATTTTGATCCCATCATCCGTCATTTCGGCCAGAACAAGATCATTGAGCACGAAAGACTTTTCGCCTTTCGGGCCCTTGATCGTAACAGTCTGACCGTCGATCGATGCCGTTACCCCGCTTGGCACGGGGACTGGCTTTTTGCCAATACGAGACATATGACCAACCTTGTCGTTGTTTTAAAAGTGAGGATGCCGCATCAGAAGACGCGGCAAAGAACCTCACCACCTACGTTTTCGTCCCGCGCCTGATGGTCGCTCATGACACCACGCGGAGTCGAAATGATCGACACGCCCAGGCCATTAGAGACATGCGGGATGTTTTTCACCGACGAGTACACGCGGCGGCCCGGCTTGGACACACGTTCAATCGTGCGGATAACCGGTTCACCGTCGAAATACTTCAGTTCGATTTCCAACTCGGACTTACCGCCCTCGTATTCAACCGTGGTGTAGCCACGGATGTACCCCTCTTTTGCGAGCACATCAAGTACATGTGCGCGCAATTTGGAATTTGGTGAACTGACCTTGTTCTTGCGACGCATCTGCGCGTTGCGAATGCGGGTCAGCATATCCCCCAACGGATCAGAAATTGCCATCGGAGTTTCTCCTTACCAGCTCGACTTGACCAGGCCCGGGATCTTACCCAGGGAGCCCAGTTCACGAAGCGCAATACGCGACATCTTCAGCTTGCGGTAAAAACCGCGCGGACGGCCGGACACTTCGCAACGGTTGCGAACGCGGTTCGGCGCGGAATTCCGCGGCAATTTTGCCAGCTTCAGGCGTGCGTTGTACCGCTCTTCCAGGGACAGGCTTTCATCTTTAGCCAGTGCCTTCAGGGCAGCGCGCTTCTCAGCGTATTTCTTTACAAGCTTCTCGCGGCGCTTGTTCTTCTCGATTGCGCTTTTCTTCGCCATCGTCGATCCCTTCCCTTGCCCGTTACTTCGTGAACGGGAAGTTGAACGCGCGCAGAAGCTCGCGTGCTTCATCGTCATTCGGCGCCGTGGTGCAGATGATCACGTCCATGCCCCAGATCTGGTCGACCTTGTCGTACTCGATTTCCGGGAACACGATGTGTTCTTTGATGCCCATGGCGTAGTTGCCGCGACCGTCGAAGCTCTTCGGGTTCAGACCACGGAAGTCACGTACGCGCGGCAGCGCGATGGTGATCAGACGGTCCAGAAATTCGAACATCTGCTGGCGGCGCAGGGTAACCTTTGCACCAAGCGGCATGCCTTCGCGAACCTTGAAGGTTGCGATCGACTTTTTCGCTTTGGTGATCACCGGCTTCTGACCGGCAATCAGTGCCAGGTCGTCAGCTGCGATACGCGCCTTCTTGGAATCGCTGACCGCTTCGCCGACACCGACGTTGAGGACAATCTTTTCCAGCTGCGGAACCTGCATGACGTTCTTGTACTGGAACTTCTCCAGAAGCTGCTTGCGCACAACTTCGTCATAATGCGTCTTGAGACGCGGCACGTTAGTGGTCTCAGCCATCGATCAGGTCTCCCGAACGCTTGGCCACACGGACCTTGGTGCCATCGTCCTGCACTTTGAAGCCGACGCGGGTCGCCTTGCCGTCCTTCGGATCGGCCAGTGCAACGTTGGAAAGGTGAATCGGGGCTTCCTTGGCCACGATGCCTGCTTCCTGCGTCTGGGTCTGCTTCTGGTGGCGGCGAACCATGTTGATGCCGCGGACCAGGGCCTTGTTGTCAGCCGGCAGCATCTGGATGACTTCGCCGGACTTACCCTTGTCACGGCCGGTCAGCACAACCACCGTGTCGCCTTTTTTAATTTTCGCAGCCATCAGAGCACCTCCGGCGCGAGCGAAATGATTTTCATATGGTTCTTTGCACGGAGTTCACGCGGTACCGGTCCGAAGATACGGGTGCCGATCGGCTCCTTGTTGTTGTTGACCAGCACGGCCGCATTGCGGTCGAACCGGATCACGCTGCCATCGGGACGGCGGATATCCTTTGCCGTGCGCACGACGACAGCCTTCATCACGTCGCCCTTCTTAACGCGGCCCCGCGGAATTGCCTCTTTCACGGAGACGACGATGATGTCGCCTACCTGGGCATATTTACGCTTGGAGCCGCCGAGCACTTTGATGCACATGACACGACGAGCGCCGGAATTATCCGCGACGTCGAGGTTTGTTTGCATCTGAATCATGACTGGCTGCCTTGTTCTTCTGATGGCGCTCGGGTCACGGGCGCCTGATGCTCACTGAATGGAGCGCGGTCACTGAGCGACCACGGTCCAACGTTTGTTTTTAGAGATCGGCGCGCATTCTTCGATCTGAACAATGTCGCCAACCTTGTACTGGTTGGTTTCGTCGTGTGCGCGGTACTTCTTGGTCCGGCGCACAGTCTTCTTCAGCAGCGGGTGCGTGAAGCGACGCTCCACATTCACCGTCACCGTCTTGTCATTGGCGTCGCTGACAACGGTGCCCTGCAGGATACGCTTCGGCATGGCCGTCTCCTTACGCGTTCGCCGACACGCGCTTTTCGCGCATGATCGTCTGGATACGCGCGATATCACGGCGGATCTGCCGGACACGCGCAGTGTTTTCAAGCTGACCCGTAGCCCGCTGGAAGCGCAGGTTGAACTGCTCTTTCTTCAGGCCTTCAAGCTCACTGCGGAGCTCGTCGAGGGTCTTAGCCCGTACATCGGTAGCCTTCATGGCTCTAACTCCTCGCCTGCCCTACTCGCCGATACGCTGAACGAAGCGGCACTTGATCGGCAGTTTGGCTGCAGCAAGACGCATGGCTTCACGCGCAATGTCTTCCGGCACACCGTCGATTTCGAACATGATCCGGCCTGGCTTGACACGGCAAGCCCAGTAATCCGGAGAACCCTTACCTTTACCCATGCGGACTTCAGCAGGTTTCGAGGAAACCGGGACGTCCGGGAAGATGCGGATCCAAACACGACCCGCACGCTTCATGTGGCGGGTCATAGCACGGCGGGCCGCTTCGATCTGACGTGCCGTAACACGCTCCGGCTCAATCGCCTTCAGACCGAATGCGCCGAAGTTGAGGTCAGTGCCTCCCTTCGACAAGCCGTGGATGCGGCCCTTGTGCTGCTTGCGGAACTTTGTGCGCTTCGGTTGCAGCATCGTTCTTCTCTCGTCTTTCTTAAGTTACGAGCGGCAGGCAGCTTGAATTAAGCTGCGCGCTCGCGGCCCCGATCCCGGCGTCCGCCGCGATCACCCTGGTTGCCTTCGGAAGCAGCGGTCGCACGGCGCTCAGACGCCATCGGATCGTGTTCCAGAATTTCACCCTTGAAGATCCAGACCTTCACACCGCACACGCCGTAAGCCGTGTGAGCGCTTGCAACACCGTAGTCGATGTCTGCACGCAGCGTGTGAAGCGGGACGCGGCCTTCGCGGTACCATTCGATACGCGCAATTTCCGCACCGCCGAGACGGCCACCGCAGTTGATACGGATGCCCTGTGCACCGAGACGCATGGCGGACTGAACGGCCCGCTTCATGGCGCGACGGAAAGCAACGCGGCGTTCCAGCTGCTGGGCAATCGACTGGGCGACCAGGGTCGCGTCGATTTCCGGCTTGCGCACTTCAACGATGTTGAGATGCACTTCGGAATTGGTGATGTCGGCGATCTTCTTGCGAAGACGCTCGATATCGGCACCCTTTTTACCGATGACCACACCCGGACGACCGGAGTGAATGGACACACGGCACTTCTTGTGCGGGCGTTCGATAACAACCTTGGACACGGCAGCCTGCTTGAGTTCCTTCAGCAGGAGCTCACGGATGCGGAAATCTTCGTGCAGAAGATCGCCGTATTCGTTCTTGTTCGCGTACCAGCGGCTGTCCCAGGTGCGGTTGATCCCGAGGCGCATGCCGATCGGGTTTGTCTTATGTCCCATCAGGCAGTCTCCTCAACTTCGCGCACGACGATGGTCAGGTTCGAGAACGGCTTCTCGATCCGGCCAACACGACCGCGTGCACGGGCCTGGAACCGCTTGATCACAAATGCCTTGCCGACATGTGCTTCAGCAACCACCAGGTTGTCGATGTCCAGGTCATGGTTGTTTTCCGCGTTGGCAATGGCAGACATCAAGGTCTTCTTGACGTCCTGCGCAATGCGCTTGCGGGAGAATGTCAGGTCCGCGATCGCGGAACCGACTTTTTTGCCACGGATCGAAGCCGCAACGAGGTTCAGCTTGCGCGGGGAAACGCGCAGCATGCGGGTCATTGCCCGGGCCTCATTGTCAGCGAGCGTCCGCTCACGCTTCGGCTTGCCCATCGTTACTTCCTCTTCGCCTTCTTGTCGGCGCCGTGTCCATAATAGGTCCGGCTCGGCGAGAACTCACCGAACTTGTGACCGATCATTTCCTCAGACACCAGCACCGGAACGTGCTTTTGACCGTTGTAGACGCCGAAGGTCAAACCGACGAACTGCGGCAGGATGGTAGAGCGGCGGCTCCAGGTCTTGATGACCTCGTTCCGGCCGGACTCACGGACCTTGTCCGCTTTCTTCAGCAGATACCCGTCGACAAACGGACCTTTCCAGATCGAACGTGCCACGATCCTTGCCCTTTACTTCTTCGCGTGACGGCTGCGGACGATAAACTTATCAGTCTGCTTATTGCGCCGCGTACGCTTACCTTTGGTCGGTTTACCCCAAGGAGTAACCGGATGACGACCGCCGGAGGTCCTGCCTTCACCACCACCGTGCGGGTGGTCGATCGGGTTCATGGCAACACCGCGAGTATGCGGACGAATGCCAAGCCAGCGGGAACGGCCTGCTTTACCCAGGTTAACGTTGGCGTGGTCCGGGTTGGACACGGCGCCAATGGAAGCCATGCAGGTTCCGAGCACACGGCGCTGCTCGCCAGACATCAGGCGCAGCGTGGTGTAGCCCTGGTCGCGGCCGACGATCTGAACGAACGCACCTGCCGAACGAGCGATCTGGGCGCCTTTGCCCGGCTTCAGCTCGACATTGTGCACGATCGTACCAACCGGAATGCGAGCCAGCGGCGCGGCATTGCCCGGTTTCACGTCGACGGATTCACCGGCGATGACGGTATCGCCAGCAGCCAGGCGCTGCGGCGCCAGGATGTAGCTCAGTTCACCGTCTTCGTAACGGATGAGTGCAATGAATGCGGTCCGGTTCGGATCGTATTCAAGGCGCTCGACCGTAGCCGGAACGTCCCATTTACGGCGCTTGAAGTCGACAAGACGGTAAGACCGCTTGTGACCGCCACCGCGGTTCGGAGACGTCAGGCGGCCGGCGTTGTTGCGGCCACCGGACTTGGACAGGCCTTCGGTCAGGGTCTTGACCGGCTTGCCTTTCCACAGACCAGAGCGATCAACTTGAACCAGCTGACGGCGGCCTGGGGACGTCGGGTTGAATGTCTTAAGTGCCATTTTTCTTAAGTCCCCGTCTTAGAGCCCGGTGGTCACGTCGATTGCGTGACCTTCCTGCAGCGTAACGACGGCCTTCTTGTAGTCGGACTGACGGCCGATGCGACCGCGGAAGCGCTTGACCTTGCCCTTGCGGACCAGGGTGTTCACTGCCGTGACCTTTACACCGAACAGCGCTTCGACTGCGGCCTTGATTTCCGGCTTCGTTGCATCGTTAGCAACCTTGAAGACAACCTTGTTCTCTTCGGAAGCCATCGTCGACTTTTCGGTGATTACCGGGCCGACGATTTTGTCGTAGTGAGGAAGTTTGCTCATTTAAAGCGCTCCTCAAGTGCGGACACCGCAGCCTTCGTCAACACCAGGGTGTTGGCACGCAGGATGTCGTAAACGTTGATGCCCTGAACCGGCAGCACATCCAGATGCGGAATGTTGCGGGATGCCAGAGCGAAGTTTGCATCGACCTCGGCGCCGTCAATGATCAGGGCGCTGGTCAGGCCGAGCTTGGTCAGCTGTGCCTTGAGCGCCTTGGTCTTTGCTTCGGCTGCCTTTGCGTCTTCGACAATAACGATGCTGTCTGTCTTGGCTTTCGCCGACAGGGCATGCTTCAGGCCGAGGGCGCGAACCTTCTTCGGCAGGTCATGGCTGTGATCGCGAACGATCGGGCCGAATGCCTTACCACCACCGCGGAACTGCGGGGCCTTCTTGTTGCCGTGACGTGCACCGCCGGAACCTTTCTGACGGACGAATTTCTTCGTCGTGCCGGAAACTTCCGAACGGCCCAGTGCCTTGTGGGTACCTGCCTGGCGCTTGGCCAGCTGCCAACGCACCACACGGTGGATCAAATCGGTGCGCGGCTCGAGACCGAAGATCTCGTCAGACACCGTGATCGAACCGGCCGCCCCACCTTCGAGGGTCTTGACCTGGAGTTCCATCACTCACTCTCCTTCCCGGCGGCCGCAGTCGCTTCGGTTGCTTTGAAAGCACCCGGAACCGGAACGTTTTCCGGCAGCGCCTTTTTGATCGCGTCGCGGACCAGGATCCAGCCGCCCTTGGCGCCCGGAACAGAGCCCTCGACCATGATCAGGCCACGCTCAACATCAGTGCGCACAACCTTCAGGTTCTGCGTGGTCACGCGGGCATCACCCATGTGACCGGCCATTTTCTTGCCCTTGAACACGCGGCCCGGGTCCTGACACTGACCGGTAGAACCGTGCGAACGGTGCGAGATCGAGTTACCGTGCGATGCACGGCCACCACCGAAGTTGTGACGCTTCATGGCACCGGCAAAACCCTTACCGATAGAAGTGCCGGTCACGTCGACAAACTGGCCTTCGACGTAGTGGTCAGCGGTCAGTTCCGCGCCAACGTCGATCAGGTTTTCCGCGGAAACGCGGAATTCGGCCACGGTCCGCTTCGGCTCAACCTTTGCAACAGCAAAGTGGCCACGCAGTGCCTTCGGCGTATTCTTTACTTTACGGGTACCTGCACCGAGCTGCAGCGCAGTGTAACCATTTTTTTCGTCAGTGCGGTGGGCAACCACCTGGCAATTTTCCAGCCGCAGAACGGTGACCGGAACATGCTCGCCTGCATCGTTATAGATGCGGGTCATGCCCACTTTCTGAGCGATCACTCCAGAACGCATGGATGTGTCCCCTTCGACCCGGCTTAGAGCTTGATCTCGACGTCGACACCAGCGGCGAGGTCGAGCTTCATGAGCGCGTCCACCGTCTGGGGCGTCGGATCAACGATATCGAGAAGGCGCTTATGCGTACGCATCTCGAACTGATCGCGGCTTTTCTTATCGATATGCGGCCCGCGAAGCACCGTGTACTTCTCGATCCGCGTCGGCAGCGGCACGGGACCCCGTACCTGAGCACCGGTCCGCTTGGCCGTATTGACGATCTCCTTGGTGGAGGCGTCGAGAATACGGTGGTCAAACGCCTTCAGGCGGATCCGGATATTCTGACCGTTCATTGTTGTTGTTCCCAATAAGACTGCGGGCCTGCCCGCGTTTCACTTGAAAGTCACCGGCAGGCCCGGCTGTCGATTATTCGATGATGGATGCGACGACGCCAGCGCCGACGGTACGGCCACCTTCGCGGATAGCGAAGCGCAGGCCTTCTTCCATGGCGATCGGCACGATCAGCTCAACCTCGACGGAGACGTTGTCGCCCGGCATCACCATTTCCGTGCCTTCCGGCAGGGACACCACACCGGTCACGTCCGTCGTACGGAAGTAGAACTGCGGGCGGTAGTTGGTGAAGAACGGGGTGTGACGACCACCTTCTTCCTTGGTGAGGATGTAAGCCTCGGCCTTGAACTTCGTGTGCGGGGTAACAGTACCCGGCTTGCAAAGAACCTGGCCACGCTCAACGTCTTCACGTGCAATACCGCGGATCAGCGCGCCGATGTTGTCGCCTGCTTCGCCGCTGTCCAGCAGCTTGCGGAACATTTCAACGCCGGTGACCGTGGTCTTCTGCGTGTCCTTGATGCCGACGATTTCGACTTCTTCGCCAACCTTCACGATGCCGCGCTCAACACGACCGGTTACAACCGTACCACGGCCGGAGATCGAGAAGACGTCTTCGATCGGCATCAGGAACGGAAGGTCCTTCGGACGCTCCGGGGTCGGGATGTACGCGTCGACCTGAGCCATCAGCTCACGGATCGCATCGCGGCCAATGGCCGGATCGCGGTTTTCAACGGCTGCCAGTGCAGAACCCTTGACGATCGGAATGTCGTCGCCCGGGAATTCGTAGGAAGACAGCAGTTCGCGGATTTCCATTTCGACGAGCTCGAGAAGCTCTTCGTCGTCGACCTGGTCAACCTTGTTCATGAACACGACCAGAGCCGGAACACCAACCTGGCGAGCCAGGAGGATGTGTTCGCGGGTCTGCGGCATCGGGCCGTCAGCGGCAGAACAGACCAGGATCGCGCCGTCCATCTGCGCTGCACCGGTGATCATGTTCTTGACGTAGTCGGCGTGACCAGGGCAGTCGACGTGTGCGTAGTGACGGTTTTCCGTCTCGTACTCAACGTGGGCCGTGGAGATGGTGATGCCGCGAGCCTTTTCTTCAGGCGCGCCGTCGATTTCGTCGTAAGCTTTTGCAGTCGCACCGCCGGTTTCAGCCAGCGTCATGGTGATTGCTGCGGTCAGCGTCGTCTTGCCGTGGTCAACGTGGCCAATCGTGCCAATGTTAACGTGCGGCTTGTTGCGCTCAAATTTTTCTTTCGCCATCGGATTACTCCGTTTCTCTAGTTCTTCTTGACGTTAAGAGGATGGGCTCAGGCGTATTTCGCCTGAACCTCTTCGGCGACAGCCTGCGGCACCTGCTCGTAGTGATCGAACACCATCGAGTACTGTGCGCGGCCCTGAGACATGGAACGCAGGTTGTTCACGTAACCAAACATGTTGGCCAGCGGGACCATTGCGGTGATGACAGTAACGACGCCCCGGTTCTCCGTACCCGCGATCTGGCCGCGGCGGGAGTTCAGGTCACCAATCACGTCACCCATGTAGTCTTCCGGTGTAACAACCTCGACCTTCATGATCGGCTCGAGCAGTTTCGGGCCGGCCTTGGCAATACCTTCGCGGAAACCGGCACGGCCGGCGATTTCGAAGGCGAGAACCGAGGAGTCAACGTCGTGGTAGGCACCATCGATCAGGGTTGCCTTGATATCGAGCATCGGGAAGCCTGCCAGCGGACCGGAAGACATGACGCTTTCGATACCTTTGGTAACGCCCGGGATGTATTCCTTCGGAATGGACCCACCGACGATCTTGCTTTCGAAGACGTAGCCTTCGTTCGGCTCGGCCGGCTCGATGACCAGTTTGACGCGAGCGAACTGACCGGAACCACCAGACTGCTTCTTGTGGGTGTAATCCACTTCAGAAACCTTGGTGATGGTTTCGCGGTAAGCCACCTGCGGCGCACCGATGTTGGCTTCGACCTTGAATTCGCGCTTCATGCGGTCGACGATAATGTCCAGGTGCAGCTCGCCCATGCCGGCGATGATGGTCTGACCGGATTCTTCGTCGGTTTTGACGCGGAAGGACGGATCTTCAGCAGCCAGGCGGTTGAGCGCGAGGCCCATCTTTTCCTGGTCGCCCTTGGTCTTCGGCTCGACAGCGATCTCGATGACCGGCTCCGGAAATTCCATGCGCTCCAGGATCACCGGCTTCAGCGGATCACACAGGGTGTCGCCAGTCGTGGTGTCCTTCAGGCCTGCGATAGCAACGATATCGCCTGCATAGGCTACATCGATGTCTTCGCGGGAGTTGGAGTGCATCTGCATCATCCGGCCGACGCGCTCACGCTTGTCTTTCACGGTGTTCAGCAGGGACACGCCCTTGTTCAGAACGCCGGAATAGATGCGGCAGAACGTCAGGGAACCAACAAACGGGTCGTTGGCGATCTTGAACGCCAGCAGGCCGAGCGGCTCTTCGTCGGAAGACTTGCGAATGATTTCGCTTTCGGTCTTCGGGTCGATACCCTTGATGTCCGGAACTTCAACCGGGCTAGGCAGGTAGTCGACAACTGCGTCGAGAAGCGGCTGAACGCCTTTGTTCTTGAATGCGGAACCGCAGAAGACCGGAACGAATTCAGTGCTGATCGTACCCTTGCGGATAAGCTTCTTGAGCGTCTCGATGGAGGGCTCTTCGCCTTCCAGATAAGCTTCCATGACAGCTTCGTCGACTTCGACAACAGTCTCGATCAGAGCGTCGCGAGCTTCCTGAGCGCGATCTACGAGATCGGCCGGGATGTCGACAACGTCCCAGGCAGCGCCAAGGTTTTCGGACTGCCAGATCAGAGCCTTCATTTCCAGAAGGTCGATACAGCCAGCGAATTCGCTTTCAGCGCCAACCGGAAGCTGCATGACCAGCGGAGTTGCGCCGAGGCGTTCCTTGATCATCTTGACGCAGCGATCGAAATCGGCGCCCAGCTTGTCCATCTTGTTGACGAAGATCATCCGCGGGACATGATACTTGTCGGCCTGACGCCAAACAGTTTCAGTCTGCGGCTCAACGCCAGCGTTTGCATCCAGAAGGGCGACGGCACCGTCGAGCACGCGCAGGGAACGTTCAACTTCAATGGTGAAGTCAACGTGGCCCGGGGTGTCGATGATGTTCAGGCGCTTTTCTTTCCAGAAAGCGGTGGTTGCAGCAGAGGTGATCGTGATGCCACGCTCCTGCTCCTGCTCCATCCAGTCCATGGTGGCTGCGCCGTCATGAACTTCGCCGATCTTGTGGCTCTTACCAGTGTAGAAGAGGATCCGCTCAGTCGTAGTGGTCTTTCCAGCATCGATGTGAGCCATGATGCCGAAGTTGCGGTAGTCCTCGATTTTATGCGTGCGCGCCATTGCGTCAGCCCTTCGAAGTCACAAATTACCAGCGATAGTGCGAGAATGCGCGGTTGGCGTCTGCCATCCGGTGCGTGTCTTCGCGCTTCTTGACTGCGGTACCACGGTTGTTTGCTGCATCGAGCAGCTCGCCGGAAAGACGGTCAACCATCGTGGTTTCGTTACGATTGCGAGCCGCAGTGATCAACCAGCGAATTGCCAGCGCCTGACGGCGGTCGGTACGAACCTCGACCGGGACCTGGTAGGTCGCACCACCAACACGGCGGGAGCGAACTTCCACTTGCGGCATAACGTTTTCGAGAGCAGCGTGGAACACTTCGATCGGGTTCTCGCGGGTCTTGTTTTCGACAACGTCGAAAGCACCGTAAACGATGCGCTCGGCAGTCGACTTCTTACCGTCGTACATGATGGAGTTCATGAACTTCGTTACGACGATATCCCCGAACTTCGGATCCGGGTTAATTTCGCGTTTTTCAGCGCGGTGACGACGGGACATCTGATGTGCTCCTTACTTCGGCCGCTTCGCGCCGTACTTCGAACGGCGCTGCTTACGATCCTTGACGCCCTGGGTATCGAGCACACCACGGATGATGTGGTAGCGCACACCCGGCAAGTCCTTTACGCGACCGCCGCGGATCATAACCACCGAGTGTTCCTGAAGGTTGTGACCTTCACCCGGGATGTAGCCAATGACTTCGAAGCCGTTGGTCAGGCGGATTTTGGCCACCTTACGCAGAGCCGAGTTCGGCTTCTTCGGCGTCGTCGTGTAAACGCGGGTGCAAACACCACGCTTCTGGGGGCAGGCCTCCATGGCCGGCACCTTGTTCCGCTTCGGCGGATCTTTCCGCGGCTTGCGGATCAACTGGTTGATGGTCGGCATTCTTTGCCCTTTACCTTGTCCATCCAAAAATTCGTATGCAACTGCAGTCCCCCGCTGACCTTGACCCCTCCTCGGCCTGAGCCGTGAAGACATGCAAAATCGCGCCCGCGCGCTCAATGAAGAGCGGCCGGCGCTGCGAAAAACCAGAGGACCACGAGTTACCCCGCGGTCATGCAATCGACGCGTATTCGCCTATATAACCCGGCAGCGTTTAAGAGGACTGGGTCCTGCGCCTTGGTGGCGCTGGACGGGTTCGCACTTACCGCCTGCCCTTGGGATGCGCGGAAACTACTCATATGCACCCATTGCGTCAAGTGCTTTGTCGAAAAAACAGCGTTTGTGCGGGTTACAGATCCGCCATCTGAATTTCCGACATGATTTCCGCTACTTACCTGCGCCAAACGATAGTTTTCAGCACCTTTTCGGTAATATTATTGCGCTGGCGGATTCCGCATTCCGGCGGAATTCTGAATCAACTCTAACCGGAATGATTCAAATCAGGTCAGATCGGTGGCGTTTGCCAGGTCATCGGGCAACGCAGGCCCTTGATTCATGGGACCGATTCCAGACGGACCCGCCATAAACGCATTCCGGATTCGCCGGCCATAGCCCCTCACCCGCCGATATGCGCCTGATGCACGGCAGGTATTTGCGGGCGAGTGTTCTTCCAGCCTCCTCAGGCCGTGAAAGTCACGATTGCAACGTTTCCGGCAAGCGCATCCTGGTAGGCACCTTCGTAAACCGGATCATCCGGTTCGCCATCCATCACGCCGATCTGGTCGAGCTCGGCTTCCGCAAACCCCTGAGCAGAGAGCGATTCAAGTGTCTTGCGAACCGCGTCGTCGTCATCCGGCGCTGTCAGCAGCGCGTGAATGGTGATGGCGTCATCCGGCGAAGCGTCTTCGTTTTCCCAGACCCTGCCAATGACGATGTAGACCACCGGGTCCAGTTCAAGTTCATTGTCGTTCATATCATCAGGCCTCTTTTGCCTCATTATACAAGAAAGGCCGCCCGAGGGCGGCCTTTCGACAGTTCGACGGGAAACCGATTACTCGGCTGCACCGGTCATATCTTCCAGAAGGCCTTCCGCTGCACTGTCCGAAGACTGCTGACGTTGAGCTTCCTGGATCAGGTCGTCGCGATGCGTCGCGATCTGACGGATCCGCTTCATCACCCCACCGGTACCGGCCGGGATCAGACGGCCGACGATGACGTTCTCCTTGAGGCCGACCAGCGGATCGGTCTTGCCGTTGACAGCCGCATCGGTAAGGACGCGGGTCGTCTCCTGGAAGGAGGCGGCGGAGAAGAACGAGCGCGTCTGCAGCGATGCCTTGGTGATGCCGAGCAGAACCGGCACCCCCTTGGCAGGATCGCGTGCATTGTCGATCGCCCGGCGGTTGGCTTCCTCGAAGTCGATCTTGTCGATCTGTTCGCCGGAGAAGAACTCCGTATCGCCCGGATCGGTGATCTCGACCTTCTGCAGCATCTGGCGGACAATCACTTCAATGTGCTTGTCGTTGATGGTCACGCCCTGCAGGCGGTAGACTTCCTGGATCTCGTTGACGAGGTAAGCCGCAAGGGCCTCTACGCCTTTAACTGCCAGGATGTCGTGCGGAGCCGGGTTGCCGTCGAGGATGTACTCACCCTTTTCAATGGCATCGCCTTCCTGAAGATGGAAGTGCTTGCCCTTCGGGATAAGGTATTCGACGGGCTCGACACCTTCTTCCGCCGGCTCGATGATGACGCGACGCTTGTTCTTGTAATCGCGACCGAAGCGGATCGTACCATCGATTTCGGCGATGATCGCATGATCCTTCGGACGGCGAGCCTCGAACAGTTCCGCAACACGCGGCAGACCACCGGTGATGTCCTTGGTCTTGGCGCTTTCCAGCGGGATACGGGCCAGAACGTCACCAGCCTTGACCGAAGCTCCCGGCTGAACGGACAGAACCGCGTCAACGGAAAGCATCAGACGGGCGTCGGAGCCACGATCGGTCTTGGAAATGCTGCCTTTTTCGTCCTTGACGACGATAGCCGGCTTCAGATCCTGACCACGCTGCGAAGAACGCCAGTCAATGACGACACGCTTGGTGATGCCGGTCGCTTCGTCGGCCGTTTCCTGAACGGACGCACCATCGACCAGATCCTCGAAGTCCACGATACCATCGACTTCAGCAAGCATCGGACGGGTATACGGATCCCATTCGGCAATCCGCTGACCGCGCTTGACCGCATCGCCTTCATCGACATGCAGCTTGGAACCGTAGGCCACACGATGCACGGCACGCTCGTTGCCGTCGCTGTCGATGACAACGATGGACATGTTGCGAACCATGGCAATCAGGTTGCCGTCGCTGTCGCGATTGACCGAACGGTTCCGGATCTTGATCGTGCCGTCGACGTTGGACTCGATGAACGAGCTGTCGACAACCTGTGCGGTACCACCAATGTGGAAGGTACGCATGGTCAGCTGCGTGCCAGGCTCACCGATCGACTGTGCGGCGATGACGCCGACAGCTTCACCCATGTTCACGGGCGTACCGCGAGCAAGGTCACGACCATAACAGGTCGCGCAGACGCCGGTTTCGGTTTCACAGGTAAGAACCGAGCGGATCTTGATCTGCTGAACCTTGGCAGCCTCGATGGCATCAACATCCTTCTCGTCGATCAGCGTGCCCTTGGGGACAAGCAGTTCGCCGGTCTGGTTGTTGTAGACATCTTCCGCAGTCGTACGGCCCAGAACGCGCATGCCGAGCGAAGCGATGACGTTACCGGCATCGACGATCGGAGCAACGGTGATGCCGCGCGTGGATCCGCAATCCGGTTCCAGGATGATGGAATCCTGGGCGACATCCACCAGACGGCGGGTCAGGTAACCGGAGTTTGCGGTCTTCAGAGCGGTATCGGCCAGACCCTTACGGGCACCGTGGGTGGAGTTGAAGTACTCCAGAACCGACAGACCTTCCTTGAAGTTCGAGATGATCGGGTTCTCGATGATGGAACCGTCCGGCTTGGCCATCAGGCCGCGCATGCCGGCCAGCTGCTTCATCTGCTGGGGCGAACCACGAGCACCGGAGTGCGACATCATGTAGACCGAGTTCATCGGCTTCTGACGACCGGTTTCCTCATCGATCTGGACCGCCTTGATGCGGGCCATCATCTCGTCAGCAATCTTGTCGGTACATTTCGCCCAGGCATCGACAACCTTGTTGTACTTTTCGCCCTGGGTGATCAGACCGTCGTTGTACTGCTGCTCGTATTCGGTCGCGAGCGACGAGGTTTCGGCCACCAGCTTGTGCTTGGTGTCCGGAATGACCATGTCGTCCATGCCGAAGGAGATGCCGGCGTTACAGGCGTTCTTGAAGCCAAGCTGCATGATCCGGTCACAGAAGATAACCGTCTCCTTCTGACCGCAGGCACGGTAAACCGTGTCGATCATCTTGGAGATGTCCTTCTTGGTCATCAGCTTGTTGCAGACCTCGAACGGCACTTCGTGGTGCTTCGGCAGAAGCTCCGCGATGAGCATGCGGCCCGGAGTGGTCTCGATGATTTCGGAAGTCGGATTGCCTTCCGCATCGATGGACCGATAACGGCCCTTCACCTTGGTGTGCAGCGTGATGACCTTGTTGGCCAGCGCATGGTGGATCTCACCAGTGTTGCCGAAGACCATGCCTTCGCCCGGCTCACCTTCTGCCATGATGGACAGATAGTAGAGACCCAGAACGATATCCTGCGAAGGAACGATGATCGGGCCACCGTTTGCCGGATGCAGAATGTTGTTGGTCGACATCATCAGCGTACGCGCTTCGAGCTGGGCTTCCAGCGAAAGCGGTACGTGAACAGCCATCTGGTCACCGTCAAAGTCGGCGTTGAAGGCCGAGCAGACGAGCGGATGCAGCTGGATGGCCTTGCCTTCGATCAGGGTCGGTTCGAAGGCCTGGATACCAAGACGGTGCAGCGTCGGCGCGCGGTTCAGGAGAACCGGGTGCTCACGGATGACTTCGTCGAGGATGTCCCATACTTCCGGACGTTCCTTTTCAACCAGCTTCTTGGCCTGCTTAACGGTCGAGGAGAAGCCCTTGGCGTCGAGGCGCGAATAGATGAACGGCTTGAACAGCTCAAGCGCCATCTTCTTCGGCAGGCCGCACTGGTGCAGCTTCAGTTCCGGACCCACGGTAATAACCGAACGGCCGGAATAGTCGACGCGCTTGCCGAGAAGGTTCTGACGGAACCGGCCCTGCTTGCCCTTCAGCATGTCGGACAGCGACTTCAGCGGACGCTTGTTGGCGCCGGTGATGACGCGGCCGCGGCGGCCGTTGTCGAACAGGGCGTCAACGGACTCCTGAAGCATGCGCTTTTCGTTCCGGATGATGATATCCGGAGCACGCAGTTCCATCAGGCGGCGCAGACGGTTGTTACGGTTGATCACGCGGCGGTAGAGATCGTTCAGATCGGATGTCGCGAAACGGCCACCGTCAAGCGGTACCAGCGGGCGCAGATCCGGCGGGATAACCGGAACCACGGTCATGATCATCCACTCCGGGCGGTTGCCCGATTCCATGAATGCTTCGATAACCTTCAGGCGCTTGGCAAGCTTCTTCGGCTTCAGTTCGGTGGTCGCCTCGGCGATCTCCTGACGCAGCTTCTCGCTCTCGCGCTCCAGATCCATGCTCATCAGGATCTCGCGGATCGCCTCGGCACCGATCATGGCGGTGAAGGCATCTTCGCCATACTCGTCCTGAGCGGCGATGAAGTCTTCTTCCGACAGAAGCTGGTGCTGCTTGAGCGGGGTCAGGCCCGGCTCGAGAACAACATAGTTCTCGAAATACAGAACGCGTTCCAGGTCCTTCAGCGTCATGTCGAGTAGAAGGCCGATACGGCTCGGCAAGGACTTCAGGAACCAGATGTGCGCAACAGGCGCAGCCAGTTCGATGTGGCCCATGCGTTCACGGCGAACCCGCGACAGGGTGACTTCAACGCCACACTTTTCGCAGATGACGCCCTTGTATTTCATGCGCTTGTATTTGCCGCAAAGACATTCGTAGTCCTTGATCGGGCCAAAGATACGCGCGCAGAACAGACCGTCGCGCTCAGGCTTGAACGTACGGTAGTTGATGGTCTCCGGCTTTTTGATTTCGCCGAAAGACCAGGACAAGATCTTTTCCGGGCTCGCAAGCGAAATCCGGATATTGTCGAAGGTCTGTGCGGGAGCCTGCTGATTGAACAGGTTCATGACCTCATGATTCATGATCCATCTCCTTCGATGCGCGGTGGGGGAGCGAGCTCTTGCGCCCCTCCCCGCAACCGGCATTCCAAGTCATTTGTGGTCCGTAGGCGGGGTTATTCTGCGGCGTCCGCAGTTTCTTCCTCGCCGATCACGGGGACATCGGTTCGTTGCAGTTCAACGTTGAGACCCAGGGACCGCATTTCCTTCACAAGCACGTTGAAGCTTTCCGGAATGCCTGCCTCGAAGGTGTCGTCGCCACGAACGATGGCCTCATAGACCTTCGTACGGCCGGCAACGTCATCCGACTTGACGGTGAGCATTTCCTGCAGCGTGTAGGCTGCACCGTAAGCTTCAAGCGCCCAGACCTCCATTTCCCCGAAGCGCTGGCCACCGAACTGAGCCTTACCACCGAGCGGCTGCTGGGTGACGAGCGAGTACGGGCCAATGGAACGGGCATGGATCTTGTCGTCGACAAGGTGGTGGAGCTTCAGCATGTAGATGTAGCCCACAGTTACCTTGCGGTCGAACTCTTCACCGGTCCGGCCATCGTACAGAACGGACTGGCCGCTCGGGTCGTAGCCGGCAATGTTGAGCGCCTCGACGACATCGGGTTCACGAGCACCGTCGAAGACCGGCGTCGCGATGCTGACGCCCTTCTTCAGCTGCTCCGCCAGGCGTACGATACCTTCGTCATCGTATTCCTTGACGTTGTCGCCCTTCATGTTGTCGCCGTAGATCTCGACAATCTTGCCGCGCAATTCGCCGATCTCGCCTGACTTCCTGTACTCGTCGTACATTTCGCCGATCCGGTTACCCATGCCGCGGCAGGCCCAACCCAGGTGGGTTTCAAGGATCTGACCGACGTTCATGCGCGACGGAACGCCGAGCGGGTTCAGCACGATATCGACATGCGTGCCGTCTTCAAGGAACGGCATGTCTTCGCACGGGTTGATCTTGGAGACCACGCCCTTGTTGCCGTGACGGCCGGCCATCTTGTCGCCCGGCTGAAGCTTGCGCTTCACGGCAACGAAGACCTTGACCATCTTCATGACGCCCGGCGGCAGTTCGTCACCGCGCTGCAGTTTCTCGACCTTGTCGATGAAACGCTGCTCGAGACGCTTGCGGCTGTCGTCATACTGACCACGCAGAGCTTCGATTTCGGACATGAACTTCTCGTCGTCGGTGGCAAACTGCCACCACTGCGAGCGCGGGAAGTCGTTGAGAACGTCCCCGGTCAGTACGGTGTCCTTCTTGGAGCCCTTCGGGCCGGCAATGGCGGTCTTGTCCATCAGCATCTCGGCCAGACGGCCATAGACGTTGCGGTCGAGGATCGCCTGTTCGTCGTCGCGGTCCTTTGCGAGACGCTCGATTTCCTCGCGCTCGATCGCCATCGCGCGTTCGTCTTTTTCAACGCCGTGGCGGTTGAAGACGCGCACTTCGACAACGGTACCGGAAACCCCCGGCGGCAGGCGCAGGGAAGTATCGCGAACGTCGGACGCCTTTTCACCGAAGATGGCGCGCAGAAGCTTTTCTTCCGGCGTCATCGGGCTTTCGCCCTTCGGAGTGATCTTGCCGACCAGGATATCGCCCGGGTTCAGTTCGGCACCGATGTAGACGATACCGGCTTCGTCGAGGTTCTTCAGCGCTTCTTCCGAAACGTTCGGAATGTCGCGGGTGATTTCTTCCGGCCCAAGCTTGGTGTCACGCGCCATCACTTCGAATTCCTCGAGGTGGATGGAGGTGAACACGTCATCGGAGACGATGCGTTCGGACAGGAGGATGGAATCCTCGAAGTTGTAGCCGTTCCAGGGCATGAACGCGACGAGCACGTTCCGGCCGAGCGCCAGATCACCGAGATCGGTCGACGGACCGTCGGCAATGATGTCGCCCTTGTGGATCCGGTCACCGACACGCACCAGCGGACGCTGGTTGATGCAGGTGTTCTGGTTGGACCGCTGGAACTTCTGCAGCCGGTAGATATCGACGCCGGACTTGCCCGGATCGAGGTCTTCGGTCGCACGGATAACGATACGGGTCGCATCCACCTGGTCGACAACGCCAGCACGGCGGGCACCGATGGCAGCACCGGAATCGCGTGCCACGATCGGCTCCATGCCTGTACCGACGAACGGTGCTTCGGCACGAACCAGCGGAACGGCCTGACGCTGCATGTTCGAGCCCATCAGTGCGCGGTTGGCGTCATCGTTCTCAAGGAACGGAATGAGCGCGGCCGCGACGGACACGAGCTGTTTCGGCGAAACGTCCATGAGGTCGACCTTGTCGGACGGAACCATCATGTTTTCACCGGCGTGACGGCAGGTGATCAGCTCTTCGGTGAACCGGCCCTCGTCATCGTAGACGGCGTTGGACTGGGCCACGTAGTGCTTGGCTTCTTCCATGGCGGAAAGATAAACGACTTCGTTGGTAACGGCGCCGTCTTTCACTTTCCGGTACGGGCTTTCGATGAAGCCGTACTTGTTCACACGAGCAAAGGTTGCCAGCGAGTTGATCAGGCCGATGTTCGGGCCTTCCGGCGTTTCAATCGGGCAGATACGGCCGTAGTGCGTCGGGTGAACGTCGCGGACTTCGAAGCCTGCGCGTTCGCGGGTCAGACCGCCCGGGCCAAGTGCCGACAGGCGGCGCTTGTGGGTGACTTCCGACAGCGGGTTGGTCTGGTCCATGAACTGCGACAGCTGCGAGGAGCCGAAGAATTCACGAACGGCAGCAGCAGCCGGCTTCGCGTTGATCAGGTCCTGAGGCATGACCGTGTCGATTTCGACAGAGCTCATGCGTTCCTTGATCGCACGTTCCATGCGCAGCAGACCGACGCGGTACTGATTTTCCATCAGCTCGCCGACAGAACGAACACGGCGGTTGCCGAGGTTGTCGATGTCGTCGATTTCGCCCTTGCCATCGCGCAGTTCAAGAAGAACCCGGATGACTTCCAGGATGTCGTCCTTGCGCAGCGTGCGAACGGTGTCGGCACACTCCACGTCAAGACGCATGTTCATCTTCACGCGGCCAACGGCGGACAGGTCATAGCGCTCTTCGTCGAAGAACAGCGACTGGAACATCGCCTCGGCAGTGTCGATGGTGGGCGGCTCGCCCGGACGCATCACGCGGTAGATGTCAAACAGAGCATCTTCACGAGACTCGTTCTTGTCGACCGACAGGGTGTTGCGGATGTACGGACCGGTGTTGACATGATCGATGTCGAGCATCGGCAGCTCGTGGTAACCACGATCGACCAGTTCTTCCAGCAGCTTTCCGGAAATCTCGTCGCCTGCTTCAGCGTAGATTTCACCGCTCTTCATGTCGACGATGTCTTCAGCCAGATACTGGCCATGAAGGTCTTCGTCGGTCACTTTCAAGGCGGTGACGCCTTTTTCCTCAAGCTGCTTGATGGTGCGCTGAGTGATCTTCCGGCCACCCTCGATCACCACTTCGCCGCTGTCAGCGTCGATCAGGTCGTAGGACGCCTTGGTGCCCTTCAGACGGTTACCGTCAAACGGCATGCGCCAGGAGCCGTCCTTCTGACGGGTGTAATCGATACGCTTGTAGAACGTGTTGAGGATTTCCTCACCATCGAGGCCAAGCGCCATCAGCAGGGACGTAACCGGGATCTTGCGGCGACGGTCGATGCGCGCATGCACGATGTCCTTCGCGTCGAATTCGATATCGAGCCAGGAACCGCGATACGGGATCACGCGTGCTGCGAACAGCAACTTGCCGGAAGAATGGGTCTTGCCCTTGTCATGGTCGAAGAACACACCCGGAGAACGGTGCATCTGGGAAACGATGACGCGCTCGGTGCCGTTGACGATGAAAGTGCCGTTGTCGGTCATGAACGGCATGTCGCCCATGTAGACATCTTGTTCCTTGATGTCTTTCACGGACTTTGCGCCGGTGTCTTCATCGACATCGAACACGATCAGGCGCAGGGTAACCTTCAGCGGAGCCGCAAAGGTCATGTCGCGCTGGCGGCACTCATCGACGTCGTATTTGGGAGCTTCAAATTCGAAGGAAACAAATTCCAGAAGGGAAGTGCCCGCAAAATCGGAGATCGGAAATACGGACTGGAAGACCGCTTCAAGGCCTTCATTCTTGCGGCCACCGCCCGGCATCTCGTCGACCTGTAGAAACTGGTCGTAGGATGCTTTTTGAACCTCGATGAGATTAGGCATAGCCGCGACATCGCGGATCGATCCGAAATATTTACGGACCTTTTTGCGACCGTTGAACGTTTGGGTCATTGTCGCTCCTCGTATCGGCCGGGTAACGGCTTCCCGAAACGCCCCTTTTCCAATCGGGCGAGCGCCCGGGCGCTTCGGAAAACCGTCCCCCCTGGATCAACCTGCTTCAGGTGCCCTCACCTGAAACCAGACAAGTTGACCGGTCTTAGGGGCCTAGAACATCTTCATCTGCCGTCTTGCGAAAGCAGGATGCCCTAGTGGTACGTTTGCCCCGGAAACGGGAAAATCCCGCCGGGGCTAGGTACGGTCCCAGTTGCCCGGGACCGTTCAAAAGGCCGGTAGGCCTTTATTATTTCAGCTCGACAGATGCGCCAGCTTCTTCGAGCTTCTTCTTCAGCTCTTCTGCTTCGTCTTTGCCAACGCCTTCCTTGACCGGCTTCGGAGCGCCTTCGACGAGCTCCTTAGCTTCTTTCAGGCCAAGACCGGTGATTGCGCGGACTTCCTTGATGACGTTGATTTTCTTGTCGCCGGCAGAAGCCAGGATAACGTCAAATTCGGTCTTTTCTTCAGCAGCAGCTGCATCGCCGCCACCAGCAGCAACAGCAGCAACTGCGACCGGAGCAGCAGCAGAAACGCCCCACTTTTCTTCCAGAAGCTTGCTGAGTTCAGCAGCTTCCATAACGGTCAGTGCGGACAGTTCTTCAACGAGCTTTTCAAGATCAGCCATTTTTCAGTACCTTAAGTTCGAACCAGTTTTGGTTACGTGAGACAGTGTGTTTTGGACGCCTTATGCGGCCTCGTCCTTCTTGGCGTAAGCGCCGAAGACGCGGGCAAGCTGCCCGGCCGGAGCGTTGACAACCTGTGCAATCCGGGAAGCCGGGGTCTGGATCATGCCAACCAGTTTCGCACGCAGCTCATCGAGCGACGGCATGGTTGCCAGAGACTTGACCCCATCCGGGTTCAGGTTGGTCGAGCCAAGAGCACCACCAAGGATCGCAAACTTTTCGTTTGCCTTGGCGAAATCGACGGCTGCTTTCGGAGCGGCTACCGGATCGTCGGAATGGACGATAACGGTCGGGCCCTGAAACAGGTCGGAGATGTGCTCAAGGTCGGTGCCTTGAAGGGCGAGTTTGACAAGGCGGTTTTTTGCGACTTTTACAGTGCCGCCGGCTTCGCGCACGGATGCCCGCAGTGCGGTCATCTGAGCTACCGAAAGGCCTGCATAGTGCGCGACGACGACAACACCGGTGTTACCCAGCTCGGCGTTGAGGGCCGACACGAACTCGTGCTTTTCCGCTCTTTCCACTTGCCTTCTCCATTTGGCGGCTGTGACGCCGCCGGTTTACCTTGCCGCCTGGCAGATGGTCCCGAACCCGGTAACCGCCTGTCCTGGCGACGCTCAGGGTCCTGTCCCCTCACCTTCGCGCCAGAAGCGCTCGGCAAGGTCTGGTTCGAACCAGGTTTTCCACCGGATCGGTGGGAAATTCGGTTCTCACCCATCTATGCAGGCCTTGTTCGGCTTAAGCCGGTTTCCCGGCACCTGCAGTCTCGGACAGGGCAACCCGGCAGCAAGCCGCCGGGTCTATTCGGCCTTTCGGCCGAAATCTCGTATCAATCCGGAAAGACCGGATTATTCGCCAGCAACGGTGGCGAGATCGACCTTTACGCCCGGGCCCATCGTGGAGGACACGGCGATGCGCTTCAGGTAGGTGCCTTTTGCGCCAGTCGGCTTGGCTTTCTGAACGGCGTCCAGCAGAGCCTTGACGTTCTGGGTGATCGCTTCTTCAGAGAAGGACACCTTGCCAACGCCAGCATGAACGATACCAGCCTTTTCAACGCGGAACTGAACAGCGCCGCCCTTGGCGTCGTTGACGGCGGACTTGACGTCCGGGGTCACGGTACCAACCTTCGGGTTCGGCATCAGGCCGCGCGGGCCGAGAACCTTACCGAGACGACCGACGAGCGGCATCATGTCCGGAGTTGCAATGCAGCGATCGAAGTCGATCTTGCCGCCCTGAACTTCCTGAACCAGCTCTTCTGCACCGACGATATCGGCGCCAGCAGCCTTGGCTTCTTCGGCCTTGTCGCCGCGAGCAAACACAGCAACGCGAACGGTCTTGCCGGTGCCGTTCGGCAGGATGCACACGCCGCGGACCATCTGGTCTGCGTGACGCGGATCAACGCCGAGATTGATCGCAACTTCAACGGTTTCGTCGAACTTGGTCTTGGAACGGTCCTTCACGAGGCCGATGGCTTCGTTCAGGGAATACAGCTTGTTGCGGTCGATACCTTCACGAGCTGCCTGGATGCGCTTTCCAACCTTCGCCATGATCTTACTCCGTTACCTCGAGGCCCATGGAGCGGGCGGAGCCTTCGACCATCAGCATAGCTGCGTCGATGTCGTTGGCGTTCAGGTCCTTCATCTTGGCTTCGGCGATTTCCTTCACCTGCGCCTTGGTCACAGAACCAACCGTGCCACGGCCCGGGGTCTGGGAGCCCTTCTGCAGCTTGGCAGCTTTCTTCAGGAAGAAGCTGACCGGAGCCGTCTTCACTTCGAACGTGAAGGACTTGTCGGAGTAGTAGGTGATCACGGTCGGGCACGGTGCGCCCTTTTCAGCATCCTGCGTAGCGGCGTTGAAAGCCTTGCAGAATTCCATGATGTTCAGACCACGCTGACCGAGCGCCGGACCAATGGGCGGCGACGGAGTAGCGGAACCTGCCGGCACCTGAAGCTTCAGGAAACCTTCGATTTTTTTCGCCATGTTTCTCTCCAGTCATTAACAGCTGAATGACTCTTCAGCTGATTGGGAGTTGGTGGTTCGGCCCTGTTGGAACCCGGCGAAGAGTTCCGGAACCTTCCACCCTTTCATCCCGGATGCCGCATCCTTGTGGACACTGCGACCGGGCTCTCAAGCCACCCCTCGGGGCAGCAAACGATCAGAGCTTGTCGACCTGACCGAATTCCAATTCCACCGGCGTTGCACGGCCGAAGATGGACACGGCCACCTTCAAACGCGCACGCTCGTCGTCCACTTCCTCGACAAGGCCGGAGAAGGACGCGAACGGACCGTCGGAAACACGCACCTGCTCGCCAACCTCGAAAGTCACGGACGGCTTCGGCCGGTCCACGCCTTCCTGCACTTGGTTGATGATGCGCATTGCTTCTTTTTCCGGGATCGGCATCGGCTTCTGATCCGCGCCCAGGAACCCGGTTACCTTCGGCGTATCCTTGATGAGGTGGAAAGCCTCGTTGGTCATTTCCATCTTCACCAGGACGTAGCCCGGGAAGAACTTGCGCTCTGCATCGACCTTGCGGCCACGGCGCACTTCAACGACCTTTTCCATCGGAACGAGAATCTCTTCGAACAGGTCGGACAGACCCTTCTGCTCGGCCTTTTCGCGGATGGACTCGGCGACCTTCTTCTCGAAATTGGAGTAGGCGTGCACAATGTACCAGCGCTTGGCCATGGATCTCAGTTCCGTTTCTTGTTCTTTGTCTTCAAACCGGACAGTCGCCCGGGCGGCTGACTGAAATTAGCCGCCGACACCCAGAAGATAGCCGATCCCGAAGCCCATCAACTGATCTGCCACGAGAAAAAAGATCGCCGCGATCACAACCATGATGAAAACCATGACAGTGGTCACTGCTGTTTCTTTGCGCGTCGGCCAAGTTACCTTGGACGTTTCCGCGCGTACTTCCTGGATGAATTTAAAGGGATTGGTCTTCGCCATTCCGATTCCGGTCTGTTAAATACGAGTGGGCGCGCGAAAAACTTCGCGCGCCTCACTCGAGGAAACTCTTTAAGCCCTCGAGGCAGATTAATCAAGAGCAAATTGGCAGGGGCAGCAGGGTTCGAACCCGCGACCTACGGTTTTGGAGACCGTCGCTCTACCAGCTGAGCTATACCCCTTCAGAAGTCCGCCTGGGCGAACTTGCTCCTGATACCCTCTGAAGCCGCACATCGCAAGACTTAAGAGGCGGGACTGCCGGGCACAAGGCCCGGCAGCCCGAAATCATCTTATTCGATGATGGATGCGACGACGCCAGCGCCGACGGTACGGCCACCTTCGCGGATAGCGAAGCGCAGGCCTTCTTCCATGGCGATCGGCACGATCAGCTCAACCTCGACGGAGACGTTGTCGCCCGGCATCACCATTTCCGTGCCTTCCGGCAGGGACACCACACCGGTCACGTCCGTCGTACGGAAGTAGAACTGCGGGCGGTAGTTGGTGAAGAACGGGGTGTGACGACCACCTTCTTCCTTGGTGAGGATGTAAGCCTCGGCCTTGAACTTCGTGTGCGGGGTAACAGTACCCGGCTTGCAAAGAACCTGGCCACGCTCAACGTCTTCACGTGCAATACCGCGGATCAGCGCGCCGATGTTGTCGCCTGCTTCGCCGCTGTCCAGCAGCTTGCGGAACATTTCAACGCCGGTGACCGTGGTCTTCTGCGTGTCCTTGATGCCGACGATTTCGACTTCTTCGCCAACCTTCACGATGCCGCGCTCAACACGACCGGTTACAACCGTACCACGGCCGGAGATCGAGAAGACGTCTTCGATCGGCATCAGGAACGGAAGGTCCTTCGGACGCTCCGGGGTCGGGATGTACGCGTCGACCTGAGCCATCAGCTCACGGATCGCATCGCGGCCAATGGCCGGATCGCGGTTTTCAACGGCTGCCAGTGCAGAACCCTTGACGATCGGAATGTCGTCGCCCGGGAATTCGTAGGAAGACAGCAGTTCGCGGATTTCCATTTCGACGAGCTCGAGAAGCTCTTCGTCGTCGACCTGGTCAACCTTGTTCATGAACACGACCAGAGCCGGAACACCAACCTGGCGAGCCAGGAGGATGTGTTCGCGGGTCTGCGGCATCGGGCCGTCAGCGGCAGAACAGACCAGGATCGCGCCGTCCATCTGCGCTGCACCGGTGATCATGTTCTTGACGTAGTCGGCGTGACCAGGGCAGTCGACGTGTGCGTAGTGACGGTTTTCCGTCTCGTACTCAACGTGGGCCGTGGAGATGGTGATGCCGCGAGCCTTTTCTTCAGGCGCGCCGTCGATTTCGTCGTAAGCTTTTGCAGTCGCACCGCCGGTTTCAGCCAGCGTCATGGTGATTGCTGCGGTCAGCGTCGTCTTGCCGTGGTCAACGTGGCCAATCGTGCCAATGTTAACGTGCGGCTTGTTGCGCTCAAATTTTTCCTTCGCCATCGGCGTCGCTCTCTGTCCAATACTCGGTTCGGTCGAATTAGGTCGAGGCGGGACGCGTTCCGGCGCCTTGGACAGATCCGCGAGCGACGAATTGCTTCCCGTTGAACTTCTTGTCAGGATTTCCGGGCGAAAGAGCCTTCCGTTCCGGACACTCCGATCAGCACCCATGATGGAGCGGGTGAAGGGAATCGAACCCTCGTCGTCAGCTTGGAAGGCTGCTGCTCTACCATTGAGCTACACCCGCACAACGAGAGAACCAGGAACGATGGTGGAGGAGGTTGGATTCGAACCAACGTAGGCATAGCCAACGGATTTACAGTCCGTCCCCTTTAGCCACTCGGGCACTCCTCCATCTCGTCCTGCTTCACGCCGAAGCGATCAGGATGGCTTACCGAAGAGCCCGCCCGGAAGGGGCGAGCAATCCCGTGGCGCGTGTTATGCAGATAGGGCCCCGCCCTGTCAACGCCGATTTTGCAAAGAAATGAACAAAATCAGCAGGACGCTCGAAACAGAGGCTTCGAACGTGAGCTATTGCCAAGGCCGATGGCACCACCAGATTGCCGCAGCATGGCTGCGATGTCACGGTTCCCCTGCGTTTTGCTGAAAATCCGGCATCACGCGACCCCAGCCTGTGGACAACTTTCAACAACGCGCCCGTTCCTTTGACGAGGCCATTTGTGCCAATGCCTGCACCTGCTGCCCTTTTGAAAAACCTGTCGGACACGACTGCGCCCTTGAGCAGATTCTTTAGTTGTTGTATCTACAACAAATGTCATCTTCTCTCAAAGATATCGATTTCCAGCACATGGGCCGAACCTGCCTCGGTCACGCTGCCCGGCGCACCGCCAATCTTCTGACCCGTCATTATAATAGGCACATGGCAGCGCTTGGCCTTGAACTGACCCAGGCCCAGCTTTTGGCTGCGATAGCCGACGGATCTGCAAGTTCGGCGGCAGAGATCGCCCGTTTTCTCGGCATCGACCGATCCACGCTGGCCCGAAACCTCAATCCTTTGGAAGTTGCCGGTCTTGTAACCCGGCAAGATGGCAAAGGCCGAAAGGTTCTTCCAGTGCTGACAAAACTGGGCGAGGCAAAGGTGATTGAGATCCACCGCACCTGGCTCAAGGCACAAGAAGAAGTCAGCACATTGCTTGGCCCGGACGGCGCTGATGCCGTTCGCACCCAGATGTCCACGTTGCGCAAGGCGGTTCACATTCTGGAAAGCCAGGAAAAACCTGCCGCAGACACTGCCTCCCAATCAGAGCCCGACGAGACCACCCTTTCAGGACACCAATCATGAGCGATCCCCAGACCCTGACTGAAAACGGCAAGACCCACACTCTTGGCGCACTTCCAAAGGCAGCCTTTGCCACCATGACCGGGCTTGATATCTTCGAGCGCATGATGGCAGGTGATCTGCCTGCCCCGCCGATCATGGTACATTCCAATATCAGGATGAAGGAATTCTCCGAAGGCCGGGCCGTCTTCACTGGCCAGCCAGCGCGCGAGTTCCTGAACCCGCTCGGTACGGTCCATGGTGGCTGGATTTCGACGCTGATCGACACGGCGCTGAGCTGCGCGGTACACACCACGCTGCAGCCCGGCGAATTCTACACCACCACATCGCTCAACGTGAACATGGTTCGCCCGCTGCTTGAAACCAGCGGAGAAGTGGTTTGCGAGGGGCGGATCGTCCACCGCGGCTCCCGCCTGGCGACCTCCGAAGGCGATCTGCGGGACGCTAACGGCAAACTGATCGCCCATGGCACTGTCAGCTGCATGATCCTGAAGCCCTCTTGAGGCAATGGATATGGAACAGTCGCACTGTCTTTCCCTCTTTTCCTGACGTGGAAATCCCGGTAGAGCTGCGCCATGAGTGACGACAAGAAACCTTCGCGCCCTGCCGGCAAGCCGGGCTTTCGTGGCAACAAGAAGTTCGGTGGCAAACCTGCGCCGCGCCGTCCGGGCCTCCCCCCGGAAGGCCCGGTGCTGCTTTACGGCCTCCACACCGTTGAAGCAGCCTTTGCCAACAAGGATCGCAAGCGGCTGAAGCTGTTCGCAACGGAAAATGCCGTTCGCCGCCTCGAAGAACGTGGCGTGAAGATCGATGTCCCTATCGAATCCATGATGCCCCGCGCGCTGGACCGGATGGTGACGAAGGATGCTGTCCATCAGGGCATGATTCTGGAAGCCGATCCCCTGCCCGCTTATGGCGCCGAGCATCTGAAAGGTGCGCGGCTCGTGCTGGCACTTGACCAGGTCACGGATCCGCACAATGTCGGCGCAATCCTGCGCTCGGCTGTCGCGCTCGATGCCGATGCGGTGGTAACAACGGAACGCCATGCACCGGAAGAAGGCTCCGTTCTGGCGAAATCCGCTTCCGGTGCACTCGACATGATCAAACATGTCCGGGTGAAGAACATGGCCCGCTTCATTGCCGAGATGAAGGACGAAGGATTTTCCTGCATTGCCCTCGATAGCGATGGCCCGGCAAGTCTTGAAGAGACACCGTTCAGCGACAGGACAGTTCTGGTACTGGGCTCGGAGGGCAAAGGCGTGCGTCAGGGTGTGCGCGAAGCCTGCGGCCTGACAGCCCGCCTCGACATGCCGGGCGAGATTCGCTCGCTCAACGTTTCAAATGCCGCTGTACTGTCACTCTATGTGGCGCGGATGAAAATGGGGCTGTAAGGCCCCTCTCCTTTCACCATCCGATTCAAAGCGCCTCTCCGCGCGCTGCAGTCACGGAGCTGGCGGCAGTTCTGTTCGCCCGCGTCGCCTCCGACCGGGTCAGGCAAGGCGCCAATAGCAGACTGATACCGATCATCGGTGCCAGCACCATGAGAGCCGCCCGAATACCGAAGGCATCGGCGAGCGGTCCGATGGTGAGCGGCCCGACCAGAAAGCCAAGCAGAGCCACAAAGGAAAGCACGGCGACATTGGAAGCCGCACTTCCTCCTGGCGCTGCGGATGCCGCGGTCACTCCAAGGGGAAACGCGAGCGCTGCTCCCGATCCCAGTACTCCCAGACCGAGAAGTGCAATCGGCGCGTTTGGTGCAAGCCATATCAGGCTCAGACCAATCAGTCCGATGAGCGCAAGCACCTGCCCCAGGCGTCCTGGCGCCGCAACCTGGCGCAAGCGGTCTCCCATGAGCCGGGTCGAAGCCAGACACAGCGAAAAGATCGATATGCCCAGCCCGGCGAGGCCCGGATTGGCGGCAAAGGCATCCCGGAGATAGACCGCAGCCCAATCCGCAACGGCCCCTTCCACCAATGTCGTTCCAAAAGTGAAAAAACAGACGCCAAGCAAAACCGGATGTGGCAACCGGAAACCGCGCTGCTCGGGTTTGGTCGACTGCCCTTCGGGCGGCAAAGGCAACCGCAGGATTACAGGCAGCACCAGGGCCTGAACCAGGATCGCGATCGCGATACCGGCCAGAAGGGGCGACAGGGCAAAACCCGCCACAGCCGAGCCAATCAGCGTTCCAGACAGCAGCCCGAAGCTCCAGCAGCCGTGTGCTCTGCTCATGATCTTGTGATGGGTGCGCGTCTCGTAATCGTCAGCCAGAACGTTGAGCCCGAGTTCCAGGATGGACATCGATCCGCCGACAAGCGCGAGCGCGGCCATCAAAAGCCACTGGGTTGTCGCCATGAAGGGCAACAGCATGGCGAGAAGAAAGACCGGATAAAAGACCAGCGTGATCCGCTTGGCGCCGATCCAGCCTGCAATGCGCCCTGCGATCATCAAGGTTGTCAAAGTGCCGACCGGCGCCCCGACGAGCGCAATCGCCAACTCGCTGTTGGTCAGTCCAAGCGTGGTCTGGACACCTGGAATATGCGGCAGCCAAGCCCCGAGTGCGATCGGCTGCAGATAGAAAATGAGGCAAATGCGCTGCGCTTCAGTCATTTAAATCGATCCAATTGGCGCACATGATTTCGAGCAGAACCACATGTGTCACGGCAGATTTTCCACTGAGGGTGAAACGGAAGTGATGACGGGACCGAACAGTGTTTGGTCTATCCAGCCTGCCTTCCGGTAAAACCAGAGGAGCCCGCGCTGGAAGCGACAGGCTGATATTCAGAGTGCGCATTTATGGGTGCAAAACCCGGTTCATGCAAGCTGCCACCCCCTCTCTTCGCAGAGCCCCTTCAGCGCTTGCGAACGCTGGATTGGCGGATGCCGCAGTTGGACGTCGCCAAGCGTCCACCTTGATCAGGGGCATATCGGCTATGCGGATCAGTGCTTGATGTGCTGCGCGAGCATATTATGCCAAGGCAAGGAAATGATTCGGTTCCAGGGAACTTGCAAGATGGCCGTGCGCTGTCCCACTGAACGAACACGATGCCTCTTGATTGCGCCTACGCCACAACTGCTTCCGTCAATTTGCAGGAATGACATTGGAATCGAGACGTCGCGATACTGAATTTCTGGGTCGCAGAAACTCTGCGCACGCGAAACTATCCACAGAGACCAACCAATTTTTGAAATTATCAGAGAGGTTTAGCTGGTTTTCCGGAATCAGAATCGAAAAATGCAAATCAGGGCATGGACAAGTGCGCCCAATCTGGTAGAAGCCATCCCCGGCGCCGGTATAGCTCAGCTGGTAGAGCACGTGATTTGTAATCTCGGGGTCGCGGGTTCGAATCCTGCTGCCGGCACCATTTCCCCCATTCAGTTTGAAACTCTATTGTGTCGCTTGCCGCTGGCACTTTGCTATTGCGTGCCTCGGGCGACGCGGACCATATGTTCTCGCCACGCGTTGCAGCCACCCTGGCGCTGCATCAATGAACGCCGCAGCATCTTCTTCATCCCCTCCTGGCGCAGATCCAGTTCACTCTGGCTCCAGATCGCGTCGAATGCCGTGCCGACGGCTAGCGGTCTCAACTCGCTGTTTCTGGAAAAGACCCGCTCGCAGGCAAGATCGAATATGGCCTCGCGCTGATACTCGTCAGCCACGGACCGTGCCGCATAGAGTGCCATTTGCTGGCAATAACGCATCCAGGCGGATGCAAGGGTTTTGGCCGGTGTTTCCAGCCAGCTCGTGTGAGTGTTGCCGCCGTGGTAGAGCTTCCTGTAGAGCGGCCGGTCGAGATAAAGCATTTCTCCCTGGATCGCCTGGCGCATGATCCAGGTACTGTCGGCGAACATGTTGTCGAACCGGTTTCCGGGAACGGTCAGATCACCAAGGTTTGGTGGTGTCCGATTGACAGCCCGAAAACTGACGCCGGCATAACTCATCCCGAACACCTGCCTGACCCGCGCTTCCAGGTCTCCGCTCACGCTTTTGCTGCGGATGATGTGTTCATCCGGCCTGCCGACGGTCTGAATTGCGGTGCAAGCGCTTCCGGCAGCGGGTGTCTTTTCCAGAAGGTCCACAAGCGCGGCGTAATAGTCCGGCTCAATGGTGTCGTCTTGCGGCAGGATGGCAAAATACGGCGTCCTCACCCTTCTGATCAGCCAATTGGCGTTTTCCACCCAGCCGAGTCGTCCCCGCTGATGGTAGATACGCACGTTTGCCATGCGCCGGAACGGTTCGAAGGTTTCCCGTTCGAAACCGCCATCATTGGACATGACAACACGAAAGTCGCGAAAGCTCTGCTCCTGCACCGACGCAAGCACCCGTTCCAGAAACCCGTTCGGCCGGTAGGCAGGAATACAGATTGTCAGACGAGGCCGTTTCCATGGCCATATTGCAGGAAACTTCATGAGGCGATGACTTGATGAACCCGGCTTGAAGATGCCAGCGCGTCCGCCGCTTCAAGCGCGAACATCGGTGCGGTCGTGTATTTGCCCGGATCAAGGCTGCAATAACCATCCGCCAGGATGCTGGGGCCTATTCTGCTGCGCTTGTGCAGATCGCTTACGCGATCGTCGATATCACTTGCACCCCTTGCGTCGATAACTCCGCCGATCAACGGTGCTTCGTCCGTCTCGGGAAAGCGCAGGAACTCAGCTAACTTCGGATAATAGGCTGCAAGTGCGGCAACGGAACTGCGCACAATTTCGGCCTTTCGGGAAGAAGCGATCTCTGGGTGCGGAAGCAAAAGGTCGCGTGTGCTGGCGAGCATCATTGACGGATACCAGGACAGATACACCCGGCCTGACTCATACCGCACGACATCTCCGTATCGCCCCAACATGAGCGTGACATTCACCAGATCTTCGACAACATCCGGCAGCAGCACTGCCATTTTGTAGCGCAGGAACCACGAGGCATCATCAGCAAAGCCGCTGGAATGATCAAGAAAGCGGCGCTGCTCCCAGGCCGCGTTGAGCACCCGGTCAAATGGTCCGTCAGAACGATGTTCACCAACCACTTGCCATCCGGACCGGCTTGTCTCGAAACGCGTCACCCTGTGATTGGACCGGAATTCGATTCGCGGGTGAGAAAGAACCGCTGCGCGCAGTGAAGCAGCAATGGCTCGCGTGTCGACGGATCGTTCCGGCGTTCCGAAGGCCGCCTCGATCTTGCCAGCGTCAGAGCCATAAGGATGGGAGGTCAGGCGCCGGAAGGCTGGTAGATCCACTTCGCCGAGGTAGTCTGCATTTGGTGCCGCTAGCCGCTCGCGGAAGATATCCTGCACCAGCACAAAGTGCTGTTCTACCGCACCCGCGGAAAGCTGAGACCCCTCGGGAACGGCATAATCGAATGGTTGCGTTACGGAAGAAGCGAACAGGTCCTGCGCCATCCACCGGCACACGATGGACCGAAACTGAAGCGCGCCGTCGATCATGCGCCGCGCGGTCAGACCTGAACTGTCCCCGCCGTAAACGAACCCGAGATGGATCTTGCCTTCGTTGACCAGCGACGCCGCAGTCAGCGGTTCTGCCCCGGCATCGTAAAGCACGACGCGGTTACCGCGATCAGCAAGCTCCAGAGCTGCGATCGAGCCGGCAATGCCGGCCCCCACAATCGCCATGTCCCGGCACGATTTCATCCAAGAACGACCGAAATCATGTTTCCCCACACCTGTTCCGGAACGGGTTCTCTTACCTCAAGCGCAGCAAACCGACCAGTGGAACAGATACATTATCGGTCGTCATTCCACGTCGCCGATGTATTTTGCCTGGTTGATCAGCTCCTGGCATTTTGCTTCGTTGCCTGCGTGCCGTTCCTTGTTCGCTTCCTGGAGCAGTGCGCGCATCTTCTCTGCAACAGTGATGTCGATACCCTCCCTCTCGGAGTGGGTAACGGCATTTTCAACCTTGTCGATGTCCGCCTGACAGTCGGCAAGTGCACCGTTGGTAGCGGCCAGCATCAGCCCTGCGGCCAGAAGACCTCCGGCAAGCGGATTGCGATTGCATCTCATGTCATTCTCCCTTTCGGACAGGCTGGTCGTCGATCGCGGCGAGACGCCTCAATGGCGACCAGGCATTCACTGCATGCGGTGATGCAGATCCATCATGATCCAGAGACTGCCGCCGACCATGATGAAAATGAGCACCGCGGCAAAGGCCAGAAAGAACAGGTTTTCGACCGGGGTGGATTTCAGGTCGATGTGTAGAAAAAAGACCAGGTGAACGATCACCTGCAGAACCGCGGCAACAGCGATGACGAAATATACGGCACTGCCTGTGAGCAGTCCGCCCCAGACCAGGGCGAAGGGAATTGCCGTCAGCACAACTGCAAGCACAAACCCGGTGAGATAGGTAGACAGGCTGCGTTCAGCGGAATGGTTCATATGTGCCCCCTATAGAACGCCCGGCAGATAGACCGCCGAAAAGATCCCGATCCAGACAATATCGAGAAAATGCCAGAATAGCCCGAGCCGCATCAACCGGGAACGAACCGGCGGCGTCAGGCCCTTGACCATGATCTGGCCAATCATAACCACGATCCCGAGTGCCCCGAACGCAACGTGCAGTCCGTGTGTACCCACCAGCGTGAAGAAAGCAGACAGGAAGCCGCTTACTTCCGGCCCCGCACCTTTTTCGATCATGCCGGCAAATTCACTCAGCTCCATTGCCAGAAACGCGAAGCCGAGCAGCAAGGTCACAAAGAGCCATTGGACCACGCGGCCCTTCTGGTCATTCATCAGCGCAATGCTCGCCATCCCGAACGTCAGGCTGGAGACCAGCAGCAAGCCGGTTTCAACGGCAGTCCTGCTGAGATCGAAGAGCTCTTTTGACGTCGGACCGGCTGCGGAATTTTCCGAAAGGACAGCGTAGGTCGCAAACAACAGCGCGAAGATGACCGCGTCGGTCATCAGATAGATCCAGAACCCGAACTCCCTGGAATGAAGGGAGTGCTTCTCTTCCTCTTCAAGGATGGTTGCAGCAGACATCGGCCCCTCCCTCAAACCGTTCCGGACAACGGTGCGCCAGAGGCGGCACCGCGCGGCACAAAATCGCGCATGTCGTGCAGGTCGGCCGGCGAGATCTGACCGAGGCGTTCACGCTCGATCCGGGCGACTTCTGCTGCCGGCAACACGAATTCGCTGTTGTCGTCGGACGCCCGGATACCAACACATACGAGAGACAGCATGAAGCTCAGGGCGACGAGCCACCAGATGTACCAGATGAAGGCAAAACCGAGCACAAAGGCCAGCGCACCAAGCACCGGGCCGATCCAGGTGTTTTTCGGCATGACGATGTCTTCGTAATGCTGCGGCGGCTGATAGGCCTCCCCCCGGATCTTCATGTCGTGGAACGCGTCGATGTCGGTCACCTCGGGCAGAACCGCGAAGTTATAGGCAGCTGGCGGAGAGGACGTCGCCCATTCCAGGGTACGTCCGTTCCACGGGTCCCCCGTGATGTCCCTGGCGGATCCCCATTTTCTGGCTGAAACGTAAAGCTGGATGGCGATACAGGCGATGCCGCACAGGACGAACAGAGCCCCGATCGCAGCGACGATCAGATAGGGTTGCCAGGTGGGGTCGGCATAATGCTCCATCCGCCGGCTCATGCCCTTGAAGCCAAGGACGTAGAGCGGCATGAAGGCGAGATAGAAACCGATGATCCAGCACCAGAAGGACCGCATGCCCCATTTGGCGTCAAGCTTGAAACCGAAGGCTTTGGGGAACCAGTAGTTCATGCCGGCGAAATAACCGAAAAGAGCGCCCGGGATCAGCATGTTGTGGAAGTGCGCCACCAGGAAGGTGGAATTGTGCATCAGGTAGTCGGCGGGCGGCAGGGCCAGCAGCACCCCGGTCACGCCACCGATGACGAAGGTCACCATGAAGCCGATGGTGTAGACCATGGACGTGTGAAACTCGATCCGGCCCTTGTACATGGTGAACAGCCAGTCGAAGATCTTCACCCCCGTCGGCACCGCGATGATCATCGTTGCGATGCCGAATATGGCATTCACATTGGCAGACGAGCCCATCGTGAAGAAGTGGTGCAGCCAGACTGTGAACGACAGCAGCGCGATACAGGCGGTCGCATAGACCAGTGAAGTGTAACCGAATAGCCGCTTGCGCGAGAATGTCGCCACCACTTCGGAAAAGATACCGAAGGCCGGCAAGATCAGGATGTAGACCTCAGGATGACCCCAGATCCACAGCAGGTTGGCAAACATCATCATGTTGCCGCCGTCACCGTTGGTGAAGAAATGGAAGCCAAGCGTGCGATCGAGTGTCAACTGACCGGCGACCACCGTCAGCGCCGGAAAGGCAAAGGCAATCAGGATGGAAATGCACAGTGTCGTCCAGGTGAACATCGGCATGCGCATGAAAGTCATGCCCGGGCAGCGGTTCTTGACGATGGTCACGATGAAGTTGATGCCTGAAAGCGTACTGCCCACCCCGCTGATGATCAGCGCCCATAGCCAGTAGTCGACCCCCACGCCCGGACTGTATTCAGCCCCGGAGTATGGCGGATACCCGGTCCAGCCGGCTTGAGAGAACTTGCCGACCACAAGCGATATCAGCACCAGCCCGGCACCGGCTGCCGTCATCCAGAGGCTGACGGAATTCAGGAACGGAAAGGCGACATCCCGCGCGCCGATCTGTTGCGGCACGATGATGTTGATGAGCCCGGTCAGGAACGGCATGGCCACGAAAAAGATCATGATCGTGCCGTGGGAGGAGAAAATCTGCTCGAAATGCTCCGGCGGGAGGTAACCTTCGCTGTTCAGGGAAACCGCCTGTTGCGCCCGCATCATGAGGGCATCGACAAACCCGCGCACCAGCATCACCAGAGCCAGCACCACATACATGATGCCGATCTTCTTGTGATCGACGCTGGTCAGCCAGTCTGTCCAGAGAACTTTCCATGCGCGCAGCCAGGTGATCAGCAGAAACACGGCAATGCCGCCGCCAACGGTTACTGCCGCCCCACCCATGGCCACCCAGGAATAGAACGGCAGGGCCTCAATCGTAAGACGTCCCAGCATCAAACAGCCCCCCGGCAGATGAGTTCGGCGGCCTTGCTTTCGTAAGGGCCGACAATCGGCGCGTATTTGCGCAGGATGATCGAAAAGAGATCCGTCTCGTAAGACGAATAATGCCGGACTGGATCGGCAACGCTCTGCTTGTGCAGGTCCATATACGTCTTGGCGTCCAGCACATCAGCGGATCCTGTTGCCTTTTCCTTCCAGGCGGCGAAATCCGCTTCGTTCATGGCATGAGCCTTGAAGTGCTGGTCGGAAAAACCATCGCCGGAATACATTGTGTTGCGGCCGTTGAAGGTGCCTGGACCATCTGCGATCAGGTTAAGTTCGGAGCGCATGCCCGCCATGGCGTAGATCTGGCCACCAAGTGCGGGGATCATCAGCGAATTCATGACCGTGTCGGAAGTGATCTCGATGGTCAGCGGCCTGTCTGCGGGAAAGGCCAGTTCATTCACGCTGGCCGTGCCGAGTTCCGGGTATAAGAACAGCCATTTCCAGTCGAGCGCGACGGCCTGCACCTTGAAAGCCGGCTTGTCGGACGCCAGGGCCTTGTAAGGGTCAAGTCTGTGGGTCGCATCCCAGACAATGGTTCCGATGACAATCACAATCGCAGCTGGAACCAGCCAGACCACGGCTTCAATGCCCCAGGAACCATCCCACTCGGGCGCATAATCCGCGGTGTTGCCATTGCGCTTGCGATATCGCCAGGCGAACAGCAGCGTTAGTATGATCGCGGGAATGGCGACGATCATCATGATGCCGAATGCCGTGAACAGCAGATCCCGTTCCGCCAACGCGATAGGCCCTTTCGGGAAGAGCACCGGCGCATCGGAAAGCGCACAACCTTGTAACAACGGGAAAAGGCATACGAGGCCGACCGTCGCGGCAGACCTCAAGGCAATACGGACCCTTAGTCCGGCAATCCGATCAACCATGGCACCCCCGTTGAAAAATGGATAGGGACTGTCTGTTTGCAACACTTGTGGCGGCGCGCCCGCCAGGAACGATATGCTTTACTTTTGAAAAGCCTAGCCGAGCCCGCGCGGCATTGAAAGAGCGAAAGTTGCAGAAGCCGGAAGACACCAGCAAACAGGTTAGCCGGACAAGTCGAGCAACGCCTGCAGCATGAGGTTCGCCCCCTTCTCGATATCCGACCAGTCGCTGTGTTCTTCGGGAGCATGGCTTATGCCGGCCCGGCTGGGAACGAAGATCAGCCCGGAAGGGCAGAAAGACTGCATTGTCTGGGCATCGTGACCGGCTCCGGAAGGCATACGCCGCGCCGGTAATTCGTTGCGTTCGGCAAGGTCGGCGAGCTTGTCGGCAAGCTCGCCATCCAGCGAAACCGGTGACAACCAGCTCCTCTCGGTCTTGTTCAATTTCAGTCGGTGCCGGTTGGCGACAATGTCGGCGCTTTCCAGAAAACGCGATTTCAGCCCCACCATTATCTCTTCCGACGTGTCACGCAGAATCACCGAAAAGACTGCGCGACCTGGAATCGTGTGGGGATGGTTCGGCGAAAGTTCGACATGACCAATTGTAAACCGGCTCTGGTCGGTGCCGTGCATCTGGATCAGATCCGGAATCGTCCCGGCAAGCTCGGAAAGCCCGGCAAATGCATCCGCCCGCAGATGCATGGGTGTTGTCCCGGAATGATTGGCGATTCCCGTCAGTTCTAACTCCAGATAACAGACACCGGAAACCTCCTCGGCGATGCCGATGGGAAATTCTTCGGCTTCAAGAACCGGCCCCTGCTCGATATGGAGTTCCAGAAAGGCATTTATCGAACCGGCCGGCCGGGCTGCTTTCAGGATGTCCATCGGCTCGAGACCCAGACTGTTCATGGCATCGCGCAGCCGGATCCCGTCGGCATCAATGGCCTGCTCGATCCATGCCGGAGTGATCGCCCCGGATATGGCCTGTGAGCCGAGCATGCCCCCGAAACGGCCCTCTTCTTCGGAAGTCGCGGCAACTTCGATCGCTGTCCGGGGCGTTATTCCGGCATCCTTCATCGTTCGCACGCATTCCAGCGCAACACAGGCGCCGAGCGCTCCGTCAAAAGCACCGCCATTGACCACGGTGTCGAGATGCGATCCGGCCATGACGCACGGCCCGTCCTCAGGTCCATACCGGCCAAACAGGTTGAGTGCGCCGTCTCTCCACACCTGCAGATCGTCGGCCTTCATCTGTGCCTCGAACCAATCCCTGCACTCCAGATCGACCCGAGTGAAGCCTGGTCGCGTGTAGCCGCCGGTTTCAGGAACAAAGCCGAAGCGATTCACTCCGTTGAGAAGCGTTTTGAGACGCTCCGGGTCGATACGGATTGCGTGCTGCGGCATCCTTGTTTCCCCCTTATTTATCAGCGCTTAAGCGTTTATCTGGCATCGAGAGCACAACCCTCGAGCGAAAATAAATATGAAATAATTATTGCAGCATTGCAATTAATCATGATTAATTATTCGTCAGAAACAACGAGGGGAATGGTCATGAAAAGATTCCTAGCCGCGGCTTTCGCCTCGGCCTTCCTCGCCTTTGCACCCCAGGTGCAGGCGCAAACTCCGCCCAATGTTCTGGTTGTCGGCCAGATCGCGGAACCAAAGTCACTCGACCCGCACGCCGTCACCGCGGTCAACGATTTCCGCATTCTGGTGAACTTGTATGACGGACTTGTGCGCTACAAGGACGGCACCCTGGAAGTCGAACCGTCCCTTGCCGAAAGCTGGACCATTTCGGAAGACGGCAAGACCTACACGTTCAAGCTGCGTGAAGGCATCAAGTTCCACGACGGTTCCCCCTTCAACGCGGAAGCGGTGAAGTTCAACTTCGACCGTATGCTGAACGAGGAAAACCCTTATCACGATACGGGTCCCTTCCCGCTCGCGTTCTTCTTCTCCACCGTTGAGGACGTGGTCGTCGACAACGAAACCACCGTCACCTTCAACCTCAGTGCCCCTTACGCGCCGTTCCTGTCGAACCTTGCCTATCCGACGGGTCTGATTGTCTCGCCCGAGGCCGTCAAGCAATACGGCAAGGATTTCGGCCGCAATCCGTCCGGTACCGGCGCCTACAAGTTTGCCGAATGGGAAGCCAACGCCAAGGTGGTTGCCGTCAAGAACGAAGACTACTGGGATGGCGCTCCGGACCTGGAAGCGTTGATCTACCGTCCGATCACCGACGCCAACACAAGGATCGCCGAAATGCTCTCCGGCGGACTGGACGTGATGGTTGAAGTCCCGCCGGACAGCCTGCAGCAGTTCAAGGACGATTCAACGTTCAAGGTGCTGGAACAGGCCGGACCTCACGTCTGGTTCCTGATCCTGAACACCCGCGAAGCACCGTTTGACGTCAAGGCCGCGCGCCAGGCCGCCAACTACGCCATCAACAAGAAGGCGCTGGTGGAAAACATCCTGCAAGGTACGGCCGACGTCGCAGCAGGGCCGACACCTCCTGCCTTTGCCTGGGCATACAACGAGAGCCTGGAGCCCTATCCCTACGATCCGGAAAAGGCCAAGGAACTCCTGAAGGAAGCTGAATACGCCGGACAGGAAGTGACTTTCTATGTCACCGAAGGCGGCTCCGGCATGCTCGACCCGGTTGCCATGGGCACGGCCATCCAGGCCGATCTCCAGGCCGTCGGCATGAAGGTCAAGATCGAGACCTATGAATGGAACACCTTCCTCGGCAAGGTGAACCCGGGTCTGCAAGGCAAGGCTTCCATGGCGGAAATGGCCTGGATGACCAATGACCCGGACACGCTTCCGTTCCTGGCCCTGCGCACCGAAGCGATGCCCGAACAGGGCGGGTTCAACTCCGGCTACTATTCCAACGCCAAGGTGGACGAGCTTCTGGAAAATGCCCGCGAGGAAACCAACCAGGAAGAACGTGCAAGGCTCTACAAGGAAATGCAGGAAATCGTCCAGGAGGACGCCCCCTGGGTCTTCGTTGCCAACTGGAAACAGAATGCCGTCACCAAGGCATCGGTTGAAGACTTCAAGCTGCAACCGTCCTTCTTCCTGATGCTTCAGGATGTCAAGAAGCCTCAATAAGACGACACGTCTCCCGGCGGACCTTGAACGGTTCGCCGGGATTTTCGTATTCGGACCTGCACGCAGCAAGTGCCGAAGGAAACGTAAAGGCGCACCCCGGCGACACAACACTCCCTCATCCTGAGGAAGCGCAAGGCGCTGTCTCGAAGGATGGGCCACTTGCTCCGGAGTGTGCCGCCCATCCTTCGAGACGCGCATAAATGCGCTCCTCAGGATGAGGTTGCGGAGGCGGCGAGGCTTCAGGAAATGGCCGGCCGCACTCAGAAAGAGGGAGAGACCATTGGCTTCCTATATCGCCAAGCGTCTGCTGGCTGCCATCCCGGTCCTGTTCGGGCTGACGATCATCGTCTTCCTGATCATGGCGATGATCCCGGGAGACCCGGCAACTGCCATTCTCGGCTCCTACGCGACACCGGAAAATGTCGCCAAGCTCAACCGCGATCTCGGCCTCGACAAAACCCTGTTCGAGCAATACGTCATCTGGATCGGCAACCTGTTCCAGGGTGATCTCGGCCGCTCCTACACGCTCAATCGTCCGGTGCTGGATGAAGTGATGGAGCGCTTTTCAGCAACCCTCATTCTGGCCGGAACCTCGCTCATCCTGTGCTCGATCTTCGGCCTTCTTGCCGGTATTGTCTCTGCCGTCCGTCAGTACGGCTGGGCGGACAAGATCATCACGCTGCTCGTTCTGATCGGTATCTCGACCCCGTCTTTCTGGCTCGGCCTGCTGCTGATCCTGGTCTTTGCCGTCAATCTGCGCCTGTTTCCGGCGTCCGGCATGTACGCGATCTATGGTGGCGGCGACTTGCCCGACCTGATCCATCACCTCACCCTGCCTGCGCTGACGCTTTCGGTGGTCGCGACTGGTGTCATCGCCCGGTTGACACGCACCGCCATGCTGGAAGTGCTGCGTCAGGACTATATCCGCACCGCCCGCGCCAAGGGCCTGTCGGAACGCAAGGTCATCTATAAGCACGCATTCAAGTCGGCCCTCGTCGGCGTGGTGCCGGTCATCGGCATCCAGGCCGGCTTTGTCATCGGCGGTGCTGTCTATATCGAGACGGTGTTCCAGTGGCCGGGCATCGGATCCATGCTCGTGACCGCCATTTCCACCCGCGATCTGCTGCTGGTCCAGGGCGGGGTTCTGGTGGTCGCCGCCGCCTATGTTCTCTTCAATCTGCTCGCAGACGTGGTGCAGACCATTCTTGATCCGAGGTTGCGCTGATGAGTGACACGACCATGAGCGCCCCTTCCAAGGAGAAGGCAAAGTCCTCGCGCCCAGGAACACTTGCGCTGCTGCTCAACAATTCGCTGGCAACCAGCGGCCTTGTCGTTCTGGTGCTGATCTGTCTTATCGCTCTGGCAGCGCCGATCCTGCCGCTGGCGAACCCGGACGTTACCGCCCCGGCAGACCGACTTCTGCCGGTCCTTACCGAAGGACACCTGCTTGGCACCGATCACTTGGGCAGGGACATCCTTTCGCGGCTGATCTGGGGGACACGCATATCGCTTGCCGTCGGTCTGTCGGCAACAATAATCGCTGCCTTCTTCGGCTCGCTTCTGGGACTGGTCGCCGGATACGCAGGCGGGCGAACGGACACTCTGATCATGCGCGGCATCGATATGGTGATGGCGTTTCCCTACATTCTGTTGGCACTGGCCATCGTCGCCGTGCTCGGCCCTGGGCTGCTCAACGCGCTTTACGCCATCGCGCTCGTCAACATACCGTTCTTTGCCCGCAACATTCGCGGTATTACGCTCGGGCTATCCCGAAGAGAGTTTGTTGATGCGGCACGGCTGTCCGGCAAGTCGCCGGTACAAATCCTGTTTCTGGAAATTCTGCCTAACGTCTTGCCGGTCATCGTCATCACCATGTCGACGACCGTCGGCTGGATGATCCTCGAAACGGCCGGCCTGTCCTTCCTCGGCCTGGGTGCCCAGCCGCCACAGGCAGACCTTGGCTCCATGCTGGGTGAAGGCCGCAAGATCCTCTTCACTGCGCCGCATGTCTCCATCATTCCGGGCCTGATGATCTTTGCGCTGGTCATGAGTATCAACCTCTTCGGCGACGGTGTTCGCGATATCCTCGACCCGCGCCTGCGTGCCGGGTCCCTCACCCGGCCGGTCTCACGAACAGCGGTGCATCGCAAGGCAGACGAGATCCCCGCGCCTTCGGAAAAGGGCGGTGTGCTGGACGTCCGTCAGATGCGCACCGAATTCCAGATCGGCAGCTCCGTTTACAAGGCAGTCGGCGGTGTTGATCTGAACCTGAAAGAGGGCGAATGCCTGGGTGTGGTCGGAGAATCCGGATCCGGCAAGTCGGTAACAGCCATGTCCATCATGGGCCTTGTGCCGACACCACCCGGCCGGATTGCCGGCGGCGCCGCCTATCTCGACGGCGAAGATCTTTTTGCGGCAAGCGACCGGCGTATCCGGGACCTCAGAGGCGGTTCGGTTGCCTATGTCTTCCAGGATCCGCTGTCGACGCTGCACCCGCTCTTCACCGTTGGCGATCAGTTGACGGAAGCTATCACCACCCACCAGCCCGTGTCCGGCTCGAAAGCCCGGGAGAAGGCCGTTGAACTGCTTTCACTTGTGCGGATCCCGAATGCGAAGGAACGATTGTCCGCCTACCCGCACGAGCTTTCCGGTGGCATGCGCCAAAGGGTCTGCATTGCCATGGCGCTCGCCAACGATGCCAAGGTGCTGATTGCGGACGAGCCGACCACCGCGCTCGACGTCACCGTGCAATCGCAAATCCTGACGCTGATGAACGGCCTGCGACGCGAACGGAACGCTGCAATCCTTTTCATCACCCATGATTTCGGCGTTGTCTCCGCCCTTTGTGACCGTGTTGCGGTGATGTATGCGGGCCGTATCGTTGAAACAGGAACGACGGAAGATGTTCTGGCGAACCCGCGTCATCCCTACACCGCCAAGCTGATCGAATGCGTGCCGGTTCTGGGCGAACCGGACCGTCGTCTGGATGCAATCGAGGGCCGCCCGCCCGTGGTAAACAACCTGCCGGACGGTTGCGCCTTTGCCGAGCGGTGTCCGCACGCACAGGCCTCCTGCCGGACCGGCGAGATCAACCTTGAGATGTCTTCCGAAACCCGCGGTGTGCGCTGCCTCTTTCCGCTGAATTCCGGAGCGACCGCATGAACGAGATAAGCCAGAACCACATGGACAGCGAAGCGCTTCTGACCATTCAGGATGTCGAGCGCATTTTCGGCGGCGGTCGGAAGCTCTTTGGCGGTCATCTTCCCGCCGTGCACGCGGTTCAGGGTCTCAGTCTCGATGTAAAGAAGGGAGAGACCCTGGGTGTCGTCGGAGAGTCCGGCTGCGGCAAGTCCACCCTCGCGCGCCTCGTCGTCGGTCTCGATCTACCGACTTCCGGCTCGATCACCTTCAACGGTGAGGATCTTGCGGCACTGGCAAAAAAGGACCGCAACGCTCTCGCCCGCAAGGTTCAATATGTCTTTCAGGATCCGGTTGCCTCGCTCAATCCGCGCAAGACCATCAGGACCATCCTGGAAGCGCCGCTCAAGCACCTGACAAACCTGAATTCCGATGGTCGCGAGAAGCGCCTTGCCGAACTGTTGCAGGCGGTCAACCTGGCGCCGGAGTTCCTGGAACGCTACCCGCATGAATTCTCCGGCGGCCAGGCGCAGCGGATCGGCATTGCGCGGGCCCTTGCGGCCGGGCCGGAGCTGATCGTGCTTGATGAGCCCGTGTCTGCCCTCGATGTGTCGGTGCAAGCCCAGGTGCTGAACCTGCTGGACAAGCTGAAGGACGACTTCGGCCTCACCTACATCTTCATCAGCCACGATCTTTCCGTGGTGGAAAGTGTCAGCGACCGCGTGGCGGTGATGTACTTCGGCCGGATGGCCGAACTGGGTCCAGCCAGAGAAATCTTCCGCAAGCCGCTACATCCCTATACGGATCTGCTAATGCGCTCCGCGCCCGCCCCCGGGCGGCACGACCTGATGTCCGAAGACGCCTCTGCCGAATTGCCGGATCCCTACAATCCCCCTGAAGGCTGCGCCTTTGCCGCGCGCTGTGCCTACCGCACGGATATCTGCGTTGCCGGCAAACCGTCACCAGACGAGGCCAAAGGCGGCAACAATCACGTTGCGGCTTGCTATCACCCACTCGGGAAGGCATAGGCTCCCCAAAAAACAAGGCAATGCAGATTAACCGGCCATGAGAATTCCCGAAGGAGCGACAGATCCCAAGACACGGAAACGCCTGCGGCGGCCCGACATGGTTGCCCAGCAGATCCGCGAACAGATCGTCGAAGCCGGTCTGCGCCCCGGTGACAGGATCCCCGCCGAATGGCTTCAGCCGGAAACGGTCAGGGTGTCACGTGGTTCACTGCGTGAGGCTTTGAAGGTACTGGAGTTCCAGGGGTTGATTTCAACACGCAGCGGCCCGGGCGGTGGTGTCTTCGTCGCATCGGTGGAACCAGGTGAAGCCATCCGCATGCTGGACAATCTGTTCCTGTTCGACCAGCCGACGATTGCCGACATCTACACACTCCGGAAACAGCTTGAGCCGGAACTTGCCGCCTCGGTTGCCGGAACACTGACAGACGAAGGTTTTCAGGCCTTGCAGGGCTGCATCCGGCTTTACGAGGACGAGCCCAAGACGGCGGAAGAAGAATATTCGCAGCGCCTGGCCGAGCTTGATTTTCACGAAGAACTGGCCCGGCACTGCAAGAACCCGATCCTGGCCTTCACATGTTCCTTCCTGCTCAGCCTGCTACGCGACATGACGGTCTGCCGCTCGATCTACAAGGAACCGAACCCTGCCCTGCGCGAAACGGGATTGCACTATCAGGTGCAGTTACTGCGGGCGATAAAATCGGGTGATGCCGAGCTCTGCCGCATGATCATGCGTGGTCATATGATCGAGGCGGAAAAATACATGAAGGAACGTGCCGCCATGCGCACACGCGGCAGCACGACGGCGCAAGTGGTCTCGTCCACGAGCAGCTAGGGCACAAGAGCCGCTCGCCTTTCCTCGGTCCGGCCTTGCGCTGCCAATGGGCCCATCAACCTGGCCGGAGCCTGCTCGAACGTGAATTTTCCATTCTTCATCCCCCAGACCGGCCGGATGATTTCCGAAACGATCTGATGTCCGCTCATGGCCGGCAGCGCCACGAAGGTGGCCGCTTCGCCGACTTCTATCCTGTGAGCCTTGTTGATCAGCCTCCGTGGTGCAGCCGTTACCATGTCAAAACAGGCCTTCAGGTCTTCCGCTGATCCGAGCTGGTGAACATTGGCATAAAGATTGGCCATGCGCGGCAAGGAGCAGTCGCCATAGGGCGTGAAGGGATTGAGCACGTTGTTTGTTGCGACCGTGCAGCAAACGCCGTGTTCATGAAAGACATGCGCCGGCGCGACCCCGCGCGGCACCAGGCTTTCGCTGCCGCGTCCCATCAGAAACAGATCCGTCGACGGCAGGACGGTAAGCGCGATTTCAGCGCTTTTCAGAATTTGCACCGCCTCCAGAAGGTCCTTTCGGGAAAGGGCCGACAGCTTGGTGACATGGCCGATCGCGACCCTTCCCTGCCAGCCGAAGGCGACTGTCTGACGGGCGATTTCATCAAGATGACGCCAGGATGGATCGAGATCGAAATCCAGATGGAAATCGAGATCGACATCATGGCGCTCGGCCATTTCGAACAGACAGGCAATCTGGCCATTCGGATCGCTGTCCGTGTAGGGACACCCGCCCAGCAGGTCCGCTCCGGCTGTGAGCGCCTCTTCCAGCAACTCGGCAGTACCCGGGTTGTTGATCAGCCCTTCTTGCGGAAAGACACATATCTGCAGGTCCAGCGCCCAGGCGAAATCCTGCTTCAGCCGCTGAATGGCGTAAAACCCCGTCAGGCCGATGCCCGGATCGATCTCCACATGCGTCCGGATGGCGTTGGTGCCCTGGGTAATGGCCTTTTCGAGAACCTTTCGACCACGGTCGTAGACGTCTTCTTCCGAAAACCCTTTCTTTGCCTCCGCAACTGACGAGATCGCTCCTTCCAGCGTACCTGTCTCGTTCCGACAGCGGTCGAGAATGCAGGCCTTGTCGAGATGAAGATGGCTCTCGACAAACCCCGGCACCAGGAGAACGCCGTTGCCATTCAGTTCTTCCGCACTCGTGGGCAGGTCGGCTCCTATCGCCGAAATCTTTCCGGCCCTAACAGCAATATCGACAGCCGCATCAGCGCCCTCCAGCAGGACGTTCCGGATTACTAGCCCGCTCATACCCTCGCCTCCATGCGAGTTTCCTGTTCATTGGCGGCGCCGAGATAGGCCGCCGTCAGCCGCGGGTCCGAAGCCAGATCCGCAGCCTTGCCTTCAATCACGATACGGCCTTGCTCCAATACGTAGGCGTAATCTGCAACGGCGAGAGCAAGCGTCGCCATCTGGTCGACAAGCAGAATGGTGATGCCTTCGTCCCGCAACTCACCAAGGATCGCATAAAGCTCCTCAACCATCGCCGGAGCCAATCCAAGCGAAGGTTCGTCCAGGAGCAGGATCTTGGGTTTTGCCATGAGACCGCGGGCAATTGCCATCATCTGCTGCTCACCGCCCGAAAGAAGCCCTGCGCGGCTGTGCAACCTGTCACGCAGGCGCGGAAACCGCTTCAGATGAGCTTCCAGTTCCGAGCTGTTGACATCCGAATGTCTCTTGTAGGCACCCAGTTCGATATTCTCGCGCACTGTCAGTTCCGGAAACACCTGGCGACCTTCGGGAACCAGCACAAGACCACGCCCGACGAGCTCATGCGGCTGCATGGCCTGTGTCTGCTCGTCATTCAGGATTATGCTTCCGGTGACCGGCCTGTGCAGACCCGAAACGGCAGAAAGAAAAGTCGATTTTCCTGCACCATTCGCCCCGAGCAGAGCCACCATTTCGCCTGGCCGCACCTTGAGTGATACCTCCTTCAACACCGGAGCCGCGCCATATCCTGCAGTCAGCTTCTGTGTCGAAAGAACAGGCGTTTCTTCCGTATGCAGCGGTTTTATGCGCGGGAAGGCCGTGGCGCCACCGGTGCCGAGGTAGGCTGCAATCACTGTTTCGTTTGCCTGGATCTCTGCCGGGGTGCCAAAGGCAATAGGCTTGCCGGCGTCAACTGCCTGGATCCGGTCCGAAATCCCCATGACCAGCTCCATGTCATGTTCGACGAGCACAACTGCCGGCCCCAGGTCGGCAATATCCCGCAGCAGCATGGCGAGCTTGTCCTTGTCGGCTCGCATCAGTCCGGCTGCCGGTTCATCCAGAAGAAGGATGTCGGGTTTCAGGGCAAGCGCACGTGCGATCTCCACCAGCCTGCGGTCGACATGCGGCAGATCACCGGCACGCTTGTCGAAGTCACCTTCATAGCCGCAGTATCGCAACAGTCCTGCCGCCAGCGACAAACGATCTGGCGACTGAATGTCGGACCACGGGTCGCCGAAGGCACCGCGCCCCAGCCCGGAGACGACATTTGCAAGCACCGTCAGGTTCTCGAAAAGTTTAGTCGTCTGGTAGGTCCGGGCAATCCCGGATCGGGCAACCGCATGGGCCGGTAGCCCGGCAAGGTCCCGGCTTCCAAGCAGGATCTTTCCCTGCATTGGACAGTAGAACCCGCCTATCATGTTGAGGACGGTGGTCTTGCCCGCACCGTTCGGACCGATGATGGATGTTACCTCGCCGGGCACGATCCGGAAGCTGACGCCATCGACTGCCCGAACGCCGCCGAACGAAATGCCGAGGTCTTCAATCTCCAGTGCACTTGCGGAAAGCCCGCCCTGGAGGAACTGCTCGATGTCTGCGGAAGAAACCGGCGTCACGCTTCGGCTCGGCCTCGGAATGTAAGACGCCACCGTGCCGACCAGCCCGCGAGGCGCGATCAGCAACACGCCCACCAGCAAACCGCCAAAGAACAGCAGCCGGTATTCTGCAAGATCTGAAAGGAACTCCGGCAGCAGGACGGTTACCAGCGCACCGGCGAGTGGCCCCAGCACGGTGCCGGCGCCGCCGATCAGGATTGCGAAGAGAAACAGGATCGACTGCGAGAAAGGGAAATTGCTCGGCGCGATGAACATCATCAACGGTGCAAACAGACCGCCCGCAAGCCCGGCCATCGCCGCCGCAATGGCAAACGCGGCCGCCTTGACCGCGAAGGGCCGATATCCAAGCGAGGCGGCTGCGGTTTCAGCATCGCGTACGCCCGTCATTGCCATGCCCCAGCCGCTTTCGGCCAATCGGCGAAACAGGTAGAGAGACAATCCGGCAAGCAGGATGGCCAGCACCACCAGTTCCCGCTCACTGAACACGAAGCCCAGGATCTCCGGCATCGGAAAGCCCATGAGGCCATTCTGACCGCCAGTCAGGGAACGCCATTCCACCGCGCCGTGTTCGACAATGAACGCGAAGGCAATCGTGACCATTGCCAGAAACGGCCCCGCCATACGGACGGCAGGCACCGCCAGCAGAACGCCCGCGATCCCCGCCACGAGTGCAGACAAGGGCAGTGCCAGCCAGAAGCTCAGGCCAGACAGGGTCATCACCGCCACACCATAAGCGCCGATGGCAAAGAAACCCACCTGGCCAAGTGAGACCAGACCAGTCAAACCATAAAGAACGTTGAGACCTGTCCCCAGGATGGTCGTGATTGCAACAAGGCCGATGACGAACTGCGTGTAGCCACCACTTGTCACGGCCATCGCACAGGCTGCAATGGTCAGAACGAGCAACGAGCTATCGAGAAGAATTCGCTGGTTCAGAAAGGGCACGGCTCTTCCTCAGACTTTCTTTACGGCGGGACGACCGAAGAGGCCGTCCGGCTTCAATGTCAGTGCAAGGATGATCAGCGCAAAGACAACGATGTAGGTGGAAGATGAGCCCAGGTAGGCCGTTACCAGGGCTTCCGTCACCCCATAGAGAAAGCCTGCCAGCATGACGCCGGCTGCCGATGTCATGCCGCCCAGGATTGCCACCGCGAAGGCCTTGAGCCCAAAGAGCGTTCCCATGTCCGAATGCACGGAAAACAGCGGCGCGATCAAAAGACCGGCACATCCGGCAAGCATGGCCGAAATCGCAAAGGAACCGGACACCATCATGGTTGTGTTGATCCCCATGAGCCGTGCTGCCTGATTGTTCTGGACGACGGCAAGCAGCGCCCTGCCCTGCAAGGTCTTGCGGAACAGGAAGTGCAGCGCCAGAGCAACACCGATGGCGGCAATCGGAATAAGCAGTTGCTGCGGATAGATGCCTGTGCCGGCGAACTGCCAGGTGGTCTGCGCCAAAGGCGAAAACAATGTCCGCGGTTCGTTGCCGAAGCTGAAGAGAACAGCGTTGTCGAGAAAGATGCCGCCCGCGACGGTCGCCATCAGCCAGGCCTCCGACTTGCGTTCCACGAAGGGACGAACCAGAAGTATTTCAACAAGCACGCCAAAAAGGCCACAGCAGGCGATCGCAAGCGGATAAGCGATCAGCCAGTTCAAGCCGAGCCGTTCGGTAAAGACAAAGCCCAGAACCGCGCCCAGCATGACAACGCTGCCTTGCGCGAAATTGACGGTGGAAGAAACGGAATAGGTGATCTGAAAGCCGAGCGCGATCAGCCCGTACATGCTTCCAAGGCCAATGCCGGTGACAAGGGCGGCGATCAAGAGGGTCATGGGTGGGTCCTGGCGGGTGAAACGGGATCAGGGCTAATTCAAAGGAAAGAAACCTCCCGCGGGCCTGCCGCGGGAGGTGACATCATCAATCTTCAATCGGGATGATTTCGCCTTCGACGAACTGCGCGAAGACATAGTCTTCAGGCGCGATCGCATCCTGGTCTTCCGGCGAGAACGGGTCGGTGTAGGTCTTGATCAGGCCTTCGATGTTCTCGATGTCGTACATCGCCTGTCGGATAGCCGGACCATCGGTGGAACCGGCCTTCTCGATGGCAGCAGCCAGCAGAAGCATGGCGTCATAGGCATTGGCGATACCGGTTGCGGGTGTCACATCGGCCATGGTCTTGATTTCGGGAAAGCTTTCCTGAAGCTTCGAGAACATCGCCTCGCCCTTTGCATCGCCCTCCCGGAAAAGGTAAGTCTGGATGAAGTGGAGCTTCTCGCCGCTCTTGCCGGCCAGTTCCGTGAACCGTCCGCCTGCCGGGCCCCAGTGCGATGCCATGGCAACATCCCAGCCCATCCGGTCGAGTGATTTCACCACCTGTGCGGTCGGGGCAACGTTTGCCACAACAAACAGGCCATCCGCGCCGTTTTCCTTGAGGCGCGTGAGCTGCGGTACGACATCGACGTCATTGGACTCGAACTTCTCGATACCCGCATGCTCCATGCCGCGCTTCTCGAGCGCTTTCAAAAGCCCCTTCTCGTTGGACTCGCCCCATGGGTTGTTGATGAGGATCATCCCCGGTTTCTTGGAGCCGTATTTGGTGACCAGATACTCGGTGATCGCTTCATCGACATATTCATCAACGGCGGAGACGCGGAAGATGTAGTTCTCTTCAGCGCCGTTCTTGGTGATGCCGGTGCCTGCAGCCCACGGGCCGACAAAAGGCACCTTTGACTGGTTTGCAAAGGGAACGATTGCAAAGGAGACCGGCGTGTCCAGACCGCCGATCAGAGCCGCAACGCCTTCGCGCTGGACAAGCTCACGTGCGGCGACAAGCCCCTTTCCCGGGTTGCTTTCGTCATCGCGGCTTACAAGTTCAAGCGGTTTGCCAAGCACACCGCCCTTTTCGTTGATCTCGTCAATAGCGATGGTCAGGCCACGTGTAATTGCCTGTCCGGACTTGGCGGACTGACCGCTGAGCGCGGCAACAAGGCCGATCTTGATTGTATCGGCGGCGAAGGCCGGAAGGCTGGTGGCCAGGGCGAGGCCGACAGCACCTGACATCAGGACGCGGCGTGTCACCTTCGGAAATTTGCAAGCGGATTTCATGAACGGCTCCTCTGGTTTTCCGGACGACACGTCCGAACGCCATATCAAGAGCAAGTCAGATGCCAGTTTACTGATCTCTATACATTTCAATTACTTATCTAATTTCAGCCTTTAAAGACCTTCGATGACATCAGAATTTCGCTTAAATTGCATGCAATCTTTGCATACAAAACTTGCATGCAAAAAACCGGACAGGATTTATGCTCCGGAAGGCCATTTTGAAAAGGACGCCCCATGCTGGACAAAAACAAGGACGCTCTTCCCGAGGAAGCGCAGATCGTCAGGGAATATCTCGACGCTTCCATGAAACCCGATCCGGATCTCGCTGCGACATACGTTGCCGACGATGTGACGATCACGTTTACAGGCGGACGGGTATTCAACCATCCCTCAGGTCCGACCGGCTTTAACGCGAAGCGGTACAAGTGGGTAAAGAAGAAGATGGACCGTTTCGACGTTGCTCACGGGGCGGACGGTGTTGTCGTCTACTCTGTCGGGACGCTTTACGGTGAATGGCCGGACGGAACCGCCTTCGAAGGCAACCGGTATGTCGATCGGTTCGAAGTGCATGACGGCAAGATCACAAAGATGGATGTCTGGAACGACAGCGCGGAGCGAATTCTCACCCGCATGGGCATTGAAGCCTAGTCGTCTCCTCGAACGGCGCGGACGTAAGGTTCCAGGGCATCGAGATAGATGCCCTGCCCCTTGTTTTCGGGCTTGATCAGCGCCCGGTCCGCCACGGCCCCCAAGTGGTGTCGCATGAGATCCCTGGCCCGATCCTCATCGCCCTTGGAAAGAGCATCAATAATTTCCCGGTGCTCCTGGATCCCGCAATCAGTGGAATGCGGCCGTGAGTAAAGCGCCAGCGTCAACCCGCATCTATAGCCGACATCTTCCACGTAGCGGATCAGAACCGGACTTTCCGTGAGCTGCGCCATGAGAATGTGGAATTCCGTGGCAAGCCGGATGGAGACAGGCTCAGGTCCCTTTTCAGCGGCAATTTCCTTGTCTAGATGCGCATTCAGCGCATCAAGGTGCTTCTGGGAAAATTCAGCGCTCAGCCGGGACACCACGAGGTCTTCGATCTGGCATCGCAGATCAAACAGATCCCGCGCCTCTTCCAGGCTGGGGGTTGCGACAACGGCTCCCCTGTTCCGTCGCAGTTCGACAAGGCCTTCCGCTGCGAGCCGTTCCAGTGCCTGGCGCACGATCGTCCGGCTCGACCCGAAACGCTCACCCAGCGAATCTTCCGGCAATTTCATGCCCGGTAACAGGGCACGCTCAAGGATGGCACTGCGCAGGGCTGCGCAAATTTGTTCGGAACGATTCATCAGTGCTTCGGATCACCAGCTGATTTGCCGCTCAAACAAATCAAATAGCTGCAGGTTTGCCAAGTGTTCGAATGCCTCGATTTTCAGCTCCGGCCATTTCCCCTTGGACAGAGAAGACCTGATGGAATTCAAATCCTTCTCCTTGCCCGATCTGACGGCCTGTTGCCCGAAAAACCTGCCCCACTCCGATGAGGACCGGACCTTCCAGTCCGAGCAAATCGACACCGCGTTCAAGTTCGTCCAGTGTTCCCGACCAACGCTTTTCGTCGGTGCGGGATATTCCCGAAACGGCAACGACGGGGGTCGTTGCGGACAAGCCTTCGGCAACAAGCCGGTCTCTAATACGGCCAGCCATGCGCGCCCCCATGTAGAAAACGGTCGTGGTGGCCGGGTCGGTGAGCGCAGGCCAATCTACGGTTTCCGGCAAATCGCCCTTGCGCGAGTGGCCGGTGACAAACCTGACCGACTGAGCATGGTCACGATGCGTCAGGGAAACGCCAAGGCGTGCCGCCATGGCAGAAGCCGCCGTGATGCCGGGAACAACGGTTGCCGGGATGCCTTCGGCAGCAAGACGGTCGAGCTCCTCGCCACCACGACCGAAGATCATCGGATCTCCGCATTTGAGCCGCACCACGTGTTTGCCCTGTCGTGCCAGCAAAACCATCATGTCGTTGATGTCTTCCTGGCGGCAACTTTCCCGGCCACCTCTTTTTCCGACCAGCATCCGCCTGGCTTCTCGACGCGCAAGTTCGAGAACCGCGTCATCAACCAGATCATCGAAGAGGATGACATCAGCCGATTGCAGCGCACGCACGGCTTTCAGTGTCAGGTATTCCGCATCGCCCGGACCTGCACCCACAAGGGTGACTTTGCCTGCGGCAGACGTCCTTGCATCCTCCAGAAGTGCTTCGGCGAGATGCTCTTCTTCTTCAGGCGCCGACTTGCCCGAGAAGGCAAGATCGGAGATCCGCTCCCAGAATCGGCGCCGCTGTGCCCCCGCGTCCAGCAGGGAAAGCGTCTTTTCCCGCAACCGGCTCGCCAGCTGCGCCCATCCTTGCAGACTTTCAGGCATCAGCGTCTCGATCCGCCGTCGGATCGCCTGTCCAAGAATCGGCACGACCCCATTGGTCGAGATACCGATCACGACCGGTGACCGGTTGACGATGGACCCGAACTGGAAGTCGCAATAGGCGGGGTTATCGATCACATTGACCGGAACCCCCATGCGCCGCGCGGCCAAAACAAACGCTGCGGCTTCTTCGTCACTCTCTGCATCGGCAATCGCAAGGGCTGCGTCTTCGAAGTCTTGCTGCGACCAGCAGTACCGGTGAAGTATGAAACGCCCCTTGATGCTGCCGGCCGCAAGAAGTGCCTCGAAAGCCGGCTCCAGCCCCGGTGCATGCACATGTACGTCTGCCCCTGCAGCGGCCAGCAGCTCCGCCTTCCAGGCGGCGGCTTCCGTGCCGCCTGCCAGCAGGACTTTTCTTCCTTCAAGCGGAAAGAACAGCGGCAGGCTTGCAAGAGCCCCCACGCGTGCCGGACGGCTCCGGCGCTTTACCTCAGCTGGCTTGCGCAATGTCGGCATCATCGAGGCTTTCCTTTGCAATTTCATCGAGAAGCGTCTGGATTTCCGAGCGGCAGGAGCCGCAATTTGTGCCGGCTTTCAGTGTTTCACCGATCGCACCGACACTCGTCGCACCGCAGCGTGCGGCTTCGGCAATCTGGTTGCAGCCGATCTGGAAGCAGGAGCAGACCAGCGCCCCCGGATCCGGCCTGTCTGCCGGCACCCGTCCAGCAAGAACCCGTGCCCGCTCCTGCGGCGAAACGGGCCCCTCATCCAGAAGCCCACAAGCCCATTGGCGCGAGACTTCCACCGGGGATCCGGAAAAGAAGAACGCTGCCTGCAGCACATCGTCCCGCCACTCAGCCAAACGTCTCCAGCCAGCGGCACCATCCGATATATCGGTCGTCTCGTTGCTGGACGAGGTCAACGTAGCTGCGATTTCCGCGAAATCCGCATCGGCTTTCGCCGCGAACTCAAGCCGGTAACCGCCTGGAACAGGAGCAAGGGCCCAGTAGTCGGCAGCGATCTTCTCCGGTCGCTGGCGCAAGACGGCAAAACCGAACCAGGCCATTTTCGCTTTTGCCACCGCCACAGGCGTGAACTTGGATCCTGGCTGTCCGGAATGGGGGTCTGTCTCGGGCGCCATGACCGCATCGATGCGGGCTTTCGATGCAAGCTGGTCGGTCCAATGCATCGGCACGAAGACTTCTCCCGGGGCGACCCGGTCTGTCAGTAGCGCCCGCACAATTACGGCCCCATAAGGGCTTTTGACCGTCACCAGGTCTGCCGGGTCGATCCCGAGCTTTTCGGCATCGATCGGGTTGAGTTCGGCAAAAGGTTCGGCAAAATGCGCGGTCAGGCGCGGCGTCTTGCCGGTGCGCGTCATGGTGTGCCACTGATCGCGGATCCGGCCCGTGTTCAGGGAGAACGGATAGCGGCGCTCTGTTTGCCGCGGAGCCTTGAAAACGACAGGCACGAACTGTCCCTTGCCGCTTTCCGTGAAATACCCACCTCCGGCAAAGAACCTCGTATCGGCCGGTGGCATTCCCACCGGTTGCGGCCACTGAAAGGGCTCCATGGCATTGAAATCGGCATCGGACACGTCCCGATAAGAACCGATATCGAAATCACGGCTGCCTTCGTTCCGATAGCCCGAAAGCTCCGCATGCTCACGGAAAATCGCCGCAGCCCCTTCATAGGAAAAGGCCCCGGCAAAGCCCATGCGCCTTGCGACTTCGCTCAGGTGCCACCAGTCGGGGCGAACCTCACCGGGAAGCTCCAGGAACGCACGCTGTCTTGAGATCCGGCGCTCGGAGTTGGTAACTGTTCCGTCCTTTTCACCCCATGCGGCTGCAGGCAGCAACACGTTCGCATGAGGAACCGTGTCAGCTGCCCGCGTTACTTCCGAAACGACAACAAAAGGACATGCTTCCAGGGCTTCTGCCACGCCATCTGCATCCGGCAGACTGTCCACCGGGCTTGTCGCCATGATCCAGAGCGCCTTGATCCGGCCTTCCCGCACGGCCTTGAAAAGCTCAACAGCTTTCAAGCCGGACCGATCAGCCACGACCGGGCTTTGCCAGAAGTCCTGCACGATCCCGCGGTGCTCGGCATTTTCCAAAGCCATGTGGCCGGCGAGCATATTGGCCAGTCCGCCAACTTCCCGGCCGCCCATGGCGTTCGGCTGACCCGTGACGGAAAAAGGGCCCATGCCGGGCTTTCCGATCCGTCCAGTTGCCAGATGTGTGTTGACGATGGAATTGACCTTGTCCGTGCCTACGACTGACTGGTTGACACCCTGGCTATAGACGGTGACTGTCTTTTCCGTCCGGGCAAACATCTTGTAGAAGAGTGCGATATCCTGACGTGACAGGCCGGTCTTTTCGGCTATCTGGCCGATCTCGCAGGGTCCTGCAGCCTCAACTGCCTTCTCAAGTCCTTGAGTGAAGCGATTGACATAGCTGTCATTCACGACAAACGCTTCCGCCAGAAAGGCGAGCAGCCCGTTAAAGAGGGCAACGTCCGTGTCGGGCTTCAATTGCAGGTGCAGATCGGCGATGGCGCAGGTCGCTGTCTTGCGCGGGTCCACTACGACCACCCGCAACGCCGGGTTTGCAGCCTTGGCCGCTTCAAGGCGCTGGAACAGGACCGGATGACACCAGGCGAGATTGGAGCCGACCAGCACAACAAGGTCTGCCAGTTCAAGATCTTCATAGGTTCCCGGAACCGTGTCCGAGCCGAATGCCCTGCGGTGCCCGGCAACCGAAGATGCCATGCAAAGGCGGGAATTGGTGTCGATATTCGCCGAACCGATGAACCCTTTCATCAGTTTGTTGGCGACGTAATAGTCTTCGGTCAGGATCTGGCCGGACACATAAAACGCAACGCTATCTGGTCCATGTTCCCGAATGGCATCCTGAAAGTTGCGCGCGACAAGATCGAGCGCGTCATTCCAGTTGGCGCGTTCGCCGTCGATTTCCGGATAGAGCAGTCTGTCATCCAGCGAAAGCGTTTCTCCAAGGGCCGAACCCTTGGAACAAAGCCGGCCGAAATTTGATGGGTGCTTGGGGTCACCTGCAACAGTCACCGTCCCGTCCGGGTGCCGGGTCGCGAGGACGCCGCAGCCGACACCGCAATAGGGACAGGTGGTCCGGATTGTTTTTTCTTGTTCGGTCATGCCATCAATCCCGGTTCTTGATTTACCAGGCGTTGTAGCCAAGGTATTTGCCCGACATCTCGATCTTCACCCGGTCTCCCTTGGGGTTCTCAACACGGGTTACCGACATGTCGAAATCGATGGCCGACATGATGCCGTCGCCGAATTTCTCATGGATCAAAGCCTTGATTGTCGGGCCGTAGACACCGACGATTTCATAAAGACGGTAGATGCACGGATCCGTCGGCACGGTCTGCGACCAGATCTTTGTTGGGCTCTCCTGCAGTACTAGCGCCGCTTCCTGCGGCAGACCGAGTGTCTCCGTGATTGCCTTTGCCTTGTCTTCCGGCATGGCGTTCATGCCCATGGCCGCCGAATGGGTCCAGACAGGCGACATGCCGATCGCTTCGGCAATGCCTTCCCATGTGAGCCCCGCCTGGCGCTTCGCCGACAGGATCATGCTGGTAACGTCTTCACGGGTAAGAGCGGTCATGAAAATCTCCTATGAATTGCCGAAGAGTTGAAACAAGAGGATGGCGCAGAGCACCGCGAGAACAGCAGAGACGATCTGCCAGAAGCGGACCGGATCCCGTTCCGCCAGAGGGACAAAACGATCTGAACTGAAGGCCGGGTTCGGGCGACGAAGATCTTCCAGGAAGGCGCTCAGCGCTTCGTAGCGCTTGCCCGGCACGGGATGAACCGCGCGGCAAAGCGCACCATCGACCCAGTCCGGAACACGTTCCGTGACAGCTGTCGCACTGCGATAGCGCAGTGCAGCCTGAGCCCGCTCACTCGTTGCCCTGGCAACGGCCGCACCATAGGGCAAACGCCCAGTCAGCATTTCATAGGCGATCACACCGAGCGAAAACTGGTCGCTGTACTCAGTCCCGAGGTAGCCGAGAAACACCTCTGGCGCGGTATATTGGTGAGTGCCGAGGATCTCACCCTTGTCGAGCGAAGGAGCGGCTTCCATCACGCCGGAGATCCGCACCGACCCGAAATCGATGATTTTTACCGTGCCGGACGTGTCGATCATGATGTTTTCCGGCCGCAGGTCCTGATGGACCATTTCCTTGCGGTGGAAGGCCATCAATCCCCTGGCCACCTGCTCCAGAATCCCGCGCACGGTCTCAAGGCTGGGGTGAGGATTGTCGATCATCCACTGGCGAAGCGTCTGGCCTTCGACAAATTCCGTTGCCAGAAAAAGCGTCTGACGGCCCTGCGGATAGGTGGAAGCCTTCAACACATGCGGCGATGAAATCCGGCGTGCAACCCACTCCTCCAGCGCGAACCGGCGCAGATAGTCTTCCTCTCCGCGTAAATCGAGCGACGGAAACTTGAGCGCCACCGGTTCGCCGGTTTCTTCATTTTCCGCCAGATAGATGTGGCTGCGGCTGGTGGCGTGCAGGCCGCGCATCAAACGAAACCCTTCATGGGTGCCAGGCACCTTCGGCAGCGGCGCCGGTGGCAAGGTGCCTTCCCCGTTCAAGAGATCATCTGCACCGGGTTCCGCGATGTCGATCACCCGCACGATCTGAACGGTCAGATTATCGTTGCTGCCTGCAGCCAGCGCCTTTTCGACAAGTGTCCTGGCTGTCTGATCGAGTGCTTCGCCAGCCAGCACGGCGTCGGCCATATCCTTAGCCCGCAAGAAGCCATGGACACCATCCGTCGTGAGGACAAACAGATCGCCCGGACGAAGATCGAACACGGCATAATCGATATCGACAGATTGCCCGACCCCCAGAGCCCTGCCGAGATAACTCTCCTGTTCGGAAATCCGGACAGTGTGGTCTTCCGTCAGCTGTTCCAGGCTCTGGCCGGAAAGACGCCAGATGCGGCTGTCACCGACGTGGAAGAGATGTGCCTTACGCCCCTTCAGGACCAGGGCAGAAAAGGTGCAGACATGGCCCCTGTCGAGATCGTCGACCTGTTTCGTCTGGCTGAAAAGCCAGGAATTGGCGGCAGAGATCACCCGGATGGCAGAGGTCTTCACTGTCCAGGCTTCAGAGGTGCAATAGTAATCGGAGAGAAAGGATTTGACGGCCGTTTCGGCTGCGACATGCGCAACCGGACTGGAGGAAATGCCGTCCGCGACAGCAAGTGCGATGCCCTTGTGCACCAGGGCCGGGCCGTCCGGCACCATGGCGCCATGAAAGTCCTGGTTCAGGGCTTTCCGTCCGGCAGACGAATGCTGGCCGGTCTCGACGCTCAAGGTGGTATGGCGGACTTGCATCAGCACGGGAAATGGCTCCTCGGGAAAAGACGCTCCGCCGCCAATGACGGCGGAGCGTCGCACTTATTCGGCAGGCGCTGCGACCGGCGCCTTTTCGTAGCCTGCCTTGCGGGATGGCGACGTCTTGTAGTGGGTGGCGTAGATCATGCCGCCGACGAAGGTCAGCCCACCGACCAGATTGCCGACAACAACCGGAATTTCGTTGTAGGCAAAGTAGTCGAACCAGGTGAAGTTGCCGCCGAGCATGATGCCGGACGGGAACAGGAACATGTTCACGATGGAGTGCTCGAAGCCGAGATAGAAGAACACCAGGATCGGCATCCACATCGCCATGATCTTGCCGGAAACAGAGTTCGACATCATCGCGGCCACGACACCGGTCGAAACCATCCAGTTGCACATCACTGCGCGGATAAAGACCGTCAGCAGTCCCGCCCAGCCAGCGGCGGCATAGCCGAGCGTCCGGGTTTCACCGATCTGGCCAATCTTCTGACCGACGGCGTTCGGTTCCTGGCTGAAACCCATGGTGAAGATGATCGCCATGAAGACCGCCGTGGTCAGGGCACCTGCAAAGTTGCCAGTAAAGACCAGGCCCCAGTTCCGGAACACACCGCCCCAGGTGCAGCCCGGACGTTTAGCGATCACGGCCAGCGGCGCCAGCGTGAACACGCCCGTCAGAAGGTCGAAGCCCAGCAGATAGAGCATGCAGAAGCCGACCGGGAACAGGATCGAGGCGACCAGGAAATTACCGGTATTGACGGCGATGGTCACGGCGAAGGCGGCGGCAAGGGCAAGGATGGCGCCTGCCATATAGGCCCGGATGAGCGTGTCCTTTGTGGACATGAAGATCTTCGCTTCACCGGCGTCGATCATCTTGGTGGCAAATTCCTGTGGCGTTACATATGACATCTGAATTCCTTTCGCGAGAGTGCTCGGCCGGTCAGACGGCTTCGTGGGAATAGGAAAGGTCGATAAGGATCCGGCCGTCCTCCAGCCGGACGGGGAAAGCTGCCGTGCGGCCTTCGTCAGCTCCTTGCGCGGCTCCCGTTTCCAGGGAGATCACCCAGTTGTGCAACGGGCAGGTCACACATCCGTCATGCACAATGCCCTGACTGAGAGGCCCGTTCTTGTGCGGGCACTTGTCTTCCAGCGCAAAGACGTCGTCCTTGGCGGTGCGGAAGATGGCGATGGTCATGTCGCCATTCTTCACGCACCGCGCTCCCTCCCTGGGAATGTCTTCAAGGGTGCCGATATGGACCCAGTTACGGATGTCGGCAGTCATTCGGCAGCCTCCTTCGTCAGAACAGCCATCGGCTTGAATTCATGCTTGTCCTTGCCGGAGACACGCTCCGACCATGGGTCGACCTGGGCGAATTTCTGGGAGAAGATGAAACGGTCAAAATACGCCACGCGCATCGCCTTATCGTCCATGATCTGCCGACGGATCTCATCCAGACCTATGCGTTTCGCCCACTTGTAGATCCGCTCCAGGTAGTGGCCCTGCTCGCGGTACATCTGGGTGAGCGCAGCAACGTGCTCGATCGCCTCGTCCTCGGTCTTCACCAGGCCCAGAACTTCCGTACCCTTGATGTCGAGACCGGCAGCTCCGGCGAAATGGATCTCGTAACCGCTGTCGACGCAGATGATGCCGATATCCTTGCAAGTTGCTTCCGCGCAGTTTCGCGGGCAGCCGGACACCGCCATCTTCAACTTCGCCGGGGTCCATGAGCCCCACATGAACTTTTCCAGCTTGATGCCGAGACCGGTGGAATCCTGCGTGCCGAACCGGCACCAGTCCGTCCCGACGCAGGTCTTCACCGTTCTCAGACCCTTGGCGTAGGCCTGCCCGGAAACGAACCCGGCCTTGCCGAGGTCTGCCCAGACTGCCGGCAGGTCTTCCTTCCTGATGCCAAGCATGTCGATGCGTTGGCCACCGGTGCATTTCACCGCCGGAATGTTGAACTTGTCGACCACATCGGCAATCGCCCGCAGTTCCTTGGACGAGGTCATCCCGCCCCACATGCGCGGGACCACCGAATAGGTGCCGTCCTTCTGGATGTTGGCGTGGACACGCTCGTTGATGAAACGGGACTGGTAATCATCCGCATATTCATCCGGCCAGTCGGAGACCAGATAGTAGTTGAGTGCCGGCCGGCACTTGGCACAGCCGCCGGAGGTGGTCCATTCGAGTTCCTGCATCACTGCCGGAATGGATTTCAGCTCCTTGGACTTGATCAAGCGGCGGACCTCGTCATGGCCCAGGTGCGTGCAACCACACATCGGCGTCACGGCCGCCGGGTTATAGGCATCGCCCAAGGTCACCTGCATCAGTTGCTCGACCAGCCCCGTGCAGGTGCCGCAGGAGTTCGAGGCCTTTGTGTGGGCCCGAACACCGTCCAGGGTCGTCAGGCCCTTCTCCTTGATCGTCGTAACGATCTTGCCCTTGCATACGCCGTTGCAGCCGCAGATTTCCGCATCATCCGGCAAGGCTGCAACGGCCGCCGTAGGGTCCAGCGGGGACCCTCCCTGGTAAGCCTGACCAAAGATCAGCGTCTCGCGCATGTCCGAGACGTCGGCACCTTTTTTGAGGAGGTCGAAGAACCACGGACCATCGGAGGTCTCTCCGTAAAGGACGGCACCGACGATCTTGTTGTCTTTCAGCACGATGCGCTTATAGACGCCGGCCGACGCATCACGCAGCACGATCTCTTCCCGGTCGTCGCCTTCGGAAAAATCGCCTGCCGAATAGAGATCGACACCTGTCACCTTGAGCTTCGTCGCGGTGACCGAGCCCGTGTATTCGGAAGAAGCGCCAAGCAGATTGTCGGCAATCACACCCGCCATTTCATAAAGCGGCGCGACAAGCCCGTAACACATGCCACGGTGTTCGACGCATTCCCCGAGCGAGAAGATGTCCGCATCGCTGGTGCGCATGTCATCGCCAACCAGCACACCGCGATTGACATCCAGCCCGACCTCCCTGGCAAGGTCGGCCGACGGGCGGATGCCGACGGCCATGACGATGATCGAGGCTTCGATCTCGGTGCCGTCGTCAAGGCGGATGCCCCTCACCTTGCCTGCATCATCACCCAGGATTTCATGACTGTTTGCCTTGGTGCGCACGTCGATGCCGCGGCGTTTGAATTCCGCTTCGAGCAGGAATCCCGCAGCCGGGTCGAGCTGGCGTTCCATCAGAGTCGGCATCAGGTGCAGAACGGTGACGTCCATGCCCTGCATCTTGAGACCAGCCGCCGCTTCAAGACCCAGGAGCCCACCGCCGATGACGACGGCACGTCCGCCCCGTTTGGCGGCATCCAGCATCTTTTCCACGTCGTCCAGATCGCGATAGGTCAAAACGCCATCGAGGTCCTTGCCAGGAAGCGGAATGATGAAGGGGGAAGATCCCGTCGCGATCACCAGCTTGTCGTAAGAGGCGGTAATGCCGTTATCCGAGGTCACCGTTTTGGCGTCCCGGTCGATCTCGGCAACCCGGGCTCCCTTGTGAAGCGTCACGCCATGTTCGGCATACCAGTCGTCGCCATGGGTGATGATGTCCTCGTATGACTTCTCGCCTGACAGCACGGGCGACAGCATCAGCCTGTTGTAGTTGACCCGCGGCTCTGCATTGAAAATGGTGACGTCATAAGCATCCCTGTCTTTTTCGAACAGGTTTTCGAGCATCCGCCCGGGTGCCATGCCGTTGCCGACGATGACAAGTTTCTGTTTTGTCATGGCTTTTCTCCAGACTTTCATTCGGCTGCTTCGGCCGCCGCGGTTTGACGGGCCATCCGTGCGGCCCGCTTTTCCTGAATGGATTTCAACTGGTCTTCGCTCGGGTCCGCACCGCCTTCATAGGCTTCCAGGAAGTCCAGAAGCTCCTCGCGGTAGGCGTAATAATCCGGGTGGGCGAGCAGCTCCTTGCGCGACCTCGGCCGTGGCAGGTCCACTTCCATGATGTTGCCGATGCGGGCATTGGGCCCGTTCGACATCATCACCACCCGGTCGGCGAGCAGGATGGCCTCATCGACATCATGCGTGACGCAGACGGCCGTCACCTGGGTGCGCTTCCAGACGTCCATCAGGACGTCCTGCAGCTCCCAGCGGGTCAGGCTGTCGAGCATGCCGAAGGGTTCGTCCAGCAGCAGGAGCTTCGGCGACAGGGCAAAGGCCCGTGCAATGCCGACGCGCTGCTTCATGCCGTTGGAAAGCTCCGAAGCAGCCTTTTGCATGGCGTCCGACAGACCGACCTTGCCGAGGTAGTATTCAATCACGTCCCGCTTTTCGGCCCTGGAGGCATCCGGATAGACCTTGTCGACCCCAAGCTCGACATTCTCGTAAGCTGTCAGCCAGGGCATCAGGCTCGGCGCCTGGAAAACGACGGCTCGGTCCGGACCGGCCTGCGTCACATGAGTGCCGTCCAAGACGATGGCACCTTCGGTGATCTTGTTGAGGCCAGCCACCATGGACAGGACCGTCGACTTTCCGCATCCGGAATGGCCGATCAGGGTGATGAACTCGCCCTTCTTCATTTTCAGATCGAAACCGTCGACAACCGTCAGCGGTCCTTTCGGCGTCGGATAGACCTTCTTCAGCTGAGAGAAATCGAGATAACGGTCCTGAACCGCGGATTCCGATGCCCGCTCATAGGCCGCCGGAAGCTTGTCGGCTGGCTTCGGACGCTGGGTGATCGGAACGATGTCCGGCAGAACGATTTCCCGCTCCAGATCAGCGCCACGCTCGGCACCAGCCTCCATCAGGTATTCGGTGACTTCGGCACGCAGCCGAATGAAGTCGTCATCGTGATTGAGTTCACCGCGATCGCGCGGCCGCTGAAACGGCACCTTGAACTCCGGACCGAGCGTTGCCGGTGTGCCGGGTTTCAGGGGTATGATCCGGTCTGCGAGAAGGATCGCCTCATCGACATCGTTTGTGATGAGAATGATGGTCTTCTTCTCTTCGTCACAGATCGCGGCGAATTCGTCCTGCAGCTTCGCGCGGGTCAAGGCATCAAGAGCGGACAACGGCTCGTCCAGCAGCAGAAGTTCCGGCTGCATGGCAAGTGCCCGTGCCACGGCAACACGCTGACGCATGCCACCGGAAAGTTCCGACGGCTTGCGGTCCCTGGCATGCCCCAGACCAACCATCTCGATGTACTTGTCGCAGATCGCCTTGCGCTCTGCGGCGCTCTTCTTCTTGAAAACGCTGTCGACGGCCAGCGCCACATTGCCGAACACCGACAACCACGGCATCAGCGAATAGGACTGGAACACAACGCCCCGATCCTGGTGCGGCCCGTCAATTTCCTTGTTCTTGAAGATGATGCCGCCCTTGTCCGGCTCGATGAGACCGGCCAGCAGGGAGATCAGCGTGGTCTTGCCGGTGCCGGAAAACCCGACGATGGCAATGAACTCGCCCTCTTCCACTTTCAGATTGATATCGTCCAGCACATCCGTCCGGGTGGCATTTTCGCCATAGGATTTGGAGACGCCGGAAATTTCCAGAAAGGACATATCCGTCTCCTTAGCGATTGGCCGAGAATGTGAAGGCGCGCTGCAGGGCAAACATCAGCCGGTCGAGCATGAAGCCGATGATGCCGATGGTCAGGACAGCGACCATGATCTTTGCGAGCGACTGGGAAGAACCGTTCTGGAATTCGTCCCAGACGAATTTTCCAAGCCCCGGGTTCTGCGCCAGCATTTCCGCCGCAATAAGCACCATCCAGCCCACACCCAGCGACAGGCGCAGCCCGGTGAAGATCAGCGGCAGAGAGGACGGCAGAACCAGCTTGGTAACGGTCTTCCAGGTCGGCAGCTGCAGAACACGGCCGACATTCATCAGGTCCTTGTCGACCGAGGCCACACCCAGCGCGGTGTTGATCAGGGTCGGCCACATGGAGCAGAGCGTCACGGTGACGGCGGAGATCAGCAGGGATTTAGACAGCCAGTCGACAGGATCGGCATAGGTTGCCGAAACGATCATCGTGACGATCGGCAACCATGCCAGCGGCGACACCGGCTTGAAGATCTGGATCAGCGGATTGATTGCGCCGTTGAAGGAGCGCGACAGACCGGAGGCGATGCCAAGCGGCACGGCAATCAGCGTTGCGATCAGGAAGCCGAGGCCGACGGTTTTCAGCGAGGTGCCGATCTGGTCGATATAGGTCGGCTTGCCGGTATAGTCGCGCCACTTGATCTTGTCGGTCTTGCCTTCGGCTTCGTATTTGGCGTTGCGTTGTTCCTGGCGATCGTAGAAGGCAGCGGCCTTGTCACGCTCGCGCTCATGATCGTCCCAGAGGTTGACAGCCTGGCTCCAGACGGCCGCCGGCCCGGGAACTGCGCCCAGGGATGTCTGCACCTGGGGCGCCAGCGCTCCCCAGAGGACGAGAAAGGCGATGATGCCCAGGAGAGGAATTACGAGAACGCGTTTGAGTTCCCCCAGCTGCTCCTTCGGGCTGTCGCCTGCGGCAATTTTCAGGAGCGGCACGGTCCAGGAAAGGCCGAGCGCATCCAGCCAGCCAGCGGCCTTGTTGATCCGTGTGAAGAGCTTTTCCCGGCGTGCGGCACGGGCAAGGTCCTGACTGCCTGCGGTATCGGCATTGGCCATGTCGTCAATCCTTGTTCGAATTCTGTCGGTTCGTGTCGAATGAGAAAAACGAGCGGCGGGGCTGCAGACCGCCGCTCAAGTTTGGGGAAGATCAGCCGCCCACGACCTGGTTGCCGTCGACCACCTGCTTGCCTTTCAGGCCGATCGGAAGGCTGTCGATGTAGGCGTTCGGCTGCTTGCCGTCGTAGGGAATGCCGTCGATGATGTCCGCCGACGGGGTCGGAGCGCGGTATCCGTCTGTTTCCCAGGGGAAGTCTTCCTTGGCCACATGCCCTTCCTCGACCAGCATTTCTGCGGCTTTCAGATAGATGTCCGGGCGATAGACCGACCGCGCGACTTCGTCGTACCAGCTGTCGGGTTTGTACTCGGAAATCTGCCCCCAGCGGCGCATCTGGGTCAGGTACCAGACGGCGTCGGAATAGTAGGGATAGGTGGCGAAGTAGCGGTAGAAGACGTTGAAGTCGGGAACGTCTCGCTTGTCGCCCTTCTCATATTCGAAGGTGCCGGTCATGGAGTTGGCGATCACTTCAGCGTCCGCACCGACATACTCCGAGCGGGACAGGATCTCGACGGCTTCCATACGATTGGCGTTGTCGTTCTCGTCCAGCCACTTGGCCGCGCGGATCAACGCCTTGGTAAGCGCAAGCGTGGTGTTCGGATATTCTTCGGTAAATTCCTGCGTCAGACCGAAGACCTTCTCCGGATTGTTCTTCCAGATCTCGTAATCGGTGATGACCGGAACGCCGATGCCCTTGAAGACTGCCTGCTGGTTCCAGGGTTCGCCGACGCAATAGCCATAGATGGTGCCGGCTTCCAGCGTTGAAGGCATCTGCGGAGGCGGAGTGACCGAAAGCAGAGCGTCTGCCTGGATCTGGCCGGAGATATCCGAACTGGAATAGAAGCCCGGGTTGATATCACCGGATGCCAGCCAGTAGCGCAGTTCGTAGTTATGGGTGGAGACAGGGAAGACCATGCCCATGTTGAAGGGCTTGCCTTCAGACTTGAACTTGTCGACGACCGGCTTCAAGGCGGTTGCCTTGATCGGGTGAACCGGCTTGCCGTCGTCCTGCATTTCCAGGTGCGGCTTCATCATCTCGAAGATCTCGTTGGAAACGGTGATGCCGTTGCCGTTGAGATCCATGGAGAACGGCGTCACGATGTGTGCCTTCGTGCCGAAACCGATGGTGGCCGCCAGCGGTTGTCCGGCCAGCATGTGCGCCCCATCCAGTTCGCCCGTGATGACCCGGTCGAGCAGAACTTTCCAGTTGGCCTGCGGCTCCAGGGTGACGAAAAGGCCTTCTTCCTCGAAATAGCCGAGCTCATAGGCAACCGCGAGCGGAGCCATGTCCGTCAACTTGATGAAGCCGAAGGTGAGTTCGTCCTTTTCGACATCCAGCATCTCGGCATAGGCGCTGGATGCGGACACAAGTGCCGTGGCTGCCATCAGGGCGCCAAATGCGGTCCGGCGGGTAATATTCAGGGTCTTTTTCATTGTCGCGTCCTGTCCCTCGTTCGTCCTGCGCCCTCTTCAGCCGGGCACAGGAGCAATAAAAAAGCCGCCGACCGAACCGCATGACGGGAGGAATTCCCATGCGGTTCAGATCGGCGGCTTTGCCTGTGCACCCGGCAGTGGGTGCGATATCTGGTAGGCCAGCGTCGGCCTCACCTGCTTAAAAGCACGAACTGTGCCAATTTGGAGAAATTGGCTTTTCTCTTTATTTACAGATACTTACTCTTTGTGAAAATTTTGACCATATGCTCAAGCTGCATATTTGATCATCGAAGCTTGCAGGCAACTGAACGAATTTTGTGCAACGCAACCAGACTGCCCCGGCGCCAGGCAAGCTGTCTCGGAAGTCAAAAACGGGCGCCGTCAAACATTTCGATGGTCATGTCTGTCGCTTCGCCGGTCAGCTCCAGAGCCTCCAGATAGGCGGTCGGAGAAAAGACCTTTTCAACTTCGCTTTCCGCCTCTCGCGAACGCTCCACCTGCCCCCAGCGAACCATCTGCTCGTAGAACCATTTGCCATGAACCGGCATTGGCGCTGCCTTGAGCCCACCCGAGAAGGTCAGGAAGTCCGGAACGTTCTTCACCGAGACCGGGCCGAGCCTGATGCGGCCCGATAGCGCTGCAAGGCAGATTTCAGCGGGGCAAGCCAGTAGGTCCGGCCTTGCGAGCATGTCGGCCAGCTCGGCATTGTTCTTCGGATCGGCGCACCAGTCGGCGGCTGCCGAAAAGGCACGCATCAGCGCGGCCAGCGTTTCCGGGTTGGCTTCGGCCCATTTGCGCGTCACGCCCAGCACTTTTTCCGGACTGTCCGGCCAGATGGCCTGTTTGTAGGTTGCAATGCGCCCCGTTCCCGCGTCGACCGCAGCCGTGTTCCAGGGTTCGCCAACGCAATATCCATCGAGTTGGCCGGCGGCCAGGGCATCCGCCATGACCTGCGGAGCCAGTACGGTAATCTCGACATCCCGGTCCGGATCAATTCCGGCGGCGGCGAGCCAATAGCGCAATTCATAGGCATGGCCTGAAAACGGGTGCACAACCCCGAAATGAAGCAGCGGCGCATCCGCCTCCTGCTGGTTGGCAATCACCCGCGCGAGCGCCGCACCGGTCGACGTCGGGTCGCCTTCCGGATCGGCTCCGACAGCCGACATGTCCGCCCAGAGTGCGTTGGAAACCGTAATTGCGTTGCCACCTAGCCCCAGAAGCATGGGCGCCAGCATGGGCACGGCAAGACTGGTCAGGTTGAGGCTGGATGCAATCGGCATCGGGGCGAGCATATGCGCCACGTCGAAATGACCGACCGAAATTCTGTCTCGAATATTGGCCCAGGATGTTTCGCGGATCAGCTTAAGCGCAATGCCTTCCTGCTCGGCAAAACCGAGTTCGGCAGCCGCCACGACAACGGCACTGTCCAGAAGCGGAATAAAACCCGCAATGACAGGCTTCAAATTCGTATCCATGATCCTCCAGTCCCCTGGTTGGCCGCTTCTCCCCACTCGGTGTTTTTTGTTGTCATCGCGTCAGTCTCCCAGAAGTCCGCTGGCGATCACCAGGCTCTGCGCCACATCAATGATCTTCCGGCTCTGGTTCATGGCCGTGCGACGCAACAGGTCATAGGCCTCCTGCTCGCTGAGCCCCTTCGATTTCATCAGGATGCCCTTGGCCCGATCGATGGTTTTCCGGTCTGCAAGTTCAGAGCGCACTTCCTCCAGCTCCTCCGTCAGCCTGGAAAACGCGCGAAAGCGGCTGATCGCCATATCAAGGATCGATTTGACCCGCTCCCGCTTGAGCCCGTCGACGATATACGCCGACACCCCCGCATCGACGGCCGCCTCGATGGAATGGCTGTCCGACTTGTCGACGAACATCGCAATCGGTCGTCGCACCGCACGCGACACCTGAAACATGTGTTCCAGCTGGTCGCGATTCGGGTTTTCCAGATCGATGACAATCACATCCGGATTGATGTCGGCGATCTGACGAACCAGTCCTTCCATCTGGTGAACAAGAATGACCCTATCGTGCCCGGCATCGTGCAATCCCTGCTCGATGATCGAGGCACGGATCTTGTTGTCATCTATAACCAGAATGGAAAGCCCGCCGCTCATGCCGCCATTATGCGCAGGGCTATTTTTTATGCAACAAAAATGCTGCGCCGCAACAACGCTGTCCTGTGGAGACATTCTGAAGTGACGCTGGAGCGCTTGAAATCGGACTTGCGAAAGGCGGAAACCAAAAGAAGATTTCTCCTCTGGACAGAACCCCATAGCCTTTGAATGATGCACCGGGAAAATTCAAGATGAAGGAAAGCGGGATGGCGGACACGTTTGAGCCGAAGGCGCATGTGGCCCACATGGAAAAGATGTTGGGGCTGACGATCGAAGAAGATTGGCGCCCTGTTGTGGAAATGCATATTGCCGCGATCGAGAAAGCTGCCGAAGCCGTCCTGGATTTTCCGCTGGAAGACCACGCCGAAGCCGCACCGGTCTTTGTTCCATGAGCCAGGACAACAGCAAACTGAACACCCGCTCCGCGGCTCAGACGGCCACAGCCGTCAACAGCGGCGACATCAAGGCTCTGGAAGTTGCCTACGCATCTCTCGAGACCATTGAACGTCTCAATCCGACGGTCAACGCCTTTACCGACGTTCTGGGGGAGCGTGCACTTCTTGAAGCGCGCGCTGTCGATGACGCGATTACAGAGGGCCGAACACTGCCACTCGCCGGTGTCCCATATGCGGTCAAGAACCTGTATGATGTCGAAGGCCTGACAACCCGCGCCGGCGCGAAGATCAATCGCGAAAACCCGCCTGCTTCTGCCGATGCGACTTTGGTCCGCAAGCTGAAAGACGCTGGCGCAGTTCTGGTCGGCGCGACCCACATGGGCGAATACGCCTATGATTTTACCGGCGAAAGCGCACACGACGGCATCTGCCGCAATCCTCATGATACGGGTCATATGACCGGGGGGTCTTCCTCCGGATCTGCCGCGGCAACGGCTGCCGGCATGGTGCCGCTGGCAATGGGCTCCGATACCAATGGCTCCATCCGCGTGCCGGCCTCGTTCTGCGGCCTGTTCGGCTTGAAACCGACCTATGGCCGTCTCAGCCGTGCAGGCACATATCCGTTTGTCGGCAGTCTCGATCACCTAGGCCCACTCACACGATCGGCAGAAGATCTTGCCCTGATCTTTGACGTCCTGCAGGGCCACGACCCCGCGGACCCGGCCCAGGCAAACCATCCGGAAATCGAGACCCATAACCGGTTGCAGGAAGATATCGGCCCGCTGCGCATTGCCGTGGCAGGTGGCTATTTCCGCGACAAGGCCCTGCCGGATGCCCTGAATGCAGTGGATCTTGTCGCCAAGGCGCTTGGGGCAAGCCTTGAGATCGACATTCCGGAAGCTGCCCGGGCCCGCGCCGCGGCCTATGTCATCACGGCAGCCGAAGGCTCTACCCTGCATCTCGGCCGCATCCTGGAACGGCCGCAGGACTTTGACCCGGAAACGCGTGACCGCTTCCTGGCGGGAACCATGGTACCGGCAATCTGGGTCCAGCAGGCGCAGCGCTTCCGGAGCTGGTTTCGCGACCTCTTCCGCAAGATCTTCGAGAATGTCGATGTTCTTCTGGCCCCGGCGACCCCCTTCCTGGCCCTGCCGTCAGGTACCAAGACCTTCACGATCGGCGGTGAAACCATGCCGGCCCGGCCCAACATCGGCCTGTTTACCCAGCCAATCTCCTTCATCGGCCTTCCCGCGGTGACGGTACCGGTCTGGCTGGAAGGGGCGACATTGCCGATCGGTGTTCAGGTGATCTCCCCTGCCTGGCGCGAGGATCTGGCGCTTCGTGTCGCTCACCACCTGGAACAGACAGGTATCTGCCGCGCTCCCGTCGCCAATTTGACGGCCTGAAGCCCGGTGAAAAGGGAACAGGCCCGTACTACAGGAAACCTCAGTCTGGCGCAGTTGCGAGCGCTGGAAGCTGTGGTGCGCACCGGAAGCTTCACAGATGCGGCGAAGGAGATCGGCGTCTCCCAACCCTCCATCTCCAATCACATTCAGGGTCTGGAAAGCCGCTTCAAGACAAAACTGCTGGTAAAGTCCGGATATTCAGTTTCCGCGACGCCGGCTCTGGTCGCTCTATTGCCCCGCATCAGGGCCTTGCTGGCATTGGCAGGCGATCTGGAAACCGAGCTGTCTCACCACCGCGCCCTGGCGGCTGGTGAACTCAGGATTGGCTATTCAACCTATCAGCTCGCCATCCCGATCATCTCGTCCTTCATGGCGAAACACCCGACCATCTCGATCGAGGCCCGCGCCCTTGCAAGCCAGGACATCGTCAACCTGATCGAAACAGGCTCTCTCGATATCGGCTTCATTACCGGACGCGAAATTCCGGCAGGTCTCGAAGGCGAACTGATCCTGAAGACACGCATTGTCCTCGCGGTTCCTCCCGAACACCCGCTGGCGAAAAAGGACAGCGCTTCCTGGAAAGACGTCGCCGAGCTCCCACTCCTCCAACGCGAAGGAAGTTCCGGTACCCGCAGACTGTTCGAAGCCGCTGCCACGCTTGCCGGAACAAGACCCAAGACCGCACTCGCTCTTGGCTCGTGGGGGTCGATCGCAACCCTGGTCAGATCCGGCTCGGGTATCGGTGTCGCGCTGGAAGCGGAAATCACCGAGCGCGACGGTTGTGTCGGTGTCAGGATCGAAGACGCAAACCTCACCGCAAACCACTTTGCAGTCTGGCAAAAAGACATGGGTACGGTTGCCGCAATAGAGGCATTTCGAGCCGGTTTGCCCGCCCCATGACAAATTGAAGTCACCCGTCATTTTATAATTAAAACCTATACATTTCGATCTTTGATAGACCGAAAGACGCTTCCGTGATTACTGGCGCCTGACGTTTTCAAAACCACTGCACCAGAGTCGATTTCATCGCCCACGACAAAAGCGTGATACTGACTTCGAACGGCTCCAGCACATTTCCAGAGACCGCCTGAATGAAACAGAGATCTTATGACCTTGCGATCGTCGGTGCCGGGATCGTTGGGCTTGCGCATGCCCTCGCAGCAGTCAGGCGCGGCAAGAAAGTAGTCGTCATTGATCGCGACAGCCAGGCAAATGGCGCCTCGATCCGCAACTTCGGCTTTGTGACCGTCACCGGCCAACAGGCAGGCGACTGCTGGCAGAAAGCGTCGCGCAGCCGACAGGTGTGGGCAGAAGTTGCGAAAGCCGCCCGCATACCGCTGCTGCACGAAGGTCTGACCATGACCGCAAGGCTCCCGGAGTCGGAAGGTATTATCGACGCGTTTCTGAAGACAGAAATGGGTGCGGAGTGTCGGCGCCTTACACCCGCAGAGTCCGCCCTCAAGGTTCCCTGTTTGCGACAGGAGAAAATCACCTGCGCGCTCTATTCGCCGCTGGAAGTGCGCGTGGAATCGAAAGATGCCCTGCCCCGGATCGCCAATTGGCTGAAAGAAGCCCATGCAGTCGACTTCCTCTGGCAGACAAGCGTCAATTCTGTCGAGGCGCCGAAGCTTCAAACCTCGCGCGGGACGGTGCACGCGGAGACCGTGATCATCTGCCCGGGCGACGATGGCACGACGCTTTTTGCTGACCGGATCGCCACTTACGAAGTCACGCGCTGCAAACTGCAGATGTTACGCGTCGCCCCTCACAATCGTATCGACCTTGGCACCGCAGTCATGTCTGACCTCGGCCTTGCGCGATATCTTGGCTATGCCGAACTCCCCCAAGCAGAGCCTTTGAAAGCCCGGCTGGATCGGGAGATGGCTGATCACCGGGAAAACGGCATTCACCTGATCGTTGTCCAGTCCGAAGACGGCAGTCTCGTTGTCGGCGACAGCCATCATTACAGCGCGACACCCGATCCTTTCATCGACAAGACAGTGAACGACCTGATCCTGGGCGAGATGGAGACGATCCTCGATCTTGGCCCCTATGACATTTCTGAAACCTGGATCGGCACCTACGCCTCTGCCCCGGACCGCTGGCGCTTCACCGATGCGCCGGACGATAGTACCCGCATTGTCGTCGTCACGGCCGGCTGCGGTGCCTCCACCGCCTTCGCCATCGGCGAGGAAACCATTGCCGATCTCTATGCGTGAGGAAACAAGATGAGCAAATTCAAAGCCGTGGTCTTCGACTGGGCCGGCACCATGATCGACTTCGGATCCTTTGCCCCGATGGGTGTCTTCGTAAAGGCCTTCGAGACCTTCGGCATTACCGCAACCATCGACCAGGCACGCGGCCCGATGGGCAAACCGAAGTGGGACCACATCCGCTCCATGATGGATGATCCGGACATCTGCGCCCAATGGATCGCCAAATACGGCCACGCACCAACTGATGCCGATGTGGACAAGGTCTACAAGGTCTTCGTTCCAATGAACGAGGAAGTCGTCGCCGATTTCTCAGATCTCGTTCCAGGTGCTGCCGAGGTTGTCAGGTTGCTTCGCGCCAAGGGCATGAAAATCGGCTCGACCACCGGCTATACACGCTCGATCATGGAACGCGTGCTGCCGAAAGCCGCCGAACAGGGGTATGAGCCGGACAATCTCATCTGTGCCGACGACCTGCCGGAAGGCCGTCCCGGTCCGCTCGGCATGTATCAGTGCTTCGTCGATCTGGTGGCCTACCCGCCGAGCGCGGTCATCAAGGTGGACGACACTGAACCGGGCATTGCCGAGGGTGTTGCAGCCGGCTGCCTGACTGTGGGTCTTGCGCTGTCGGGCAACTATGCAGGCAAGACACCGGAGGAACTCGCTGCACTTTCGAAAGATCAGGTTGACGTCCTGCGCCAGCATGCAACGGTAGAGCTGAAAAAAGCCGGCGCCGATTACGTGATTGATACGGTCGCGGATCTGCCAGCCCTGATCGAGAAACTGGAAGCGGAATGACACGTCCGAATATCCTGCTGATCACTGCTGACCAGTGGCGGGGCGATTGTCTCGGCACAGTTGGACACCCTGTTGTCAGGACGCCGAACCTTGATGCCTTCGCCGAAACGGCAACAGTTTTCGAGCAGCATTATGCGGCAACGGCTCCGTGCTCTCCTGCACGGGCCTCGCTCTATACCGGACTTTACCAGATGAACCACCGGGTCGTGTGGAATGGCGCGCCACTCGATGACCGGTTCGACAATATCGCCCGTGCTTCCCGCCGGGCCGGATATACGCCAACGTTGTTCGGCTACACCGATACGTCACCCGATCCGCGCCTGCATCACCCAAACGACCCCGTCCTGACTTCCTATGAGGGTGTTCTGCCCGGCTTCTGGGTACGCCAGCCTCTTGCCGAGGACGAAAAGCAATGGCTTTCCTGGATGGTCTCACGCGGCCACGATCCCGCAGGTTTGCCTACCATCCATCACGTGGAACCCGAAGAAGGTGAAAAAGTCAGCCTCAAGGCAGCCAGGTATTCGAAGGACGAAACCCAGACCGCCTTCATGACGGATGCCTTCCTAACCTGGCTTGGAGAACAGGAAGAAGACCGGCCATGGATGGCGCATGTTTCCTTCCTGCGTCCGCATCCGCCGATTGCCGCTCCTGCCCCCTATAACACCCTCTACCATCCGGATGACGGGCCGGGTTTCTCCGGGGCACCAACTGCGGCGGAGGAAGCTGCGTTTCATCCCCTAATGGAAGCCCTGCAGGACTATCAGCAGCTGGCCTCCCATCTACCGGGGACCACTGACTTCGTGCGTGATCTGACGGAGCGCGATCTCAGGCGGTTGCGAGCACTTTATTACGGCATGATCACCGAAGTTGACGCACAGCTCGGCCGGATCTTCGAGGCGCTGGAACCACTCGAAAACACGTTGGTTATTTTCACCTCCGATCATGCGGAGATGATGGGCGATCACTGGATGCTCGGCAAAAGCGGGTTCTACCGCGAGAGCTACCACACCCCCCTCATGATACGGGCACCGGGTGGCGGTGCAGCGAACCGGGTCTCCGCCTTCACGTCCTCGACCGATATCTTCCCGACGCTCCTGGATCTGCTGGATATCGAACCCGAGCATGCCCCGGACGGAGCCAGCCTGCTGCCGTACCTCAGCGGACAAACGCCTCTGTCCTGGCGAGATGCTGCCCTCTGGGAGTTCGATTACAGGCAATTTCTGAAGAAATGGCCGGAGAAGTTCCCGGCATCTGCCCATGAAGGATCCTCCACAGCACTTTGCCGCCTCGGGCCGGAATGGCAGTTCGTGCATTTCTCCGGAATGCCCAACATTCTGATGAAGGCCACCTGCACGTCCACCGCGCCGGTCAACGAGGCGGCCAGTCACCCGGACCTGGTGATCGCCAACCTTGATGCCCTTGTGGCAACCCGGATGCGCCACAACGACGAGACCCTGGCCCGCACCCTGGTCTGGGACTACTATCGGGAATAGCGTGTACTTTCGCAGGTCCGCTTAGCGTGACGTTAAGCGTCGAGCGACAGAATGAACCCTCCATAGGGGCTCTGAAGAATGCGTCAGACTTTGCGGAAAAATCAGCTTTTCACCGGGATTGGACGGAGTGTTCTCCGGACCATGGGACTGGCTCTCGTCGCCCTGCTCTCGCACCAGCATGTGTCCGCGGCCCCAGTTGAGCTCAAGGTCATCGACTCGATCGATCCACCCTGGCCGTCCATTGGACGGGTAAACGTTGCCGGCTTCAGGTCGACTGCCATGTGTACCGGCACCTTGATTGCACCCGATATCGTGCTCACAGCCGCCCATTGCCTCTTCAACAAGACGACCCGCAAGCCCTTTCCGATCGAAGACCTTCTGTTCATGGCCGGTGTTCGGCGGGACGAATACTCCGCCCGCCTGGAACCTGCCTGCACCATCACCGCTGCAGGATACGAGCCACGGCAGAATCCCAGGTTGCGGGAGGTACACAAGGATGTCGGGATCATTTTGCTGAAGGAACCCAGCACATTACCACCCGTTCCGGTGCTTTCGCTGGATGAGGCAACAGTTCTGACCAAGGACACACGGTTTCAATCCGCAGGCTACCGCCGCAGCCGCCGGTTTCTGCCAACCGTCGTGCCTGCGTGCAGGGTCATGGGAACCGCCGAGGACAGCTGGGTAACGGATTGCGCATCGGAAGCCGGCGCATCGGGCGGTCCGCTCCTGGTGGAAACGCCGAACGGGCTCCGTGTTGCCGGCATCATGTCGGCCAAGATCGACGCTGTTCGCTCAGCCATCGTGCCTTTCCTGGAATGGCAGGACCTTTTGGCCAATCCGAGCTGCAGCGGTGACAGTGCTCCGGCAACCCCGCCACTCCGGTCATCGTTTGATACGGACAACTGACGACAATCCAGCCGACGGGCATAATCTGAACCGAAAGACAAATTTTCTCTGCACCAACGCCGGTTGCCCGGTTATGGTGCTATTCCCTGAATTCGGCCCGGAGCAGCTTCACAACGCGTGCAGCTTTTTGGCCGGCAGACTGCCAGACGCAAAGACCCCTTGGCTCATGTACCAATCTGCGCCTCCTTCCAGTGCCGAACACTTCCGGCCGGTTTCCACCGACAAGCTCGCCTTTGTCGCCAGCGACACGGAGGAAGCACTCAAGGCTCAGGAAGACCTGTCCGCCCGCTACGGCAATGTTCCGGTGGCTGAAGCCGATGTCATCGTGGCTCTCGGCGGCGATGGCCTGATGCTGCAAACCCTTCACAAGCACATGGGCAGCAACAAACCGATCTACGGCATGAACCGTGGTTCGGTCGGCTTCCTGATGAACGAATACCGGGAAAACGACCTGAAGGACCGGTTAGCGTTGGCCGACATTACGACGATCCGGCCTTTGGAAATGACGGCAACGACGTCCGCTGGTATCCATCACGCCCTTGCCATCAACGAGGTGTCACTCCTGCGCCAGACATCGCAGGCCGCCCGGCTGCGCATCTCGGTCGATGGACGCGTCCGGCTGGAAGAACTTGTGTGCGATGGCATCATAGTTGCGACACCGGCAGGCAGCACTGCCTACAATCTATCTGCGCATGGCCCGATCCTGCCAATCACCGCACAATTGCTCGCGCTGACCCCCATCAGCGCCTTCCGGCCACGGCGTTGGCGCGGCGCGATCCTGCCGAACGGCGCCAAGGTCGATATCGAGATACTGGATCCCGGCAAACGCCCTGTCAGCGCGTCGGCCGACCACACCGAAATCCGACACGTTACCCATGTCGCAGTCCGGGAGGCGGCCGAAGCGGAAGGCGTGATCATGTTTGATTCCGATCACGGTTGGGACGAACGCATCCTCACTGAAATGTTCCGCTATTAGTTTCGAAACATCCTGGCGGAAACACCCTGTTAAGTATGATTGCCGATACTGCCAGCCACAGGCTCCGGCCGAATGCCCGAAGGCTTTGCCATCGAGGTGTTATGAAGTCAGGACCGAGCGAGGATAACGAGGACATTTGCCGTCATGGCCGACACTGCCAAGGACCAGGAATATGAAATCTTGTCCCCGCCATCGGACCTGCGCAGCAAGGTGCGGGAACTGACACCCCGCGAGGCCAAGAAATTCGATCCGGTCAAGGCGGCTGAAGCAGCACTCGAACGCTTGTCCTCCCATTTCGGAACCTGGATGAACAACGAGAGCGCCACCCTGCTTCACGCTTGGGAAGCTGTTCGCGCACAGGGATTGAACGACGACACCCTCGCCGCACTGTTTCAGGCTGCACACAACATCAAGGGACAGGCCCTGACACTTGGTTTTCCATTGGTTGGCGAAGTCGCCGCCAGCTTCTGTCACCTGATTGAAACCGTGCCGTCTCCCGACAAGTTGCCCCTGTCCCTCGTCGAACGCTACGTCGAAGCCATTCGCGCAATGGTCGCCGAAGGTGCAAAAGACGAAGCGAACAAGACCGGCGTCGAACTTCTGAAAACCCTGCAAGGCGTGACGGAAGAATATCTGGCGCAATTTCCGCCGAAACCTGATGACGTCTGACGGACCAGTAGACCAATTGCCAACAAGGTTTATGCCGCAACGTCAAAGAGTTGATTGACTCAGGTTTCAAGCGCGCATAGCATCCGGCCTATTCATGGAGAATGGCCGTGAAACATTTTTTTTGTTTCTTTTTTCTTTTATTGCTGTCTTTTACTTCCGCACATGCCGAACGAAGGGTAGCTCTCGTAATAGGGAATTCCGGCTACGCGAATGTCGCGGAGCTGAAGAACCCCTACAATGATGCCAAGGGCATGTCGGACAAGCTGACGGACCTCGGATTCGATGTTGTCACAGGTCTCGACCTGAGCTTGAGGGACATGC